>NZ_FQVX01000011.1:0-3430 GCF_900129495.1 Geodermatophilus nigrescens
GTTGTCCGGCGGCGTCCTACTCTCCCACCCCGTCTCCAGGGCAGTACCATCGGCGCTGAGAGGCTTAGCTTCCGGGTTCGGAATGGGTCCGGGCGTTTCCCTCTCGCCATGGCCGCCGTAACACTGTGAACAACAACCGGCCGGCGCCACCCGCTGGTGGCGCCCGGGGGTTGGGCGTTCAGAGCTGCACAGTGGACGCTGTCATACGCACATCATCGATGTCCCCGCGTGTGTGTGGGGATGGTGTGTGGTCAAGCCCTCGGCCTGTTAGTACCGGTCAGCTCCACACCTCACGGTGCTTCCACTTCCGGCCTATCAACCCGCTGGTCTGGGCGGGGGCCTTACCCCATTGACTGGGTGAGAGACCTCATCTCGAAGCGAGCTTCCCGCTTAGATGCTTTCAGCGGTTATCCCTGCCGAACGTAGCCAACCAGCAGTGCACCTGGCGGTACAACTGGCACACCAGAGGTTCGTCCGTCCCGGTCCTCTCGTACTAGGGACAGCTCTTCTCAAGTCTCTTACGCGCACGGCGGATAGGGACCGAACTGTCTCACGACGTTCTAAACCCAGCTCGCGTACCGCTTTAATGGGCGAACAGCCCAACCCTTGGGACCTACTCCAGCCCCAGGATGCGACGAGCCGACATCGAGGTGCCAAACCATCCCGTCGATATGGACTCTTGGGGAAGATCAGCCTGTTATCCCCGGGGTACCTTTTATCCGTTGAGCGACACCGCTTCCACATGCCGGTGCCGGGTCACTAGTCCCAGCTTTCGCTCCTGCTCGACCCGTCGGTCTCACAGTCAAGCTCCCTTGTGCACTTGCACTCGACACCTGATTGCCAACCAGGCTGAGGGAACCTTTGGGCGCCTCCGTTACATTTTGGGAGGCAACCGCCCCAGTTAAACTACCCACCTGACACTGTTCCTGATCCGGATCACGGACCGAGGTTAGACATCCAATTCGACCAGAGTGGTATTTCAACGGCGACTCCACGGACACTGGCGTGCCCGCTTCACAGTCTCCCACCTATCCTACACAAGCCGAACCGAACACCAATATCAAGCTGTAGTGAAGGTCCCGGGGTCTTTCCGTCCTGCCGCGCGTAACGAGCATCTTTACTCGTAGTGCAATTTCGCCGAGCCTGTGGTTGAGACAGCTGAGAAGTCGTTACGCCATTCGTGCAGGTCGGAACTTACCCGACAAGGAATTTCGCTACCTTAGGATGGTTATAGTTACCACCGCCGTTTACTGGCGCTTGAGTTCTGAGCTTCGCACACCGGAGTGCACTAACCCGTCCCCTTAACGTTCCAGCACCGGGCAGGCGTCAGTCCGTATACATCGTCTTACGACTTCGCACGGACCTGTGTTTTTAGTAAACAGTCGCTTCTCACTGGT
This sequence comes from Geodermatophilus nigrescens, assembly GCF_900129495.1. GTDB lineage: Bacteria > Actinomycetota > Actinomycetes > Mycobacteriales > Geodermatophilaceae > Geodermatophilus > Geodermatophilus nigrescens. The sequence continues at coordinate 1,398 of NZ_FQVX01000011.1, forward strand.
CTCTGCGGCCACCCACCGCTGCCCCGCGCGAGGCGGTTCACGGTAGACGGCCCCCCTTCTCCCGAAGTTACGGGGGCATTTTGCCGAGTTCCTTAACCACAGTTCGCTCGATCGCCTCGGTATTCTCTACCTGACCACCTGAGTTGGTTTGGGGTACGGGCCGCTCGGAACTCGCTAGAGGCTTTTCTCGGCAGCATAGGATCATCGGATTCGCCTCATTCGGCTATGCGTCAGGCCTCACCCTTGTGTCCGGCGGATTTGCCTACCAGACGGGCCACACCCTTGCACCGGTACTACCACTCACCGGCCCGACTACCTTCCTGCGTCACCCCATCGCTTGCCTACTACCAGTCCGGGTCCCCAGCTACTCCCACCCACTCCTCCGAAGAGCAGTGAGCGGTTTCGGTGGGTCAGCATCGCTGGGTTCAGCATGGGCGTTCCTTCGCGGGTACGGGAATATCAACCCGTTGTCCATCGACTACGCCTGTCGGCCTCGCCTTAGGTCCCGACTCACCCTGGGCGGATTAGCCTGGCCCAGGAACCCTTGGTCTTCCGGCGGGGGAGGTTCTCACTCCCCTCTCGCTACTCATGCCTGCATTCTCACTCGTGTGGCGTCCACGGCTGGATTCCTCCGCCGCTTCACCCGCCACACGACGCTCCCCTACCCACCCACGAACCTGGCCGGCGTTCCGAAGAACACCGGCGGGATATCTCGTGAGTGCCACGGCTTCGGCGGTGTGCTTGAGCCCCGCTACATTGTCGGCGCGGAACCACTTGACCAGTGAGCTATTACGCACTCTTTCAAGGGTGGCTGCTTCTAAGCCAACCTCCTGGTTGTCTCTGCGATCCCACATCCTTTTCCACTTAGCACACGCTTAGGGGCCTTAGCCGATGATCTGGGCTGTTTCCCTCTCGACTACGAACCTTATCGCCCGCAGTCTCACTGCCGCGCTCTCACTTACCGGCATTCGGAGTTTGGTTGACGTCAGTAACCTTGTGGGGCCCATCGGCCATCCAGTGCTCTACCTCCGGCAAGAAACACGCGACGCTGCACCTAAATGCATTTCGGGGAGAACCAGCTATCACCGGGTTTGATTGGCCTTTCACCCCTACCCACAGCTCATCCCCCAGGTTTTCAACCCTGGTGGGTTCGGTCCTCCACGCGGTCTTACCCGCGCTTCAACCTGGCCATGGGTAGATCACCCGGCTTCGGGTCTAGAGCACGCGACTCGTTCGCCCTGTTCGGACTCGCTTTCGCTACGGCTACCCCACACGGGTTAACCTCGCCACGTACCGCTAACTCGCAGGCTCATTCTTCAAAAGGCACGCAATCACCGCCCGCACGAATGCGGATTGACGGCTCTCACGGCTTGTAGGCACACGGTTTCAGGTACTATTTCACTCCCCTCCCGGGGTACTTTTCACCTTTCCCTCACGGTACTCGTCCGCTATCGGTCACCAGGGAGTATTCAGGCTTAGCGGGTGGTCCCGCCAGATTCACACCGAATTCCACGGGCTCGGTGCTACTTGGGAACACGACAACAAGGAGGCGCAGCGTTTTCGTGTACGGGGCTCTCACCCTCTACGGCGACCCCTTCCAGAGGCCTTCCACTAACAACTACGCTTTCTCACTCCCCGCCAGTCCGGCAGAACTGACACGATCGGTCCCACGACCCCGCTCCCACAACCCCTGCCGGGTATCACATGGAAACGGTTTAGCCTCATCCGCTTTCGCTCGCCACTACTCACGGAATCACGGTTGTTTTCTCTTCCTGTGGGTACTGAGATGTTTCACTTCCCCACGTTCCCTCCACACGCCCTATGTGTTCAGGCGCGGGTCACACCACATGACTGGTGCGGGGTTCCCCCATTCGGACACCCTCGGATCAACGCTCGGTTGGCAGCTCCCCGAGGCTTATCGCAGCCTCCCACGTCCTTCATCGGCTCCTGGTGCCCAGGCATCCACCGTGTGCCCTCAACATCTTGGCCACACACAAACCTACAAACACGCGAACTCTGGCATCACTCGAACC
>NZ_FQVX01000001.1 GCF_900129495.1 Geodermatophilus nigrescens
CGCCCGGACCCATTCCGAACCCGGAAGCTAAGCCTCTCAGCGCCGATGGTACTGCCCTGGAGACGGGGTGGGAGAGTAGGACGCCGCCGGACAACTCTTCACAGGAAGGGCCTTCACCACCCGGTGGGGGCCCTTCCTGCATTTCCGGGACCATTCATCCGGAACGGTCGCGGAATGGGCAACGGCCCCGGTTCCGTCAGGACGGAACCGGGGCCGCGGGCGTCGGTCGTGCGCCGTCAGGGGACGACCCGCCGGAGGCCGGCGAAGGACAGCGCCGCTGCCACGGCCGCCAGGGCCACCGGGATGGCGACGGCCAGGGTGAGGGTCGACTGGTCCACCAGCCAGGTGCCCACGTCGCCCCACCAGCCGCGCCAGGAGACCAGGACGGCCAGGCCGCCGAAGACGACCATCGCGCCGATCACCAGGCCCCAGATGCCGTACTGGCCCCAGCGCTTCATCACCACACCGATCGCCACACCGAGGAAGGCCGCGGCGAGCATCGGGGCGCCGGAGACGAGCACCTGCAGGGCGACGTTGTCGACGTCCATCTGGCCGGGGGCCCAGAAGTTCAGCCGGATCCCCCAGCCGCCCGTGGCGTCCTCGATCGCGACGAGCAGCGCCACGGCGACCCCGTAGACCAGCGCCGCGACCAGCGCGGCCAGTGCCGTCCCCAGGTAGAAGGTGCGCCGGCTCAGGCTCATCCCCATCGCGAAGGGCATCACCTGGGTCACCGACTGGATGAAGACCACCAGGACGGTGATGTAGAGGGACGCGACGCCGCCGGTGATGCCGCCGCCCGGCTGCGTGCCGGCGTCGGTCAGGGACCACACCGCCAGGTTGATGACGAAGCTGAGCGAGACGACGCCCCAGGGGATGCCGACGGTCAGCAGTGGGTTCATCGCGTGCAGCCGGGCGGACGCCAGGACGCGGTTCATCGGGTGGCTCCCTCGTAGGGCGTGGAGGAACGGGCGGTGCGGGCCGCGGCGGCCGCCGAGGCAGTCCCCGTGGCGCGCGTGCTCAGGGCGACGACGAGTTGCTGCAGCGGCGTCGGCTCCGCCGCCAGGCCGGACGCCGCAAGGTCGGCCGGTTCGAGCGGCCGGCCGAGGCGCAGGACAGCGCGCGTGGACCCGCCTAGGGCGTCCCGGGTGAGCACCTCGTGCTCCCGTGCCAGCGCCTCGACGCGCCCGGTCGGGCCGGTGACGGTGAGGGCGGAGGCGCGCAGGGTCTCGACGTCGTCGTCGAGGAGCACTCGGCCGCCGTCGAGGAGGACGACGTGCTCGAGCAGTCCGCTGATCTCCTCGATGAGGTGCGTGGACAGGACGATCGTCCGGGGCTCCTCGGCGTAGTCGGCGATCAGCCGGTCGTAGAAGAGCTGGCGGGCGACGGCGTCGAGGCCCAGGTAGGGCTCGTCGAAGAAGGTCACCGGCGCCCGGGAGGCCAGGCCGATGGTGATGCCGACGGCCGACACCATCCCGCGGGACAGCTTGACCACCGGCCGGCGGGCCGGGAGGTCGAAGTCGGCCACCAGCGAGCGGGCCAGGTCCTCGTCCCAGGTGGGGAAGAGGGTGGCCGCCGCCGAGAGGGCGTCGCGCACCCGGAAGTGGTCGGGGTAGCGCTGGCTCTCCTTGACGAAGCAGATCTGCTGGAGGACGGCGTCGTCCTCGTAGGGGTCGGTGCCGAGCACCCGCACCTGGCCGCTGCTGGGCACGCGGTGCCCGGCGAGCAGCTGCATGAGCGTCGTCTTGCCGGCGCCGTTGCGGCCCAGCAGGCCGGTGATGCCGTCGGTGGCGAAGGAGGTGGTCACCGCGTCGAGGGCGGTGTGCTCCCGGTACCGCATGGTGACGTCGGTCAGCGTCGCGGCGGCGGTCATCGCTCGTCCTCCCAGCGGTCGATCATGCGGGCCAGCTCGGTGGTGGAGATGCCGAGCTTGGAGGCCTCGGTCATCAGGGGGCGGACGTACTGGTCGGCGAACTCGCTGCGGCGGCGCTTGAGCAGCTGCTCCCGGGCGCCCGTGGCGACGAACATCCCGACTCCTCGTCTCTTGTAGAGGACCCCGTCGGTGACGAGCTGGTTGAGGCCCTTGGCGGCTGTCGCGGGGTTGATGCGGTGGAAGGCGCTGAGCTCGTTCGACGAGGGCGCCTGGCTCTCCTCGGGGAGGGAGCCGTCGACGATCGCGTTCTCGATCTGGGCCGCGACCTGCCGGAAGATCGGGCCGGCGTCCTCGTTCACCCGGCGCCCCGGTGTCCCGCCGGCTCGTCCCGGTGCCGGGGTTCATTACTCATGTAGTGAACCGTAGGGGTGGTGGAGCTCGACCGTCAAGAGCGGCTACGGTCGCGCCGTGGACGACGCACTGACGCCCTTCGCCGTCGACGTCCCCGCGGAGGAGGTGGACGACCTCCGCCGCCGGCTGCGCGGCACCCGCTGGCCCGACGCCGCGACGGTCGGTGACTGGTCGCAGGGCGTGCCGCTGGACTGGCTGCGCGAGGTCTGCCGGTACTGGGCCGAGGAGTACGACTGGTCCGCCTGCCAGGCCCGGCTGGACGCCGTCCCCCAGCTGACGACGGTCGTCGACGGGCTGGCGGTCCACCTCCTGCACGTCCCCTCGCCGCACCCCGGGGCGCTGCCGCTGGTCCTCACGCACGGCTGGCCCGGGTCGGTGCTCGAGTTCCTCGACCTCCTCGGCCCGCTCACCGACCCCGAGGACCCGCGCGACGCGTTCTCCGTCGTCGTGCCGTCGCTGCCCGGCTACGGGTGGAGCGGGCACCCGGAGGCGCCCGGCTGGGGTCCGGCGCGGACCGCGGACGCGTGGGCGGAGGTGATGCGCCGGCTCGGTTACGAGCGCTTCGGGGCGCAGGGCGGGGACATCGGCTCGTTCGTGTCGGCCAACCTGGGCGCGCGCCACCCCGACCGGGTGGCCGGCGTGCACCTCAACATGGTGGTGACCGAGCCGCCGCCCGGGCAGACCGAGTTCGACGAGCGCGAGCAGCGCGCCCTGGACCGGATGCGCACCTTCCGCACGGACGGGTCGTCCTACAGCCACCAGCACCGCACCCGGCCGCAGACGCTCGGCTACGGCCTCACCGACTCCCCGGCCGGGCAGGCCGCGTGGATCCTCGAGAAGTTCGCCGCCTGGACCGACAACGACGGCGACCCGACCTCCGCGATCGCGCTCGACCGGCTGTTGGACGACGTCTCGGTCTACTGGTTCACGCGGACGGCGACGTCGTCGGCGCGGATGTACTGGGAGATGGCCCGGGCGCCGGAGGAGCGGGCACCGCAGGTGGACGTGCCGTCCGGCGTCTCGCTGTTCCCGCACGAGATCTTCGTGCCGCCGCGGGCGTGGGTGGAGCGGCAGCTGACCGACCTGCGGCTCTGGCGCGAGCACGACAGCGGCGGGCACTTCGCGGCGATGGAACGGCCGGGCGAGCTGCTGGCCGACGTCCGGGAGTTCTTCCGCCCGCTCAGGTAACCGCCGCGACACATCCGGCGGTTAGCGTCCGGGCTCCGCCGACCCCCGGAGGACCCCGCGTGCACCTCTCCCCGCACGAGCAGGAGCGCCTGCTGCTCTCCTACGCCGCCGAGCTGGCACGACGACGGCGCGCGCGGGGCCTGCGGCTCAACCTGCCGGAGGCGACGGCGATCGTCACCGACCACGTGCTCGAGGGCGCCCGCGACGGCGTGCTGGTGGCCGAGCTCATGCAGTCCGGCCGCACGGTGCTCACCCGCGACGACGTGATGGACGGCGTCCCCGAGCTGCTGGAGGAGGTGCAGGTGGAGGCGACCTTCCCGGACGGGACCAAGCTGGTCACGGTCCACCACCCGATCCCGTGAGCGTGGGGCCCGTGGTCCCGGGTGAGGTCATCCCCGCGGAGGGGACGATCGAGACGCTGCCCGGCGTCCCGCGGATCGAGCTCGAGGTGACCAACACCGGCGACCGGCCGGTGCAGGTGGGCTCGCACTTCCACTTCGCGCAGACCAACCGCGCCCTGGCCTTCGACCGGGCCGCGGCAGCCGGCCACCGGCTCGACGTCGCCGCCGGCACCGCCGTCCGCTTCGAGCCCGGCATCACCCGCACGGTGGCGCTGGTGCCGCTGGCCGGCGCGCGCGTCGTCCCCGGCCTGACCGCAGAGGGAGGGCTCGGCTGATGGTGCAGCTGTCCCGCGAGCGCTACGCCCAGCTGTACGGCCCCACGACGGGCGACCGCATCCGGCTGGCCGACACCGACCTGCTGATCGAGGTCGAGGAGGACCGCTGCGGCGGCCCCGGCCGCGCCGGCGAGGAGGCGGTGTTCGGCGGCGGCAAGGTGATCCGCGAGTCGATGGGCCAGGGCCGCGCCACCCGCGCGCAGGGCGCACCCGACCTGGTCATCACCGGCGCCGTCGTCCTGGACCACTGGGGGATCGTCAAGGCCGACGTCGGCATCCGCGACGGGCGGATCGTGGCGCTGGGCAAGGCCGGCAACCCCGACACCATGGACGGCGTCCACCCCGACCTGGTGATCGGCCCGGGCACCGAGGTGATGGCCGGCAACGGCCGGATCCTCACCGCCGGCGGCATCGACTGCCACGTGCACTTCATCTGCCCGCAGATCGTCCCCACGGCGCTCGGCTCCGGGGTCACCACGCTCATCGGCGGCGGCACCGGACCGGCCGAGGGGTCGAAGGCCACCACGATCACCCCGGGTGCCTGGTACCTGGCCCGGATGCTCGAGGCGATGGACCCGTGGCCGGTGAACGTCGCGCTGCTCGGCAAGGGCAACACGGTCTCGCTCGAGTCGATGGAGGAGCAGCTCCGCGCCGGTGCCAGCGGGTTCAAGCTGCACGAGGACTGGGGCTCCACGCCCGCGGCGATCGACGCCTGCCTCACCGTGGCCGGGCGCAACGGCGTCCCGGTCGCGCTGCACTCGGACACGCTCAACGAGGCCGGGTTCGTCGAGGACACCCTGGCGGCGATCGCCGGCCGGTCGATCCACGCGTACCACACCGAGGGTGCCGGGGGCGGGCACGCACCGGACATCATCACCGTCGCCGGGCACCCGAACGTGCTGCCGTCGTCGACCAACCCGACCCGGCCGCACACGGTGAACACCCTCGACGAGCACCTCGACATGCTCATGGTCTGCCACCACCTGGACTCCTCCGTGCCGGAGGACCTGGCCTTCGCCGAGAGCCGGATCCGGCCGACGACGATCGCCGCCGAGGACCTGCTGCACGACATCGGCGCCATCTCGATGATCGGCTCCGACGCGCAGGCCATGGGCCGGGTGGGCGAGGTCGTGATGCGCACCTGGCAGACGGCGCACGTGATGAAGCGCAAGCGCGGGTCGCTGGCCGGCGACGGCGCCGCGGACAACCTGCGGGCCCGCCGGTACGTCGCGAAGTACACGATCTGCCCGGCGGTGGCGCACGGCATCGACGGCGAGGTGGGCTCGGTGGAGCCCGGCAAGCTCGCCGACCTCGTGCTGTGGGACCCGCGGTTCTTCGGCGTCCGCCCGCACGCGGTGCTCAAGGGCGGGATGGTCGCGTGGGCGCAGATGGGCGACGCCAACGCCTCCATCCCGACGCCGCAGCCGCAGCTCCCGCGGCCGATGTTCGGCGCGTACGGGAAGGTGCCGGCGCTGACCTCGGTGCACTTCGTGGCGCCGGCGGCCCTGGAGGCGGGGCTCGGCGACCGGCTGGCCATCGACCGGCGGCTGGCCGCGGTCACCGACACCACCCGGCTCACCAAGGCCGACATGCCGGAGAACACCGCGCTGCCGGAGATCCGCGTCGACCCGGACACCTTCACGGTGACCGTGGACGGCGAGGTGTGGGAGCCCGAGCCGGTGCGCGAGCTGCCGATGGCGCAGCGGTACTTCCTGTTCTGATGACGGCCTCCCTGCTCACGCTGGCCGACTCGCGGCTCCCCGCGGGCGGGCACACGCATTCCGGCGGGGTGGAGCAGGCGATCGCGGCCGGGCTGGTGCGCGACCCGGCGTCGCTGGCCGCCTTCCTGCTGCGCCGGCTGGTGACGTCCGGCGCTGTGGCGGCCGGGCTCGCTGCAGCGGCGTGCCGTGGAAGGAACCTCCCGGTGCTCGATGCGGAGGCCGACGCGCGGACGCCGTCGCCGGCGCTGCGGGCCGCCTCCCGGCAGCAGGGCCGCGGGCTCGTGCGGGTGGGCCGCCGCGCCTGGCCCTCGCCGCTCTGGGACGCCCTGCCCGCCGCGCCGCACCACCCCGTCGCGCTCGGCGTCGCCGCGGCCGCCGGCGGGCTGACGCCCCGCGACGCCGCCGCGGCCGCCGCCTACCTGTCGGTCAGCGGCCCGGCGACCGCGGCCCAGCGGCTGCTCGCCATGGACCCGCTCACCGTCGCCGCCGTCACCGCGCGGCTCGCGCCGGAGATCGACGCCGTCGCCGAGGACTGCCTCTCGCGCGCGGACGGCGAGCTGTCCGCCGACACCGACCCGCTCCTCGACCTGCTGGCCGAGGTGCACGCCACGAGAGGGGACCGCTTCTTCGCGTCATGATCACCAACCGGAGGACACATGCCACCTGACCACAACCTGGACGACTACGTGGACGCCTACGAGCACGGACACCGGCACGGCGGGCCGCTGCGCGTCGGGCTCGGCGGCCCGGTCGGTTCGGGCAAGACGGCGCTCGCCGCCGCGCTGTGCCGCACGCTCGGCGCCGAGTACGACCTCGCCGTCGTCACCAACGACATCTACACGACCGAGGACGCCGACTTCCTGCGCCGAAACGCCGTCCTCCCCGACGACCGGATCGAGGCGGTGCAGACCGGCTGCTGCCCGCACACCGCCATCCGCGACGACATCACCGCCAACCTCGACGCCGTCGAGCTGCTCGAGGCCCGCCACCCCGGCCTGGAGCTGGTGCTCGTGGAGTCCGGCGGGGACAACCTGACGGCGAGCTTCAGCTACGGGCTGGTCGACGTGCAGGTGTTCGTCGTCGACGTCGCCGGCGGGGACAAGGTGCCGCGCAAGGGCGGGCCCGGGGTCACCGCGAGCGACCTGCTCGTGGTGAACAAGACCGACCTCGCGCCGCTGGTGGGCGCCGACCTCGACGTCATGCGGCGCGACTCCGCGGTGGTGCGCGGGGACAAGCCGACCCTGCTCATCTCGCTGCGCGAGGACCCGGCCGCCACCGAGGTGGCCGAGTGGGTGCGCGCACAGGTGCGGGCGCGGCAGCTGCAGCAGGCGTGAGGACACGGGTCGAGGTCGTCGCGCGGCGGGGGCCCGGCGGGCGCACCGTGCTGCCGGTGGTCCGCGGGAGCGGGCAGCTGGCGGTGCGCCGGACCGGTCCGTCCGCCGTCCACCTCGTGGCGACGGCGTTCGGCCCGCTCGGCGGCGACGACGCCGAGATCCGGCTGGTGGTCGAGGAGGGCGCCGTGCTCGCGGTGCGCTCGGTGGCCGCCGCCGTCGCGCTGCCCGCCCGCGACGGCGACCGGCCCTCGGTGCAGCGCGTCCTCGCGGAGGTGGCCGGGGAGCTCGACCTGCGGATGGAGCCGACCGTCGTCGCCCGGGGCGCGCACCACCGCGCCGGGCTGACGGCGGAGCTCGCGGCGGGCGCCGTGCTGACCGCCACCGAGCAGGTGCTGCTCGGCCGCACCGGCGAGGAGCCCGGCCGGTGGACCGGCACCACGCGGGTGGTCGCCGACGGGCGGCCGCTGGTGCACACGACCGTCGGTCTCGGCCCGGGAGCGCCGGCCTGGCTGCCGCCGGTCGCGCCGCGTGCCTACGCGTCCACGGTGCACGTGGGGCAGGCTGCCGGGGTGCTGACCGCCGGGGACGCCGTCCGCCTGCCGCTGGACACCGGGTGGGTGGCCACCGCCTGGGGCGCCGAGCTGCACACCGTGGTGCGCGCGGTGGAGGCGGTGGCGTGAGCCTCGTCGTGCGGGCGCGGCGGGTGGTGCTGCCGGGCGGCGAGCGTGCCGCGGCCGTGCACACGCGGGACGGCGTCGTCACGGCGGTGACGGCGTTCGACGACGTCCCGCCCGGCGCGGTCACCCTCGCCGACGACGAGGTCCTGATCCCGGGGCTGGTCGACAGCCACGTGCACGTCAACGAGCCGGGCCGCACCGAGTGGGAGGGCTTCGCCAGCGCCACCCGGGCCGCGGCCGCCGGCGGGATCACCACGATCGTGGACATGCCGCTGAACTCCGTGCCGGCGACCACCACGCTCGACGCGCTGCGGGTCAAGCGCGAGGTGGCGGCCGGGCAGGTCGCCGTCGACGTGGCGTTCTGGGGCGGCGCGGTGCCCGGCAACCTCGCCGAGCTGCGGCCGATGCACGAGGCCGGCGTCGTCGGGTTCAAGTGCTTCCTGCTCGACTCCGGGGTGCCCGAGTTCCCGCCGCTGGACGACGCCGGTCTGCGCGCCGCGCTGGCCGAGCTGGCGGCGTTCGACGGGCTGCTCATCGCGCACGCCGAGGACGAGGCGGTCATCGACGCGGCGCCGGAGCCCGCGGGCGCGAGCTACGCGGCGTTCCTCGCCTCCCGGCCACCCGCGGCGGAGGAGACGGCGATCGGCCGGCTGGTCGCGGCCACGCGGGACACCGGCGCGCGCAGCCACGTCGTCCACCTGGCCGACGGCGACGCGCTGCCGCTGCTGCGCGCCGCCCGTTCTGACGGCGTGCGCGTCACCGTGGAGACCTGCCCGCACTACCTGACCTTCGCCGCCGAGGACGTGCCCGACGGCGACACCGCCTACAAGTGCTGCCCGCCGATCCGCGAGGCGGCGCACCGGGAGGCGCTGTGGGCGGCGCTGGCGGCCGGCGACGTCGACCTGGTCGTGAGCGACCACTCGCCGTGCACGCCCGAGCTCAAGCGGCTCGACGTCGGCGACTTCGGGCTGGCGTGGGGCGGCATCGCCGGCCTGCAGGTGACCCTGCCCGCGGTGTGGACCGGGGCGCGGGCCCGCGGGATCCCGCTCCCGCAGGTGGTCGGGTGGATGGCGGAGGCGCCGGCGCGGCTGGCCGGGCTCCCGGGCAAGGGCGCGATCGCCGTCGGGCGGGACGCCGACCTGGTGGCCTTCGCCCCCGACGAGCCGTTCGCCGTGGGACGGCTGGAGCACCGCAACCCGGTGACGCCCTACGCCGGGCGGGAGCTCACCGGCGTCGTCCGGCGGACCTGGCTGCGCGGGCGGGAGGCCGACGGCAGCCCCCTCGGCCGGTTGCTCGGCCGAGGGGACCGCTGATCAGGACTGCTGCTCGCCCTCCTCGCGGGCGGCGTCGTCCATGATCTTCGGGTCGTCGGTGGAGCCCCCGGCGGGGTCGGCGTTGCCCAGCGCGGTCTCGGCGGGCATCTGCCGGACGTGCTCGCGGGCGCGCTCGCGCAGGTCGTCGGTCGGTTCGGACACGGGTCCTCCTCGGGGTCTGGTGGAACACCGGACCCCTACCCCGCCCGTGACACAGTGACCCCCGCCGACCCCGGAGGAGAGCCGTGAGCGACCCGTTCGACCTGCCCGACCTCGCCGTGCGCACGCAGGGCGGTGCCGTGGTCGCCGCCAACGACGAGTTCTTCGCCGGCAAGGAGGCCCTCGTCCTGCCCGGCCCGGCGCGCGCCCGCGACGACTTCGGCGCCCGCGGCAAGGAGTACGACGGCTGGGAGACCCGGCGCCGGCGCGAGCCCGGGCACGACGAGGCGGTCGTGCGGCTCGGCATGCCGGGGGTGGTGCGCGCCGTCGTCGTGGACACGGCGTTCTTCCTCGGCAACTACCCGCCGCGGGCGTCGCTGGAGGGGGCGGCGGTGGAGGGCCACCCGCCGGCGTCCGCGCTGGCGGGCGCCGACTGGGTGCCGCTGCTGCCGCTGTCGGACCTGGCCGGCGGCACCGCCAACCGCTTCGCCGTCGAGCCGGGGCCGCGGGTGACGCACGTGCGGCTGTCGATTCACCCCGACGGGGGCGTCGCCCGGCTGCGGGTGCACGGCGAGGTCGTGCCCGACCCGCGGCTGCTCGACGCCGGCCCCTGCGACCTCGCGGCGCTGGAGAACGGCGGCCGAGTGACCGGGGTGAGCAACGCCTTCTACGGCAGCCCGCACCAGCTCATCGGCCGCGGCGAGGCCCGCTCGATGGGGGAGGGCTGGGAGAACGCCCGCCGCCGCGACGACGGCAACGACTGGGTCGACGTCGCGCTGGCCTGCGAGGGCACGGTGACCCTCGCCGAGCTCGACACCTCCTGGTTCCTCGGCAACGCGCCCGGCGCGGCGTCGCTGACCGGCCGGACGGCGGACGGCGCCGAGGTGGAGCTGCTGCCCCGCACGCCGATGCAGCCCGACACCCGGCACCGCTTCGTGCTCCCTGGCGACGCCGCGGTGACCTCGGTCCGGATGGACGTGTTCCCCGACGGCGGCATGGCCCGGCTGCGGCTGTGGGGCCGCCCGACCGGTGCCGGCCGCGCCGCCCTGCAGCAGCGGTGGGAGGCCACGGCCAGGCGCTGAGGGGCCGAGCGTGTGCGCCGGCGCGGCATCCCGGGGTCCGGAACGCGGCGTCGCCGCACACGCTCCGAGGCGTTCCCGCGGGAACGTCCCGGGGATGGCACGCGGAGCAGCGGGTAGGTGGCGCCCGTGGCGACGATCGCGATCACCGGGTCCACCGACGGCATCGGCCGGGCGGCCGCACGGCAGCTGCTCGGCGACGGGCACACCGTCGTCCTGCACGCCCGCGGCGAGGCCCGGGGTGCGCCGGTGGCCGAGGAGCTGGGGCGGCTCGGCGACGTCCGGCTGGTCACCGGCGACCTGGCCGACCTCGGCCAGGTGCGCGCGCTGGCCGACCGGATCGGTGAGGTGGACGCGCTCGTGCACAACGCCGGCGTGTGGCCGGCCGACGGCGCGGCGCCCAGCGCGCAGGGCCACGAGATCGCCTTCGCCGTCAACGCGCTGGCGCCGCACCTGCTGACCGCCCTCCTGCGCGACCGGGTGCGCGAGCGGCTGGTCTTCCTCGGCAGCGGCATGGTCGGTTCGGGTCGCGTCGACCCCGACGACCTCGGCACCCCGCGGGACTCCCGCCGGGCCTACGCCGACTCCAAGGCCCTCGACGTCGTGCTGTCCCTCGGCTGGGCCCGCCGCCTGCCGCACCTGCGGGTGGGCGCCGTCGACCCCGGCTGGGTGCGCACGAAGCTCGCCTCCGCGGGCGCGCCGGGCGACGTCGAGGACGGCGGCGCGCGGGTGGCGCTGGCCGCGGCCGGCGACTGGCCGGGCGGCTACACCGCCGGTCGCCGCCCTGCCCGGACACCGGGCACGCTGGAGGACCCCGGCCTGCAGGACCGCGTGCTGGCCGCGATGGACCGCCTGGCCGGCATCTCGGGCTGAGGGCCCCTCATCCCGCCAGGGACGGGACGAGCTGCTGCGCCATGGCGGTGACGACCGCCGCCTGGCCGGCGTGGAACCCACGGCCGTCGCACCCGGACACGTTCCCGTCGCCCTCGGTCAGCAGGACGACGACGTAGCGGTCGCCCGCCAGGAGCCCGGTGCTGTTGACCACCGCGTCGCCCGCGTCGTCGGCGGAGCCGTTCGCCCACCCCTGCTTGACCGCGGCGCCGGGTGCGACGGACTGCAGGCCGAAGCCCTGGTCCGTGCCGTCCGCGGCCCGGGCCCGCACGTCGTGCAGCGCGGCGCCGAGCCAGGGCCAGACCACCGGGTCCGCCCGCAGGGCCGCGTAGAGCCGCGCCAGGCCGAGGGGCGTGACGTGGGTGTTGCCCCAGCGGCCGGTGATCCCGTTGGGGGAGCCCAGCTCCGGCAGGTCGTAGTGCTCCTCGATCCACGGCTCGAGGTCCGGGCCGCCGGCCCGTTCCCACAGCACGTTCGCCGCGGCGTCGTCGGAGAGGCTGACCATCGCACGGGCCAGCGCCTCGGTCTCACCGGTCAACGCCCCCTCGGTCAGCAGCCGGGCCGCGACCATCACCTTCACCACGGAGGCGGTGGCGAACTCACCGTCCTGGTCGCCGGCCACCAGGCAGGCGCCGGTCGCGGTGTCCACCACGGCGACGCCCACCCGCAGCCCGGCGTCCACCCCGATCCGGGCTGCGGCGTCCACCGCCGCGGCCGGGAGCGCCGGGTCCTGGTCGCAGCCGCCGACCGCGTCCCGGACGGCCGGCACCACGACGACGGCCGCGGCGACGGCGAGGCCGAGCGCCGCCAGCCGGGCCGGGCCGGGGCGGCGCCTCCGCAGGGGGCGCCCGCCGCGGCCGTAGCGGGTCGGTGCCCGGCCCGGGACGACGGGGCGCCCGGACCGGGCAGGGGCGGGCCGGGCAGGAGCAAGGCGGGTCGGGGCCATATGGGAGGGCTCCTCGGCGGGGCGATCCAGGCCGGCCGTGCGTGCGCCGGCTCTCCGGATCGGGGCGGTCGGGTCGGCGACCACCCTCGTTCCGGAGGCCCTCCCCCCGCGTCGGAGCAGGAGCCGATCCCGGACCGCCCCCCGGTACCCCCGGCGGCCTACGCCGTCGTCACCCTCCGGGCTGAGCGCACGCTCACGTCCCGGTGAGGTGCTCCGGGCGGACCGGCACGCGGGTCAGCGGCAGGCCGGTGGCCTGGCGGATCGCGGCCAGCACCGCCGGGCCGGAGGAGATGTTGGGCGCCTCGCCGACGCCGCGCAGCCCATAGGGGGCGTGCGGGTCGGCGTACTCCAGGACCTCGATGCGCATCGGCGGCATGTCGAGCACCGTGGGGATCAGGTAGTCGGTGAACGACGGGTTCTGCACCCGGCCGTCGCGCACCAGGATCTCCTCCATCACCGCGAGGCCGAGGCCCTGCGCGGTGCCGCCCTGGATCTGCCCGATCACCGCCTGCGGGTTGATCGCCTTGCCCACGTCCTGGGTGCAGGCCATCTCCACGACCTTGACCAGGCCGAGTTCGGTGTCGACGTCGACCACGGCGCGGTGCGCGGAGAACGCGTACTGCACGTGCGCGAAGCCCTGGCCGGTCTCCGGGTCGATCGGCTCGGTCCGCCGGTGCCGCCACTCCAGCGTCTCCTCGACGACGTCGTCGGCGAGCACCTCGGCCAGCGTCAGCGCGACGCCCTCGCCGTCGGAGACGACCTTGCCGCCGTCCAGCCGCAGGTCGGGCACGGCCCGTCCCACCAGGTCCCGGGCGCGGGACAGCACCCGCTCCCGCACCGCCTCGCACGCGGCCTTCACCGCGCCGCCGGTGACGTAGGTCTGCCGCGACGCGGAGGTGGAGCCGGCCGAGCCGACGGCGGTGTCCTTCGGGGCGACGACGACGCGCTCGACGCCGAGCTCGGTGCGGGCGATCTGCTGTTCGACGGTGACCAGGCCCTGCCCGACCTCGGCGGCCGCGGTGTGCACGGTGGCCACCGCCTCGCCGCCGACGACCTCCAGCCGCACCCGCGCCGTCGAGTGGTCGTCGAAGCCCTCCGAGAAGGCGACGTTCTTGTAGGCGACGGCGTACCCGACGCCGCGCCGCACGCCCTCGCCGTGGGTGGTGTTGGAGACCCCGCCCGGCATGTCGCGCAGGTCGACGTCGGCGCCGGTGGCGGGCGCCGGGGGCATCGGCATGGCCTCCAGCCGGCGCAGCAGCTCGACGACCGGCGCCGCGCTGTCGACCACCTGCCCGTTGGGGGTGACCGAGCCCTCCTCCATCGCGTTGCGGCAGCGCAGCTCGACCGGGTCCATGCCGAGCTCGGCGGCGAGCGCGTCCATCTGCGACTCGTAGGCGAAGGCGGTCTGCACGGAGCCGAACCCGCGCATGGCGCCGCAGGGCGGGTTGTTGGTGTAGGCGCCGTAGCAGTCGACGTGCACGTTCGGGACGACGTAGGGGCCGAGGCCCATCGTGCCGGCGTTGCCGACGACCGCGGGGGTGCTGGAGGCGTACGCGCCGCCGTCGAGGTAGATCGTGGCCCGGACGTAGACGAGGTCGCCGTCGCGGGTGGCGCCGTGCTCGTAGCGCATGGTGGCCGGGTGCCGGTGCACGTGGCCGAAGAAGGACTCCTCGCGGTTGTAGGACATCTTCACCGGCCGGCCGGTGTGCAGCGCCAGCAGGCAGGCGTGCACGTGCATCGAGAGGTCCTCGCGGCCGCCGAACGCCCCACCGACGCCGGCGAGGGTCAGCCGCACCTTGTCCTCGGGCATGCCCAGCGCCGCGCAGATCTGCCGCTGGTCGACGTGCAGCCACTGGGTGGCCACGTAGAGGTCGACGCCGCCGTCCTCCGCCGGGACCGCGAGCCCGGACTCCGGCCCGAGGAACGCCTGGTCCTGCATGCCGACCTCGTACTCGCCGATCACCACGACGTCGGCCGTGGGCTCGGGGTCGCCCCTGCGGATCTTGAGGTGGCGCACCAGGTTGCCCTGCGGGTGCAGGTGGGCGCTCTCCCGGCTCAGCTCGGTGACCTCGGCGGGGGTCTCGTGCACCTGGTTCCAGGTGGGGTGCCCCAGCGCGGTGCGGGCGTCGGTGACCGGCTCCCACACCTCGTAGTCGACGACGACGCGCGCGGCGGCCCGCCGGGCGGTGTCGGGGTGGTCGGCGGCCACCAGCGCCACCGGCTCGCCCTGGTAGCGGACGACGTCGAGCGCGAGCACCGGCTGGTCGGCGAGCTCGAGGCCGTAGACCTTCTCGCCGGGGACGTCGTCGCTGGTGAGGACGGCGTGCACCCCGGGGACGGCGAGCGCGGGGCCGACGTCGATCGACCGGATGCGGGCGTAGGGGTGCGGGCTGCGCAGCGTGACGCCCCACAGCATGTCGTCCATCCACAGGTCGCTGCCGTAGGCGAACTCGCCGCGGACCTTGAGCACGCCGTCGGGGCGCTGCGCGTCGGCGCCGATGCCGCCGCCGGCGCCGGTCAGGTGCGCGGGGGCGCCGCTCGGGGCGCGGGTGGGGGTGCTCATCGCGCGTCACCTGCCATGCGGTCGGCGGCCAGGCGGACGGCGTCGAGGATCTTCTCGTAGCCGGTGCAGCGGCAGAGGTTGCCGGCCAGCGCCTCGCGGATCTCGGCGTCGGCGGGCTTGCGGCCCTCGGCGCGGGTGCGGGCGACCAGGTCGTCGGTGGCCACCAGCAGGCCGGGCGTGCAGAAGCCGCACTGGACGGCGCCGGCCTCGAGGAACGCCTCCTGGACCGGGTGCAGCTCGCCGGCGGGCGCGAGGCCCTCGACGGTGCCGACCTCGCGGCCCTGCGCCTGCCCCGCGGCGACCAGGCAGGCGCAGACCGGGACGTCGTCGAGGTAGACGGTGCACGAGCCGCACTCGCCCTGCTCGCAGGCGTTCTTCGACCCGGGCAGGCCCATCCGCTCGCGCAGGACGTAGAGCAGGCTCTCGCCCTCCCACACGTCGTCGACCTCGCGGGGCGTGCCGTTGACCGAGCAGCTCAGGCGCACGTCGGGTCTCCCTTGCGGTAGTCGGCCCAGGCCCAGGTGAGGGTGCGGCGGGCCATCACGGACAGGGCGTGCACGCGGTAGGCGGCGGTGCCCCGGACGTCGTCGATGGGGGCGGCGGCCGCGGCGACTAGCTCGCCGAAGCGACCGGCGGTGGCGGCCGGCAGCTCGCCGCGGGACTCCCACAGCCCGTCGAGCTCGCCGGCGAGGAACTCCTCGGCCTCCGGCGCGCGGCGCGGGGTGGGGGCGGCCGACCCGATGCCGGTGCCGACGGCGCGGCGGTCGGGGTGCAGGGCCAGGCCGAAGGCGGCGACGGCGATGACCATCGCGTTGCGGGTGCCGATCTTGCTGTACTGCTGCGGCCCGGCCGGCGGGCGGATGCGGACGGCGGCGATCAGCTCGTCGTCGGCCAGGGCGGAGCGCTTGACGCCCCGATAGAACTCGCTCACCGGGATCCGGCGTGTGCCGCGGACCGACGCGACCTCGACCTCGGCGCCCGCGGCCAGCAGCGCGGGGTGCGCGTCGCCGGCGGGCGAGGCGGTGGCCAGGTTGCCGCCGACGGTGCCGCGGTTGCGGATCTGCGGCGAGCCGATCGTGCGCGCCGCCATCGCCAGCCCGGGCAGCCGGCCGCCGAGCTCGGTGATCACCCGGGCGTAGGGGACGCCGGCGCCCAGCCGCACCGCGCCGTCGTCGAGGCCCCACTCCTGCAGCTCGGGGACGCGGGTGAGGTCGATCAGCGTCGTCGGGCGCAGGCGGCCGAAGTTGACCGCCACCATGACGTCGGTGCCCCCGGCGATCGGGACGGCCTCGCGGGCGGCGGCCTTCGCCTCCAGCGCCTCCGCCCACGTCGCGGGCTGCAGGAAGTCCATCGTCGCTCCCGGTGGCTCAGGCCCCCGGGTTCCCGGGGGACGGCCACGGTAGCCCCGGTGCGTTCCGATCGGGTTGCACGCCGTCACGTGGCGACTCGCCGCGTTCACACGGGCTGGGCAGGATGCGGCGCGTGGAGACGACCGCCGACCTGCTGGTGCACGGTGCCGACCTGCTCGCCACCGTCGACGACGGCCGGCGCGAGATCCCCGGCGGCTGGGTCGCCGTCACCGGCGGGGTGGTGAGCGGCGTCGGCGGGCCCGGCGACCCGCGGCCGGACGCCGCCCGCACCGTGGACGCGCGCGGCTGC
Organism: Geodermatophilus nigrescens; assembly: GCF_900129495.1. Classification (GTDB taxonomy): domain Bacteria; phylum Actinomycetota; class Actinomycetes; order Mycobacteriales; family Geodermatophilaceae; genus Geodermatophilus; species Geodermatophilus nigrescens. The sequence goes on from NZ_FQVX01000001.1 coordinate 16,488, forward strand.
CTGGTCACGCCCGGGCTGGTCAACACCCACCACCACCTGTACCAGAACCTCACCCGCTCCTTCGCCCCCGCGCTGACCGGCGGGCTCTTCGAGTGGCTGGTCACCCTGTACCCGCTGTGGGCGCGGCTGGACGAGGAGGCCGCGTACGTGTCGGCGTACGTCGGGCTGACCGAGCTCGCGCTGGCCGGGTGCACCACCTCCACCGACCACCTCTACGTGCACCCGCGCGGCGCCGGCGACCTGATCGGCGCCGAGGTGCGCGCCGCCCGGGACCTCGGGATGCGCTCGCACTTCACCCGCGGCTCGATGTCGCTGTCGGTGAAGGACGGCGGGCTGCCGCCGGACTCCGTCGTCCAGGACGACGACGAGGTCCTCGCGGAGTCGCAGCGCCTGGTGGAGGCCCACCACGACCGCTCTCCGCACGCGCTGACCCGGCTGGCACTGGCGCCCTGCTCGCCGTTCAGCGTCTCCACGGAGCTCATGACCCGGACGGCGGAGCTCGCCGAGCGGCTCGACGTCCGGCTGCACACCCACCTCGCCGAGACGCAGGACGAGGACGCGTTCTGCCTCGAGCGCTTCGGCCGCCGCCCCGTGGACTACCTCGCCGACGTCGGCTGGATGACCGACCGCACCTGGCTCGCGCACGTGGTGTGGCCCTCGGCGGACGAGGTGACCCGGCTCGGGGCCGCGCGGGTCGGTGCGGCGCACTGCCCGTCGTCGAACATGGTGCTGGGCAGCGGGCTCTCGCCGGTGGCGGAGCTGCGGGCGGCCGGGGCGCCGGTGGGGCTGGGGGTCGACGGGTCGGCGTCGGCGGACGCGGCGTCGCTGTGGCTGGAGGCCCGCACCGCGATGCTGCAGGGCAAGCTCCGGCACGGCGCCGGCGCCTTCTCCGCCCGCGACGCCCTGGAGATCGCCACCCGCGGCGGCGCGGCGTGCCTCGGGCGCACCGGCGAGATCGGGCAGCTGTCGGTGGGCGCGTGCGGCGACCTCGCCGTCTGGCCGCTCACCGGTCCGGCGTTCGCGGGCGCGCTGTCGGACCCGGTGGAGGCGTGGCTGCGCTGTGGGCCCGTGGCCGCGCGGCACACCGTCGTCGGCGGGCGGTTCGTGGTGGAGGACGGCGTGCCGGTGCACCCGGGCCTCGACGAGCAGCTCGCCGTCCACCGCCGGGTGAGCGAGCGCATGCAGGCCGCCGTCTGAGGGGCCAATAGCGCTACAAAGGCCCCTCGGCGGGGAGCCATTGGCGCTACAAAGGCCCTCAGAGGGCGGCGGCGAGGGCCTCGAGGTCGTCGAGGGTGGCGTCCACGTGCGGCGACACCCGCAGCACCGGCCCGGTCATCTCGCCCGGCGCCCGCTCCGGGCCGGCCGCGGTGGTGACGACGCCGTGCTCGGCGAGCAGCCGCGCCCGGGTGGCCGCGACGTCGACGCCGTCCGGCGGGCGCAGCGTGGTCGTCGAGGTGGGCTCGCCGGCCGGCTCCACCACCGACCAGCCCGCCGCGCCGTCGAGCACCGTGCGCGCCGCCCGGCCCAGCGCCGCCAACCGCTCGCGCACCCGGTCGGGGCCGGAGGCCAGGTGCTCCCCGACCGCGAGCACCAGCCCCACCCGCCCGGCCACGTGCGCCTCGCCGCTCTCCAGCGCGCGCAGCGGCGGCACGTCCCCGGGCGCCGGGACCGCCGGGGTGAGCTCCGCGGCCACCGCCGGGCGCACGCACAGCACCCCGACGCCGCGCGGCCCGGCCAGCCACTTGCGGGAGGTCGAGTAGACGACGTCGGCGCCGAGGTCGACGTCGACGTGGCCGAGCGACTGCGCGGCGTCGAGCACCAGCGGCACCCCGTGCGCCCGGCACAGCGCCGCCACCTCGCGGGCCGGCTGGACGACGCCGCGGTGGCTGCCCACGTGCGTGAGGTGCACGAAGCGCGGCGGGTCGGCGACCAGCAGCCGCTCCAGCGCGGCGACGTCGACCCGCCCGTCGCCGTCGGACGCCACCGGGACCACCTCGAGCCCGGCCGCCCGCAGCAGCGCCAGGTTCGGCCCGTACTCGCCGGTCGGCGCCGCGACCCGCGTCCCGGCCGGCAGCCGCCAGGCGGCCAGCAGCGCCCCGAGCGCCGCCTGCGCCGACTCGACGAAGACCACGTCGGCCGCCGCCATGCCGGCCAGCCCGCCGATCACGCTGCGGCCCTGCTGCAGCAGGTGCTCGGCCGCCGCCTGCGCCACGTAGCCGCCGAGCTCGGCCTCGTGCCGGGCGTGCTGCGCGACCGCGCCGAGCACCCGCTCGCTCTGCCGGCTGCACGCGGCGGAGTCCAGGTGCCGGCCGGCCGCGCGGGGGCGGCCGGCGCGCCAGGCGTCGGCGAGGTCGTCGTGCGGCAGCAGCAGGTCGAGCGCGGTCACCCCGCGACGCTAGCGCTCAGGACTCCAGCAGCCCCCGGGCCACCGACTCGCCGGAGTGCGCGGGGTCGCCGTCGAGGGGCTCCACGGAGACGTCGACGACCGGGTACTCGCCGATGTCGATGCCCGGCGGCAGCTCGAACTCCTCCGTGCCGGCGCGGACCACCCCGAGCGGGACCAGCCCGGACACCGACTCGGTGAGCAGCCAGGCCTCGTAGTAGCCCTCGGCCGGCGCGTCGGCGGCGAGTTCCACCCGCAGCACCCGCGTGCCGTCCTCGCGCTCGACGACCGAGGCGGTGCCGGTGGCGTCGCTGCCGGCCAGCGGGTCGAGCTGCGCCGCCGCGACCGCGACGCCCTCGTCCTCCCGGCCGGACAGCGCCACCGCGCCGGCCCCGACACCGAGGCCCACCACGAGCGCCGCGGCGGCGGCGAGCAGCAGCCGGGAGCGGCGGGGGCGCAGCGGCACCACCGGGGCGACCGGCGGCTCGGGCGGGAGCGGCCGGGCGGCGGCCGGCCGCAGGGGGACCGGTTCCGCGGGCAGGGGTGCGAGCGGAACGGGCGGCGCGTCGGGCACGGGGCCGGCCGGCGGGGCCGACGCCGCCACCACCTGCGGGCGCGGGGCGCTGGAGACGCCGGTGGCCGCGGCGATGCCGGCCCACAGCGCGGGCGGGGGAGCGACCGGCGCCGTCGGCTCGGCCAGCTCGGGGACGGTGAGCACGTCGACGGCGCGGCGCAGCCGGCCCACCTCGTCGGTGCAGGAGGCGCAGCCGGCGAGGTGCTCGGCGGCGTCGGGGCCCAGCGGCTCGCGCAGCGCCGCCAGGCCGAGGTCCTCAGGCGTGCAGTGCGGCACCGTCCACCTCCAACCGGTCGCGCAGGCGCTCCAGGGTGCGCCGGATGTGGCTCTTGACCGTCCCCAGCGGCAGGCCGGTGCGCTCGGAGATCTGCGCGTGGGTGAGGTCGGCGAAGAACGCCAGCTCGATGATGCCGCGCTGGGGCTGCCCCAGGCGGTCCAGCTCGCCGAGCAGCAGCACGCGGTCGGCGACGGCGGCGTCGACCGGCTGCGGGCCGCCGGTCGGGCGGGCCTGGGCCTCGATGATCGCGGCCTCGGCGGCGCGGCGCTGGCGGTCCCGCTTGGCCCAGGTGTCGGCGATCTTGTGGCGGCAGACGCCGGTGAGCCACGCGGGCAGCGGGCCCTGGTCGGGGCGGTAGCCGGCGCGGCCGGTCCAGGCGGAGACGAAGGTCTGCTGGGTGACGTCCTCGGCGTCGGGGCCGGGGCCGAAGGCGCGCACCGCCATGCCGTGAACGCGGGCGGCCCAGCGCTCGTAGGCCCAGGCCAGCGCCTGCTCGTCGCCCGCGGCGAAGCGGCGCCCGACCTCGTCGTCGTCGGGCTCCGCCGCGCCCGGGGGCACCGGCTCGGCCTGGGTGGTCACGTCACCGACCCTAGGCGACCACCGGCCCGTGCGGGGCTCGAGCAGGCCGGTCACGGCGCCGGCTCCGCCACGACGACGAGGTTGTCGCGGTAACCGCCGAGGTCGGGGAGGAACGGTCCGCCGCAGGTCACGAGGGTCAGCCGGGGCGGTCCGTCGCGGCGGAACAGGTCGTCGACCGGCAGGGCGCCCTTGTCGAGCAGCTCCCGGCCGAGGACCCGCCAGCGGGTGACGGCGCCGGCGGCGTCGGTGACCAGCACCTCGTCGCCGGGCTCGGCCGCGCGCAGTGCCGCCATCGCGCCGAGGCCCTGCTCGACGTCGTCGACGTGTCCGGCGACCACCGCCGAGCCGGCCGCGCCGGGCGCCGGGCCGAAGCGGTACCAGCCGGCACGGTCGACGTCGTCGGGGATGGCCATCTGCCCGTCGTCCGCGGTGCCCACGGCGTCGACGGGGACGTCGAGGCCGCGGGCGGGCATCTCGACCCGGACCGGCGGGACCACCTGGGCGGCGGGGGACGGCGCGGCGTCGCGGGTGGTCACCTGCGGGACGGCCGGCGACGGCGGGGGTGCCGTCGTCGGGGTCGGTGTCGGTGTCGGGGTGGCCGCGAGGGCCTGCTCGACGGGCGCGCCCGCCGCCGCCGGGGGCCGGGTCAGCTCCCACGCGGTGGGCACGCCCACGGCGAGGGCCAGGCCCAGGGCCACGCCGGCGGCAGCGGGTCGCACGGCCGTCAGGCCCGCGTGGTGGCGAGCCGGCGGGCGGCCAGGCCGGCGCCGACCAGGCCCAGGGCGGACAGGCCGAGCAGCGGCATCGGCAGGCCCTCGTCGTCGGCCAGGCCGGCGCTGCCGCCGGGGACGCCGGACGGCGAGGAGTGGCCGCCGCCGATCGTCTGGACGGCGAGCTCGTAGCCGGCCTCCTCGGAGCCCCACGCGTAGACGATCGTGGTGGCGCCCTCGGCGACCTCGAGGTCGGCCGGGCCGATGGCGACCGTGCCGGTGCCGGCCAGGACGACGTCGGCGCTCACGGTGCCCGCCGGGACCTCCAGCGACGCCTCGTTCGGGTTGGCGAGGTTGGGCACGACCACCTGGCCGCCGGCGCGGACGTCGACGGCGGGGGCGGCGGCGGTGTGCCGGACGGTGACCCGGCCCTGGCCCGCGGCCACCTCGGAGACGTCGTTGACGAACGGGGTGAGCGCCGGCTGGCCCTCGGCGGTCAGGTGGGCGACGACGGTGGCGTTGGCGCCGGACGGGACGGCGACGTCGTTCGCCGACAGCAGCGGGGTGCCCGAGCCGTCGGCGGCGTCGGCGGGGAAGAGCGCCAGGTCGTAGGAGCCGGCCGGCAGCGACAGCGGGTCGGTCAGGGTGCCGGGCTGGAAGTCGTCGATGAGCCGCTCGCCGTTGGCGTAGACGTCCACCGGGGTGTCCGGGACGGCGTGCAGGACCGAGACGGTGGCGTCGGCCGCCGAGGCGGGGGCGACGCCGAGCGCCAGCAGTGCGCCGGTACCGGCGACGGTGGCGATGCCGAGGGTGCGGGTGCGGGTCACGGGGACCTCCGGGGTCGGGGTGTGCTGACACCCCCTCTTCCGGCGTCCTCCCAGGTCCGGATGCAGTCCCGGGCGAGGTCGTGCTCTGCACACCGGTGTGTGCAGAGCACGACCCGGCTCAGGACACCGGTGCGGGGACGGAGAGGGAGACGCCGAAGTCGCCGGCCGGGTCGGTCCACCAGTGCGTCATCGCCAGGCCCGCCGCGGCGAGCTCGGCCTCGACGCCCTCCCGGCGGAACTTCGCCGACACCTCGGTGCGCAGGTCCTCGCCCGCGGCGAACGGCACCTCCAGCCCGAGCGCCGGCACCGCCACCACCTGGTCGGTGCGCGCGCGCAACCGCATCTCGATCCACTCGGCGTCGGGGTCCCAGAGCGCCACGTGCTCGAAGGCGTCGGGGTCGACGTCGGCGCCGAGCTCGCGGCGCAGCACCGCCAGCACGTTGCGGTTGAACGCCGCGGTCACCCCTGCGGCGTCGTCGTAGGCGCGCACCAGCCGCGCCGGGTCCTTGACCAGGTCGGTGCCGAGGAGGAAGGAGTCGCCGGGCCGCAGCGTGGCGGCCAGGTCCCGGAGGAAGGCCGCCCGCGGGCCCGGCTCGAGGTTGCCGATCGTGGAGCCGAGGAAGGCCACCAGCCGCCGGCCGGTGCGGGGCAGCCGGTGCAGGTCGCAGGTGAGGTCGGCGACCAGCGGCTCGACGACGACGCCCGGGTACTCCCCGCGGATCGCCGTGCCGGCCGCCGCCAGCACGGTCGGGTCGACGTCGACCGGCACGAACCGGCGCAGCGTCCCCGCGCGGGAGAGCGCGGTGAGCAGCAGCCGCGTCTTCTCCGACGTGCCGCTGCCGAGCTCCACCAGCACGTCGGCGCCCGAGGCGGCCGCGACGTCGCCGGCGTGCGCCTCGAGGACGGCCCGCTCGGCGCGGGTCGGGTAGTACTCGGGCAGCCGGGTGATCTCGTCGAACAGCTCGCTGCCGCGGGCGTCGTAGAACCAGCGCGGCGGCAGCGACCTCGGCGTCGCGGTGAGCCCGGCCCGCACGTCGGCGGCCAGCGCATCGGCGTCGGATGGGGTCAGGCGGTCCTGCGTGTCGGTCACGGGGCTCCTCTGCTCGGGCGGTCGAGGGAGGTCACGGTGAGGCCGTCGGGCGTCACCGCGACCAGCGATCGGTCGGGGAGGTCGGTCCAGGCCGGGTCGTCGTCCCACGGCTCGCTGGCCAGCGCCGTCCCCTCGTCGGTGACCAGCGCCGACAGCGTGTCGCCCCAGGTGGTGGCCAGCAGCCGGCTGCCGTCGGCGGCGAGCAGGTTGAGCCGGGCGGCGGGGTCGGCGGCCCCCACCTCCCGGACGACGTCGCCGAGCGCCTCGGGCCCGCGGGCGAACACCAGCGCCGCGAGCAGCGCGCTGTCGACGGTGGACTCCGCGTCGCGCACCGGCGGCAGCACCGCCCGGTCGACCCGGCCGTTGTGCGACAGCAGCCACCGCCCGTCGGTGAACGGCGCGACCGCGCTCTCCTCCAGCGGCATGCCCACGGTCGCCGAGCGGACGGCGGCCACCACGCAGCCCGACCGGAGCACCGGCGCCACCGAGGCGAACGACGGGTCGCCCCACAGCGGCCGGGCCGATCGCCACCGCGCCGGGCCCTCGCGCCCCTCGGCCCAGAAGCCCACGCCCCAGCCGTCGGCGTTGACGGTGCCGTACCGCTGCCGCCGCGGCGCCCACGACTGCACGAGCAGCGACGACGGCGGGTCGAGCACCAGCGACGCGAGCGACCGCGGCCGGCCGAGCCAGGCGAGGTGGCGGCACACGCCTACGCGTCCCAGGCCAGCCGGAGCCCGCTGAACACCTGCCGGCGCACCGGGTGGTCCCAGTTGCGGAAGCTCGGCCGCAGGATCGAGGGCTCCACCGACCAGGCGCCGCCGCGCAGCACCTTGTAGTCGCCGCCGAAGAAGGGCGCGGAGTAGTCGGCGTAGAGCATCGGGCGGAAGCCGGGCCAGGCGGTGAAGTCCGACGACGTCCACTCCCAGACGTCGCCGATCATCTGCTCGGCCCCGCACGGGGAGGCCGACGCCGGGTAGGCGCCGGCGGGCGCGGGCCGCAGCGCCCCGCCGCCGAGGTTCGCCACCGCCGGCGTCGGGTCGGCGTCGCCCCACGGCCAGCGCCGCCGCCCTCCGGTGGCGGGGTCCCAGACGGCGGCCTTCTCCCACTCCGCCTCCGTGGGCAGCCGGGCGCCGGCCCAGGCGGCGTACGCCTCCGCCTCGAAGAACGTCACGTGCTGCACCGGCTCGTCGGGCGGCACCTCCTCCAGCACGCCGAAGCGGGTGCGCACCGTGCCGTCGGGGCTCCAGTTCCGCGGCCCGGTGAGCCCGGCCTCCTGCCGGTGCGCCCAGCCGCGCGCCGACCACCAGCGCGGGGTGTCGTAGCCGCCGTCGGCGACGAAGGCGGCGTACTCGGCGTTGGTCACCGGCACCCGGCCGATGCGGAAGGCGGGCACGTCGACCACGTGCGCCGGCCGCTCGTTGTCCAGGGAGAACGGCTCGTCGGCGGCGTCGACGCCGAGCACGAACGGCCCGCCGGGCACGGGCACCGACGTCCCGGCCACGCCCGGCCGGCCCGGCGGCAGCGGGTCGCCGTCGCCGAGCAGCGGCGGGCCGGTGCGCAGGCCGAGTGTCTGCAGCATGGTCTCCGCGTGCTGGGCCTCGTGGCTGACGACCATCGCGACGTCGAAGGGGTCGTCGTCCGGCCCGAGGCGCTCCAGCCGGTCCAGCACCCGCCCGCGCACCTCGCGCACGTAGGCGCGTGCCTCCACGGGCGGCAGCAGCGGCAGCCGGTCGCGCACCGCCCGGGGGTGGGTGAAGGCGTCGTACAGCGCCTCGACGGCGGGCGGCAGCAGGCCCGGCCGGCGGGCGTCACCGCCGCGCAGCAGCCACAGGTCCTCCTGCTGGCCGACGTGCGCGAGGTCCCACACCAGCGGGCTCATCAGCGGGCTGTGCTGGCGCAGCAGCTCCGGGGCGTCGTGGTCGGTGAGCAGCAGGGTGCGCCGGCGGGCGGCCTCCAGCTCCCGGGCCAGCCGTTCGGGAGTCGCGGTCACGGCAGGTCCTCCGGGCCGGGGATCGGGAGGGTGGCGGTGAGCAGGGCGGCGACGGGATCGGGGGGCAGCAGGTCGCCGGGGGACCGCCCGGACTCCGCGAGCGCGGCGAGCGCCTCGGCCTCCGGGCGCAGCGCCGCGGGGACGGCGGGCACCGCCGCCGCCAGGCAGGCCACCGCGGCGGCGCGCAGCGCGGGGTCGGCCAGCCCGTCGCGGGCGGCGCGGGTCCAGGCGCCGGCCACGGGCGCGGTGGCGTCGGCCGCGGCGTCGGCGGCCCGCGGGTCGTCGAGCAGCGCGGTGGTGACCGCGGCCAGCGCCGGCCACCACGGCTCGGGGGCGGCGTCGAGGTAGCGGATCTCCAGGTAGCCACGCGGGCGGACCGGCGGGAACAGCGTGGACAGGTGGTAGTCGAGGTCGGCCGCCGTCGGCCGGCGCCCGCCCAGCGGCGCGGCGCCGGTGACCCAGTCGGCGAACGGCACCCGGGCGCGGACCGGCTCCGCCGCGCCGCTCGCCGGGTCGCGCACCAGCATCACCGGGGCGGCGAGGGCGTAGTCGGCCCACTCGCCGGCCGGGTCGGGGCCGCCGAGCAGCGGCCCGCAGCGGCGCTGGTCGATCGCGCCCCACACCCGCTGGCGCGCCGAGCGCCAGCCGGTGGCCCGCCCGGCGGTCAGCGGCGAGCAGGCCGACAGCGCCACCAGCACCGGGCCCACCCGGTGGGCCAGTGACACCCGCGCGCCCCAGCCCTCCCGCGGGCCGGCGTCGAGGTTGACCTGCAGCGACGCGGTCGCCGTCATCATCGCGGCGCCCGCCTCGCCGCAGCCCACGGCGGCGAAGTGCCGTTCCATCGCCCGGTACCGCGGGGCGGGGCTCACCCGGGCGGGCGGCCGTAGCGGGTCGGTGCCGAGCGGAGCGAGCGCCAGCCGGTCCGCGGCCAGTGCCGACGCGAGCACCGCCCGGTCGGCCCGCAGGGCGGCCACGGCCGCGCCGGCGCCGGGCAGCGGCGGGCCGGAGAGCTCCACCTGCCCGCCGGGCTCGAGCGTCACCCGCGAGCCGCCGGGCAGCGGCGGCAGGCCGGCGACCGCGGCCGTGACGCGCTCCCACGGCACCCGGTCGGCGGGCGCGTCCAGGTCGACCAGGTGCGCCTCGAGCTCCAGGCCGACGGTGCTCACGGGCCCCGGCCGCAGCGCGGCGGCGGTGACGGCCGCGACGGCGGCGTCCAGGTCGAGCGCCGTGCACTCCTCCACGACGGGCGCCATGGCGCCCACCCCCCTCCAGGTCCGGACCGGTCGCCGGGGCGACCGCGGGTCGGTGCGGGGGCGGCCTCCAGTGCGCGGCCGTCCTCGGCTCCCATCCAGTCACGCGACGGCCGCGGTGACAACCCCCCGTGGCCGTCGTCGTCGTGCCGTCCTCCCGCGTTCGTCGCACGATCGCCGGGTGGATGTCTCCCGCGACCGGGATCCGGAGGGCCGGGCCCGCAACGCCCGCCCCCGCGACGCGCTCGGCCGCCCGCTGCCGCGCGGTGCCGAGGGCGTCGAGCGGGCGCCCGAGGGTGTGCCGCGCACCCCGGACGAGGCGGTGGCCGAGGCGCAGGCACTGCTCGACGACGGCCGCCCGTTCCACGCCCACGAGGTGCTGGAGGACGCGTGGAAGGCCGCGCCCGGGGAGGAGCGGCAGCTCTGGCGCGGTCTGGCCCAGCTCGCCGTCGGCCTCACCCACGCCGCCCGCGGGAACGCCCGCGGCGCCGCGACGCTGGTGGAGCGGGGCGCCGCCAACGTCGCCCCCTACGCCGCCGCACCGCCGCACGGCCTCGACGTCGCCGGGCTGCTGGCCTGGGCGCGCGGGCCGCTCGACCCGGACCGGCCGCTCCGCCTGCGCGCCCCTGGCCCGCGCCCCTGAGCCCGGGCAGACTGCGGGCGGCGGGAGGAGGCCCCATGCGCAGCTACGAGGCGGCCACGCGGATCGACGCGGCGCCGGACGAGGTGTGGCGGCACCTGGTCGACGTCGGCAGCTGGCGGGACTGGGACTCCGGCGTCGACCGGGTCGAGGGCCGCGTCGCGCTCGGCGAGCGGCTGACCCTGTACGCGACCATGATCCGCAGCCGCCCGTTCGCGGTCACCGTCACCGAGCTGCGGCCGGGCGAGGCGATGCGCTGGCGCGGCGGCCTGCCGTTCGGGCTGGCGGTCATCGAGCGCACCTACACCCTGGACCGGCAGGACGGCGGCGGCACGGTGCTCACCGTCCGGGAGGACCAGACCGGCCCGCTGGCCTGGGTGACCGAGCGGGCGACGCCGGACCTCAACCCCTCGTTCCGCCAGTTCTGCGCGGGGCTCCGGGCGCGCGCCGAACGGTCGGCCCGGCGCCCGGGCTGAGGCTCAGCAGAACTCGGCGAGCAGCGCCCGCGCGCGGGCGACGAACGGCGCGAAGCCGAACAGGTCGCACAGCTCCAGCGCCCGCTCCAGCTCCGCGGCCGCGCCCGGCTCGCCGAGCAGGCCGAGCACGCCGCCGCGGTAGAGCGCCGTCGGGCCGAGCACCGTCGTCCCGGCCCACAGGACCACCACCGTGTCGCCGTAGGAGCGCAGCGCGGGCAGCACGGTGGCGGCGAGGTCGCGGGCGCGCAGCTCCAGGGCGACGTCGGCCAGCAGGACGGTGCGCACCGGCTCGCGGGCGCCGTGCGCGGGGAAGCCCAGCCACCGCTCGACGGCGGCGCGGGACGCCCCGGTGCGGCCGGCCTGCGCGTGCGCCTGGGCGAGCACCGCCAGCCAGCCGGGGTCCACCGTGGCCGCCAGGTCGACCACCTCGGGCACCAGGTCGGGCATCCGCCGCTCGTGCCAGGCGGCGATGCCCTCGATCGTCTGGCGGGACATGCGGGTGACGTCCGCGGCGGCCGGGGAGGTGGTGGGCGCGTCGGCGACGGCGGCGTCGGCCAGCCGGCGCGCGCCGTCGGCGTCGCCGCGGGCCAGCGCCAGGCCGGCCGACCACCAGGCGTCGAGCTGCAGCAGGTCGCCGTCGCCGCGGCGGGTGGCCAGCTCGGTGAACCGCCGGCTGACCACCGCCGCCTCCTCCGCCTGCGCGGTCTCGGTGAGCGCGCAGCGCAGCAGGTGCAGCGCGGTCGCCTCGGCCGCCGGGTCGCCGGTGGACTCGCGCAGCATCGTCCGGGCCAGCGCCACCCGGCCGGCTGCGTGCGCCGGCGTCCAGTCGGCGACGAACCGGGCCACCCGCGCCCGCGGGCGCGCGGTGGGCGAGTCGCCGGCCGCGGCCAGTGCCCGGTCGGCCAGCTCGCGGCCGCCGGGCTCGCCGGAGGAGGACCGCTGCACCGCCAGCGCGGCGAGCACCGCCGAGGCGAGCGCGGGCGGCAGCTCCCCGGCGCGGGCGGCGGCCTCCTCCAGCAGCGCGACGTCGGTGGCGGCGGGCGCGCCCACCGACGCCCAGTAGCCGCCCACCCCGCCCCCGGCCGAGGCGACGGCGGCGCGGGCCAGCCGGGCGGGGTCGTCGGCGGCGCGGGCGAGGCCGGCGGCGGTGCGCAGCTCGGCGCCGCTGTCCTCCAGCAGGCCCAGCCGGCGCAGCCCCTCGCCGCGGAGCAGGTGCAGGTCGGCCCCGAGCGCGGAGGCGCCGGCCGGGACGTGCGCCAGCCCCCGCCCGGCGAGCGCGACCGCCTCGTCGACGCCGGCCCGGTCGAGGGCCTCACCGGCGGCGCGGAGGCAGGCGCGGGCGGCCCGCTCGTCCGGCCCGCCGGCGGCGGCCTCGCTGCGGTGCACGGCGATGGCCCCGGCGGAGGTGGCCGCGGCCGGCCCGTCCTCCAGCGCCGCGGCGAGCCGGCCGTGGACGGCGGCGCGCTCGACCGGGCCGAGGTCGGCCAGCAGGACCTCCCGCACCAGGTCGTGCGCCACCCGCACCCGGCCGGGCGTCGTCTCCAGCAGCAGCCCGGTGCGCAGGGCCGCCGTCACCCCGGCGGGGTCGCCGGGGCCGAGCGCCGCGCCGAGCAGCGCCAGCGACACCTCCCGCCCGGCGACGGCGGCGGTGGCCAGCACGCGCTGCGCGCCGGCCGGGAGGGCGGCCACCCGCAGCCGGACGACGTCGCGCACGCCCGCCGGGACGGCGGGACCGGACGGAGCGGGCAGCGCGGCGAGCTCGGTGACGAAGAACGGGTTGCCGCCGGTGCGCGCGGTGAGCGCGGCGGCGTCCTCGGCGGGGGCGCCGCGCAGCTCCCCGACCAGGTCGGCGACCTCGTCGGCCGCCAGGCCGCCCAGGCGCAGCCGGCGCGCACCGGGCAGGCGGGCCGCGGCGCCGAGCACCCGCGACAGCGCCGCGTCGCCGGTGGCCTCCTCGCGGCAGGTGACGGCGAGGAGCACCCGGCTGTCGTGCAGCTGGGACAGCACCACCTCCAGCACGTGCAGGGAGTCGCGGTCGGCCCACTGCAGGTCGTCGAGGACGACGAGCAGCGGCGCGTCGGCCCCGAGCGCGTGCAGCCGGCGGGCGGTGTCCAAGCCGAGCGCGAAGCGGGCGCCGGTGTCGGAGCCGAGCGCCGCCTCGGGCAGACCGCCCAGCACCTGCTGCCACGGCCAGTACGGCGGCGCCCCGCCGATCTCGGCGCAGCGCCCCCAGCGCACCGCCGCCCCGGCGCGGGCGGCGAAGGCCTCGACCAGCCGGGTCTTGCCGATGCCGGGCTCGCCGGTGACCACGACGGCGGTGCCGCGCCCGGCGGAGGCCGCCGACCAGGCGGCGCCGAGGGCGGCCAGCTCGGCGGGCCGGCCGACGAAGCCGTCCGTGGCGGGCCCCGGCGGGGCGGGCGCGGGCGGAGGAGGTGCCGCGCCGGGCGCTCGGGCGGGCGCCGGCCTCGCGCCGAGCGCGGGGTCCTGGCGCAGCACCGCGGCCTCGAGGTCGCGCAGCTCGGCGGAGGGGTCGAGTCCCAGCTCGTCGGCGATCCGCTCCCGGACGCGGCGCAGCACGTCCAGGGCGTCGGCCTGCCGCCCCGCGCGGACCAGCGCCCGGGCCAGCAGGCCGGCGGTGCGCTCCCGAAGCGGGGACACCGCCACCGCCTCGGTGAGGCCGGGCACCAGCTCCGCGCCGCCGCCGAGCGCCAGCCGCGCCTCGGCCAGCCGCTCGACGGCGACCCGCCGCAGCTCCTCGAGCCGGGCGACCACAGGGACGACGTCGTCGACGTCGGCCACGTCGGCGTAGGGGCGGTCCTGCCAGCGGGCGAGCGCCTCGGGCAGCAGCCGTGCGGCCTCCCGGTCGTCGCCGGAGGTGCCCGCGGTGACCAGGTCGGCGAAGGCGTGCGCGTCGACGGCGGTGCGCGGGAGGACCAGCGCGTAGCCGTCACCGCGGGTGACCAGGACCTCCGCGTCGCGGGCGCCGCGGCCCGGGTCGACCAGCCGGCGCAGGCGGCTGACGTGCCCCTGCAGCGTCGTCGTGGCGGTGGCCGGCGGGGCCCCGCGCCACAGCCGGTCGGCGAGCGCGCCCGCCGGGACGGTCCGGCCCTCGGCCGCCGCGAGCAGCGCCAGGACCTCGGCGGGCCGGCGCCCGCCGAGGTCCAGCTCGGCGCCGTCCCGGGCCAGCCGGGTCGGCCCGAGGACGTCCAGCCGCAGCTCCACGGCGCAGGAGGGTAGGTGCTCGCGGCCCGTTCCCGCGGTCAGCCGGCGACCGTGCCGCCGCCGGGCGCCCGCCGCAGCGGGGCGACCCGCCACCAGGCGAGGGCGGCCAGCAGCAGGGTGACCGCGCCCATGGCGCCGGTCTCGGTGGAGAGCCACTCGGTGGGCCCGCTGTCGGCCGTGAGGGGCGCGAGCACGTGGTAGAGCAGCGCGTTGAGCACCGCGTGCGCCAGCACGCCCGGCCAGATGCCCCAGCGCAGCTGCATGCTCGCGAGCACCGCGCCGAGGGAGGTCGTGCCCAGCGTCAGGCAGGCCAGCGCGAAGACCACCGGGACACCCGCGGGCGCCCCGCCGACGAAGAGCACCAGCGGCCAGTGGAACAGCGACCACGCCAGCCCGCTGACCAGGACGACGGTGCGCGGGCCCGCCACCTGCGCGAGGCGCTGCACGAGCAGGCCGCGCCAGCCGACGTCCTCGGCCAGCGCGAGCGCCACGTAGGGCAGCACCAGCACGGTCAGGCCGAGCGGCAGCACCGGGCCGACCGCGCCGGAGGCGAAGCCGGCCAGGCCGGTGACCCACAGCAGGACGCCGGCGGCCAGCGTGGGCAGCAGCGCCCACAGCCACGCGGTGCCGAGGCTGCGCAGCGACGTCCGGCGGACGCCCCAGTCCGGCCGGCGCAGCGTCCCGGTGGCGACCAGGCGGGCGACGACGGCGGCCAGCAGCGGGATGAGCGCCTGCCCGAACAGCAGCGCCTGCACCAGCGGCGGCGCCTCGTCGAGACGGGTGACGTCGGCGCCGGCGGCCGCGGCGACCGAGGTGGTGACGGTGAGCAGGGCGGCGACGACGGCGAGGAAGACGCCGATCTCCCGCCACGGGGACGGGCGGACGGCGGGCGCCGGTGCGGCGGCCACCGCGGGGGTGGACAGCGAGGAGGTCATGGCGGCCACGCTCGGTGACCGGGCTGGTCGGGTGCTGGTCGCCGGCTGGCGCGGCGCCGACCAGCGGCCCACCAGCGCGCGGGCGCACCGTGCGGGACATGGAGCCGATCGACGCCGTCCTCCCCGGCGCGCAGGTGCTGACCCTCCCGGCGGGTACCCCGGCGCACCGCTACCTCGCCCGCCGCGCCGACCTGGTGCTCGTCGTCCTGGAGGGGGCGCCGGCGCTCGCGGTCGGGGCGGGCCCGCCGCAGGCCCGCCCGGCCGGCTCGGTCGTCGTCTGCCCGCGGGGGGTGACCTGGTCGGTCGCCGGTGGCCCGGCGCCCGCCCGGCTGGCCGCCGTCGGCTTCCCGTCGGGGCCGGAGCGGACGCTCGCCGCCCTCGTCGGACCGCCGCCGCTGGACGGCGCCGCTCTCGTGGCCGCCGCGGCCGACGGCGGCCTGGAGGTCGTGCTGGAGCCGCTGCGGCGGGTGCCGTGACCACTGTGACCGGAACCACGTCCGGCTCCGGTCGCGGTGTCACGATGGTCCGGTGAGCACCGACACCGCTCCCTCCACCGGCACCGCTCCCTCCACCGCCACCGGCGACAGCGCGCCCGGCGAGCCGGCCGCTGCGCCCCGCGGGCCGGTCACCTCGGCGTCCTACTCGATCACCGTGCGGCTGACCGCCGACGGCGACCCGGCGTCCATCGGCCGGATCGCCACCGCGGTGGGCACCGCCGGCGGGGCGGTGACCGCGATCGACGTCGTCGACTCCCGCTCCGACGGGCTCACCGTCGACGTCACCTGCTCGGCCGCGGACGCCGCCCACTCCGAGGAGATGGTCGACGCGCTGCGCGCCGTCCCCGGCGTGGCGGTGCGCAAGGTCAGCGACCGCACCTTCCTGCTGCACCTCGGCGGCAAGCTGGAGGTGGCCTCCAAGGTGCCGCTCAAGACCCGCGACGACCTGTCGATGGCCTACACGCCGGGCGTCGCGCGGGTGTGCCTCGCGCTGGCCGAGCACCCCGAGGACGTGCGGCGGCTGACCATCAAGGGCAACACCGTCGCCGTCGTCACCGACGGCTCGGCGGTCCTCGGTCTCGGCGACCTCGGGCCCGGCGCGGCGTTGCCGGTCATGGAGGGCAAGGCGGCGCTGTTCAAGCGGTTCGCCGACATCGACGCCTGGCCGATCTGCCTGGACACCCAGGACGTCGACGAGATCGTGCGCACCGTCGAGCTGATCGCGCCCGGCTTCGGCGGGATCAACCTCGAGGACATCGCCGCGCCCCGCTGCTTCGAGATCGAGGCCCGGCTGCGCGAGCGGCTCGACGTCCCCGTCTTCCACGACGACCAGCACGGGACGGCGATCGTCGCGCTGGCCGCCCTGCGCAACGCCCTGCGCGTCGTGGACAAGCAGCTGCCCGACGTGCGGATCGTCGTCGCCGGGGCGGGCGCCGCCGGGACGGCGATCGTGCACCTGCTGCTGGAGGCCGGCGCCGGGCAGGTGCTGGTGTGGGACCGCGAGGGCATCCTCTCGCCGGACGACGAGCGGCTGTCCCCAGCCAAGCTCGCGCTGGCCCGGCGGACCAACCCCGCGTGCACGCGCGGCGACCTGCCCGCCGCGCTGGCCGGCGCCGACGTCTTCATCGGGGTGAGCGCCGGCAACGTGCTGCCGGTCGAGGCGCTGGCCGGCATGGCCGAGCGCGCGGTGGTGTTCCCGATGGCCAACCCGACGCCGGAGGTCGACCCGGTGCGGGCGCGCCAGTACGCCTCCGTCGTCGCCTCGGGCCGGTCGGACCTGCCCAACCAGATCAACAACGTGCTGGCCTTCCCCGGCGTGTTCCGCGGCCTGCTCGACGCCCGCGCCACGGAGATCAGCACCGGCATGCTGCTGGCCGCCGCCGAGGCGCTCTCGGCGCTGGTGCGCGACGACCAGCTCAACGCCAACTACGTCATCCCGAGCGTGTTCGACCCGGCGGTCACGCCCGCGGTGGCCGCCGCCGTCGCCGACCAGGCCCGCGCCGAGCCGGGCGCGACCGCCCCCGTCACCGACCGGATGAGCTCGAGCGGCTGACGCCGGGACTCGAGCGGCTGACGCCGGGGCTCCACCCGGGTGGGGGACGGTGATTGGCCGCGGTGTCGTCCGGAGGACGACGATGTCACCGTGCCCGAGTTGCCCGAGGTGGAGGCCCTGGCGGCGTTCCTCCGCGAGAACGCCGTCGGCCGGGTGGTCGCGCGCACCGACCTGACCGGCCTCCAGGCGCTGAAGACGTTCGACCCGCCGCTGTCGGCGCTGTCCGGCCTGGAGGTCACCGGCGCCTCCCGGCACGGCAAGTTCCTCGACCTCGAGGTCTCCGGCCTGCACCTCGTCGTCCACCTGGCCCGCGCCGGGTGGCTGCACTGGCGCACCGCCCTGCCCGCCGCGCCGCCCAAGCCCGGCAAGGGGCCGCTCGCCCTGCGCGTGCACCTCGATGACGGGAACGGCTTCGACCTCACCGAGCAGGGCACCCGCAAGGGCCTCGCCGTCTACGTCGTCCGCTCGCCGGCCGAGGTGCCGGGGATCGAGCGGCTCGGCCCCGACGCCCTCGAGGTCGACGGCGACACCTTCGCCCGGCTGATGGCCGGCCGCTCCGGCCAGGTCAAGGGCGCGCTGACCGACCAGACCCTGCTGTCGGGCATCGGCAACGCCTACTCCGACGAGATCCTGCACGTCGCCCGGCTCTCGCCGTTCAAGATGGCCGACAAGCTCACTGACGACGAGGTCCTGCGGCTGCACGACGCCGTCCGGGCGGTGCTGACCGACGCCCTGCAGCGCCAGGTCGGGCAGCAGGCGGCGACCCTCAAGGGCGAGAAGCGCTCGGGCCTGCAGGTGCACGCGCGCACCGGCCTGCCCTGTCCCGTCTGCGGGGACACCGTCCGCGAGGTCAGCTTCGCCGACACCTCGCTGCAGTACTGCCCGACCTGCCAGACCGGCGGCAAGCCGCTGGCCGACCGCCGGATGAGCAAGCTGCTGCGCTGAGAGCGGTCCCAGTCCGCGGAGGGGGTCCGCCGGCGCCCCGGGGGTGGTACGACGGACCCGTGGCAGAGCGGCCGCCTCCCGTGGTGACCCTGGAGCACGTCGCGCGCGCGGCCGGGGTCTCGCGCGCGACGGTGTCCCGCGCGGTCACCGGCTCCGGGCCGGTGTCGGCCGACGCCCTGCGCCGGGTCCGCGCCGCCGCCGAGGCGCTGGGCTACGTGGCCGACCCGATCGCCCGGGCGCTGGCCCGCGGCACGGGCACGCGGCTCGTCGTCGCCATGACCGGCACCTCCGACGCGGTGCTGGACTGCGCCTACACCGGCCGGGTGCTGAGCACCGCCGCCCGCCTGCTGGCCCCCGAGGGCCTGGGCGTGGCGCTGCGCCGGCTGCCGCTGCACGCGCCCGCCGCCGAGCTCGACGCGCTCGCGCGTGACCGCACCGTCGGCGGCGTCGTCCTGGTGAACACCACCGCCGAGGAGCTGGCCGCGGTGCCCCGGGAGCTGCGCGGCCGGGTCGTGTCGATCGGGGTGGGCAGCGCCGTCGTCCCCTCGGTCGACGTCGACGCCGCCGCGGCGGCCGCCGCCTCCGTCGCGCACCTCGTGCGGTCGGGGCGCCGCCGGATCGCGATGGTCACCGGCCCGGAGTGGCTGCCGTGCACCCGGCGGCCGGTGGCGGCCTTCCGCGCCGCCGTCGCCGCGGCCGGGCTGCCGGTGCGCACGGTCCCGGGCGGGTTCGACGCCGCGGCCGGGGCGGCCGGCGCGGAGGAGGTGCTCGCCCGGTGGCCCGACACCGACGCCGTCCTCGGCAGCTGTGACGACGTCGCCCTCGGCGTCCTCGCCGTCCTGCGTCGGCACGGCCGGCAGGTGCCCGGCGACGTCGCGGTCACCGGCTTCGACGACGCGCCGCTCGCCGAGGTCACCGACCTGACGACGGCGACCCACCCGGTCGAGCGGATCACCGACGCGGCCGTGCGGGCGGTGCTGACCGGCGCCCCGGCGGACGGGACGCTGTTCTTCCCCTCCGAGCTGGTCCTGCGCCGCAGCGCCTGACCGTCAGCCGGCGAGCAACGAGGTCAGGCGCGACAGCAGCCGGGCGAACACCGCGCCGCCGACGCCGGCGTCGTCATCGGCGGTCCGCTCCTCCCCGGCGGGGTCGACGGCGCTCCACCAGTCCTCCAGCGGCGGCGGGGCCAGCACGTCGACCCGCTGACCCGGGCGGGGCACGAGCACCGGCACGTCGGGGCCGACGGCGGCCAGCAGCCGCTGCACCGGCTCCGCCCAGCGGTGGAAGGCCAGGTTGAACGTGGCCCAGTGCACCGGCAGGAGGGCGCGGCCGCCGAGGTCGCCGTGCGCGCGCACCGCCTGCTCGGGGTCCATGTGGATGTGCGCCCACGCGTCGTTGTAGGCGCCGATGGGCAGCAGCGTGAGGTCGAAGGGGCCCAGCCGCGCGCCGATGCCGGCGAAGGCGGGCGTGTAGCCGGTGTCGCCGCCGAAGAACACGCGGTGCCGCGGCCCGGCGACCACCCAGGACGACCACAGCGTGGTGTCGCGGGTGAGGTAGCGGCCGGAGAAGTGCCGCGCCTCGGTGCAGGTGATCGTCAGGGCGCCGACCGTCGTCGCGCCGTCCCAGTCCAGCTCGACGACGCGGTCGGCCGGGACGCCCCAGTGCCGCAGGTGCACGCCGACGCCGAGCGGGACGACGAACGGCGCGTCCTGCTGCTCGACCAGGGCCCGCACGGTGGGCAGGTCCAGGTGGTCGTAGTGGTCGTGCGAGATCAGCACCGCGTCGACGCGGGGGAGGGTCTCCACCGGGGCCGGCGGCTCGTGCAGGCGGGTGGGGCCGAACACCGGCGACGGCGAGACCCGGTGGCCCCACACCGGGTCGACCAGCACGCGGGCGCCGTCGACCTCCAGCAGCGCGCTCGAGTGCCCGAACCAGGTGACGGCGAGCTCGCCGGCCTCGGCCGGGATCTCCGGGCGGGCCAGCGGCACCGGTCGGGCGGGCAGACCGACGTGCCGGTCGTCGTGCCACTGGCGCAGCAGCCCGCGGCGGGCGTTGGGCGGCGGCAGCGCCGGCGTGGGCAGCGTGTTGGAGAACCGGCCGCCCGACCACTGCGGGGAGCCGGCCACCGTCGGTCGGATCTCGCGGCGCCCGGCGCCGATCGCCGTCGGCAGGCCCCACGCGGCGCGGGCCAGGAAGCCGGCGGGCAGGGCGAGGGCGGCGGTCAGGGCGATGCGACGGGCTCGGCGCGGGGACGGCACGCCCCCCAGCATCCCAGCCCTCGCCGGACGGGGGCTGCACGCCGGAGGGAGGTCGTCGTCACGGGTCGACGTCCTCGGCGGGGTCGGGAAAGTCGAACGGCGGGGTCGGGTCCTGCCCCTCGGCGGCGACGACGGCGTCGATCGTCACCTCGCCGGCCTCGGCGAACACCAGGGTGACCGGGATCGACTGGGAGCTGCGGAGCTCGCGCCCGAGGTCGACGAGGGTCACCGTCGGCGCGCCCTCGGCGCCGACGTAGACGTTGTCCCCGGCCGGGACGGGGACGTCGACCTCCCCGCCGTCCCCGTCGACGGCGTCGGCGAAGTGGGGCCCGGTGACGTCGACCAGCGCGTCGTCGGCGGTGCCGCTGTTGGCGATGCCGAGGAACAGCCGGGCGTCGTCGCCCTCGTCGTGGACGCCGTCGAGCGGGTACTCCAGCTGGACCTGCAGGACCGAGAGGTCGCCGGTGACGGCCTCGTCCGGCCCGACAGCGCCGCCGACGACCTCGGGGCTCGGGGTGGACAGTGGCTCCCCGGTGGTGCAGGCGGCCACGGCGAGCAGCAGCGCGGCGGGGGCGGCGAGTGCGGTGCGGGACACGCGTCCTCCTCGTGTGAGCGGTCGGGTGCGTACCGTCTGCCCGGGGAAAGACCTGTTGCATGCCAACTGTTGCCGTACTGCAACACTCAGGAGGGGTCGTGAACGCGGACGACGTCCTGCTCGGGCTGGCCCGTGCGGTGGTGGGCGTCTCCACCCGGGCGGCCGGTGAGCTGGGGACCGTGTCGGTGGTGCAGTTGCGGGCGCTCACGGTGCTCCGGCAGCGCCCCGACCTCGCGCTGGCCGAGCTCGCCCGCGGCGTCGGCGGAGGCGTGTCGACCACGAGCCGCCTGGTCGACCGGCTGGTCGCCGCGGGCTGGGTGGACCGGCGACCGTCGCCGGCGAGCCGCCGTGCGGTGAGCCTGCGGCTGACGGAGTCGGGGGAGGACCTCGTCCGGCGCTACGACGCGCTGCGCCTGGCCGAGCTGCGCGCGGCGCTCGACGGTGTGCCGCCGGGGCGGCGGGCGGCGGTGCTGGCCGCGCTCGCCGAGTTCGCGGCCGGCGTCGGGCTCGACGTCGTCCCGGTCCCGCGTGCGCCCACGGACGAGGGCGGCGACCCGGCGTGCTGGCTGGCGCGGGTCTGCCCCGCGTGCGGCCGGCTCGCCGACGAGGACCCGCCCACCCGCTGCCCGGCGTGCGGCGAGGAGCTCCCCGCGGACTGACGCCCGCCTCGGCTCGCTCCGGTGACGTCCTGGCTCACCGCAGCGCGTCCTGGCTCGCGGTCGGCGGTGAGCCAGGACGCGGCACGATCAGGACACCTGATCGTGCGGCGCCCGACCTCGCGCCGTGGTGCCCGACCTCGCGCTGCGCAGCGAGGTCGGGCACCGCGCAGCGAGGTCAGCGGCCGGCGACGAGGTCGGCGAGCGTGCGGCGCAGCGCCACCCCGGCGGCGTCGGCGCGCACGTGCAGCTCCGCGCGCAGGTCCAGCGGCAGGCCCGGGCTCTCCAGCTGCGCCTGCAGGTCGAGGTCCTCGTCGAGCGCCCGCGCCTCGGCGGTCACCGCGGCGGCGACGTCGTCGGGTCCGGGCAGAGGCGCCCCGGGCGGCGCGGCGAGCAGCACGCAGGCGTGCACGCGGGTGGAGTCGGCGTCCTCGGGCTGCAGGAGGACCAGCAGCGTCCGGGAGGAGCCGTCGTCGAGGTCGGTGCGCTGCCGCAGCAGGAACGGCGCGCGGAACACCGAGGTGACCCGCCGCCCGCCGCCCGTCCGCTCGACCGTGAACCCGCCGGGCTCCGCGGTCACCGTGCCGCCGGCGACCTCCGGCTCGCCGCCGTCCGCGTGCACGAACGGCAGGTGGGCGACGTCGAGGAGCGCGTCGGCGAGCGTCGCGGCGGGGCCGGCCGACCGCGCCGGCGGCAGCCAGCCGCGCACGAACCGCCGGTCGCCGTCCTCGGGGACCGCCAGGTCGGCGCCGCGCGGCTCGGCCGGCGCCAGCCAGACGACGCCGAGCCGCTCGCGCACGCCCCACGCCGGCGGGTCGGCGGTCACGCCGGCGGCGGTGCGCGACAGCGTCCACGTGCGCCCGAGCAGCCGCACCTGCAGCCAGCCGCCGGGGCGCAGCTCCCGGGACCGCGCGACGGGGTGCCAGGCGTGCTCGAGGGCCGGGTGCAGGTTGCCGAGCACCGGACCGGCCGGCGGCGCGGGGGCGGGCGCCGGCTCCGGGACGGGGGCGGCCGACGGCGCCGGGGGCAGGCCGACGGCGGTGCGCTCGGGCGCCAGCCAGACCCAGCCGTGCCGCTCCTCGACCGCCCACGGGACGGCGAGGTCCGCGCGCGGGGGCGCTGAGCCGTCGGGGCCCAGCGACGGCACGTCGACGCAGCGGCCGTCGCCGTCGAACCGCCAGCCGTGGTACGGGCACTGCAGCCGGCCCTCCACCACGGTGGCCGCCGCGAGCGGCACCAGCCGGTGCGGGCAGCGGGCGGGGAAGGCGCTCACCTCCGCGCCCGGCCGCAGCCGGACGACGACCCAGGACCGGCCGCCGGCGCCCACCGGCACCGGCGTCGTCCCCACCTCGGCGGCGCGCGCCACCGGGAACCAGCCCGCCGACCGTGCGGTCGACGGCATCCGCGTCGCGGTCATGACCCATTGCAGCGCCGCCGCGCTACCGGCGCGTTCCGCGAGGAAGAAGCTCAGGTCACGGCCCGGCCTCGAAAGTTTCGGTGGTACGCGACGCAACCTCTCGACCCCTAAGGTGAGCGCGGTCACAAGACCAGTGGCGTTCCGGATCGACGAGGGAGCAACCCGTGACAGAACCCGCCGAACGGCGGTTGCTGACGCCGGAGGAGTACCGGCAGGCGCAGGACTCGCCGGAGTTCACCGAGCTGCGCAGGCGCTTCCGGCGCTTCGCCTTCCCGATGACCGTGGCCTTCCTGGCCTGGTACCTGCTCTACGTCCTGCTCTCGACCTACGCGCCGGACTTCATGTCCACGCAGGTCTTCGGCAACGTGAACCTCGGCGTCCTGCTGGGGCTGGGGCAGTTCGTCTCCACGTTCGTGATCACCCACCTCTACGTGGCGCACGCGAACCGCAGGACCGACCCCATCGCCGACGAGATGCGCGAGCGGCTCGAGAGCCACCAGTACGCCGGCTCCGGCCGCACGGGCACCGACATCAGCAAGGGCGGTGCCACGCGTGCCTGACACCACCGTGCTCGCGGCGGACGCCACCATCGGCAGCCCCGCCGTCAACATCTCGATCTTCGGCGCGTTCGTCCTGATCACCCTGGTGATCACGTTCCGCGCCAGCCGCAACAACAAGAGCGCGGCCGACTACTACGCCGCCGGCCGCAACATCAGCGGCACGCAGAACGGCCTGGCCATCGCCGGCGACTACCTGTCCGCGGCGTCGTTCCTGGGCATCGCCGGCGCGATCGCCGTCTACGGCTACGACGGCTTCCTCTACTCGATCGGCTTCCTCGTCGCCTGGCTCGTCGCGCTGCTGCTCGTCGCCGAGCTCATGCGCAACACCGCGCGGTACACGATGGCCGACGTCCTGGCCTTCCGGATGCGGCAGGGCCCGGTGCGCACCGCGGCGGCGATCTCCACGCTCGCGGTGTCGCTGTTCTACCTGCTGGCCCAGATGGCCGGCGCCGGCGGACTGGTCACCCTGCTGCTCGGGGTCACCGGCGAGGCGGCGCAGGCGCTCGTCGTCGTCCTGGTCGGCGCCCTGATGATCATCTACGTGCTGGTCGGCGGCATGCGCGGCACCACCTACGTGCAGATCATCAAGGCCACGCTGCTCATCGCGGGTGCCCTGGTGATGACCCTGTGGGTGCTTACGGAGTTCGGCTTCAACCTGTCCTCGCTGCTCGGCGACGCGCAGTCGGTGGCGGTCGAGGGCCGCGACGTGCTCGCCCCGGGTGCGCAGTACGGCGCCACCGGCACCTCGAAGCTCGACTTCGTCTCCCTGGGCCTCGCCCTGGTGCTCGGCACGGCGGGCCTGCCGCACGTGCTCATGCGCTTCTACACCGTGCCGACGGCGAAGGACGCCCGTCGCTCGGTGGTCTGGGCGATCTGGCTGATCGGCGTCTTCTACCTGTTCAGCCTGGTGATCGGCTACGGCGCGGGCGCGCTCGTGGGTCCCGAGCGGATCCTCGGTGCCCCGGGTGCGGTCAACTCCGCCGCGCCGCTGCTGGCCTTCGAGCTGGGCGGGACGATCCTGCTCGGCATCATCGCCGGCGTCGCCTTCGCGACGATCCTCGCGGTGGTCGCCGGGCTGACGATCACCGCCTCGGCCTCCTTCGCGCACGACGTCTACGCGTCGGTGATCAAGAAGGGCCAGGTGTCCCCGAACGGGGAGGTGAAGGTCGCCCGCATCACCGCGATCGTCATCGGGGCGATCTCGATCGGCCTGGGCATCCTGGCGCTGCAGGCGGGCCTGAACATCGCCTTCCTGGTGGCGCTGGCGTTCGCGGTGGCCGCCTCGGCGAACCTGCCGACGATCCTCTACACGCTGTTCTGGAAGCGGTTCACCACCCAGGGCGCGCTGTGGTCGATGTACGGCGGCCTGATCGCGTGCATCGTGCTGATCGTCTTCTCGCCGGTCGTGTCCGGTGCCCCGGTCAACCCGGCCACCGGGCTGTCCCCGTCGCTGTTCCAGGACGTGGACTTCCACTGGTTCCCGCTGAACAACCCGGGCATCGTGTCGATCCCGCTGTCGTTCTTCCTCGGCTGGCTCGGCTCGATCCTGTCCAAGGAGAAGCCGGACCTCGACAAGAACGCCGAGCTCGAGGTCCGCTCCCTCACCGGGATCGGTGCGGAGAAGGCCGTCCAGCACTAGCGGAAGGACCCCCTGGCCCCCCACCGCTCGCTCCGCTCGGGGCGGGCCCCTGCCAGGGGGCCGGTTCCAGCACCTCACCGGCCGAGGCGCGCGTCCCCACCCGGGGGCGCGCGCCTCGCGCGTCCGGAATCAGGCGGCGCGGACGGCGGGGACGGCGTCGGGCAGGGGGGCCGGCAGCGCGTCGGGCAGCGTGTCCGGCAGCGCGGCGTCGACCGCGGTGATGGCCGAGCCGGTCGAGCGGGCGGCGCGGCGCGAGCGCTGCACCGCGAACCGGGTGCCGAGGGCGGCGGCGACGACGAGGCCGGCCAGGGCCTCGCGGACCGAGCCGGTGGCGGCGGCCGCCACGGCGACGGTGAGCGCCGCGGCGTAGACCGCCGTCAGCAGGACGGCGGGGGAGGGCAGGTGCACGGGGGACCTCCGGGGGACTGCCGGTCGAGCGGGGACGCGCCCGCCGGGCCGGCGGCCGGGCTGCGGACAGCTCGGCCACCGGCGCGGCGGCGGCGCGGGGGGATGCGGGGTCAGCGGCTCACTTGAGCAGGTCCTTGGCCTTCTGCAGCATCGTGTGGGCCTCGGTCTGCGGGGTGCTGTACAGCCGCGGGTCGCCCGGGGGGAGGACCGGGGCGTCGGCGGTGGCCTCGATCGCCGCGGCGCGGAACTCGCTCCGGCCGTCGATCGACGGGCCGGAGGCCCAGCGGCCGTTGGCGGCCTCGGGGCCGTCGGAGGCCTGGATGAAGGTGTAGCCCAGGTCGCCGATCTCCTCGTCGAGCGGGAAGGCCTCCGGCACCGGGAGGCCCTCGATGCCGTCCTCCTTGAGCTGCTCGACCGCGGCGAGCCACTGCTGCTGGTGCATGTGGTCGCGGGTGATCAGGAAGCGGAGCATGTCCTTGACGCCCGGGTCGTCGGTCATGTTGTAGAGCCGGGCGACCTGCAGCCGGCCCTGCATCTCCGCCGTCGCGTTGTACATGAAGTCGGCGTAGAGGTTCCCGCTGGCGGTCACGTACGCGCCGGTCCACGGGTTGCCCATGCTGTCCATGTAGGACGCCGCCTGGCCGTTCTGGATCAGGTGCTGCGGGTTGTGCTGCCCGTAGCCGGCGGCGGCCTCCTTGGTGCGGTCGGCGGCGTCGGGCTTGAGCGGCGCGTGGTCGAGCAGCCGGTCGATCATCGTGATGATCATCTCGACGTGGGCCAGCTCCTCGGTGCCGATCGAGAGGAGCATGTCCTTGTACTTGCCGGGCAGCCGGCAGTTCCAGCCCTGCAGCAGGTACTGGGTGGCGACGGTCATCTCGCCCCACTGACCGCCGAGGATCTCCTGCATCTTGCGGGCGAAGTCCGGGTCCGGGCCGTCGGGCTTGGCCTCGTACTGCAGGGCGTGGGTGTGCGTGAACACGGGCTCTCCTCGGGGCGTCGTCGCGTCGCCGCCGCTGCGGTGACACCTCCGTTCTGCCCCCGCCCGCTGGCCCACCCGTGCCGTCCCGTGGCCCCCCGGTGCCAGATCGTCCGGAACCCCCTCAGCGGTCCGGGAGGTCCACCCGGAGGGTCAGGCCGGCGCCGGTCACCGCCCAGACGACGGTGCCGCCGAGGTCGTGGGTGTGCCGCTGCACCGACCACAGCCCCAGGCCGGTCAGGTCCACCGGCGGGACGTCGCGGCGCAGGTACTGCACGACGCGGTGCGGGTGCGCGACGTCCTGGGTCAGCGACAGGCGCACGACGCCGCCGCGGCTGGTCACCGCCAGCACCACGGGGGCGCCGTCGCCGTGCCGGTGGGCGTTCTCCAGCAGGTTGGTGAGGATCCGCTGCACCCGGGCGTCGGCCACCCGGACGTCGGCGGCCCGGTCCTGCAGGGCGAGGCACAACTGCCCGGCCGGCAGGCCGGAGGCCGACACGGCGGCACGGACGACGTCGCCGAGCAGCCGGCCGCCCGTGCGACGGGTCGCCCCGCCGGTGGCGTCGGCGGTGCGCAGCATCGACGACAGGTGCGCGGTCTGCGCGCGGGCGAGCTCCAGCAGCTCCGGACGGTCGGCGGGGACGCGGTCGAGGGTGCCCAGCAGCGCCTCCAGCGAGGCCAGGGGGCTGCGCATGTCGTGGCACATGGCCCGGAGCAGCGCCGTCTCCGGGGTGGGGGGCAGCTCCTGCTCCGGGCGCCGGCGGCGGGTGGCGCGCACGACGTGGTCGCGCACCACCCGGGCGAGATCGGGCAGCAGCCCGCTGGGCCGCTGCGTGCGCGGGGTGTCGGGGCCGAGGGTCACGGGCACCTCCGGGGTGCGTGCGGCCGGCGGAGCCGGCCGCGGAGGACGGGAGGGTCGTGGGGTCGACCGACGCCGGGGCTGGGCGCCACGGGCAGATGGGCGGGCACGTGGACGTGGTGGTCGTCGACGACCACCCGCTGTTCAGCCGGGGGCTCTCGCTGCTGCTGCCCGGGGTGAGCGAGGGTCGCGTGCGCGTCGTGGCCACCACCGACGACGCCTCGGCCGCCGCGGCCATGGTCAGCCGGCACCACGCCGACGTCGCCGTCGTGGACCTGCACATGCCGCCGCCGGGCGGGGTGCGGGCGATCGCGGCCATCCGCCGCGCCGACCCGATGGTGCGCGTGGTGGCGCTGTCGGGGCTCGCCGAGGCCGACGCGGCGCTCGAGGCGCTGCGGGCGGGCGCGGCCGGCTTCCTGCCGAAGACCGCCGACCCCGAGCACCTCGTCCGCCCGCTGCTGGCGGTCCTCGACGGCTGGTCGGTGGTGCCGGAGGCGCTGCTGCGCCAGCTGCTGGACGAGGCCGCGCCGACCGGTGAGCAGACCGTCGCCGACCGGCTCACCAGCGACGAGCGCCGGCTGTGGCGGCTGGTCGCCGACGGCACGAGCACCGTCGACATCGCCACGACGCTGCACGTCTCGGAGCGCACCGCCAAGCGGCTCGTCGCCTCGCTGCTGCGCAGCCTGGGCGTGGCGACCCGCGTGGAGGCGGCGGCACTCGCCGGCCGCGCGGGCCTCCGGAAGGGGACCGACGGGCCGGGCTGAGCAGGAGCCGGCTGTGCGGGGGGCATCGCGCCCCCGCTACCCGGGCGCATGATCGACACGCCCGCGTTCCGGAAGGTGGCCCCGACGGGCCAGCGGGACGCCGGGTCAGCCGGCGGCCGGCGGGGCGCCGTCGCCCGCCGCGGCGGCCCACGGGCCGGACGCCGCCACGGTGAACGCCGCGACCTCGGCGGCGGCCATGTCCACGGCCGCGTAGCCGCCGGCCCCGGCGCCCACGCAGGCGGTGACCGTGGCCAGCCCCGCCCGCCGCTGGAAGAACGTCTGCCGGACCGTCCAGCCGACGACGGCGCGGCGCTGCAGCACCGCCTGCTCGCGCACGAGCAGGCCGCTGCGCACGCTGAACGACCGCGGCCCGGCGGCGTGCCCAAGCGCGGCGTAGCGCCCGAGCCCCAGCGGCACGCCGAGCACGGTGAGCGCGATGCCGGCGGCGAGCAGGCCCCAGAAGCCGGTGCCGGCCGACAGCCAGGCCCCGCCCGCGGTGACGACGAGGCCGGACAGGACCGCGCGGAACACGGCCCGCCGGCGCGCGGCGGGCGGGTGTGGCCGCAGCGGGCCGGGGTCGTCGACGAGCACGCCGAGCAGCCGCACCGCCTCCGGCCGCGGGCCGAGCGGGAACAGCTGCCCCCGCCGGTTGGCCGCGCCCAGGCCGGTGACCAGCGCGTTCACCCGGGCCGCACGCACCAGCCGCATGCCCAGGCCCTCGGCCAGCGTGCCGCCGCGGACCCGGTCGACCTCCAGCTCGGTGTGCCGGCGGGTGAGCAGCCCGCGCACGGCCACCAGCGACCCGCCGCGGCGCACCAGCCGGAAGCCCCAGTTGACCACCGCCGCCCCGAGCACCGCCCCGACCGCGAGCAGCGCCAGCCCGGCCACCACGGCGACGGCCACCACGCCGCCGGTCAGCTCCGGGCCGTCGAGGTCGGGCCGCAGGTCGCGCGGCAGCTCCTGCAGCAGCCGCGACAGCGCCCCGACGGCGGCCAGCGGCACCGCCAGGTAGCTCGCGACCAGCGGCGCGTACAGCAGCCAGCGCGGGTCGAAGCGGGCGAGCTCCTCCTCGGGCGGCTCCTCGAACGGCGCCTCCGGGTCGGCGCCCGGGGGCACGGGCCGGGCCGAGCGGCGGTGGGTGAGCACGGAGACGCGCAGCCGGTCGCCCTCGGCCCGCGGGACGCCGTCGACCACCACCTCCTCGTCGCCGTCGGTGCCCACCCCGGCCGCGGCGTCGATGCGCACCCGGACCAGGCCGAACAGCCGGTGCAGCGCGGGCGCCTCCACCTCGACGCCGCGGATGCGGTCGTTGGGGACGGTGCGCACCGAGCGGGCGAGCAGGCCCCGGGTGACCACCACCGCGGCGGGGGTGTCGGCGTAGGTGGTGCGCCACCAGGTGAGCCCGGCGAACAGCAGCGACAGCGCCGTCACCGCCACCACGAGCGCGACGACGACGCCGGGCCCGTCGATCCCGACCGCGGCGACCACCGGGATCGCCGCCGGCACGACCTGCCGGGCCTGCTTGAAGGTGACGGTGTGCAGCAGCACCACGAGGGGCGACGTGCGGCGCGCGGGCGGCGGCGGGGCGGGCGGCGCGGCCACCGGCGTGGTGGGCGCCGGCCAGGGGCCGGGTCCTGTCACGTGGCCTCGTCCCGCACCTGCTCGGCCCGGCGGGCCAGGTCCTCGGCGACCCGCTCGGCCACCGCCACCTCCAGGTGCGGCACCCGGACGGTGCCCTGCGACGACGCGGTCAGCACCGCGACGCTGGCCAGGCCGTAGAGCTGCTGCAGCACGCCGCGGGTGACGTCGACGGTCTGGATCCGGGCGACCGGCACGAGCGTCCAGGTGCGGGTCAGCCAGCCGGTGAGGGTGTGCACCGTCTCGGCGGTGACCTCCCAGCGGTGCACGCGGTAGCGGACCCACGGCCGGATCCCGATCGCCACGACCGCGTAGACGCCGACCAGCACCGGCAGCAGCCAGCGCAGCACCGGCACCGGGCCGCCCACCGAGGCCGGCACCAGGAGCACGGCGACGGTCACGATCGCGCCGTAGACGAGCGTGCCGACGATCCCCTCGGTCACCCAGAGCCAGATCGCCGAGCGCGAGAGCGACCAGGCCGGCTCGGACACCGGGGGCGCGGGGGCGGCGGACATCACGGCCCATCCTCCCAGGACCGCGCGGAGGGCGGCCCGCGCGTCCGGGCTGGGAGGATGGGTGCCGTGATGCCGCAGCAGGTCCCGACCGTGTCCGCCGACGAGCTGCCCGCCGACGCCGTCCTCCTCGACGTCCGCGAGGACGACGAGTGGGTCACCGGCCACGCCGAGGGCGCCACCCACATCCCGATGGGCCAGGTGCCCGCGCGCCTCGACGACGTCCCCGAGGGCGACCCGCTCTACGTCGTCTGCCGCAGCGGCGGGCGCTCGGCGCGGGTGGCCGCCTGGCTCAACCAGAACGGCTACGACGCGGTGAACGTCGGCGGCGGGATGGGCGCGTGGGAGGCGGCGGGCCGGCCCCTGGTGAGCGAGACCGGCCAGCCGCCCTTCGTCCGCTAGTCCTCCGCCTCAGGACCTCGGCGCGTACTCCGCGAAGCGGCTGCGCAGGTCCTTCTTCGAGAACTTGCCGACGCTGGTCTTCGGCACCTCGTCGATGAACTCGACGGCGTCGGGCAGCCACCACTTGGCCACCTTCGGCTGGAGGAACTCGAGGATCTCCTGCTCGGTCGCCGTCTCGCCCTCCTTGAGCACGACGCAGGCCAGCGGGCGCTCGTCCCACTTCGGGTGCGGGATGCCGACGACGGCGGCCTCCTTCACCTTCGGGTGGCTCATGATCACGTTCTCGAGGTCGACCGAGCTGATCCACTCGCCGCCGGACTTGATGAGGTCCTTGGTCCGGTCGGCGATGCGGATCGAGCCGAACGCGTCCATCGCGGCGACGTCGCCGGTGCGCATCCAGCCGTCCTCGGTGCTGAGCACGACGCCGGCGTCGGGGTTGTAGTAGTCCTGGGCGCACCACGGCCCGCGGACCTGCAGCTCGCCGGTGGCCTTGTCGTCCCACGCCTGGGGCTCGAGCGTCTCGGCGTCGACGATCCGCGCCTCGACGCCGAGGAACGGGATGCCGGCGCGGGCGCGCTGGTCGGCCTTGGTCTCGTCGTCGGCGTCGGCGAAGCGCGGGGGCAGGATGCCGGAAGAGGCGACCGGGTGGGTCTCGGTCATGCCCCAGGCCTGCAGGATCGGCAGGCCGACCTGCTCGCGGTAGGCCTCCGACAGCGCCTTGGGCACCGCCGAGCCGCCGCAGCCGATGTCGCGCAGCTTGTGCGGCTTGCCGGCGAGGTGGGGGAGCACGCCCTGCCAGATGGTCGGGACGCCGGCGGTGAACGTGACGCCTTCGTCGACGATCAGCTTCGCCAGCGCCTCCGGCTGCATCATCGGGCCGGGCATGACCAGCGAGGCGCCGGCGGCGGGGGCGGCCTGCGCGATGCCCCAGGCGTTGGCGTGGAACATCGGCACGACCGGCATCGCGACGTCCTGGATGCCCAGGCCGAAGGCGTTGCGCTGCAGCACGCCCATGGTGTGCAGGAACGTCGAGCGGTGGCTGTAGACGACGCCCTTGGGGTTGCCGGTGGTGCCCGACGTGTAGCACATCGAGGCGGCGCTGTTCTCGTCCGTGACGCGGAAGTCGACCGGCGAGGCGTCGGCGAGCAGCGCCTCGTAGTCCTGGACGCGCGGGTCGTCGGGGATCTCGTTGTCCCCGCCGTCGTCCATGACGACGACGTGCTGGACGGTCTTCATCGTGTCGACCAGGGGCCAGAACAGCGGCAGCACCGAGCGGTCGACGAACACGACCTCGTCCTCGGCGTGGTTGGCGATGTAGGTCAGCTGCTCGGGGAACAGCCGGATGTTGAGCGTGTGCAGGACGCGGCCGGTCGACGGGGCGGCGAAGTACAGCTCCAGGTGGCGCTGGCTGTTCCAGCCGAACGTGCCCACCCGGCCGTCGGCGCTGATGCCGAGGGTGTCCAGGACGCCGCCCAGCCGCCGGGTGCGCTCGGCCCACTCGGCGTAGGTCACCCGCGTGACGCCGGTGGGGCTGTTGGTCGCGATCGTCCCGTCGCCGTAGTGCTGCTCGACGTGCCGGAAGATCGCGTCGATGGTGAGGGGGAAGTCCTGCATGAGCCCGCGCATGGCGGCATCGTGCCAGTGACGGCGCTCACGATCTACCGGGAGTGCGCCGGCCCAGCTCGCGCAGGACGTCGGCGGCGACCCAGCGGGCGCCCCGGCCCCCGGAGCGCAGGCCCTCGGCGGTCGCCACGGCGCGTCCGTGCAGGCCAGGGCTGCGCTTGCCCATCTGTCGCAGCGCCCAGCTCGCCCCCTTGCGGACCACCGGCCGGTCGTCGTCGGCGTGCTCGGCGACCGCCCGGAGGAACGGCTCGAACCGGTCGTCGCCGGCCCGCTTCTCCGACACCGCGAGGCCGGCCATGACGGCGAACCCGGCCCGCTTGACGTAGGGCTCCGGCCGCGCGGCCCACGCGAGGGCGCGGTCCCATGCGAGCGGGGTGTGCCGGACCAGGTTTTGGCAGACCTGGTCGCACAGGTCCCAGGCGTCGAACCCCGCGGCCCACGCGTCGAGCTGCGCGGCGTCGACCGCCGACGGGTCCTCGACCATGCTCGCGAGGATCCGGGCCTCGTGGACGCCGGTGTCCCACAGCGCCGCGGCGAGCGCGCGGTCGCGGCCGAGCTCCCGGGCCAGGGCGCGCAGCTCGGTCACCGTGACGCCGAGGGTCCGCGCGCCGCCGACGCCGGTGCGCGCCATGCCGGCCAGCCGCGCCGGGTCGGCCAGCTCGTGGAGCCGGCCGAGCACCGCCGCGGCGTCGGTCACCGGGTGAGGACGACGGGCAGCTCGGCCAGGCCGCGGATGACGAACTCCGGACGGCGCCGCGCCGGGCGGGCCAGCTGGAGGTCCGACGTCCGGGACAGCAGCGCGCCGAAGGAGGCCTGCAGCTCCACGCGGGCCAACGGCGCCCCGATGCAGAAGTGCACCCCGGCGCCGAAGGAGATGTGCGGGTTGTCGGTGCGGCCGACGTCGAGGGTGTCCGGGTCGGGGAAGACGGCGGGGTCGCGGTTGGCCGCGCCGAGCAGCGCGGCGACCTTCTCCCCGGCCGGGACGGTCACGCCGCCCACCTCGACGTCCTCGGTGGCGGTGCGCTCGAACAGCTGCAGCGGCGAGTCGAACCGCATGAGCTCCTCGATCGCCGTGGGCAGCAGCGCCGGGTCCGCGCGCAGCCGCGCGAGCTGGTCGCGGTGCTGCAGCAGCGCCAGCAAGCCGTTGCCGCTCACATTGACCGTGGCCTCGTGGCCGGCGTTGAGCAGCAGGATGCAGGTGGTGACCAGCTCGTCCTCGGTCAGCCGGTCGCCGTCGGAGTCGCGCACGGTGACCAGGTGGGTGAGCAGGTCCTCGCCGGGCGCGCGGCGCCGCTCGGCCGCGAGCTCCCGCAGGTAGGCGACGAACTCCGCGGCGGCGCGCTCGGCGGCGTCCTCCACCGCGTCGGTGCGGCCGTACTCGTACATCTTCACGATGGCGTTGGACCACGGCCGCAGCAGCGGCCGGTCGGCGGCCGGGACGCCGAGCAGCTCGGCGATGACGGCGACCGGCAGCTCCTCGGCCATCTCGGAGAGGACGTCGACCTCCGCGGTGCCGCCGGAGCGCTCGACCAGGCCGTCGACCAGCGAGTCGGCCAGCTCCTGCACCCACGGCCGCAGCCGCTCGACGTGCCCGCGGGCGAACGCCGCGCTGATCAGCCGCCGCAGCCGGGTGTGCTCGGGCGGCTCCATCTCGAGGATGGCGTTGCGGTGGATCAGGTTGAACTGCCCGAACCGCTCCTCCGGCGTGCGGTCCCGCCAGATCCGGCCGAGCCGGCGGTCGCGCAGCACGGCGTTGCTCTCGGCGTGGGTGAAGGCCAGCCACAGGCCCAGGCGCTCGTCCCACTGCACCGGCGCGGTGGCGCGGGCCGCGGCGAAGGCCGGGTAGGGATCGGCGACGACGGCCGCGTCGGTCAGGTCGAGGGGGACGGCCGGCGAGGTCACGGCGGGAAGCCTAGGGCGCGAGGTCCCTTCTCTACGCTGGGCCGCATGGCCCGTTCCGCGACCCGCCGCCGTCCCGCGCCCGCGCCCGCCGCCGGTGAGATCAACCCCAAGGCCCCCTGCCCCTGCGGGTCCGGCCGCCGCTACAAGCACTGCCACGGCTCGGGCTACGCGCCGCCGGTGACCCGCCCGTTCGAGGGCCTGCCCGGCGAGCCCGACTGGGTGGCGCTGCGCGAGCTGGTGCCCGCCGCCACCGCGCCGCTGACGACCACGGACGGTCGCGACGTCACGCTCGCGAGCGTGCTGCCCGGCGGGGCGCCCGCGCTGGTGCGCAGCAACGGCGAGATCCTGCTCGGCGTCCAGCTCACCGCCTCCTCCGACGACGTGAGCCGCGACCTCGGCACGGCGCTGGCCGCGGCGCTCGAGGCCCCGGCGGGCGCGCCGGTCGACCCGGGCCCGATCGGCGCCGCGGGCTCCGCCGGCCCCCGGCTGCAGGAGCTGCTGGACCTGGAGAAGCCGCTCGAGGTGACCGTGCACGAGGACTTCGGCTTCTGGCTCGAGGGCACCGACGCCGGCGCCGCCGCCATGGCCGGCCTGCAGCAGGCCAACGAGGCGGTGCTGCCGACGGTCCGGCTCGACGGGCACGGCGCCGCGTACTGGGTGCGGCCCGGCAGCGAGCGGGCGCACCTGCGCTGGGTGCGGCCCGAGGCCGAGGAGTCGCTGCTCGACGCGCTGGCCCGGCTGTCGGCCGCCGACGAGCTGGTGCTCGGGGAGGGCACCCGCTACGCCGGCGCCTTCCGCGCCCACGGGCTGGTCGTGCCGGTGTGGGACCTGCCCGCCGACACCCCGGCGGAGGAGTGGAACGCCCCGGCCGGGGAGTTCGCCGGCCGGCTGGAGCAGGCGCTGGCCGCCTCCGGCCCGCTGTCGGCCGACGAGCGCCGCGCCCGCGCCGGGCTGCTGTCCCGCCAGGTCACCCTGCGCTGAGCCGGGTCGTGCTCTGCCCCGCCGGACGGGGCAGAGCACGACCGCGTCCGGGAGGCCGTGTGCCCTCCCGCGGCGGCTCGTGCTCTGCACACCACTGCGTGCAGAGCACGACCCCGCCCGGGAGGACACCCGCCCGGGAGGCACGTGCACCGCTCAGAGCGAGCGGATGAGGTGCCGGAAGAAGACCGCGCCCCGGTGCAGCGCCGCGACGCTGATCCGCTCGTCGGCCGCGTGCAGGGCGTCGAGCTCGCCGCGGGAGAGGTCGAAGGGCATGAACTGGTAGACCGCGTCGCTGATCTGCGCGAAGTGCCGCGCGTCGCTGGCCTGCACCATCAGGTACGGCGCGACGACGGCCTCCGGGTACACCGCCCGCACCGCGGCACCCAGCGCCGCGTAGGCCTCGGTGTCGGTGCGCGACACCGGCGACGGGTCGCTGCCGCCGGTCACCCGCACCTCCACGGTGGGGTCGGCGATCACCCGCCGCAGCCGGTCGACCGTCGACTGCACCGTCTCGCCCAGCGCGATCCGGATGTTCAAGTGCGCCCGCGCCCGGGTGGCCAGCACGTTCTGCGCGCTGCTGCCCTCGAGCTCGGTGACGGCGACCGTCGTGCGCACCAGCGCGTTGGCCTCCCGGCTGGCCCGCGCCAGCGCCGTCGCCAGCACCGGCCGCAGCGCCCGGGCATTGGCGAACAGCGCCCGGTACGCGCCCGGCGCGTGCCGCCCGGCGGCGTCGACCATGCCGAGCACGACGTCGTGCAGCCGCGCCGGGAACGGGGCGGCGTCCAGCCGCAGCACCGCCCGCGCCAGCCGCGCCGGCGCCCCGCCCGGGGTGGGGGAGGACGCGTGCCCGCCGGGGTCGGTGGCCACCAGGTCGACGCCGAGCAGGCCCTTCTCCGCCAGCCCCACGACGGCGATCGGGCCGGGCACGCCGGGGAAGACGCCGCTCACCACGGCGCCGCCCTCGTCGACCACCGCCCACGGGGTGATCCCGCGGTCGCGGAACGCCTGCACCGCCAGCTGCGCGCCGACGCCGGCGACCTCCTCGTCGTCGCCGGAGAAGACGTAGACGTCGCGGGCGGGGGTGTGCCCGGCGGCGGCCAGCGACTCCACCGCCTCGAGCACGGCCACGAGCGAGCCCTTGTCGTCGACGGCGCCGCGTCCGTGCACCCAGCCGTCCTCGACCAGGCCGGAGAACGGATCGCGGGTCCACGCCTGCCCGGTCACCGGGACGACGTCGTGGTGCGCCATGAGCACCAGCGGCGGCCGTTCGGTGCCGCTGCGCCAGCGGTAGAGGAGCGCCCCGTGACCGAGCACCTCACGCTCCAGCACCCGGTGGGTGTGCGGGTAGAGCTCGGCGAGGCGCTCGCGGAACCGGGCGAAGGCGCCGGCGTCGACGAGGGCCCGGTCGCGCGCGGAGACGGTGGGGATGCGGATGAGCTCGCCGAGGCGGGCGGCCGCGGCGTCGGCGTCCAGGCCGGTGGCGTCGGCGGGCGGGACGGCGGCCGGCGCGGGCCGGAAGCGGGCCACCCGGCGGGCGAGCGCCGCGCCCCCGGCGGCCACCCCCGCGGACGCGGCGCCGGCCAGCAGCGGGGCGGTCCTCACGCGACCTCCCGCACGCCCGCGACCTCGGGCCGGTCGGAGAACGCCAGCCGCGGCACGAACACCAGCGACAGCGCGGCCAGCCACGCGGTGACCCCGCAGACCACCCACACGGTCACGTAGCCCGACAGCGACCCGGCCGTGCCCTGCGCGCCCGAGGCCAGCGCCACGGCGAACACGGCCGACGCGAGGCTGCCGCCGAGCACCTTCGTCGTGTTGGTCAGCCCGGTCGCGACGCCGGTGCGCCCGGCCGGCGCCGCCGCGGCGGCCGCGGCCGGCAGCGCCGCCACCAGCGCGCCCGAGCCGAGCCCCGCGACCACCATCGCCCCGAGCACCTGCGGCAGCGTGTCGTGCAGCGGCACGAGCAGCAGGTAGCCCAGGCCGGTGAGCGTGGCGGCGCCGATGAGCGTGACCCGCGGCGTGGTGGCCGCCGAGACCCGCGAGAACTGGCCGGCCCCGAGCAGCATCGACACCACGTAGCCGCCGATGACGATCGACACCTCGCTGGTGGACAGGCCCAGGCCGTAGCCGTGGACCGCGGGGTCGGTGCGGGCGAAGGTCGACAGCGGCCCCTGCGCCCCCAGCACGCTGACGCCGAAGAGCCCGGCGGTCAGCTGGACCGGCCACATGCTCGGCGAGCGCAGCACCCGGAAGTCGACCAGCGGGTCGGTGCGGCGCAGCTCGTAGCGCACGAACGGCACCACCAGCAGCACGCCGAGCGCGGTGACCAGCCACGGCCAGAGCTCGCCGGCGCCGTTGACCCGCACGAACGTCAGCCCGCCGGTGATCACGAGCAGCACCACGCTGAGCAGCGCGACGCCGGGGACGTCGACCTCGCCGTCCTGCCGGCCGGTGCTCTCCGGCACCCGCAGCGCCACCACCGCGACGACGCCCGCGACGAGCAGGCCGGGGACCAGCAGCACCAGCCAGAACCGCTCGCCCAGCGCGCCGCCGATCTGCCCGCCGCCGAGGGCGCCCACGATCGCCCCGGCCTGCAGCGCGGCGACGATCAGGCCGGTGGCCCGGCGGGTGCGGGCCGCGGCGTCGGCCTGCCCGCGCGAGCGGGAGTGGATGAGCGCCACCTGCAGCGGCAGCCACGCGGCGTAGACGCCCTGCACCGCCCAGGCGGCGAGGAACACGCCGAAGTCCTGCGCCACGGCGAGCACCCCGGTGGCCGCGGTGACCAGGGCCGCCGACAGCAGCAGCATCCGCCGGTGGCCGTACAGGTCGCCGAGCTTGGCCAGCACCGGCACGGCGATCGCCGACAGCATGAGCTGGGCGGCCTCGAGCCAGTTCACGTCGGCGTCGTGGACGTCGAGGTGCCGGGCGACGTCGGTCAGCAGCGGGACGTAGTAGCCCTGCAGCACGCCGCTGGTGAACTCGACGAAGACCAGCCAGCCGACCAGCCCGCCCCCGAGCCCGGCGATGCGGCCCGTGCGCCGCGCCGTGTCGGTCACGACTCGTCCCGCCACACGGGGCACGACATGCACCGCGGGCCGCCGCGGCCGCTGCCGAGCTCGGACCCCGCGATCCGGACCACCTCGATGCCGGCCGCCTCCAGCGCGGCGTTGGTGACGGTGTTGCGCTCGTAGGCCACGGCCAGCCGCGGCGCGAGCGCCAGGGTGTTGTTGCCGTCGTCCCACTGCTCGCGCTCGGCGGTGACCGGGTCCAGGCCGGTGTCGATCACCCGGAGCCGGTCGATGCCCATGGCCTGCGCCGCGGCGACGACGAACGGCTGCGGGCCGCGCACCACCAGGTCGCTGGTGTCGTCGTCGTCCGGCGTCTCCTCGGCGGTGACCGTCCAGGCGACCAGCGAGTCGGCGACGGCGGGGTACATGACCATCGCGTCGACGTCGACCATCGTGGCGATCGTGTCCAGGTGCATCGTCGCCCGTTCCTGGGCGATCGGGACGACGAGCACGGTGTGCGCCAGCCCGCGGGCGAACACCCGGCGGGCCAGCCGCTCCGCGCCCCCCGGCGTCGTCCGCTCGCCCACGCCGACGGCGAGCACGCCCCGGGCGAGCAGCAGCACGTCGCCGCCCTCCAGGTGCTCCAGCGAGGCGTCGTAGAGCTGGCCGGTGCCGGCGAAGCGCGGGTGGTGGGTGGCGATCGCCCGGGTGATCGAGCTCTCCCGGTGCCGCGCGGGCATGGCCAGCGACGTGATGGCCACCTGGTCGCCCACCCACACCGACGAGTCGCGGGTGAACAGCAGGTTGGGCAGCGGCGGGACGACGAAGTCGCCGCGGTCCATGAGCTCGTAGGCCAGCCCGCGCCCGCCGCGCAGCTCGTCGTGCGCGAGGCCGGCCATCAGGGTGGCGGCGAGGTCGTCGGACGCGAGGCCGGCCAGGTGCGCGGTGGTGGCGCGCTTCAGGGTGGCGCCCAGCCGCGGGTCGTCGACGGCGGCCGCCACCAGCTCCTCGCGCGCGGCGGGCACCTCCAGCACCTCGGCCAGCAGCCGGCCGAGGTAGAGCACCTCGACGTCGCGTGCGGTGAGCGCCGCGGCGAACGCGTCGTGCTCCTCCTGCGCGCGGGCCACCCACGGCACGCCGTCGAAGAGCAGCTGGTCGTTGTTGCGCGGGGTCAGCCGGCGCAGCTCGGCGCCCGGCCGGTGCAGCACGACGGTGCGCAGCCGGCCGACCTCGCTGGTCGCGCCGAGGGACGGGGAGGCTCCGGGAGTCACGGGGGGAGAGGCTGGCACAGTGGCCGGGCCGTCGCACGGCACCCACCCAGAGGAGGCACCGCGTGGACCTGTTCGACCTCACCGGGAAGGTCGCCGTCGTCACCGGCGGCACCCGCGGCATCGGCCTGATGATGGCCCGCGGGCTGCTCCAGGCGGGCGCGTCGGTCTACGTCAGCTCCCGCAAGCCGGAGGCCGGCGACGAGGCGGTGGCCGAGCTGTCGGCGTTCGGGCGGGTCGAGTCGATCCCCGCCGACATCAGCACCGAGGCCGAGTGCGTCCGGCTGGCCGAGGAGGTCGGTCGGCGCGAGGAGCGGGTGCACGTGCTGGTCAACAACGCCGGCGCCACCTGGGGCGAGCCGCTGGAGACCTTCCCCGCCTCGGCGTGGGACAAGGTCCTCGACCTCAACGTGAAGGCGCCGTTCTTCCTCACCCGGGCGATGCTGCCGCTGCTGGAGGCCGCGGCCACCGACGACGACCCGGCCCGCGTGGTCAACGTCGGCAGCATCGACGGGCTGCACGTGCCGGTGCTGCCGACCTACTCGTACTCCTCCAGCAAGGCCGCGGTGCACCAGCTCACCCGGCACCTGGCCAAGGAGCTCGGGCCGCGGCGGATCACCGTCAACGCCGTCGCCCCGGGCCCGTTCGAGTCGAAGATGATGGCCGCGACGCTGGCCGCCCGCGGCGACGAGATCGCCGCCAGCTCGCCGCTGGGCCGCATCGGGCGACCCGACGACATGGCCGGCGTCGTCGTCTACCTGGCCAGCCGGGCCGGGGCGTACGTGACCGGCGCCGTCCTCCCCGTCGACGGCGGCCGCGCGACCACCCTCTGATCAGGCCGGGCGCCCCCGCGCCGGTTCGTCCCGGGCCGCGCGGGGGAGCGGGGGAGCCGTCCGGTCGGTCCGGCGGCGCCGCGGCGGCCGGTGCGCGCCCTCGGCCGGCACCCGCTCCAGGTGCGACTCCGCCAGCGCCACCTGGTGCGGCGAGCCGACCCGGCGGCCCTGCTCGCGGGCGCCGGTCCACCAGTCGCGCGCGGCCACGGTGTCGCCGGTCTGCTCGGCGATCCGGCCGAGCAGCTCGTCGTAGGCGCCGAGGCTGAACGCCGGCGTCCCGAGCACCGCCTGCCGGCCGCGGAAGGGCAGCAGCGCGACGGTGGCCATGGTGATCTCGGCCTCGTCGCCGAGGTGCAGCGCGGCCTCGGCCTGCAGCAGCGTGGCGACGTCGCTGGCCCAGTCGCGGATCTGGGTGCGGCCCCAGCGGGCGCGCAGCCGCCGGGCCTCGACCAGGTCGCCGGACTCCGCGGCGGCCACCACGGCCATGAGCTGCAGCAGCGGGTTGCCCTCGTCGCCGGTTTCCACGAGCAGGCCGATCGCCTCGGGCAGCCGGCCGTCGCCCCGGCGCAGCGCGAACTGGTGCGCGGCGTAGGCGTGCCGCGAGTGCGGCGTCACCCGGCGGTAGAGCTCGTGCGCCTCGGTCGTCAGCTCCTCGGCGCGCGCGGCGTCGCCGGCGAGCCACGAGGCGCCGGCCTGCTGCCACAGCACGTGCGGGCGCACCTCGGGCCCCGACAGCGAGAACGCCAGCCGGCGCCCGGCCTCCAGGTCGGCCTCGAAGCCGGCGCGGTCGGTGAGGTGCAGCCGGATCGCCGCGCGGTGCAGCCGGGCGTAGAACTCGGTGCGCCGCGGCAGCCCCCGGCCGGCCAGGGCCAGCGCCTCATCGGTGGCGGCCAGCCGCAGCTCGGCGGCGCCGGGGCGGCCCCACACCGCGAGCGAGAAGTTGTTCAGCGTCCGGCCCAGCAGCTCCGGGTCGCCGACGCCGCGGGCCAGGGTCACCGCCCGCTCGGCGTACCGCACGCCGCGCTGCAGGTCCTCGCTGAAGGCGAGCTCCACGCCGAGGGTGCCGAGCAGGCGGGCGGTCAGCCGGTCCCGCTCGGCGTCGGTGGCCTCCGGCGCGATCTCGTCGGAGTGCTCGAGCAGGTCCTCCAGCAGTGCCACCATCTCGCCGTCGACGACGCCGTGCGGGCGCCAGTTCCACAGCGTGACCTCGCCCCAGACCGCGGCCGACTCGAGCATGCAGCGCCGGTCGCCGAGCTCGCGGGCCAGCGCCAGCGCCTCGCCCACCACCTCGTGGGCCTCGGTGCGCTGGCCGCTGCGCAGCAGGTCGTTGCCGAGCGCGGTGAGCAGGTCGTGCCGGGTGCGGGTGGCGTCGGGCGCCGAGGGGTCGAGCAACCGCAGCGCCCGGCGCGTGTGCAGCGCGGCCTCGCCGTCGGCCAGCCGGGCCCGCGCGATCCCGGCCGCCACCGACGACCAGCGCAGCCCGGACGCCGGCCCGACGACGGGCGCGGCCTCGACGAAGTGGTGCGCCAGCCGCTCGGCCAGCGCGTCGTCGGCCCGGCCGCCGGGCGCCCGCTGCTCCAGGGCGGCCCCCAGCCGGGCGTGCAGCTGGGCGCGGCGCAGCGCCGGCAGGTCGTCGGCGAGCACCTCCTGCACCAGCGCGTGGGTGAACCGCCAGCTCCACGGCGCGGACCCCTCGCCGACCAGGCCGACGGCGGCCGCGGCGTCCAGCGCGGCGAGCGCGGCCTCGGCGTCCTCCCCGGCGGCGCGCAGCAGGTCCAGCGTCACCTCGCGCCCGGCGACCGCGGCCAGCTCGAGCACCGGCCGGGCACCGGCGGGCAGCCGCGACAGCCGGGTGCGCAGCACCTCGACCACCGACGGCGGCACCGGGACGCGGGCCAGCGAGAGGTCGCGGGCGCCGCGCATCCACCGGGTCAGCTCGACGACGAAGAACGGGTTGCCCGCGGTGCGGTCGTGCACGGTGGCGGCGAGGCGGGCGTCGCCGGCGCGGCCGAGCTGCGCGGTGAGCAGCGAGGCGACGTCGTCGGGGGCCAGGCCGCCGAGCGCGAGGGTGGTGGCGGCGGGCTCGCGGGCCAGCCGGGCCAGGCAGTCGGTGACCGCCTCGGGCAGGTCCTCCCCGACGCTGCGCACGGTCACCACGACCAGCAGCGGCACCCGCGGCAGGTGGCGGGCCAGCAGGCCGAGCAGCTGCACCGAGGTGGCGTCGGCGCCCTGCAGGTCGTCGAGGACGACGAGCACCGGGCGGGCCGCGGCGGCCGCCGCCAGCCGCGCGCGCAGCGCCTGGAACAGCCGGAACCGGGCGGCGTCGGCGTCGTCGTCGCCGTCGGTCGGGTCCGGCGGCTCCTGGTCCAGCTGCTCGAGCACCTGGGTCCACGGCCACAGCGGGGGCGCGCCGGCGTCGTCGGCGCAGCGGCTCTCGGCCACCGCCCACCCCGCGGCCCGGCTCATCGCGGCGACCGCCTCGGCCAGCCGGGTCTTGCCGATGCCCGCCTCGCCGCCCAGCACGACGACGGCGGGGCGCCCGGCCGCGGCGGACTCGGCGACCGCGCGCAGCCGCGCCAGCTCCTCCTGCCGGCCGACCAGCCCGTCGTCGGCCGGGGGAGCCAGCGGGGCCGGCGCGGGCGGCGGCGGGGGCACGACGGTGAGCGCGGGGCGGGCGC
The DNA here is from genome assembly GCF_900129495.1 of Geodermatophilus nigrescens. Lineage (GTDB taxonomy): Bacteria > Actinomycetota > Actinomycetes > Mycobacteriales > Geodermatophilaceae > Geodermatophilus > Geodermatophilus nigrescens. The sequence goes on from NZ_FQVX01000001.1 coordinate 59,412, forward strand.
GGCGGGCGAGGGCCGGGTCCTGCCGCAGCACGGCCCGCTCGAGCTCGCGCAGCTCGGGGCCGGGGTCGATGCCGAGCTCCTCGCGCAGCAGCTCGGTGCAGCGCCGCAGCGCGTCGAGGGCGTCGGCCTGCCGGTCGGCGGCGTACAGGGCGGTGACCAGCCGGGCCCACAGCCGCTCGCGCAGCGGGTGCTCGGCGACCAGGCGCTCGAGGTCGCTGACGGCGGCGTCGGCGCGGCCGGCGGCGAGCAGGGCGTCGCAGCGGCGCTCCCGCGCGCGGACGTGCAGCTCGGTCAGCCGGTGCCGGTCGGCCGCGCCGGGGCCCTCGCCCAGCTCCGGCAGCGGCTCGCCGCGCCAGAGGTCCAGCGCCCGCTCGAGCGCGGCGACGGCGGCGGCCGGGTCGGTGTCGGCGGCGCGGTCGCCGTCCTCGACGAGCCGGGCGAAGCGCAGGCTGTCGAGGTCCTCGGGGCCGACGTCGATCCGGTAGCCCGGCGCGCGGGTGAGCAGCACCTTCGCCGGCTCGCGCGGCCCCCGCTCGGGCTCGAGCACCCGCCGCAGGTGGGAGACGTAGGCCTGCAGGGTGCCGGTCACGGTGGGCGGCGGCTGCTCTCCCCAGAGCGCCTCGACGATGCGGTCGACGGCGACCACCCGCCCGGCCTCGGCGAGCAGCAGCGCCAGCAGCGCCCGGGGCTTGGCGCCGCCCACGTCGACCGGCCGCCCGTCGGGACCGGTGACCTCGAGGGGGCCGAGGACGCGGTACCGCACGACGCGGGATCGTCCCAGGTTCGGAGCCGGAACGGGAGGGGTCCGCTCCTCTCAAGTCGCGCGCAAGTGGCGGTCAAGGCGGCGTCGCCAGGGTCGTCCCCGACCCGACCCCCGCTGCTCCGGACCCCCGAGGAACCCGCCATGACCCTGCCCGAGGTCGCCTCCCGCCCGCTCCCGCCGCCCACCGCCGTCGACGACCTCCGCCTGGAGGTCCGCGGCCCCGTCCTCGCCGCTGGCGACGAGGGGCTGGCCGCGGAGGTGGCCACCTGGAACACCGCGGTCACCCACACGCCCGCGGTGGCCGTCGGGGCGGTGTGCGCCGCCGACGTCGTGGCCGCCGTCCGGTTCGCCACCGCGCACGGCCTGCCGGTCGCCGTCCAGGCCACCGGGCACGGGCCGGTCCGCAACGCCGACGGCGCCGTGCTGGTGACCACCTCGCGCATGCAGGGCGTACGGGTCGACCCCGAGCGGCGGACCGCGCGCGTCGAGGCCGGGGTCAAGTGGGCCACGGTGCTCGCGGCCGCCGCGCCGCACGGCCTGGTCGGGCTCTGCGGCTCGTCGTCCGACGTCGGCGTCGTCGGCTACACCCTCGGCGGGGGCATCGGCCCGCTCGGCCGCCGTTTCGGCGCCGCCGCCGACTCCGTGCTGGAGATCGAGATGGTCACCGCCGACGGCGAGCTGCGCACCGTCACCGCCGAGTCCGACCCGGAGCTGTTCTGGGCGGTGCGGGGCGGCAAGGGCAGCTTCGGCATCGTGACCGCGCTGGAGTTCCGGCTGTACGCGGTGCCGGCGCTGGTCGGCGGCGGCCTGTTCTTCGCCGGCCGCGACGCCGCCTCGGTCCTGCACGCCTTCCGCACCTGGGCGCCGACCCTGCCGGAGGAGGCGAGCACGTCGGTGGCCGTGCTGCGGCTGCCGCCCCTGGAGTTCCTGCCGCCGCCGCTGCGCGGGCAGACGGTGGTGCACCTGCGCTTCCTGTACGCCGGTGACGACCCCGCGGCCGCCGCGGCCCTCGTCGAGCCGATGCGCGGCACCGGCGAGGTCCTGCTCGGCGGCATCGAGCCGCTGCCGCCGACCGCGCTGGACGCCGTCCACATGGACCCGACCGACCCGATGCCCGGCTGGGAGAAGGGCGTGCTGCTGTCGGACCTGACGGAGGAGACGGTCGACGCGCTGCTCGTCGCGGCGGGCCCGCAGGTCGAGGTGCCGCTGGCGATGGTCGAGGTGCGCCAGCTCGGCGGGGCGCTCGGCCGGCCGGGCGAGGCGCCGAGCGCGGTGTCCGGGCGCGGGGCGCCGTGGTCGGCGTTCGTGATCGGCCCGATGGTGCCGGGGCTGACCGAGGTGGTGCCGATGGTGGGCCGGGGCGTGCTGGCCGCGCTCGGGCCGTGGACGGCGCCCGGCGCGCTGCTCAACTTCATCGGCGACGTCGACGGTCCGGCCGGCGTGCTGGCGGCGTGGGACGCGGAGACGGGGGAGCGGCTGCTCGCCGTCAAGCGCGCGGTCGACCCGGGGGACGTCTTCTCCGGGGGGCACGCCCTGCGCGGGGGCTCCGGTGCCTGAGCGCGCGCCCCGGCTGCCCCGGTCGCTGCGCCGCCGCGGCGGGATCCCGCCGTCGGTGCCGCCGCCGGGCTGGACCCCGCCCGCATGACCAGGTGACCTGATCGTGCTGCGTCCTGGCTCACCTCCGGCGGTGAGCCAGGACGCGCTGCGGTGAGCCCGGCTGATCGTGCGGGGTCAGTCCGGCAGCAGGACGCCGGGGTTGCAGACGCCGCGCGGGTCCAGCCGCTGCTTGACCGCGCGCAGCACGTCGACGCCGAGGGGGCCGACCTCCCGCTCCAGCCAGGGGCGGTGGTCGGCCCCGACGGCGTGGTGGTGGGTGAGCGTGCCGCCGGCGGCCAGCAGCGCGTCGGTGGCCGCCCGCTTGGCGCCGAGCCACTGCTGCAGCGGCAGGCCGTCGTCGCGGTCGGCGAGCACGGTGACGTAGAGGGACGCGCCGGTGGCGTAGCCGTGCGAGACGTGGCTCATCACCAGCGGCTGCCGCCCCGGCGCGCCGAGCGACTCGCGCAGCGCCCGCCGGACGGCGTCGTACACCGCGGGCAGCGCGCTCCAGGTGGCCGCCGTCTCCAGCGTCTCCACCAGGAGCCCCGCGTCCATGAGCCGGTCGCGCAGGTAGGGCGCGGCGAAGCGGTGCCGGCGCCACGACTCGCCCACCCGCCGGCCCACGCGGGCCGCGCCGTGCTCGCGCAGCACCCCGACCGCCGCGCGCCGGCGGGCGCGCACCAGCGGCGGCAGCCCCTCCCAGCCGACGACCAGCAGGCACCCCTCGGCGCGGCCGCGGGCCCGCAGCGCGCCGCGCAGCAGCCGCGCCCCGGCGCCGCCGGCGTTGAGCAGGTTGGCCCGGGTCTCCTCGGGGTCGGACAGCCGGACGACGTCGGGCAGCAGGTCGTGCCGGGCCAGCCGCTGCAGGCCGGCCAGCCCGTCCTCCCAGGTGCGGAACGACCAGCCCTCGTAGACGGCGGTCCGCGGGCGGGGGCGCACCCGCAGCCGTACCTCGGTGATCACGCCGAGCGCGCCCTCCGACCCGAGCGCGAGGCCCAGCAGGTCGGGTCCGGCCGCCGACGCCGGCGGGTGCCCGAGCTCCAGGACGCCCGACGGGGTGGCGAGGGTCAGGCCGGCCACGAGGTCGTCGAAGCGGCCCACGCCGGTGGACGCCTGCCCGGCCGAGCGGGTCGCCGCGTAGCCGCCGACCGTGGCGAACTCGAAGCTCTGCGGCAGGTGCCCGAGCGTCAGCCCGTGCTCCGCCAGCGCCTCCTCCAGGGCCGGCCCGCGCATGCCCGGGCCCACGGTGACCAGGGAGGACGCCACGTCGACGTCGGACACCGAGGCCATCCGGGACAGGTCGACCGACAGCGACGGGCGGTCGTCGGGGTCGACGCCGGCCAGCCCGCCGACCACGCTCGTGCCGCCGCCGAACGGCACGACGACGACGTCGCGCTCGCTGCACAGCGCCAGCAGCACCGCGGTCTCGGCGGTGCTCCCGGGCAGCGCGACGGCGTCGGGGGCGTCGGAGGCGTCGCCCCCGCGGCGGCGCAGCAGGTCCAGGTAGCTCTTGCCGCCCGCGCGGCGCAGCCGCGACTCGCGGTCGGTGCGCACGTGCTCCTCGCCGAGCAGGCCCGCCAGCGCGGCCCGCACGTCGTCGGGCAGCCGGGACGGCGCCAGCCGGATCTCGCCGACGGCGACCGGCGGGGTGGCGCGCGGCGTCCAGCCCAGCTCCCGGGCCAGGTGCCGGCGGGCCGCCTTCGGCAGCGGCAGCTCCGGGTCGCGGGTGAGCTCCAGCCCGCCGCCGGTCTCCTCCGCTCCCTCCCCGGCGTCGGCCACGGTGGCCACGCGGGAGCTGCCGGGCCCCCATCCCTGGATGGTCATCTCCGGCTGCTCGGGCACGGCTACAGTCTGCCGGTGCTCCGCCCGGGACCCCGCACGTGACCGGCCCGGCCCCGCACGGTCCCGACCTCACCCCGGCCCGCCGCGCGGCCGACCTCGAGGCGCTGACCAGCACCGACGTCGACGTCGTGGTCGTCGGCGGGGGAGTGACCGGCGCCGGCGTGGCCCTCGACGCCGCGGCGCGCGGCCTGTCGGTGGCGCTGCTGGAGCGGGCCGACCTCGCCGCGGGCACCAGCCGCTGGTCGAGCAAGCTCGTGCACGGCGGGCTCCGGTACCTCGCGCACGGCGAGATCGGCCTGGCGCGGGAGAGCGCCCGCGAGCGCGCCGTCCTCATGCGCACCACCGCGCCGCACCTGGTGCGGGCGCTGCCGTTCCTCGTGCCCGACGCCGCCGGCCGCGACGTCAGCGCCGTCGGGGCGCTCGGCGGCCGGCTCGGCGACGCGGTGCGCCGCTCGGTGCGGGGCGGCCCGGGCTCGCTGCCGGGGACCCGGCGGGTGGGCGCGGCCGAGGTCGCGCGGCTGACACCCGCCGTCGTGCCCGGCCGCGGCGGCGCCGTCTTCTGGGACGGGCAGCTGTCCGACGACGCCAGGCTGGTCGTGGCGCTGGCCCGAACGGCCGCCGCGCACGGCGCGCGGGTGCTCACCGGCGCGCGGGTCACCGGCGTCGACGGGCGCGAGGTGTCCGCCGTCGTCGACGGGACGCCGGTGACGCTGCGGGCCGGCGCCGTGGTCAACGCGACCGGCGTGTGGGCGCAGGCGCTCGCGCCGGGGATCCGGCTGTCGCCCTCCCGCGGCTCGCACCTGGTGGTCCGCGCCGGCCGGCTCGGCGACCCGCTCGCCGCCCTCACCGTGCCGCTGCCGGGCTCCCGGTCCCGGTACGTTTTCGCGCTGCCGCAGCCGGGCGGGCTGGTGTACCTGGGCCTCACCGACGAGCCGGTCGACGGCCCGGTCCCCGACGGCGACCCGCTGCCGTCCGACGCCGAGGTGGACCAGCTCCTCGGCACGGTGAACCGGGTGCTCGCGGTGCCGCTGACCCGCGACGACGTCGTCGGGGCCTACTCGGGACTGCGGCCGCTGGTGCTGCCGGAGTCGGCCGGGACGGGCCCCGGCGACGCCACCGCCGACCTCTCCCGCCGGCACCTGCTGCGGGAGGACGGACCGGTCCTCTCCCTGGTCGGCGGCAAGCTCACCACGTACCGGGCGATGGCGGAGGAGGCGGTCGACGCCGTCGTCGCGCGGCTGGGCCGGGGCGCCCGCCGCTCGCCGACCGCGCGCCTGCCGCTGGTGGGCGCCGCGTCGCCGGCGGAGCTGGCGCGGGTGGCCGCGCCCGCCCGGCTGGTGGCCCGCTACGGCACCGAGGCGCCGCGGGTGGCCGCGCTCGGCGCCGGGCCGGTGGTCGAGGGCCGGCCGGAGACGGTGGGGGAGCTGCGCTTCGGGGCGCTGGCCGAGGGGGCGCGGACGGTCGCCGACCTGCTCGACCGCCGGGTGCGCCTGGGCCTGGTGCCGGCCGACCGCGAGCGCGCCGTGGCGGCCGCCGAGGACGCCCTGTCCCACTGACCGGGATCGTCGTTTCGCAGAGTGGGACGGCGGGAGCAGGATGGCCGGCGTGGACACCTACACGCACGGCCACGCCGAGCCCGTGCTGCAGTCGCACCGGTGGCGCACCGCGGAGAACTCGGCGGCGTACCTGCTCCCGTACCTGCGACCCGGCCTCGACCTGCTCGACGTCGGGTGCGGGCCGGGCACGATCACCGTCGACCTCGCCCGCCGGGTGGCGCCGGGCCGGGTGCTCGGCCTCGACGTCTCGGCCGACCCGCTGGACGAGGCGCGGGCGCTCGCGGCCCGCGAGGGCGTGGCGGTGACCTTCGCCGTCGGCGACGGATACGCGCTCGACCTGCCCGACGACTCGGTCGACGTCGTGCACGCCCACCAGGTGCTCCAGCACCTGACCGACCCGGTGGCGGCGCTGCGCGAGATGGCGCGGGTGTGCCGGCCCGGCGGGCTGCTCGCGGTCCGCGACGTCGACTACGCCGCCACCACCTGGTACCCCGCCGACCCCGGCCTGGACCGGTGGCTGGAGCTGTACGGCCGCGTGGCCCGCGCCAACGACGCCGAGCCCGACGCCGGCCGGCGGCTGCTGTCCTGGGCGCACGCCGCGGGTCTGCGCGACGTCACCGCGTCGGCGTCGTCGTGGTGCTACGCGTCGGCGGCCGAGCGGGAGTGGTGGGGCCGCTCCTGGGCCGGCCGCGCGACGGCGTCGGCGTTCGCGGAGCAGGCCGTGGCGTACGGCCTGGCCACGCGGGACGAGCTCGGCGAGCTCGCCGCCGCGTGGCTGCGCTGGGCCGCCGCGGACGACGGCTGGCTCGGCATGCTGCACGGCGAGCTGCTCGTCCGCGTGTGAGCTCCCCGGGAGCGGGGACGGCCGTCCCCGCTCCCGGGGGTCAGCCCTGCCGGGCGGCGTTGGCCTGGACGGCGGTGCTCACCCACTGCGCCAGGCCCGGCGCCACGGCCTCGTAGGTGGCGGTGAACCGCTCGTCCTCGACGTACATCCGGCCGAGCGCCGCGTGCATCTCCGGCGGGCAGTCGTAGAACCACCGGCAGATCTGCTGCCGCGCCTCCTCGGCGAGGTCCATGCCCGGCGCCGAGTCCGGCGCGACGCCGTCCCGCAGTGCCCGCGCCATCCGCCCGTTGAGGTCCTCGCCCTCGGCCTTGATCCGGACCCAGTCCTCCTTGGTGTAGGCCGCGGTGCGCCGCGAGGACTCGCGGTAGGCGTCGGTGTCGCCCCACCGCTCCTGCACCTCGGCCTCGTACCGCTCCGGGTCGTGCTCGCCGAACACCTCGAACCGCTCCTCGGGGGTCAGTGCGATCCCCATCTGCCTCGCCTCCATCTCCTTCTCGACGGCCGCGACCATCGCCCGCGTCCGCTCCAGCCGGTCCCGCAGCAGCCGGTGCTGCCGGCGCAGGTGCGCCGCGGGGTCGGCGGACGGGTCGTCGAGCAGCGCCGCGACCTCCTCGAGGGGGAACCCGAGCTCGCGGTAGAGCAGCACCTGGTGCAGCCGGTCGAGGTCCGCCGCCGAGTAGCGGCGGTAGCCGGCCGCGGTGCGTCCCGACGGCGACAGCAGGCCGATCCGGTCGTAGTGGTGCAGCGTGCGCACCGTGACGCCGGCCAGCGCCGCCACCTCGCCCACGTTCATCCCGGGTCCCTCCTCCCTGACGGCGACGAGTGCACAGCCTGACGTCGCGTCAGGGTCAAGCGCGATCGTCGCATCAGGGCCGAGCGCGATCGTCGCGTCAGGGCCGAGCGCGATCGTCGGACGCCGTCCTCCGGACGGCGGCGGGGCGGCGGCTGGGCGAGGATGCCCGGGTGGCCGCTGAGGACGTCTCCCCCGAGGACCCCTTCCCCCGGCAGCGGGTGACCGTCCGCGGCACGGAGATGGCGTACGTGGACGTCGGGGAGGGGGATCCGGTCGTCTTCCTGCACGGCAACCCGACGTCGTCCTACCTGTGGCGCAACGTCATCCCGCACGTGCGCCACCTGGGCCGGTGCATCGCGCCGGACCTGGTCGGCATGGGGGAGTCGGGCAAGCTGCCCGACCCGCGGCGCGGCACCTACTCCTTCGCCACCCACGCGCAGCACCTCGAGGAGTTCCTCGACGCCGTCGGCGTGCACCGGCGGGTCACCTTCGTGCTGCACGACTGGGGCTCGGCGCTGGGCTTCGACTGGGCCCGCCGGCACCCCGAGCAGGTGCGCGGGCTGGCGTTCACCGAGGCGATCGTCACCCCGATGACCTGGGCGGACTGGCCGCCCGACGCGCGCGGCATCTTCCGCACCATGCGCGGCGACGACGGCGAGACCGTGGTGCTGGACAAGAACGTCTTCGTCGAGCGGATCCTGCCGGCCTCCACGCTGCGGGGTCTCAGTCCCGAAGCGCACGAGCGGTACCGGGCGCCCTTCCGCGAGCGCGAGGACCGCTGGCCCACCCTCGAGTGGCCCCGGCAGATCCCGCTGGACAACGTGCCGCCGCTGGTCCGCGACGTCGTCGCGCGGTACGGCGTCTGGTTGCGCGGCAGCGCCGTCCCCAAGCTGTTCCTGGACGCCGAGCCAGGCTCCATCCTGGTCGGCCGGCAGCGCGCGCTGGTCCGCAAGTGGCCCTCGGTCTCAGAGGTGACCGTGCCGGGCTCGCACTTCGTGCCCGAGGACTCCCCGCACGCGATCGGGCGGGCCCTGGCCGACTGGATCCCGACCCTGGCCTGAGCCGGGTCGCCCGCTCTTCCCGCACCGTTCACCGGGAGCGGGCCGCGCCGTCGACCTCCGCTCTCCCTGCGCCGCCCACGCTGGCGGCGTGCGCGTGGCAGTGGTCACCGAGTCCTTCCTCCCGCAGGTCAACGGCGTCACCAACAGCGTCCTGCGCGTCTGCGAGCAGATGCGGCGGCACGGCGTGCAGGTGCTCGTCGTCGCGCCCGGCCCGGGCCCCGGGGAGTACGCCGGCGCGACCGTCGTCCGGTCCCCGTCGGTGGCGCTCCCGCGCTACGCGGGCTTCCGCGTCGGCCGCCCGTGGCCGGGGCTCGGGCGGGTCCTGCGCGAGTTCGCCCCCGACGTCGTCCACCTCGCGAGCCCGGCGGCGCTCGGCGCCTCGGCCGCGCGGGTCGCCCGCCGCCTCGACGTCCCGGTCGTGGCCGTCCACCAGACCGACCTGGTCGGCTTCGCCGCCCGCTACGGCCTGCCCGGCGTCGGCCGGATGGTGTGGGCGGGCCTGCGGCCGGTGTACGCCGGCGCCGCGGCGACCCTGGTCCCCAGCCACCCGGTGGCCGACGAGCTGCGCGCCCGGGGCGTGCCGCGCGTGCGGCTGTGGGCCCGCGGCGTCGACTCCGCCGCCTTCTCGCCCGCCCGCCGCGACCCCGCGCTACACGCCCGCCTCGCGCCCGGCGGGGAGGTCGTCGTCGGCTACGTGGGCCGGCTGGCCGCCGAGAAGGAGCTGCACCTGCTCGCGGGCCTGGACCGGGTCCCCGGCGTCCGGCTCGTGCTCGTCGGCGACGGCCCGCAGCGCGAGCGGCTGCAGCGGGCGCTGCCCGGCGCGGTGTTCGCGGGCTTCCGCGGCGGCGCCGAGCTCGGCGCCTGGACCGCCTCCCTCGACGTCTTCGTCCACCCCGGCTCGTCGGAGACCTTCTGCCAGGCGGCGCAGGAGGCGCTGGCCAGCGGCGTCCCGGTGGTCGCCCCGGCCGCCGGCGGGCCGCTCGACGTCGTCACCGCCGGCCGGACCGGCCTGTTCTTCACCCCCGGGTCGGCGGCCGACCTCCGCGCGCAGGTGGCCCGGCTGGTGGCCGAGCCGGACACCCGCGCCTGGATGTCCCGCGCCGCGCGGGCGAGCGTGCGCGGCCGCACCTGGGACTCCCTCGGCGACCAGCTGCTCGGCCACTACACCGACGCGCTCGCCGGCCGCGCCGCCGCGCCCGCCGCCCCGGAGCGCGTCGCGTGAGCCGGGTCGTGCAGGTGGCCAACTTCGTCACCCCCACCTCCGGTGGCCTGCGCACCGCCCTCGCCTCCCTCGCCGCCGGCTACGCGGCCGCCGGCCACGAGGTGGTGCAGGTGGTGCCCGGCCCGCGCGCGGCGACCGAGGACACCGCCTGGGGACGGCGGGTGCAGCTGCCCGGCGTCCCGCTCCCGGGCACCGGGTACCGGCTGCTGCGCCCGGCGCCGGTGCTCGCGGCGCTGGCGGACCTGGCGCCCGACCGCGTCGAGCTGCACGACCGCACCACCCTGCGCGCGGTGGCCGGCTGGTCCCGGGACCGCGGGGTCCCGGCGCTGGTGGTCAGCCACGAGCGGCTCGACCGGTGGCTGCGGCAGTGGCTGCCGGCCGCACCCGGCGTGCCACGGGCGGCCGACCGGCTCGCCGACCGCGCCAACGCCGCGCTGGCCGCCGCCGGCCGCGTCGTCTGCACGACCGACTGGGCGGCCGAGGAGTACCGACGGGTCGGGGCGCCGGTGACCGTGGTGCCGCTCGGCGTCGACCTCGGCACCTTCACGCCCGCCCGCGCCGACGCCGGCCACCGTCGCGACGGCGGGGTGCTGCTGGTGACCGCCACCCGGCTGTCGCGGGAGAAGCGCCCCGACCTCGCCGTCGCCGCCACCGCGGAGCTCGCCCGCCGCGGCCTGCCGGTGCGGCTGCTGGTCGCCGGCGACGGGCCCGCGCGCGGGGCGCTGGCCCGCCGCGCCGCGGGCCTGCCCGTCTGGTTCCTCGGGCACGTGCCGGACCGGGCCGCGCTGGCGGGCCTGCTCGGCGCCGCCGACGTCGTGCTCGCGCCCGGCCCCGTGGAGACGTTCGGCCTGGCCGCGCTGGAGGCGCTGGCCTGCGGCACGCCGGTCGTGGTGTCCGCGGACTCCGCACTGCCGTCGGTGGCCGGGCCGGCCGGGATGGCCGCCGCCGGCACCGCGGCCGCGCTGGCCGACGCCGTCGAGGCGCTGCTCGCGGTGAACCCCGGTGCACGCCGCGAGCGTGCCCGGCGGCGCGCGGAGCGGTTCCCGTGGACGGCGACGGTCGCGGGGTTCCTCGCCGCGCACGGCCTCGCGGCGCGGGAGCGGGCGGCATGAGGATCGCGGCGCTCGGCGACAGCACCAGCTGCGGTGAGGGCGTGGGCGTGCGGGTGCCGGCCGCCCGCACCTGGCCGTCGGTGCTCGCCGCCGCCGTCCCGGGCGCCCGGCTGACCCTGCTGGCGCGGGCCGGCGCCCGCGTCCGCGACGTGCGCGCCGTCCAGCTGGCCGCCGCCGTCGCCGGGGCGCCCGACGTGGCCACCGTGCTGGCCGGGCTCAACGACGTCTCGCGGTCCGACCTGGACCCCGCCGCGCTGGCCGACGACCTCGCCGCCGTCGTGTCCGGGCTGCGCGCCGCCGGGGCCGTCGTCGTGCTCGGCCGGCTGCACGACCCCGGCGGCATGCTGCCGCTGCCGGCGGGGGTGCGGGCCGCCGTCCGCGGGCGGGTGGCCGCGGTCAACGCCGCGGTCGACGCGGCGGCGGCCGGCCCTGGCGTGCTGGTGCTGGACCTCGCGGCCGTGCCGTCCGTGACCGACCGCCGGGCCTGGGACGTCGACCGGCTGCACCCCACCGCGGCGCTGCACGCCCGGATCGCCGTGGTCGCGGGCGCGCTGCTCACCGCGGCCGGCCTGCCGGTCCGCGTGCCGGACGCGCCGTCGCTGCCGCCGGCGCCCGGCCCGGCGCGCGAGCTCGCCTGGGCGGCGCGTCACGGGCTGCCGTGGGTGGCCGCGCACCTCACCGGCCTGGTGGCCGCCGCCCGCGAGCTGGGCGACCCCCGGGCCGTCGGCTCCGCCCGCGACGGCGAGCCGGCGCCCGGCGGAGGACCCGGGGTCTGGCCCGCGCGGGTCAGCGGCGGGAGCGCTTGACCGCGTACATCGCGGCGTCGGCCCGGCTGAGCAGGGTGTCGGGGGTGTCGCCGGCGCGGGAGAGCGCCAGGCCGGTGCTCGAGCGCAGCGCCGGGCCGCCGTCGGCGGGGGAGGCGAGCGCGGCGGACAGCCGCTCGGCGAGCCCGCGCGCGGCCGCCTCCGTCGCCGTGCCGGGGCACAGGACGACGAACTCGTCGCCGCCGATGCGGGCCACCGTGTCGCCCGGGCGGACGACGGAGGTCAGCGCGGCGGCCATCCGCACCAGCGCGGCGTCGCCCGCGGCGTGGCCGAGGGTGTCGTTGACCTGCTTGAACCCGTCGAGGTCGCAGTAGAGGACCGCCGCGGGGAGCCCCTCGCGCTCCTGCACCCGCAGCGCCTGCTCCGTGCGGTCGAGCAGCAGCGCCCGGTTGGGCAGGCCGGTGAGGGCGTCGTGCAGGGCGGCCTCGCGCAGCCGGGCCTCCAGCTCGACCTGCGCGGTCACGTCCATCATCGCCACGACCGCGCCGGTGGGGCGGCCGGCGTCGTCGCGGATCCGCGTCCCCGACGCGCGGAGCACGCGCAGCGGGTGCCCGGGCAGGTCGATGGCCATGTGCGCGTCGCGCACCCGGTCCTCGGTGTAGACGCGGGCGAGCGGCACCTCCGCCAGCGCCAGCCGGCGGCCGTCGGGGGTGCAGAGCCCGAAGCGCTCGACGACGTCCTCGGTGAGTTCCGCGCCGGCCACCTGGTCGGCGTGCTCCTCGGGCAGGCCGTGCCACTGCCGGCCGAGCCGGTTGAACAGGGTGATCCGCCCGTCGGCGTCCGCGGCCACGACCCCGACCGGCAGCGCCTCGAGCAGCGCCCGCGTGAAGGCCTCCGACCGCGCCGCGTGCGACGCCGCGGCCTGCGCCTGGTCGCGGTCGGCGGCGCGGGCGGCGGCGAGGACGGCGAGCTGCCGCGCCTGGCGGCGGCGCTGGAACAGGGCGACGACGACGCCGGCGAGGTCGGCCAGCCGGTCGCCGGCGTCGGCCGGGAAGGCGTGCGGGGCGGTGTCGAAGACGCACAGCGTGCCGACCGCCAGCCCGTCGACGAGCAACGGCGCGCTCGCGTAGGCGCGCACCGACGACCGCCGGCCGTCCACCCACGGGTTGTCCGCGTAGCGGGGGTCGGTCGAGAGGTCCGCGTACACCCGCACGCGCGGGCCCTCGGCGGTCATCGTCGCGCACAGCGACTCCTCGGCCGGCGAGGAGCAGCCCGGGAAGCCGTGCGGCACGAGCTGGTGCTGCTCGCAGGCGTCGAGCAGGTTGAGCGTCGCGCACGGCACCCCGGTGACCGCGGCGGCCACCCGTACGACGGCGGCGAGCTCGGCGTCGCGGCCGAGCTCGGCGAGGTCGAGGGCGCCGGTGGCGCGGTCGGGGGTCGTGGTCGTGCTCATGACCGGGACAACGGCCGGTGCGGGACCGGTCCGCAGGAGCCGCCGCCGCGCCGTCCCCCGATCAGGTGAGGACGCGGACGGTCTCCACGGCGGCCACGACGGCGAAGACGACGAACAGCACCGCGGCCGCGCGGCGGATGAGCGCCACCGGCAGCCGGTCGGCCAGCGCCTTGCCGAGGAACACCGCGAGCGCGGAGACGGTGAGCAGCGCCGCCCACGCCCCGATGAAGACCGACACGGGGGAGTCCAGGCGCGCGGCCAGGCCCGCGGTGGCCAGCTGCGACAGGTCGCCCCACTCGGCGGCGAACAGCACGCCGAAGGAGACCGCGGCCGCCCGCAGGAACGACGTCCGCTCCCGGGTGTCGGCGGCCTCCCCGCCGTCCTCGGGGCCCTCCGCCGCGCTGCGCCACAGCAGCACCGCGCCGACGAGGAACAGCACCGCCACGACCCCGCTGACCAGGGCCTGGGGGAGGAGCGACAGCAGGCTGCCGGCGGTCACCGCGATGGCCACCTGCAGGCCGAAGGCGGTGCCCACGCCGACGAACACCGGCAGCGGCGGGAACCGGGTGGCGAGCACCAGGCTGGCGAACAGCGTCTTGTCCGGCAGCTCCACCGGCAGGACGAGGACGAACGCCGTCGCGACGACGGACAGGACGATCACGGGCTGGCTCTCTTCCGCTCGGCACCGCCGGGCGGGGGCGCACGCCTCCGACCGGCAGCGCACACGACTGCTCCGGTCGAAGGTCTCGCCCACCCGCGCTCGCGCACGGGCCCGCTGACCGGGCCGCCCCCGGGGGACGTGCCAGCGTGTCGACCAGCGGACGGGGGGCTACTCCCCTTCTCGGCCGCAGAGCCTAGCCGAGCCGGCGCGACAAACCCGGTGCGCGCTGGTGTGCTGCTCGTTACGGTCGCGCCGTGCCCTTCCGTTGACGCCCGTCCCCCGCCCCGCTTCCGCCGGCCGCCCGGGCCCTCGCCCGGCTGGCCGTGGCCTGGACCGCGCTGTCCGGCCTCGCCCCGGTGTACCCGCTCTACGCGCTGCTGTTCCTGGACACCGGGCTGACCGAGCCGCAGGTCTCCGCGCTGTTCGCGCTGTGGTCGCTCACCGCGCTTGTGGCCGAGGTGCCCACCGGCGTGCTCGCCGACCGCTGGTCCCGCCGCGGCGCGCTCGTGCTCGGCGGCGTCCTCGAGGCCGTCGGCTTCGTGCTGTGGACCGTCACGCCGGGCCTGGCCGGCTTCGCCGCCGGCTTCGTCGTCTGGGGCGTGGGCGGCGCGCTGGTGTCCGGCGCGGCCGAGGCCCTGGTCTACGACGGGCTGGCCGCGGCCGGCGCCGAGGACGCCTACGTCCGGGTCAACGGCGCCATGACCGCGGCCGAGCTGCTCGTGCAGGTGCCCACCGCCGTGCTGGCCGGCCTCCTCGTGCAGGCCGGCGGCTACGCGCTGGTCGGCTGGGTGAGCGTCGGCACCTGCCTGGCCGCCGCCGGGCTCGCCACACGCTTCCCCGAGCCGCCGCGCACCGCCGACGACGACGGGCCGGAGGTCCCGCTGCGGACCGCCGTCGGGACGGCGCTGCGCCGCCCGGGGGTGCTGCTCGCGGTGGCCGCCGTCGCGCTGCTCGGCTCGCTCGACGCGATCGAGGAGTACTTCCCGCTCATGGCCCGCGACCAGGGCGTGCCGACGGCGGTGGTGCCGGCCGCGGTCCTCGTCGTCGCCCTGACCGGTGCCGCGGGCGCGGCGCTCGCCGGCCGGGCGGCGCGGCTGCCCTCGCGGGCGTTGCCGCTGCTGCTGCTCGCCTCGGCGGTGCTGCTCGCCGCCGGCGCGCTGGCCGACGGCCTCCCCGCCGTCGCCGCCGTCGCGGTGTCCTACGGCCTGTACCTGGCGGTGCTGGTCGTGGGGGAGGCCCGGCTGCAGGAGCGGCTGCCCGCCGCCGTCCGCGCGACGGTCACCTCGGTGGCGGGGCTGGGCATCGAGCTCGGCGCGCTGCTGGTGTTCGCCGCCTGGGCCCTCGACGGCGCCCTCGCCGTGGCGGTCCTCTTCGCGTTGGTCGCGGCCGTCACATCGTCGGCCTTCCGGCCGACACCGCGGCCAGGTGCCGTCCCCGACCGGCGCTGAGCCCTGCCACGCCGTCCCGGCCGGGAGCCTCCGGCCCCGCGGCCGGTCCGCCGTCCCTACCTCCCGGTCCTCCGGGCGATGCGGGCGGCGAAGACGCCGGCGGCGTGGCCGTTGTCGATGTTGCTGACGACGACGCCCGGCGACGCCGAGTTGAGCATCGTGAGCAGCGAGCCGAAGCCGCCGAAGGAGCCCGGCTGCCCGGTCGAGGTGGGCACCGCGACGATCGGCACGTCCGTCATCGCTCCGACCGTGCCGGCCAGCGAGGCGTCGAGGCCCGCGACCACGACCAGGCAGTCGACGTCGTCGAGCAGCGTCCGGTCGGTGAGCAGCGGCCGCAGCCGGCTGCCGCCGACGTCGTCGACCCGCACGACCTCGGTGCCGGTCACCCGGGCGACGAACGCGGCCTCGGCGGCCACCGACGCGTCGGCGGTGCTGGCGCACAGCACGCCCACCCGCCCGACCGGCTCGGGCACCGGGCCGACGGCGGCCGACATCGCCGCGGCGTCGACTGTGGAGCCCGGGTGCGCGGACGCCAGCGCGACGAGCGTGTCGGCGCTCGCGCGCACCACCAGCGCCGGGCGGTCGGGGTGCGCGTCGCGGGTCTCGCGGACCAGCGCGAGCACCTGCTCGGTGGAGCGGCCCACGCCCCAGATGACGTCGGGCTCGGCCGGGCGCGCGGGCGGCGCCGCGGGCCCGGGCGCCAGCGCCGGCTCACCCGGGCCGCCGAGCGACAGCGGCGGGTCGGCCGGCCGGGCGGGCGCCGCGAGCAGCGCGGCGAAGCCGCCGACGGGGTCCAGCGGCGACGTCTGCACCGGCGGCACCTGCACCGACGCCGTCGCGGGCCCGGCGGGCGGCGCCTGCTCGGCCTCCGGGGCGGCGTCGGGCGCGCGGGTCTGGGTGACCGCCGAGAGGCGGACGACGCGGTCGCGGCCGCTGCGCTTGGCGTCGTAGAGGACGCCGTCGGCCGCGGCGAACAGCGTGCGCCGGTCGTCGCCGCGGGTGGCGGAGGCGATGCCCACGCTGATCGTCACCGGCAGGGTCAGGCCCAGCGCGGCCCAGTCGTGGGCGGCCACCGCGCGGCGCACCCGCTCCAGGGCCCGCTCGGCCTGCTCGGCGGTGGTGTCGGGCAGCAGGACGACGAACTCGTCGCCGGCCCACCGGCACACCTCGTCGGTGTCGCGGCAGCCGGCGATGAGCAGCTCGGCGACCGCCCGCAGCACCGCGTCGCCGCCGGGGTGGCCGACGGCGTCGTTGATGGCCTTGAACCGGTCGACGTCGACGACGGCCAGCGCGGGCGTGGTGCCGGCGCCGAGCAGCCCGTCGAGGCGGGCCTCGGCGTAGCGCCGGTTCGGCAGGTGGGTGAGCGGGTCCTCGTAGGCCTGCCGGCGCAGCTGCCCGGCGGCGCGCTCGTTCTCCAGCAGGCTCTTGCGCCGGCCGAACAGCTCCACCCAGCGGGTGCGCCGCTCGTCGACCCGGTCGAGCTCGTCGGCGAGGTAGGCCTGCAGGTAGGGCAGCGCCCGGCCGGCGTCGTCGAGCTCGGCGTGCAGCGTGCACAGCTCGCGCAGCGCCGACCGCCGCAGCCGGGGCAGGCCGTGCTCGGTGGCCAGCGCCAGCGCCTTGGCCAGCTGCTGGTCGGCGCCGCGGCCGTCGTCCTGGCGGCGCAGCGCGCGGCCCAGCGCCAGCAGCGCGGAGGCCAGCAGCGCGCGGTCGCCGCGGGCGCTGGTGGTGCGGACGGCGGCGCGCAGCGGGCCGGTGGCCGCGGCGTGCTCGCCCAGGCCGACCAGCGCCCAGCCGTGCACCACCTGCGCGGCCACGACGCCCTCGGCGTCGGGTGGCAGCTGGGCCAGCGCCCGCTCGGCCAGCCCGCGCGCCTCGGCGAACCGCGGCAGCGCGGCGTCGGGGTCGCCGTCGTCGAGCAGCGCCTCGCCCAGCTCCGCGCACAGCTCACCGAGGCAGGTGGCCGCGCGGGCGGCGAGCACGTCGGGGTCGACGCCGGCGTCGAGCACGCCCGCGTCGGCGGCCGCGGCGGCGGTCTCCAGCGCGCGGCGCTGGTAGTCCAGGGCCAGCGGCATCAGCTCGAGGTCGGCCAGGACGCCGGCGAGGGTGCCCAGGGTGTCGACGAGCAGGGCGCTCGGGGGCAGCGCGGGGTCGAGCAGGCTGGCCGCCTCGACCGCCTCGTCCATCGCCGCGTCGATCCGGCGGGACAGCAGCTCGATGCGGGCGTGCCGGGCGAGGCCCGCGGCGCGCTGCAGCTCGTCGTCGCTGGCGTCGAAGGCGGCCTTGGCCGAGCGCACGAGGGCGATCGCCTCGGCGGCGTGCGCGGCCGAGGCCGACCGCGGGTCGCCGTCGCCGCCGTCGAGCAGCCCGGCGACGCCGGCGTGCAGGTCGAGGGACTCGGTGGCCTCGGGAGCGTCGAGCGGCTCGCCGACCAGCGTGAAGCCGGCCACGCGCAGCCGGCGCACCAGCAGCTCGGCGCGCAGGGTGTCGGCCCAGGCTCGGCCGAGGGTGGGCGCGTCGTCGCGGTCGTCGGACCCGGGGGCGCCGGCCTCGGCGGGGGCTGCGTAGGGCGTCGAGGAGTCGACGACCGACAGCAGGCGCTCGGCGTCGTCGAGCTGCCAGTTGGCGAGGGCGGCGGTCACCCGGTGGTGCAGGGCTCCCGGTGGCACCAGGGCACTGTGCACGCCGTCGGGGCCGGATCCGGGCATCCCGGCGCGGGCGCGTCGTGTGGCGGAGGTCCCGTCGCCCGTTCCGTCACTGCCGTCCCAGCTGGGCCGGGCGCCGGTCACGGCGCGGCCTCCGGCGGGGCCTGGTCCCCGGCCGCGGTGCCGGCCCCGCCGTCACCGTCGACGAGTCCCGGCGCCCGCACCCGGTTGCGCCCGCCGCGCTTGGCGGAGAACAGGTGCAGGTCGGCGGTGTCGAACAGCGACCGCCAGCCGACCGGCACGGACCGGTCGTCGGCGGCGGCCGGGGCGGTGGCCACCCCGATGCTCACGGTGATCGGCTCGCTCAGCGGCAGGTCGGCCCAGTCCGCCTCGGCCACGGCGGCCCGCAGCCGCTCCACGGCGGCCAGCGCCTGCCCCTGGGTGGCCGCGGGGAGCACGACGAGGAACTCGTCGCCGGCCCACCGGTACACCTCGTCGCCGGCCCGGCTGTGCTCGCGCAGCAGCGCGGCGACCCGGCGCAGCACCTCGTCGCCGTGGGTGTGCGAGGTGTCGTCGTTGACCTCCTTGAACCGGTCGACGTCGACGACGGCCAGCGACAGCGGCTCGGCGCCCAGCCGCAGCCCGGCCAGCCGGCGCTCGGCGCTGCGCCGGTTGCCCAGGCCCGTGAGCGGGTCCTCCAGCGCGTGCCGGCGCAGCACCGCGGCCTGCCGCTCGGCCTCGCGCAGCCGGCTGCGGCGGACGAACATCTCCGCCCACAGCTCCCGGCTGCGGGCGTGCGCGCGGCCGGTGTCGGAGCGGTAGGCGTCGAGCCAGTACAGGGCCTCGGCGGGCCGGCCCATCGCGGCGGTGGCCTGGCCGAGCTCGAGCAGGCACTGCCGGTAGCGGCGCCGGTCGGCGGTGGCGGCGAAGGCGCCCGCGGCGTCGACCAGCAGGCCGGCGGCCTCCTCGCCGCCCCCGCCGCCGCTGTGCTCCTGCGACAGCCGGGTGAGCAGCCGGGCCAGGGCCAGGTCGGCGTAGCCGCGCAGCCAGGTGCTGCCGCTGCGGTGCACCCGCCGGTGCACCGACCGCAGCGGGCCCAGCGCGTCGTCGGGCTCGCCGTGGCAGGACAGGGCCCAGGCCTGGACGACGTCGAGCTGGTCGGAGTCGTCGGGGTCGGGCTCGACCGCCAGCGCGCGGGCGTCGGAGGCGGCGGCGATCGCGGCGCCGGCCAGCTCGCGGGCGCGGGCGGCCTGCCCGCGGCGGCGCAGCGTCTGGGCGAGCTCGACCCGCTGCTGGGCGCACAGCCGCAGCAGCTGCCAGCGCTCGCCGAGGTCGGGCAGCCGCTCCGCCACCGCGCAGCCCCGCTCCGCCTGTGCGACGGCGAGCTCCTCGAGGTCGAGCGCGGTGAGGGTGAGCGAGAGCCACAGGTGCGCCTGGACCACCTCGGGTGAGGGGGTGCCCGCGGCGGGCTCGGCGGGCGCGAGCTGCTCGGTCAGCAGGCTGGCGTCGACGGCGAGCAGCATCGCCGCGTCGAGGCGGTCGGCGGTGGCCTCCACGTGCGCCAGGTAGGCCAGCACCAGCGCCGTGGACGCCGAGGGGGCGCAGGCGCCGAGCGCCTTGCGGGCCGCGGTCACCCCGTCCGCGGCGGCGTCGCGGTCGCCGTCGAGCAGGGCGCGGCGGGCGGCCAGCGCCGCGCGCCAGGCGGCCCAGCGGGGCTCCGCGGCGGCGGCCAGCGCGGGCTCGGCGTCGTCGAGCCCGGCGCGGAAGGCCGCGTCGTCGTCGCGCCGGTCGGCGGCCAGCAGGAGCCGCAGCGCAGCCTCCAGGTGACCGTCAGTGACGGGAGGGGAGCCGGGGGTCACGCTTCCCTCCTCCTCGTCGCCGGTCGTCCGGCCACGCCTGGCCGACGGCGAGGCAGTTCCCCCCGGACGGGATCTCGACCCCTGCCCGACCGCACTACCCTCGTCGGGTGCTCCAGACGCCTCCGACGCGGTTCGCCTATCTCGGGCCCGAGGGTACCTTCGCCGAGGCGGCGCTCAGCAGCGCCGTACCCCCCGGCGAGGGGGTGCGGCAGCCCGTCGCCAGCGTCCCGGCGGCGCTGGCCGCCGTCCGGGCGGGCGAGGCGGACGCCGCCCTGGTGCCGTTCGAGAACTCGGTCGAGGGCTCGGTCCCGACCACCATGGACGGCCTGGCCGACGGCGACCCGCTGGTGGTCGTGCGCGAGGTCTTCCTCACCGTGGCCTTCGTCCTCGCCGCCCGTCCGGGCACCGCCCTCGCCGACGTGCGGACCGTCGTCAGCCACCCGCACGCCCTCGCGCAGACCGCGCGCACGGTGGCCGGGCTGCTGCCCGACGTCCCCGCGCTGCCCGCCTCCTCCACCGCGGTCGCCGCCCGCGCGGTCGCCGACGGCGAGTACGACGCCGCGGTCTGCGCGCCGATCGCCGCCGAGCGCTACGGGCTGGTGCCGCTGGCCGAGGACGTCGCCGACCACCCCGGCGCCGTCACCCGCTTCGTCCTGGTGTCCCGGCCGGGCGCGCTGCCCGAGCCCACCGGCAACGACAAGACCTCGCTCGTGGTGGTCGTCGCCGACCGCACCGGCGCGCTGCTCGACGTGCTGCGCGAGTTCACCGTCCGCGGCATCAGCCTGACCCGGATCGAGTCCCGGCCCATCCGCGACCGGCTGTGGGTCTACTCCTTCTCCCTCGACTGCGAGGGGCACGTGGCCGAGGCGCGGGTGGGCGAGGCCCTGGCCGCGCTGCACCGGGTGAGCGAGGACGTGCGCTTCCTCGGCTCGTACCCGCGCGCCGACGGCCGCACCAACCGGCCGGTCCCCGGCGAGGCGGCCGACGCCGCGTTCACCGAGGCCGGCTCGTGGCTGGCGCGGCTGCGCGCCGGCGAGGTCTGAGGCCGACCTCCGCGGACCTCAGGCGGGTTCCAGCTCCCGCTCGGGCTCCGGGTCGCGCCGGCGGGACAGCCGGCTCGGCCACCACGTGCGGTCGCCGAGCAGCGCCACCGCGGCCGGCACCACCAGCGAGCGGACGACGAAGGTGTCCAGCAGCACGCCGAAGCCCACCAGGAAGGCCAGCTGCGTCAGGAACAGCAGCGGCAGCACCGACAGCGCCCCGAACGTCGCGGCCAGCACCAGCCCGGCCGAGGTGATGACCCCGCCGGTGACCGCCAGCGCCCGCAGCACGCCGTCGCGGGTGCCGTGCCGCACGGACTCCTCCCGGGCCCGCGTCATGAGGAAGATGTTGTAGTCGATCCCCAGGGCGACGAGGAACACGAACCCGATGAGCAGGATGCCGGGGTCGCTGCCGGGGAAGCCGAAGACGCCGTCGAACAGCAGCGCCGCGACGCCGACCGTCGCCGCCACGCTGAGCACCACCGTGGCCATGAGCAGCAGTGGCGCCACGAGCGACCGCAGCAGCAGGGCCAGGACGATCGTGATGACCACCAGCACGCTCGGCACGATGACCCGCAGGTCGCGGCCGGCGGTCTCGCGGGCGTCGAGGTTGCTCGCGGTGTCCCCGCCGACCAGCGCCCCGGGGTCGGCGTCGTCGAGCGTCTCCCGCAAGCCGGAGACGACGTCGAAGGCCTCGGTGCTGTCGGCGGCGACGGCGAGGGTGACGTCGAGGCGCACCAGCCCGTCGGCCACGACCGGGTCGCCGCCGGGCGGGCCGCCGGTGAACGGCACGACCGACGCCACGCCCTCGGCCGCCGCGGCGGTCTCGGCCACCTCCTGCCAGCTGTCCTCCGGCGTCACCACGACGGTCGGGCTGCCGGAGCCGGCGTCGAAGTGGCGGGCCAGGGCCTCCTGCCCGTCCACGGCGTTCGACTCGCCCCGGATCGCGTCGCTGAAGGTGATGCCCGAGGCGTCGTAGCTCGGGGCGAACACCGCCGCGGCGACCAGCGCCAGGACGCTCGCGGCGAGCACCCGGCGCGGCCGGCGGCCGACGAGCGCGGCGACCCGCGGCCAGCCGCGGCCCTGCCGGGGCTGCTGCCCGACGTGCGGGCGGAACGGCCAGAACGCCGCGCGGCCGAGCAGCGCGAGTGCCGCGGGCAGGAAGCTCAGCGCCGCGACGACGGCGAGGGCCACGCTCACCGCCGAGATCGGCCCGAGCCCGCGGTTGGAGGCCAGGTCGGAGAACAGCAGGCACAGCACGCCGAGGACGACGGTCGCGCCGGAGGCGACGATCGGCTCCCAGGAGCGGCGCAGCGCGGTGCGGATCGCGACGAAGCGGCTCTCCTCGCGCTGCAGCTCCTCGCGGAACCGGGCGACCAGCAGCAGCCCGTAGTCGGTGGCCGCGCCGACCACGAGGATCGAGGCGATGCCCTGGCTCTGCCCGTTCACGGTGATCCAGCCCTCGCGGGCCAGCAGGTAGGCGACGGCGTTGCCGGCGGTGAGCGCCAGGCCCGCGGTGCCGATGACCAGGAACGGCAGGATCGGGCTGCGGTAGACGACGAGCAGGATGAGCAGCACGACGCCGAAGGCCGCGGCCAGCAGCAGGCCGTCGATGCCGGCGAAGCCGTTGGCGAAGTCGGCGAAGATGCCGCCGGGCCCGGTGACGAAGCTGTCGGTGCCCTCGACCTCGACGGCGGCGCGCAGGTCCTCGACGACGGCGACGATCTCGTCACCGAGCTCAGGGCTCAGGGGCAGCACGGCCTGCACCGCCTCGCCGTCCTCCGACGGGATCGGCGGGGAGGGCTGCCCGGCCAGGGCGCCGGCCTCGTCCGCGACGGCGGCGGCCTCCTCGAGCGCCTGCCCGACCGACGCCAGCGTCGCCTGGTCGAGAGGGCCGTCGCCCTCCCACAGCAGGATCGCCGGGATGGCCTCGGTGGGGCTGAACGCCTGCGCCAGCTCCGCGACCCGGGTGGACTCCGCGCTGTCGGGGAGGAAGGCGGCGTTGTCGTTCTCCTGCAGCCCGGTCAGCTGCCCGCTGAGCGAGCCGAGCGGCGCCGCGGCCCCCAGCCAGGCGAGGAGGACGACCAGGGGGAGCAGCCAGCGGACCCGGCGGGCCATGATGGGGTCCTCTCGACGACCGATCATCTCGATGATCGAGAGATTACGGGGGTGAGGGGATGACCCGCAACGTGGACCAGCGTGTCGACGTCGCGCTGCTGCTGCGCCGGCTCACCGTCGAGCTCGACGCGGTGGGGGAGCGGTTCGCCGAGGCGCACGGGCTCGGCCGCACCGACGTCCGCGCGGTCATCGCGATCATGGACGCCGCGCGCCGCGGCGAGCCGCTCACCGCCGGCGGGCTGGGCGCGGCCGTGCGGCTGAGCTCGGCGTCGGTGACCGCGCTGGTCGACCGGCTGGAGCGGGCCGGGCACGTGCGCCGGGTGCGCGACCCCGCCGACCGCCGTCGCGTCGTCCTGGAGATGACCGAGCCGACGATGGCCGCCGGCGGCGCCTACTTCGGCGGGCTGCAGCGGGGCCTGCTCGCCGCGATGGAGGGCTACACCGACGACGACCTCGCCGTCGTCCGCCGCTTCCTCGCGGGCATGACCGACGTCGTGGTCGCCCACGAGGCATAGGAAGCGATACGCACGTCCCTGACGCCCAGACGTGCGTGTCGCTTCCTATGCCTGGACGTAGCGGGCCAGGTGGACGGCGAGCGGCTCGAGGCCCACGGTCGCGCGCCGGTCGTCGAGCCGGTCGGGGTCGGCCACCGGCCACAGCACCGGCCGCCCGTCGACGACGTCGGCCACCTGCGTCCCGTAGGTCTGGTGCCGGCCCTCGGTGACGGCGACCCGGTCGTCGAGCATCGCGAGCTGCTGGGCCGGCGCCCGCCCGTGCTCCACCGCCTCGCGCAGCAGCCGCAGGGCCAGGCGCTGCACCGACAGCTGGGTGTCGGCGTGCTGGGCGACCAGCCAGGCGCCGCGCGCGGCGACCTCCCCGACCCGGTCCGCGGTGGGCCAGCCGCCGGCGAGCAGCTGCTCGAGCCGGTCGGCGTGCCGCACGAAGACCGCGCGCCGCTCGCGCCGGGCCTCCACCGGCGCCTGCTCCACCGCGCCGCCGCCGGTGCGGGCCATCAGCTCCCGCTGCTCGCCCGCCATCGCCTCGAGTTCGGCGCGCAGGGCCTCGTCGTCCATCCGGAGCCTCCCCGTGTGCACGTACCGCGCCGCAGCCTGCCCGGTCGCCGCGCTGCGTGCACACGGCGTCAGAACTAGGGCGTCAGGGCCACGGCGTCAGAGGTAGAGGCCGGTGGACTCCTCGATCCGCTCGGCGGCGACGGCGTGCACGTCGCGCTCGCGCAGGATGACCAGCTCCTCGCCGTGCACCTCGACCTCGTGCTGGTCCTCGGGGGAGAACAGCACCTGGTCGCCGACCTTCACCTGGCGCACGCTCGCGCCGACGCCGCGGGCCTCGCCCCACACCAGCCGCTTGGCCACCTGGGCGGTCGCCGGGATGAGGATGCCGCCGGTGGAGCGGCGCTCGCCGTCCTCCCGGCGCAGGGCGACCAGGACCCGGTCGTGCAGCATCTTGATCGGCAGCCCGCTGCCCCTGGCGACGTCGGATGGCACGGCGGTCACGGTACGCGGGCGCTATCCCCAGCCGAGCTCGTGCAGCCGCTGCTCGCCGATGCCGAAGTGGTGCGCGATCTCGTGCACGACGGTCACCGTCACCTCCTCGACCACCTCCTCGGCGGTCTCGCAGACGTCGCAGATGGCCTCGCGGTAGATCATGATCCGGTCGGGCAGGTCGCCGCCGTACTGCCAGCCGCGCTCGGTCAGCGCGTGGCCCTCGTAGAGCCCGAGCAGGTCCGGCTCGTCCTCGTTGCGGTCCTCCACGAGGACGACGACGTTGTCGAGCAGCGCCATGAGCTCGGCGGGGACGGCGTCGAGGGCGTCGGCGACCAGCGACTCGAAGACCTCGCGCGGGAGCGGCCTCACCAGCTGGTGGGCAGCGGGCGGCCCTCGTCGTAGCCGGCCGCGCTCTGCACCCCCAGCACCGCGCGCTCGTGCAGCTCGTCGATGGTCCGGGCGCCGGCGTAGGTGCACGACGAGCGCACCCCGGCGACGATGCCGTCGACGAGGTCCTCGACGCCGGGCCGGGCCGGGTCGAGGTACATGCGGGAGGACGAGATGCCCTCCTCGAACAGGCCGGCGCGGGCCCGCTCGAAGCCGCTCTGCTGCGCCGTGCGGGCCTTGACCGCCCGGGCCGAGGCCATCCCGAAGGACTCCTTGTACAGCCGGCCGCTGCCGTCGTCGTGGATGTCGCCGGCGCTCTCGTAGGTGCCGGCGAACCAGGAGCCGACCATCACGTTGGCCGCGCCGGCGGCCAGGGCGAGGGCGACGTCGCGCGGGTGGCGCACGCCGCCGTCGGCCCACACGTGCTTCCCGAGCCGGCGGGCCTCGGCGGCGCACTCCTCGACGGCGGAGAACTGCGGCCGGCCGACGCCGGTCATCATCCGCGTGGTGCACATGGCACCGGGCCCGACGCCGACCTTGACGACGTCGGCGCCGGCCTCGACCAGGTCGCGGGTGCCCTCGGCGGTGACCACGTTCCCGGCCACCACCGGCACGGACCCGGCCACCGACCGCACCGCGCGCACCGCCTCGACCGCCTTCTCCTGGTGGCCGTGCGCGGTGTCGACGACGAGCACGTCGACCCCGGCGGCCAGCAGCGCCGTCGCCTTGCCGGCGACGTCGCCGTTGATGCCGACCGCGGCCGAGGTGAGCAGCTGCCCCTCGCCGTTGACCGCGGGCGTGTAGAGGGTGGAGCGCAGCGCGCCCTTGCGGGTGACGACGCCGACCAGCCGGTCGCCCTCGACCACCGGAGCGGCGCTGACCCGCTCGCCGGAGAGCACGTCGAAGACCTTGGGCAGGTCGGTGCCGGCCGGGACGGTGAGCGGGTGCTCGGCCATGACCTGGGAGAGCTGGCTGAAGCGGTCCACCCCGCGGCAGGCGCCGTCGGTGACCACGCCGACCGGCACCACGTCCTCGCCCCGGCCCTCGACCACGACGACGATCCCGTGCGCACGCTTGGTCATCAGCGACAGCGCCTCACCGACCGTCGACGACGGCGCCAGCGTGATCGCGGTGTCGTAGACCGGGTGCCGGGCGTGCACCCACGACACGACCTCGGCGACGACGTCGACCGGGATGTCCTGCGGCAGCACCGCCAGGCCGCCGCGGCGGGCGATGGTCTCGGCCATCCGCCGGCCGCTGATGGCGGTCATGTTCGCCACGACGACCGGGATGGTGGTGCCCACCCGGTCCGGGGTGGTCAGGTCCACCTCCAGGCGCGAGCCCACGGTGCTGTGGCCCGGCACCATGAAGACGTCGGCGTAGGTGAGGTCGGTCGCCGGGCGCTGGCCGTTCAGGAACCGCATGCCCCCGAGTGTCCCGCACGGGACGGCGCGGCCGCCGGTCCTCACGCGGTGCGCCGGGCTCCCAGTGCCGCCGACACGCCGACGACGGCCAGCCCGGCGCCGGCCACCAGCACGAGGGCGGTCGCCCCCGCGCCGAGGCTGGAGACGAGCGCGCCGACCAGGACCCAGCCGGCGGCCAGGACGAACGCGGGCTGGCCGTGCAGCAGCCAGGCCAGGACGGCGGCGGTCAGGGCGGCGCCGGCGACCAGCAACGCGGGCACCAGGGTGCCGACGGTCAGCCGGCCGGGGAGGACGGTAGCCGCGTTCACCCACACGGCCGCGCTGGCCCACCCGGCGTAGAGGCCGACGCTGCCGGTCAGCAGCAGGCGGGTGGCCCGGTCGGCGGGTGTCCGGACGAGGACGCGCAGGCACACCAGCAGGGCGGCCAGCATCCCGGCGAAGACCGGGACGGTGAGCACCGGCAGCCGGGCCGCGGCCACGAGCCAGACGACGAACCCCACCTGCGCCACCGACAGGGGGACCTGCACCCGGCGCCACGGATCGGCGGTGGCCCGGCGCAGGGGGAACCCGTACACGGCGGCGGCCAGGCAGCCGAGGACCACCGGACCCCAGATGGCGAAGAAGGGCCCCGGCGGCACGATCACCGGGTCGCTGCCGGACCCCTGGTCGAACCCCGCCAGCGCGGGGCTCACGGCCTGACCGACCGCGGTCGCCAGCAGCAGCCAGCGCGCACGGCTGCCCGGTGCGGGGGTGGTCACGGCGTCCTCCTCGCGGTCGGGTGCCCGGACTTCGCCTCCCGGGACGCGCCCGGATGCGGTCGCGCGCCGGAGTGCACCCCCGTGGGCGAGGGGGCCACGGGCGCCACCCACCTACGATCGACCCCGTGATCGACCTGCGCCTGGTGCGCGAGCACCCCGACGTCGTCCGTGCCAGCCAGCGCGCCCGCGGCGCCGACGAGTCCCGGGTCGACGAGCTGCTGTCCGCCGACGAGGCCCGCCGCGCCGCCGTCAAGCGCGCAGACGACCTCCGCGCCGAGCAGAAGACCGCCTCGCAGGCCGTGCGCGGCGCGTCGAAGGAGGAGCGCCCCGCCGTCCTGGAGCGGGCGAAGGCGCTGGCCGCGCAGGTCAAGGAGGCCGAGGAGGCCCAGCGCGCGGCCGACGCGGCGCTGCGCGCGGTGCACCTGGCCATCCCGAACGTCGTGCACGACGACGTCCCGCCCGGCGGCGAGGACGACGCCGTCACCCTGCGCACCGTCGGCGAGGTCCCGGCCTACGACTTCGAGGTGCGCGACCACCTGCAGATCGGCGAGGCGCTCGGCGCGATCGACATGGAGCGCGGCGCGAAGGTCTCCGGCGCCCGCTTCTACTTCCTCACCGGCCCGGGCGCGCTGCTGGAGTTCGCGCTGGCGCAGCTCGCGATCACCCGCGCGGTGGCCGCCGGGTTCGTCCCCGTCGTCGCCCCGGCCCTGGTCAAGCCCGAGGCGATGGAGGGCACCGGCTTCCTCGGCGAGCACGACGAGGAGGTCTACCGCGTCGAGCGCGACGACCTGTACCTCGTGGGCACCTCCGAGGTGGCGCTGGCCGGCATGCACGCCGACGAGGTGCTCGACCTGTCGGCCGGGCCGCGCCGCTACGCCGGCTGGTCGTCCTGCTTCCGCCGCGAGGCCGGCTCCTACGGCAAGGACACCCGCGGCATCATCCGCGTGCACTGGTTCGACAAGGTCGAGATGTTCAGCTTCTGCCGGCCCGACGAGGCGGCCGCGGAGCACCTGCGGCTGCTGGCCTGGGAGGAGGAGTTCCTCCAGGCCCTCGAGCTGCCCTACCGGGTGGTCGACATCGCCGCCGGCGACCTCGGCACCAGCGCCGCCCGCAAGTACGACATCGAGGCGTGGTTCCCGTCGCAGGGCACCTACCGCGAGCTGACGTCGACGTCGGACTGCACCACCTATCAGGCCCGCCGGCTGGCGATCCGGTACCGCGACGAGGACGGGAGGCCGCAGCCGGCGGCCACGCTCAACGGCACGCTGTGCGCGATCGCCCGCACCATCGCCTGCCTGCTCGAGGTGCACCAGCGGGCCGACGGCTCGGTGCACGTGCCCGCGGCGCTGCGCCCGTGGCTGGGCGGGCACGAGGTCCTCACCCCCGGCATGACGCTGGCCGCCCCGGTGCCCACCGCATGAGCGGGACCGCGCCCCGGGCGGTCCTCTCCGGGCACGTGCCCTCCCCGGACGCCACCCGGGTCGTGGACCTCGGCGACCTGCTC
The DNA here is from genome assembly GCF_900129495.1 of Geodermatophilus nigrescens. Classification (GTDB taxonomy): domain Bacteria; phylum Actinomycetota; class Actinomycetes; order Mycobacteriales; family Geodermatophilaceae; genus Geodermatophilus; species Geodermatophilus nigrescens. Next base: position 87,764 of record NZ_FQVX01000001.1, read on the forward strand.
GGGGAGCTCGGCGACTGGCGGCCGAAGCTGGTCGCCACCGACCTCGACGGCACCCTGCTGTCCTCCGAGGGCGTGGTCAGCCCGCGCACCCGCGCCGCGCTGGAGGCCTGCTGGGCGGCCGGCGTCCCCGTCGTCGGCGTCACCGGCCGCGGCCCGCGGCTGCTCGACAGCGTGCGCACCGCGCTGGCCGGGCGCGGCATCGCGGTGCTCGCGCAGGGCGGCTTCGTCGTCGACCTCGAGCGCGACGAGGTGCTGCGCACCGTCGGCCTGCCGCGCGAGCAGGCGGAGGCGGTCATCGCCCGCATCGAGGACGCCGCCGGCGACCTGATCCTGGCCGTCGAGGACGCCGCCGAGCAGGGCGAGGCGCTCGCGCCGCTGCGGGTGCAGCACGGGTTCGAGTGGCCCTACCCCGAACCCGCGCACCTGCTGCCCCGGCACGCGGTCATCCCCGAGGGCGCGGTGCTCAAGGTGTTCCTGCGCTCCTCCACGCTGGGCCAGGACGAGCTGCTCGCCCGCGCCCGCCGGGTCACCGACCCGGCCGACGCCGAGGTCACCCACGCGGGCCTCGGGTTCATCGAGGTCCTCCCGCCCGGCATCACCAAGGCCACCGGCCTCGCCGTCGCCCTCGACCGGTACGGCGTCGGGTTCGGCGACGTGCTCGTCTTCGGCGACATGCCCAACGACCTGCCGATGATCGGCGCGGTCACGGACGCCGGCGGGCGCGCGGTCGCCGTCGCCAACGCCCACCCCGCCGTGCGGGCCGCCGCCGGCGGGCTGACCAGCGGCCACGACGCCGACGGCGTGGCCCGCTACCTCGAGGCGGTGCTGGCCGGTGTCTGACTGGCGACCGCGGCTGATCGCCAGCGACATGGACGGCACGCTGCTGCACTCCGACGACACCGTCGGCGAGGCCACCGTCGCCGAGCTCCGGCGCTGGGCGGACGACGGCGTCCCGCTGGTGCTGGCCACCGGCCGCCCGCCGCGGTGGATGCGCCGGATCCGGGAGGTCGTGCGCACCGGCACCGCCGTCTGCTGCAACGGCGCGGTGCTGCTCGACCTCGGCCGCTTCGAGATCCTCGAGGAGGACGCGCTGCCGCCGGCCGTCCTCGCCGACGTGACCGCCGGCCTGCGCGCCGAGCAGCCGGGCACCTGGTTCGCCGTCGAGTACGGCCTGGAGTTCCGGCACGAGCCGGTCTACCGGCCGCGGTGGGACCTCGACGCGCCCGGCGTGGCCGAGGCGACGCTCGAGGAGATCGTCTCCGCCCCCGCGGCCAAGCTGCTGGCCCGGCACGAGGACCTGCCCCGCGACGAGTTCATGCGGCTCGTCGAGCGGGTGGTGGGGGACCGGGCGACGGTCACCAACTCCTCCTCGGACGCGCTCGCCGAGATCTCCGCCAGCGGGGTCACCAAGGCCACCGGCATCGCCAAGGTCGCCGCCCGCCACGGCGTCGGCCCGGAGGACGTCGTCGTCTTCGGCGACATGCCCAACGACATCGCCGCCTTCGACTGGGTGCGCGAGGCCGGCGGGCGGGCGGTGGCGATGGCGCACGCCCACCCGGACCTGCTGGCGGCGGCCACCGACGTCACCGGCACGAACGACGACGACGGCGTCGCGGCCTTCCTCGCCTCACTCTGACCCGGCTCAAGACCGCCCGGCGCCTGCCGATGTGGTTCCCGGACGGCACCACGCCGACCGGAACCCCGGCCACGGAAGGCGATCGATGAGCCAGACCCCGCCCCGCGCCGCTGCAGCGGTGCCCGCCGACTCCTCCTCCGGCTGGAGCCTGCACACGCGGATGCTCGGCGCCATCCTCGTGGTCGCGCTGACCACCCTGGGCGTCGGCCTGTTCGGCATCGCGCGCATGGCGGTGCTCGCCGACAAGGCCGACCAGGTCTACAGCGAGGGCGCCGCCCCGCTCGACGGGCTGCGGACCCTGCAGGTGGACTGGTGGGAGCTGGCCGCCCAGACCGCGCGCGCCGCGATCCCGACCCTGCCGCCGGCCAGCATCCAGGACGCGCAGCGCGACGCCGCCGAGGCCGCGGAGGCCATGGCCGCGCACGCGGAGGCCGTCGACGGCATGCCGCTGTCCGACGACGCCCGCGCCGCCTTCACCGAGTTCCGGGCCGCGTCGGAGACCTACCTGACCGCGCTGGCGCAGCTGCAGGCCCTGCCGCTCGGCTCGCCGAACGCCCTCCCGCTGCTGCAGACCATGACGCAGGACGAGACGGTCATCGAGGAGTCGCTGGCCGCGGCCACCACCTCGGCCGCCGCGGACGCCGAGCAGACCGTCGCCGAGGCGCGCGACGCCTACGCCTCGGCCCGCACCCTGACGATCGTCGTGGTCGTCCTCGGCCTGGTGGTCGCCGTCGTGCTCGCCGTCCTCGTGGCGCGCAGCGTCACCGGCCCGGTGCAGCGGATCCGCGAGGTGCTCGGCAAGGTCGCCGCCGGTGACCTGCGGGTGCGCGCCGGTGCCACCGGCGGCGGCGAGCTCGGCGAGGTCGCCCGCTCGCTCGACGAGACCCTCGACAGCCTCGGCGGCGTGCTGACCCTGGTCCGCGAGTCCGCCGACCGCCTGCAGGGCGCCTCCACGCAGCTCGACACCGCGGCCGGCAGCATCGCCGAGTTCTCCCGCGCCGCCTCCGACCAGACCGACGTCGTCGTCGCCTCGGCCGGCGAGGTCGCCGCGAGCGTCGACACCGTGGCCACCGGCTCCTCGCAGATGGAGACGGCGATCCGCGAGATCGCGCACAACGCCACCGAGGCCGCCCGCGTGGCCGGCCAGGCCGTGGGCGTCGCGGAGAACACCACCCGCACCGTGGGCAAGCTCGGCGACTCGTCGCAGGAGATCGCCACCGTCGTGAAGCTGATCAACGGCATCGCCGAGCAGACCAACCTGCTGGCCCTCAACGCCACCATCGAGGCGGCGCGCGCCGGGGAGGCCGGCAAGGGCTTCGCCGTCGTGGCCAGCGAGGTCAAGGAGCTCGCGCAGGAGACCGCCCGCGCCACCGAGGACATCTCCCGCCGCGTGGAGGCCATCCAGGCCGACACCGCGGGCGCCGTGGACGCGATCAGCCGGATCAGCTCGGTGATCGGCGAGATCAACGACTTCCAGGCCACCATCGCGGCCGCGGTCGAGGAGCAGACGGCGACCACCAACGAGATGAACCGCAACGTGGCCGAGGCCGCCGGCGGCACCCGTCAGATCGCCGCGGCGATCACCGGCCTGGCCGACGGGACGCAGCAGACCAACGCCCGCGTCGGCGACGCCCGCCAGGCCGCCGCCGAGCTCGCCCGCATGAGCGGCGAGCTGCAGGACGCCGTCCGCCGCTTCACCGTCTGATCCCGGCCACCGACACAGCGGCCTGGTCCCGCCGTCCGTGCGCGGATGGCGGGACCGGGCCGTCGTCGTCTACAGGTACTGGCCCCCGCCGGGGCGGGGCTCGGCCGCGCTCGGGCCGCCCGGCAGCGCCCGCCCGCGCCGGATCTCCTCCAGCTGCGCGCGGGCGGCCATCTGCTGGGCGAACAGCGCCGTCTGGATGCCCTGAAAGACGCCCTCGAGCCACCCGACCAGCTGGGCCTGGGCGATGCGCAGCTCGGCGTCCGACGGCGTCGACTCGTCGCTGAACGGCGAGGTGATCCGCCGCAGCTCCTCGGAGAGCTCGGGCGCGAGGCCCTGCTCGAGCTCGCGGATCGAGGAGGCGTGGATGTCGCGCAGGCGGGTGCGGCTGGCGTCGTCGAGAGGCGCCGCCCGCACCTCCTCGAGCAGCTGCTTGATCATCGTGCCGATCCGCATGACCTTGGCCGGCTGCTCCACCATGTCGCCGAGGCCGGGGTGCCCGTCGCCGTCCTCCTGGCCCGCCGCGGGCACCGGCATCGCGCCCACCGGCCGGCCGTCGGGGCCGACGACCAGCACCTGCTGCGGACGTTCGCTGCCGTTCCCGAGTGCCGTCATGCCCTCCATCCTGCCCCGCCCGGTCCCGGGCCATACGCGGGCCGGTGCGGCGGGGCGGGCGGGTGGGGAGGACAACGGCGGGCGGGTGGGGAGGGCAACTAGGGTCGCCCGCATGCACCCGGGGGAACACAGGCTGGACGTCGCGCGCGTCCGCGGCCAGTTCCCGGGGCTCTCCGACGGCTTCGTGCACACCGACGCGCCCGCCGGCACGCTGATGCCCGAGAGCGTCGTGCACGCGGTCTCCTCGGCCATGCGGGTGCCGGTGGCCAACCGCGGCGGGGTGTTCCCCGCCTCGGCGCGCACCGAGAGCCTGGTGTCCAGCGCCCGGGCGGCCGTGGCCGACCTCGTCGGCGGCCTGTCCTCCGGCGTCGTCCTCGGCCCGAACACGACGTCGCTGACCTACGCCTTCGCCCGCGCCCTGTCGCGCACCTGGCGCTACGGCGACGAGGTGGTGGTCAGCCGCCTCGACCACGACGCGAACATCCGGCCCTGGGTGACGATGGCCGAGCGCGCCGGCGCGGTGGTGCGCTGGGCCGAGGTGGACATCGAGACCGGCGAGCTGCCCGCCTGGCAGTACGACGAGCTGATCACCTCGCGCACCCGGCTGGTGGCGGTCACCGCGGCGAGCAACGCGATCGGCACCCGGCCCGACGTCGCCGCCATCTCCGCCCGCGCCCACGCGGTGGGCGCGCTGGTCTACGTCGACGCCGTCCAGGCCGCGCCGCACGTCTACCTCGACAAGACGGCGCTCGGCGCGGACTTCGTCGCCGTCTCCGCCTACACCTGGTGCGGCCCGCACGTGGGTGCCGTGGTGGCCGACCCGGCGCTGCTCGCCGAGCTCGACCCCGACCGGCTGGTGCCCACCCCCGACCGGGTGCCCGACCGGCTGGAGACCGGCACGCCGCCCTTCGAGCTCTACGCCGGGGTGACCGCCGCCGTCGACCACCTGGCCGGCCTGTGCGAGGACGCCACCGGCAGCCGCCGCGACCGGCTGCACGCCTCGATGACCGCGGTCGCGGCCTACGAGGGCAGCCTGTTCGAGTGGCTGGACCAGGCGCTGCGGGCCATGCGGCACGTGCAGGTGGTCGGCTTCCCGGAGCACACGACGCCGACGCTGTCGTTCACCGTCCCCGGCATGCGCCCGCGGCAGGTGGCCGCGGAGCTGTCCCGCCGCGGCATCTGCGCCTGGGACGGCGACTTCTACGCCCGCGAGCTGTTCGACGCGCTCGGCGTCAACGAGCTCGGCGGCGCCGTCCGGCTGGGCCTCGCCCACTACAACACCGCCGAGGAGGTCGGCTACGTGATCGACTCGGTGGCGGCGCTGCGGGCCCTCTGACCGCGGGCCGTCAGGCGTCGGGGAGCAGCAGCACCTTCCCGACGTGCTCGCTGGCCTCCACCACGCGGTGCGCCTCGGCCGCGCGGGACATCGGCAGCCGCCGGTCGACGATCGGCCGCACCACGCCCCGCTCGACGTCGGGCCACACCTCGGCCCGCACCGCCGCGACGATCGCGTCCTTGCCGCCGGGCCCGGTGCTCGGGCGGGAGCGCAGCGCCGTCGCGGCCACCGACGCCCGCTTGGCCAGGAGCTTGCCGAGGTCGAGCTCGGCCTTCGTCCCGCCCTGCATGCCGATGACCACCAGCCGCCCGCCGACGGCGAGGGCGTCGACGTTGCGGGCCAGGTACTTCGCGCCCATGTTGTCCAGGACGACGTCGGCGCCCGCCCCGCCGGTGACCTCGCGGACCCGCTCGACGAAGTCCTCCTCGCGGTAGTCGATGGTCACGTCGGCGCCGAGCTCCCGGCAGGCGGCCCGCTTGGCCTCCGTGCCGGCGGTGGTGACCACCCGCGCGCCGGCCCGGGCGGCGAGCTGGATGGCCATCGTGCCGATGCCGCTGGACCCGCCGTGGACGAGGAACGTCTCCCCGCGCCGCAGGCCGGCGAGCTGGAAGACGTTCGACCAGACGGTGCAGGTGACCTCCGGGAGCGCGGCCGCGGTGGCCAGCTCGACGCCGGCCGGGCGGGGGAGCAGCTGCACCGCCGGGACGGCGACCCGCTCGGCGTAGCCGCCGCCGGCCAGCAGCGCGCACACCTCGGCGCCCACCGACCAGCCGGTCACGCCCTCGCCGACCTCGCTGACGATGCCGCTGCACTCCAGGCCGAGGACCTCGCTGGCGCCCCGCGGCGGCGGGTAGTTGCCGGCCCGCTGGAGGAGGTCGGCCCGGTTGACCGCGGTGGCGGCCACGTCGACGACCACCTCGCCCGGGCCGGCCACCGGGTCGGGCACCTCACCCCAGCCGAGCACCTCGGGTCCGCCGGGTCCGCTCGTGGTCACCGCTCGCATGCCCCGACCCTAGGAGGGGCGACGGGGCCGGGTCTCCCGCGGCAGGCGCAGCCGCGCCCGACACGGCCAGGCAGCGCCCGCCCGCGTCGCCGGCCCGGGTGGCGAGGTCGGCCAGCACGCCGCCGACCGCCCGCCGCGAGACGTGCATCCCCTGGACGTCGCCGGCCGGGGACGTCGCGGCTGCCTCGTCCCCGTCGGTCAGGTACACCGGCTGGACGATCGTCCAGTCCAGGCCGCTGTCGCGGACGACCCGCTCCTGCCGCTCGTGGTCGACGATCTGCGGCCGCAGCAGCAGCGCGAACACCAGCTTCGACGACAGCGGCAGCCGGTCCCGCGTCTCCCCGACGCCGTAGGAGGACTGCACCACCAGCCGCGGCACGCCGTGCTCGCGCATGGCCGCGACCAGCGCCGCCGTCCCGCGCGAGCGCACGTCCATCGGCGTGCCCCGGCTTCCCCGCAGCCGCACCACGAGCGGGTGCTCGCTGATCCCCAGCGCCACCACGACGGCGTCCTGCCCCCGCACGGCCCGGCCGACGTCGGCCGGCCGGGTCGCGTCGCCGTCCACCGTCCGCACCGCCGTGTCCCCCCGGGAAGCGTCCTCCCGGAAGGCGGCCCCCGCCCGCCGCGCGAACGCCGTCACCTCGTGTCCCCGCGCGGTCAGCGCCTCGACCGCCGCCCGTCCCGATCCACCCGTCGCACCCACCACCAGCACGCGCACGTCCCTGCTCCTCCCGGTCCCGCCGGCCCCGTCGGCCGGTCGGGAACGAGGCTGGCCGACCGCGCCGCGGCGGCCCATGACCGCGCGTCCGCCGTCCGTGCCCGTTCGTCCGGCGACCCTGGACGCCCGGTACGGGACGCAGCAGGCTGGCGCCGTGGACGGGAGCGGCGACGTCGGGGTCCGGGTGAGCACGCCGGTCGGGGTGCCGACCGGCGCGGACGCGGCCCGGCCGTGGACACCGGTCGACCCGGTCGGCGACCTGCTCGCCGACCTGCGCATCCACGGCACCTTCTACTGCCGGTCGGAGGCGACGGCGCCCTGGGGCGTGGAGATGCCCGCCTTCCCGGGCTGCATGGCCTTCCACGTCGTCACCCGGGGCACCGTCGTGCTCGAGGTCGGCGGCGAGCAGCTGACCCTCGGCGTCGGCGACCTGGCCCTGGTCCCGCACGGCCGCGGCCACCTGCTGCGCAGCGCGGTGGGGGCGCCGGTCGCCGGGCGGGCCGACCTCCTGCCGCAGCAGCAGGTGGGGGAGCACTACTCGGTGCTGCGGCTCGACGGCGGCGGCGCGGCGGCCGGGATGGTGTGCGGCGTCGTCGAGCCGGCCCGGCCGGGTGCGGCGCACCTGCTGGACCTGCTGCCGCCGGTGCTCGTGGTCGACGGTCGAGACCCGCGCCGCGGCGGGTGGCTGCCGCTGCTGCTGCAGGTGATCTCCGACGAGGCCGCCGAGGACCGCCCGGGCGCGGAGGCGGTGATCACCCGGCTGGCCGACGTCGTCGTGCTGCAGGCCGTCCGGACGTGGCTGGACACCGCGGCCACCGGCCCCGGGTGGCTGCGGGCGCTGCGCGACCCGCAGGTGGGCCAGGCCGTGGCGCTGCTGCACCGCGAGCCCGGGGCGGCGTGGACGCTCACCCGGCTGGCGCGGGAGGCCCGCATGTCGCGCTCGTCGTTCGCCGCCCGGTTCACCGAGCTGGCCGGCGAGCCGGTGATGCGCTACCTGGCGCGGTGGCGGATGCACCTGGCCACCGTGGCGCTCGCGGAGGGGGCGCAGGTGGGTGAGCTGGCCGGGCGCCTGGGCTACGAGTCGGAGGCCGCGTTCTCCCGCGCGTACAAGCGCATCGTCGGCGTCCCCCCGACCATGGCCGGGCAGTCCGCGCGGTAGCCGCCGGGCCGCTCCAAGCGGCCCGCAAGCTGCCTGCAGGAGCCGGGCGGCACCGTCCCGGTCATGACGACGACGCTGCCGCCGACCCGGACCGCCTCCGCCTCCCGCGGCGCGGTGACCGAGCTGACCGACCACGCGCTCCTGCACCGGGCCCTGCGCTCGGGCCTGCGGATGGCCGGCCGGGCGGTCACCGGCGTCGCCCTCGACGACCCGTGCGACCCCGCCCGGCAGCGCGAGCTGGTGCGCTGGACGGCGGGCGTGCTGGTCGAGGTCCGCGCGCACGCCGCGCTGCGCCGGGAACTCGAGGCCGCGGTGTCCCGCGCGGTGCTGCCCGGCGCCGGGGACGACCGCGGCGCGGCCTCCGACACAGGCACGGCCTCCGACGCCGGCACGGCCTCCGACGCCGCCCTCGACGCCTCGCTCGCCCGGGCCCGCCGGGCGCTGCTCGTCTTCGCCCGCGACGCGAGCGCCGGGGCCCCGCTGCTCGCCGTCGCCCTGACCGAGCTCGCCGCCCTGGTCGACGACCGGCTCGACGCCGAGGAGGCGGGCGTCCTGCCGCTGGTGGACGCGCACGTCCCCGCGGCCGAGCGCGACCGCGCCGTGCGGACCGCCCGGCGCCTGCTCCCCGCCGGCCAGGACGCGTTCACGCTGCCGTGGCTGCTCGACGTCTGCCACCCCGCCGAGCGCGTGACGGTGCTGCGGACGGCGTCCCGGTCGGCGCGGCTGGTGCTGCGCTTCGCGGGTGCGCGGCACGGCCGGATGCGCGACGCCGTCCTCGGCCTCCCGTGGTGACCTGCGCGGACGACGGGAGGCCGGCTCCCCCGGAGGGGAACCGGCCTCCCGCCGGTCTCAGGCGCGGGCCTTGAGGTCCTTGCGCAGGATCTTGCCCGCTGCGGACTTGGGCACCTGCTCGATGAACTCCACCGCGCGGATCTTCTTGTGCGGGGCGAGCCGCTCGGCGGCGTAGTCCATGACCTCCTGCTCGGAGATCTCCGCGCCGGGCGCCCGCACGACGAAGGCCTTGGGCAGTTCCTCGCCGCTCTCCTCGTCCTTGACGCCGATGACCGCGGCGTCGGCGATGGCCGGGTTGTTGATGAGCACGGCCTCGAGCTCGGCCGGGGCCACCTGGTAGCCCTTGTACTTGATCAGCTCCTTGACCCGGTCGACGACCGTGTAGCAGCCGTTCTCGTCGACGATCGCCACGTCGCCGGTGTGCAGCCAGCCCTCGGCGTCGAGGGTGTCGGCGGTCGCCGTCGGGTTGTTGAGGTAGCCCTTCATCACCTGCGGCCCGCGCACCCACAGCTCACCGCGCTCGCCGGGGGCGGCGTCCTGGCCGGTCGAGGGGTCGACCAGCCGGCACTCGGTGTTCGGCAGGGCGAGGCCGACCGAGCCCTTCGGCACCGAGCTGACGCCCTCGGGCAGCCGGTTGGCGTCCGGCGTGGTGTGCGAGACCGGCGACAGCTCGGTCATGCCGTAGCCCTGGGCGACGACGACGCCGTCGGCCGCGCCCTTGCGCAGCCGGTCCTGGGCGGCCTGGGCCAGCGCCTCGTCCAGCGGCGCGGCGCCGGAGGTGATGCTGCGCAGCGACGAGAGGTCGAACTGGTCGACCATCGGGTGCTTGGCCAGCGCCAGCACGATGGGCGGCGCGACGAACGCGCGGGTGATCTTCTGGTCCTGGATCGTGCGCAGGAACTGCTCGAGGTCGAAGCGCGGCAGCGTGACCACCGTGCCGCCCCACTGCAGGCCCTGGTTCATGAGCACGGTCAGGCCGTAGATGTGGAAGAACGGCAGGACGGCGATGATCCGCTCGTCGCCCTCGACCAGCTCCACCAGCGGCCGGGACTGGCTCACGTTGGCCACCAGGTTGCGGTGGGTGAGCATGACGCCCTTGGGCAGCCCCGTGGTGCCGCTGGAGTAGGGCAGCGTGACCAGGTCGGCCGCCGGGTCGATGTCGACGTCGACCGACGGGGCGTCGCTGGTGATCAGGTCGAGCAGCGAGGCGTGTCCCTCGGCGCCGTCCATGACGATGACCTCGTCGACCGGCGTCTGCTCGGTGGCCTCGAGCGCGCGGTCGAGGAACGGCGAGACGGTGACCAGCACCTTCGCGCCGGAGTCCTTGAGCTGGAAGGCCACCTCGTGGGCGGTGTAGAGCGAGTTGATCGGGCTCATCACCAGGCCGGCGCGGGCGATGCCGTGGAAGACGACCGGGTACCACATGGTGTTGGGGCACAGGACGGCGACGACGTCGCCCTTGCGCAGCCCGCGGGAGGCGAGCGCGGCGGCCACGCGGTCGACGTAGGTGGCCAGCTGCCCGTGGCTGATCGAGTCGCCGGTCAGGCCGTCGACGAGCGCGGGCGCGTCGGGGCGCGAGGCCCCGCCGGCGAGGACGAACTCGGGGACCGACTGGTCGGGGATCTCGACGTCGGGGTAACGACTGGCCAGAGCCACGGTGCTCCTCCTCGGGGGTGCGGCAGTGGCGCCAGTCTCACACCCCGGGTGTGTCGCGCGACACGCGGGTTACCCGCCGGTCACCTCGCTCATCCGCGCGGCCACAGCACCGACTGGGTGCAGCGGAACAGCGCCAGCGTCCTGCCCTCGCCCGAGCTGACGACGGCGTCCCACACCTGCGTCGTGCGGCCGGCGTGCGCGTTGGTGGCGACCGTGCGCAGCTGTCCCTCGCGGACGGTGCCGAGGAAGTTGCTCTTGAGCTCGATGGTGGTGAACCCGGCCGAGCCCTCCGGCAGCAGCGCCCGGGTGGCCAGGCCGCAGGCGGTGTCGGCCAGCGCGACGACGGTGGCCGCGTGCAGGTAGCCGTTGGGCGCGAGCAGGTCGGGGCGGACCTCGAGTGCCGCCTCCAGCCGGCCGGGCTCGTGCGCGGTGACGGTCAGCCCGAGCAGACCCGGCAGCGTGCCCGGCAGCAGCGCGTTGAGCTCGTCGGCGGTGTGGAACCCCGTGGCGGCCATGCCGGCGACCGTAGCCCCGCACGATCAGGCCGCCTGGTCGTGCCGCGTCCTGGCTCACCGCCGACGGTGAGCCTGGACGCGCCACGGTGAGCCCGCCTGATCGTGCGGGGTCCGCTCGGGGACCAGGCCCCGACCGCGGGCCGTGGTGCCCGCCCTCGTGCTGTAGCGCGAGGTCGGGCACGACACGACGAGGTCAGGCCAGGCCGCGGGTGGTGCGGGCGGGCGGCCGGTCGCCGCGGATGGACGCCACCATGTCCAGCGTCTGCCGGGTCGCCGCGACGTCGTGGGCGCGGAACACCCGGGCGCCCAGCCACGCGCTCACCGCCGTCGCCGCGAGCGTGCCGGTGAGCCGCTCCTCCAGCGGGACGTCGAGGGTCTCCCCGACGAAGTCCTTGTTCGACAGCGCCACCAGCACCGGCCAGCCGGTGGCCACCAGCTCGTCCAGCCGCCGGGTGGCCTCCAGGGAGTGCCGGGTGTTCTTGCCGAAGTCGTGGCCCGGGTCGACCAGCACCCGCTCGCGCTCCACGCCCGCGGCCACCGCCGCCTCGGCGAGCGCCGTCGTCCGCGCGACGACGTCGGCCACCACGTCGTCGTAGCGCACCCGGTGCGGGCGGGTGCGCGGCGGCAGCCCGCCGGCGTGGGTGCACACGATCCCGGCACCGGCCTCCGCGGCCACCTCGGCCAGCTCCGGCTCCACGCCGCCCCACGCGTCGTTGACGACGTCGGCGCCCGCGGCGAGCACCTCGCGGGCCACCTCGGCGCGCCACGTGTCGATCGAGATCGGCAGCGCCGGGTGGGCGGCGCGGATGGCGGCCACCAGGTCGGCGGTGCGGCGGATCTCCTCGGCGGCGTCGACCTCCTCGCCGGGCGCGGCCTTGACCCCGCCGACGTCGACCATGTCCGCGCCCTCGGCCACCACCCGGTCCACCCGCTCGACGGCGGCGGCCAGCTCGTAGGTGGCGCCGCGGTCGTAGAACGAGTCGGGCGTGCGGTTGACGATGGCCATCACCACCAGACCGCCGTCGGGCACGTCCAGCCGGCCCAGTCGCAGCACCCGTGGCCCCCGTCCCCGTCAGCGGTGTGGTGGAGTCAGCCAACCAGACCCCCAGCGGACACAGGAGGACAGGCGATGGCGCAGACCACCGTGGACGGCGTCGAGGGCGTGCAGTCGCTCGTCGGTCAGCACCTCGGGTACAGCGACTGGGTCCAGGTGACCCAGGAGCAGGTGCAGCAGTTCGCCGACGCGACCGGCGACCACCAGTGGATCCACGTCGACGTGGAGCGCGCCAAGAGGGAGAGCCCCTTCGGCGGGCCGATCGCGCACGGCTACCTGACGCTGTCGCTCATCCCGTCGCTGCTGCCGGAGATCGTCGAGATCAGCGGCTTCCGGATGGGCGTCAACTACGGCACCGAGAAGGTGCGCTTCCCCTCGCCGGTGCCGGTGGGCAGCCGGGTGCGCGCGGGCGCCACCCTCGCGTCGGCGACGCCGTTCGAGGGCGGCATCGCGATGAACATGGACGTCACCGTGGAGATCGAGGGCGGCACCAAGCCGGCGATGGTCGCCACCGTCGTCTACCGCCGCTACCTCTAGGCGCCCAGGCATGGGAAGCAATTCCCACGTCCTGAGCGCCAGGACGTGGGTGTTGCTTCCCATGCCTCAGTCAGTCAGGCGATGATCGCCTGGTTGACCAGCGCGCGCAGGTAGGCGCGGATCGGCAGCGTGCTCGAGGGCAGCAGCTGCGTGTAGAAGGTGACGACGACGTCCTCGACCGGGTCGACGTAGAACGCCGTCGACGCCGCCCCGCCCCAGCTGTAGTCGCCGGCGCTCGCGACGCCGCCGTAGCGCGCCGGGTCCAGCACCATCGAGAAGCCCAGCCCGAAGCCCACCCCGCGCAGCGGCGTCTCGGCGAACAGGGGCCGGCCGAAGGTCTCGAGGTCGGCGTCGCCGGGCAGGTGGTTGCGCACCATGTGGGCGAGCGTGCGCGGGCCGAGCAGCCGGCCGCCGTCGTAGGAGCCGCCGCGGCGCAGCATCTCGCAGAAGCGCAGGTAGTCCGCCGCCGTCGAGACCAGCCCGCCGCCGCCGGACAGGAACGTCGGCTTGCGGTGCGCCGCCTCGCCCATGGCGTCGATCGGGGCGAACGACGTCGGCGCGCCGGCCGGCTGCCCCGGGACGGCGGCGTAGAGGCGGGCGAGGGAGTCGACGTCGTCGCCCTCGCGCAGGCCGAAGGACGTGTCGGTCATCCCCAGCGGGCCGAACACCCGCTCCTGGAAGAAGACGTCGAGCGTCTGCCCGGAGACCACCTCGACCAGCCGGCCGAGGACGTCGGTGGAGACGCCGTAGTTCCACTCCGAGCCGGGCTGGAAGACCAGCGGGACCGACGCCCACTGGCGGCAGGCCTCGGCGGAGTCGACGCCGGGCGGGGTGCCCCACTCGTGGCCCATCGCCCGGTACATCGCGTCGACGGGGTGGGCGTGGTGGAACCCGTAGGTCAGCCCGGACATGTGGGTGAGCAGGTGCCAGATCCGGATCGGCTCCACCTGCGGCTGGGTGACCGGCTTCTGCGCCGACCCGGCCACGTACACGCGGGTCTCGGCGAACTCCGGCAGCCAGCGGGCGATCGGCTCGGTGAGCTCGAAGGCCCCCTCCTCGTACAGCATCATCGCCGCGACCGAGGTGACCGGCTTGGTCATCGAGAAGATCCGCCAGCGGGTGTCCTCCTCGACCGGCCGGCCGTTCTCGACGTCGCGCGCGCCGTACCGGCCCACGTGCGCCAGCCGGCCGTGCCGGGACACCGTGACGAGGAAGCCGGGCAGCTGACCGCCGTCGACCCAGCGGGCCAGCCGCCGGTCGAGGCGCTCGAGCCGGGCGCCGTCGAGGCCGACCTCCGCCGGGTCGGTGTCCAGGGTCAGTGCGCTGCTCACGCGTGCCTCCGTCCCGGTGCCGTCCCCGTCGGGCGGCGCCTGCCTGCGCATCCTGACCCACCCGGCGTGGGCGGGATCACAGGGGGGCAGGCGCCACCCCGGGCGGGCGGCCGGTCAGGCCGGCGCGTCGCCGGGGCCCGGCGGATCACACCGGGACGTTGGAGGCGGCCTTCTTCAGGTTCGAGCCGGCGGTGACCTTGACCGTGTTGGCGGCGGGGATCTCGATGGACTCGCCGGTCTGCGGGTTGCGGCCGGTGCGGGCGGAGCGCTGGGTCCGCTCGACGGTCAGCAGCCCGGAGACGGCGACCTTCTCGCCGCGGGTGATCGCCTCGACGAGCTCCTCCTGGAGCCCGGACAGGACGGCGTCGACGGTCGCGCTGGGGACGTCGGCGCGCTTGGAGATGGCGGTGACGAGTTCGGCCTTGTTCACAGAGGTTCCTCTCGGACGTCGCGGCCGCGCGGTCTCGGCGGCCGCAGGATGGGGGTCCCGGGCGGTCGCCCGGGACGGACCGTTCCCCCTGCGGGGTCCGGCCCGGGGCACCGTGACACGCCGACCGGACATCTGGCCAGTCCACGGGCCTGGTGCCGACCCTACGGACCCGCGGGTCCCACCCGTCCCGGGGGCGGGGTCGCGGCCCCCGGCATAGCGTGGGCGCGTGCCGCAGCTCCCCGGGACCGACCTGACCGTCAGCGACCTGTGCCTGGGCGGCAACGTCTTCGGCTGGACGGCCGACGAGGCGACGTCGCACGCGGTGCTCGACCGCTTCGTCGACGCCGTGCCCAGCACGCAGAGCCCGTTCGTCGACACCGCGGAGATGTACGGCGACGGCCGCTCCGAGCAGATCCTCGGCGGCTGGATGGCCGAGCGCGGGCTGCGCGACCGGATGGTGGTGGCCACCAAGGCCTCGCCGGGGCAGAAGGAGCACCCGCTGTCGTCCCGCGAGGTGAAGGCGGCCGCCGAGCGGAGCCTGCGCAACCTGCGGACCGACCGGATCGACCTCTACTACGCCCACTACGACGACGCGACGACGCCCCTCGAGGAGACGCTCACCGCCTTCGACGAGCTGGTGCGCGAGGGCAAGGTGCGCCACGTCGCGGCGTCGAACTACTCGCCGGCGCGGCTGACGGAGGCCCTGGAGACCTCCGAGCGGCTCGGACTCGCCCGCTACGTGGCGCTGCAGCCGCACTACAACCTGGTCGAGCGCCCGGCCTACGAGGACGGGCTGCGCGACGTCGTCGCGACCAACGGCCTGGGCTGCCTGCCCTACTTCGCGCTGGCCAAGGGCTTCCTGACCGGCAAGTACCGCGCCGGCGAGCGGGTCGACTCGCCGCGGGCGCAGGGCGCGCAGGCCTACGTGGGGGAGCGCGGCGACCGGGTGCTCGCGGCCCTGGCCGAGGTGGCCTCCGCGCACGGGGTGGGCCAGGCCGCGGTGGCGCTGCGCTGGCTCGCCGACCAGCCCACCGTCACCGCGCCGATCGCCAGCGGCCGCGACGTCGACCAGCTCGCCGACCTGCTGCCCATGCAGGACCTCGTGCTCACCGACGACGAGCGCGCGGCGCTCACCGCCTCCGCCGGGTAGCCCGCCCGCGTCAGCGGACGGCGGCGGCCGAGGCCAGGTCCTCCACCCGCAGCAGCCCGAGGACCGCGCCGTCGGGCCCGGTGCACACGACCGGGTCGAAGCGGTGCGCCGGCGGACGGGTGAGCGCGCGCTGCAGCGTGGCGACGACGGCGTCGCCCGGGGCGGCGCACAGCGAGACCGGCGCGGTGTGCACCGAGCCCGTCCGCGGGTCGGACAGCCGCAGTGCCAGCGGTGCGCCGTCGGGCGCCACGAGCGCGACGGGCGGGACGCCGGGCAGCGGGTCGCCCGCGTCCACCTGGCGGACGGGGCGCACCAGGCCGGCGACGGTGTGCGCGGAGCGGGCGCGGGCGGTGCTGCTGCGCACCAGCGCGGCGACGTCGGGGTCCAGCGGGGCGAAGCCCGGCGCGGGGCGGCCGAGCAGCCAGCCCTGGGCGAGCGGGACGCCGAGCCGGGCGAAGGCGGCCAGCTCGCCGCGCGTCTCGATGCCCTCGGCGACGAGCAGGGCGTCGATGCGGGCGGTGAAGGCGCCCACGGTCTCGGCCAGCGCCAGGCGCACCGGGTCCGCGTCCGCGCCGCTGACCAGCGAGCGGTCGAGCTTGACGAGCTGCGGGCGCAGCGCGGCCAGCTGGCGCAGCCCCGACCAGCCGGAGCCCGTGTCGTCGAGCGCGACCACCGCGCCGCGGGCCCGCAGCGCGGCCACCTGCACCCGCAGCGCCCCGAGGTCGGGCACGGGCACGTGCTCGGTCAGCTCGACGACGACACCGCGCAGGTCCGGCCGGCTCGCCAGCGCGGCCTGGACGGGGGCCGAGCCGAGCAGGTGCGGGCCGACGTTGACCGTGAGGAAGGTGTCCGCGGGCAGCGCCGGGACGGCGTCGAGCGCCTTCCGCACGGCCAGCGCGTGCAGCTCGGCGGCCACGCCGGAGTCCTCGGCGGCGGCGAACCACACGTCGGGCCCGGCGGTGCCGGGGAAGCGGGCCAGTGCCTCGTACCCCGCGACGCGGGCGCGGGCGAGGTCGACGATGGGCTGGAAGACGAGCGTGAGGTCGTCCGGGTCGGCCAGCAGCGGACGGCAGTCCGGCAGCCGGCGGGTGAGCATCGCCGTCATGGAGGGGGGATCGGCGTCCGGCGGCGAGGGGTGCAGGCCGCCGGCGCCGGCCGTCACCCGGCGGGGTGACACTTCCGTCACCGGACGGTTCCGTCTGTTCAGGGGGTGCCCCGTGGCACCATGGTCGGGCGCGGCCGCCGGGGCCGGGTGCGCTCGAGGAGGAACCGTGACCGTTCCTCCGTCCCCGACCCCTGCCGGTGCCCTGCGGGACGCCCACCGCGTCGCCGCCGCGCGCCGCCTCTTCCTCGAGGTGTCGGGCCCGGCCGCCTACGACCGGCTGTCGGCGCTCGCCGCGCGGCTGCTCGCGGCCGGACACGCCAAGGTCACGCTCTTCACCGACCAGGACACCGTCGTCGGTGGGCACGGCCTGCCCCCGGGCGTCGTCGGCGGCCGGGCGCTGCTGACCGGCGCCCTGTCGGCGAGGGTCGTCGCGGACGCCCGGCCGCTGGTGGTGCCCGACGCCCGGCTCGACCCGTCGCTGGCGGACCTGCCGGCGGTCACCTCCGGGCAGGTGGTCGCCTACCTCGGCACGCCGCTGGTCGCGGCGTCCGGGCTGGTCGTGGGCGTCCTCGCCGTCTACGACCCCGCGCCGCGGGAGTGGCACGCCGACGAGGGCGAGCTGCTCGAGCACCTCGCCGCCTCGGTCGTCGCCGAGCTCGAGCTCTCCGCCGCCCGCTCGGTCATCGGCGCCTCGCGGACCCGGCTGGAGGTCGCGCTCGAGGCCAGCTCGGTCGGCATCTGGGAGCAGGACCTGCGCACCGGCGTCCTGCACTGGGACGAGCGCGGCGCGGCACTGCACGGCCTCGAGGGCCCGCTGGAGATCACCGACGTCGACGCCATGATCGCGGCGAGGCTGCACCCCGACGACCGGGACGCCGTGCGCCGGGCGATGGCCGACGCGCTGGCCGGCTCCGGGGAGTACGTGGCGGAGGCCCGGGTCCTGCACGCCGACGGCAGCACCCGGTGGACGGTGTCCCGCGGCCGCGTCGTCCGCGACGCCCAGGGCAGCGCCGTCCGGGTGCTCGGCACCGTCGTCGACGTCACCGACGCCCGCGAGGAGGCCGCCCGGCGCATGGCCGCGACGCAGCGGGCCGCGGCCGTGGCGGAGGTGGCCGCCCAGCTGGCCAACGCCACCGCGCTGTCGGAGCTGGCCGAGATCACCCTGCGCGGCGCACGGGTGCTCGGCGCCTCCTCCAGCGCGCTGGCCGCCTTCGACGCCGACGGCGCGCTGCGGCTGCACCTGGGCCGGCGGCTCGCCGACACCGTCGCCGCGGCCGCCGCCGAGGCCGACGTGGAGGCGCCGCAGGACCTCGTCGTCGAGCTCGACGACACCCTCCCCACGCAGTACACCGCCCGGCACGGCGAGCGGTTCCTGTTCGCCGACCTCGACGACGCGATCGCCCGCTTCCCCGCCATGGCCGAGGTGGGCACGGCGCTCGGCCTGCACGCGCTGGCCTCGCTTCCGCTGCGGGTCGAGGGGCGGCTGCTCGGCAGCTTCGTCGTCATCTGGGACACCGCGCACGTCTTCGACGACGACGACGCCGAGCTGCTCGACGCGCTCACCGCCCAGATCGCGCTGAGCGTCTCCCGGCTGCGCGCCGACGCCGAGCGGGACGCCGCGGTGGCGGCCATGGCCGAGGCCAACCGGCGGCTGCAGCTGCTCGCCGACGCCGGCCGGGTCCTGTCGGGCAGCCTCGACACCGCCGAGCAGCTCGACCGGCTGGCCGACCTGGTCGTGCCGGCGCTCGGCGACTGGTGCTGGATCGTCGTCACCGACGACCACCGGCGGCTGCACGACGCCGCCGTCGCCCACCGCCGCCCCGAGCGGCGGGCGGACGTCGCCGCCTACGTGCGCGCCATGGCGCACGCCATGACCAGCGAGCACGCCGCGCAGGTGGTGCTGCGCACCGGCCGTCCGCTCGTGGTGCCCGAGATCGACGCCGACCGCATCACCGCGGCGCTCGCCGACCCCGCGGCGCGGGAGGCGCTGTCCCGGCTGGAGCCCCGCGCGGCCGCCGTCGTGCCGCTGCTCGCGCGCGGGGAGGTCGTCGGCGCGCTCGGCCTGGCCAACGACGCCGGCCGCGGGGCCCACACCCCCGCCGAGGTCGAGGCGGCCGTGGAGATCGGCCGCCGGGTGGGCCTGTCCCTGCAGGCGGCGCGGCTGTTCGCCCAGCAGCGCGACCTCGCCGAGGCGCTGCAGCACAGCCTGCTCACCGAGCCGCCGCGCCTGGAGGGCTGCGAGGTGGTCGTCCGGTACGTCCCGGCGTCCGAGGGCGCCGACATCGGCGGCGACTGGTACGACGCGTTCCCCGGCGGCGACGGCGAGACGGTGCTCGCCATCGGCGACGTCGTCGGGCACGACCGGCACGCCGCGGCCGCGATGGGACAGCTGCGCGGCCTGCTCCGCGGCATCGCCTACGCCGACGCCGCGACGCCCGCCGAGCTGCTCACCCGCCTCGACCGCGCCGCCTCCGGCCTGGCCGTGGGCGCGATGGCGACCGCGCTGCTGGCCCGCCTGTCCCGGCCCGGCCCCGACGGCGCGGTGCTGCACTGGTCGAGCGCCGGGCACCCGCCGCCGGTCGTCGTCGACCCCGGCGGGGACGTGCGCGTCCTCGCCGCGGAGCCCGCCGACCTGCTGCTCGGTGTCGAGCCGGGCCGCCCGCGCACCGACCGCGTCGCCGAGCTGCCGGCCGGCAGCACCGTGCTGCTGTACACCGACGGGCTGGTCGAGCGGCGCGACCGCGACCTCGAGGCCGGCACCGCCGACCTCGTCGCCGCGCTGCGCGGCTGCGACGGGGCGCCGCTGGACGAGCTGTGCGACGTCGTCCTGCGGCGGATGTTCCTCCCCGGCGCCGAGGACGACGTCGCCCTCCTGGCCGTGCGGGTCGGTCAGGCCTCGACCACGTCGTAGGTGTGGCCGGCGACGCGCAGCCGCTCCACCAGCACGTCCCCCAGTGCCGTCGACGGGGTGAGCGAGCCCGCCCGGTCGGGCAGCCGGTCGCCGTCGAGGGCCAGGCCCAGCGCCACCTGGCCGAGCATCACCGACGTCGCCTTGTAGCCGGGGTCGCCGGGACCCGCCGCCGTCGCGCGGTAGTGCCGCCCGCCCTCGGTGTCGGCGTCGACGACCATCCGGAAGAAGCCCTTCTCCCGGGCCGCCTCCGACGGGCCGGTGCCGGGCGCGGGCAGCACCCGGTCGACCAGCGCCCGCGTCGGCCCGAACGCCATCGCGCCGAACGCCGCCGCCAGGCCGGTGGTGATGCCCGCGGCGGTCAGGGCGCCGGTGACGCCGCGGCCGGCGCTCATCGACTCGCCGTAGCGCAGGCCGCGCCCGTAGGCCCAGTCCTGGAGGGCGTTGCTGCGCCGCACGACCCGGGTGTTGAACGGCGCCATGACGAAGGGCGCGGTCCAGCGGCCGTCCGCGGCCAGTGCGGGCGGGGCGACGTCCGGGGGCTGGCGCGTGCCGGGCTCGGCGGCGCGGTCGGGGGAGAGGGCGTACGGGTCGCCGATGACCCGGCGCAGCGAGCGGTCGGTGGCCATCTGCTCGATCTGCGCGCGCATCGAGTCGACCGTGCCGCCGCTGAACCCGCCCTTGAGGCTCGCGACCAGCCGGACGTCGGTGAGCCCGCCGGCGCCGTCGGCCCGGGCGCGCTCGGCCAGCAGGAACACCGACAGGTCCGAGGGGATGGAGTCGTAGCCGGCCGCGTGCACGAGCCGGGCCCCGGTCTCCCTCGCCACGGCGTCGCAGCGGTCGATCGCCTCGCGGACGAAGAGCACCTCGCCGGTGAGGTCGGCGTAGTGCGTGCCGGCGCGGGCGCACGCCTCGACCACCGGCAGGCCGTAGCGCTGGTAGGGGCCGACGGTCGTGACCAGCACCCGGGTGGACGCCGCCAGCCGCTCCAGCGACCCCACGTCGCCGGTGTCGGCCTCCAGCAGCGGCCACCGCTGCGCCGCGCCCGGCAGGTCCGCCGCGGTGGCGGTCAGCTTCTCCCGTGACCGGCCGGCCAGCGCCACCCGCAGGTCGGGCGGCGCGGCCTCGGCGAGGTAGGCGGCGACCAGCCGGCCGACGAAGCCGGTGGCACCGAAGAGGACGACGTCGTGCTCCCGCTCGGACATGCCGGTCATCCTCCGGGCGGCCCCGCCTCAGCGCATCCGGCGGCGGAGGACGCGTCGGCGGTCCCCGGGACGGGCGGACCGGTCCCGCGCGGCCAGCCGGCTGCGGGCGCGCCCGGGGAGGTCGACGGCCACCGGCGCCGCCCAGCCGCGCCAGACCGACAGCACCCGCAGCGCCGCGACGAAGACGATGACCAGCAGGGCCACGGGGATCGGGTCGAGGCCGGCCGGCCCGGCCAGCAGCGTGAGCAGGGTGGCGCCCAGCAGCGCGGCGACGGCGTTGTAGGGGCCCGGCTGCACGATGTCGGCGCGCTGGGCGAGCAGCATGTCGCGGATCACCGCCCCGCCCACGGCGGTGAGCGTGCCGATGAAGACGACCGAGGCGCTGGGCAGTCCGGCCAGCTGCGCCTTCTGCGCGCCGATGACGGTGAACAGGCCGAGGCTGAGCGCGTCGAGCCCCACGAGCAGCGTCGTCAGCCGCGACAGCCAGCCGGAGAAGTAGAAGGTCACCATCGCGGTGATCGCGACGGCGGGCAGGTAGGCGCGGTTGGTCAGCGCCACCGGCGCCCCCTGCGCCAGCAGCACGTCGCGGATGAGCCCGCCGCCGAGGCCGCCGGTGACGGCGAGCAGCAGCACGCCGGAGATGGCGAAGCCCTCCCGGGCCGCGAGCAGCCCGCCGGTGAGCGCCCCGACCACGATCGCGGCGAGGTCGACGGCGGCCGGCACGCGGAGGGTCTCGACGGTCGCCGCGAGGGTGCTCACGGCCGACCATCCTCCCGCGCCCGACCCGGCCGTCCGGGACGTCCCACCCCGACGGGTGAGACCACGGTTGACCTGCGGGCCCGCCCGGCCGATCAGGAGGCATGACCCGGTCCCGCAGCGCCACCGCGGCCGGCACCCGGCTCTTCGCCGCCTACGCCGCGGCCAGCCTGGTGCCGGTGGTCGTGCTGGGCGCCGTCCTGTCCAGCGGCTCCCGCCAGGACGCCGTCGACCGCGCCCTGGAGTACGGCCGCGCCCAGGCCGCCGTCGTCGAGGAGACGGCGATCGCCCCGGCCCTGCGCGGCCAGGACCTCGGCACCGGGCTGACGGCCGCCGAGCGCGAGCGCCTGCAGATGGCCACCGACCTCGCCGTCTTCCGCGGGTCGCTGCTGCGGCTGCGGCTGCGCGACTTCACCGGCGTGGTGCTCTTCGCCGACGACGGCGCCACCGGCCCCGAGGCGGCCCTGCCCGACTACCCCGCCGGGGAGGACGTCGCCCCGTCCACCGGCGCCGCCTTCACGACCGCCGCGGCCGGCGGCACCGACGTGGCCCTGCTCGACGGCGACGGCCTCGCGGTCGGCCGGATGATCCGGGTGCTGCAGCCGATCGTGGCCGACACCTCGGGCCGCTCGATCGGCGTGCTGGAGCTGCTGCTGCCCTACGACACCGTCGCCGCCGAGGTCGAGGCGGCCACCACGCGCACCCACTGGCGCCTCGGCGCCGGCCTCGGCGTCCTCTACGTGGTGCTCGCCGGGATCTCCTGGTCGACCACGCGCCGGCTGCGCCGCCAGGCCGCGCAGGCCGAGCACGACGCGCTGCACGACCCGCTGACCGGCCTGGCCAACCGCGAGCTGTTCGCCCGCCGGGTGGCCGCGGAGCTGGAGCGCGGCGCGCCGGGTGCCGTCGTCCTGGTCGACCTCGACCGGTTCAAGGAGGTCAACGACACCCTCGGCCACCACGCCGGCGACCAGCTGCTCGTCGAGGTCGGCCGGCGCCTGGCCGCGACCGTCCGCGGGGAGGACACCGTCGCGCGCCTCGGCGGGGACGAGTTCGGCCTGCTGCTGCCCGGCATGGACGACGGCGCCGCCGCCCGCGACCTCGTGCTGCGGGTGAGCGACGCGCTCGCGGCCGAGACGGTCGTCGAGGGCGTGCCGCTCGCGGTCGAGGCCAGCTGCGGGATCGCCGTCTTCCCGGCCGACGCCACCGACGTCGAGACGCTGATGACCTGCGCCGACGCCGCCATGTACCAGGGCAAGCGCGGCGCGACCGGCGTCGTCGTCTTCGACCCGCGCGCCGCCGCGCCGACCGCGCACTCGCCGTCGCTGCAGCACGACGTCCGCCGCGCCCTGGAGGACGGCGACCTGCGCCTGCACTACCAGCCGCAGGTGGACCTGGCCTCCGGCCGGACCGTCGGCGTCGAGGCGCTGCTGCGCTGGCAGCACCCGGTGCGCGGGCTCATCGGCCCCGGGGACTTCCTGCCGGCCCTCGAGCAGTCCGGCGTCATGGGCGCGCTCACCGGGTGGGTGCTGCGCCGGGCGCTCGCCGACTGCGCCGCGTGGACGGCGGCCGGCGAGGACTGGACCGTCTCGGTCAACGTCTCGGTGCGCAACCTCGAGACGCCGGGCTTCGCGGCCACGGTGGCGCGGCTGGCCGCCGAGGCCGGGGTGGCGCCGTCGCGGCTGCACCTGGAGGTCACCGAGACCGCGCTGCCGGCCGACCTGGCCGCCGCCGCGGCGTGCCTGGCCGAGCTCACCGCGGCCGGGTTCGGCGCCGCGCTGGACGACTTCGGCGTCGGCTTCGCGAGCCTGTCGCACCTGCGCTCGCTCACCCTCACCGAGGTGAAGGCCGACCGGGCCTTCGTCACCGGTGTCGACGTCTCCGCCGAGGACGCCGCCGTCGTGCGGGCCCTGGTGGAGCTCGCGCACGGCCTGGGTCTGTCGGTCTGCGCCGAGGGCGTGGAGACGCCCGAGGTCGCGGCCTGGCTCCGGGCGGTCGGCTGCGACCGCGCCCAGGGCTGGTTGTTCTCCCGGCCGCGCCCGTGGCCGGAGCTCTCGCGCGCGGCCGCAGGGGTGTCCGCGCCCTCCGTGGAGGTCCTCGCGTGACCCGCACCCGCACCCGCACCCGCACCCGCACCCGCCGCGCCGTCCCCGGCGCCGTCCTCGCCGTCGCCGTCCTGCTCACCACCGGGTGCGGCGCGGGGGAGGAGGCCGCGGCCGCCGCGGGCCCCACCGCCGACGTCGCCGTGGACGAGGCGCTGCACGCCGCGCTGCCCGACGACGTGCGGGAGGCCGGCGTGCTGACCGTGGCCAACGACCCGTCCTACCCGCCGGCGTCCTCGTTCGGCCCGGACGGGCGCACGATCGTCGGCTTCGAGCCCGACCTCGGCGCCGCACTGGGCGACCTGCTCGGGGTCGAGGTGCACTTCGAGGCCTCGCCGTTCGACGGGCTGCTCGACGAGCTCGGCGCCGGCCGCTTCGACCTGGTGATGAGCGCGGTCACCGACACCGCCGAGCGCGAGCAGCAGGCCGACTTCGTCAACTACTTCCGCGCCGGCTCCTCGATCGTCGTCGCCCGGGGCAACCCGCTCGGCGTCCACGACCTCGCCGGGCTGTGCGGCCGCAGCGTCGCCGTCGAGGCCGGCACGGTGCAGGTCGGGCTGCTGGAGCGGGCGCAGGCGTCGTGCGCGCTGCGCATCGACGTCCACGAGCTGCCCACCAACGACGACGCCCTGCTCGAGCTGCGCACCGGCCGGGCCGACGCCGTGCTCGCCGACTACCCGCCGGCGGTCTTCGTGACCACCGACCCGCGGACGCAGAACAGCTACCAGCTCGTCTCCGACACCCAGTACGAGCCGGGCCTCTACGGCATCGCCGTCGCCCCGGAGCGCACGGAGCTGCGCGACGTCGTCACCGAGGCCCTGCAGCGCCTGGTCGACGACGGCGTCTACCAGGAGCTGCTCGACCGCTGGGAGGTCGGGCACGGCGCCGTCGCCGCGGTGACCGTCAACGGCGCCCTGCCCGCCTGACCCACACTGCCCGCCTGACCCACACTGCCCGCCTGACCCACACTGCCCGCCGGGTCACTGCCCCGGCGGCACGTCCAGCGCGACGGCCGTGTCGTCCGGCGCGGCCGAGCCCGCCTCGGTGGTGAGCCGCGCGTCCTCCGCGGCCATGGCCTCCTGGCGGGCGGCCTCCTCCTCGAGGACCGCCGCGTTCTTCCACGCGTGCGGGATCCCGAAGCCGTCGACGAGCGTGACCGCGTGCGGCCGCAGCTCGCCGAGCAGGGCGTTCACCGTGCCGGTCAGCGCCTTGGACCGGGCCGGGGTGAGCTGGCCGTGCTCGAGGAACCAGCCCTTGTCGGCCTCGATGGTCGACAGCGCGTAGAGGTCGCACAGGACCTCGAGCAGGGCCCGCGCGGCGGGGTCGGTCGTGCGCTCGATGCCCGCGACGAACGCCTCGAGGACGACGCGGTCGATGTGCGTGGACGCCGTCCGCAGCACGTGGTCCTGGACGCTGTTGAACACCGTGAAGGGCTCCATGCCGTCGGTCGCGGCGTTCCGGCGCAGCCGGCGGATGGCGCCCTCGAGGGTGTGTCGCTCGCGGAACTCGAACATCCGCAGCTGCCAGCCGCGGTCGCGCAGCGGCACGTCCTCGTCGCGGCCGGGGACGGCGTCGACGAGCCGGGCGATGAGCCCGCGGGCCGCCGTCCGCTCCAGCACCGTCTCGCGGACCATGTCGGCGACGAACGCCACCCGGCCCCAGCCGTCGAGGGAGCCGAACGCGTCGCGGTAGCCGGTGAGCAGGCCCTTGGCGACCAGCTGCAGCAGGACGGTGTTGTCGCCCTCGAACGTGGTGAAGACGTCGGTGTCGGCCTTGAGCTGCGGCAGCCGGTTCTCCGCCAGGTAGCCGGCGCCGCCGAGCGCCTCGCGGCACGTCTGGATGGTGCGGGTGGCGTGCCAGGTGGTGGCGGCCTTGAGGCCGGCGGCGCGCGACTCGAGCTCGCGCTGGGCGGCCTCGTCGACCTCCTCGCCGTGCTCGTGCACCGCCGTGTGCAGGTCGTGCATGGTGCCGACCAGCTCCTCCTGGGCGAAGGCCAGGGCGTAGGAGGTGGCCAGCGCGGGGAGCAGCTTGCGCTGGTGGACCAGGTAGTCGTTGAGCACGATCTCCCGGTCGCGGCCCGGGGCGGCGAACTGGCGGCGCACCTCGCCGTAGCGGACGGCGATGTCGAGGGCCATCCGGGTGGCCGAGCCGGCCGAGCCGCCGACGCTCACCCGGCCGCGCACCAGCGTGCCGAGCATGGTGAAGAAACGGCGGGTCTCGTTGGCGATCGAGCTGCTGTAGGTGCCGTCCTCTGCCACCTGGCCGTAGCGGTCGAGCAGCATCTCCCGCGGCACGCGGACGTGGTCGAAGGACAGCCGGCCGTTGTCGACGCCGAGCAGCCCGGCCTTGGGGCCGTCGTCGCCGATGGTGACGCCGGGCATCGCGTTGCCGTCCGCGTCGCGGATCGGCACCAGCCAGGCGTGCACGCCCTGCTTCCGTCCCTGGGTGACCAGCTGCGCGAAGACGACGGCCATCCGCCCGTCCTTCGCGGCGTTGCCGATGTAGTCCTTGCGGGCGGCCTCGTGCGGGGTGTGCAGGTCGAAGGTCCGCGTCTCGGGGTCGTACGTGCAGGTGGTGCGCAGCTGCTGCACGTCGGAGCCGTGGCCGGTCTCGGTCATGGCGAAGCAGCCGGGCAGGGCGAAGCTCATGATGTCGGGCAGGTACGCGTCGTGGTGGCGCTCGGTGCCGAGGAGCTGGACGGCGCCGCCGAACAGGCCCCACTGGACGCCGGCCTTGACCATCAGCGACAGGTCGCCGTAGGCCAGCATCTCGATGGAGGTCACCGAGCCGCCGGCGTCGGCCTCGCCGCCGTACTGCTTGGGGAAGCCCAGCCCGACGCGGCCGGTGGCGGCCAGCTCGCCGGCCAGCCGGGTGATCCGCTCGCGGGCCTCCTGCACCGACTCGCCGTAGACCGGCGCGTACTTCGGGTCGCCGAGTTGCTCGCGGGCGTCGCGGCGGACGTGCGCCCACCGCCCGTCGAGCACCTCCTGCAGGCGCGCCGGGTCCACGGTGCGGGGGAGGGTGGAGGTCACTTCGTCTCCTCGGGGGTCGGTCCGGCCGGGTCGAGGCTCGAGAGCCCGGCCCAGGCGAGGTCGGTGAGGTGGTCGGCGAGGGCGGCGCGCGGCATCGGTCGCTCGGCGCGCAGCCACCAGTCGGCGGCGGCGCGCACGAGGCCCACGAGGCCGTGGCCCCAGGGGGCGGCGGCGGCCGGGTCGCGACCGGCCTGCTCCAGCGCGACGGCGACCAGCGCGGCGGCCTGGTCGCCCACGAGGTCGGACAGCGTGCTGACCGGGTCGGCGTCGACCGGCCGGTCCAGCAGCGGGTGGGCGACGACGAAGCGGTACAGCTCCGGGTCGGCCTCCAGGAACGCCAGGTAGGTCTCGACGGCGGCGGCCACCATCCGGCGCGGGTGGTCGGTGCTGGTCATCGCCGCGCGGAGCTTCTCGGTCAGCTGCGCCGCGACCCGGTTGCAGACGGCGACGTAGAGCTCGCTCCGGTCGGCGAAGTGCCGGTAGACGACGGTCTTGCTGGTGCCGGCCTCGGCGGCGATCTCGTCCATGCCGACGCCCGCGCCGTACCTGCCCACCGCGGCGACGGTGGCGTCGACGAGCTGCTCGCGGCGGGCGCGGCGGTGCTCGTCCCACCGCGAGTCCCGGCGGTCGCGCCGCGACGTCGGCTCGGCTTTCATGTAACCGACAGTACCGTGTACCGTCGGTACCGGCCACTCCGTCAGCCGTCCGCGTGCGAACGGCGCACCAGGGACCCCTGGAGGTCACCGATGAGCCCGACCCAGCCCCGCCGGGCCGCCGTCCTCGGCGGCAACCGCATCCCCTTCGCACGGTCGAACTCCGCCTACGCGCAGGCCTCCAACCAGGACATGCTCACCGCGACCCTCGACGGCCTGGTCGCCCGCTTCGGCCTCCAGGGCCGGCAGGTCGGCGAGGTCGTCGCCGGCGCCGTCCTCAAGCACGCGCGCGACTTCAACCTGACCCGCGAGTCGGTCCTCGGGTCGCGGCTGTCGGCCGCCACCCCCGCCTACGACGTGCAGCAGGCCTGCGGCACCGGCCTCGAGGCGACCGTGCTGGTCGCCAACAAGATCGCCCTCGGGCAGATCGAGTCCGGCATCGCCGGCGGCGTCGACACGACGTCGGACGCCCCGCTCGCCGTCGGCGACGACCTGCGCCGCGCGCTCATCGCCCTGAACAACGCCAAGACCCTCGGGCAGCGGCTCAAGGCGCTCGGTCGCATCCGTCCCGGCTCGCTGGTCCCGGAGATCCCGCGCAACGCCGAGCCGCGCACCGGCCTCGCGATGGGCGAGCACCAGGCGATCACCGCCCGGGAGTGGGGGATCGGCCGGGAGGAGCAGGACGAGCTGACCGTCCGCTCGCACCGCAACCTCGCCGCCGCCTACGAGCGCGGCTTCCTCGACGACCTGGTCACGCCCTACCTGGGCCTCACCCGCGACCAGAACCTGCGGCCGGACACGACCGTCGAGAAGCTGGCGAGGCTGAAGCCGGTCTTCGGCACGGACGACCCCGCGGCCACGATGACCGCCGGCAACTCCACGCCGCTGTCCGACGGCGCGTCGGCCGTCCTGCTCTCCTCCGACGAGTGGGCCGCCGAGCACGGCCTGCCGGTGCTCGCCCACCTCGTCGACGCCCAGACCGCCGCCGTCGACTACGTCCACGGCGGCGAGGGCCTGCTGATGGCGCCGGCCTACGCCGTGCCGGTGCTGCTCGCCCGCAACGGGCTGACGCTGCAGGACTTCGACTTCTACGAGATCCACGAGGCCTTCGCGTCCACCGTGCTCGCCACCCTCAAGGCGTGGGAGGACCCGGCGTTCTGCAAGGAGCGCCTCGGCCTCGACGCCCCGCTCGGGCCGATCGACCGGTCGAAGCTGAACGTCAACGGCTCCTCGCTCGCGGCCGGGCACCCGTTCGCCGCGACCGGCGGCCGGATCGTCGCCTCGCTGGCCAAGCAGCTGCACGAGGCCGGTCCCGGCAGGCGCGGGCTGATCTCCGTCTGCGCGGCCGGCGGCCAGGGCGTCGTCGCGATCCTCGAGTCCTGAAGGAGCTGCACCCCGTGAGCGACTGGTACACGTCCTTCGCCAACTCCGGCGTCGGGTCCTCCCTCGTCCAGCAGTTGGGCCTGCCCCGGCCGGCCGTGCTGCGCCGGTACGAGCCGGGTCAGCCGGTGCTGCCCGGCCCGGCCGTCGTCGGCTCGGCGGGGGAGGGGCGCCTCCGGGAGACGCTCACCGCCGTCCTCCGCGACGCCGGCGTCGTCGTCCTCCCGCCGTCCGCCGACGGCCCCGAGCGGCCCGCGGCCGTGGTCCTCGACGCCACCGGCGTCACCGGCCCGGCGCAGCTCGCCGCGGCGCGCGACCTGCTCGCCCCCGCGGTGAGGCGGCTGCGGCCCACGGGCCGGGTGCTCGTGCTCGCCGACCCGCCCGCCGACGCCAGGTCCCCGGCCCAGGCCGCGGCCCGGCAGGCGCTCGAGGGCCTGGTCCGCTCGCTGGCCAAGGAACTGCGCGCGGGCTCCACCGCGAACCTCGTGTACGTGCCCGAGGGCGCCGAGGCGTCGGTCGCGAGCCCGGTGCTGTTCTTCCTGTCCGGGCGGTCGGCCTACGTCGACGGCCAGGTGCTCACCGTGTCGCCGGCCGACGTCCCCGGCGCGGGCGACGATGAGGGCGACGACGAGCGCCCGCTCGCCGGCAAGGTCGCCGTCGTGACCGGCGCCGCGCGCGGCATCGGCGCCGCGATCGCCCGCGTCGTGGCCCGCGACGGCGCGCACGTCGTGGCCGTCGACGTGCCCGCGGCGGGCGAGGCGCTCGCCGCCGTGGCCAACGAGGTCGGCGGGACGGCGTTCCAGCTCGACATCACCGCGCCCGATGCCGCCCAGCGGCTGGTCACGCACCTGCGCGAGCGGCACGGCGGGGTCGACGTCGTCGTGCACAACGCCGGCATCACCCGCGACAAGCTGCTGGTCAACATGGACGCCGCCCGGTGGGACGCGGTCATGGCGGTCAACCTGCAGGCCCAGCTCGACCTCACCCAGGCGCTGCTCGACGCCGACGGCGTGCTGCGGCCCGGCGCCCGCGTGGTGGCGGTGAGCTCGCAGTCGGGCATCGCGGGCAACCGCGGCCAGACGAACTACGCGGCGAGCAAAGCCGGCGTCATCGGCATGGTGCGTGCCTGGGCGCCCGCCTTCGCCGAGCGCGGCGCCACGATCAACGCGGTCGCGCCCGGGTTCATCGTCACCGAGATGACGGCGAGGATGCCCTTCGGCACCCGCGAGGTCGGCGCCCGGATCAACTCGCTGCAGCAGGGCGGGCTGCCGGTCGACGTGGCCGAGACGATCGCCTGGCTGGCGCAGCCCGGCACTGCCGGCGTGAACGGCCAGGTCGTGCGGGTGTGCGGCCAGTCGATGCTGGGGGCCTGATGGCGGCCACCGTGCTCGACGCCGCGCCGGACCTGGGCGCGCTCTACGCCCGGGCCGCCCTGACGGCGTGGGGCCGCGGCGGCGACCTGCCGGCCACCCGGCCGGCGCGCACCGGCGTCGCCGTCGACCGCCCGCACCTGGCCGCCTACGCGCGGGTGTGCCGGCTGCCGCTCGCCGACGTGCTGCCGGCGACCTACCCGCACGTGCTGGCGTTCCCGCTGCAGATGGCGCTGATGGCCGACCGCGCGTTCCCGCTGGCGCTGCCCGGGCTGGTGCACGTGCGCAACACCGTCGAGGTGCTCGCCCCGTTCGGCGCGGACGCCCCGCTGGACCTCGAGGTGTGGGCCGAGCGGCTCGCCGCGCACCGCAGCGGCGCGACCGTCGACCTGTGCGCGAGCGTGTCGGCCGGCGGCGCGGAGGTGTGGCGGTCGCGCTCCACCTACCTCGCCCGCGGGGCCCGTGCGCCGGAGGGCGCGCCGGCGTCCGACGTCGAGGTGCCCGTCGGGGACCTGCCGCGCGCCGTGGCCACCTGGCGGGTGCCCGCCGACGCCGGCCGGCGCTACGCCCGGGTCTCCGGCGACGTGAACCCGATCCACCTGGGGCGGCTCCCCGCGCGGGCGTTCGGCTTCCCCCGCGCCATCGCGCACGGCACGTGGACCGCGGCGCGGGTGCTCGGGGCGCTGGCCGGGCGGCTGCCCGACGCGTTCGTGTACGACGTCGCCTTCCGCAGGCCGCTGCTGCTGCCGTCGACGGTGCGGCTGGCCACGTCGCCGGCCGGCGGCGGCTGGGACGTGGCCGTGCGGGACGTGAGGGGCGGCGAGCACCTGGCCGGCACCGTCCGGCCGCGCTGACATCCGTGCTCCCGGAGCCGCCGTCCCCTCCCCGGGGCGGCGGCTCCCTCCGTCGGCGGCCAGGTCACCGTCCGGTCTCCGGGGCGCCACCCCCTTGACACGGGATATGTAAGTAACCTTTCCTGACAAATGTGACCGCCGACGCAGCGCCGCCCGTCCCGCGTCGCCGTCCGCTGCGCCCGACGCGCAAGGTGCTGCCCGAGCACGCCCGGGCGCACCACCGCTCGATGGTGCTGCAGCACCTGTTCCACTCGGGTCCCCGGTCGCGCGCGGACCTCGCCCGCGCGACCGGGTTGACCCGGGTGACCGTCTCCGACCTCGTCTCCTCGCTGCTCGCCGAGGGCCTGGTCTCCGAGCTCGGCGTCCGCGCCGAGGCGCGGGTGGGCAAGCCGGCCACCCTGGTCGGCCTGCGCACCGACGCGTTCTCCATCGTCGCGGTCGACCTCGCCGACGACGAGCGCATGCACGGCGCGGTGCTGGAGCTGTCCGGCACCGTCCGCGAGCGCCGGTCGGCGTCCGTGCGGGGCCTCACCGGCGCCGCCGCCGTCGAGGCGCTCACGGCGCTGTGCCGGGAGCTCGCCGAGGCGTCCCCGCTGCCGGTCCTGGGGGTCGGCGTCGGCTCGCCCGGCGTCATCACCCCCGCCGGCTGCGTCGTGCAGGCCCCCAACCGCGGCTGGTACGACCTGCCGCTGGCCGCCCGGCTCACCGAGGAGCTCGGCCTGCCGGTGCACGTGGCCAACGACGCCAACACCGCGGCGCTGGGCGAGTTCACCTACGGCGACGCCACCGGCGGCGGGCTCATGGTGCTCACCGTCGGCGGGGGCGTCGGCGCCGGCATCGTCCTCGACGGGGCGCTGGTGCACGGCGACTCCCACGCGGCCGGTGAGCTCGGCCACGTCACCGCCGTCGACGAGCGGGACGACGTCGACGGCGCCCCGCTCGGCCGGCCCGCGCCCTGCGCCTGCGGGCGCACCGGCTGCCTGGAGACCGTGCTCTCGGTCCCCGCTCTCCGTCGTCGCGTCGAGGGCCTGGCCCCGGCCGACGCCGCCGCGGCGCTGGCCCAGGTGGGCCGGCGGCTCGGCATCGTGCTCGCCCCCGTGGTGAGCGCGCTCAACCTCCCGGAGGTCGTGCTGCGCGGCCCGCGGGAGCTCCTGGACGGCCCCCTGCGGGAGGCGGCCCTGGCCGCCCTCCGCGAGCGGACCATGCCGGTCATCAGCGGCACGGTGCAGCTGCGGATGACCTCGCTCGACGAGGACGGCGCCCTCTCCGGGGCGGCCGTGCTCGTGCTGTCCGGCCAGCTCGGGGTGACGTGACCACCCCGAGCCGGCCAGGTGCACGTCGGAGGACCCAACCCGCGCGAACGAGGAGGAACCCCAACATGAGAAGAGTACGCACCGGCGGGCTGGCCGCCGCTGCGGTCGCCTCGCTGCTCGCCGTCTCCGCCTGTGGCGGAGGCTCGACGGCGGAGGCGTCCGGGGACACCGAGGTCCGGCTCTGGCTCAACGGCACGGACACCCCGCAGGAGCTGCGCGACTACCTCGTCGAGACCTTCGAGGCCGACCACGAGGGCATGACGCTGGTCATCGAGGAGCAGGACTGGAGCGGCCTCGTGCCGCGCCTGCAGACGGCGCTGGCCAGCGAGGACCAGACGCCCGACCTGGTCGAGATCGGCAACACGCAGAGCCCGACGTTCACCTACGCCGGCGCCTTCAGCGACCTGTCGGACATGTACGACGAGCTCGGCGGCGACGACCTGCTGCCCGGCTTCGTCGAGGCCGGCACCGTCGACGACACGCTGTACGCGGTGCCCTACTACTCGGGCGCCCGCGCGGTCTTCTACCGCAAGGACCTCTTCGAGCAGGCCGGCGTGGCCGTGCCGCAGACCCTCGCGGAGTTCCGCACCGCGGCCATCGCGCTGCAGCAGGCCAACCCGGCGCAGGACTTCAGCGGGTTCTGGTTCCCCGGGCAGGACTGGTACAACGGCATCGCCTGGCTGTTCACCGGCGGCGGCGAGCTCGCGGTGCAGGAGGGCGACCGCTGGGTCGGCGCGCTGTCGAGCCCCGAGTCGCAGGCGGCGCTCACCGAGGTCCAGGACCTGTTCACCAACGCCACCCGCGCGCCGCGCGACGCCGACTCCAACGAGCCGTGGGTCGCGTTCAACAACGGCCAGGCCGCCATGTTCTCCGCGCCCACCTGGGCCCGGTGGAGCATCGCCCTGCCCGAGTGCGACAAGGGCGTCGACCCCGACGACACCTCGCCCGAGGCCGAGGCGCTGCTCGCCGAGCAGCAGGCCTGCAACGAGGAGCGCACCGGCGTCTTCCCGCTGCCCGGCGCGCAGCCCGGCACCCCGGCCACGGTCTTCGCCGGCGGCTCGAACATCGCCGTCCCGACGATGTCCCAGCACCAGGAGGAGGCCCGCGACCTGCTGCGGATCATCTACTCCGAGGAGTTCCAGACGATGCTGGCCGAGAACGGGCTCATCCCCGGCAACAGCCAGTACGCCGGCGCCCTCGGGGACGACCCGTACGCGCAGGCCGCGCTCGCCGCGGCGGTCGACGCGAAGCTGACGCCGGCCGCCGAGCGGTGGGCCGACGTCGAGGGCGCCCGCATCCTGGAGGACTTCTTCCAGCAGATCGCCAGCGGGACCGACGTCGCGCAGGCCGCCGCCGAGGCCGACCGGCTCCTCGAGGAGACGCTCAACTGACCGCCCGACCGGGGAGGGCGCGGCCCGCGCCCTCCCCGGTCCCGGACGCCCGGAGCGCCCCCATGGCCGCACCACCCCTGCCGCCGGAGACGGCGGCGCCCCCGCGCGACCCCGCGCCCCCCGGCCCCGCCCCGGCGCCGCCCCGCCGGGTCCCCCGGCGGGCCCCCTGGCGGGCGCGCCTCAACCCCTACCTGCTGCTCGTCCCGGCGCTCGTGCCGATCGCCGTCGGTCTCGGCTACCCGCTGGTCCGCCAGTTCCTGCTCTCCTTCCAGGAGTACGGCCTGGCGCAGCAGTTCGGCCGGCCCGCCGAGTGGGTGGGCCTGCGCAACTACACGGAGCTGCTGAGCGACCCCTACGTCTGGGGCGTCATCGGCCGGTCGGTGGCGTTCTGCCTGGTCAACGCCGGGCTCACCATGGCCGTCGGCGTCGGGCTCGCGGTGCTGATGAGCAAGGTCGGCCGCGCCGCCCGGATCACCCTGCAGGTCGGCATGCTGCTGGCCTGGGGCACGCCGGTGCTGGCCACCCTCACCGTCTGGCAGTGGCTGTTCGACTCCCAGTACGGCGTCGTCAACTGGGTGCTCGCCGGCCCGCTCGGGCTCGCCGAGTTCCGCGGCCACTCCTGGATCATCGAGCCGGCGTCCTTCTACCTCGTCGCCACGGTGATCGTGGTCTGGATGAGCGTGCCGTTCGTCGTCTTCACCACCTACGCCGCCCTGCTGCAGGTCCCGGCCGAGTGCGTGGAGGCCGCCCAGCTCGACGGCGCCGGCGCCTGGCAGCGCTTCCGCCACCTGTCGGTGCCCCTGATCAAGCCCGTGCTGCTCATCGCCGCCCTGCTGCAGGTCATCTGGGACCTGCGGGTCTTCACCCAGATCCACGTGCTGCAGAAGGCCGGCGCCCCGACCCGGGAGACCCACCTGCTCGGCACCTACGTCTACTCGCTGTCCCGGGAGTTCTCGATGGCCGGCGCCATGGCCACGGTCATGCTCGTCCTCACCCTGTGCCTCACCGGCTTCTACATCCGCCGCATGCTGCGGGAGGAGGAGCTGTGAGCGCCGCCGTCCCGCCGGCGGTCGCCGTCCCGCCGGCCGCCCGCGGCGCCCGGCCCGCGCCCCGCCCGCGGCGGCGGGTCCGCCCGCGCACCCGCGCCGCGCGCTGGCTGCTCGGCGGCCTCGCCGTCGTCGTCGCGCTCGTCTGGGCCTTCCCCATCTACTGGATGGTCAGCAGCGCCTTCCTGCCGACGGCGCGGCTGCAGCGGCCAGAACCGACCTTCGTCCCCGTCGACGGGACGCTGGCCAACTTCCGGCAGGTGCTGACCGACGAGTCCTTCTACGCCTCGTTCCGCGTCTCGCTGGCGGTCACGGCCATCACCCTGGCCGGCGCGGTGCTGTTCGCGTTCGTCGCCGCACTCGCGATCAGCCGATTCCGTTTCCGCGGCCGGAAGTCGTTCATCGTGACCATTCTCGTGGTGCAGATGATCCCCGCGGAGGGACTGTTCATCTCGCAGTACGCCGTGCTCGACGGATGGGGGCTGGTGAATTCCGTCCTGGGGCTGTCCATCGTCTACGTGGCCGCCATTCTGCCGTTCACCGTGTGGATGCTGCGCGGATTCGTGAACGGCGTCCCGCTGGAACTGGAGGAGGCGGCGATGGTCGACGGGCTGTCGCGCACCCGCGCCTTCTTCCGCATCACCTTCCCGCTGCTCGCACCCGGCCTCGTCGCCTCCGGCGTCTACGGGTTCCTGCAGGCGTGGAACGAGTACACGCTCGCGCTGGTCGTCATGACCGAGCCGGGCGAGCGGACCCTGCCGCTGTGGCTGCAGGGCCTGGTCGAGGCCAACCGGGCCACCGACTGGGGCGTGGTCATGGCCGGGTCGACGCTCATCGCCGTGCCGGTCATCGGCTTCTTCCTGCTCGTGCAGAAGCGGATGAGCGCCGGTCTGGTGGCCGGGGCGGTGAAGGGGTGACCGGGACCGCGGGGAGCTGGTCGGCGGGTCTGGACATCGGGGGCACCAAGGTCCTCGGCGTGCTGGTCGACGGCGCCGGGACCGTCCGGGGCAGCGTGCGGGTGCCCACCCGCCGCGGCACCGAGGGCGTGGTGGCCGCGGCCGCCGAGGTGGTGGAGCGGCTGTGCGCCGACGCCGGCCCCGGCGTGGGCGCGCTCGCGGCCGTCGGCGCCGGCGTCCCGGGGCTGGTCGACCCCGTGTCGGGGGAGGTGTCGCACGCGGTCAACCTCGGCATCGACGACCGCGGCGTGGCCCTGGCGCCGCTGCTGTCCGCCCGCCTCGGCGGGGTGCCGGTGACGGTGGAGAACGACCTCAACGTGGCCGCCGTCGGGGCCGCCCGGGTGCTGGGGCTGCGCGGCGACCTCGCGCTGCTGGGCCTGGGCACCGGCGTGGCCGCCGGCCTGCTGCTGGGCGGCGGGCTGCGGCGCGGGCACGGCGGCGGGGCGGGGGAGATCGGCCACGTGCCGCTCGACCCGCACGGCCCGCCCTGCCCGTGCGGCCAGCGCGGCTGCCTGGAGCTCTACGCCTCCGGCTCGGCGCTCGACGCCGCCTGGCCGGCGCCGGACGGGGTGCCCGCCGCGGCTGCCGTCTTCGCCGCCGCGGGGGCGGGGGACGCCGCGGCGGTGCGCGTCCGCGACCGGTTCGCCGGCGCGGTGGCGGCCGCCGTGCGCCTGCTGGTGCTCACCTGCGACGTCGAGCACGTGGTGCTCGGCGGTGGTGTGGCCGAGGTGGGGGAGCCGCTGGTCGCCGCGGTGCGCGACCGGCTGGAGCGGCAGGCCGACGGGTCGCCGTTCCTGCGCAGCCTGGGCATGCCGGCGCGGGTGCAGGTGGTCCCGCGCGGGGTGCCGGTGGCCCCGGTCGGGGCCGCGCTGACCGCCCGGGAGGCGGCCGGCCCGCGGCTCGCCGAGCCGCTCGCCCTGTGAGCGCCGGGGAGGCGGGCACGTGGAGGTGATCGTGCTGCCGGGGCCCGACGACGTCGCCCGGGTGGCCGCCGACGTCGTCGCCGACGTCGTGCGGCGGCGCCCGGACGCGGTGCTCGGGGTGGCGACCGGCTCCTCGCCGGTGGGCGTCTACGCCGAGCTGGCCCGCCGGGTCACCGCCGGCGACCTGGACCTGTCCGGCGTCACCGCCTTCGCCCTCGACGAGTACGTGGGCCTGCCGGACGGGCACCCGGAGTCCTACGCGGCGGTGGTCGCCCGCGACGTCACCGGGCCGCTGCGGCTGGACCCCGCGCGGGTGCA
This sequence comes from Geodermatophilus nigrescens, assembly GCF_900129495.1. Taxonomy (GTDB): domain Bacteria; phylum Actinomycetota; class Actinomycetes; order Mycobacteriales; family Geodermatophilaceae; genus Geodermatophilus; species Geodermatophilus nigrescens. The sequence goes on from NZ_FQVX01000001.1 coordinate 124,707, forward strand.
CGTGCCCGACGGCCGGGCGGCCGACCTGGAGGCCGCCGCGGAGGCCTACGAGCGGGCGATCGCGGACGCCGGCGGGATCGACGTGCAGCTGCTGGGCATCGGCGCCAACGGGCACGTCGGCTTCAACGAGCCCACGTCGTCGTTCGGGTCGCGCACCCGGATCAAGACGCTCACCGCCCGCACCCGGGCCGACAACGCCCGCTTCTTCGCCTCGCCGGAGGAGGTGCCGCTGCACTGCCTCACCCAGGGGCTGGGCACCATCCTCGAGGCCCGCCGGCTGCTGCTGGTGGCGCAGGGGGAGGCGAAGGCCGACGCGGTGGCGGCCGCCGTCGAGGGGCCGCTGACCAGCATGTGCCCCGGCTCGGCGCTGCAGCTGCACCCGCGGGCGACCGTCGTCGTCGACGAGGCGGCGGCCGCGGGGCTGACGCTGCTCGGGCACTACCGGGAGGTGTACGCGGCCAAGCCTGCCTGGCAGCGTCCCTGACGGCAGGGGCTCAGCGCACGCGCGTGCCGGCCGCCCAGACCGCCGTGACGGACCGGTCCGGATCGAGGGCGACGACGTCGGCGGCGAACCCGGGCGCCAGCCGCCCGAGCCGGTCGCCCAGGCCCAGCGCGCGGGCCGGCACGCTGGTCAGCGCCGCCACCGCCGGCACCAGGCCGATGCCGGCGGCGAGCGCGTTCCGCAGCGCCGCGTCCTGGGTGAGCGTCGAGCCGGCGATCGTGCCGGTGCCGGCGAGCACGGCCCGGCCGCCGCGGACGGTGACGTCGAGGGCGCCGATGCGGTGCGCGCCGTCGGGTCCGCCGGCCGCGGCCATCGCGTCGGTGACCAGCGCGACCCGGCCGGGCGCCCCGGCCACCAGCAGCGCCGCGACGACGGGGTGCACGTGCACGCCGTCGAGGACCAGTTCGAGGGTGACCCGCGGGTCGGCCAGCGCGGCGCCCACCGGGCCCGGCTCCCGGTGGTGCAGGCCGGGCATGGCGTTGAGCGCGTGGGTGAGCAGCCGGGCGCCGGCGTCGACGGCCGCGGCGGTGAGCGCGGCGTCGGCCTCGGTGTGCCCGACCGCGACGACGACCCCGGCGGCGCTGAACGCGCGGACGGCCTCCAGGGCGCCGGGCAGCTCGGGCGCGACGGTGACCTGGCGCAGCGCGCCCCGGGCGGCGGCGAGCAGCCGGGCGACGTCGTCCGGCGCGGGCGCGCGCAGGTGACGCGGGTCGTGCGCGCCGCAGCGGGCCGGCGCCAGGAACGGGCCCTCGAGGTGCGCGCCGAGCACGGTGGGGTCCTCGGCGGCGAGGTCGGCGACGCCGGCCAGCGACGCCTCGAGCTCCTCCAGCGGGGCGGCGACCAGGCTCACCACCGACCGCGTGGTGCCCGCCGCCCGGTGCGCCGCGAGCGCGGCGCGGACCGCGTCGGGGCCGTCGTCGAAGGCCGCCCCGCCGCCGCCGTGGGCGTGCAGGTCGACGAAGCCGGGGACCAGGTCGGCGCCCGGGAGCTCGACCGTGTCGTCGGCCGGCGGCGGGGGACCGGTGCCGGTGGCGGCGATCGTCGCGCCGTCGAGGAGCAGCCAGCCGCCATCGACGGCGCCGCCCGCGTCGACCAGCCGCGCGCCCCGGACCAGCGTGGTCATCCGGCCAGCACCCCGGCGGCGGCCTCGGTGAGCACCCGCGCGGCGCCGTGCGTGACGACCGCCGGGCCGGGGGTGAGGGCGGCGTCGTCGGGCATGCCGAGCGCCACGACGACGGCGTCGGGCCGGTGCGCGAGCAGGCCGGCCAGCCAGGCGCGCTCGGTGGGGTGCCGGTACGCGTCGCGGACGGCGACCACCAGCGGCCGGCCCTGCGCCCGTGCCACCACCGCGGCGGCGCCCGGGTCGCCGTCGCGCACGGTCAGCGCCTCGGCGAGCAGGCCCCGCCGGGCCAGCGGCCCGGCGAGGTCCCACCGGGCGTCGCCGACGGCCATGTTCGCCTCCCCGCGCACCTCCACGACCACCGCCGGCGCGGCCAGCGGGACCACGTCGCGGCAGCGCAGCGCCCGGCGGGCGGCGGCCGCGCCGGGGTCGCCGTCCGGCGCCGGGCCGGCGACGCGCGCCGCCTGGCGGGCCCGCAGCGCCCGCACCCGCCCGGCCGCCTCGTGCAGCCGCTCCTCGGGCAGCGTGCCCGCGCGGACCGCCTCGGTCACCGCCCGGCGGAGGGCCGCGCAGTGCTCCTCGCCGTCCTCGGCGCCGACCAGCAGCAGGTCCGCGCCCGCCGCCAGCGACAGCGCGCCCGCCCCGGCGATGCCGTGCGCGGCCCGCACGCCCGCCATGTCGAGCGCGTCGGTGACCACCACGCCGTCGAAGCCGAGCTCGCCGCGCAGCACGTCGACCAGCCAGCGGCGGCTCAGCGTGGCCGGCTGCCCGTCGACGGCGGGGAAGACCACGTGCGAGGTCATCACCAGGTCGGCGCCGGCGGCGACCGCGGCGGCGAACGGCGGTAGCTCGCGGGCCCGCGCGATCGCCGGGTCGACGTCGACCACCGGCAGGCCGAGGTGCGAGTCGACGGTGGTGGCCCCGTGGCCGGGGAAGTGCTTGGCGCAGGCGGCGACGCCCGCGGCCTGCAGCCCGGCCACGAACGCCGCGCCGTGCCGGGCGACCAGCGCCGGGTCGGCACCGAAGGAGCGCACGCCGATCACCGGGTTGCGGGGGTCGCTGTTGACGTCGACCGACGGCGCGAGGTCGACGTCGACCCCGGCGGCCCGCAGGTCGGCGCCGACGGCCGCGGCGACCGCGCGGGTGAGCTCGACGTCGTCGACGACGCCGAGCGCCAGGTTGCCCGGGTAGCCGCTGCCGACCAGGTAGTCCAGCCGGGTGACGTCGCCGCCCTCCTCGTCGAGGGTGACCAGCGCGTCGGGGGCGGCCGCGTGGACGGCGTCGCTGATGGCCCGCACCCGCTCGGGCGCCGGCTGCGCGGGCCCGCCGGTGAGGTTGGCGCCGTAGACGCAGACGCCGGCCATCCCGCGCTCCAGCGCCGCGCGGAGCCAGCCGGGGACGGTGTCGCCCGCGAACCCGGGCACGAGGCAGGCGTCGACCAGGTCGTGCAGTTCCGGCATCGTCCCGCCGTTCTCCGAGGTGCGCCGGGAACGGTCCCCGGGCGGTCCGGGAATGGCGCGCACGCAGCCTATCGGCGACGGGTGGGGCGGGGCCAGCGGCGCCATTCCGGTGCGCTCGCGGAAATGGTGGCGGGCGGCCCGCCGGGCCCTTTTCCGGCGCGCCCGGCTGCACTACTGTCGCGACGTGCCGGGCGCCGTCCCGGTGTGCGCGGGGAATGGCTTCCCGTGCCCGTTCCCGCCCCCGGAGGCCTCGCGATGGCGACCGTCACCTACGACTCCGCGACGTGCGTCTACGACGGGGCCGACCGCCTCGCCGTCGACGCGCTCGACCTCGAGGTCGCCGACGGCGAGTTCCTCGTCCTCGTCGGGCCGTCCGGCTGCGGCAAGTCCACGTCGCTGCGGATGCTCGCCGGCCTGGAGCGGGTCGACGCCGGCCGGATCCTCATCGGCGGCCGCGACGTCACCGAGGCGGCGCCCAAGGACCGCGACGTGGCGATGGTGTTCCAGAACTACGCGCTGTACCCCCACATGACCGTCGGCGACAACATGGGCTTCGCGCTCAAGATCGCCGGCGTGCCCAAGGGGGAGATCCGGGAGCGGGTGGCCGAGGCGGCCCGGATGCTCGACCTCGAGCAGTACCTCGACCGGCGGCCCAAGGCGCTGTCCGGCGGGCAGCGGCAGCGGGTGGCCATGGGCCGGGCCATCGTGCGGCGGCCGCAGGTCTTCCTCATGGACGAGCCGCTGTCGAACCTCGACGCCAAGCTGCGCGTGCAGACCCGCACCCAGATCGCCTCGCTGCAGCGCCGGCTCGGCGTCACCACGGTCTACGTCACCCACGACCAGACCGAGGCGATGACCATGGGCGACCGGGTCGCGGTGCTCAAGGACGGCCTCCTCATGCAGGCCGGCCGCCCGCGCGAGCTCTACGACCGCCCGCGCAACGTCTTCGTCGCCGGCTTCATCGGCTCGCCCGCGATGAACCTGTTCACCCTCCCCGTGGCCGACGGCGGGGTGCGCCTCGGCGACCAGCTCGTGCCGGTGGCCCGCGAGGCGCTCGGCTCGGTCGACGCGGCCGAGGTGGTGCTCGGGGTGCGCCCGGAGGACCTCGAGCTCGCGGGCGAGGGGCTGGCGGTGGAGGTCGACGTCGTGGAGGAGCTCGGCGCCGACGCCTACGTCTACGGCCGCGCGCGGCTCGGCGGCGAGACGCACGTCGTCACCGCCCGCGTCGACGGCCGCCGCCCGCCGCAGAAGGGCGACGTCGTCCGGGTGGCCCCGCGGCCGGGCTCGGTGCACCTGTTCCGCGCCGGCGACGGGGAGCGCATCGCCGGCTGAGCAGCCGGGTGGCGGAAACGTAACGATCACCGTTTCGGTTCGCGGGGCCGCGCGGTCGGGGCCAGGGTCGGGAGGACGACGCCGACGAGCTCCGGAGGTCCCCGTGCGCACGAACCGGCTCCTGCCCCTCGCCGCGGCCGCGGCCCTGCTGCTGTCCGCCTGCGGGGGCGGGGAGAGCGTCGACACCGGAGGCGGTGGCGGGGGGAGCGGCGGCGAGGGCGGCACCCTCGTCGCCGCGGTCGCGGCCCAGCCCGACCAGCTCGACCCGCACCAGACGACGGCCTACCCGAGTTTCCAGGTGCTCGAGAACGTCTACGACACCCTCGTGGTCCCGAACGCCGAGGACCTGACGATGGAGCCGAGCCTGGCGGAGAGCTGGGAGACCAGCGAGGACGGCCTGACCTGGACGTTCACCCTCCGCGAGGGCGTCACGTTCCACGACGGCAGCGAGTTCGACTCCGCCGACGTCGTCTACTCCTACCGGCGGATCATCGACGAGGAGCTGCAGAACTCCTACCGCTTCGCGACCGTCACCGGCGTCGAGGCCCCCGACCCGCGGACCGTCGTCCTGACGCTCAGCCAGCCCACGCCGAACCTGCTGGAGCGGATCGGGGCGTTCAAGGGCATGGCGATCCTGCCCGAGAACGCCGCCGAGGACATCGACCTCGTCACCGAGGCCAACGGCACCGGGCCCTTCCGCCTCGAGAGCTCCGACGCGAGCAGCACCGTGCTCACCGCGTACGAGGACCACTGGGGCGGCGCCCCGAGCGTGGGCGGCGTCGAGTTCCGCTACATCACCGAGCCGGCCGCGGCGCTCACCGCGCTGCAGAACGGCGAGGTGCAGTGGACCGACAACGTGCCGCCGCAGCAGATCGAGTCGCTGGCCGACGACGACAGCGTCGAGCTGCAGACGACGCCCAGCGTCGACTACTGGTACCTGTCGATGAACTACGCTCGGCCGCCGTTCGACAACCGCGACGTCCGGCGGGCGATCTCCCTGGCCGTCGACCGCGAGGCCGTCGCCGAGGCGGCCTGGTTCGGCGCCGCGCAGGCCAACCAGACGGCGATCCCCGAGGACAGCTTCTTCCACCTCGACTACGCACCGTTCGAGCGCGACGTCGACCAGGCCCGGCAGCTGCTGTCGCAGGCCGGCGTGCAGACGCCGCTGACGATGGGCCTGATGGTCACCGACGAGTTCCCCGAGACCGTCACCGCCGCGCAGGTCATCGCCAGCCAGCTCGAGGAGATCGGCGTGACCGTCGAGATCGAGACGCTGGACTTCGCCACCTGGCTCGACCGACAGGGCCAGGGCGACTTCGACGCCTTCTACCTCGGCTGGCTCGGCAACCTCGACCCGGCGGCCTACTACCAGGAGCAGCACCAGACCGACGGCCCGAACAACTACCAGGGCTACAGCAACCCGCAGGTCGACCAGCTGCTGCAGCAGGGCGCGGTGGAGACCGACGAGGACGCGCGCAAGCAGCTCTACGACCAGGCGGCGCAGATCATCGTCGACGACGTCTCCTACCTGTACCTCTACAACCCCGACGTCGTGCAGGCCTGGGCGCCGGGGCTGCAGGGCTACCGGATCCGCGCGGACAAGGCGATCGACTTCGCGACGGTGGAGCTGCCCTGAGCGGCTACCTCCTCCGCCGGGTCGGCCAGGCGCTGGTCGTCCTGGCGGGGGTGAGCGTCGTCGTCTTCGCCCTGGTCCAGCTGGTGCCCGGCGACCCGATCCGGCTGGCCCTGGGCACCCGGTTCGACCAGGAGACCTACGACGCGCTGCTGGCCCGGTCCGGGCTCGACCAGCCCCTGGTGCAGCAGTACCTCACCTGGGCGGGCCGGGCCGTCACCGGCGACCTCGGGGTCAGCTTCCGCAGCGGCGAGACCGTCACCTCGCTGATCGCCGAGCGGCTGCCGGCCACGCTCACGCTGGCGCTCGCCTCGATCCTCGTGGCGCTGCTCATCGCGGTGCCGCTCGGCACGATCTCGGCGCTGCGGCCCCGCTCGCTCGTCGACCGGGTGGCCACCGTGCTCAGCCAGATCGGCATCTCGGTGCCGGAGTTCTGGATGGCGATCGTGCTGATCCTGGTCTTCGCCGGGACGCTGGGCTGGCTGCCCTCGGGCGGCTACGTCGGGCTGACCGAGGACCCGGCCGGCTGGGCGCAGCGGCTGCTGCTGCCGGCCGTCGTCACCGGGGTGGTGTCCGGCTCGGTGATCACCCGGTTCGTCCGGTCGAGCGTGCTCGAGGCGCTCGGCGCCGACCACGTGCGGACCGCCCAGGCCAAGGGGCTGCCGCGGCGGCAGGTGTTCACCTGGCACGTGCTGCGCAACGCGCTGCTGCCGCTGGTCACGGTCACCGGCGTGCAGTTGGCCTACCTGCTCTCCGGCGTCGTCGTGGTGGAGATCGTCTTCTCCTGGCCGGGGCTGGGGCAGCTCGCGCTGCAGGCCGTCCAGGCCCGCGACTACCCGGTGCTGCAGGGCGCGATCCTGCTGTTCGCCGTGACCTTCCTGGTGATCAACCTGGTGGTGGACCTCCTGTACACAGCGATCGACCCGAGGATCCGCAGGTGACCGGCGCCCCGCTGCCCGAGCCGGCAGCCTCCCCGACCGCCACCGACGCCGGCGTCCGGTCCACGCAGCGGGCACCCCGGCCGCGGTGGCGGGAGACCCTCGGCCTGCTCGCCCGCAACCCGACGGCGGCGATCGCGGCCGCCGTCCTCGTGCTGCTCGTGCTCATGGCGGTGTTCGACGAGACCGTCGCGCCCGACGGGCCGAACGAGATCTCGGTCGACGACCGGCTGCAGGCGCCGAGCTGGGCGCACCCCTTCGGCACCGACGACCTCGGCCGCGACATCCTGAGCCGGGTGGTCCTCGGGGCCGGTGTCTCGCTGCGCGTCGGGTTCCTCGCCGTCGCGTTCGCGCTCGTCGTCGGCGCGCTCGTCGGGCTGCTGGCCGGCTTCTACGGCCGCTGGGTGGACGACGTCCTCATGCGGTTCATGGACGTCCTCTTCGCCTTCCCCGCCGTCCTGCTGGCGATCGCGGTGCTCGCCGTCCGCGGGCCGGGGGCGGGCAACACCGCGCTGGCCATCGGGATCGTCTACGTCCCGGTCTTCGCCCGGGTGACGCGGGCGAGCGTCCTCGGCGTGCGCGAGGAGGTCTACGTGCGGGCGTCGCGCTCGGTGGGCGCCTCGGACTGGCGGCTGCTCACCCGGCACGTGCTGCCCAACGCCGCTCCGCCGATCATCGTGCAGACCTCGATCAGCCTCGCGTTCGCCGTGCTGGCGGAGGCGGCGCTGTCCTTCCTCGGCCTGGGCACCCAGCCGCCGAACCCCTCCTGGGGGCTGATGCTCGCCGAGGGCCGCGGGTTCATCGACATCGCCTGGTGGCTGGCCTTCTTCCCCGGGATGGCGATCTTCCTGACCGTGCTGTGCTTCAACCTGCTCGGCGACGGCCTGCGCGACGTCCTCGACCCGCGCCAGCGCACCCTCATGGCCGGAGGTGGACGGTGACCGCCCCCCTCCTGGAGGTCGAGGACCTCCGCGTGCGGCTGCGCACCCCGCGCGGCCCGGCCGCGGTGGTCAACGGGCTGAGCTACACGGTGGGCCGCGGCGAGACGGTCGCCGTCGTCGGGGAGTCCGGCAGCGGCAAGAGCGTCTCCGTGCTGGCGCTGCTCGGCCTCCTCCCCGAGCGGGTGGCGACGGTGACCGGCAGCGCGCGCCTGGACGGCGAGGACCTGCTCACCATGTCGCCCGAGCGGCTGCGGCAGGTGCGCGGCCCCGGCGTCGGCATGGTCTTCCAGGACCCGATGACCTCGCTCAACCCCGTGCTGACCGTCGGCCGGCAGCTGGTCGAGGGGATCCGCGCGCACGGCGAGGTGTCGAAGGCCGCGGCGCGCGAGCGGGCGGCCGGGCTGCTGGCGGAGGTGGGTCTGCCCGACCCGCAGGGCGCGCTCGACCGCTATCCGCACGAGCTGTCCGGCGGGATGCGGCAGCGGGTGGTCATCGCGATCGCGCTCGCCAACAGCCCCGCGCTGCTCATCGCCGACGAGGCCACCACCGCGCTCGACGTCACGGTGCAGGCGCAGATCCTCGACCTGGTCGAGTCGCTGCAGGCCGACCACGGCACCGGCGTCATCTGGATCACCCACGACCTCGGCGTCGTCGCCGGCATCGCCGACCGGGTGCTGGTCATGTACGGCGGGCGCTGCGTGGAGGACGGCACGGTCGACGACGTCCTGGAGCGGCCCGCGCACCCCTACACGCGCGGCCTGCTCGGGGCGCTGCCGGACCTGGCCGGCGACGGCGGCGACCTCGCCACCATCCCCGGCACGCCGCCGGCGCCCACCGACCTGCCGGGCGGCTGCGTCTTCTGGCCGCGCTGCCCGGTGCGCGGCGACGCCCGCTGCGAGACCGAGCAGCCGCCGCTGCAGGTGGTCGGCGCCGGGTTGTCGAAGGGGCTGCCGCACCGCGCGGCCACCTGGTGCACGGAGGGGAGCGCGCGGTGAGCTCGGTCTTCCTGGACAAGGGGTCCGCGCCGGGGCAGGGGCGGCGCGACGTCCTGGTCTCCGCCCGGGGGCTGGAGGTGCACTTCCCGGTCCGGTCGGGCGGCCCGCTGCGGCGGACGACGGGCGCGCTGCGCGCCGTCGACGGCGTCGACCTCGACGTCTACCGCGGCGAGACGCTCGGCCTGGTGGGGGAGTCCGGCTGCGGCAAGTCCACGCTGGGCAACGCGCTGCTGCGGCTGGTCCCGCCCACCGGCGGCACGGTCACCTTCGACGGCCTCGACGTCACCGCGATGGGCCGCCGGCAGCTGCGCGACCTGCGGCGGCGGGCGGGGATGGTCTTCCAGGACCCGTTCGCCTCGCTGGACCCGCGGCGCACGGTGGCCCAGACGGTGTCCGAGCCGCTGGAGGTGCACCGCCTGCACCCCGGCCGGCAGGCCCGCGCCGCGCGGGTGCGGGAGCTGCTGGAGCTGGTCGGGCTCGACCCCGCCGTCGCCTCCCGGTACCCGCACGAGTTCTCCGGCGGCCAGCGGCAGCGGGTCGGCATCGCCCGGGCGCTGGCCGGGGAGCCGGACTTCCTGGTCTGCGACGAGGCGATCGCCTCCCTCGACGTCAGCATCCAGGCGCAGGTGCTCAACCTGCTGCGCCGGCTGCAGCGGCAGCTCGGTCTCACGCTGCTGTTCATCTCCCACGACCTGTCGGCGGTGCGGCACGTCTCCGACCGGATCGCGGTCATGTACCTGGGCCGGGTGGTCGAGGTGGGGCCGGCGACCGCCGTCGCCGCGGAGCCGCAGATGCCCTACACGCGGGCGCTGCTGTCGGCGGTGCCGCTGCCGCACCCGGCGCTGGAGCGCTCTCGGCAGCGGATCGTGCTGCGCGGCGACGTCCCCTCGCCGGCCCGGGTGCCCAGCGGCTGCCGGTTCCGGACCCGCTGCCCCGACGTGTTCGAGCCCTGCCCCGACGTCGACCCGGCCCTGCAGGCGGTGGGCTCCGCGCCCGGGCACGTGGCCGCCTGCCACCTGCACGGTGTCGTCGGGACGCCCGTGCGGCGGGAGGACCCCGCCGCCCCGGCCGGCGCCGGGGACCCGGCGCGCTGACCTGCCGGTACGCGACCGTCCGTTTGCCGATCAGGCCACCCGGCTAGTGGCCCCCGGATCAGGCGGCGCGGGGGCGCCGCCGGGAACGGGGAGCGGGATGGCGTCGAGCAGGACGACCTCGAGGGTCGGGTCCACCGGCCTCTACGGCAGCAGGATCGGGGACCGGCTGGGGCGCGCGGCGCTCACCGAGGTGATCGGGACGGCGATCCTGGTGTTCGTCGGGACGAGCACCGTGGTCGCGGGCCCGGCCACCGGCAACAGCCTCTTCGAGCTGGTCGGCGTGGTGCTGGCCTTCGGGGTGACGCTGGTGGCGCTGGCCGCGGCCCTCGGGCACGTCTCGGGCTGTCACCTCAACCCCGCGGTGACGCTGGGGCTGGCCGCGACGCGGCGCTTCCCGTGGCCGGCCGCCGGGGTCTACGTCGTCGCGCAGCTGCTCGGCGGTCTTCTCGGCGCGGCCGCCACGTGGGCGGTCTACGGCAGCGCGGCGCGCGAGGAGGGACTGCTCGGCGCCACGACGCCGCAGGAGGGCGTCTCGGCCGGCCAGGCGTTCCTGGCCGAGGCGCTGGTGACGTTCGTGCTGGTGCTGGTCGTGGTGTCGGTGGCCACCGACGACCGCGCCGAGTCCGCGATCGCCCCGGTCGCCGTCGGGTTCGCCCTGGCGGCCGGCATCTTCGCCGTCGGCGGGCTCACCGGCGGCGCGGTGAACCCCGCCCGCGCCTTCGGCCCCAACCTGCTGGCCGGCCAGGTCGGGCCGCTGTGGATCTACCTGCTGGCCCCGGTGGTGGGAGGCGTCCTCGCCGCACTCGTGTACGACCGGCTGCTCTCCCGCGGCGAGCCGCCGGAGGCCTGACCGCCCGGCCGCGGCCGCCCCTGGGAGCAGCCGCGGCCCGAGGTCAGGCGGGTCAGCCGCGGCCGCTGCGGGTGGGCCGCCGGCCCTGCCGGGAGCCCGAGCGGGGCGCCCGCCGGGAGTCCCGGCCGCCGGCGCGGGGATGCCCGTCGGAGCCGCGGCCGCGCGGGGCGCTGCACGGGCGGCAGATGGAGAACCACGGCGCGATCGGCGTCCCGCACTCCACGCACGCCGACGACCGGCTGACCGCGATGGCGTCGGGCAGCAGCTCGCTGATGGCCTCCGCGCACTCCTCCTCGACCCAGGCGGCGTCGTCGCCGTCCAGCCCGGCGACGCCCGGGAACTGGCGCAGCAGCGTCTGGGCGTCGCGGGCGGCCGCGGCGGCCTGCTCGAACTCCTCGACGCTGCCGCCGACCGGCACGTCGGGCAGCACGACCTCCGGCCGGACCGGCAGGCCGACGGCGTGCCGCAGGGCCGCGCGGGCGAGCAGCAGCCAGCGGGTGCGCCGCGGCGGCTCGTAGTCGATGGGCAGGCGGACCAGCCGCCAGACGGTGTGCAGGTCGCCGGCCGCGCCGAGCGGGCCGCGCAGCAGGGGCAGCAGCGCCTGCACCCGCAGCACGAGGACGGTGACGTCGTCGGGCGCGACGGCCTGGTCGCGGGTGGCCGCGCGGGCCCACGCCTGCCAGCGGACCAGCGCCTCGGGCAGGTCGACGGGCTCGAGCGCCCCGAGGTCGTCGAGCTCGGGTCGCAGCCGCGGCATGCGCCCGGGCAGGTCGCTCGGTCGGTCGCCGCGGGCCACCTCGGCGCCGAGGGACACCAGCGCGGCCGACGGCTTCAGGCCGCGCACGCCGGTGAGGATCCCGACGGTGCCGTGCCCGGTGAGGCCGTAGCGGCCGGCGCGCCCCGCGATCTGCGCGGCCTCCCAGCTGCGCAGCGGCCGCAGCTCGGTGCCGTCGAACTTCGTCGTCTCGGCGAACAGCACGGTGGTGGCCGGCACGTTGATGCCGTGGCCGATGACGTCGGTGGTCACCAGGACGTCGAGCTCACCGGTGGTGAACCGCTCGATGACCTCGCGGCGGGTGGCCGGCGGCAGCGCGCCGTAGAGGACGCCGACCTTGCCGGGCCGGTGCCGGTCGAGTTCGGCGGCGACGGCGTAGACGGTCTTGCGGGAGAAGGCGACGACGAGCGTCTGCGGCCGGACGCCGGTGGTGCGGACCGGGGCGCGCAGGACGTCGAGCCGCGACAGCCGCCGGTGGTGCACGACCTCGACGTCGTCGGCGTCGGCGACCAGCGGCGCGAGCAGCGGGTGCGCCTCGGCGGCGGCGATCAGGTGCATCTCCCGGTACGCGCCGGTGAGCAGGAGCCGCGCCCAGGTGTGGCCGCGGTCGGGGTCGGCGACCCAGTGCGACTCGTCGAGCACGAGCATCTCGCCGGCCATCGGGGCCTTCTCGACGGTGCAGCACAGGACGGGCGCGCCCGGGTCGATCTCCTCCTCGCCGGTGGACAGGCCGACGGTGCCCTCGGGCAGCAGCGCGGAGAGCTTGGCGTAGGCCTCGTGCGCCAGCTGGCGCAGCGGCGCGGCGTAGACACCGGACCCGCCGGCGGCCAGCGCCTGCAGCGACTCGTACGTCTTGCCGGAGTTGGTGGGGCCCAGGTGGAACACCACGCGCTGCGGCAGGGTGGCGCGCACGGGGAGGTCCGGCGCGGTGGCCTCGACCCAGCGCTGCTGGGCGGCCCGCTCGGCGCGGGCGGCCTCCCGCTCGGCGGCACGCTCGGCGGCGCGGGCGGCGGCGCGGTCGCCGGCGTCGTACGCGTCGTACGCGGTCCGGACGGGCGGGCGGTCGGCGTCGGGGCGCCGCACCCGGCGGCGGGTGGTGGACGGCTGGGGAGCGGTGTCGGTCAGGAGGGGTCCTCGGGTCGTTCGCGGGGCAACTCCCGGACAACACCGCGGGCGCCGCGGACATGCCCGCGCCCGTCGCGCGGGTGCGCGTTAGCCTCGGACGGCTGGGAGGGCTCGCCTAGAGGCCGATGGCGGCGGTCTTGAAAACCGCTATGGGGTCACACCCATCGTGGGTTCGAATCCCACGCCCTCCGCTCGCGCCGCCGGTTCCCCTCCGTGCGCCGTCCATCGCCTAGCGTGTGCCCCTCCGCGGGGGAACCGAGCCCCGCGGGCCGGGGAGTGCGATGAGCGGGGCAGCGGTGCCGGACGCCGGCACGCAGGCGCGGGAGGACGACGCCGCGGCGCTGGAGCGCAGCCGCCGCTGGCTGGCCGAGGCCCAGCGGCTGGCCGCGCTCGGCAGCTGGGAGTGGGACGTCCGCACCGGCGCCGTCCTGTTCAGCGACGAGCTCCGCGCCGTCTACCGCCTCGACCCCTCGGTCACGCCGACCTTCGCCACCTGCCTGGAGATGGTCCACCCCGACGACCGCCCGCGGGCCGAGCGGGCGATCCTCGCCGCGCTCACCGACGGCGGGGTCTTCGACCTCGACCACCGGGTCGTGTGCGGCGACGGCGAGGTCATCTGGGTGCGGGCGCGCGGCTCGGTGACCCGCGGCGAGGACGGCAGCCCGCTGCTGCTCGTGGGCACCGCGCAGGACGTCACCGAGCGGGTGGCGATCGAGGCCCGCCTGCAGGAGAGCGAGCGGCGGCTGCTGGAGGCCCAGAGGGTGGCCCGCCTGGGCCGGTGGGACTGGGACGTGCGCAGCGACGTCGTCGTCTGGTCCGACGACATGTTCCGCATCTTCGGCATCCCGCCGGCCGCGCTGGAGCCCACGGTCGAGGGCTACCTGGCGCGGGTGCACCCCGACGACCGCGACGAGCTGCTGCAGATGCTCGCCGACGTCCGGGCCGGCCGGGAGGACTACGCGCTCGAGCACCGGGTGCTGCGCGCCGACGGCAGCGTCGGCTGGGTGAGCTGCCGGGCCGCCGTCGTCCGCGACGACGACGGCGCCGAGGTGCGCCTGCACGGCACCGCCACCGACGTCACCGAGCGCAAGCTCGCCGAGCTGGCCGCCGCCCGCGCCACGGCCGAGCTGGCCGCCCGCGCCGAGCAGCTGCGCCGGCTGGCCTTCACCGACCCGCTCACCGGCCTGGCCAACCGGGCGCTGTTCGCCGACCGGCTGCAGCACGCCCTGGACGCCCGCTCCCCGGCCGGGGTCAGCGTGCTGCTGGTCGACCTCGACGACTTCAAGGACGTCAACGACGTGCTCGGCCACCAGGTCGGTGACCGGCTGCTCGTCGAGGTCGCCGGGCGGCTGACCCGCTGCGTGCGCCCGGAGGACACCGTGGCCCGCCTGGGCGGCGACGAGTTCGCCGTCGTGCTGGCCGAGGCCGCGCACGGCGAGCAGGTGGCCCGGCGGATCGGGGCGGCGCTGGACACCCCGGTGCGGTTCGGCGACCGGCAGCTCGTGCCCACCGGCAGCATCGGCCTGGCCCGGGTGGCCGGCGGCGAGCCCGTCCCCGCCGACGTGCTGCTGCAGCAGGCAGACATCGCGATGTACGCGGCCAAGCGCGCCGGCAAGGGCCGCTACGAGGTGTTCGACCCGACGATGTCCACGGCGGTGCTCGCCCGCGCCGACGTCGAGAACGGGCTGCGCCAGGCGCTCGACCGCGACGAGCTCGTCGTACACCTGCAGCCGCTGGTCGACGTGACCGCCCGCGCGGCCACCCGGGTCGAGGCGCTGGTCCGCTGGCCGCGCCCGTCCGGGCTGGCGCTGCCGGCCGACTTCCTCCCGGTCGCCGAGCGCAGCGGCCTGGTGCGCACCCTCGGCCAGCAGGTGCTGCGGGCCGCCTGCCGGGGGCTCGCCCCGTGGCTGGCGGCCGACCCGGGCCGCTCGGTGGCGGTCAACGTCTCGCCGGTGCAGCTGCGCGAGCCGGACTTCGCGACGACGGTGCTCGGCATCCTGGCGCGCACCGGCGTCGGCCCGCGGCAGCTGCTGCTGGAGGTGACCGAGACGCTGTTCCTCGAGGCCGGCCCGCGGGTGGTCGGCCAGCTCGCCGAGCTGCGCGCCGCGGGCATCCGGGTGGCCATCGACGACTTCGGCACCGGCTACTCCTCCCTCGGCCGGCTGCAGGACCTGCCCGTCGACGGCGTCAAGGTCGACCGCACCTTCGTCCAGCAGATGGGCGCCGGCCCGGGGGACGCCGCGATCCTCACCGCGATGGTCACCCTCGCCCACGACCTCGGCCTCGAGGTCACCGCCGAGGGCGTGGAGACCCGGGACCAGGCGACCAGGCTGCTGGAGCTGGGCGTGGACCACCTGCAGGGCCACCACCTGGCCCGCCCGGTGCCGCTGGACGCGCTCGACGACGCGGTGGCCGCGGCCGGCGCCGCGGTGCGGGCCGCCGCCGGCTGCCCCGGCCGGTCCGGGCGGGCCACCGTGCAGCTCGTCGCCGGCGAGGACGCCCTCGGGCGGGCGGTGCGCGGCGCCCTGGTGCGCGCCGGCCTCGCCGTGGCCGGGCCGGGCGAGCCGCCGGACGCCGTCGTGCTGGTCACCGCCCGCGGCGAGGACGCGCTCGCCCGGTCGGCCGCGCTGCGGCCCCCGGGCGGTGCCGCCGTCCTGGTGCTGTGCGCGCGGGCCGACCGGGCCACCCGGGCGCGGCTGCTCGCCGCGGGTGCCGACGACGTCGTCGTCGACCCGGGCTGCCCGGCCGGCCTCGCCGACCGGGTGCGCGGGGCGCTGCGGACGGCGGCCGCCGAGGCGGGCGGCTGAGCTCCGCGACGGGACCCGGCAGCGGGACCCGGCAGCGGGACTCAGCAGCAGGACTCAGCAGCAGGACGAGGTCGTCGTCGCGCCCTCCAGGTCGGGCCGGGCGTCGGCGGTGACGGTGTAGACCTCCCACGGCTCGCCGCCGGGCGCGGTCACCCACACCTTGTCCTGGACCGCGTAGCAGCAGGTGGTCTGCTCCTCGGTGCGCGTGGCGAGGCCGGCGTCGGCGAGCCGGCCGGTGGCGGCCGTGACCTCCGCCGTGTCCGCCACCTCCACGCCCAGGTGGTCGAGCCGGGTGGGCTCCCCGCCCTCGCCCTCCAGCAGGACGAGCTTGAGCGGCGGCTCGGCGACGGCGAAGTTGGCGTAGCCCGGGCGGCGCTTGGCCGGCGGCGTGCCGAACAGGCGGCCGTAGAAGTCGACGGCGGCGTCGAGGTCGGCGACGCGCAGGGCGAGCTGGATCCGGGACACGGGGACCTCCTCAGGTGGGGAGACATCGACGCTCGTCGATGTCCGGGCCACCGTGCGCCTTGACATCGAGATCTGTCAATACGATGGTCGTCGAAGTGACCGACGTCGATGGAGGACCCGTGAGCGACCCGGCTGCCTGCTGCACGCCCCTGACGGGCACCGCCATGTCCGCCGAGCGCGCGGAGGAGGTGGCCGGGCTGCTCAAGGCGCTGGCCGACCCGGTGCGCCTGCGGCTGGTGAGCCTCATCGCCGGCAGCGACACCGGCGAGGCCTGCGTCTGCGACCTCAACGCCGCCTTCGACCTGACCCAGGCCACGATCAGCCACCACCTCAAGGTGCTGCACACCGCGGGCCTGCTCGACCGCGAGAAGCGGGGCGTGTGGGTGTACTACGCCGTCCGCCGGGAGGCGCTGGCCGCCGTCGCCGGCCTGTTCGACGCCGCCGCGGTCCCCGCGTGAGCGACGCCGTCCGCGAGGCCCCGGTCGCGGGGCCGGAGGCGCCGGTGCTCCGGCGGCTGTCGGTCCTCGACCGGTTCCTGCCCGTCTGGATCCTCGCCGCCATGGCCGCCGGCCTGCTGCTCGGCCGCCTGGTGCCCGGGTTCGACGACGCCCTGGCGGCCGTCGAGGTCGGCGGGGTCAGCCTGCCGATCGCCGCAGGCCTGCTGCTGATGATGTACCCGGTGCTGGCGAAGGTCCGGTACACCGAGCTCGGCCGGGTCGCCGGCGACCGGCGGCTGCTCGCCGCGAGCCTGGTGCTCAACTGGCTGGTCGGCCCGGCCGTCATGTTCGCGCTGGCCTGGCTGCTGCTGCCCGACCTGCCCGAGTACCGCACCGGCCTGGTGGTCGTG
Organism: Geodermatophilus nigrescens; assembly: GCF_900129495.1. Taxonomy (GTDB): domain Bacteria; phylum Actinomycetota; class Actinomycetes; order Mycobacteriales; family Geodermatophilaceae; genus Geodermatophilus; species Geodermatophilus nigrescens. The sequence goes on from NZ_FQVX01000001.1 coordinate 141,591, forward strand.
GGCCTCGCCCGCTGCATCGCCATGGTGCTGATCTGGAACGACCTGTCCTGCGGCGACCGCGAGGCCGCCGCCGTGCTGGTCGCCGTCAACGCGGTGTTCCAGGTGGTCGCCTTCGGCGCGCTCGGCTGGTTCTACCTGCAGGTGCTGCCCGGATGGCTCGGCCTGCCCACCACGTCGGCGGAGTTCTCGGTCGCGGCGATCGTGGTGTCGGTCCTGGTCTTCCTGGGCGTCCCGCTGGCCGCCGGTGCGCTCACCCGCGTGCTGGGGGAGCGGGCCCGCGGCCGCGCCTGGTACGAGCAGCGCTTCCTGCCGCGGATCGGCCCGGTGGCGCTCTACGGCCTGCTGTTCACCATCGTCGTGCTGTTCGCGCTGCAGGGCGACGCCATCGCGTCGCGCCCCTGGGACGTCGCCCGCATCGCGCTGCCGCTGCTGGCCTACTTCGTCCTCCTGTTCGGCGGGTCGTTCCTGCTCGGGATGCGGCTGCGCCTCGGCTATGCGAGGACGGCCACGCTGGCCTTCACCGCGGCCGGCAACAACTTCGAGCTGGCCATCGCCGTCGCCATCGGCACCTTCGGCGTCACCAGCGGGCAGGCCCTGGCCGGCGTCGTCGGCCCGCTCGTCGAGGTGCCCGTCCTCGTCGCGCTCGTGTACGTCTCGCTGTGGGCCGCCCGCTGGTTCCCCGGCGACCCGACCGTCCCCGTCAGGAGCACCCCGTGACCCGTCCCAGCGTCCTGTTCGTCTGCGTGCACAACGCCGGCCGCTCGCAGATGGCCGCCGGCTGGCTGCGGCACCTCGCCGGCGACGCCGTCGAGGTCCGCTCGGCCGGCTCGATGCCCGGCGACCGGATCAACCCCGCCGCGGTGGAGGCGATGGCCGAGGCCGGCATCGACATCACCGACCAGCGCCCCCGGGTCCTCACCACCGACGCCGTCGAGGCCTCCGACGTCGTCGTCACGATGGGCTGCGGGGACGCCTGCCCGGTCTTCCCGGGCAAGCGCTACCTCGACTGGGCGCTCGACGACCCCGCCGGCCAGGGGGTCGAGGCGGTCCGGCCGATCCGCGACGAGGTCGAGCGCCGGGTCCGCGGGCTGCTCGCCGAGCTGGAGGTCCCCGCTCCCGCGCGGGACTGACCTCCCCCCTCGGGGTGGCCCGGCTCAGGACGGCGGCCCCACCTGCCGAAGACCAGGTGTGGCCATCGCCCGGGGACTGCGCGCACGGCAGCCGCGCGCCGCCGCGCGGTCGCTCGTGCTGATGATCGCCGTGTCCGCCGGCGTACTGGCCGTGGTCAGCACCTTCGGCGCCAACGCGGCGAGCGCCGTGACCGTCGGGGCCACCTGGGCGGGCGTCGCGTTCCTCGTCGTCCTCGCCGCCGTCGTGCGCCGCACCGAGCCCGGCCGGCTCGACCGGGCCGGCGTCTTCGTCGCCGTGGGGATCGCCGGGGTGGCGATGGTCTGCGTGCTCAACTGGATCACCGAGGACACCTCGGCCGGCGCGCAGGCGTTCCTCGCCTTCCCGGTGCTGTGGGCCGCCTCGCACCTGCGCCGGACCGCGGTCGCCGTCGTCACCGCCGCCGCGGTCGTCGCCAACGCCGTCGTCGTGCCGCTGCTGGTGCCGCTGGAGACCGCGCTGTCCGACGTGCTGCTGACGGGCGTCGTCCTCGCGGTCGTGGCCTCGATGCTCGAGCGGGCCGGGTCGGTGCAGGAGCGGCTGGTCGAGGCGCTGGAGCAGCAGGCCACCGTGGACACCCTCACCGGCCTGGTCAACCGCCGCGTCTTCGACGACGCCCTCGCCGTCGCGCTCGACGGCCGCCGCGCGGGCCCGGCCGAGGGCACCGCGCTCATGCTGCTCGACGTCGACTCGTTCAAGCAGATCAACGACGTGCACGGGCACCCGGTGGGCGACGACGCGCTGGTCCACCTCGCCGGGATCATCCGCCGGCAGATCCGCGCCGGCGACGCCGTGCTGTCCCGGCTCGGCGGCGACGAGCTCGCCGTGCTGCTGCCCGGCTGCAGCGCCGACGTCGCGGTCGACCGCGCCGGGGCGCTGCTGGAGAGCGTGCTGTCGACGCCGCTGACGCTGCCCGACGGGAGCCTGCTGGCCATGTCGGTGAGCGTGGGCGTGGCGCACTCCGGCGGCCGGGCGCCCGGGATGCGCGAGTTCTACGCCGCCGCCGACCGCGCCCTCTACCGCGCCAAGCGCGGCGGCCGCGGCCGCGTCGAGGTCGCCCCGGTCTGAGTCGCCCCGGTCTGAGTCGCCCCGCCTAGCTGATCGCCCAGGTGCCGCCCTCGGCGCGCACCACCCCGGCGCGCTCCAGCCGGGCCAGGTGCTGCTCGGCGGTGCGCCGCTCCACCGTCGGCACGAACGGCAGCTGCACGTGCGGGCGGTACACCAGTCGGTGCTCGACCACCTCGGCCACCGTGCGCGGCCGCTCGGCGAGCAGGCCGAGCAGCGTCTCGTCGCGGCGGGCGACGACGCCCGCGTAGGTGTCGAGCGCGGCGAGGAACGCCTCCCGCCCCTCGACGACGCCCTTCTGGTGCGCGGTGCCGTACCAGCGGGCCTCGATGCCGCGGAGCCGGTCGAAGGAGGCCTCCAGCGCGTCGAGGTCGCTGCTCACGTCGCCGTAGTACGGGCCGAAGCCGGTGAGGTCGATGTCGCCGATGAACAGGAAGCCGTCGGGCTCCACGAGCAGCCCGCAGTGCCCGGCGGTGTGCCCGGGCAGGTGGACGACGGTCAGCGTGCGCCCGCCGAGGTCGATCACGTCGCCGTCGGTCACCTCCCGGACGTCGGCGTGCCCGGTGATGCCGAAGTCCGTGCGCAGCTCCTCGCGGAAGACGTCGGCGGCCGCGTCGTCCATCCCGAAGCCGGCGAGCAGCGCCTCGGTCTCACGCACCGCGGGGGCGTCGGCCGGGTGCGCGTGCGCCGGCACCTCGGGGAAGACGTGCAGGCCCGCGACGTGGTCCTCGTGCCCGTGGCTGACGAACGCCAGGTCGACCGGCCCGACGGCGCGACCGCGGCGGCCGACCTCGATCGACGGGTCCACGAGCGCCGTCGCCTCGGTGCCCGCGACCAGCAGCGAGTTGCCGCACGGGTAGCGGCCGCCCTCGGCGGAGGCGAGGAGCGTGATGCCGCCGTAGCGGAGGTCGTCGTCGCGGCTGCCCACGCGCCCACCCTGGCACGGCGCGGAACGGCGGGGGCGACGGCGGCTCGTAGAGTGCCGCCCGACGGCGGCGGAGGAGGGGACGGGATGCGCGACGTGCTCTCGACGCTCACCCGCGACGTGCTCTTCGGCCCGCTCGACACGCCCGGTCGCACCGAGGCGGTGGTCAACCGGCTGCGCACGGCCGTCGCCCTCGGTGTGCTCGCCGACGGCGCCCAGCTGCCCTCCGAGGTCGAGCTCGCCGCCCAGTTCAACGTCGCGCCGGGGACCCTGCGGGAGGCGCTCGCGGCGCTGCGCGAGGAGGGCATCGTCGAGACCCGGCGCGGGCGCGGCGGCGGCAGCTTCGTCCGGGTGCCCGAGTCGCTGCACGTCGCGCACGCGTCGGCGCTGCTGGCGTCGATGCCCCCGCCGGAGTTCCGCGACCTCTCCGACTGGCGGGCCGCCGTCGCCGGCGCCTCCGCCGAGCTGGCCGCCGAGCGCGCCTCCGACCAGGACGTCGGCCACCTCGGCTCGCTGGCCGGCAGCCTGGCCGCCGCCGAGGACGAGGCGACCGCCCGCCGGTTCGACGCCCGGTTCCACATCGCGCTGGCGGCCGCGGCCCAGTCGCGCCGGCTGAGCACCGAGGCGATCAACCTGCAGGTCACCTACGCCCCCATGCTCGCGCTCGTGTACGCCGACCCCGACGTCCGGCGCGAGGGCGGGACGCGGCTGGCCGAGGTCGCCGACTGCGTCCGCGCCGGCGAGGCGGAGCGGGCGCGCCGCGTCGTGACCGAGCTGACCAGCGACACCGCGCGCAGACTGTCCCGGCTGCGGAGCCGGACGGCGGCGCCGGGCACCGGGACGGGGAGGGAGGCGCGGTGACGCAGGACGACGTCGACCAGGGGACCGCGGTGGCGCGGGCCGTCACGCGGGTCCGCACCCACCTCGACGGCCTGGCCGCCCTGCTGGAGGGGGTGCGGGAGCCGGTCGAGGCCGGCCTGGCCGCCGCCGGCGCCGACGTGCCCGCGCTCGGCTACCGGGAGCTGACCGCGCTGCTGCGCGAGGTCGCGGCGCCGCACTGCACCGCGGCGCTCGGCGCGGCGCCGTCGGTGGCCGGCGTCGGGTGCGTGGCGCAGAGCCCGGCGGAGGCGGGGGAGGCCTTCGCGATGGTCTGGTGGGTCAGCCGCAACGGCGTGGTGAGCGAGAAGCGGCACGACCTCAACCCCACCTCCGACGCCTTCTACGACTACCGGGACGCCGAGTGGTTCTCGGTACCCCGCACCACCGGCGGGTTCGTCGTCGCGGGCCCCTACATCGACGCGTGGGGCACCGACGACCTCACGATCACCGCGGGCCTGCCGCTGCGGGCCGGTGGCCGGGCGATCGGGGTCGTGGCGCTCGACGTCGCCACCGCCCGCTTCGTCGGCGAGCTCACCGACGCGCTCGACGAGCTGCCGCAGGACGCCGTCCTGGTGAACGCCGACGGCCGCGTCGTCGCCTCGACCGCGCCCGACCTCAGCACCGGCCTGCGGCTGACTCCGCGCTCGCGCGCCGCCGCGGGCGCGCCGGCCGGCACCGCGGTCCCGGCCGGCGCCCGCGGCTGGTCGCTGGTGCTGCTCCCCGGGGCCGACGCCCCCGCCTGACCCGGCACCCCGCCCGCCGGGTCCCGGCGGGCCTCGCGCAACGACTCGGCAACGACCGCCAGAACAGCCGTTGACCTCTAAAACGTCAGGACTGTAGGTTTTCGCCACCGCGCCGCCCGGGAGGGCGTGCGGGGGCCCGCGGGAGCCACCTGCCGGACCCTCCGCAGCGGTCCGTCCACCGCCTCCAGACGACGTCCGGCTCCGGCCGGTCGCCGTCCGTGGAGTGCCGTCCACCAACAGCAGGGAGCCGTCGTGGGGGATGTCCGGGTCGCCGTCGTGGGAGCCGGGGTGTGTGGGGTGACCACCGCCCTGGAGCTCCAGGCGCTCGGCGTGCGCGACGTCGTCGTCCTCGACGCCCGCCACCCCGGCGACGGGTCCTCCGGGCTGTCGGTCGGCATGGTCGAGACGCAGTACGTCGAGGTGCCCGACATCGCCGTCCGGGCGCACGGCCGCCGGTACTACGACGCGGTCGAGCGCGACCACGGGCTGACGTTCGTCCGCGGCGGCTACCTGCGCACCGCCCACGACGGCGCCGACCTCGCCGACTACGAGCGCAGCGTGCGGCGGCAGCGCGAGGCCGGCGTCCCCGACGCCGAGGTGCTCGACGCCGCCGAGATCGCGCGGCGCTGGCCGCAGCTGGTGGTCGACGACCTCACCGGCGGACTGTACGGGCCCTCCGACGGCCACATCGACGGCTACGAGTACTGCACGCTGGCCGCCCGGCTGGTCCGCGAGCGCGGCGGCCGGGTGCTCCCCGGCACCCCGCTCGTCGGCGCGGAGTCCCTGCCCGGCGGCGGCTGGCGCCTGGTCACCGGCCGCGAGCCGGTCGAGGCCGACGTCGTCGTCAACGCCGCGGGGCCGTGGGCCGGGGTGGTCGGCGACCTGCTCGGCGCGCCGGTGCCCCTGGTGCCGCAGCTGCACGGGGCGGTGACCGTCGAGCTGGCCGCGCCGCTCACCCCGCTGCTGCCCTTCGTCATGGACTACGTGCCCGGCTCCGGCCAGGCCGGCGTCTACTTCCGCTCCGAGCGCGCCGACCAGCTCGTCGCCGGCCTGCACGTGGAGGAGGCCGTCGCCGAGTCGGTGTCGCCCGACGTGCCGCTGGGCCGGGTCGACGACGCCTTCCTCGAGGAGCTCGTCGAGCGCATGGGCGAGCGCCTCGCCGACACCGACGGCGCCGGCATCGGGCGCAGCTGGACCGGCATCTACCCGATGACGCCCGACCACCGGCCGATCGTCGGGCGTCACCCCGCCCGCGCCGACGTCGTCTGCGCGGTGGGCGGCGGCGGCAACGGCATCCAGCTCGCCCCGGCCATCGGCCGCGTCGCCGCCGAGGCGCTCACCGGCGCCGCCGACCCCACGTTCGCCGCGACCGACCCGGGCTGGGACCCGGCCCGCATCGCCGACGGCGCCCCCGCCGGCCCCGCCTCCGCGCAGACCCCCTGACCGACCCGACCCGACGACTGAGGAGTCCCCGGTGACCACCAGGCTCGACTACGGATCGACCGACCTCGGCGACGCCGCGCTCGACGCGCGCTTCGAGGCCGCCCTCGCCGAGGCGCGGAAGGGCGCCGACGTGCTCGACCACGTCATCGGCGGGCGGCCCGACGGGCGCGGGGAGACCTTCACCCGCGAGGACCCGTGCGCCCCCGGGACCGTGGTCTCGACCGCCCGCACCGCCGACGACGCCGTGGTGGCCGACGCCGTGGCCGCCGCCCGCGCCGCCGCCCGGGGCTGGCGGACGACGTCCCCGGCCGACCGGATCGCCGCCCTGCGCGCGGCGAAGGCCGGGTTCGCCGACCGCGCCGTGGAGATCGCCGGCGTCGTCTCCGCCGAGACCGGCAAGACCCGGCTCGAGGCGCTGGCCGAGGCGCAGGAGGCCGTCGACCTCGTCGAGCACTACTGCGCCGAGATGGAGCGCAACGACGGCTTCGTCACCCCGCTGCGGTCGGGTCCCGGCGAGCGCAACACCGACGTGCTGCGCCCCTTCGGCGTCTTCGCCGTCATCGCGCCGTTCAACTTCCCGGTCGCCCTCGCCGTCAACATGGCGGCGGCCGCGCTGGTCACCGGCAACACCGTCGTGGCCAAGCCCTCGGACAAGACGCCGCGCTCCACGGCGCTGGCGTGGGAGCTGCTCGGCGCGGCGCTGCCGGCCGGTGTGCTGAACGTGGTGCACGGCGGCGCGGACACCGGCCGCGCGCTGGCCGGCGCCGCCGTCGACGGGATCGCCTTCACGGGCTCGGCCGCCGTCGGCTGGCAGCTGGTGCGCGAGCTGGGCCAGGGCGCGTACGCCCGCCCGGTGCTCGCCGAGATGGGCGGCAGCAACCCCGCGATCGTCACCGCCACCGCCGACCTCGACGACGCCGCCCACGGCATCGCCCGCTCCGCCTTCGGACTGTCGGGCCAGAAGTGCAGCGCCTGCCGCCGGGTGGTGGTCGACCGCAGCGTCGCCGACGAGCTGCTCGAGAAGCTGGCCGCCGCGGCCGAGGCGATCGTCGTCGGCGACCCGGCCGACCCGCGTACCGGCATGGGCCCGGTCGCCGACGACGCCGTCAGCCGCCGCATCGACGACGCCCTGGCCGCCGCCGCCCGCGACGGCCGGGTGGTCACCGGCGGGCGGGCCGCGGAGCTCGACGGCAACTTCTACCGGCCGGTCGTCGTCACCGACCTGCCGCCGGGCCACCCGCTGACCCGCGAGGAGCTGTTCGCGCCGTTCGTCACCGTCACCGCGGTGGACGGCTTCGACGCGGCGATCGCGGAGGCCAACGCCGTCGACTACGGCCTGTCGGCGGGGGTCTTCACCGGCGACGAGGAGGAGACGGAGCGCTTCCTCGACGAGATCGAGGCCGGCGTCGTCTACGTCAACCGCCGCGCCGGCGCGACCACCGGCGCCTGGCCCGGCATCCAGTCCTTCTGCGGCTGGAAGGCCAGCGGCTCGTCCGGCAAGGGCGGCCTCGGCCCCTGGTACCTGCCCGGCTTCATGCGCGAGCAGTCGCGCACCGTCGCCGGCTGACCGGCCCCACCCCACCGGCCCACCCCACCCACCCCACCGACCGAGGAGGCACCGTGACGGTCGCCGAGCTCCGGGACCGCGCCCGCCGCGTCATGCCGGGCGGCAACACCCGCAGCACGCTGTTCGTGCCGCCGCACCCGCCGTACGCGGTGTCCGGCGCCGGCTGTGTCGTCACCGACGCCACCGGCCACCGGGTCGTCGACTGCAACAACAACTACACGGCGCTCATCCACGGTCACGCGCACCCGGAGCTGGTCGCGGTGGCCACCGAGGCGGTGGCGGCGGGCTCGGCGTTCGGGCTGCCGACGGAGTCCGAGGTGGTGTGCGCCGAGCTGCTGCGCGAGCGGACCGGGCTGCCGAGCTGGCGGTTCTGCAACTCCGGGACCGAGGCCGTGATGATGGCGCTGCGGGGCGCCCGGGCGGCCACCGGCCGCGACCTGGTGGTCCGCTTCGCCGGCAGTTACCACGGCACCTACGACGCCGTCGTCGACCCGGCCGCCCCCGGCGTCCCGGGCAGCGTCGCCGACTCGGTGGTCACCCTCCCGCAGGGCGACGCCGGCGCCCTCGCCGACCTGCTGCGCAGCCGGGGGAGCGAGGTCGCGGCCGTCCTGCTCGACCTCATGCCCAACCGGGCGGGCCTGCGCCCGGCCGACCCGGCCTTCGTCGAGCAGGCCGCCGACCTCACCCGCCGCGCCGGCGCGCTGCTCGTCGTCGACGAGGTCATCACCCTGCGGCTGGAGGTCGGCGGGCTGCACACCCGCTACGGCCTCGAGCCCGACCTGGTCACCGTCGGGAAGGTCGTCGGCGGCGGCTTCCCGGTCGGCGGCGTCGGCGGGCGGGCCGAGGTGCTCGACTCGTTCAGCCCGCTCACCGACGGCCCGGTCAGCTGGGGCGGCACCTTCAGCGCCAACCCGGTGACCATGCGCACCGGCACCGCCGCGCTGCGGCTGTTCGGGGCGGCGGAGGTGGCCGCGCTCAACGCCCGCGGCGACCGGCTGCGCGGGGAGCTGGCCGGACGCGGGGTCCCGGTGAGCGGCTCGGGCTCGCTGGTGCGCCTGCTGCTGCCCGACCCCGGCGCCACCTGGTGGCGGCTGTACGAGCGCGGCGTGCTGGCCGGCACCAACGGCCTGCTCGCCCTGTCGACCCCGATGACCGACGACGACGTGGACGCCGTCCGCGACGCCGTCCTGTCCGCCGTGGAGGGAGCCGCGTGAGCGCCGTCGCGCAGGAGCCGGCCGTCGTGCTCGACCGGATCCACAAGCAGTTCGGCGACCTCGTCGTCGTGAGGGACGTGTCGCTGACGGTGGCCCGCGGCGAGGTCGTCGCGATCATCGGACCCAGCGGCTCGGGCAAGAGCACCCTGCTGCGCTGCATCAACCTGCTCGAGCGGGCCGACTCCGGCCGGGTCGAGGTGGTCGGCCGCGCCGTCGAGCCGGGCGCCGGGGTGGCCGGCCGCGACCTCGCCGCCCTGCGGCGCAGCGTCGGCATGGTCTTCCAGTCGTTCAACCTGTTCCCGCACATGACCGTGCTGCGCAACGTGTCGCTGCCGCAGGAGCGGGTGCTCGGCCGCAGCCGCGCCGAGGCCGACGCGCGGTCCCGGCAGCTGCTCGAGCGGGTGGGCCTGGCCGCCAAGGCCGACACCTACCCCTCCCGCTGCTCCGGCGGCCAGCAGCAGCGGGTGGCCATCGCCCGCGCCCTGGCCCTCGACCCCGAGGTGATGCTCTTCGACGAGCCGACCTCCGCGCTCGACCCGGAGCTGGGCCTCGAGGTGCTCGCGGTCATGCGGGAGCTCGCCGCCGACGGCATGACGATGGTCGTGGTCACCCACGAGATCCACTTCGCCGCCGACGTCGCCGACCGCGTCGTGGTCATGGCCGACGGCGCGGTCCTCGAGGAGGGCACCCCGGAGCAGGTGCTGCGCAGCCCGTCCACCGAGCGCGCCCGCCGCTTCCTCAGCGCGGTGGTCGACCGCTGATGGAGGTCCTCGAGGCGGTGCTGCTCGGGGTGCCGGTCACCCTGCTGGTCACGGTCGCCGCGCTGGCCCTCGGCGCGGTGCTGGCGGTGCCGCTCGCGGCGGCCCGGCGCTCCCGGGTCGTCCCGCTGCGCTGGCTCGGCCGCGTCGTCATCGACGTCGTGCGCGGCATCCCGCCGGTCGTCTGGCTGTTCCTCATCTTCTTCGGCCTGGGCCGCGACCTGATCAGGCTCGAGCCGATCGAGGCCGGGATCATCGGGCTGGGCGTCATCTCCGCCGGCTACCTGGCCGAGATCTACCGCGGCGGGCTGTCGGCGGTGCACGCCGGCCAGTGGGAGGCCGCCTCGGCGCTCGGCATGGGCGGCACGGACACCCTCGTCCGCGTCGTCGCGCCGCAGGCGTTCCGGGTCTCGCTGCCGGCCGTGACGACCTACGCGATCAGCCTGCTCAAGGACTCCACGATCGTCTCGGCGATCGGGGTCAGCGAGATCCTGTTCCGGGCCACGCAGAGCGCCCGCTCGACGGGCGCCGGGCTCACCCCGTTCTTCGTCGCCGCCGCGGTGTACATCCTCCTCAGCGCGCCGCTGGCCTGGCTGTCGCGGGGCCTGGACGCCCGGCTGCGGGCGAGGGTCGCGCGATGACCGGGCTGCTCACCTCGTGGGGCGAGTGGCTGCCCCGTCTGCTGGAGGGGCTGGTCACCAGCGTCGAGCTCACCGCGGCCAGCCTGCTGCTGGGCATCCCCCTGGGGCTGGTGCTCGCGCTGCTCAGCTCCTCACGCACCCGCGCGGTGCGCTGGGCCGCGATCGCGCTGGTCGAGATCGGGCGCGGGACGCCGGCGCTGGTGATGCTGCAGTTCGTCTACTACGGGCTGCCGTCGGCGGGGCTGTCGCTGACGGCCTTCGTCTCGGCGGTGGCGGCCCTGTCGCTCACCACCGCCGGCTACACCAGCGAGATCCTGCGCGGCGGCCTGCAGGCGGTGCCGGCCGGCGAGACCGAGGCGGCCGGCGCGCTCGGGATGTCCCACCGCGACACGCTGCGCTTCGTCGTCGTGCCGCAGGGCGTCCGGATCGCGCTCCCGTCGCTCATGGGCTTCGCCATCCTGATCTTCCAGGCCACCTCGCTGACCTTCACGATCTCGGTCGTCGAGCTGCTCAGCCAGGCCTACTCGATCGGTGCGGCCACCTTCCGCTACCTCGACGTCCTCGTCCTCGCCGGCCTGCTCTACCTGGCCGTGACCATCCCGGCCGGGCTGCTGACCAACCGCACCGAACGGCGGCTGTCCCGCCACCTCTGACGGCACCACCCGCTCCACCCGCACCCAGCGCGACGGCGCCCCGCCGTCGGGCCAGTTCGTCCTGAGGAGATCACCGTGAAGACGCACCGCCTGAGCGCCGCCGTCCTCGCCCTCGGTTCCGCCGTGGCCCTCGTGGGCTGCGGGTCGGACTCGACCAGCGAGGTGGCGGCCGACTGCGAGCCCGCCCACGAGTTCGAGACGGTCAGCGAGGGCGTGCTCACCGTCGCCCTGACCAACACCCCGCCGTACTCCTTCGAGGAGGGCGGCCAGGCCGAGGGCATCGACAGCGACATCCTCAAGCAGATCGCCGCCGACGAGTGCCTGACGATCGAGTACGAGGCCTACACCTACGCCACCGCGGTCCCGGCCGTGGAGACCGGCCGGGTCGACGTCGCCGTCGGCGGCTTCTACCGCACGGCCGCCCGCGGCGAGGTCGTCACGCTGAGCGCCCCGGTCTACCTCGACGAGCTCACCGTCATGTCCGCCGACGGCGTCTCCACCGTCGACGACCTGGTCGGCAAGCAGGTCGGCACCGTCGAGGGCTATCTGTGGGTGGACGCGCTGCGCGAACTACTCGGTGACGACCTGCGCACCTACCCCGACTCGCTGAGCCTGGCGCAGGACCTGACCGCCGGCCGCCTCGACATCGGCCTCGACGGCTACGGCGCCGCCGCCCAGTCGACCGAGGACACCGACTTCGCGATCGAGGTCCTCGAGAGCGACCCGCGGGTGCCGGCCACCGAGGAGCCCTCGCAGACGAGCCTGCTGCTCGACCCGAGCAACGACGCCCTGGCCACCGCCGTGGACGAGCACATCGGGGCCATGCGCGAGGACGGCTCGCTCGTGACCATCCTCGAGGACAACGGCCTCCCCGCGTCGGCGGCCGAGGTCGGGGACGCGCGGCTGATCTGACCCCCGGCAGCCGCGTCCGCGGGCCCGTGGCCGGGCGACCCCCGGCCGCGGGCCCGCGCCGTCCCGCCTCCGCGCGCGGACGGCGGGCCGACAGCGCTCCGGAGGCCCCTCAGCGCAGGGAGCGGGCCGCCGCGGCGAGGGTGCGGGCGGTGAGCCGGCCGTCGGCGAGGCCGAGCGCGACGACGTCGTCGAACACTCGCTGGTCGGCCGCCGCGGCGCGGAAGGCGGCGTCCATGACCACCGGCCACCGGCTGATCCACGACGCCGCCGACGCCGACCGGTGGTGCGCGCCCAGCCGCCGGCGCAGCGCCCGCCGGTGCAGCGCACCCGCGCCCGCCCCGGCCGCGGCCGCCCGCCCGGCGAGCACGCCGGACAGCACCGCGTAGAAGATCCCCTCGCCGGTCATCGGGTTGACCAGCGAGGCGGCGTCCCCGGCGAGCAGGACCCGGCCGTCGGGCTGGCGCGGGCGGCCGGTCGACAGCGGCAGCCGGTGCGCGCGCAGCCCCTCCGGCTGCACCCCGGGCAGCAGCCGGTGCAGGCCCTCCACCAGCGCGGCACGGTTCGCCCCGCCGCTGACCAGCTCGCCGTAGCCGACGTTGGCCCGCCCGTCACCGAGGGGGAACGACCACGCGTAGGCCGGCCAGCGCTGCTCGGTGGTCACCAGCACCTGCGTGCCGGCCTGACCGGGCAGCTCCGGCGCGTAGCCGCGCAGCGCCACCGCCAGCCGGTCGTCGCGGTTGCGGCCCAGCCCCAGCGACCGGCGCACCACCGACTCCGCGCCGTCGGCGCCCACCAGCACCCCGGCGGTGAGCACCCCGTCGACGTCCACCCCGTCCGGGCCGGGCGTGACCCGGCGGACGGCGTGCCGGCGGAACGCGGCGCCGCGGTCGAGCGCGGCGGCGAGCAGCCGGGCGTCGAACACCTCCCGCGGCACCACCGACGACGGCCGGTGCGTGTCGCGCTCCACCGCCGCGCCACCGGGGGAGCGCAGCGACAGCCGCGGCACGGGGGCGTAGCCCGCGGTCAGTGCGGCGACGTCGACGCCGAGGCCCGCGAGCACGTCGAGCGCCTCGGGGGCGACGCCGTCGCCGCAGACCTTGTCGCGGGGGAAGTCCGCCCGGTCGAGCACCAGCACCGAGGCGCCCGTGCCGAGCGCGGCGAGCGCGGCGGCCGCCCCCGCCGGGCCGCCGCCGGCCACGACGACGTCCCAGCGCTCCACGCCCGCGACGCTAGGCAGGCCCGCGCCGCGCGGCCAGCCGGGGGCTGTCGGGACCGCGCCCCCGCGGCGGAGGATGGCGGCCGTGAGCGCACCGGACGAGCGGGACCTGCTGCTGCGGATGCTGGAGAACCAGCGCGCCGGGCTGCGCAACGCCCTGCTGGGCCTGACCGAGGAGCAGGCGCGGGCGCGGCCCAGCGCGAGCGAGCTGTCACTGTCGGCGCTGGTCAAGCACGTGACGCAGGGGGAGCGGGTGAACGTGGCCGGGCGCATCGGCCGCCGCCCGCACGCGGTGGAGACCGATCCGCAGGCCGAGTGGATGGCGGGCTTCACCGTGGGGCCGGGCGAGACCGTCGAGGTGCTGCTCGACCGCATGGCCGAGGTGGCGCGGGAGACCGAGGAGGTCGTGCGCGCCGAGCGCGACCTCGACCGCGTCGTCGAGGTCCCCGACGGCGTGGCGCAGTGGCTGCCGCCGGGCACCGTCCTCAGCGTGCGGTGGCTGCTGCTGCACCAGATCGAGGAGCAGGCCCGCCACGCCGGGCACGCCGACGTCATCCGCGAGTCGATCGACGGCAAGGGCGCCTGGCAGCTCGAGGCCGAGGCGCAGGGCATCGCCGCGCCGGGCTGGCGCTAGCGGGCGGCCCACTTCCGCGGCGGGTGCTCGTAGCCCTCGACGAAGGCCAGCAGGCCCGCCGCGTCGCCGACCACGCCGAGTGCGTCGAGCCGGCGCTGCTCCAGGTAGCCGTCGTCGGCCATGCGGCGCAGCTGGGCGAGCAGCGGCTGCCAGAACCCGTCGACGTCGAGCAGCGCCACGGGCTTGGCGTGCAGGCCGAGCATCCCCCAGGTCCAGGCCTCGAACAGCTCCTCGAGGGTGCCGGCGGCCCCGGGCAGCGCGACGAAGGCGTCGGCGAGCTCGGTCATCCGCGCCTTGCGCTCGTGCATCGACCCGACGACGTCGAGGCGCGGCAGGCCGGGGTGCGCCAGCTCGTCGTCGACCAGGTGCTGCGGGATCACCCCGACCACCTCGCCGCCGGCGGCCAGCGCGGCGTCGGCCACCGTGCCCATGAGCCCGACGTGCCCGCCGCCGTAGACGACGCCCACCCCGGCCGCGGCCAGGTCGGCGCCCAGAGCCGCGGCGGCCGCGCGGTGCGGCTCCGGCCCGGGCCGGCTGCCGGTGAAGACCGCGACCCGCATCAGGCGCCGTAGTAGCGGAAGACCGGCTCGGCGATGCAGACCGGCTTGTCGCCGCCCTCGCGCTCGATGACCGCCGCGAGGGTCAGCTGCAGCCCGCCGGCGACCTCCTGCACGTCCTTGAGACCGGCGCTGAGCCGGACCCGCGAGCCGACCGGCACGGGGGCGGGGAAACGGACCTTGTTCAGGCCGTAGTTCACGCCCATCGCCGTGTCGGTGACCACCAGCACCTGCCCGGACAGGGAGGCCAGCAGCGACAACGTGAGGTAGCCGTGGGCGATCGGCCCGCCGAAGGGGCTCTCGGCCTTCGCCCGCTCGACGTCGACGTGGATCCACTGGTGGTCGCCGGTGGCCTCGGCGAACGTGTCGACGTGCTCCTGCGTCACCTCGAACCACTCGCTGGTGCCGAGCTCGGTGCCGACCAGGCCGGGCAGCTCGGCCATCGTGGTCGTGGTGGTCATCGTGCGTGCTCCCGTCGTCGGTGGCGGCGTCCGCGCCGGATCCTGCCAGTGCGGTTCACTGGTCGCGTGGGGAGCAGCGGGCTGACGCCGACCGACGGCTGGACCACCTGCTCGCTCGGCCACCGGCACTGGGGCCGCGCGGGGGCGGCGGGCCTGCTGGTGCACCGCTACGGCGCGGGCGGCCCCGAGCTGCTGCTCCAGCACCGGGCGCTGTGGTCGCACCACGGCGGCACGTGGGGGACGCCCGGCGGCGCGCTGCACCTCGGCGAGAGCCCCGAGCAGGGCGCGCTGCGCGAGGTGGAGGAGGAGCTGGGGCTGCCGGCCAGCGCGCTGGTCCTGGGCGCCCGCTCGGTCGACGACCACGGCGGCTGGGCCTACACCACCGTGCTGGCCCGCCCGGCCGGCGAGCTCGACCCCGCGCGGCTGCGGCTCGACGGCGAGAGCACCGGCGTCGCCTGGGTGCCGCTGGCCGGGTTGCACCAGGTGACGCTGCACCCGGGGCTGGCGGGCTCCCTGGACCGGCTGCGCCCCCTGCTGGCGGACACCCCCGCGGCCTGAGGGGTCAGGCGCCGAGCGTCACCGTCAGCGCGCGGTGGTCGCCGACCCCCAGCACGCGGACCGCGGCGTCCCGCGCCGGCACCGGGCCCAGGGCGAGCAGGTGGTCGAGCTGGATGCGCGGCTCGTGCGCGGGGAAGCTCGGGCCGCTGACCAGCCGGGTGGCGCCGAGCAGCCGGGCCGGCACCCCGCCGGGCAGGTTCAGGTCGCCGGCGACGACGACCGGCCCGGGCAGCGCCGCCGCCCACCGCCGCAGCCGGCGCAGCTGGCGCACCGCGGTGGGCGGGGAGAAGGACAGGTGCGTGCCGACGACGGTGAGCCCGTCGAGGCAGGCGGCGACGGCGATGCGCGGCTCGTCGGGCACCCACCAGGTGCGCACCCGGCCGGTGGCGGGGTCGGGCGCGCGCAGCGGCAGCCGGGCACGGCCGGCGCCCAGCCCGAGCACCGCCCACTCCCGCACGGGACGGCGGGACACCAGCGCCACGCCGTACACGGGCCCGTCCACCGCGTCACCGGGCCCGCGCAGCGAGGGCTCCGCGGCGGTCCACGTGCCGCGGAACGGGCTCGGGGTGCCGTGCAGCGTCGCGGCGGCCCGCCAGTCGGCGGCGCCCAGCGCCCCGGCGACGACGGCGGCCTGGTCGGTGCCGTCCGAGCGGTGCTGGCCGCCGTCGACCTCCTGGACGGCGAGCACGTCGACGTCGAGATCGGCCACCGCGGCGGCGAGGCCGGCGGGGGAGAGCACGCGGCCGGCGGGGCCGCGGCCGGAGGCCAGGTTGAGGGTGCCCACGCGCAGGGCGGCGCCGTCGGGCACGGGGGCGACGCTAGCCGGGGACGGTCACCCGTGCGCGGTCCCGCGGTGGACGCGCAACCCCGCGGCTGGTACCTCGTTGTACCGGCGGTGTGAGGCCAGTCTCACCCACCTCGACGGAGAGGAACGGCCGATGAGCGCGCGGCACCGTGCGACCGACGTCGTCGCGACGACCGGACGGCCGGACCCGGACGGCGAGGCCCCGGCGCGCGCCGCTGCACCCGCCTCCGAGACCGCCGCGCAGCGCCTCACCTGGCGGGTGCTCATGTCCTTCGCCGTCACCGGCCTCGTCGTCGCCCCGCTCATGGCCACCGCCGGCGCCGACGCCGCGGGCGCCGCCGGAGGAAGCGGCGCGGACGGCTCCGGCGTCTACATCGCCGACGGCACGGCGGGCGCGGCACCCGGCTACACGCGGCTCACGCCGTCCTTCGGCGTCCCCGGCACGCCCGACGGCTCCCTCTTCCCCGGCTTCGGCACCACGGCGTCGTCCTCGCAGGGCGCCGGCGGCCGGGCGGCCTCCGCGTCGGCCGGGCTCTTCGACCTCGGCGGCGCCGCCGCGTCCGCCGCGTCCGCCGCCCCCGCGCCGGCCGCGGCCCCGGCGGCGCCCGCCGCCCCCGCACCGGCACCCGGGACGCCGACCCCCGGCACCCCGGCCGGCGGCGCACCCGCGGCCCCGGCCGCGCCCGCTCCCCAGGCGCCGGCCCCGGCGCCCGCCCCCGTCCCGGCGCCCGCGCCGGCCCCCGTGCCCGCGCCGCCGGCCCCGCTCGCGCCGGTGACCGAGCCGGTCGGGGAGCTCGTCGAGGACGTCTCCGGCACCGTCGGCGGGGTCGTCGAGGACGTGACCGGCACGGTCGGCGGCACGGTCGGCGGTGTCGTCGGCGGCGTCACCGGGGTCCTGCCCGGCGGCGGCTGACCGCGGGCCCGCCTCCGGCGGCCCGGCGTCCCGGACGCCGCTAGGTTCGGGGCATGAGTGCCCGCGACGACGTCTCGGAGATCTTCGACAGCGCCGCGTGGCAGCCGGTCGACGGGTTTGACTTCGGTGACATCACCTACCACCGCGCCGTCGACGCCGGCGTCGTCCGGATCGCCTTCGACCGGCCCGAGGTGCGCAACGCCTTCCGCCCGCAGACGGTCGATGAGCTCATCACCGCGCTCGAGCACGCACGGCTGTCCACCGACGTCGGCTGCGTGCTGCTCACCGGCAACGGGCCGAGCCCGAAGGACGGCGGGTGGGCGTTCTGCTCCGGCGGTGACCAGCGGGTGCGCGGGCGCCACGGCTACGAGCACGAGGTGGGCCGGTCGAGCGGCCGGCTGCACGTGCTGGAGGCCCAGCGGCTGATCCGGTTCATGCCGAAGGTCGTCGTCTGCGTCGTCCCCGGGTGGGCCGCCGGCGGCGGGCACAGCCTGCACGTGGTCAGCGACCTCACCCTGGCCAGCGCCGAGCACGCCCGGTTCAAGCAGACCGACGCCGACGTCGGCAGCTTCGACGGCGGATTCGGCTCCGCCTACCTCGCCCGGCAGGTCGGCCAGAAGTTCGCCCGCGAGGTCTTCTTCCTCGGCGAGGAGTACTCGGCGGCCGACGCGCACGCCATGGGCATGGTCAACCGCGTCGTCCCGCACGCCGAGCTGGAGCGCACCGCGCTGGACTGGGGACGGCGGATCGTCGCCAAGAGCCCCACCGCCCAGCGGATGCTCAAGTACTCGTTCAACCTGATCGACGACGGCCTCGTCGGCCAGCAGTTGTTCGCCGGGGAGACGACCCGGCTGGCCTACGCGGCCGAGGAGGCCGTCGAGGGCCGCGACGCCTTCCTGGAGAAGCGCGACCCCGACTTCTCCCGGTTTCCCTGGCATGTATGAGCCCCTGGCACGTGTGAGCGGAGGACCTGTGATCGTCGAGGTGGTGGGCGGCGCCGACGAGCGCCCCGAGGTGCGGGTCGTCGACACCGACGACCTCACGCGGTTGCACCTGGCCCTGGGCCAGGTCACCGACGAGGAGGCCGACCAGGCGCTGCGCGACGCGGGCCTGGGCCGGATGCAGGACGCCGACACCGGCGTCCTCGACGCCGCGGCCCTGCGCGCCGCGGCCGAGCCGGACGCCGACGTCGCCGACTGGGCGCAGCGCTGGGACGGCATGGTCGAGTCCGCCCGCGGCCGGGGCTGGGTCAGCGACGACGGCGCGTTCCTGCAGGTCCACGTCGAGTCGGCGGCCGGCGCCTGACCTCCCACGGGCCCCGCGCAACCCGCCGTTCCGGCAGGAGGGGTTGCGGGGGACCGGTCGGGTGACTCGGCACCCCGGTCGTTGTGGTGACTCCACCGACAGGCCAGTATGAGGCGGTGCACAACCTGATGACGTGCGAACGGACCCGCTCGTGAGCGGCACGCCCGGACGACCGCTGAGCGCCGAGCTGTCCGAGCAGCTGGTCGCGGTCGCCGTCGACATCCTCGCGGAGGAGGGCTGGGGCCGGCTCAACAGCGACCGCGTCGCGGCCCGCGCGCGGGCGGGCAAGGCCGGCATCTACCGGCGCTGGCCGTCGATGTCCGCGCTCGCCCGGTCGGCGGTCAGCCGCTTCACGCTGGTGACGGCGCCGCAGGACGAGGGCTCGCCCCGTGCCGACCTGGCCGCGCTGGTCGCCTCCTGGCGCCGGCCGCTGTCGCGCGAGGAGCGCGCCGTGGCCAGCCTGGTCGGCGCCGCCCGGCACGACGAGGACCTGCGCGCCGGGCTCGACGCGGCCCTCGTGCACCCGCTCACCGACGCCGTCGAGACGCTCGGCGACCGCTGGTCGGCGCGGGGCGAGGAGGTGCCGGCCGAGCGGCTGGCCCTGCTGCGCTCGGTGCTCGAGGCGTTCTGGTGGCAGCGGCTCACCGTGGCCGGCGACGGCGCGCTGGTGGCCGAGCACGTGGAGCAGGTCGTCGACGACGTCCTGCTGCCGATCGTGGCGCCTGCCGTGGAGCGGGTCGCGAGCTGAGGGCGCCGGGTCAGACCGCCCGCAGCGTCCCCGGGACGGCGCCGGCCGCGGTCCCGGGGCCGGCCACGCCCGCGTCCTCGAGGTCGGCCTGCATGCGGGACAGCAGCCGGCCCGTCGTCGCCCGCACCTCCGCGACGAGGACGGGCACATCCGCGGGCTCGGGCAGCGGGTCGCGCAGCGTGAGGACCAGCGACCGGGTGACCGACAGCCAGGTGGCCGCCACCAGCCGGGCGGCCAGGCGTGGGGGCGTGGTGAGGCCGGCGGGCGGCTCCTCCGTGAGGGCCTCCTCGAGCGCGTCCGCGAGCAGGCGCTCGGCCTCGTGGTGCAGCTCGCGCTCGGCGGCCTGCAGTGCCGGCGAGCGGTCGAGGGCGGCGACGGCGCAGCGGCCCTCGGGCTCACCGAGGCGCTGGGCGAAGCCGGCCATCGACTCCACCAGGTGGCGGCAGAGGGCGCCCAGCGGGGTCACCCCGGCGGGCCGCTCGCGGACGGCGTCGGCCGGTCCGGTCACCCAGGGGGCGCGCCCGGACCAGTAGAGCTCCTCCTTGGTCGCGAAGTGGTTGAACACCGTCTGCACGGCCACGTCCGCGGCCGCCGCGACGTCGGCGATGGTGACGGCGTCGAACCCGCGCTCGGCGAACAGGCGCTGAGCGGTCGCGAGGACGTGCGCCCGGGTCAGTGCCTTCTTCCGCGCACGCAGGGACTGCTCACTCACGGTTCGAGGCTAGCAACGCAGCGTTGCGACTCCGGTCCCATCCGGAACGACATCAGCCGGACGGGGCATGCCGGCGCGGCGACAGGGGTGTGCTCGGGCATCCGGACGATCCTGCCCCGGACCGCCCGGTCCCGCAGGCCGACGGGCCTGGCACCCGGTGCCACCCCGCCGTCGGCCGTGCCGGGCCGGTGGGGTTGGCTGGTCGCCGGACGGCGCCGACGGGGACGCCGCCGGGTTCGAGGAGGACCGACGCCGGTGAGGACCAGGGGAGCGGTGCTGCGCGAGGCGGGCACCGAGTACGAGATCGTCGACCTCGAGGTCGTGGACCCCGGGCCGGGCGAGGTTCTGGTCGAGATGGCCTACGCCGGCCTGTGCCACTCCGACGAGCACCTGCGCCACGCCAACCCCGGCGGGCGCTACCCGATCGTCGGCGGCCACGAGGGCTCCGGCGTCGTCCTGGCCGTCGGCCCGGGCGTCACGGGCGTGGCGCCGGGCGACCACGTCGTCACCAGCTTCCTGCCTGCCTGCGGGCACTGCCGGTACTGCGCGACCGGCCGCTCCAACATCTGCGACGCCGGCGCCACCATCGCCATCGGGCAGCTGCCCACCGGCACCTACCCCTTCCGGCTCGACGGCGAGCCGCTCGGCGGCTTCTGCATCGTCGGCGCGTTCGCCCGGCACACCGTGCTCAGCGAGTTCTCCTGCGTGCGCATCGACCCGCACCTGCCGCTGGACACCGCCGCCCTGCTCGCCTGCAGCGTGCCCACCGGCTGGGGCTCGGCGGTCTACTCCGGCGGCACCCGCCCCGGCGACGTCGTCGTGGTCGTCGGCCTCGGCGGGGTCGGCGTCAACGCCGTGCAGGGCGCGCGGCACGCCGGCGCGGCGCACGTCATCGGCGTCGACCCGGTGGCGATGAAGCGGGAGTTCGCGCAGACCCTGGGCGCCACGCACACCGTCGCCGACGCCGCCGAGGCCGCGCAGCTGGCCCGGCACCTCTCGCGGGGCACCGGCGCGGACGTCGTCGTCGTGACCGTCGGGAAGATGTCGCCCGGCGTGATGGCGGGCGCGTCGGCGTGCCTGGGCAAGGGCGGCACGCTGGTGCTCACGGCGCTGGCCGACCACCCGCGCGAGGGCCACGTGGACCTCAACGGGCAGATGACCACCGTGTTCGAGCACCGCGTGCAGGGCTCGCTGTTCGGCTCGTGCAACCCGTTCCGCGACATCCCGATGCTGGCGCGCCTGGCCGAGGAGGGCCGGCTCGAGCTCGACTCGTTGGTCACCCGCCGGTACGCCCTCGAGGAGCTGAACCAGGGCTACCGCGACCAGGCGGCCGGCGAGACGGTGCGGGGGCTGCTGGTCCACGGGGGTTGACGCCCGCCGCGCCGGGGCAGGTGCCCGGCGTGGCCCTGAGGGTGGGACTGGTGGGAGCCGGTGGCGTGGGCGCGCGGCACGGCCGCACGCTGACCGGACTGGACGACGTGGAGCTGGTCGGGGTGGCCGACGCCGTCCCGGCCGCGGCGCGGGCGCTGGCCGGCGAGCTCGGCGTGCCGGCGCTCGAGCCGGACGAGCTGCTGCGCTCCCGTCTCGACGCCGTGTGGCTGTGCGTCCCGCCGTTCGCGCACGGCGAGCTCGAGCTCGCCGTGGTGCGCGCCGGGCTGCCGCTGTTCGTGGAGAAGCCGCTGGGCGCCGGGCTCGCCGTCGCCGAGGAGGTGGCCGCCGCCGTCGCGGCCGCGGGCGTGCCGACGGCGACCGGCTACCACTGGCGCCACCTCGACACCGTGGCCGCCGCCCGGGAGGTCTGCGCCGCGCACCCGCCCCGGCTGGTGTCGGCCACGTGGCTGGACAAGGTGCCGCCGCCGGCGTGGTGGTCGCGGGCCGACCGCTCCGGCGGCCAGGTGGTCGAGCAGGCCACCCACGTGCTCGACCTCGCCCGGCTGCTCGCCGGGGAGGTCGCCGAGGTGCAGGCGGTGCGCGCGCCGTCGTCGGACCCCGGCCGCGACGTCGACGACGCCACCGCGGCGGTGCTGCGGTTCGCCTCCGGCGCGGTCGGCACCCTCGCCGCCGCCTGCGCGCAGCCGGCCAAGACCCGCGCCGGCCTCGAGCTCTCCTGCGCCGGCGCCGCGGTGGAGCTGACCGAGACGGCGCTGACGGTGACCACCGCGGAGGGCGCGGACCGCCGGGAGCCCGCGGTGGACGCGCGCCTCGCCGTCGACCGGGCCTTCGTCGACCTGCTCACCGGCGGGCCGCGCGCCGACGGGCTGGTCGACTACGCCGAGGCGCTGCGCACCCACCGCGTCGCTGTCGCGGTGGCCGAGTCGGCCCGCACCGGCGCCCCCGTCCGCCCCGGATAGGGCCCTTGTAGCGCTAATGGCTCCCCAAGGGCTGCAGGGGAGCCGCCGCGGCCGCGCGCGCGACCACCTCGGCGTAGAGCTCCTCGTAGGCCGCCGCCATCACCGCCGGGGCGAAGCGCCGGCGTGCCTCGGCCGCGCACGCCGCCGGGTCGATCGCGCCCACCCGGCGCAGGGCGGCGGCGAGGCCGGCCTCGTCGGCGGCGAGCAGGCCGGTGCGGCCGTCGTCGACCAGCGAGGGCAGGCAGCCGCGCGGTCTGGCGACCACCGGTGTGCCGGCGGCCAGCGCCTCGCACACCGCGGTGCCGCCCGGCTCGTCCCACCGCACCGGCGTCAACAGCGCCCGCGCCCGGCGCAGCAGCGCGTCCTTCCCCGCGCCGGCGACGCTGCCCACCCACCTCGCGCGCCCGCCGTCGAGCTGCGGCGCGACCTCCCGGAGGAACCACGCGACGTCGGGGTGGCCGAGCCCCGGGTGGCCGGGCGTGGCCACCGCGGCGTTGAGCTCGGCCGGGCCGGCGAAGGGCCCCACCGGGCCGGCCAGCACCACCGGGACCCCGGCGGCGGCGCACGCGCGCACCGCGGTGTCGGTGCCCTTGAGCTCGCAGATGCGGGCGAGCACGAGCACGGCGTCGTCGCGGTCCTCCCGGGGTAGCGGCGGCGGGCCGTCCACCGGGACGGCCAGCGGCACCGCGGCCAGCGTCTGGCGCCGCAGCGCGTCGGGCCCGCGGGCCACCTGGCTGTCGGACACCCCGGCGAAGAACACCCGGCCGCGGCCGTCGAAGCGCTCGTAGAACGAGGCGTTGCGGCGCAGGTCCCAGTGCAGCGTGGCGAGCACGGGCGGGGCGGCCGGGCCGAGGGCGCCGAGCACCGCGGGGCCGACCACCTCGAGGTGGGTGTGCACGACGTCGAACGGCTCCGCCGCCACCGCCTCGGCGACGGCGAGCGCGTGGGCGTGCGCGTCGCCCACCACCTGCGGGTACGGCAGGCCCAGGCGCTCGAACCGGCCGGTGGGGAAGGCGCTGACCAGGCCGTCGACCGGGAGCGGGGAGTCGCCGGAGGCGGCCAGCACGACGGTGTGCCCGCGCTCGCGCAGCGCGGTGGTGAGCGTGGCGACGACGTTCTCCAGCCCGCCGTAGCCCGGCGGCGGCACCGGCAGCCACGGGCCGGCGTCCATGAGCACCCTCACGACAGGGGCCCGGGCTCGCCGGCGGCCGCGCGGACCGTGCGCATCGGCGGCCGCTCGCTCACCCCGACGTCCCAGCTCACCGCCTCCACGCCGTCGGCGGTGCGGAGGAACTGCAGCAGCTCCGACGACGGCCGCCCGGCGCCCGGCCGGCGGGCGATCGCGGTGGACAGGATCTGCCCCGCCATCCGCCCGAGCGCCGCGTCGGACTGGTGGCTGTGCCGGCGGGTGCCGACGTCCACCTGGGCGAGCGCGTCGACGCCGGCCAGCCCCGCGAGGTCCACGAGCAGGCCGAACTCGACGCCGTAGCCGGAGACGAACGGCACCCGCTCGAGCAGCTCCCGGCGGCCGGCGTACTCCCCGGACAGCGGCTGCACGAAGCCCGCGAGCTCCGGCCACCAGGCGTTGAGCAGCGGCCGGGCGAGCAGCTCGGTGACCCGCCCGCCGCCGGAGGGGACGATGCCCTCGGGCGTGTGCAGCGGCCGGTCGTAGAGCGCCTTGACGTAGCCGATCGCCGGGTCGGTGAGCAGCGGGCCGAGCAGCCCGACGACGAACTGCGGGTCGAACCCGACGAGGTCGGCGTCGACGAAGACGACGAGATCGCCGCTCGTGGCGTGCAGCCCCTTCCACAGCGCCTCGCCCTTGCCCGGCACCCGCCCGTGGGCCGACAGCACGGTGGCGGTGTCGACGACGGTGGCCCCGGCCTCGGCGGCGACCGCGGCGGTGCGGTCGACCGACCCGCTGTCGACGACGACCACCTCGTCGACCAGCGGGGCCTCCTCCACCAGGGCCCGCCGGATCGTGCCGACGATCGTCCCGACGGTGGGCTCCTCGTCGAGCGCCGGCAGTACGACGCTGACGGTGGAGCCCCGGGCCGACTTGGCCTCGGCGAGCTCGGCGGCGCACCACGTGGCCGCGCTGAAGGTCCGCCGGCGCAGCCAGCGGGAGACGTCAGGGCGCATGCCGCTCCCCATGGTCGTGGGCCGGCTCTTCTGCCGGCACGGGACCCCCGTCGCGACAGGATGCACGACTCCGGACGTCCGTGGGGTCGTCAACGCCCATTGCGGTCCGTCTCCGAAGCGGTCACGCTGCGCAGCGTCACGCCGCGACGCACCTGGGCGTTCACGCGTCGTTCCCCTGGAACGGCTACGCAGCGTGACGTACCGTCGGTCCGTCGAGATCCCGACCGGGCACCTGTGGCCGGGCCACGACCGGGAGGAGGAGCGGTGCCGACGTCCCTGTGCGCCCCACTGTCCGCCCCTCTGCGCGTCTGGTCGGTCGACCTCACCGACGACCGCTGGGACGAGGACGCCGCGGCCGCGCGGCTCACGCCCGGGGAGCGCGCCGCGGCCGACCGGGGCGTCGCCGCGGTCCGCCGTCGCCGGGTGCTCGTGCGCGCCGTGCTGCGCACCGTCCTCGGCGACCTGCTCCGGCTGGCGCCGGCCGACGTCCCCCTCGAGGTCCGTGGGGGCCGGCCGCTGGTCCGGTCCGCCCGCCGCGGGCCGGGCGTCAGCTGCTCCACCGCCGGCGGCCTCGCGCTCGTCGCCGTGGCCCCGCGCGCCGGCCTCGGCATCGACCTGGAGCCCGCCGGCCCCGGTCCCGAGGGCGACGAGTGGCTGGCCGCCCCCGAGCTCGCCCGGCTCGCCGGGCGCGCGGGTGAGGGCACGGGTGAGGGCATCGAGCGCACCCGGGCCTGGACGGCCAAGGAGGCGGTGCTGAAGGCGGAGGGGACCGGGCTGCGGCGGGACCCGCGCACGGTCGTCACCCCCGCCGGTGGCCGGGGCCGTCTCGGCTCCTGGTGGCTCGCGCCGCTGCCCGTGCCCGCCGGCTGGGTGGCCACCGCCGCGCTCGACCGCCGCTGGGACCCGGCGCGGGTGCGCGTGCGCCCGCTGACGCCGGAGCGCCTCCGGTGACCGCCGTCGCCCCCCGCACCGCGGTCCGTGCCGGGTCCGGGCGCCGGCCCCAGCTCGCCGCGTTCCGCGCGCTGCTCGAGCGCCGCACCGGCCGCGACCTCTCGGCCGCCCCAGAGCTGCACCGCCTCTCGGTCGACGAGCCGGACCTGTTCTGGCGCGCCCTGCTCGACTGGTCGGGCCTCGCCTGGGAGGGCGTCGCCGAGCCGGTGCGCACCGGCGCCGACGTCCGCACGGCGCGCTTCTTCCCCGGCGTCTGCCTCAACTACGCGGAGAACCTGCTGCGGCCGCTGCCCGGGGTCGACGAGGGCGCGCCCGCGCTCACCGCGGTGCACGCCGGCCGCCCGGCGGAGGTCCTGACCCGGGCGGAGCTGCGCGATGCGGTCGAGCGGGCCTCGGCCGCGCTGGCCGCCCGAGGCGTCCGGACCGGCGGCCGCGTCGCGGCCGTGGGCGCCAACTCCGCGCCGGTGCTCGTCGCGGCCCTCGCCGTCGCCGCGCTCGGCGCGACGCTGGCCACCGCCACGCCCGACATGGGCGTGCCCACCCTGCTCGGCCGCTTCGGCCAGCTGCGCCCGGGCACCCTGCTCGTGGACCGGCGGGACCTGGGTGGGCGGGGTGAGGCCGAGGCCGCCCTCGCCGAGCTCACCGCGCAGCTCCCCTCGCTGCGGCTGGTGCTGCTCCTCGACGACGCCCCGCCGCCCGACCTCGGCCCCGGCGTGACCGTCGCCCGCCTGGCCGACGACGTCGCCGCGCTGCCCGACCCGGTGCGCGTGCCGGACTGGCCGCGGCTGCCCTTCGACCACCCGCTGTGGGTCATGAGCACGTCGGGCACCACCGGGCCGCCCAAGGCGCTGGTGCACGGCGCCGGCGGCGCGCTGCTCGAGCACGTCAAGGAGCACCGGCTGCACGGCGACCTGACGCCGGCGGACACGCTCTACTTCCACACCACGACCGCCTGGATGATGTGGAACTGGCAGCTGTCGGCCCTGGCCGTCGGCGCGCACGTCGTCCTCTACGACGGCCCGGTCACCGGCCCGGACACGCTGTGGGCGCTGGCCGCCCGGCACGGCGTCACCGTCCTCGGCACCAGCCCGGCGTACCTGCAGATGTGCCAGGACGCCGGCTTCCGCCCGCGCGATGCCGCCGACCTCTCCCGGCTGCGCGCGGTCATGTCCACCGGCGCGGTGCTGCACGAGTGGCAGTTCGACTGGGTGCGCGACGCGGTCGGCGACGTGCCGCTGCAGTCGATCTCCGGCGGCACCGACATCGTCGGCTGCTTCGTCCTCGGCCACCCGGAGCTGCCGGTGGTCCGCGGCCGCTCGCAGGCGCTGAGCCTCGGCCTCGACGTCGCCGCGGTCGACGAGGACGGCCGCCCGGTGCTGGGCCGGGAGGGCGAGCTGGTCTGCCGCAACCCGTTCCCCTCGCGGCCGGTCGGCGTGCTCGACGACCCCGACGGCGAGCGCTACGAGCGGGCCTACTTCGCGCAGCACCCCGGCGTCTGGACCCACGGTGACCGGGTGGAGGTGCACCCCGACGGCACCGCCCGGGTGCTGGGCCGCTCCGACGGCGTGCTCAACGTCGACGGCGTCCGCATCGGCCCGTCGGAGATCTACGCGGTCGTGCGGCGCATCCCGGGCGTCGTCGACGCGATGGCGCTCGAGCAGCGCGACACGCGGGCGCGGGGCAGCAGCCGGCTGGTGCTGCTCGTCGTCCTCGCGCCGGGGCTGCGGCTCGACGAGGAGCTGGCCGGGCGGATCCGCGCGACGCTGCGCCGGGAGGCCTCGCCCGCGCACGTGCCCGCCGTCGTCCTCGCCGTGCCCGAGGTGCCGCGCACGCACAACGGCAAGCCCTCCGAGCGCGCCGCCCGAGACGCCCTCGACGGGCGGCCGGCGGCCAACCTGCAGTCGCTGCGCAACCCGGCCTGCCTCGACGCCATCCGCGCGGCGGCCCGGGCCCAGGAGCCCGCCGCGCCGGTCCCGGAGGGGGAGGGCGTCGAGGCCGTCGTCGCCCGGGTGTTCGCGGAGGTGCTCGGCCGGCCCGTGCCGGACGGCGTCGCCTTCGCCGACCTCGGCGGCACGTCCCGGCAGTCGATGACGCTGCTGCGCCGGCTGCGCCAGGAGCTCGGCCGCCCGGTGGAGATCGCCGACCTCGCCGAGGCGTCCACGGTCGGGGCGCTGGCCGCGCTGCTCACCGGGCGCGACGGCGCCGAGCCCGACACCCGCACGCTGCGCGACGGCGACCCGGCCGCGCCGCCGCTGTTCCTGGTGCACGGCGCGCACGGCGACCTCGACAGCTGGCACGCCCTGGTCGCCGAGCTGACGGTGCCCGGCGAGGTCGTCGGGCTGGTCGGCCCGCTCGCGCGGCCGGACGGGTCGCGGTTCTCCGTCGACGAGCTCGCCGCGCGCCACGTCGCGTCGGTGACCGCCCGGGCGCCCGCGGGCCCCGTGCGGCTGGCCGGGTACTCCTTCGGCGGCGTCGTGGCCCTCGAGGTCGCCCGGCGGCTCACCGCGGCGGGGCGGGACGTCGACTTCCTCGGCCTGTTCGACTGCCGCCCGCCCTACGCCGAGCTCGGCCGCGGGCGGAGGCTGGCCCGCAAGGTGGCCGGCGCGCTGGCCCTCGTCGTCCCCGGCCTCAGCGACGAGAGCGTGCGCACGGCGCTGGCCGACCGGCGCAGCGCGGAGCTGCCGGCCGACCGCCGGGTGCTGCGCGACTCCGCCGCGCTGTACGAGGCGTTCCCGCTGCCCGACCACGCCGGGCCGGTGACCTACTTCCGGATCCGCCGGCGCGTGCCGGTGCTCGCCCACCAGATGGCGGTCTGGCGGCGGCACCTGCCCGACTTGCGGGTGGTGCCGGTGCCGGGCACGCACAACGACCTGCTGGCCGGCCGGTACGCGGCGACTCTGGGGGCGCGGGTGTCGGCGGCGATCGAGGGAGCCGGCGGAGGAGCCGGCGTCACATGGCCCCGGCGCGCTCGGCGAGGTACTCGCCGACGGTGACCATCGGCGGGCGCTCGTCGACCCCGACGCCCGTGCTGACCGGGACGAAGCCGGCGCCGTCGCTGCGGAACTGGGTGAGCAGGCCGGCCGCCGAGCCGGCCCCGCCGCGGGCGAGCACCGCCGACACCACCTGACCGGCCATCCGCCCGAGCGCCTCCTGGTCCTGGGAGGTGTGCCGGCGCACGCCGAGGTCGACCTGCGCCAGCCCGTTCAGGCCGAGCAGCCCGAGCAGGTCGACGAGCAGGCCCACCTCCACGCCGTAGCCGGAGACGAACGGCACCTGCTCCAGGGCCGCGCGGCGGCCGGCGTACTCCCCGCCCAGCGGCTGCACGAACCCGGCGAGCTCGGGCCACAGCGCGTTGAGCAGCGGCCGCGCGGTGAGCTCGGTGACCCGCCCGCCGCCGGCCGGGGTGCTGCGGCCGTCGACCTCCAGCGGGCGGGTGTAGCAGCCCTTCACGTAGCCGACCTGGGGGTCGGTGAGCAGCGGGGTGAGCAGGCCGGGGACGTAGTGGGAGACGTCGCCGAGCAGGTCGGCGTCGAGGAAGACGAGCAGGTCGCCGGTGGTGGCGGCCAGCGACTTCCACAGCGCCTCGCCCTTGCCCGGCCGGCTGCCGTGCGCGGGCAGCACCTCGGCGGCGGCGACGACGTCGGCCCCGGCGGCGCGGGCCACCTCGGCGGTGCGGTCGCCCGAGTCGGAGTCGACCACCAGCACCTCGTCGACCAGCGGTACGAGCCGCACCCAGCGCTCGACCAGGTCGGCGACCAGCCCGCCGACGGTGGCCTCCTCGTCGCGGGCGGGCAGGACCACGCTCACCCGGTGCCCGCCGCGCCGCTTGGCGCGCAGCAGCCGGGCGACGTCGACGTCGTGGACCGAGCGGGTCGTGGACGTGCGGCCGGTGAACCAGGCGCGGGCGTCGGGTCGCATCGGCCCACTCTGGGGGAACGGGATCCGGCCTCGCCACGGACGGAGCCGGTGTTCACGAACACGTAGCCCGCCGTTCCGGGACGGGGCTCAGACCCGCCCGGCGCCGGCCGTCTGCAGGGCGGTGCGGCTGAGCGGTCCCACCGCGGCGCCGGCGCCGTCGGGCTCGGGGTGGCCGAGCTCGGTGAGCCAGCCCCGCAGCACCCGGTGCAGGTGCTCCGCGCCGACGATCTCGCCGGGCGGGGAGAGCACGCGGGGGTGGGCGAGGAAGCCGCGCTGCTGCGGGCCGCCGAGGCCGCCGTGCGAGCCGACGTGCGGCTCGAAGGGGGAGGCCTCGTCGGTGTCGGGGTCGTAGCGGCTGTTGACCATCACGTCGGGGCAGTGCGGGAACGCCGACACCCGGGCGACCAGCGCCGGCGCGTGCTCGCCGTAGGGGGCCAGCGGGTCGGCGCCGATGACCACCCCGGTGGCCAGGCGGTGCAGGCCGTCGCGGCCGAGGACGACCGGCCCGTGCTCCTCGGAGTGCACGAGCGCGAACCCGACGCCGGCGTGGTCGACGAGCGCGGGCAGCAGGTCGGGCCAGTGCCGCTCGATCTCCTCCAGCGGCACGCGGCCGTGCAGGTCGGCGAAGTGCACCCCCGCGGTGTGGCCGGAGACGACGACCACCACGCCCGGCGCCACGCGGGCCACCTGCCCGGGCTGCCCCGACGGCGTGCGGTGCGTGTGCTCGTCGGCCCCGGCGCTCTCCACCCGCTCGCGCAGCCGCCGCGCGATCGGCCCCGGCCCGGACGCGGCCTCGGCCAGCGCGGAGGCCACCTGCCAGCCCTCGGCGGGGCGGCGGCTGTCCTTCGGCTCGCCGCCGCGGCGCCCGGGCGCGGGGGAGCCGCCGCAGTGCCGGCCGACGAACGCCTCGATCGTCTCGCCGAACCGCTGCGCGAACGCCTCGCCCTGGGTCTGGCCGTGGTCGGACAGCAACACCAGGTGGTAGTCGCGCGGCGCGAGGGCGCCGGCCCGGGCGAGCCGGCCGATCTGCTGGTCGATGGTGCGCAGCACCTCGAGGGTGTCGAAGCGCTCGACGCCGCTGTGGTGGGCGACCTCGTCGTAGCCGAGGAAGTCGGCGTAGACCACCGGCCGCCCGGCCAGCATGTCCTCGAGGATCGCCGCCACCACGACGTCGCGCGCGATCACCGTGGTGCCCGGCCGGGCCAGCGGGTAGATGCCGCCGCGGCTGACCCGCGGCCGGACGTCGGCGCGCCGCTGCCGGGCGGCGGCGGACAGCTCGCGGGCGACGTCGACGAGCGAGACGCCCAGCGTGCGGACGGCGTTCACCGGGTTGGCGAAGTAGGCGTAGTAGCCGGCGCCCACCCGCTCGCGGCGGCGGATCGAGCGCCGGGTGGTGACCAGCGGCAGCGAGCTCATCGTCAGGCTCACGTGCGGGGCGTCGCCGCTGAACAGGTTGCCGCGGCTGGCCCCGCCCCCGGCCAGCAGCCCGCGCCCGTCGGAGTGCCGGCGCTCGACCTCGGCGGCGTCTGCCGGGTGGGAGACCTGGACGACGTGGTCGCGGTCCTTCTCGTAGTAGCGGAAGCCGACGACGTCGTGGTTGGAGCCGTGCAGGATGCCGCACACCGCGGCGCCGGTCTGGGAGCTCCAGTCGGTGTGCCAGGAGGTGAGCGCGTGGCTGCCCGAGCGCAGCCAGGCGGCGAGGGTGGGCATCGACCCGTCGCGCACGGCGCGGCGCGCGGTGTCGAAGCCGAGGCCGTCGATCTGCAGGAACAGCACCCCGGGCGGCTGCGGGCCGGCGGCCCGGGTGCGGGCCGCCCGGCGGCGGGCGCGGCGGAAGAACAGCTCGTCCTCGTCGATGGCCAGCGCGCTGTTCACCACCGCCGTCACCCCGGCCATCGCCACCACGACCAGCACGGCCGTGCGCAGGTCGGCGACGGTGACGCCGGGGACGGCGAAGGAGGCGGCGAGCACCACGGCGCCGAGCAGCAGGAAGCTGCCGAGGCCCAGGGTGAACAGCGCCAGCGGCAGCGCCACCCGCATGACCAGCGGCCACACCACGCCGGAGAGCAGGCCGAGCAGCAGCGCGGCCAGCGGGGGCTGCCACCAGTCGCGCATCGCGAAGCCGGCGAGCCACCGGTCGAGGACGACGAGCGCCAGCGTGGTGAGCGCCCAGGTGAGCAGCACGCGCGCGGTGGCCCGGCCGGGGCCGAGCACGCGCCCCCCTGCGCGCCCCGGGGACCCGGCGCTCACGACGCCGGGCCGCACGGGGACGCGCTGGCCTGCCCGGCGGGTTCCTCCGCGGGGTCGTCGCCGGACCGCTCGGGCGCGGCCCGGCGCCGGCGGGCGGCGGCGACGAGGTTGAGCAGCGCACCCACCAGGAGCACGAGCAGCGTGGCGACCAGGGTGGCCACCAGCGGGTTGTCGAACACGCCGCCGCTGACGACGCCGAGCAGGGCGTAGGCGACCGCCCACAGCGTCGAGGCCAGCAGGGAGGCCGGGAGCAGCCGCCGCCACGGGTAGGCCAGCGCACCGGCGGCGAGCAGGACGGGGATGCGCCCGGCGGGCAGCAGCCGCCCGACCAGGACGATCTGCCAGCCGTGCGCCCGGAACTGGGCCCGGACCTCCTCGATCCGGTCGGCGTGCTGGCCGCGGGCCACGAACCGCACCGCGGCGGGCCCGCCGAACCGGCAGACGGCGAAGGTGACGACGTCGCCGATCCAGGCGCCGAGCGTGGACAGCACGAGCACCAGCACGAGGTCGAGGCGGCCGGTGCTCACCGCCAGGGCGGCCGCCGCGCCGACGACCGCGCCGGTGGGTACGACCGGCACGATCGAGCCGAGCAGCACACCGCCGAACACGACGGGGTAGCCGAGCGAGGACCCGTCGGTCCAGCTCGACGCCAGCGTCCCGGTGGTGCTCACGGCGTCCCCGCGGCGGTGGGCAGGACGACCGGCTCGCCCGGTTCGGCGATCACGACCGTGGTGGGCAGCGCGCGCCCGGCGACGGCGGCGGCGAACTCCCGCGGCGGCTCGGTGAGCAGCCGCCGGTAGCGCCCGGCCAGCCCCGGCACCGTGGTGCCGCCGGGCACGGTGAGCGTGCCCCAGTGCACCGGGACGGCGAACCGCGGGCGCACCCGTGCCACCGCCTCGGCCGCGCGCCGCGGGTCGAGGTGGCCGGGGCCCAGGGTGGGACCCCAGCCCCACACCGGCACGAGCGCGACGTCGACCCCGCGCCCGCCGATGCGGGCCATGCCGTCGAACAGGTCGGTGTCGCCGAGGGCGTAGACGGTCCGCCCGTCGCCCTCGACCAGGTGGCCGACGGCGGCCGTGTCGGGGCCGTGGGTGAGCCGCGGGCCCCACCGGTGGCCGCTGTGCACGGCCGGGACGGCGGTGATCCGCAGCCCGCCGTGGGTCAGCGACTCGCCCGGCGCCAGCTCGTCGACCCAGCGCAGGCCGCGGGAGCGCAGCCACGGCCCGGCGCCGCGCGGCACGACGACGCGGACGTCGTCGCCCAGCAGGCGCAGGGACGGCAGGTGCAGGTGGTCGGCGTGCAGGTGGCTGACCAGCACCAGGTCGGTGCCGGCCCAGGCCGGCTCCGGCGGCGGGGGGACGACGCGGCGCAGCGGCCCGACGGTGGCGGTGAGGACCGGGTCGGTCAGCACCGTGCTGCCGGCCAGCTCGACGCGGACCGTCGAGTGGCCCAGCCAGTGCAGCCCGGGGTCGCCCACCGGGCCAGTATCGACCCCGGCACCGACGTCTCCGGAGATCCTCCCTCGGACGGATCCGTCCGTTCGAGGTGCGCGCGGCGCGGGGGCGGCCCACCATGCCTGCCATGACCTCAGCGGGGCGCGACCCGGGGTCGACCGGACCGGCTGCCGAGCTGTCCGAGGAGCTGCGCCGCATGGCCCTGCTCCTCGAGACGGCGGCGGTCCTCGACCTGCGGGCGCAGCGCACGACCGATCCCCGGCAGGTGGCGGTGCTGCGGCGCCGCGCCGAGCAGCGCAGGCAGGAGGCCGGCCGGCTGCGCGAGCACCTGGCGGCCTGCGGCCGCGCGCTCCCGCCCCGGACGTCGAGGACGGCGGCACCGGCTCCCTGAGCCCCCGGTCGCCGCTAGCCTCCCGCGCGTGGCCACCTGGGCGGACGTCCGGCGCCTGGCCCTCGCGCTGCCGGAGACCAGCGAGGGCACGTCCTGGGGCTCGCCGGCGT
Organism: Geodermatophilus nigrescens; assembly: GCF_900129495.1. GTDB lineage: Bacteria > Actinomycetota > Actinomycetes > Mycobacteriales > Geodermatophilaceae > Geodermatophilus > Geodermatophilus nigrescens. The sequence continues at coordinate 175,034 of NZ_FQVX01000001.1, forward strand.
GGAAGGTGCGCGACCGCACCTTCGTGTGGGAGCGACCCCTGCGCCGCGCCGACCTCGAGCACCTGGGCCCCGGCGCCCCCGACGGGCCGCTGCTCGGCGCCGCCGTGGCCGACGAGGGCGTCAAGCGGGCGCTGGTCGCCGACGACCCCGCCGTCTACCTGACGACGCCGCACTTCGACGGGTACGCCGCCGTCCTCGTCCGGCTCGAGGCGGTCGACGCCGGCGAGCTCGCCGAGCTGGTCACCGACGCGTGGCTGGCCAAGGCGCCTAAGCGGCTGGCGCGGCAGCACCTCGCCGCCGAGCGTCCCGCCCCGTCCGAGTAGGGCGGTCTCAGCGAGCCGGCCGACGGGCCCGCGGTGTGCCGGTACCGCATCGTCCGGTGCCGCGCGCGAACCCCTGGCCCGGCCCGGCGGGCTCTGGCATGTTGCGCCGCCGTCCCGCTCCCGCGATCACTGGCGATCCCGTGCGTCTGCGTTCCCTCGTCGCCGGCACCGCCCTCGCCGCGACGTCCGTCCTCACCCTCGCCGGTCCCGCCGCGGCGGCGCCCAGGCCGGCCTACGAGGCCGACGTCGTCGGCGTCGTGCGCATCGACCCGTCGGACCCGACGAGCGCGGAGATCCAGGTGCGCTACCGCTGCGCGGACGACGCCGGCCTGTGGATCTCGGTCAAGCAGACCGCGGACCGCTCGGCGGACCCGCGTCTGGCCGAGGAGGGGAGCAGCGCCATCTCCGCGGCGTGGAGCGACAGCCACCGGGAGACGGTGACCTGCGACGGCCGGGTCCGCCTCGGCACGTTCACCGTCGACCTCGACGAGGCATGGCCTGGCCGACCGGGCCAGGCGCCGCTGCGAAAGGGAGAGGGCTACGTGCAGTTCTGCCTGACCGATCCCGACGCGCCCGGGCCCGAGGGTCTGGTCCTCAGCCACTCCGAGTTCGTGCACGTGCGCTGACGCCGGCGGACGCCGCGGTACCGGTCCGATCGGTACCGCGGCGTTCCGCGCGCCGGATCGCCGTCGCGGTGGCACAGTCAACCGGGTGAAGACCTGGCTCGACGCGTGGCCGGTGTTCCGGCAGCTGACCGGTCCCGACCCCCTCGGACGCGGCGCCGCGGCGCGCAGCAAGGCGACGGAGGGCGTGGTGAGCCGCACGGCCACCGCCGACCGCGTCGTCCAGAGCGTGTGCCCCTACTGCGCGGTGGGCTGCGGGCAGCGGATCTACGTGAAGGACGAGCAGATCGTCCAGATCGAGGGCGATCCCGACTCGCCGATCAGCCGTGGACGCCTGTGCCCCAAGGGCAGCGCGAGCAAGTCCCTGGTGACCAGCCCGACCCGGGTGACCAAGGTCCGCTACCGCCGGCCGTACGGCACCGAGTGGGAGGACCTCGACCTCGACACGGCGATGCACATGATCGCCGACCGCGTCCTCGAGGCCCGGCGCAAGGGCTGGCAGGACGAGAACGACGGCAAGCGCGTGAACCGCACCATGGGGTTGGCGAGCCTCGGAGGGGCGACCCTCGACAACGAGGAGAACTACCTCATGAAGAAGCTGTACAGCGCCATGGGCGCCATACAGATCGAGAACCAGGCGCGCATATAGCACTCCGCCACGGTGCCCGGTCTGGGTGCCTCGTTCGGACGTGGCGGTGCCACGAACTCCCAGGAAGACCTCGCGAACTCCGACTGCATCGTCATCGAGGGTTCCAACATGGCCGAGTGCCACCCGGTGGGTTTCCAGTGGGTGAGCGAGGCCAAGGCGCGCGGCGCGAAGATCATCCACGTCGACCCGCGGTTCACCCGCACCAGCGCGATCGCCGACCTGCACGTGCCGCTGCGCATGGGCACCGACATCGCCTTCCTCGGCGGGCTGATCCGGTACGTCCTCGAGAACGACCTGTACTTCAAGGAGTACGTCGTCGCCTACACCAACGCCGCGGCGCTGGTGAGCGAGGAGTTCGCCGACGCCGAGGACCTCGGCGGCCTGTTCTCCGGCTTCGACCCGGAGAACAACACCTACGACGAGTCCACCTGGCAGTACGAGCCGGAGGAGCCGCCGCACTCGGGCTCCGACGACCCGGCCGGTGCCGCCGAGCAGGACGAGCTCGAGGACCACCCCGAGATCCGCAAGACCGACAAGGCGCAGGCCGCCGGCAGCGGCGGCCCGCCGATCGCCGCCAAGCCGAAGCGCGACGAGACGCTGCAGCACCCGCGGACGGTCTTCCAGGTCCTCAAGCGGCACTTCGCCCGCTACACCCCGGAGATGGTGGCCGAGGTCTGCGGCGTCGAGCCGGAGGCGTTCCTGCAGGTGGCCCGCTGGGTCACCGAGAACAGCGGCCGCGACCGGACGACGGCGTGGGTGTACTCGGTGGGCTGGACGCAGCACAGCGTCGGCGCGCAGTACATCCGCACCTGCTCGATCCTGCAGACGCTGCTGGGCAACATCGGCCGGCCCGGCGGCGGCATCCTGGCCCTGCGCGGCCACGCCAGCATCCAGGGCTCGACCGACGTCCCGACGCTGTACAACCTGCTGCCCGGCTACCTGCCGATGCCGCACGCCAAGCAGCACGAGTCGCTCGACGACTACTGCGCCGACGCCGCCGGCAAGGCCGGGTTCTGGGGCAACAAGCGCGCCTACATGGTCAGCCTGCTCAAGGCCTGGTGGGGCGACGCCGCGACGGCGGAGAACGACTACGCCTTCGACCACATGCCGCGCATCGACGGCGACCACAGCTCCTACCAGCAGATCAAGGACATGATCGAGGGGAAGATCTCCGGCTACTTCCTGGTCGGCGAGAACCCCACGGTCGGCCACCCCAACGGCCGGATGAACCGCTTCGGCCTGGCCAACCTCGACTGGCTGGTCGTCCGCGACCTGCAGCTGATCGAGTCGGCGACCTTCTGGAACGAGTCGCCGGAGATCGAGACCGGCGAGCTCGCCCCCGAGACCATCGCCACCGAGGTCTTCTTCATGCCCGCGGCGTCGCACGCGGAGAAGGAGGGGACCTTCACCCAGACGCAGCGGCTGCTGCAGTGGCGGCACAAGGCCGTCGATCCGCCGGGCGACGCCAAGAGCGACCTGTGGTTCTTCTTCCACCTCGGCCGCATCCTGCGCGAGCGCCTCGCGGGCTCCACCGACCCGCGCGACCGCCCGCTGCTCGACCTCACGTGGGACTACCCGGTGCACGGGCCCGACCAGGAGCCCAGCGCCGAGGACGTGCTGCGCGAGATCAACGGCGTCGGCCCCGACGGCCGCGCGGTCTCCGGGTACCTGGAGCTCAAGGACGACGGGTCGACGTCGTGCGGCTGCTGGATCTACTCCGGCGTCTACGCCGACGAGGTCAACCAGTCCGCGCGGCGCAGGCCCGGCCGCGAGCAGGGCCAGGTCGCCTCCGAGTGGGGCTGGGCGTGGCCGTACAACCGGCGGGTCCTCTACAACCGCGCCTCGGCCGACCCCGACGGGAAGCCGTGGAGCGAGCGCAAGAAGTACGTGTGGTGGGACGAGGAGGCCGGCCGCTGGACCGGCGTCGACACCCCGGACTTCGAGGCGACCAAGCGACCGGACTACGTGCCGCCGGAGGGGGCCCGGGCGCAGGACGCGATCGGCGGCTCCGACCCGTTCATCATGCAGGGGGACGGGAAGGCCTGGCTGTACGCGCCGGCGGGCGTCGTCGACGGTCCGCTGCCGACGCACTACGAGCCGGCGGAGTCCGTCGTCGAGAACGCCCTGTACAAGCAGCAGGCGAACCCGACGATCGAGCACATCAACGGCCCGTGGAACCGGGAGAACCCGTCGCTGAGCCCGGTCTTCCCGTTCCAGGTGACCACCTACCGGCTCACCGAGCACCACACCGCCGGCGGGATGAGCCGCACGCTGCCCTACCTCTCGGAGCTCCAGCCGGAGTTCTTCGTCGAGGTCAGCCCCGAGCTCGCCGCGCTGCGGGGCCTGGTCAACGGCGAGTTCGCGACGCTGGTGAGCACCCGGACGGCGATCGAGGCGAAGGTCCTGGTCACCGAGCGGATGCGGCCGATCCGGCTGCGCAGCGGCCAGGTCGTGCACCAGATCGGGATGCCCTACCACTGGTCCTACAGCGGCATCTCCACCGGCGACTCGGCCAACGACCTGCTCGGGATCGTGCTCGACCCGAACACGCACATCCAGGAGGACAAGGTCAGCACCGCCGACATCCGGCCCGGACGGCGCCCGCGCGGGCCCGAGCTGCTCGAGTTCGTGGAGGGCTACCGGCGCCGCGCCGGGGTCGAGTCCGGCCGCGTGGGCGTCAACGGCCGGGAGCCGGTGGCCGCCGAGGCGGGGGAGGGGTCGCAGCAGTGACGACGATCAGCTCGGCGAGCGCGGCCTTCACGGGCAACGACCCCGAGAACCGGCTCTTCGGGCCGGTCCCGGACGTGACCGGGCAGTCCGGCTACGAGACCGACCACCCGGCGCGGGTCGGCTTCTTCACCGACACCTCGGTGTGCATCGGCTGCAAGGCCTGCGAGGTGGCGTGCAAGGAGTGGAACACCCTGCCGATGGACGACTCGCACGGCGTGCGCGACGTCATCGGGCTGTCCGGGATGTCCTACGACAACACCGGCCAGCTGGGGGCCAACTCCTGGCGGCACGTGGCCTTCATCGAGCAGTCGCGCGCCGTCGACCTGCCCATGCCGACCTTCGGCCGCCCCGGCGACGACCGGCGGGGCAGCGGCCCGTCGGTGGCGGAGGGCGAGAACGACGGCAGCCTCGCCGCGGGGCAGCAGTCGAGCGTGCTCAACGCCGAGGCGCTGAGCGAGTTCGACCCGCAGACCGGGCAGAGCGGCACCGACAAGCAGATCCGGTGGCTCATGAGCTCCGACGTCTGCAAGCACTGCACGCACGCCGGCTGCCTCGACGTGTGCCCCACCGGGGCGCTGTTCCGCACCGAGTTCGGCACCGTCGTCGTCCAGGGCGACATCTGCAACGGCTGCGGCTACTGCGTGCCCGCCTGCCCGTACGGCGTCATCGACCAGCGCAAGGACGACGGCCGGGTCTTCAAGTGCACGATGTGCTACGACCGGCTCACCGACGGGCTGCAGCCGGCCTGCGCCACGGCCTGCCCCACGCAGTCCATCCAGTTCGGCAACCTCGACGAGCTGCAGGCCCGGGCCGACGCACGGCTGGCCACGCTGAAGAGCCAGGGTGTGGAGACGGCGCGGCTCTACGGCCGGGACGAGGACGACGGCGTCGGCGGCGCGGGGGCGTTCTTCCTGCTGCTCGACGAGCCGGAGGTCTACGGGCTGCCGCCGGACCCGGTGGTGACCACCCGCGACCTGCCCTCGATGTGGCGCGCGGCGGCGGCCGGCGCGGCGATGATCGCCGGCGTCGTGATCTCGTCGTTCCTCGGGCGGCGACCGTGACCGAGGGGCTGACCGCGCCGGGCGCCGGCTGGCGGCGGGCCGACGGCCCGGCCGCGGAGGCCCGCGGCAAGCGGCGGCGCAGGGGCGGGCGGCGCGGCGGCGGTGGCGAGGTCGCCATGGTCGACGACGCCACCTTCACGTCGTACTACGGCCGCCCGATCGTCAAGCCGCCGGTGTGGAAGTCGCCCGACGTCCCGCTCTACCTGTTCCTCGGCGGGATGGCGGGGTCGTCGTCGATCCTGGCGGCGGTCGCCGACGTCACCGGCCGGCCGACGCTGACCCGGGTCAGCCGCTACACCGCCGGCGGCGGGGCGCTGGCCTCGGTGGTCTTCCTCATCCACGACCTCGGCCGGCCCGAGCGGTTCCTGCACATGCTGCGGGTGTTCAAGCCGACGTCCCCGCTGTCGGTCGGGTCCTACATCCTCGCGCCGTTCAGCGGAGCGGCCGCGGCGACGGCGGCCGTGGAGCTGCTCGGCTGGTTCCCGCGGCTCAAGCGCTTCGGCGGTGTGGTGTCGGCGCTGTTCGGCGGGCCGCTGGCCACCTACACCGGCGTGCTGCTGGCCAACACCGCGGTGCCCTCGTGGCACGCGGCGCACGACCAGCTGCCGTACGTCTTCGGTGGCTCGGCGATGGCGGCCGGCGGCGGCGTGACGATGGTCTTCACGCCGGTGGCCGAGGCGGCGCCGTCGCGGCGCACCGCGGTGGCGGGCGCCGCGATCGAGCTCGCGGTCATGCACCGGGTGGAGCACGACCACGGGATCGTCAGCGAGCCCTACCTCGAGGGGCGGCCCGGCGCGCTGCTGCGCGCGGCCAAGGCGTGCACCGCGGCCGGTGCGGCGCTGACCGTCGTCGCCGGGCGCCGGCGGGCCGGGGCCGTGGTGGCCGGGGTGCTGCTGGCGGCCGGCTCGCTGCTCACCCGGTTCGGCGTGTTCGAGGCCGGGCTGGTGAGCGCCAAGGACCCGAAGTACACCGTGGTGCCGCAGCGCGAGCGGCTGGCGGCCAAGGAGGCCGCGAAGCTGGACGGGCACGCCTCGACGATCACCCGGTGACCGCCTGGGTGGGCCTCAGCGGCGCTGATGGCCCCTCAGGTGGTCGGCGAAGGTGCGCGGCGGGCGGCCGAGCAGCGCGGTGAGCACCCGCGGGCTGCCGGTGAACCCGTGCGCCCGGTACTCGGCGAACATCGCGCGCAGGCAGCGGCGGGCGTAGCTGCCGTCGTCGGCCGGTGGGGCGGCGTCGACGGCGATGACCCCGCGGCCGAGGTGCGCGCCCGCCAGCCGGGCCAGGTCCGGCGCGGTGAGCTCCTCGGGACCGGCCGCCTCGAAGGTGCCGCTGTCCAGGCCGTCCCCGGTGAGCAGCACGGCGGCGGCCTCGGCGACGTCGCGCAGGTCGACCAGCGACTGCGCGCGCTCCAGGCCCCAGGCGCTGCGCAGCTCGCCCGACCGCGCGGCCGCGGCGACGGCGTCGTCGAGGTTGTCGGCGTAGGCGCACGGCTGCAGCACCCGCCAGCGGGCGCCGGTGCCGGCGACGACGGCGTCGAGCGCCTCCTCCACCCGGTCCTTGGCGGCGTGGTGGGGCATCGACCGCGCCTGCGGGCGCAGTACCGAGTGGTAGACCAGCCGTCGCACGCCCGACCGGGCCGCCGCGCGCAGCACCGCGGGGGCGCCGCCGGCCTCGGCCGGGTCGAAGTTCGGCCAGATCAGGTACAGCGCGTCGGCGCCGGCGAGCGCGGCGGACGGGTCGCCGGTGAGGTCGGCGGCGACCACCTCGGCGCCCAGGGCCTCCAGCTCCGGCCGGGGCCGCGGGGACGCGACGACGGCGCGCACCTGCTCGCCGCGGTCCCGCAGCGCCCGGACGACGGCGGTCCCGGTGGCCCCGCCCGCGGCGGTCACGACGATCACGCGCCCGACCCTAGAGCGGGCCGGAGCGGGCCGGGACGGGCTCAGGCGGGTGTGGCCGGGTCCGGCGGGACGGCGGCGGGCACGTCGACCGGTCCGGCGGCGGCCGGGCGCGGGCTGTCCTGCGGGTGCAGGCGCACGGCGACCAGCGCGACGTCGTCGTCGGGGTGGTCGTCGACCATGTGCTCGACCAGCAGGTCGCAGGTCTCCTGCAGCGGCCGTCCGGAGAGGGCGGCCAGCGTCTCGACGAGCCGGGCGGTGCCGCTGTCGAGGTCGCCGTCGCGGCGCTCGACGAGACCGTCGGTGTAGAGCAGCACGGTGTCGCCACGGCGGAGCTCGAGGACCGACTCACGCCGCTGCCGGGTGGGGTCGACGCCGAGCAGCAGGTCGGCGCGCTCGGGCGCCAGCACGCTCACGCGGCCGTCGGCGTGCAGCACCAGCGGCGGCGGGTGGCCGGCGTTGGCCCAGCGCAGCCGGGTGACGCCGCGCGCGATCTCCTCCGGCGTCTGCTCGAGGCGCGCGACGGCGGCGGTGACGAGGGTGCCCAGCCGCAGCAGGTCCATGGCGCGGTCGAGGTCGGCGAGGACGGCGGCGGGGCCGGCGCCGGTGCCGAGGGCGACCCCGCGCAGCAGGCTGCGCAGCTGGCCCATCGTGGCGGCCGCGGCGGTGTCGTGGCCGGCGACGTCGCCGATGACCAGCGTCGTCGCCCCCTCGGCGGTGAGGAAGGCGTCGTACCAGTCGCCGCCGACCGCCGCGGCCTCGGCGGCGGGGTGGTACCGCACGACGATCTCGGCGTGGTCGGGCTCCGGCGGGGCGGTGAGCATCGAGTGCTGCAGCTCCAGCGCGAGGCGCCGCTGCGTGCCGTACAGGCGGGCGTTGTCGAGGGCCATCCCCACCCGGTCGGCGACGTCGCGCAGGGTGGCGACCTCCTCCGCCGTCGGCGCGCGCCCGTCGGTGTAGAGCAGGGAGAGCAGGCCGAGCGTGTGCCCGCGGCCGCGCAGGGGGAGGGCCACGGCGGCGCTGGGGGCGAGGGCCGTGAGGAGGTCGCGCGGCCGGCCTGGCGGGGTGGTGGCCAGCGACTGCGCGCCGGTCAGCTGCAGGACCTCACCGGTGGCGAGGGTGCGGGTCACGGCGGGGATGGCGGCGAGCGCCGCGGCCCGGGCGGCGGCGTAGTCCTGGAGCAGCTCGCGGGCGGCGGGGTCGGCGTGCCAGGAACTGACGCCCTGGGGGCGGCCGTGCTGGTCGAGGACGCTGACGATGCAGGCGTCGGCGAGGGCGGGGACCACCAGCCGCGGCACCTGCCCCGTGGCGACCTCGGCGTCGAGGGAGTCGGCCAGCTCGGTGCTGATCCGGGCGACGGTCGCCACCCGCTCGGCGCTGCGGCGCAGCTGCTCCTGGACGCGCAGCCGCTCGGTGACGTCGAGGAAGTACACCGACAGGCCCTCGGGGGTCGGCCAGGCGCGGACCTCGTACCAGCCGTCGAGCGGCGGAGGGTAGTAGGCGTCGAAGGAGACCGGCTCGCCGGTCTCGACCGCGCGCCGGTAGCCGGTCTCGAACTCCGAGCCCACCGTGGCCGGGAACGCGTCCCAGATGACCGTGCCGAGGAGCCGCTCCCGGCTGACGCCGAGCAGCCGCTCGCCCTCGGCGTTGACCTGTGCGAAGCGCCAGTCCGGGGTGAGGGAGTAGAAGCCGGCCGGCATCGCCTCGAGGACGCGGGTCACCGCCAGCTCGGTGCCGCGCTGATCCGTGACGTCGGTGGCGGCACCCAGCAGGCGGGTGGACCGCCCCCGCGTGTCGGTGAGGGTGCGGCCGCGGGCGGAGATCCAGCGGAGGACGCCGCCGGGCAGCACGATGCGGTACACGGAGGCGAAGTCGCTGCCGGTGTCGAGCGCGTGCTGCAGCCCGGCGAGGACGTCGTCGCGGTCCTCGGGGTGGACGCGGGCGGCGAAGCTCGCCAGGGTCCGGTCGAAGCCGGTGTCGGTGTAACCGAAGAGCTCGACCAGGCGGTCGTCCCAGTCGAGGGTGCCGGTGACCGGGTCCCAGTCCCAGGTGCCGATGCCGGCGGCGTCCATCGCCAGCTCGTTGCGCAGGGCGGCGGCGATCTCGTCGACGTGCTGCTGTGCGGGGTGCCGTGCGGCCCCGGTCGGGGCGTCGACCGGGCCTGGCTGTCCTGCGTCCCTCACGGCGCCTCTCCTGGTCCCGGCCCGTGCCGGGTCCCGCGTGACCACACCCGGGTGCTCGAGGAGGTCGAGACACAGGTGTACCGGAACGGTCGGTTGCGTGCAATCCATCCCGTCGGAGGTCACACTCTGACCCGTCCGCCGTGCGACGTCCACTCACGCTCGGTAGCTTTCGTATACCGGAGGGTGACCAGGGGGAGTCGCCCTCCGACCGGGGGGAGCGATGCCGTGGTGGACGTGGGTGCTCGTCGGCTGGCTCGCCGTGGCCGTCGTGGTGGGCATGGTCCTCGGGCCGGCGCTAGGGGCGGCTGACCGGTCCGGCCGCCGTACGGGTCCGGCGGGCGAGGAGGCCCCGCCGGACGAGGAGGACCCGCCCGCGGAGGAGCGGCGCGCCGGGTGACCGGCGGCCGTCCGCGAGGGGGACGCTGGGGTGGGCGGTCAGCGAGCCGCTCGCGGGCAGCGGTGCAGGTGTCAGGACGTCACCACGGGGGTCGGAGTCCGGCTGGGGGAACAGCAGTGCCGTGGTGGGCGTGGGTGCTCGTCGCCTGGGTCGTGCTCGCCGTGGTGGCGGCGCTCGTGCTGGGTGCGGCCATCCGGAACGCGGACCGGCACGAGGCCACCGACGACGAGCCCGGCGGGCCGTCGGACGAGGAGGTCGACGGGCCCCGCTGACGTGCCGGCCGGGCCGGTCCGCGCCGTCGGGGGCGTCGCCCGGGGTCAGCGCACGCCGCGGTAGCGGACGACGGTGCCGGCGCCGCACGAGCGCGCGGTGTTCAGGCTGAGCGTGGCGCGGCGCAGCACCTCACCGGCGGTGACGCCGTCCTCGAGCACCGCGATGCCGGCGCCCGCGCCCAGGCCGGAGGACCCCAGGGCGGCGACGCCGGCCGTGAGGCGGGCGGCCACCGCGTCGGCGTCGTCGGCCGAGCCGTCGAGCAGGACGGCGAACTCCGCGGGACCGGAGCGGCCGAGCCAGTCGTCGCCGCGCAGGGTGCGCGCCACGAGCGCCGTCGTCGCGTCGAGGACGCCCGGCGACGTGGGCCAGGTGTCGTCGCGGCGGAGCAGGCCGAGGACCACCAGCGCGCGCGGCCGGCGTGCCGGGCGGGCGACGCGGCGCTCGAGCTCGGCGCGGACGCCGGCCGGGCCGGGGAGCAGCCCGGCGGAGCCGAGCTCGAGGGCGGGCAGGCCGTCTTCTAGCGGAGCGAAAGTGTCGTGGGCGATCGGGTCGTGCGCGATGGTCATGGCGGTCAGAACGGCCGCCGGTACCCGTCCCGACAGCCGGGCACCCGCCGTCCCACCCCGAGGGGTGAGACCGGGTCAGTCGGTCGGCCCGAACACCCGGACGCAGCCGCCGTACGTCTCGTCGTCGAGCCGGCCGCCGCAGGTGGAGCCGTAGGTCTCGTAGGGGTCGCCGACCGGGGTCTGCGCGTAGAGGTCGTCGCAGGCCGCCATCTCGCCGCCGTAGCAGTCGCCGGCCGCATCCGCGAAATGCCCGTCGAAGTCCTGACCGCCGGGCGCGGGCGGGGCCACCGGCTCGCCGCTGCCGGAGTACGTGCCGCCCACGTCGTCGGTGAAGACGGCGTCCGTGCCGGTGATCGCGAGGACCACCGTCGCCGTCGCGGCCAGGGCGGCGACCGGCCCGAGCAGCGCGGCGACCGTCCCGGTGCGGACGGGGTCGCGGCCCGTCCGGGACCAGGCGCGGACCTCGGCCCGGCTGACGAGCACGAGCCGGACGACGGGCAGGGCGAGCAGGGCGACGGCGGCGAGCAGCACCAGGGCGTCGCCGGAGGAGGAGGCGCCGGCGCGGACCAGGCCGGCCAGGGCGACGACGGACGCGAGGCCGGAGACGCCCGCCTCGACCGCGGCGGTGACCAGCAGCAGCGTGCGGCCGGCGCCGCGGAGGAGGGACAGGCCGCCCAGCAGGTCGAGGCCGGCCAGCGTGCAGGCGCCGATGGCTAACAGGGCGGGCAGGCCAACGTCGGCGCTGCGCCCGAGGCCCGCGACGTCGACGACGACCACGAGGACGAGCAGCAGGAGCACCGCGGCCTGCGCGAGGGCGAGGACGGCGGCGGCGACGGCGGTCGCCGGCCGGGGCGGTGGTCCGTAGCGCTCACCCGTCACGCGCGCCCCCCGTCCCGTCGTCCGGCCGCCCGGCACGGTCCGTCCGGCAGCCAGCGTGCCACCCGGGCGGGTACCGCCGCGGCACGGTTCCGGCACGACGTCCTCTCCGCGACTACCGTGGCGCGGATGCTCCGCTGGACGTGTGCCGCCGTCGCGGGGGCGGTCCTGTCCGGGTTCGCCTTCCTGCTGGTCACCGGCAACTACATCAACGACGGGCCGGTCCTGGTCCGCCTGTCGGTGACGCACGGGCTGCACCTGGGCGACCTGTTCATCGGCGCCGGCTGGCTGGTCGCGATGCTCATGCTGCTCGTGCTGGCCCGCACGGACCGGCGCCCGGTCAGCCGAGGAGACCGGACTCCGCTTTCGCGGTGAGCGCGGTGCGGACAGCGGCGTCGACGACCTCGCTGAAGGCCGGGTCCGCCTCGGCGCGGGCGAGGACGGCGTCGAGCATCTCGGGGTAGACCGCCGGGTCGACGGTGAGCACCAGCGTGCCGCCGGCCTCCAGGAAGCGGACGGCGCGGTCGCCGGGCGGCGTGTCCTGGAAGGCGGCGGCCGCGCCGACGTCGTCGCTGATCACCACGCCGTCGAAGCGCAGGAAGCCGCGCAGCAGCGTGGTGATGACCTGACGCGAGAACGTCGCCGGCGCGGCGGGGTCCAGCCGTGGGTAGATCGCCGACGACACCATCACGAACGGATCGGCGTCGGAGCGGGCGAGCTCGCCGAAGGCGGCCACCTGCTCGCTGGAGGCGGTGGTGACCTCGTCGGTGACGCCGGGGACCTCGTCGGTGTTCTCGTCGACCAGCCCGAGGCCGGGGAAGTGCTTGACGGTCGCGGTCACGCCGTGGGCGGCCAGCCCGTCGACAACGGCCCGCACGTCGGGGACGACGTCGGCAGGGGTGCTGCCGTACTGCCGGCCGAATGCGCCGATCGGGTCGTTGTCCGCCTCCGTGCCCGCCGGGACGACGTCGGCCACGGGCGCGAGGTCGAGGGTGATGCCAGCCGAGGCCAGGTCGGCGCCCAGGCCGTCGGCGAGCGCGGCGAGCTGGTCGGGCGGCAGCTGTCCCTGGTCGACCGCGGCCGGCAGCCGCTCGAAGCCGGGCCCCTGCAGGCTCTGCACCGCCCCGCCCTCCTGGTCGGCGGCGGTCCACGGGCGCGGCCCGGGGGCGGAGTCGACCCACCGGCCGGTGACGGCGGCGATCTCCTCGGCCGGGGCCTGCGAGCGCCCGGCGAGGAAGACCCCGCCGACGCCGTCGGCGACCAGGACGTCGCCGGGGGAGAGGTCCTCGAGCCGGACCCCGACGACGAACAGCTGCGCCACCTGGGCGCGACGGTCGAGGCCGGCGAGGGCGGCGTCGACCTGCTCCTCCACCGGGTCGGCGGGCGACGGGGAGGCCTCGGCGCTCGTCGTCGCGGGGGAGCTGCTGCTGCTCGTGGCGGTGCCCTCGGTCTCCGGCTCCTGCTGCGGATCCCCCGACCCCGAGCAGGCGGTCAGGGCGAGGGCGAGCAGCGCGCAGGTGACGGCCGGGCGGATCCGGGCGGGCGGGCGCATCGCTGTCCTCCGGGCGCGGGCGGGCGGTCGCCCCAGTCTGCCTCGCGGACGTGGGGAACGATGGGACCGTGCGGGGGACGTGGGTGCGGGCCGGCGTGCTCGTCGCCCTCCTCGCGGCGGCCGGCGTCGTCGCGCTCACCGTGGACCTGCCCGACGTCGCCACGGTGCGTGGCTGGGTGGACCGCTCCGGTGCGCTTGGGCTCGTCCTCCTGACGCTCGGGGTGGGCGCCGCGCTGCTCGCGCCGGTGCCGCGGACGGCGTTGTCGCTGCTGCTGGGCGTCGTCCTGGGCTTCTGGGGCGGCTTCGCGGCGGCCGTGGTGGGCGGCACGCTCGGCGGGCTGGGCGCCTTCGGGCTCGCCCGGTGGCTCGGCCGCGACGCGGTGACGAAGCTGGCCGGACGGCGGCTGGCGGAGGTGGACCGGCGGCTGGTCGGGCACGGCTTCGGACCGATGCTGCTGGTGCGGATCTCGCCGATCCCGTTCATGCCGGTCAGCTACGCGGCGGGGCTCACCGCGATGCGGCTGGCCCCGTACACCGCGGCGACGGTGCTCGGCATCGTGCCGGGCTCGGCGCTGCAGGTGGCCGTGGGCGCCTCGGTGGGAGGGCTGCCGGAGTGGGTGACCTCACCCGGCGGCCTGGTGGTCGAGGGTGCGCTGGTGCTGTCGGTCGTCGTCGGCGCCGTCCTGTGGTGGCGGCGGAGCCGGTCGCACAGCGGGAGCCGCTGAGACCGTCCCGTCCCGCGGATCCGACGGTTACCCTCCCCGCGCCAGGACGCGGCAGTTCCGTAGCGGGACGGCGAGGGCGGGGGTGGTCAGGGTGACGCAGCAGGACCTCCCGCGGGGCGCTGCCGCGGGCCGGGAGCCGGCGCCTCCGACCGTCGTCCCGCCACCCCGGTCGGTGACGGCGCCGTTGCCGGCCGGTACCTGGGGCCGGCCGGAGGCCCAGGGGCCGCCGCCGGGACCGCTGCCGGTGCCCGTGGGGCCGTCGCCACGCAGCGGCACGGGCCGCGGCGTGGTGATCGGGGTCGTCGTGACGCTCCTGCTCGTGGCGGGCGGGGTGGGGGCGTGGTTCGGCGTCGTCGAGCAGGAGCCGGCCACCCCCGCCGCCGCACAGCCGTCCTCCGCGGACGCCGTGACGGGCAAGGACCTCGGCGAGGAGCCCGCCCCGTCCCCGGTCTCCACCCCGCCGCAGCCGGCGCTGACGGAGGCCGAGGCGCTGGCCGAGCTCGAGGCGTTGAGCGCGGAGTCGCTGGCGGCCCTGGACCTCGACGGCCGTTGGGTGGCGCAGGTGGCGTCGAAGGACGTCGGCATCGTCGACCCGCTGCAGACCACGGCGAGCGGCAATCACCAGTTCTTCGCCGTCGACATCCTGGCCGAGAGCAGGGCGGCGCTGGCGCTGGCACCCGCGTCGCAGGTGCACGTCCTGAGCAGCCTGGACTTCGGCCAGCGCTCGCACGCTCCGGACGGTGACCCGTACTGGACCACCTTCGTCGACGGTGGCTTCGCCGACGTCGAGGCCGTCCGCGCCTGGTGCACCGGCGCGTTCCCCGAGCTCACCGGCGAGGCGCTCGCCAACGCCTGCGTGGCCCGGAGGCTCGACCCGCCCCACGACTGACCACGGAGGCGACCGCCACTGCGGAGGCAGAGGCGGTCTGCTGGCGTCGCACGGCGGACCCGCTCGCGCAAGGCCGGGAAGTCGCGGCGGCCCTGTTCGCGAGGTCATCCGAGGTCACAGCGCTGGTCGGGACGTGTGGGGAGGTTCCATGTCGTCAGTTCGGGGCATGGATGACGTCCGAATGGCAGGAGTCGTCCGACGCGTGAGGTGAAATCAGGCAGACAGCGCGATTGGTCGCTGAAGCACGCGCACGTGCGACTCGACGACGAGTGAATGGCCGGAACGGGGACCTAGTGGCCGATGATTCGACTGAACCTGTCCTGCAGGAGCTGCGCTGGGCTGGCGCTCTCGCCGATGAGCTGCTCGGACGCCTCGAGCGAGGTGTCGGCGCTGTGGTCACCTGGTACAACCATGCGTCACTGAGCCGGTCAATGGCTGCCGGTGTCCGTGTGGAGCGCTTCACCCACGTCGGCATCGACGGGTTGCTGCTGAGGACCCTGGCTGTCCCGGACGCCCCACGGACCAGCGCCGACCTCCTCCTCCCGATCCTGTTCGCTCATGCGCCCCGCGGTTCACGGGTGGCGTTGATCGGCTCGACACCCGCCAACGTCCGTTCTGCTGCGGTGGAGATCTCCGACATGCCGTCACGGCCCCGGGTGGTCCTCGTGCAGGACGGTTACGAGGGCCTTCCCGAGCCGCGCGACATGGCAGCGCGTCTCCACGAGGAACGGGTGGACATCGTCGTCGTGGGGCTCGGGGCGCCCCTCCAGGACACCTACGTGCTCGGGTTGCGGGAGTTCGGGCCCAGATCGGCCCTCATGCTCACGTGTGGCGGGTGGATCGACCAGGTGTCGCACCCGAGCTACTACCCCGACTTCGCCTACAGGCTCCGGATCAACTGGCTCATCCGCGTCATGCGAGAGCCGCGCCGGCTCTGGAGGAGATACACGCACGAAGCGCTGGACGCGCTCCGTCAGCGTTCATCGCTGCGCGGCTTCCTGTGCGGTCCCGGTCGAGTGCCTGTCGACACGATGAACGCCGCCTGCGGCGTGACGTCCGACGGCTCGTGTGCGTCCGTCCCTTCCGAGGCGGACGCCATCTCCCCGCCAGGCGGCGAGGCCCGTGTCGACGACGGCGCCGCACGACGGTGAGTGCGGCGTCCGGCTCGTCCACCGAGGGCCTGGTCGTCTCACCCCGGAGCGACGTGGCGATCGGTGTGGTCACGTACAAGCGGCCGCGGGGTCTCGCCACCCTGCTCGAGCACCTGGGAGCCCAGGTGCAGACCCTGCCCGACGGGACCCGTGCGTCGGTCGTCGTGGTGGACAACTCCCCCGGCTTGGAGGCGCGGGCCGTCGTCGAGGCCTTCCGGATCGACCATGGCCTGCCGGTCAGCTACATCCCACACGGAGGCGTCAACATCGCTGAGGGGCGGAACGAGCTCCTTCAGCGGATGCTCCCGGAGGCTCCGGTGCTCGCCTTCATCGACGATGACGAGGTCCCGCGGCAGGGCTGGCTGGCCGCTCTCGTCGCAGCTCTACAGCGGCATGGTGCCGACATCGTGGTCGGGCCGGTCTGGGCGGATTACCCGGACGGTGCACCTGCCTGGTTGCAGCGACCGCTCTTCCACTCGGTCCCGGGGGAGCAGCCAGCCGGATGGACCTCGGAAGGGTGGACCGGCAACTACGCACTGCGTGCGGAGCTCGTCCGTCGGCACGCCTTGCGTTTCGACGAGTCACTCGGCAGGTCCGGCGGCGAGGACCAGTTGTTCTTCCGCCAGGCCATCGCCTGCGGCGCACGCATGTACTACGAGCCGTCCGCGGCCGCGGACGAGACGGTGCCGCCGGAGCGTCTGGCGGTGCGATATCTCCTCCGTCGCGAACACAGGAAGGGCATCACGCTCGGTCTCCTCGACCGGTCGCGCCCTGGGTGGCCTGCCGGACGTCCCCTCAGAAGAGCTCTGCAAGCCGCCTACTGGACGGCCGGAGGGCTCCTCGTCGCGGCACGCGGTGCCGCGTCCGGTGAAAAGGGGATCGCCGTGGGTGGGCTGATGCGCGCCGTTCGCGGTGTGGGGATGGTGGCAGGTCTGCTCGGGCGGAACGTCGTCATCTACGGCGGAGGCGACGCCCGGCCGACCAGCACTCCAACTGTGGCCTTCGTGGCCTCCGAGGGACCGGATCACCAGCAGGCGGGACACTCCCGTTACCTGGAGGGCTTCCTCTCGCACTTCAGGTCCAGGGGCTTCCGTGTCGTCGTGCTGGTGACCACTCACCAGCTGGGTTTCCTGGTGCGGAGGTCCTCGGGGACGGGCCTCCACTACCGGGCGCCCGGGCTGGCGCACCTCGGCGACTGGGAGGTGGTGGTGTCACCGACCGCTGTCGCTGCACATCTCGCATGGTGGGGGTTCCGGCGGCTGCCTCGCTGGATGCAGCAGCGGATCGACGCCGCGCGGTCTCGCCGACGCCGACGCGCCGGCGTCGACCACGTACTGGGTGCCTGGCAGTCTCCTGCCACCGAGCGTTGGGTCGCCGACCACCTGGTTGACGTCTCGCCGGGAGTCGTCCTCTACAACACCATCTTCGCGGTGCCGAGGTCTTTCATCCGGTCCCAGCCTGACGGAGTCCATGTCGTGATCTGTCACGACGTCGTCTCCGAGCGGGCCGACAGCATGAGGACGTCAGGACACCTCGTGGCGCCGGCGGACTTCTCCGCCGCCGACGAGGCGAGGAGCCTCGCGGACTTCGACACCGTGGTCGCGATCCAGTGGGACGACGCTCGGAGTCTCGCAGCGCTCGCTCCGCACGCGCAGGTCGTCGTGGTCCCGGTCAGCATGAGAGCTCACGTCACCGATGCGGACGCGCGTGTCCCTGGGCGATGCCTGTTCGTGGGCAGCGGCTCCCTCCACAACGTGGAGGCCATCCGTTGGTTCCTCGACCACTGCTGGCCTGGCATCCGCCAGCGGATGCCGGAGGCGGAGCTGCACGTCGTCGGCACCGTCTGCGCTCGGCTCGGCGACGTCCCGCAGGGGGTGGTCCTCCGTGGCGAGGTCGCCGATCTGGTGGCGGAGTACCGCGACGCATCCGTCGTCCTGGCCCCTCTGCGGTCCGGTAGCGGGCTCAAGGTGAAGGTCGTCGAGGCCATCTGTCACGGCGTCGCGAGTGTCGTGACCTCGGTGGGTGCGCAGGGTCTCGGTGGCCTCCACCCTCGACCGTTCATCGAGGCGGACGAGCCCACCGCCTTCGTCGATGCCGTAGCGGACCTGCTGGGCGACTCGACCGCTCGGATGGTGCTCGAGGAGGCCGCACGGGAGGTCGCGCGCCTCTTCGATCCCGCGCAGGCCTACCAGGCGCTGGATCACGCGCTGGCCGCGGCCGGCGTCGGGGACCTGCCGCTCACCGGCCCCCACGGGATGCCTGAGTTCGCTGGGCGGACGAGCGGAGGGGAGGGCCGTTGACCGAGCGGCAGAACGGCACCCACGGTCCGCACACACGTGAGTCCAGGGTGGCGACCTCCGACCTCGGTGTGGAGGGCGGATCGGTCGCGGCTGCGCGGCCACCGGCGGCCGTCGGCGTGGACGTGCCTGCCGAGGCCCGCTCCGGGGATCCGGCGCCCGTGCGGTCGCGCTTGGACTCGCTCACGGGCCTGCGCTTCTTCGCCGCACTGGCGGTCTTCGCACTGCACTCACTGAGCTTCGGCCAGCACACCTGGGCGATCGCCGTCTTCACGGCCGGGACCACGGGCGTCTCGTTCTTCTTCATCGTCAGCGGCTTCGTGATGAGCTGGACCGCGCGCCCAGGCGACACGGCCCGCGCCTTCTACCAGCGGCGTTTCGCGAGGATCTATCCAGCCTATGCGGTCGCGTGGGCTCTCTCGATCGCCTTCATCGTCGTCGACGGCCGGCGTCCCGCCGCGGTGGATCTGCTGCCACTCACACTGATCCAGTCATGGGTGCCGAGCGAGGCCGTCTACTGGGCCGCCAATGCGGTGTTCTGGACGCTGTCGTGCGAGGCGTTCTTCTACCTGGTCTTCCCGGTCCTGCACCGGTTCGTCGCGAGGTGGCGCAGCAGCCGGCTGGCCATCGCGCTGGCCGTCGCGCTCCTGACCATCGAGGTCGTCGCGGTCATCGGCTTCCTCGTCGGCGACGGACCGATCTCCCGGTGGTTCGTCACGGTCTTCCCCGTGACCCGGCTCCTCGAGTTCTTCGTCGGCATGCTGCTCGGGACGCTCGCCGTTCGTGGCGTCCGGTGGCGCCCTCCGGCTCCTGCGGTGCTCGCTCTCGTCGCCGTCGCGTTCCTCGCGGCCAACCACGTTCCACAGAGCTTCCGCGACGTCGCGGTGACGGCGGTGCCGTTCGCCCTCCTCGTGTGGACGGCGGCCCAGTGGGACATCACCCAACGACGCTCGCTCCTCCGATGGCGACCCGTCGTCTTGCTCGGGGCGTGGTCGTACGCCTTCTACCTGGTACACACCTTGGCGATGAGGGCTGCGTTCGAGGTCCTCGACCGGGCGGGCTGGGAGAAGGAGTCCCTCCAAGGTGGGCCTCTGCTGGTGGCCGTCCTGGGGGCGCTGCTCCTGGCCCTCCTGGCGGCGTACGCCCTGCACCGGGTGGTCGAGGTCCCCATGGAGAGGCTCCTCCGTCCCAGAGCGGCGGCCCGGAGGTGACGGTCGGACCCATGGGCCTCATCACCAGGTCGGAGGCCTCGCCGATAGCCCTCCGTCCGGACGCCCTTCCGCCGGCGCTCTCCGGGCGCGCGCGGCGGGTACGCGGCGCCGGGGAACAGGGCTGGCCCGACCCTGGTGCACCTGGTGATCCGGCCCGCACCGGTCGCCGACGTCCCGTCAACAGCCCCTGTCATCCGATGGATAGGTGAGTCGTGGAATTCCACCTCCTCCAGCGCGCGATCAGGGGTTCGGCTTCGTGGCTGACCCTGGCCGTGGTGATCGGGGCACTTCTCGGGCTCGGCGCCTGGTACGTGCTGCCGTCGGCATACCAGGCGTCCTCCGTCCTGGTCATGGACAGCACCGCCGTCACGGTGCCTGGACAGCAACCGTTCTCCGGCGATCCCGAGCGTTACGTCACGAGCGAGATGGAGTTGCTCCGTGGTCGGGACATAGCCGACGAGGCGGGCGCCCGGGTCACCCCTCCGTTGACGGGAGAGGACGTGCTGCAGGCGATCAGCCTGTCCCACGTCACGGGGACCGACGTGGTGACGGTCTCGGCCCGGGCTGGGAGCGCGTCGGAGGCCGAAGCTGTCGCGCAGGCCGTCACGGCCACGTACGTCGAGCGGCGCCAGGCCGCGTCCCAGGCCGCGGTCCAGGCGCAACGGCAGCCTCTCGAGGATCGCGCCCGTGCACTGGAGTCCCGGTTGAGTTCCGAGGACCTCTCTCCGGCCTTGGCCAGCGCGTTGAGCGTGCAGGCGGCACAGGTCGCCGAGGACCTGGCACGGCTGGCGGACCCAGGGGCCGTCAGGGACGGGACACGAGTCATCGAGGGCGCGGGTGGTGCTGTCCTCTCTCGAGCCGTCGGTCTCCTCCCCGCGGTGCTCGCCGGGGCGGGCCTGGCGGCCCTCCTCGCGCTCGTCGGTGCCGTGCTCCGGGAGTCACGTCGTCCGCACGTCACGGATGCGGATCAGGTCTCACTCATCACCGGTCGCCCCGTCGCGGCGGTGTTCCCGCGTGTGCGGCGAGCTGACCTCAGGAAGGGGAGGTCGCTCCTGCGCCGCGTCGACGAGCCGGCGCGGCGGCTGGCGGCCCGTCTGGCGCCAGCCGGGTCCGAGGCGCGGCCCGTCGTCATCGCGGTCTCCTCCGCTGCCACGACTGCTGCGGTCAGTTCGACCGTCTGGGCGCTGCTGGCGCTCAGCCTCGCGCGAGACGGCCTCCGGGTCCTCGCCGTGACACTCGAGTCACGTCCCGAGGCGCTGGCGCTGCTCGGCGGGACGCCGACAGGGGACGCGCCGACGAGGCATGCGAGCGGTCGCAGCGAGTCGGTCGGGAACGCAAGCGCCGATCAGTCCGTCGATGCCTCGGCCGGCGATTCGGACTCGGCGGATCAGGTCGGTTCGACAGGATGGGTCTGGTCTCCGGCCGCCGCGCCGGGAGTCATCGTCAGCCGTCGCCCGGACCGACTGAGGCCGACCGCCGAGGACGTCCTGAACGGGCAGCCCGGAGAGTTGGCCGCCTTTGATGCGGTCGTGGTGGACGCTCCGCCCGTGAACCTGTCCGGTCTCGCGCAGTCCCTCGCGCGGACCGCGGACGAGGTCGTCCTCGTGGTCCCCGTCCGTGGGCAGTCCGAGTCGGACCTGCGACTCGCGGTCACGGCCGTCGAGGAAGAGGGCAAGGCAGCGCTGCACGTCGTGGTGGCGCGTCCGTGACCACAGACTTGGACGGGAGGACGTCCAGGCGGACCGAGCGACTGGCAGCGCTCCTCCTCGCCGTGACCTTCGTGTTGGCGCAGTGGTCGGACATCCCGGCCTGTCGCTGGCTCCTCCGTGGCCTGCCGGTCGTCGTCCTGCTGGTCCTGGTCTCCCTCAGCCCACGTGCACGGGCGCGCCTCACGATGCCGTTGCCTCTAGGCTCGTTCCTGCTGTGGGCCTGTGCGTCCGTCATCTGGTCGATCGACGCGCAGAACTCACTCCGTCGACTGACGGAGGCCGTCGCCCTCATCGCCGTCGGGTGGATGGTCGGCCAGACACTGGGACTCGCCGGCAGCCGACGGGTACTTGCGCGCTGCGTGCAGGTCCTCTTGCTCGCGTCCGTCGTCACGCACCTCGTGGCACCCGCGTGGGCCTCCGCTCCGGCGGGCGACGGAGCGCCGGGGTGGCACGGGCCCTTCCCGCACAAGAACGCGTTCGGGTTCTTCTGTGCCCTGGCCGTGGTGACCCTCTACTGCCAGATGCCGGCCGGATGGCGGCGACGGGCATGGCTGGTCCTCGCCCTCTTCCTGCTCGTGATGAGCGAGTCCGCCAGTGCTCTCGCCGCGACGGTGGCAGCCATCGGAGTGCTGACCTGGCAGACCATGCGTACGGAACGTCCGGGGCCTGCTCCCAGGGCGGTCGCGGACGTCATCGCGCTCGCCGTGCTGGTGACCATGGCGGCCGTCGTGGCGCTGCGTCCCCAGGGCGTGCTCGAGGTGCTCGGTCGCGACAGTTCACTCACGGGCCGTCGCGAGATCTGGATCGCCGTCATCCGCCAGATCCACGAGAGGCCGTTGGAGGGATTCGGCTTCGGGGGGGTCTGGGATCCGGCGAGCCCGGTGACGCTGGAGATGTGGCGGGAGGCTCGATTCCAGGCCTTCTACGCGCACAGCGGTTACCTCGATATCCCACTCCAGGTCGGATTGACCGGCTCCGTCCTGCTCGGCGCAGTCCTGGTGTCCGCGGTGGTCAGGGCGAGCCGGTCGCCCCTCCATCGCGACAGTGCCTGGGCGTTCGGGGTAGTCGCCGTCCTCCTCGTCACGGCCATCACGGAGAGCTCTCCGTTCACCGGGGACGGCCTGCTGCTGATCGCGCTCATGGCGTCCGTCCGCGGTCCGGGCATCAGCTCGGTCATGCCTCAAAAGCTGAGCGGGAGCGATGCGCGCGGCCCCTCCGGCCACCACCGTGTCGCGCCCGTTGTTCCGACTCCAGGAGACCCATGGCGCTGATCGTGCCTAAACGGCTCGGGCGGCAGCGACCGACCGGAGGTCGACGGCTCGCTGGTGACACCTTGTGGGCATCAGCGGTCGAGGGGGTCACCATGACCTCGGGCCTGGTCGTGATGTACGTCATCAGTACTCGCCTCGGTCCTGAGGCATACGGCTTCTTCGTCGGTGCGCAGGCACTCGTCGCCACGTTGGGGATGGTGTCCTACGCGGCGGTGGCGCAACTGCTCATGCAGGGCATCGTGCGGGACAGGAGACCCCCTCAGCAGGTCCTGTCCGCGTGTCTCACCCTGTTGGCCGCGGCCGCTGCTGCCGCTTTCGCGGTAGGACTGGCCCTGCAGCCGCTGCTCTTCCCCGGGCTGGCGCTCCAGGTCTTTGTCCTGCTGGCGGTGGCGGAGCTGGTCGGAGCCGGCGTCGTGTCCCTAGGTGCGGCCTACCTCCAGGCCATGGACCGGTACCGGCACTCCGTTCTCGTGCGCCTGGTCCTGCTCGTGCTGCGGACGTCGACCGTGGTGGTGCTGGTCACGGGGGGTCAGGTCTCCCTCATCGCGGTCGCCTGGACCTACTGCGTCCTCGGGCTGCTCGCGGCTGGAACCGTCCTCGGGCAGCTGATGTGGCGGGAGCGGCTGTCCCTCCGGCCGGCCGTGCCCCGTCGTCGGGACGTCGGTGACGGAGCGTCCTTCGCCGGCGCCCTCCTCGCGTTCTCGGTCCACGAGGACGTCGACAAGATCCTGATGGTCCGTCTCACCGATCCGGCGACTGCCGGCCTCTACGGCGCCGCCTATCGCGCCGTCCAGGTCGCCGCAGCTCCGATCAAGGCACTCGTCACGGCGTCCCACCGGCGCTTCCTGCAACACGACGACGATCGCAAGGGAGAGCACGTCCGCCGCTCGTTCCGTTTCACTCTGCTCGGGACTGCCTATGGCCTCACGGCCGGTCTGATCGTCGTCATGGCTGCCCCACTGCTTCCCCTGGTCCTGGGTGAGGACTACGAGGGATCGGTGGACATGGTCCGTGTGCTCGCAGCCCTCGTGGTCCTCCGAGGTCTCGGAGGCTTCGCCTTCAACGGACTCTTGGGCTTCGGCGCACATGGCCACCGACTGGTGGTCATCACCGGGGCGGCGACCACGGCGGCCGTGCTCACCGTCGTGTTGGTCCCCCACCTCTCGTGGCTCGGAGGAGCTCTTGCCACTCTGATGGCCGAGGCCGTCTTCGTCCTCGGTTCCTGGGCTCACCTGGTCAGGCGTCAACATCGTCATGACTCGGCCGTCACCGAGGCGGACAGTGCGGATGGCTCCGTCCTGCACGACGAGCCCGCGCGGTGAGCCCAACGGGTCACGCGGGGCGGTCGTCCCAGCGTCGTATGTAGTCGACCTCCATGGTCCAGCGATCAGGGCTGGACTCCTGGCTCCTCTGTCCCTCGGGGAACCAGGAACCGTCCATCGCGACGTTGAGCCGGATCGACATCCGGACGCCGTCGAAGAACGCGGCGTCGGCACCGGTCAGTTCGCCGACGACGACGCCGTCACGGAGGAAGCGCAGCTGGCCGGGCTGCCAGTCCAGGGCGTACACGTGCCAAGCCGTCGTGTCCGCGTCGACTGAGGCGACATCGATCTGTCCTGTCGCGGTGCGTGCACCGGGTGCCGGGCCGATCCTCCCGTCGACCTTCACCGCCTGGTGCACCGTGACCGTCCACGGCTGCCCGTCGGGGTGGCCGAAGACCTCGAAGAGGTCGATCTCAGCCTGCTCGTGTCCCGGGTTCTGGCCGTCGGCGGCGAAGAACCAGAGAGCCGGCCAACCCCCTTGTACGGGTGCAGCCGTCCGCATGCGGAACTCGTAGTAGCCGTAGCCGAACGTGGCGTCAGGGCGATCTGTGTTCGAGAGGAGGATCCCGCCCGTCCACGGAGGGGCGTAACCAGGGTTCTGTGTGTTCAACTCGGCGATAGACGTGCGCCAGCTGGCCGGCGTCCGCGAAGCGGTGATGGACAGAACGCCGTCGGACACGCTGAACGGGGACCGAGGGCTCCCGGCGACGTCCTGCGCGGGATTGAGGAACCAGGTACCTGGGGTGTCGCCGTCGAAGCCCGCGTAGCCGGCGTCGATCGGCTGCCAGACGTCATTGGCTCGCCAGAAGCCGTTGGGATTCGTGCCAGAGGCGAGGTCGAGAGAGTCGAACTCGTCAGCCCACGTCGGCTGCACCGGCTTAGGTACGGGAGACGAAGGGGAGGTCGAGGGAGCGCCGGAGGGCGCGCTCGGGCTCGACTCCGGGTCCGAGGGCGGGGCGGTTGCTGCTGGTGTGGAGGAGGCCGGGGGGGCCGTGGGCGAGGGGCTCCCCGGTCGCGGTCGACCGTTCCCTGTCACCCCTCCGGGAGCACGTGACGGGCTCGCGTCCTGTCCCCCGGCAGACGGCGGCCCGCTCCGGTCGCCCCTGCTTGCGGCGCTGTCCGTCGCCAGCGGATCGCCGGTGGGCGTGGACGAGGACGCGGTGCAGACCAGCGCGCTGGTCAGGACGACCGCAGCGCAGGAAACAGTCACACTGTTGCGACGGCGCACGAGAGACTCCTCATGCCGGATGCAGGGGCGTGGTGGGCGGCAGGGGGCTGCCGGCGGCCTCGGGCCGACCGAGGAGGAGCGGCGACGCTCCTCGACACGATGTGTGTCCCCCGATGGTGACAGTCGTCCAGTCGGGCGGCGACAGCTCCCGAGGCACCTGTGGCGGGTGGTGCAGAGGTACCGGATGAGGTCGCCGATGTGAGGTGCCGATCACCAGTGCGATGGCGCTGCTGTGACTCAGGGCATGACGCTGGCTCTCGACTGGATCTGTTGTGCCACACGGATCGCCCATACCATCTGGGTGGTTGAGCGTGGAATCACCGCGCTGGCCATCTACACCGCCGCCCTCGCGGCGGGTGGGCACGGGGGCTCGCCATCAGTAGCAGCGTTCGTCGTGACGGATCCGTTCGTCACCAGGTCGTCGTATCGTCCCACCGAGGGTGGGGCGTCTTCGCGTCGCGTCTGCGGGGGGAGGGGACAGCAGCCCGCCGCGCCTGGCGGGGGCGATACGTCCGCCGGGCCATCGCGGCTGACGCGCTCGCCGCGGGAGTTGCGGGGGTCGTCGGCTACTCGATCCGCTTCGGCGCCGACCAGTCGCAGGCCACGGACGCTTCCCTCTGGTTCGCCGCACTCCTGCCGATGGTGTGGGTCCTGGCCATGCTCGTCGGTCGCGCCTACGAGGAGCGGTTCCTCTGGGTCGGGCCCGAGGAGTTCCGGCGTGTCTTCGACGCTGCGGTCCTCCTGCTCGCAGCCGTCGCCACGGTCTCGTGGGGCCTCGACATCGACGTGGCCCGCGGCTTCGTCGTCGTCGCTCTGCCCCTGGCGACCGCGCTGACGCTCGCCTCTCGTCTGGCCCACCGCCAGTGGCTGAAGCGGGAACGTGGTCGTGGCAGGTACCAGCAGACGACCCTCCTCGTCGGGCACCGCAGCGCGGTCGGCGCGCTCGACGAGCAGATCGACCGCGAGGCGCACCACGGCCTCACGGTGATCGGCTGCTGCCTCCCCGACAGCCGGTACGCCGCGGACGCCTTCAACGGGCTCCCTGTCCTCGGCGGCCTCGACGAGGTCGCCCGGGTGGTCCGCGAGTACGAGGTGGACACCGTCGCCGTGCTGCCCTGCCCCGAGCTCGACGGCCCGTCGCTGCGCCGGCTCGGCTGGGAGCTCGAGGACACGCAGGCCGAGTTGCTGCTCGCCCCGGCCGTGACGGAGATCGTCGGGCCGCGGGTGCGCATCCGGCCGGTCAGCGGCCTGCCGCTGCTGCACATGGAGCGTCCGGAGCTCAAGGGCGTCCGCCGCCTCACCAAGGAGGCGTTCGACCGCACCAGCGCCGCGGTGGGGCTGCTCCTCTTCCTCCCGCTCCTGCTCGGTGTGGCGCTGGCGGTCAAGGTCACCAGCCGGGGACCAATCTTCTTCCGGCAGGAGCGCGTGGGCCGGGACGGCAAAGCCTTCGGCATGCTCAAGTTCCGCAGCATGGTGGTCGGCGCCGACCGGATGGTCGACGAGATGGCCGGTCAGGCCGACGGCAACGGTGTCCTGTTCAAGAAGAAGGTAGACCCGCGCGTCACCCGCGTCGGGCGGGTGCTGCGCCGGTACTCGATCGACGAACTGCCGCAGCTGATCAACGTCCTCAAGGGCGACATGTCCCTGGTGGGCCCGCGGCCCCCGCTGCAGCGTGAGGTCGACCAGTACGGCTACGACATGCACCGACGCTTCCTGGTCAAGCCGGGTCTCACCGGCCTGTGGCAGGTCAGCGGCCGCTCGGACCTGTCGTGGGACGACTCGGTGCGCATCGACGTCCGCTACGTGGAGAACTGGTCGCTGGCCTTCGACGCGATGATCCTGTGGAAGACCGTGGGTGCCGTCGTCCGTGGCTCCGGCGCGTACTGAGCGTCCGACGGCGAGTCTGCGTCGTCCCGGTGCCGACGCGGTCCTCCGGTGGCTGTTCGCCCTGGTGGCCGCCGGGATGCTGACGGCGTTCGCGGCGCTGCTGCTGACCGGACGCTATTTCAACGAAGGACCCGTGCTCGTCTCGCTGAGCGAGACGCACGGCCTGCACAAGGGCGACGTCTTCGTCATCACCGGCTGGGCGGCCGGGATGCTGTCGCTGACGGGCCTGCTGCTGGTCCGCCGGCGCTGAGCTCAGGCGGCGACGCGGCGCCGGAGCAGGGCGCCGGACGGCGCGATGCCGCAGGCCGCGGCCGCCATCAGCAGCGAGCCGTGCTCGGCCACGAACACGTGCAGCGCCAGCCAGGTCGAGCCGAGGAGGAAGGACACGCCCCGGAGCATGATCGCCAGGCGCCGGAGCGCCCCGGTGCCCCTGGGGTGTCGGGGACGGGTGGGGCGGATGGTCAGCGCGGGACGTCGGGGAGCGCCTGGCCGGTGAACTCGTCGGCGTTCAGGGCCAGCGAGTCGTTGCGCAGGTAGGCCCACATGCGCTCGCCGGTGACGTCGTCGAGGTAGACGACGCTGGCCGGGCCCTCCATGCCGGTGCCGAGCACGGGCGCGGTGAACGACTGGACGTTCTCCGGCCGCAGGCCGCGCAGCGAGTAGGCGAGCCCCAGCAGGTCGCCGTTGCCGAGGGCGTCGTCGACGGCGACGGCGCTGGTGACCGACAGCAGGGCGGCGTCGAGGCGGCCCGGGTCGGTGAGCGTGCCGGAGCTGAACAGCTGGGTGAACACGGCCTCGAGGTACTGCTGCTGGCGGCGCACCCGGTCGAAGTCGCCGCCGGGCAGACCGTAGCGCTGGCCGAGGTACCAGCGGGCCTGGTCGCCGTCGAGGTGGTTGACGCCGGCCGGGAAGGTGTACGGCCCGTTGCTGGTGGTCTCGGCGACGACGACGTCGACCCCGCCGAGGTCGTCGGTGACCGCGACGATCCCCTCGAAGTCGATGGCCACGTAGTGGTCGATGCGAACGTCCGTCAGCTGCTCGACGGTCTGGATGAGCAACGAGGGACCGCCGTAGGCGTAGGCCGCGTTGATCTTGTTCCTGCCGTACCCGGGGATGTCCACCCAGGAGTCACGAGGGATCGAGACGAGCTGGGCGTGCTGCCGGTCGCCGGTGAAGCGGGCGATCATGATGGCGTCGGAGCGGCCACCGGAGGCGATGCCCTCGTCCGCGCTGCCGCGGCTGTCGGTGCCCACCAGGAGGAAGGTGACCGGCTCGGCGCCGGCGGGCTGCGCCGGGGTGGCCGGCGCCGGACGGGCCTCCTCGTCGAGGTCCGTGAAGACGTCGGCGACGCGGTCGATGTTGCCGCCGTAGCGGTCGGTCAGGTACCAGAGCCCACCACCGACCAGGGCCACGAGCAGCAGCACCAGCACGGTCAGCGCGACGAGGAACCGCCGGAGTCCGCGACGACGGTGCCGGTGCGGCTCCGGTGCGGCCGGCTCGTCGGTGAGCAGCGTCGAGCCGCTCGGTGCCTCGTCGGCCATGCCCCACCCCCCGTGACGGTCCGTCACGGGCGAGGCTACGGCCGCGAGCGCCCGAGCGTGAGCCTGCTCCCACTCCTCGGGGTGAGCGTCACGCACCGTGGACGGAGCCGTTCCCTCCCCTCCTCCGATCGGGCACCATCGGGGCGTGCTCCCCGTCCCGTCGACGACGCCCGTCCGCGAGTCCCGGCTCCGGCGCCACTGGCACCGGTTCCGCTGGGTGGGGGAGGACGCCTTCAGCGGCGCCAGCCTCTATGCGTGCCGGTGCGGCGTCGTCCGCCCCGCGCCCTAGGCGGACCACCGGGACGGGTCCCGCACAGGCGCCGAGCCCGGCGCCGTGTTGCACTTCGACGGCGAAGTGTCGGCTCGGACGGAAGGAGGCGCCGATGCGCATCTCGGTGATCGGTTGCGGCTACCTGGGTGCGGTCCACGCGGCCTCCATGGTGGAACTCGGACACGAGGTCGTCGGCGTCGACGTCGACCAGCGGAAGATCGCGGCGCTCTGCGAGGGGCGCGCGCCGTTCTACGAGCCCGACTTCGAGAGCCTGCTGCAGCACGCGCTGGACTCCGGGCGGCTGCGGTTCAGCACCGACGTCGCCGACGCGGCCGGGGCGAAGGTGCACTTCGTCTGCGTCGGCACCCCGCAGCGGCACGGTGAGTACGCCGCCGACCTCCGTTTCGTCCGCGCGGCCACCGAGTCGCTGCTGCAGGTGGTCGAGCCCGGCGACCTCGTCGTCGGCAAGTCCACCGTGCCGGTCGGGACCGCCGCCGAGCTCGCGGCCATGTTCACCGAGAAGGTGCCCGGCTCGCTGGTCGCCTGGAACCCGGAGTTCCTGCGCGAGGGCTTCGCGGTGCGCGACACCCTGCACCCCGACCGGCTGGTCTACGGGCTCCCGTCCGACGGCGACGGCGCGGTGGCCGAGCGGCTGCTGGACGAGGTCTACG
Organism: Geodermatophilus nigrescens; assembly: GCF_900129495.1. Lineage (GTDB taxonomy): Bacteria > Actinomycetota > Actinomycetes > Mycobacteriales > Geodermatophilaceae > Geodermatophilus > Geodermatophilus nigrescens. The sequence goes on from NZ_FQVX01000001.1 coordinate 204,335, forward strand.
CGCCGATCGTCGCCCGCGGCACCCCGAAGGTGACCACCGACTACGCCACCGCCGAGATGGTGAAGACGGCGGCCAACTCGTTCCTGGCCACGAAGATCTCCTTCATCAACGCGATGGCCGAGCTGTGCGAGGCCACGGGCGCGGACGTGAAGTTGCTGGCGGACGCGATCGGCTACGACGACCGGATCGGCCGGAAGTTCCTCAACGCCGGCCTCGGCTTCGGCGGGGGGTGCCTGCCCAAGGACATCCGCGCCTTCATGGCTCGCGCCGGTGAGCTGGGGGCGGACCAGGCGCTGACGTTCCTGCGCGAGGTCGACAACATCAACATGCGCCGCCGGATCCGCATGGTGGAGCTGGCCCGGGAGGTGCTCGACGGGTCGCTGCTGGGCAAGCGGGTGGCGGTGCTGGGCGCGGCGTTCAAGCCCGACAGCGACGACATCCGCGACTCCCCGGCCCTCAACGTCGCCGCGCAGCTGCAGCTGCAGGGCGCGGTGGTCCGGGTGACCGACCCGGCGGCCGTCGAGAACAGTCGGCGCGAGTGGCCGCACCTGGACTTCGCGGCGACGCCGGAGGAGGCGGCCGAGCGGGCCGACGCCGTCCTGGTGCTCACCGAGTGGCGGGAGTACCGCGAGCTCGACCCGGTCGCCTTCGGGACGGTGGTGAGGGCCAAGCGGGTGCTCGACGGGCGCAACGCGCTCGACCGCGAGGCCTGGACCGCCGCCGGCTGGACCTACCGCGCCCTGGGCCGCCGCGCCGGCTGAGCCGGCTCAGTACGCGCCCGAGCCGCGGAGGACCGCGCCGGCCGTCTTCCAGAGGATCATGAAGTCGAAGGCCAGCGACCAGTTCTCCACGTAGCGGACGTCGATGCGCACCGAGTCGTCCCACGACAGGTCCGAGCGGCCGCTCACCTGCCACAGCCCCGTCAGGCCCGGCTTGACGAGGAAGCGGCGGTGCATGTCGACGCCGTACTGCTCGACCTCCCGCGCGAGTGGCGGGCGCGGGCCGACCAGCGACATGTCCCCGCGCAGCACGTTGATCAGCTGGGGCAGCTCGTCGACCGAGTAGCGGCGTATCACCCGGCCCACCCGCGTGACGCGCGGGTCGTGCCTCATCTTGAACAGCACGCCGTTGCCCTCGTCGGACGCTGACAGCTCCTGCACCAGCGCCGGCGCGTCCTGCACCATGCTGCGGAACTTGAGCATGGTGAAGGTCTCGCCGCAGCGGCCGACCCGCTCCTGCCGGAAGAGCACCGGCCCGCGGCTGTCCAGGCGAACGGCCAGGGCGACCGCGAGGAGCACCGGCGACAGGAACAGCAGCCCCAGCGCGGCCATCGACCGGTCGAAGACCTCCTTGGTCCAGCGCCGGACGCCGGTGAGCTCCGGCCGCTCCACGTGCAGCAGCGGGAGCCCGGCCACCGGCCGGATGTGTACGCGCGGGCCGACGACGTCGGTGACCGCGGGCGCGAGCAGGAGTTCGGCGTCGGTGTCCTCGAGCTGCCAGCCGAGCCGGCGCAGCACCGCGCCGTGGATCTCCGGCCCCGGGAGCACGGCGACGGTGTCCACCTCGAACGCGGAGACGACGTCGACGACGTCGGCCACCCCGCCGAGCACCGGCAGGCCGTTGAAGGCGTCTGCGCCGCTGGACTGCTCCCGCGTGGGCAGGCAGCACCCGATCACCCTGTAGCCCTGTTCCGGGCTGCGCTGGAGCTGCTCGTCGAGGGCGGCGACGGTCTCCCGCGACCCCACCAGGATCGTCGTCTGCAGGAAGTCGCCGCGCTGGCGGGACCGGCGCAGGTGGTGGCGGTGGGCCAGCCGCATCGCCAGCGTCAGGACCGTGGCCAGCGGCAGGGTGAGGACGACGAGACCGCGGGCGACGTCGAGGTGCAGCCCCCAGAACACCGTGGCGACCAGGGCGAGGACCAGCACGGCCGCGTTGACGACCCGGCGGTACTCCTCGACGCCGATCCACAGGAACCGCTCCTCGTAGGCCCGGGCCACGAGCATGACCGGCACCCAGACGAGCGGCAGGACCAGCACGGACCAGCCGGGCGGGCGCGGGCCCTCGGCGGCGAAGACGTCGAACCAGAGCAGGTAGCCGGCGGCCGCCGCGACGGCGGCGGCCGCCGCGTCGAGCACCGCGGTGCGGCGGACGTAGCGCGCTCGCCAGGCCCGGCGGGCGACGGTCCCCGCCCCGCGGAGGCCGGGTGCGAAGAGCTCCCAGCCGTTCGCCGGCGGTGGTGCGTCAGATCTGCGTCTCGGGCCCGAGACACTCGTGGCGGACATGGCCTCACTCCCCGTGGTCCCCGTTCAGCGGACGTCAGAGGCGACACGCCCGCGCCGGGTCATTGCGCCACGGAATGCGGAACGGCACCACTCCGTCCCTGGCCTGGGCGTATCCGCAGGGCGCGGCCCCGACACGCCGCGACGACGGTTGTACGGGGAGGAGTCGACCGGTCAGGCGACCGGGTGGCCTGGCCAGGAGGCGTCAGGCGGGGTCGCCCGTGGCCGCGGCAGCGCGGAGTTCGTCCTCGAGGCCGGCCAGGACGTCGTCGACCTCGCGGCGGAGGTCGGGGCCGACCTCCGCGTCGACGGTGTCGGCCAGGCGGATACCGCGGCCGACCACCAGTGCGAGAGCCGTCGCCGCGGCGAGCCAGCCCAGTCCGATGATCACGAGTGCGGTCACGGGTCCTTCGTAGGGGAACCGAGTCCAGGCGCCGGCCCGGACGCGCAGGCAGAAGTTGCCGAGAGCGACGCCGTCGGGAGTGGATCGGCAGCAGGAGGGAACTCCCGTCCCGCTGGTCCCACCTACCCCCGACGGGTGACGGAGGGGTCACGTCCGGGCCGGTTCGTGCCGATGACGCACGCGTGTGGACGTGGATCGTCGGCGGGCTCGCCGCGTGGCTGCTGGCCGCTGTCGTGCTCGGGGTCGTGCTCGGCAAGGGCATCCGTCTCGCCGACCGCCCGTCGGCCGTCGGCGCGCCGGCTCGGGCAGCCAGGTCAGCCCGCCGCCGCCTGCCGCTCCCGCCGGTCGGGATCGCCCTCGCCCTGATCGCCGTCGCCCTCGAGGCCGTCGGCTACGCCCTGAGGCTGAGCGGCGCCCGCGGCCAGCTCGCGCAGACCCTGTCGATGGACGCGCCGTTCTCCCTGCCGCGGCTCTACGTGGCGGCCCTGTTCGGCGCGGCCGCGCTGGCCGCCGTCGCCGGCGCGGCCCGCAACCCGGGCCGGCGCACCTGGTGGCTCGCCGTCGGCGCCGTCACGGCGGGCATCGCCACGGTCAAGGCGGGTGGCACGGTGCACGTCACCGCCATGCAGGCGCTGTCGGCCCGCAGCTCCGACACCGTCGCCACCGTGGTCAGCGTCGTGCTCGCGGTCGGCGTGCTCGCCGTCCTCGCGTTCGTCAGCCGCGCCGAGCGCCGTGACCGCCGCCGGGTGCTCTCGGCCTTCGCGCTGTACGCGACCGCCTCGGTCGGCCTGTCGGCCGTCTCGGGGGTGGTCGGGAGCGGGCTCTACGCGATGGCGACGTTCGTCGAGGAGTCGGGGGAGGCGCTCGGTGGTGTCGCGGTGTTGATGGCCGTGCTCATCGGCGTCGCGCCCAGGCTGGTGCTGCCCGCCGCGGCCCTGCGCCGTCGCGACGACGCGCTCTCGCTCGAGGCGCCCGCCGTGCGGGCTCCCGCGGCGCAGGACTAGATCAGCGCAGGACGAGCGGGCGGCGCGGCGAAGGCAGGGCATCCCCGCGGCGGATCCCGCGGTCGACGACGTCGGCGCGGCGCAACGCCGAGCCCAGCAGGAACCCGAGCGGGAGACTCAGCGCCACCCAGACCAGGCAGACCACTGCGACGACCACGGTCACTCCTCGTCGAACGACCAGTCCCCCCGAGCCCCGGTGGCTCCACGAGAGCGCTGCCCCGCGGAGGGCGTCCGTAAACACCGCCGTGGCGTCGCTTTCCGCGACCGGTGCGGGTCCTGTGCGTGGCGACGCCCCGCGACACGTCGCGCCGTCGCGCGCGCAACGCGGGGATGCGCTTGTCGGTCCCGTCCGGCGCGGGTCAGCATGCACCCGTCGACCGCGCCGGTGACGGTCGTCACCCGTGGTCGAGTAACCGGCCCGGCAGGCTCCGAGGTGACCGATGAACGCCTACGTCGTCATCGGACTGCTCTGGTTCCCCGTCACCGCCCTCCTCGCGCTGGCGATCGGCCGCGCCTTCCGCGCCGCCGACCGGCGCGACGACCGCAGCCCGCCCCCGGGGGCGTCCGTGACGCGGCACCGTCTCGCCGGCACCGACGACGACCTCCCCGTCACCGTCGACGCCGACACGCTGACCTGGTGGTACGAGCTGGAGAGCCCCGACCGCCGTCGCGACGACGCCTGACGTCCCACCGGGTCACGCCCCGGTCGAGCGCACCGCGCGGGCGAGGGCGCGCAGGTCCAGCAGCGGGGACCACTCGCGGACGTAGCGCTCGGCCGCGGCGCGCTCGTCGCCGGAGTGCGTGCCGGGCAGGTGGCGCAGGCTGACCAGACCCGGCCGCAGCAGCAGGCGCACGTCGCCGTCGGGCCGGTCGTCCCCCTCCGGGGACACGGCCCGCGGGCCGACCAGCGCCATGTCGCCGCGCAGCACGTTGACCAGCTGCAGCAGCTCGTCGAGGCAGGTGCGCCGGACCAGCTCGCGGACGGGGCTGCTCCCGTGCCCCGCCGGCGGCAGCGTGCGCAGGCGCAGCACGGCGAACCGCCGCCGCTCGCGTCCGGCCACGGGACGGCGGTCGAGCAGCGGCCCGTCGTCGGTGCTCCAGATGACGAGCGCGACGAGCAGCAACCACGGGACCGTGCAGACGAGCAGGACCGCCGCGAGCAGCCGGTCCAGGACGGACTTGAGCAGGGCCGGGCCGGGGGACGCCAGGGCGGCGGACCGGCTGCCGGGGGCCAGTGGCACGGTCAGCACCCCCCGGCGCGGGAGGCGGGGGCGGGCGGGTCGGGAGGACGGGCGGGCACGCCCGGGGTCGTACGCATGGGTCTGGTCCTCGGGGAACGCGGCGGGGTGCCGCAGGGCGGGTGGGACGGCGGCGGGCGGGCGCACGAGGGCGTGCGCCGGCCGGGGCCGCTCAGTCCGGCCGCGTCGCCGGGTCGCCGGCCCGGCTCGCCACGAGGCCGACGGCACCGGTGAGGCCGGTGCGGCAGGCCGTCGGGTCGTCGGCGGTCCAGCCGCCGGCGAGGGTCGCCGCCGTCGCCTCGACGCCGCCACGGGTGCGTTCGTCGGACCCGGAGGCCGTGGTGCCGCAGCCCCCGGAGCCGAGCTGGCCCGGGGTGGGCACGGGCGCCGGCGGTGGTGCCAGCGGGCGCGGGGGAGCCGCGGGCGGGCCGGGAGGTGGCGGCGCGGTGCCGCCCGTCCCCGCGGTGAGCGCGGGCACGGGCGCGTCCGGCCCGGTCCCGGAGGGCGCGACGGCGGTGGCCCGGGAGGCGGCGGGCACGGGCGACGGCGGCCCGCGGCCGGAGACGGTCGAGGGCCGGTCCGCCGTCGCGGCGTCGCAGGTGCCGGCGAGCGAGCCGCTCCCGGGCCCGGCGGTGCCGGCGGGGACGTCCTGCGCCGCCTCCGCCGACGGCGCGGGCTCCGCGGCGGGCTCGGTGCCCGACTCCTCCTCGGCCACCGCCGGCTCGGCGGGCGACCCCTCCGCGGGCTCCGCCGGCGCCCCGGGGGCCGCCCCGGCCGGCGTCGTGGCGGCCGGCACCTCCGCGGGCGTCTCCTGGGCGGGCGCCGGCTCGGTCCCGGTGCCGTCGGGCGTCACCACGGGCGCCGGGCCGGGGGTGTCGACGACCGGCTCGGTCACGACCGGCTCGACCACCGGCTCGCTCACCGGCGCGGTCACCGGATCGGTCGTGACCGGCGGGGTGCCCACGGGCACGGGAGGCCGCGGCGGGACGACCGGCGCGGGAGCGGGCGGGACGGGCGTCGGCGCGGGCGCCTCCTCCGGCTCGTCGGCGGGCGGCGCGGGGGCCGGCGACGTCACCGGCGGGGGAACCGGCGCGGGCGGCGGCGGGGTTGCCGGCTCGGCCTCGGGCTCCGGCTCGGGGGCCGATTCGGGCTCGGCGACCGGCGCCGGCTCGGCCGTGGCGCCGTCCTCCGGTGCGGGCGCCTGGGTGCCGCCGTCGGTGGCCGTCGGCGCGTCGGCGCGGGCGTCCGGGGCGAGGGCGGCCAGCACGACCCAGGCGGCCAGGGCGAGCACGCAGGCGAGGACGAGGCGGAGGGGCCACGGCGCACGACGCCGCCCGGTCGGCAGCCCGCGGCGGGCCGTGCCGATCGGCAGGGGGCCCACCGGCACCCGGCTCGTCACCCAGCGCACGGTCGGCGCTCCGGCGGCCGGCGTCAAGTGCCGCCGCGGCTGTCCTGACGCGACGCGCGGGGAGCGGTCACGGGCCGTGGTCACCCGCACGAGCAGGGTGCGGCACGCGGGACGGTCCGGGCGGCCCGCTGGTCAGTACGCTCGGCGCCCCCGTCCCGGCCGGCTGACCCCGGCCGGCCGCTGGAGAGGAGGCGGGCCGGGACGCCCGGCCCACGCAGCATGCTCGCGTTGCTCGCTGACCACAGGGACCAGGCACGGACCCGGCTGCGGCCGGAGGTCTGGGACTACTACGAGGCCGGCTCCGGTGAGGAGGTCACCCTCGCCGAGGCCGAGGCCAGCTGGCGGGAGTTCCGGCTGCGGCCGCGCGTGCTGCGCGACGTCTCGCGCGTCGACCTCACGACCAGCCTGCTCGGCGCCGAGCTCGCCTCGCCGTTCGTCGTCGCGCCGATGGCGTTCCACGCGCTCGCCCACGAGGACGCCGAGTGCGCCACCATCCGCGGGACCGGTGACGCCGGGAACCTCACCGTCATCTCCACCCGGGCCTCCCGGACGATCGAGGAGATCGGCGCCGCCGCCACCGGGCCCTGGTGGTTCCAGGCCTACCTGATGCGCGACCGCGGCCTCACCGAGGCGCTGGTCCAGCGCGCCGCGGCCGCCGGGGCGCGCGCCGTCGTCCTCACCGTCGACACCCCGTACGTGGGGAAGAAGGACAAGGTCAGCGGCACCCGGATCGCCGTCCCCGACGACCAGTACCTGGTCAACCTCGCCCAGCACCTGGTCCCCGGCGCCGTCGGCCGCGAGTCGGCCGAGCAGGACCCCTCGATGACGCCGGACAGCATCGCCCGGCTCGCCGACGTCGGCGGCCTGCCCGTGCTGGTCAAGGGCGTGCTCCGCGGCGACGAGGCGCGCCGCTGCGTCGACGCCGGCGCGGCGGGCGTGATCGTCTCCAACCACGGCGGCCGCCAGCTCGACCGCGCCGTCCCCAGCGCGCACGCCCTGCCCGAGGTGCTCGAGGCCGTCGGCGGGGCGGTGCCGGTCCTGGTCGACGGCGGCATCCGCAGCGGCACCGACGCGCTCGTGGCCCTCGCCACCGGCGCCGACGCCGTCCTCGTGGGCCGCCCCGTCCTCTGGGCGCTGGCGGCCGGCGGGGCGCCCGCCGTCACCGCGTCGCTGCAGGCGCTGACCGCGCACCTGCAGCACGTGCTGGCCGTGGCCGGCGCCACCTGCCCGGCCGACCTCGACCCGAGCATGGTGGTCCGGGCGCGGGCCTAGGCGCTCAGCGCAGGCGGTCGCGCACCACGTCGCCCACCAGGTCGCGGACGCCCTCCCAGAAGCCCAGGCCCCAGCCGACCTGCATGGCGACCAGCGCGGCCGGCACGGCGCGGCGGTCGGCGTCCTCGGGCGCGGTGCGCGCGATCGCCACCGACGCCGCGCCGACCGCCAGCGCGTACGGCGCGACGGCGGCCGCGGCGAGGCCCGGACGGCGCACGGCCACGCCGGCGGCCAGCGCCAGCCAGACCACCAGGGCGGGCGGGGCGAGGTGCCGCGGGCTGACGCCCTCGGGGTGCCGCAGCGCGACCGCCGGCTTGCCGCGGCCGTAGCGCCGGTACTGCCGCCACAGGTCGCCGATCGTCTCGCGGACGTTCCAGGCGATCTCGAGCCGCGGGTCGAACAGCAGCTCGCCGTGCGCTCGGGCCCGCTGGTCGAACTCGAAGTCCTCGTTGTTGGCGATCCGCTCGTCCCAGCCCTCGAGCTCGCGCACCAGCGCGAGCGGGTAGGCGCCGAAGGGCACGTGGTCGACGACGGTCTCCTCGGTGCCCCAGTGGTAGACCGAGCCGCCGACGGCGAGCTTCGAGTTGAGCACCGCGGCGATCGCCCGGCCGACGGGGGAGCGGCCGACGGCGGCCTTGCGCCCGCCCACGCCGGCCCAGCCGCCCTCGGAGAGCCGGGCGACGGCGTGCGCCACGTAGCCCTGCGGGATCGTCGAGTGCGCGTCGACGCGCACCATCCACGTGCCGCGGGCCGCGGCGACGGCGGCGTTCAGGCTCGCCGGGATCGACGCCACCGGGTTGGACACCACGACGACGCGCGGGTCGGCGGCGGCGCGGGCGTGCAGCAGCTCGGTGGTGCCGTCGGTCGAGCCGTTGTCGACGACGACGACCTCGAGGTCCACGCCCTCCTGGGACAGCACCGAGTCCAGGCAGGCGCCGATCGTGGCGACCTCGTCGCGGGCCGGGACCACCACGGTGACCTCGGGCGCCGCCGTGGCCGGGCCGGCGGGGGCGGCCTCGGGACGCGGTCCTGCAGCGGGTGCCATGCCTGCTCCTCCAGTCGTGCGGACCGCGCCGTTCGGTCACCGTCCGTGACGAGGAGATTAGCGGGTGGCTCGGGCGTCCCGGGGTCCCTCGGACGGGGCCACGTCACACGGACGGAGAGTGACCTGCACAACAGGTGACGGACGGAGTCCGGACACGTCGGCAGCACGAGTCGCCCACGCGTGACCAGTCCGCAACTGGATCGGGTCATGCACTGAGGGTGACGAACCACCGGTGGGTGTCACAGGAGTTCCGGCTCCGCTCACACGGACGTGGACGACTGCCCGTGCTGACACTCGGTAGCCGTTAGCGTCACCCACCGGTGGCTCGGACCACCGGTTCGGCGAGGGCGCGTGGCCCCGCCGGGAGGGGAGCAGGGGGAACATGACGGCGACACCGCGTGAATTCGGGACGCAGCCGTTCGACCTCCCGCTCGGGCGACCGCCCGCCGGCTCCGACGCGCCGGTCGCGGCGCCGTCCGACCCCGAGGTGGTCGCGGCGACCAGCCTGCCGCCGGTCCCCGCCGTCCGCACGCGGGAGAGCGCCGCGCCGCTGGACTCCGCCGCGCGCTTCGGCGTCCGGCCGCTGCTGCTGGGCCTCGACCTGCTGGCCGTGGCCGTGGGCCTGGTCGGCGCCGAGCTGGTCGGCCGCGGCCTCGGCGACGACTTCCCCGCGCGCAAGACGGCCGCCTTCGCCGCCGTCCTCCTGCTCGCCCTGGCCCAGGCCGGGCTCTACCGCTCGCGCCTGGCGCTCTCCGTGCTCGACGACCTGCCCGCCCTCGCCGGCCGGTGGACCGTGGCCGCCGGCATCGCGGTGCTCGGCCAGGTCCTGTGGTCCAACGCCCTGTGGCAGGACTACATCATCGACTGGCAGTTCCTCTGGGGCGCCCTGGCCATCGGTGTGCTGGTCGTCGCCCTCCGGGCGGTCGGCTACGCCGTGGTGCGCAAGCTGCGCCGCCGCCGGCTGGTCGTGCACCGCACGCTGATCGTCGGCGCCGGGCGGGTCGGGCACCAGGTGGCCGACATCCTGCGCGAGCACCCCGAGTACGGCCTGCACCCGGTCGGCTTCCTCGACGCCGACCCCCGCTACCTCGCCGGCCCGGCCGGCCTGCCCGTGCTCGGCACCCCGGCCGACCTCCCCGAGGAGCTGCGCGACGGGCGCGTGCACAACGTCGTCGTCGCCTTCTCCTCGATGAAGGAGTCGGAGATGGTGAAGCTGATCCGCACGTGCGACCGGTACCGCTGCGAGCTGTTCGTCGTCCCCCGGCTCTTCGAGCTGCACCACGTCGATGACGACATGGACACCGCCTGGGGCCTGCCGCTCGTGCGGCTGCGGCGCTCCACCTACCGCAGCCCCGCGTGGCGGGTGAAGCGGATGGTCGACGTCGCCGCCTCCGGGTTCGCTGTCGCCGTCCTCGCGCCGCTGCTCGGCCTCATCGCGCTCGCCGTCCGCCTCGACAGCGGCCCCGGGATCCTGTTCCGGCAGGAGCGGGTCGGCGTCGACGGCCGGACCTTCCAGGTGCTGAAGTTCCGGTCGATGCGCGCCACCGCGATGGAGTCGGCGACCACCTGGAACATCGCCCGCGACCCGCGGGTCACCCGGGTGGGCCGGTTCCTGCGCAAGACCTCGCTCGACGAGCTGCCCCAGCTGTTCAACATCCTGCGCGGCGACATGAGCATCGTCGGCCCGCGCCCCGAGCGGCCCCACTTCGTCGAGGAGTTCCGCAGCGCCTACCCGAGCTACGAGGCGCGCCACCGCGTGCCCTCGGGGCTCACCGGCTGGGCGCAGGTGCACGGCCTGCGCGGCGACACCTCCATCGCCGACCGGGCCCGCTTCGACAACTACTACATCGAGAACTGGTCGCTCTGGCTCGACCTGAAGATCATCCTGCGGACCTTCAGCTCGGTCTTCCGCGGCGCCGGCGGCTGAGCCGTCCGGTCGTCTCCCGGCCCGCGCCGTCCGCCACGGACGGCGCGGGCCCGGTCCTGCGCGGACCCCGTCACCGTGCGTCCAGTCGCCGATCACCGATGGGGGTCACCCGACCCGGTGCGACCAGGCCCGAGCGGGTTCCGCACCTGCGCCGTTCCCCCTAGCCTCGCTCGCGATCCCGCCTCACCTGGAGTAGCCACATGACCGAGAAGGTCGACGTCCCCACGTCCGAGATCCCCGTCGTCATCCTCTGCGGCGGCATGGGCACGCGCCTCCGTGAGGCGTCCGAGCAGCTGCCCAAGGGCCTGGTCGACATCGGCGGCCGGCCGGTGCTGTGGCACATCATGAAGACCTACAGCGCCCACGGCTACCGCCGGTTCGTCCTCTGCCTCGGCTACAAGGGCGACCTGATCAAGCAGTACTTCGTGGACCACCGGGCGCGGATGAACGACTTCACGCTCAAGATGCGCGGCGACCACGACCTCGAGTTCCACACCAACGTGGCCGAGGAGGACTGGGAGATCACCTTCGCCGAGACCGGCCTGACGACGGCGACCGGCGCCCGCATCGCCCGGGTGGCGCAGTACCTCGACGCCCCGCGCTTCGCCCTCACCTACGGCGACGGCGTCGGCGCGGTCGACCTCACCGCCGAGCTCAAGGCGCACATGGCCTCCGACAAGCTCGCCACCCTCACCGGCGTGCACCCCAGCGGCCGCTACGGCGAGATCGTCATCGACGGCGACGACGTCACCGCCTTCAACGAGAAGCAGCCCCAGACCGGCTTCATCAACGGCGGCTTCTTCCTCTTCGAGCGGCCCTTCGTCGACGAGTACCTCGACGCTGACGCCACCGACGAGATGCTCGAGCACTCGCCCCTGCAGCGGCTGGCCCGCGACGGCCGGCTCGGGATCTACCGCCACGAGGGCTTCTGGATGGGCATGGACACCTTCCGCGACTGGAAGGAGCTCAACGGCCTCTGGGACGACGGCAAGGCGGAGTGGAAGGTCTGGCAGGACTGATCCGCCCGGCCGGCCGGGACCTCCCCGGCCGGCCCCGGCCCCGCCCGGCGGCGCGGCCACCCCACACACCACCGACCGGTCCCGGACGCGGACCGGACAGCACACGGCAACGAGATCGGGGAACGACGTGCGAGTACTGGTCACCGGGACCGAGGGCTACCTCGGCTGCCTGACCGCGCAGGAGCTCATGCGGGCCGGGCACGACGTCATCGGCGTCGACACCGGCTACTACAAGAACGGCTGGCTCTACCCGGGCCTCGAGCACGTCCCCGAGACGCTGGCGCTCGACATCCGCAAGCTCGGCCCCGAGCACCTCGAGGGCGTCGAGGCGATCGTGCACATGGCCGAGCTGTCCAACGACCCGATCGGCGACCTGATCGGCGACGTCACCTACGACATCAACCACCACGGGTCGGTGCACCTGGCCCAGGTGGCGAAGGCCGCCGGCGTCCCGCGGTTCGTCTACATGAGCTCCTGCAGCGTGTACGGCGTCGCCGAGGGCACCGTCGACGAGAGCAGCCCGGTCTCCCCGCAGACCTCCTACGCCCGCTGCAAGGCGCTGGTGGAGAAGGACGTCTCGGCCCTGGCCACCGACGACTTCTCGCCCACGTTCCTGCGCAACGCCACCGCCTTCGGCGCCAGCCCGCGGATGCGCTTCGACATCGTGCTCAACAACCTGTCGGGCCTCGCCTGGACGACCGGCAAGATCGCCATGACCAGCGACGGCTCGCCGTGGCGGCCCCTGGTGCACGCGCTCGACATCGGCAAGGCCATCCGCATGACGCTGGAGAGCCCCCGCGAGCGGGTGCACGGCGAGATCTTCAACGTGGGCAGCGAGGGCAACAACTACCGCGTCCGCGACATCGCCGAGATCGTCGCCGCGGAGTTCCCCGGCTGCGAGCTGACCTTCGGCGACCCGAGCGCCGACAACCGCAGCTACCGCGTCGCCTTCGACCGGATCCGCCAGGTGCTGCCCGGCTACGACACCGACTGGGACGCCAAGGCCGGCGCCGCCCAGCTGCACGTGATCTTCAAGTCGATCGACATGGACGACGCGACCTTCACCGGCCGCGGCCACACCCGGCTCAAGCAGATCGAGTACCTCATGCGGACCGAGCAGGTCGACCCGCAGCTGTTCTGGAAGGCCGCCCTGTGAAGTACACGCCCCTCGGGGTGGACGGCGTCCACCTCGTCGAGATGACGCCGTTCACCGACGAGCGCGGCGCCTTCGCCCGCTCGTTCGACACGGCGGAGTTCGAGGCGCACGGCATGCGCTCCGAGGTCGCCCAGTGCAACGTCTCGTGGAACCACCGCGCGGGCACGCTGCGCGGGATGCACCTGTCGCTGCCCGGCCACCCGGAGTCGAAGTTCATCCGGTGCACCCGCGGCGCCATCGTCGACGTCGCCGTCGACGTGCGGCCGGACTCGCCCACCTACATGCAGCACGTGCAGGTGGAGCTCACCGCCGAGAACCGGCTGGGCCTCTACCTGCCGCCGCACCTCGCGCACGGCTACCAGACGCTGACCGACGACACCGAGGTGCTCTACATGGTCAGCGTCCCGTACGCGCCGGGCGCCGAGGTCGGCTACCGCTACGACGACCCCGCGTTCGCCATCACCTGGCCGCGCGAGGTCGCCGTGGTCAGCGACAAGGACGCCGCCTGGCCGGCCTTCGACGCCGACGCCAACGCCGAGCGCTTCCGCGCCGGGGTGCCCGCGTGAACCCCGTCGTCGGCGGGGCCGTCGACACGCTGCTGCTGCAGCGGCAGGCCGAGGGCCGCCCGGTCCGCATGGGCCTGGTCGGCGCCGGGTTCATGGCCAAGGGCCTGGTCAACCAGGTCGTCAACAGCACCCCGGGCGTGCAGCTGACCGTCGTCTGCAACCGGACGCCGGCCAAGGCGCACGCCATCGTCACCGAGGCCGGCGCCACGCCGGCCGCGGCCGAGTCGGTCGCCGACGTCGCCCGCATCGCCGCCGCCGGCGACGTCGCGGTCACCGACGACATCGCGCTGGTCACCGGCAGCGATGCCGTCGACGTCGTCGTGGACGCCACCGGCGCGGTCGACTTCGGCGCGGAGCTGGCGCTGGCCGCCATCGCGGGCGGCAAGCACCTGGTGCTGCTCAACGCCGAGGTGGACGCCACGCTCGGCCCGCTGCTGGTGACGAAGGCCGACGCGGCCGGCGTCGTCTACTCCGGGGCCGACGGCGACCAGCCCGGCGTGCAGGCCAACCTGATCCGGTTCGTCCGGCAGATCGGCCTGCGCCCGCTCGTGGCCGGCAACATCAAGGGCCTGCAGGACCCCTACCGCAACCCCACCACCCAGGAGGGGTTCGCCAAGCGCTGGGGCCAGGACCCGTGGATGGTCACGAGCTTCGCCGACGGCACCAAGGTCAGCGTCGAGCAGGCGCTGGTGGCCAACGCCTTCGGCCTGACCGTGCCCAAGCGGGGCCTCTACGCCATGGACCACACCGGTCACGTCGACGAGCTCGCGCAGCGCTACGACGTCGAGGAGCTGCAGGCCCTCGGCGGCGTCGTCGACTACGTGGTGGGCGCCAAGCCCGGCCCGGGCGTGTACGTCATGGGCACCCACGACGACCCCAAGCAGCGGCACTACCTCGAGCTCTACAAGCTCGGCACCGGGCCGCTGTACAGCTTCTACACGCCCTACCACCTGTGCCACTTCGAGGTGCCGACCACGGTGGCGCGGGTGGCGCTGCTCGGCGACGCGACGATCCGGCCCGCGGGTGCGCCGCAGGTCGACGTCGTGACGGTCGCCAAGACCGACCTCGCGGCCGGCACGGTGCTCGACCGGCCGGGCGGCTACCACTACTACGGGGAGGCCGAGCGGGCCGACGTCACGCACGCCGACCGGCTGCTGCCCGTGGGCCTGGCCGAGGGCTGCCGGCTGCTGCGCGACGTCGCCAAGGACGAGGTCGTCGGCTACGCCGACGTCGAGCTGCCCCAGGGCCGGCTCGTCGACCGGCTGCGCGCCGAGCAGGACGAGATGTTCTTCGGCAGCGCCGCGGCGGCGTCCCTGGCGGCCTCGCCCGCCTGACGCGACCGGGAACGACAGCGGGGGCCGCCTGACGACGTCAGGCGGCCCCCGCTGCGCGTTCAGACGGTGCCGGGGGTCTCCAGCTGCGCCAGCAGCGGGCGGACGGCGGCGGTCCAGGAGTGGTCCTCGCCGACGGCGCGCGCCCCGGCCAGCCCGAGCTCGGTGGCCCGGTCGGGGTCGCCGAGCAGCGCGACGATCTCCTGCGCCATCGCGGCGGGCTCGTCGGCGACGACGACGCCGCGGCCGACGAGGTCCTCGAGGCCCTCCGCGCCGATCGCCGTCGCGACGACCGGGCGCCCCGTGGCCAGCGCCTCGAGGATCTTCATGCGGGAGCCGCCGCCGGTCAGCAGCGGGGCCAGCGCGACGCGGGTGCGCTGGTACCAGGGCGCGAGGTCGGGCACGGTGCCGGTGACCTCGACCGACGGGCCGGCCAGCGCCTGAACGGCGGGCGCGGGGTTGCGGCCGACCAGCTGCAGACGAGCGCCGGGCACGGCCTCCACCACGCGCGGCCACACCTCGCGGGCGAACCACGCGGCGGCCTCGACGTTCGGGCCCCACGACAGCAGCGCCACGAAGCTCACCACCGGGTCCTGCGCCGGCGGCAGCGGGTCGGGCTCGTCCCAGGCGTTGGGCACGACGAGGACCCGCGGGTGGTCGACGATGCCGGCCAGCGTGTCGCGGTCGAGGTCGCTGACCACGGAGACGACGTCGGCGCGCCTCGTGCGGCTCTCCAGGCGGCGCAGCGCCCACGCCTCGGCGGCCCAGGCGACCTTCTTGACGCCCGTCGCGGAGGCGGCGATGCGCCCGGCCAGCGAGGACTCGATGTTCTGCATGTCCACGACGTACGTGCCGCGGCGCCCGGACGGCGCGTAGGGCATGAACTGGACGTGCCCGACCAGCGTCACGTCGGTGCCCTCGGCGACCGCCCCGCGGACGGTGGCGGCCAGCCGGCGGTCCCAGAAGCGGGCGGCGGTGATCGACTGCCCGACCCGCAGGCCGTCGAGCAGCCCGCGGACCGAGCGCTGCAGCGGGACGCTGCGGACGTCGATGCCCTCGGCGCGCAGGGGAGCGGCGTCGTCGTCGGGCGTCTCGAAGGCGCACAGCGTGACCTCGCCGTGCCGGCGGAGCGCCCGGACCAGCCCCAGCGTCCGCCGCTTGTCCCCGCTGTTGGGCGGCCAGGGGACGAACTTGGCCACGACGACGCTGCGCACTGCGGAGGACCTCCAGGAATCGGGACTCGATCGGACCGACCCAACCAGACCGGCGGGCGTCTCGGGGCGCCGCGCGGCCGCACCTCCCTCGATGTGACGTGTGTGGCACTCGATGAACGAGTACTCAGAGTGTTCTGGTCAACGCGCTCCGCATGTGTCAACCTGAAAACGTCACTGATGTGATTTGGCTACTCACGCCGAGTAGTCCCCACTCGACGCTGGAGCCCCGTGTCTTCCCACGCCCGCCGCCGCGCCGCCTCCCCGCTGCGCCGCACCACGGTCGCCGTCCTCTCCGCCACCGCCGTCATCGCCTCGCTGGCCGGCTGCCTGCCCGCCGCGGGCGCCCCCGCCGCGCAGGCCCCGACCGCCGCGACGACGTCCCCGCAGCCGGCCGCCGTGCCGCCCGTGACGACGCCCGCCCCGGTCCCGACGACGCCCGCCGAGGTCCCCCCGCCGCCCGCCCCCACCCCGGCGCCCGAGCCCGCGCCGGTGGAGGAGGAGGCCCCCGTGGCCGAGGCCGACACCGAGGCCCCCGCGGCCGAGGAGCAGGTGGCCGGGTCCGCCGCGGGCCTCGCCCCGGCCGAGGCGGCGCCGCCGCCGGTGCTCTCGCAGCCCGGCGCGGTCCCGGCCGCCGGCTGGTTCTCCGGCGCCTCCGGCTACGGCACGGTGAACGGCAGCTTCGGCAACTGGCGCGGCCGCCCGCTGGAGATCGCGGGCACCTGGGCCGACAACAACAACGACCAGGTCGGCCTCTGGACGCTCGACGAGTGGCGCGACTTCGACGGCCCCGTCGACATCGCCATCGGCGCCATCGGCCCCGGCGAGACGTGGGCCGCGGCCGCGCAGGGCGCCTACGACGCGCGGTGGCGGCAGTCGCTCATCAACCTCGAGGCCAAGCGCGGCGACCGCGGCACCGTCTACATCCGGTTCGCCCACGAGATGAACGGCAACTGGTACCCCTGGTCGGTCGACGCGTCCGAGGTGACCGCCTTCCGCCAGGCGTGGCAGCGGTTCCGTGC
Organism: Geodermatophilus nigrescens; assembly: GCF_900129495.1. Taxonomy (GTDB): domain Bacteria; phylum Actinomycetota; class Actinomycetes; order Mycobacteriales; family Geodermatophilaceae; genus Geodermatophilus; species Geodermatophilus nigrescens. The sequence continues at coordinate 221,216 of NZ_FQVX01000001.1, forward strand.
ACTGCAGCAGCAGGTCTTCCCCGAGTCGCGGCTGGTCTTCAACGTCAACCGCGAGTCGGTGGGCGCCGGTGTCGACTGGCGGCAGATGTTCCCGGGTCAGGGCCAGGTCGACGTCATGAGCGTCGACTACTACAACCAGTGGCCGGCCGTCTCCACCGCCGCTGAGTGGGCGGCGAGCATGGACGACGTCGACCAGTGGGGAGCGCCCAAGGGTCTGGAGATGCACCGCCGGTTCGCCGAGTCCCAGGGCCTCCCGCTGGCCATCTCGGAGTGGTCGGGCAACGCGGACTTCACCGACACCGCGGCCTTCATGCAGGGCATGTACGACTTCTTCCGCACCCACGCCGGCACCGGCGCCGGGGACCTGCTCTACGAGGTCCTGTTCAACGTCGACGGCTACGACCTCAAGTTCTGGCTGTTCGGCAACGGCACCGTCCGGCTGGCCCAGTCCGCGGCCGCCTACCAGCGCCTCTGGTGACCGTTCGTCACCGCGGAGCGGCGCTGCGTTGGTGGCGCCGCTCCGCGGTGGCGACGTAGAGTGACGGAAGGCCCGGGGGCCGCGGTGCGTCGCCGACGCACCGGTGGGGCCCGGACGGCACGGTGCAGTGGGTCGGGGCCTCCCAGGTCCGGCTGCGGTCGGCGACTGTGACGGAGGGTCCACGTGGCGGCACCGACCGACCGGGACGGCGCGCACGCGTCCGTCCTCGACGACGTGGAGCAGCTGCCCACGCCCCGCCGGGGCCACTCCCGCGCGTACCTCGCCGGGGTCGCGGCCGCCGTCGTCGCCCTCCTGGTGCTCGTCGGGGTCATCGTGCTGAACGCCGGCGACGACGACGGGGGCGGCGGGACCGCCACCTCTGACCCGAGCGGGTCCGCCGCGCCCACCTGGCTGTCCGGGGCCGCGGGCACCGGCGTGGCCACCGGGGACTTCGCCGAGTGGCGGGGCAGCCCCGTGACGATCGTCGGCCAGTGGTCGGACACCAACGAGGCCATGGTCCACCTCTGGGGGATCGCCGAGGGCTCGGAGTGGGAGGACTACGAGGGCCCGATGGACGTCGCGATCGGCGCGATCGGCGAGGGCGAGTCCTGGGCCGCCGCCGCGCAGGGCGCCTACGACGACCGCTGGCGGCAGTCGCTGACCAACCTCCGCGAGATCCGCGGCGACCGCGGCACCGTCTACATCCGGTTCGCCCACGAGAGCAACGGCAACTGGTACCAGTGGTCGGTCGACGCGACCGAGGCCGCCGACTTCCGCGCCGCCTGGCAGCGGTTCCGGGCCCTCCAGCAGGAGGTCTTCCCCGAGGCGCAGCTGGTCTTCAACGTCAACCGCGAGTCGGTCAACAGCGGCATCGACTGGCGCGAGACCTTCCCCGGCGCCGAGTACGTCGACGTGTACAGCGTCGACTACTACAACCAGTGGCCCTTCGTCGGCACCGCCGAGGAGTGGGCTGAGAGCATGGACGACGTCGACCAGTGGGGCGCGCCCAAGGGCCTCGAGGCGCACCGGCAGTTCGCCGAGTCCGTCGGCCTGCCCATGGCGGTCTCCGAGTGGTCGAACAACGCCGAGTGGGGCGACTCGCCCGCCTTCATGCGGGGCATGCACGACTTCTTCGCCGAGCACTCCGGCGACGGCCCGGGCGAGCTGCTCTACGAGATCCTCTTCAACGTCGACGGCTACGACCACCAGTTCTACGTCTACGGCGACGACGTCCTGATGCCCGAGGCCGCGGAGGCCTACCGCGACCTCTGGTGAGCCTCAGCTCGCCCGGCGCACCCGGTCGCCCTCCCGCCGCGCGCGGGCGGGCCGGACGGTCGCCAGCGGGGCGAGCACGCGGCTCCCGGCCGGGACGTCCTGCATGACCAGGGCGCCCGGTCCGACCAGCACGTCGTCGCCCACCGTCACGCCGCCGATCACCATGGCGCCGGGGCCGAACTCCACGCGGTCGCCGATCACCGGCGCCCCGCCGTCCCGGGTGCCGGCGCCGAGGGTGACGTTGTGCCGCATCAGGCAGTCGTCGCCGACGACGGCGCCCTCGACGACCACCACCGAGTGCGGGTGCGGCAACCGCAGCCGGCGGCCGATGCGCGCGGTGTGCGGCAGCTCGACGTTGTAGAGCCCCTTCACCAGCATCCACGCCAGGCGGCACAGCGGCCGGGCCGCGCGCGCCAGCGGCGACCTGCTCGTGTGGGCCGCCCGGCTGAGCCGGTGCACCACCAGCGCCTGCATGCCGGTGGCCGCGGGGTTGTGCCGGTGGGTGCGGAGGTCCTCACGGACGAGGTGCCACACCGAGGTCTGCGCGTCGCCTGCCACACCGCCACCATGCCACGATGCAACAGGGGGTTGCACCCCCGGGTCGCCCGGTTCAGCGAACGGGGGAGGTGCTCCCGTCAACGGCCGGCGGGGCGCCGTCCGCTGTCGCAGGCACGGCCGGCGCACGGTCGGCGGGCACGGCGTCGGCCGGGACCGCGTCCGGGGCGCTCGTGCCCGCGGTGGCGCCCGGCGGGATCGCCGAGGACCGGCTGAGCCGGTCCTTGAGCCGCAGGAACGGCCGCTCGACGAGCAGGTAGCTCAGCGTCGCGGCGGCGAACGCGGCCGGGACCGCCAGCGGCGTCGTGCCGACGACCGGCAGCGCGATGTCCTCGGGTGCGAGGAACAGCTGCTGCCAGAGGTACAGGCTGTAGGAGATCAGGCCGACCGCGGTCAGCACGCGCCAGCGCAGCACCCGCGTGAAGACGCTCGGCGTCTCCCGCGTCACCGCCACGAGCAGCAGCACGCCGCCGCCGAGGGTGACCACCGTGAGGCCGAAGGGGAGCTCCCAGTAGCCGCCGAAGCGCTTGGACAACAGCGAGGAGCCGACGATCGCCACCAGGGCCAGCGGCACGGTCGCGCGGGCCCCCGCCAGGCCGCGCAGGCGCGCCCAGGCGGCCGGGTAGGCGGTGGGCAGCAGGGCCAGCAGGCAGCCGAGCAGCAGGGCGTCGGCGCGCGCGTGGAACATCATCCAGACGTCGTCGCGGGCGCTCTCGACCAGCACGTAGTTGCCGAGGCGGATGGCGGGCGCGGCCACCAGGTAGGCGACGGCGATCCACACCGCGCGCTGCGGGCGCAGGAACGCCAGGGCCAGCGGCCACAGCAGGTAGAACTGCTCCTCGATGGCCAGCGACCACGTGTGGCCCAGCCACCAGCCGTCGGCCGCGGGGGAGTAGTCCCACACGAACAGGCCGGCCGAGAGCAGCTGCGCGCCGCTGACGTCGACCGCCCCGGCGACGCCGAGCAGCGCCACCACGGTGAGGAAGACGTAGAACGCGGGCAGGATCCGCAGCGTCCGGCGCAGGTAGAAGGCGCCGAAGTCGACCCGGCCGGTGCGCGCCCGCTCGCGGGTGAGGATGCCGGTGATCAGGTAGCCGCTGAGGACGAAGAACAGCGTGACGCCGACGGCGCCGCTCGAGACGGCCGACAGCAGGCGCGGGACGCCTGCCTCCTCGTCGGTGAAGGCGCCGATGGTGTGGTCGCCCACCACCAGCAGCACCGCGATCCCGCGCAGCCCGTCCAGCGTCGCCAGGCGGCGTCCTGCACTCACCGGGAGCTCTCCGTCCCCGCGCCGACCAGGTCGTCCGCCCGCCGCTCGTCCGGGTCCCCGGGCGGTGCCGGGCGCGCGACGGCCGGCATGAGGCAGATGAAGAAGAGCGTGATGAACACCTGGGTGTGCTGGAGGAACGAGGCGTTCACGTAGACGTAGAGGACGAGCAGGCCGAGCGTCCACGGCCGGTCGCGCACCCCGCGGCCGAGCATCAGGAGCAGGGCGCCGAGGATGCCGACGACGCCGAGCAGCCCGTACTCGAAGGCCACCTTCGGGATGATCGGCTGCGTGACCGCGGTGAGCCCCTCGGCCTCGAGGTGGTCGTTGGCCGTGCCCGCGCCGTGCCCCACCGCGGCGCTGACCGGGTCCTCGATGGAGGGCGGCAGCAGCTCGTAGTAGGGCTGGACGAGCCGGATGCTGGAGCTGGTGTTGGAGTCGCCGGCCTCGGTGGAGCGGTCGAGGTAGCGCTCGCCCAGCGGCGTCAGGAACGCCACGACCGCGGCGACGGCGAGCGCCGGCACGATCGCCAGCAGGTTGCGCCGGCGGCTGCGGGTGAAGGCCAGGACCACGACGGCGGGGATGAGCACGACGAAGCCGCTGCCGGCCAGCGGCGGCACCATCCCGACCAGCAGGACGGTGATCACCAGCCAGTGCGCGCGCCGCCACAGCGCCAGCGCGGCCGCGGCGCCGAGGAACAGGCTGAGGAACGACGGCTCGAGGAAGACGATGCCGTTGGACCGGTAGATCGCCTCGCCGTACGCGATCGGGTCGGCGGTGTTGTAGTCGACCAGCAGCAGTCCCTCGGGGACGAACCACAGCATCCGGTCCTCGTAGGGGATGCCGGCGTACTGCGACGCGAGCTGGCCGATCGAGACCACCGCGAAGAACGTCATCAGGCCGAGGAAGACCTTCTCCACGCGCTCCACGGCGGCGGGCGTGATGTCGGCGGCGACGGCGGCCACCACGTACAGCACGACGATCAGGGCGAGGGAGAACAGCGAGGGCATGCCGCCCAGGACCACCTGGGCGAGCGTGCAGACCGCCGCCGCGCCCCAGACCACGGCGAGGAGCCGCAGGTTGCCGAGGGAGAAGCGGAACTCACCGGTGCGCAGGCCGACGGCGAGGAGGAACAGGACCACCGGCACCATGACCGGGGCCTGCTCCTCCGTGACCGGCACCCCGAGGCGCTGGAGGAGGATCGAGAGCACCAGCAGCGCGATCGTGCAGGGGGCCGTGTCGCGCACCGAGCGCCCCGGGCTCCGGGACGCGCGCACCGTGGACGTCATCTAGTCGCGCGCCCGCAGGTTCCGCCTCCGGCCGAGGAGGAAGAACACGATGCAGAGCCCGATGGCGAGCCCGAGGCCCGCCCCGAGCACCACCGTCGTGGTCAGCGGCAGCGACGACGGCGCCTCCGGCGTGGTGGCCTGCCGCATGAGGAAGGCCTGGCCGGTGAAGGCGTCGGCGGCGGCCCGCAGGCTCTCCTGCTGGCCGATCAGGTCGGCCAGCCGGGTCTGCGCGTCGGCGCTGCGGGCGGCGGCGCGGTCGGCGCGGCCCTGGGTGATGGCGTAGGCCGGGGAGTTGACGTTCAGGCCGGCCAGCTCGCGGTTGACCGCGTCCAGCTCGCCGTTGGCCGCGTTCAGCTCACCGGTGAGCCGGTCGATCGAGCTCTGCAGCAGGTCGGCCTGCTGGCGCAGCGCGTCGGCCCCGGAGACCCGCACGTAGTCGGTGTAGGCCGTGGTGACGGTCTCCGTCGTCGCCCGCGCCTCCTCGGCGTCGGCGCCGCTGCCGGTGATCACGATCCGGCTGGTGCCCTCCTGGATCTCGACGCTGACCACCTCGCGGAGGTCGTCCTCGTCGACGCCCAGGGTGGAGGCCGCGCTGCTGATGACCGGGTCGGACTCGATGACCTCCGCCTGGTCGACGACCTGCCGGTCGAGGGCGTTGGGGTCGGTCACCGGGTTGTCGTCGCCGAGGTACTCCAGGGCGCCGGGCGACCACAGCAGATGGGACTCGCTGCTGTAGACCGGGTCGGTCAGCGAGGCGCCGGCACCGGCCGCGGCCGCCCCGAGGAGCGTGGCGAGCGTGGTGATGACCACGGCCTGGCGGGTCCGCGGCCGCATCCCGGGGCGCTTGGACGGTGCCGGGCCGGAGGATGCGGGATACTGGGGTCCGCGCTCTGGTTCGTCGGCAGAGGACATGCCGAGGGCAGGGGGCGTTCCGGTCGCAGTCAGCAGAGCCTCCACAGTCGGTGCCCGCGAGGGGATCTCCCCTCGGACAAGCGGGCAGTCATGGGCGAGCATCCGACGGTAGTGCAGTTCCGTTTCCAGAAGTAGGCGTGCGAGCGTCGTCACGGTCTCGTGGGGCAGGATCACCCGATCGGGTCGGGGGAACGGGACCAGCCGTTACCGTGTCGTCCGTGAGCGCGGTGTCCGTGGCCGGGGGCCGGCGTGGAACGGTCGTCCGGCTGGCCCGTCGTGCGGGCTGGGGCGTCGTCGACCAGGCCCTGTCGAGCTTCAGCAACCTGGCGTTGTCCCTGGTCGTGGCCCGGGCGGTGGACGCGCACGACTTCGGCGCCTTCACCGTCGCGTTCAGCGTCTTCTCCGTCGCCGTCCTGCTCTCGCGCAGCCTGACCGGGCAGCCGCTGGCCATCCGGTTCGCCGGCGAGGACGCCGCGGCCTTCCGCCGCGCGGCCGGCTCGTCCACCGGCACGGCGCTCACGCTGGGTGCTGCCGCCGGTGCGGCCGTCGTCGTCCTCGGGCTCGTCCTCGGCGACACGGTGGGCCCGGCCCTGGTGACCGTCGGGCTGCTGCTGCCCGCCCTCCTGCTGCACGACTCGTGGCGGGCGGCGTTCGCCGCGCAGGGCCGCCAGGACCAGGCCGCCCTCATCGACGGCGCGTGGGTGGTCCTGCAGCTCGCCGGGGTCGCGGCGCTGTGGTGGGCCGGCGTCGAGCACACCGTCCTGTACCTGGCGGTGTGGGGCGGTGCCTCGGCGTGCGCGGCGGTGTTCGGCGCCCTCCGCGGCCGGGCCTGGCCGCAGGTGTCGCGCACCGCCTCGTGGCTGCGCGCCCACTGGGACATGACCCGCTTCCTGCTCTTCGAGTCGATGCTCGTCCAGGGCGCCATGCAGGGCGCGCTGCTGCTGGTCGGCGTCCTCGGGAGCCTGAGCGCGGTCGGCGCCCTGCGCGGGGCCGCGGTGCTCGTGGGCCCGGTGTCGCTGGTGGCGATGAGCGCCTTCTCCTTCTGCGTGCCGGAACTCGCCCGCCGCCGCGGCCTGCCCGCGCGGCGCAAGGTCCAGCTCGCCCTCGCGATCGGCACCGTGATGGCCGCGGTCGGGCTGGCGTGGGGCGTCGTCGCCCTGGTGCTGCCCGACGCCGCCGGCGTCGCGCTGCTCGGCGACTCGTGGCCCGGCGTGGAGTCGGTGCTGTGGCCCACGGTCATCGGCCAGATCGCCAACCTCTTCGCCATCGGCGCCACCTGCGTCCTGCTGTCGATGGGCGCCACCCGCGCCGTCTTCGGCATCAACGCCACCGTGGCCGTGCTGCTGGTCGTCCTCGGTGTCGGCGGGCTGCTGCTCGGCGGGGCGGTCGGCGCGGCGTGGGGCTTCATGGCCGCGTACTGGCTCGTCATGCCGCTGTCGTTCCGCGCCATGTGGCGGCTGGTGCACCGGCCGGACGCCGCGGGGGACACGGCGGGGGACACGGCGGTCGCCGGGACCCCGGACGCCGGTGCCGGCCCGGGGGCCGCGGCCGTGGCCGTGTCGCCCGGACGGGAGAACTGACACGTCTCGATCGCCCGGTGCGGGCGCGGCGACCGTAGGGTCGGCGCCGCAGACGGGGGCGAGGGAGCGGAGGACGGGGATGGCCGGTCGGGGAGCGGACGACGCACGTCCCGTGCTGATCGTCCGGGGCCACACCGCCGGGGCGGCGGCCGCCCGGCCCGACGGCGCCCCGGCGGAGCGCGCCGTCGACTACGTGCTGCTCCGTGACGAGCTGGACGCGCGCATCCTCGACCTCGCCGACGTGGAGGCGAGCCGGCTCGCCCGGCTCGTCCGCCGCGTCGCCGGCACCTACGCGGCCCTGTCGGTCACCGCCTTCCGCCGGCGGGACTCGGCGACGGCGTTCGTCAGCAACTCCGAGAACGAGGCCATCATCATCGGCCTGCTGCTCAAGCTCACCCGCCGCCGCATCCCCGTCGTCGCGGTCGGGCAGTACCCCGCGAAGCGGCAGAAGTGGGCGGCCTGGCGGCTGGCCAAGGTGCACACCCACATCCACCGCCTCCTGCCGCTGGGCACCGTGCAGGCCGAGCGGCTGCACGCACTGGGCCTGCCGCGGGAGAAGGTCGAGGTGCTGCCCTACGGCATCGACACCGACTACTGGCACCCCGACCGCGCCACCGTGCCGGAGGGGCCCCGCCCCTACGTCATGGCCGCCGGGTTGCAGCACCGCGACTACGCCACGCTGGTCCGCGCGGCCGAGGGCCTCGGCGTCGACCTGCTCATCGCGGCGGCGAGCCCGTGGAGCAAGAGCGCCGACCAGATGAGCGGGACGCCGCAGCCGGACTGGGTGCGCGTCGAGTCGCCGTCCCTGGCCGAGCTGCGCGACGCCTACGCGGGCGCGCTTGCCGTCGTCGCCCCGGTCGTGGAGACCGACTTCCCCGCCGGGACGACGTCGGTGCTCGAGGCGATGGCCATGGGCAAGCCGGTCGTGGCCGCCCGCTCCGAGGGCGCCGGCGACGTGGTCGCCGACCGGCGGCGGGTGCTGCGGCGCGGTCCGCTGCGGGCGACGTCGGCCACCTACGCCGGGCGGTTCGGCTCCCCGTCCGCGCAGGGGCAGACCGGCCTGTACTTCCCGGTCGGCGACGCCGACGAGCTGCACTCGGTCCTGCGCTGGGTGATCGACCACCCCGAGGAGGCGGCCGCCATCGGCGCCCGCGGGCGGGTCGTGGTCGAGGAGGTCCACCGCGTGCAGGACTACGTCGGCCGCATCGCCGACGCCGTCCGCAGCGGGGTCGCTCAGGGCGCCGCGGCGACCTCGCGGTAGACCTCGCGCATCCGGCCGGCGACCTGCTCGGCCGTGAAGTCGCGGTAGCGCTCGGCGCCCCGGGCGCGCAGCGCGGCGGCGAGCGACGGGTCGGCGAGCACCCCGCCCAGCGCGTCGGCGATCTCGTCGGCCTCCGTGGGGTCGACCAGTCGGGCGGCACCCCCGGCGACCTCGCGCATGGGGTCGCGGTCGGAGGTGACGACCGGCGCGCCGAACACGAAGCCCTCGATGATCGGCAGGCCGAAGCCCTCCTCGAGGCTGGTGGCCAGCACGCAGGCGCTGTCGGCGTAGAGGGCGGCGAGCTCGGCGTCGGTCTGGCGCGGGAGGAACGTGATGCCCTCGTCGGGGCCGACGTCCCAGACCGCGGCGCCGTCGGGGACGCCGATGACCTTCAGGTCGACGTCGGGGTGCTCGCGCCGGACCTGCCGGAACGCCTCGATCACCCGTCCGGTGTTGCGGTGGGCGGCCGTGCCGCCGCGGTGCAGCACGTAGCGCCGCCCGCTGCCGCCGGCCGGGCGCTCGGGGAGCGAGGCGGCGAACCCGTCGACGGTGTTGTAGACGACGGAGGAGGCCACGCCGCGCTCGTCGAGCAGCCGCGCGGTCGTCTCGCTGACGCTGACCACCGCCTCCGACCGCAGCGTGGCGTACTTGAACGCCCAGCGCGCGTAGCCGAAGGCGACGCGCTCCTTCGGCGTGAGCCCCGCCGCCGCGTCCGGCTCGAGGAACACCAGGTCGTGCACGGTGGTGACGGACGGCAGGCCGCGGGTGTGCACCGCCCGGGTGTTGTACGGGAAGTGGATGACGTGGCAGCCCAGGCGCCTGGCCAGCGCCGGGATCGCGACCTGCTCCCACACGATGAGGTTGCGCGGGGGCAGCCGGTGCAGCGTCACGTGCTCCGGCGTGCCCTCCGACACCCACGCGGTGTCCTCGGGGACCGCCACGGAGACGTCGACGTCGGGGGCGTGCAGGGACAGCGCCCGCACCAGCTCACCGGCGAACCGGCCGAACCCGTAGGGCTTGCCCAGGAAGAACCCGTCGACGAGGACGTGGGGACGCGTCACCCCTGGACAACCGTCCGACGCCCGTGAGGGTTCCCGGGAGGAGCTCATGCGTCCGGATCATGCCAGGGGGCAACGGCGGGTTGCCACCCTCTCCCGGGTGGGTCAGGCGGGGACGTCGGCCGGCTGCCCGCCCCAGAGCCGGGCGCCGCGGGCGACCTCGGCCCAGTCGGTGCCGGAGGCCACGTAGCCGGTCTCGACGTGCGTGGCCAGGTTGGGCGAGGGGCCCACCAGGAGCCGGCGGTTGCCCGCGCGCCGGTGCGAGCGGAGGTTGGTGGCCAGCATGAACGGGGCCATGAACGCCTCGCGCAGCCTCTCGCGGGGCGTGCCGGGCGCCCCGCCCACGAGGTCGCGCGCCAGCCGCCGGTAGGAGTACGGCTCGAAGCCCTGGTAGACGAGGCAGGTGTCGTGGTCGCGGAACATGTTCCGGTGCGGCACCGTGCACCAGCGGAAGATGCCGCGGTCGGCGCGCAGCGACCCGATGCGGGCGCCGAAGGTGGCGGTGGTGCTGTAGAAGCGGATCCACTCGTGGTCGCCCACCCGCCACGGCGGGAGGCTCGTCCAGGTGCGCGGGTGGTGCAGCGACGGGTCGGGCTGCGTGTGCGGCGCGTCGGGGCTGCTGCCGTAGAGGCCCAGGTAGTCGGCCTCCGGCAGCTCCGCGGCGGCCTGCTCGAGCGCGGCGAACGCCTCGGGCCGGTAGAGGAAGTCGTCCTCGCTGAACCAGACGACGTCGGTGTCGGGCCAGCGCCCGTCGAGGGCGAGGTCGAGCGCCGCGGCGTAGGACTCGTGCACGCCGACGCCGGGCAGCTCCACGATCGTGCCGTGCTCGCGCATGACGGCCACGCGGTCCTCGGCGATCGGGCCGTTGTTGACGAAGACGACCTCGACGTCCCCGGCGACCTGCTCCGCGGCCCGCAGGAACGACCAGAGGCAGGCCTTCTTGTCGAAGTACTCCGGCCGGCCCTTCCGGTTGTCGCCGCCGTAGGAGCGGTAGATCAGACGCAGCGCCACCCTGCCCAGCACTCCCTCGGGTACCCATGTCCGTTGCGCCGCGCAACGGAACGGCAGAGAACGTTCTACACCGGAAACGGGCCGTAGCCGCAACCCCCGTTTCCCCGCTGTGACCGAACGGGTGTCCGGCGGGTCAGGAGGTCGTCCACTCCAGCAGCTCGTCGGCCGTCCAGGTGTTGACCACCCGGTCGGGGTCGACGCCGGTCTCCACGGCCCGCTCGCAGCCGTTGCCCTGCCAGTCGAGCTGGCCGGGTGCGTGGGCGTCGGTGTCGACGGCGAACGAGCAGCCCAGCTCGACGGCGAGCGACAGCAGGCGCAGCGGCGGGTCGAGCCGCTCGGGCCGGGAGTTGATCTCGACGGCGGTGCCGTGCTCGACGCAGGCGGAGAACACCGCCTCGGCGTCGAAGGCGCTCTCGGGGCGCGGGCGCTGGCGCCGGCCCTCCCGCTGTTCGCGCGGGATCAGCAGCCGGCCGGTGCAGTGGCCGAGGACGTCGGTGTGCGGGTTCTCGACGGCGGCGAGCATGCGCTCGGTCATCGCGGCCGACTCGGCGCGCAGGTCGGAGTGCACGCTCGCGACGACGACGTCGAGGCGGCCGAGCAGCTCGTCGGTCTGGTCGAGGCTGCCGTCGGTGTGGATGTCGCACTCGATGCCGGTGAGCAGCCGGAACGGGGCGAGTTCCTCGTTGAGCGCGGCGACGACGTCGAGCTGGCGCTCCAGGCGCTCCGCCGTCAGCCCGTTGGCGACGGTCAGGCGCGGCGAGTGGTCGGTGAGCGCCATGTACTCGTGGCCGAGGGCGATCGCGGCCTCGGCCATCTCGCGGATCGGGCTGCCGCCGTCGGACCAGTCGGAGTGGGTGTGCAGGTCGCCGCGCAGGGCGGCGCGGAACTCCGCGACGTCGTCGGCGAGCGGGACCAGCTCGGCGTACGCGTCCTCGAGGCGGGCCAGGTACTCGGGCACCTCGCCGGCGTGCGCCTGCACGATCGCGGCGCCGGTCTTGGGGCCGATGCCGCGCAGGTCGGTCAGCGTCCGGGTGGCGATCCGCCGCTCGAGCTCGCCCTCGGGCAGCGCGTCGACGACGGCGGCGGCGGTGCGGAACGCCGCCACCCGGTGCGTGGGCTCGCGGGCGCGCTCCAGGAGGAAGGCGATCCTCCGGAGCGCGGCCGCGGGCGTCAGGAGCGTGCTCAGCTGGCCTTCTTCAGCTGCTTCTGGGCCTTCTTCTCCGCCTTGGCGGCGCGCTTCTGGGCCTGCTCGAGGCTCTTCTCGGTGGCGGCGCCGGCGCGCTTGGCGGCGCGCTTGGCCCGGTAGCCCACCGACGGGCGGCCCTCGGTGTCGACGGCGGCGATGAGCAGGCCGCCGAGGAGTCCGGCGTTCTTGAGGAAGTTCGACAGCTGGCCGAAGCGCTCCTCCGGGTCCTCGTGCTCCCAGAAGCGGTGCCCCGCGAGGGTCGTGGGGACGATGCTGCCGGCCAGCGCGAGGGCGCTGAGGCGGGGGAGCTTGCCGAGGGCGAACAGCGCGCCCGCGCCCACCTTGATGCCGGCGTCGATCCTCACCCACTGCTCGACGTCGCGCGGGACCTGGACCGGGAGCTGCTCGTCGGCGGTCTTGGTGATCGTGTCGACGACCGGCTGCGCGCCCGGGACCCGCGTCTGCGGGTTCCGGAGGGTGTCGACGCCGCCGTAGACGAACGATGCGGCGAGCAGGGGCCGGGCGATCCGGCGGACCAACATGGGGACCTCTTCCGTCGATGGGCTGACCGTGTGTCCCCTCATGCCCGTGCGGCGCGCCGGGACACCCTGCTCCGGAACCTAGTGACCGGCGTCGCGTCCCGCTCGGTGGTCAGCGCGGGCGGTAGACGACCAGCGGCGGCCGGGCCCGGACGGTGAACGCCGTCGCCGCCTCCCGGGCGCGGCCGCCGAGGTGCACCGGCCGCGGGCCCGACCACAGGTGCACCCGCACCTCCCGGCCGGCGAGGACCGGCCGGCCGCCGGGCGCGAGCACCGCGCGGAGGCGGGCGAACGGCACGTCGGCGCGCACGCACCGGACGTCGAGCGGGCCGCCCGACCGCCCGGGGGCGACGGACAGGGCCCACACCTCCGCCGGCCGGCCGTCGACGACCACGCCCACCGGCGTCGCGTCCCGGAGCGCCCGCGCCGCCGCCCGGGAGCCGGGCGGGAGGCGCAGGCCGACGACGGCGGGACCGGTGACGAGCGCGCCGTCCACCTCCGCGACGTCCACCGCCGCCGCGGAGCCCGCCGCGACCGCGGCCGCGGTCCCCTCCGGCGCCCCGCCGAGGGGCCCCGTGCCGCCGAACACGGCCAGCGGCAGCCCGTGCTCCGCGGCGACGGCGGCGGCCGCGGCGACGGCGTCCTCGTCGCCGGCCACGCCGAGCGCCCGGGCACGGCCGCCGCGGGCGGCGTCGCGGAGCGCGTCCGGCCCGCGGTCGAGCACCTCGGCGTCCGGCAGCAGCCGTCGGACGTCCGCCGCGGCGGCGGGCGTGGCCACGACGACCAGGCCGCCCCCGCGGGGCAGCGCGGGCGCCTCGGGGGCCGCCGCGGGCGGCGTCGGCGGCGGGCGGAGCCGCCGCCCGGCCAGCGCCAGACCTGCTCCGATCGCCAGGCCGGAGACGACGTCGCCCGGGTAGTGCACGCCCACGTGCACCCGCGAGTAGCCGACGGCGAGGGCCAGCGGGCCGACGGCGGCCCCGGCCATCGGGCTCTCCAGGACCACCCCGGTGGCGAAGGCGCCGGCGGAGGCGGAGTGGCCGCTCGGGAAGGAGAAGGTGTGCGGCGCCCGCGGCAGCGCGCGGCCGGCCGACAGGTTGGCCATGTCCGGCCGCACCCGGCCGAAGACGCGCTTGAGGACGGTGTTCACGACGGTGCTGGCGACCGTCAGCGAGCCGAGGCCGCGCAGCGCCGCCCGGCGCGAGGGGCCCCGGCGCAGCGCCAGCAGCAGCGCGACGGCGAACCACAGCCGCCCGTGGTCGGCGCTGCGGGTGAGCCGGCGCAGCCACCGGTCGGCGGGGGACTCCGGCAGCGCCCCGACGGCGGCGTGCAGCCGCGCGTCCCAGTAGCGGAGCCGCAGCGGGGTCACGGGCGGGACGTTACGGCCCCGTCCGGATGGGCGCTCAGGCCTTCCGGCGTGCCCGGTAAGCCGCGACGGTGGAGCGGCTGGCGCAGGTGTTGGAGCAGTACCGCCGGCTGGCGTTGCGGGAGGTGTCGACGTAGACGTCGTCGCAGCCCTCGGCCGAGCAGACGCCCAGTCGCTGCCACCCGTGCTGCACGACGACCTGGGACAGGCCCATGGCGACCGTCGTCGTCAGCTGCTCGAGCGCCGGGGCGTCGGGGCGGGCGTAGTGCAGGTGCAGCTCGCCGTCGTGGTCGGTGGCGTAGGGGTGCGGACGGGCGAGGGCGAGCAGCTCGTTGAGCCGCTCGAGGACCTCCGCCTGCGAGCCCGCCAGGGCGACCGCGCGGACGAGGTCGGCGGTGGCCGCGGCGCGCCGGGCCTCGGCGGGGGAGAGGTCCAGCGCGGTCTGTGGCGTGAACCACTCGTCGTGGGCGCGCAGGAACGCGGGGGCCCACTCGCCGTCGCGCTCGACGTTGGCCAGGTGGATGGCCAGCTCCACGGCGTTCGACCCGTAGGTGTCGTAGTCCATGTGACTCCCTACCGCCCTGCTACTGTCGTAGGGGGTCAACGTGACTTGACCGCCTACTGTTCCGGTTTCCGCGTGTACTGAAGTGAGCTCTGCCGTGCGTTCGTACCTGTCCGTCTGGCGCCTGCCGTCGGCCCCCGTCCTGCTGCTCGCCGGCTTCGCCGGCCGGTTGCCCTCGGCGATGGTCCCGCTGGCGCTGCTGCTCATGGTGCAGCAGCAGACGGGGTCCTACGCCGTCGCCGGCCTCGCGTCGGCCACCTACGGCCTCGCGATGGCCGCGATGGCGCCCGTCCTCGGCCGGCTGGCCGACCGCCGCACCCCGCGGCCGGTCCTGCTGGCCCAGGCCGCCGCCTACCCGCTGCTGCTGGTCCTGCTCGTCGCCGTCGTCCTGGGCGGCGCGCCCACGCCGGCCGTCGTCGCCGCCGCGGCCGCCGCCGGCGCCGCGACGCCGCTGGTGTCGGGCACCGTCCGGGCGCTGTGGTCGCGGGTCGACCCCGCCGTCCGCGGCACCGCCTACGCCCTCGACGCCACCGCCACCGAGCTGGTCTTCGTCGCCGGTCCCACGGTCGTCGCCGCGCTGGCCGTGCTGGCGAGTCCCGCGTGGGCGCTCGCCGTCGCCGGCACCCTCGCCGTCTGCGGCGCCCTCGCCATCGCGACGTCGGGTGCCATGCGCCGCTGGGTGCCCGTGCCGGCCGTCGAGCGCACCAGCCCCTTCGCCACCGTGCTCGCCCCCGGCATGCCGCGGGTGCTCGTCAGCGGCTCGGCGCTGATGCTCGGCTTCGGCGCGCTCGAGGTCGCCATCCCGGCGTTCGCCGACGAGTCCGGCTCGCCGGGCCTGTCGGGCCTGCTGCTGGCGCTGTGGTCGCTCGGCTCGGTGGCCGGCGGGCTCTGGTTCGGCGCCCGCGTGGTCAGCGCCTCGCTCCCGCGCCAGTACCGGTGGCTGCTGCTCGGCGTGACGATCGGCCTGGCGCCGCTCGTCGCGGCGTCGAGCCCCTGGGTGCTGGGCGCCCTGCTGTTCCTCGGCGGCACAGCCATCGCGCCGACGCTCACCGTGCAGAGCTCGCTGGTGGGTTCGCTGGCCCCGGCGCACGCCACCACGGAGGCGTTCACCTGGCTGTCGACCATGGCCACCGGTGCCTCCGCGCTGGGCGCGGCGTTCGGCGGCGCGCTGATCGACTCCTCCGGCGTCACCGGGAGCCTGCTCCTGGCCGTCGCGGGCGCCGCGGCCGCCGTCGTCGTCACGCTGGTGCCCGGCCGGGCCGCGCCGGCCCGGCCGCGGGAGCGGGTGGCCGCCTGACCTGCGCTCCCGGCCCGGGGACCCCCCGGGCTGGGAGTCGCTCCGGAGGCGCTGGTAGTCTCTTCTCTCGGTGGTACCGGGGGAACTCGGACCCCGGGAGGCTTCGCCTAGTCCGGTCTATGGCGCCGCACTGCTAATGCGGTTTGGGTTAATCCCCATCCCGGGTTCAAATCCCGGAGCCTCCGCGCACGACAACTGAACACTCCGCACCCGTAGCTCAACGGATAGAGCATCTGACTACGGATCAGAAGGTTAGGGGTTCGAATCCCTTCGGGTGCACGTCTGGTTGAGACAGCACAGCGGCCCCGCACTCCCCGGAGTGCGGGGCTGCTGTGTGTCCGGGGACACCCGCCCGACCGGGTGAGATCGGGTCCGGGACGTCCGGGGCGCTACACCTGTTGCCCCCATGTCGCCTACGGTGCAGCGAGCCCGTGACCTGCGGGTATCGCCCTGCGCCGAGAGGTCCCCGCCATGCCCGCCCTGCCGCCGCTGACCGATGACGGACACGCGACGACCGTGGTCGGCCGGCTGCTCGAGGTGGCGGCCGCGCAGCCCGGGGCGGTGGCGGTGGGGGATGCCGTCCGGCAGCTCACGTACTCCGGCCTGCTCGCCGAGGCCGCGGCGGTGTCCGACGCCGTCGCCCGACGGAACCCGGACCGCCATCCGGTCGGGGTCCTCTGCGGCCACGGCGTCGGGGCCGTGGTGGCGATCGTCGGCGTCGTCGTCTCGGGGTCCCCGGTCGTGGTGCTCGACCCGACCACGCCCGCGGCCCGCCTGCGCTCCTACGTGGACTCCGCCGGCGCGGTCCTGTGCGTCGCGGACGAGCCGCGCGTGGCGGTGGCGCGCGAGGTCTGCGGCGACGTCGTCGTCCTCGACGGCCGGCGCGCCGACCTGCGCGTGGTCCCGCCCCGGCCGGGGCAGCCCACCGCACTCGCCTTCACCTCCGGCTCCACCGGCCGGCCCAAGGGTGTCGCGTCCGGGTCGGCCTGGTACCTCCACGACGCGTACACCAACGCCACCGCGACCGGCTGCTACGGCCCCGGCGACACCGTGGCCGCCCTGCTCCCCATGGCCTTCAGCGCGGGCCTCGGGCTGACGATCGCCGGGCTGGTCAGCGGGGCGACACAGCAGCTCTTCGACCCGCGCACCCGGCCCGTGCGGGAGCTGTCCGGGTGGCTGCGCGAGGTGGGTGCCACGGTGCTCGTGGCGAGCCCGGCCATCCTGCGCGGCATCGTCGCCTCCAGCCCGCCCGGGACCACGCTGGACGGTCTGGCCCAGCTCACGATGGCCGGCGAGACGGTCCACGCCGCCGAGCTGGAGGCCGTGCGGCGGCTGGTGGGACCCGCCTGCGTGATCCGCAACCGGTACGGCTCCACGGAGACCGGGCTGATCTGCGAGCACGTCATGGGGCCCGGCGAGCCGCTCCCCCCGGGCGCGACGCCGGTGGGCCGGCCCGTCGCCGGCGTCCGCCTGCTGGTCCGGGACGAGCACGGCTCCGACGCAGCCACCGGCACCGGACGCCTGGTGGTGCAGTCGCGGTGGCTGACCGACGGCTACTGGCGGGCGCCCGAGGCCACCGCCGAGGTCTTCCGCGACCTCGGCGACGGCGTCCGCGAGTTCCTCACCAGCGACGCCGCCGTGATCTCCGACGACGGGACCGTGCGGCTGCTGGGACGCACCGACCACAGCGTGAAGATCCGCGGGCACCTCGTCGAGCCCGGCGAGGTGGACGCCCTCCTGTTCGCGCAGCCCGAGATCCGCGAGGCGGTCACGGTCGGCGTCGTGTCCGAGGACACGGGCCGGGCGCGGCTGGTCTCCTACGTCGTGCCCGCCGGGGGCCGGCTCGAGGCGTCCTCGGTCCGCCGGGTCGTGCGCGCCGGGCTGCCGGCGTTCATGGTCCCCGAGCAGGTGGTCCTTCTGCCGGCGCTGCCCCGGACCGAGCGCGGCAAGCTCGACCGGGCCGCGCTGCCGCCGGCACCGGTCCTCGACCCCGGTGCGTGCCCGCCCCTCACCGACTGGGAGCGGGTGGTGGCCGGGGTCTTCGCGCGGGTCCTCGGTCTCGAGCGGGTCGGCCGCGACGCGGACTTCTTCGCCCTCGGCGGCGACTCCCTCGCGGCGGAGGAGCTGCTGGCCGCCGTCGCCTCCGAGCTCGACGTCCCCGGGGCGACCCTGTCCACCGCCCTGCTGGCCGAGGCGCCGACCGTCGAGGCGTTCGCGGAGGCCGTCCGGCGGCACCGGAGGCCGGCGCACCCGACGCTGGTGCGACTCCGCGAGCACGGGGACCGCCCGCCGCTGTTCTGCCTGGCCGGGGCGGGAGCGGTCGCCGTCGGGTTCCGGCCGCTCGCGCAGCGCCTGCCGGCCGACCAGCCGGTGTACGCGCTGCAGGCGCACGGCCTCGAGGGCAGCGGGCGCCCGGACGGATCGGTCGAGGAGATGGCGGCCCGCGCGCTGCGGACCCTGCGCGACGTCCGGCCGCACGGCCCGTACCGGCTCGCCGGGCACTCACTGGGTGCCCTGGTGGCGCTGGAGGTGGCGCACCGGCTGCGGGCGGAGGGTGAGGACGTCGAGCTCCTGGCGGTCCTGGACAGCTTCCCGCCCGACCCGTCGTCCTCCCCGTCCCCCTTTGAGGGCGGCCCGCTGCGCCGGCTCAAGCGGGCCGTCGCCATCGCCACCGCGGGCGTCGTCCCCGACCGGGTCGGCAACTACTCGCGCTTCCACCTGCACGGCATGGCCGTCGCCCGCCGGTACCGAGGCCGCCCCTGGGCGGGGCGGACACTGGTCGTGGTGGCCTCGGACGACCCGTCGGCGCAGGCGCGGGCGGCCTGGGGGCCCTGGCTGGCCGGCCCGTCGGTGACCGTGCACGTCGCCGGCGACCACGTCGGGATGCTGCACGAGCCGCACGTCGGGGCGCTCGCCGAGGCGCTGACCGCGGAGCTCGCCGCCCTCGGCGCCGCCGTCCCGGGTCTCGACGCGGCCGCCGTCTCAGAGCGGGGCTGAGCCCGCCCGCCGCGCGGCCCGGGCGAGGGCCCGCGCGTGGGCGTCGCGCAGCAGGTCGCGCACCGTCGCCTCCGTCCGGGGGCCCGGGTCCACCACAGACACCCAGCCCAGCGACCCGTAGACGGGGTGGGCGAGGACGGTGTCGACGGCGTCCGGCGCGGGCTCGCCGGCGGCCGGCTCCTCGCGCGGCCCGCGGCCGACCAGCGCGGTGAAGCCCGCGGTGCCCGCGGCCACGTTGACCCGGAACGTGTCCGGCGACCGGTCCAGCCGCGAGGACCGGTCGCCGGGGACGTCCTTCGTGACCACGGTGGCGAACGGCTGGGTCCGCGGGACGACGCCGTCCGGGGCGACGTACAGGAAGACGTCGCCCTCCGCCTCCTCGGGGGACCCGTCGCCCGGACCCGGCCGCAGCACGAGGACGCCGTCCAACGGGGTGACGGCCGCCAGGATCTCGTCGATGCTCATGGCCTCGAGTGTCAGGTCCGGGTCCCTGTGGAGGCCTGGGCCCGGATGACCTGGGAGGACCCGTGACGACTCTCCACGGGCCGCTGCGGACGGTCGACGTCGCCCGCCGGGCCGGGTGCTCGGTGCAGCAGGTGCGCGACCTCGAGGCCGAGGGCGTCCTGCTCCCCGCCGCACGCACCGCCTCGGGGCGCCGGGTGTTCACCGAGGCGCACGCGCGGGCCGCCCTCGCCCACCGCCTGCTGGCCGCCGCCGTCGGGCCGCGCGGCGCCGGGGACCTCGTCCGCGCCGCGCACCGCTGGCCCGACCCGGCCGTGCTGCGCCTGCTCGACGCCGCCCACGCGGCCCTCGCCGCCGAGCGGCGCGACCTCGCGCTCGCCCGCGAGGCGGCCGCCGCGATCACCGCGGAGCCCGTGGCCGACGTCCGGCCCACCGACGCGATGGGCGTGGCCGAGCTCGCCGGCGCCCTCGGGGTGCGGCCCTCGACGCTGCACCACTGGGACGCCGAGGGGCTGGTCGTCCCGGGCCGCGACGCCACCGGCGCCCGCCGCTACGCCCCCGCGGACGTGCGGGACGCGCGGGTCGTCCACCAGCTCCGCCTCGCCGGGTACGGCATCGGTCCGCTGCGGGAGCTGCTGCCCGGGCTGCGCGCGGCACGTCGCCTCGGGGACGTGCGGGGCGCGCTCGCCGCCCGGGACGCGAGCGTCGACGCCCGCTCGCGGGCGCTGCTCGAGGGCGGCGCCGCCCTGGCCGGGCTGCTGCGCTGAGGCAGTGGGGCAGCTGAGGGAGTGGGGCGGGGGGCCGGTCCTGGCGGTCTGGCCGCGTTGGTCGATCCTCCCAGCAGTGGGAGGCCACTCGATTGCCGGCTCCCCCGCCCGACACCACTGTGAGCGCCGTCACAGCGGGCGTCAACCCCGCCCGGGCGTGTCCTCCGTGCCGCGCGGGACGACCACCACCGGCACCGGCGCGGCCCGCACGATCCGGGTCGCGGTCGACCCGAGGAACACCCTGGCCAGCGGGCCGAGGCGCGACGAGCCGACCACCAGCAGGTCGCCGTCGGACCATCCGGCCGCCGCCACCGCCCCTGGCCAGCCCGAGCCCCGGGCCACCCGCGTGTCCGTCGTCCCCGGCAGGCGCGCGGCGACGGCGTCGAGCTCGGCCTGCGCCTGGCGCGCCCACGCGCTGCTGACCTCCCGCTCGACGTGCAGGCCCGTCTCCGACGGCAGCAGTGGGTCGCGGTCGGGCGCGAAGGTGACCAGCCGCAGCGGCACGCCCCACGCCGCGGCGGTGCGGGTCGCCCAGGCCAGCGCCGCCCGCGAGCGGTCGGTGCCGGCCCACGTACAGGTCACCCGGGTCACCCGCTCGCCCGGCGAGCCGGCGCGCGCGGCCAGCGCGAGCGGCACGGGGGAGGAGCGCAGCAGGTGCTCGGGCACCGCGCCGTCGCGGCCGAGCACGAGCAGTGAGCCGCCCACCTGCGTCACCACGCTGACCAGCCCGGCGGGCACCGACGGCGCCTCGACGGCGACCGTGCGCACCTCGCCGACGCCCGCCGTCCGTAGCGCGTGCGCCGCCCGGCCCTGGCGCGCGCGGGCGACCTCGGCGACCCACGTCCGGTACTCCCGGTCCGCGCGCGGGTCGGGGAACCCGCGGGCGGTGACCGTGGCGACGACGACGTCGTCCCCGGCCGTGCGGGCGAGCACTGCGGCCAGCAGCAGGTGGGCGTCGCCGCGCTCCTCGAGGTCGGCGGGGTGCCCGACGACGAGCGTCACCGCGGGTCCCGCAGCCGCGAGTGGGTGCGCGCGTAGGTCACGTAGACGACCGCGGCGAGCGCCAGCCAGCCGGCGAACAGCAGCCAGGTGATCCCGGGGAGCCCGTAGAGGAGGTAGAGGCAGAACAGCACCGAGAGGGCGGGCACGACGGGGTAGCCGGGCACCCGGAAGCCGCGCGGCAGGTCGGGGCGGGTCGACCGGAGCACCACCACCCCCACCGAGACGACGAGGAAGGCGACGAGCGTGCCCATGCTGGTCAGGTCGATGAGGAAGTCCAGCGGCACGAACCCCGCCAGTGCCCCGACGAACAGCGCGACGGCGACCGTGCCGCGGACCGGGGTCAGCGTGCGACGGTCGACCCGGCTGAACAGCGACGGGACCATGCCGTCGCGGCTCATCGCGAACAGGATCCGGGTCTGGCCGTACATCGTCACCAGCGTCACGGAGAAGATCGAGACCACCGCCCCGGCGGCCAGCACGATCGCCGGCCACCGGGAGCCGGTCACGTCCTCGAGGATCACCGCCAGGCCCGCCTCCTGGCCCTCGAAGGCCCCGGCGGCCTGTGCGCCCACCGCGGCGACGGCCACCAGCAGGTACACGACGGTCACCACGACCAGCGAGCCGATGATCGCCCGCGGCAGCGTCCGCCGCGGGTCGCGCACCTCCTCGCCTGCCGTCGAGACGGCGTCGAGGCCGATGAAGCTGAAGAAGATCGACGACGCCGCGACGCCGACGCCGGCCGCGCCCAGCGGCGCGAACGGCGTCAGGTTGCCGGCGTCGAAGGCGGTGAGGGCGACCGCGGCGAAGAACAGCAGGACGGCGATCTTGAGGACCACCATCACCGCGTTCGCCCGCGCCGACTCGCTGGCGCCGCGCACCAGCAGCAGCGCGCACAGCGTCACGAGCACGACGGCCGGGAGGTTGACCACCCCGCCGGCGCCGGGCGCGAACGAGAGCGCGTCGGGGATGCGCAGGCCGACCGTGTCGTCGAGCAGCTCGTTGAGGTACTCGCTCCAACCCACCGACACCGCGGCCGAGCTGACCGCGTACTCGAGCACCAGGCACCAGCCGACGACGTAGGCGACGACCTCGCCCAGCGTCGCGTAGGCGTAGGAGTAGGAGGAGCCGGCCACCGGGATGGTGGAGGCCAGCTCGGCGTAGCACAGCGCGGTGAAGCCGGCGGTGACCGCGGCCAGCACGAACGAGACGATCACCGCGGGGCCGGCCTCGGGCACCGCCGTGCTCATCACGAAGAAGATCCCGGTGCCGATGGTGGCGCCGATGCCGAGCCCCATGAGCTGGCCGACGCCCATCCGGCGGGCCAGCGCGCCGCCGTCCGGCTGCTCGGCGCCGGTCTCCTCGACCATCGCCGACACCGGCTTGCGCCGGAACAGCTGGCTGCCGGTGGACGGAGCACTCACGGGGACCTCCTCGGCGACGGCCGGGTCAGGGGATGCGGCGCAGGACCTCGGGGGTCAGCTCGGCCACCGAGGTGTGGCCGGTCAGTCCGAGGGAGAGGTCGAACTCGCCGAGCACGTCGGAGACGACCTGGCGCACCCCCTCCTCGCCGGCGAGCCCGAGGCCCCACGCGTAGGGCCGGCCGAGCAGCACGGCCCGGGCGCCGAGCGCCACGGCGACGAGCACGTCGGCGCCGCTGCGGATGCCGCTGTCGAGCAGCACCGGCGCGCGGTCGCCGACGGCGGCCACGACGTCGGGCAGCGCGTCCAGCGCGGAGATCGACCGGTCGACCTGCCGGCCGCCGTGGGTGCTCACCACCACGCCGTCGACGCCCTCGTCGAGCGCGCGGCGGGCGTCGTCGGGGTGCAGGACGCCCTTGAGCAGGATCGGCAGCCGGGTGCGGGCGCGCAGCCACGCGAGGTCGGCCCAGGTGATCGAGGGCCGCGAGTAGATGGCCTGGAAGGTCTCGACGGCGGCCCGCGGCAGCGGGGAGCGCAGGTTCTCCCGCAGCGGCCCCGGCCACGCGCGGGCCATCCCGACCATCGCCAGCACCGCGGCGAGCGTCGGCCGGGGCTGGCGGTCGCGGCCGGCGGCGTCGGCGGCCTGCGCGGGCGCGGCGTCGCCGGCCTCGGCGACCCGCTGCTCAGCCAGCCGCCGGAAGACCGGGTCGGAGGTGTACTGCGCGATGCCCTTGCCGAGCGCGAAGGGCAGGTGGCCGAGGTCGAGGTCGCGCGGGCGCCAGCCGAGCATCGTGGTGTCGAGGGTGACGACCAGCGCCTCGCAGCCGGCCGCCTCGGCGCGCCCGACCAGGCTCTCCACCAGCTCGTCGGAGGTCGACCAGTACAGCTGGAACCAGCGCGGCGCGTCCCCCATCGCCTCCGCGCAGGTCTCCATGGGCACCGACGCCTGGTTGGAGAACACGAACGGCACGCCCAGCGACGCCGCCGCGCGGGCCACCGCGAGGTCGGCCTCCCGGTGCACCAGCTCCAGCGCGCCGACGGGGCCGAGCAGCAGCGGGGCGGGCAGCCGCCGGCCGAACAGCTCGACGGACGTGTCACGGGCGCTGACGTCGCGCAGCACCCGGGGGACGACGGCCCAGCGGTCGAACGCGGCGCGGTTGGCCCGCTGCGTGTTCTCCTCGCCCGCGCCGCCGGCCACGTAGGCGTACGCGCGGGCGGTCAGCCGGGCCTTGGCCCGGCGCTGCAGCGGCACCGCGGTGGTCGGCACCCGCGGCGTCCGGCCGTACACGCCGGCCCGGTAGACCTCGTTCTGGCGGCGGCGACCGGTCCCGGCTGCTGAGTCCACGCGGCCACCGTAGTGACCCGCCTCACCGGCCCCGGCCGGGGTCCGCGACACGCCCGGACCGCGACACGCCGTCAGGAGGGAACGACGCGCCGTCGAACCATCGTCCACATGGGGTCACGGGCCGCAGAATGGTCCCGCGCCGCCGGTGGAACCACCGCGGGTGGTGTGCACGACCGCTCGAGGGGGACACCGTGCCGGTCGGGACCCTGCCCAGGCACAGGCCGCGGCACGCTCCCCGCCCTGTCACCGCGACAGGGCTCGCTCTGCTGTTCTCCGTCGCCGGACTGCTGGCCGGCGGGGTGGTCCTGGCCGCCCCGGCCGCCGCCGTCGACGACCCGGCCCGGCCCGACGCGCGCGTGACGCACGGGCCGAGCTGCCGGCCCGGCGGGGTGGTGGTCGAGGTGACCGCGGGCACCGTCGCCTACGCCGTCACGCTGGCCACCACCCGCCGGCCCGCCGGCGAGGACTCCGCGGAGGTCGCGGCCGGCGAGACCGTCGTCCTGCGCACCGGCGACGTCGCCTGGGGCGAGGTGGTCGACAGCCGGCTGGAGTACACCGCGCTCGACGACTCCGGCACCGCCTACACCGACGAGCTCGACGGCTTCGTCTTCACCCGGCCCTCCGAGGAGGACTGCGCGGCGATCGCCGCCCCGCCCGGCGCCGGCGACGTCCCGCCCGCGTCCCCCGCGCCCCCCGCGACGGCCGCGCCGTCGTCGCCGGGGGAGCCGACGCCCGGGGAGGGACCGGCGGAGGAGCCGGGAACCCCCTCCGCGCCGGCCGGTGCCGCCCCCGACGCGCTGCCGGTCCCCGGCCTGCCGGAGCCGGCCCCGGGCTCCCCGGTCGACGGCGGGGTGTCGCCCGGCGGCGCCGTCGTGGCGTCGTCGGCCCTGGTCGCCGCCGGCGACGCGGTCACCCTCACCGGCGCCGGGTTCACCCCCGGCGAGGTGGTCCGGGTGCGGCTGGCCGACGGCACCGAGCTCACCGCCGTCCCGGCCGGGCCCGACGGCCAGGTGCTGGCCACGGTGCGCATCCCGGGCGGCGCGGCCGCCGGGGCGACGACGCTGGCGCTGGTGGGCGCGGAGTCGGAGACGGTCGCCGAGGTGCAGCTGCGGGTGGCCGCGGCGGCGGCCCCGGTCGACCGCGACCCGGTGCCGGTCCCGCTGGTCGCGGCGGGGCTGGCGCTCGTGGTCACCGCGACCGGCCTCGTGCTCGTCGCCGCGGGGCGCCGCGAGCGGACGGTGCCGTCCGGTCCGCCCGGGAGCGCCTGAGGCCGTCATCGGCGACGATGGGGCGATGCGCTCCGAGGACGTGCTCGCCCCCGGGATCCCGGCCGACCCCGCGGCGCTCGCCGGGGCGCAGCCCCGCGCCGCGGAGACGTGGCTGCGCATCGTGCAGGTGCACGACCAGATCACCCACCGGGTCGACTCCGCGCTGCACCGCGAGCACGACCTCTCGCTGACCGGCTTCGAGGCGCTGCGCCGGATCGCCGAGGCGCCGGGGGAGCGGGCCACGATGGGCGAGGTGGCCGAGGCGCTGGGGCTGTCGCGGGCCGGCGTCACCAGCACGGTGGGCCGGCTCGTCGACCAGGGCCTGGTGGTCCGCGAGCGCCGCCCGGGCGACCGCCGGCTGCTGCACGCCCGGCTCACCGAGGCCGGCCGGGAGCGCGTCCGGGCCGCCGCGGTGCTCCACGACGACCTCGTCGCCCGCCTGCTCATCCTCCTGGGTGACGAGGCGCCCGTCGTCACCGACGCCCTGGCCCGGGTCTCCGCGGCCACCCGCATACGCCGCTGACGAAGGACCCCTCCGCCCCCCACCGCTCGCAGGCTCGCGGCGGGCCCCTGCGGAGGGGCCGTTCCAGCACTTCCGGAGGCACTTCAAGCCCGTAGTGTTTGCGGGTCGTCGCGCCCGGGCAGGGCGCGATCATGCCCGTGAGCTGCACCGTCGTCGTGCCGACCATCGGCCGGCCGTCGCTGGGTGTGCTGCTCGACGTGCTCGCCACCGCCGAGGGGCCGCGCCCGGCCGGGCTGGTGGTGGTCGACGACCGCCCCGACGGCCCGCCGCTCGACGTCGACCGGCCCGGCCTGCCGCCGGTCCGGGTGGTCCGCACCGGCGGGGGCGGGCCCGCCCGCGCCCGCAACCTGGGCTGGCGCACCGCGCGCACCGAGTGGGTCGCCTTCCTCGACGACGACGTCGTCCCCGACGCCGACTGGTACGCCCGGCTCGACGCCGACCTGGCCGGCCTGCCCGCCGACGTCGCCGGCAGCCAGGGCCGGGTGCGGGTGCCCCTGCCGGAGGACCGCCGGCCCACCGACTGGGAGCGCGGCACCGCGGGCCTGGCCACCAGCTCCTGGATCACCGCCGACCTCGCCTACCGCCGCGCCGCGCTGGCCGCCGTCGGCGGGTTCGACGAGCGCTTCCCCCGCGCCTTCCGCGAGGACTCCGACCTCGCGCTGCGGGTGATGGACACCGGCGCCCGGCTGGTGCGCGGCGAGCGCTGGATCACCCACCCCGTGCGCCCGGTCGACCGCTGGGTGAGCGTGCGGGTGCAGGCCGGCAACGCCGACGACGTCCTCATGCGCCGCCTGCACGGCCCGGACTGGCGGGAGCGGGCCGACGCGGCGCTCGGCCGCCGTCCGCAGCACCTCGCGGTCACCGCCGCGGCGCTCGCCGCCGTCGGGCTGGCCGCCGCCCGCCGTCCCCGCGCGGTCACCGCCGCGGCGCTGGCCTGGGCCGCCGGCACCGCGGAGTTCGCCTGGGCGCGCGTCGCGCCCGGCCCGCGCGACCGCGCGGAGGTCACCACGATGGCGCTGACCAGCGCCGCCATCCCCCCGCTGGCCACCTGGCACTGGCTGCGCGGCGTCGTGCGGCACCGGCGGGTCGCGCCGTGGCGCGGCCTGCCCGACCTGGTCCTGTTCGACCGCGACGGCACCCTCGTGCACGACTTCCCCTACAACGGCGACCCCGCGTGGGTCCGCCCGGTCGACGGCGCGCGGGAGGCCCTCGACGCCCTGCGCGCCCGCGGCGTCCGGGTGGGGGTCGTGAGCAACCAGTCCGGCGTCGCCCGCGGGATCATCACGCGCGAGCAGGTCGACGCCTGCATGGCGCGCCTGGAGGAGCTGCTCGGCCCGTTCGAGACCGTGCAGGTCTGCCCGCACGGCCCCGACGACGGCTGCATCTGCCGCAAGCCCGCCCCGGGGATGGTGAAGGCGGCCTGCGCCGAGCTCGGCGTCGAGCCCGCGCGCACGGTGGTGATCGGCGACATCGGCGCCGACGTCGAGGCCGCCGCGGCGGCCGGCGCGTCCGGGATCATGGTCCCGACGCCGGTGACGCGGCGGCAGGAGGTCGCGGCCGCGCCCCGCCGCGCCGCGACCCTGACCGCCGCGGTCGACGACGTCCTGGCCGGCGAGTGGTGAGCGCCGGCCGCGGCACGGTCCTCGTCGCCCGGCTCGACAACGCCGGCGACGTCCTCCTGCAGGGCCCGCTGGTGCGGGCGGTCGCCGCGTCCGCCGACCGGGTGGTGTTCCTCGCCGGGCCGGCCGGGGCCGACGCCGCGGCGCTGCTGCCCGGGGTCGACGAGGTGGTGAGCTGGGCCTGCCCGTGGATCCTCGGCGACCCGCCGCCGGTCGACGCCGCCGACCTCGCCGCGTTCACCGCGCGCGTGCGGGCGCTCGCCCCCGACGAGGCCGTCGTCTCCACGTCCTTCCACCAGTCGCCGCTCCCGCTGGCTCTGCTGCTGCGCGCGGCCGGCGTGCCGCGGATCAGCGGCACCAGCGTCGACTACCCCGGCTCGCTGCTCGACGTCCGCCACCGGGTCGGGCAGGACGACGAGGTCGACCTGCCCGAGCCCGAGCGGGCGCTGTCGCTGGCCCGCGCGGCCGGGTTCGACCTGCCCGAGGGCGACGACGGCCGGCTCGCCGTCCGCCGCCCGCTGCCGCCTCCGCCGCACGAGCCCGGCTACGTCGTCCTGCACCCCGGCGCCTCGGTGCCCGCCCGCACCTGGCCCGCCGAGCGCTGCGCGGAGGCGGTCGAGGCGCTCGCCGACGCCGGCCACCGGGTGCTGGTCACCGGCGGGCCGGGGGAGCGGGCACTCACCGCCGCCGTCGCCGGCAGCCGCGGCACCGACCTCGGCGGCGCCACGACGCTGCCGGAGATGGCCGCCCTGCTCAACGGCGCCGCGGCCGTCGTCGTCGGCAACACCGGCCCGGCGCACCTCGCCGCCGCCGTCGGCACGCCCGTCGTCTCACTGTTCAGCCCGGTCGTGCCCGCCGCCCGCTGGGCGCCCTACGGCGTGCCCACCGTGCTGCTGGGTGACCAGGACGCCCCCTGCCGCGGCACCCGGGCCCGCGCCTGCCCGGTGCCGGGCCACCCCTGCCTCTCGTCGGTCACCGCCGCCGACGTCGTGGCCGCCGTCGAGAAGGTGCGCATCGAGAAGGGAAGCGTGTGAAGGTCCTCGTCTGGCACGTGCACGGCTCCTGGACGACCGCGTTCCTCGAGGGCCGGCACGAGTACCTGCTGCCCGTCGTGGACGGCCCCGACGGGAGGCGCAGTCCCGACGGGCTGGGCCGCGCCCGCACCTGGGACTGGCCGGCGTCGGCCCGCGAGGTGACCCCGGAGCAGCTGCGCGAGGAGGACGTCGACGTCGTCGTGCTCCAGCGGGTGCGCGACCTCGAGCTGGTCCGCGAGTGGCTCGGCCGCGAGCCCGGGCACGACCTGCCCGCGGTGTTCCTCGAGCACAACGCGCCGGGCCTGGAGCCCGGGGACGGCCCGGTGCCGCACACCCGCCACCCGCTGGCCGACCGCGACGACATCCCGATCGCGCACGTCACGCACTTCAACCGGCTCTTCTACGACAACGGCCGCGCCCCGACGACGGTGATCGAGCACGGCATCGTCGACCCCGGCGAGCGCTGGACCGGCGAGCTCGCGCGGGCCGCCGTCGTCACCAACGAGCCGGTCCGCCGGGGCCGCACCGTCGGCGCGGACCTGCTGCCGGGGCTCGCCGCGGCCGCGCCGGTCGACGTCTTCGGCATGGGGCTGTCCGGGCTGCACGAGCGGCACGGCCTCGACCCCGACCGGGTCACCCTGTACGACGACCCGCCGCAGGCCGCCATGCACACCGAGCTGGCCCGCCGGCGCGTCTACGTGCACCCGGTGCGCTGGACCTCCCTCGGGTTGTCCCTGCTCGAGGCGATGCACCTGGGCATGCCGGTGGTCGCGCTGGCCACCACCGAGGTGGTCGAGGCGGTGCCGGCCGGCGCGGGCGTCGTCTCCACCCGGCCCGAGGTCCTGTGGGACGCGGTCCGCACCTACCTGGACGACGAGGACGCCGCCCGGCTGGCCGGCAAGGCGGCCCGCGCCGCCGCGCTGGAGCGCTACGGCCTGGCCCGCTTCCTCGCCGACTGGGACCGGCTCCTCGAGGAGGTCACCCGATGAGGACGCATCGGCATCCCGGCGCGCCGCTGCGCATCGACATGGTCAGCGAGCACGCCTCGCCGCTGGCCGCGATCGGCGGGGTCGACGCCGGCGGGCAGAACGTGCACGTCGCCGCGCTGGCGGCGGGCCTGGCCGCCCGCGGCCACGAGGTCACCGTGCACACCCGCCGCGACGACCCCGGCCTGCCCGACGAGGTGACCACCGACGACGGCTACGTCGTCTCGCACCTCACCGCCGGCCCCGCCGAGGCGCTGCCCAAGGACGACCTGCTCGGGCACATGCCCGCGCTGGCCGCTGCGCTGCGGGCGCGCTGGGCGGTGCGGCCGCCCGACGTCGTCCACGCGCACTTCTGGATGAGCGGACTGGCCGCGGTCGAGGCCGCCGGGAGCCTGCTCACCCCCGTGCCGGTGCTGCAGACCTTCCACGCGCTCGGCTCGGTCAAGCGACGCCACCAGGGCGACGCCGACACCTCGCCGGCGCAGCGCGTGGAGCTGGAGCGGGGCCTGTGCGAGGCGGTCGGCCACGTGGTGGCCACCTGCAGCGACGAGGTGTTCGAGCTGCGCCGCCTGGGCCTCTCCCGCGACCGCGTCTCGGTCGTCCCCTGCGGCGTCGACACCACCGTCTTCACCCCGCGCGGGCCGGTGGCGCCGCGCAGCGGCCGGCCGCGGTTGCTGGTGCTCGGCCGGCTGGTCGAGCGCAAGGGCCAGGAGGACGCCGTCCGCGCGCTGGCCGCGGTGCCCGACGCGGAGCTCGTCGTCGTCGGCGGCCCGCCGCCCGGCGCCGTCGACGCGGACCCGGAGGTGCGCCGGCTGCGCGAGCTCGCCGGCTCCCTCGGTGTCGCCGACCGCGTCGTCTTCGCCGGGTCGGTGGCGCGCGACGACGTCCCGGCCTGGATCCGCTCGGCCGACGTCGTCCTGGCCGTGCCCTGGTACGAGCCATTCGGCATCACCCCGCTGGAGGCGATGGCCTGCGGCCGCCCGGTCGTGGCCACGGCCGTCGGCGGGCTGCAGGACTCCGTCGCCGACGGTGTCACCGGCGACCTCGTGCCGCCGCGTGACCCGGCCCGGCTCGGCGCGGTCCTCGCCGCGCTGCTGGCCGACGACGCCCGGCGCGCCGCCTACGGCGCGGCCGGCGTCCGGCGGGCCCGCGCCCGCTACCGGTGGGCCCGCGTGGCCGCCGACACCGAGGCCGTCTACCGGTCGGTCCTCTCCACCCGGCGTCCCGTCGAGGCCGTCCGATGAGCGCCCCAGGAGGCGTCCCGATGAGCTCCGCCCCGTTGTCCGAGGCCCCGCATTCGGCCGGCGAGGTCGTCTCGCCCGACTCGTGCACGCACCTGACCGGCCGCGACCACGTCGCCTCGCTGACGCACGCCCTGCGCAGCCTCGACGACTCGGTCGACACCCTCGACCGCTGGGGCGCGCTGCTGGCCGACGTGCTGTGCGGCGAGTCCCGCGGGCGGCTGCTGGCGGCCGGCAACGGGGGCAGCGCCGCGCAGGCGCAGCACCTCACCGCCGAGCTCGTGGGCCGCTACCGGGCCGACCGGCCGCCGTTCTCCGCGATCTGCCTGACCGCCGAGACGTCGTCGCTCACCGCGATCGCCAACGACTACCCGGCCGACGAGCTGTTCGCCCGCCAGGTCGAGGCGCACGGCCGGGCCGGCGACGTCCTGGTGCTGCTGTCGACGTCGGGCCGCTCGCCCAACGCCGTCGCCGCCGCGCGCCGCGCCCGCGAGTGCGGCATCACGGTCCTGTCGATCACCGGCCCCGCGCCCAACCCGCTGGCCGCGGCCTCCGACGAGGCGGTGTGCATCGACTCCCCGTGGACGGCGACCGTGCAGGAGTGCCACCTGGTGGCGCTGCACCTGCTGTGCGCCGCCTTCGACGCCGCGGTGCTGGCCGAGCCCGCCCGGGTGCCGCAGAGCCGGCTCGGGGTCGCCCGGTGAAGCCGCTGGTGGTCGTGGGGGACGCCCTCCTCGACGTCGACCTGGTCGGCACCTCCACCCGGCTGACGCCCGACGCGCCGGTGCCGGTCGTCGAGGACGTCGAGACCCGCGAGCGCCCCGGCGGCGCCGCGCTGGCCGCCGTCATCGCCGCGCAGGCCACCGGCCGGGAGGTCGTGCTCGTCGCGCCGCTGGCCGACGACGAGGGCGCCGCGCGGCTGCGGGCGCTGCTGGCCGGCCGGGTCCGGCTGGTCGCCGTGCCCGCGACCGGCGGCACCGCGGTCAAGCAGCGCGTGCGGGTGGGCGACCACTCGGTCGTGCGCATCGACAGCGGCGCGCCGGCGGTCTCCCTCGGCGAGCTGCCGGACGAGGCCCGCGAGGCCATCCGCGGCGCGGCGGCCGTGCTGGTCGCCGACTACGGCCGCGGCACGACGTCGGACGGGGCGGTGCGGGCGGCGCTGGCCGAGGCCGGCGGGCCGGTGGTCTGGGACCCGCACCCGCGCGGCGCCGACCCGGTGCCGAGCGTCCGGCTGGTGACGCCGAACGGCGCCGAGGCCGCCCGGGTCGCGCCGGGCGTCGAGGGCGACGGGCTGGCCGCGGTCGGCGCCCGCGCCGAGGCGCTCATCCGGCACTGGGGCGTGGGCGCGGTCGTGGTCACCCTCGGCGCGCGCGGCGCGCTGCTGTCCTACGGCGAGGGCGCGCCGATGGTCGTGCCCGCGGTGCCCGTGACCGGCGGCGACCCGTGTGGCGCCGGCGACTCCTTCGCCGCCGCGGCCGCCCTCGCGCTGGCCGACGGCGCGGTGACCGGGGAGGCGGTGGCCGCGGCCGTCGCGTTCGCCGGGCGCTTCGTCGCCGCCGGCGGGGCCACCGCCTGGGACGCCTCCCCGGTGCGCGAGCCCAACGTGGCCGCGGAGGACGGCGTCTCGGCGCTGCTGGCGCGCGTGCGCAACGCGGGCGGCACCGTGGTGGCCACCGGCGGCTGCTTCGACCTGCTGCACGCCGGGCACGTGGCCACGCTGCGCGCCGCCCGCGGGCTCGGCGACTGCCTCGTCGTGTGCATCAACTCCGACGACTCGGTGCGCCGGCTCAAGGGCCCCTCCCGGCCGCTGGTGACCGCCGCCGACCGCGCGCGGGTGCTCGAGGCGCTGGAGTTCGTCGACGCCGTCGTGGTCTTCGGCGAGGACACCCCCGCGCAGGTGCTCGACCGGCTGCGGCCCGACGTGTGGGCCAAGGGCGGCGACTACGCCGGCGCCGACCTGCCCGAGGCCGCGGTGCTGCGGCAGTGGGGCGGGCAGGCCGTCGTCCTGCCGTACCTGGACGGCCACTCGACCACCGCCCTGGTCGAGCGCTCCCGCGTGTGGTGAAGGACCCCCTCGCCCCCCACCGCTCGCAGGCTCGCGACGGGCCCCTGCGAGGGGGCCGTTCCGGCCGTGCCACTGCGGTCGTCCTGCGGCCGCTGGGGCTCGGTGACCTGCTCACCGGCGTCCCGGCGATCCGCGCGGTGCGGGCGGCCGTGCCCGGCCACCGGCTGGTGCTGGCCACGACGGCCGCGCTCGCGCCGCTGGCCGGGCTGGTCGACGCCGTCGACGAGGTGCTGCCCGCGCGCGAGCTCGAGCCGCTGGACTGGCCCGGGCCGCCGCCGGAGCTCGCCGTCGACCTGCACGGCAAGGGGCCGGCGTCGCACGTCGTCGTCGCGGGCCTGGACCCGGCGCGGCTGCTGACCTTCGCCAGCCCCGGCTACCCCGGCCCGACGTGGTACCCCGACGAGCACGAGGTCCGGCGCTGGTGCCGGCTGGTGTCCGAGGGCCTCGGGGTCGACGCGGACCCCGACGCGCTCGACCTCGCCGTCCCGCCCGTGCCCCCGGCGGTGCGCGGGGCGGCGCTCGTGCACCCGGGCGCGGCGTTCCCCGGGCGGCGCTGGCCGCCGGACCGCTTCGCCGCCGTCGCGCGGGAGCTGGCCGCCGCCGGCCACGACGTGCGGGTCACCGGCGGGCCGGCCGAGCGCGAGCTGGCCTGCGCCGTGGCCGAGGCGGCCGGGCTGGGGGAGGACGCCGTCCTCGCCGGGCGCACGTCCACGCTGGAGCTGGCCGCCACCGTCGCCGCCGCCCGGGTGGTCGTGTGCGGCGACACCGGCGTCGCGCACCTCGCGACCGCCTACCGCCGCCCGTCGGTGGTGCTGTTCGGGCCGGTGTCGCCGGCGCTGTGGGGCCCGCCGCCGCGGCCCCACCACGTGGTGCTGTGGCACGGCGACGGCACCGGCGACCCGTGGGGCACCGAGCTGGACCCGGCCCTCGCGCGGATCACCGTCGGCGAGGTGACCGCCGCCCTGGAGCAGGTCCTCCAGCGCTGAGGGCCGGGTGGACCGATCGCGGGGGCCGGAGGCCCCCCGATCGGGACACGGGCAGCGGCTCGTCGGTACCGGGGGACGGCACGTGGCCGCGGTGTCGGCCGGTAGGCCGACGGTGTGCCTAGCGCTGGCGCAGCGCGTCGAAGAGGACGTCCTGCAGGTCGGTCGGGTCGACGGCGGAGTAGGCCGCGCCCCCGGTGGCCGCGGCGATCTGCTCCAGGGCCGCGATGTCGGCGTCCGGGCCGAGCGCGACGCCGATGACCTTCACCGGCCGCGACGGGTCGGCCTCGTCCTGCAGCGTCTGCAGCAGCTGGTCCAGGCCGATGCCCGTGCTGTCCTCGTTCGTGCCGTCGGTGACGATCACGACGCTGCTCACGGCCCCGGGGTCGTACTGCTCGCGCGCGGCCCGGACGGCGCCCAGCGTCGT
Source organism: Geodermatophilus nigrescens (assembly GCF_900129495.1). Taxonomy (GTDB): domain Bacteria; phylum Actinomycetota; class Actinomycetes; order Mycobacteriales; family Geodermatophilaceae; genus Geodermatophilus; species Geodermatophilus nigrescens. Next base: position 254,986 of record NZ_FQVX01000001.1, read on the forward strand.
GTCGAACAGGCCGGTGCCGCCGCGGGAGAGCCGCTCGGGGATGGTGTCGAGCGCGGCGTCGAGCAGGTCGCGCTGGGTGCTGCCCCCGACCTCCTCCTGCAGTCCCCGGATCGGCTCGAGCTCGACCCAGTCCTGCTCGCCCTCCAGCTGGTAGGCGAAGAACCACAGGCCGATCGAGGAGGTGCCGGGGATCAGGGACAGCGCGCTGCGGGCCGCGTCGCGGGCCAGGGTGGCGCGGGTGCCGTCGCCGGCGGGCGCCTCCATCGACTGCGAGACGTCGAAGACGGTCAGCAGCCGCGACGGCGCCGCGAGCCGGGCCAGCTCGTCGAGCAGCCCCTGCACCTGCTCGGTGTCGACGTCCAGCGCCTGCGGCGCCTGCTCCTGCACGCCCGGGCCGGGCTCGGTCGGCGGGTTGCCCTCGGCGTCGCGGAAGCCGGCGTCGAGGACGGCGGTGCGCGCGGCCTCGGAGGTCAGGGTGCGGATGACGGCGTCGACGGCGGCGCGGTCCTCGTCGGAGGCGCTGCCGACCCGCAGCACCGGGTAGTCCAGCTGCGGCGAGCCCTCCGCCGGGTAGACGGCCACGAGCGCGGAGTCCTGCGTCGCGCGGTTGAGCGAGATGACCTCCTGCTCGCTCACCGGCACCAGCGGGGCCCCGGCGTCGTCGGCGGCCGCGGCGGTCAGCGCGTCGGCGGGCGTGACGGCCGGGCCGCGGCGGGCGGCGAGCACGGCCTGCACGACGGCGTTGTCGGCCTGGTCGCCGCCGCCGAGGGAGGTCTGGACGGCGGCCAGCGCGGCCACGCCCTCGGCGCTGGTGGCGAGGTCGGGGACGGCGACCGGGCGCTCGCCGCTGAGCGCGGCCCGCCAGCCCGGGGGCTGCGCGCTCCAGCCGAGCTGGTCGGCGGCGGCGCGGCTGGTGCCCAGGACGACGGGGGAGCGGGCCATCGAGCCGGAGGGGTCCAGGCCCGCGTCGTCCCCGGCGCGGACGGCCCACAGGGAGCTGTCGGGCACCCACACCTGCGGCAGGGCGCTGCCCTCCAGCGCGGTGAGGTCGCCGACGGTCTGCAGCGGCTCCTGCGCGGTCACCTCGGCCAGCGCGCACGTGCCGCCGCCGAGGTCCTGGCTCTCGTCGAGCAGGCCCTGGGCGACCACGCCCATCTCCGGCGCGACGGTGACACGGACGGTGCGGGTCTCGTCGCAGTCGGCGCCGGCGTCCGAGCCGGAGGACAGCCACCACACCAGCCCGCCGGCCACCAGGGCCAGGACGAGCAGTGCCGCGCCGATCGCGAGGGGTGCGGGACGGGTCGTGCGGCGCTGCGCGGTCGTGTCGGCGTGGCGGCCCATTGCTCACTCTCGGTCAGAGTCCGGTTCTCTGGCGTGTCCCCCGACCGCCGGAACCACTGTAGGTGCGAACTCCGCCACAGTGGAGGCCCGGTCGCGACGCCGTCGCGACCGGGTCCGGGCCCTCCCGCCGGTCAGCCGACGCGGGTCGCGGACTCCTGGAGCCGGGCGGCGAACCAGTCAACCGTGCGGCGCAGCCCCTCCTCGGAGGGGACCGTCGGCCGCCAGCCGAGCAGCTCCTCGGCGCGGCGGGTGTCCGGTCGGCGGACCTTCGGGTCGTCGACGGGCAGGTCGACGAACTCGACGTCGGACGTGGAGCCGGTGAGCTCGCGGATCCACTCGGCCAGCCGGAGCATCGACAGCTCGTCGGGGTTGCCGATGTTGACCGGGCCGGGCTGGTCGGAGAAGGCCAGCGCGAGGATGCCGCGCACGGTGTCGTCGACGTAGCAGATCGACCGGGTCTGCGAGCCGTCGCCGGCGACGGTCAGCGGGCGCCCGGCCAGCGCCTGGCCCACGAAGGCGGGGATGGCGCGGCCGTCGTCGGCGCGCATGCGGGGGCCGTAGGTGTTGAAGATCCGCACGATCCCGGTGTCGGTGCCCTTCGACGTCCGGTAGGCGGTGGTCATGGCCTCGCTGAAGCGCTTCGCCTCGTCGTAGACCCCGCGCGGGCCGACCGGGTTGACGTTGCCCCAGTACTCCTCGGGCTGCGGGTGCACCAGCGGGTCGCCGTAGACCTCGGAGGTGGAGGCGAGCACGTACCGGGCGCCCTTCTCGTGCGCCAGGCCGAGGGTGTGCAGGGTGCCGAGGCTGCCGACCTTGAGCGTCTCGATCGGCATCCTCAGGTAGTCCAGCGGGCTGGCCGGCGAGGCGAAGTGCAGCACCAGGTCGACGTCGCCGGGGACGTGCACGAAGTCGGTGACGTCGCAGCGCACCAGCCGGAAGCCGGGGTGCTCCATGAGGTGGACGACGTTCTCCGGTGAGCCGGTGAGGAAGTTGTCGAGGCAGACGACCTCGACGCCGCGGTCGAGCAGGTGCTCGCAGAGGTGGGAGCCGAGGAAGCCGGCGCCGCCGGTCACCACCGCCCGCCGGATCGTCCGTGCCGCGTGCACCATGCCCTGCTCCGTCCTGTTCCGCCGCCCCGTCGCGCAGGGTCCGCGGCTGCCCTACCCGGAGATCAACTGCCGACACTTCGAGGGCTGAGTGTCCGCCTCCCGGTCACCCGGGACGGCGACGGGCCGCCGGTCCCCGAGGGAACCGGCGGCCCGCCGTCGTGCGCTGGAGGCTCTGGGGTCAGGGCCTCAGTTGATCGGCTCCTCCTCCGGGATGCCGTTCTCCGGCGGGCTGGCCGGCTCGCCGTCGAGCTCCTCGATCTCGGCGTCGCCGTTGTCGGTGACGAGGATCGGCGTCAGGTCCTCCGAGCCCTCGCCCTGCAGGCGGCTGACGAGCATGCCGCTGTAGCCCGCGTGGCGGTCCTCCGAGTAGCGGAAGGGCGTGAAGCCGGGGCCCTCCCACTCGGAGCCGGCCTGCTCGACGGCGGCGACGAGGTCGTCACGCGTCGGGTTCTGGCCGGCCGACTGCAGCGCCTGGACCATCGTGTAGGCCTGCGACATGCCGTAGATGCGGTAGTTGGTGAGCTCGCCCTCCTGGCCGGACTCCTCCCACACCTGCTGCCACAGCTGCACCCACGGGTTGTCGGGGGCGTCGAGGCCGGGGATGTACTCGGTGGTCAGCACGCCGTCGAGCAGGCTGGCGTCGCTGACCGCGCCCTCGGAGAAGCGGGCCAGCAGCGAGCCGACCAGCGCCGGGTCCGAGCCGACGTTCGAGTAGAACCACTGCGGCTGGTAGCCCAGGCGCAGGGCGGTCAGCTGCGAGAGCGCCGTGTAGCTCGGCACGTTGAAGCCGAGCACGAGGTCGGCGCCGGCGGCCTGCAGCGCGGAGATCTGCGGGACGACGTCGGTGTTGCCGGGGACGTAGGTCTCCTCGGCGACGATCTGGTCCTCGAGGTACTGGCGGGCGCCGGCCGCGCCGTCCTCGCCGAAGTCGTCGCCCTGGAGGAACAGGCCGACCTTGGCGTCGGGGAAGTTCTCGGCCACGTACTGGCCGATGATCTTGCCCTCGATCTCGTAGTCGGGCTGCCAGCCGAAGGTGTAGGGCTTCTCCTCGACGTCGTCCCACAGGCGCGAGCCCGACGACACGAACAGGTCGGGGACGTTCTCGCTGTTGAGGAAGTCGGTGACCGCGTTGTGGGTCGGCGTGCCGAGGCCCGACATGATCGCGAAGACCTCGTCCTCGAGGACGAGCTGGTTCACGATCTGGCTGGTGTTGGTCGGGTTGTAGGCGTCGTCGCGGTAGACGAACTCGATCTGCCGGCCGTTGACCCCGCCGTTGGCGTTGACGTAGTCGAAGTAGGCCTCGACCCCGGTGGGGATCTCGCTGTAGCCGGGCGCCGCGACGCCGGTCAGCGGGTAGTGGGCACCGAGCTTGATGGTGTCCTCGGTGATGCCGATGTCCGAGGCCTCGTTCTCCTCGCTGCCACCGCCGCCGCCACCGCCACCGGAGTCCCCGCCGCCGCAGGCGGCCAGGGTGGTGGCGACGGTCGCCGCGGCCACGAAGCTGACGAGGCGTCGTGAGGAACTTGTCAACGGTTCTCCTCTGGAGGGACCCGGGCGCCTGTGCCCGGGGGGTTCTGGTGGGGGTGGGGGAGTCGGGGTGGCCGGCGGCCGGGAGGGCGGGCCCTCACCCCCGGGCGCGGCCGGCTGCCCGCCGGGCGCGCTGCTTCATCAGGGCCAGCCGGACCGACCCGACCAGGCCCGCGGGGGCGAAGAGCATGACCAGCACGAGGATCACGCCGTAGACGACGTAGGAGATCTCGGCGGCCTGGGCGGCGTCCATGTCCAGCGACTCGCCGGCGTCCCGGAGCAGGCGCGGCAGGAAGACCAGCAGCGCCGAGCCGATGAGCGCCCCGAGCAGGCTGCCCAGACCGCCGATGACGATGGCGGTGAGCAGCGACAGGGACAGCACGATCGTGAAGGCCGTCGGCGCGGTGAGCCGGACGACGAGGGCGAGGACGGCGCCGGCGAGGCCCGCCGCGGCGGCGCTGACGACGAAGGCGACGACCCGCCACGCGCCGAGGTTGATGCCGGACAGCTCGGCGGCGACCTCCTGGTCGCGCACCGCGCGCCAGGTGCGGCCGACCCGGCTGCGCATCAGGTTGGCCAGCAGGAAGTAGGTGACCAGCAGGCAGGCGACGCTGATGTAGGCGATCCACTTGACGCCCGAGGCGGGGTTGCCCGACAGCGTCCGGATGATCTCGGTGAACCAGTCCGGGCGGTCGGGCGTGGAGACCGTGAGGCCCTGCTCGCCACCGAGCAGGTCGTCGAAGTGCAGCGCCAGGCCCGGCAGGCCGACGGCCAGGGCGAGGGTGGCGCCGGCGAGGTACGGGCCGTGCAGCCGGGCCGCGGCCACGCCGACGATCGCGCCGACGACCGAGGTGAGCGCCACCGCGATCAGGAAGACCACGACCAGCGGCAGCGGCTCCTCGACGTCGAGCAGCAGTGCGGTGGTGTAGCCGCCGACGGCCATGAGCGCGCCGTGGCCTAGGGAGATCTGCCCGTTGAGGCCGGTGAGCAGGGTCAGCCCGCCCGCGGCGATCGCGTAGAAGGCGACGTAGCCGACCTGCGCGTTGAAGCCGAGGTCGGTCGACTCGAGCAGGAGCACCGCCCCGACCGCGCACAGCACCAGGACGAGCAGGTGGCGCAGCAGCGTGTTGCGCGGCAGGAACGAGCGCCCGCCGGTGGCCTGCGCCGAGCTGGCGTTGCTCGCCGCGGTGGCGGTGGTGGGCGCCTCGGAGGTGGCCGCGCCGGCGGCCGAGGCGGAGGCGGGGGTCTGCAGGTCGCTCATGGCGGTCACGCCCTCCGCGTCTGGGTCGTCGAGAACAGGCCGCCGGGCCGGACGAGCAGGACCACGACGAGGATGACGAGGGCGGCGAGGCCGACGAGGGTGTCGCCGAGGTAGCCGCGCACGTAGCTGAGGGCGACGCCGAGGACCAGCCCGCCGACGACGGCGCCGATCGGGGAGTCCAGGCCGCCGAGCACCGCGGCGACGAAGCCGAAGACGATCAGCGAGTCCATGAACGTCGGCGCCACGAAGGCGGTCTCGGCGGCGATCAGCATGCCGGCCAGCGAGCCGACGACGGCGGCCAGCGCCCAGCCGAGGGTGAGCATCCGGCCGACGCGGACGCCGAGCAGCCGGGCGACCTCCTGGCCGAAGGCCGAGGCGCGCATGGCGAGGCCCAGGCGGGTGAAGCGGAACAGCGCGATGAGCGCGACCATCACCAGCAGCACCGCGATGAGCGTGTAGACGGTGTTGGGGCTGAGCGACCCGAGCGTGGTGTCGCCGATCCGGAAGCCGATGTTGGAGAACGGCGGCACGAACGCGCGCTGGTTGACGCCGAAGAGCACCGAGATCAGCGCCTGGATCGCGATGAACAGACCCAGGGTGACGATGACGGCGTTGAGCTCGGGCCCGCCCTCGACCGGCCGGATGACGACGCGCTCGACGACCGCGCCGATCACCAGGCCCGACAGCAGGGCGACGACCAGGCCCACCCAGTAGGACTGGCCGGCGTCGATGAGGGCGATCGCGATGAAGGTCGTCAGGGCGGCCATGGCGCCCTGCGCGAAGTTGACGATCCGGGTGGAGCGCCAGATCAGCACCAGGGCGAGGGCGAAGGCCGCGTAGACCGACCCGGTGATCACCCCGCCGAGGGTGAGGTTGACGAACTCTTGCACGTGGGGGGCTGCCTTCCTGGCGTGCGGAGGAGCGGGGAGCGGCTAGAAGCCGAGGTAGGCGTGCCGGAGGTCCTCGTCGCCGGCGAGCCGGGCGGCGTCGTCGGTGACGACCACGCGGCCGAGGTTGAGCACCACGCCGGTGTCGGCCACCGACAGCGCGCTGCGGGCGTTCTGCTCCACCAGCAGCACCGACAGGCCCTCGGTGTCGACGAGCTTGCGCAGCAGGGCGAAGATCTGCGCCACGATCCGCGGCGCGAGGCCCAGCGAGGGCTCGTCGAGCAGCAGCACCTTCGGGCGGGCCAGGAGCGCGCGGCCGATGACGAGCATCTGCCGCTCACCGCCCGAGAGCGTGTGCGCCGTCTGGCCGCGGCGCTCGGCGATGCGGGGGAAGAGGTCGTAGACCCGGTCGAACTCGTCCTGGCCGACCTTCCCGCGGAACAGCGAGCCCACTCGCAGGTTCTCGTCGACGGTCAGCTCGGCGATGACGCCGCGGCCCTCGGGCACGTGCGACATGCCCTTGGTGACCATGGCCTCGACCGGCGACCGGGTCACGTCCTCCCCGTTCAGGACGACCCGCCCCGCGGTCGGGCGGACCAGGCCGCTGATGGTGCGCAGCAGCGTCGTCTTCCCGGCGCCGTTCGCGCCGAGGACGGCGGTGATCCGGCCGGACTCCGCGCGCAGCGTCACGCCGTCGAGCGCCCGGACCGGGCCGTAGGCGGCCGACAGGCCCTCGACCTCGAGGACGGCCGGGGCGGTGGCGGTCCCGCCGCCCTTCGAGAGGCCGACGCCGGCGGCCGAGGCCGCGGTGCTGCCGTGCGCGCCGGTCTCAGCCACGGTGGGTCCCCCCGTCGGTGCCCGCCAGCTCGCTGACGTCGGTGGTGTCGTCGACGGCGTCGCCGAGGTAGGCCTCGGTGACCGCCGGGTCGTTCTGGACCTGCTGCGGGGTGCCGGCGGCGATCTGGCGGCCGGAGTCGAGCACGGTGATCTGGTCGCAGACCCGCATGACGAGGTCCATGTGGTGCTCGACGAGCAGCACGCTCATCCGGCCCGACAGCAGGCGGATGAGCTCGCCGAGCTCGTGCATCTCGTCCTCGGACAGGCCGCTGGCCGGCTCGTCGAGCAGCAGCAGCTCGGGCTCGGAGACCAGCGCGCGGGCCAGCGCGACCCGCTTCTGCACCGGGTAGGGGAGGCTGCCGGGGTAGCGCGCGGCGTAGCCCTCGGCGTCGAGCTCGGTGAGCGCGCCCATCGCGCGCTCCCGCAGCCGGGCGTCGTCCTTGTCGGCGGTGGGGATCGCGAACAGCGCCGAGAAGAAGCCCGCCTTCGCGTGCTTGTGCGCGCCGACCATGACGTTCTCGAGCACGGTCAGGCCCGGGAAGAGGCCCACGCCCTGCAGGGTGCGGGCGATGCCCAGCCCCGCGAGCTGGGCGGGCCGCAGGCGGCGCAGCTCCTGGCCGCGCCAGACGATCCGGCCCTCGGTGGCGCGGACCAGGCCGCAGGCCACGTTGAACATCGTCGTCTTGCCGGCGCCGTTGGGGCCGATGAGCCCGTGCACCTGCCCCGGCTCGACGGTCAGCGACACGTCGGTGAGGGCCTTCACGCCGCCGAAGGCGACGCTGATCCCGGTCATCTCGAGCCGGGCGGTGGGCGATCGGTCCTGGTGCCGGGTGCTGCTGCCTGTGGTGTCCGGCGGCTGCGCCAAGGTGCCCACGTCTCCTCTTCATCGGGGAGGAGCCGCGCTCCAGCCGACGCCGCACGGCGTCGATTGGGTCACAGCTCGGTACCCGATGACTCTGCGGTCCGGTGAGGGCCGTCACAATGGGCGCAGCGCACAGTGATGCCCCCGCCGTGTTGTGCTCTGTGCGATGGGAACCGGAGGTGATGGCGTGCACACGGCCCCCGGAGGCGTCACCGAGCGGCTGGCCGAGATGGTCCCCGCGCTGCTCGAGCAGCTCGACGCGATGACCGACCGGATGGTCGAGGTCCTCGTGGAGACCGAGCCGCCCTACCGGGAGGCGATGCAGTCGGGCGACCCGCTGCTGCGCACCACGCTGCGCCGCAACCTCGAGGTGGGCATCCGCGGGCTGCTGCCCGACGTCCCCGCGGCCTACTACGCCAGCCACGCCGAGGGCGCCCGCGCCGTCGGCCGGCTGCGCGCCGCGCAGGGCATCCCTCTGGAGGCGGTGCTGCGCGCCTACCGCCTCGGCGGGCAGATCACCTGGGAGGCGCTGGTCGCGCTGTCCCGGAACAGCGGCCGGCACGACGACGGCCTGCTGCTGGAGGTCGCGGGCTCCCTGTGGCGCACCAACGACCGCGGGTGCAGCGCCGCCGCCGAGGGCTACCGGGCCGAGGAGCGCCGCCGCGCCGGCCTCGACGTCGCCGAGCGCCGCCGGCTCGTCGACGGCCTGCTCGACGGCCGCGGCGGCGACCCGGCGTTCGTCCGGCAGGCCTCCGAGCTGCTCGCCGTCCCGCTGGGCGGGCGGCTGGCCGTCGTCGTCGCGCACCCGGCCGAGGACCGGCCCGAGGCGGCCGACCCGGCGCAGGCGCTGCTCAAGCGCGGCATCCGCTCGGCCTGGGGCACCCGGGCGCAGGCGCAGGTGGGCGTGGTGGCGCTCGGCACCCGGCGGCTGCCCGAGCTGCTGGGCTGGCTGGGGCTGCTGGCCACCGGCCCGGTCGGGGTGTCGCCGGTGGTCGAGGGCGCGGCCGCCGTCGCCGGCGCCTACCGGCTGGCCGAGACCGCGGCCCGCACGCTCCCGCCCGGGACGGCGCGCGTCGTCACCACCGACGACCGGCTGCCCGAGGCGCTGCTGTCGGACTCGCCGGAGATCGCCGAGCGGCTGGTCGGGCAGACGCTGGGCCGGCTGCTGGAGCTGCCCGAGGACGAGCGCGAGGTGCTGCTGGAGACGCTGTCGGCGTTCCTCGACGCCGACGGCTCACCGACCCGCGCCGCCGACCTCCTCTACTGCCACCGCAACACGGTCATGCACCGGCTGCGGCGGATCGAGTCGGTGACCGGCCGCAAGCCCACCGACCCGCGGGCCCGGCTGCTCTGGCAGCTCGCGCTGCTGGCCACCGGGCACCACGACGCCGGCACCCGGCGGCCGGTCCGCGACTCGGCGTAGACCGGGCCGCGACGCGCCGCCGGCTACTGCAGGTAGCCCTCGACCTCGGACTTCGGCCGCACCTGGGCGGTGTCGGGGTCCTCGTCGTACTGGCGCTTGGCGTCCCGCTGGCGCACGAGGTCCCAGAGCTGGTCGCGCTCCTCCTCGATCGCCCGGAGTCGGGCCCGCTGCTCCTCGGTGTGCTCGGCGCTGTCGCGGAGCCGGTGCTCCTCCTCGACCAGGGCGTCGATGCGGCTGCGGATCTCGCTGTCGTCCATGCGGCCACTCTGCCCCATCGCCGGACCGGGTGCCGGGCTCAGCCCTCCGGCACCCAGCCCTCGACGAAGGCGGCCAGCCGCCGGGTGACCGCCCCGCCGGCGCGGCCGAGCGACAGCAGGGCGGCCCGGTCGAGAGGCACGCGCACGGCCCGCCGCCCGGCTCCCTCTCCGGCCTGAGCGCTGCGCACCCCGTGCCCGGCGGAGACGAGCTCGGGCCAGGGCCGTTCCAGCTGGGCGAGCACCCGGGCCAGCGCGGCCGCGGTGGGCCCGGCGTTGCCCTCGACCATCGCGGTGACGAACGCCGGGTCGCTGCCGATCACCCGGGTGCCGTCGCGGAAGCTGCCCGCGGCCAGCGCGAGCGCCAGCGGCCCGGCCGACCCCGCCGCGGCGGCCAGGGCGGCGGCCAGCAGGTGCGGCACGTGGCTCACGGCGGCGACGGCGTCGTCGTGCTCGGCGGCGGTCACCGGCACCACCTCGGCGCCCGCGTCGAGGGCCACCTCGGCGGCGCGCAGCCAGCGCGGCAGCTCGGTGCCCGGCTCCAGGCACAGCGCCCAGCGGGCGCCGCGGAAGAGCTCCGGGTCGGTGGCCGCGTGGCCCGAGCGCTCGGTGCCGGCCATCGGGTGCCCGCCGACGAACCGGCCGCCCAGCGCCGCGCCCACCGACCCGAGCACCGGCACCTTCACCGAGCCGAGGTCGGTGACCGTGGCGGCGGGGTCGACGTCGAGGCCGTCGAGGGCGGCGGCCATCGCGGGCAGCGGCACCGCCAGCACGACGACGCCGCCGAGCTCGCGGGTGACCCGCACGCCCCGGGCGGCGGCGGCCTCCCGGGCGGCGGGGTCGACGTCCCACCCGCGCACGTCGCGGCCGGCCGCCACCAGCGCCGCGGCGAGCGACCCGCCGAGCTGGCCGAGCCCGACGACGCCCACCGGCGGGGCCTCCATGGTGGGCACCGGCAGGCTCACTCGGCGTCCTCCCAGCTGCGGTCGGTGCGGAACACCCGCGCCAGGGCGGTGGCCACCGGCCGGCCGTCCTCCCCGCGCGCCTCGATCCGGTACACGGCGGTGCGCCGGCTGCGGTAGAGCTCGCTGCCCTCGGCGACCAGCCGCTCGCCGGGCCGGCCGGGGGCGAGGAACTCGGTGTGCACGTCCTGGGCCACCGCCACGACGCCGTGGCTGTTGCTCACCACCGCGTGGACGACGTCGAGCAGCGCCATGGTGGCACCGCCGTGCGCGGTGCCGACGGCGTTGAGCAGCCGCGGGCCGACGGTCATCGCCGCGCGGGCGTACCCGGGCCGGACCTCCTCGAGCGCGATGCCCAGCAGCTCGGCGAGCGGGTCGGCGGCGAGCCGCGCGGCCAGGGCGGGGGCGACCTGGGCGAGGTCGTCCGGGGCGGGATCGGCCATGATCAGAGGCTATGGCCTCCGCGCTCCCGGTCCGCGCCGCATGACGCCGCGGTCGTTCCTGCTCACCCCGGAGCTCGCCGAGCACGTGCGGGCGAGCTCCGAGCCGCTCGACGACGTGGCCGCCGACCTGGTCGCCGAGACCGCGGCGCTGGCCGACCGCGGCGAGGCGCCGGCGACCTTCCAGATCGCCGTCGAGCAGGGCGTGCTCATGCAGCTGCTCACCCGCGCGCTCGGCGTGCGGCGGGCGGTCGAGATCGGCACGTTCACCGGCTTCTCCGCGCTGTGCATCGCCCGCGGGATGCCCGAGGACGGCTCGCTCGTCTGCCTCGACCGCAGCGAGGAGTGGACGGCGGTCGCCCGCCGGTACTGGGAGCGGGCGGGCGTCGCCGGCCGGATCGAGCTGCGGCTGGGCGAGGCGCTGGAGGAGCTGCGCGCGCTGCCGGCCGACCCGGTGCTCGACCTCGCCTTCGTCGACGCGGACAAGACCGGCTACCCGGCCTACGTCGAGGAGCTGTACCCGCGGATGCGGCCCGACGGGCTGGTCCTGCTGGACAACACGCTGCGCGGCGGGCGGGTGCTCGACCCGCGGACCGACGACGACCGCGCCGTCGTCGCGCTCAACGCCGCGCTGGCCCGCGACCCGCGCTGGGAGACCGTGCTGCTGCCGCTCGCCGACGGCCTGACCGTGCTGCGCAAGCGGTGAGCGGGCCGGTGGCGGGGCAGGAGGGCGCCAGCTGGGCCGTGCGGGTCGACCGCCCGGGCGGGCGCTGGCGGGTGGAGCTGCTGGCCGACGACGCCGGCGACGAGCTGCCGGTGCTCGAGCGCGCGCTCGGCGAGCCGGGTGCGGGCGCGTGGCCGCCGCCGTTCGTGGTCGTCGTCGACTCGCGGCTGTACTTCGTCGTGCTGCGGCACGGCCCCGGCGGCATGGTCCGCGCGCTGATCTCCGACGCGACGATGCAGGAGTGGGTGCTCGGCGCCGAGGTGGTCGAGCGGTACGGCATCGGCGTCGACGAGGACGGCGCCTTCGACGACGACGAGACCGGCTGGCCCGGAGGTGACCTGGACGTGTTCGCCGACGACGGCCTGCCCGCCGACGAGTTGCGGCCGATCGTGACCGCCGACGACCTGTGGGCCGACGAGATGGTCGCCAGGGTCGCCGCCCGCCTCGGCTTCGCCGACGAGCTGGCCGCGGCGGTGGGCCGGTGAGCGTCGCCGCGGTGGTGTTCGACCTCGGCGGGGTCATCACCGAGAGCCCGATGCTCGCCTTCGCCGCCTACGAGGCCGAGGCCGGTCTGCCCGAGGGGCTCATCCGCCGGCTCAACAGCACCGACCCCGACACGAACGCCTGGGCCCGGTACGAGCGCAACGAGCTCGACGTCGAGGGGTTCGTCGACACCTTCGAGGCCGAGGCGCTGGCCGCCGGGCACCGGGTCGACGCCCGCCGCGTGCTCGCCGCGCTACACGGCGAGGTCCGCCCGGAGATGGTCGCCGCGGTGCGCCGGCTGCGGGCGGCCGGCCTGCCGCTGGCGATGCTGTCGAACAACGTGGCGCCCATGGAGCGCACGGGCCCCCTGGCGGAGCTGCTGGGCCTGTTCGACGCCGTCGTCGAGTCCTCGGTGGAGGGCGTGCGCAAGCCCGAGCCGGAGATCTACCGGCGGGCGCTGGCGCGGCTGAACGAGGCGGTCGGCCGCGACCTCGACTTCGCCGACTGCGCCTACCTCGACGACCTGGGCATCAACCTCAAGCCGGCGCGGGCGCTGGGCATGCACACCGTCAAGGTCGCCGACCCGCGGGGAGCGCTGGACGAGCTGTCGGCGCTGGTCGGCTTCCCGCTGCCGTGACCACCGAGGACGGGGCCGCCGTCGGGGCCGGTCCGGGGCCGGACGCCGTCGACGCCGCCATGGCCCGCGCGCTGGAGCTCGCCGCCGCCGCGCAGGAGTGGGGCGACACCCCGATCGGGGCCGTCGTCCTCGGGCCCGACGGCGCCGTGCTCGCCGAGGCCGCCAACGAGCGGGAGAAGCAGGGCGACCCGACGGCGCACGCGGAGGTGCTCGCCCTGCGCGCCGCCGCGCGGGTGCACGGCGACGGGTGGCGGCTGACCGGCGCCACGCTCGTGGTCACGCTCGAGCCCTGCACGATGTGCGCGGGCGCGAGCGTGCTGGCCCGGGTGGCGCACGTCGTCTACGGCGCCGACGACCCCAAGGCCGGCGCCGCCGGGTCGCTCTGGGACGTCGTCCGCGACCGCCGGCTCAACCACCGCCCGCAGGTCACCGGCGGGGTCCGGGCCGAGGAGAGCGCGACACTCCTACGCGCGTTCTTCCGCCGGAAGCGGGGCCTGTAGTCTGTCCGACGGTGGCGTGTCCGAGCGGCCGAAGGAGCACGCCTCGAAAGCGTGTGAGGTGCAAGCCTCCGTGGGTTCAAATCCCACCGCCACCGCCAGCAGGAACCGACGGCGGCGCCCCGTGCAGGGGCGCCGCCGTCGTCGTCTGCGGGGTCGGGCGGCGGCGGCGGGTCAGGCGACGACGTCGAGGTCGATGAGCAGCCGGCCGTCGTCGGCCCGCACGAACGTCACCGCGTGCGTCTCCACCAGCCGGTCGCCGGGCGCGAGGAACTCGACGTCCGTCGTCGCGGTGATGACGTCCCCGCGGTCGACGACGTCGCGGACGTCCAGCAGGTTGATGTCCGACCAGCGGCTGAAGAAGTCCTCGTAGTAGCCGTAGCTCGCCCGCGACTGCAGCGTCGGCCCGGTGAGCTCGTAGGCGGCCGCGGTGTCGCCGGGCAGCAGCGTGTAGTACTGCTCGAGCGTGTCGCGCGCCTCGGCGGCCGGGTCGTCCGCCGGCGGGGGCTCGGCCGACGACGTCGGGGGCTCCGCGTCCCCCGTCGGGGACGGCTCCTCCGACGTCGGCTCCTCCCCGCCGGTGCCGGGCGCCTGCCCGCCGTCCGTGCCGCCGTCCGTGCCGCCGTCCGTGCCGTCGCCCGTCTCCGGTGCGTCCGTGGTCGGCTGGGTCGCCCCCGAGGACGACGACGGGTCCGCCGCGCCGGCCTGCGGGTCGCCGTCGCCGCGCACCGCCAGCCAGGTGCCGAGCGCGACGGCGGCCACCGCCAGCGCGGCCAGCAGCGCCACGACCAGCGGGCGGCGGCGCCGCGGGCGGGCGCCCACCAGCGGCGGGGCGGGCGGCCGGCGGTCCGGGTCCTGCGTCCCCGGCGGCGGCCCGGACCCCGGCGGCTGCGTCAGGGTCGGCGGCGAGGTGGCGGTCGGCGGGTCGACGGCGTCGGGGGAGGGCACGACCGGGGTCGGCGGCCCGGCGTCGGGCGCGGCCTCGGGGACGGGGGGCGTCGCCGTCCGGGCGCGGTCGGGCGCGGGGCCGAGGGCGGTGCGGGCGAGCAGCACGGTGGTCGGGTCGCCGTCGCGGCCGGCGGCCAGGCGGGCCAGCTCGTCGCGCATCTCGGTCATCGACGGCCGCCGCGCGGGGTCGGCGTCGAGCATCCGCATCAGCGGCCGCTCCAGCGACCCGGCCCGCCGCGGCGGGCGGAACTCGCCGGCGGCCACGCGGTGCAGCAGGCGCAGCGCGTTGTCGTCCATCCCGAACGGCGGCTCGCCCTCCAGGCAGGTGTAGAGGGTGGCGCCGAGGGAGAACACGTCGCTGGCCGGCGTCATGTCCGTGCCGCGAGCCACCTCGGGCGCCAGGAAGGCCGGCGTCCCGGTGATCTGGCCGGTCTGGGTGAGGGTGACATCGCCGCTGGCGTGCGCGATGCCGAAGTCGGTGATCTTCACCAGGCCCTCGACCCGCCCGCCGCGGCCCACCAGGACGTTCCCCGGCTTGACGTCGCGGTGCACGATCCCCGCCTCGTGCACCGCCACCAGCGCGTCGGCGAGCTGGGCGCCCACCTGGGCCACCTGGTCGGGGCGCAGCACGCCGTCCTCGTGCAGCACCACGGCCAGGCTGCGCGAGGGCAGGTACTCCATGACCAACCACGGGACGCCGTCCTCGAGGGCGACGTCGAACACCGAGACCGCGTGCGGGTGGGAGAGCCGCGCGGCGATGCGGCCCTCGCGCATCGCCCGCTCGCGCTGCTGGCCGGCGAGCTCCGGGTCGACGCCGGCGGGCAGGAGCACCTGCTTGACGGCGACCTCGCGCCCGAGCAGCTCGTCGCGGCCGAGCCAGACCGCGCCCATGCCGCCGCCGGCGATGCGCGACACCAGGCGGTAGCGGCCGGCCACGAGGCGGCCCGGGACGGTCGTGGTCACCGGCCGTCCCTACCCAGCGCGGCCGCGCGCGGCACCGGGGGCGTCAGACGGTGCTGGGGACGCCGAAGCGGCGGGCGTACTCCTCCTGCGCCCCCTCGGGCAGCACGTCGTAGAGCCCGCCGAGCTCCTCGACGGCGTCGGGGGCGAGGTCGTCGAACAGCCGCTCCCACGTCGGCGGCTCGTCGTAGCTGCGGGTCAGCAGCAGCTCCCACGCCTGGGTCTGCCGGTCGCGCTTGCTGCGCTCGGCGGCGAACTCCGACAGGTAGCGGTCCTTCGCGGCGGCCTTCTCCTCCGCGGTGGCCGACGGCGGGAGGCCCGCCGGGTCGGCGCCGCGCAGCACGGCCACGATCTCGTCCACGACCTCCGGTCGGACCTGGCCCGGCTCGCTCATCGTCCTGCTCCCGTCCCTCGCATGCGTCCCCCCGACCCCGCAAGCCTGCCTGGTGTGCCCGCGCCGGACCACCCGGGGCGGCGTGCTGCGGGGCGGCGGCTGACCGCCGCCGGGCGTGCCGGTACGATCGACGGGCACCGGGAGGATTCGCCTAGTGGCCTATGGCGCTCGCTTGGAAAGCGGGTTGGGGGCAACCCCTCGGGAGTTCGAATCTCCCATCCTCCGCACCACGACGGGCCCCGGCAGTGCGCCGGGGCCCGTCGCCGTTCCCGGGGCCGCTCAGGCGCCGGGAGCCGCCACGCGCTCCGCCCGCCGGCCGAGCTCCCGCAGGTAGAGCCCGGCGACGGCGGCCAGCAGCAGCGCCCCGCCCGCCACCGCGGCCGGCTCGAGCCGCTCGCCGAGGAACGCCGTGGCCAGCGCGGTCGCCGTCAGCGGCTCCAGCAGCGTGACGATCGAGGCCACCGCGCCCGGGACGGTGCGCACCCCGGTGAAGAACAGCCCGTAGGCCAGCGCGCTCG
Source organism: Geodermatophilus nigrescens (assembly GCF_900129495.1). Taxonomy (GTDB): domain Bacteria; phylum Actinomycetota; class Actinomycetes; order Mycobacteriales; family Geodermatophilaceae; genus Geodermatophilus; species Geodermatophilus nigrescens. The sequence goes on from NZ_FQVX01000001.1 coordinate 271,050, forward strand.
GCACCAGGCCCAGGTAGAGCAGCACCGCCAGCGCCGTGCCGTCGTCGGGCACCGACACCCCCTGCGCCAGCACGACCGGGGTGAGCAGCAGTGCGCCGCCGGCGAACCCGACGAGGGTCACCGGCACCCCGGCCGGCACGCCGCCGCCGGCCACGGTGACGACGGCGTAGCCGAGCGCCGAGCCGGTGGCCACGAGGGCGCCGAGCAGGACCGCCGTCCCGCTGTCCGCGCCGACCGAGACGCCCACGAGCAGGGTCAGCCCCACGAGGGCGACGCCGAGCGCGACGAGCGTGGCCCGCTGCGGCCGGCCGTGCCCGAGCAGTGCGCCGCCGACGGCGACGAGCAGCGGCGCGAGACCGAGGGCGACCAGCGTGGCGATGCTCACCCCGGCCCGCTCGACCGCGGTGAAGTAGGCCAGCTGGTAGCCGGCCAGCCCCGCGGCGATGAGCCCGAGGCGGACGGCGACGGGACGGGGAACGCGCACCGCGGGGCCGCGGCGGCGGGACGTGGCGGCCCACGCCGCCAGCAGCGCGAGCGCGCCGATGGCGAGGCGGTACCAGGCGATGTCGAGGGCGGAGAGGTCGCTGCGGTCGGCGACGACGCGGCCGCTGATCCCCGACGTGCCCCAGCAGAGGGCGGCGAGCACGACGAACCCGAAGCCGCGTGCAGAGGACGAGGTGTGGGGGCGGGACCCGGGGGACCCGCGGCTCGAGCCGCGGGGGGAGGGGGTGGACATGACGCTCCTGGGCGCTGGTTCCGGACGGGACGGGCGGGTCCGGAGCACGGCGCGAGCGCGGCCGGCGAGGTCGCGGCCGCGCGGGTCAGCCCGCGGTGCTCCGGGTCAGGAGCGCGGCGGGGGCAGGACGAGGGCGCGCCGGGGCGTCATGGGGCGGGAGCCTAGCGAGCGGCGTCCTCTACAGTGGTGCGCAGACCCCTCGTGTGGCGTCACCCTGTGAACCTCCCCAGGGCCGGAAGGCAGCAAGGATAAGCGGGCTCTGGCGGGTGCGCGGGGGGTCCCTTTCTTCCCCGGTCCTCCCCCGGGCGACCGTCCCGGGCACTCCGGCGGGCCGCGGCGCGTCTCACAGCTGGCTGCCAGCTCGGTCGGCCAGCATCCTCGGAGCCCGAGGAGAGGAGCTCGCCATGGCCCGTCGCCGTCGCACCTGGTGGATCGTCGGAGGGGTCGTCGCCCTCCTCGCGCTCGGCCTCGGCGTGGGCCCGCTGCTCTACGCCGCCACGCAGGAGGACGCCGCCGCGGCGCCCACCGTGCAGGCACAGCCCTCCGACGTCGAGCTCGCCCCCGACACCGACGGCACCTGGACCGTCTCGCCGGGCTCCTCGGCCGGCTACCGCGTCGACGAGGTGCTCAACGGCGCCGACGTCACCGTCGCCGGCACCACCGACCAGGTCACCGGCGACGTCGTCGTCCAGGACGGTGACCTCAGCACCGCCCAGGTCACCGTGGACGTGGCGAGCGTGCGCACCGACAGCAACCAGCGCGACGGGTACTTCCGCGACAACGTCATGGACGTCGGCACGCACCCGACGGCGACCTTCGCCGTCCGCGGGCCGGTCGACCTGCCCGAGCTGTCCGGCACCCCGGTGACCGTCCCGGTCACCGGCGACCTCACGCTCCGCGGCACGACCCGGCAGGTGCAGGCCGAGCTGTCGGTCGTGCGCACCGCCGAGGGCGTCGAGGTCTCCGGGGTGGTCCCGGTCGTCTTCGGCGACTTCGGCATCACCCCGCCGAACCTGGGCTTCGTCCGGGTCGAGGACCGCGGCCAGGTGGAGTTCCTGCTCAAGCTCACGATGTGAGACACGGCCGGTGCTCCCGGCTCGTCGGTCCCGGCACGTAACCTCGCCGCGTGGCTCTGGCGCTCTACCGGAAGTACCGCCCGGCGACCTTCGCCGAGGTGGTCGGCCAGGAGCACGTGACCACCCCGCTGGTCAACGCCGTCGACGGCGGGCGGATCAACCACGCCTACCTGTTCAGCGGCCCGCGCGGCTGCGGCAAGACGTCGTCGGCGCGCATCCTCGCCCGCTCGCTCAACTGCGAGCAGGGCCCGACGTCGACGCCGTGCGGCGTGTGCGCCTCGTGCGTCGCGCTGGCCCCCGACGGCCCCGGCTCGCTCGACGTCATCGAGATCGACGCGGCCAGCCACGGTGGTGTCGACGACGCCCGTGACCTGCGGGAGCGCGCGTTCTTCGCGCCGGTGAACAGCCGCTACAAGGTCTACATCGTCGACGAGGCGCACATGGTCACCACGCAGGGCTTCAACGCCCTGCTCAAGGTGGTCGAGGAGCCGCCGGAGTTCCTCGTCTTCGTCTTCGCCACCACCGAGCCCGACAAGGTGCTGCCCACCATCCGCTCGCGCACGCACCACTACCCGTTCCGGCTGGTCCCGCCGACGACGCTGCGCGGCCTGCTGGAGAAGACCTGCGCCGCCGAGGGCGTGCAGGTCGAGCCCACGGTGTTCCCGCTGGTGGTGCGGGCCGGCGGCGGCTCGGTGCGCGACTCGCTGTCGATCCTCGACCAGCTGCTCGCCGGCGCGGGGTCCGAGGGCGTCACCTACGCGAGTGCGGTGAGCCTGCTCGGCGTCACCGACGACGCGCTGCTCGACGAGGCCATCGACGCGCTGGCCGCGCAGGACGCGCCCGGCGTCTTCCGCGCCGTCGACCGGGTGGTCGAGGCCGGCCACGACCCGCGCCGCTTCGCCACCGACCTGCTCGACCGGCTGCGCGACCTCATCGTGCTCGACGCGGTGCCCGAGGCCGGCGGCAACGGCCTGCTCGACTGCCCGCCCGACCGGCTCGACCTGATGGTCTCCCAGGCGCGTGCGCTGGGGTCGGCCACGCTCTCGCGCCTGGCCGACACCGTGCACGCCGGGCTGAGCGAGATGCGCGGCACCACCGCGCCGCGGCTGCTGCTCGAGCTGGTGTGTGCCCGGATGCTGCTGCCGGCCACCGACGGCTCGGCCGCCGCCACCCTGCAGCGCCTCGAGCGGCTCGAGCGCCGGCTGTCCATCGCCGGCGGCGAGGCGGTCACCGACGCGCCCCTGCACGACGTCCCGGTGCGCGAGGCTCCGGTCCGGGAGGCGCCGGTCCGCGAGGCGCCGCGGCCCGTCCCGGCCCGCGAGGAGCCGGCGCCCGCCCCGGAGGAGCGCTCCGGGCCGCCGCGCAAGGAGTACGTCCGCCCCTCCCAGCGCGCCGCCGCCCCGCAGGCCCCCGCTCCCACACCCGCCGCCGCCCCGGCACCGCCGCCCGCCTCGGCACCGGCGCCCGCGCCCGCGCCCGCGTCGTCGTCCCCCGCGTCCGGCGGGGACGACTGGCCGGAGACCGCCCGGCCGGGCTCCGGCGCCCGCCCGGCGCCGGCACCCGCAGCGGCCGCGGCCGGCGACGACTGGCCGGAGACCACGCAGCCCGGCAGCGGCGCCCCCGCCGCCTCCGCCCCGAAGGCCGCGCCCGCCCCGGAGCGGGCGCCGGCGGCCCCGGCGTCGCCCCCGCCGGCCGGGCCGCGGCAGGGCGTGCGGGTGGCCACGGGCGAGCCCGACATCCCGCTGCCGCCCGAGCCCACCGACGACGAGGACTGGCCGCACACGCCGCAGCCCGCCGCGGCCCGCGCGGCCGCCGCCCGGGTCGCCGAGCCGCGCCCGCCGGCCTCGCCCCCGCGGGCGGCCGCCGAGTCCACGCCCGCCCCGCGCGGCGGCGAGCCGACCCCGGTCGTCACCGCCAACCCGCCCGGCGCGCCCGACGGGGGAGGGGACGGCGACCTGGCCACCTCCGACGTCCGGCGGGTCTGGCCGGAGCTGCTCGCCGTCGTCAAGCGGCACAAGCGCACCACCGAGGCGCTGCTCAAGAACGCCCAGGTGCACGAGCTGCGGGCCGGCGTGCTCACGCTGTCCACGTCCTCGCCGGCGCTGGCCCGGCGGATCGGTGACGACCTCAACAAGGACGTGCTGCGCGAGGCGCTCAACGAGCTGCTGGGCGTGCGCTGGAAGATCGAGGCCGTCGTCGAGGGGGCCGCGGGCCGCTCGCCCGCGGCCGGCGGCGGCGCCGAGGGCTCCCGCGAGGCGGCCCAGGAGGCCGCGCGCGTCGCGGAGGCCGCCGAGGCCCGCGAGCTCATGGCGCAGCGGGCCGCGGAGGACGAGACCGCCGGCGCCCGCGAGCACGTGCCGGCCGTCGACCCCGAGCAGGCGGCGCTGGCGCTGCTGCGCGCGCAGCTGGGGGCGCAGCCGCTGGAGAGCTGACCGGCCGGCCGGGCCGTCGTCCGCCGGATGTCGCCCCCGCGGCCTACGCTCGGGTCATGTTCCCCGGTGGTGGCCAGCCCGACCTGTCCGCGATCCTGCAGCAGGCCCAGCAGATGCAGCAGGCGCTGGCCGCCGCGCAGGACCAGCTGGCCAAGGAGGAGGTCACCGGCTCGGCCGGCGGCGGCCTCGTCACCGCCACGATGACCGGTGCCGGCGAGCTGCGGTCGGTCACCATCGCGCCGTCGGCGGTCGACCCCGACGACGTCGAGACCCTGCAGGACCTCGTCGTCGCGGCGGTCCGCGACGCCTCGCGGCTGGCCTCCGAGCTGACCGCCGACCGCATGGGCCCGCTGGCCGGCGGCCTCGGTGGCGGCTTCCCCGGGCTCCCCGGCGCCTGACCGGCACCTGACCGGCATCGCGCCCGACCACCTCTTCCCCTAGGAGCACCGTGTACGAGGGGGCCGTCCAGGACCTCATCGACGAGCTCGGCCGCCTGCCCGGCGTCGGGCCCAAGAGCGCCCAGCGCATCGCCTTCCACCTGCTGGCCGCCGAGTCCGCCGACGTCGGCCGGCTCGTCGCCGCCCTGCAGCGCGTGCAGGCCGAGGTGCGCTTCTGCGTGACCTGCTACAACGTCGCCGAGGGCGAGCAGTGCCGGATCTGCAAGGACCCGCGCCGCTCCGACGACGTCATCTGCGTCGTCGAGGAGCCCAAGGACGTCGTCGCCATCGAGCGCACCCGCGAGTTCCGCGGGCGCTACCACGTGCTCGGCGGCGCGATCAGCCCCATCGAGGGCGTCGGCCCCGACGACCTGCGGGTCAAGGAGCTCATGACCCGCCTGATGGACGGCACGGTCACCGAGCTGATCATCGCCACCGACCCCAACCTCGAGGGCGAGGCCACCGCGGCGTACCTGGCCCGCCTGGTCGGCCCGCTGGGGCTCGCGGTCTCGCGGCTGGCCAGCGGCCTGCCCGTCGGCGGCGACCTCGAGTACGCCGACGAGATCACCCTCGGCCGGGCCTTCGAGGGCCGCCGCCGCATCGACGCCTAGCACGACCTGGCACGGCCGCGACGCGGGCCCGCGGCCCGGCCCCGGCAAGGTCACAGGATGGTGTCGATGGGGCCGCTCGGCTCTGGCGCCCGCCTCCTCGCGACCTAGGGTCCGTGAGCACGCCGTCCGGACGTCTTGCGTCCACCGGCGGTCCACCTCGGATCTCATCCGGCCCGGAGCGGGCCGAGAAGGCAGGTCTCCTGCGATGCAGCGTCGACCCCAACGTGTGCTGGCCGCCTCCGCGGCCGCGCTGACCGCCGTCACCCTGGCCGCCTGCGCGTCCAGTGACCGCGACTCCGGCGAGGGCGGGGAGGGCGGGGAGGCCCAGTCCGGCGGCACGCTCGTCTTCGGGGCGGCCGGCGACCCGGCGATGCTCGACCCGGCCTTCGGCAGCGACGGCGAGACCTTCCGGGTCGCCCGTCAGATCCACGAGGGCCTGCTGGGCAACGAGCTCGGCGGCACCGAGCCGGTCCCCGAGCTGGCCGAGGACTACGAGGTGAGCGAGGACGGCCTCGAGTACACCTTCAACCTCCGCCAGGGCGTGACGTTCCACGACGGCACGGACTTCAACGCCGAGGCGGTCTGCTTCAACTTCGACCGCTGGTACAACTTCGAGGGCCTGGCCACCAGCCCGAGCGCCTCGTACTACTACCAGGCGGTCTTCGGCGGCTTCGCCAGCACGCCGGACACCCCGAGCATCTACGAGTCCTGCGAGGCCACCGACGAGAGCACCGCGGTGATCCGGCTGACGCAGGTCACCTCGAAGTTCCCGTCCGCGCTCGCGCTCCCGGCGTTCTCCATCCAGAGCCCCGAGGCGCTGCAGCAGTACGACGCCGACAACCTGTCGGGCAGCGAGGACGCGCTCAGCTACTCCGAGTACGCCCTGGAGCACCCGACCGGCACCGGTCCCTTCCGCTTCGAGAGCTGGGACCGCGGCAACGGCGAGGTCACCCTCGTCCGCAACGAGGACTACTGGGGCGACGCCCCGCTCCTCGACGAGATCATCTTCCGCACCATCCCCGACGGGAACACCCGCCGTCAGGAGCTGCAGTCCGGCGCCATCGACGGCTACGACTTCGTCGCGCCGGCGGACTACCAGTCCCTGGAGGACGACGGCTTCCAGGTGCTCGTCCGCGACCCGTTCAACATCCTGTACCTGGGCTTCAACGGCGGGAACGTGCCCGGCACGCAGGCCAACCCGGCGCTGCAGAACCCGCAGGTGCGGCAGGCGATCGCCCACGCGATCGACCGCGAGACGATCGTCAACTCGCTGCTCCCCGAGGGCGCCGAGGCGGCCACGCAGTTCATGCCGCCGACGGTCGACGGCTGGGCCGACGACGTCACCACGTACGACTACGACCCCGACCGCGCCCGCCAGCTGCTGCAGGAGGCCGGCGCCGAGGGGACGACGCTGCGGTTCTACTACCCGACCGAGGTCAGCCGGCCCTACCTGCCGGACCCGGCCGCGATGTTCCAGGTCATCAGCCAGAACCTGACCGACGCCGGCTTCACCATCGAGCCGGTGGCCCTGCCGTGGAACCCGGACTACCTGAACGCCGTCCAGGCCGGTCAGGCGGACATCCACCTGCTCGGGTGGACCGGTGACTACAACGACGCCTACAACTTCATCGGCACGTTCTTCGCCGAGGCGTCCAACGGCCAGGCGTCCGCGGAGTTCGGGGCGTTCAGCAACCCGGAGATCTTCGCCGCCCTCGCCGAGGCCGACGCGGAGCCCGACGCGAGTGCCCGCACCGAGCAGTACCAGGAGGCCAACCGGCTGATCATGGACTACCTGCCCGGTGTCCCGATCTCGCACTCGCCGCCGGCGCTCGTGGTGGCGGACAACGTGGAGGGCCTCGAGCCCAGCCCGCTGACCGCCGAGGTGTTCTCGACGGTGTCGATCACCGACTGACCCACCCCTCCGGCCGCGCCGGGACAGGACCTGTCCCGGCGCGGCCGGACCCGTGTCCGTGCCCTGTCGACCCCGATGATCGACACCCGACGTCGACCCGGGACGTCGACCCGGAACCCGGAGAGGTGACCCGACCGCGTGCTCCGCTTCGTCGTCCGGCGGCTCCTGCAGCTGATCCCGATCCTGCTGGGGCTGTCGGTCCTGCTCTTCGCCTGGCTGCGCGCCCTGCCCGGCGGCCCGGCCCAGGCCGCGCTCGGTGAGCGCGCCACCCCCGAGGCCATCGCCCGGTACAACGAGCTCTTCGGGCTCGACCAGCCGCTCTACGTCCAGTACCTGCGCTTCCTCGGCCGGGCCGTGCAGCTGGACTTCGGCAACTCCGCCCGGACCGGCCGGCCGGTCACCGAGGAGTTCCTCGAGCGGATGCCCGGCACGATCGAGCTGACCCTCTTCGCGATGGTCTTCGCCATCGGCGTCGGCATCCCGCTGGGCTACCTCGCCGCCCGCCGGCACGGCAGCTGGCTGGACTCGACGTCGGTGGTCGGGTCGCTGCTCGGCGTCGCCACCCCCGTCTTCTTCCTGGCCTACCTGCTGCGCCTGCTGTTCGCCGTCGAGCTGGGCTGGCTGCCCGGCTCCGGCCGGCAGGAGGTGCGCATCGACGCCACCCGCATCACGAACTTCTACGTCCTCGACGGCCTGCTGACCCGCGAGTGGGACGCCGCCTGGGACGCCTTCCTCCACCTCGTGCTGCCCGGTATCGCGCTCGGCACCATCCCGCTGGCGATCATCGTCCGGATCACCCGTGCCTCGGTGCTCGACGTCGTCAACGAGGACTACGTCCGGACGGCGAACGCCAAGGGCCTCGCGACGGCGACCGTGCGGCGGCGGCACGTCATCCGCAACGCCCTGCTGCCGGTGTCGACGACGATCGGCCTGCAGACCGGACTGCTGCTGTCCGGCGCGGTGCTCACCGAGACCGTCTTCGCGTTCGGCGGGGTGGGCTCGGCGATATTCGACGCGATCTTCGCCCGGGACTTCGCCGTCCTGCAGGGCTTCATCCTCATGCTGGCGGTGGTGTACGTGCTGGTGAACCTGCTGGTCGACATCTCGTACGGCCTCCTCGACCCGCGGGTGAGGGTCCGATGAGCGCCGTCGGTGACGTCCGGCGGCGGCGGATCGACGAGCTGGCCGCCCGCGCCGGGCAGGTGCCCGAGGGCGAGGGCGGCGTCTCGCTCACCCGCAGCGCCTTCCGCCGGCTGCGGCGCAACCCGGTGGCGATCCTCGGCGCGGTCATCGTCGTGGTCTTCCTGGTGGTGGCGGCCTTCGCGCCGCTGCTGGCCCCGCGCGACCCGCTGGCGCAGACGCTGCTGTCGGAGATCCGGCCCGGCTTCATCCCGGGCTCCCAGCCGGGCTTCCCGCTCGGGGTGGACGAGCTCGGCCGCGACCTGCTGTCCCGGCTGATCGTCGGGTCGCGGCAGTCGCTGCTCATCGGCGTGGTGTCCACGCTGCTCGGCGTCGTCGTCGGCATGGCGCTCGGCGTCCTCGCCGGCGCGTTCGGCGGGTGGGTCGACACCGTGGTGATGCGGTTCGTCGACATCATCCTGTCGATCCCCAGCCTGCTGATGGCGATCAGCATCTCGGTGCTGCTCGGGCAGAACCAGTGGTCGCTGATGATCGCCATCGCGGTCACCCAGGTGCCGGTCTTCGCCCGGCTGCTGCGCGGCTCGATGCTCGCCCAGCGTGGCAGCGACTACGTCCTGGCCGCGCAGGCGCTGGGCATCCGGCGACGGCGCATCGTGTTCGGCCACGTGCTGCCCAACTCGCTGTCGCCGGTGATCGTGCAGGCCACGCTGTCGCTGGCGACGGCGATCATCGAGGCCGCGGCGCTGTCGTTCCTCGGCCTCGGCGACCCCGACCTCGCCCGGCCGGAGTGGGGCGCGATGCTGTCCAACGCCCAGGACTTCCTGTCCGTCCGGCCGGAGCTGGCCATCTACCCAGCCGTCTGCATCATCGTCGTCGCGCTCGGCTTCACCCTGCTCGGTGAGGCGCTGCGCGAGGCCCTCGACCCGAAGTTCCGGAGGTGAGCCCGCTGACCATCGAGGAACTGCCCCCGAGGGACGCCGGCCAGGACGGGCGGCCCGTCCTCGAGGTCGAGGACCTGTCGGTCACCTTCACGCGCCGGGGCGAGCAGCCCACCCGCGCCGTCGACGGGGTCAGCTTCAGCGTGGCGCCGGGGGAGACCGTCGGCCTGGTCGGCGAGTCCGGCTGCGGCAAGTCGGTCACCTCGCTGGCGATCATGGGGCTGCTGCCCCGCCGCGGGGTCGAGGTCGGCGGCTCGGTGCGCCTGCACGGCCAGGAGCTCATCGGCGCCCCGGACCGCGAGCTGCGGGGGCTCCGCGGCGCCGACATGGCCATGGTCTTCCAGGACCCGCTGTCCTCGCTGAACCCGACGGTGCCCATCGGCGTCCAGGTCACCGAGGTCCTGCTCGAGCACCGCGAGATGTCGAAGAAGGACGCCGTCGCCGAGGCCACCCGGCTGCTCGACCGCGTCGGCATCCCCGACCCCTCGCGCCGGCTCAAGGAGTACCCGCACCAGCTCTCCGGCGGCATGCGGCAGCGGGCGCTCATCGCGATGGCGCTGGCCTGCTCGCCGCGGCTGCTCATCGCCGACGAGCCGACGACCGCCCTCGACGTGACGATCCAGGCGCAGATCCTGGAGCTGCTGCGCGAGCTCGTCGTCGACACGGGGACGGCGCTGGTGATGATCACCCACGACCTCGGCGTCGTCGCCGGGCTGTGCGACCGGGTGCACGTCATGTACAGCGGCCGGATCATCGAGTCCGCCGACCGGCACGACCTGTTCGCCCGGCCGCGCCAGCCCTACACCGGCGGGCTGCTGGCGTCGGTGCCCCGGCTCGACGGCGCCCGCGGCGCGCCGCTGCACCCGATCCGCGGCTCCGCCCGCGACGTCATCCCGTGGGCCGAGGGCTGCGCCTTCGCGCCCCGCTGCGACAACGCCCAGGACGACTGCCTCACCGAGGTGGCCGGCAGCACCGTGCCGCTGGAGTACGACGGCCCGGGCCGCGAGCTGCGCTGCCGCCACCCCCTCGAGTACCCGCGGACCCCGGCCGGGGCCACCGCGTCCGGAGCCGCCCGATGACCGCCGTCCCGTCCGCCGAGCCGCTGCTGCGGGTCGAGGGCCTGCAGGTGCACTTCCCGATCAAGCGCGGCGTGTTCGTCGACCGGACGGTGGGCCACGTGCGCGCCGTCGACGGCGTCGACCTGGCCATCGACCGCGGCACCACCTACGGGCTGGTGGGGGAGTCCGGCTGCGGCAAGTCCACCCTCGGCCGCGCCGTGCTGCGGCTGGTCGAGCCCACCGGCGGGCGGGTCGTCTTCGACGGCACCGACGTGTCGACGCTGTCCGGCGAGCCGCTGCGGACCCTGCGCCGCCGCATGCAGATGGTCTTCCAGGACCCGCTGGGCAGCCTCGACCCGCGGCAGAACGTCGAGTCGCTGCTGTCCGAGCCGCTGCTCGCCCACGGGATGGGCGGGGGCCGGCAGGGCGTGGCCACGCGCATCCGGACGCTGCTCGACGCCGTCGGCCTCCCGTCGGCGGCGCTGCGCCGCTACCCGCACGAGTTCTCCGGCGGGCAGCGGCAGCGCATCGGGATCGCCCGCGCCATCTCGCTGGAGCCCGACCTGCTCATCGCCGACGAGCCGGTGTCCGCCCTCGACGTCAGCGTCCAGGCGCAGGTGGTCAACCTGCTCGAGGAGCTGCAGGAGCGCCTGGGCCTCACCTACCTGGTCATCGCGCACGACCTCGCGGTGGTCCGGCACATCAGCGACGTCGTCGGGGTCATGTACCTCGGGTCGCTGGTGGAGCAGGCGCCCTCCGACGTCCTCTACGAGCAGCCGCTGCACCCCTACAGCCGGGCGCTGATGAGCGCCGTCCCGGTGCCCGACCCGGTGGTCGAGGCTGACCGCGAGCGGATCCTGCTCGCCGGCGACCTCCCGTCGCCGGCGAACCCGCCGAGCGGCTGCCGGTTCCACACCCGCTGCCCGTGGCGGCAGGAGACGCGCTGCGACGACGAGGTGCCGGTGCTGCGCGAGCTCGGGCCCGGGCACCTGGTCAGCTGCCACTGGGCCGAGGAGATCCGCGACGGGCTGCTCGCCCCGCGCTCGGCCGAGGAGGTCGCCGCCACGCAGGGCGTCTCGGTCCGCCCGACGGGCGCCGACAACCCGGAGAGCGACGCGCTCGTGCAGGGCCTGGACGCCCCGATCGAGCGGACGTGACGGGTCACTCCACCACGACGTCGTCCCCGCGGCGCAGCACCTTCTTCACCTTCAGCTTGAGCACCTGGGCGTAGCCGCGGACGAGCTGCGTGTAGCCCGGCGTGGGCCCGTGGTAACCGAGGAGGCCGCGCGGGCCCTCGACCATGGCGCCGCTGCGGACGTCGTACCTCGCCTGGTGCCAGGGGCAGACGAGGCAGCCGTTCTCGTCGAGGCTGCCCTTCGACAGGTCGGCGAGCTGGTGCCGGCAGCGCCGCGACACGGCGAAGTACTCCCCGTCGCGGTTGCCGACGGCCCACTTCCCGGCCCGGCCCACCGTCCCCGGGGGCAACTGGGCGGCGGGGATGCGGTCGGGGTCGCTCACGGGGGTCCTCCTGGGGTGCCGGTGCTGGGTCGAGAGCCCCCTACCCGGTCGTGCCCGTCCTACCCGGCCGGGTCGCGGCCGCCGACCTAGGGTCGGTCCGTGCGCCGACTGATGGGGGTCCTCGCCGTCGCGGCGGTCCTGCTGCTGGCCGGGAGCGGGCCGGCGCTGGCCGAGCAGCCGTTCGAGGTGCCCGACGAGGTGACCGACCTCGTCGGGGCGCTCGACCCCGGCGCCCTGTCCCGGGTGCAGCAGGCCGTCGACGACCGGCAGGCCGAGGACGGCACGCAGGCCTTCGTCGTCTACGTGTCCTCCTTCGACGGGCTCGCCTCCGGTGAGTGGGCGGCGCGGACCGCACAGTTCTCCGGGCTCGGCCGCACCGACGTGCTGCTCGCCGTCGCGGTCGACGACCGGCAGTACGGCTACTGGGTGGACGACGCCTTCCCGCAGTCGACCGCCGACCTCGACGCCTTCCTCGCGCAGGACGTCGAGCCCGAGCTGTCCGCGGGCGACTGGGGCGCGGCCGCGGTGGCCTTCGCCGACGGGATCGGCGCCGGGGCGGCCGCGGGGACCGGCTCCGGGACCGGGGACGGCTCCGGCGGCGGGTCGGGTGCGGCCACCCTGGCGGTGGTCGGCGGCATCGCCGTCGTCGGGGGCGGCGCGTACCTGGTCTCCCGGTCGCGCCGGCGCCGGGCGGCCGTGCAGCCGCCGGCGTCCACCCGCATCGAGCGCCCCGACCCGTACGCGGGCGTGCCCACCGAGGAGCTGCAGGGCCGGGCCAGCGCCGCCCTGCTCGACCTCGACGAGGCGGTGAAGACCTCGCAGCTCGACCTCGACTTCGCCCGGCTGCAGTACGGCGAGGCCGCCGTCGCGGGGTTCACCGAGGCGCTGGCGCAGTCGCGGCAGGAGCTGACCCGCGCCTTCACGCTGCGCCAGCAGCTCGACGACGAGGTGCCCGAGGACGAGCCGACCCAGCGCCGCGTGCTCACCGAGATGCTGCAGCTGACCGGCGCCGCCGACGCGCGCCTCGACGAGCAGGCGGAGGCCTTCGGGCAGCTGCGCGACCTCGAGCGCAACGCCCCGCAGGTGCTCGACGGCCTCGGCCCGCGGATCACCGCGCTGCACGGCCGGCTGCCGCAGGACGAGGAGCGGATGGCGCGGCTGCAGCGCCGGTACGCGGCCTCGGCGCTCGCGCCGGTGGCGGGCAACCTCGAGCAGGCGCGGTCGGCCCTGGCCGCCGCCGAGCACGAGGCCGGCGAGGCGCGCGCGGCGCTCGCCGACGGCCGGTCCGGGGAGGCGGTGGGCGACCTGCGCGCCGCCGAGGACGCGGTGGCCCAGGTGGGCACGCTGCTCGACGCCGTCGCCCGGCTCGAGCGCGACCTCGAGGACGCCGCCGCGCGGCTGCCCGCGGTGCGCGCGGAGACCGAGCAGGACCTCGCCGAGGCCCGCACGCTGGTCGCCTCCACGCCCGACGCCGGTGGGCTGCGGCCGCAGGTGGCCCGCGCCGAGGCGGGGCTGGCCGCCGCCGACGAGGCGCTGCGTGGGGACGGCGGCTTGCCCGACCCGCTCACCGCGCTGCGCCGGCTGGAGGAGGCCGACCTCGCGCTCGAGCAGGCGCTGTCGGTGGCCCGCGACGCGCAGACCCGCGCCCGCCGCGCCGCCGCCGCGCTGGACCAGACGCTGCTGCGCGCCCGCTCGTCGGTGGCGGCGGCGTCCGACTTCGTCGCCACCCGCCGCGGCGCGGTCGGGCCGGAGGCGCGCACCCGGCTGGCGGAGGCGCAGCGGCACCTCGACGCGGCGGTCGGGACGGGGCCGCGCGACCCCGAGGGAGCACTGCGCGAGGCCCAGTTGGCCGACCAGCTCGCCCAGCAGGCGCTGCAGTACGCGCAGTCCGACGTCGCCACCTGGTCCTCCGGCTACGGCGGGGGCGGCTACGGCGGGGGCGGGTACGGCGGCGGGTACGGACGAGGCGGGTACGGACCGGGCTACGGCGGCGGCCGCGGCGGCGTCGACCTGGGCAGCCTCGTGCTCGGCGGCATCCTCGCCGGCGGCATGCGCGGCGGCTACGGGGGCTTCGGCGGCAGCGGCGGTCTGGGTGGCGGTGGCGGCCGGCCGCGGGGCGGCGGCTTCGGCGGCTCGGGCAGCCGGGGCCGCTCCGGCGGCGGCCGCTTCTGACGCCCCGCGGCACGATCAGGCCGCCTGATCGTGCTGCGTCCTGGCTCACCGCCGGCGGTGAGCCAGGACGCGCGGAGGTGAGCCAGGACGCGCGGAGGTGAGCCAGGACGCGCCCGGGGCTCCCGGAGTGTCGGTCCCCGGTGGGACGGTGCCCTCCCCGAGCATCCGAGGAGGAGCCATGCCCACGCGGAACACCCCCTGGCCCGACGGCACGCCCTGCTGGGTCGACTACGGCGCCGCCGACCCCGCCGCGGCGAAGGAGTTCTACGGCCGCCTGTTCGGCTGGGACTGGACGGCCGACAGCCCGGAGTACGGCGGCTACGTCAACGCGCTGAAGGGCGGCGCGCAGGCCGCCGGCCTCGGGCCGCTGACCGGCCCGGACGACCCGCCGGCCTGGACGACGTACTTCGCGACGGGCGACGCGGCGGCCACCTGCGACCGGATCCGCGAGGCCGGCGGCACCGTCGTCGTGGAGCCGATGGCGGTCGGGCCGATGGGCACGATGGCCATCGCCCTGGACCCGCAGGGGAACGGCTTCGGGCTGTGGCAGGCCGGCACGCACACCGGCGCGGAGGTGGTCAACGAGCACGGCGCGCAGGTGTGGAACGAGGCCGCCGTCGACGACGTCCCCGCGGCCCGCGCGTTCTACGGCGCCGTCTTCGGGTTCTCCTGGGACGAGATCCCCGACATGGGCGGCTACGCCACCTTCAGCACGGACGGGCGCCCGCTCGGCGGCCTCGGGCCGGTCGGCCCCGGTGCGCCGAAGGGGTGGTCGACCTGCTTCGCGGTGACCTCCGCCGACGACACGGTGGCCGCGGTCGAGGCCGCGGGCGGCAAGGTCACCCACCCCGCCGAGGACACCGAGTTCGGCCGGTTCGCCGTGGTCACCGACCCGTGGGGCGCGTCCTTCTCGGTCATGCAGCTGCCGCCCGAGGGCTGAGCGGACGGGGCGGGCCGGCGCGGACGGGGCGCGCCGGCCCGGCCGTCAGCGGACCTGGCCGTAGGTGTGGTCGGGGGTGAAGCGGACGACGAGGCGGCGGTCGGCGACCATCGCCCGCCGGTAGTCGTCCCAGTCCTCGTGCTCGCCGGAGATCGCCCGGTAGTAGGCGACCAGCTCGTCCACCGTCGCGTCGGACGGGTCGGCGGCCACCGGCGTCAGCTCGGCGGTGCCCTCCACGGCGGCCCAGGACCAGAAGTCGTCCGAGGACACGTGCAGGGTCACCCGCGGGTCGGCCTGCAGGTTGCGGGTCTTCGCGCGGTCGGCGGTCACCGACACCCGGAACAGCCGCTGCTCCGGGTCGTACGCGTAGCCGACGTTGGACAGCTGCGGCCGTCCGTCGCGCTTGACGGTGGCCAGCACGCCCCAGCGGCGCCCGGCCACGAACCCCAGCAGGCGGTCGTCGACGGTCACCGGACCCTCCCGCGGGCCTTGAGCGGGACGGGCGGCAGGGCCGGCGCGAGCTGGCGCTCGTCCTCGCCGAACCCCGGGACGGCGCCGAAGCGCGCGTCGCCGTCGTTCCACCGCTCGGCGTACTCCGTGATCTCCTCGCCCGACCGGCCGACGAAGTTCCACCACATGACCAGCCGCTCCTCGAACGGCTCGCCGCCGAGCAGGAGCAGCCGGGTGGGGGCGTCGGTCCGGATCCGCACCGAGCGGCGGCCGGTGCCCAGGTAGACCATCGCGCCGTGGGCCAGCGGCGCGCCCTCGACGTCGGCCCCGCCCGCGGCGCCGAGCAGCGCGTGCTCGAAGTCCGGCTCCAGCGGCACCTCGACGTCGGCACCGGCGGCGAGGTCGAGGTCGACCCCCACCAGCGGCGAGTACGCGGTGCCCGGGGACGTCGCCCCGCCGAAGGAGCCCATGAGCACCGTGGCGGTGAGCCCGTCGGAGGCGAAGCCCGGCAGCGCCGCGTGGTGCTCGAAGGCCGGCGCGGTGTCGCGGGCGCCGTCGGGCAGCGCCACCCACAGCTGGGCGCCGTGCAGGAACCGCGGGTGCGGCACCGGCGACTGCTCGGAGTGCGCGATGCCGTGCCCGGCGGTCATCAGCGCGAGCTGCCGCGGGCCGAAGGTGACGTCGCTGCCGAGGGAGTCGCGGTGGTGGACGCTGCCCTCGATCAGCCAGGACACCGTCTGCAGGCCGGTGTGCGGGTGCGGCGTGACCTGCATCCCGGTGGTGGCGGCGACGTCGTCGGGGCCGTAGTGGTCGACGAACGCCCAGGCGCCCACCATCCGGCGGCCGAGCGTGGGCAGCAGCCGCCGGACGGGGGTGCCGGGGCCGAGCACGACCTCCTTCGCCGGCAGCAGGTCGAGGGCCGGGCCCGCGGCGGTGTCGTCGAGGCCGCCGACGGTGCGCGCGGTCGGCCGGGGTTCGGACGTGCTCACGGGACCTCCACGAGGGTGTGTCAGCGGGGCTCGGGGGCGGACGGGCAGCGGAGTGCGCCGACGTCCCAGCCGGCGCGGCGGGCCCCGGCGGCGTGGGCGCTCTCGAGGAAGTCCAGCACGGCGGCGCGGGGGTCGGCCGCCGTCCGCACGTCCTCGTAGGTGAGCAGCGCGAGGTGGGCGCCGCGGCTGGGGACCCAGCGCGCGGCCGCGGGGCGCAGCGGCTCCTCGGTGAGGCCCGCCGGTTCCGGCGCGGTGTAGCAGTAGAACGCCGGCTCGGGCACCTGGTCGTCGCCGAACCAGAACCCGGCGCTGATCACCTCGTGCGAGTAGGCCTCGCGGGTGACCGGGTCGACGGCGTCGGGCTGCTCCACCCGCCGGTCGGAGAAGCGGGTGACGGCGACGTCGAAGGTGTGCCAGAAGTGGTGCACCGGGCTCGTCTTCGCGTAGCTGCGGCCCGCGAACTCCTCGAGCACCTGCGCGACCTGCCCCAGCACCACCCAGTAGCGGGTCACGTGCGCCGGGTCGTAGGCGGCGTGGTGCTCGTCCTCGGCGAACGGGGTCCGGTCGGGCAGGTCGAAGGGCACCGGCCGGTCGATGTGGGCCGGCAGCCCGAGCCCGGTGAGCGTCGCCTGCAGCTGCCGGTAGAAGCCGGCGACGCTGAGCCCGGGCAGCGGGAAGGACGCCCGCCTGCCGTCGGCGACGCTGACCTCGAGCCGGTGGTCGACCAGGTCGAGGTCGACGGCGAAGACGGGGTCGAAGCCCATCGGCCGGGTGGTCAGGCCCCGGCCGGTGAGGTGGAACGGGACGTGCCACCAGTGGTTGCGCCGCGGGGCGTTGGCCAGGCGGAGCTTGCCGACCACCTGCAGGAACCGGTGCACGGTCTCCTTGGTGTCGGCCCACTCGGTCAGCGGGACGGGCGGGAAGACGGGCACGTTCGGCTCCTCGATGGTCCGGGTCGACGTCAGCATGCACCCCCGGCGGAGGCGTGGAGGCCTCCGCCGGGGGTGCCGGTCACTGGCCGGACTCGCCGCGGACCGCGGCGTGCGGGACCGCGGGGGACGGCAGGTGCACGGCCGGGATCGAGCCCAGGCGCCCGGCGCGGAAGTCGTCGAAGGCCTGCACGACCTCCTGCCGGCTGTTCATCACGAACGGCCCGTACATGGCGATCGGCTCGCGGATCGGCAGCCCGCCCAGGACGACGACGTCGAGGGCCGGCGTGCGCGACTCCTGGTGCACCGCGCCGCGGACGGTCACGGTGTCGCCGGGGCCGAGCACGGCCAGCTGGCCCGTGCGCACCGGCGCGCCGTCGATGCCGACGGAGCCGGCGCCGGAGAGCACGTAGACCAGGGCGTTGAAGTCCGGCCGCCAGGGCAGGTCGAGCGAGGCGCCGGGCGCCACCGTCGCGTGCACCATCGCCATCGGCGTGTACGTGGAGCCCGGGCCGGTGTGCCCGCCGACGTCGCCGGCGATCACCCGCACCAGCGCGCCGGCGTCCGGGCTGGCCAGCAGCACCGACTCGCGGGCCCGCAGGTCCTGGTAGCGCGGCTCCACCCACTTCTGCGCGCGCGGCAGGTTCACCCACAGCTGCAGGCCGTGGAAGACCCCGCCGCTGACGACGAGCGCCTCCGGCGGCCGCTCGATGTGCAGGACGCCGCCGCCCGCGGTCATCCACTGGGTGTCGCCGTTGCTGATCGTGCCGCCGCCGCCGTGGGAGTCGGCGTGCTCGAAGGTGCCGTCGATGATGTAGGTGACGGTCTCGAAGCCGCGGTGCGGGTGCCACGAGGTGCCCTTGGGCTCGCCCGGGGCGTACTCGACCTCGCCCATCTGGTCCATGTGGATGAACGGGTCGAGGTCGCGCAGGTCGACCCCGGCGAACGCCCGGCGGACCGGGAAGCCCTCGCCCTCGAAGCCGGAGGGGGCCGTGGTCACCGACCGCGTGCGGCGGCGCACCGTCCGCGGGGCGGGCAGCGGGACCCGGGGGAGGGTGGTGGTGTCCTCGACGGTGACGGCGGGCATGGCCGGCCTCCTTCGTTGAACTCTCAACTGGTGGCGACTGTAGCGCCGCGGGGCCCCGCTGTCTTCCCTCCGCCGCGCCCCGGTCAGGAGGCGCGCTCGGCCCGCGCCGCGACGGCGGCCGGCGGGCCGTGCTCGGCGATGAGCGCCGTGTTGGCCACCTCGGCGTCATCGAGGTGGACCGCGTCGCGCGGGTCGGTGGTGTCGAGCATCCGCGTCTCGTGCCCGCGGCCCACGACCAGGACGACGTCGGCCGGCCCGGAGGCGCGCACCGCGGCGGAGATGGCGGCCCGCCGGTCGGGCACCGTGCGCACCGCCGCGCCGCCGCCGAGCAGGCCGACCCGCAGCTCGGCGATGATCGCCGCCGGGTCCTCGCCGTGGCTGCCCTCGTTGGTCAGCCAGACGACGTCGGCCGCCCGGGCGGACTCGCCCAGGCCCTGCCGCTTGTACCGGTCGCGCCGGCCGCGGGCGCCGAGGACCAGGTGCACCCGGCCGCCGGGGCCGCGCAGGTCGCGGGCGGTGGCGAGCGCGGCGGCGAGGGCGCGCGGGGTGTGCGCGTAGTCGACGACGACCACCGGCCGCCCGTCCCCGCCCAGCACCGTGTTGCGCCCGCGCGGCGGGGCGACCGCCGCGAGCCCGGCCGCGATCTCCTCGGCCGGCACGCCGAGCACCCGGCCGGTGGCCCACGCGGCGGCCAGGTTCGACACGTGCACCCGCCCGACGAGCCGGCTGGTGACGCGGTGCCCGCCGGTGTCGTCGGCCAGGAGCACCTCGGTGCCGGCCGCGCCGGTGCGCCAGCCGAGCACGCGCACGTCGGCGTCCTCCGCCGCGCCCACCCGGGTCACCGGCACCGGCGCCTGGTCGGCCAGCCGCCGTCCCCAGGGGTCGTCGACGACCACGACGCCGGCCGCCGCCCGGTCGGACCCGAACAGCCGCGCCTTGCTCGCCCAGTAGTGCTCGATCGTGCCGTGGTGGTCGAGGTGGTCCTCCTCGAACCCGGTGAAGACGGCGACGTCGAAGCGCAGGCCGTCGATGCGGCCCATGTCCAGCGCGATGGAGGAGGCCTCGACGACGGCCCGCCGCGCGCCGGCGTCGACCATCCAGCGCAGCAGCTCGTGCAGCTCCGGCGCCTCCGGCGTGGTCAGCGCCGTGCCGCGGGACCGGCGCCCGACCGCCGCGCCGAGCGTGCCGACGACGCCGGTGGGCGTCCCGGCCGCCTCGAGGACGCCGCGGACCAGCGTGCTCGTCGTCGTCTTGCCGTTGCTGCCGGTCACCCCGACCAGGCGCAGCGCCGCGGCCGGGTCGCCGGCCAGCAGCGCGCCGAGCGGGCCCAGGCAGGCGCGCACCGACGGGACCTGCAGCACCGGCAGCGCGACGTCGACCGGCCGGTCGGCCAGCAGCGCCGCGGCACCCGCGGCGGCAGCGGCCCCCGCGTGCCGGTGCCCGTCGCTGGACGCGCCGCGCACGCAGGCGAACAGCGAGCCGGGGACGACGCGGCGCGAGTCGGTGACCAGGCCGCGCAGGAGCAGGTCGTCGGTGCCGCCGCGGCGCAGCACGGGGCCGAGCGGGACGGTCCGCGCCCGGGCCTCGACGTCGGACCAGGTCACCGCGGGCACTGGCACTCGCCCGACGGTAGGCGGGGCACGACCGATCCGCAGGTCGGCCGCACCCCGCCGGCTCAGCGGAGCAGCCGCGCGACCCCGGTCGGGCCCTGCTCGGCGTCGGCGTCGGGCAGCACCTCGGTGCGGGCCGACAGGCGCGGGGCCCACGCCGCGGGCGCGGTCTCCAGCCAGGCGGCGCCGGCGTCGGTGAGCCGGCCGTCGGACCGCAGCGGCGCCCAGCCGCGCAGCGAGCGCAGCCCCTCGGCGACGGTGACCAGCGTGCGGGCCACGCCCCGTCCCCGGTAGACCTGCTCCACCGAGACGGTGTCGACCAGGCCCGAGCGGATCCACCAGCGGACCTCGCCGATCCGGTCGGTGATCCGGACGCCCGCGGCGGCGACCTGGTGGGGCGCGACGACCGAGCCCGGCCGGAAGGC
Source organism: Geodermatophilus nigrescens (assembly GCF_900129495.1). Taxonomy (GTDB): domain Bacteria; phylum Actinomycetota; class Actinomycetes; order Mycobacteriales; family Geodermatophilaceae; genus Geodermatophilus; species Geodermatophilus nigrescens. The sequence continues at coordinate 291,510 of NZ_FQVX01000001.1, forward strand.
CGAGCCCCGGAAGGCGAGCAGCGAGGCCGCCGGCACCGCGCTGGTGGCGTGGGTGACCTCGGCGAACCACATCGGCGGGCAGCGGTCGGCGACGTCCTCGACCACGTCGACCCGGACGACGCGGCGGTCGGCGGCGCGGTAGCGGACGTCGACCAGCCAGCCGGCGGGCCGGCGGCCGCGGGCGTCGAGGGCGGTCATGTCCACCGGGGTGCCGTCGTCGAACCGGTCGGAGTTGACGCCGACCAGCGAGTACTCGAGCGGGCCGGGGCCGCGGCGCAGCAGCCGCGCCCACCACAGCGCCGTCGAGGTGGGGGCCGGCTCCGCCAGGGGCGGGACTGCCCGCAGGCGCGGCGCCGCCGGCGCCGGGACCGCCGCGTCGTGGGCCGCTGCCGTCATGCTCATCTCGTCCTCCAGTCCTCGCCCCCGTGGACCCGGGGTGTTCCGGGGACGACTCTCCGGACCGCACTTGTGGCCGCCTTGGGGTCCACTAGCGCGGCCCGGCGATACTGGTCTCCCGATGACGCACTCCACGACGCCCCCGACGACGCAGGCCCGGTCGTGAGCGCCCCGCTGAACCTGCTCAACCTGGAGCGGGTGTCCAAGGCGCACGGCACCACCGTGCTGCTCGACGACGTCTCCCTCGGCGTCGCGTCCGGCGAGCGCATCGGCGTCGTCGGCCGCAACGGCAGCGGCAAGTCCACGCTGCTCGGCGTCCTCACCGGCCGGGAGGAGCCCGACAGCGGGCGGGTCACGCAGCGCGGCGACCTCGCCGTCGGCGTCCTCGACCAGTCCGGGACGCTGCCGCCGGGCGCGACGGTCCGCGACGTCGTCCTGCCCCCGACGCTGTTCGCCGCCGAGCACGAGTGGGCCGCCGACCCGGCCGTCCGCAGCGTCCTCACCGGCCTGGAGCTCGACCGGCTGGGCCTCGACTCGCCCGTCGCGCCGATGTCCGGCGGGGAGCGGCGGCGGGTGGCGCTGGCCGCGCAGCTGATCCGCCCGCTGGACCTGCTCGTCCTCGACGAGCCGACCAACCACCTCGACGTCGAGGGCGTCGCCTGGCTCGCCGACTTCGTGAAGCGGCGGGTCGGGGCGCTGGTGGTCGTCACCCACGACCGGTGGTTCCTCGACGAGGTGTGCACGCAGACGTGGGAGGTCGCCGACGGCGCGGTGCACTCCTACGAGGGCGGTTACGCGGCCTACACGCTGGCCCGCGCCGAGCGGGCCCGCGTCGCGGCGGCCACCGAGGAACGCCGCCTCAACCTGGTGCGCAAGGAGCTCGCCTGGCTGCGCCGGGGCCCGCCGGCGCGCACCAGCAAGCCGCGCTTCCGCATCGAGGCCGCCGAGGCGCTCATCGCCGACGAGCCGCCGCCGCGCGAGACGATGCAGCTCAAGGGCTTCGCCGCGCGCCGGCTCGGCAGGACGGTGTACGACGTCGAGGACGTCGACTACGCGGTGCGGTCGGAGGCCGGCCCACGGACGCTGTTCGCCGACCTGACCTGGCACGTCGGCCCGGGCGACCGGATCGGCGTCGTCGGGGTGAACGGCGCGGGCAAGACGTCGCTGCTGCGGATGCTCGTGGGCGAGGTCGAGCCCGACCGCGGCTCCGTGGTGCGCGGGCAGACGGTGGCGCCGGCCTACCTGTCCCAGCACGTCACCGAGCTGCCGGCTCGGCTGCGGGTGCTCGAGGCGGTGCAGGAGGTCGCCCGGATCGCGCGGATCGGCAACCAGGAGATCTCGGCGTCCTCGCTGGCCGAGCGCTTCGGCTTCCCGGCGTCGCGGCAGTGGACGCCGGTCGGCGATCTCTCCGGCGGCGAGCGGCGCCGGCTGCAGCTGCTCCGGCTGCTCATGGCCGAGCCGAACGTGTTGCTGCTCGACGAGCCGACCAACGACCTCGACATCGACACGCTCACCCAGCTCGAGGACCTGCTCGACGGGTTCCCCGGCACGGTGCTGGTGGTCAGCCACGACCGCTACTTCGTCGACCGGGTCTGCGACTCAGTGGTGGCGCTCATGGGCGACGGGTCGCTCGCCGCGCTGCCCGGCGGGGTGGAGGAGTACCTCGCCCGCCGGGCCGCCGGGGAGGCCGCGCTGCCCTCGGCCGGCTCCGGTCCCGCGCCCGCCGGCGGCGCGACCGCGACGCCCGCCCCGGCCGGCCCGTCGGCGGCGGAGGTGCGCGCCGCCCGCAAGGAGGCGGCCCGCCTCGAGCGGCGGCTGGAGAAGCTCACCGCGGAGGAGGAGCGGCTGCACGCCGACCTCGCCGCCGCAGCCACCGACCACGCGCGGGTCATGGAGCTCGACGGCCGGCTGCGGACCCTGCTGGCCGAGAAGGACCAGGTGGAGAGCGACTGGCTGGCCGCCGCGGAGCTCGCCGAGGGCTGAGCGGGTCCTCCTGCACGGCAGCGCCTCCTCCCTCACGGTGGGACGTGGGGGAGGAGGCGCCACGATCAGGTCACCTGATCCCGGCTCAGGCGGCGGCCTCGGCCCGGGTGCGGGCGATCATCCGCAGCCCGACGGCGACCGTGGGGACGGCGCCGACGAGCGCGAAGCCGGCGTAGAGCAGCGGGGTGAAGCTGAGCGCCGCCGAGGCGACCAGGCAGGCCACGGCCGGGACCAGCAGCCACCAGGTGATCACGCCGGCGCGCGCCAGGCCGGCGAGACCGACCAGCGGGCCGAGCAGCCCGAGCAGCGTCACCGTGCCGACGACGCCCACGGCCGCCTGGCCCTGCACCGACTCGACTAGCGCCAGCGCGGTGTCGGCCGGCAGCTCCTGGCCGATCCCGCCGGTCCAGAAGTCGTAGAGCACCATCCCGGTCACCGTGACCAGGCCGATCGCCGACAGCAGGGCGCCGACGATCGTCGGGATGCGCCCGCGGCGGCCGCGGACCAGCGCCGGAGCGGCCAGCCAGGCCAGGGCCAGCGCCATGTTGCCGTAGTGCAGCAGCAGCGCCGAGAGCGCCGTCTGCCCCTCGTCGGCGGCCAGCGAGGCGATGTAGTCGGCGTCGGCGGGGGAGGCCTGCGGCGGCGAGGTGGCCAGGCCCGCCACGTAGAGCAGCGAGCCCGCGACCATCGCGCCGCCGGCGAGGGTCAGCATCGTGGCACCGGCGCTGCGGGCCGGGCGCTGCGGGGTGGCGGCGGTGGGGGCGGGGGACAGGGAGGTGGTCATCGGTCCTCGTCGGGTCGGGCACCGCATCGGTCGGTGCGTCGGCGAGGACTCTCCGGCCGGCGGGGCACCCGGCACGTCCGCCGTCGCGGACCGACCGGGCTCCGCCGCACGGCGGATGGACAGGCCCCCGTCGATCGGCCGCGCGGGGGATCCCGTCCGCGCCCGGCCGCCCCTACCGTGCTCGCCGTGCCCCGCTGGACCTCGTCCCCCTCCGCCCGCCGGCTCGTGTGGCCGGCCCTCGGCGCGCTGCTCGCGGTGCTCTCGGGGGTGGAGACGGCGATCGACGAGACGTTCCGCTTCCCGCTGGTCACCGCGCTGCCGGGCGTCGCCGTCGGCGCGGTCGTGGCTCTGGGCGCGCGGTGGCCGGAGGCGGCCGCGGTCGCCGGGGCGCTCAGCGTGCTCGGCAACTACGCGCTCGGGACGCCCGGACCCGGCGGCGCCCAGCTCATCGGGATGGCCGTCCTCGTCGGGCACGCGGCCGCGGTCCTGCCGGTGCGGCGCGGGCTGCGCGCGGCGGTCTCGGCGACGCTCGTCGTGGTGGTCGCCGGGCTGGTGTTCGGCCCCTCCACCTGGGAGAGCGTCTTCTACCTCGTCGTCACCGGGACCGCCTGGGGCGTCGGCCTGCTGGTGCGCCGGTCCCGCGAGCGGGCCCGGGAGCTGCAGGTGCTCGCCGCCCGGCTGGCCGAGCAGCAGGAGGCCGTGGCCGGCGCCGCCGTCGTGGCCGAGCGCGCCCGCATCGCCCGCGAGGTGCACGACTCGGTCGCGCACGCGGTCAGCGTGATGGTGCTGCAGATGGGCGGGCTGCGGCGGCTGCTGCCCGACCACCCCGAGGCCCAGGACGTGCTGCTGGGGCTGGAGCGGCTGGGCCGGGAGTCGGTCGACGAGATGCGCCGCGTGGTCGGCATCCTCCGCGAGTCCGGCGCCGGCGACCCGGTGCCGCAGCCGTCGCTGTCGCGTCTGGACGCCGTCCTCGCCGAGCTGCGGGCCGGCGGGATGCCGGTGGAGCTGGTGGTCACCGGGGAGCCGGCCGAGCTGCCGCAGCTGGTCGACGTCGCGGCCGTGCGGGTGGTGCAGGAGGCGCTGTCCAACGTGGTCCGGCACGCGGGCGCGGCCGCCACCCGCGTCGAGGTCGCCTGGACGCCGGGCCGGGTGACCGTCACGGTCACCGACGACGGCCGCCCGCGCGTCGAGCCCACCCCGCACGCGCCGGGGGGCCACGGGCAGCTGCACATGCGCGAGCGGGTCGCCGTCGCCGGCGGCGACCTCGACGTCGGCCCCGTCCGCGGCGGCGGCTACCGCGTGCGCGCCGGGTTCCCCGTCCCCGCGCCGGCCGCCGTCCCGCCCGCGGCGGTGGGCGCGTGACGATCCGGGTGGTGCTGGTCGACGACCAGTCGATGATCCGCACGGGGCTGCGGATGGTGCTGGCCGCCGAGCCCGACATCGAGGTGGTCGGCGAGGCCGGCGACGGCGCGTCGGGCGTCCGCGTGGTCGCCGAGCTCGAGCCCGACGTCGTCCTGCTCGACGTGCGGATGCCCGGCATGGACGGGCTGGAGGCCGCGCGGCGCATCGTCGGGTCGGGCGCGCGCACGCGGGTCGTCGTCCTCACCACGTTCGACGAGGACGAGTACGTGGCCGCCGCCCTGCGCGCCGGGGTCAGCGGCTTCCTGCTCAAGGTGGCCCCGCCGGAGGACCTGGTGGCCGCGGTGCGCACCGTCGCGGCCGGGCAGGGCCTGCTCGACCCGGCGGTGACCCTGCGGGTGATCCGCTCCTTCGCCGCCGCGCCCGCGCCCGACCCCGGCCGCGCCGCCGAGCTCGCGCAGCTCACCGAGCGGGAGACCGACGTGCTGGCGCTGGTCGCCGCCGGGCTGTCCAACGCCGAGATCGCCGCCCGGCTGTACCTGGGCGAGGCGACGGTCAAGACGCACGTGAGCCGGGTACTGCTGAAGCTGGGTCTGCGGGACCGCGTGCAGGCGGTCGCGTTCGCCTACGAGTCCGGCCTGGTGACGCCCGGCCGGTGAGGCGTCCCCGCCGTCGCGAGCAGGGCGTTCGGCGCGGACGGGTAGCAGAAGGACCCCGCTGCCCCCCACACCTCGCTCCGCTCGGCGCGGGCCCCTGCAGCGCGGCCGGGCCGAACGGACCTCACGGGTAGACTCGCTGTCACCGCCGGCCGCGTCGACCGACGTTCCTGGTGTCCCCGAGCCGCCCACGACTCCCGGAGACACGTGCTCGTTCTGCTGTTCCTCCACCTGTCCGCCGGACTGCTGGCGCCCGTGCTCGTGCGGTGGTGGGGGAGGCAGGCCTTCCTCGCCCTGGCCCTGGTGCCCGCGGCCGGGTTCGGCTGGGTGCTGTCCCGCCTCGGCCCGGTGCTGGCCGGCGAGGAGCAGCGCGAGACGGTGCCCTGGATCCCGGCGCTCGACCTCGACGTCGCCCTGCGCCTGGACGCCCTGTCGCTCACCTTCGCGGCGCTGGTCACCGGCGTCGGGGCGCTGGTGCTCGTCTACTGCGCCCGCTACTTCGAGCCCGGCGAGGAGGGGACCGGCCGCTTCGCCGGGTGCCTCACCGCCTTCGCGGGTTCGATGCTCGGGCTCGTCCTCGCCGACGACATGCTCCTGCTCTACGTGTTCTGGGAGCTCACCACCGTCTTCTCGTTCCTGCTCATCGGCGGCTCGGGACGGCGGCTGGCCGCGCGGCGGGCGGCGTCGCAGGCGCTGGTCCTGACCACCGCCGGCGGCCTGGCGATGCTCGTCGGCCTGATCGTCATCGGCCAGGCGAGCGGCTCGTACCTGCTCTCGGAGGTCGTCGCCGCCCCCGGCAGCGGCACCGCGATGACGGCCGGCGTGGCCCTGGTGCTCGCCGGCGCGGTCACCAAGTCCGCCCTCGTCCCGTTCCACTTCTGGCTGCCCGCGGCCATGGAGGCGCCGACGCCGGTCAGCGCCTACCTGCACGCCGCGGCGATGGTGAAGGCCGGCGTGTACCTGGTCGCCCGGCTGGCGCCCGGCCTGGCCGACGTCCCCGGCTGGCGGCCGGTGGTGCTCGGCCTGGGCGTGGCCACCATGCTGCTCGGCGGCTACCGAGCGCTGCGGCAGAAGGACGTCAAGCTGCTGCTGGCCTTCGGCACCGTCAGCCAGCTCGGCTTCCTCGTGGTGCTGGTCGGCGCCGGCAGCGCCGAGCTCGCCGCCGCGGGCCTGGCCATGACGCTCGCGCACGGGCTGTTCAAGTCCACGCTGTTCCTCACCGTCGGCGTCGTCGACCACGCCACCGGCACCCGCGACCTGCGCAGGCTGTCCGGCCTCGGCCGCCGGCTGCCCGTCCTGGCCGCGATCGGCGGCGCCGCCGCGGCGTCGATGGCGGGGCTGCCGCCGCTGCTGGGCTTCGTCGGCAAGGAGGCGGCCTTCACCGCCCTGCTCGACGGCGGCCTGCCCGACCGCACGGTGGCCCTGGTCGTGCTCGCCGGCCTGGTCCTCGGCTCCGTGCTCACCGCGGCCTACACCGCCCGGTTCGTGTGGGGCGCGTTCGCCCGCAAGCCCGGCGTCCCCGACACCGCGGTCGAGCACCCGCCGGGCGCGCTGTTCCTCGCCGCGCCCGCCGTCCTCGCGCTCACCGGGCTGGTGCTCGGGCCGCTGAGCCCGGTGCTGGACCCGCTGGTCGCCGCGTACGCCGAGACGCTGCCGCTGCTCGCCCCCGAGGCCGAGCACCTGGCGCTGTGGCACGGCTGGCAGCCGGCGCTGGCGCTGTCGGCGCTCACCGTGCTCGGCGGCGCCGCGCTGTTCGCCCTCCGGGGGCCGGTGCAGCGCCTGCAGGGCCGGGTGGCCGTGGGCGCCTCGGCGGACGAGGGCTACTGGAACGTCCTGCAGGGCGTCGACCGGCTCTCCGTCCTGGTCACCGGCACCACCCAGCGCGGGTCGCTGCCGGCCTACCTCGGCACGATCCTCGTCGTCGTCCTCGCGCTGCCCGGCACGCTGCTGCTCACGCAGGCGCCGTGGCCGGGGGAGTGGCGGGCCTGGGACACCCCGGTGCAGGCCGTCGTCGGCGTCGTCGTGGTGACCGCCGCCGCGCTCACCCTGCGGATCCGGCAGCGGCTGTCCGCGGTGCTCGTCGTCGGCGTCACCGGCTACGGCATCGCCGTCGTCTTCGCGCTGCAGGGCGCGCCCGACCTGGCGCTCACCCAGTTCCTCGTCGAGACGCTCACCCTCGTCGTGTTCGTGCTGGTGCTGCGCAAGCTGCCCAAGGACATCTCCGAGCGGCACCGGCCCCGCGAGCGGGCGGTGCGCGGCGTGATCGCCGTCGGGGTGGGCGCGTTCATGGGCGCGGTGGGCGCCGTGGCGATGGCGGTGCGCACGGCGCCGCCGGTGTCGGCGGGCTGGCCGGGCCCGGCCTACGACTTCGGCGGCGGTAAGAACGTCGTCAACGTGACGCTGGTCGACATCCGCGCCTGGGACACCATCGGCGAGGTCTCGCTGCTCGTCGTCGCCGCGACCGGCGTGGCCAGCCTGGTGTTCCTCCGCGGCCGCACCGGCGGGGTGGACCGGGTGACCCGCGCCGAGCTGACCGGCTCCGCCGAGCGCAGCCGCCGGGCGCCGCGCGACCGCTGGCTGGCCGCCACCGCCACCCTCGACCCCGCCCGGCGCTCGGTCGTGCTCGAGGTGGTTACCCGGCTGCTGTTCCACACGATCACCGTGTTCTCGCTGTACCTGCTCTTCAGCGGCCACAACGAGCCCGGCGGCGGCTTTGCCGGCGGCCTGGTCGCGGGGCTGGCGCTGGTGCTGCGCTACCTCGCCGGCGGCCGGTACGAGCTGGGCGAGGCCGCGCCGGTGGCCCCCGGCCTGCTGCTGGGCAGCGGCCTGCTGTTCGCGGGTGCCACCGGCGTCGCCGGGCTGCTGGTCGGCGGCGACGTGCTGCAGACGGCGATCCTGCAGACGACGCTGCCGGTCCTCGGCGACGTCAAGCTCGTGACCTCGCTGTTCTTCGACTGCGGCGTCTACCTGATCGTCGTCGGCCTGGTGCTCGACGTGCTGCGCAGCCTCGGCGCGGAGCTCGACCGCCAGGAGGACCAGGAGGACCCGATCGAACTCGCCCCCGGGGAGGTGGTGCTGCGATGACCCCCACGATCGTGCTGCCGGTGATGATCGGCGGGCTGTACGCGGCGGGTGTCTACCTGCTGCTCGACCGCAGCCTCACCCGCGTCCTGCTGGGCTTCCTGCTGCTGGGCAACGCCACGAACCTGCTGCTGCTGTCCACCGGCGGCCCGGCGGGGCTGGCGCCGATCCTCGGCTACTCCGACGCCGAGGAGATCAACGACCCGCTGCCCCAGGCGCTGGTGCTCACCGCGATCGTGATCACCTTCGGCATCTCGGCGTTCGTGCTGGCGCTCATCCACCGCTCGTGGCGGCTGGCCCGCAACGAGGCCGTCGGCACCGACGAGGAGGACCGCCGGGTCGCCGCCCGCCGCGACACCGACGCCGACGAGCTCGACCCGGACGACCTCGCCCCCGAGGACCGCGCGGCCATGCACGCCGACTCGCTGCGGGCCGACCTCGAGGAGCTGGCCGACGACGTCGACGTGCCGGCCGGCCGGGGCCCCTCGTGATCGGGGTCCTCGCGCCGCTGCCGGTCCTGCTGCCGCTGCTCGGCGCGGCCGGCGCCCTGCTGGTCGCCCGGCACCCGACGTTCCAGCGCACGCTCAGCGTGCTGGTGCTCACCGCGGTGCTCGCCGTCTCGGTGGTGCTGCTGCTCGTCGCGGACGCGGAGGGTGCCGGGGCGGTGTCGGTGGGCGGCTGGCCGGTCCCGCTGGGCGTCGTGCTCGTCGTCGACCGGCTGTCGGCGCTGATGCTGGTGGTCGCCTCGACCGTGGCGCTCGGCGTGCTGGTCTTCGCCGTCGGGCAGGGCGCGGCCGACGGGTCGGAGGAGACGCCGCTGTCGATCTTCCACCCGACGTTCCTGGTGCTGGTCGCGGGCGTGAGCAACGCGTTCCTCGCCGGTGACCTGTTCAACCTCTACGTCGGCTTCGAGATCCTGCTGATGGCGTCCTACGTGCTGCTGACCCTCGGCGGCACGGCCCCGCGCATCCGCGGCGGCGTGACCTACATCGTGGTCAGCCTGACCAGCTCGCTGCTGTTCCTCGCCGCGATCGGCCTGGTCTACGCCGCCACCGGCACCGTGAACATGGCCCAGCTGGCGGTGCGCCTCGGCGAGCTGCCCGAGGGCACCCAGGTGCTGCTGCAGTCGATGCTGCTCGTCGCGTTCGGCATCAAGGCCGCGGTCTTCCCGCTGTCGGCCTGGCTGCCCGACAGCTACCCGACGGCGCCCGCCCCGGTCACCGCCGTGTTCGCCGGGCTGCTCACCAAGGTCGGCGTCTACGCGCTCATCCGCACCCAGACGCTGCTGTTCCCCGGCGGCGCGCTGGACGACGTGCTGATCTGGGCGGCGCTGGCGACGATGGTCGTCGGCATCCTCGGCGCCGTCGCGCAGAGCGACCTGCGCCGGATGCTCTCGTTCACGCTGGTCAGCCACATCGGCTACATGGTCTTCGGCATCGCCCTGGGCACGGCGGCGGGCCTGGCCGGCGCGGTCTTCTACGTCGCCCACCACATCGCCATCCAGACGACGCTGTTCCTGGTCGCGGGGCTCGTCGAGCGGCAGGGCGGGACGACGTCGGTCAACCGGCTGGGCGGGCTCGCCCGGCGCTCGCCGCTGCTGGCGGTGCTGTTCTTCGTGCCGGCGATGAACCTGGCCGGCATCCCGCCGCTGTCGGGGTTCATCGGCAAGCTCGGGCTGCTGGAGGCCGGCGTCGCGCAGGGGAGCACCGCGGCGTACACCCTCGTGGCCGGCGGGGTCGTCACCAGCCTGCTCACGCTGCTCGCCGTCGCCCGCGTGTGGACCCGGGCCTTCTGGCGGTCGCCGAGCCAGGCCCCGGCCGAGGAGACCGCCGCGGCCGCGGCGGCCGACGCCACCTCCCGCCGGCGGCCCGTGGACGAGGCGCCCGAGTCCTCCGGCACCCCGGGGTCCGGCGACGGGGACGGCGACGGCCGGCCGCGCACCGCGTTCAGCGACGCCTGGCGCCGGCACACCGCGGTGGCGACGGCGTCCGAGCCGGACCTGCCGCCGGCGGCCGGCGCGGTGCGGGCGCTGCGCCCGCTGCCGCGCACGATGGTCGGCGCGACCGCGGCGCTGGTGACCCTCACGGTGGCGCTCACCGGGCTGGCCGGCCCGCTCTACGGCCTGGCCGACCGGGCCTCGACCGACCTGTACGACCGCTCGCCCTACGTCTCGTCGGTGTTCGGGGAGGAGGAGGTGCCGTGACCGTGGAACCGGCCGCCACGCGGCTGCGCCACCAGGTCCCGCTCGTCGTCTGGCTGGTGCTCGTCTGGATGCTGCTGTGGGGCAGCTGGTCGTGGGCCAACCTGCTGTCCGGCCTGGTCGTCGCGCTGGTCGTGCTGGTCCTGCTGCCGCTGCCGCACGTCGTCGGCGGGGTGCGGGTGCGGCCGGTGCCGCTGCTGGTCTTCCTCGGCCACTTCGTCGTCGACCTGTTCGTGTCGGGGGCCGAGGTGGCCTGGCAGACCCTGCGCCCGGCGGGGGTGCGCCGCACGGCGATCGTGCGGGTGCAGCTGCGCGTCGACTCCGATCTGCTGCTCACGATGGTCGCCGAGGCGATCTCCCTGGTGCCGGGTTCGCTGGTGCTCGACCTCGACCGGGAGCGGCGGGTGATGACCCTGCACCTGCTGCCCGTCCGCGACCGCGCCGACGTGGAGCGCAAGCGCGCCCACGTGCTGGTGGTCGAGGAGCGGCTGGTGCGGGCGTTCGGGGCGCCGGAGGACCTGGAGGCGCTGGAGCGGGCCGGGTCGGACGCGCGCGAGGAGGTGCGGGCTCCGTGATCGCCGTGGACGCGGTGCTGTACGCGCTGATCGGTGGGGGCGCGCTGCTGTGCCTGGTGCGGCTGGTGCGCGGGCCGTCCCTGCTCGACCGGGTGGTCGCCACCGACACGTTGCTGGTGATCATCGCGGCGGGGCTCGCGGTGCACGCGGCCCTGGTGCGCGACCCGACGCTCGTGCCCGTGCTGGTGGTGGTGTCGCTGCTGGCCTTCGTCGGCTCGGTCTCGGTGGCGCGCTACGTCGGCGGCATGCTGCTGCGGGCGAGCACCGACGACGGGCGGGACGTCGGCCTGCCGGTGGCCGCGGAGGAGCGGGAGGGCCGGTCGTGACCGCGTTCGCCGACGTGCTCGCCTACGCCTGCCTGGTGGCCGGCGCCACGCTGTGCCTGACCGCCGGGTTGGGCCTGGTGCGCTTCCCGGACGTGCTGTCCCGGATGCACGCCGGCACCAAGCCGCAGGTGCTCGGCGTGCTGCTGGTGATGGTGGGCGCGGCGATCCGCCTCGACGGCTGGGCGAACGCCTGGATGCTGCTGCTCGTGGCGGCGTTCCAGCTGCTCACCGCGCCGGTCAGCGCACACCTGATCAGCCGGGTGGCCTACCGCCGCCGCCACGTCCGGCGCGACCTGCTGCTGGTCGACGAGCTGCGTGGCGCCGAGGCGCAGGACGACGCCCACCGCGGCGACGAGCCCGGCGACGCCCCGCCCGAGCGCGACGGGGCGGGCCGGGCGGGCGTCTGAGGCGCCCGCCCGGCCCTGCCCCGGCCTACCGCTGGGCGCGGTTGACCGCGGAGACGACGGCGCGCAGCGACGCGCTGACGATGTTCGGGTCGATGCCCACGCCCCACAGCACCCGGTCGCCCACGGCGCACTCGACGTAGGCGGCGGCGCGGGCGTCGCCGCCGGCGGACAGCGCGTGCTCGGCGTAGTCGAGCACCCGGACGTCGACGTCGAGGGTCTTCAGCGCGTCGACGAAGGCGGCGATCGGGCCGTTGCCGCGGCCCTGCACGGTGACGGGGACGCCGCCGTCGGTCAGCTCCACGACCATCTCGTCGAGGGTGCCGCCGTGGGTGGTGTGCCGGTGGCCGGCCAGCGCGAACCGGCCCCACGGGGCGTCGGGGTCGGGCAGGTACTCGCTGCTGAAGGCGGTCCACATCTGCGCGGCGGTGACCTCACCGCCCTCGTCGTCGGTGTGCCGCTGGATGACCGCGCTGAACTCGATCTGCAGCCGGCGCGGCAGGTCGAGGTGGTTCTCGGTCTTCATGATGTAGGCGACGCCGCCCTTGCCGGACTGGCTGTTGACCCGGATGACCGCCTCGTAGCTGCGGCCGACGTCCTTGGGGTCGATCGGCAGGTAGGGGACCGCCCAGGTCATCTCGTCGACGGTCTTCCCGGCGGCCTGCGCGTCGGCCTCCAGGGCCTTGAAGCCCTTGTTGATGGCGTCCTGGTGGGAGCCGGAGAAGGCGGTGTAGACGAGGTCGCCGCCGTAGGGGTGCCGCTCGTGCACGCCCAGCTGGTTGCAGTACTCGACGGTGCGGCGGATCTCGTCGATGTCGGAGAAGTCGATCTGCGGGTCGATGCCCTGGCTGAACAGGTTCAGGCCGAGGGTGACCAGGTCGACGTTGCCGGTGCGCTCGCCGTTGCCGAACAGGCAGCCCTCGATGCGGTCGGCGCCGGCGCGGTAGCCGAGCTCGGCGGCGGCGACGGCGGTGCCGCGGTCGTTGTGCGGGTGCAGGCTGAGGACGACGGCGTCGCGCCGGCCCAGATTGCGGTGCATCCACTCGATCTGGTCGGCGTAGACCGTGGGCTCGGCCATCTCGACGGTGGCCGGCAGGTTGAGGATCGTCGGCCGGTCGGGGGTGGGCTCCCAGACGTCGGTGACGGCGTTGCAGATCTCGACGGCGAAGTCCAGCTCGGTGCCGGTGAAGGACTCCGGGCTGTACTGGTAGCGGATCTCGGTGTCGCCCATCTGCTCGGTCAGCTTGCGGACCAGCTGGGCGCCGTGGACGGCGATGTCGACGATGCCGGCGCGGTCGGAGCCGAAGACGACCCGGCGCTGCAGGGTGCTCGTCGAGTTGTACAGGTGCACGATCGCCTGCCGGGCGCCGCGGAGGGACTCGAAGGTGCGCTCGATCAGCTCGTCGCGGGCCTGGGTGAGGACCTGGATGGTGACGTCGTCGGGTACCAGGTCCTCCTCGACCAGCTGCCGGACGAAGTCGAAGTCGGTCTGGCTGGCGGCCGGGAAGCCGACCTCGATCTCCTTGTAGCCCATGCGGACCAGCAGGTCGAACATCCGCCGCTTGCGGTCGGGCGACATGGGGTCGATCAGTGCCTGGTTGCCGTCCCGCAGGTCGACGGCGCACCAGCGCGGCGCGGCCGTGGTGACGGTGTCGGGCCAGGTGCGGTCGGGCAGGTCGACCGGCTGGAAGGGGGCGTAGCGGGAGACCGGCATCCCCGAGGGGCGCTGGGGGTTGCGGGCGTGCGGGTGCTGCGGGCTGCTCACGGTGGTCTGACTCCTCTGGCGCGGGCTGGACTGTCGCTCCGGTGGGGCGGTCAGCAGGCGCCGGGGACGCGCGGGACTCCGCGGCGAGGGGGCCGACCTAGGAGAGGGCCTCGCCGCGGCGGGTAAGCAGGAGGCTGCCGCGCACGGGCCCACGGTAGCAGCGGGTCAGTCGAGGCTGCAGCCACACGCGCAGTCCGGCGCGTGCGGCCGCAGCCGTCCGGGGGTGGGCGGCCGGTCGTCGAGGAAGACGTCGTCGCAGGCCGGCGGGCAGGTGCAGACGGGATCCGGGCGGGACGCGGCGGCCGCCCGGGCCTCGTCGACTCGCTCCCGCCACGCCCGCAGCGCGGCGCGCCGCCGGGCCTCGGCACGGTCGCGCAGGCCGTCCCCCGGCTGCGGGCGCTGGTGGTCGTCCGGGACGCCGCGGCGGACGCGCCGGAGGTCACGCCACCGGCGGTCGCGGTCGAAGGTGTAGGTCACCGGGTCGCGGTCGTAGCGGTGCGGGCCGTGCCACCACCCGTCGTCGCCGTGCCGGACGTCGAGGTGCGCCGGGTAGCGGCGGCCGCCCTCGTCGCGCACGGCCCCACCGTCCATCGGCGCCACCTCGTGCCCCTCGCCGTCGAGCAGCGCCAGCCGCAACCCGGCCGTGTCCGCGAGCCGGGCGAGCACGCGCGCGTCGAGTCCCCGGGAGCCGGCCTCGGCGGCGGCGATGGTCGTGCCGGATACCCCCGTGGCCCGTCCCAGTTCGCGCTGCGACAGGTCGGCCGTACGGCGGATGCGCCGCACCAGGCCGGGGAGGTCGAAGGCGGACACGGCCTGAGGGTCGCCCGCGGTGGCCGGCCTCGGGAGGGCGTGTGTCCTCCTGGGGACGGTCGTGCTCTGCCCACAGGAGTGTGCAGAGCACGAAGGTGAGCTGTGGTACGTCCCCGCGGGCGCGGTCGTGCTCTGCACGCAGGGGTGTGCAGAGCACGAAGGTGAGCCGGGGTGGGGGCTGGTGTGCGGTCGTGCTCTGCACGCGGGGGTGTGCAGAGCACGACTCGGCTCGGGAGGACATGTGCCCCCGGGGAGCGGTCTCCCGGGGGATCGGTACGGCCGGGCCGACCGGGTGCGGCCCGGCCGCTCAGAACTCGCGGCGGCGGCGGAGGCGGAGCGGGCGGCCGTCGGGGTCGTCGACCAGGCGGTACAGCGGCGTCGCCCAGAGGCGCGTGGGGAAGGACAACTGTTCCGGCTGGTGGTGGCGCAGCCGGCCGCGCGGACGCGGCCCCTGCCGGCCGCCGGCGTGCCAGGCGTCGAGGGCGTCGGCGGCCGCGTCGAGGGTGGCGACGAACGCCTCGGGGTCGAGCAGGTCGGCGTCCTCGCTGCCGTCGTCGGCCCGGTCGGTGTGCTCGCGGGCGAGCACCAGCCGCAGGTCGCGGGCGAAGGTGCGGGCGCCGTCACCGGTGCCGGCCGGGTCGCGCGGCTCCCGCGGGTCGAGCGTGGTGTCGAGGACCGCCGAGGACAGCTCGCTGTCGTGCGTCCACGAGCGCCGGTTGAAGTTGTCGCTCCCGACGCTGGCCCACACGTCGTCGACCACGCACACCTTCGCGTGCACGTACACCGGCGTGCCCTCGTGGTTCTCCACGTCGTAGACGTGCACGCGGTCGCGGCCGGCCCGCCGGCACATCTCCAGCGCCTGCCAGCGGCCCACGTACTGCGGTCGCTCGGCGATCGCGCCGTCCTGGTCGGGCACCCGCGGCACGACGACGACCAGGTGCAGGTCGGGGTGCTCGCGCAGCGCGTCGGCGAACAGCTCGGCCACCTCGCCCGACCACATGTACTGGTCCTCGAGGTAGATGAGCCGCCGCGCCCGCTTGATCGCCTTGGAGTACCCGCGCGCCACCGACCGCTCGCCGTCGGGCGCGAAACTGTAGGGCGGGCGGATCGCCGGATAGGTCCGCAGGTTCTGCACCAGGTGCGGCCCCGCCGGGGGAGGGGGCGGCAGCTGGGGCGGCAGCGGGTCGCCGTACATCCGGCTGCGGCTGAACCGGTCGATGAGGTGGGCGATCGGGTTGCCCTCGTCGGGGTCCATCGGGTCGTCCCAGCGCTCCCGGAACACCGTGTCGAGCGCGCCCACGGCCGGTCCCCGGATCATGAGCTGGACGTCGTGCCACGGCGGCGTCGGCCCGTACGCCGCCGCCATGGGCAGCGTCTGCGGGTCGCCGCGGTGGTCGGCGTCGTCGCGGCGGCTGTGGCACAGGTCGATGCCGCCGACGAAGGCGACGTCCTTGGTGGCGTCCTGGTCGTGCCGGCAGACGACGAGCTTCTGGTGGTGGCTGCCGCCGCGGCGCACGCGCTGGTCGAGCACCACGAGACCGCCGCCGTCCTCGACCTCGCGGTCGAGCGCGCGGTTCTCCCGGGCGCTGAACGACAACCAGTCCACGTGCGAGCGCCACACCAGCCCGCGCACGGTCACACCGCGCTGCACGGCCTCGGTGAACAGCTGCGCCACCGTGGGCCCGCCGGGCCGCAGCTCCTCGTCGGGGTCGCCGCGCCAGTCGGTGAAGAACAGGTGGTCGCCCTCGTCGAGCACCTCGACCGCCTCCACCAGCGCGTCGAAGTACGCGGCCCCGTGCACCAGCGGGACAGCGAGGTTGCCCTCGGTCCACGGCGGCAGGTCGGTGGCGGGGTTGCCCCGTTCCTCGGGGCTGAGCAGCCACTCCACGGGGTCGGTCACCCCATGATCACAACGCCCGCCCCGGCGCGGCGCAACGGGACGGGACCGGGCTGGATCACGGAGGACCGGCCCGGGATCGGTAGCCTGTGGACCCGTGGCCCTCGTCGTGCAGAAGTACGGTGGCTCCTCCGTCGCCTCCCCCGCCCACATCAAGCGTGTCGCCGAGCGGATCGTGGCCGAGAAGAAGGCCGGCAACGACGTCGTCGTGGTCGTCTCCGCCATGGGCGACACCACCGACGAACTGCTCGACCAGGCGGCGCAGATCACCGACGAGCCGCCCGGCCGCGAGCTCGACATGCTGCTCACCGCGGGCGAGCGCATCTCCATGGCGCTGCTCGCCATCGCCATCAACACCCACGGCTACGAGGCGCGGTCGTTCACCGGCTCGCAGGCCGGCGTCATCACGACGTCGAGCCACGGCAAGGCCCGGATCATCGACGTCACGCCCGGCCGCCTGCGCTCGGCGCTCGACGAGGGCTCGATCGTCATCGTCGCCGGCTTCCAGGGCGTCAGCCAGGACACCAAGGACATCACCACGCTCGGCCGCGGCGGCTCCGACACCACCGCCGTCGCCGTCGCGGCGGCCCTGCGCGCCGACGTCTGCGAGATCTACACCGACGTCGACGGCGTGTTCACCGCCGACCCGCGGATCGTCCCCAACGCCCGCCGGCTCGAGACCGTCACCTACGAGGAGATGCTCGAGCTGGCCGCGTCCGGCGCGAAGGTGCTCATGCTCCGTTGCGTCGAGTACGCCCGCCGCTACGGCATCCCGGTGCACGTCCGCAGCTCCTACTCACAGCTCCCCGGCACCGTGGTGACCGGCTCGATGGAGGACCTCAGCGTGGAACAGGCGATCATCACCGGCGTCGCGCACGACCGCAGCGAGGGCAAGATCACCGTCTACGGCGTGCCGGACCGGCCGGGGGAGGCCGCGCAGATCTTCCGCGTCCTGGCCGACGCCGAGATCAACATCGACATGATCGTGCAGAACGTGTCGGCCGAGACCAGCAAGCTCGCCGACATCTCCTTCACGCTGCCCAAGAGCGACGGGCCCACCGCGATCGCCGCGCTGGAGAAGGTCAAGCACACCGTCGGCTACAGCGACGTCCGCTTCGACCAGCACATCGGCAAGGTCAGCCTGGTCGGCGCCGGCATGCGCAGCCACCCCGGCGTCTCGGCCCGCTTCTTCGGCGCGCTCGCCGACGCCGGCGTGAACCTCGAGCTCATCAGCACCTCGGAGATCCGCATCTCCGTGGTCTGCCGCGACACCGACGTCGACCTCGCGGTCCGCGCGGTGCACGACGCCTTCGACCTCGGCACCGACGAGGAGCAGGCCGTGGTCTACGGAGGGACCGGACGATGACCTTCACCAGCGACGGGCTCCGCGTCGGGATCGTCGGCGCCACCGGGCAGGTCGGCGCCGTCGTGCGCCAGGTCCTCGCCGAGCGCCGCTTCCCCCTCGCCGAGCTGCGGCTGTTCGCCAGCGCCCGCAGCGCCGGCCGCACCCTGCCGTGGGGCAGTGGCCCGGATGCCGTCGAGATCACCGTCGAGGACGCCGCCACCGCGGACCCCGCCGGCCTCGACGTCGCGATCTTCTCCGCCGGCGCGAGCACCTCCCGCGCCCAGGCGCCGCGGTTCGCCGCGGCCGGCGTCACGGTCATCGACAACAGCTCGGCCTTCCGGCGCGACGCCGACGTGCCGCTCGTGGTCGCCGAGGTCAACCCGCAGGCGCTCGACGAGGTCCCGCGCGGGATCATCGCCAACCCGAACTGCACCACCATGGCCGCGATGCCGGTGCTCCGGCCGCTGCACGACGAGGCCCAGCTCGTCCGCATGGTCGCCAGCACCTACCAGGCCGTCTCCGGCAGCGGGGTGGCCGGCGTGGAGGAGCTCGACGGGCAGGTGAAGGCCGTCGTCGACAAGGCCGCCGCGCTCACCCACGACGGGTCGGCGGTGAGCTTCCCCGAGCCGCAGAAGTACGTGCGCCCGATCGCCTACAACGTGCTGCCCATGGCCGGCAGCGTCGTCGACGACGGCTCGTTCGAGACCGACGAGGAGCAGAAGCTCCGCAACGAGAGCCGCAAGATCCTCGGCATCCCCGACCTCCGGGTCTCGGGCACCTGCGTGCGCGTGCCGGTCTTCACCGGGCACTCGCTGTCGCTCAACGTCGAGTTCGCCCGGCCGCTCACCGTCGCGCGGGCCACCGAGCTGCTCGGCGGGGCCCCCGGCGTGGAGCTCACCGACGTCCCGACGCCGCTGCAGGCCGCCGGCCGGGACCCGAGCTACGTCGGGCGCATCCGGCAGGACCAGAGCGTCGACGGCGACCGCGGGCTGGCGCTGTTCATCAGCAACGACAACCTGCGCAAGGGCGCGGCGCTCAACACCGTGCAGATCGCCGAGCTGCTGCTCGCCCGCCGGGGCCAGGCCTAGCGCTCCCGTGGCCGGCACCCGGGCCGGCGCGACGAGCCGGCGGCGCGTCGCCGCCGGCGTCGGGCTGTTCGCCGCACTGGTCGGCGTCGTCGCCTGGGTGTCGGTGGTCGTCCCCAACGACCCCTGGCACGACTTCTTCGACCTGCGCGTCTACCGCGGCGCGGTGGCCTGGTGGCTCGACGGGCAGCCGCTCTACGACTTCACCTACGGCCGCAGCCCCTACGGCTTCACCTACCCGCCGTTCGCGGCGCTGCTGGTGCTGCCGATGGCGCTGCTGCCCTACCCGGTGGTCGCGGCCGGCCACGTGCTGCTCAACGTCGTCGTGCTGGGCGGGCTGGCGTGGTGGCTGCTCACGCCGCTCGCCCGGCGGCACGGCTGGCCGCTGCCGTGGGCGTGGGTGCTCGCGCTGCCGCTGCTGTTCGTGCTCGAGCCGGTGCGCGAGACGATGGGCTTCGGCCAGGTCAACCTGTTCCTGATGGCGCTGGTGCTCGCCGACGTCGCGGCGCTGCGGCGCGGCTCGCGGTGGGCCGGCGTCGGCATCGGGCTGGCCGCCGCGGTCAAGCTCACCCCCGGCCTGTTCGTCGTCTGGCTGCTGCTCACCCGTCGCACCCGCGCCGCCGCCGTGGCGATCGGCACCGCCGCCGCGGCCACGCTGCTGGCGTTCGCGGTCGTGCCCGGCACGTCGTGGCGCTTCTGGACCGAGACGCTGTGGCAGACCGAGCGCGTGGGCAAGCTGGACAAGACGTCCAACCAGTCGCTGCTCGGTGCGCTGGCGCGGCTCACCGACCCCGCCGAGCCGCCGCGGCTGGTCTGGGCGCTGCTCGCCGCTGCGGCGCTGGCGTTCGTCCTGACCCGGGCGGTGCGCGCCGCGCGGGCCGGTGACGACCTGGCCGGGGTCGCGCTCACCGGCCTGGCCGCCTGCCTGGTGAGCCCGATCAGCTGGTCGCACCACTTCGTCTGGCTGGTGCCGGCGCTGGTCGTGCTGGTCGACGTCGCCGCCGGCACGCCGCCCGCCGTGCCCGCCCCGCGGTGGTGGCGCGACCGGCCCCGGGTGCTCGCCGGGTCGCTGGCGGCGGTGGCCGCGGGCGTGCTGGCGTCGTCGGCGATCTGGTTCGCCTTCGCGACCACGGGCCACCACCACGAGCGCGGGGTGGCCGGCATCGTCGTCGAGGACCTCTACCTGCTGGTGACGCTGGTCGTGGTGGCCGTGCTCCCCGCCCGGGGGGTCAGGGCCGTACGTGCCTCAGAGCGAACGACAGCGCCGTCTCCACCTGGCGGATCGTCTCCTCGATGACCAGGGAGCCGTGCCCGGCGTCGAAGCGGTACACCTCGTGCGGCCGGCCGAGCTCCTCGAGCCGGCCCAGGTAGTTCTCGATCTGCCGGATGGGGCAGCGCGGGTCGTTGGCGCCGGCCACCACCAGCACCGGCGCGCGCACCTGCTCGACGTAGGTGATCGGCGACGAGCGCTCGTACCGCTCCCGGACCTCCTCCGGCGAGCCGCCGAACAGCGCCCGGTCGTAGGCCCGCAGGCCCTCCATCTCGTCCTCGTAGGCGGCCAGGTAGTCGGCCACCGGCACCTCGGCGATGCCGGCCGCCCAGCGCTCGGGCTGGGTGCCCAGCGCCAGCAGGGTGAGGAAGCCGCCCCACGAGCCGCCCGTGATCAGCGCGCGCGCCGGGTCGAGCAGGCCCTCGGCGACCAGCGCGTCGTAGACGGCGGCGACGTCCTCGAGCTCGGTCGGGCCCGGGCAGCCGGTCAGCGCGTCGCGCCAGGCGCTGCCGTAGCCCGTGGAGCCCCGGTAGTTGACGTGCACGACCGCGTACCCGGCGTCGACGTAGGCCGCCCGCCGCGCGCGGTAGCTGTCGTCGTCGGCGGACTCGGGGCCGCCGTGCACGAGGAACGCCGTCGCGTACGGCGGCTCGCCGGCCGGGCGGACCAGCAGCGCGTGCACGTCGCCGCCCGGGCCGGGCACCCAGCGGTCCTCCACCGGGTGGGCCGCGGGCGGCTCCTCGCCGGGCGCGGCGAGCACCACGGGGCCGTCGGCCCGGCGGATCACCGGCGGGCGCTCCGACGACGACCAGGCCAGCTCCACGCTTCCGTCGGGCCGGGCGGTGGCCCCGCGGACGACGCCGGGCGGGGTGTCCAGCCGCTCGAGCGTCCCGGTGCCGAGGTCGTAGCGGTACAGCTCGCTGCGGGCGGCGTGGTCGTGGCCCACGAGCAGCGCCGAGCCGTCGGGGTACCAGCCGGCGGTCACGTCGCCGGGCAGGTCGAGGACGATCTCGGTCTCGGTGTCGGCGGCGACGTCCCAGACCAGCAGCTCCTCGCGGCCGCGGCGCTCGTGGCCGACGAGCAGCCGCCGGTCGCCGGGCAGCGGGGCGAACTCCAGCGCGTGCAGGCCGCGGCCCTCGCCGTCCCACTTCTCGGCGACGACGGCGGGCGCGTCCTCGGTGGTGTCGGCCGTCCGGAGCACGCGCAGCGCCGGGTAGCGCGGGTCGCCGTGCTCGGAGTGCGACACCACCAGCAGCTCGTCGTCGAGGGTGAGCGCGTCGACCGACGCCGGGTCCTCGTGCCGGTAGACCACCCGCGGCGTCCCGCCGGCGGGCGCCAGCCACAGCTCGCTGCCGTCGTCGGTGGAGCGGCCGATCGCCACGAGCGAGGCGCCGATCTCCAGCCCGGCGGGGTAGGCCGGGCCCACCTCGGGCACGGCGACCCGGTCCTCGCCGCCGGCGAAGGGCTGCACCATCCACACGCCGAACTCGTCGCCGTCGGTGTCGGCGAACCACCAGATCTGCTCGCCGTCGGGGGACAGCGTGCCGATGAGCGTGCCGTTGGGCCGGTCGGTGGCCTGCCGGTGGGCGTCGGTGCCGCGGTCCCAGGCGTACTGCTCGACGACGCCGCTGACGTCGGAGGCGTACAGCGAGCGGTCCGGCGCCCGCAGCGCCCAGTCGGGCAGGCTCACCCGCGGGGCGCGGAAGCGGGCCTGCCAGCGGGCGGTGACCTCCGGGGGGAGGGCGGGTGCACTCACCCGGTCATCTTCCCCCGGCGCCCGCTCCCGCCTCGGCACCGGTCCGGCGGCCGCGGGCGGCGCGGTCGGCGAGCTGGCGGGTGTGCTCGGCGGCGGCGTCGCGGACGTCACCGATCAGCAGCTCCAGGACGTCCTCCAGCGCCACCAGGCCCACGGTGCGCCGCCGGCCGTCCTCCTGGGCCACCACGCCGCCGAGGTGGGCGCCCTGGGCGCGCATCTCCGACAGCACCTCGGGCAGCTTCGTCCCCGGCGCGATCGGCACCAGCGGCGTCACGTGCTCGTCGGGCATCGGGCGGTCGCGGTCGGCGCCGGTGACGCCGAGGGCGTCCTTGACGTGCACGAAGCCCAGCAGGCTGCCGTCCTCGCCCTGCACCGGGTAGCGGCTGAAGCCGTGCTCGGCGACGACGGCCTCCAGCTGCCGGGGCGTGGTCGAGCGCGGCACCGTGACGACGGTGTCCATCGGCAGCAGCACGTCCTCGACGGCGTGCTGCTCGAAGGTCAGCGCGCCCGCGGCCAGCTCGCTCACCTCGGTGCCGAGCAGGCCCTCCCGCCGCGACTGGGTGATCATCGAGCGGATCTCGGTCTCGTCGAAGCTCGCCGCCACCTCGTCGGTCGGGGTGGCGCCGAACAGCCGGACGAACGCGTTGGCCGTGGTGTTGAAGAACCAGATCACCGGCTTGAGCAGCCGGGTGAAGGCGGCCAGCGGCGGGCCGAGCGCGAGCGCCGCCCGGTCGGGCCCGGCGATGGTGATGTTCTTCGGCACCATCTCGCCGAGCACCATGTGCAGCACGGTGACCAGCGACAGCGCGATCACCAGCGCGATCGGGTGCAGCAGCGCGTCGGGGACGCCGGCGGCGTGCAGCGGCGCCTCGATGAGGTGGGCGACGGCCGGCTCGCCGACGGCGCCCAGGCCCAGCGAGCACAGCGTGATGCCGAGCTGGGCGCCGGCCATGTTCTGCGAGACGTTGCGCATCGCGGCCAGGGTCTTCGCCGCCCGGGCGGACCCGGCGTCGACGCGGGGCTCGATCTGGTCCACCCGGGCCGACACCAGCGCGAACTCGGCGGCCACGAAGAAGGCGTTGCCGAGCAGCAGCGCCACCAGGATCAGCAGGCTGATCACGTCGCTCACGCCGCGACCTCCCGCTCCGCGCGCAGCCGGGAGGCCGCCGTCGCGCCGTACTGGGGTTCCACGGTCCGCTCGGCGGCGATCCGGGCGACCCGGCGGCCGTCCAGCGACTCGACGGTGAGCCGCGCGCTGTCCAGCTCGACGGTGTCGCCGACCTCCGGCAGCCGCTGCAGGTGCTCGGCCAGCCAGCCGGCCAGCGTCTCCCACCGGCCCTCCGGCACCGCGATGCCGGTGCGCTCGAGCACCTCGTCGGGGCGCAGCAGGCCCGAGAGCACCCAGCGGCGGTCGTCGACCCGGCGCAGCGTGCGCAGCGGCCGGTCGGTCTCGTCGGTGATCTCGCCGACGAGCTCCTCGACGATGTCCTCCAGCGTCACGACGCCGTGCGTGGCGCCCCACTCGTCGACGACGAGGGCGATCTGCAGGCCCTGCTCGCGCAGGAGGTCCATCAGCCGCTCCAGGCGCAGGGACGACGGGACGGCGAGCACCGGGTCGGCGAGCTCGCCGGCGGTGCGGGACGAGCGCTCCGCCTCGGGGACGGCGACAGCGCGCTTGACGTGCACCACGCCGGTCACCTCGTCCAGGTCGGAGCCGTACACGGGGAACCGCGAGTTGCCGGACTGGGTGGCCGCGGCGATGACGTCGGCCGCCGTGGCGCTGGCCCGCAGCGTCCACAGCCGGGTCCGCGGGGTCATGACGTCGGTGGCGTACTTGGCGCGCAGGCCCAGCGAGCGCTGCAGCAGGCGGGCGGCGACGGGGGAGAGGTCGCCCTCCTCGGCCGACCGGCGGGCGACGGCGGCCAGCTCGTCGGCCCCACGGGCGGAGTCCAGCTCCTCGCGCGGCTCGAAGCCCAGCCGCCGCACGATCGCGTTGGCCAGCCGCTGCAGGGCGTGGAGGAGGACACCGGTGGCGGCGGTGAACAGGCGCATGCCCGGCGCGACGACGCGGGCCACGCCGAGCGGGTTGGCGATCGCCAGGTTCTTCGGCCCGAGCTCACCGAGCAGCATCTGGAGCGTCGTGGCCAGCGCCAGGGCCAGGCCGTAGGAGACGCCGGTGGCCGCGGCCTGCGACAGTCCCAGCGCCTCGAGCGGGCCGTGCAGCAGCTGGCCGATCGCCGGCTCGGCGAGGTAGCCGACGACCAGCGTGGTGAGCGTGATGCCCAGCTGGGCGGCCGACAGCTGCGTGGACAGGGAGCGCAGCGCGGTCACCACGCCGGCCGCGCCGGTGTCCCCACCGCGGGCGGCCTCCTCGGCGCGGCCGCGGTCGACGGTGGTGAGCGAGAACTCGGCGGCGACGAAGAAGCCGGTCAGCGCGGTGAGCACCACGGCGGCGAGGAGGAGCAACCACTCGGTCATCAGGGCACGGGTGCCCGCTGCGGCCCGGACTCAACCGGAACGCACCCGGAACGTGGCCCGGAACGCACCGAGGGGCCGCCTTCCGGCGGCCCCTCGGTGGTGGGTCGGGGTGACAGGATTTGAACCTGCGGCCTCGTCGTCCCGAACGACGCGCGCTACCAAGCTGCGCCACACCCCGGCTGTGAGGAGAACTGTACCTGTCAGCTCAGGCGGCCCCGCTGCAGGGTCCCGCGCCGAGCGTGCGAGGGGTGGGGGGCAACGGGGTCCTTCGTCACGGCTCCCGCGCGGTCAGCGTGAGCAGCGTCGCCTCCGGCGGGCAGGCGAAGCGCGCCGGCGCGTAGGGACTGGTGCCCAGGCCCGCCGACACGTGCAGCCAGGTGCCCGCCGGGCGCTCCGGCGCGGGGCCGGCCCACCGGTGCAGCCACCGGGCGCGGTCGCGGTCGATGCCGCAGTTGGTGACCAGCGCCCCGTAGAACGGCACCCGCAGCTGGCCGCCGTGCGTGTGGCCGCACAGCAGCAGGTCGTAGCCGTCGGCGACGAAGCGGTCGAGCACCCGCGGCTCGGGGGAGTGGACGACGCCGATGCGGAGGTCGGCCGTGCGGTCGGCCGGCCCGGCGACGTCGTCGTACCGGTCCCGCCTCAGGTGCGGGTCGTCCAGGCCGGCGAAGGAGATCCGCCGCCCGGCGACGGTCAGCTCGCCGCGGGCGTTGGTCAGGTCGAGCCAGCCGCGGCCGGTGAACGCGTCGCGCATGCCGCGCCAGGGCAGCTCGTCGCCGTGCACCCGCTTCGTGGTGCGGGTGAAGTAGCTGAACGGGTTCTTCGGCCGCGGCGCGTAGTAGTCGTTGGACGAGGTGACGAACACGCCGGGCCGGTCGAGCAGCGGGTCCAGCGAGCGCAGCACGGCCGGGACGGCGTCGTGGCCGGCGAGGTTGTCGCCGGTGTCGACGACGAGGTCGGGCTCGAGCCCGTCGAGCGCGGCGACCCAGTCCTGCTTCGAGCGCTGCCCGGCGGTCATGTGCAGGTCCGACAGGTGCAACACGGTCAGCGGCGCCGAGCCGGGGGCGAGCACCGGGACGTCGAAGCGGCGCAGCGTCCAGCGGGTGCGCTCGTAGAGCGAGGCGTAGGCGACGGTCGAGGCACCCGCCGCGACGGCGGCCGTGGGGAGGGCGGTGTACCAGCGCACGGGCCGAGCGTACGGGTGGCGATCACCGGCCCGCGCCGAGCGGACGGGGGCGTCGTGCCAGGCTGGAGGCGTGTCCGACCTCAAGGATCAGCTGCGCGCCGACCTGACCGCCGCCATGAAGTCCCGCGACGAGCTGCGCACCGCCACGCTGCGCATGGTGCTCGCCGCGGTCAGTGCGGAGGAGGTCGCCGGCAAGGAGGCCCGGGAGCTGTCCGACGACGAGGTGCTCGGCGTGCTGCGCCGCGAGGCCAAGCGCCGCAGGGAGGCCGCCGAGGCGTTCGACTCCGCAGGCCGCGCCGAGCAGGCCGGCCGCGAGCGGGCCGAGGGCGAGGTCGTCGCCGGCTACCTGCCGGCCCAGCTCGACGACGCCGACCTCGCCGCGATCGTCGCCGACGTGGTCACCCGCACCGGGGCCACCGGCATGAAGGACATGGGCCGGGTCATGGGCGCGGCCAACGCCGCGGTCGCGGGCCGGGCCGAGGGTGGCCGGGTGGCCGCGGAGGTCCGCCGCCAGCTCGGCTGACGGACCGGCCGCGCGGCGGGGTCAGCCCCCGCCGCCACCGCCGGGACCACCGCCGCCGGGACCCCCGCCGGGACCTCCGCCGAACCCGCCGCCCGCGCCCCCACCGGGACCGCCGTCGCGCCCGCCGTCGGTGCCGGCGCCGCCCTGGGGCCCGCCCTGGGGGACGCCGCCCTGCGCGCCGGTGCCCTGGGGGCCGCCGTCGGCGGGGGCGCCGTCGGTCGCCGTGCCCGGCGCGACCACGCCCGGGTCGGTCGGCACCTGCCCCGCGTCCGGCGCGGGGGTGGCGGCCCCGCGGCCGCCGTTCATCAGCGCCGGGTCGGCCGGCGGGAACGTCGAGGTCGGCCGGGTCTCGAGGTAGGGCGCCATGGCGTTGCGCCAGATGGTCGCCGGGAAGTTGCCGCCGTAGCCGCCGACGTCCTGCTGGGCCTTCGGGTTGAAGACCATGACGCTCGCGGAGTACTCGGGCATGAACCCGACGAAGGCGACGGAGTCGCGGCCCTGGGCGGTACCGGTCTTGCCGGCGATCTGGTGGCCGGCGATGGCGGCCCGGGTGCCGGTGCCGGCGGGGGTGGCGACGTCGCCGACGAGGATCTGGCTCAGCGTGTTGGCGACGTTGGCCGGGATCGCGTTCGCGGTGCAGTTGTCGCCGCGCACCAGCGGCTGGCCGTCGTCCCCGGTGAGCGGCTGGCCGGCGCGGTCGAGCACCTGGACCACCGGGACCGGGGTGCAGCGGGTGCCCTGGGCGCCGAGCGTGGCATAGGAGTTGGCCAGGTCCAGCGGGCTGGTGGCCTCGGCGCCGAGGGTGAAGGAGCCGAAGTTGCCGTCGATGATCGTGTCGGCGGAGTTCTGGGTGGGCTGGTCGAACGTCATGCCCATCCGCTCGGCCATCCGCACCGGGCCCTCGACGCTGCCGAGGCGGTCCTCCAGGGCGAGGAAGTAGGTGTTGGAGGAGCGGACCAGCGCGCCGACCATGTCCAGGGTGTCGGGGTAGTTGCCGGCGTTCTGCACGCAGTACATGCCGCGCGCGGTGGTGGTGTTGCGGTCGTCGTCGTTGCAGCCCGGGCCGCGGAAGACCCGCGAGGTGTACTGGTTGCCCGGCGTCGTGATGACGGTGTTGGCCGGGATGCCGGCCTCCAGCGCCGCCGCGGCGGTGAAGACCTTGTAGGTGGACCCGGCGCCCTTGCTGGCGGCCGTGTGCAGGACGACGGACTCGCAGTCGGGGTCGGAGCAGCCGAAGCGGCGGTTGACGCTCATCGCCAGGACCGCGCCGGTGCCCGGCTGCACGGCGGTGAACATGCCGGCGAGCTCGGCGCCCATCGGCAGGGTGTTGAGGACGGCCTGGTCGCCGAGCACCTGCAGCTGCGGGTCCAGCGTCGTCTGGATGGTCAGGCCGCCGTTGTCCAGCTGCTCCTGGGTGATCCCGAGGACGCCGGTGAGGTAGCCCTGCATGTAGGAGCAGAAGAACCCGCCGACGGCGGCGTCGATGCAGCCGTTGGCCGGGCGGACGCCGGGGGCGACGGCGACCGGCTGGGCGGAGATCTCGGTCAGCTCGGCCTCGGAGATGTGGCCGAGGTCGAACATCCGCTGCAGCACCTGGTTGCGCCGCGTCTGGGCGTTCTCCGGGTTGGTGATCGGGTCGTCGTTGGCCGGGCTCTGCACCAGCCCGGCCAGCATGGCGGCCTGGGGGAGGGTGAGGTCGACGGCGTTGACGCTGAAGTACTGCTGGGCGGCGGCCTGGATGCCGTAGGCGCCCTGCCCGAAGTACACGATGTTCAGGTAGCGGGTGAGGATCTCGTCCTTGGGATAGGTCTCCTCCAGGGCGAGGGCGAGACGGGCCTCGCGCAGCTTGCGCGACAGGCCCTCGACGCCGTCCTGCTCGGTCGCGGCCGTCCGCTCCTCGGCGCTGTCGGCGGTCTCCAGCAGGGTCTGCTTGACCAGCTGCTGGGTGATCGTCGAGCCGCCCTCCTGCACCGACCCGGCCGACAGGTTGGTCACCGCGGCGCGCAGCGTGCCCTGCACGTCGAGGCCGTTGTGCTCGTAGAAGCGGGAGTCCTCGATGTCGACGAGGGCCTGCTTCATCACGTCGGCGATCTGGTCGGAGGTGACCACCGTGCGGTTGTTGGCGTAGAAGTTCGTGATCAGCGACCCGTCGGAGGCCAGCACCCGGGAGTTGCCCGCCGGCGTCGCGTCGGTGAGCTCGACCGGCAGCGCGTCGAGCAGCGAGGCGGAGTTGCGGGCCACCACCCCGGTGCCGCCCACGAAGGGCAGCATCAGGCCGGCGACCAGCGCGCCGGCCACCACGATCATCGCGACGAGCTTGGCCAGCACCCGGCCACGGGACACCTCGGACATCACCCGGAAGGGTACGTGCCGCGCCGCCCCCGGACCGGTGATCAGCCGCGGCGCGCGGGCAGCACCCGGGTGCGCGGCACGCCCGTCGGCGTGTCGCCGTCGGCGCCGGTCAGCGCCTCGCCCATGACCCGCAGGCCCTCGAGGTCGTGGACGTCGCCGGCCGCCGCCGGGACGGTCCGCAGGGCCACCTCGGGGTGGGCGCTGGTGAACCGGTCGGCCAGCCGCTGCTCGCGCGCGGCGAGGGCCATCCGCTCGGCGTGCACCCGCAGCGCGCCGGACACCAGCCCGTCGTCCTCGGCCGCCTCGGCCGCCGCCTCGGCGCGGGTGGCCGACAGCCGCGTGTCCGCCGGCGGGTGGGTGCGGTTGAGCACGAGGCCGGCCAGCGGCATGCCCTCGGCCGAGAGCCGGTCGACGAAGTAGGAGGCCTCGCGCAGCGCGTCGGGCTCCGGCGTCGCCACGACGACGAAGTAGGTGCCGGGCCGGCGCAGCAGCTCGTAGGTGGCCGTGGCCCGCTCGCGGAACCCGCCGAACATGGTGTCCAGGGCGCTGACGAACGCGGAGATGTCGCGCAGCAGCTGGCCGCCGAGCACCTTGCTGATGATGCGGGTGAAGAGCATGAACCCGGCGCTCGCGAACTTGAACCCGGCCCGCCCGCCGGCCCGCGCGGGCGCGGTGAGCACCCGGATCATCGTGCCGTCGAGGAAGCGGCTCATCCGGTTCGGGGCGTCGAGGAAGTCCAGCGCGGACCGCGACGGGGGCGTGTCGACGACGATCAGGTCCCAGGTGTCGGCCGCCCGCAGCTGGCCGAGCTTCTCCATCGCCATGTACTCCTGCGTCCCGGAGAACGACGAGGACAGGGTCTGGTAGAAGGGGTTGGCCAGGATCTGCTCGGCCCGCTCGGGCGTCGAGTGCGCGGACACGATGTCGTCGAACGTCCGCTTCATGTCCAGCATCATCGCGTGCAGCTCGCCCGGGGCCCCCGGGACGTCGACCCGCCGCGGCTCGTTGTCGAGCTCCACGAGACCCAGCGACTGGGCCAGCCGGCGGGCCGGGTCGATGGTCAGGACGACGACGCGGCGGCCGGCCTCGGCGGCGGCCAGGGCGAGCGCGGCCGACGTCGTCGTCTTGCCGACGCCGCCGGAGCCGCAGCAGACGACGATCCGGGTGTCCGGGTCGTCGACGAGGGCCGACAGGTCCATCGCCGGGGCCTGCCGCGGTGTGCCGGCCGCGCGGCCGGCGCGGGCGCCGTCGGCGGGGGCGGCGCTCACGCGGCCACCTCCGCGCCGAGGGACTCCTCGAGGCGGCCGGCCAGCTCGAACAGGCAGCCGAGGTCCATCGGGCCGGGCAGCAGCGGCAGCTCCACGGTCGGGCGGCCCAGGCCCTCGACGCGGGCGCGCAGCGCGTCCTGCGCGGCCCAGCGGCGGGCGTGCTCGACCGTCTCGGCGGCCAGCGCGTCGGCGAGGTCGGCGTCGGCGGGCAGGCCGGCGGCCGTCAGGCCGGGCACGAGGTCGGCCCCGGTGAGCCGGCCCTCGGCGGCCCGGACGAGCTCCGGCTCCGGCAGGACGGGCTCCGTGGCCATGTTCACGATCACCGAGCCGACCGGCAGCTGGGCGTCGGCGAGCTCGGCGATGGCGTCGGCGGTCTCCTGCACCGGCATGTCCTCGAGCAGGGTGACCAGGTGCACCGCCGTCTGCGGGGAGCGCAGCACGGCCATGACGCCGTCGCTCTGGGTCTTGATCGGGCCGGAGCGGGCGAGCCCGGCCATCTCGCTGGTGACGTTGAGGAACCGGGTGATCCGGCCGGTGGGCGGGGCGTCGACGACGACGGCGTCGTAGACCCGCTGCCCGTCGACCCGGCGGGTGACCGCCTCCTTGACCTTCCCGGTGATCAGCACGTCGCGCAGGCCCGGGGCGATGGTGGTGGCGAAGTCGACCGCGCCCATCTTGCGCAGCGCCCGGCCGGCGCGGCGGAGGTTGTAGAACATCTCGAGGTACTCGAGGAGCGCCTCCTCGACGTCGATCGCCAGCGCGCGCACCTCCCCGCCGCCGCGGGTGACGGCGACGCGGCGCTCCTCGTAGGGCAGCGGCGGGGTGTCGAAGAGCTGGGCGATGCCCTGGCGGCCCTCGCACTCGACCAGCAGGACGGTCCGCCCCTCGGCGGCCAGGGCCAGGGCCAGGGCGGCGGCGACCGTCGTCTTGCCGGTCCCGCCCTTCCCGGTCACGACGTGACAGCGGACGGGCAGGTCGGGGCTCACCCGGTCCAGACTAGGAGCCCCGCGCAACGTCGGCCCGCCCGCGGGCCGACGGACCCCCGCCGCTGCGCTAGCGTCGGGCCCCATGAGCGAACCGGCCCGCCGCAGGTGGGAGTACGCCACCATCCCGCTGCTGATCCACAACACCAAGGCGATCCTCGACTCGTGGGGGACCGACGGGTGGGAGCTGGTCACCGTGCTGCCCGGCCCGTCCGGCTCCGAGCAGCCGGTCGCGTACCTCAAGCGCCCGCTGTCCTGAGGCCGCCGCGATGACCTCCGCGCAGCCCCAGAGCTGGCACGCCCGGCTGGCCGAGCTCGGCATCCGGCTGCCCCCGGTCGCCGCGCCGGTCGCCTCCTACGTCCCGGCCGTGCGCTGCGGCCAGCTGGTGTTCACCTCCGGCCAGCTGCCCTTCGTCGACGGCGGCCTGCGCCGCACCGGCAAGGTCGGCGGGTCGGTCGACCCCGAGGACGCCGCCGCCGACGCGAAGCTCTGCGCGCTCAACGCCCTGGCCGCCGTCGACGACCTGGTCGGCCTCGACCAGGTGGCCCGGGTCATCCGCGTCGTCGGCTACGTGGCCAGCGCGGAGGGCTTCAGCGGCCAGCCGCGCGTGGTGAACGGCGCCAGCGAGCTGCTCGGCAAGGTGTTCGGCGAGGCCGGCCGGCACGCGCGCAGCGCCGTCGGTGTCGCGGAGCTGCCGCTGGGCGCCCCGGTCGAGGTCGAGCTGACCGTCGAGCTGAGGGGATGACCGCGGCGGTCCGCCCGGCGGCCACGGTCCTGCTGCTGCGCGACGGCGGGGCGGGCCTGGAGGTCCACCTGCTGCGGCGCACCCGCGGCATGCCGTTCGCCGGCGGGATGACCGCCTACCCGGGCGGCGGTGTCGACCCGCGCGACGGCGACACCGACGTCGCCTGGACCGGTCCCTCGCCGGCGGAGTGGGCGGTGGCGCTCGGCTGCGACGAGCGGGTGGCCCGCGAGCTGGTCTGCGCGGCGGTGCGCGAGACGTTCGAGGAGGCCGGCGTCCTGCTCGCCGGCGAGCCCGGCGGCGACGTCGTCCCGGACGTGTCGGGCGACGAGTGGGAGACGCAGCGGCAGGCGCTGCTCACCCGTGAGCTGTCGCTCGCCGAGCTGCTGGCGGCCCGCGGCCTCGCGCTGCGCGCGGACCTGCTGCGGCCCTTCGCGCACTGGATCACCCCGCCGGCGGAGCCGCGGCGCTACGACACCCGCTTCTTCGCGGCGGCGCTGCCGGTCGGCCAGGAGGCGCGCGACGTCTCCGGCGAGGCCGACGAGGCCAGCTGGCTGACGCCGGAGGCCGCGCTGGCGGAGATGCGGGCCGGCACGCGGCCGATGCTGCCGCCGACGATCCACACGCTCGGCCAGCTCGCCCCGTTCGCGGACGTGGCGGCGGCGCTGGCGGGCAGCCCGCCAGAGCCGCTGCACCCGATCATGCCGGAGCTGGTGCGCACCCCGGAGGGCCGCTTCGCCGAGCTCCCCGACGGCACGCGGATCGGCCTGGTCGTGCCGCTCCCGTCCTAGGACGGTCGAACGCGAGAGCCCCCGGTCCTGTCGGATCGGGGGCTCTCGTGTGTGGACCGGTCGCGGGGGCCCGGAGGGCCTCCCGACCGGGACACGGGCAGCGGCTCAGCTCAGGCCGGGACGGCACCTGGCCGCGGTGCGGTCCGGTAGGACCGCGGTGTCATCGCGCGCGGCGGCGGAGGCGGTCCTCGTCCAGGACGACGACGGACTTGCCCTGCAGCTGGATCCAGCCGCGGTGCACGAAGTCGGCCAGCGCCTTGTTCACCGTCTCGCGGGAGGCGCCGACCAGCTGGGCCAGCTCCTCCTGCGTCAGGTCGTGCTTGACGCGCAGGCCGTCGGCCTCGCGGCTGCCGAAGCGGTCGGCCATCTGCAGCAGGGCCTTGGCCACGCGGCCGGGCACGTCGGTGAAGATCAGGTCGGCGACCGAGTCGTTGGTGCGGCGCAGCCGGCGGGCCAGCACGTGCAGGAGCCGCTCGCCGACCTCCGGGTGCGCCTCGATCCACGGGCGCAGCACCGACTGCGGCATCTTGGCCAGCTTCACGTCGGTGACCGCGGTGGCCGTGGCCGTGCGCGGGCCGGGGTCGAAGACCGACAGCTCACCGAACTGGTCGGACGGGCCCATGACCGCGAGCACGTTCTCGCGGCCGTCGGGGGAGCGGCGGGACAGCTTGATCTTGCCGCTCAACACGATGTAGAGGCTGTCGCCCGGCTCGCCCTCGTTGAACACCACCCGGCCGCGGGGCAGCGTGATCGTCTCCAGACGGCTGGCGACCGGGTCGACGGCCTCCTCCGAGAGCCCCTGGAAGAGCCCCGACTGAGCCAGTACCTCGTCCACCACGTGTCGTCCCACCCCACCGTCTCGCGCTCCACCTGCGGGGCGAAGGCACCCGCATCCACGAGGAGTCTAGGCGGCTGTGCGACTCGTCACCCGTTCGGTGTGACGCGACGTGACCCGTCGGGGGGAGGACGGCGGCCGGCGGTCCCCGCCCGCGCGGGCCGGACCGGCCCTCAGACCAGCGGTTCGGTGCTCTTCTGCACCCGCGAGCGGCGACGACGGCGCCAGCGCGCCATGGCCCGGCGGATGCCGGAGGCGGCCAGCGTGTCGACCTCACCCGGCGTCGCCGACTGCAGGAACTCGGCCACCTCGCGCGGCGACGTGGGCCGGCGCAGCGGTTCCTCCACGCGCTCCATCACCAGCAGGAACGCGATGACCATCGGCGGGAACAGGATGACGATCAGTGCGACCACGGTCACCTCCCGATCGGGTCGCCGGCTTTCGGCCTGCACCGCCATGGTGGCACGCGCCCGGGACCGTCGCCGGTGACGCCTACCCTCGACCGCGTGTCCTCGCCGGTATCCGAGCAGCCCTACGCGCGCCCCGCGGCGCGTCGCGCTCCCGCCCGCCGTCCGGCCGCCGTGCCGTTCGACCCCGACGAGACGCCGCTGGCGCGCACCCGCCGCGCCCGCCGCATGGCCCGCGAGCTCGCCGTCATCCACCCCGACGCGCACTGCGAGCTCGACTTCACCAACGCCTTCGAGCTGCTGGTCGCCACCGTCCTGTCGGCGCAGACCACCGACAAGACGGTGAACAAGGTGACGCCGGCGCTGTTCGCGCGCTACCCCGACCCGGTGGCGCTGGCCGCGGCCGACCGGGCCGAGGTCGAGGAGATCCTCAAGCCCACCGGCTTCTTCCGCGCCAAGGCGAACTCGGTGCTCGGGCTCGCGCAGGCGCTGGTCGAGCGCTTCGACGGCGAGGTGCCCGGCCGCATGGCCGACCTGGTGACGCTGCCCGGCGTCGGCCGCAAGACGGCGAACGTCGTCCTGGGCAACGCCTTCGACGTCCCCGGGCTCACGGTCGACACCCACTTCGGCCGGCTCGTGCGCCGCTTCGGCTGGACCGCCGAGGAGGACCCGGTCAAGGTCGAGGCCGAGATCGCCGAGCTGGTCCCCAAGCGCGACTGGACGATGTTCAGCCACCGCGTGATCTTCCACGGCCGGCGGGTCTGCCACGCCAAGAAGGCGGCCTGCGGGGCGTGCGGCCTGGCCCGCTGGTGCCCCTCCTACGGCATCGGCCCCACCGACCCGGAGCTGGCGCTGAAGCTGGTCAAGACGCCCGCGGCGTCGGACACCGAGTGAGCGCCGGGCGGCGTGCGGCCGCGCTGCTGCTCGGGGCGGTCGCCCTCCTGTCGGCCTGCACCGCCTCCGCCGACGAGCCGGCCCCGGAGCAGCGGGCGACGGTCGCCTCGACCGAGACCGACCTGGCGCCCTGCCCGGAGCAGCCCGACGAGCCCGCGACCGGGGACCTGGCCGGGGTCGCACCCCTCGAGTGCTTCAGCGGCGGGACGCTCGACCTCGGCCGCGGCCAGGGCGTGCCCACCGTGCTGAACCTCTGGGCCAGCTGGTGCGGCCCCTGCCGCGAGGAGCTCCCGCTGGTGCAGGAGCTCGCCGACCTCGGCGGCGACCGCGTCCGCGTGCTCGGCGTCATCAGCCAGGACGGCGTGCCGCAGGCGGCGTCGTTCGCCGACGACTCGGGCGTCACGCTGCCCGGCGCCTTCGACCGCGACGGCGAGGTCGCGGCGGCGCTGGGCCTGCAGGGGCTGCCGCACACGGTGTTCCTCGCGGCGGACGGATCGGTGGCCTTCGTGAAGCTGGGCCCGGTCGCGTCGACCGACGAGCTGCGGGCGCTGGTCGCCGAGCACCTCGGGGTGCAGCTGTGACCGGCGTGCTGCCCGGCGCCGACACCTCCGACCTCCCCGGGTGGCTGCAGCGGCTCCTGGCCGCCTCCGCCGACCTGCCGCTGCGCCACCGCTTCCCGTCGGTCACCGGAACGCCGCGCCGCTCGGCGGTCCTCGTGCTGTTCGGCGAGGGCCCGCGCGGCCCCGACGTCCTGCTCATCGAGAAGTCCGCCCGGCTGCGCACGCACGCGGGCCAGCCCGCCTTCCCCGGCGGCGGCGCCGACGCGGGGGAGGACTACCCCGTCACCACGGCGCTGCGCGAGGCCCAGGAGGAGGCCGGCGTCGACCCGGCGGGCGTGCGGGTGCTCGCCACGCTGCCCGAGCTCTTCCTGCCCTACTCCGACAACCTCGTCGTCCCGGTGGTGGCGTGGTGGGACGAGCCCGCCGACGTCGTGGTCGGCGACCCGCGCGAGGTGGCGCGGGTCGCCCGCGTGCCGCTCGCCGACCTCACCGACCCGGCCAACCGGTTCCGCGTGCGCCACCCGGCGGGCTACGTCGGCCCGGCGTTCGACGTCGCCGGGATGGTCGTGTGGGGCTTCACCGGCGGGCTGATGGAGGCGATCCTCGAGGCCACCGGCCTGGCCCGGCCGTGGGACGTGCGCGACGTGCGGCCATTGGAGGCCGTCGCGCCGCGCCCCGAGGCCGCGCCGGGCTCGCTGGGGGAGGGCGGGGCGGAGGACGCCGCCGCGCCGAGCGTCGCCGACGTCGCGGCGGACGGGCCCCCGGCAAGTACGGTTCCGCGGCGATGAGGACGCCGACGACCGCGATCTGGACGCGCCGCGCCCCCGCGGCACTGGCCGGCGCGGTGCTCGCCGCCGGCGTGCTGGCCGGCTGCGGTTCCGACGACGGCGGCGCCGCCGCGCCGTCGTCGACCCCGGACGCCTCGCTCGGGCAGGTGACCGTCGCCGAGGACGGCGTCCAGGAGGTCACCATCCAGACGCCGGACGACTACGTCTTCGTGCCCGACACCTTCACCGTGGCGCCGGGGCGGGTGCGGTTGACCGTCGAGAGCACCGCCACCCAGGCCACGCACAACTTCCGCTTCACGCCCGGCCGGGGCCCCGAGGAGATCGCCGAGGAGATCCCGCTGCTCGCGGCGGGGGCCACCGAGACGATCGAGTTCGAGGTCGCCGCGCCCGGCGAGCACCCCTTCGAGTGCAGCTTCCACGTGCAGCTCGGCCAGGTCGGCGTCATGACCGTGCGCGGCTGAGCCATGTCGCTGGTCGACCTGCTCCTCATCGCCCTCGCCCTGGTCTTCGCCTTCTCCGGGTTCCGCCAGGGGCTGGTGGTCTCCGCGACGTCGTTCCTCGGGTTCCTCGGCGGTGCGGTGCTCGGCGCCCAGCTCTCCGGCCCGGTGGCCGACCGGCTCGACAGCACGCCGGTCACCCGCGTGTTCGCCGCGCTGGTCGTGGTGCTCGCCGGGGCGCTGCTCGGGCAGGTGCTGGCGGGCGCGGTCGGCCGGGCCGTGCGGCGGCGGGTCACCTGGGAGCCGGCCGAGGTGCTCGACTCGGTGGCCGGCGCCGTCGTCTCGGCGGTGGCCGTGCTGCTGGTCGCGTGGATGGTGGCCAGCCCGCTGGCCACCGCGCCGTTCCCCCAGGTGGCCGGGCAGGTGCGCCAGTCGGCGCTGGTGCAGGCCGTGGACCGGGCGGTGCCCGACAGCGTGCGCTCGGTCTACGACTCGCTGCGCGAGGCCATCGACCGGCGCGGGCTGCCCGACGTGCTCGACCCGCTCACCCCGACCCAGGCCCGCGAGGTCGACGCGCCCGACCCGGCGCTGGCCGGCAGCCCGGTGGTCGGCCAGGTCAGCGGCTCGGTCGTGAAGATCAGCGGCATCGCGCCGTCGTGCTCGCGGCAGATCGACGGGTCGGGCTTCGTCTACGCGCCGGGCCGGGTGATGACCAACGCCCACGTGCTCGCCGGCGTCAGCGACCCGGTGGTCGAGGCGGAGGGCGAGGAGTACGAGGCGACCCCGGTGTACGTCGACGAGGAGGTCGACGTCGCCGTGCTCGCCGTCCCCGACCTGCCGCAGGTGCCGCTGGCCTTCGCCGCGGGCGTCTCGGACACCGGCGACGACGCGATCATCATGGGCTACCCCGGCGGCGGCCCGTTGTTCGTCGGCGCCGCCCGGGTGCGCGACCAGGGCCCGATCAGCGGCCCCGACTTCCGCAACACCCGGACGGTGCAGCGCGACGTCTACGCGCTGTTCGGCGACGTGCGCTCGGGTAACTCCGGCGGCCCGCTGTTCGACCCGGCCGGCCAGGTCATCGGCGTCGTGTTCGCCTCGGCGATCGACGACCCGACCACCGGCTACGCGCTCACCGCGCAGCAGGTCGCCCCGGCCGCGACGGCGGGTGCGGCGGCCACCGCGGCCGCCGACACCGGCCCCTGCGAGTGACTAGCGCGCCCAGTCGCGGACCGCGCGGGTGACGTCGGCCGCCGCCTCCTCGGGCGGGAAGTGGCCGACGCCCGGCAGCTCCCGCCACTCGTAGGCGCCGGCCACGTACCGGCCCGAGCCGCGCGCGGTGCCCGGCAGCACCAGCGGGTCGGCCGACCCGTGCAGCTGCAGGGTCGGCGCGGTCACCGGCGCGGCCATCCGGCGGGCGTAGCGCAGACCGTCGGGGCGCACCTGGGAGCGGCCGGCCCAGCGGAAGTACTCCATCGACCCGTAGGCCGCCTGCGGGATGCGCGCCGCCGAGCGGTAGCGCTCGACGGCCTCGGCGAAGTCGGCGGTGTGCGTCCACCCGGGCCCCGCCCAGTTGCGCAGGAACTCCGCCACCGGGTCGTCGTCGGCGCGGGTGAGCCGCCGCTCGGGCAGCCGCGGCAGCTGGAAGCCGAGCACGTGCCGCAGCGCCCGCCGCTGGGCGCGGTCGCGCAGGCCCGCCCGCAGCAGCCGCGGGTGGGCCATCGAGACGACGACGAGCCGGCGCACCACCCGCGGGTGCAGCGCGGCCATCGTCCAGGCCACGAGCCCGCCCCAGTCGTGGCCGACGACGACGGCGTCCTTCTCGCCGAGCGCGCGCACCAGCGCCGCGACGTCGCCGGCCGCGGTGGGCAGGTCGTAGCCGCGCGGCGGTTTGTCGCTGGCGCCGTAGCCGCGCAGGTCGGGCGCGACGGCGCGGAAGCCGGCGTCGGCGAGGGCGGGTAGCTGCGCCCGCCAGGTCCACCAGAACTGCGGGAACCCGTGCAGCAGCAGGACCAGCGGGCCGGACCCCGCCTCGGCGAGGTGCAGCCGGACGCCGTTGGCCGAGGCGTCGCGGTGCAGCCAGGGGCCGGGCAGCAGGACGCTGGTGGCGTCGGGCCGCTCGTCGGCCGGGACGCCGCCCGGCCGCCCGCCGGCCGCGCTCAGACCAGGTAGGTGTCGGGGGAGCGCCGCTCGACGCGCCCGTTGCTGACCGTCGGCAGCGCGCGGCGGCGGGCGCCGGGCGCCTCGCGGTGCATGACGTCGGGCAGCTCGCGCAGCGACTCCATCGTCCGCTCGGGCTTGTCGATCTTCTTGAGCATCCGCAGCCCGATGAGCGCGGCCACCCCGGCGACGAGCAGCAGCCCGACGGTGACGATCAGGTAGGACACCCAGCGGGGCAGGCCCAGCCAGGTCAGGAACTCGGCGATGGTGACGAACAGGTAGATCCCGGCGAAGGCCAGGAGCACCCCGGCGGCGGCGAAGAGCCCGACGCTCACGCCGGCCTTCTTCGCCGAGCGGCCGATCTCCGACTTCGCCAGCTCGATCTCCGCGCGGATCAGCGTGGAGACGTCGGCCATGGCGCTCTGCACGAGCGCGCCCACCGAGGGGTCGTCGGCGGCGGCGGAGCCGGCATGCCGCCCGGCGGGCTGGGTGGACGACGCGCTGTGGGCCACGGGGGCTCCTCCCTGGTGGGGCTCGGCGGGCGGCCGCTCGCGACGGCTTGCGGGTGATCGTCCCCCATGATCGCCGGACGCGCGCCCCGGCCTCCCCTGATCGTGCGGGGAGGCCGGGGCGGCGAGGTGCCCGCTCAGTCGTCGGAGCCGCTGCTCGCGGGGAGCTTCTCCTTGATCAGGTTCATGACCGAGGAGTCGGTGAGCGTGGTGACGTCACCGAGCTCGCGGTTCTCCGCGACGTCGCGCAGCAGGCGCCGCATGATCTTCCCGGACCGCGTCTTGGGCAGCTCCTGGACGACCATGATCTGCCGCGGCTTGGCGATCGGGCCGATGTCCCGGGCGACGTGGTTGCGCAGCGTCTGCACGAGGTCCTCGCCGGAGTCCTCGGCCGACCCGCGCAGGATCACGAAGGCGACGATGCCCTGCCCGGTCGTCGGGTCCGACGCGCCGACGACGGCGGCCTCGGCCACGGTCGGGTGGCCCACCAGCGAGGACTCGACCTCGGTGGTCGAGATGCGGTGCCCCGAGACGTTCATGACGTCGTCGACCCGGCCGAGCAGCCAGATGTTGCCGTCGGCGTCCTTCTTGGCGCCGTCGCCGGCGAAGTAGACGTTCGTCCCGAACCGCGACCAGTAGGTGTCGACGTAGCGGTCGTCGTCGCCCCAGATGGTGCGCAGCATCGACGGCCACGGCTCGGTGAGCACCAGCAGGCCGGTCGAGTCGTCGCCGAGCTCGTTGCCCTCGTCGTCGACGACCTTCGCGGAGATGCCGGGGAACGGGTGCTGCGCGGAGCCGGGGACGAGGTCGGTGACGCCGGGCAGCGGGGTGATCATGTGCGCGCCGGTCTCGGTCTGCCACCAGGTGTCCATGATCGGGCAGCGGCCGCCGCCGATGTTCTGGTGGTACCAGAGCCACGCCTCGGGGTTGATCGGCTCGCCGACCGAGCCCAGCAGGCGCAGCGAGGTCAGGTCGAAGCCGGCAGGGATGTCCTCGCCCCACTTCATGACCGTCCGGATCACCGTGGGGGCGGTGTAGAGGATCGTCACGCCGTACTTCTGGATCAGCTCGAACCAGCGGCCGCGGTGCGGCGTCTCCGGCGTCCCCTCGTACATCACCGACGTCGCCCGGTTGGCCAGCGGCCCGTAGACGATGTAGCTGTGGCCGGTGACCCAGCCGACGTCGGCGGCGGTCCAGTAGACGTCGGTGTCGGGCTTGAGGTCGAACGTCGCCCAGTGCGTGAACGCGACCTGGGTGAGGTAGCCGCCGGAGGTGTGCAGGATGCCCTTGGGCTTCGCCGTCGTGCCCGAGGTGTACATGATGTAGAGCGGGTGCTCGGCGTCGAACGCCTCGGGCGTGTGCCGCGGCGACTGCCGGTCGACGACGTCGTGCCACCACAGGTCGCGGCCCTCGGTCCACTCGACGTCCTGCTCGGTCCGCTTGACCACCAGCACGTTGCGGACGCCCGGGCTGCGGCCGACGGCGTCGTCGACGGCGGGCTTGAGCGCGCTCGGCGCCCCGCGGCGGTAGCCGCCGTCGGCGGTGATGACCAGGACGGCGCCGGCGTCGTCGAGCCGGCTGGCCAGCGCGTCGGCGGAGAAGCCGCCGAAGACGACCATGTGCACGGCGCCGATGCGGGCGCAGGCCAGCATCGCGACGACCGTCTCGGGGATCATCGGCATGTAGATGGCGACGCGGTCACCGGCCTGCACGCCGAGCTCGAGCAGCGCGTTCGCGGCCCGGCAGACGTCCTCGGTGAGCTGGGCGTAGGTGAGCGTGCGGGTGTCGCCGGGCTCGCCCTCCCAGTGGTAGGCCACCTGGTCGCCGTGGCCGGCCTCCACGTGCCGGTCGAGGCAGTTGTAGGCGACGTTGAGCTTCCCGCCGACGAACCACTTGGCGAACGGCGGCTTGCTCCAGTCGAGCACCTCGTCCCACTCCTGCGCCCAGCTCAGCCGGCGCGCCTGGGTCTCCCAGAAGGCCAGGCGGTCGCGGTCGGCCTCGGCGTACACGTCCGGGCCGACGTTCGCGGCGGCGGCCAGCTGCTGCGGCGCCGGGAAGCGGCGGCCCTCCGGCCCGGTCGACTCGCTCACGTGGGGCTCCCTCCGTCTCGGGTCTGGTCCGCCGCCGGGAGGGCGGCGTGTGCCAGCACACACCGTAGGGCCCCCGGGACCGCGCGGCGCGGCCCTGTGCGGCCGGGCTGTGGCGGTCTCGCGGACACTGGCCCGGTGGACGGCGGACCGCAGGCGGCGGTGGCGGCCCGGGTGCCCGGCGCGGCCGGCCTCGGCCTGCTCGCGCCACCCGCCGCGCGCCGGGTCCCGGCGGCCCTGCTGGCCGACCCCGGGTGGACGGCGGAGCGGGTGGCCGCGCTGGGCGCCCGGCACCGCAGCGCCGACCGGCGGGCCCTCGCCACGGTGTGGTGGTACTCGGCGTCGGCGGTGCTGCTGACGCCGGTGGCCGCGGGCCTGGCCACCGGGCGCCCGCTGTCGGCGCGGCTGGCCGACACGACGCTGTACGAGGTCGGCGGCGTGCTGCTGGGCGGGGTGTCGTCGGCGCCGGCCGGGGACGACCCCGCCGGGGAGCTGCGCGCCTCGCTCGGGTCGGCGGTCGCGGCGGTGGCCGAGGCGGGCGGGATGCGGGAGCGGCCGCTGTGGGCGGTGGCCACCGACTCGCTGGCCGGCCGGCTGCTCGCCCTCGGCCGGGCGCTGGGCGACGTCGCGGCGGTGACCGCGCTGGCCGCGCCCGTCGCCGGCGCCGTCGGGCACCCGATGCCCGCGCCGCGGTACACCGACGTCGGCGGCACCCGGTTCGTGCGGCGGGCCTCCTGCTGCCTGCTGGTCCGGCTGCCCGGGCAGCCGATGTGCACCGCCTGCCCGGCCCGGGCCCCGGAGCACCGCCGCCTGCTGCTGGAGGACGCCGCCGGCCTCTGGTGAGGCTCAGGGCAGGAACAGCATCGAGTCGCCGAACTCGTGCCACAGGTACCCGCCCTCGGCCGCGGCGCGGTAGGCGCGGGCCACCAGGTCCCCGCCGGCCACCGACCGCAGCAGCTGCAGGTGGCTCGCCTCCGGCGCGTGCAGCCCGGTGAGCAGGCCGGTCACCGCGCGCGCCGGCCGCTCCGGGCCGAGGACGAGGTCGGTCCAGCCCTCGCCGGGGCGGGTCACGCCGTCCTCGCCGGTGACGGTCTCCAGCGCCCGGGTGACGGTGGTGCCGACGGCGACCACCCGCCGCCCGGCGTCCCGCGTCGCCGTCACCAGCCGGGCGGTGACCTCCGGGACGCGGTAGCGCTCGGGCGCCGACGGCTCGTACACCTCGGGGCTGGAGACGCCGGCGTGCAGCACCAGCGGGACCACCGGGACGCCGCGGGCCATCAGCCGGACGAGCAGCCGGTCCGTGAACGGGCGCCCGGCGCTGGCGTTCTCCGCGCTGCCGGGCTCGGTGGCGTAGACGTTGCGGACGTCGGCGAGGGCCACCGGCGCCGTCAGGTACCCGTAGCGCACCGGCTCGCCGTGCCGCGCCAGGTACGCGGGCACCGCCACCGCGGGGGTCGCGTGCGCACGCCACAGCCGCTCGGGCGTCCCCGGGTCGGGGAAGCCCGCGCGCAGCACCAGGCGCACCCCGCCGGGCAGGTAGAGCGCGGTGCCGGGCTCCAGCCGCGTCTCGGGGCCGTCGTCGTCCGGGCGGCGCACCTCGACCACCCACGAGCCGTCGTCGAGCGTCGTCGACACGTGCAGCGGCGTCGGCGAGCCGTCGGCGCGGCGGGCGGTCAGCCGGGCGGGCAGCGTCGCGGACGTGTTCACGACCAGCAGGTCGCCGGGCTCCAGCAGGTCGGGCAGGTCGCGGAAGCGGGCCGAGGTGAGGCTGCCGGGGCGGACGGCCAGCAGCCGCACGCCGTCGCGGGTCAGGCCCCGGCGCTCCGGCGGCCCGGTGGCCACCGAGCCCATCGGCACCGGTGCGTGCGACGCGGCCGCGGCGGTCACGGCCGCGCCGCCGGCGTCAGGTCGGCCAGCCGTACCCGCGGGCCCGCGACGTCGCCGTCGAGCAGGTCCAGCAGCGCGGCCGCGACGTCGGCCGGATCGGCCAGATCGGCCGGGTCGGCGCCGGGATCGGCGGCGGCGTGCATGTCGGTGGCCATGTCGCCGGGGTCGACGGCGAGCACGCGCAGGCCGGGGTGCTCGACGGCGAGGACGGCGGTGAGCAGGTCCAGCGCGGCCTTGCCGGCGCCGTAGCCGCCCCAGCCCTCGTAGGCCTCGACGGCGGCGTCGCTGCTCACCGACACGACGGTGCCGCAGGCAGGCTCGAGGGCCGGCAGCGCGGCCTGCACCAGCGCGAGCGGGGCGACGGCGTTCACCCGCAGCACCTCCTCGAACGCGGCGGGCGGGAGGTCGGCGAGGCGCGGCAGCGGCGCCGGGCCGAGGGCGGAGGCGTTGAGCACCAGCAGGTCGAGCCGGTCGCCGGCGGCGCGGGCGAGGGCGGCGCGGTGGGCGGGGTCGGTGATGTCGCCGGGCAGCGCGGTCACCAGGTCGCGGTGGGGGAGGGCGCCGACGGCGGCCGCGAGCCGGGCGGCGTCGCGGGCGTCGACGACGACGCGCGTGCCGCGGCGCGTCAGGGCGGCGGTGAGGGCCAGGCCGAGCCCGCGGGAGGCGCCGGTGACCAGGGCGGTGGGCGTCATGGGGCTACGCTCTGACCTGAAGTCGACTTGAGGTCAAGGGGGCGCCGTGGAGCTGCTCGCGATCGGGGAGGTGGCCGCCCGCTCGGGCCTGGCCCACTCGGCCCTGCGCCACTACGAGGCCGAGGGCCTGATCAGTGCCGAGCGGACACCGGGCGGCGCGCGCCGCTACCGGCGCTCGGTGCTGCGCCGCCTGGCCTTCGTCCGCGCGGCCCAGAACGTCGGGTTGTCGCTGCCGGAGATCCGCGCGG
Organism: Geodermatophilus nigrescens; assembly: GCF_900129495.1. Lineage (GTDB taxonomy): Bacteria > Actinomycetota > Actinomycetes > Mycobacteriales > Geodermatophilaceae > Geodermatophilus > Geodermatophilus nigrescens. Next base: position 335,024 of record NZ_FQVX01000001.1, read on the forward strand.
CGCTGGCCTCGCTGCCCGACGGGCGCACCCCGTCGGCTCGCGACTGGGAGCGGCTCTCGCGCGACTGGCGCGACCGGCTCGACGCGCAGATCGCCGCGCTGGAGCAGTTGCGCGACGGGCTGACGTCGTGCATCGGCTGCGGCTGCCTGTCGCTGGGCTCCTGCGCGCTGTCCAACCCCGGCGACGTCGCCGGCCGCGAGGGCCCGGGTGCCCGCCGGCTGTCCCCGCTGCTGCGCCGACTGCCCCCGGCCGGGCGGGCCGCCCTCCCGGCCGCCCCTCGCGCTCCGGAGGCGGGGAGGCGATGATCCGGTCGGGAGCGCGCCGTCGACGGAGGGGGAGAGCCGAGTGACCGTCATGCCCGCTGCCTTCATCGGCCACGGCAACCCGATGAACGCGCTCGAGCGCAACCGCTACACCGAGGCCTGGGCGGCGCTCGGCCGCGCCGTCCCGCGCCCGCGCGCGATCCTGGTCGTGTCGGCGCACTGGTACGTGCACGCCACGGCGGTGACCGCGATGCCGCAGCCGCGCACCATCCACGACTTCTTCGGCTTCCCGCCGGAGCTCTTCGACGTCGAGTACCCGGCGCCCGGCCTGCCCGAGCTGCAGGAGCAGGTGGCCGACGTCGTCGCCCCCACCTGGGTGGGCGCCGACGTCGACAGCTGGGGCATCGACCACGGCGCCTGGTCGGTGCTGCGGCACGCCTTCCCCGACGCCGACGTCCCGGTGGCGCAGCTGTCGATCAACGCCCTCAAGGGCGCCGACCACCACTTCCAGATGGGCGCGGCGCTCGCGCCGCTGCGCGAGGACGGCGTGCTGGTCGTCGGCAGCGGCAACGTCGTGCACAACCTCGGCGGGGTCAGCCGGGCCATGCCCGACGCCGGCTTCGACTGGGCCCGGCGCTTCGACGACGCCGCCCGCGAGTGCCTGCTCACCGACCCCGCGTCGGTGACCCGGCTCGACGGGCACCGCGACTTCGACCTCGCCGTCCCCACACCCGACCACTTCCTGCCGCTGCTGTACCTGGCCGGCATCGCGGCCGCCACGGGCACGACGGCGGACGTCCTCGTGGGCGGCTACGCGTACGGCTCGCTGTCGATGACCTCGTACACGGTCGGCATGCCCGCGACCCCAGCCGGGGGCACCGGCTTCGCCGCGCCGCTGCCGGACGAGCCACCGCCGGCCGGCGCCAACATCTGAGCGGAGTCACCGGTTCGCTCCGGAGCGTGACGGTGGACCGGCATGACGGAGGGGTCCGTCACCGATCGATGTCACGGTCGTTGCCCCCGGGACGGGAGCGCCGCTCCTGTCCTGACGTCCCCTGGGGGTCCCGTTGTCGCCGTCCTCGCACCGCTCCCCGACCCGCAGGCCGCGCGGCCGCCGGGCGCTGCTCGTCACCGGTCTGGCCGCCGCGGTCGTCGCGGTGCCCGGCGTGGCCGCGGCCGCACCCGGAGACGCTCCCGTGCCGCTCGAGGAGGTCGGGACCACGCTCGAGCAGGCGGTCACCGGGCAGGGCGGGGAGGAGCAGGGCGGGGACGACGCCGCCCCGCCGCCGGCCCCCGGCGCCGACGCCCTGCCGCTGCCGCTGCCCGGCGCCGGCGCCGGTGCCGGTGCCGGCGAGCAGCCGCCCGCCGGACCGGCCCCCGCGGAGGAGGAGGGCCCGGTGCCGCCCCTCCCGCAGGAGCTCGTGTCCGGCCTGCAGTCCGCGCTCACCCCCCTCGGCGTGCCGGAGCACTGCGTCCAGGGCGTGGCCGACGGCGTCCGGGGCCTGTTGAACGGGGTGCTGTCGCAGGACCCGGCGGCGGCGGTGCAGGACCTGGTCGCGGGGCTGCAGGGCGCGCTGACCGGGCTCGCGTCCGGGCAGCCGGCGGCGCTCGACCCGGCTCCCCTCGGCCCCGCCGCCGGGCAGGTGGCCACCGACGTCGAGGAGCTGCTCGCCGCCTTCCAGGCCTGCCTGCCCGCGCTGCCGGCCGCTCCCGGGACGCCCGCGCCGGAGCCGGCGCACGAGGCGCCGCCACCGGCCGCGCCCGCCGCGGCGCCGGTGGGCGAGCACCCCGTGCGGTACCTGGGCTACGCACCGACCGGCGGCGACGGGGCCGTGGAGACCGTCACGGCCTCCCGGTCCGACGACGCCGGCGGCGTGCCGCTCGCGCTGCTCGGCGGCGGCGTGCTGGTCGCCGGCACCACCGGCGCCGCCGTCTCCCGGGTGCGGTCCCGTGCGGTCCGTCGCCCGTGAGCTCTCCGGCCAGCGGCTGCCGCTGCTGGCCTTCCTCGTCGTGCTGCTCGCCGGGGCCGGGGTGTTCGTCTGGACCGGGCGCCCGGCCGCCGACGCCGCGGCGCCGCCGGCGGTCTCCCTCCCGGCCGTCCCGGCGACCGGGGAGGTGCCCGCCCTCCCCGCCGCGGGCGCCCCGGCCGACGGGCCCGTCGTCCCGGCGCGCATCGCCATTCCGGCCATCGGCGTCGACACCGCCGTCGAGACCCGCGGCACCGTGCGGTACGAGAACCCCTTCACCGGGGAGGCCGTCGACGGCTACGGGGTCCCGGCGTCGATGCGGACGACGTCGTGGTGGTCCGACGGGCCCGCGCCCGGCTCCGGGCGGATGGCCGTCCTGCTCGGCCACGCCGGGGCGGACGGCGGCGCCGTCTTCGACCCGCTGCCCGGGCTCGCCGCCGGCGACGAGGTGGTGCTCGTCGACGCGGGCGGCGCGGTGCTCCGGTTGCGGGTCCTCGGCGAGCCGGTGACCGGCCTGGACAAGGCCACGCCCGCGCTGGCCGAGGCGCTCAACGGCCATCCGGAGGGCGCCGACCTCGCGCTGGTCACCTGCGGCGGGGAGTACGACGAGGAGGCCGGCGCCAGCGAGGACAACACCGTCGTCTTCGCCGACGTCGTCTGAGCGTCAGCCGGCCGCGGCGGGGGGATCGGCCGGGCGGGCGGCGTCGCTGATCCGCGGGAACGGCCGGGTGGAGAAGACGACCTCCACCGGCAGCCCGAAGAACTCCGCGATGCGCAGCGCCAGGTGCAGGCTGGGGTTGTACTCGCCGCGCTCCAGGTAGCCGACCGTTTGGTAGTGCACGCCGAGCGCGTCGGCCAGGTCGCGCCGGGTCACCCCCTGCTCGGCGCGCAGGAGGGCGATCCGGTTGTAGACCGCGTCGCGGTCGCCGCTCACCGCACCCACTGCAGCGACGCCTCGCGGGCCGCCTCGACCGTGGAGCCGGACTGCCGGCGGGCCATCCGGCGCAGCACCCGCGGGGTGACCAGCGCGCCGGCCACGGCCCAGGCGGCGAGCACCAGCACCGTCAGCCCGGTGCGCCAGGAGTCGCCCACCTCGAGGGTCACCGCCGCGTCGGGGAGGAAGGCCGACCGCAGGCCCAGGCCGATCCAGTAGACGGGGAAGACCTGCGCGAGGCCCTGCACCCAGCCCCACAGCGCCTGCAGCGGGAAGAAGATCCCCGAGATCGCGGTCAGCACGAGGATGGGCAGCATCCCCCAGGTGCCCACCTTCTGCGTGCCGGGCACGACCGAGCCGAGCACCATGCCGAGCGGCAGCGTGGCCAGCAGACCCAGGACGACGACCCACGCCACGGTCAGCCAGCCGGCGGCCCCGCCGGACATGAGCCCGTCGAACAGCAGCAGGCTCGGCACGAGGATGGTCAGCAGCGAGGGCAGCAGGCTCAGCGAGTGGTAGGTGAGCTGCCCGGTCACGTAGCCCTGCATGCCGTGCGGCAGCGCCTTGTGCCGCAGCAGCGTGCCGTCCTCGCGCTCCATCGCCAGGGCGAACGCCGGGCCGATGACCACCCCGAAGGCCACCAGGGCGCCGAGGATGCTCGGCAGTGCGTAGGTCGGGTAGAAGATCCCCGAGTCGCCGATCTCGTTGTCCCGGTTGAACCACAGCAGCAGCACCGTGCCGACCGCCGTGAACAGGTAGAAGCCCTGGTCCTGCGGGCTGCGGACGCTCTGCAGGAACTCCGTCCAGCCGCGGCGCAGGCCCAGGCCGATGGCGTGCCGGGTCGGGTTCATCGCACGACCTCCTCGAGCACCGGCCGGGTCCGGGCGCCGGACTCGAACCGCTGCACCATGGCCAGGTAGGTGTCCTCGAGGCTCGCCCGCCGCACCTCGAGGTCGGTGAGCTCCCCGCCGTGCTGCTCGAACAGGCGCCGGACGAAGGCGACGACGTCGTCGGTCGGGTGCACGAAGCGCTCGGCGCCGCAGGCCCAGCGCACCTCCGACCTGCCGGCGACCTGGCGGCCCAGCTCGTCGGCGCTGCCGTCGGCGACGATCCGGCCGCCGGCCAGGATGAGGATCCGGTCGGCCAGCTTCTCCGCCTCGGCGAGGTCGTGCGTGGTCAGCAGGATCGTGGTGCCCTCGAGGTCGGACAGCCGGTGCACCAGGTCGTGGAAGTCGCGCCGGGCCTGCGGGTCGAAGCCCGCCGTCGGCTCGTCGAGGAAGAGCAGCTCGGGGCGGCCGATGATGCCCACCGCGACGTCGAGCCGGCGCCGCTGGCCGCCGGAGAGCCCGACGATCTTGCGGTCGGCGTGCTCGGTGAGCCCGACGGTGTCCAGCAGCCAGCCGACCTCGTAGGGCCGCGGCCGCTCGGGCGTGGAGTACGGCGCGTAGTAGTCGCCGAGCTGGGTGAGCAGGCGGCGCGGGGTCCAGCGGGCGTGGTCGCGCCAGGACTGCAGCACCACCCCCACCCGGGCCCGCCAGGCGTCGCCGGCCCGCATCGGGTCCTTGCCGAGCACCCGGACGGTGCCCGCCGAGGGGGCGCGGAAGCCCTCCAGGATCTCGATCGTCGTGGTCTTGCCCGCGCCGTTGGGGCCGAGCAGGCAGACCACCTCGCCCGCGGAGACGGTGAGGTCGACGCCGGTCAGCACCTCGTTCGTGCCGTAGGCCATCCGCAGGCCGCGGACGTCGACCACCGGGTCGTCGGGACTGTCGGGACGGGGCATCGTCGCCTCCGATCTGTCGGTGGCGAGATAGTAGGACTGCTACATCCGCAGTGGCAACGCTACGACGGCGCGGCGAGCGCGACCCGCGCCAGCGCGTCGGCCCACAGCCGGCAGGCGGCCGCGCCGGGGTGGAAGCCGTCGTCGGCGAACAGGCCCGGCCCGTCCAGCGGCGGCGCCGGCGCGTGCCGGACCCCGGGCCGCGACAGCCCGGCCAGCGCGGCGTCGAGGTCGCGGGCCTGCCGGGCGAGGACGCCGCGCAGCGGCTGCGGCAGGGTGGGGAAGCGGCCGAGGTCGGGCAGCCCGGCGAGCACGGTGACCCCGCCGGGTGCGGTGAGCGGGGCGAGCGCGTCGAGCAGGGCGGTGACGTCGCGGAGCCAGGCGGCGGGGGAGCGCAGCCGCAGTGTGTCGTTGACGCCGAGCGCCACCAGGACGACGTCGGCCGGCGGCCCGGCGAGCCCCGGCACCAGCCGCGGCGTCGCCTGCGCCGCCGTCGTGCCGGTGCGGGCCGACAGCCGCCAGCGCACCTCCCGCCCGCTCGCCGCGGCCAGCGCCGCGGCGAACCGGCCGGCCAGCGCGTCCTCCTGCCGGGCCACCCCGACGCCCGCGGCGGTGGACTCGCCGAGCACCGCCGCGGTGAGCGGCGGCCCCTCCCCGGGGACGCTGCCGGGGACGCTGCCCGCGCGGGGGCCCGCCGCCTCCGGGAGCACCGGCGTCCGCCGCCGCACCCCGGCGCCCTGCGCGAGCAGGAGCGGGGCGAGCGCGAGCGCCGTGCCCCTCACGCAGCCGCCCTCACGCCGTCGGCGGGTCCAGCCGCGGCGCCAGCCCGACGACGTCGCCGACCACCCACACCGCCGGCGGGCGGATGCCCTCGTCGGCGAGCGTGCGCGCCAGGCCGGCCAGCGTCGTGCGCACGACGCGCTGGGTGGGCGTCGAGCCGTCGGCGACCACGGCGACCGGCGTGCCGGGGGCGCGGCCGTGCTCGACCAGCGCCGCGGCGATCGCCGGCGCGGTGTCGACGCCCATCAGCACGACGACCGTGCCGCGCAGCCGGCCCAGCGCCGGCCAGTCGACCAGCGACTGCGGGTGCCCCGGCGGCACGTGCCCGGACACGACGACGAACTCGTGGGTCAGCCCGCGGTGGGTGACCGGGATGCCGGCGAGGCCCGGGACGCCGATCGCGCTGGTCACGCCGGGCACGACCTCCACCGGCACGCCCGCGGCGACGCAGGCCTCGAGCTCCTCCATGCCGCGGCCGAAGACGAACGGGTCGCCGCCCTTGAGCCGCACCACCCGCTTGCCGGCCAGCGCGTGCTCCACGAGCAGCGCGTTGATCTGCTCCTGCGCCATCGACCGGCCGCGGGGCAGCTTCGAGGCGTCGATGACCTCGACCTCCGGCGGCAGCGAGGCGAGCAGCCCCTGCGGCGCGAGGTGGTCGGCGAGGACGACGTCGGCCTGGGCGACCGCCTGCTGCCCGCGCACGGTGACCAGCCCGGGGTCGCCCGGACCGCCGCCGACGAGGACGACGCTGCCGGTGCGCCCGCCCTCGGGCTCGCGGGCGGCGCGATCACGGATGCTGCCGTCGGTGAGGCCGGCGACGACGGCGTCGCGCACGCCGACCGCGCGCTGCGGGTCGCCGCCGCCGTGCACGCCGACCACCAGGTCGCCCTGCCGGCCGACCGCCGGGGTCCACACGCTGGAGGCCGACCGGTCGTCGGCGCGGGCGCAGAACACCCGCAGCCGCTCGGCCTCCTCGGCCACCGCGGCGTTGACGGCGGGGTCGTCGGTGGCGGCCACCGCGTACCAGGCGCCGTCGAGGTCGCCGGGCTCGTAGCGGCGGCGCACCCAGGTCAGCGAGCCCGGCTCCACCAGCGCCTCGAGCGCCGGGGTGACCTCGGGGCTGACGACGGTCACCCGGGCGCGGGCCTCGAGCAACCCGGCCACCCGGCGGTGGGCGACCGAGCCGCCGCCGACCACGACGACGCGGCGGTCGAGCAGGCGCAGGCCGACGGGGTAGACCACCCCGCTCGCGGGGTCGACGGGCGTGGCGCTCAGCGGTGCTCCTCCGGGACGGCGGCCTGCTGCGACGTCGTCGTCGTCGGGACCGGGGACTGCTCGGCGTCGTCAAGGATCGCAGCGAGGTCCGCGGCGAACGCACGCGAGGTCCCCGGGTCGCGCACGGCCACCCGCAGGTGGTCGGGGGACAGGCCGGGGAAGGTGTCCCCGCGGCGCACCGCCCAGCCGCGCCCGCGCAGCGCGGCGCGCACCCGCTCCCCGCCGGGCACGCGCAGCAGGACGAACGAGGAGCGGGGCCCGGCGACCACGAGCCCGGGCGGGAGCGCGGCCAGCAGCGCGGCCCGGTGCCTGGCGAGCTCGCGGGCGGCCGCGTCGGCCTCGGCCCGCGCGGCCGGGGTGGTGCAGGCGGCCAGCGCGGCGATCGCCGGGGTCGACAGCGGCCAGTGCGGCTGCGCCTCGGCCATCGCGGCGACCAGGTCGCGCGGGCCCAGCGCGTAGCCGACGCGCAGCCCGGCCAGGCCCCACGTCTTGGTCAGGCTGCGCACCACGACCAGCCCGGGCAGGTCGGTGCGGGCCGCGAGCGACTCCGGCTCGCCGGGCACGGTGTCGGCGAACGCCTCGTCGACCAGCAGCACGCGGCCGGGGCGGGCGAGCGCGGCGACGTCGTCCGCGGGGTGCAGCACCGACGTCGGGTTGGTCGGGTTGCCGAGGACGACGAGGTCGGCGTCCGCGGGGACCGCCGCCGGGTCCAGCCGGTACGCCGGCGGCTCCAGCAGCAGCCGCTCGACGGGGTGCCCGGCCGCGCGCAGCGCCGCCTCGGGCTCGGTGAACGACGGGTGCACCACCACCGCCCGGCGGGGCCGCAGCGCCCGCGCGAGCAGCACGAACGCCTCGGCGGCGCCGGCGGTGGGCAACACCTCGGCGGGGTCGCGGCCGTGCGCGGCGGCGACCGCGGCGCGGGCCGGGCGCAGGTCGGGATAGGCGGCGACGTCGTCCAGCGCCCGCCGCAGCACCTCCCGCAGCCACGGCGGCGGGGTGCCGGCGCGGACGTTCACGGCGAGGTCGGTGAGGCCGGGCGCGAGGTCGAGGTCGCCGTGGTGGTCGAGATCCACTGTCGCCCTCCGGGCTCCGCCCGCGTCCAGGTGCCGTCCCCCCGTCTCGTGGAGCCCGTCCGTCCACGGCGTCCGGAGGGCCTCCGGCCCCCCATCCACCGCGGACACCGCCACGGTGACCCGCCCGTGCGCGGTCTTGGGCACCACGAGCAGATCGCCGCCGAGCAGCGCCGCGGCCTCGGCCACCGACGGCGTCCCGACCGCGGCCGCCACCCGGGCGGACGGCGTCGGGACGGGCACGGCGGCGAGCAGCACGGCCGGGTGCCCGGTCAGCGGCCAGCCGCGGGCGGCCGCGGCGGCGGCCAGGCCCGGCTCGGCGGCGCGCGTGTCGAGGGTGGCCAGTGCGGCCACCCGGGCGCCCGCCGGCAGCGCGGCGTCGACGGCGGCGAGCACCTCGTCGGCCGACACCCCCGCGACCGCGCCGACGCCGACGGTCACGTCCACGGGGAGACGCCCGGGCGGTCGGGGAGCGCGGCGAGCAGCGCGGCGGCGTCGCGGGGGAGCGGCGCGTCGTCGGGGAGCAGCCCGAGCGCGCGCAGCCGGGTGCCCACGCTCAGCGCCCAGGGCCGGCCCAGCCGCGCGCGGGCGAGCAGGTCGTCGTCGGCGAGGAGGGCCGCGGGGGCGCCCTGGACCACCCGCCGGTCGACGACGACGGCCACCTCGTCGGCCCAGGCGAGCGCCAGGTCGACGTCGTGGGTGCTCATGACGACCGTCGACCCGGACGCCTGCAGCCGGGTCAGCGCGGCCAGCGCCTCGGCGACGGCGGAGGGGTCGAGGCCGGCCGTCGGCTCGTCGAGCAGCAGCACGCAGGGGCGCATGGCGACGGCGCCGGCGATCGCGACGCGCTTGCGCTCGCCGTAGGACAGCTGGTGGGTGGGCCGGGCGGCCAGGCCGTCGACGGCGAGCAGCTCCAGCGCCTCGGCCACCCGGGTGCGCACCTCGTCGTCGGTCAGGCCGAGGTTGAGCGGGCCGAAGGAGACGTCCTGGGCGACCGAGGCGCTGAACAGCTGGTCGTCGGGGTCCTGCAGGACCAGCTGCACCTCCTGCCGGTGCGCGCGCAGCCCGCCGCGGGTGTGCCGCAGCAGCGCGCCGTCGACGGCGACCGCGCCGGCGTCGGGGCGCAGTGCCCCGGACAGGCAGCGCAGCAGCGTCGTCTTGCCCGACCCGTTCGCGCCCAGCACCGCCAGCCGCCGCCCGGCGGGGATCGACAGCGAGGCGCCGTCGAGCACCCGCCGGCCGCGCTCGTAGCCGACGACGAGCCCGTCGGCGGTCAGGCTGCGGTGGCTCATGCGCCGACGACCCCGACGGCGACGAGGGCGGCGAGACCCGCGCCGGTCGCGGCGAGGAACGCCGGCGACGAGGGGCGGGCCTCGGGCAGCACGCGCAGGCCGGTCTCCATCCCGCGGCCGGCGAGGCCCTCCTGCAGGCGGCGGGCGCGGTCCCAGGAGCGGGTGAGCACCGCGGCGGCCAGCGCCCCCGACGAGCGCAGCGACCGCCGCCAGCCGGCGTGGCCCATCCGGGCGGTCTGCGCCTCGCGGATGGTGCGCAGGCTCTCCAGCAGCACGAACAGCAGCCGGTAGGTCACCGACGCGACCTCGACGACGGCCGCCGGGACGCGCAGTCTCGTCAGCGCCGGCAGCAGGTCGCTCATCGGCGTGGTGGTGGCGAGCAGGAGCACCGCGGCGCCGCCGGCGACCGAGTGCCCGACCAGCTCGCCGGCGCGGGTGGCGGCGTCGGGCGCCCAGCCCAGGCCGCCGCCGTCGACGGACACGACGGCGGTGACCGCGCCGACGGCGACGAAGGCCAGCGGCCAGCGCACCGCCCGCCCGAACGTGCGGGCCGGCACGCGGGCGGGGCCCAGCGCCAGCGCGACGGCGGCCAGCGCCACGAGCACGCCGCCGGGCCACACCGGCAGCACGAGCGCGCAGACGACGAGCCCGGCGGACAGGGCGAGCTTGTCCAGCGGCGAGCGGGTGCGCCAGGCGCTGGCCCAGGCGGCGTCGTCGACCGCCAGGCCCGTCACGGCGCCTCGACGGGCGGGTTCGCCTCCCGGGCCTGCCGGCGGCCGCGCAGCCGCCCGAGGACGTAGCCGAGCACGCCGCCGCCGAGCGCGGCCTGCAGCGCGAACAGGCCGGACTCGACCTCGCTCGACGACGGGCTGAAGACCGACTCGAACCACGGCGTGTAGCCGGACTCCTCGATCGTCCCGGTGGCCAGGCTGTCGGTGCCGGCGTACTCGGAGGCGCCGCCGTCGAGCACCAGCGGCAGCGCGAACAGGGCCACCACCGCGAGCACGAGCAGCGCGGTGACGACGCGGCGGCGGGTCATCGGACCTCCTCCGTCGTCGCGAGGGGAGCGGGGCGGAGCAGGCCGAGCCGCTCGAGCTCGGGGCGGGCGTTGACCGTCAGCACCCGGAACAGCAGCACGCCGAGCAGGCCCTCGGCGACCGCCAGCGGCACCTGGGTGAGGGCGAAGACGCCGAGGAACTTGGCCGCCGCGCCGGCGAACCCGCCGGCGGCGTCGGGGAAGGCCAGCGCGAGCTGCAGCGACGTCGTGACGTAGGTGGCGAGGTCGGCGAGCGCGAGGGCGACGAAGACGCCCGGCAGCAGGCCCGCGCCCAGCGACCGGGCCAGCCGGTAGGCGCCGTACCCGGCCCACGGCCCGACGACGGCGAAGGCGAACGCGTTGGCGCCCAGCGTCGTCAGCCCGCCGTGCGCGAGCAGCAGCGCCTGGAACAGCAGCACCACCGTGCCGAGCAGCGCCATCACCGGCGGCCGGAACAGCACCGCCCCGGCCCCGGTGCCGGTCGGGTGGCTGGAGCTGCCGGTGACCGAGGGCAGCTTGATCGCGCTGAGCACGAACGTGAACGCCCCGGCAGCGCCGAGCAGCAGGGTGGACTCCGGGCGCTCGCGCACCTCCCTGACCACCGCGCGGGCGCCGTGGACGACGAAGGGGGCGGCGGCGACCGTCCAGCCGATGGCGTGCGGAGCCGGGAGGAAGCCCTCAGCGATGTGCATGCGACTCCGATCGGTCGGCGCGCGCGGCCGCGGCGGCGCAGGCGGTGACGAGGCGCTCGGCGAGCTGCGGGCTGCCGGCGCGGTTGAGGTGCAGGTAGGAGGCGTGCACCGAGCCGGCGACGAACCCCTCGGGCCCGGCCGCCGACCACTGCCAGGCCGGCGTCGTGCCCGCGGGCGGGGTGGCGGTGGTGCGGTGGAACTCGTGGCCGCGCACCCGCGTGCCGGCCGGGGCCAGCACGCTGTCGGTGACCGCCACCGCGGCGCGGTAGCCCAGCGTCAGCCGCGGGGTCATGGACGTGGCGACGTCGAGGACGCCGCACATCGGCGCGCCGTCGAGCTCGCGGGACAGGTAAAGCAGCCCGGCGCACTCGGCGGCGATCGGGCCGCCGCGGGCGGCGAGCGCGGCGACGTCGGCCCGCAGGGTCTCGTTGGCCGACAGCGCGTCGGCGTAGACCTCGGGGAAGCCGCCGCCGACGACGAGCCCGGCGGTGCGCTCGGGCAGCGCCTCGTCGCGCAGCGGGTCGACCGTCACCACCTCGGCGCCGGCCGCGGTGAGCAGCTCGGTGTCCTCGGCGTAGCCGAAGGTGAACGCGGGCCCGCCGGCGACGGCGATCCGCGGCCGCCCGGCCACGGGGGTGACCTCGGCGGCGGGGTCCCACGGCGTCGCGGCCAGCGGGGGGGCGGTGCGGGCCAGCCGCAGCACGGCCTCGAGGTCGACGCCGGCGGCCACCACCTCGCCGAGGCGCCGCACGGTGGCCAGTGCCTCGGCCGAGCGCTCCGCCGCGGGCACCAGGCCCAGGTGCCGCGACGGCGTGGCCAGCGACTCCATCCGCCGCAGCGCGCCGAGCACGGGCACCCCGGCGGCGCCGAGCGCCTCGCGCAGGATCGCCTCGTGCCGGTCGCTGCCGACCCGGTTGAGCACCACGCCGCCGATGCGCACCGTGGGGTCGAAGGTGGCGAACCCGTGCACCAGAGCCGCCACGCTGCGCGCCTGCGAGGAGGCGTCCACGACGAGCACGACCGGCGCGCGCAGCAGGCCCGCGACGTGCGCCGTCGAGGCGAACCCCGGCTCCACCTGCGGGTGCGTGGCGCCGTCGAACAGGCCCATGACCCCCTCGACGACGGCGACGTCGGCCCCGCGGGCGCCGTGCAGGAACAGCGGCGCGATCCGCTCCTCGCCGACCAGCCACGGGTCGAGGTTGCGGCCCGGGCGCCCGACGGCCAGGCCGGCGTAGCCGGGGTCGATGTAGTCGGGGCCGACCTTGTGCGGCGAGACGGTGAGCCCGCGGGCGGTGAGCGCCGCGACCAGCCCCGTGGTCACCGACGTCTTGCCCGCGTTGCTCGACGGGGCGGCGACCACCAGGCGCGGCGGGTTCACCACTCGATCCCCCGCTGGCCCTTCTGGCCCGCGTCCATCGGGTGCTTCACCTTCGTCATCTCCACGACGAGGTCGGCCGCCTCGACCAGCGCGGGCGGGGCGTCCCGCCCGGTGACGACGACGTGCTGGGTGCCCGGGCGGTGCACGAGCGTCTCGACGACGTCGTCGACGTCCACCCAGCCCCACTTCAGCGGGTAGGTGAACTCGTCGAGGACGTAGAAGCGGTGCGCCTCCGCGGCGAGGTCGCGCTTGATCTGCGCCCACCCCTCGGCGGCGTCGGCGGCGTGGTCGACCTCGGTGCCCTGCCGGCGCGACCAGCTCCAGCCCGAGCCCATCTTGTGCCAGACCACCGGCCCGCCCTCGCCGGTCTGCTCGTGCAGCCGGCCGAGCGCGGTGAGGGCGTTCTCCTCGCCGACCTTCCACTTGGCGCTCTTGACGAACTGGTAGACCGCGATCGACCAGCCCTGGTTCCACGCCCGCATCGCCATGCCGAACGCGGCGGTCGACTTGCCCTTCATCGACCCGGTGTGGACGGCGAGCAGCGGCCGGTTGCGGCGCTGCCGCGTCGTCAGCCCGTCCTGCGGGACGACGGCGACCTGTCCCTGCGGCATCAGGCGGCCTCTCGCACGGAGCGGACGGTGGCGGCGAGCGACTCGGCCGCGAGCTCCTCCAGCCGCAGCGTCTGCGCGCCCAGGTGCGCGCCCAGCACGCCGGCCAGGCCCAGGCGGACCGGCCCGGACTCGCAGTCGACGACCACCGCGGCGGTGCCGTCGGCGGCCAGCCGCTGCGCGGCCGCGTGCGCGGCGCCGAGGGCGTCGGTGCCGCGCGGCCCGGTGGCGCGGCCGTCGGTGACGACGACCAGCAGCGGCCGGCGCTGCGGGTCGCGCACCCGCTCCACCCGGAGCGTGTCCGCGGCGCGCAGCAGGCCGGCGGCCAGCGGGGTGCGCCCGCCGGTGGGCAGCTCGCGCAGCCGGGCCGCCGCGGCCTCGACCGACCAGGTGGGCGGCAGCGCGAGGCCGGCGTCGGCGCCGCGGAAGGTGACCAGGCCGACCTTGTCGCGGCGCTGGTAGGCGTCGAGCAGCAGCGACAGCACCGCGCCCTTGACCGCGCCCATCCGCGCCCGCGAGCCCATCGACCCGCTGGCGTCGACGACGAACAGCACGAGGTTGCCCTCGCGGCCCTCGAGCGTGGCCTGGCGCAGGTCCTCGCGGGCCACCCGCAGGCCGGGGCCGGTGCGGCCGCGCGCGGTCTGGTGCGGCGCGGCGGCGAGCACGGTGCCGACCAGGTGCAGCCGGGTCACCGGGCCGTTCGGGCGCACGGAGCCCACGACCCGGCCGCGCTCGGCGCGCGCCTTCGACCGCCGCCCGGCCGCGCCGGCGCCCACGCCGGGCACCTCGAGGCGGCGCGCGCGGAACGGGTCCGACGGCGCGACCGCGGCCCGCTCGCCCGCCGGCGCTCCACCGCGTCCCTCGCCGTCGTCGGGAGGGCCGTCGTCGCGCGATCGGCCCTCCTCCGCCGGGGAGGGGTCGCCGTCCGGGCGCGGGGTGTCGTCCCGGGGCGGGGGCGCGCCGCCGCCGTCGTCGTCGGGGCCGTTCGGGGGCGGCGGCGGGTCCTCGTCGGGCCCGGGCTCGGGGCGGGAGTCCTCGAGCGCCTGGTCGAGCGTGTCGTCGTCGAGGCCGGGCGCGTCGAAGGGGTTGCGCCGCCGGCGGTGGGGGAGGGCGAGGCGGGCGGCCACCCGGACGTCGTCCTCGGTGACCTCGTCGCGGCCGGCCCAGGCGGCGTGCGCGACGGCGGCGCGGGCGGTGACCAGGTCGGCGCGCAGCCCGTCGACGTCGAAGGCGGCGCAGACGGCGGTGACCTGCTGCAGCGCGGCGTCGGAGAGGACGACGTGCGGCAGCCGCGCCCGGGCGCCGGCGATCCGCTCCGCCAGCGCGGCCTCCTCGCCGGCCCACGCCGCGGCGAAGCCGGCCGGGTCGGCGTCGTACGCGAACCGCCGGCGGACCACCTCGGCGCGCACCGCCGGGTCGCGCGGCGCGGCCACCTCGACGGTCAGGCCGAACCGGTCGAGCAGCTGCGGGCGCAGCTCGCCCTCCTCGGGGTTCATCGTCCCGACCAGCAGGAACCGGGCCGCGTGCCGCACCGAGACGCCCTCGCGTTCCACGTAGGCGGTGCCGAGCGCGGCGGCGTCGAGCAGCAGGTCGACGAGGTGGTCGTGCAGCAGGTTGACCTCGTCGACGTAGAGGACGCCGCGGTGCGCGGCGGCGAGGAGCCCCGGCTCGAAGGCCTTCACGCCCTCGGTGAGCGCCCGCTCGAGGTCCAGCGAGCCGACGACGCGGTCCTCCGACGCCCCGACCGGCAGCTCGACCAGCCGCGCGGGCCGGGTCTGCGCGGGCGCGCCGGGCTCGTGCGGGCCGTCGGGGCAGGCGGGGTCGGGCGCGGCCGGGTCGCAGGCGAAGCGGCAGCCGGGCACGACGGCGACCGGCGGGAGGACGGCGGCCAGCGCGCGCACCGTCGTCGACTTGGCCGTGCCCTTCTCCCCGCGCACCAGCACGCCGCCGATGGCGGGGGAGACGGCGTTGAGCAGCAGGGCCAGCCGCATGTCGTCCATGCCGACGACGGCACCGAAGGGATACGTCATGCGGGTGCACGGGTCCTCTCCCCGGGTGTCCACGCCCGGAGGTGGCAGGAGGCGGCGGCGGGAGTTCCTGACTCCCCGGGGCGCCTCGGGCGAGGCGTCCGGGTCACAGTGGCGGGACCGCGCCGGAGTCGCACCGGGCTTCCTCCACTGCCGTCGCTGTGGCCCGGTCATGGAACCACGCGACACTCCGGCGCGGCAGGGCGGGCAGTGACTTGACGGAACGGAAAGAGACAGTCCACACTTTCCGGTATGGAAAACGACGCCATCGACCGCGAGACCGCCGCCGCGCAGCTCGCCGCCCTGCGCTCCGACCGGGAGGCGCTCGCCGACCGGGTCGTGCAGCCCTGGTGGTACGACGTCGCCCTCGGGCTGCTGCTGTTCGGCTTCCTCGCCTCCTACGCCCTCGACTCCCTCTGGGTGACCTTCCCGGCGCTGCTGCTCTTCGGCGCGGGGCTCGGCGCTCTGGTCTCCACCTACCGGCGCCGCACGGGGCTCTGGCTGGACACCCCGCCGCGCGTCATGGCCGCCTGGGGCGCCTTCGTCCTCGTCGTCCTGGTCCCGGCGTTCGTGCTGGCGGTCGGCTTCGACCAGCACTGGGTCATGGTCCCGGCGGGTGCGGTGCTCGGTCTCGCCGCCGGCCTGCTCAGCCGCGTCTACGGCCGCCGCTGGGCCGCCGAGCTCCGCAGCGGGGGCGGGCTGTGACGGCCGTGGCGCCGCACTTCGACGCGGTCATCCACCCGCCGCCGCGCCTGCAGATCTGCGGCCTGCTCGCCGTCGTCGACACGATGGAGTTCGCCACCGTGCGCGACCGCGTGGGTGTGAGCGACTCGGTGCTGTCCAAGCACGTCAAGCAGCTCGAGGAGGCCGGCTACGTGGCGGTGAGCAAGACGACCGTCGCCAGCCGGCAGCGCACCAGCCTGTCGCTCACCCGCGAGGGACGCCGGGCCTTCGACGCGCACGTCGCCGAGCTGCGCCGCATCGCCGGCCTGTGAGGGCCGCCCGCCCCGACCCCCGGCGGCTCGCCGACGGCGCGCTGGTCGTCGCCGGGGCGGCAGGCGCCGCGGTCCTGCTCGACCTCGCCGGCGTCCCGTCGCCCGCGCTGTTCGGCGGGCTGCTGGCCGGCCTGGTCCGCGGGCTGGCCGGGCGCCGGGCGCTCGACGTCCCCCGCGCGGGGACGATGGCGGCCCAGGCCGTCGTCGGGGTCTCCATCGGCGCGCTGGTCGACCTCGACACCCTCGCCGCGATCGGCGAGGACGCGGTGCCGGTCCTGCTGGTCACCCTCGCCACGCTGCTGCTGACGGTCGGCGCCGGCCTGCTGCTGCGGCTGCAGCCGGGGATCAGCCCGGTGACCGGAGCCTTCGCGATGATCGCCGGCGGGGCGTCGGGCATCACCGCGATGGCCCGCGACCTCGGCGCCGACGACCGGATGGTGGCGGTCCTGCAGTACCTGCGGGTGCTGCTGATCGTCGTGCTCATGCCCGTGGTGGCCACGGCGGTCTACGGCGCCGACCCGGGGGCCGGGACCACGGCCGCGACGCCGGACGGCCCGGGCTGGCCGGCCGGGCTGCTGTTCACCGCCGCCTGTGCCCTGGCCGGCTACCCGCTCGCCCGCCTCGTGCGGCTGCCGGTGCCGGCGCTGCTGGGCCCGCTGCTTCTGGCCGCCGCGGCCGACCTGTCCGGGCTCTCCGGCGGCGCTGACGTGCCGGCGGCGGTCGAGGCGGCGGCGTTCCTGCTCATCGGCCTGCAGGTGGGGCTGCGCTTCACCGTGGCGAGCCTGCGCACCGTCGGGCGGGCGCTGCCGCTCGCGCTGGCGATCATCGTGGGGCTGGTGCTCGCCTGCGCGGGCCTCGGCGAGGTGCTGGCGGCGTCCACCGGCGTCAGCCGGCTCGACGGCTACCTCGCGACGACGCCCGGCGGGCTCTACGCCGTCCTCGCCACGGCCACCGGGACCGGCGCCGACGCCACCTTCGTGCTCGCCGTCCAGGTGCTGCGGCTGTTCGTGATGCTGCTCGCCGCCCCGCTCGTGGCCCGGCGGCTGCGGCGGACCTGAGCGCGGCGGACCGGGCGCAGGGCCGGAGGCGGGGCGCGGGCCGCCTACCCTGGTCCGGGTGACCGCGCCGAGGGAGGAGCCCGAGCTGACCGACGTCGACCCCACCGCAGCCCCGTCCGAGGACGCCGTCCTGCTGTTCGTGGGCGGCCCGCTCGACGGCCGGGTGGAGATCCGCGCCGCGCGCCACGGCGACCCGCTGCCGACGGTCACGCACGTGCACCTGCACGACGGCCCGAAGGTCGTCTCCCGCTACGACCTCCAGCCGCTGCCCGGCCAGGCCGGCGTCTACCACCTGCGCCAGCGCGCGCCCCAGGACCGGCGGGACTCCGCGCGCGCCGACTGAGCGGCCCGGCCCGGGACCCCTTGTCCCCGCTGCCCGCCGGGACGACCATCCCCGGCACGGTGCGGGCCCGCGCTCCCGACCGCCCGCGCCGGCGGAGGGAGCAGCCATGACCTCGCTCGCCGTGGGCCGCACCGCCGTCCTGGACCGGGACGAGGCCGTGCGCCTGGCCGCCACGGAGTACGGCCGCTTCGCCGACCTGGTCGCCGGCCTCGGACCCGGCGAGTGGGCGCGGCCGACCGACTGCCCCGGCTGGGACGTGCGGGCCATGGCGGGGCACGTCCTCGGGATGGCCCGGATGGTCGCCTCGCCCGGGCAGTTCGTGCGCCAGAACGCGGCCGCGGCCCGCGCGGGCGGCGGCGTCGACTCCCTGACCGCGCTGCAGGTCCGCGAGCAGGCGCACCTCCCGGTGCCGGAGCTGGTGGCCGCCCTCGCCGACGTCGGACCGCGGGCCGCCCGCGGCCGACGCCGGCTCGCCCGGGTCGTCGGCCGGCTGCCGCTGCCCGAGGCGCAGGGAGTGGGCGGCCGGCGGGAGTGGTGGTCGCTCGGGTACCTGCTCGACGTCGTCCTCACCCGCGACACCTGGATGCACCGGGCCGACGTCGCCCGCGCCACCGGCCGCGAGCCCGTCCTCACGCCGGAGCACGACGGCGTCCTGGTCGCCGACGTCGTGCGGGAGTGGGCGCAGCGGCACGGGCGCCCGTTCCGGCTGCGGCTCACCGGCCCGGCGGGCGGCGCGTGGTCCGCGGGGGCGGGCGGTGAGGACGTCGAGTGCGATGCCGTGGAGTTCTGCCGGGTGCTGTCCGGCCGCGGCACCGGCGCCGGACTGCTCGCGCAGCAGGTCCCCTTCTAGCGGGTCACCAACCCTGGGTCCGGCGGGCCGCGGCCACGACCCGGTCGAACACCGCCCGGTCCAGCGCGGCGCCCTCGCGGCGCACGGTCCCGGGGTCGAGGACCAGCAGCCGGTCCAGGCGCACCTCGCTCGGGCGGCCCTGCCGGTCCCAGCCGCCGCTGCCGACGTCCATCCAGGTGCGCCCGTGCCGGGCCTCGTCGGCGGCGTCGCGGTCGTGGTCCTTGCTGGTGAGCATCAGACCGACCAGCTCCGCGCCGCGGCGGCCGACCACGAGCACCGGCCGGTCCTTGCCGCGGCCGTCGCCCTCGTCGTAGGGCACCCAGGCCCACACGACCTCGCCGGGGTCGGGGTGCCCGTCGGCGCGGGGCCGGTACTCCGTGTCGACGGCGCCCGGCGTCGCGCCCGGCCCGTGCGGGGCCGGTCGGGACGCCGGCTGCGAGGGGGCCCGGCGGCGGCCCGGGCGGGCGGCCCGGGCCGCGCGGGCCGGCGTGGCGGTGGCGGCGCGGAGGAGCGAGAGGACGGTGTCGACGAGGCGGCTCGGGCGGGCCATGGAGGCACCGTAGGAGACCCCCGACGCCGTCACATCTGTCCCGTCCGTCACACCGGTACCAATTCGGGCCAGTTCTGGTTCCGGAGCGTGGTTCCTGGGCACCATTGCGTTACGGGGCGCGCAGCCATCGCTCCCCGGGAGAGGGGGCTCCCATGACCTCGGCCCAGCCCGTCGTCGCGACCGTCTCACTCGTACGCGAGCCGCGTGCCAGCGTGCTCGCCGCGTTCCAGCTGGTGGAGGACGCGCGCTACCTCGCCGGCGGGCGCACGCGCCGCCGCGACCGGGTGCGCCGGATCGCCGAGCGCACTGTGGTGTCCCGCCGCCTGGCGCGCGACCTCTCCGCCTGACCTCAGGCCACGCAGAACTCGTTGCCCTCCGGGTCGGCGAGCGTGGCCCACGTGAACGGGCCCTGCGAGGACCGCCACAGCTCGGTGGCGCCCATGCCCAGCAGGCGGGCCACCTCGGCCTCGCGGCGCTCGTCGCCCACGCGGACGTCGAGGTGGACGCGGTTCTTGACCGTCTTGGCCTCCGGCACGCGCTGGAACAGCACCCGCGGCCGGCCGGGGTCGGGCGAGGTGATGGCCGCGCCCACCGCCCAGACGAGCCTGCCGCGGTGGGTGGTCGTGTCGGCCTCCGACGCGTGCCCGGCCGCCACCGTGCCGCGGATGAGGGACTCGTCCTGGGCCTCCACCGACCAGCCGAGGGCCTCGGCCCACCAGTCGGCCAGCGCGTGCGGCTCGGTCGCGTCGATCGTCACCTGGAAGTCGGTCGCCATGGCCGCAGCCTGGCAGGACGCCCCGACAGGACCGGGCGCTCAGAGCTCCAGCGCGAGGTCGGCCCGGATGACCGCGTCGTCGGGCAGCGGCGTCTCCAGCCCGCAGTGGTCGCGGATCATCACGCCGAACGGGGGGAGGGCGGCGCGGTCGATCCGGCTCGCCGGGTCCCACAGCCCCGAGCGCATGACCGCCTTCGCGCAGTGCAGGTAGGCCCGCTGGACGGTCACCACCATGACCGAGCGCGGGGCCCGGCCGAACTCGGTGAGGTCGACGCCGAGCGCGTCCGGCGCCAGCAGCTCGGCGGTGCCGAACACCTTGAGCGTCTCCTCCAGACCCGGCACGAAGAACAGCAGCGCCACCCTGGGGTTCCCGGCGACCTTGCGCAGGCTGTCGAGCCGGTTGTTGCCCTGCCGGTCGGGCAGCACGAGGCGGTGCTCGTCGAGCACCTTGACGAAGCCCGGGTCGCCGCCCCGCGGGGACACCTCGGGGAACCCGTCGGCGTCCGCCGTCGCCAGGGTGAGGAACGGCGACAGGCCCACGAGGGCCCGGCAGTGGACGTCGAGGTGGTCGATCTCCTTGTCCAGCACCAGCTGCGAGGGCGGGCGGTAGGAGGCCAGGACCGGGTCGGGCTGCACGGTCCGACGGTAGCCCGGGAGGCGAGGCCGTCCTACCTCGCCGCCCCGGACGAGCCGCCCGGCGGGAGCAGCGGCAGGCCGTCGGGCGGGCCCTCCTCGAGCAGCCGCCACAGCGCCGCGGTGTCGGCGTGCTCGGCCACCAGGTCGCCGAGGGCGTCGAGCCGCTGCTCGCGGACCGCGGCGAACGAGGTGTCCGGGGCCGGCACGAACCGCCGGCCCGCCGCCCGCGCCACCTCGGCCAGGAAGGCGCG
Organism: Geodermatophilus nigrescens; assembly: GCF_900129495.1. Lineage (GTDB taxonomy): Bacteria > Actinomycetota > Actinomycetes > Mycobacteriales > Geodermatophilaceae > Geodermatophilus > Geodermatophilus nigrescens. The sequence goes on from NZ_FQVX01000001.1 coordinate 355,581, forward strand.
GCGGAAGCCGTCGTTCTCCAGCGCGCCGTGCCAGGTGGTGCCCCACACCGCGCCGGCGCGACCGCCGTCGAGGAACGGCTCGGCCCCGTCCGCGTAGGTGACGACGCCGTGGTGGATCTCGTAGCCGCGCACCGGGTGCCCGAGGGCCTCGCCGGACGGGCGGCCGAGCGTCTTCTCCCGCGCGAAGGAGACGTCGGCCGGCAGGAGCCCCAGCCCGGCCACGGTGCCCGCCCGCGACTCGACGTCGTCGGTGATCGTGCGGGCGAGCATCTGGTGCCCGCCGCAGATGCCGAGCACCGGCCGGCCCTCCGCGGCGCGGCGGCCGACCGCCTCGGCCAGCCCGGTGGCGCGCAGCCACGCCAGGTCGGACACGGTCGCCCGGGTGCCGGGCAGCACCACCAGGTCGGCGTCGGCGAGCTCCTCGGGCCGGGTGGCGTAGCGGACCAGCACGCCCGGCTCGGCGGCCAGCGCGTCGAGGTCGGTGAAGTTCGACAGCCGCGGCAGCCGGGCCACCGAGACGCGCAGCACCTCCTCGCCGTGCGGCGGCCCGGCCGAGGAGACGCCGGTGGGCACGCCGAGGGAGTCCTCGACGTCGAGGGCGGCGCCGGGCAGCCACGGCAGCACGCCGAGCGTCGGCCGGCCGGTGAGCGCGGTCAGCCGGTCGAGGCCGGGGCGCAGGAGGCGCACGTCGCCGCGGAACTTGTTCACGAGGAAGCCGGCCACCAGCCGCTGGTCGGCGGGCGGCATGAGCGCGACCGTGCCGTACAGCGCGGGGAACACCCCGCCGCGGTCGATGTCGCCGACCACGACGACGGGCAGGCCGGCCGCGGTGGCCAGGCCCATGTTCGCGATGTCGTCGGCGCGCAGGTTGATCTCGGTGGGGGAGCCCGCGCCCTCGCACACCACGACGTCGAAGCGCGACCGCAGGTCGGCGAGGCTGGCCAGCACCTGCTCGAGCAGCGCGGCCTTCATCGGCCGGTAGGACAGCGCGGTCACCTCGGCCACCGGCCGGCCCAGGACGACGACCTGGCTGGCGTCGTCGCCGCCGGGCTTGAGCAGCACCGGGTTCATCGCGGCCTCGGGCTCCACCCCGGCGGCCTGCGCCTGCATGACCTGCGCCCGGCCGATCTCCGCGCCGTCGGCGGTGACCATGGAGTTGTTGCTCATGTTCTGCGCCTTGAAGGGCGCGACGCGCACGCCCTGGCGGGCCAGCCAGCGGCAGATGCCCGCCGTGACCACCGACTTGCCGGCGTCCGACGTCGTCCCGGCGACGAGCAGGGCCCCGCTCATGCGGCCGGCTGCCCCCAGCCGGCCTTCTCCTGCCCGGACAGGTCGGCGATCGCCTCCATGATCCGGTCGGTGACCTCGCGGCGCGGGCGGCCCTTGGCGGCCTGACCGCGGTGCTCGGGGAACTCGAGCGCCGCCCCGAAGGTGATCGACACCCGGTGCGGGCGCGGCCAGCGGGAGTCGACCGGCTGCACGCGGTCGGTCCCGGCGACGGCCACCGGGACGACGGGGCAGTCGGCCGTCAGCGCCAGCCAGGCGACGCCGGTCTTCCCGCGTGCCAGGCGGCCGTCGCGCGAGCGGGTGCCCTCCGGGTAGATGCCGAAGCCCTCGCCGCGGCGCAGCACGCCGAGCGCGGTGTCGAGGGCCTCCTGCGCCGCGCGGGAGGTCTCCCGCTCGACCGGCATGGCCCCCAGCGCCGTGAACAGGGTGCGGGTGAGCCAGCCACCGGGCCCGGAGCGGGTGAAGTACTCGGCCTTGGCCAGGTAGTGCACCCGCCGCGGGGACGCCAGCGGGATGGCGATGCTGTCGATGAAGGACAGGTGGTTGCTCGCGATGATGAACGGCCCGTCGTCCGGGACGTGGGCCCGGCCGCTCACGCGCGGCCGGAACAGCAGCCAGAACAGCGGCTTGAGCACGAACCGCGCGACGAGGTAGAACACGCCGCCCCCTCCCTCGTGGCGTCCCGGCACCGGCCACCGGGACCCGGGGCATCCTCCCCTGCCGCGGGGGAGGCGACCGCGGCAGGGGAGGGTGCGTCGGGGGAGGAACGGGCCGGCGCGGTCCTAGCCGCCCGGGTGACCGGCGGCGCCCGGCGGGCAGGCGTCGCGCAGGATCTCGCGCACCTGCGGGGACAGCGGGCGGCCGCCCGACGCCGAGGCGACCAGGTCCAGCGCGACGTCGCGGACCTTGCGGTGCACGTGGCTGGAGATGTGCGCCAGCAGGTCGAAGGCAGGCTGCTCCCCGCAGCCGGTGAGCAGCATCAGCACGCCCTTGGCCTGCTCGATGGGCGCCCGGCTGGTCATCGCGGTGCGCAGCTGGGCGAGCTCGGTCTCGAGCTCCAGCACCCGGTCCACGGCCGCGGGGCCGGGGGCGCCGGCGCCCACGGCGGGGTTGTCGACGACGAGGCCCTCGACGCCGGCCACCCGCCCCTCGCCGTCGAGGCGTGGCTCGCCGAGCAGCACCACGGTGCGCTGGGCGGTCCCGGGCAGGCGCAGCCGCACGGACAGGCAGAACGCCTGGCCGGCGGTGACCGCCGCGGACAGCGCGTCGATGGTGCGGGGCCGGTCGTCGGGGTGCTGGGCGGCCACGAGCACCTCGGTGCTCGGCGTGGCGCCCGAGGGCGGGAGCCCGTGGAGGACGCACATCTCCTCCGACCACTGCCACTCGCCGGTGGCGCGGTCGTAGCGCCAGCGCGCGGCGACCCGGGTGCGGCGGGAGACCAGGGGGGAGGGCGCCGGCGGGCGGGGCAGCGGCGGTGCGGCCGTCCGCGGGGGACGGGGGTGGGTCCGGACAGGGCGAGGCTGTGTCGAGGTCATGACCAACTCCGTCGGGCACCCCGGCGTCGGCCGGGGAGAGCGCCGCGCAGCCGCTTGTTCGACCACCTGCGGAAGAGCCGGGACGAGGTCCCGGCCGCTCGGGACACCCCGGACGGTAGACCCGGTGCGCACGGCGCGCACCCGCACCGGACGGGCGCGTCCGTTTCGCCTCACACCACCGTGACGGGCCGCGCCGGATGGCGCGCGACCGGCCCCCCGGCCAGGGCGGAGTCGACGGCGGCGAGGGTGGCGACGGCGGTGCGCAGCCGGGCCGGCGGCAGCGTGAACGGCAGCCGCAGGTGGTCGTCGAAGGCGGTGCCGGTGCCGAAGGCGCGCCCCTCGGCGAGGAGTAGGCCCAGCGGGGCCGCGGCGGCCGCGAGGGCGGCGGAGCTGCGGCCCGGCGGCAGCGTGCACCACGCCGACAGCCCGCCGGACGGGCGCGGGACGGTCCAGTGCGGCAGCCGCGCGGCGGCCTCGGCGAGGAGCACCTCGCGGCGCTCCCGCAGCAGCTGCCGGCGCCCGGCCAGCACCGGGTCGAGGTCGCGCACGAGCGCGGCGGCGGCGAGCTGGTCGAGCGGGCCGACCGACAGCTGCCGGCGGCCCAGCGCGGCGCCGAGCGAGGCGGCCAGCGCGGCGTCGGTGCGCAGCCAGCCGATGCGCAGCCCGCCCCACACCGACTTCGACAGGCCACCGACGGTCACCGTCGCGGCGTCCGGCAGCCCGGCGGCGTAGGGCGGCAGCGGGCCGGCGTCGTCGTCGAGCCACAGCTCGGCGGTGACCTCGTCGACGATGGCGAGCACACCCTGCTGCCAGAGCGTGGCGGCCAGCCGCCGGCGGCCGGCGGCCGACAGCCGCGCGCCGCTGGGGTTGGAGAAGTCGGGCATGAGGAAGGCCAGCCGCGGGCTGCTCTGCCGGGTGGCCAGGTGTGCCGCGCCGACGACGGCGTCGGGGTCGCGGGCGTCGACCGCGACCGGCACGCACCGCCCCCCGGCGGCGGTGACCAGCTGGACCGCGCCCGGGTAGGTGGGGTGCTCGACGAGCACGCGGTCACCGGGCTGCAGCAGCACCTCCACGACGAGCGCGGTGGCGTCGCCGGTGCCGGCGGTGACCACCACCTGGTCGGGGTCGGTGGGCAGGCCGCGGGCGGTGTACCGGTCGGCGATGGCGGCGCGCAGCTCGGGCAGGCCGCTCGGCGCGTAGCCGTGCCCGGCGACCACTCCCGGCAGCCGGGCGAGCGCGCGCTCGTAGGCGGGCACCAGCTGGGGCGCCGCCTCGGGGGCGGCGTGGGCGAGGTCGAGCACCTCGGGGTCCGTCGTCGGCGCGGACCACACGGCGTCGACGGGCGGCGTCTCGACGACGGTGCCCGCGCCGTGCCGCGTGCTCACCGCGCCCTCCTCGCGCAGCAGCCGGTAGGCCGAGGCGACGGTCACCCGGCTCACGCCCAGCGCCGCGGCGAGGTCGCGCTCGGCCGGCAGGCGGGTGCCCGGCGGCAGCTGCCCGAGCGCCACCAGCTCGCGGACCCGGCGCGCCAGCCCGGCGTAGCGCGGGCCCGGCAGGTCGGTCAGCGGGCCGACGAGACCCGCCAACTCGGCGGGAGTGGACTGCTCGGTCCCCGGTGGCATGCAGGCCACCATGCCGGATTGGACCGCTCCGGTCCAGTGGCGACGGTGCCACTGTTCCCCCATGACCTCGAGTGCAGTCCTCCTGCTGCTGTTCCTGCTGGCTCTCGGCGCCCTGTCGGTGACCACGCTCGTCGTCGCCGTGCGCGGCGGCCGCGGTCCCGCCGACCCGCCGCGCAGCCACCCCCGCCTCGACCCGGCGGGCTTCCCGGTGACCTCCGGGGCGCGCGGCGCCCTGCACGGGCGCGGGCCGCTGACCCGGCCTCAGCCGCGCCGGGCGGCCCTGCTCGCCACGGCGAGGGCCGCCGCGGCCAGCCACACCGCCCGCGACAGGCGCACCGCCCGGCCGACGTCGCTGCTCTCCGGCGCGCGGCCGTCGCCGAGCACCGGCCGGTCCTCGACCCGGCTGCCGTAGACGTTGCGCCCGCCCAGCCGCAGCCCCAGGGCGCCGGCCGCCGCGGCCTCGCAGCGGCCGGCGTTCGGGCTGGGGTGGGCGGCGCCGTCGCGCCACCAGGTGCGCAGCGCCTCCCGCGGCGACCCGCCGGCGAGCGGGGCCACGGCCACGGTGAGCGCGGCGGTGAGCCGGGCGGGCAGCCAGTTGGCGACGTCGTCGGCCCGCGCGGCGGCCCAGCCGAAGCGGGCGTACCGCGGCGAGCGGTGGCCGACCATCGCGTCGAGGGTGTTGACCGCGCGGTAGCCGAGCAGCCCGGGCAGGCCCGCGAGTGCGCCCCACACCAGCGGCGCGACGGCGGCGTCGGAGGTGTTCTCCGCGACCGACTCCACGGTGGCGCGGGCCAGCTCACCGGCGTCGAGGGACGAGGGGTCGCGGCCGGCCAGCGTGGGCAGCAGCGCCCGGGCCCCGGGCAGGTCGCCGGCCTCCAGGGCGCCGGCCATCGCGGCCGCCGCCCGGCCGAGCGACGTGCCGCCGAGCACCGTCCACGTGGTGGCGGCGACCGCCGCGGTGCGCAGCACCGGCCGCCCGGCCGTGGCCCGGTCGGCCGCCGCGCCCAGGCCCGCGGCGCCGGCGACCAGCACCAGCGCGTGGGCGGCGCCCGCCGGCCGCGCGTCGCGCCACACCCGCCGCTCCAGCGCCGCGGCGAGCGAGCCGAACGCGGCCACCGGGTGCCGCCGGGCCGGGTCGGCCAGCAGCAGGTCCGCGGCCGCGCCGAGTGCCAGGCCTGCGGCGGTGGGGACGTCTCTGCGGAGCGGCACGGCGACCATCCTGCCCAGGCCGCTTCCTAGGATCGCGGCCATGCGCCTGCCCGGCCGTTACGACGGCGTCGCCCGGCCGATCGTCACCTACGGCAGCAACGAGGTGCTGCACCGCCCGACCGTCCCGGTCACCGGGTTCGACGAGCGGCTGCGCCGGCTCGTGCTCGACATGTTCGCCTCGATGCGCGAGGCCGACGGCGTGGGCCTGGCGGCCAACCAGATCGGCGTCGACGCGCGGGTCTTCGTGATCGACTGCCCGGACGCCGCGGGCGAGGACGTCGTCGGGTACGTGGTCAACCCGGAGCTCACGGTGCTGCCCCCGGCCGACGGCGAGCCCGCCGAGGAGGTCACCGAGGAGGGCTGCCTGTCGGTGCCCGGCCCCTACGCCGAGCTGGCCCGGGCCTTCCGCGCCCGCGTCGACGGCGTCGACGTGAAGGGGAAGCCGGTCACCATCGAGGCCACCGGCATGGCCGCGCGGTGCCTGCAGCACGAGGTCGACCACCTCGACGGCGTCGTCTACGTCGACCGGCTGCCGGAGGACCTGCGCGAGCGGCTGCTGGCCGAGGCGGCCGGGCCCGAGGGCGAGCTGCCGGCGTGAGCGAGACCGTGCCGGCCGCCCCGGTCGTCGTCGTCGGCATCGGCGCCGACGGCTGGGACGGGCTGGCCCCCACCTCCCGCGCCGAGGTCGAGCGGGCCGAGGTGCTGTTCGGCAGCGCCCGGCAGCTGGACCTGGTCCCCGACGAGGTCGCCGCCGAGCGGGTGCCCTGGCCCTCGCCGCTCACCGAGGCGCTGCCCGGGCTGGTCGAGGAGCACGCCGGCCGGGCGGTCGTCGTGCTGGCCAGCGGCGACCCGATGCTCTCGGGCATCGGCACCACGCTGACCCGGCTGCTCGGCGCCGAGCGGGTGCGGGTGCTGCCGGCGCCGTCGTCGGTGTCGCTGGCCTGCGCCCGGCTGGGCTGGGCGGTGGAGGACACCGAGGTGGTCAGCCTGGTCGGGCGGCCGCTGGAGCTGCTGCACCCGCACGTGCAGCCCGGGCGGCGGCTGCTGGTGCTCGGGTCCGACGGCGAGACGCCCGCCCAGGTGGCCGCGCTGCTGGCCGGCCGCGGCTACGGCCAGAGCCTGGTCACGGTGCTCGGCGGGCTCGGCGGCCCCGACGAGGAGGTGCGCACCGGCACCGCGGCCACCTGGTCGCAGCCGGCGCCCGCGCTCGTCGTCACCGCCGTCGAGTGCCGGGCCGACCGCGGCACCATGCCGCTGCCCACCACGCCCGGCCTGCCCGACGGCGCCTACGAGTCCGACGGGCAGCTCACCCGGGCCGAGGTGCGCGCGGTGACGCTGTCGCGGCTGGCCGCGGTGCCCGGGCAGCTGCTGTGGGACGTCGGCGCCGGGTCGGGGTCGATCGGCATCGAGTGGATGCGCGCGCACCCCACCTGCCGCGCGGTCGCCGTCGAGGCCTCCGAGGAGCGCGCCGAGCGGATCGCGCGCAACGCCGCGCGCCTCGGCGTCCCCTACCTGCGGGTGGTGCACGGCCACGCGCCGGAGGTGCTCACCCGGCTCGGTGCCCCCGACGCGGTGTTCATCGGCGGCGGGCTGACGACGCCGCTGCTGGTGGAGACGTGCTGGGACGCGCTCCCGCCGGGCGGGCGGATGGTGGCCAACGCCGTCACGGTGGAGAGCGAGGCGGTGCTCGCGCAGTGGCACGCGAAGGTCGGCGGCGATCTCGTGCGCGTGGAGGTCTCGCGCGCCGAGCCGGTCGGCTCGTTCACCGGCTGGAAGCCGGCGATGCCCGTGACGATCTGGTCGGTGACCCGCTGGTGAGGGCCAAGAGCGCTACAAAGGCCCTGTCATGACCGTGTTCTTCATCGGGGCGGGGCCCGGCGCCGCCGACCTGGTCACCCTCCGGGCGGCGCGGATCATCGCGCGCGCCCCCGTCTGCCTCTACGCCGGTGCGCTGGTGCCCCGCGAGCTGCTCGACTCCGCTCCGCCCGGCGCCCGGCTGGTCGACACCGCCGACCTGGATCTCGACCGGATCACCGCCGAGCTGGTCGCCGCGCACGAGGCCGGCCACGACGTCGCCCGGCTGCACTCCGGCGACCCGTCGGTCTACAGCGCCATGGCCGAGCAGATGCGCCGGCTCGACGCCGCGGGCGTCCCCTACGACGTCGTCCCCGGCGTGCCCGCGTTCGCCGCCGCGGCCGCGTCGCTCAAGCGGGAGCTGACCGTGCCCGGCGTCGGGCAGACCGTCGTCCTCACCCGCACCAGCGCCCGCTCGACGCCGATGCCGCCGGGGGAGGAGCTCGCCGCGTACGCCGCCACCGGCGCCACGCTCGTGCTGCACCTGGCCGTGCAGCGGATGGCCGAGCTCGCGCCGCTGCTGGCCGAGCACTACGGGGCCGACGGCCCGGTCGCCGTCGTCGCCCGGGCCAGCCGCGACGACGAGCTCGTGCTGCGCGGCACGCTCGCCGACATCGCCGGGCAGGTCGAGGCGGCGGGGGTCCGGCGGACGGCGGTCGTCGTCGTCGGCCCGGTGCTCACCGCGGGGGAGTTCCCCGACAGCCACCTCTACTCGACGACGAGATGCCGCTAGCCGCGCCCGACCACCGCGCCCGCACGGTCGATCACCACGACGTCGACCGCGACGGGCGCCCCGCGCAGCACCCCCAGCGCCGTCTCCCGGGCGCCGGCGGCCACCAGGTCGCCCAGCGGCAGCCCGGCCGCCTGGCACTGCCGCAGCGCGTCGAGCGCGGTGTTCGCCCCGCGCACGCCCGCGACGAGCTCCGGCGACCCGCCCGCGGCGGCCACCCGCGCGGCGAGGGAGTCGAAGGACACCTGCGAGCGGCCGGAGTGCAGGTCGAGGTGGCCGTCGGCGAGCTTGGCCAGCTTGCCGATGCCGCCGGCCACGGTCAGCCGCGGCACCGGGTGGCGGCGCAGGTACTTGAGCACGGCGCCCGCGAAGTCGCCCATGTCGAGCAGCGCGTCCTCGGGCAGGCCGTGGAGCTCCTGCACCGTCCTCTCGCTGGTGGAGCCGGTGCACCCGGCCACGTGCTCCCGCCCGGCGGCCCGGGCGACGTCGATGCCGCGGCGGATCGAGTCGATCCACGAGGAGCAGGAGTACGGGACGACGACGCCGGTCGTGCCGAGCACCGACAGCCCGCCGAGGATGCCCAGCCGCGGGTTCCACGTCCTCCGCGCGAGCTCCGCGCCGTTCTCGATGGACACCTCGACGACGACGTCGCCGCTGCCGCCGTGCCGCGCCGCCACCGCCGCGACGTGCTCGCCCATGAATTGCCGCGGCATCGGGTTGATCGCGGGCTCGCCGACCGCCAGTGGCAGCCCGGGCTTGGTCACCGTGCCCACGCCCTCGCCGGCCCGGAACACCACCCCGCGGCCCGGCTCGCCGTGGGTCACCCGCACGCTCACCAGCGCGCCGTGGGTGACGTCGGGGTCGTCGCCGGCGTCCTTGACGATCCCGGCGGTGGCCGCCCCGGGCTCCAGCGACTCGCGGGCCAGCGCGAAGGCCGGGTGCCGGTCGTTCGGCAGGTCGATGGTCACCGGGTCGGGGAACTCGCCGGTGAGCAGCGCGGTGTAGGCCGCGGTGGTGGCCGCCGTCGCGCACGCGCCGGTGGTCCAGCCGTGCCGCAGCCCGGAGGCGCCGTCCCTGCTCACCGCCCCATGATCCCCGGGCGGGCAGCATGAGCGGACAGGGGCGTGAGCATCGCAGCGAGGAACGAGCGAGGAGCGGAGCGCCCCGCGGGAGCGGGAAGGCATCGTGAGCGGGCAGGTGCTGGTGCTCGGCGGCACGGGAGAGGCCCGGCGGCTGGCCGCGGCGCTGGTGGCCGGCGGCGTCGACGTCCTGTCCAGCCTCGCCGGGCGGGTGGCAGACCCGGTGCTGCCCGAGGGCGACGTGCGGGTGGGCGGGTTCGGCGGGGCCGACGGGCTGGCCGAGTGGCTGGCGACGCACCGGCCGCGCGCCGTCGTCGACGCCACCCACCCGTTCGCCGCCCGCATCACCGCCTCCGCGGCGGCCGCCGCGGTGCGCTCCGGCACCCCGCTGCTCAGGCTGCAGCGCCCGGGCTGGACGCCGGGACCGGGGGACCGCTGGACGTACGTCGACTCGCTCGCCGACGCCGCCGCGGCGGTCTCCGGCGCCGGCACCGTGTTCCTCACCACCGGGCGGCAGGGCGTCGGCGCCTTCGCGGTGCTGCCCGGGCGGGTGCTGGTGCGCGCCGTCGACCCGCCCGACGAGCCGCTGCCGGCCGGCGCGGTGCTGTTGCTGGCGCGCGGCCCGTTCACCGAGGACGAGGAGACGGCGCTGATGCGCGAGCACGGCGTCGACGTCGTCGTCACCAAGGACTCCGGCGGGTCGATGACCGAGGCCAAGCTGGATGCGGCGCGCCGGCTCGGGCTGCCCGTGGTGCTGGTCCGCCGCCCGCCGCTGCCCCGGGGCGTGGCGGTGGTGACCACCGTCGAGGAGGCGGTGGGGTGGGTAAATGCGTTGAGACCGGTCGGTGCCGGAACGCAGGATGGTCCCTCGTGGAACCGATGACCGAGCAGCAGGTGCGGCGCTCCTTCGTGAACTGCTCGAAGGGCGAGGCGAACTCCGCCACGCTGCCGCGCGACCTCGGCGACCTGCCGTGGGGCACCCTCGACGTGCTCGGCTGGCGCGACCCGAAGGCGCCGCTGCGCGGCTACCTCGTCGTCCAGCGGGAGGGCCGGCCGGTGGGCATCGCGCTGCGCGCCGCGGAGTCGCGGATGTCGGCCCGCCGGACGGTCATGTGCCTGCTCTGCCGCTCGACGCAGCCCGGCGACGCCGTCTCGCTGTTCACCGCCCGCCGCGCCGGGGAGGCCGGCCGCAACGGCAACACCGTGGGCACCTACGTCTGCGCCGACCTGGGCTGCGCCGCCCGCGTCCGCACCGACATCCCGCCGTGGCTGCGCGAGCGCGACCCGGCCGAGGTGGGCGAGGAGCTCGCCGCCGAGCTGCGCCATCGGGTGGAGGAGTTCCTCGCCGCCGTGCTCCGGTAATCGGGTCGAGCGCCGGCCCCGGCCGGTGCCACCATCCGCGGCGTGGAGTCGATCGCGGAGCCGGCGTTCCTGCTGGCCGTCCTGCTGATCGCCGTGTCCCCGGGGCCGGCGGTGGCGCTGATCCTGCGCCGCGCCGCGGTCGGCGGGTTCCGCGCCGCCGTCCCGACGGTCCTCGGCCTCGAGGCGGGGCTGTACGCCTGGGCGCTGCTGGCCGCGGCCGGGGTCGCGGGCCTCGTGGCCGCCTCCGAGGCCGCGTTCTGGGTGCTCAGGGGCGTCGGCGCCGTCGTCCTGGTCTGGCTCGGGGTGCAGGCGCTGCGGGCGGCCTGGCGGGAGCACCGGGCCGGCCGGGCGGCGGCCGGTGCCGGCCCGGGGCCGCGCCGCGGCGGGTGGGCCGCGTTCGGCGAGGGCGTGCTGGTGCAGCTGGCCAACCCGAAGGCCGCCGTCTTCATGGTCGCCTTCTACCCGCAGTTCGTGCCCGCCGACCGGCCGCTGTTCGCCACCACGGCGCTGCTCGCGCTGGTGCAGGTGGCGCTGGAGACCGTCCTGTACCTGTCGCTGGCGGCCGGGGTCGCGCGGGCCGGGGCGTGGTTCCGGCGGCCGCGGGTGCGCACCTGGCTCGAGGGCGTGAGCGGCACGGTGCTGGTGGCGCTGGGGCTGCGCGTCGCCGTCTCGAGCCGCTGACCGGTCCTGTCGGCACCGCCGGGCAGGCTGCCGCCATGACCGGCACGCAGCGGCACCACGCCATCGACTACGTCGAGCTCCCCGTGACCGACCTGGCCGCCGCCGAGCGCTTCTACGGCGAGGCGTTCGGCTGGCGGTTCACCTCCTACGGCCCGGCGTACTCGGGCATCCGCGGCGACGGCGACACGGAGGTCGGCGGCCTGCGGCTGGCCGACCGGACGGCCCCCGGCGGCCCGCTGGTGCTGCTGTTCTCCGCCGACCTCAACGCCTCCGCCGAGGCCGTGACCCGCGCCGGCGGCCGGGTCGTGGAGGGCCCCTACGCCTTCCCCGGCGGGCGGCGGTTCACCTTCGCCGACCCGGCGGGCAACGTGCTGGGCGTGTGGGCCACCGCCTGAGCCGTTCCCCGACGGGCGGCCGGCCCCGGGGTCAGCCGCCCGGGGACGGTCAGCCGGCGTACGGGGCGGCCACGTCGAGGATCCAGGTGACGCCGAACCGGTCGGTGAGCATCCCCGACGCCGGCGCCCACGCCGACGGACCGTAGGCCTCGATCACGGCGGCGCCGACGACCAGCCGGTCCCACAGCTCCTGCACCTCCTCGACCGTCCCGCCGCGGACGGAGAGGAAGAAGGGCTCGTCGGTGAGCGTCGTGCCGTTCTCCCGCCGCGCGCGGGGGGTCGCCGTCCCCGGCGCGGCCGGCGGCCGGCCCGGGACGTCGTAGGCCATGACGGAGAAGCCGTCCGCGCCCACGACCTGGCCGAAGACGACGAGGTCCGCGCCGGGCAGGTCCCGCGGCATGCCGGCGTCGCCGTAGGTGACGGCGACGACCTGACCGCCGAACACGGACGCGTAGAAGTCCAGCGCCGCGCGGGCCTGGCCGGAGAAGTTGAGGTGGGCGACGGTCTGCACGGTCACGGGTGCTCCTGGTCTCGGTGCCGCCGGCGTCTCCGGCGACGAGGACCACTCTGTCGGCGGTACAGGTCAGGGAACGGCCGGTTCTCCCGGCAGGATGGACGGCGTGCCGACGACCTCCGCCCCCGCTGCCTCCGGGCGCCTGCTCGCCCTGCTGTCGCTCCTGCAGGCGCGCCGCGACTGGCCCGGACCGGTGCTGCGCGAGCGGCTGGGGGTCAGCGAGCGCACCCTGCGCCGCGACGTCGACCGGCTGCGGGAGCTCGGCTACCCCGTGCGGGCGGTCCGCGGGCCCGACGGCGGCTACCGGCTCGACGCCGGGTCGCGGCTGCCGCCCCTGCTGTTCGACGACGAGCAGGCGGTCGCGCTGGCCGTGGCGCTGCGGGCCGCCGTCGTCAGCGGGGCCGCGGTCGGGGAGGCGGCGGTGCGGGCGCTGGCCACGCTCGGGCAGGTGCTGCCCGCGCGGCTGCGCGGCCGGGTGGAGGGCTTCGAGGCGACGGTCGTCGCCCGCGCCGACGCGCCCGCCGACCCGCAGGTGCTCCTGGCGATCAGCGCCGCCGTCCGCGCCCGGGAGGAGCTCCGCTTCGACCACGGCGCCCCCGCCGACGGGGAGCTGCGCCCGCCCCGGCAGGTGCAGCCGCACGCCCTCGTCGCGCGCGCCGGCCGCTGGTACCTCGTCGCCTGGGACCCCGGCCGCGGCGACTGGCGGTCGTTCCGCGCCGACCGCATCCGCCTGCGCATGCCGAACGGGCCCCGCTTCGTGCCGCGGGAGGTCCCCGGCGGCGACGCCGGCGCGTGGCTGTCGGCCCGCCTCAGGGGCTCCGCCGGGCCCGACGCCTGGCCGTGCCGCGGCGAGGTGCTGCTGGACCTTCCGGCCGCCGACGTCGTCCCGTTCGTGGGCGACGGCACGGTCGAGCCGGCCGGGGAGGACCGCTGCCGGGTGCGCCTGGGCTCGTGGTCGTGGACGGGTCTCGCGGCGTCGCTCGCGCGGTTCGACGCCGACGTCGAGGTGGTCGGCCCGCCGGAGCTGCGTGACGCCTTCGCCGCCCTGGCCGCCCGCGCGGCCCGCGCCGCCGGCGGCCCGGACATGCGGAACGAGGAAGTGCGCCTGCGGGCGCATCGGCGCGGGCGGTGACCTGTCGTCGCGCTCAGCGAGCTGCCAGGCTCCGAGTGTGACCGAGAGCCAGACCAGGTCCTCGCGGACGGGCTCCTGGGACCGGCCGGCGACCTGGAAGGCGTTCGCCCTGGTCGCCGGGTACCTCGTGTTCTACGTGGCCGTCTCGCAGGTGGTCGGCCTGCTGGCCGGCGACCGGATCGACGACGAGAACGTGGTGGCCGACCCCGGGAGCACCTTCTTCGCGCTGGTGCTGCCCATCGGGATCGGCGCCCTGGCTCTCCTCGCGTTCACCTGGCGGGTGGGGTGGCTCCCGGCCGTGTTCGGGCGCCAGCCCGTCGCCGGCCGGCGGTGGATGTGGATCGCCCCGGTGCTGGTCCTCGCCGTGGTCGTGGGGCACGCCGGTGCCGTCGACCGGGACGGCTGGACCGGCGGGGAGATCGCGGTGCTGGCGCTGCTGGGCGTCTGCATCGGCGTCGCGGAGGAGCTGGCCACCCGCGGGCTGGCGGTGGAGATGCTGCGCGACGCCGGGCACGGCGAGCGCTTCGTCGCGGTCGTGTCCTCGCTGCTGTTCGCGCTCATGCACCTGGTCAACCTCATCCAGGGCATGGAGCTGCGGACCGTCCTCGCGACGGTGGGCTACACCTTCTGCTTCGGCATGTGCATGTACCTGGCGATGCGGGTCACCGGCACGATCTGGACCGCGATCGTCCTGCACGGCCTCACCGACCCGACGACGATCCTCGCCACCGGCGGCGTCGACGAGGCGGTCGGCGCGCAGACCGCCTCCGGCTGGTCGACGCTGGCCTCGGTCGGCACCTTCGCGTTCATGGCCTTCGCGCTCGTCGCCGTCTTCCTGGTCCGCGGCCGGGCCGGCGAGCGCACCGGGAGCGCCTCCCCGGCCTGACCCGGCCGTCGGGGACCATCCCGGGGTGCAGCCCGCCGCGACCCCGCTCGTCCTGTTCGACCTCGACGGCACCCTCGTCGACTCCACGCCCGGCATCTGGGACTCGGTCCGGGTCGCGGCCGCGGGGCTGGGCCTCCCGGAGCCGACGCCCGCGCAGCTGCGCGCGATGGTCGGCCCGCCGCTGCAGGACGGCTTCGCCACGGTGTTCGGCCTGCGCGGCGCCGACGTCGACCGCGCCGTGACGGCGTACCGGGCGCACTACTCGGCCGGCGCGCTGCTCGACGTCGCGGTGTACGACGGGGTCCCGGGCCTGCTGCGCGACCTGCGCGCGGGCGGCGCGGTGCTCGCCGTCGCCACCAGCAAGCCGCAGCCCTTCGCCGTCCGGGTGCTGTCGCACGTCGGACTGCTGCGCGCGTTCGCGAGCGTGCACGGCGCCACCCTCGACGGCGCGGTCCGGCACAAGGACCAGGTGGTCGCCGCGGCGCTGGCCGCCCATCCCGCCGCGCGTCCCGTGGCGCTGGTCGGCGACCGCGAGCACGACGTCCTCGGCGCGGCCGCGCACGGGCTGCCGTGCGTGGGCGCCGGGTGGGGACCGGGCGGCCCGGCGGAGCTGACCGCCGCGGGCGCGGCCGCCGTCGCCGCCCTCCCGGGGGACGTCCCGGCCGCGCTGGCCGCCCTCGACGGGTAGCCGGCCCCCCGCCGGGCTACGTATCGGACGTGACCGGACCCGTGCTGCTGACCGACGCGCTCCAGGAGGTGCGCGACGCGGTCGCCGCCGCGCCCCTGGAGCTGGCCACGCCGGGCCGGGAGACGACGGCGCGCACGGCGCGGGCGGTGGTCGACCAGGTCGACGACTACCTGCTGCCCCGGCTGCGCGACCTCGACGCGCCGCTGCTCGCCGTCGTCGGCGGGTCCACCGGCGCGGGCAAGTCCACGCTGGTCAACAGCGTGCTCGGCGCCCGGGTGACCGTCCCCGGCGTGCTGCGCCCGACCACGCGCGCCCCCGTGCTGGTCTGCTCACCGGCCGACGTCGCGGCGTTCTCCGGCGACCGCGTGCTGCCCGGGCTGCCGCGCACCACCGGCGAGGGCGACGTCAGCGGCGGGATCCGGCTGGTGCCGAGCGACGCGCTGCCCGCCGGGCTGGCGCTCATCGACGCGCCCGACGTCGACTCGGTGGTGGAGGCCAACCGGGACCTCGCCGGCCAGCTGCTGTCGGCGGCCGACCTGTGGGTGTTCGTGACGACGGCGGCCCGCTACGCCGACGCCGTCCCGTGGGACCTGCTGCGCACGGCGCAGGAGCGGGGCACCGCGCTGGCCGTCGTCCTGGACCGCACGCCGCCGGAGGCGGTGACCGAGGTGGCCGCCGACCTCGCCGGGATGCTGCAGCGCGGCGGGCTCGGGACGGCGCGGCTGTTCGTGGTGGAGGAGCGGCCGCTGCGCGACGGGTTCCTGCCCGAGGACCAGGTGGCGCCGCTGCGCGACTGGCTGCGCGGGCTGGCCGCCGACCAGGAGCAGCGCGCCGCCGTCGTCCGGCAGACGCTGGCCGGCGCCCTGGAGAGCCTCGACGGGCGGGTGGCCGCGGTCGCCGCCGGCGTCGACGAGCAGGCCGGGGCCGCCGCGGCGCTGGCCGACGCCGCAGACGCCGCCTACGACGGCGCCCGCGACGCGGTGGGGGAGGGCGTGGGCAACGGCAGCCTGCTGCGCGGCGAGGTGCTGGCCCGCTGGCAGGACTTCGTGGGCACCGGCGAGTGGATGCGCTCGCTGCAGAACCGGGTGGGCCGGCTGCGCGACCGGCTGGGCGCCGCGCTCACCGGCCGGCCGTCGACGGCGGACTCGTTGTCGGGCGCGCTGGAGTCCGGCGTCGAGACGCTGCTGCGGGCGGAGGCCGACCGGGCCGCCGAGCGCACCGTGACCGCGTGGCGCTCGCTGCCCGGCGGCGGGGCGCTGGTGGCCGGCCACGAGGAGGCGCTGGGGTCGGCCTCGCCGGACCTGGCGCCGGCCGCCGCCGAGGAGGTCCGCGACTGGCAGGGGTACGTGCTGGAGCTGGTGCGGGAGCAGGGCGCGGGCAAGCGCTCGCAGGCGCGGCTGCTGTCCTGGGGGATCAACGGCGCCGGCGCGGTGGTGATGGTCGCCGTCTTCGCCTCGACGGCGGGGCTGTCGGGCGCCGAGCTGGCCATCGCCGGCGGCACGACGGCGGTCGGGCAGCGGGTGCTCGAGGCGGTGTTCGGCGACGCCGCGGTGCGGGAGCTGGCCGCCCGCGCCCGCGAGGACCTCGACGCCCGCGCCGACCGGCTGCTGCGCGGCGAGCAGGACCGCTTCGACGAGCTGCTGGCGCCGGTGTCCGACGCCCCCGACGCGGCGGGGCGGCTGCGCGCCGCCGTCGCCGCGCTGGCCGCCGCGCGGAGGTCGGCGTGAGGGCGCGGGAGCTGGCGCTGCCCGACCGGCTGGCGGCGCTGCGCGAGGCGGTCGAGGTCGCCGAGGGGCGCCTGGAGGTGCCGGAGGTGGGCACCGCGCGGGCGCTGCTGGCGAAGGCCGGGGCCCGCGAGGCGCTGGGCGACGCCACCGTCGTCGCCCTGGCCGGGGCCACCGGCAGCGGCAAGTCCACGCTGTTCAACGCGCTGTCCGGGGCGCAGGTGAGCACCCCGGGCGTGCGGCGGCCGACCACCGGCGTCGCGCACGCCAGCGTGTGGGGGGAGCCCTCCTCCGACGCGCACGGCGCGGACCGGCTGCTCGACTGGCTGGAGGTGCCGCGGCGGCACCGCGTGGCCGACCCCGACCCGGCGCTGGACGGCATGGTGCTGCTCGACCTGCCCGACCACGACAGCGTGCGGCTGGAGAACCGGCTGGAGGTCGACCGGCTGGTGCAGCTCGTCGACGTCCTCGTGTGGGTGCTCGACCCGCAGAAGTACGCCGACGACGCCGTGCACACCCGCTACCTCGCGCCGCTGGCCGGGCACTCCGGCGTGCTGCTGGTGGTGCTCAACCAGGTCGACCGGCTCGACGAGGCGGCCGCGGCCGCCTGCCTGGCCGACCTGCGCCGGCTGCTCGACGAGGAGGGCCTCGCCGGGGTGCCGGTGCTCCCCACGGCCGCGCCGAGCGGCCTGGGGCTGCCGCAGTTGCGCGCGGAGCTCGCCCGCCGGGTGTCGGCGCGGAAGGCGGCCACCGACCGCCTCACCGCCGACGCGCGGGCGGCCGCGGGCGCGCTGGCCGCGCACTGCACCCCCGACGCCGGGCGCGACCGCGGGCCGGGGCGGGCGGCCCGCGAGGAGCTGACCGGCGCGCTGGCCGACGCCGCGGGCGTGCCGGCCGTGGTGGCCGCCGTCGAGCGGTCGGCCCGGCGCAGCGGGACCGCGCACACCGGCTGGCCGCTGCTGCGATGGACCCGCAAGCTGCGCGCCGACCCGCTCGACCGGCTGCACCTCGGCGACGAGCGGGCCCGGACGTCGCTGCCGCAGGCCGGCGCGGTGCAGCGGGCCGGCATGGACGCCGCCCTCCGGCAGGCCCGCGACGACGCCGGCCGCGGGCTGCCCCCGGCCTGGCGCGACGAGCTGCGCCGCACCTCCGACGACACCGGCGGGCGGCTGCCCGACCGGCTCGACCGCGCCGTCGCCGGCACCGACCTCGGCTCCGACCGGGTGCCGCTGTGGCAGCGCGGGGTGGGCGGCCTGCAGTGGCTGCTCGCGCTCGTCGCGCTGGCCGGCGCGCTGTGGCTCGTCGGCCTCGTCGTCCTGGGGCTGCTGCAGCTCGACGACGTCGTCCCGCTGCCCCGGGTGCAGGGCATCCCGCTGCCCACGCTGCTGCTCGGGCTCGGCCTGCTCGCCGGGCTGCTGCTGGCGCTGGTGTGCCGGCCGCTGGTGGCCGCGGGCGCCCGCAGACGGGCGCGCACGGCGCGCCGCCGGCTCACCGCCCGGGTGGCCGAGGTGGCCGACGACGAGGTGCTGGCACCGCTGGCCGAGACGCGCGCCGAGCACGAGCGGTTCTGCGCCGCGGTCGGTCGCGCACGATCCTGATGTGTGACACCTGCCCGCGTCTGGGCAGGTGGGGAGCATGACCGAGTCCGCGTCCCCCCGTGCCCTGGCCCTGATCTGCAGCCTCAAGCCGTCCCCCGCGCCGTCGTCCAGCGAGCTCATGGCCCGCCAGGTCCTCGACGCGCTCGGGGAGCACGGCTTCACCTCCGACGTCGTCCGCGTCGTCGACCACGACGTGAAGCCCGGCGTGGAGGTGGACATGGGGGAGGGCGACGCCTGGCCCGCCATCCGCGAGCGGATGATGGCCGCCGACGTCCTGGTGGTCTCGACGCCGACCTGGGTCGGCCACATGAGCAGCGTCGCCCAGCGGGTGCTCGAGCGCCTCGACGGCGAGCTGTCGGAGACCGACGACTCGGGCCGCCCGCTGGTCACCGGCAAGGTCGCGGTGGCGTGCGTGGTGGGCAACGAGGACGGCGCCCACAAGATCACCGCGGACCTGTTCCAGGGCCTCAACGACATCGGCTTCACGATCCCCGCCCAGGGCGCCGTCTACTGGAACGACGAGGCGATGGGCAGCCGCGACTACAACGACCTCGAGGAGACCCCCGAGGCGGTCGCGTCGACGACGAAGACGCTCGCGGAGAACGCCGCCCACCTGGCGCAGGCGCTGAAGGCGCAGCCCTACCCGGGGCGCTGACAGCGTGCGCGGACGTGCACCTCTCGTACACGGGACTGCACGTCCGCGCACACCGTCGCCCTCGCGTCAGGCGGCCAGCGGCTCCGACGGCTCGTCGGCGGGGGCCGCGGCGGGCGCGCGGCGGTGTGAGAGCCGCAGCCCGAGCGCGGCGCCCAGCGCCAGCACGATGACGACGGCGCCGTAGACCTCCGCGGTCGCCCGCAGGCCCACCGGGCCGGACACGATCCCCGCGACGATCGCCGGGATGCTGAAGGCCAGGTAGCCGACGACGAACACGCTCGACAGCAGGCCCGCGCGGGAACCAGGCGCGACGCCGGCGGTCACCGTGGCCACCGCGCCGAGGAACGCGGCGCCGAAGCCGAGCCCGGCCAGGCCCGAGGCGACGAAGAACAGCCACAGGGAGCCGGTGGCCAGCGCGACGAGCAGGCCGCCGACCGCGACGGCGAACACCAGGCAGCCGCCGCCCATCGCCCGGCGCGGCGCGAGGTCGCGGGCCAGCACGCCGCCGACCGCGGCCGCACCCTGCATGCAGAGGATGAGCAGGCTGCCGGCGAGGTGGCCGCTCGCGCCGAAGACCCCGGCGGTCAGCGACGGGCCGAGGGAGAGCACCAGCCCGCCCATCGCCCACAGCGCCACCAGGCAGGGCACCGCGACGGCGAAGGCCCGGCGCTGCGGGCGCGGCACCTCCACGCGCGGCCGCAGCGAGGCCAGCGCGCCGGGCACCCGCGGCGAGGTCTCCGGCAGCAGCCGGGCCAGGCCCGCGCCGAGCACGAAGACGACGGTCAGCACCCCGAACACCCACGGCGTCGGCTCGGCCAGGCCCTCGATGGCGAGCCCCGCGCCCATCGCGCCGAGCGCCAGCCCGAGGCCGGGGGAGACGCTGTTGAGCAGGGCACCCAGCGGCCGCGCCGAGGGCCGCTGCAGGTCCAGCAGGGTCGCGCCGAGCGCGCCGGTCAGCGCCCCGGTGGACAGCCCCTGCAGCGTGCGCGCCACGAGCAGCCAGCCCACGCCGTCGGCGGCGAGGAACACCGCCATCGCGACGGCCTGCAGCAGCAGCCCGGCGGCGAGCACCGGCCGCCGTCCCACGTGGTCGGACAGGCTGCCGACGACGAGCAGCGCGCCCAGCAGCGCGAACGCGTAGATGCCGAACACCAGCGTCAGCAGCCCGGCGCCGAAGCCGAACTCCTCCTGGTAGACCCGGTACAGCGGTGACGGGACGCCCGAGGCGGCCAGCACCACCACGAGCAGCCCGGCCACCGACCAGAAGGCGGCGGAGCGGGAGAGGCGGGGCACGTTCCGCTGCAAGTCATGAGCCTATTGAGCTATTCCTGCAACGGCTGCTCGACTGGCCGCTGCTCGTCGGTTGCCTGTGGCCTTAGCCGTCCGTGCCGCATGCCGCGACGCGCCATCGAGATACTTCCCTCACACTGGGGGGGGCACCGAGCTGCACACGCCGCTTAGGCGGGGCTCCGGAAGCGATATGTGCCGCTCACTGGTCTCGATTGGGAGGGCTTGAGTGCTTTTAGCAGGATTTGGGATAAGTGGTTACAGATCTTTCGGTGCGGACATGACCTACTTCAGCGACCTAGCGACTATCACGCTCCTGGCCGGGCAGAATAATTCCGGTAAATCCAATACTCTACGCTTTATACGAGACTTCCTGCGGAGGGATCCGGAGCCGCTCGGAGCGCTCGATGTGCCTCGCGGAGATGAGAATGAAGAACTGGGCATAGCGACGCGCATGTCCATCGCCTTTCGCTTCGACGACGACGTCGTATCTAAACTCATGGGTAAAGCTGGCAGCAATCCTCGCAACATATCAATTGTCCGCCGCCTGCTGCGCGCCACGGGCAAGGGATTGCCCGGCGAGGGAGACGGTGTTGCCTGGTTCGTATACAAGAAGCTTCCGGGGGCTCCTAAGTGGGATTTCGACGACGAGTGGTTCAACGCCCTATTGGGACTCACCAACCCCAGTTCTAGGGAGCTTCGGGATGTCGTTCTTGAGGGATCGGGCCATGTCACTGGCCCGCCTTCGGACGTGCTCTTGGAGGTTATTCAACCCTTTGATCCGCTAAAGACGCTGCCGCCGGTCAGGGTTATTGAGGCGTTCCGGCAAATCCGACACGACTCCAATACTCGTGAATTCACGCCGGAGGGTTCTGACCTTGTTGAGACCCTCGCTCGTTATGAACAGTCGGGACCGACGCGACGAGCTGACAGAAGGAAGTTCGATGCGGTGAACGGATTCCTTCGCCGTGTACTTGAGGACGACTCAGCGACCCTGTCCGTCGCGCGCGATCCTGATCTACTGCTGGTCCAGCAAGCCGGGCGTCACCTTCCCTTGGAAAATCTAGGGACAGGGATCCACCAGGTGATCATCATGGCGGCTGTCGCAACGTTGTTCGAAGGACATGTCCTCGCTATTGAGGAGCCTGAAGTCCACCTACATCCTTTACTCCAAAGGAAGCTGGGGGTATATCTGTCCACTCAAGAGCAGAACCAATATGTGATTGCTACCCACTCCGCACATTTGTTCGACCTTCCTGCGTCGAGCACTTATCACCTTCGACTAACAGTCGAAGGGACGAGCGCTGTCCGCGCCGAGAGTCCGGCTGCCCTTAGTCGAATCTGTGCGGACTTAGGGTACCGGCCGTCGGACCTACTGCAAGCGAACTTTGTGATATGGGTTGAAGGGCCCAGTGATCGTATTTATATACGACATTGGATTGCCCAGGCGGACCGTCGACTTCTTGAGCATGTCCATTATTCCGTAATGTTCTACGGAGGACGCCTGCTCGCTCACCTATCTGCTCACGATGAGGATGTCGACGACTTTATTCGTCTCCACCGGCTGAATAGATCTATGGCTGTCGTCATTGACAGCGATAGACGCCAATCGACTGCAGGGATCAATTCCACCAAGGCTCGAGTCGTCGACGAATTGTCATCCGATCCGTCGTCCCTTGCGTGGGTTACGGACGGGCGCGAGATCGAGAACTACATACCGGCGGACATCTTTGCGGACGCGTTCAGTGAGGTCTCAGGTCGGGATGTTGCGACTCCGATCGGTCAGTTTGATCAAGCGGTCCCTCGAGGTCCTGGTGAACCGTTCATCGACAAGGTCAAGATCGCTCGACGAGTCGTTGAGGCCTGGGGCGAAGGGATCGTAGGGCAGCACGGCTTAGAGGCCAGGGTTGACGCCCTTACTGCACTGATTGTGAGCGCGAATGGCATGTTGCCAGTCGGCCACCCTCGCGACGGTCAGCCGGGGTAGCGGCGCGAGGTGAAGACCTGCCCGGACGGCGTCACCCGCGTCTGCGACGACCCGACGATCACCAGGCAGCGCATGTCGACCGTCTCCGGGTCGAGCTCGCCGAGCGTCGTCACGGTGACCCGCTCCTCCGGCCCGCCGACGTCGCGGCCGACGACCACCACGGTCTCCGGGTCGCGCACCTCGAGCAGCGTCTCGCGGGCCTTGCCGAGCTGGTCGGGGCGCGCCTTCGACCGCGGGTTGTAGACGGCGATCACCAGGTCGGCCGCGGCGGCGGCGCGCAGCCGGTCGAGGACGACGTCGAGGGGCTTGAGGACGTCGGAGAGGCTGATGACGGCGAAGTCGTGGCCCAGCGGCGCCCCGACGCGGGAGGCCACCGCCTGCGCGGCGGTCAGGCCGGGCAGCACGCGCACGCGCACGCCGGCGTGCTCGGGCTGCGCGGCCACCTCCAGCACCGCGGCGGCCATGGCGAAGACGCCGGGGTCGCCGCTGGAGACCACCGCCACCCGGCGGCCGGCGCGGGCCAGCTCGAGCGCGTGCGCGGCCCGCTGCGCCTCCACCCGGTTGTCGCTGGCGTGCCGCACCTGCCGCGGGTTGGTCGGCACGCGGTCCAGGTAGGGGCCGTAACCGACCAGGTCGTCGGCGGCGGCGACCGCGTCGGCGGCCTCCGGCGTCGTCCACCCGCGCGCGCCCGGGCCCAGGCCCACGACGACGACCTCGCCGGCGCGCACGGCCTCGTCGTCCGCCGGGGCGGGCGCGTTGCCCGGCCCGGTGAGCGGACTCGGCAGCAGGGCGAGGGAGAAGTAGGGGACCGTCTCCGGGTCGACGTCGGCCAGCGGCATCGTGCGCTGCCGGTCGGTGGTGGCCCGCTCCACGTAGAGCGCCCGGTCGAGCACGCCCGCGGCCTCGAACGCCTCGCGGACCTGGCCGAACGTGCGGCCGAGCTTCATCACCGCGGCGGAGTCGGTGGTGGCCAGCCACTCGGCGAGCTCGTCGGCGGGCAGCGTGCCGGGCAGCACGGTGAGCACCTCGTCGCGCTCGACCAGCGGCCGCCCGACGACGGCGGCGGCGCCGCTGACGCTGGTCACGCCGGGCACCACCTCGGTCGGGTACCGGTGCGCGAGCCGCTTGTGCATGTGCATGTAGGACCCGTAGAAGAACGGGTCGCCCTCGGCGAGCACGACGACGTCGCGGCCGGCGTCGAGGTGGGCGGCCAGCCGGGCGGCGGCGGCCTCGTAGAACTCGTCGATCGCGCCCTGGTAGCCGCCGGGGTGGTCGGTGCCCTCGGTGGTCACCGGGTAGACCAGCAGCTCCTCGACCTGGCCCGCGCGCAGGTAGGGCTCGGCGAGCGAGCGGGCCACCGAGCGGCCGTGCCGGGCGGCGTGGAAGGCGACGACGTTGGCCGCGCCGATGAGCCGGGCCGCCTTGACGGTGACCAGCTCGGGGTCGCCGGGGCCGAGCCCGACGCCGTACAGGCGCCCGCTCACTCGACGTCGCTCGCGATCGCGTTGACCGCCGCGGCGGTCATGGCGCTGCCGCCGCGCCGGCCGCGGACGACGAGGAACGGCAGGTCGGAGGCGGCCAGCGCCTCCTTGGACTCCGCCGCGCCGATGAAGCCGACCGGGACGCCGAGCACGGCGGCCGGGCGGGGCGCGCCCGCGGCGACCATCTCCAGCAGGTGGAACAGCGCGGTGGGGGCGTTGCCGATCGCCACGACGGCGCCGTCGAGGCGGTCGCGCCACAGCTCCAGCGCCGCCGCGGTGCGGGTGGTGCCGAGGTCGGCCGCCAGCGCCGGGACGCGCGGGTCGTTCAGCGTGCAGACGACGTCGTTGTCCTTGGGCAGGCGGCGCCGGGTGACGCCGGAGGCCACCATCTGCGCGTCGCACAGCACCGGCGCGCCGGCGTCGAGGGCGGCGCGGGCGCCGGCCACCACGCCGTCGCTGGCGAGCACGTCGGCCACGAGGTCGACCTGGCCGCAGGCGTGGATCATGCGCACGACCACCCGGGCGAGGTCCTCGGGCAGGCCGGCGAGGTCGGCCTCGGCGCGGATGGTCGCGAACGACTGCCGGTAGATCTCGGCGCCGTCCTTCTCGTACTCGTACATCGGGCAGGAGGCTACGTCCCGGCCGGAACGGGTAGCGCGGGCGCATGGCCCTCCCCCGCCTGCTCGTCCTCGTCCTCGCCGGTGGCGCCGGCGGCCGGCTGCAGCTGCTCACCGAGCACCGCGCCAAGCCCGCCGTCCCGTTCGCCGGGGTCTACCGGCTCATCGACTTCCCGCTGAGCAACTGCCAGCACTCGGGCATCCCCGACGTGTGGGTGTCGATCCAGCAGCACCCGGCCTCGCTGGCCGACCACCTCGCCAACGGCCGGCCCTGGGACCTCGACCGCACCACCGGCGGGCTGATGACGCTGCCGCCGTTCCAGGGCACCGAGCGCGGGGGCTGGAACACCGGGACGGCGAACTCGCTGTGGCGGCAGGCCGAGCTGATCCGGGCGTTCGGCGCCGACGCGCTCGTCGTCGTCAGCGCCGACGCCGTCTACGAGCTCGACTACCGCGAGGTCGCCGAGGCGCACCTGCAGTCGGACGCGGAGGTGACGATGGTGACCACCGAGGTCGCCGCCGACGACGCCTCGCGCTACGGGATCGTCGAGGTCGACGGCGAGCGGGTGACCGGCTACGCCTACAAGCCCGACGAGCCGGCCACCACCACCGCCACCAACGAGGTCTTCGTCTTCGACCCGGGCCCGACCCTCGACCGGCTCGAGGAGCTGCAGTCGGAGGTCGGCGAGGAGGGGCTGGAGGACCTCGGCACCCACCTGCTGCCGGCGCAGACCCGCGACGGCGGGGCGCGGGCGTACCCGCTGGGCGGCTACTGGCGCGACGTCGGGACGGTGGACTCGTACTGGTCGGCGCACCAGGAGTTCCTCACCGACGAGCCGCCGATCGACCTCGACGCGCCGCGCTGGCCGATCCACACCCGCGGCGGCCGGCACAGCGCCGCACGGGTCCTCGACGACGGCCAGATCGAGAACAGCCTGCTGTCCGGCGGCACCCGGGTCTCGGGCAACGTGCGCGGCTCGGTGCTCTCGCCGGGCGTGGTGGTGGAGGCGGGCGCGACCGTCGTCGACTCGGTGCTGCTGCCCGGTGCGCGCGTGCGGTCGGGCTCCACGGTGACCCGCTCGGTGGTCGACGACGGCGTCGTGGTGGGCCGTGGCGCCACGGTCGGCGGCGACGGCGACATCACGCTCGTCGGGCGCCGCGTCGAGGTGCCCGAGGGCGCGGAGGTCCCGGCGGGCGCCCGCTACCCCGACCCGGACGAGGACTGAGGGCCTTCGTAGCGCGGTCGGCCCTCAGTCGACGCGGTAGCCCTCCGGCGTCGCGACGACGTCGAGCACCTCGCCGCGCGGCCGGCCGCAGCGCCGCTCGCAGCCCGCCCAGTGCACGCGGACGTCGCCGGGCACCGTCCCGGCGGCGACCGCGGCCGCGGCGTCGGCGCGCACGTCGGCCAGCGACCGCGCGCAGCCGGGCCGGCCGGCGCAGGCGGTCACCCGCGCCCACGGGCTCTCGGCGTCGAAGACCATCCCGGTGCGGAACAGGTCGACGGCGGCGTCGTCCACGCGGTCCTCCGCGAGGTCGGGGACGACGATGCTGCGCCACGGCGTCAGCTGCACCTCGCCGGCCAGCGACGCGAGCAGCTCCGCCTGTGCCGCCGACAGCAGGCCCAGCGGCACCGCGCCGACCAGCGCGGTGCGCCCGTCGGGCTGGGTCTCCGCGCCGACCGGCCCGCTCTCCGGCGCGGCGGGGACGGCGACCGGCGCGACCCGCGGCCCGGGCAGCCGCGCGGCCACCCGCGCCGGGCCGTCGTCGAGCTCGGCCAGCCGCCACGCGGTGCCGCCCTGCGCCGCGCGCTCGGCGAGGAACGCGCGGGTGGCGTCGAGCAGCAGGGCGACGGCGTCGTCCGGGCCGGCGCGCAGGCCGCTGTCGGCGCCGTCGAGCAGCAGGGCGACGTCGCCGCCGGGCAGCGCCAGCAGGCCGACGTCGCCGCCGAGGCCGCTGACGTCGCCGCGGCCGTCGTCGAGGGTGGCGAGGTACCGGCCGGGCAGCGCGGCCAGGGCGGGGTCGGCGCGCAGCCCCTCGTCGAGGGCGGCCACCCACGGCCGGGCGTCGAGCAGCCCGCCGGCGCGCCCGGTGAGCACGCTGGCCAGGACGTTGCGCACCCGCTCGTGCGTCTCGCTCGGCAGCAGGCCCGCGGCGGCGAGGGCCTCGCCCAGCCGGGGGACGCCGGCCGGCGCCAGGCCGCGCAGCTGCAGGTTGCCGCGGCTGGTCATCTCCAGCGCGCCGGTGCCCAGGTCGCGGGCGGCGGCGGCGAGGGCGCGCAGCTGCGTCGCGGTCAGCAGGCCGCCGGGGACCCGCACGCGGGCGAGTTCGCCGTCGGCGGCCGTGTGCGTCTGGAGGGCACCGGGGCAGGCGTCGGCGCGGGCGCGGGGGGTCGTCGTGGGGGTGGACATCGCGCCAGCGAGGCTACGACGCCGGGACCACCTCACCGGCCAGCTCCGCGGCGACCGGGTGCCCGAACAGCCCCGGCAGCCCGCCGGTGTGCACGAACACCGTGCGCTCCCCGCGGCGGATCGAGCCGTCGGCCACCGCGGCGGCGAGCCCGGCCAGCGCCTTGGCGGTGTAGACGGGGTCGAGCAGCAGGCCCTCGGTGCGGGCGGCGGTGCGCAGGGCCGTGACGGCGGCGTCGGTGCGGGCGCCGTAGCCGTCGCCCACCTGGTCCCGGCGCAGCCGCAGCCCCTGCGCGGACCCGCCGATCGCCGTCACCAGCCCGGCCACCCGCTCGGCGGGGTCGGGCACCGCGCCGGTGTCCACGCCGAGCACCCGGTCGGCGCCGAGCCCGGCGACCAGGCCGGCCATCGTGCCGCCCGACCCGACGGCCACCACCACGTGCCGGGCGCCGGGCGCCTGCTCCTCGAGCTCGGCGGCGCAGGCGAGGTAGCCGCGGGCGCCGGTGGCCGACGAGCCTCCGAGCGGCAGGACGGCGGGCACCTCGCCGCCGGCCCGCAGCTCCGCGGCCACCGCCGCGACCCGCTCCTCGACGGCGGCCGGGTCCGGCACCACGACGACGCGGGCGCCGAGCGCGGCGTCGAGGGCGAGGTTGCCCGGGCGCTGCGCCGACGGCTCGCCGCCCAGCACCAGCACGGCGCGCAGGCCGAGCCTCGCCGCGGCCGCGGCGGTCATGCGGGCGTGGTTGCTCTGGACGCCGCCCGAGGTGACCAGGACGGTCGCGCCGGCGGCGACCGCCTCGGCGGCGAGGTGCTCGAGCTTGCGCACCTTGTTGCCGCCGCCGAGGTCGGTCAGGTCGTCGCGCTTGACGACGAGGTCGCCGGGCGCGAGACCCAGCGCCGCGGACAGCCGCGGCGCCGGGTGCAGCGGGGTGGGCCAGGCGGAGAGGGGGACCGTCACGCGGGGATCGTGCCGGTCCCCGCGGGATCAGGCGTCGCGGCGGGCGCGGTCGAAGGACATCCAGACCTCGCGGCGCTCCTTGCGGGTCTGCACCCTCGCCATCGCGTCGACGCGGCGGCGCTGCTCGAAGGAGGCCACGTGCTGGACGACGGCGACCTCGGCCTCGCGCATGGCCCGCTCGGCGGCGAACTCGGCCGGCGTGGAGGGGTACTCGTCGGCCGGGACCGGCGGCACCTCGTCGTCGCGCTCGCGGGCGTAGGGGCTGTCGGGGGGCAGGTGGCCGCTGACCCGGCCGTAGGTGCCCACGAACAGCAGTACGAGGCCCGCGACGACGGAGAAGCCGACGTTGCTCAGGCCGAACGCCAGGAAGTTCAGCTCGGTGTTGAGCACGGCCAGGTTCGCCAGCGCCGACACCAGGAACAGCGCACCGATGACGATCATCACCGTGGAGGCGGTGCGCGGGCTGCGGAAGGCGGAGAAGACGAGCACCGCGGCGGTGACCAGCGAGATCGTCGACAGCAGGCCGTTGGACGACAGCCCCAGGACGCGCTCGCCGTCGGTGGAGAAGAAGTCCAGGCCGTTGGCGAGCCCGAGGACGCCGAACAGGGCGATGACCCCGGCGACGACGAAGGCGCCGGTGCGGTGGACCACGAGGACGCGGTTCCCCGCTCCCCCCGGCTCGCGCGGTGGGGTCTGCGGGCGCGTGGCCGCCGGTGCGCGGTCGGCGGTCCGGTGGCGGTGCAGCGACAGGGCCATGGTCGTGCTCCCTCGGGACGGAGGTCTGCTGACACCGGTTGTTCCCAACTCGGTGGTGTCCGGATGCAGTTGGTTCCGTCCTTCCTCGTCCGTTTGTCCGCCGGGCGTGTCGCCGCCGGGAAGACCGGAGGGCCCCGCGCCGTTCCGCGGGCGTGACCCAGCCGTTCGAGACCGACCTGCACTCCGACTACCTGCGCGCCGACCTGTTCTTCTCCATGGGGCAGCCGGTCGAGGCCGCGCGGATCCTCGAGCCGCTCGTGGCGGCCGAGCCGGGCAACGAGGCGGCGCTGGAGCTCCTGGCGCGCAGCTACTTCGGCTCGGCGCAGCTGCAGCGCTCCGAGGACGCGCTGCGCCGGCTCGTCGCGCTGGCGCCCGCCAACGGGTGGGCCCGCCGCGCGCTGGCCCGCACGCTCGAGCGCCAGAGCCGCGGCGAGGAGGCCGTGCCGCACCACCGCATGGCCGACGCCCTGGGCGCCGCCTGACCGTTCTCGCCGGACCGGCGGCCGACCGTCCTTGCTAAACCCGGGACAAAGGTTGACCTGAAGTCGACCTGAGGTCCTAGCGTCGCCGCGTGAGCATGGAGATGACGGCGTGGTCGGCGCTCTCGCGGGCCTCCCACGCGCGGTCCGGCCGGCGGGCGATCAGCCGGGCGACGCTGCGGCGGGTGCTGACCCACGCCCGCCCGCACCGCGCGCGGATCACCGCCTACGTGGCCGTCGGCGTCGTCGAGGCGGTGCTCGCCGTCGCCACGCCGCTGCTGGCCGGGCGGGTGGTCGACGCGATCGTCGACGGCGGTCAGACCGGCACCGTCGTCCGGCTGGCCCTGCTCATCGCCGTCCTCGCCCTGGCGGGGACGGCGCTGGGCCTGCTCGGCCGGTGGCTGTCGGCGACCCTCGGCGAGGGACTGATCCTCGACCTGCGCACCGCCGTGTTCGACCACGTGCAGCGGATGCCGGTGGCCTTCTTCACCCGCACGCGCACCGGCGCGCTGGTGTCCCGGCTCGACAACGACGTCCTCGGGGCCCAGCGCGCCTTCAGCGACACCCTGTCCGGGATCGTCAGCAACACCGTGACGCTGCTGCTCGCGCTCGTCGCCATGCTCACGCTGTCGTGGCAGGTGACGGTCCTGGCGCTGCTCCTGCTGCCGGTGTTCCTGCTGCCCGCGCGCCGGATCGGCGCGCAGCTGGCCGACCTGCGCCGGGTGGCCGCCGAGGCCAACGCGGCGATGACCGGCCAGACGACGGAGCGCTTCTCCGCGCCCGGCGCCACGCTGGTCAAGCTCTACGGCCGTCCCTCGGCGGAGTCGGCGCGGTTCGCCGCGCGGGCGCGGGCGGTGCGCGACGTCGGCGTCCGGACGGCGATGGTGCAGTGGACGTTCATCAGCGCGCTGACGCTGGTGTCGGCGCTGGCGCTCGCCCTGGTCTACGGCGTCGGGGGCGCCTCCGCGCTGCGCGGCGACCTCGACCCCGGCGCCGTCGTCGCGCTGGCCCTGCTGCTCACCCGGCTCTACGCGCCGCTGACCGCCCTGGCGAGCGCGCGGGTCGACGTGGCCTCGGCGCTGGTCAGCTTCGAGCGGGTCTTCGAGGTCCTCGACCTGGTCCCGCTGGTGCGCGAGCGGCCCGGCGCCGTCGCCGTCCCCGACGGGCCGGTCGCGGTGGAGCTCGACGGCGTCACCTTCGCCTACCCGGCCGCCGACCGCGTCTCGCTGGCCTCCCTGGAGGACGTCGCCCGGCTCGACGGCCGCGGCGGGATCGACGTGCTGCACGACGTCTCGTTCACCGTGCGGCCGGGCGAGGTGCTGGCGATCGTCGGCTCCTCCGGCGCCGGCAAGTCCACGATCGCCGCGCTGCTGCCGCGCCTCTACGACGTCGACGCCGGGGCCGTGCGGCTCGGCGGGGTCGACGTGCGCGACCTGACCGCCGACTCGATCCGCGCCACCATCGGCCTGGTCACCCAGGACGGCCACCTGTTCCACGAGTCGCTGCGGGACAACCTGCGGCTCGCCGCCCCCGGCGCGACCGACGCGGAGCTCCTCGACGCGCTCGACCGGGCGCGGCTCGGGGACCTGGTGCGGGCGCTGCCCGAGGGCCTGGACACCGTCGTCGGCGAGCGCGGCTACCGCTTCTCCGGCGGCGAGCGGCAGCGGCTGACCATCGCCCGGCTGCTGCTCGCCCGCCCGCGGGTGGTGCTGCTCGACGAGGCCACCGCGCACCTCGACGCCACCAGCGAGGCCGCCGTGCAGGAGGCGCTGGACGAGGCGCTGGACGGGCGGACGGCGATCGTGATCGCCCACCGCCTGTCCACCGTGCGCGCCGCCGACCAGATCCTCGTGCTCGAGCGCGGCCGGGTGGTCGAGCGCGGCCGGCACGAGGAGCTGCTCGCCCTCGGCGGCCGCTACGCCGAGCTGTACCGCACCCAGTTCGGGCAGCCGGTGCCCGCCTGACCGCTCAGTCCGCGGGGGACAGCCGCACCACGGCGATCCGGCGCGACACCCTCGCCTGGTAGCCGTCGTACCCGTCGAAGCGGGCGCTCAGGGCCGCCCACAGCCGGGGCCGGTCGGCGTCGTCGACCTCGCTCGCGGTGACCGCCCACCGCCGGCCGCGGACCTCGACCTCCCCGCGCGGGTCGGCCCGCAGGTTGCGCCACCACTGGGGCTCGGCGTCGATGCCGCCGTTGGACGCGGCGACGACGACGTCCGCCCCGTCGCGCACGTGCAGCAGCGGCGTCGTGCGCGGCTGCCCCGACATCCGGCCGCGGCAGGTCACCAGGACGACGTCGCCGCCGCGGAACCGGTTGCCCAGCCGCCCGCCGGTGCGGCGCAGCAGCGCGGTGTGCAGCGCGGCGACGTGGCGGGACAGCACGGTGGTCGCCCGGTCGGCGCGGGAGAGGGGAGCGGTCACCGGGCGGTCCCGAACGTGCGGGCGTCGGCGCGGGCGGCGCGGCGGCCGAGGAACCGGGCGACGGCGAGCATCGCCGGGTGCGGCACGGGCAGGCGGCCGACGACGTCGTCGGGGATGGCCGACACCGTCCAGCCGAGGGCGCCGAGCATCTCGTGCGGGCGGTACTCCTTCGAGAACACCTCGCGCTCGAGCCGGTCCCAGTCCTCCGGCGTGAGGTGCCGCTGCACCTGCTCCATGCCGTCGCTCTCCTCGTGGGCGAGGTGGGCGGACAGCCCGTCCCGCAGCGCCACGGCCTGCGCGGCGAGCTCCGCGCGGGCGGCGGAGTCCCCGCGGCCGGCGGCCAGCTCCCGCAGGCCCGCGGCGACGGCGGCCAGCGCCGGGTCGATGCCCGCGTGCTCGGCCTCCAGCGCGTCGAGGACGGCCGGGTCGGCGCCGCGCTCGGCGAGCAGCGGCCACAACCCGGCGTCCTCGCCGGAGTGGTGGGCGTGCAGATAGCGCGCGAACCGGGCGAAGCGGCGGGACAGCCGGCGCCAGCGGGCCCGGTCGGCGACCGGGACGGCCGGGACGACGGCGGCGAACGCCTCGAGGTCGCGCCGGAAGCCGCGGTGCATGACGAACATGCCCACGAGGTCGATGGGGCCGTCGGGTGCGGCGGCCTGGCCCTCGAGGCGGATCTGCTCGGGGTGCGTGGTGGTCACCGGTAGTCCTTTCGGTTGAGTGCCTGTCAGATGAATAGCGGAACGGTATGGTGGACCGGTGAGGGAGGGCAAGAGGGTCTACCGCTCCGATCTGCGCCAGGAGCAGGCCCGGCGCACGCGCGTCCAGGTGCTGGAGGCGGCCACCCGCTGCTTCCTCGAACGGGGCTACGCGGCGACGACCATGCGGGAGGTCGCCGAGACGGCCGGCGTCTCGCTGCCCACGGTCTTCGCCCAGGGCGGGAAGGCGGCGCTGCTGCTGGCCTGCGTCGACCGGGCGCTGGTCGGCTCCGACGACGAGCGCGCCGTCCGGGAGCTCGGGCCGTTCGCCGACCTGCTCGCCGCGCCCGACCGGGCAGGCCGGCTCGCCGCCCTGCACCGGCTGGCGTCGCAGAGTGCGGCCGGCACGCTCGCGATGCAGGACGCCTTCGCCGCGGCGGCCGCGGCCGACCCGGAGGTGGCGGGGCCCTACGCGGAGTACGAGCGCCGCCGCCGCGCCGACATGACCGTGCTCGTGCGGGCGTTCGCCGACGACCTGCGCGACGACCTCGACCTGGAGTCCGCCGTCGACGTCTTCTGGTCGGTCTTCTCCCCGGCGACGCAGTCCCGGCTGATCCGCGGCTGTGGCTGGCCGCCGCAGCGCTACGCCGACTGGCTGCCCGGTGCGGTCGAGCGCCTGCTGCTGCGCTGAGCGCGTCGTCCCCGCGTCGTCCCCGGCTGGCAGGGTGCCGCCCGTGCCCACGCTCGACGAGGTGACCGCCGCCGTCCGCGCCGCCTGGTGCCGGGAGACCTGCGACCCGGCCGACGTGCCCGACTGGACGCCGGGCAACCCCGCGCGCGGGCAGTGCGGCCCCACCGCCCTGCTGCTGCACGACCTGTTCGGTGGGGACCTGCTGCTGGCCGAGGTGCTGCACCCCGACGGCTCCCGGCAGGGCGTGCACTGGTGGAACCGGCTGCCCGACGGCCGGGAGGTCGACCTCACCCTGGAGCAGTTCACACCCACCGAGACGGTGCAGGCGCCGCGCGTCGTCGCCCGGCCGCCCGGGCTGCCCGGCTACGCGGCCGACCAGTACCTGCGGCTGCGGGCGGCGGTGCTGACCCGGCTCGGTGAGGTGCCCGGCTAGCCGGGCACCCGGCGGCCGGGCGGTACCGTCGCCCCATCACGGCAGTGCGTGCAGGAAGCCGGTGGAAACCCGGCGCGGTCCCGCCACTGTGACCCCGGGCGACCGGGGGAGCCAGACACTCCGGCTGCCGTGCCCGACGACCCGGGGCGCGGACCCCGAGTGAGGAAGCGGCGTGTTCGTCCTGCTCTCCACCAGCGACACCGACCTGCTCTCCGCCCGCGCCAGTG
This sequence comes from Geodermatophilus nigrescens, assembly GCF_900129495.1. Classification (GTDB taxonomy): domain Bacteria; phylum Actinomycetota; class Actinomycetes; order Mycobacteriales; family Geodermatophilaceae; genus Geodermatophilus; species Geodermatophilus nigrescens. The sequence goes on from NZ_FQVX01000001.1 coordinate 388,969, forward strand.
GCGCCGACTGGCGGCTGGGCAACCCCGTCCGGCTCGGCGCCGACGGGATCGCGGCGCTGACCGAGGGGGCGGAGCTCGTCGTCGTCCGGATCCTCGGCGTGCGGCGGCAGTACGAGGAGATGCTCGCGCCCCTGCTCGCCGGCCCCGCGCCGGTCGTCGTCCTCGGCGGGGAACAGGTGCCCGACGCCGAGCTGATGGAGCTGTCCACCGTCCCGATGGGCGTGGCCACCGAGGCGCACGGCTACCTGGCGCAGGGCGGGCCGGACAACCTCGTACAGCTGCACCGGTTCCTCTCGGACACCGTGCTGCTCACCGGCGAGGGCTTCGAGCCGCCGTCGGTGGCGCCGGACTGGGGCGTGCTGGAGCGGCCGGCGCGCCGCGGGGACGGTCCGCGGATCGCCGTCCTCTACTACCGGGCCCACCACCTGGCCGGGAACACCGCGTTCGTCGAGGCGCTGTGCTCCGCGGTCGAGGACGCCGGCGGGCAGGCGCTGCCGGTGTTCGTCAGCTCGCTGCGCAGCGTCCCGGCCGACCTGCTCGACGTGCTGCGCACCGCCGACGCGCTCGTCGTCACGGTGCTCGCCGCGGGCGGCTCCCGCCCGGCCACCGCGCAGGCCGGCGGCGACGACGGCGCCTGGGACGTCGGCCAGCTCGCCGCGCTCGACGTGCCCGTCGTCCAGGGGCTGTGCCTCACCCGCCCGCGCGCGGAGTGGCTGGCCGACGACGACGGCCTCTCGCCGCTCGACGTCGGCAACCAGGTCGCCATCCCCGAGTTCGACGGCCGGCTGATCAGCGTGCCGTTCTCCTTCAAGGAGACCGACGCCGACGGCCTGACGCACTACGTCGCCGACCCCGAGCGGGCGGCGCGGGTGGCCGGCACCGCGGTGGCGCACGCCCGGCTGCGGCACACGCCGCCGGAGCAGCGCCGGGTCGTGCTGATGCTGTCGGCCTACCCGACCAAGCACGCGCGGATCGGCAACGCCGTCGGCCTGGACACCCCGGCGTCGGTGGTCCGGCTGCTGGCCGCCATGCAGGGGCAGGGCTACGACATCGGCCCGTTCGACGGGCCCGGCGCGCTGCCCGGCGTGGCCGACCTCGACGGCGACGCGCTGTTCCACGCGCTCATCGCCGCCGGCGGGCAGGACGCCGACTGGCTGACCGAGGAGCAGCTGTCGGGCAACCCGGTGCGCATCCCGGCCGCGGAGTACCGGCGCTTCTTCGACACGCTGCCGCAGGACCTCCGCGACGCGATGGTCGAGCACTGGGGCGAGGCGCCGGGCTCGCTGTTCGTGGACGGCGGCGACATCGTGTTCGCGGCGCTGCGCGCCGGCAACGTCGTCGTGATGGTGCAGCCGCCGCGCGGCTTCGGCGAGAACCCGATCGCGATCTACCACGACCCCGACCTGCCGCCCTCGCACCACTACCTGGCCGCCTACTGGTGGCTCCGGTCGGTGTTCGGCGCGCACGCGCTGGTGCACGTCGGCAAGCACGGCAACATGGAGTGGCTGCCGGGCAAGACGGTGGGGCTGTCGGCCTCCTGCGGACCCGACGCCGCGATCGGCGACCTGCCGCTGGTCTACCCGTTCCTGGTCAACGACCCGGGCGAGGGTTCGCAGGCCAAACGCCGCGCGCACGCCACGCTGGTCGACCACATGGTGCCGCCGATGGCCCGCGCCGACTCCTACGGCGACATCGCCCGGCTGGAGCAGCTGCTCGACGAGCACGCCAACGTGGCGGCGATGGACCCGGCGAAGCTGCCCGCCGTCCGGGCGCAGATCTGGACGCTGCTGCAGGCCGCCAAGCTCGACCACGACCTGGGGCTGGCCGAGCGGCCGGAGGACGACCACTTCGACGAGATGATCCTGCACGTCGACGGCTGGCTCTGCGAGATCAAGGACTCGCAGATCCGCGACGGCCTGCACGTCCTCGGCGTCCCGCCGTCGGGCTCCGACCGGGTGGACCTGGTGCTGGCGATGCTGCGGGCGCGGCAGATCTGGGGCGGCGCGGTGGCGCTGCCGGGGCTGCGCGAGGCGCTGGGGCTGACCGAGGACGGCACCGCCGGGCGCGCGGCCACCGACGCCGTGGAGGCGCAGGCCGAGGCGCTCGTCGCGGGCATGGAGGACGCCGGCTGGACGATCGGCGCCGTCGGCCCGGTGGTGCGCGAGGTGCTCGGGCGGGAGGACGAGGGCGTCGCGGCGGTGCTGCGGTTCGCCGTCGACGAGGTGGTGCCGCGGCTGGAGCGGACCACCGACGAGCTCGACGCCACGCTGCACGCCCTCGACGGCGGCTACGTGCCGGCCGGGCCGTCGGGCTCGCCGCTGCGCGGGCTGGTCAACGTGCTCCCGACCGGGCGGAACTTCTACTCGGTCGACCCGCGCGCGGTGCCCTCGCGGCTGGCGTGGGAGACCGGCCAGGCGATGGCCGACTCGCTGCTCGAGCGCTACCGCGCCGACACGGGGGAGTGGCCGCGTTCGGTCGGGCTGTCGGTGTGGGGGACCTCGGCGATGCGGACCTCCGGCGACGACGTCGCGGAGGTGCTCGCGCTGCTCGGCGTCCGCCCGGTGTGGGACGACGCGTCGCGGCGGGTGACGTCGCTGGAGGCGGTGCCGCTGACCGAGCTCGGCCGCCCGCGGATCGACGTCACCGTGCGCATCTCGGGCTTCTTCCGGGACGCCTTCCCGCACGTGGTGACCATGCTCGACGACGCCGTGACGCTCGTGGCGGGGCTCTCCTCGGAGTCCGACGACGAGAACTACGTGAAGGCCCACGTGGACGCCGACGTCGCCGGGCACGGCGACCGGCGGCGGGCCACCGCCCGGGTGTTCGGCTCCAAGCCCGGCGCCTACGGGGCGGGGCTGCTGTCGCTCATCGACTCCCGCGACTGGCGCGGCGACGCCGACCTCGCCGAGGTCTACGCGGTGTGGGGCGGCTACGCCTACGGCCGCGACCTCGACGGCGTGCAGGCGCGGCCGGACATGGAGGCGGCGTACCGGCGGATCGCGGTGGCGGCGAAGAACGTCGACACCCGCGAGCACGACATCGCCGACTCCGACGACTACTTCCAGTACCACGGCGGGATGGTGGCCACGGTCCGCGCGCTGACCGGGCGTGCGCCGGCGGCCTACATCGGCGACTCGACCCGGCCCGAGCAGGTGCGCACCCGGTCGCTGACCGAGGAGACCTCGCGGGTGTTCCGGGCGCGGGTGGTCAACCCGAAGTGGCTGTCGGCGATGCGCCGGCACGGCTACAAGGGCGCCTTCGAGCTGGCCGCGACCGTCGACTACCTGTTCGGCTACGACGCCACGACCGGCGTGGTGGCCGACTGGATGTACGAGAAGCTCACCGAGACCTACGTGCTCGACCCGGAGAACCGCGAGTTCATGGAGCGGTCCAACCCGTGGGCGCTGCACGGGATCGCCGAGCGGCTGCTGGAGGCGGTCGACCGCGGCATGTGGGCCGAGCCGGACCCGGAGCTGCTGGCCGGGCTGCGGCAGGCCTACCTCGACACGGAGGGCGACCTCGAGGGCGGCGAGACCCCGGCCCAGTCGGGCGCGCCGGCCTGAGGCGGTCCGGTCGCGGAGGGTGACGGCGCGCGGTACGGGTTCATGAACGATGCGGTCCGCGGTCCCGGCCGGGTACCGGACGCTCATGGGCATCCTCAACCGACTCCTGGGCACTGCTGAGACCACGGCTCGTCGCGGAGCCGCCGGAGGCCGCGCCGCCGCGGGCCGCGCGACCACCGGCCGGGGCATGGCCTCCGGCCGCGGCATGGGCCGCACCCGCATGGCGACGGGCACCCCGAGCCGCCGGATGGGCCGCGGCGCGCCGACCACCGCGGCGTCGGGCGGGCTGGGCCGCCTGCTCGGCTCGCTGACCGGCCGGCGCTGACGAAGGACCCCGCTGCCCCCCACCGCTCGCACGCTCGCGGCGGGACCCTGCAGCGGGGCCGTTCCAGCACGTCACCACCCGGCGGCGGCGACCAGCAGCACGACGGTCGCCGCCGCCTCGCCCATCGCCCCCATCACGTCCCCGGTGACCCCGCCGATGCGGGCCGTCGCGCGGGCGCGCACGGCCTCGGCCGCGAGCAGGCCCGCTCCCGTCGCGCCGGCCAGCGCCGCCGCGGTCCCCGGCCCGCCGGCCGCCCAGCCCGCACCGGCCGCGCCGGCGAGCACCAGTCCGACCCAGCCGGCGAACCACGGCACCGAGACCGTGCCGGCGACCGCCCGGCCCAGCGCCGAACCCTCCGCCGTCGCGACGCCGGGCAGGCCCGTGCGCGCCATCGCCAGCCGGGCCACGACGACCGCGGCCCAGAGCGCGACCCAGCCGCCGTCCACCCCGAGCAGCGCCGCGCCGGCCGCGGCCTGCAGCAGCAGCACGAGGACGAGCGTCACCACGCCGAACGGGCCGACGTCGCCCTGGTGCATCACCTGCAGCGCCCGCTCCCGGCCGCGCAGCGGGCCGAGCCCGTCGGCGGTGTCGGCCAGGCCGTCGAGGTGCAGCGCCCGGGTGAGCCACGCGAGCAGGGCGAGCGCCGCCACGGCCCCCGCGAGCGGTGACACCAGGTGTGCGCCGAGCACCCCCGCACCGGCCGCGGCCCCGCCGAGCACCAGCCCGACCAGCGGCGCCCACGGCAGTACGCCGCGCGTCGACGTCGTCCCCGCCGCGGGGACCCGCAGCACGGTCAGCAGCGCGGCGGACTCCAGCGGGCCGGCCCACCGCGGCCGGCTGCCCGGCGGCTGCTCCGGCGGCGCGGTCACCGCAGCCGCTGCGGCAGCCCGGCGACGACGAACCACACCTCGTCGGCGGTGCCGGCCAGCCGCTGGTTGACCTCGCCGAGCGTGTCGCGGAACAGCCGGCCGGCGCGCGACTCGGGAACCACCCCGAGGCCCACCTCGTCGCTGACCGCCACCACGTGCGCCGGCGTCATCGCCCAGGCGTTGACCAACGCGTCGACCCGCCCGGCCAGCCGGTCGAGGGCGCCGGGCTCGTCGGTCCACACGCCGGTCTCGTCCATGAGCGCGGCCACCCAGGTGGTCACGCTGTCGACGAGCACCGTGCCGCCGCGCAGCAGGTCGCTCGGCGCGGTCGTCTCCAGCGTCGCCCAGCCGGCCGGGCGGCGGGCCCGGTGCTCGGCGACCCGCCGCGCCCACTCCTCGTCGCCCGGCGCGGGGGCGGAGGTGGCCAGGTAGACGACGTCGGCCCGGCCGGCGACCAGCGACTCGGCGTGCGCGGACTTGCCCGACCGCGAGCCGCCGAGCACGAGCACCCTGCTCACGCGGCCGGCACCGCCGGCAGCTCCAGGCGCGTCACCGTGCCGTTGTGCGGCGTCACCGCGGGCATCTCCGCGGGGCCGAGCCCCGCCACCACCGCCTGCGCGGCCCGGATGGTGTCGCCGTGCGTCACCAGCGCGACGACGTCGGCCGGCGGGCGCGCGGTCAGCCCGGCCAGCAGGCCGCCGACCCGCGCGTGCAGCTGCGCCAGGCTCTCCCCGCCCTCGGCCGACCAGTGCGGGTCGGTCCAGTCGACGACGTCCCACAGCTCGCGCGACGGGCGGCCCTCGAGCACGCCGTAGCCCTGCTCGCGCAGCGCGGGGGTGGTGGTGAAGGACAGGCCCGTGGCGTCGGCGCAGTGCTCGGCGGTCTGCACGGCGCGGCGCAGGTCGCTCGACAGCATCGCCCCGGGCCGGAGGGCGGCCAGCTCGCGGGCGGCGCCGGCCGCCTGCCGGTGCCCGAGCTCGGTGAGCGGCACGTGCGCCGTCTGGCCCTGCATGAGCCCGGCGGCGTTCCACTCGCTCTGGCCGTGGCGGACGAGGAGGAGGGTGAGCGGGCGCGCCATGGTGGTCGCCGAGCCTAGGGCAGGCGGCGGCGGGCGCCCGCGCCGGTGCTCGTACCGTCGGGTGGTGACCATCCCCGTCCGTCCCGGCGCCGGCCGCCCCGCTCCCCGGGCCGCCGCCGGTCCCGACCCGCTGGCCCCGCTGCTCGACCTGCCCGGCGTCCGGGAGGCCGCCGACGCCGCACGCGCGGGCATCGACCGGCTGCTGGCGCACCGCCTGATGCGCAACCGGTCGGCCGAGGTGAGCACCGAGTCCGCGCTGCGCGGCGCCCGCGCCTCGGCCGCGCTGGACGGGGTCGACGTGCCCCTGGCCGAGCTGCGCGCGGGCTCGGTCGAGGACCCGGTGGTGCAGGGGTCGCTGCGGGTGTCGGTCGGGCTCGGCGCGATGGTCGACACCTGGGCCCGGGCGCCCGGGCAGGTGCTCGCCCGGCTGCACGTGCTGGCCGCCGCCGACCTCGCCGACCGTGCCGCGCTCGGCCGGCCCGCCCCGCACGCGGGACCGCGGCTGAACGGGCTGTTCCAACTGGTCACCGGCACGTCGACGGTGCCGGCGGTGCTGATCGCCGGGCTGGTGCACGGGGAGCTCGCGGCGCTGGCCCCCTTCGGCACGGCCGACGGCGTGGTCGCCCGCGCGGCCGGCCGGCTCACCACCATCGGCCGGGGTCTGGACCCCAAGGCGGTGTCGGTGCCCGAGGTCGGCTTCCTCGAGCTCGGCGTCGACGCCCACCGCGACGCGGTCGCCGGCTACGCCTCCGGCGGGCCCGACGGCGTCGCCGCGTGGCTGGTGCACTGCTGCCGGGCCACCGAGCTCGGCGCCCGGGAGGGCCTGGCGATCGCCGAGGCGATCCTGCGCGGCTGAGCTCCGCCTGCGGCCGCCGCGGTGCCGGGGGACAGTGGCGGCATGCGCACCCTCGACGTCGACGGCCTGGGCCCGGTCGGCCGCATCGGTCTGGGCACCTGGCAGTTCGGCTCCCGCGAGTGGGGCTACGGCGAGGGCTACGCCTCGGGTGCGGCGGGACAGATCGTGCGCCGGGCACTCGAGCTCGGCGTCACGCTCTTCGACACCGCCGAGGTGTACGGCTTCGGCCGCAGCGAGCGGATCCTCGGCGAGGCGCTGGGCGACCGGCGCGGCGACGTCGTCGTCGCCTCCAAGCTCTTCCCCGTCGCGCCCTTCGCGCCCGTCGTGCGCAACCGGCTGGCCGGCAGCGCCCGGCGGCTCGGGCTGGAGAGGCTGCCGCTGTACCAGGTGCACCAGCCCAACCCGCTGGTCCCCGACACCGTCACCATGACGGGCCTGCGGTCGTTGCTCGACGAGGGCCGGATCGGCGCCGTCGGCGTCTCCAACTACTCCCTGGACCGCTGGCGGGCCGCCGACGCCGCGCTCGGCCGGCCGGTCATCAGCAACCAGGTGCACTTCTCGCTGGCGAAGCCCGGCGCGCTCGACGACCTCGTGCCCTTCGCCGAGCGCGAGGGGCGCGTGGTCATCGCCTACAGCCCGCTGGCGCAGGGGCTGCTCGGCGGCCGCTACGGACCCGAGAACCGGCCCGGCGGGGTGCGGGCGGCCAACCCGCTGTTCGGCACGGAGAACCTGCGCCGCGTGCAGCCGCTGCTCGACGTGCTGCGCGAGGTCGCCGGTGCCCACGGCGTGCGGCCCGGGACGATCGCGCTGGCCTGGCTGGTGTCGCTGCCGCAGGTCGTGGTGATCCCCGGGGCGTCGAGCGTGGAGCAGGTGGAGGCGAACGCGGCGGCCGGCGAGATCGAGCTGCGCGCGGACGAGCGCGAGGCCCTGACGTCCGCGGCGCGGGCGTTCACCCCGGTGTCGGGCACGCGGACCCTCGTCGACGGCGTGCGGGAGCGGCTGGGCGTCTGACCTCAGGCGCCGCGGCGACGCCGGCGTCCGGGCGGGACCGGGGCCGCGACGGCCGCCGTGGTCTCGACGACGCGCAGCGCGCGCCGGCGGGCGTACCAGGCGATCCCCGCCACCGCGGCGCCCACGCCCATCGCCGCGCCGGTGACCACGGGAACCGGCGGCACGGCGAAGCGGCTGCGCATCGACACCGGCCGGGTGAACTCCAGCACCGGCCAGCCGCGCTCGGCCGCCACCTTCCGCAGCGCGCGGTCGGGGTTGACGGCCGTGGGGTGCCCGACGGCGGCGAGCATCGGCAGATCGGTGACCGAGTCGCTGTAGGCGTAGCAGTCGGCGAGGTCGTAGCCGCTCTCGGCGGCCACCTGCCGCATCGCCTCGGCCTTGTTCTCGCCGTAGGCGTAGAACTCGATCTCCCCGGTGTAGCGGCCCTCGGCCCGCACCATGCGGGTGGCCACCACCCGGTCGGCGCCGAGCATCTCGCCGATCGGCCCGACCATCTCCGCGCCGCTGCTGGAGACGATGACGATCTCCCGGCCGGCGGCCCGGTGGAACTCGATGAGGTCGGCGGCCTCGGCGTAGACCAGCGGGTCGACGATCTCGTGCAGCGTCTCGCTGACGATCTCGTGCACCGTCGCGACGTCCCACCCCGTGGCCATCCGGGTGATCTGGGCGCGCATCCGCTCCATCTGCTGGGCGTCGGCGCCGGCGAGGGAGAAGACGAACTGCGCGTAGGCGCCCTTGAGCACGGCGCGCCGGTTGATCAGCCCGCCCGCGAAGAAGGGGCGGCCGAAGGCCAGGGTGCTGGACTTGGCGATGACCGTCTTGTCCAGGTCGAAGAACGCCGCGGCGCGGGTCACAGCTCACGACTGTAAGCGGACGACAGGGGGCCGACGGGCTCCCGCGCGCCGTCCACACCCGTCCGGGTCATCCACAGGTCGCGGCTCCGGTCGTCCCGGGCCGCCCGGCCGCGCTGGGCTCGGGCGCGTGCCCCCACGTCCCGTGCCGCCCCCGCCCCGCCCGCTCGTCGTCAGCGCCGACGAGGACCTCCTCGACGACGTCCTGCGGGTGCTCGCCGCCGCGGGCACCGAGCCCGAGGTCGCCACGGGCGGCCCGGCGCTGCGCCGCGCCTCCCGCGAGGCCGGGCTGGTGCTGCTCGGCGCCGACGTCCTCGGCGCGCCCGCGGTCCGGGCGCTGCCGCGCCGGCCCGGCGTGGTGGTGGTCGCCGGGGGCCCGCTGACCGCGCCGGCCTGGGCGGCCGCGGTGGAGCTCGGCGCCGAGCGCGTGGCCGTCCTCCCCGACGACGAGGCCTGGCTCGCCGCCCGCGCCGTGGAGGCGGTGCGCTCGCCGGTGGAGCGCGGCCCGCTGCTGGTGGTGGGCGGCAGCTGCGGCGGCGCGGGCGTCAGCACGCTGGCCACCGCCCTGGCGCTCACCGCCGCGGAGGACGCCGGCGGGGCGCTGCTGGTCGACGCCGACCCGTGGGGCGGCGGGCTGGACCTGCTGCTCGGCGCCGAGGACGTCGACGGGCTGCGCTGGCCCGCGCTGGCCGGGGTGCGCGGCCGGGTCGCCGGGGACGCGCTGCTGGCCGCCCTGCCGGAGGCCGGCGGCGTCACCGTGCTCCCCGCCGCCCGGGAGGACGCGGGCCCGGTGCCGGTCGAGGCGCTGACCGCGGTCGTCGACGCCGCGCGCGGGTGCGGCCGGCCGGTGGTGGTCGACCTGCCCCGCCCGGCCGGCCCCGACGACGCGGCGGCCGCCGCCGTCCTGGCCGGGGCCGACCTCGCGGTCCTCGTCGTGCCGGCCCGGCTGCGCGCGGTCACCGCCGCCCGCCTGCTGCTCGCCGGGTCGCCCGCGGAGCCGTCCCCGTGGCGGAGGGCCGGGGTCGTGGTGCGCGAGGTCCCGGGCGGCCTGTCGGCGGCGGAGGTCGCGGCCGCCACCGGCGCCCCGGTGCTCGCCGTGCTCGGCCACGACCGCGGCGCCGTCGACCGCGGCGAGCGCGGCGTGCCACCCGCGGTGTCCCCGCGCAGCCCGTTCGGGGCGGTCGCCCGCCGGCTGCTCGGCGGGCTCCCGGTGCCGGAGCGGGCGGCGTGAGCGCGCTGCCGCTGGTCGAGCGGGTCCGGGCACGGCTGGCGCTGGAGCCGGGGCCGCCCAGCCGCGTCGCCGTCGCCGCGCTCGTCCGCGACGAGGCGGGGCTGCTCGGCGACGCCGAGGTGCTCGACGCCGTGCGGGACGCGGTGGCCGAGCTGGCCGGGGCGGGGCCGCTGGAGGCGCTGCTGCGCGAGCCGGGCGTCACCGACGTGCTGGTCAACGGCCCGGCGCACGTGTGGGTGGACCGGGGCGGCGGCCTCGAGCGCGCCGCCGTCCGCTTCCCCGACGAGGACGCCGTCCGCCGGCTCGCGGTGCGGCTGGCCGCCAGTGCGGGCCGCCGGCTCGACGACGCCGCGCCCTGGGTCGACGCCGGGCTGCCCGACGGCACCCGCCTGCACGCGGTGCTGCCGCCGGTCTCGGGCGGGGGCACCTGCCTGTCGCTGCGGGTGCTGCGCCGCGCCAGCCTGGGCCTCGGCGACCTCGCCGCCCGCGGGACGCTGCCCGGGGAGTCGGCCCGCCTGCTGCGCGCGGTGCTGCGAGCGCGGCTGGCTTTCCTCGTCACCGGCGGCACCGGCTCGGGCAAGACGACGCTGCTGGCAGCGCTGCTCGGCGAGCTGCCGGCGGGGGAGCGGCTGGTGCTGTGCGAGGACGCGCCGGAGCTCGCGCCGGTCCACCCGCACGTCGTCCGGCTGCTCACCCGGCCGGCCAACGTGGAGGGCGCTGGGCAGGTGACGCTGCGCGACCTGGTCCGCCAGGCCCTGCGGATGCGCCCCGACCGGCTCGTCGTCGGCGAGGTGCGCGGCGCGGAGGTCACCGACCTGCTCGCCGCCCTCAACACCGGCCACGACGGCGGCTGCGGCACCCTGCACGCCAACCGGCCCGGGGAGGTGCCCGCCCGGCTGGAGGCGCTCGGGGTGGCCGCGGGGCTCGACCGGCGGGCGGTGCACAGCCAGGCCGCGGCCGCGCTCGCCGTCGTCGTGCACCTGCGGCGCACCGCGGCCGGCCGGCGGGTGGAGGAGATCGGCGTCGTCCGCCGCGACGGGGACTGGATCGCGGTCGACGCCGGCTGGCGGGCCGACGGCGGTCCGTGCCCGGGCGCGGAGCGGCTGGCCGCGCTGCTCGACGGTGGAGCTGCCGGGTGAGCGCGGCGCTGCTGCTGACCGCCGGGGCGCTGCTCGTGTGGCCCGGCGCGGTCGCCCGGCGGCGCTCCCGGCTGCGGCGCCTGGTGCGCCCCCGGGGGACCGAGGCTGCCCGCCCGGCCGCGCTGCCGCGCGCCGCCTGGCCGCTGCCCGCCGCGCTGCTCGCCGGGGCGGCCGGCTTCCTCGCCGCGACGCCGCTGGTCGGGGCCCTCGCCGCGGCGGGCGCGGCCGGCGTGGTCCGGGGGCTGGCCCGCGCCCGGGACCGGCGCGCCGCGGAGGAGCGGCTGGACGGGCTGACCGACGCCCTCACGGCGCTGTCCGCGGAGTTGCGCGGCGGGCGGCCGCCCGAGGACGCGGCCGGGGCGGCCGTGGCCGGGTGCGCCGACGCCGGGGTGGCCGACGGGCTCGCCCGGGCGCTGCGGGCCCCGGCGGCGGTCGGGCCGGGCGCGACGGACCTCGACCGGGCGCTGGCGCGGGTGGCCGCGGCGGTGCTGCTCAGCGCGCGGACCGGCTGCTCCCTGGCGGCCGTCGTCGCCGCGGTGGAGGACGACCTGCGGGCCCGCCGCCGGCAGCGCCAGGAGCTGCGGTCGGTGACCGCCGGTCCGCGGGCCAGCGCCGCCCTGCTCGCCGGCCTGCCGCTGCTGGCGCTGGCCATGGGCAGCGGCATCGGCGCCGACCCGTGGTCCGTGCTCACGACCACCGGCGCCGGTCAGGTCCTGCTGGTCCTCGGGGTCGCGCTGGAGGCGGCGGGGCTGGCCTGGTCGGCGCGGCTGGTCCGGCGGGCGGTCGCGGGACCGGCGGCCGCGGCGTGAGCGCGGGACTTGTGCTGCTGGCGGCCGCGCTGCTGGCCTGGCCGTCGGCTGAGGCCCGCCGGGGTGCGCGGGTGCGGGCGGTCGCGGGGGTCCCGCGGCGGCCCGCCCCGTCCGCCCGGGCCGAGCCGGGGCCGGTGCCGGACGCGGCGCCCGGTGTGGTGCGGCGTCTCGCGCTGCCCGTGGCCGCGGGGGGAGCGGTGGCGCTGCTGGTGGGCGGCGCGACGGGGGTGCTGCTCGGGGCCGGCGCCGGGGTGCTGGCCGCCCGGCTGCTGCGGCGGACGGCAGACCCGGGCGCGCGGGGCGCAGGGACCGGCGCGGACCTGCCGGTGGCCTGTGACCTGCTCGCGGTGTGCCTCGCGGCCGGGGCGCCGGTCGGCGCGGCGCTGGCCGCGGTGGCCACGGCGCTGCCCGGCCCGACGGGAGAGGTGCTCGCCGTCGTCGCCGGGCGACTGCGGCTGGGCGCGGGCCCGCTCGCGGCCTGGGCCGGCACCCCGGCGGAGCTCGCGGGGCTCGGCCGGGTGCTGGTGCGGGCCGGGGAGTCGGGGACCCAGGCGGCCGGGGCGCTGCGGGTGCTGGCCGCCGAGACGCGTCAGGCCGCGCGCGGCGACGCCGAGGCCGCGGTCCGGCGGGCCGGCGTGTGGGTGCTCGCGCCGCTGGGCGCCTGCTTCCTGCCGGCGTTCGTCTGCCTCGGCATCGCGCCGATGGTCATCGGCATCGCGGGGCAGGTCTTCGGGTGAGCGGTCAGCGGGTCCGGGCGACGGACGAGGAACCCGCGAACGACGACGTCGCGTGCGGGGTGAACGACGGTGCGAGCGACCACGCCGCCGGGACCGCCGAGGGCACCGGGGAGCCCGCGGGGGACAGGTCGAGCACCATGCGGGTCGGCTGGAAGGCCTCCGCGTACCCGATCCGGGCCTGCGCGCCCCAGTGGCGGGCGGAGGCGACGATCGCGTCGGGCTCCACCATGGCCGAGCGCTCCACCTGCGAGGCGTGGGCGGCGAGCGCGGCCAGCTTGCCGGTCAGGTGGGCGGTGACGTCGACGTAGACGGTCGGGGCGAAGGTCAGCGTCGAGGGGCTCTGGTAGTGCAGCACCCGGGGCAGCCGGCGGGCCGCGCCGAGCGTGGCGGCGGCGACGGCGCGGTGGTCCTGGTGGCTGTCGTCGGGGGCGTGCACGTAGACGAGGTCGGCGGCGGTGGCCTCCAGGACCTCCTCGATGCGGCGGATGGCGGCGGAGTCGGCCACGACCTGGCAGTCGACCAGCCCGCCCCACACCAGCCGGGCGCCGATGGCGGCGGCGGCCCGCTCCTGCTCGGCGCGGCGGCCGGTCACCTGGGTGTCGTCCCCGGGGCCGTTCTCGCCGCCGGTCACCACCAGCATGGTCACCCGGTCGCCGGCGGCCACGTGCGCGAGCAGCGCGCCCCCGCAGCCCAGCTCGATGTCGTCGGGGTGCGCCCCGATGGCCAGGACGCTGCGTCCCGTGCTCCGCGTTCCTGCGCCGTCCATCGCCGCCGTCCTGTCCGTGCCGGGGCGGTGGTCCCGCCCGATGCTCTTCCATCGGCGGCCGCGGCCGCCGGGTCCACCGGGACGACCGGCTCCCCCCTCGATGGGGGGAGGACCGGTCGTGCGCGATGTATCAGTCCGCGGGTGCCTCGACGACCCGCGCGCGGCGGCGCTGCGCCGCCCACATGGAGCCACCCGCGACCGCGCCGGAGGCGGCGAGCGCGATGACCATGCCCAGGCCGTTGCCGTCGGCCGGCAGCGGCGTGCCCGAGGGGCAGCGGGTGCTGCTGTCCTTCTTCGCGGTGGCGGTCGTCCCGAGGACGGTCCAGCTCACCGAGGACACCGACGCGGGCACCTGGACCTGGAACGCGCCCGGGTGGTTGCCCGGCGCGAAGGTCGTGACCTGCCGGCCGTCGAACTGGTCCGGGCTCATGTCGTTGTAGCGGCCGACCGGCAGCGAGCCGGTGTACCCGGTGTCGTTGCGGTAGCCGAACACCGCGGTCCAACTGCCGTTCTGCGCCGGGATGACGCAGGTGACCGACGTCTCCCCGTAGTGGGCGCTCGCCACGCCCGGCGTCGCGAGCACCGCCGCCGCGCCCACGCCGGCGACGACCGCCAGCCGGGTCCCCAGCGACGCGCGCCGCCCCGTGTTGCCTCTCATGTGGCCCCCTTCCGGACCGGGGCGCACTCGGCCCCTCCCGGGGGAGATCGGGAGCGGCGCGCCCGGTCTCCACGCCACTGGGACGGGGGTCCCCCGGAGGAGGGAGGACGGTCGCGCTCAGTGCGCGGCGGCCGCCGGGGAGCCGGTCAGGACGCCGAGCGCGAGCGCCGCGGCGGCCGGGAAGTCGGCGGTGACCGCCCACGCCGGCGGCACGTCCGGTGCGTCCGCGTACTCGCCCTGGCGCACGCGGACCGCCCGCGCACCCACCGCGGCGGCGACGGCGACGTCCTTGCCGGGCCGGTCGCCGATGACCAGCACCCGGTCGGCGGGCACGCCGAGCCGCCCGGCGAGGACGCGGAGGCCCTCGGGCGCGGGCTTGCGGGCCGCCCGCCCGCCGAGCGTGTCGGTGACCAGGACCTCCGCCAGCAGCGGCAGCAGGCCGGTCGCTGCGAGCTTGGCCGCCTGGATGGCCGGGTTGCCGTCGGTCAGGCAGCCCACGGGCACCTCGCGGGCCAGCGCGGCCAGCGCCGCGGCCGCGCCGGGGTAGGGGGCCAGCGCCACCGGCTCGTGTGCGGTGAAGGCGGCGACCAGGGGGAGGACCAGGCCCGGCAGGTCCGCGTCCGGGACGCCGGCGGCGAGCAGCGCGCGGTCGATGGTGCCGCCGCGGTCGGAGCCGGCCGCGAGTTCCCGGACGAGGGCCGCGTGCACCCGGGCGCCGTCCAGGCCGGCGGCGGCGGATGCGCGCCCGACCGCCTCGGCGGCGCCCGCCAGGTAGGCGGCCTGCGGGTAGAGCGTGTCGTCGAGGTCGACCACCACCGCCAGCGGCGGCGGGCCGTCCCAGGCGGGCGCGCCGGTCACCACGGCAGGCGCCCGTCGGTGAAGTCGGGCTCGGTGATCGCCAGGAGCGCGTCGGTGGCCTCGTCGGCGAGCAGCGCCGCGACCTGCGGACCGGTGGTGCCGTCGCCGTAGGGGCAGGGGAGCGCCGCGGCGCGTGCCTGGCCCTCGGGCGAGGTGTGCCGCGCGGCGGCCGCCAGGACCGCGTCGGCGGCGCCGTCGTCGGCCAGGCCCGCCAGGGTGGTGGTGCCGGCCTCCACGCCCTCCCACCGCGGCGTGGACCCCCGCAGCACCACCACGGGCACGCCGAGGTAGGCCGCCTCCTCCTGGATGCCGCCGGAGTCGGTGACCGCGAGGCGCGCCGAGGCCAGCGCCGCGAGCAGCGCGTCGTAGCCGACCGGCCCGCTCAGTGAGATCGCCGGGTGCTCCAGCTCCGCGTCGAGGCCCGTCGCCGCCAGGCGGGCCGCCGTGCGCGGGTGAACCGGGAAGGTCACCGGGCCGACGTCGTCGGCCAGCGAGCGCACCACGCCGACCAGACGCTTCAGGCGGACCGGGTCGTCGACGTTGGTCGGCCGGTGCGCCGTCACCAGCACCCCGGACCGCTCCGCCACCGGCACCGGGCGCACGCCGCGGGCCACCAGCGTGTCGACCACCGGGTTGCCGACCACGAACACCCGCTCGGCGGGGACGCCCTCGGCGGCGAGGAACGCCGCGGCCCGCCGGGTCGGGGCGAGGTGCAGCGCGGCGACGGCCGCCGCCACCCGGCGGTTGACCTCCTCGACGCTGCGCGCGTTGAGGCTGCGCAGGCCCGCCTCGAGGTGCGCGAACGGGATGCCCGCGCCCCGCGCGGCCAGCGCGTAGGCGGGGACGGTGTTGGTGTCGCCGAGGGCCAGCACGAGGTCGGGCCGGAACCGGGCCACCGCGCGCGCCGCGTCGGCGTGCAGGGCGCCGTACCGGGCCGCGGGGTCGTCGGTCGGCAGGGTGAACCGGCAGGTGGGCGCCAGCCCGAGGGTCTCCTGCAGCCGGGTGGAGAGGTCGGGGTCGGTGTGCTGGCCGGTGTCGACGACGTCGACCCGGTGGCCGGCGGCCACGAGCGCGGTCACCACCGGCGCGAGCTTGACGACCTCCGGCCGGGTGCCGAACGGGACGAGGACGTGCCGGCTGCGGCTCACGCGCGCACCGCCGTGACCGCCGCCGTCGCCTCGCAGGGGTCGGCGACGGGGCTGCCGTCGTCGGCGGTGTAGGTCTCGGCGAAGTAGCGGCTCATCCGGACGCCGGGGGTGAACCACAGGTGCGGCAGGCGCGCGTGCGGGTCGCGGATGCCGGCCAGGTGGGCGCTGACGACGTCGGCGCCCGCGGCGAGGGTGAGCGGCAGGCCACCGGAGAAGCGCGGGTTGATCTCCACGACGCTCGCCCGGCCGTCGTCGGCGACGAAGCCCTGCACGTTGGCCGGGCCGGTCAGCTGCACCGCCTCCAGCGCCGCGGCCACCACCGCGGTGACCTCGGCGGAGTCGAAGGTCGTGCCCTTGACCGATATGCCGGCGCGGGTGTCGTCGCGCCAGCGGGGCACCACCGTGACCAGCTCGCCGTCGCGGTCCACGAGGGCGTCGGCGGTGAACTCGCGTCCGGTCAGCCGCGTCTGGGCGATGAGCGAGGCGTCGCCGTGCATCGCCTCGACCACCTCGGCGCGGGTGTCGAGCAGCCGCACACCCCGGCTGCCCCGCCCGGCGCGCGGCTTGACGACCCACGGTCCGCCGACGGCGGCGAGCCCGGCGGGGGTGTCGGTGGTGGCCGGGTGCGGTACCCCGGCGGCGCGCATCGCCCGGGCGAAGGCGGCCTTGTCGCAGCAGATCCCGACGGCCTCCGGGTCGGGCAGCCAGGTGGCCACCCCGGCGGCGGCGAGGCGGTCGGCGCCCGCGGCGAGGGCGGGCAGCTCCTCGGCCACGGTGCCGATGAGCGCGTCGGCACCGTGGGCGGTGGCCAGCGCGACCAGGGCGTCGACGAACCGCACGTGGTCGGCCCGCGGGACGACGGCGCCGACGGTGGCCAGGGCGGCGCCCGCGGCGGTCGCGTCGGCGTCCACGCCGACGACGCGGTGCCCGAGGGCCACCAGCCGCCGGACGACCGCCACCCCGGCCGGCCCGCCCGCCCCGGTGACCAGGACGGCGGGGGAGGAGGAGCCGGGAGAGCGGCGGCCGGCCGACGGGGGAGCGGTCGAGGTCGGGAGGGTCGAGGTCACCGGGGCGTCTCCGGGGGATGCGGGTGGTCGGACGGGCGGGCGAAGGTGCGGGGGGCCTGGGTTCCGGCGGCGTGCGAGCGGCGGCCCGGGCCGCCCGCGGGAGCCGTGGCGGGTGCCGGCGGGGGCACCGGGATGCGGGCGACGGCGACCGGGGCCGCCCCGTGCACCGGGCCACCCGGGGCGGCGTCGGCGGCCGCGCCGTCGGGGGCGGGACGGGCCAGCAGCCAGCCGCGGGCCCACAGCCGCAGGGCGGTCACCCGGTGGTCGGTGACCGGCTCCCACTGGCGGGCGGCGACCGCCTCCGCGAGGGCGTCGAGGACGAGGTGCTCGCGCTCGTAGGTGGCGACCGCGACCAGCGAGGCGCTGTGCGCGCCGAGGCCGTCGGCGGCGAGCTCGCGGATGCGCTCGATGCGCTGGTAGGGCGGCAGGTGCCCGAGGCGGTAGTCGACCCGCGCGGCCTCCCGGCGGGCGGCCAGCCGGGCCGACATCCCGCGCGGCAGCACGTAGCGGTGCATGAGCCCGGTGAGCGTCGTGCGGCGGCGCCGCGCGTCGTCCTCCTCGACGGCGGGCGTCCGGTAGCCGAGCCCCGGCCGGGCCCAGGAGTCGGGGCGGCGGGCGGTGTGCCGGCCGTCGACGTCCTGCTCGGCGCGCTCGGCGGCGGGCAGGGTCACCCACACCATCACGAGGAAGCCGCCGAGGGTGGCGACGAGGTTCCAGACGGTGCCCACCCAGTCGTGGAAGAGCACCAGCGCGCCCTCGCCCCAGTACAGCCCGGCGAGCGCCGACAGCAGCAGCCGACCGTGGTTGAGCGCGACGACGGCGACGACAGCGACGAGCAGGCCGCCGAGGGCGTGCGCCTTGCGGCCGCGCAGGATGACCGCGGTCAGCGCGACGAGCCCGAGCACCGACAGGACGGACGAGCACGACGCCGTGACGACCGCGTCGATGATCCCGCCGTCGTCTCGGAACAGCAGGACGTGGCCGGGCAGCACGCCCGAGGACCACTCGGGGTCCAGCAGCTCCAGGACGGTCGCGACCGCGCCGGCCTCGAGCACCTGCAGCGGGTGCGACAGCGTGGCGAAGCCGACGACGCAGATCAGCCCGGCGAGGACCAGGTCGGCGACGACGGGCAGCAGCCGCCGCGTCGTGCCGCGCGGGGTCCTGCGCCGCGCGAGGGCCTGTGCGGGTGCGGTGGTCACCGGTCCTCCCCGGGGGACGCGAACGAACGGGGCCGGGCCGGCGTCTGCGCGGGGACGGCGGCGACCGGCGGCGGCGTCGCGAGCACCGTCGAGGTGGCGCCCGAGCGGGAGGTCTTCACCCAGCTGTAGGGGCGCCCGAGCATGCCGTCGACGTAGGCGCGCGAGGTGATCCAGATCGACAGCGCGAAGGCGGGCAGGAAGCCCAGCAGCCGCCACGCCGATCGCCGCTCCACCCGGCCGACCAGCAGGCCGACGCACAGCTCGGCGAGCGGGCCGATGAACAGCAGCATCGACAGCGGCAGCAGCCCGATGACCGGCAGGTCGCCGACGCCGAAGGCGCGCAGCACGGTGAGCAGCAGGCCCAGCCCGCTGAGCACCGGCACGTGGTAGACGCCGAGGAACAGCGTCGTCTCGACCTTCTCCAGCGGCGACAGGTGCGGCGAGCGCATGAGCGGCCGCCAGTAGTCGCGCAGGCACTTCTGGTGGCCCCGGGCCCAGCGGTAGCGCTGCTTCCAGAAGCGCTGGGCGCTGACCACCGCCTCCTCGAAGTCGATGGCCGAGACGTCGTAGCGAACCCGCTGGCCCATGAGCAGGATCCGCAGCGTCAGGTCGGTGTCCTCGGTGACCGTCTCGGGGTTCCACCCGCCGAGGGCGCGCAGCGTCGAGGCGCGCACGGCGCAGTTGGCGCCGCCGTAGGCGGGCAGCTCGAACAGCGCCTGGCGGCCGTACTCGTTGACGAGGTAGCCCGACAGGTAGTCGACGAAGACGGTGTTGGCCATCGTCGAGTCCTGGCCGTTGCGGATGACGCAGCGGCCCATCACCGCGCCGACGGAGGGGTCGCGGAAGTGCCGCACCAGCCGGCGCAGCGCGGTGGGCTCGGGCTCGTGGTCGGCGTCGAAGACCAGCACGATCTCGGCGTCGACCAGCGCCAGCGCCTCGTTCAGCGCGCCGGACTTGCCGCCGCCGGAGCCGGGCGCGCGGTGCAGCACGCGCAGCCGCGGGTCGCGTACCGCCCAGGCGTCGAGCTTGGCGCCGGTCGCGTCGTCGGAGCCGTCGTCGACCACGACGAGGGTGAGCCGGTCGGTGGGGTAGTCGAGGGCCAGCAGCGCCGCGACCATCCCGTCGACGACCAGCTCCTCGTTCTTGCACCCGACGAGGACGGCGACCGGCGGCGTGTAGCTGTCCAGGCCGACGTCGGCGGCCAGCAGGTCGCGCTCGGCCCAGCGGGCGGCGGCGACGGCGAAGGCCAGGTGCCGGCAGAAGTAGACGCCGAAGACGACGTTGAGCGCACCGGCGACGACGCCGAGCGTGGGGCCGATGCCGAAGGCCGCGATCGCGCCCGCGAGGCCCAGCAGGTAGGCGACGAGGACCAGCGGGCGGCCCTCGGGGCGGTCGGCGCCGTGTGCCGCCACGGTCCCTCCTCCCGGCCCGGGTGCGGTGGTGCGGCTGCGCCACCTCATGGCTGGATCGGCAACCGCGCTGTCGTCCTGAAGTGGAAGCGGCCATGCCGACACCGCCGCGCGCGTCGTCCACAGGCCGGTGCTCCGTCCCCAGGTCGGGCGCGGGCCCGCCGCGTCGGGTGGGGCGCGGTGAGGGTCGGGCGCGCCCCGCGCACGGGGCCGCCCACCCGAGGAGGAACCCATGCCCGATGCCGCACCGGACGCCGCACCCGAGACCGCACCCGAGACCGCGGCCGGGACGGACGACGCCGGCCTGCCCGCGCCGCCGCTCGGGCGCCTGGCCGCCCGGTGGGCGCGGCTGCAGGCGGAGGCGGAGGCCGGCATGAGCACCGCCGAGTACGCGGTGGGCACCGTCGCCGCCTGCGCGTTCGCCGCGGTCCTCTACCGCGTGGTCACCGGCGGCTCGGTGGTCACCGCGCTGGGCGACCTCGTCTCCTCCGCGCTGCAGGTGCTGTCCTGACCCGGCGCCGCGACCGGGAGGCGGGGATGGTCACCGCGGAGACCGCGGTGGTGCTGCCGGTCCTCCTGCTGGTGCTCGCCGCCGTGGTCGCGGCGGTCGTGGTGGTCGGCGCCCAGCTGCGCTGCGTGGACGCCGCCCGGGAGGGTGCCCGCGCCGCCGCCCGCGGCGACGCCCCGGACGCGGTGCGCGCGCTCGTCGCCCGGGTCGCGCCCGACGGCGCGCGGACCGAGGTCGCCGTCGGCGACGGCGGGGTCCGGGTCACCGTCCGGGCGGAGGTGTCTCCGCTCGGGCCGGTCGACCTCGGCGTCGACGTGGAGGCGACGGCGGTCGCCCGGCTCGAGCCCGGGGTGGCCGGCGGGTGAGGGAGGGGGAGCGCGGGTCGGCGACCGTGTGGACGGTCGGGCTCGCCGCGGTGCTCGCCCTCGTCGGGCTGGCCGCGGTGCTGCTCGGTGCCGCGGCGGTGGCCCGGCACCGCGCCGGCGCCGCGGCCGACCTCGCGGCCCTCGCGGGCGCCGCGGCGGCGGTGTCCGGCGACCCGGCCGCCTGCGACGCCGCCGCCGAGGTCGCCCGTGACAACGGCGCGGTGCTCACCGCCTGCGCGGTGAGCGGCGGCGCGGTGGTCGAGGTGACCGCCACCGTGGCCGTCGACCTCGGCCCGCTGGGCGCCCGGCGGGCCGCGGGAGCCGCCCGCGCGGGCCCCGCGCCGCCGGAGGGGTCAGAAGACCAGGTCGTCCTCGACGTGGCCGCCGCTGTCGGGGGCGGCGTCGCCGTCCGCGGCGGGCGCCTCCCCGTCCCCGTCCACCGGGCGGGCCGCTGCCCGGCCGGTGGACGGCCGCCGCAGCAGGCCGCGCACCGGACCGGCCGGCGTCGGCTCGGCCGGCCCGTCCGCCGCGTCGGCGGGCTCGTCCTCCGGCTCGGCGCCGGACTCCTCGGCCGCGGCCAGCTCGTCGAGCACGACGTCGAGCACCCGCACGGCCCCGGCCTTGTCCAGCGGGTCGTTGCCGTTGCCGCACTTGGGCGACTGCACGCACGACGGGCAGCCGCTCTCGCACTCGCAGCTCGCCACGGTCGCCCGGGTGGCCCGCAGCCAGCGCCGCAGCGCCGCGAAGCCCCGCTCGGCGAAGCCCGCGCCGCCGGGGTGCCCGTCGTAGACGAACACCGTGGCGGTCCCGGTGTCGGGGTGCAGCGCCGTCGACAGCCCGCCCAGGTCCCAGCGGTCGCAGGTCGCCAGCAGCGGCAGGATGCCGATCGCGGCGTGCTCGGCCGCGTGCAGCGACCCGGGCAGCGCCAGGTCGTCGACGTCGGCGCGGGCCACGGCGTCGGCGTCGAGGGTCAGCCAGACCGCGCGGGTGCGCAGCTGGCGGGCCGGCAGGTCGAGCGGGAACTCCGCCAGCACCTCGCCGGTGCCCGCCCGCCGCCGCTGGTAGGCCACCACCTGGTTGGTGACGTCGACGACGCCGGTGTGCGCGGTGACCGTGCCGAGGCGGCGGGTGCGGTCGGTGCGGACGATGCCGAGGTCGGTGACGTCGCGGGCCACGGTGGTCCACTCGGGGCTGTCGGCGTGGACGACCGCGCAGGCGTCGTCGAGGTCGAGCTCGTCGACGACGTAGGTCTCCCCGCGGTGTACGTACAGCGCGCCGGCGTGCACCGTCGAGTGGGCGGCGCCGCCGTCGACGGTGCCGAGCAGCCGGCCGGTGCCGGACTCGATGATCGCCACCGGCTCGCCGCCGCTGCCTCGGATGTCGACGTCGGGTCGCCCGCGCCCGGCCCAGTACCAGCCGGCCGGGCGGCGGCGCAGCGAGCCCGCCGCCACCAGCTCCTCCAACTGGGCCTCGGCCACCGGGCCGCCGAAGTCGGGCAGGTCGTCGGGGGTGAGCGGCAGCTCGGCCGCGGCGCTGCACAGCTGCGGCCCCAGCACGTAGGGGTTGGCCGGGTCGGTCACGGTCGCCTCCACCGGGCGGCCGAAGACCGCGCGCGGGTGGTGGGCCAGGTAGTGGTCCAGCGGGTCGTCGCGGGCGACGAACACGACCAGCGACTCCCGCTGCGCGCGCCCGGCCCGGCCCGCCTGCTGCCACAGCGAGGCCAGCGTGCCGGGGTAGCCGGCGAGCACGACCGCGTCGAGCCCGGCGATGTCGATCCCGAGTTCGAGGGCGTTCGTGGTGGCCACCCCGAGCAGGTCGCCGGAGGACAGCGACCGCTCCAGCTCCCGGCGCTCCTCGGGCAGGTAGCCGCCGCGGTAGGAGTCGACCCGGCGCACCAGGTCGCCGCGACCGCGGTCCAGCAGCAGCCGCCGGGCCTGCTCGGCCACCGACTCCGCGCTGCGCCGCGAGCGGACGAACGCCAGGGTCCGGGCGCCGCGCTCGACGAGGTCGGCGAGCAGGCCGGCGGCGTCGGCGGCCGCCGAGCGGCGCAGCGGGGCGCCGTGCTCGCCGGTGCGCTCCGTCAGCGGCGGCTCCCACAGCGCGAACGTCGCGCCGGGTCGCGGCGAGCCGTCGTCGGTCACCGCCACGACGGGCCCGCCGACCAGCCGGGCGGCGGCGACGGCGGGCTCGGCCACCGTCGCCGAGGCGAGCACGAACACCGGGTCCGCGCCGTAGCGGCGGCAGATGCGGCGCAGCCGGCGCAGCACGTGGCCGACGTGCGAGCCGAAGACGCCCCGGTAGGCGTGGCACTCGTCGATGACGACGTAGGCCAGCCGGCGCAGCGTCGAGCTCCAGCGCTGGTGGGCGGGCAGGACGCCGCGGTGCAGCATGTCCGGGTTGGTGACGATCCACCGCGAGTGCCGGCGCACCCAGTCCCGCTCCTCGGCAGGGGTGTCGCCGTCGTACGCGGCCGGCCGGACCGAGGGATCGGCAAGCGCGGCCACCGAGGCGAGCTGGTCGCGCGCCAGCGCCTTGGTCGGGGCCAGGTAGAGGACGCAAGCCCGCTGGTCCTCGGCCAGCCGGGTCAGCGCGGGGAGCTGGTAGGCCAGGGACTTGCCCGACGCGGTGCCGGTGGCCACCACCACCGAGGTGCCGTCGTGCGCGAGCTGGGCGGCCTCGACCTGGTGCCGCCAGGGCTCCGCGACGCCCCGCTCCTCCAGGCGGGCGCGCAGCGCCGGGTCCACCCACTCCGGCCAGGACAGCGTGCGCGGCTCGCGCACCGGCAGGTGGTGGACGTGGGTGACCGGGTGCTCCTCCTCGGGCGTGCCGGCGAGCAGGTCCTCGAGGAGCTCGGCGCCGGGCGGCACGGTGCCGGCCCGCTGTGCCGACCCGTGCCCGGCCGCGGACCCGTGCAGCTCCGACGCGGCGGGATGCTCCCCGCCCTCCGGCAGCTCGCCCCCTGACAGCCCCTCACGGCCGGATGGGGGAGCAGCCGGCCGGACCGGGTGGAGCGTGGTCACCCCTCCACTCTCACACCCCGGGGCAACCTCCCGCCCTCCTCCGGCCACCCAGCGCAACCGGACGAGCGCGGAGAAGGAGGTCCCGCGAAGTGTGATCTCCGTTACATTGGCGCGGCGTCCACGGGCCTCGGCCCGCGAGCGCGCTCTCCGCCGACCGGGGACGCGGGGCCGCCCGGCGGCAGCCCACCGCTGGGAGGTACCGATGCCGGACAGTCATCTCTCCGGCGGGGACGTCGTCCTCGTGACGGCAGCCCTCGTCGTCTCGCTCGCCGCACTGCTCTTCGCCGCGTCCCTGGTCCGCGCCGTCATGGCCGCCGACCAGGGCACGGCGCGCATGCGCGACATCGCGCGGGCGGTGCAGGAAGGAGCCGGCGCCTACCTGCGGCGCCAGTTCAGGACCCTCGGCGTCTTCGCCGTCATCGTCTTCCTGCTGCTGCTCGTGCTGCCGGTCGCCGAGGGCGGCTGGGGCACCCGGATCGGCCGGGCGGTGTTCTTCCTCGTCGGCGCGCTGTTCTCCGCGGCGGTCGGCTTCATCGGCATGACGCTGGCCACGCGCGGCAACGTCCGCGTCGCCGCGGCCGCGCGCACCGGCGGATACCGGCCCGCCTTCCGCATCGCGTACCGCACCGGCGGCGTCTGCGGGATGATCACCGTGGGCCTGGGCCTGTTCGGTGCCTCCTTGGCGCTGCTGCTCTTCGACGACACCGCGCCCGTGGTCCTCGAGGGCTTCGGCTTCGGCGGCGCGCTGCTGGCGATGTTCATGCGCGTCGGCGGCGGCATCTTCACCAAGGCCGCCGACGTCGGCGCCGACCTCGTCGGCAAGGTCGAGGCCGGCATCCCCGAGGACGACCCGCGCAACGCCGCCACGATCGCCGACAACGTGGGCGACAACGTCGGCGACTGCGCCGGCATGGCCGCCGACCTCTTCGAGTCCTACGCCGTCACGCTGGTGGCCGCACTGATCCTCGGCCAGGTCTTCTTCGGCGCGGTGGGCATGGTCTTCCCCCTGGTGGTCGCCGCGATCGGCGTGCTCGCGTCCGTCGTCGGCATCCTCGCCAGCAACCCCGGCAGGTCCGACAGCAGCGGTCTTGCCCCCATCAACCGCGGCTTCTTCACCTCCGCGGTGGTCTCGCTCGTGCTCGTCGCCGTCGCCGCCTTCACCGTGCTGCCCAGCGTCGCCGACATCCCCGACTCGGTGGTCAACCCGCAGGTCCTCGGCTTCGTCGCCGTCCTCGTCGGCATCGTGCTGGCCGCGGCGATCCAGCTGCTCACCGGCTACTTCACCGAGACCAGCCGCAAGCCGGTCCGCGACGTCGGCCGCAGCTCGCTCACCGGCCCGGCGACCGTGGTGCTCTCGGGCATCTCGCTCGGCCTGGAGTCGGCCGTCTACGCCGCCCTGCTCATCGGCGGCGCGGTCTACGGCGCCTTCCTCGTCGGCGGCGGCGCGGCCCTCTACGCCGTCGCGCTCGCCGGCTGCGGCCTGCTCACCACCGCCGGGGTCATCGTCTCCATGGACACCTTCGGCCCGGTCAGCGACAACGCCCAGGGCATCGCCGAGATGTCGCAGGACATCGACGAGGACGGTGCCCGCGTGCTGACCGACCTCGACGCCGTCGGCAACACCACCAAGGCCATCACCAAGGGCATCGCCATCGCCACCGCGGTGCTCGCTGCCACCGCGCTGTTCGGCTCCTACAACCAGCAGGTCCTCGTGGCCCTGGAGGACGTCGACCTCGGGGAGGCGTTCAGCCTCGTCGAGCCGGACAACGTCGTCGGCGCGGTCATCGGCGCCGCCGTCGTCTTCCTCTTCTCCGGGCTGGCGATCAACGCCGTCTCCCGAGCGGCCGGGCGCGTCGTCTTCGAGGTGCGCGAGCAGTTCCGCACCCGGCCCGGGATCATGGACTTCTCCGAGCGGCCCGACTACTCCGCCGTCGTCGACATCTGCACCAAGGACTCGCTGCGCGAGCTCGCCACCCCCGGCCTGCTCGCCGTCCTCTCGCCGGTCGCCGTCGGGTTCGGGCTGGGCTTCGGCCCGCTGGCGGCCTACCTCGTGGGCGCGATCGCGGCGGGCACCCTCATGGCCGTCTTCCTCGCCAACTCCGGCGGCGCGTGGGACAACGCCAAGAAGATGGTCGAGGACGGCGCCTTCGGCGGGAAGGGCAGCGAGGCGCACGCGGCCACGGTCATCGGCGACACGGTGGGCGACCCGTTCAAGGACACCGCCGGCCCGGCCATCAACCCGCTGATCAAGGTGATGAACCTGGTGGCGCTGCTCATCGCGCCCGCCGTGGTCGGCCTGCAGGTGGGCGAGGACGCCAACACCACCGTGCGGCTGCTCATCGCGGGAGCCGCGACGCTCGTCGTCGTCGCCGCGGTCGTGGTGTCCAAGCGGCGCTCGGTCGTGGTCGGCGGCGCCAGCGAGCAGCCCACCGGGACGAACCTCACCACCACCGTCCCCTGAGCGCACGCCGCGAGCCTCCGCCCGCTCCGGGTCAGGCGGGGGCCCGCGGCGTCGCCTGTGGACGGCGGCGGCCCTGTGGATCCGGATCCGGGCCGCGCCGGCACCCCGCCCTAGCGTCCGCCGCGCCGGTCCCGACCGAGGTCGGCACCGACGCCGGGAGGGGCCGTGTCCGCACCCATCGCCATCCAGCTGGACGCCGTCCAGGAACTCGCCGAGGAGCTGGCGCTGCTCGCCTCCGAGCTCTCCTCGGAGGTCGGCCTGTGCACGTCGACCGCCGCCTCGCTGGACGTCGCCGCCCCCGGGGAGGTGTCCGAGAGCGCCGGTGCCACGGGCAGGGCGTGGGCGGGTCTCGTCGACCGGCTCGCCACCGGGACCGGCGCGGTCGCGGGGACGTTGCTCGCCGCGGTGCGCTCCTACCGGCTGGCCGACGCCGCTCTCTCCGACCGGGTGCTCGCCGCCCGGGCCGGGCGGGACGGAGGGGCGTGAGCGCGCCGGGTCTCGCGGCCGTCGCCGCGTGGGACACCGCGCTCCTCGCCGGTGCCGTCTACACGCTCGAGGCGGTCGCCGAGCGGCTCCCCTCCTGGCGTGCCCGCACCGACCGGGTAGCCCGGTCGCTGACCGGCGCCGAGTGCTGGTCCGGCCCGGCCGCCTCCGTCGCCGGGCTGGCACTGGGCGAGGTGTCGACGGTGGTGACCGCCGTGACCGGGGCACTGGACGCCTCGCTCGGCCGGCTGCAGGACACCGCCCGGGAGGCCCGCACCGCCCAGGAGCTCGCCGAGCGGGCACTCGCTGCGGCCGCCGCCTCGGGGATGGCCCTCGACGCGTCCGGGGCGGTGGTCGTGCCGGCGTCCGCCCCGCCGCCCGCCGGCGCGACGCCCGAGCAGCTGGAGGACCACCACGCCGGGCTCGCGGAGCGCGCGGCCACCGCCGAGTGGCTGGCGGGCCTCGCCGCCGAGGCCATGGCCGCGGCCGCCCGCGCCGCCGCTGCCGCCGCGGCCTCGGCCGATCCGCTGGTCCCGATCGGCGGGACCGGTCCCGGCCCCGCGGACTTCGCCGGACTCGCGGCGACGGTGGGTGCCACCGGCGCCTCCGCGTCCCCGCCGGTGCTCCCGCGGCGCGGCGCGGCGGCGGACGAGGTCGCCTCCTGGTGGGCCGGCCTCTCCGGTCCGCAGCAGGACGCGCTGCTGGACTCCGACCCGGCTGCCCTGGGTGCCCTCGACGGCCTCCCGGCGTGGGCACGGGACCGCGCCAACCGGGTCGTGCTGGACCGCGTCCTGGCCGAGGGGCCGTGGCAGCAGCAGGCGAGCGCGCGGGCCATCGCCGCGGAGATCGCCGCCGAGGAGGCCGACGGGCAGGCCGTGCAGCTGTGGGTCTACGACCCGGCGCTCGACCGCGCCGCCCTCGCCTACGGGGACCTCGACGCCGCGGAGGACGTCGGGGTGCTGGTCCCCGGGGTGAACACCACCGTCCACGGCGACCTGCGCGAGCTCGGGGACGACGCGCAGGCGGTCGCCGCGGCCGCCGTCGCCGCCGCGCCCGCCGCCACGGTCGCAACCGTCGCGTGGCTCGGTTACAACCCGCCGGTCGGAGCCGGTCTCGGGCGCGCCCTCACGCGCGCGGCGGCGACCGAGGGCGGTGCCGCGCTCGCCGGGGACCTCGCCGGGCTCGCGGCGTCGCGGGCGGCGACCGGCGTCGGGCGGGCGGCCGACCCGCGGGTCACCGTCCTGGCGCACAGCTACGGCACGGTGGTCCTCGACGAGGCGGGGGACCTGCCCGGCCGGCTGGACGCCGACGCCGTCGTGCTGCTGGGCGGCCCCGGAATCGAGGAGGAGCACGCCTCCGGGCTGGAGGCCGACGAGGTGTACACGGCGTGGTCGCCGTGGGACCCGATCTCCTGGTCCGGGTGGTTCGGGGAGAACGCCTGGTTCGAGCAGTTCGGGGCCACCCCGCTGCCCACCGACCCGGACACCCTGCACTGGGAGTACCACGACGCCGACCGGCCGACGCTCGCCGCCATGGGCGAGGTGGTGGCGGGGGTGCGGGAGACCGACTGACCGGCCCGGGGGAGCCCGGGAACAGTCGCGCGGCGCCGCCGTTGGACCGGGTGGCGGCGCGCCCACCCGGGGTCGCCAGCCGGTCGCGTTCCGTCGGCGTGGCCTACCGTGGCCCGCCGAGGGGGCGTGGCGGGTGCCGACCACCCCGCGCCGCGCCGCCACGACCGAGCACCACCGACAGGAGCACCGTGCCCACGAAGACCGCGAAGAACGGCGAGAGCGCCGGCCGCACCGCCGGTGGCACCAGCACCCCCGCCCGCCGCCGGACCGCCGCCACCGGGGGCGGGCGTCCGCTGGTCATCGTGGAGTCGCCGACCAAGGCCGGGAAGATCGCCGGCTACCTCGGCAACGGCTACGTCGTCGAGGCCAGCGTCGGCCACATCCGCGACCTGCCGCGGAACGCCGCCGACGTCCCGGCCGAGCACAAGGGCGCCCCGTGGGCCCGGCTCGGCGTCGACGTCGACAACTCCTTCGAGCCGCTCTACGTCGTGAGCCCCGACCGCAAGCAGCAGGTCACCCGGCTCAAGCAGCTGGTCAAGGACGCCAGCGAGGTCTTCCTCGCGACGGACGAGGACCGCGAGGGCGAGGCCATCGCCTGGCACCTGGTCGACACGCTCAAGCCGCGGGTGCCCGTGCGCCGGATGGTCTTCCACGAGATCACCCCGGAGGCGATCGCCCGCGCCGTCGCCAACCCGCGCGAGCTCGACACCGCCCTGGTCGACGCGCAGGAGACCCGCCGCATCCTCGACCGGCTCTACGGCTACGAGGTCAGCCCCGTGCTGTGGAAGAAGGTCCTGCCGAAGCTGTCGGCCGGCCGCGTGCAGTCGGTGGCCACCCGCATCGTCGTCGAGCGGGAGCGGGAGCGGATGGCGTTCACCGCCGCCGACTACTGGTCCCTCGACGGCGTCTTCGCCGTCCCCGGCAAGGCCGGCGCCGACGCGGGGGAGCCCACCACCCTGCGCGCCCGCCTGGTCAGCGTCGACGACAGCCGCGTCGCCACCGGCCGCGACTTCGACCCCGCCACCGGGCGGGTCACCGGCGACGTCGTGCACCTCGACGAGGCCGGCGCCCGCGGCCTCGCCGCCCGGCTCGAGGGCCGCCAGGTCACCGTCAGCCGCGTCGACGAGAAGCCCTACCGGCGCCGTCCCTACGCGCCATTCACCACCTCGACGCTGCAGATGGAGGCCGGCCGCAAGCTCGGCTGGTCCTCCGCGCAGGTCATGCGGGTGGCGCAGCGGCTGTACGAGAACGGCCACATCACCTACATGCGGACCGACTCGACGAACCTGTCGAACGAGGCGATCAACGCCGCCCGCACCCAGGCCCGCGAGCTCTACGGCGACGCCTACGTGCCGGCCGAAGCCCGCCGCTACAGCAAGAAGGCCAAGGGCGCGCAGGAAGCCCACGAGGCGATCCGCCCCGCCGGCGACTCCTTCCGCACCCCCGGCCAGCTCGCCGCGCAGCTCGCCCGCGACGAGTTCCGCCTCTACGAGCTGATCTGGCAGCGCACGGTCGCCTCGCAGATGGCCGACGCCGTGGGCCAGACCGTGAGCATCCGGCTCGCCGGCGCCAGCACCACCGACGAGCGCGTCGAGTTCACCGCGTCGGGGCGCACCATCACCTTCCCCGGCTTCCTGCGCGCCTACGTCGAGTCCCGCGACGAGGGCAGCACCGGCGACGACGACCACGGCAGCGACGACGCCGAGCGCCGGCTGCCCCGGGTGGAGCGCGGCCAGCGGCTCGACACCCGCGAGCTCGAGCCCAAGGGCCACACCACCAGCCCGCCGTCGCGCTACACCGAGCCGAGCCTCGTCGCCCGGCTCGAGGAGCTCGGCATCGGCCGCCCGTCGACCTACGCGTCGATCATGCAGACGATCCAGGACCGCGGGTACGTGTGGAAGAAGGGCTCCGCGCTGGTGCCCTCGTTCGTCGCGTTCGCCGTCGTCAACCTGCTCGAGCAGCACTTCGCGGCGCTCGTCGACTACGACTTCACCGCGTCGCTGGAGAACGAGCTCGACGAGATCGCCAGCGGGTCGCTGGGCCGGGTCGACTGGCTGACCGAGTTCTACTTCGGCGGCGAGGGCCGGCACGCCGGCGGCATCGCGGCCTCCGGCGGGCTCAAGACCGTCATCGGCCAGCAGCTCGAGGAGATCGACGCCCGCGGGGTGAACTCGATCCCGCTGCGCGCCACCGGGCCCAACGGCGAGCCGGTCGTCGTCCGGGTCGGCCGCTACGGCCCCTACCTGCAGGCCGGCGGCGAGGAGGGCGGCCGGGTCAGCCTCCCCGAGGACCTCGCGCCCGACGAGCTGACCAGCGAGAAGGTCGCGGAGCTCCTCGCCGCCCCCTCCGGCGACCGCGAGCTCGGCACCGACCCGGAGTCCGGCCAGCCGGTGGTGGTGAAGGCCGGCCGCTACGGCCCCTACGTCACCACCGTCGTCCCCGAGGGCAGCAAGGACGCCCCGCGGACGGCGAGCCTGTTCTCCTCGATGTCGCCGGAGACGGTCACCCTCGAGCAGGCGCTGCAGCTGCTGACCCTCCCGCGCACCGTGGGCACCGCCCCCGACGGCGAGGAGATCCAGGCGCTCAACGGCCGCTACGGGCCCTACATCAAGAAGGGCACCGACTCGCGCTCGCTGGAGAACGAGCAGCGGCTGTTCACCGTCACCCTCGACGAGGCGCTGGCGATCTTCGCCCAGCCCAAGCAGCGCGGGCGCCGGGCCGCGGCCGCCCCGCTCAAGGAGCTCGGGGCCGACCCGGTGACGCAGGGCCAGATCACCGTCCGCGAGGGCCGCTTCGGCCCCTACGTCACCGACGGCGAGACGAACGCCAGCCTCCGCAAGGGCGACGACGTCGAGACCATCTCCCTCGACCGCGCCGCCGAGCTGCTCGCCGACCGCCGCAGCCGCCCGGCCGCCACCAAGAAGAAGGCGGCCAAGAAGGCCACGGGGACGACGGCGGCGAAGAAGACGACGGCGGCGAAGAAGACCACCGCCAAGAAGACGACCGCCACGAAGACGACCGCGAAGAAGGCCGCCGCGTCCGACGCGGTGCCCGCGAGCTGACCCGGCCGTGACCGGCTCGATCGACCCCGCCGCCTGGCAGCACCGGCGGACGTCGTTCGGGTCGGTCGCGGCGCAGTACGCGGCGCTGCGTCCGGGCTACCCGGCCGACGCCGTCGCCTTCCTGCTCGGCGACCGGCCGCGGCGGGTGCTCGACCTCGGCGCCGGCACCGGCCTGCTCACTGACGCCCTCGTCGCCGCCGGGCACGAGGTGGTCGCCGTCGACCCGTCGCCGGAGATGCTCGGCGAGCTGCGCGCCCGGCACCCCGGCGTCCCCGCGCACGTCGGCGGCGCGGAGGCCGTGCCGCTGCCCGCCGCGGACGTCGACGCCGTCGTCGCGGGCCAGGCCGCGCACTGGTTCGACCCGCGGCCGGCCGCCGCGGAGCTGCGCCGCGTGCTGCGGTCCGGCGGCGTCGTCGGGTTCGTGTGGAACACCCGCGACGAGTCCGTCCCGTGGGTCGCCGCACTCGGCGCCGCGCTGGCCGCGGAGGCGCGCGGCCACGAGGCCGACCAGGGCGTGGTGGACGCCTTCGCCGCCGCCCTGCCCGCCGACGTCGCGACCGCGCGGTCGTCCCTCGTGCAGCGGGTGACGCCCGAGCAGGTGGTCGCGGGCATCGGCACCCGCAGCTACGCGGC
Organism: Geodermatophilus nigrescens; assembly: GCF_900129495.1. Lineage (GTDB taxonomy): Bacteria > Actinomycetota > Actinomycetes > Mycobacteriales > Geodermatophilaceae > Geodermatophilus > Geodermatophilus nigrescens. Next base: position 420,646 of record NZ_FQVX01000001.1, read on the forward strand.
CACCATGACCGCCGCGGCGCGCGAGGAGTTCCTCGGCGGCATCCGGCGGCTGCTGGCCGGCCACCCCGACACGGCCGGCCGCGACGTCCTCGACCTGCCGTACCGCACCGACGCCTACCGGCTCACCCCGCGCTGACCGGGCCGTCGGCGATCGCCCGCAGCGCCGTCACGTGCGCCCGGAAGGCGTCTCGCCCGGCGGCGGACAGGCGCAGCCAGGTGCGCGGCCGCTTGCCCACGTAGCCCTTGCGGACCTCGACGTAGCCGGCCCGCTCCAGTGTCGCCACCGTCTTCGACAGCACCGAGTCGCTGACCTGCACGCCGTCGCGGACGAAGCCGAACTCCGCCTCCTCCGCCGCGGCCAGCGTCGCCATCACCGAGAACCGGACGGGCGCGTGGATGACCTCGTCGAGCGCGTGCCGGGGGTGCGCCTCGGTCACCGCGGCCGCTCCCGCCATGCGCCGGCCAGGCACGGCGCGGCGACGGCGAGGGCCAGCGGCGCCCACCACGCCCAGTCGTGCGCGAGCCCCGGCACCGTCGTCCCGACCGCGAGCCCGACGGCGAGCACCGCGCCCCAGGCGCCCATGGCCGTCCCGAAGCGCTGCGAGAACCCGGCGCGCACCGAGCCGCGGCCGGCCACCAGCGCCGCGGCCGCGCCCAGCACCGCCAGCGCGTAGACCACCGCCGTCGCGCCCACCGCCCGCTCGCCGTCGGCCACCGGCTGGGCGAGGAAGAAGCCCGCGCTGGCGCAGCCGAGGGTCACCAGGAACGTCGACGCGGCGGGGCTGGACTCCCGCCGGACGCGGGCCCCGGCGGCGTCGGCCTCGGCCAGCAGCGCGGCGGCGGACTCGGGGGTGGGGACGGTCACGGGTGCCTCCTCGGTCGGGGTGCGCGACAGAGTGGCAACTACTTTCCACCCGGTCAAGTAGTTGCGGCGCCGACCAGGAAGACGCGGCGGAAGGGCAGCACGGTCGTGCCGTCCGCGCGGGCCGGGTAGGCCGCGCGCAGCGCCGCCGCGTACTCCGCCGTCAGGTCGGCGGCCGCCTCGTCGTCGAGCCGGGCGAGCACCGGCAGCAGCACCGTGCCGCGCACCCACGACAGCACCGGGTCGGGCCCGCGCAGCACGTGCAGGTACGTCGTCTCCCAGACGTCGGCCGCCAGGCCCGCGCCGGTGAGCACGTCGAGGTAGCCGGCCGGGTCGAGCACCGGGTCCGCCGGGGGAGCGGCCGCCGCGAGCCGGGAGGACCACGACGGCGAGGTGCACAGGTCGGCGAGCAGCCGGTGGGTCGGCGCCCGGTGGTTGCCCGGCACCTGCACGGCCAGCCGGCCGCCCGGCGCCAGCCAGCCGGCCCAGCGCCCCAGCAGCGCCGCGTGCCCGGGCACCCAGTGCAGCACCGCGTTGGACACCACGACGTCGACCGGCCCGCCCGGGCGCCAGTCCCGCACGTCGCCGCGCTCGAACGCCACCCGCCCGTCGACGGCGTGCGCGGCGGCCGCGGCCAGCATCTCCGGCGAGGCGTCCACGCCGGTCACCCGCGCCGCCGGCCAGCGCGCGGCCAGAGACGCGGTCAGCGCGCCCTCGCCGCAGCCGAGGTCGACCACGGCCCGCGGGCCGGTGGCGTCCACCCGGGCCAGCAGGTCGGCGAACGGCCGGGCCCGCTCCCCGGCGTGCCGCAGGTAGGTGTCGGGGTCCCAGCGCGCGTCCACGACCCGCACCGTAGGGCCGCCGCCGGCCCGGGGACGTCGGCCCCGGCCGGTACCGTGGACCGGCCGCCCACCCGCCCCTCGCACCTCCCGGGAGCTCCCGATCGACGCCTCGCCGCGCGTGCCCGGCCGCGGGCTGTTCGTCGCCTTCGAGGGCGGGGAGGGCACCGGCAAGTCCACCCAGGCCCGGCTGCTGTTCGACTGGCTCGGCCTGCACGAGGTCCCCGCCCGGCTCACCTCCGAGCCCGGCGGCACCCCGCCCGGCGCCCGCATCCGCGCGCTGCTGCTCGACCCGGCCACCGGCGCGCTCGCCCCGCGCGCCGAGGCGCTGCTCTACGCCGCCGACCGCGCCCACCACGTGGCCACCGTGGTGCTACCCGCACTCGACGCCGGCGAGGTCGTGCTCACCGACCGCTACGTCGACAGCTCGCTGGCCTACCAGGGGGCCGGCCGGGCGCTGGAGCTCGAGGAGGTCCGCCGGCTGTCGTCCTGGGCCACCGGCGGCCTGGTGCCCGACCTCACCGTGCTGCTCGACCTGCCGCCCGGGGCCGGCCTCGCCCGCGCGCTCGGCCGCGCCGCCGCCGACCGCCTCGAGAGCGAGTCGATCGACTTCCACGAGCGGGTGCGCGCCACCTTCCGCGCGCTCGCGGGCGCCGAGCCGCACCGCTACCTCGTCCTCGACGCGGGCGGCCCCGCCGAGGAGATCGCCGCCGCGGTCCGCGAGCGGGTCGCCGCGCTGCTCCCGGGGCGGGTCGCGTGAGCGTCTGGTCGGAGGTCATCGGCCAGCCGGCCGTCGTCGCCGAGCTGCAGGCCGCCGTCGCCCAGCCCACCGCCATGACCCACGCCTGGCTGTTCACCGGCCCGCCGGGGTCGGGCCGGTCGGTCGCCGCCCGCGCGTTCGCCGCGGCGCTGCAGTGCCCCGACGGCGGCGACGGCACCTGCCACGCCTGCCGCACCGTGCTGGCCGGCACCCACGCCGACGTGCAGACCGTCGTGCCCGAGGGCCTGTCGATCGGCGTCACCGAGGCCCGCGAGCTCGTGCGCGTCGCCGGCCGCGCGCCGTCGCAGGGGCGCTGGCAGGTCGTCGTCGTCGAGGACGCCGACCGGATGACCGAGCAGGCCGCCAACGCCGTCCTCAAGATGATCGAGGAGCCGCCGCCGCGCACGGTCTTCCTGCTCTGCGCGCCGAGCCTGCACCCCGAGGACGTGCCGGTCACCATCCGCTCGCGGTGCCGGGTGGTCGGGCTGCGGACGCCGCCGGTCGACGCCGTCGCCGACGTGCTGGTCCGCCGCGACGGGGTCGACCCGGCGCTGGCCGCCTGGTCGGCGGGCGCCTCCGGCGGCCACGTCGGCCGGGCCCGGCACCTCGCGCGCGACGAGACCGCGCGGCTGGCCCGCAAGGCCGTGCTCGACATCCCGCTGTCGCTGGTCTCGCTGGCCGCCTGCCTCAACGCCGCCGACGACCTGGTCGGCGCCGCGAAGGAGGAGTCCGACCGCACCACCGCCGCCCTCGACGGCGCCGAGACCGAGGCGGTCAAGGCCAGCATCGGCGTGGGCGCGCGCGGGCCGGGCGTCGCCGCCGCCAGCCGCGGCGCCGGCGTGCTCAAGGACCTGGAGAAGCGGCAGAAGAGCCGGGCCACCCGCATCGGCCGCGACTCCCTCGACCGCGCATTGGTCGACCTCGCCGGCCTCTACCGCGACGCGCTCGTCCTCGACGCCGCGGCCGGCGAGGTGCTGCCGCTCAACCACCCCGACCGCCGGGCCGACGCCGAGGAGCTGGCCCGCCGGATCGGCGCGGAGGGGGCGCTGCGCCGCATCGACGCCGTCCTCGCCTGCCGCACCGCGCTCGAGCAGAACGTCAAGCCGCAGGTCGCCGTCGAGGCGCTCACCGTGGCGCTGCGACTCCCCGCGGCCTGACCCCGGGCCCGCACCGGCCGGGGGAGGCCGTGACGTACGCTGTCCCCCGCACGCCCGCCGCCTTAGCTCAGTCGGTAGAGCATCTCACTCGTAATGAGAAGGTCGTCGGTTCGATTCCGACAGGCGGCTCCACCCCGCGGCCCCGTCCTCCCCGAGGACGGGGCCGCGGCCGTTCCCGCGATGAGTCCCGCCCCCGCCGCCGGTCTGCCCCTGGACACGACCGCCGGACCCGGGAGGGCACCGTGAGCGCCACCTACACCTTCGACGTCTTCACCAGCCTCGACGGCTTCGGCTCCTACGGCGAGGACGGCGACTGGGGCGGCTACTGGGGCAAGGAGGGGCCGGAGTTCCTCGACCACCGCCTCACCCAGTACCGCGCCGACCAGCGGCTGGTCCTGGGCGCCACCACCTGGCGGGAGTTCCACCGGTTCCTCGCGGCCGACGGCGCCGCCGGCACGCTCGACCCGCTGAACGCCCGCATGCGGGACATGCCGACGACGGTCGTGTCCACGACGCTGCGGGCCCCGCTCGACTGGCCCGACGCCGTCCTCGAGCCCGCGGACGCCGTCGACGTCGTCGCGCGGCTCAAGGCGGAGTCGCCGGTGCCGCTGCGCTCCCACGGCAGCCTGGCGATGAACCGCGCGCTCATGGCCGCCGGGCTGGTCGACCTCGTCCAGGTGACCGTCTTCCCCGTGATCACCGGCCGCACCGGCACCGACCCGGTGTTCGCCGGCGCCGCCGACTTCGACCTCGACCTGGTCTCCAGCACCACCTTCGACGGCCGCGTCCAGGAGCTCGTCTACCGCCCCACGCTGCACGGATGAGCGCCGTCGACTCCAGTTCCCGCCCGACCTGCCGATCCAGTCCCCGGAGGACCCCGTCGCAGCAGGAGGGACGACCATGGCCACGCCCGGAGTCGACTACCCCGAGGACCGGTCGGTGCTCGACGTCAAGGCGGTCAGCCGCGACGACGTGCTGACCAGTTTCGTCGAGGAGGCCACCGGCGGGGAGCTGGTGATCAGCGTCGGCGAGGACGCCTCCCGGCGCCGCGTCCGGCTCGAGCCCGGCGAGGTGCTCGAGCTGGTCTGGCGCGGACCCGAGGAGCTGCGGTCGGTGCCGGCCGTGCTGCTCGACGTGCGGGGCGGCGACGCGCCGACCTGGCGGGTCCGCATCGCCGGCCCGGCCTCGCGCGGCCAGCGCCGCTCCGCGGTGCGCGTGCCGATCACCCTGGACGTGACGGTCCACGCCGGGGGGGAGCACCGCACCGGCACCACCGTCGACCTCAGCGAGGGCGGCATCCACTGCCTGCTCGACGGCGAGCCCGACCGCAGCGGCGCGCTCGAGGTCGGCTCGGTGGTGCACGTGTCGCTCGACCTCGACGGTCGCGCGCTGGCGACCAAGGCCGAGGTCATCCGGCGGCACCCGCGCGAGGACAAGCGCCCCGAGCTCTCGCTGCGCTTCATCGGCCTCAAGGAGAGGGACGAGGACGACGTCCGCCGCCGGGTGTTCGCCCAGATGCGGGACCTCCGCGCGCGCGGCCTGATCTAGCGGCCGCCGGCGGGTGCGCCAGACTGCGCCCGTGGACCGAGCCCGGCTCAGCGCGATCGCCCACCGCTGGCACCCCGTCGCCGCCCCCGTCTCCGACGACGCCCTCGCCCGGCTCGTGGAGCGGGCGGCGCCGACCGGCCGCGGCACCGCCCTCGACCTCGGCTGCGGCTCCGGCGCCTGGCTGCTGGCGATGCTGGCCGCCCGGCCGGGCCTGTCCGGCGTCGGCGTGGACACCTCCGGCCCCGCCCTCGACGCCGCCCGCGACCGCGCGGCGCTCGCCGGGATGGTCGGCCGCGCCGTCTTCGTGCAGGCCGACGCCGCCGGCTGGCGCGGCGAACCGGCCGACGTCGTGCTGTGCATCGGCGCCGCGCACGCCTTCGGCGGGACGGCCGGCGCCCTCGAGGCGGCCCGCCGGCACCTGCGGCCCGGCGGGCGGGTGCTGTTCGGCGACGGCTTCTGGGAGTCCGGTCCGAGCGAGCGGGCGCTGGCCGGCCTCGGCGCCGAGCCCGGCGAGCTGCCCGACCTGCCGGGCCTGCTGGCCGAGGTCGGCCGCTGCGGGTTCGAGCCCGGCTACGCGCACCTGAGCACGACCGCCGAGTGGGACGAGTACGAGTGGTCCTGGACCGGGGCGCTCACCGAGTGGGCGCTCACCGAGGCCGGCGCCGGCGAGCGCGAGGAGGCGCTCGGCGCCGCCCGCACCCACCGGCGGCAGTGGCTGGAGGGCTACCGCCGGGAGCTGGGCTTCCTCACCGCGGTCCTGCACGACGTCGCCTGAGACGACACCGCCCGGGACGAGACCGCCCGGGACGAGACCGCCCGGGACGACGACGGCGGCGCACCCGCATCGGGGTGCGCCGCCGTCCGCCGTCCGTCGTGCGCTCGCAGGTCCGGCCGGGCCGGGGGAGGGAGTGCGGCTCAGTGGCCGCCGGCCTCCTGCGCCCGCTTGATCGAGGCCTCGATCTCGGCCTCGGCCTCGGCGCGGCCGACCCACTCGGCACCCTCGACCGACTTGCCCGGCTCGAGGTCCTTGTAGGTCTCGAAGAAGTGCTGGATCTCCAGGCGGTCGAACTCAGACACGTCGGTGATGTCCTGGAGGTGGGCCATCCGCGGGTCGGTGGCCGGGACGGTGAGGACCTTGTCGTCGCCACCCGCCTCGTCGGTCATCCGGAACATGCCGATCGCCCGGCAGGTGATCAGGCACCCGGGGAACGTGGGCTCCTCCAGGAGCACCAGGGCGTCGAGCGGGTCGCCGTCCTGCCCCAGGGTGTTCTCGATGTACCCGTAGTCGGCCGGGTACCGGGTGGAGGTGAACAGCATCCGGTCGAGCCGGATGCGCCCGGTGGCGTGGTCCAGCTCGTACTTGTTCCGCTGGCCCTTGGGGATCTCTACCGTCACGTCGAACTGCACGGCAGATAGTGTGGACCACTGCTGTCAGGCCCACCGGCGCAGGTCCGCCCGGGAGGGCCTTCCCAGGGGGTGGGCACCATCGAGCCGAGCTCGTCGACGACCGTCACGCCGAGCTACCGGCGGCTGCGCAGACGCCTGCTGACGGTCCTGGTCACGCTGGTCGTGGTGGCCGCGCTCGCCGTCGGTGCGGTGCTCTGGCTGGGCCGCGACGGCGGCCCGGCCGCCGCCGACCCGTCGCTGCCGGCCGCCGAGCTGCCCGAGCTGGGCGAGCCCGCGCCCGTGCTCGCGTCCCTCGCCTCCGACGCGCCGGTGCCCGACCCGGCCGCCCTCGCCGACGCGCTCGCGCCGCTGCTGGCCACCCCCGCGCTCGCCGGCGGCGTGTCGGCCGAGGTGGTCGACGTCGCCAGCGGCGAGGTGCTCCTCGACGACGGCGCGGGCGACCCCGTGACGCCGGCCTCGACCGCCAAGCTGCTCACCGCCGTCGCCGTGCTCACCACGCTCGACCCCGAGGCCACCCTCGAGACCACCGTCGTCGCCGGCGCGGCGCCGGACGAGGTGGTGCTCGTCGGCGGCGGCGACCCCACCCTGTCGACCACCACGCCCTCGCTGACCTACCCGGGCGCGGCCACCGTCGCCGACCTCGCCGCCCAGGTGCGGGCCGCCCTGCCGCCCGGCACCGCGGTCGGCCGGGTGGTCGTGGACAACTCGCTGTTCGAGGGGCCGCTCACCGCCGAGGGCTGGGGCCCGGAGGACGCGCCGTCGAGCTACGCGTCCCCGGTCACCGCCACCGCCGTCGACGGCGCCCGCGTGACCCCGGGGGAGAACGCGCGCAGCGGCGCCCCCGGCACCGACGCCGGCCGCGCGCTGGCCGAGGCGCTCGACGTCCCCGGCGCCACCGTGGAGCTGGGCGAGGCCCCCGAGGGCGCGCAGGAGCTGGGCTCGGTCCGCTCCGCGCCGGTCGCCCGGCTGGTCGAGCAGGCGCTGTCGCTGTCGGACAACCTGCTGGCGGAGTCCCTCGCCCGCCAGGTGGCCCTGGCCCGCGACCTGCCGGCCAGCTTCGAGGGGTCGGCCGAGGCGGTCACCGCCGCCCTGTCCGACGCCGGCTTCGACGTCGCCGACCTCGAGCTGCGTGACGGCAGCGGCCTGTCCCGGCTGGACCTGGTCACCCCCGACCTGCTCACCGACGTCGTCGCCGGTGCCGCCGACGGCTCCCTGGAGGGCGCCTCGGCGATCGTGTCCGGCCTGGCCGTCGCCGGCTACGACGGCACGCTCGCCGACCGCGGCGACGACGACCCGGCGACCGCCCCCGGCGCGGTGCGCGGCAAGACCGGCACGCTGCTCGGCGTGCACGGGCTGGCCGGCACCGTGGTCACCGCCGACGGCCGGCTGCTGGCCTACGCGCTGGTGGCCAACGGCACCGTCGGCGGCGGCGGGCCGGAGGAGGCCGCCCTCGACGGGATGGCCGCCGCCCTCGCCGCCTGCGGCTGCCGTTGAGCCCCGGGTACCCGCAGGTCCCGCGGGTACGGTGAGGCGATGACGAGCAGCGCACTGGTCGACTGGGAGCTCGCCGGTCGCACGGCCCGCCGGCTGTCCGGGCAGGGGCCCGAGACCACCCGCGAGGAGGCCGCCGCCGTCGTCCGGGAGCTGCACGAGGCCGCCGCGGCCGCCGTCGCGCACGTCGAGGGCCTCACCGGCCTGCACCCGGTCGCGGGCGGGCCGGTGCCCGAGGTCGCCGTCGTCGACCGGCCCGGCTGGATCGACGCCAACACCGCCGGCATGGCCGCGCTCATGGACCCGCTGGTCACCGCGCTCGCCGAGCGGCAGGACAGCCGCCCCGGCCCGCTGGCCACCGCGATCGGCTCGCGTGCCACCGGCGTGCAGGCCGGCGGCCTGCTCGCCTTCCTGTCCTCGCGGGTGCTCGGCCAGTACGAGATCTTCGGCACCGGCGGCCGGCTGCTGCTGGTGGCGCCCAACATCGTCGACGCCGAGCGCCGGCTGGGCGTCGACCCGAGCGACTTCCGCCTGTGGGTGTGCCTGCACGAGGTCACCCACCAGCTGCAATTCACCGCCTTCCCCTGGCTCGCCGACCACCTCGAGGCCCAGATCGCCGAGTTCGTCGACGCCACCGACCTCAGCCCCGACGCCCTGCGCGACCGGCTGTCGGACCTGGTGCGCGGCCTGGCCGACGCCGTCCGCGGCGGGGACGACGACGAGGCCGGCCAGGGCCTGATGGCGCTGGTCCGCGACCCGGAGCAGCGCGCCGTCCTCGACCGGGTCACCGCGGTGATGAGCCTGGTCGAGGGGCACGCGGAGTTCGTCATGGACGGCGTCGGCCCCGACGTCGTGCCGTCGGTGCGCACGCTGCGCAAGCGCTTAGCCCAGCGCCGCAAGGGCCGCGGCCCGTTCGACCGCGTGCTGCGCCGCCTGCTCGGCCTCGAGCAGAAGATGAAGCAGTACGCCGACGGGCGGCACTTCGTCGGCGGCGTCGTCGACCTCGTCGGCATGGACGGGTTCAACCGGGTGTGGAGCGGCCCGGAGACCCTGCCGCTGGTCGAGGAGCTCACCGACCCCGCCCGCTGGGTCGAGCGGGTGCACGGCCGCCCGGCCGTCGCCTGAGCCGGCGCGGGTGAGCGGCCCGCCACCGGCGGTCGCGCACGTCCGCAGCGCCGTCCGGCCGGGCCTGCGCGCCTCCGCGCAGCCGGTGCTGGTGGCCGTCAGCGGGGGAGCGGACTCCCTCGCGCTGGCCGCCGCGGTGGCCTTCGAGGCCCCGCGGGCCGGCGTGCCCGCCGGCGCGGTCACCGTCGACCACCGGCTGCAGCCGGGGTCGGCCGACCGCGCCGCCGCGACGGCGGACCTGCTGCGCGGGTTGGGCCTGGACCCGGTGCGCGTCGTCGCCGTCGACGTCGGCAGCGGCGGCGGCCCGGAGGGCGCGGCGCGCTCGGCGCGGTACGCGGCGCTCACCCGGGAGGCCGCGGCGTCCGGCGCGCGGGTCGCGCTCGGCCACACCCTCGACGACCAGGCCGAGACGGTGCTGCTCGGCCTCGGCCGGGGCTCGGGTCCCCGCTCGGTGGCCGGGATGGTGGCCGAGCGCCCGCCGTTCTGGCGCCCCCTGCTCGGCGTCCGTCGGGCGACGACGCGGGCGGCCTGCGCGGCGCAGGGGCTGCCGGTGTGGGACGACCCGTGGAACACCGACCCGGCCTACCGCCGCGCCCGGCTGCGGGCCGAGGTGCTGCCGCTGCTCGAGGACGTGCTCGGCGGCGGCGTCGCCCCCGCGCTGGCCCGCACCGCGGACCTGCTGCGCGAGGACCTCGACGCCCTCGACGACCTCGCCGCCGCCTCCCTCGCCCGGGTGTCCGGCGACGGCGGGCTGCCGGCCGCCGATCTCGCCGCCCTGCCCGCCGCGCTGCGCCGCCGCGTGCTGCGCGGCTGGCTGCGGGAGGCCGGCGTCCCCGACCTGCAGGCGGTCCACCTGGGCGCCGTCGACGCGCTGGTCTCGGCCTGGCACGGGCAGGGGGCGGTGGCCCTGCCGGGCGGTGCGGAGGCGCTCCGGGCGTCTGGCAGGCTGGTGCTGCGGCCCGCCGGCTCCCCGGGCGGGAGGGCCGGGACCACCCCCGACCCGGAGGAGCACGCCCCGTGAGCGAGACCGCGTCGACCCCTGCCGCCGTGCTGGGGCCCGACCACGGCTACGGCCCCGACATCGACCACGTCCTGCTCTCCGAGGAGCAGATCCAGGCCAAGATCACCGAGCTGGCCGAGCAGGTCGCGCGGGACTACGAGGGCCGGGAGGTCCTGCTGGTCGGCGTCCTCAAGGGCGCGGTGCTGTTCATGAGCGACTTCGCCCGGGCGTTGCGGCTGCCCACGCAGATGGAGTTCATGGCCGTCTCCTCCTACGGCAGCTCCACCAGCTCCTCGGGCGTCGTCCGGATCCTCAAGGACCTCGACCGCGACATCAGCGACCGGCACGTGCTGGTCCTCGAGGACATCATCGACTCGGGCCTGACCCTGTCCTGGCTGCTCAAGAACCTCGGCGGCCGCCGGCCCGCCTCGCTCGAGGTCTGCGCGCTGCTGCGCAAGCCCGACGCGATCAAGGTCGAGGTGCCGGTGCGCTACGTCGGCTTCGACATCCCCAACGAGTTCGTCGTCGGCTACGGCCTCGACTACGCCGAGCGCTACCGCGACCTGCCCTACATCGGCACGCTCAAGCCCGAGGTCTACGAGAAGTAGGGCCCTCCGGGCGGGCGCCTCCGGACGGGGTCCTCCGGAGGGGGGACGGGGGTCCTCCGCCCAGCTCACGTACAGGGGGCACACAGCCGCGCCGGTGTACCGTCGTCGCAACGACGCTGCACCGAGCGCCAGGGTGCCCGCCCGGGTCGCGCGGCGCGTCACCCGGACGATCAGGAGGGTCGACGGGCCAGGCCGGAGCCCTCCGGTCGCCCGGCATCGGTGTATGGAACGCAAGAAGATCTTCCGCTCCGTGTGGTTCTGGGTCGTCCTCGTCGTCCTGGTCGCCCTCGGCCTGTCCGCCGTGTTCAGCGGGGGCTCGGCCTACGAGCCGGTCCGGACGTCGGTCGCGCTCGAGCAGATCGAGTCGGGCAACGTCGAGCAGGTCACGATCAACGACAAGGAACAGACGCTCGACCTCGACCTGACCGACCCGGTCGACGGCAACGACCAGATCAGCGCGTCCTACCCGATCGGCGCCTCCGACGACGTCTTCGCGCTCGTCTCCGGCCTCGGCGCCGACGGTCAGAGCACCGGCGACGGCGTCGACTTCACGACCAACGTCACCCAGGACAGCATCCTCGCGAGCATCCTGATCAGCTTCCTGCCGTTCCTGATCCTCCTGCTCCTGCTGTTCTGGCTGTTCAACTCCATGCAGGGCGGCGGCCGGGGCGTGATGGCCTTCGGCAAGTCCAAGGCCAAGCAGATCACCAAGGACACCCCGAAGACGACGTTCGCCGACGTCGCCGGGGCCGACGAGGCGATCGAGGAGCTCCAGGAGATCAAGGACTTCCTGGCCAACCCGGTCAAGTTCCAGGCCGTCGGCGCGAAGATCCCCAAGGGCGTGCTGCTGTTCGGCCCGCCCGGCACCGGCAAGACGCTGCTCGCCCGCGCGGTGGCCGGCGAGGCCGGCGTGCCGTTCTTCTCGATCTCCGGCTCGGACTTCGTCGAGATGTTCGTCGGTGTCGGCGCCAGCCGCGTGCGCGACCTGTTCGAGCAGGCCAAGACCAACGCGCCGGCGATCATCTTCGTCGACGAGATCGACGCCGTCGGCCGCCACCGCGGCGCCGGCATGGGCGGCGGACACGACGAGCGGGAGCAGACGCTCAACCAGATGCTCGTCGAGATGGACGGCTTCGACGTCAAGGGCGGCGTCATCATGATCGCCGCCACGAACCGGCCGGACATCCTCGACCCGGCGCTGCTGCGCCCGGGCCGCTTCGACCGGCAGATCGCCGTCGACCGCCCCGACCTCGAGGGCCGCAAGCAGATCCTCGAGGTGCACGCCAAGGGCAAGCCGCTCGCCCCCGACGTCGACCTCGGGACCGTCGCCCGCCGCACCCCCGGCTTCACCGGAGCCGACCTCGCCAACGTCCTCAACGAGGGAGCGCTGCTCACCGCCCGCGGCAACGGCACGCAGATCACCGACGCCACGCTCGAGGAGGCGATCGACCGCGTCATCGCCGGCCCCGAGCGCAAGACGCGGGCGATGAGCGAGAAGGAGAAGAAGGTCACCGCCTACCACGAGGGCGGCCACGCCCTGGTGGCGCACGCACTGCCCAACCTGGACCCGGTGCACAAGGTGACGATCCTGCCGCGCGGCCGCTCGCTCGGGCACACGCTCGTGCTGCCGACCGAGGACAAGTACACCCAGACCCGCTCGGAGATGATCGACACCCTGGCCTACGCCCTCGGCGGGCGCGCGGCCGAGGAGCTGGTCTTCCACGAGCCGACGACGGGCGCCGGCAACGACATCGAGAAGGCCACCTCCATGGCCCGCGCGATGGTCACCCAGTACGGCATGAGCGCCAAGCTCGGCGCGGTGAAGTACGGCAGCACCGAGGGCGAGCCGTTCCTGGGCCGGGACATGGGCTCGCGGCCGGACTACTCCGAGGCCGTCGCCGCCGACATCGACGGCGAGATCCGCGCGCTCATCGAGGCCGCCCACGACGAGGCGTGGGAGATCCTCGTGGAGTACCGGGGCGTCCTCGACCAGCTCGTCCTCGAGCTGATCGAGAAGGAGACCCTCTCCAAGGAGGACATGGCCCGCATCTGCGCGCCGGTCGTCAAGCGCCCGTCGATGGCCCCCTACAACGGCTTCGGCAAGCGCACCCCCTCCGACCAGCCCCCGGTGCTCACCCCCGCCGAGCAGGCCGCCCTGGCCAACGGCAACGGGCACGGCGCCACCGCCGCCAACGGCAACGGCGTGGGCCTGGTGAAGGGCGGCAGCAACCCGGTCGGTGACGTCGGCGCCCCCGCTCAGCGGTGAGCGAGCTCCCCGAGGAACCGGGGGACGAGGTCCGCGCGGACCCGTCCCGGATCGACGCCGCCCGCGCTGAGGCGGCCGTCCGCGAGCTGCTGATCGCGGTGGGGGAGGACCCCGACCGCCCGGGCCTGCGCGACACCCCGGCCCGGGTGGCCCGCGCCTACGCGGAGACCTTCGCCGGGCTCTGGCAGGACCCGGCGGAGGTCCTCGCGACCACGTTCGACGAGGACCACGACGAACTGGTGCTGGTCAAGGACATCCCGATGTACTCGACCTGCGAGCACCACCTGGTGCCCTTCCACGGCGCCGCGCACGTCGGGTACATCCCCGGCGAGGACGGCAAGGTCACCGGGCTGTCGAAGATCGCCCGGCTGGTCGACGTCTACGCCCGCCGGCCGCAGGTCCAGGAGCGGATGACCCGGCAGATCGCCGACGCGCTCGCCGACGTCCTCAAGCCGCGCGGCGTCATCGTCGTCATCGAGGCCGAGCACCTGTGCATGGGCATGCGCGGCATCCGCAAGCCCGGCTCGACGACGGTCACCTCCGCCGTGCGCGGCATGTTCCGCGACAACGCCGCCACCCGCGCCGAGGCGATGAGCCTCGTCCTCGGACGATGACCGCCGGCCGGTGACCGGGACCGCGCCGCGGCTGCTGCACCCGGGGCGGTGCGTGGTGATGGGCGTCCTCAACGTCACCCCCGACTCCTTCTCCGACGGCGGCTGCTTCGCCGACCGGGACTCCGCCGTCGCGCACGGGCTGGCGATGGCCGCGGCCGGCGCCGACTACGTCGACGTGGGCGGCGAGTCCACCCGCCCGGGCGCCGACCGGGTCGACGCCGCGGAGGAGCGCCGCCGCGTCGTCCCGGTGGTCGCCGAGCTCGCGGCGGCCGGGGTGCGGGTCAGCGTCGACACCACCCGCACGGAGGTGGCCGCCGCCGCGCTGGAGGCCGGGGCGGTGCTCGTCAACGACATCAGCGGCGGGCTGGCCGACGAGGGCATGGCCGCGCTGGTCGCCGACGCCGGCGTCCCGTGGGTGCTCATGCACTGGCGCGGCCACAGCCGCGAGATGTACGCCCACGCCGAGTACGGCGACGTCGTCGCCGAGGTGTGCACGGAGCTGACCGCCCGGGTCGACGCCGCGCTGTCGGCCGGCGTCGACGCCGCCCAGCTCGTCCTCGACCCCGGCCTCGGCTTCGCCAAGCAGGCGGCGCACAACTGGGCGCTGCTCGCCGGGCTGCCGCGGGTGGTCGCCCTCGGCCTGCCGGTGCTGGTGGGCGCCTCCCGCAAGACCTTCCTGGGCCGGCTGCTCGCCGGGCCCGACGGTGCCGTGCGCCCGGCCGCCGGGCGCGACGGCGCCACGCTGGCCACCACCGTCCTGGCCGCCGAGGCCGGCGCGTGGGGCGTGCGGGTGCACGACGCCGCGGGCTCGGCCGACGCCGTCCGCACCGTGGCGGCCGTGCAGCGCGCCCGCGAGGAGGCCCGGCGTGACTGAGCGGCGCACCCCCGACCGCACCCCGGACCGGATCGCCGTCCGCGGCCTCACCGCGCACGCCCACCACGGCGTCTACGGCTTCGAGCGCGAGAACGGGCAGACGTTCTCCGTCGACGCCGTCCTCGAGGTCGACACCGCGCCCGCCGCGGCCACCGACGACCTCGCGCTCACGGTCAACTACGCCGAGCTGGCCCAGCGGCTGCACGCGGTGCTCACCGGCGAGCCGGTGGACCTGCTGGAGACGCTGTGCGCGCGGCTGGCCGACGTCTGCCTCGCCGACCCGCTGGTGCAGGCGGTCGAGATCACCGTGCACAAGCCGCAGGCCGAGCTCGGCGTCCCCTTCGACGACGTCACCGTCACCATCCGGCGCGAGCGGGCATGACCCGCGCCGTCCTCTCCCTGGGCGCCAACCTCGGCGACCGCGCGGGGACCCTGCGCTCCGCGATCGACGCGCTCAAGGCCGACGGGCTGGTGGCCCGCTCGACGCTGTTCGAGACGCCGCCCTGGGGGCCGGTGGAGCAGCCGCCGTACCTCAACGCCGTCGTGTTCGTGCGCGGCGACCGCGACGCCGCCGGCTGGCTGGCCCGGGCGCACGAGCTGGAGCAGGCCGCCGGTCGCACCCGCGAGGTCCGCTGGGGCGCGCGGACCCTCGACGTCGACGTCGTCACGGTGACCGCCGACGACGGCAGCCCCGTGCTCTCCGGCGACCCCGTCCTCACGCTGCCGCACCCCCGCGCGCACGAGCGGGCGTTCGTGCTGGTGCCGTGGCTGTCGCTGGACCCCACGGCGGTGCTCCCCGGGCACGGGTGGGTCGCCGACCTCGTCGCCGCGCTGCCGCCCGACGACGTGGCGGCGGTCGTGCGCTGGGAGCACCTCCATTGAGGCCGGTGAGCCGCCGCGACCTGGTCGTCGTCGCCGTCGGGCTGGCGCTGGCCTCGTGGCTGGTCGTGCGCGCCACCTACGGCAGCCTGCCGCCGCTGCGCTGGTGGCTGCCCGTGCCGCTGGCCGTGCTCGCCGTCGCCGAGGCGCTCGGTGCCCGCACGCTGCGCACCCGGCTGGCCGCCCAGCGCGCCGCCCGCCGCGGCAGCGACCCGGGGCCGGGCGCGCCGCTGGTGCGCCCGGTCGAGCCGATGCTCGTCGCCCGCCTGGCGGTGCTCGCCCAGGCCAGCGCCTACGTCGGTGCGGTCTTCGCCGGCGTGTGGGCGGGCGTCCTGCTGCACGTGGCGCCCGCGGTGTCCCGGCTGGAGGCGGCCGGCGGTGACACGGTCACGGCCGTCGTGGGCGTCGCCTGCGCCGCCGCGCTCACGGCCGCCGCACTGTGGCTGGAGTCGGTGTGCCGGGTCCCGCCGGACGAGGACGACCCGCCCGGCGGCGTCCGCGCCTGAGCCGGGTCAGGGGCGCGCGACCGCGGCCAGCACGGTCTCCCCGACCAGCCGGCCCAGGTCGGCGGCGGCGAGCCGGCCGGTGCGCAGCCCGTCGGCGGCGCCGATGACCAGCCAGGTGAGCGCGACCAGGACCCAGTCGGCCGGCAGGTCGGCGCGGAAGTCGCCGGCCTCCTGCCCGCGGCGCACCAGCGCGCGGATCCGGTCCTCGGTGGACGCGGCCCGGGCGAGCAGGTCGGCCTCCACGGACCCGGCGAGCGGCTGGGTCGCCAGGATGCCCTGCTCCGCCCCGAGCGCCGTCAGCTCCGAGGCGAGCCGGCGCAGCGCCGCCGGTGCCGGCCCGCGTTCCGGCTCGGCGCGGTCGGTGGCCTCGGCGTAGGACCGGACCGCCCGCCGCGACAGCTCGGCCACGAGGGCCGCGCGGGTGGGGTGGCGGCGGAACAGCGTGGCGCGGCTGATCCCGGCCGCCGCCGCGATCTCCTCCATCGTCGCGTCGGGGCGGTGGGCCAGGACGTGCACCGCGGCCCGCTCGAGCGCGCCGTCGTCCAGGGGCACGGCACTCCTCCCGTTTGAGATGTCAGCGTCTCATGTGAGACATTAGTGTCTCACGGTGGACGGAGGTCGTCGTCATGGGCGAACTGTTGTGGAGTCTGGCCGGGCTGGCGCTCCTCGACTCCCTCAACCCGGCGACGATCGTCGGGGTGGCGGTCATCCTGCTGTCCCCGGCCGCGCGGCCGGCTCCCCTCGCCCTCGCCTACGTGGCGGGCGCCTTCGCCACGGTGCTGGCGGTCGGCGCCGCCCTCTACCTGGGAGCCGGCGCGCTCGCCGGCGCCCTCGACGGCGGGACGGTGTGGATCCGCCGCGGGGCGCTGGGCCTCGCCGCGGTGCTGCTCCTCGTGGCGGCCGTGCGGCGCCTGCGGACGAGGCCGCGGCGTCCGGTCCGGCTCCCGCGGTGGTTCGGCATCTGGACGGCGGCGCCCGCCGGCGTGCTGGTGACCGCGGCCGACCTGCCCAACGCCTTCCCGTACCTCGTCGCGATCGAGCGGATGCTCGCCTCCGCCGTCCCGCCCGGTCCCGCCCTGCTCCTGCTGGCCGGGTACGCGCTCGTCTACTGCCTGCCCTGCCTGGTGCTGCTCGCCGCCGGACTGGCACACGGCGACCGGGTCCGTCGCCGCCTGCGCGCGCTGCGCAGCCGCGCGGCCGGGGACGGCACGGTGGCGGCCAGCGTCCCGCGCGCGGCGCTGCTGTTCGCCTCGGCCGTCGCCGTCGGGGGGCTCGCCGCGTACGCCTGAGCCGGCGGGGACCCCGGCTAGGCGCGGGCCGCGCCGGCCACCTCGGGCACGGTGCCCTCCACCGACCGGCGCAGCGCCGCGTGCAGCGACTCCGGCGTCAGCACCCCGAGGAAGACGTCGCCGTCGAGCACGGCCACCCAGCCGGCCTCGTGCTGCAGCATCGTGGCGAACGCCGTCTTGAGCGTCGCGTCGACCGGCACCCACGCCTCCATCCGGCGCGCCGCCGAGCCCACCGTGCCGGCGCCGGTGGCCCGCTCGGCCGACAGCCACCCGTGCAGCCGCCCGTCGTCGTCGAGGACGACGGCCCAGCGCGCGCCCGCCGCGGTCATGGAGGCGCGGGCGTCGGCCAGGCCGTCGGCCACGTGCACCACCGGCGGCCGCTCGAGGTCGTCGACGGAGATGCCGGTGACCGCCAGCCGCTTGAGGCCCCGGTCGGAGCCGACGAAGTCCGCGACGAAGGCGTTGGCCGGGCGGCCGAGCAGGTCGGCCGGGGGAGCGAACTGCTCCACCCGCCCGCCGGTGCTCATCACCGCGATCCGGTCGCCGATGCGGACGGCCTCCTCGATGTCGTGGGTGACGAAGACGATGGTCTTGCGCACCGTCTCCTGCAGCCGGAGGAACTCCGTCTGCAGCCGCTCGCGCACCACCGGGTCGACGGCGGAGAACGGCTCGTCCATGAGCAGGACGGCGGGGTCGGCGGCCAGCGCCCGCGCCACCCCGGCCCGCTGGCGCTGCCCGCCGGAGAGCTGGGCGGGGTAGCGGTCGCCGTGGACGGCGGGGTCGAGGCCCACCGTGGACAGCAGCTCGTCCACGCGGTCGCGGGTGCGCCGCTTGTCCCACCCGAGCAGCCGAGGCACCGTCGCGACGTTCGCCCGCACCGTCTGGTGGGGGAAGAGCCCCACGTTCTGGATGACGTAGCCGATGCGGCGGCGCAGCCGGTCGGGGTCGACGCGGGTGACGTCCTCGCCGCCGAGCAGGATCCGCCCGCTGGTCGGCTCGATGACCCGGTTGATCATCTTCATGGTCGTCGTCTTGCCGCAGCCCGAGGGCCCGACGAGCACCGACAGCTCGCCGGCGGCGAAGGTCAGGTCGAGCTCCTGCACGCCGACGGTGCCGTCGGCGTAGACCTTCCCCACGCCCTCGAGGCGGATCTCCTGGGCGGTGCCGTCCGGGCCCGGGCCCTCCGAGCGGCTCGCGGCAGTAGCGTCCACGGGGTGACCTCCCTGGGTACGCGCCCTCTGCTGGACGCGGTGAGCGACCCCGCGGTGGGGCTGCTCGCGGTGGACGAGGCCCCGAACCCCTGGTTCGACCCGTCCTACGTGACCGACAACTGGGACAGCATCCTCGCCTACACCGGCGAGCACGTCCGCCTGACCGTGCTCGCCGTCCTGATCGGGGCGGCCCTCGCGCTGCCGCTGGCGCTGGTCGCCCGCCGCAGCCGCTACCTGTCGGCGCCGGTCCTGGGCCTGTCCACGGTCGTCTACACGATCCCGTCGCTGGCGCTGTTCGCGCTGCTGGTGCCCTTCACCGGCCTGTCGTCGAACACCGTGCTCATCGGCCTGGTGGCGTACTCGCTGGTCATCCTGGTGCGCAACTTCCTCGCCGGCCTGCAGGGCGTGCCGGCCGACGTGCGGGAGGCCGCCCGCGGCATGGGCCTGTCCGGCGCCCAGACGCTGTGGCGGGTGGACCTGCCGCTGGCCCTGCCGGCGATCATGGCCGGCCTGCGGATCGCGACGGTGTCCACGGTCGCGCTCACCACCGTGGGCGTCCTCGTCGGGCACGGCGGGCTGGGGCAGCTGATCACCGGTGGCTTCGCGTCGAACTTCTACCGGGCCGAGATCGTCACCGGCGCCGTCGGCTGCGTGCTGCTGGCGCTGCTCGCCGACGCGCTGCTCGCGGGCGCCGAACGGCTGCTCACCCCCTGGTCGCGGGCGGCGCGGGCATGAACGACTTCGAGCGGGCGATCGTCTACCTCAACGACCCCTTCAACTGGAGCCGGCCCAACGGCATCGCCGACCTCGCCGTCGAGCACCTGACCATCTCGCTGGTCGCCGTCCTCGCCGCGATGGTCGTGGCCCTGCCGATCGGCACGGCGCTGGGCACCTCCCGCCGCGGCGGCGGCCTGGTCGTCGGGCTGTCCAACGTGAGCCGCGCGGTGCCCACGCTGGCGCTGCTCACCCTCTTCGCGGTCAGCCCGATCGGCTTCGGCAACCGGGCGACCACCATCGCGCTCGCCGTCTTCGCCGTCCCGCCGATCCTCACGAACACCTTCGTCGGCTTCCGCGGCGTCGACCCCGAGGTCCGCGAGGCCGCCCGCGGCATGGGCATGAGCCGGGGCCAGGTGCTCACCCGGGTGGAGCTGCCGCTCGCCCTCCCGCTGCTGATGACCGGCATCCGGACGGCGACCGTCCAGGTCGTCGCGACGGCGGGGCTGGCCGCGCTGGTCGGCGGCGGGGGACTGGGCCGGCTGATCAACCTCGGCTTCGGTCAGCAGGACTACGGCGTGATGATCGCCGGGGCCATCGCGGTGGCCGGGCTGGCGCTGCTCACCGAGGCGGTGCTGGCCCTGGTGTCGTGGCTGGTGACGCCCGGACCGCGCCGGCTGCCGTTCCTGCAGGTCAGGCGGGCGGAGGGCGCCGGCGCCGTTCCGGAACCGACCGCATCCGGCGTCCCGCTGTGAGCCAGGTCTCGCGCTGACGGCGTCCGTGTAACGACCCCGCAACACATCCGCGGCTCGATTGCCGTCGGTCGCCGGCCGGGGGTTGCATGTGCGCCGCGGGGACCCCCGCCAGACACGCGTCGCGGCCGCCCGCCGCACGGGACACAGAAGGCGGAACCATGCGCAAGCAGCGCGCCCTCGCCCCCCTCCTCCTCGCCGGACTCCTGCTCACCGCCGCGTGCGGCGAGTCGGGCTCCTCGGGCACCGGCGGCTCCACCGGCGCCAGCGGCTCGGCCGCCGGCGGCGACGCCTGCGCCCCGGTGGCCGGCGACCAGCTCGTCGTCCTCGAGGACGACCAGGAGCTGCAGAACGCCGACAACATCGTCGCGGCGGTCACCTCGGCCACCGCCGCCGCCAACCCAGCCCTGCTGCCGGCGCTGGACGCGGTCTCCGCGGCGATGACCACCGACCAGCTCATCGAGCTCAACGCCGCCGTCGACGTCGAGCGGCAGAGCGCCGAGGACGTCGCCGCCGGCTGGGTCGCCGAGAGCGGCGTGACCGACGGCCTCGAGCAGGGCAGCGGCCCGATCGTGGTCGGCGCCGGCAACTTCACCGAGTCGACGATCCTGGCCAACGTCTACGCCGGGGTGCTCGACGCCGCCGGCTTCGACGCCTCGGTGCGCGAGGTCGGCAACCGCGACCTCTACCTGCCGGCGCTCATCTCCGGCACCGACCTGCAGGTCTTCCCCGAGTACCTGGCCACGGTCACCGAGGCGGTCAACAAGCAGGTCAACGGCCCCGAGGCCGCGCCGATCGCCAGCGGCGACGCCCAGGCCACCCGCGACGCGCTGCAGCCGCTGGCCGACCAGGTCGGGCTCACCTTCGGCACGCCGTCGCAGGCCGCCGACCAGAACGCGTTCGCGGTCACGCAGGAGTTCGCCGAGGGGCTGGGCGTCACGACGCTCTCGGAGCTGGCCGACGCCTGCGGCGACGGATCGCTGGTCCTCGGCGGCCCGGCCGAGTGCCCGACCCGCCCGTTCTGCCAGCCCGGCCTCGAGGACACCTACGGCCTGACCTTCGCCGAGTTCCGCGAGTTCGACGCCGGCGGCCCGCTCACCAAGGCCGCCATCCAGCAGGGCGAGGTCTCCATCGGCCTCGTGTTCAGCTCCGACGGCGCCCTCGCCCAGGGCTGACCCGCTCGGCACCACCTCAGCGAGCCCTCGGCTCCGCCACACGGGACGTATCCGTGCCGGAGTCGGGGGCTCGCTCAGCGTTACCCTGAGGACCATGCGTGCCACGGGGGAGGACGGCCCGGCCCGTCGCGGTGCCGGCGGGTCCTCTCCGTGGCGGGCGGCCGGCCTCGCGCTCGGCTGCCTGGCGGCCGTCGCCGCCACCGCGGTCGTCTTCCTGAGCGACGACCCGACGATCCTGCGGATCGCCGTCGTCTCCGTGGCCTGGGCGTGCCTGCTGGCCGCCTTCGCGACCGCCCGCCCCGCCGCCGACGACGACGGTGCCGCCGCCCGCACCGAGGCCGACCTGCGCGCCGCCCACCGCCGCGAGGTCGCCGAGGTCCGCGACGCCGAGCGGGAGCGCACCGACCGGGTCCGCCGCGACTCCGAGGACGCCATGCGCCGCGAGCTCGACGCGCTGCGCGGGGAGCTCGCCGGCCTGCGCGAGGGCCTGTCCGGCCTGGGCGCGCTGCGCCAGGAGGTCGCCGCCGTCGGCGCCCTGTCCGGGGAGCTGCGCGGCGAGCTGGCCGAGCTCACCGGACTGCGGGCCGACGTCGGGCGGCTGCGCGCCGAGCTCACCGGGCAGCTCTCGGGCCAGCTCTCCGGGGAGATGCGCGTCGAGCGGGTCGTCATGCACGCCCAGTCGGTCCGCACCGGGCCCGGCCGCGAGACGCTGGAGCCCGCCACCTCCGCCTGGTCGGCCGACGTCGCGCGCGAGCTGACCGGCGCCTGGCCGGCCGCCCCGGCGCCCGCCACCGTCGCGGCCCCCGCGTCCCGGCCCGAACCGGTCGCCGAGGTCCGCCCGGAGCCGCTGCCCGCGCTGCGCCCCGAGCCCGTCGCGGTCCCGGTGGCCGCCCCCCTCGCGGCCCGGCCCCGGCCCGCCGTGCCCGTGCCGCCGCCGGCCCGCCCGGCCGCCGGGTCGCCCCGCGAGTGGCTCGCCGCCCGCGGCATGCTCGACGACCGCCCCGCCGTGCCGCCGGTCCCCGTCCCGCCGGCCCCCGCCGCGCCGGCCGCCGTCCCCCCGTCCGCGTTCCCCCCGGTCCCCGTCCCGGCGGCCGCCGAGCGCGCGCCGTACCGCCGGCGCACCGACCCGCCGCCGTCCGCGCACCGGGCGCCGGCTCCCTACGAGCAGGTCACCGTGCAGCGGCCCGCCGTGCACGCCACCGCGGCCGGCCACGGCGCGACCGCCGCGCCGGGAGTGCCGCCCGTCGTCGTCCCGGTCCCGTCCCCGGTCCTGGCTCCGGTCGCGACCGCGGACGACGACCCCGGTGCGGCGCGGCTGGCGCAGATCCTCGCCGAGAGCGGCGTGCGGCCCGGCGGCCGCCGCCGGCGCTACCGCGAGGACGACGCGGGCGAGGACGTCCTCGCCCGCGTCCTCGGCCGCTAGCCGGACCGACGGGTCAGGCGGGGCCGCGGGACAGCGCGCCGCCGTCGAGCACCAGCGTCTGGCCGGTGACCCAGCCGGCGCCGAGCAGGTAGGCCGCCGCCTCCCCGACGTCCTCCGGCTCGCCGAGCCGCCCGGCGGGGTAGGCGCGGGCGGCCTCGGCCTCGCGGCCCTCGTAGAGGGCGCCGGCGAAGCGGGTCTTCACGACCGCCGGGGCGACCGCGTTGACCGTCACCGTGGGCCCGAGCTCGACGGCGAGCTGGGTGACCAGGTTGATCAGCGCGGCCTTGCTGACGCCGTAGCCGCCGATCATCGGCGAGGCCTTGAGACCCGCCACCGAGGCGACGACGAGCACCGAGCCGCCGTGCTCGCCCATCCACGCGCGCCAGGCCTCCTGCACCAGCCCGAGCGTGCCGACGACGTTGGTGTCGAGGATCTTGCGGAACGCGTCGAGCTCGAGGTCGACCATCGGCCCGTAGACCGGGTTGATGCCCACGTTGCCGACCAGGTGGTCGAGGCTGCCGAACCGCTCGACGGCGGTGCGCACGGCCTCCGCGCGGTGCGCCGCGTCCCCGGCGTTGCCCGGGACGCCGACGGCGACGTCCGGTCCGCCGAGCGACGCCACGGCCTCCTCGAGCGCCTCGGGCTTGCGGGCGGTGAGCACCACCCGCGCCCCCCGGTCGACCAGGCTGCGCGCGATCGCCAGCCCGATGCCCCGGCTGCCGCCGGTGACCAGTGCGGTGCGCCCCTCGAACGTCTGCACGCCAGCTCCCTCGTGTCCGCCGGCGACCGCGTCGGCGCCGGTGCCGCCGCTCACCGTAGGGGCGGCGCGACGGGCCGTTCCCCGCCACCCCGGGCCGCCCGGACGGGGGAGTGACCCACTCCACAGGCCCCGTGCGTTGCAGGGGGCCCCGGGGCGTCACACACTCGCCATCGGCGCGTCGCCCGCGTGACACACCCGGTCGCAGCGGACGCCCCGCCGGCACCCCCCCGCTCGACCCCGCACACCCGGCGCGACGACGACGTCGCACCGGCCACCGAGTCCGGTACCCGCGAGGGACTGGAACGAGAGGTGACCGCGATGCCTGCTGCCCGCAGGACCTCCCGCGCTGCCGGGCTCCGGCCCGCCGCCAGCGCCCCCGCCCGGCTCCGCGTCGGCGTCGTCGGCGCCGGCCGCGTCGGCGCCGTCCTGGGCGCCGCCCTCACCGCCGCCGGCCACGACGTGGTCGCCGCCTCCGGGGTCTCCGCCGCCTCCGCCGAGCGCGCCGCCCGGCTGCTGCCCGGCGTCCCCCTGCTGCCCGCCGACGAGGTCGTCGCCGCCGCGGACCTCGTCGTCCTCGCCGTGCCCGACGACATCCTCGCCGGCCTCGTCGCCGGCCTCGCCGGCACCGGCTCCTGGCGGCCCGGCCAGCTGGCTTTCCACACCTCCGGCGCGCACGGCCTCGCCGCCCTCGCGCCCGCGGAGGAGGCCGGCGTCCTGCCGCTGGCGCTGCACCCGGCGATGACCTTCACCGGCGCCCCCGAGGACGCCGACCGCCTCGCCGGCGCCCCGTTCGGCGTCACCAGCCGCCCGGAGCACCGGCCCGTCGCCGAGACGCTGGTGCTCGAGATGGGCGGCGAGCCGTTCTTCGTCGCCGAGGAGGACCGGCGGCTCTACCACGCCGCACTGGTCACCGGCGCCAACCACCTGGTCACCCTCGTCGCCGAGGCCGCCGACCTGCTGCGCGCCGCCGGCGTCGACGCGCCCGCCCGCGTGCTCGCCCCGCTGCTCACCGCCGCGCTGGACAACGGCCTGCGCTGCGGCGACCGCGGGCTCACCGGGCCGGTCAGCCGGGGCGACGTCGGCACGGTCGCCGACCACCTGCACACGCTCACCGAGCGGGCGCCGGCCTCGGTCGCCGCCTACGTCGCCATGGCGCAGCGCACCACCGAGCGGGCGCTGGCCGCGGGCCGGCTCAAGCGGCACGAGGGCGCCCCGCTGCTCGACCTGCTCTACGAGGCCGCGGACCCGGCGGGCTCCCGGTGACCACCGGCACCACCCCCGCCGTCGCGGAGACCTCCGCCGAGCTGCGGGAGGTCGTCGCCGGCCTGCCCGGCCCGGTCGCCCTGGTCCCCACGATGGGGGCGCTGCACGAGGGCCACCGCACCCTGGTCCGCGCCGCCCGCGAGCGCGCCGGCAGCGTCGTCGTCTCGGTGTTCGTCAACCCGACCCAGTTCGGGCCCGGCGAGGACCTCGACCGCTACCCCCGCACCTGGGACGCCGACCTCGCCGCCCTCACCGAGGAGCACGCCGACGCGGTCTTCCACCCGCCGGTCGAGGAGGTCTACCCGCCCGGGTCGCTCGGCGTGACCGTCGACCCCGGCCCGCTCGGCGCGGTCCTCGAGGGTGCCGTGCGGCCCGGCCACTTCGCGGGCGTGCTCACCGTCGTCGCCAAGCTGTTCGGCCTGGCGCGGCCCGACCTCGCGTTCTTCGGCGAGAAGGACTACCAGCAGCTCACGCTGGTGCGGGCCATGGTCCGCGAGCTGGCGCTGCCGGTGGAGGTCGTCGGCGTCCCCACCGTCCGCGAGGACGACGGCATGGCCCTGTCCAGCCGCAACCGCTACCTGACCCCGGAAGAGCGGGCCCGGGCCGCGACGTTGAACAGGGCGTTGCGGTCCGGTGCGGACGCCGGCCCCGACGGCGCCGACGCCGTCCTCGCCGCCGCGCGCGCGGTGCTCGCCGGCGCGCCGGAGCTCGTCGCCGACTACCTCGCGCTCACCGACCCCGACCTCGGCCCCGCGCCCGCGGCCGGCCCCGCCCGCCTCCTGCTGGCCGCCCGCGCCGGCAGCACCCGACTCCTCGACAACACCGACGTCCAGCTGGGAGAGCCCCGATGATGCGCACGATGCTCAAGTCCAAGATCCACCGGGCGACGGTGACGCAGGCCGACCTGCACTACGTCGGCTCGGTCACGGTCGACGAGGACCTCCTCGACGCCGCCGACCTCATCCCCGGGGAGCAGGTCGCGATCGTCGACATCACCAACGGCGCGCGGCTGGAGACCTACGTCATCCCCGGCGAGCGCGGCAGCGGCGTCATCGGCATCAACGGCGCCGCCGCGCACCTCGTGCACCCCGGCGACATGGTCATCCTCATCAGCTACGGCCTGATGGACGAGACCGAGGCGAAGAGCTACATCCCGAAGGTCGTGCACGTCGACGGCGACAACCGCGTCGTCGAGCTCGGCGGCGACCCGTCGGCGCCGGTGCCCGGCGCGACCGACCAGCGGCGCAGCGACCTGGGCGTGCCGGTCCGGTGAGCTCCCTGACGACGCCGTCGGTCACCGGCCTGCCCACCCGCCTGGCCGCCCCGGCGCCGGGCTGGGAGCTGTCGGCCGACGTCTGCGTCGTCGGGTCCGGCGTCGCCGGGCTGTGCGTCGCCCTGCACGCGCGGGCGGCGGGCCTGTCGGTCGCCGTCGTCACCAAGGTGCGCGTCGACGACGGGTCGACCCGCTGGGCGCAGGGCGGCATCGCCGCCGTCCTCGACCCGGCCGACACCCCCGGCGCGCACGCGCGCGACACCGAGGTGGCCGGCGTCGGGCTGTGCGAGCCCGCCGCCGTGCAGGCGCTCGTGACCGAGGGGCCCGGGCGGCTGCACCAGCTCATCGACTGGGGCGCCGCCTTCGACCGCGACCCCGGCGGCCGGCTGCTGCTCACCCGCGAGGGCGGGCACTCGGCCGACCGGATCGTGCACGCCGGCGGCGACGCCACCGGCTCGGAGGTGCAGCGCGCGCTGCACGCCGCCGTCCTGGCCGACCCCGGCGTCACGCTCGTCGAGCACGCCATGGTGCTCGACCTGCTCACCGACGCCTCGGGCCGGGCGGCCGGCGTCACCCTGCACGTGCTGGGGGAGGGCTCCGCGGACGGCGTCGGCGCGGTGCGCGCCCGCGCGGTCGTGCTCGCCACCGGCGGCATGGGGCAGGTCTACGCCGCGACGACGAACCCGTCGGTGTCCACCGGCGACGGCGTGGCCCTCGGGCTGCGCGCGGGCGCGGTCGCCACCGACCTGGAGTTCGTCCAGTTCCACCCCACCGCGCTCTACCTCGGCCCCGGCGCCCGCGGGCAGCAGCCCCTGGTCAGCGAGGCGCTGCGCGGCGAGGGCGCGGTGCTGCGCGACGGCGCCGGCGAGCGGTTCATGGTCGGCGCGCACCCGCTCGCCGAGCTCGCGCCGCGCGACGTCGTCGCCAAGGGCATCACCCGGGTGCAGCTGCGCGACGGCGTCGACCACGTCTGGCTCGACGCGCGCGGCATCCCGGGGCTGGCCGAGCGGTTCCCGACGATCGTGGCCCGCTGCCGCCAGGCGGGCATCGACCCGGTCACCGACCTGGTCCCGGTCACCCCCGCGGCGCACTACGCCTCCGGTGGGCTGGCCACCGACCTCGCGGGCCGCACGACCGTCCCCGGCCTCTACGCCTGCGGCGAGGTCGCCTGCACCGGCGTGCACGGGGCCAACCGGCTGGCGTCGAACTCGCTGCTGGAGGGGCTGGTGTTCGCCGCGCGCATCGGCGCCGACCTCGCCGCCGCGCTGCCGCCGTCGGCCCCCGCGCTGGCCGGCGCGCCCGGCACCGGCGGGCTGCTGGACCCGGCCGGGCGCCGCACGGTCACCGACACCATGTCCGGCCGCGTCGCCGCGCTGCGCTCGGGCGCCGGGCTGGCCGAGGCCACCGGGGTGCTCGCCTCGCTCGCCGCGTCGCTGGTGGAGGGGCCGGGCGCCGCGCCCGGCGTCGAGAGCTGGGAGGCCACCGGCCTGCTCACCGTGGCGAGCGCGCTCACCGCGGCCGCCGCGGCCCGCGAGGAGACCCGCGGCTGCCACTGGCGCGAGGACCACCCCGGCAGCGAGGAGGAGTGGCGCGTGCACCTGGACGTCCGCCTGGACGACGACGGCCGGCTGCGGCTGTCCCGCCGCCCGGTCGGCGAGCCCGTGGGAGTGGCCTGGTGACCGCCACCGACCCGCGCTCGCTGGAGGGCACCGGGCTGTCGGAGGCCTGGGTCGGGGAGCTGGTCGAGCGCACGCTGGCCGAGGACCTCGCCGGCGGCGCCGTCCTCCCGAGCGCCCCCGACCTCGCCGTCGCCCTCGACGTCACCAGCGCCGCCACCGTGCCCCCGGCGCAGTACGGCACCGCCGACCTGGTGGCCCGGGTCGGCGGCGTCGTCGCCGGGCTGCCCGTGGCCGCCCGCGTCTTCGCCCGCCTCGCGCCCGGCGCCACGCTGACCGCCGGCGCCGCCGACGGCGACCGCGTGGCCCGCGGCGACGTGCTGCTCACGATCCGCGGGCCGGTGCGGGCCCTGCTCGCCGCCGAGCGCAGCGCGCTCAACATCGCCAGCCGGGCCAGCGGCATCGCCACCGCCACTCGCGCCTGGGTGGACGCTGTCGAGGGCACCGGCGCGGTCGTCCTCGACACCCGCAAGACCACGCCGGGCCTGCGCCCGCTGGAGAAGTACGCGGTGCGCTGCGGCGGCGGGTCGAACAAGCGGATGGGCCTCTACGACGTCGCGATGGTGAAGGACAACCACGTCGCCGCCGCGGGCTCCGTGGCCGCCGCCGTCGCCGCCGTGCGCGAGCGCGCGCCGCGGGTGCCGGTGCAGGTGGAGGCCGACACCCCCGCGCAGGCGGTGGAGGCGGTCGAGGCCGGCGCGGACTTCCTGCTGCTGGACAACATGCCGCCCGCGACGCTGCGCGAGGTCGTGGCGCTGGTCGGTGGCCGCGCGGAGCTCGAGGCCACCGGCGGGCTCACCCTCGCCGTCGCCCGCGAGGTGGCGCAGACCGGCGTCGACTTCCTGTCGGTCGGCGCGCTCACCCACTCCTCGCCGATCCTCGACCTCGCGCTCGACCTGCGGGCCTGACGTGCTGCTCACCGTCGACGTCGGCAACAGCCAGACCGTGCTGGCCACCTTCGACGGCGCCCGCCGGGTCGGGTGCTGGCGGGTGACGACGCACGCGCGGGCCACCTCCGACGAGATCCGGATGCTGTGGCGCGGGCTGCTGCGCGACACCGAGGTCACCGGCGTCGCCGCCTGCTCCACCGTGCCGGCGCTGCTGCCGGCGCTGCGGCAGCTGCTCGACTCCCTCGACGTGCCGGTGGTGCTCATCGGGCCCGGCGTGCGCACCGGCGTCCCGCTGCACGTGGACAACCCGCGCGAGGTCGGCGCCGACCGGGTGGTCACCGCGCTGGCCGCGCACGAGCTGTTCGGCCGGGCGCCGGACGGCGCCGGCCGGCCGGTCGTGGTGGTCGACTTCGGCACCTCCACCAACGTCGACGCCGTGGGCCCCGACGGGCAGTTCCTCGGCGGCGCGCTCGCCCCCGGCGTCGAGGTCAGCCTGGAGGCGCTCGCGTCGCGGGCCGCCCAGCTGCGCTCGGTCGAGCTGACCGTGCCCCCGCAGGCGATCGGCAAGAACACCGTGGCGGCGCTGCAGTCCGGCGTCGTGCTCGGGTTCGCGGGCCTGGTCGACGGGCTGGTCGGGCGGATCGCCGCCGAGCTGGTGGCGCAGTTCGGCGCCCCGCCGGTCGTCGTCGCCACCGGGGGACTGGCGCCGCTGGTGGCCGACAGCTGCCGGACGATCGCCGAGCGGGAGCCCGACCTGACCGTGCACGGGCTGCGGCTGGCCTTCGAGCGGCAGCAGGCGGCCGGCCGCCGGTAGGAGCACGCCGGGGGTGGCGCGGCCCACCGCCGTAGGCTCGGGCGCCGTGACCGACCTGCCTCCCGGCCCCGTCGACGACGAGCTCCCCGAACAGCTCCGGGTGCGCCGGGCCAAGCTCGACCGGCTGCGCGACACCGGTGCCGACCCCTACCCGGTCACGGTCGCCCGGACGACGTCGCTGGCCGGGGTCCGCGAGCGCTTCCCCGACCTCGAGCCGGACACCATGACCGGCGAGCGGGTGGGCGTCACCGGCCGGGTCATCTTCAGCCGCAACACCGGCAAGCTGTGCTTCGCGACGCTGCGCGAGGGCGACGCCGAGCTGCAGGTCATGCTCTCCCGCGACCGGGTCGGCGCGGAGTCCCTCGACGCGTGGAAGGCCGACGTCGACCTCGGCGACCACGTCTTCGTCGAGGGCGAGGTGGGCACCTCGCGGCGCGGGGAGCTGTCGGTGTTCGCCGACTCCTGGCAGCTCGCCGCCAAGGCGCTGCGCCCGCTGCCGGTGGCGCACAAGCCGATGAGCGAGGAGCTGCGGGTCCGCCGCCGCTACGTCGACCTCATCGTCCGCGACGAGGCCCGCCGCACCGTGCGCCAGCGCGCCGAGGTGATGGCGGCGCTCCGGACCGGGCTCACCGGCCGCGGCTTCCTCGAGGTCGAGACGCCGATGCTGCAGACGGTGCACGGCGGCGCCGCGGCGCGGCCGTTCCGCACGCACATGAACGCCTTCGACCTCGACCTGTACCTGCGGATCGCCCCGGAGCTGTTCCTCAAGCGCTGCATCGTCGGCGGCCTGGAGAAGGTCTTCGAGATCAACCGCAACTTCCGCAACGAGGGCGCCGACAGCTCGCACTCGCCGGAGTTCGCGATGCTCGAGTACTACGAGGCGTGGGCCGACTACACCGACGTCGCCCGCACCACCCGCGAGCTGGTCCAGGAGTGCTGCGCCGCGCTGTTCGGCGACCACACCGCCCGCCACCACGACGGCACCGAGGTCGACCTGTCGGGGGAGTGGCCGCAGGTGCCGCTGTACTCGCTCGTCAGCGACGCCGTCGGCGAGGAGGTCACGCCGGAGACGCCGGTGGAGCACCTGCGGGCGCTCGCCGAGCGGCACGACGTCGGCGTCGACCCGGCCTGGCTGCCCGGCAAGGTGGTCGAGGAGCTGTTCGAGGCGCTGGTGCAGGACTCCCTGCAGGCGCCGACGTTCGTCGTCGACTACCCGGTGGACACCTCGCCGCTCACCCGCGCCCACCGGACGACGCCGGGGCTGGCCGAGAAGTGGGACCTCTACATCGGCGGGATCGAGCGGGGCACCGGCTACTCCGAGCTCGTCGACCCGGTGGTGCAGCGCGAGCGGTTCACGCAGCAGGCGCTGCTCGCCGCCGCCGGCGACCCGGAGGCGATGGTGCTCGACGAGGACTTCCTCGAGGCCCTCGAGTACGGCATGCCGCCCACCGGTGGCGTCGGGATGGGCATCGACCGGCTGATGATGACGCTCACCGGACTCGGCATCCGCGAGACCATCCTGTTCCCTCTCGTGCGCCCCATTTCCTGAAACGCGCCGTTCTCGTTCCGGCAATTGTTCCCCGGAAAGAGCGACCCGCCGCACCGGAATTGGTGCGGGCGCGCCGTTCCGTGGTGGAATGAGCGCGTCGCCCACAATGGGCGGCGCAATTGTCCGGCCACGGGGGCCGAGAAGGAGGAAGGCAACACGAATGGCGCGCAAGGTGCAGGTGATCCTCAGTGACGACCTCGACGAGGACGTCCCCGCCGACGAGACGGTGAGTTTCTCCCTCGACGGCACGAGCTACGAGATCGACCTCTCCGACAAGAACGCCAAGGAGATGCGCGACGCCTTCTCCCGCTACGTGCAGGCGGCCCGCAAGGTCGGCCGCGGCAGCGGCGGCCGCGCCTCCGGCGGTGGCCGTTCCCGCGCCACGGGCGGCGGTGGCCGGATGGACCGCGAGCAGGCCGGCGCCATCCGCGACTGGGCCCGCAAGAACGGCCACGACGTCAGCGACCGCGGCCGCATCCCGGCCAGCGTCGTCGAGGCCTACGAGGCCGCGCACTAGTCGGACCTCTGAGCACGCCGACGCAGTCGGCGGTCGGCCCGCGTGGCGGGGGCGCGCAGCGTCTCCTCCCGCGGGCCGACGGCTTTCGGCTCCGTGCAGGGGAACCCGGCACCTGGCCGCGGTGGAGGCCGGTGGGCCGACAGGGTGCGCCGTGTCGTCCGCTGACGGCGTAACGCTCCCGGAACACCGCTCGTCCACCATCGGTTGGACCGGGCAGCCACCTCCCGACCCCCGGCCGAGTGCCGACGGGACGGCGTGGTCCGTGACTACAGTGGAAAGACCGGTGCCCCAGCGCGCCGACGGACGTCGGGTGCTCCTCCCCATCTCCGGGGAGGACAGTGCCGGACCAGCCGGTCAGAGGAGAAGCAGCAGATGTTCGAACGGTTCACCGACCGAGCCCGTCGGGTGGTCGTCCTGGCCCAGGAAGAGGCCCGGATGCTCAACCACAACTACATCGGCACCGAGCACATCCTCCTGGGCCTGATCCACGAGGGTGAGGGTGTCGCCGCCAAGGCGCTCGAGTCCCTCGGCATCTCGCTCGAGGGGGTCCGCCAGCAGGTCGAGGAGATCATCGGCCAGGGCCAGCAGGCCCCGTCCGGTCACATCCCCTTCACCCCGCGTGCCAAGAAGGTCCTCGAGCTGTCGCTGCGCGAGGCGCTGCAGCTCGGCCACAACTACATCGGCACCGAGCACATCCTGCTCGGCCTGATCCGCGAGGGCGAGGGCGTCGCCGCGCAGGTCCTGGTCAAGCTGGGTGCCGACCTCAACCGCGTCCGCCAGCAGGTCATCCAGCTGCTGTCGGGCTACCAGGGCAAGGAGCCGGCCGCGGCCGGCGGCCCCTCCGAGGGCACCCCGTCCACGTCGCTGGTGCTCGACCAGTTCGGCCGCAACCTGACCCAGGCCGCGCGCGACTCCAAGCTCGACCCGGTCATCGGGCGCGCCAAGGAGATCGAGCGGGTCATGCAGGTCCTCTCGCGGCGGACCAAGAACAACCCCGTCCTCATCGGCGAGCCCGGCGTCGGCAAGACCGCCGTCGTCGAGGGCCTGGCCCAGGCGATCGTCAAGGGCGAGGTCCCCGAGACGCTGAAGGACAAGCAGCTCTACACGCTCGACCTCGGCGCCCTGGTCGCCGGGTCGCGCTACCGCGGTGACTTCGAGGAGCGCCTCAAGAAGGTCCTCAAGGAGATCCGCACCCGCGGCGACATCATCCTGTTCATCGACGAGATCCACACCCTCGTCGGTGCCGGTGCCGCCGAGGGCGCGATCGACGCCGCCAGCATCCTCAAGCCGATGCTGGCCCGCGGTGAGCTGCAGACGATCGGTGCCACCACGCTCGACGAGTACCGCAAGCACCTGGAGAAGGACGCCGCCCTCGAGCGCCGCTTCCAGCCCATCCAGGTCGGCGAGCCGACGCTGCAGCACACGATCGAGATCCTCAAGGGCCTGCGGGACCGCTACGAGGCCCACCACCGGATCAGCATCACCGACGGCGCCCTGGTCGCCGCCGCGACGCTGGCCGACCGCTACATCTCCGACCGCTTCCTGCCCGACAAGGCGATCGACCTGATCGACGAGGCCGGCGCGCGGATGCGGATCAAGCGGATGACCGCGCCCCCGGACCTGCGCGAGTTCGACGACCGGATCGCCGGCATCCGCCGCGAGAAGGAGTCGGCGATCGACGCGCAGGACTTCGAGAAGGCCGCGTCGCTGCGCGACAAGGAGAAGACCCTCCTGTCGGAGAAGTCCGAGCGCGAGAAGGCGTGGAAGGCCGGTGACATGGACGTCGTCGCCGAGGTCGACGACGAGCAGATCGCCGAGGTGCTGGCCAACTGGACCGGCATCCCCGTCTTCAAGCTCACCGAGGAGGAGACGACCCGTCTGCTCCGCATGGAGGACGAGCTCCACAAGCGGATCATCGGCCAGGAAGAGGCCATCAAGAGCGTCTCGCAGGCGATCCGTCGCACGCGGGCCGGCCTCAAGGACCCGCGTCGTCCGGGTGGTTCGTTCATCTTCGCCGGCCCCTCGGGTGTCGGTAAGACCGAGCTCGCCAAGGCGCTCGCGCAGTTCCTCTTCGGCGAGGACGATGCCCTCATCCAGATCGACATGGGCGAGTTCCACGACCGGTTCACCGTGTCGCGGCTCGTCGGTGCCCCTCCCGGCTACGTCGGGTACGACGAGGGTGGCCAGCTGACCGAGAAGGTGCGGCGCAAGCCGTTCTCGGTGGTCCTCTTCGACGAGATCGAGAAGGCGCACGCGGACGTGTTCAACACGCTCCTGCAGGTGCTGGAGGACGGCCGGCTCACCGACGGTCAGGGCCGGATCGTGGACTTCAAGAACACGATCCTGATCCTCACGACCAACCTCGGTACGCGGGACATCTCCAAGGCCGTGGGTCTGGGCTTCCAGGTCGGCAACGACACCCAGTCGAACTACGAGCGGATGAAGCTCAAGGTCAACGAGGAGCTCAAGCAGCACTTCCGGCCGGAGTTCCTCAACCGCATCGACGACATCGTCGTGTTCCACCAGCTCACCGAGGACGAGATCATCGAGATCGTCGACCTCATGGTGGCGCGGGTGGAGGGCCAGCTGGCCAACAAGGACATGTCGCTGGAGATCACGCAGGACGCCAAGAAGCTGCTGGCGGCCCGCGGGTTCGACCCGGTGCTGGGTGCCCGGCCGCTGCGCCGGACCATCCAGCGCGAGATCGAGGACGCGCTCTCGGAGAAGATCCTCTACGGCGAGCTGACCGCCGGTCAGATCATCGTGGTGGACGTCGAGGGCGAGGGCCCGACCGCGAAGTTCACCTTCCGCGGCGAGGCCAAGCCGATCGACGTCCCCGACTCGCCCCCGGTCGCGCTGACCGTCGGCGACGACGAGGACGGCGGCACCACCTCGCTCACCAAGGAGTGAGCAGCTAGCAGCACCGACGAGGGCCGTCCCCCGCACCGCGGGGGGCGGCCCTCGCCGCGTGTGGGGGCGCCCGGAGGGGGCCGCACTCAGGCGGGCAGCGTGAAGCGGCCGTCGGGGGTCTGCTCGACCAGCCCGTCGGCGAGCAGCGAGTCCAGGCAGCGGGCGCGCTGTGCGGCGTCGTCCCAGGCGGCGTCGAGCAGGGGCGCCGCCACGGGGCCCTCGGCGGCCCGCAGGACGTCCAGCAGCCGCCCGCGCACCTGGCGGTCGGTGCCGGCGAACCGCTGCACCCGGCGGGCCGGGCCGTCGTGCGCCGGGCTGCCGGCCAGCCGCCACGCGCAGCGGTCCCGGACCGGGCAGACCGCGCAGCGCGGCGTCCGGGCCACGCACACCAGCGCCCCGAGCTCCATCGCGGCCACGGAGAACCGGCAGGCGCGCTCGCGGCCGGCCGGGGCGAGCCCCGCGACGTCGGCCAGGTCGGAGGCGCGCGCGGTGCCCGCCTCCGCCCGGCCGTGCACCAGGCGGGCCACCACCCGCCGCACGTTGGTGTCCACGACCGGCTGGGGCTGCCCGTGGCCGAAGCAGGCCACCGCGCGGGCGGTGTAGGTGCCGACGCCGGGCAGGGCCTCCAGGGCCGCCACGTCGGCCGGGACGGCGCCGCCGTGCCGCTCCACGAGCGCGACGGCGGTCTCGCGCAGCCGCAGCGCCCGCCGCGGGTAGCCGAGCTTGCCCCAGGCGCGGATGACCTCCGCGGGGGAGGCGGCGGCCAGGTCGGCGGGCGTGGGCCAGCGGGCCATCCAGTCGGCCCACACCGGCTCCACGCGCGCCACCGGCGTCTGCTGGAGCATGACCTCGCTGACCAGCACCGCCCACGGGTCGACGCCCGGCCGCCGCCAGGGCAGGTCGCGGGCGGCGGTGTCGTACCAGTCGACCAGGGCGTCCCCGAGTCCGGCGGTGCTGCTCACGGGGGTCCAGTGTGCCTCGCGCCGCTGACGGACCGCCCGGCGCCGGCGGCGGCGTGCCCTGTGCCGGGCGGTCGCGGCGGCGCACTACCGTCGGCCCCGTGCTGCACCCGGTCGGACCCCTGCCGGCCGCCGTCTACTGGCGGCGGCGGCTGCTGGTGCTGACCCTCCTGCTGGCGGTCCTGGGGGGCGGTGGCTGGCTGCTGGTGTCACTGGTGACCGGCTCGGGCACCTCCGCCGCCGCCGGCGGCTCCCCGACGACCCCGGAGCCCGACGCCGGGCCCCCCGCCCTGGACCGGGTGGTCCCGTCGCTGGCCGGCGTGCAGACCCCCACCCCCGCGCCGAGCACGACGCCCCCCGCGCCGCAGACGCCGGCGCCCCCGGCGCAGGAGGCCGGTGCGGCGTGCGGCGACGGCTCGATCGCCCTGGAGGTGCGCACCCCCGGCGAGGCGCCCTCCGGTGCCGCCGTGTCCCTGGAGCTCGTGGTCACCAACACCGCCGCCGTGCCGTGCACGCGGGCACTGGACGCCCAGCTGCAGGAGATGGTGCTGGTCGACGGCGCCGGCGCCCGGCTGTGGGGGAGCAACGACTGCCAGCCCGCCAGCAGCAGCGACACCCGCACGCTGCAGCCCGGTGAGCAGGTGGTGTTCCCGCTGACCTGGACCGGCCTGACCAGCGAGCCGGCCTGCGCCGCCCCGCGGGTGCCGGTGGCGCCGGGGGACTACGTGGTGCGGGCGCGGCTGGACGCCAAGACCAGCCCGGACGCGCCGCTGCGGATCCGCTAGCTGTAGCGGTCGAGGATCGAGGTCTCGGCCAGCCGGGACAGGCCCTCGCGGATGCCGCGGGCCCGCGCCTCGCCGACGCCCTCGACGGCCAGCAGGTCCTCGATGGTGGCCGCGAGCAGCTTCTGCAGCCCGCCGAAGTGCTCCACCAGCCGGTCGATGATCGCCGCCGGCAGCCGCGGCACGCGCGCCAGCAGTCGGTAGCCGCGGGGACTGACGGGGGAGTCGAGCGCGTCGGCCGAGGTGGGCAGGCCATAGCAGCGGGACACCGCCGAGAGGTCGAGCAGCTCGGTGGCCGACAGCGTCCGCAGGTCGGCGAGGACGTCCTCGATGGTGCGCGGCCGCCGGGCGGCGCCGCCGGGCAGGTAGTCGCGCACGAGCAGCGCGCGGTCCTCCTCGACGCCGGCGAGCATCTCGTCGAGCTGCAGCGCCAGCAGCCGGCCGTCGGTGCCGAGCTCGACGACGAAGCCCTCGATCTCGTCGGCGATCCGGCGGACCATCTCCAGCCGCTGGCTGACGCTCATCGCGTCGCGGACGGTGACCAGGTCCTCGATCTCCAGCGCCGACAGCGTGCTGGCGACCTCGTCGAGGCGCAGCTTGTAGCGCTCCAGCGCCGCGAGGGCCTGGTTGGCGCGGGCGAGGATCGTCGTCGGGTGCTCGAGCGTGTAGCGCCGGCCGGCCACGTAGACGCTGATGATGTGCATGGACTGGCTGACCGAGATCACCGGGAAGCCGGTCTGCACCGCGACCCGCTCGGCGGTGCGGTGCCGGGTGCCCGACTCCTCGGTGGGGACCGTCGGGTCGGGCATGAGGTGCACGCCGGCGCGGACGATGCGCAGCCCGTCGGAGGACAGGATCACCGCGCCGTCCATCTTGGCCAGCTCGCGCAGCCGGGTGGCCGACAGGGCGACGTCGAGGGCGAAGCCGCCGGTGCAGATCGACTCCACGACCCGGTCGTAGCCGAGCACGATCAGCGCGCCGGTGCGGCCGGCCAGGATGCGCTCCAGGCCGTCCCGCAGCGCCGTCCCCGGCGCGATGCGGCCGAGGAGTTCGCGGAGGGCGACCTCGGAGTCCACAGCGGGCGGCACGGGCGCTCCTGACGTCGACGCGGTTCGGCGGCTGAGTCTACGTGGCACGCGTCGCGGCGGGTCGGGAGCGGGGTGCGGGGACGGGACCGGCCCGGTCCGGCTCCCCGGTCACCCGGGGAACAGGTTGTGCAGGGCCGCGCCGAGGTCGGGCACCTCCATGAGCCGCAGACCCTTGGGCGCCGGGCCGGCGTCGGGTGGCACGAGCGCCAGCCGGTAGCCCTGCCGCGCGGCCTCCGCCAGCCGCCGTCCGGTGCCGCCGACCCGCCGGATCTCGCCCGACAGCCCGACCTCGCCCAGGGCGATCAGGCCCTCGGGGAGCGGGGTGTCCCGGGACGCGGACGCGATGGCGAGCGCCAGGGCCAGGTCGGCCGCCGGCTCGGCGATCTTCACCCCGCCGACGGAGGCGGCGAACACGTCGGCGTCGGCCAGCCGGACCCCGCCGCGCCGCTCGACGACGGCGTTGACCATCGCCACGCGCTGCGAGTCCAGCCCGCTGACCGCGCGCCGGGGCGAGCCACCGCCGGTGTTCTGCGCGACGAGGGCCTGCACCTCGGCCAGCAGCGGCCGGCTGCCCTCCATGGTCACCGTGACGCAACTGCCGGGCACCGACGCGGTGCGCCGCGACACGAACAGGTGCGACGGGTCGGGCACCCCGACCACACCGCCGTCGCCGATCTCGAAGCAGCCGATCTCGTCGGCCGGGCCGAACCGGTTCTTGGTGGCCCGGACCAGGCGCAGCGTGGAGTGCCGCTCGCCGTCGAAGGAGACGACGACGTCGACCAGGTGCTCCAGCGCCCGCGGCCCGGCGATCGCGCCGTCCTTGGTGACGTGGCCGACCAGGATCGTGGTCATCCCGCGGGACTTGGCGACGGCGGTGAGCGCGGTGGCCACCGAGCGGACCTGGGTGGCGCCGCCGTCGGTGCCGTCGACCGCGGAGGAGCGGACGGTCTGCACGCTGTCGAGCACCAGCAGCGAGGGGGCCACCTGCTCGACGTGCGCGAGCACCGCCGACAGCTCGGTCTCGGCGGCCAGGTACAGCCGGTCGTGCAGGGCGCCGATCCGCTCCGCGCGCAGCCGCACCTGCGCGGCGGACTCCTCACCGGAGACCACCAGCGTGGGCCCGTTGGACTCCGCCACCCGGTGGGCGACCTCGAGCAGCAGCGTGGACTTGCCGACGCCGGGCTCGCCGGCGACCAGCACCACGGCACCGGGCACCAGGCCGCCGCCGAGCACGCGGTCGAACTCCGCGATGCCGGTGGCCACCGCGCGGGCGCCGTCGAGCTGGACCTGGGCGATCGGCCGGGCGGGCGCGGTGACCGGGCCCGCGGCGACCGCCCGCAGCGCGGGCGCCGCCGGGCCGACCTCCTGGAGGGTGCCCCAGGCCTGGCACTCCGGGCACTTGCCCATCCACTTCGCCGACGAGAAACCGCACTCGGTGCAGCGGTGGGCGGGACGGGCGGACTTCACTCCGGAGGGCACGCCGCCACGCTAGGTGGCGGTACCGACAGTCCCGGGGAGGACGCGGCAGGCGTCACTCGGCCTGCGTGTCCTCCTCGCTCTCCGGGTTCTCGCCCTCGCCGCCGCCCTCGCCCTCGTGGAAGTCGAACGGCTCGCCGCGCTCGACGACCTCGTCCGGCTCGGCCACCAGCGCCTGCACCTGGACCTCGCCGGCCTGCTCGAAGGTCAGCGTCAGGGTCAGGTACTGACCGGTGGTGAGCGGCTCCTCGAGGTCGAGCAGCGTGATGGTCGAGTCGCCGCCGCGGCCGATGTAGAGCGAGGTGTCGGCGGGGATCTCCAGGGCCACCCGGGAGCTGGCGGTCGGCGCCGCGCCCGTGGGCGCGGCCGGGACCGACGGCACGGCACCCGGGGTAGCGCCGGTGGTGCCCGGCGTCGGGGTGGCCGTCGGCTGGTCGCCCGCGGGGGAGGACGGCGACGGCGTCGGCCCGGTGGCGGCCACGCGCAGGCCGGAGAAGCCCTCGCCCTCGATGCCGGTGAGCGTGTCGGCCTCGTTGGAGGCGTTGACGATCGTCATCACCAGCGTGGCGTCGTCGCCCTCCTCGTAGGCGCCGCCCTGGGGGTAGCCGAGCTGGATCTGCCGCAGCAGGATGTCCTCGACCTGCGCCTGGGGGCCGACCTTGTCGCGGTCCTGGGTGCCGGTCTGCGAGACCTGCCCGGCGCTGCAGGCGCCGAGGGCGACCGGGGTGACCACGAGGGCACCCAGAACGGCGGCGCGCTTCGCGCGGTTCACAGCGGTCGACCTCCAGCGGGAGAACACGTGCCGGCCACCGCAGAGTCGATGGCCCGAGTCGCGCCGAGCCTAACGGTCCACCCACCATGTCCGCCGGGAGGTGAGGCGGATGGAGCGCCCAGCGACGGGCGGACCGGGTCCCGAGCAGCGCGACCCCGCACTCGCCGACTTCCCCGAGCGGTCGTCGGCCACGCGGCGCTGGCTGTTCGCCGACCAGCTCGGCCCGCACTTCCTCGACCGCCCCGACCAGCCGGTCCTGCTGATCGAGTCCCAGGCGGTGTTCGCCCGCCGCCGGTTCCACCGGCAGAAGGCGCACCTGGTGCTCTCCGCGCTGCGCCACCGCGCCGCCGAGCTCGGCGACCAGGCCGACCTGCACCAGGTCACCACCTACGCCGAGGCGCTCGACCGCTACGACGAGCCGCTCAGCGTCTGCGCGCCCACCACCTGGAGCAGCCGCGACTACGTGCTGCAGCGGCCCGGCGTCGAGGTGCTCGCCGCGCGCGGCTTCGTCAGCTCCCAGGGCGAGTTCGCCCGCTGGGCCGAGGGCCGGGGACGGCGCCGGCTGCTCATGGAGGACTTCTACCGCGACGCCCGCCGGCGTCTCGGCGTCCTCATGGACGGCGCCGAGCCGCTCGGCGGGCAGTGGAACCGCGACCACGAGAACCGCGAGCCCGCCCCGCGCGACGGCCGCTCGCCGGCGCCCGAGCCGTGGTGGCCGGCCGAGGACGAGATCGACGAGCAGGTCCGCGCCGACCTCGACCGGTGGGAGGCCGACGGCTCGGTGTCCTTCGTCGGCGACGACGGCCCGCGCCGCTTCCCGGTCACCCGGGAGGAGGCGCTGACCCGGCTGGCGGACTTCCTCACCGCGCGGCTGGGCGTCTTCGGCCCGCACGAGGACGCGATGCTCGCCGACGAGCGCTGGATGGCCCACTCGCTGCTGTCCCCGGCCATCAACCTCGGCCTGCTCGACCCGCTGGAGGTCGTGCACGCCGCCGAGGACACCGCCCGGGCCCGCGCGGCCGACGGCGAGCCGCTGCCGCTGAACTCCGTCGAGGGGTTCATCCGGCAGCTCATGGGCTGGCGCGACTACATCTGGCACACCTACTGGCACTTCGGCCGCCACTACCGGCACGCCAACGCGCTGCGGGCGCTCGAGCCGGTGCCCGGCTGGATGGCCGAGCTCGACGACACCGCCGTCGACGCCGCGTGCCTGTCCGGCGTCCTGGGGGACCTGCGCCGCGACGGCTGGGTGCACCACATCCCGCGGCTGATGGTGCTCGGCAACTACGCCCTGCAGCGCGGCATCGACCCGCGCGAGATGACCGACTGGTTCCACCGCACGTTCGTCGACGGCTACGACTGGGTGATGGTGGCCAACGTCGTCGGCATGAGCCAGCACGCCGACGGCGGGATGCTGGCCACCAAGCCGTACGCGGCCGGCGGCGCCTACATCGACCGGATGAGCGACTACTGCGGCCGCTGCCCCTACGACCCGCGGCGGCGCCTGGGCGAGGACGCCTGCCCCTACACGGCGGGCTACTGGGCCTTCCTGGAGCGCAACCGCGAGCGGCTGGCCGGCAACCAGCGGATGCGCCGTCCGCTGCAGGGCCTGGACCGGTTGAAGGACCTGCCGCTCGTCGTCGAGCAGGAGGCCGCGCGGGGCACCGGCGCCCCCTGACCGGGTGACGGACGGTCCAGTTCCGTCCTCCGCCTGCCGATGTCGTCCCCGCACGGGGGACGGCGACGGAGGTGCGGATGGCGGTGGGCCCGGCGTTCGACGACGTCCTCGCGGCCGCGCGCACGGGGGCGGCCTGGGCGTTCGAGGTGCTCTACCGGGACCTGTCCCCGGTGGTCACCGGGTACCTGCGCCTGCACGGCGCGCCCGACCCGGACGACACGGCGAGCGAGACCTTCCTCGCCGTCTTCCGCGGCCTGCCCGGCTTCACCGGCGACGAGGCGGCCCTGCGGTCCTGGGTGTTCACCATCGCCCACCGCCGGCTGGTCGACGAGCACCGGCGGCGCAGCCGCCGCCCGGTGGTCACCGACGACGGCGCGGACGTGCTGGCCGCGCTCCCCGGCGGGGACGTGGAGGACGACGTGCTGGCCCGGCTGGGGACCGAGACCGTGCACCGCCTGTGCGCGGGGCTCCCGGCCGACCAGCGGTCGGTGCTGCTCCTGCGGGTCCTCGCCGACCTGACCGTCGAGCAGGTGGCCGCGGTGATGGACCGCTCGGTGGGCTCGGTGAAGGCGTTGCAGCGGCGCGGCCTGCGCCGGCTGCAGGAGGAACTGGCCCCGGCCCGGGTCACCCCGGCGGGGGAGACGACGGCGCCCCGCGCACCCCTGCGGGCCCGTCCGGCGATGACGGGGGCGAGATGACCACGCCAGCCGACGACCGCGCCGCGGAGGCAGCCCTCGAGGCCTGCCTCACCGGCCGTCCCGTGCCCGAGGGCGCACGGTCCCTGGCCGCGTTCACCGACGCGGTCCGGGCCTGCGCCACCGAGCCGGGCCGGCCGAACGCGGCCCTGGCCGAGCTGCTGGCGACCGGTCTGCTCACCGACCAGTCGGAACCGTCCACGCGGACGACCGGGCGCCCCGCCCGGGCCTCACGGAAGAGACCCCGCATGCTGCTCACCACGCTCACCGCCAAGCTCGCCGCCGCCGGCATCGCCGCCAAGTGCGCGGCCGCGACCGGCGCCGTCGCCCTCGCCCTCACCGCGGGCGCCACCGCCGGCGCGCTGCCCGGCCAGGACGCCGGCCTGTTCGCCACCGCCTCGGACGAGGTCACCACCCCGGAGACGACGGCCGAGCCGACCGCCACGCCCACCGGCGACCCCTCCGCCGAGCCGAGCGCGCCCACCGGCGACCCCTCCGAGGAGCCGTCCGCCACGCCCACCACCGAGCCGCCGGCGACCCCGGAGGTCACCGAGCCGCCGGCCACCGGGACCCCCGAGGTCACCGAGCCGGTCACCGAGCCCGAGGTCAGCGAGACCGAGTGGCTGGCCGGCCCGCGCGAGGGCCAGACCTTCGGCGCCTGGGTCAGCGAGGGCTCGCACCTGGGCTACGCGACCGGCAGCCGCGTGAGCGACATGGCCCACCAGCGCAACGCCGCCCGCCAGGCCGCCCGCGAGGCCGCCCGCGCCACCACGCCCGCCCCGGCGCCCGCGCCCGCCCCGGCCCCCGCGCCGGTGGAGGACGCCCCGACGGTGACCACCCAGGAGGCCGCCCCGGCCCCCGCGGCCCCGGCCGGGACCGGCAACGGCAACGGCGGCGGCAACGGCAACGGCGGTGGCAACGGCCAGGGGAACGGCCGGAAGTGACCGCCGGCGGGGCCGCGCTCAGGTGAGCGCGGCCCCGCCGAGCACCAGCAG
The DNA here is from genome assembly GCF_900129495.1 of Geodermatophilus nigrescens. Classification (GTDB taxonomy): domain Bacteria; phylum Actinomycetota; class Actinomycetes; order Mycobacteriales; family Geodermatophilaceae; genus Geodermatophilus; species Geodermatophilus nigrescens. The sequence continues at coordinate 463,243 of NZ_FQVX01000001.1, forward strand.
CACCACGTCGAGGACGGTCAGCAGCAGCACCGCCGGGAACGCCAGCCGGCGGAAGCGCGGCGTGCCGGCCAGCGCCGCCACGACGACGGCGGGCAGCGCCAGCACCAGCCCCGCCCAGCCCCACCACTCCGGCGGGCCGGCCGGCCCGAGGACCAGCACCAGCGACGCCCCGCCCAGCAGCAGCGCGCCCACCACCGCCGAGCGCCGCGCGCCGAGCCGGTGCGGCAGCCCGCGGACCCCCGTGGCGAGGTCGTCGGCGATGTCGGGGGCCACGTTCGCCAGGTGCGCGGCTGCCCCCAGCGCCGCGCCGGCCGCCGGCAGCCACCACGGCGCGACCGGGGAGCCCGGCGCCGCGGCCACGACGCCCGCCGGCAGCGCGCCGAAACCGGTCACGTAGGGCACCCCGGACAGCACCGTCCGCTTCAGACCCGCGTTGTAGGCCCATCCGCTGGCGACGAGCACGAGCAGCAGCGCGCCGGGCACGGGGCCGAGCAGCAGCGACAGGACGACGGCCGCCGCGGCGGCCGCGAGGGCCGCCCCGCGCAGCACGGCGGGGTCGACGGCACCCTGCACGACCGGCTTGTCGGCCCGTGCGACGGCGCGGTCGCGGTCGGCGTCGAGCCAGTCGTTGCTCCAGCCGATGGACGCCTGACCTGCGAGGACGGCCAGCCCCACGAGGACCACGCGCCCCGCGGGCAGCGCCGCGGCGACCGCGAGCAGCGTCGCGACGACGGTGACGGCGGCCGCCGGAGGGGCGTGCGTGGCGAGGACGAGGGCACGCACGGGAGCGGCCCGGACCGGCCTCGCACGCACACCGACCACGCCCTGTCAACCCCTTCCCGGGAGTTCATTAGGCCTCTGACCTGCGCTTATCCGCCGTCGGGCCATTCCGGGCGTCAGTGTGCCGTGCTAACCTGTAACCAGCGAAAGGGGTCACACACACATGGGCTTCACTGTCGGCGAGACCGTCGTCTACCCGCACCACGGTGCCGCGCTCATCGAGGCGATCGAGACGCGGGTGATCAAGGGTGAAGAGAAGGCCTACCTCGTGCTGAAGGTCGCCCAGGGCGACCTGACCGTGCGCGTGCCGGCCGACAACGCAGAGATCGTCGGCGTCCGCGACGTCGTCGGTCAGGACGGGCTCAACCGCGTGTTCGAGGTCCTGCGGGCCCCGCACACCGAGGAGCCGACCAACTGGTCCCGCCGCTACAAGGCCAACCTCGAGAAGCTGGCCTCCGGTGACGTGAACAAGGTGGCCGAGGTCGTCCGCGACCTGTGGCGCCGCGACAAGGACCGTGGCCTCTCCGCCGGGGAGAAGCGCATGCTCTCCAAGGCCCGCCAGATCCTGGTGAGCGAGCTCGCCCTCGCCGAGGGCACCAACGAGGACAAGGCCGAGGTCCTCCTCGACGAGGTCCTCGCCAGCTGAGCTCCGCCGCACCTCTGCTCCACCAGACCACTCCCGTGTCCGCGGTCGGCATCGTCGCCGCGGCCGGGAGTGGTCTGCGTCTGGGGGCCGACCGGCCCAAGGCGCTCGTGCCGCTCGGCGGCCGGCCGCTGGTCGCCTGGGCGGTGGCCACGCTCCTCGACGGCGGCGTCGACGAGGTGGTCGTCGCCGTCCCCGCCGCCGACCGCGACGCGTTCGCGGCGGTGCTGCCGGACGGGGTCCGCCTCGTCGAGGGCGGCGCCACCCGCACCGCCTCGGTCCGCGCCGCGCTGGCCGCCGTCCCGAGGGAGGGGGCGGCGGTCCTCGTGCACGACGCGGCCCGCCCGCTCACCCCGCCCGCCGTCGTCGCCCGGGTCCTCGACGCGCTGCGCGCCGGCGCCCCCGCGGTGGTCCCGGTGCTGCCGGTCGTCGACACCACCGTCGCCGTCGACGCCGGGGGCACGGTCACCGCCGCCCCCGACCGCGCGACACTGCGCCGCGTGCAGACCCCGCAGGGCTTCTCGCGCCGCGTCCTCGTCGAGGCCTACGACGCGCTGCCCGACGGCGTCGAGCTCACCGACGACGCGGCCGTCGTCCGAGCCGCCGGCGTCCCCGTGGGCACCGTGGCCGGCGACGAGCGGGCCGCCAAGGTCACCGTGGCCCACGACCTCGCGCTCGCCGAGCTGCAGGTCGCCGGCATCCCGGGGCCGTCGTGACCGAGCTGCCCCGCGTCGGCCTCGGCGTCGACGTGCACCCCGTCGAGCCCGGCCGGCCCTGCTGGCTGGCCGGCCTCGAGTGGCCCGGCGCCGACGGCTGCGCCGGGCACTCCGACGGCGACGTCGCCGCGCACGCCCTCACCGACGCGGTGCTGTCCGCGGCCGGCCTCGGCGACATCGGCGGCCTGCTCGGCACCGACGACCCGCGCTGGGCCGGGGCCCGCGGCGCCGCCGTCCTCGAGCACGTGCGGGAGACCCTGGCGGCGGCGGGCTGGCGGGTCGGCAACGCCGCCGTCCAGCTGGTCGCGCCGACGCCGAAGCTCGGCCCGCGCCGCGCGGAGGCCGAGGCGGTGCTGTCGGCGGCCCTGGGTGCCCCGGTCAGCGTCACGGCCACCACCACCGACGGGCTCGGGCTGGTCGGGCGCGGGGAGGGGCGGGCCGCCCTCGCGACGGCGCTGGTCGTCCGGATCGGGTCCGTAGACTCCGCGCAGTGAGCCTCCGCCTGTACGACACGGCCGCCCGCGCGGTCCGCGACTTCACGCCCCTGCGTGCCGGCCAGGCCTCCATGTACGTCTGCGGGCTCACCGTCCAGGGCCCGCCCCACGTCGGGCACGTGCGCGCCGCCCTCGTCTTCGACGTCCTGCGCAGCTGGCTCGAGCACGGCTCCGGCCTCGACGTCACGCTGGTCCGCAACGTCACCGACATCGACGACAAGATCCTCACCAAGGCCGCCGAGCACGGCGTCGAGTGGTGGGCCTGGGCCTACGAGAACGAGCTCGCGTGCACCCGCGCCTACGACGTCCTCGGGGTGCGGCCGCCCACCTACGAACCCCGCGCCACCGGCCACGTGCCGGACATGGTCGGGCTCATCGAGCGGCTGATCGAGCGCGGGCACGCCTACGCCGTCGACGGCGACGTCTACTTCGACGTCCGCTCGCTCCCGGAGTACGGCGCGCTCACCCGGCAGCGGCTCGCCGACCTCGAGCCCGCCGGCGACACCGACACCGACGACCGCAAGCGCGACCCGCGCGACTTCGCGCTGTGGAAGGCGCACAAGCCCGGCGAGCCGGAGACCGCGGCGTGGCCGACGCCCTGGGGCCGCGGCCGCCCCGGCTGGCACCTGGAGTGCTCGGCCATGGCCGGGCGCTACCTGGGCCCGGACTTCGACGTCCACGGCGGCGGGCTCGACCTGCGCTTCCCGCACCACGAGAACGAGCAGGCCCAGTCCCGCGCGGCCGGCGACGGCTTCGCCCGCTACTGGATGCACAACGGCTGGGTCACCCTCGGCGGCGAGAAGATGAGCAAGTCGCTCGGCAACACCGCGCTCGTCGACGAGGTCGTGCAGCGCGTGCGCCCGGTCGAGCTGCGCTACTACCTGGTCGCCCCGCACTACCGGTCGACGATCGAGTTCACCGACGCCGCGCTGGCCGAGGCGGGCGCCGCCTACCGCCGCATCGAGTCGTTCGTGCAGCGCGCCGCCGAGCAGGTCGGCGGCGACGTCGGGACCTCGCTGCCCGAGGCGTTCCGCGCCGCGATGGACGACGACCTGAGCACGCCGGCCGCCGTCGCCGTCGTGCACGACACCGTCCGGCAGGGCAACACCGCCCTCGCCGACGGCGACGACGACGCGACGCGCGCCGCCCTCGGCGCGGTCCGGGGGATGCTGGGCGTGCTGGGGCTCGACCCGCTCGACCCCCGCTGGGCCGCGTCCGGCGGCGACGACCGGCTGGCCGGCGTCACCGACGGGCTGGTCCGGCTGGCGCTCGAGCAGCGGCAGGCCGCGCGCGCCCGCAAGGACTACGCGGCGGCCGACGCGCTGCGCGACCAGCTCACCGCCCTCGGCCTGCAGGTCGAGGACACCCCGCAGGGACCCCGATGGGAGCTGACCCGCTGATGGCCGGCAACAGCCAGCGCCGCGGCCGCACGAGCGGTGCCGGCAAGAAGACCGCCACCGCCGGCACCGGTGGCAAGAACCGCCGGTCGCTCGCCGGCCGCGGGGCGACCCCGCCGGCCGAGCAGCGCACCGGTCACCCGGCGCAGCGCCGGGCGCAGGCCGACGCCCGCCGCCGCGCCGAGCGCGACCGCAGCCGCCAGCGCGCCGAGGAGGCGCCGGAGCTGCTGCTCGGGCGCAACCCGGTCGTGGAGGCGCTGCGGGCGGAGATCCCGGCGACCGCGCTCTACGTCGTCACGGGGGAGTCGACCCGCACCGACGAGCGGATCACCGAGGCGGTGCAGCTGGCCGGCGACCGCGGCCTGCCGCTGCTCGAGGTGGGCAAGGCCGAGTTCGACCGGATGTCCAACGGCGCGCTGCACCAGGGCATCGGGCTGCAGGTGCCGCCGTACTCCTACGCGCACCCCGACGACCTGCTCGACCTCGCCCGCGACTCCGGCCGCCCGCCGCTCGTCGTCGCCATGGACGGCATCACCGACCCGCGCAACCTCGGCGCGGTCGTGCGCTCGGCGGCCGCGTTCGCCGCGCACGGCGTCGTCGTGCCGCAGCGCCGCTCGGTGGGCATGACCGCCTCCGCCTGGCGCACCAGCGCCGGCGCGGCCGCCCGGCTGCCGGTGGCGCGCGCGGTCAACCTCGCCCGCGCGCTGGCCTCCTACCAGGACGCCGGCCTGCAGACCGTGGGTCTCGCCGGCGACGGTGACATGGACCTGCACGACTACGACGGCCTGGCCGACCCGGTCGCGCTCGTGGTGGGCGCCGAGGGCACCGGGCTGTCGCGGCTGGTCCGCGAGCGCTGCGACGTCGTCCTGCGCATCCCCATCGCCCGCGACACCGAGTCGCTCAACGTGAGCGTCGCGGCCGGCATCGCGTTGTACGCGGCGGCGCAGGCCCGGAGGTAGGTCTCAGCCCAGCAGCTGGGCGACGGTGTAGATCACCAGTCCGGCGAGGCCGCCGACGACGGTGCCGTTGATCCGGATGAACTGCAGGTCGCGGCCCACCTGCAGCTCGATGCGCCGGCTGGTCTCCTCGGTGTCCCAGCGGGCGACGGTCGTGCCGACGACGTCGGCGACGTCGCCGGCGAAGCGCTCGACGAGGTAGCCGGCCACCCGCACCGACTGCCGCTGCACCAGCTCGCGCACCCGCGGGTCGGTGCGCAGCAGCCGGGCGCCGTCGCGGACGAGGCCGGTGACGCGGGCCCGCAGCTCGGAGTCCGGGTCGGCGGCGGCGGCGAGGAACGACGTCTTGGCGTTGGTCCACAGCGACGACGACCAGGTGCGCACCGCCGGGTGCTCGAGCAGCTGCTTCTTGAACGCCTCGACGGAGGCCGCGGTGTCGGGGTCGGTGCGCAGCGCGTGCACGTAGGCGCGCAGCCGGGCGTCGTAGACCCGGCGCAGCTCGTGGTCGCGGGCGTCGCCGACCTCGTGCAGGAAGCCCTGCAGCGCGGCGAACACCCGGTCGAACACCCGGTCGTCGACCCAGTCGGGCACCCACGCCGGGGAGGCGTCGCCCAGCTGGGCGCGGAAGACGACGCGGTTCTCCTCGAGGAAGCGGCCGAGGAAGCGCAGCGCCGCCGACAGGACCTCCTGGTGCCGGTCGCCCTCGACGACCAGCTCCAGCACCCGGGCCAGCACCGGCGCGGCCGGCGTCTCGTGCAGCCGGCGGTCGACCAGCCCGGCCACGGCCTCCTGCACGTCGTCGTCGCGGAGCAGGTCGGTGAGCCCGGTGAGGGCGGCCGCTGCGTCGCCCGAGAGCCGCTCGGCCCGGCCGGGGGCGGCCAGGAACTCGCCGAGCCGGCCGGGGACGTCGACGGTGGCCAGCTTGTCCTCGACCACCGCGCGGGTCAGGAAGTTCTCCTGCACGAAGGTGCCCAGGCTCGCGCCGATCTGGTCCTTCTTGCGCGGGATGATCGCCGTGTGCGGGATGGGGATCCGCAGCGGGTGCCGGAACAGCGCGGTGACGGCGAACCAGTCGGCCAGCGCGCCCACCATCGAGGCCTCGGCGGTCGCGCGGACGTACCCGACCCAGGCGCCGGCGTCCTCGCCGATCAGCACGCAGGCGAGGAACACCGCGGCGGCGAACAGGAACAGGCCGGTCGCCAGCCGCTTCATCCGGCGCAGGCCCTCGGCGCGGGCGGGGTCGTCCAGCGAGGAGGTCAGGGGCACGGACGACGACACCCTCCCGAGCCTATGCGGCGCGGGAGGGTGCCCGTGGGCGGCCGGGAGGTCAGCCGGCACTGCTGCCGAGGGTCACCTCGACGGTCGTGGTCTCCCCGCCGCGGCGGACGGTGAGGGTCACGTCGTCGCCGGGGGCGGCGCTGCGCACCGCGGCGGTGAGCTCGGTGGAGCTGGTCACCGGCCGGTCGCCGACGGCGGTGACGACGTCGCCGGCCTGCAGCCCCGCGTCGGCCGCCGCGCCGCCGGGCTGCACCTGCACCACCTGCGCGCCGGTGCCGACCTCGCTGCCGGCGCTGCCGTCGGTGGCGGTCTGCGCGCTGACGCCCAGGACGGCGTGGGTGGCGCTGCCGGTCGCGATGATCTCGTCGGCGATCCGCTTCGCCGTGTTGCCCGGGATCGCGAAGCCGACGCCGATGTTGCCGCTCTGCGACGACGAGCCCGGCGCGCCCGACGCGACCGAGGCGATGGCGGTGTTGATGCCGATGACCTCGCCGGCGGCGTCGACCAGCGCGCCGCCGGAGTTGCCCGGGTTGATCGCCGCGTCGGTCTGCAGCGCGTCGATGACGGTGGCGTCGTCCTGGGTGGAGCCGGTGGCCACGGCCCGGTTCGTCGCGCTGACGATGCCGTCGGTGACGGTGTCGGACAGGCCCAGTGGGGCGCCGATCGCCACGGCGAGGTCGCCGACCTGCACGTCGTCGGAATCGGCGAAGGTGGCCGGGGTCAGGCCGCTCGCGTCCTGCAGCCGGATCACCGCGAGGTCGGAGGTGGGGTCGGTGCCGACGACGGTGGCGTCGTAGAGCGTGCCGTCGGAGGTGCGCACCTGGACGGTGGCGGAGTCGGTGGAGCTGTCGAGCGTCACCACGTGGTTGTTGGTCAGCACGTAGCCGTCGTCGGTGAGCACGACGCCGGAGCCGCTGCCTGAGCCCGAGCCGCTGGTCACGTAGACGGTGACGACGCTCGGCGAGGCCTTCGCGGCCGCGGCGGTGACGGCGGTGGCGCTCTCGGGGTCCTGGATGACCACCGACTGGGCGGCGACGGGGCTCGTGCCCGCGGTCGCGCCGCCGGCGGTCAGCGCCACGACGCCGGCCCCGGCGCCGCCGCCGATGAGCGCGCCGGCGAGCAGGCCGGCGACGCCGATCCGCACCCGACCGGCCCGGCGGGCCGGCGCGGCGGGCACCAGCGGCGGGGGCAGGGTGGCGGTGGCGGTCATCCCGTGCGGGTACCAGGTCCCGCCGGACGGCGGCGGCGTCCACCCCGGTGTCGCGCCCGCGGGCTGCTGCGACGGGTCGGGATGGGGCTGCTGTCCGGTCATCGTCCTCGGTCCTCCTCCTGGGGCGGCACCCCGCCGCCTCGGGACCGACTGTCGGCGCGCGGTCTGGTGGCGCCCTGCGGGCCGCCTGTGAGGTGTCTGGACGCCGGTCAGCGCGGGAGGCCGGGGAGCACCCGGCCGCGGGCCACCAGCTCGGTGACGATCCAGACGGCGAGCACCTCGGCGGCCAGCAGCCCGACCAGCACCAGGAGCTGCGCGGCGCCGGCGGCCGTCGGGCTGCCGCCGCCGAGCAGGACGCCGACGTAGGCGCCGGGCAGCGTGACCAGCCCGACCGTTCGGGTCTGGTCCAGCGGCGGCACGAGCGCGGTGGCGGCCGAGGGGCGGCCGACCTCGAGGACGGCGTCGCGGGGGAGCAGCCCGAGGGCGAGCGCGGCCTCGACCTCGCCGCGGCGACCGGTCAGCTCGTCGCGCAGGCGCCGGCCGGCCAGCGACGTCGCCGTCATCGCCCCGCCGATGACGATGCCCGCGACCGGGATGACCGCCTCGCCGCGCAGCGGGACGGTGCCGCTGGCGAGGACCAGCGCCACGACGGGCGCCGCGCCGCCGGCCACCGCGAGCGCCGCCGTCGCCACCCGGCGGGCCGCCCCGGGCGCCCGCAGCGGCAGGCCGGTGACCCGCCCCGCCGCGGTGACCGACGCGACGGTGCCCATGACCAGCACGAACGCCGCCGACAGCCACAGCGAGCGGACGACGGCCAGCAGCACCGCCGACACCGCGGCCAGCTGCGCGGTGGCCCGCAGCGCCGCGACGGCGACCGGGCGCTCCTGCCCGAGCCCGGACAGCCGGCCCCCGGCCGCGGCCAGCGCGGTGAGCAGCGCCAGGACGACGGCCAGCGGCAGGCCGGGCTCGACGACGGAGGTCCCCACGTGCGGCGATCCTGCCGGGCGGCGTCCGGCGCGCCGCGACACGCCCGTGCACGGTGTGCGACCGGACGGTCGCGGGGTAGGAGGGGAGCCCGGCCGGTCCCCTGGGAGCGGCCGGGCTCGTCCTACCCGGCCTGCCCTCCTGGAGGCTGCTCGTGTCCGACCGCGGACTGCCCGCCCGCCTGCTCCTGGGGCTCGCCGCCCTCACCGCGACGGCGGTCGCCGTCGTCGGCGGGCTCGCCCTGCGACCGCCCGGGCTGCTGGCGGTGGGGCTGGCGGCGGTCGTCACCGCCTGCCTCGCCGGTGGCGTCGCGCGGGAGTCCGGCGCCGAGTCCGGCGCGCCCGCCGACGCCCGCACACCGCTGGAGGCGGCCTGGCGCACCGGCGTGGCCACGATCGGCGTCCTGCTGTTCCTCTCCGGCACCGCCGCGCTCGGCGGCCCGGTGCTCACCGTGCTGGCCGGCGCCGTGCTCGCCGTCGGCGGGCTCGGGCTGTGGCTGCTGCACGCCGGGCGCCCGCCGCGGCGCAACGCCGTCCCGGCGCCGCCGTCGTCCGGGGGTGCGGCGCCGGCCGCGGGGCCGCGCCCGGGGGGCGCGCGGCCGGCGGAGGCCCGCGCCACGGTGACGTTCTCCCCGCCGGTGGCGACGCTGTCGACCGCGGCGCTGGGGCGGGAGTGGCTGAGCACCTCGACGGCGCTGGGCGGCCGGCTGGAGGCCGGCACCCGGCAGTCGGTCGTGCGCCGCCGCGAGGAGGTCCTCGACGAGCTCGAGCGGCGCGACCCGGAGGGCTTCGCCCGGTGGCTGGCCGACGGCGCGCTGGGCAGCGACCCGGCGGGCTACCTGCGGGAGGGCCCGGCCGCCGGCACCGACGCCGCCGCCTGAGCCGCCGGCTCGAACACACTCCGGGGTCGACGTTCATCACGACCTCGCAGTCGCAGAAGCCGCCGTACTCCTCGAGTCCCTCGTGCAGGCGGTCGAGCGCGATGCCCTGCCGGGCCGCCCACTCGTCGGTGGCGCGGGTGGTCTGGTCGCAGCCGGACGCGGCGAGCAGCGCCTCGACGTGCCCGCGCAGCGCGTCGAGCTGCGTGCGGTCCAGCGGCAGGAGGGAGGTCCCGTCGTCGGTGGGTGCCACGTCGGGATCATCGGCAGCCCGGGCGCGGACTCGACCCGTCCGCCGCGGCCGCGCCCGCTGTGTCCCTATCCTCGTGGTGCCGGGGACGGAGTCCCCGGTCCCGCCGGCGTGGCGCAACTGGTAGCGCACCCGACTTGTAATCGGGCGGTTGGGGGTTCGAGTCCCCCCGTCGGCTCAGTCGAAGCTGCCGGCCCCGCCGACGCGGTAGGGGAAGCGGGCCTCCACCCGGGCGTCGCGGCGCCGCTCGGCGCGCTCCTCGCGGATCCGCGCCGCCGTGCCCGCGGGGTAGCCGGCCTTGGCCACCCGGTGCTCGGTCGTCTCCACGATGAACGCCATCGAGTACATGAGACCCACCAGCACGCCCCCGAGCGCCGCCGTCAGCCGGTAGACCAGCGGGACGGGTACGAACAGGCAGAGCGCGACCAGCGGCGAGAGCTGCACCAGCGAGCGCGCGACGTGCCGCCGCACCCAGCCCGGCCGGGTCGTGTCCGACAGCACCCAGGCGGACAGGTCGCGGGGCAGCCGGCCGCCGAGGGCGTAGCGGAGCCACTGCAGGGCCGTGGGGGACGCCGGGGCGGCGTCGTGCCGGATGGTGCGCACGCGACGACGGTAGGCCCGTCCGGCCGGTCGCGTGCCTCCGCAGCGTCACGCCCGGCGGCGGCGCGTGACCGACACGCGTCCCGGGCGTGGCCCGCGCCGCGCCGCCGTCCGGCCGGGCCGCCGCGGAGCAGACTGCGGCCCGGCCGGAGGGAGGAGACCCCGTGCGCATCGCCCACCTGCTCCACCGCAAGGGTCCCGACGTCGTCACCGTCGAGCCGGGCGCCGGCGTCCGGGAGGCGCTGGCGCTGATGGCCCACCACGGCGTCGGCGCGCTCGTCGTCTCGCCGGGGGAGGGCCGGGTCGCCGGCATCCTGTCCGAGCGCGACGTCGTCCGCGCGCTGCACGCCTCGGGTGACGCCGTCCTCGACGGGCCGGTGTCGGCGCTCATGACCGCCGAGGTGCACACCTGCCCGCCCGGCGCCTCGGTGCACGACCTGGCCCGCACGATGACCGACCGCCGCGTGCGGCACGTCCCCGTCGTCGAGGACGGCCGGCTGCTCGGCATCGTCTCGATCGGCGACGTCGTCAAGGCCCGCCTCGACGAGCTCGAGGAGGAGCGCGCCCACCTCGTCGACTACATCCAGGCGGGCTGACCCCCGGGCGTAGCGTGCCCGCCGTGGACGAGCGGCGGGCGGGCACCGCGGCGGGGCTGTCGGCCTACCTGCTGTGGGGCTGCTTCCCGCTGTACTTCCCGCTCCTCGAGCCCGCCGGCGGCCTGGAGATCGTCGCCCACCGGGTGGTCTGGTCGCTGGTCTTCGTCGCCCTGCTGCTGACGGCGCTGCGCCGCTGGCCGCTGGTGTGCGCCGCGGTCACCGACCCGCGGACGATGCTGGTGCTCGCCGGCGCCTCGGCGCTGATCGCCGCCAACTGGCTGGTGTTCGTCTACGGCGTCAACTCCGGCCACGTGGTCGAGACCTCGCTCGGCTACTTCGTCAACCCGCTGGTGAGCGTCCTGCTGGGCGTCGTCGTCTTCGCCGAGCGGCTGCGGCCGCTGCAGTGGACGGCGGTCGGGCTGGCGGGCGTCGCGGTCGTCGTCCTGACCGTCGACCACGGCCGCCCGCCGTGGATCGCGCTGACCCTCGCCGCCACGTTCGGCGCCTACGGGCTGCTCAAGAAGCTGGTCCGGGTGGAGGCCGCGCCGGGGTTGTTCGTGGAGACGGCGGTGGCGTTCGTGCCGGCGCTGGTTCTCCTCGGCGTCCTGCACGGCACCGGCCGGGGGACGGCGGGCAGCGAGGGCACCGGCCACCTGCTGCTGCTCGTGGCCTCGGGCATCGCGACGGCGGTGCCGCTGCTGCTGTTCGCCGCGGCGGCCCGGCGGATCCCCCTGTCGACGATCGGCCTGCTGCAGTACGTGACGCCGCTGATGCAGCTCGCGCTGGGCGTCTTCGTCTTCCACGAGCCCATGCCGCCGGCGCGGCTGGCCGGCTTCGCGATCGTCTGGGCGGCGCTGGCCGTGTTCACCGTCGACAGCCTCCGCGCCGCGCGTGCGGCGGGCCGCCGGGTCGCGGCCGAGCAGGTGCCGGCCGTCGCCTGACGCCGCGCGCGAGCACGCGCGGAACGTCGGTACCCGGGCCTACCGTCGTGGGTGACGGCTTCCCCCCGATCGAACGGACCCGACCATGACCCCCGACCCAGCCCCCGCGGTCTCCCCGCCGGGGGGCTCGGCGTCCGGTGAGGTCCCCGCGCAGCCCGCGGGCCTGACCCGGCGCGAGCACGAGATGCTGGCCTTCGAACGGCAGTGGTGGCGCCGCGCCGGCGCCAAGGAGACGGCGATCCGCGAGCAGTTCGGCGTCCCGCCGACGCGGTACTACCAGGTGCTCAACGCCCTGGTCGACCGGCCCGCGGCCCTCGCCGCCGACCCCATGCTGGTGCGCCGGTTGCGGCGTCTGCGCACCGCGCGGCGCGCGCGTCGTTCACCGTCCCTCCTGGGCAAGGGCTCTCCGGCCATCTAGATTTGGTCACCGTGGGCAGGCACGCGGCGTCAGGTGGTGACCAACCGGACCGGCCGTCAGCCCCGGTGGCCGGTGGGCGACGCCGCACCGACCAGCCCGCCGACCGCCCGGTGCCCGAGTTCGGGGCCGACACCCTGGCCCCTGGCTACGGGGACCTGAGCGACCACCCCACCACGCCCGGCCCGCTGCGCAGCCGCGCCGACCGGCGCCGCGACGCGCTGCTCGGCGACGAGACCGACCGGCGCCGCCTGACCGGCGGCCCGGGAGCGCCCGCGGCCGCCCCCGCCCGGCCGTCCGCCCGGCCGCCCCGCCCGGCAGCGCCCCCGCCGGCTCCCGCCCAGCCCGCCACCTCACAGGCGCCGGCGCAGGCCCCGCCGGCCCGCCCGCAGCCCGCCGCGCCCCCGGCCGGGCGCGGCCGCACGCCTGCCGCGCGGCCGTCGGTGCCGGTGAACGGGGCGACCCGCCAGGCGCCGGCCGCGCAGCCGCCCGCCGCGCCGGCGCCCCCGGCTCCGCAGGTGCCCGCCGTGCCGCCCACCGCGGTGCGGCTGCCGGCGCCGCCGCCGAAGCCCGAGGCGCAGGCCCCGGCGCGCCCGGCCGCCCCCGAGACCTCCGTGGCGCCGTTCCAGGCGGTCCCCAGCCCCGCCCCCGACGCCCCCGCGCCGGACCGGCCCGCCGACCGGCAGCGGCCGGAGCGACCCCCGGCCCAGGCCCCTGCGGTCCAGGCCCCTGCGGCCCGGACCCAGGCCCCGGCGGCCCCGGCCGGCGCGCCGGCCACCGCGGCCGCTCCCGCCGTGGCCCCCGGCCCGGGCGCCACGCCCTACCGCGACTGGACCCGGCCGAAGGGCGCCCCCGAGCCCGCCGCACCCCCCGCCCCGGCCACCACGGCGATCCCGGACCGGGAGCCCGCCCGCGCTCGCGCCGCCGCGCCGCTGACCGAGGCCATCCCGGACCGCGAGCCCGCCCGCGCCCGGGCCGCGGCGCCCCTGACCGAGGCCATCCCGGACCGCGAGCCGGCCCGCGCCCGCGCTGCGGCGCCCCTGACCGAGGCCATCCCGGACCGGCAGCCCGTCCGCACCCGCGAGGGACGCGACGACCGCGGCGACCGGGACGAGCGCCGGCCCGAGCGTCCCGAGACCGGCCCGGCCACCGGCGGCACCGGTGTCGTCGGCAACCGCGCCGCCATGCGCGCCGAGCGCCAGGCCCGGGAGGCCGAGCGCCAGGCGATGGAGGCCGAGCGCCGCAAGGCCGCCCGCCGCGCCGGCGTCTCGCGCGCCGCCCTGCGCGCCGCCGAGGGGGAGGACGCCCCGCCGCGGGGGCGCCGCACGGGGCTCCTGTTGCTCGCCGTCGTGGTGGTCGCGCTCGTCGTGCTCGGCGTCTACAGCTTCACCTCCCCGGCGGCGCAGGAGGCCGGCTCCACCGCCCCGCCGGCCACCAGCAGCGCGCCCGCACCCACCGCGCCGCCCAGCGGGGCGCTGCCGCCCCTGTCGGTCGAGCCGCTGCCGCCGGTCGAGCCGGCGCCCAGCGGCGACGTGCGCGTCCCGGTCACCGTGCTGAACGCCACGTCCACCAGCGGCCTGGCCGCCGACGTCGCCGCGCAGCTGGGCACGCGGGGCTGGACGTCGGCCGGCGTCGGCTCCTACGACGGCCCCGACGTCGCGGTCACCACGGTGTTCTTCACCGCGGGCGACGAGACTCAGCGGCAGTCGGCGCTGCAGCTCATGGACGCCTTCCCGGCGGTGCAGAGCGGGCCCGCCGACCGGTTCTTCGAGGTCCCCGGCGTGGCCGACCCGGGCCTGGTCGTCGTCGTCACCGGCGAGTGGCAGTCCTGACCGTCGCCTGCGATCCACCGCACGGCCGCCGCCGGAACCCGGGCGCGACACCGTCCGTTGGCCGCTCCGTGCGTTCCGCCCGCGCGGCCCTCGGTGCCGTGCTCGCCCTGCTGGTCACCGGCACGGTCCTCGTCTCGCTCCCCGGCACCGCGGCGGCCGCCGAGGACGTCCGCACGGAGGACGCCCGCGTCCCCTCCGGTTCCGGCGCGGACGCCGTCGAGCTCGACACCACGCTGTACCTGCCGGCCTCGGCCACGGCGGACGCCCCGGCGCCGGCCGTCGTCCTGGCGCACGGCTTCGGCGGCAGCAAGCGGTCGGTGGCCGACGACGCGCAGGACCTCGCCGGCCGCGGCTTCGTCGTCCTGACGTACTCGGCGCGCGGGTTCGGCGAGAGCACCGGCCAGATCGGCCTCGACGACCCGCGCTACGAGGTCGCCGACCTCTCCACGCTGCTCGACCTGCTCGCCGAGCGCGACGACGTCCTCCTCGACGGCGACGGCGACCCGCGGGTCGGCGTGGCCGGCGCCTCCTACGGCGGGGCGCTGTCGCTGCTCGGCGCCGCCTACGACGACCGGGTCGACGCCATCGCGCCGCAGATCACCTGGAACTCGCTGACCGCCGCGCTCTTCCCGTCCCAGACCGGCGGGGCCGACGGCGCGCAGCCGCCCACGACGCCCGCCGCCACGCCGCAGACCGAGGGCACCGGCGTCTACAAGCGCCTGTGGGCCGGGCTGTTCTTCGGCGTCGGCTCGGTCCCCACCGGCGGGCTGCTCGACGCGCTCGGCGGGGGAGCGGGCGACGCCGGCGACGACGAGGGCACCACCGAGGACACCACCGCCGACACCGGCGGCGCGGCCCCCGCGTCCGCCCCGTCCCTGCCGCAGCTGCCCGACCTGGCCGGCGTCGACCCCGCGGCGGTGGAGCAGGCACTGACCTGCGGCCGGTTCCGCGCCGACATCTGCGCCGCCTACCAGGACTCCGCCGCCACCGGCACCCTCACGCCCGAGGTGGCCGCGGTCCTCGACCGCAGCAGCCCGGCCGCCGTCCTCGACCGGATCACCGCGCCGACGCTGCTCGTGCAGGGCACCGAGGACTCGCTGTTCGGCCTCGGCCAGGCCGACGCCAACGCCCGCGGGATCGCTGCCAACGGCACCGAGGTGAAGGTCGTCTGGTACGCCGGGGGCCACGACTCGCAGGCCTCCGAGCGCGAGACCGCCGAGCTGCGCGACCTGGTCGCCGGCTGGTTCTCCTGGCACCTGCGTGACGGGGACGACCCGGCCCGCGGCGAGGACCCCGGCACCGGCTTCCAGTACCCCGCCCCGACCGGCCTGGGCAGCACGCTCGGCAGCGTCCAGGGCGGCACCCCGAGCGTCGTCGCCGACGCCTACCCGGGCCTCGACGGCGCCGCGTCGACCGAGCGCACCGACCTGGCCCTCGACGGCCCGCTGCAGCCGGTGGTCACCCCGGCCGGCGGGACGCCCGCGGCGATCACCATGGTCCCCGGCCTCGGGTCGATCGCCTCCGCGCTGGCCGGCACCGCCGTCGAGATCCCCGGCCAGTTCGCCGCGTTCTCCACCGAGCCGCTCGACGAGGCCGTCGAGGTGGTCGGCGCCCCCACCGTGGACCTCGCCGTCGCCTCGCCCAGCGGCACCGCGACGCTGTTCGCCAAGCTCTACGACGTCGGCCCCGACGGCGCGCAGACCCTGCCCGGCGGGCTGGTGGCGCCGCTGTCGCTGACCGGGCTGTCGGCCGACCCGACGGCGCCGACCGAGGTCACCGTCACGCTGCCGGGCATCGTGCACCGCTTCGAGGCCGGCCACACGATGCGCGTCGTCGTCTCCTCCACCGACCAGGCGTTCGCCCTCCCGGCCGAGGCAGGCGTCTACTCCGTCGCGCTGGCCGGCGCGGGCAACGGGGGCAGCGCGCTCGCCGTCCCGACGGTCGAGGGGCAGGCGCAGGCCGACGGCGGCACCTCGCGCTGGTGGCTGCTGCTCGGCGCCGTCGTCCTCCTCGGCCTGCTCGGCTGGGCCGCGGCGGTCCTGTGGGGCCGCCGCCGTCGACGGGTCACCTCCGTCGTCGAGCCCGACGGCGAGGACGTGCCGCTGCGCTTCGAGGGCGTGACCAAGGCCTACAAGGACGGCTTCGTGGCGGTGAAGGACCTCTCCTTCGAGGTCCGCCGCGGCCAGGTGCTCGGCCTGCTCGGGCCCAACGGCGCGGGCAAGACGACGTCGCTGCGGATGCTCATGGGCCTGATCCGCCCGAACGCCGGCCGGATCAGCGTCTTCGGCCACGCCGCCGGCCCCGGGGCGCCGGTGCTGTCGCGGCTGGGCTCCTTCGTCGAGGGCACCGGCCTCATGCCGCACCTCTCGGGCCGCGACAACCTCACCCTCTACTGGGCCGCCACCGGCCGGCCGGCGGAGGACGCGCACATGGAGGAGGCGATCGAGGTCGCCGGCCTCGGCGCCGCCATCGACCGCCCGGTGCGCCGCTACAGCCAGGGCATGCGCCAGCGGGTGGCCATCGCCCAGGCGATGCTCGGCCTGCCCGACCTGCTGGTGCTCGACGAGCCGACCAACGGCCTGGACCCGCCGCAGATCCACGCGATGCGCGAGGTGCTGCAGTCCTACGCCGCCACCGGCCGCACGGTCATCGTGTCCAGCCACCTGCTCAGCGAGATCGAGCAGACCTGCACCCACGTGGTGGTCATGGCCCGGGGCCAGAAGATCGCGCAGGGGACGGTCGAGGAGATCGTCGGCACCGGGGGTGCGGTGCTCGTCGGGCTCGCCGACGACTCCGACGCCGACCGCGCGTCCGCCGTCCTGTCCGGGCTGCCCGGGGTCACCGTCGAGCGCACCGACGAGGGCCTGGTCGCCGACCTCGGCGCGCAGACCTCGCGGGCGCAGGCGCTGCAGGCGCTCGTGGCCGCCGACGTCGCCGTCGACCAGTTCACGCCGCGCCGCCGCCTGGAGGACGCGTTCCTGGCCCTGGTGGGGGAGAGCTGATGACCGCGACGGAGCACGTCCAGCCCACCGGGGCGGTCGCCGGCTACCGGCCCGGCCGCACGCTGCGGCTGTCGGTGGAGCTGCGCCGGCAGTTCAAGCGGCGGCGCACCATCGGCGTCTTCGCGCTCATGGTCGCCCTCCCGCTGGTGCTCATCGCCGCGCTCCAACTCGGCGCCAGCGAGGAGGCCTCGGAGAACACCCGGATCAACCTCGTCGACGTCGCCACCTCCAGCGGGCTGAACTTCACGCTGTTCGTGCTGTTCGCGACGACGTCGTTCTTCCTCGTGGTGGTCTACGCGCTGTTCTTCGGCGACACCGTGGCCAGCGAGGCGCAGTGGGGGTCGCTGCGGTACACGCTGGCCACCCCGGTCCCGCGGGCGCGGCTGCTCCGGCAGAAGTGGGTCGCCGCGCTGGTGCTCTCGGTGGCGGCGCTGCTCACGCTCGCGGTGGTCGCCGTCGTGGCCGGCGGGATCGCGTTCGGCTTCGACGACATCCGGACGCCGATCGGGGTGACCCTGTCGCAGGGCGAGGGCCTGCTCCGGCTGGCCGGGATGCTCGGCTACCTCGCCGTCCACCTGCTCGTCGTCGGGGCGCTCGCGTTCTGGCTGTCCACGGTCACCGACGCGCCGCTGGCCGCCGTCGGCGGGGCGGTCTTCACGATGGTCGTGTTCGCGATCCTCGACCAGGTCGAGCAGCTCGGCGCCATCCGCGACTGGTTCCCCACGGCGGAGGAGTTCGCCTGGACCGACCTGCTGCAGACGCCGGTCGACTCCTCCGACCTCTTCCGCGGCGTCATCCAGTCGCTGGTCTACGCCGCGGTCTTCACCGCGCTGGCGTTCCGCTCCTTCTCCCGCCGCGACGTCACGTCGTAACCGTCGCCCTACCGGGCGACACCGCGGCCAGGTGCCGTCCCCCGGCGCCGTGGAGCCCTTCCGTCGCGCCTGCGCGGACCCCTCCGGGGCCCACTCGGCGCGACCCGCTCACAGGCTCGCTCTCACCGCCTGGGCCCAGCCGACGCCCATCGCCTCGTCGGTGACCGACACGTTCGGGACGGCGGCCAGCAGCCCGGCCATGCCGTCGACCTCGGCGCCGTTCGCGGTGATCCACAGCCGGCCGACGGCCGGCGCCATCTCCAGGTCGCTGGCGCTGTCGCCGATCGCGACGGCGTCGGCGGGGTCGACGCCGCGCCGCTCGAGGTCCCAGGCGATCGCCTCGCCCTTGGAGATGCCGCGCGGCATCAGGTGGTAGACCCGGGCCAGCTGCCCCTCGGGCGCGAGGTCGAGCTTCGCCGTCGCCGGGATGGCGCCGTTGTCCTTGAGCGTCAGCCAGCCCAGGCCCCGCTCGGCGAGCCAGGCGTCGACGACGACCGGGTCGACGTAGCCGCGCAGCAGCGCGTCGCCCTCGTGCGTCGTGTGCCAGGGCGCGTGCCACTCCAGCCGTCCCGGGTGGGCGGCGCACAGCGCGTCGACGACGCCGAGCTCGGCCATCACGTCCATCGGCGTGCGCCCGGCGTACTCCGCGGGCAGCGCGCCGGTGAGCTGGTGGCGCGACCGGCCGCCCTTCCACGTGACGAGCGAGCCCAGCTCGGCGATCGCGCCGTCGGCGGCGAAGATCCGCCCGGCCTCGGTGACCTGGTCGGCGGTGCGCCCGCTGACGATCACCAGCGCGACCCCGGCGGTGTGCAGCTCGAGGAGCGCGGCCGCGGGCTCGGCGGTGGGGGAGCCGTCGGAGGCGTGCCAGAACGACCCCCGGGGGCCGACCATCGTGCCGTCGAGGTCGGTGTAGACGATGCGCGCAGCCACACGCCCAGCATGGCCGGGACCGGGACCGTCGCCGGACCCCGGGTAGACTCGGGGCGTTCCACTCATCCAGAGGGGCAGAGGGACACGGCCCGACGAAGCCCCGGCAACCGCGCTCGCGCGAGCGGCGAGAGGTGCCAATTCCGTCCCGCGCGGCTCGACGGCCCGACGCGGGGAAGATGAGGAGGTAGTCGTCGCATGACCCTGACCGCTCCCGGTTCTCTCCAGGCCGACTCCGCTGCCGGCGGCCCCGTGCCGCCCAGCCCCGCCCGCGGCCTCGTCTGTCGCAACTGCGGCGCCACCTTCGGCCTGATCGCCGAGCACGCGTGCGCGGAGTGCTTCGGCCCGCTGGAGGTCGACTACGACGCCGAGCTGATGGCCGCCGTCACCCGCGAGCAGATCGAGGCCGGCCCGCAGAACATCTGGCGCTACGCCGCCCTGCTGCCCGTGGGCCAGGACCCGGCCGACCGCGTCTCGCTCGACCCGGGCATGACGCCGCTGGTCCGCGCCGACCGGCTCGCCGCGGAGCTCGGCATCACCGGCGGCCTGTGGGTCAAGGACGACTCGGCCAACCCCACGCACTCGTTCAAGGACCGCGTGGTCAGCCTCGCCGCCACCGCGGCCAAGGGGCTCGGCTACCGCAAGATCGCCGCCGCCTCGACCGGCAACCTGGCGAACTCCGTGGCCGCCCACGCCGCCCGCGTCGGCCTGCCCTCCTACGTCTTCATCCCGTCCGACCTCGAGCCCGGCAAGGTCGTGCAGTCGGCGGTCTACGGGCAGACGCTGGTCGCCGTCGACGGCTCGTACGACGACGTCAACCGGCTCACCAGCGAGCTCGCCGAGACCGACGAGTTCGAGGACACCGCCTTCGTCAACCAGAACGTGCGGCCCTACTACGCCGAGGGCTCGAAGACGATGGGCTACGAGATCGCCGAGCAGCTCGGCTGGCGCATCCCGGCCCAGGTCGTCATCCCGATGGCGTCGGGCTCGCTGCTCACCAAGGTCGACAAGGCCTGGCGGGAGCTGGTCAAGGCCGGGATCGTCGCCGACACCGAGTGGCGCGTGTTCGGCGCCCAGTCGGCCGGCTGCGACCCGATCGCCACCGCCTTCGACAACGGCTGGGACGTCGTCAAGCCGGTCAAGCCCACCGGCATCGCGAAGTCGCTGAACATCGGCAACCCCGCCGACGGCCCGTACGCGCTCGACGCCATCCGCCGCACCGGCGGGTCGGTCGGCCGGGTGGGCGACGAGCAGATCGTCGAGGGCATCCGCGACCTCGCCCGCACCACCGGCGTCTTCGCCGAGACCGCCGGCGGCGTCACCGTCGCGGTGCTCCGGCAGCTGGTCGAGGACGGCCGGCTCGACCCCACGCAGGAGACCGTCGTCCTCAACACCGGGGAGGGCCTCAAGACCCTCGACCCGCTGCTGCCGGTGGTCGGGTTCACCCACCGGGTGGAGCCCTCGCTGCGGTCGGTCCGGTCGGCGGGCCTCATCTCCTGAGGCGTAGAGTCCTCGTCAGCGCCGATCCGGTCGGGTGACATCCCCGACCCGATCGTGGCCGAGTCGTGTGGGGAGGATCTCCCCGCGTCGGCCTCCTTGTTGTACCGTCTCGCGCGGTCAGTTCCACGCACGTGATCACGGGCGGAAGAGCTGGATCCCGGCCCCCGGATCACGGGGGTCGTCCGCACGCACGACCGTGGGAGCGCACGTGGCACAGGGCACCGTGAAGTGGTTCAACGCCGAGAAGGGCTTCGGCTTCATCGCCGTCGACGGCGGCCAGGACGTCTTCGTCCACTACTCGGCCATCCAGATGGACGGCTACAAGAGCCTCGACGAGGGCCAGCGCGTGTCCTTCGAGGTCGTCCAGGGCGAGAAGGGCCCGCAGGCCGACGCCGTCCGCGCCGTCTGACCCTGCGCCCGTCCCGAGGCCCGGTCCCCCGCGGGGGCCGGGCCTCGGTCGTGCCCGGGTCCAGGACGAGAGGAGCGGCCGTGCCGCGCTGGAGGATCACCCACCTGGAGGACGCGCCGGCGCTGGCGCACCGGCCGGGGCTGGAGCTGAAGTACGACGACGGGCGCAACCGCGTGTGGCTGCCCACCGGGGACGGCACGGTGCTGGTCGAGCGGCTGGACCCCGCGACGGGGGTCTGGCACGCCGACCCGCCGAGGGACTGACCCGCCCCGGGGAACAGCCGGCCCCCACCCCCCGTTCTTGCACTCGGCAGGTGCGAGTGCCAGACTTCCGATTGGCACTCGACAGTGCCGAGTGCCAATCAGGTCGGAACGGTGAGGCACCGGAGCGCGGACCGACGGAGCGTCCGCGGCGCCGGTGTCGTCCGTCGCGGGCGCCGGTCCCGGCCGTGCAGCGATCCATGCATGGAGGACATCACCACATGGCCAAGATGATCGCCTTCGAGGAAGAGGCGCGCCGCGGCCTCGAGCGGGGCATGAACACCCTCGCCGACGCCGTCAAGGTGACGCTCGGCCCCAAGGGCCGCAACGTCGTCCTCGAGAAGAAGTGGGGCGCTCCCACCATCACCAACGACGGTGTGAGCATCGCCAAGGAGATCGAGCTCGAGGACCCCTGGGAGAAGATCGGCGCCGAGCTGGTCAAGGAGGTCGCGAAGAAGACCGACGACGTCGCGGGTGACGGCACCACCACCGCCACCGTGCTCGCCCAGGCGCTCGTCCGCGAGGGTCTGCGCAACGTCGCCGCCGGCGCGAACCCGATGGCCCTGAAGAAGGGCATCGAGAAGGCCGTCGCCTCGGTCACCGAGTACCTCCTCTCGACCGCCAAGGACGTCGAGACCAAGGAGCAGATCGCCGCCACCGCGTCGATCTCCGCCGCTGACCCCGCCATCGGCGAGCTCATCGCCGAGGCGATGGACAAGGTCGGCAAGGAAGGCGTCATCACCGTCGAGGAGAGCAACACCTTCGGCCTCGAGCTCGAGCTCACCGAGGGCATGCGCTTCGACAAGGGCTACATCTCGCCCTACTTCGTGACCGACCCCGAGCGCATGGAGGCCGTCCTCGACGACCCGTACGTGCTCGTCGTCAACTCGAAGATCAGCTCGGTCAAGGACCTGCTCCCGCTGCTGGAGAAGGTCATGCAGTCGGGCAAGCCGCTGGCCATCATCGCCGAGGACGTCGAGGGCGAGGCCCTCGCGACCCTGGTCGTGAACAAGATCCGCGGCACCTTCAAGTCGCTGGCCGTCAAGGCCCCCGGCTTCGGCGACCGCCGCAAGGCCATGCTGACCGACATCGCCATCCTCACCGGTGGCCAGGTCATCAGCGAGGAGGTCGGCCTCAAGCTCGACACCGCCGACGTCTCCCTCCTCGGCCGCGCCCGCAAGGTCGTCGTCACCAAGGACGAGACGACGATCGTCGAGGGCGCCGGTGACAGCGAGCAGATCGCCGGCCGGGTCAACCAGATCCGCAACGAGATCGACAAGTCGGACTCCGACTACGACCGCGAGAAGCTCCAGGAGCGCCTGGCCAAGCTGGCCGGTGGCGTCGCCGTCATCAAGGCCGGCGCCGCGACCGAGGTCGAGCTCAAGGAGCGCAAGCACCGCATCGAGGACGCGGTGCGCAACGCCAAGGCCGCCGTCGAGGAGGGCATCGTCGCCGGTGGTGGCGTCGCCCTCGCGCAGGCCACCGCCGTCGCGTTCGACAAGCTCGAGCTCGAGGGTGACGAGGCGACCGGTGCCAACATCGTGCGCGTCGCGCTCGAGGCCCCGCTGAAGCAGATCGCCGTCAACGCCGGCCTCGAGGGCGGCGTCGTGGCGGAGAAGGTGCGCAACTCCGAGGTGGGCCACGGCCTCAACGCCGCCACCGGCGAGTACGTGGACCTGGTCTCGGCCGGCATCATCGACCCGGCCAAGGTCACCCGCTCGGCGCTGCAGAACGCCGCCTCCATCGCGGCGCTCTTCCTCACCACCGAGGCCGTCATCGCCGACAAGCCGGAGAAGTCCGCCCCGGCCATGCCGGGCGCCGACGGCGGCATGGGCGGCATGGACTTCTGACGAAGGACCACGTCGCTCCCCACGACGCGCTCCGCGCGCCGCGGGTCCCGGCGACGTAGCCGTTCCATCGCGTCACCAGCACCACCAGCACCACCAGCACTGCCCGGCAGGGGCGGTCCCGCACCACGCGGGGCCGCCCCTGTCGGCGTCTCCGGGCGTCAGTCCCGCGGGGGCGGGAAGCAGCAGAACTCGTTGCCCTCGGGGTCGGCGAGCACGTCCCAGCCGATCTCCCCGGCGTCCTCGTCCGCCTCGTGGCCGGGGCGCTCGTCGGACGCCCGCACCACCGTGGCACCGGCGGCCTGCAGCGCCGCGGAGTCGCCGACGACGTCGAGGTGCACGCGGTTCTTCACCACCTTCTCCTCGGGCACCGGGTTGACCCAGATCAGCGGCCCAGCGCCCGCCGGGTCGACGATCGGCACCGGCCACTCGCGCGGCCGCGTCCAGCCCGGCTCGGGTGGCGCCACCTCGTCGCGGCGGACGTAGCCCATGGCGGCGCACCACCAGTCGGCGAGCGCCTGGTGGTCGCGGGCGTCGATGCAGAGGTCCTTGAAGCGGGCGGGTGCGTCGGCCATGGGGGCGCAGGGTAGGCCGACGGCGTGGCCGTGGTGATCGGGACCTCGGGGTGGCAGTACCGCGACTGGCGCGGCCGTTTCTACCCGCAGCGCCTGCCGCAGCGGCTCTGGCTGGAGCACCACGCGCAGCACTTCGCCACGGTCGAGAGCAACGCGGCCTTCTACCGGCTGCCCGCCCGCGAGACCTTCGCCGCCTGGCGCGAGCGCACCCCGCCCGACTACCGCTGGGCGGTCAAGGCGAGCCGCTTCCTCACCCACGTCAAGCGGCTGCGCGAGCCCGAGGAGCCGGTGGCCCGCCTCGTGCAGCACGCCGAGGGCCTCGGCGACCGGCTCGACGTCGTCCTGCTGCAGCTGCCGCCCACGCTCAAGGCCGACGCCGGCCTGCTGCGCGACTGCCTCGCCTGCTTCCCGCCCGGCGTCCGCGTCGCCGTCGAGCCGCGGCACGTCACGTGGGAGACCGACGAGGTCCGCGACCTGCTCGAGCGGTACGGCGCGGCGCTGTGCTGGGCCGACCGCGCCGAGCGGCCGGTCACCCCGCTGTGGCGCACCGCCGGCTGGGGCTACCTCCGGCTGCACACCGGCGCGGAGGGCTGGGGCTACCCGCCGGCGGTGCTCGAGGAGTGGGCACAGCGCCTGGCGGCGACCTACGCCGACGACGAGGACGTGTTCGTCTACCTCAACAACGACCCGGGCGGGGCCGCCGTCGTCGACGCCGTCGCGCTGGCCGGCGCGGTGCGGCGGGCCGGGCGCACACCCACCCGCGTGCCGACGCCGGAGCAGGCCACCGGCGCGGCCTGGGCGGCCGCCTGACCTACAGGGCGTGCGGGTCCTCGCGGTGGTGCACGCCGAGCTGGTACGCCGCCTGCTCGAGGACGTCCTGCACGGCCAGGGTGTCGGCCAGCGGCATGACGTCGCTCTCCGTGCGGCCCGCCTGCAGGCAGCGCGTCACCTCCGCCAGCTCGTGCGAGTAGCCCGTGCCGTCCGGCGGGAGGGTGATCTCCTCGGGGTCGGCGCCGGTGCGGTGCAGCACGATCGTGGCCGGGTGGTGGAACCGGGGGAGGACGTCGATCCAGCCGCCGGTGCCGAACACCCGCGCCTGCCCGGGCGTCGGGTAGCGCAGCGAGGTGGTCAGCGTGGCGCTGCGGCCGTCGTCGTACGTGAGGAGCAGCGCGGCCTCGGCGTCGGCGCCGGTGGGGAACGTGGACCCGGCGGCGGTGACCCGGTCGGGCGCGCCGAGCAGCATCTGGGCGAAGGAGACGACGTACACGCCGAGGTCGAGCAGCGCGCCGCCGCCGAGCTCGAGGGCGAACAGCCGGTCGGCGGGGTCGTAGGCGCGGTCGACGCCGAGGTCGGCCTGCACCGAGCGGACCTCGCCGATGGCGCCGTCGGCGATCAGCTCCCGCATCCGGACGACGGCCGGCTGGAAGCGGGTCCACATCGCCTCCATGACGAACACCCCGTTCGCCCGGGCGGCGTCGACCACCTCCCGCGCGCCGGCCGTCGTCGCGGTGAACGCCTTCTCCACCAGCAGCGCCTTGCCGGCCTCGATCGCCGCGAGCGCCACCGCGTGGTGCTGCGGGTGCGGGGTGGCGAGGTAGAGGACGTCGACGTCGGGGTCGGCGACGATCTCGGCGTACGAGCCGTGGGCCCGCTCCAGCCCGTGCTGCTGCGCGAACGCCTGCGCCCGGTCGGCCGAGCGGGACGCCACGGCCACCGGCCGTGCCCCCTCCACGTGCACGAAGTCGCCCATCACGCTCTGCGCGATGCGCCCCGGCCCGACGACGCCCCAGCGGATCTCGTTGCCCACGGCGACGACCGTAGCCGGAGGGCAGACTGCACCCCGTGTCCGTGCTGATCGACAGTCCCGTCTGGCCGTGGCGCGGCCGCCGGTGGTCCCACCTGGTCAGCGACGTCTCGCACGAGGAGCTGCACGCGTTCGTCGCCGCGGAGCTCGGCATCCCGCGGCGGGCCTTCCAGGGCGACCACTACGACGTCCCCGAGGACCTCTACGACGTCGCGGTGGCCGCTGGCGCGGAGCCCGTGGGCGCCCGCGAGCTGCTCGCGCGGCTGACGGCGGCGGGCCTGCGGGTCAGGAAGCGCGACCGCGCAGCAGGGTGAGCTCGGCGGCCAGATTGGCCCGCGCCCGCGGCTCCCACTCCCGGGTGGCCGGCAGCCGGTAGAGCGCGGGCAGCTCCAGCAGCGACTCGAGCACGGCGGTGCGCCCGGCGGTGAAGACGTCGTCGGGCAGGTGGCCGTACTCCTCGCGGACCGCGGACGCGTAGGCGGCGTAGGCCTCCGGCGGCCCGGCCAGCACGGCGAGGTCGGCGTCGCAGAGCACCGCGCCGTTCGTGTCGCCGGGCTCCGCGGCGTGCCCGGCGGTGAGCAGCACCAGCCGCTCCACCTCGGCCAGCCGCGCCTCCGGCACCAGCCCGGCGAGGCCCGCCCGCGCGCGGTCGGCGCTGGCCCGCTCGTTGTCGCCGCGGCGGGGGTCGTACACGACGTCGTGGTACCAGGCGGCCAGCGCGACGGCGGCCGGGTCGGTGGCGGCCGCGCCCAGCTCGCCGACCAGCCCGAGGACGGCGGCCAGGTGGCGCAGGTCGTGGTAGCGGCGGTGCGGCTCGCTCCACGCGGCCACGACGGCGGCCCACTCGTCGCGCGCGGCGGGGGAGTCGCCGGTGAGCGCGGCGAAGTCCGCCCGGCCGATCACGCGACCCCGCAGCGGCGCAGGGTGAGCAGCGCCAGCGCCCGCGCCACCGCGGTCACCTCGGCGACGGGCACCCGCTCGGCCGGGCCGTGCGCCAGGTGCAGGTCGCCCGGGCCCAGGTGCAGCGCGGGGATGCCGGCGGCGGCGTACAGGCGCAGGTCGGTGCCGGCGTTCACGGCCCGCTCGGCGGGCTCGCGGCCCCCGGCGTCGACCACCGCGCCGCGCACGTCGGCGAGGAGCGCGTCCCCGGGCGGGAGCTCGCCGGGCGCGAAGGCGCCGCCGGTCCAGGTGACCCGCACCGGGTGCGCGGCGAGCCACGGGTGCCCGGCGCAGAAGCCGGCGACCCGCGCCTCGAACGCCGCGCGGGCGGCGGCCGGCGACTCGCCCAGCCGGACGCCGTAGCGGCCCTCGGCGACCAGCCGGTCGGGCACGGTGGAGGCCCAGTCGCCGGCGCGCACGGTGCCGATCGAGAGCCCGTACGGGTAGCGCTCGCCGGCGAAGCGCGGGTCGGCGTCGCGCTGCCGGTCGGCCTCGAAGGCCCGGAGGTCGGCGTGCACCTCGGCGAACAGCTCCACCGCGCTCACCCCGCGGTCGCGCATCGCGGCGTGCGCGGCGAGGCCGGACACCTCCAGGCGGAAGGTGAGCGCCCCGGCGGCGGCGGTGACCAGCGCGCCGTCGGTGGGCTCGGGGATGACGCAGGCGTCGCCGCGGTGCCCGCGGGCCAGCGTCGCCCACGCGCCGAGGCCGCCGTCCTCCTCGCCGACGACGCTGTGCAGCGCCACCGGCCGGCGCAGCCGCACCCCGGCCGCCCGGATCGCGGCCAGCGCCGCGAGCGACGCGGCGACCCCGCCCTTCATGTCGCAGGCGCCGCGCCCGAGCACGTCGCCGCCGACGATCCGCGGGGCGAACGGGTCGCCGTCCCACAGCGCCCGGTCGCCGGTCGGGACGACGTCGGTGTGCCCGCACAGCACCAGGGCGGGGTCGCCGTCGTCGGCGCCGGGCAGGGTGCCGACGACGCCCCACGCCTCCTCGCGCCCGACCTCCTGGCCGGGGGCGTCCGGCGCGGTCGCCGCGGCGGCGAGGTCGACGGCCCAGCGGTCGACGTCGCAGCCCAGCCCGTCGAGCTCGGCGGCGACCAGGTGCTGCACCTCCGACTCGGCCGCGGTCCCGCCCACGGAGGGGACGGCGACCAGCCGGCACAGCAGGTCGACGGCGGCGGCCTCGTCCACGGCGTCGAGCACGGCGGCCTCGGTCGGGGTCAGGTCGGCCACGGCTCGGCAGTCTGGCACGCCGGATCCGGCCCGACCCGTGTACCGCGGCCCGGGGAGGGGTACCGTCGGTGTCGTCCGGACCGGGCGATTCTGTGTCCCCGGGTGCCAATTGGATACCGCCTCCACGGACTACCGCCCCGGCCTCGGCCGGGGGCCTGGAGCCGTGTTGTGCAACTCGCCGCGAGGCGACCAGAGCCCGGTCCGGACCTCAACTCCCCAGCACCCACCCGCACGGGTCGGCGAGCGCCTGCGCGTCCTCCGGCCCCCAGGAGCCGGGCGCGTAGGGCTGCACCTCCGGCGGGGCGTCCAGCACCGGCCGCACCGCGCGCCAGGCCTGCTCGAGCCCCGCGCCGGTGGTGAACAGCGACCGGTCGCCCACGAGCACGTCGTGGATCAGCGAGGCGTAGGCCGGCAGCGGCTGGCCGCCGTCGACCTTGCCCAGGTCCAGCGTCGCCTCGGCCACCGCCATCTCCAGGTCGGGACCGGGCCGCTTGGTCACCAGGCCCAGGTCCAGCTCGCCCGCGCCGGACAGGGACAGCGACACCGTGTTGCCGCCGCCGGGCGTGGGGCCGGCCGGGCCGTCGGGCCGCTTCATGACCAGCGTGACCCGCTGGTGGCCCTCGGCCATGCGCTTGCCGGTGCGCAGCAGGAACGGCACGTCGCGCCAGCGGTCGGTGTCCACCCACAGCCGGGCGGCCACGAAGGTGTCGGTGCGGCTGTCGTCGGGGACGTCGTCGAGGTCGCGGTAGCCCTCGAACTGCCCGAGGACGACGTCCTCCCGGGCCAGCGGCCGGAACGCGGCCAGCACCGCCTCCCGCGCCTCCTGCAGGTCGGCCGGACGCAGCGAGACCGGCGGCTCCATGGCCACCTCGGCGGCCACCTGGAACAGGTGGGTGACCAGCATGTCGAGCGTCGCGCCGGTGGCGTCGTAGAACTCGGCGCGGTCGGCGACGTCGAGCGTCTCGGGCACGTCGATCTGCACCTGCGCCACGTGCTCGCGGCTCCACACCGAGCTGAACAGCCCGTTGGCGAAGCGCAGGACGTGCAGGTCCTGGGTGCCCTCCTTGCCGAGGAAGTGGTCGATGCGGAAGACCTGCTCCTCGTCGAGGACGGAGTGCACCAGCTCGTCGAGCTCGCGGAACGCGTCGGGGGAGGTGCCGTAGGGCTTCTCGAACACGACGCGGGCGCCGGCGGCGAGGCCGTGGGCGTCGAGACCGCGGGTGATGCCCTCGAACGCGCCCGGCGGGACGGCGAGGTAGTGCACGAGCTGGGCGTCGCCGCCGAGCTCCTCGCGGGCCGCGGCGACGGCGTCGACCAGCTGCCCCGGGTCCTCGGGGGTGAAGCCGCCGCCGGCGAAGCGCAGCCGGTCGAGCAGGCCGTCGGCGGGCTCGCCGTCGCCGTGCTCGGACAGGGCGTCGCGGACGAGGCCGCGGAAGTCGTCGTCGGACCGCTCCCCGCGGCCGCTGCCGACCAGCCGCCAGTCCGGGGGCAGCAGCCCGCGCCGCTCGAGCTGGTCGAAGGCGGGCAGGACCATGCGCGCGGCGAGGTCGCCGGTGGCGCCGTAGAGGACGAAGACGGTGGGGGAGAGGTCGGCCACGTCCCCAGCCTTCTCCCGCCCCGGAGGCGGCGCGCGCCGGGTTCGACCTGCCGGGTGTGCCGTCCCTCACTAGCGTCGGTGCCCATGGCGCAGACGGCGAGCAGGCAGGGCACCGCCGAGCAGCACAGGCTGCCGGTGCGGACGCTGGTGTCGGCCAGCATCGGCAACGCCGTCGAGTGGTTCGACTGGACGGTGTACGCCACCTTCCTCGTGTACTTCTCCGGGCAGTTCTTCCCGTCGGAGAACGAGGCGCTGGCGCTGATCGGGACGACGTCGACCTACGCGCTGGCGTTCTTCTTCCGGCCGCTGGGCGGGGTGCTCATCGGCCGCTTCGCCGACCTGCGCGGCCGCAAGGCCGGCATGCTCCTGACCATCCTGCTGATGGCCGGCGGCTCGCTGGTGATCGCGCTCCTGCCCACCTACGAGCAGGTCGGCTGGTTCGCGCCGATCCTGCTGCTGCTGGCGCGCATCGCGCAGGGCCTCAGCCTCGGCGGCGAGGTGTCGGGCGCCTCGGCCTACCTCGCCGAGATCGCCCCGCCCGCGCGACGGGGCCGGTACTCGGCGTTCTTCTACATCTCCACCGGGACGGCCCTGCTGCTCGCCTCGCTGCTCGGCGTGCTGCTCACCGGCGTGCTCGACCAGGCGCAGCTGGAGTCCTACGGCTGGCGGATCGCCTTCGCCGTCGGCGGGCTGCTCGGCTTCGTCGGCCTGTGGCTGCGCCGCTCGCTGAGCGAGAGCGAGAGCTTCGAGGAGAACGCGGAGAAGGCGCGGGCGACGACGAACCCGCTGCTGCGCACGATCAAGGAGCACCCGCGGTCGGTGCTGCAGCTGTGCGCCTTCACGCTGCTGTCGACGCTGAGCTACTACACCTTCTTCAGCGCGCTGACCCCCTTCGCCGTGAACTTCCGCGACGCCGACGGCAACGACGTCTTCATCGCGCTGTCCATCGGCACCGCCCTGTTCATCGCCCTCTGCTACCCCTACGGCGCGCTGTCGGACCGGGTCGGCCGCAAGCCGGTGCTGCTCGCCTGGTCGGCGGCGACGGCGGTGCTCGTCGTCCCGCTGTCCTACCTCGTCCGCGACGACCTGGTCTCGCTGATCGTCGTGTTCTGCGTCGGGCTGGGCCTGTACGCCGCGATGGCCTCCCTCGCGCCGGCGATCATGAGCGAGCTGTTCCCCACGGAGCTGCGGGCCACCGGCATCGGCGCCTGGTACAACACGACCGTCGCGCTGTTCGGCGGGACGGCGCCGCTGCTCATCACGTTCCTCTCCGACCGCGGCATGCCCACGGTGTTCTTCTGGTACGTCGCCGGTGCCGCGGTGGTCGCCTTCCTCGGCATCCTCACGCTCCCCGAGACGAGGGGCACCGAGCTCCGCTGAGGCCCGTCTGAGGGGGCCTCAGACCCCCTCAGGCCGCACTCAGGCCGCCACACGCGCCGGGGACTGCGCGGTCGCCCGATGCCCGCGGTGCCGCCTCACGCCGACCGTGGTCGTCGTCCACACGGGACGACGACACGAGGA
This sequence comes from Geodermatophilus nigrescens, assembly GCF_900129495.1. Classification (GTDB taxonomy): domain Bacteria; phylum Actinomycetota; class Actinomycetes; order Mycobacteriales; family Geodermatophilaceae; genus Geodermatophilus; species Geodermatophilus nigrescens. The sequence continues at coordinate 493,697 of NZ_FQVX01000001.1, forward strand.
GACGGCCGTGACCATCTACCCCAACCCCGGGCTCGAGGCGGAGCTGGCCTACCGGCGCGAGGTCCTGCAGGCGATCGGACGCAACACCCGCACCCGGCGCGGCCCCTGGCGGCTGCGGCGCACCCGGCGGGCGGCCTGACGTCCCCCGCGCGGGCGGCCCGCGACCGGGGCCGGCCCGTCCTGTCCGCGGCGCGTGCCACGATCGGCGACGTGCCGCGGTGGGAGGACCGACCCCTGGTGGGCCGCGCGCGGGAGATCGCCGCGCTGGAGTCCGCCGTCGACCGCGCGGCGGCCGGGCGCGGCTCGGCGGTGCTGGTGGCCGGCGACGCCGGCGTCGGCAAGTCGCGGCTGCTCGACGAGCTGGCCGCCCGGGCCGCCGGCCGGGGCCTGCGGGTGCTGACCGGGCACTGCGTCGACCTCGGCGAGGTGGGCCTGCCCTACCTGCCCTTCGTGGACCTGCTGCGCCCCGTGGCCGCCGAGCTCGGCGAGGGCGCGGCCGGGCTGTTCGCCGCCCGGGCGCGGGCGGCCGAGTCCGACGGCGCCGACCTCGACGCCGCGGTGCGCGCGCTGCGCCCGCCGGTCGACGACGGCCGGCTGCAGCTGTTCGAGGCGGTCGCCGGCGCGCTGGCCTCGCTCGCCGCGCAGGCGCCGGTGCTCGTGCTGCTGGAGGACCTGCACTGGGCCGACCGCTCGAGCCGCGACCTGCTGCGCTACCTGCTCGCCCGGCTGGCCGACGAGCCGGTCGCCGTCGTCGCCTCCTACCGCTCCGACGACCTGCACCGGCGGCACCCGCTGCGCCCGCTGCTGGCCGAGCTGGTGCGGCTGCCCGGCGTCGAGCGGCTCGACCTCGGCCCGCTGCCCGACCCCGCCGTCGAGGAGCTGGTGCGCGGCCTGGCCGCCGGGGTGGACGACCGCACGGTCGACGACGTCGTGGCGCGCGCCGAGGGCAACGCCTTCTACGCCGAGGAGCTGCTGGCCGCGGGCCTCGCGGGGGAGACGCTGCCGTGGGCGCTCACCGACGTCCTGCTCGCCCGGGTGGAGCAGCTGTCGCCGGCCGCCCAGCAGGTGCTGCGGGGCGTCGCGGTGGCCGGGCGGCGGGTGCGGCACGAGCTGCTGTCCGCCGTCGGCGGGCTGTCCGACGGCGACCTCGAGCGCGCGCTGGCCGAGGCCGTGCACTCGCACCTGCTCGTCGTCGACCCCGACGGCGCCTACCGCTTCCGGCACGCGCTGCTCCGCGAGGCCGTGCTGGCCGACCTGCTGCCCGGCGAGCGGGTGCGGCTGCACGCCGCCGTGGCCGCCCACCTGGCCGCCGTCCCGGGCGCGGGCACGGCTGCCGAGCGGGCCCACCACCTGCAGGAGAGCAACGACCTGCCCGGCGCGCTCATGGCGTCGCTGGAGGCCGCGGACGAGGCCGGGCGTGCCGGTGCCCCCGCCGAGCGGCTGCAGCACCTGGAGGCCGCGCTCGCGCTGTGGCCGGCCGTCCCCGACGCCGCCGCCCGCGCGGGGCGCAGCCAGGTCGAGCTGCTCAAGCAGACCTCGGCCGCCGCCCGCCGCAGCGGCGAGCTGCACCGGGCGGTGGCGCTGCTGCGCGCGGCCCAGGACGTGCTCGGGCCCGACGGCGACCCGGTCATGCGGGCGAAGGTGCACTACACGCTGGCACAGGCGCTGGCCCGCATCGAGGACCAGGCCGCCGCGGTGAGCGAGACCTCGGCCGCGATGGCGCTGGTCCCGGCCGACCCGCCGTCGCTGGCGCGCACCTGGGCCGCGGCCACGCACGCCCGGGCCTGCTACGAGGTGGGCCGCCGCGCGGAGGGCGACGCCGCCGCCGAGGAGGCGCTGGCCTCGGCCGACACACTGGGCCTGGACAGCGCCTGGGCCGACGTCGCGGTGTCGCTGGCCCGCTCGCACGGCGGCGAGGAGCTGCCGGCGCGGCTGGAGGAGGCCCTCGTGCGGGCCCGGCGCTCCGGCGACCCCGACGTCGAGATGCGGGTGCTGTTCAACCTGGCGATCGTCGCCTACGAGGCCGGGGCGTCGGAGGAGACGCTGCGCTGGAGCGACGTCGGGCTGGCCCGGGCCCGGGAGCTCGGCGTCGAGTGGTCGTTCTACGCGGCGGAGCTGCGCCACCTGGGCGTGGTGTCGCGCTACGTCCGCGGCGACTGGGACGGCAGCCTGGCGCTGGCCGACCGGCTGGCCCGGATGCCGGAGATGGCCGCGCACGTGCGGGCGGCGGGGCTGCTCGTGCAGGTCGGCCGCGGCGACCCGGTGGCCGCCGAGCGGATCGCCTGGGCGCGCGGGCTCGTCGGCCGGCTCGACGCGCACGTGCTGCTGCTCCTGGCCACGGCGGGCGCGGAGATCGACCACGCCGCCTGGACCGGCGACCCGGCCACCGCGGTGCGCGCCGCCACCGACGCCGACGCCGCGCTCCGGCGGCTGTGGGGGCCCGAGCGGCTCGCCGTCCTCCGGCTGGTCACCACGGCGCTGGCCCCGGTGGGCGACGCCGTCGCCGCGGCCCGCCTCGCCGGGGACGCCGCCGCGGCGGCGGAGTGGACGGCGGCGGGAGAGGCGCTGCTCGCGCTGGGGCGGGAGGCGGTCGAGGACCACACGCGGTCCGTCGGGCCGCACGGCGTCGAGGCGGCGGCGTGGCTCGCCCGGATGGAGGCGGAGGCCGCGCGGCTGGCCGGCCGGGCCGAGCCCGCGCTGTGGGCGGCCGCCGTCGAGGCGTTCGGCTACGGGCACGTCTACGAGGAGGCCCGCTGCCGGTGGCGGCTGGCCGAGGCGCTGGTGGCCGCGGGGGACCGCGAGGCCGCGCTCGCGCCGCTGACCGCGGCGGCCGCGACCGCCCGCTCGCTGGGCGCGGCGCCGCTGCTCGACGCGGTGACCGCGCTGGCCCGCCGCGCCCGGCTCGAGCTGCCCGGCGCCGGCCGGGTGGTCGACGCGGCGGCGGTGTTCACCCCGCGCGAGACCGAGGTGCTGGCGCTGCTCGCCCGGGGCCGCACCAACCGGCAGATCGGCCGCGAGCTCTACATCAGCGAGAAGACCGCCAGCGTGCACGTGAGCAACATCCTGGCCAAGCTCGGCGCGAGCTCCCGCACGGAGGCGGTCGCCGTCGCGGCGTCGCGGGGTCTGCTGCCCACGGGTTGAGAGGTGCGCCTGCACCTCTCACAACATGGTGCGGAGGCGCTCCCGGCGGGCACGCAGCACCTCGACCGACGCCGAGGCCGACGGCGGCCCGGGCACGGACTTGCGCAGCTCGGTGTGCACGACGCCGTGCGGCCGCGACGTCTTCGCCGCCACGCGGGCGACCAGCCGGTTGACCTCCCGCCGCAGCTCGGCGGCGTCGCGCCAGGAGCGGCCGGCGTCGTCCTCGTCGGGGTGGTCCTCGACGAGCGGCAGCTCGCCGGTGTCGTCGTCGTGTACCCGCTGGGCGATCCGCAGCCGCAGCTCGTCGTCGCGGCGGGCCAGCAGCGACGCCGTCTGCTCGGCGGTGAGCAGGCCGGGGATGCCGAGGAAGTCCTCGTCCTCGGGCGCCACGGCGACACCGCCGTCGGAGCCGGTGTGCGCCGTGCCGCCGTGCAGCACGTGCGCGAAGCGGGCGTCGGCCTCCAGCGCCTCCCACTGCTTGAGCCCGACCGCCTCGCGCTCCTTGGGCGGCAGCGGGTCGAGGTCGAGCGCCTCCGGGTCCTGCGCCTTCGGCGGCGGCATGACGTGGTTGCGTTCCTTCTCCATCGACGCGGCCAGGCCGAGCAGCGGCCGGACGGCGGGGAGGAACACGGTGGCGGTCTCGTGCGACGCCCGCGACCGGACGACGCGGCCGACGGCCTGGGCGAAGAACAGCGGCGTCCGGTAGGAGGTCATCCACGCGAGGACGGCGGCGCGCGGGACGTCGACGCCCTCGGAGATCATCCGGACGCAGACGGCGATCCGCGCCGAGCCGGTGGCGAACCGCTCGATCTTCTTCGACGCCTTGGGGTCGTCGGAGAGGATCAGCTCGGGCGCCTTGCCGGTCACCCGGCGGACGATCTTGGCGTAGGCGCGGGCGTCGTCCTGGTCGCTGGCGAGGATCAGCCCGGCGGCGTCGGGCATGCCGCCCTCCTCGCGCAGGTGCGTGATCCGGTCGTCCATGGCGGCGATGACGTGCGGCACCCACTGGCCCTTGGGGTCCAGCGCGGTGCGCCAGGCGGCCATCTCCACGGAGCGGGTGCCGGCCTCCGACAGCGACGCGGCGACGACCTCGCCGGCGGAGTTCCGCCAGCGCGCGGTGCCGGTGTAGGCGGCGAAGACGACCGGGCGGACGACGTTGTCGGCCAGCGCCTCCTTGTAGCCGTAGGTGTAGTCCGCACGGCTGACCAGCCCGGCGCCGTCGGCCGAGTCGCCCTCGAAGCCGTCCTCCTCGTAGCGCACGAAGGGGATGCGCTCGTCGGGCTTGGTGCGGAACGGCGTCCCGGTCAGGCACAGCCGGCGGGCGGCGAAGCCGTAGGCCTCCTCGATCGCCTCGCCCCAGGACAGGCCGTCACCGGCGTGGTGGACCTCGTCGAGGATCACCAGCGTCTTGACGGCGGTGGCGCGCGCCGCGTGCAGCATCGGCTTGCCCGCCACCTGCGCGTACGTCGTCACGTAGCCCTGGGTGCCGGCGCGCACCGGGCCGACGGCGTTGGTCAGGCCGGGGTCGAGCACGATGCCGAGCCGGTCGGCGGCGTCGGCCCACTGCAGCCGCAGGTGGTCGGTCGGGCAGACGACGATCACGCGGGCGACCTCGCGCCGCTGCAGCAGCCGCGCGGCCAGCGTCAGGGCGAAGGTCGTCTTGCCCGCGCCCGGGGTCGCGGTGACGAGGAAGTCCTTGGGGGACGAGTCCTCGTAGCGCTCGAGGGCGGCCTGCTGCCACACCCGGAGCGGTCGGCTGGTCGTCTGCGGGGCGACCGCCCCGGCCCGTGCTGCGCTCGCCATCTCGGGGCCCATCCTGCCTGGCGTCCGCGAGACACGCCCGACCGGTCACCTCCCGCGCGCCTCCGCGGGGGCGTCGTATACGCGCCGGTCCGCACGCCGCTGACCTGCGGTTTCCCTCAGCGGGACGGCGGCGGCGTGGCGCTCCTCACACGGCCGCCGGACCGGTCCGTCACGCCTCGGACGCCTCACCCGTCCCGGCGCGGGACGCCCCGCCGTGCAGCAGGCGCAGGTGCGGCCCGGTGGGCACGTCGGTGCGCGGGTCGGCCACCTCGGGCAGGCCGGCGGCCCGGCGCACCCGGTTCTCCGGGACGTCGAGGGCGCGCGCGAGCTGCGTCGCCATCCACGGGCTGATCAGCGCCCAGCCGCGGCTGTGCGCCAGCCGCTCGAGCACCTCCGGCCCCACCGCGCCGCGGGCGCGGCGGGAGGTCTCGTACACGGTCTCGCCCAGCTCCCACAGCCGGCGGCGGACGAGGTCCTGCAGGTCCCTGGCGGCCACCGGTCGATGATGGCTCAGGGGAGCGCCGTCAGCAGCCGGTCGAGGGTGACCGGCAGTTCGCGCACCCGGACCCCGGTGGCGTGCCACACCGCGTTGGACACCGCGGCCGCCGTCCCGACGATGCCGATCTCGCCGATGCCCTTGGCGCCCATGACGTTGACGTAGGGGTCCTCCTCGTCGAGCCAGTGCGCCTGCACGTCGCCGACGTCGGCGTTGACCGTCACGTGGTACTCGGCGAGGTCGTGGTTGGCCACCTGCCCGATCCGCGGGTCCCAGACGCTGTTCTCGTGCAGCGCCATGGACAGGCCCATGGTCATGCCGCCGATGAACTGGGAGCGCGCGGTGCGCGGGTTGAGGATGCGCCCGCAGGCGAAGACGCCGAGCAGCCGCGGCACCCGGACCTCGCCGGTGTCGACGTCGACCCGCGCCTCGACGAACTGGGCGCCGAACGCGTAGGTGGCGTGCTCGTCGTCGGTGTCGGCCTGGTCCACCTGGCCCGACGCCTCGTCGCCGTCGCGCGGGTCGGTGCCGAACTTGCCGCGGAACTCGCGCGCCGCAACCGCGATCGCCGAGCCCCACGTGTTGGTGCCCGACGAGCCGCCGGCGACCGAGGCGATCGGGTAGCGGGTGTCGCCGATGCGCACCTCGACGTCGTCGACGTCGACCCCGAGCGCGTCCGCGGCGATCTGCGGCAGCACCGTCCAGGCGCCGGTGCCGAGGTCGGCGGCGCCGATCTCGACGACGTAGCGGCCGTCCTCGAAGCGCACATCGGCGGTCGACTGCGCCTGGCGCATGGTCGGGTAGACCGACGACGCGACGCCGGTGCCGACCAGCCAGCGGCCCTCGCGGCGCACGCCCGGCCGCGGGTCGCGCCCGGCCCAGCCGAAGCGCTCGGCGCCCTCGCGCAGGCACTCCACCAGGTGCCGGCTCGACCACGGCTGGCCGGTCTCGGGGTCGCGCTCGGGGTCGTTGCGGACGCGCAGCTCGATCGGGTCGATGCCGAGCTCGTGCGCCAGCTCGTCCATCGCGACCTCGGGGCCGAACATGCCGGGGCACTCGCCGGGCGCGCGGAACCAGGAGGGCACCGGGACGTCGAGGGCGGCCAGCCGGTGCGTCGTCCGCCGGGCGTTCGCGGTGTACATCATCCGGGCGGGGACGCCGGTCTGTTCGGCGAACTCCTTGATCCGGGAGGTCTGCTCGACGACGTCGAGGGTGAGGGCCCGGATGCGGCCGTCGCGGTCGGCGCCGAGCTGCATCCTCTGGATGGTCGGCGTCCGGTAGCCGGCGAGGCTGAACATCTGCTGGCGGGTCAGGGCGAGCTTCACCGGCCGGCCGGGCAGTGCGCGGGCGGCCATGGTCACCAGGACGACGTTGGCGTGTGGGGTGCCCTTGGAGCCGAACCCGCCACCGACGTAGGGGCAGACGACCCGGACCTGCTCCTCCTCCAGCCCGAAGACCGTGCACACGGCCTTGCGGTCGGGGTGCACGCCCTGGGTGGAGTCCCACAGCGTGAGCGAGGAGCCGTCCCACAGTGCCGTGGAGGCGTGCGGCTCGAGCGGGTTGTTGTGCACCATCGCCGTCGCGTAGGTGTGACTGACGACGACGGCGCTGGCGGCGAGCTCGGCGTCGACGTCGCCCTGGACGACGTCGGTGTCGTAGGACGGGTTGACCTTCTCCGGGGCGTAGAGGCCGGGGTGGTCGACCGTGAGCGCGCTGTCGTGCTCCTGCTCGGCGTAGGTGACGACGACGAGGTCGGCGCCCTGCCGGGCGAGCTCGGAGGTCTCGGCGACGACGACGCCCACCACCTGGCCGCGGAAGGCGACGTCGGGGGACTGCAGCACGGCCAGCTCGGCGTCGTCGGTGGAGGCCAGCCGCTCGGCGTTCTCGGAGGTGAGCACGGCGAGGACCCCGTCGAGCGCCTCGGCGGCCTCCGTGTCGATGCCGGTGATGCGCCCGCGGGCGACGGTGGCCTGGACGGGGTGGCAGAACGCTGGCGACTCGACCGGCGTCTCGTAGGCGTACGTGGCGGTGCCGCGGACCTTCTGGACGCCGTCGCGGCGGACCAGGTCGCGGCCCATCGCGCGGGGCTCGAGGAGGTCGGTCACGAGGTCGCTCCCTCGGTCAGGTCGCGCAGGGTGGCGGTGATGGTGCGGGTGAGCAGCGGGATCTTGAAGCCGTTGCCGCCGTCGACGCCGGGCTGCGGCTGGGCGGCGGCGAGCTCGGCCTCGGCGGCGGCGCGGAAGGCGTGCTCGGTGGCGGGGCCGCCGCGCAGCACCTCCTCGGCGCGGGTCGCGCGCCAGGGCACGTGCGCGACGCCGCCGAGGGCCAGGCGCACGTCGCGCACGGTGTCGCCGTCGACGTCGAGCGCGGCGGCGACCGACACGAGCGCGAAGGCGTAGGACGCGCGGTCGCGGACCTTGCGGTAGGTGGAGCGGGCGGCCATCGGCAGCGGCGGGAGCTCGATGGCGGTGACGAGGTCGCCGTGCCCGAGGACGGTGTCGCGGCTCGGGTCGTCGCCGGGGAGCCGGTGCAGCTCGCGGAAGGGCAGCGTGCGCGCGCCCTGCGGGCCGAGGACGTGGACGACGGCGTCGAGGGCGGCCAGCGCCACCGCCATGTCGGAGGGGTGCGTGGCGATGCACGTATCCGCCGCGGTGGCGTCGGGCAGCGCGGCCGGGACGCCCAGCACGGCGTGGTAGCGGGTGTATCCGCCGACCGCCGCACAGCCGCTGCCGGGCTCGCGCTTGTTGCAGGCGGTGGTGACGTCCTGGAAGTAGACGCAGCGGGTGCGCTGCAGCGGGTTGCCGCCGACGGTCGCGAGGTTGCGCAGCTGGCCGTTCGCGCCGGCGAGCAGGGCCTGGGCGAGCACCGGGTAGTGCTCGCGGACCCGGCGGTCGGCGGCGAGCTCGCTGTTGCTGACGGCGGCGCCCACCAGCAGGCCGCCGTCGGCGGTGTCGGTGGTCTCCCGCGAGGTGAGGGTGCGGACGTCGACCACCAGGTCGGGCCGGGCGACGCCGAGCTTGAGGTGGTCGACGAGGTTGGTGCCGCCGCCGAGGAAGACGGCGTTGGGTTCGGCGCTGACCTCCCGGACGGCCTCGGCGACGGAGCCGGGGCGGGCGAAGGCGAACGGCTTCACCGGGCACCGCCGGCCTGCTGCACCGCCGGGGTGATGGTGGCGTAGGCGGCGCAGCGGCAGAGGTTGCCGCTCATCCGCTCGCTGACCTCGGCGTCGCTGAGCTCGGGGTCGCTCGTGAGGTCGGCGGTGGCGTGGCTCGGCCAGCCGCGGTCGACCTCGCTGAGGAGGCCGACGGCCGAGCAGACCTGCCCGGGCGTGCAGTAGCCGCACTGGAAGGCGTCGTGGTCGAGGAAGGCCTGCTGCACCGGGTGGAGCTCGCCCTCGGGTGCGAGGCCGTTCGCCGTCGTGATCTCCGCGCCGTCGTGGGCGACGGCGAGGGCGAGGCAGAGCAGGGCGCGCTCGCCGTCGAGGATCACCGTGCAGGCGCCGCACTGGCCGTGGTCGCAGCCCTTCTTCGGGCTGGTGTTGCCCAGCCGCTCGCGGAGGAGGTCGAGCAGGGTGGTGCGGGTGTCGACGGTGAGCTCGTGCAGCTCGCCGTCCACCGTGAGCCTGATGTCGGCGTCCATGGGCTCGTCGGTGCCCGCTGGCCGTCGCGCGGTAACCGGGGAATCCGGACGTCGGCGTCTCGTTTCGCCGTGTCACCCGATCGGGTGACACGGCACTGCCCCTGACCTGCGGATTCCTGTCAGAGGTGCCCCGTAGCTTCCTGGGTGTGGACGACGTGCTGACCGGCGTGGCGTCCGCGCCGTCGGTCGGCTGGGCGCGGGGTCCGCTGGGGCTGGTGCAGGCCGCGGACCGGGAGCTGTCGCGGCAGTCGGCGCTGCGGTACCGGGCGGTGGCGGCGTTCGCGCTCTCGCGGCCGTCCTCGGTCGACCGGCCGCAGGGCACGCGCGGGGCGATGGCGGCCGACCGGTGGGCGGCGCGGCCGGAGCTGCTGCGGTCGGTGAGCGAGTGGGCCACCCAGGAGCTGTCGATCGCGCTGTCGCTCACCTCTCACGCCGCCGAGTCCCTCTTGACCACCTCCCTGACGCTCGTGCATCGGCTCCCGGCCACCCTCGACGCGCTCGAGGCCGGTGCCGTCCACGCCGGGCACGTCACCGCGCTGCTCGGCCACGTGGCGCCGGTCGCAGACGACACGGTCCGCGCGAAGTTGGAGCGGGACCTGCTGGCCTGGGCCACCCGGCGGCAGACCGTGTGCACGCCGGCGCAGCTGCGCGACAAGGCCCGCCGGGAGGTGCTCAAGCGCAAGGCCCGATCGGCCGCCGAGGACCTCGCGCGGGCCATCAAGCAGCGCGGGCTCTCGTGCCGGCCCGACAGCTGTGACGGCATGGCGGTCGTCTCCGCTCTCCTGACGACGCCCGAGGCAGCGGCGCTCATGGCGGCGCTGGGCGCCTACGCCGACGCGCTGCCCGACGACGGCCGCACGCGGGGCCAGAAGATGGCCGATGCCCTGCTCGACCTGGTGCTGCGGCCCGGGGCGAACGGTCTGTCGCCGGTGCAGGTGGTGCTCACCGTGGTCGCTCCGGTCGGGGCGCTGCTGGGTGGGGACCAGCCGTGCGAGATCGACGGGCAGGTCGTCCCGGCCGAGGTGGTCCGGGCCCTGCTCACCGCCCTGACCGGCGCGCGCATGACCGCCGAGGACGTGACCGCCGAGGGCGACGCGGCGCTCGCCGAGGGCACCGCGACCGCCGACACCGCGGTCGAGGCCCCGGCGGTCGAGGCCCCGGCTGTCGAGGACCCGGCGGTCGAGGACCCGGCGGTCGAGGACCCGGCGGTCGAGGACCCGGCGGTCGAGGACCCGGCGGTCGAGGCCCTCGCGGCCGAGGACCCCGCGGCCGAGGACACGACGCCGGATGTCCCCGCAGACCCGACCGCCGAGACCCTCCCTGGTGGCTGGGACGACCCCGTCCCGGCAGAGGTCCTCGAACGGTGGGCCGCCGAAGAGGACGCCCGCACCGCCGACCACCTCCTCGCCGGACGGGACGATCCGATCCCCGAAGAGGTGCTCATCCGGTGGGCCGCCGCGGAGGACGCCCGCGTGGCCGGGCAGCCGCCACCGCGCCGGCGCAGCGGGCCCGCACCCGACTCCCGACCGACCGGCAGCCCGCCGGCACAGCAACCCGTGCCCGACGGGTGGTGGTCGCGCGCTGATCGCGCGGTCGACGACGCGGGCGCCGCGCTGCTCGAAGCCGAGCAGGCGGTCGGTCGTGCCCGCCGCCTGGTGGCGACCGCCGAGCGCGCCGACAGCGCCGACGAGACCGCATGGGCCGCCAGTCCCGCCGGGCGGGTCACCGCCGCGGCGGACGCCCTCGGTGCCCTGGCTACAGCGACCGGTGATGCCCGAGCGGACCTCGCCGACCTGCTCGACCGCACCGCCGGTGGCGGCCTCGCCGACCGGCCCCGGATCGCCGTCACCCACGCCCTCACCGGCGCCCTGCTGGCCCTCACCGACCTGCCCGGCCTCCGCCGCGCCGCTCGCGCCGGCACCGGCCTCGCCGCTCCGAGCGGGACCGGCGGCTACCGGCCCGGCGCCGCCCTCGACCGGCACGTCCGCGCCCGCGACCGCCGCTGCCGCTTCCCCGGCTGCCGCCGCCCCGTGCCGACGAAGGGGGAGCTCGACCACGGCACGCCGTGGCCGGCCGGACCCACCAGCGCCGCGAACCTCACCGGCTTCTGCACCGGCCACCACCGCGGCAAGCACCAGGCCCCCGGCTGGCGCCACGACCGGCAGCCCGACGGCACCCTCACCGTCACCACACCCAGCGGCCTCACCGCGACGACCGAGCCGCCGCCCTACTGACCGCCCGGAGGCGTCCCGTGCCGCGGTGAGAGGGTGCCGGGAGGAGCGCTCAGGGGAGGACGCCGTGGTGCTGGAGCTCGACCGCCCGATCGTCCAGGCGCCGATGGCCGGCGGGCCGTCCACGCCGGCGCTGGCCGCCGCGGTCAGCGAGGCCGGCGGGCTCGGCTCCCTCGCCGCCGGGTACAAGACGCCGGACGCGGTGCGCGACGACGTCCGCGCCACCCGGGCCCTCACGAGCCGTCGGTTCGGGCTCAACGTCTTCGTCCCCGGCCCGCTCGGCGACCCGGAGGCGGTCCTCCGCTACGCCGACGCGCTGCGGGAGGACGCCCGCCGGGCCGGCGTCGAGCTCGGCGACCCGGTCCACGACGACGACGCCTGGGAGGCCAAGGTCGCCGTCGCGGTCGAGGAGCGCGTCCCGGTCGTGTCCTTCACCTTCGGCCTGCCCCGCCCCGACATGGTCACCGCCCTGCACGACGCCGGCGCCACCGTCCTGGTCACCGTCACCACGCCGCAGGAGGCCGCCGACGCCCGCGACACCGGCGCCGACGCGCTCGTCGTCCAGGGCATCGAGGCCGGCGGCCACCGCGGCGGGCCCTCCGACGAGGACGGCGTGGGGGAGTACGGCCTGCTGACGCTGCTGCGGCTCGTCCGTGACACGGTCGACCTCCCGCTCGTCGCCGCCGGCGGCCTGATGGACGGCGCGGGGGTCGCCGCGGTCCTCGTCGCCGGCGCGGAGGCCGCCCAGCTCGGCACGGCCTTCCTGCTCAGCCCCGAGGCCGGCACCAGCGCGATGCACCGCGCCGCACTCGGCACCGCCACGCCCACCGCGCTCACCCGCGCCTTCAGCGGCCGGCGCGCCCGCGGCCTGGTCAACCGCTTCCTCACCGAGCACTCCGCCGCGGCGCCGGCCGCCTACCCGGAGGTGCACCACCTGACGACGCCGCTGCGCGCCGCGGCCCGCGCGTCCGGCGACGCCGAGGTGGTCAACCTGTGGGCCGGGCAGGGCCACGCGCTGTGCCGGGCCGAGCCCGCCGGCGACCTGGTGCGCCGCATCGCCGCCGACGCCGCCGACGTCCTCCGCCGGCACACCGGGACCTGAGACGACCGCGGCCCCCGGGTCGCGAGGACCAAGTGGCCGCGGTCCGGCCACCCTTCAGGGGCCCACGCCGAGCCTGCGAGGCGTGGGGGGAAGGGTGGTCCTTCTTCAGTCGGCGGGCTCGTCGACCCAGTCGGGGCCGTTGACCTCGCCCGGGCCGGCCAGGTCGGCGGCGTCGACGATCGTGTACGCGTAGCCCTGCTCGGCGAGGAACCGCTGCCGGTGGGCGGCGTACTCCGCGTCGAGGGTGTCGCGGCTGACGACCGTGTAGAAGTGCGCCTGCCGGCCGTCGGCCTTGGGGCGGAGCACCCGCCCGAGGCGCTGCGCCTCCTCCTGCCGCGAGCCGAAGGTCCCCGACACCTGGACGGCGACCGCGGCCTCCGGCAGGTCGATCGAGAAGTTGGCGACCTTCGAGACCACCAGCGTCTTGACCTCGCCGCGGCGGAAGGCGTCGAACAGCTTCTCCCGCTCCCGGTTGGTCGTGGAGCCCTGGATGACCGGTGCGTCGAGCGCCCGCCCGAGCTCCTCGAGCTGGTCGAGGTAGGCGCCGATGACCAGCTTCTGCTCGTCGGGGTGCCGCTCGAGCACCCGCCGGATCACCGGGAGCTTCGACGTGGCGGTGGCCGCGATCCGGTAGCGCTCCTCGGGCTCGGCGACGGCGTAGGTCATCCGCTCCTCGTCGTCGAGCGCCACCCGCACCTCGATGCACTCGGCCGGGGCGATGTAGCCCTGCGACTCGATGTCCTTCCACGGCGCGTCGTAGCGCTTGGGCCCGATGAGGGAGAAGACGTCGTCCTCGCGCCCGTCCTCGCGCACCAGCGTGGCGGTGAGCCCCAGCCGGCGGCGGGACTGCAGGTCGGCGGTGAGCCGGAAGATCGGCGCGGGCAGCAGGTGCACCTCGTCGTAGACGATCAGGCCCCAGTCCTGCGCGTCGAACAGGTCCAGGTGCCGGTACTCGCCCTTCCGGCGGGTGGTCATCACCTGGTAGGTGGCGATGGTGACCGGGCGGATCTCCTTGCGCTCGCCCGAGTACTCACCGATCTCGTCCTCGGTGAGCGAGGTGCGCGCGATGAGCTCGCGCTTCCACTGCCGCCCCGAGACGGTGTTGGTGACCAGGATCAGCGTGGTCGCGCCGGCCTGGGCCATCGCCGCGGCGCCGACCAGCGTCTTTCCCGCGCCACACGGCAGCACGACGACGCCCGAGCCACCGGCCCAGAAGCCCTCGACGGCCTCGTGCTGGTAGTCGCGCAGGTGCCAGCCGTCCTGCGCCAGCTCGATCGGGTGCGCCTGGCCGTCGACGTAGCCCGCCAGGTCCTCCGCCGGCCAGCCCACCTTGAGCAGCGCCTGCTTGAGCCTGCCGCGCTCGGAGGGGTGGACGACGACGGTGTCCGCGTCGATCCGCGCGCCGATCATCGGGGCCACCCGCTTGGAGCGGACGACCTCCTCGAGCACCGCCCGGTCGGTGGTGGTGAGCACCAGCCCGTGCACCGGGTCGTTCTGCAGCGTCAGCCGGCCGAAGCGGTCCATCGTGTCGGCGACGTCGACCAGCAGCGCGTGCGGCACCGGGTAGCGCGAGTAGCGCACCAGCGCGTCGACGACCTGCTCGGCGTCGTGCCCCGCGGCGCGGGCGTTCCACAGTGCCAGCGGGGTGACCCGGTAGGTGTGCACGTGCTCGGGCGAGCGCTCGAGCTCGGCGAACGGCGCGATGGCCGCGCGGCAGTCGCGGGCCTGCGGGTGGTCGACCTCGAGCAGCAGCGTCTTGTCCGACTGGACGATGAGGGGTCCGTCGTTCACGGGATGGGTGGCCTCTCCTCGGCGGGTGGGCGTCTGTCAGGTCAACCGTTGCCGGCGGCCGGTGCTTCCTCCTCGACCAGCGCCACCGAGGTGATCCGGTGCACCGCGAAGGTGCGGTTCTCCTGCCGGCGCTCGTCCCAGCCCTGGAGGAAACCACCGGCCAGTGACACCGGCTGCACCACGCGCTGGCTGCCGCTGCCCTGCGCGTCGACGTAGCCGAGCCACACCGGCACGCCGTCGCGGATCGCGCGGGAGAGCACCTCCAGCGTGCCCGCCGTCGTCACCCCCGGGACCTGCCGGACCGGCGCCGCGGGCCGGGCGGCCAGGGCGGCGTCGCCGGCGCGGATCTCGCGCACGGTGGCGTCGGCCTCCGCCGCCGTCAGCGGGCGGCCCGCCGCGGCCGCCGGCAGCCCGGGACGGCGCCCTGCCGCCCGCGGTCGCGCCGGCGGGCGGGTGAGCACCGCGCCGCCCGGCGACTCCCCGGCCGGGGCGTACCCGGCGGCGCGCAGCACGGTCAGCACCTCGTCGGCGCCCAGCCCGCTGACCAGCACGCCGGGCGCCAGGCGGCGCAGCTCGGCATCGGCCGTCCGCCGGTCGCCGAGCACCTGGGAGAGCAGGCCGTGGTCGTCGGAGCGCACGTAGCACTCGATCGAGCCGACCCGCAGCCGCCCGTGCTGCCGGGCGACGTCGTCGACCAGGTAGTCCAGGGCCTGCGGCACCGGCGTGCGCGAGGCGCGGGTGAAGAACTCGTGCAGGTCGGTGGCCGACCAGCCCGCGTCCAGCGCCCGCCGCACCGACGCCTCCGACACCCGGAACACCGTGGCCCCGCCCGAGGACTCGACGTCGGCGACGACCGACAGCGTGTCGGCGAGCTCGGCCACCAGCGGCCCGGGCGCCACCAGCGTGAGGTCCGGCTGGGCGAGCACGTGGTCGACCGGCTCGGGCAGCAGCCCCTGCATCCCGTCGGACGCGCCCTCCTCGCCGGCGACCAGCAGCCCGCGCCCGCCCGAGGACAGCACCCCGCCCACCAGGACGCCGATGCGCGCGGCCTCGGCCAGCATGTCCGGCACCGGGGCCAGCCGGTCGCCCCGCCGCGGCGTGCGCCACCGCAGCAGGTCCACCAGGTCGTCGGGGGCCAGGCCGCGGCCCGGCGGGTACCCGGCGAGCGCCTCCAGCGCCGAGCGGCGGATCGACGGCGCGGTGTGCCGCACGAGGTCGGGGGAGAGGGCGTTGACCGCCTTCCCGGCGACGTCGCGCTGCCCCACCAGCGACGGCAGCCGGGTGCTCGCCAGCCACCCGGCGGCGAGCGTCGCCCACCGGTCGGCCAGCGGCTGCTCCCGCCAGAGGTCGTAGCCGCGGGTGGGCAGCCACTCGTCGCGGTGCGGCCCGCCGACGTCGAGCAGCCCGGCCGAGAAGGCCAGCTCCAGCAGCCACCCGGCGTCGGCCTCCGACACCGTCAGCGCCTTCGCGAGCCGCTTGCGGTCGCGGACGGCGACCCCGCCGCTGCGCAGCAGCCCGGCCGGCTCCTCCTCGAGCACCGCCAGCAGCTCGCCGATCCGCCCGACCGCCTCCAGCGCCGCACCCGCGGCCTGCCGGTCGACGACGGCCCGGTCGCGCTCGACCACCGCCGGTCGCGGCTCCACCCGCGAGGGGCCGAGCGGCTCGGTGCCCCGCAGCAGCAGGCCGATCTCGCGCGGCAGCTCCACGTTGAGCGCGTCGATGCGGGCCAGCAGCCCGGCCTGCAGCAGCCGCCGCGCCGGCGACGCGGTGCCGCCGCCGGCCTCGGGCAGGTGACCCACCGGGCGGTCGCCGGCCAGCCGCTCGAGCACCTGCCGCTCGGCCGGCTCCAGCGCGGCGACGGCGGCGGGCAGGTCGGCCGGCAGCGTCACCCGCAGCTCGGCGGCGCGGCGCCCGAGCCCCGCGGGGTAGCGGACGGCGCGGCGCACCTGGTCGGGGGCGTGCAGGACGTCGTCGCCCCACAGCAGCGCCCGCGTGGTCAGCCGCTCGACCGCGTCCGCGACGACGTCCTCGGGCAGTCCGCGCAGGGCGCCCACGACCTCGGCGGCGTCCACCCCGTCGGTGGGCGCGAGCAGCACGACGTCGAGCACCTGGAGGGTGGCGGCGTCGAGGTCGTCGAGCGCGCGGTCGACCGAGACCGGCACCGCCAGCCGGCTGGCCAGCGCGACGACGTCCGACGGCGCGGGGCGCGCCACGTCGGGACGGGCGGCCAGCAGCGCCGCGAGCTGGGCGTCACTGCGGGTGCGCAGCCACGCGGCCAGCGTGGCGGGACGGTCGGCAGGCATCCGGACCACGTTACGTCCACCGCCCGGGACACCGCCCGTGCCCTGCGACGATGACGTCGTGCAACCGGCCGCCGACGACCCGCACACCCGGACCGCCCTCGAGGGCTACCGGGCCGGCGCGCTGCGCTGGCTCGTCGGCGGCGCCATCGCCGTCGTCCTCGCCGTGCTGCTCGGCGCGGTCGCGGTCAGCCTCGCCGACGACCGCGGCCGCCCGGTCCCGCTGGCCGGGCTCGTCGTCGTCGCGCTCACCGTCGGCGGCGCCTGCGCGGTGGCCGCGGGCCTCGGCGCCCTGGCCCGGGCCACCCGCTGGCGGCGGGCGCTGTCGGCCGTCCCGTGGCAGCGCGGGCTGCTGCGGATCGCCGGCCCGGCGATCGTCGCCTTCGAGCCGGAGGGCTACGACGAGTGGGACCCCGACGACGAGCCGGTGCGGCTGCGGCTGGTGAGCACCTCGGTCTGGCGCACCCGGCAGGTGCAGGCCCTCGACGGCGGCGAGGTGCGCGCAGCACCCGTGGGCGGCGGGCAGTGGGTGCTCACCGCCGAGGGGCTGCCCACGCTCTTCGGCGCCCGCACGGCCCGGCGGCCGCGCTGACCGTGTCGGGGGAGGCCTGCTGCGGGTAGGAGCCCGCGCACGGGAGAATGGCGGGGACGCGCACCCCCGGGGTGCGCCCGGAGCACGGAGGCGACATGGCCAAGCGCAAGGAGAAGCACGCCCACCTGGTCGAGCCGACCTGGGGACAGTCGGAGAACGCCGGCCCGCCGGTCACCGAGCTGCTCGGTGAGATGGCCGGGTCGCTGTCCCCGTTCGGCGAGGACCACAGCTTCCCCCTGCCGCCGGAGCGGATCCGCTACGCGCACCCCACCGACAAGCCCAACCGGGCCGGGGTGCAGCTGCCGGAGAACCGGCGCCCCTGAGCCCCTCCCCGCGCCGCCGCCGGATCCGGCGGCGGCGCGGGCGCGTCAGGACCGGGACGGCGACGGCGCCAGCCGGGTGAGCAGCCTCGACACGAGGTTGCCGGCCACCACCCAGATCAGCGCGGCCAGCGCGGCGTTGACCGTCTCGCCGGTCTTCGGGTCCGACGGCCGGAACAGGTCGACGGTGAACCAGCCGAGGTCACGGCGCACCGACGCCGCGGCCGACACCAGCGAGTTCGCCGGGTTCGCCTCGAAGAACGTGAAGACCGCGTGCACCACGATGACGACGGCGACCAGCGACGCGACCACGCGCACCGCCGACGCGACCAGGGTGAACGCACGGGTCCCGACGTCGGCAGCCATGTGCGCATCGTGACACCGGACACTGTCACGACGCCAACCGCCTGCCCGATCAGGTGGGTTCGACGTCCACCACGAGCGCGCGGTGGTCCGACAGCGGCAGCCGCACCGCCTCGGCCGGGCCGGTCGCCCGCAGCCCGCCGCGCACCAGCACGTGGTCCAGCTGCCGGGTCGGCTCCTCCAGCGGGAACGTCGCGCCCGACGCCAGCGGCCGCAGTCCGCTGACCCGCCGGGCCTTCGGCGGCTCCATGTTGAGGTCGCCGAGCACGACGAGCGGCTCGCGCGTGCCCCGCATCGACCGCACGAGGCGGCGCAGCTGCACCGTGTTCCAGTACGGCACGAACGACAGGTGGGTGCAGGCCACGGTGAACTGCCCGTGCGGGCCGTCCACCACCGCCGCCACGGCGACCCGCGGCTCCTCGCTGACCAGCTTCGGCGCCCGGGCGCCGGGGAACCACACCGGCACGCGGCCCCGCAGCGCCGGCAGCCGGACCACCCGCCAGGAGACGACGGGGTGCCGCGAGAGCAGCGCGATGCCGTAGCTCGCCGCGCCGGGCTGCTCGTCGCCGGTCGCCGCCATCCACGTCCCGCCGGGGGTGCCCGACAGCGCGGCGACGAACTGGGAGTCGACGGCGCCCATCGCCTCGGCGGCCACGGCGGTCAGGTCGGCGTTCATCGACCGCGGCTGGTCGCGGTCGACCTCCTGCAGGCCCAGGACGTCGGCGTCCAGCGCCTTCACCGCCGTGGCGAGCCGGTCGACGTCGACCCGGTCGTCCTCCGGTGAGCGCCCGTGCAGGATGTTGAAGGTCGCGATGCGCACCCGCTCCCCGTGCCCCGGGCGGTGCCGGTTCACCCGTGCGTGAGCAGTTCGGCGCCGGGTAGCAGCACCCCCGTGCAGCCCTCCGACCGCGACGAGATCCGGGACCTCCTCAAGCGCACCGCCGTGGCCCTCAAGGAGGGCGGCGTGCCCTTCGCCCTGTGCGGCGGCTACGCGGCGTGGGTCCGCGGCGCACCCGAGCCCGACCACGACGCGGACTTCCTGGTGACCGCCGACGAGGCCGAGCGGGCGGTGAAGGTCCTGCGCGACGCCGGCCTGGAGGTCGAGGACCCGGCCGAGGACTGGCTGACCAAGGTCGTCCAGGGCAACTCGTTCGTCGACGTCCTGTGGCGCACCTGCGGCCACCCCGTCGAGGCCGACCTCATCGAGCGCTCCGAGGAGCGGCCCGTGCTGTCGGTGCACATGCCCGTGCTCGCGGCCACCGACATCCTCACGACCAAGTTGATGGCCCTCGACGAGCACTACTGCGACCTCGCCCGCCTGCTGCCCGTGGCGCGGGCGCTGCGCGAGCAGGTCGACTGGGCCACGGTGCGCCGGGAGGTCGCCGACAACGACTTCGCCTCGGTCTTCCTCGACCTGCTCGGCCGCCTCGGCGTCGTCGACCCGGCGGAGTTCGCGGACGGCGGGGGCGTCCGGGCGGACGGCTAACCTGGGGACGCGCGGCAGTCCTGCCGCCGACGCCGGCACCCGTGCCGGACCACCCCAGCGAGCGACCGAGGGATCTCACCGTGCCCACCGGCAGAGTCAAGTGGTTCAACCCCGAGAAGGGGTTCGGCTTCCTCTCGCGCGAGGACGGGCCCGACGTCTTCGTGCACAAGGACGCGCTGCCCTCCGGCACGGCCGAGCTCAAGCCCGGCCAGCGGGTGGAGTTCGGCATCGTCGCCGGCCGGCGGGGTGACCAGGCGCTGCAGGTCCGCGTCCTCGACCCGCTGCCGTCGGTGGCGGCCAAGGTGGCCGAGGCGAAGCGGAAGAAGCCCGACGAGCTGGTCCCGATCATCGAGGACCTCATCCGGCTGCTCGACGACGTCTCCACCTCGCTGCGCCGCGGCCGGCACCCCGACCGCGCCGAGTCGCGCAAGGTCGCGGCGGTGCTGCGCGCCGTCGCCGGCGACCTGGAGGCCTGAGGCCCGCGGGTCAGCCGGCGGGGGTGGCCGACGGCGCCGTCGGCGTCGGCTCGACCACCTCGCCGCCGGCACGCAGGAAGCCGACCGGCCACGAGCCGGTCAGCAGGCACTCGCCGTGCCGGTCCTCGACGACGACGAGGTAGAACGCCGCCGGGACGACGTCGGAGCTGGTGATCCCCTCGTAGGTGGTCGTGCCGGCCTCGACGTCGACCTCGCCGATCCGCTCCTCGAGCCGCTCGTCGAAGACCTGCACGCTCCAGCCGTTGGCGGCTACGTCGTCGGGCACGGTCAGCGCGATCGGGGTGCCGGGGGAGACCTCGATGATCGGCGGGGTCACCCCGCTGTAGCGCTGGCCCTCGCCCTCGGCGCAGTACTGCGTGGGGCGCGCGGTGACCTCCTGCGGCCCGGCGGTCACGGTGACGTCGGGCGGGGTGTCCGACGCCGAGGGGCCGCCGCAGCCGGCCAGCACGACGGGGAGCGCGCCGGCCAGGACGAGGGCGGCGGCGCGGGGGGAGGAGCTCACGGGCGGGGTGCCTCCGGCACGGTCGGGGCGTCGGGCGCGGGCCAGGCCTGCGGTCCGGCGCCGGGCACGGTGGGTGCCTCGGGGTCGACGGGCCGCCAGCTGCGCCGCCGCGGGGTCCACAGCACCAGGCCGACGGCGAGGACGAGCAGCGCGGCGGCCACGGTGAACCCGAGCCAGCCGATCGGGGGGAGCGCGATGCCGATGGCGCCGCCGACCACCCAGGCCAGCTGCAGCACCGTCTCCGAGCGGGCGAACGCCGAGGCCCGCAGGCTCTCGGGGACCTCGCGCTGGATGATCGCGTCGAGCGCGACCTTGCCCAGCGCGTTGGCGACCGCCGAGACGCCCGCGACCGCGGCCGCCGTCGCGAGGCCGAAGAAGACCGCCGCGAGCACGGTGACGGCGGCGGCCACGCCGGCCGACCAGACCACCACCCGGTCGGGGTCGGCGGAGTGCAGCCGCGACCCGACGCCGGTGCCCAGGACGCTGCCGGCCCCCGCGGCGCCGGCGATCGCGCCGAGCGCCAGCGTGGACTCCCAGCCGCCCTCGACGGTGGCCTGCACCAGGAACGCCGAGAAGATCGTGAGGAAGCCGCCGAGACCGCGGAGCGCGGCGTTGGCCCGCAGCGCGAGCACCACGTGCGGGTTGACCGGGCGGCGCCGGCGGCCGGCCACCGGGGCCTCGCCGGTGCTCAGCACGTCGGCGGGCTGCTCGCCGGTGGGGACGTCGACGTGCCGGGGCAGCCGGACGGCCAGGACGCCGGTGACGGCGAAGACGACCGCGGTGACCCACAGCAGGGGCGGGAAGCCGAACGCCCAGGCCAGCCCCGCGCCGACGCCGCCGAAGACGCCCGCGGTGACCAGGCCGAACACCGACAGCCGGGCGTTGGCCGACGTCAGCGACATCGCGCCGGGCAGCACCCGCGGGACGACGGCGGCGCGCAGCACGTTGTGCGCCTTGGACAGCACGAGCACGCCGAGGGCCGCGGGGTAGAGCCACCAGTCGTCCTGGTGGGCGGCCATGACCAGCGCCAGCAGCGCCCGCCCGAAGGAGGCCGCGCCGAGCGCCCAGCGGCGGCCGCGCTGCAGGCGGTCCAGCAGCGGGCCGATCACCGGCGCGACGACGGCGAACGGCGCCATCGTCACCAGCAGGTAGAGGGCCACGTTGCCGCGCTGGGCGTCGGCCGCCGCAGCGAAGAACAGGGTGCCGGCCAGCGAGACGGCGATCATCGCGTCGCCGGCCATGTGCATCGCGTTGACCCACAGCAGGTGGGTCAGCCCGCTCTCCCCGGCGCCGTCGGCCCGGCTGGCCCGCCGGACCCGGGCGACACCGGCGCGGGTCAACTCCCGGCTGCGGGCGACGGCGACGCGGGTGACGGTGACCCGCGGCTCCGCCGCGGACTGCGGCGCGGGCGCCGGCTCCGGCTGCGGGACCGTCGGCGGTGCCGGGGGCAGGGCCTGCGGCGGCGGGCCGTAGCCCGGGTCGTACGGCGGCGGGCCGTACCCCGGCGGCGGCCCGTACCCCGGCGGGGGGAGGTCGAGCGGGGCGGTGTCCATCCGGTCGGGCGGGGGCGGCCCGGTCCGGGCGCGGCGCAGCGGACCCCGGCGGGACCCGGGCGGACGCGAGGACGGCACGCCCCCATGGTGCCGTACCGACCTGGGCGTCCGGGGCGACCGTGATCACGGTCCCGGCCCGGCGCGCGGGTGCCTCCCGGCGCGTCTGGGACGATGGACGGGTGCGCCCGGACCCCGACCCCGCCCCCGCGGGCAGTGACGTGCTGACCGCTGCCGTCGACACCGCCCGCGCCGCGGCCGAGGAGACGGCCGGCGACCCCGCGCTGGTCGGCGAGCACCTCGGCGCGGCCGCCGAGCCGCTCGGCCCCGCGGCCGGGGGCGTGGACGAGGCCGCGCTCGGCGCGGTGGTCACCCACTCCTTCGCCAGCCGGCTGCCCGGCTACGCCGGCTGGCACTGGGCCGTCACCCTGGCCGCCGTCCCCGGCGCGGGCGAGGTCACCGTCGACGAGGTCGTGCTGCTGCCCGGCGACGCCGCGCTGCTGGCGCCGGCCTGGGTGCCCTGGCACGAGCGGCTGCGCCCCGGCGACCTGTCGGTCGGCGACGTGCTCCCGGCCACCGAGGACGACCCGCGGCTCGTCCCCTCCTACACCGCCGACGACGACGCGGCCGCCGACCCCGAGGCGCAGGCCCTGGCCACCGAGATCGGCCTGGGCCGCGAGCGGGTGCTGTCGCCCGAGGGCCGCGGCGGCGCCGCCGCCCGCTGGCTGGCCGGCGACTTCGGCCCGCGCGCCCCGATGGCCCGACAGGCCCCCGGGCCGTGCGGCACCTGTGGCTTCTTCCTGCCCCTGGCCGGGTCGCTGCGCGGCCTGTTCGGCGCCTGCGGCAACGAGTACTCCCCGGCCGACGGCCGCGTCGTCGCCGTCGAGTACGGCTGCGGCGCGCACAGCCAGGCCACCCTGGCCGCGGGCGAGCCGGCGGAGGTCGTGACGTCGGCCCGCTACGACACCGCGGACTTCGACGTCCTCACCGACTGACCACCGCGGCCGCGCGGCCTCAACTCCGCGGCCTCAGCTCCGCGGGCTCAGCTCCGCGGCCGGTCGATGAGCCGGGAGAGCACCACCGCGCTCTCCGTCCGCGCGACGGTGGGCAGCGCCCGCAGCCGGCGCACGGCGCGCTCGAGCTCGGCGGTGTCGCGCGCCTGGAGCCGCAGCACGGCATCGGCGGTGCCGGAGATCGTCGTCGCCTGCACGACCTCGGGCACGTCCTCGAGCTGGCGGCGCACCTCCTCCGGGTCCGGCGCCCCCTCGCAGTAGACCCACACGTAGGCCTCCACGGACCACTCGAGCACGGCGGGGTCGAGCACGGCGGTGAACCCGCGGATCGCCCCGCTGCGGAGCAGGCGGTCGACGCGCCGCTTCACCGCCGGGGCGCTCAGCGACACCTCCGCCCCGATCCGGCCGTAGGTGCTGCGGGCGTCGCGCACGAGCCGCTGCACGATCGCCCTGTCCAGCTCGTCCACCGCGGTCCTCCGTTGCGTCGGGTGCCCTGTAGACGCAACGGATCGTAGGTCGGACGCAGTCGATGGGACTCCCGCCGGACGCCCGGGCTCCCTAGCGTTCCCTCCACTCGCCACGGTGGCGGCCAGCGGAGGAGGAGACGTGACGCTGACGGGGTGGGCGCCCGAGACCGGGGCGCCGCGGGGCGGGACCAGCCGGGTCGAGGAGGCCGTCCTCGACGCCCTCGACGTCGCCGCGCTGCACCGGACCCTGGCCGACCTCGTGCGCGTGCCCAGCGTGACCGGCAGCGACGCCGAGTCCGACCTGCTCGCCGGCCTGGCGGAGCGCACCGCGCGCGCCGGGATGGACGTCGACCACTGGCGGCTCGACGTCGACGCGCTCGCCGCCCGGCCCGGCTTCCCGGGCACGGAGGTGCCGCGGCGCGAGGCGTGGGGGCTGGTGGCCTCGACCGGGACCGGCGACGGGCCGACCGTGGTGCTCCAGGGACACGTGGACGTCGTCCCGCCCGGCGACCCCCGGCGCTGGGGCGGGGACCCGTGGACCCCCCGGCCGGCCGGTCCGCGTCTGTACGGCCGCGGCGCCTGCGACATGAAGGCAGGGGTGGCCGCGAACCTGGCGGTCGCCGAGGCGGTGCTGGCCAGCGGCGTGCGGCTGCCCGGCCGGCTCGCGCTGCACCTGGTCGGCGGCGAGGAGGACGGCGGCCTGGGTGCCTTCGCGACGCTGGCCCGCGGGCACCGCGGGGACGCCTGTGTCATCACCGAGCCCACCAGCGGCACCCTCACCACCGCGGCCGGCGGCGCGCTCACCTTCCGGCTCGTCGTCCCGGGCGAGCCGGCGCACGGCAGCACCCGCTGGGCCGGGCACAGCGCGGTGGAGCACTTCGGGTACCTCGACGCCGTGCTGCGCGAGCTCGAGGCCGAGCGCAACGCCGTCGTCGACCCGCTGATGGCGGAGTACCCCGTCGCGCACACGCTCTCCGTCGGGACCGTCGTGGCCGGCGACTGGGCCAGCACCGTGCCCGACTCCCTCACCGCCACCGGCCGCCTGGGCGTGCGCCTGGACGAGGACCCGGCCGACGCGCGCGCCGCCGTCGAGGAGCGCCTGGCCGCCGCCTGCGCCGGGCACCCGTTCCTGCGGGCACACCCGGTGGAGGTGACGTGGCCCGGCGGGCAGTTCGCCCCGGGGCGCACGCCGGCCGGCGCCCCGCTGCGGGACGTGGTGGCCTCGGCCCAGGCCGACCTGACCGGCACCGCGCCGCGGGAACGGGGCGTGCCCTACGGCAGCGACCTGCGGCTCTACGCCGCCGAGGGTGTCCCGACGCTGCACTACGGCCCCGGCGACGTCGTGCACGCGCACTCCTACGACGAGCACGTCGACCTGACCGAGCTGACCGCGGTCACCCGCGTGCTGGCCCTGGCGACGGTGCGCCTGCTGCAGGCGTAGCGGCGGGCCGCCGGCGGCTAGCGGTCGGGGTCGGCGTCGGGCCCGCGGCGGCCGAGCTGGCCCTGCCAGCGCATGATCGCGAGCCCCAGGAAGGGCAGCCCGATCCCGGCCACGCACGTCCAGGTCCAGGTCCGGTCGAGCCGGTCGCCGAGCAGCAGCACGACGACGAGCGCCACCACCCACACGCCGATCCCGGCCAGGACGACGCGGGCGGTGTCGACGCGCAGCGGGGGCGGAGCCTGCTTCAGGGGGCCGGGCACGCCTGCGACCCTAGGCCCGCCCGCTCGCGATCCTGCGGAGAGGCCGGCGCGGCGTGTGGCACGCTCTTGCCGCTCGTCGCCCGGTCGCAGCAGCACGCAGGAGCCCGCATGCCCGAGAAGTCCCGACCCTCCCGCGGTGCCTCCGCCGCCCGGCCCGCCGCGCGGACGGCGACCGGGGACACCCCCGCCGACGTCGCCGCCGGCACGCCGGCCCCGCGCCGCAGCGACGGCCCGCAGCTGCGGCCGCGCAACGGGCTGGACCGCTACTTCGGCATCAGCGCCCGGCGCAGCACGCTCGGCCGCGAGGTGCGCGGCGGGCTGACCACCTTCTTCACGATGGCCTACATCGTGGTGCTCAACCCGATCATCCTGTCCGGCGCCGACGTCACCGGGGCCACGCTGCCCTTCGGCGCGGTCGCCGCGGTGACCGCGCTGGTCGCCGGCGCGCTCACCGTCGTCATGGGCGTCGTGGGCCGCTACCCGTTCGCGCTGGCCACCGGGCTCGGCATCAACGCGATCGTCGCCGTCTTCGCGGCCACGCAGCTGTCCTGGCCGGAGATCATGGGCCTGGTCGTGCTCGAGGGCCTGCTCATCACCGTGCTGGTGCTCACCGGGTTCCGCCGGGCGGTGTTCGAGGCGATCCCGCCGCAGCTCAAGACCGCGATCGCCGTCGGCATCGGCTTCTTCCTCACCATCATCGGCCTGGCCGACGCCGGCGTGATCCGGCCCGGCTCGCCGCTGATCAGCTTCGGCGTGGGCGGGCAGCTCGCCGGGTGGCCGCTGCTGGTGTTCGTCGTCGGCCTGCTGCTCACCGCGGTGCTCGTCGTGCGCCGGGTGAAGGGCGCGCTGCTCATCGGCATCGTCGTCTCGACCGTGCTGGCGATCGTCGTCGAGGCGGTGGCCGACGTCGGCCCCCGCTTCGCCGAGGACGGCACCGAGAACGCGCGCGGCTGGGCGCTGCAGGTGCCCGCGCTGCCCGACGAGGTCGTCGGCGCCCCCGACCTGTCGATCGTCGGCCAGTTCTCGCTGTTCGGCGGGTTCGAGCGGATCGGCGTCGTCGCCGCGCTGCTCATCGTCTTCTCGATCATGATCGCCGACTTCTTCGACACCGTCGGCACGGTCACCGCGGTCGGCGCCGAGGGCCGCCTGCTCGACGAGAAGCGCAACCTGCCGGGCTCCCAGCCGGTGCTGCTGGTCGACTCGATCGCCGCCGCGGCCGGCGGCGCGGCGAGCGTCTCGTCGAACACGACCTACATCGAGAGCGCCTCCGGCGTCGCCGACGGCGCCCGCACGGGGCTGGCCAGCGTCGTCACCGGCGTGCTGTTCCTCGTGGCGATGTTCTTCACGCCGCTGGTGCAGGTGGTGCCGTCCGAGGCCGCCGCCCCCGCGCTGGTGATCGTGGGCGCGCTGATGATCAGCCAGATCCGCACCCTCGAGTGGGACGACATGAGCCTGGTCATCCCGGCCTTCCTCACCATCGCCCTGATGCCCTTCACCTACTCCATCACCAACGGCATCGGCGCCGGCGTCATCAGCTACGTGCTGCTGCGGACGGCGGTCGGCCGGCGGCGCGAGGTCCACCCGCTGATGTGGGTCATCGCGGTGCTGTTCCTCGTCTACTTCGCGCTGGAGCCGCTCCAGCAACTGTTCTGAGCACTGCTAACGACCCGGGTAGGCTGACCCCGTGACGAGGTCGACGCTGGACACCGCGGCGCTCGCCCACGACCTGCGCCTGGCCGTCATGCGGTTCTCCCGGCGGCTGCGCAACCAGCGGGTCGACACCTCCGTCACGCTCACCCACCTGGCCGCGCTGTCGACGCTCAAGCGGCACGGCCCCATGAGCCCGGGGGAGCTGGCCGCGCACGAGCGGGTGCAGCCGCCGTCGATGACCCGCGTCGTCGTCGCGCTCGAGGCGCGGGGCCTGGTCACCCGGACCCCGCACCCGACCGACGGCCGGCAGGTGGTCATCGGCCTGACCGACGCCGCCGAGACGCTGCTCACCGAGGAGGCCCGGGCGCGCGAGGCGTGGCTGTCGGGCCGGCTGCAGAGCCTGACCCCGGAGAAGCGGGCCGTCCTGCGCGAGGCCGCCGAGATCATGGAGGAGCTCGCCGGTGGGTGACGTCCACGGCTGCTGAGACCGCCACCGCGGAGGCCGCGGATCCGGGCCACGGGTCCTTCCGCTCCCTGCGGGTGCACAACTTCCGGCTCTACGCGTCGGCGAACCTGGTCAGCCTGACCGGGACGTGGATGCAGCGCATCGGCCAGGACTGGCTGGTGCTGCAGCTCTCCGGCGACAGCGGCGTCGCCCTCGGGCTGGTGACCGCGCTGCAGTTCGGCCCGACGCTGGTCCTCGGCCTGCTCGGCGGGATCCTGGCCGACCGCCACGACAAGCGCCGCGTCCTCGTCGTCACCCAGGCGCTCATGGGCCTGCTCGCGCTGTGCCTGGCCACGCTGGTGGTCACCGACGCGATCGCGCTGTGGCACGTGTTCGTCCTCGCCGCGGGCCTCGGCTCGGTGGCCGCGGTCGACGCGCCGGTCCGGCAGGCGTTCGTCTCGGAGATGGTCGGCCCCGGCCTGCTCGCCAACGCCGTCGGGCTCAACTCGACGATCTTCAACGGCGCCCGGCTGGTCGGCCCGTCGCTGGCCGGCCTGCTCATCGGCGCCGCCGGCGGCGACACCGCGCCGGCGTTCTTCGTCAACGCCGCCAGCTTCGTGTTCACGATCGGCGCGCTGTCGGCGATGCGGCCCGACGAGCTGCACCGCAGCGCGCCGGTGGCCCGCGGCCGCGGGCAGCTGCGCGAGGGGCTGGCCTACGCCTGGAACCGCGCCGACCTGCGGCTGGCCATGGTGCTGGCCTTCGTCATCGGCACCTTCGGCTTCAACTTCCAGGTGACCATCGCGCTGATGGCCCGCGAGGTGCTGGGCCTGGGCGCGGAGGGCTTCGGCCTGCTCTCCACGCTGTTCGCGGTCGGCTCGCTGTCCGGCGCGTTCGTCTCCACCCGGCGCAGCGCCCGCCCGCGACGGCGGTTCCTCGTGGTGTCCGCGGTCGTCTTCGGGCTGCTCACCGTGGTGTGCGGGCTGGTCTCCGGGTTCTGGCCGTTCGCCGTCCTGCTGGTGCCCACGGGTGCCGCGGCCCTGGTGTTCAGCGTGGCCAACAACAGCTTCGTCCAGCTCGGCGCCGACCCGCAGATGCGCGGGCGGGTGATGGCGCTGTACTTCACCTGCTTCATGGGCGGCACACCGCTCGGGGCGCCGCTGGTCGGCTGGGTGAGCGAGCACCTCGGCGCACGGTGGGGGATGTCACTCGGCGGTGCGGTCGTCGTCGTCGCCGGGGTGGCGGCCGGGCTGTCGCTGCTGCGCGCCCGCCGGTTGCCCGCGGCGGCCGCGCCGGCGCCCTGACGGCGCCCTGACCGGCGTCCTGACCGGCGACGTGGCGCACGACACTCCGCCGACGTACCGTCGCGGCCACCGCCGTCCCCCGGTCGCCACGGGAGCGCGCCGCATGAGCCCGATGGTCCCCGCCCTGCTCCAGCTCGCCGGCATCACCGCGATGCTCGTCGGCGCCTTCGCCGCGCTCGGCTTCCTCTTCCGCCTGTTCTCCGGCCAGTTCACCCAGGACCTGCGCGCCCGCCGCCGCGCGCGGGAGGCCGCCGCGGGCACCGCGCCCCCGGCCCCGGTGCACCGGCCCGTGCAGGCGGTCGCCGCCGACCTGCGCCGGCTGGCCCGCCAGCTCGACGGGGTGCCGGCCGGGTCGCCGCAGGTGCGCCGCCGCGGCTTCCAGGCGGCCTACGACGACGTGCTGGTCGAGGCGGCCGCCCAGTTCGCCGTGCCGACGACGCTGCGCCGCCTGCCGCCCGGCTTCCCGCGCGACGTGGAGCGGCTGCGGGTGGAGACGGCGCTGGCCGCGGCCGGCCTGGTGGTGCGCTGAGCGGGCCGGCGCCGCTGCGGCTGTTCGTCGCCGCCGCCCCGCCCGCGGGCGCCCGTGCCTCGCTCGCCGCGGCGCTGGAGCCGCTGCGCGAGGCCCCCGGCGCGCCGCGCTGGGGCGACCCGGCCCGCTGGCACCTCACGCTGCTGTTCCTCGGCGCGGTGCCGCCGGAGCTGCTGCCCGGCCTGACCGCCGCCGTCGGGGCCGCCGTCGTCCCGACCCCGCCGGCCACGCTGCGGCTGGCCGGCGCCGGGCGCTTCGGCCCGCGGCGCCGGCCGCAGGTGTTCTGGGCCGGGGTGGACGGCGACGTGGGCGTGCTCGCCGAGCTGGCCGGGCGGCTGGCCGGCGCCGCCCGGGGGCTCGGCCTGCCGGTGGGGGACCGGCCGTTCCGGCCGCACCTCACGCTGGGCCGCTGGGACCCGCGCCGCCCCGCGGACGCCGACCTGCCCGGCCGGCTGTCCGGCTACCGCGGGCCTGACTGGCCGCTGGCGGAGGTGACACTGGTGCGCAGCGCCGCCGGCCGGCACGAGCCGCTGGCCGCCTTCGCTACCAGGCGTACTCCATCGGGGCGGCCCTGAAGCCCGGGAAGACCTCGTCGAGCCGGTCGAGCTGCGCCTGCTCCAGCGTCACGTCGAGTGCGGCCAGCGACCCCTCGAGCTGGGTCATCGTGCGCGGCCCGACGATCGGCGCGGTGACGCCGTCCTGGTGCAGCAGCCAGGCCAGCGCGACGTCGGCCGGCGCGAGCCCCCACTCGCGGCAGGCGTCCTCGAAGGCCTGCAGCGCGGGCCGGTGCGCCTCGATCCGCTCCCGGTTGCGCTCCATCTGCCGCCGGGCGCCCTCCTGCTCGCCGAGGACGCCGGCCAGCAGCCCCTGCGCCAGCGGGCTCCACGGGATCACGCCGATGCCGTAGTGCCGCGCGGCCGGCAGCACCTCGAGCTCCACGTGCCGGGTGAGCAAGTTGTAGTGCGACTGCTCGCTGACCAGGCCGAGGAAGTGCCGGCGGGCGGCGGCCTCGTTGGCCGCGGCGAGCTGCCAGGCCGCGTGGTTCGACGAGCCGACGTAGAGCACCTTGCCCTGCGCCACCAGCGTCTCGCAGGCCTGCCAGATCTCCTCCCACGGCGTCGCGAGGTCCACGTGGTGGAACTGGTACAGGTCGATCCAGTCGGTCTGCAGGCGGCGCAGCGACGCGTCGCAGGCCCGCACGACGTTGCGGGCCGACAGGAACGTGTCGTTGGGCCAGTCGGACATCCCGCCGTACACCTTGGTGGCCAGCACGGTGCGCTCCCGGCGGCCGGCGCCCTGGGCGAACCAGGTGCCGATCACCTCCTCGGTGCGGCCCTTGCCGGCCTCGAAGCCGTAGACGTTGGCGGTGTCGAAGAAGTTGATCCCGGCCTCGTGCGCCCGGTCCATGACCGCGTGCGAGTCGCCCTCCTCCGTCTTCCACCCGAAGTTCATCGTGCCCAGGCAGAGCCGGGACACCGACAGGCCGCTGCGTCCGAGGTGCGTGTACTCCACGTCCGAGCACCCTGGCACCCTGGCGGCCGTGCCGCAGAACGGGTCCGCCTTCGACCGCGCCACCGCCGTCACCCGCACCGAGGGCGGCGGGATCCGCGCGGAGCTCGACCCGGCCTGGGACGTCGGCGCCGGCGTCCTCAACGGCGGCTACCTGCTCGGCGTGGTGGCCCGCGCGGCGCTGCTCGACAGCCCCCACCCGCACCCGGTGGCGCTGTCGGCGAGCTACCTGCGCGCCACCCCGGGCGGCCCGGCCGACCTGACCGTCACCGCGGGGCCCGGCGGGCGCACGCTCGCCCACGCCTCGGTGCTGCTCAGCCCCGCGGGCGGCCCCTCGCTCGCCGTCCAGGTGACGACGGCGACCCTCGGCCGCGACGGCAGCGACTACTCGGTCAACCCGGTGCCCGAGGTGCCCGGCCCCGACGAGTGCGTGGCCACCCGCACCGCCGAGGGCGGCCCGGCGGTGGGGCTGGCCCGGCAGATCGACACCCGGCTGGACCCGGCGACGGCGGGCTGGACGGTGGGCCGGCCCTCCGACACCCGCCTGCTGCGCGCCTGGATCCGGCTGGCCGACGGCCGCGACCCCGACCCACTGGCCCTCCTGCTGTTCGCCGACGCGCTGCCGCCCACCGCGTTCGCCGTCGGCCGACCGGGCTGGGCGCCCACCGTGCAGCTGCAGGTGCTGGTCCGCGCGCTGCCGGCGCCGGGCTGGTGCCTGGTCGAGTCGCGCTCCACCGAGGTGACCGGCGGCTGGTCGGACGAGGAGTGCCGGATCTGGGACTCGGCCGGCCGGCTGGTCGCCCAGGCCCGCCAGCTCGCCCGCGTCGCCCGCTAGTCCCGGCGGCCCGGCAGCGCGACGTCGCCTATGAGGTAGCGCTGCACGGTCGGCCCGACCGCGGCCACCAGCTCCTCGGCCGGCGCCGAGGCCAGCGGCTCCACGCGCAGCACGTAGCGGGCCATCACCACGCCGATCAGCTGCGACGCGGTGAGCGCGCCGCGGGCCTCCGCCTCGGCCGGCGGCAGGTCGAGCGTGCCGACCACCCGGCGCAGCACCTGCGAGACGAGGAACTCGCGCAGCAGCCGGGCGGTCCACTCGTTGCCGACCGCGGAGCGGACCAGCGCCAGCCCGGCGGGGCGGGCGGGGCCGTCCCAGACCCGCAGCAGCAGGCGGACGACGCTCTCGCCGAGCCGCTCGGGGCCGGCCTCGAGCACCTCGGGGAGGAGGGTCCCGGGGTCGACCGGCGCCTCGATCGCGGCGAGGAAGAGCTTGTCCTTGGTGCCGAAGTAGTGGTGCACGAGCGCGGGGTCGACGCCGGCCGCGGTGGCCACCGCGCGGATCGACGTCGCGTCGAAGCCGCGCTCGGCGAAGGCCGCGCGGGCGGCGTCGAGGACCGCCGCCCGCGTGCCGGGGTTGCCCGGCCGCCGTCCGGTCGGGCGCCGCGCTGGGCTCAGCTGCTCCTCCTCCGCAGGGTCGCCGCCGCCAGGGCGAGGGCGAGGACCGCCGCGCCGGCCACCACGCCGACGTCGGTCCACATCGTGCCGGTCCCGGTGGACGACCGCCCGACCTCCTGCAGCGCCTCCACCGCGTAGGTCAGCGGCAGCACGTCGCTGACGGCCTGCAGCCAGCCGGCCATCTGCTCGCGGGGCACCAGCAGCCCGCAGAGGAAGAACTGCGGCAGGACGACGACCGGCATGAACTGCACGGCCTGGAACTCGCTGCGGGCGAAGGCGCTGGCCAGAAGGCCGAGCGCCACCCCGAGCAGGGCGTCGGCGACGGCGATGAGGACCACCAGCCACAGCGACCCGGCGACGTCGAGGTCGTAGAGCGTCGTCGCCACGGTGACCGTGACGGCGGCCTGGACCGCGGCCGCCAGCCCGAACGCCGTGCCGTAGCCGAGCAGCAGGTCCAGCCGCGACAGCGGCGTGGTCAGCAGCCGCTCGAGAGTGCCCGACGTGCGCTCGCGCAGCATGGCGATGCTGGTCACCAGGAACATCACGACGAACGGGAAGACGCCGAGCATCGTCAGCCCCACCCGGTCGAACACCGTCGGCTGCCCCGGCAGCGCGGGCACGTCCCGCCAGAGCAGGTACAGCAGGCCGAGCAGCAGGCTCGGCAGCAGCACCATCATCGCGATCGTACGGTGGTCGTGGCGCAGCTGCCGCAGCACCCGCCCGGTGGTGGCGGCGGTGAGCCGGGGGCTCAGGACGGCGGTCACGGTGCTCACGCCGCCACCTGCTCCCCGCGCCGCACGAGGGTCAGGAAGGCCTCCTCGAGGTCGGCCGTGCCGGCGTCCTCGCGCAGCTCCCCAGGGGTCACGTCGGCCAGCAGGACGCCCTCGCGGAGCAGCAGCAGCCGGTCGCAGCGGCCGGCCTCGTCCATGACGTGGCTGGAGACCAGCAGCGTGGTGCCGGCCGCCGCCAGGGCGTGGAACCGGTCCCACAGCTCGACCCGCAGCACCGGGTCCAGGCCGACGGTGGGCTCGTCGAGCACCAGCAGCTCGGGCTCGCCGACCAGCGCGCAGGCCAGCGACGCCCGGCCGCGCTGCCCGCCGGAGAGGTCGGCCACCAGCTGCCCGGCGGCGCCGGCCATCCCGACGGCGGCGAGCGCGTCGTCGGCCGCCGCGGCGCTCCGGCCGTACAGGGCGGCGAAGTGGCGGGCGTTCTCCCGGACGGTGAGGTCGGGGTAGACGCTCGGTGCCTGGGTGACGTAGCCGACCCGCGAGCGCAGGCCGGGGGAGCCGGCGGGCTCGCCGAGCACGGTGACCGTGCCCGAGCGGATCCGCTGCACGCCCACGAGCGCCCGCAGCAGCGTCGTCTTCCCGCTGCCGCTGGGGCCGAGCAGGCCGGTGACCCGGCCGGCGGGGACCGCGCAGGACAGCCCGGGCAGCACGCGGCGGTGCCCGCGGTCGACGACGAGGTCGGTGACGGTGACGGCGTCGGTCATGGAGGCCTCCCGAGGGCGAGAACTCAACGCCTGATGAACTCAACGCTAGGTGAGTTCCGTCGCCGTGGTCAAGCGGTCCGGGCGCGCCGCCTCGCCACCGCGTCGACCAGCACGATGAGCAGGGCCGGGACCACGCACCAGAGGCCCAGCACCGCGTACGCCCGCGCCACCCCGTCGCCCTCGAAGTAGGTGACGCCGCGCAGGGCGCGCACCGCCACGCCG
Organism: Geodermatophilus nigrescens; assembly: GCF_900129495.1. Classification (GTDB taxonomy): domain Bacteria; phylum Actinomycetota; class Actinomycetes; order Mycobacteriales; family Geodermatophilaceae; genus Geodermatophilus; species Geodermatophilus nigrescens. The sequence goes on from NZ_FQVX01000001.1 coordinate 527,294, forward strand.
GGCGGCAGGATCCCCGCGAGCGGCTGCAGCCAGCCGGGCAGGTACTCCGCCGGGAGGTTCCCGGTGCTGGTCGCGTTGCCGAGGATGAGCAGCCCGACCGAGGTGACGAACGTGCCCGCGGAGCCGATCAGCCGCAGCACCAGCGCCGCCGTCGAGGCGATCGACAGCGCGAGCAGGGCCACGAGCCCGCCCACCGCGAGGAACCCGGCCGGGACCGAGCCGAACGCGACGTCGGCGAGCAGCGCCACCGCGACCCCGGAGACGGAGGCGAACAGCAGCGCGCTGGCGATCCGCTTGGCCAGCCCGAGCTGCGGGGCGGCCTGGTAGGTCTGGATCCCGAAGAGGAAGCCGCCGAGGACGACGCCGAACGACGCGTAGAAGATCGCCAGCCCGCGGGTGTCGCCGGCCGCCAGCGGGACCAGGTCCTGCACCTCCAGCTGGGCGCCGGCCTGCTGCGCGACCGGGCCGAACGCCTGGGTCAGGGTCTGGGTGACGCCCTGCCCGTGCGCGCCGGCGACGAGCAGCTGCGGCGCCCGGCCGCCGAGCACGAGCGCGCCGTAGACGTCGTTGCGGCGCACCGCCTCCGCCGCCTCCGGGCCACCGGCCAGCGGGACCACCCGCAGGGCGCCGGGCCGGTCCCGCTCCAGCCCGTCGCGCACCTGCTGCACCTGCTCCGGCGGGCCGGCCACCCCGACGGCCAGGTCGTGCGGGCGCGGGTCGGAGAAGGCGGCGAGGAACACCGCGACGAACGCGGTGCCCACGACGACGGCGATCAGGGCGGGCACCAGGACCGCCCGCACCGCGGCCTTCCCCCGCGAGCCGCCCGAGCGCTCGGCCTCGGCGTCCTCGTCCGGCGGGCCGGGCGGGGGAGCGACGCCGCCGGGCATCAGGCCCGGCCCAGCGCGGTGCCCAGCAGGTGCCCGGAGGTCCAGGCGCTCTCCACCTTCGACGGCGCCCGCCAGCCGTCGCCGCACGCGCCGACCCCGTCGGCCAGGCCGTAGGGCTCCTCCCGCGGCGCGGTCGGCTTCGCGTACGTCCAGCGGTGCACGTGCGTCCACGCCGGCGGCGCGTCGATGCCCAGCGCCCGGCACACCGCCGTGGTCACCTCGGGCACCGCGCGGGCGGGGTCGTCCAGGTGCGCGGCGGCGGTGCCCGGCGTCGTGTGGGCGACCAGCACCGGGGCGCCGTCGCCGCGCCGGTCGCCGTCGTCGGCGACCCACTCGACCACCGGGTCGTCGTTGACGAAGGCGCCGTGCAGGTCGGCGGGCCAGCGCCGCGCGTCCCAGCCGAGCGCGACGGCGAGGGTGGGCTGCCAGCCGTGCTCCGCCTCGTCCCCGAGGAGCCGGCCCGCGAGGTCGGCGGGCAGGAGGCGGCGGGCCTGCGGGTCGGGCAGGGCCAGCACGACGGCGGGCACCTCCTCGCCGTCGACCCGCGGGCCCGGCCCCACCCGCTCGACGGCGTGCTCCTGCGCGACGTCGAGGCCCCCGGCGAGGTCGGCGACGAGCGAGCGCAGCCCGCCGGGGGCGGCGTAGCGGACCGGGCCGCTGCGGGTCTCGCGGATCCCGTCGGGCCCGGCCACGGCGAACGTGTCGGTCCACGGGCGGGCGAGCCCGCGGTCCATCCACCCGTCGACGACGGCGGCGAACGGCGAGCCGTCGGAGGCGGTCAGGTAGCTGGCGCCGAGGTCGGTGGCCCGGCCCTCCAGCGTCCGCGACGCCATCCGGCCGCCGGGCCGGCGCCCGCGGTCGAGCACGCGCACCGGCCTCCCCGCGTCCGCGAGCGCCCGGGCGCAGGCCACGCCGGCGATGCCGGCTCCGACGACGACGGTCTCGTTGCGCACCACTGGATCCTGCGGGGCGCACCGCCGCGGCGCTCGGGGAGGATGCCCCCGTGGCCGAGCCGATCCCCGACGTCGCCGACGAGCGGGTCGCCGACTTCCGCGACCTGCACGCCGGCGACCGGCCGGCCGGCCGGGAGCGCGGCACCGGCCCGGTGATCGTGGAGGGCGTCCCCGCGGTGCAGCGGCTGCTGGCCTCGCCGTACCGGGTGCGGGCGGTGCTCGGCGTCCCCGGGCGGCTGGCCGAGCTGGACCTGCCGCCGGGGGTGCCGGCCTACGAGATGGACAAGTGGGCTCTGTCGGAGCTCATCGGATTCCGGCTCACCCGCGGGGTGCTGGCCTCGGCCGACCGGCGCCCGCCGGCCGACCTGGACGCGCTCCTGGCCGGGCCCGACCCGGCCGCGCCCCGGCGGCTCGCGGTGCTCGAGGCGCTCAACGACGCGGAGAACCTCGGCTCGATCGCCCGCTCGGCGGTCGCCCTGGGCGTCGACGGGCTGCTGCTCGACCCCCGCTGCGCCGACCCGCTGTACCGCCGGTCGGTGCGGGTGTCGATGGGACACGTGCTCGCGCTGCCCTTCGCCGTCCTGCCCGACTGGCCCGGGGGGCTCGCGCGGCTGCACGACGCCGGCTACCTCACCGTGGCGCTGACCCCGGCCGCCGACGCCGTCGACCTCGGCGACGTCGACCCGCGGGCGCACCCCCGCACCGCCGTCCTGCTCGGCGCCGAGGGCCCGGGGCTCACCCCGGAGGCGCAGGCGGCGGCGCGGGTGCGCGCGCGGATCCCGATGCGGGCGGGCGTGGACTCCCTCGGCGTCGCCGCGGCCGCCGCCGTCGCGTTCGCGACGCTGCGCTAGTCGCTCAGTTCCGCAGCGACCAGCGGGCGAGGATCGCGCGGGCGTCCTCGGCGCGCGAGGGGTCGCACATGACGTCGTACCGGCTCGCGGTCACCTGCGAGACGCTGGTGAAGTCGCGCTGGCCGCGGGTGGCGGCGTAGCCCATGGCGGCGAACAGCGCGCCGAAGACGAGACCGATGAGCAGGCCGGTGAGCACCGAGCTGATCCAGCTCGTGCCGCTCGGCGCGAAGATCCCCAGCAGCAGGCCGACGAACAGACCCCACCAGGCGCCGCTGGCCGCGCCCGCCGCGAGCGCGCGGCCCCAGGTGAGCCGGCCGGTGACCCGCTCGACCATCTTCAGGTCCGAGCCGATGATCGTGACGTTCTCGACCGGGAACTTCTCGTCGGACAGGTGGTCCACCGCCGCCTGCGCCTGCTGGTAGCTGTCGTAGGACCCGACCTGGACGCCCCCGAGGGGCATGGACACCGACATCGACATGCCGGGTGGGTACCCGGGCCGATCGGTCGGACACGTCCGGTCGGTCACAGCCGCAGGTCAGCGGTTGCGTCGGACCCCGAAGACGATGTCCTCCCAGGCCGGGACGCGGGCCCGCGGGTCCTCGTCCTCGCCGTCGGTCTCGCCGGTGCGCAGGACCACCGTGTCGTGCTCGGCGATCTCGTCGTCGGTGAGCTGCACGGCGTCGGTGCGCCGCTCGGCGGCCGGCGGGGCGACGGGCGCGGGCGGCTCCTCGGCCGCGGGGGCCGGCGTCCGCTCGGGGACCGCGGCGCTGCGGTGCACCGGCATGATCGGCCGCTCGGCCGGGACGCCGGGGACGACGCGCACCAGGCGGGTGCCCTCGGCGAAGTCGCGGGTGCCCTGGTCGGCCGGGGTGACGGTGCGCGCCGGGACGTCGTAGACCCAGAGGGTGGTGCCCTCCTTGGCGCCCGCGCGCCAGGCGGCGGTGACCACCCAGGTGCCGTCCTCGGCGCGCGCGGCGTCCCACCGGACGGCGTCGAGGTCGGCGCCGAGCAGCCGCAGCCGCTCGGCCATGAACTGCTGCAGCGGGGCGCCCGGGATGCCCTCGGACAGCCGGACCCGCGCCTCGCGGGCCTGCTCGGCCAGCCGCGAGCGCTCCTGCAGCACGGTGTGGGCGAAGCGCATGATCCGCTCGACCCGGGTGCCGGAGGACGCCGCGACCTGCTCCGGGGTCTCGCCGGCGCGGATGCGGGACTGGATGACCCGCGGGGAGAGCCCGCCGTCGGCCTCGATCTGGCCCAGCCGGCGGGTGTCGCCGCGGGCCGCGGCGCGCAGCCGGTCGTCGACCGGGAGCTCGAAGCGCTCGCCGTCGTCGGTGCCGTCGGCGCCCTCGACGGCGAGCACGAGGCTGCGGCCGTCCTCGGACAGGCCCACGAGACGCAGGGAGCGCACGGCGGACCTCCTCGGACGACACGGACGGACCCGGTGACACTCCGGGCCTGGGGCGAGGCTATCCGCGTGGGCGCCCGCGCGGGTGCAGGCGGTCCGGCGTGGCGGGCGCCGCCCGGCGCTGCCCGCCCCCCGGTCCGGCCGCCGCGCCGCCCTAGACTCGGCTCCCATGCTGACCGGTCCCCGCGACGACGCCGGCCTCGTCCGCGACGAGTCCGCACCCGACGCCGAGCCCGACGCGCGCTTCCTCCCCTCGCCGGTCGACGCGGGCCAGAAGCGCCTGCCGATCGACATGGACTACGTGCAGCGCGTGATGATGGAGCTGCTCACCATCCCGAGCCCGTCGGGGCGCACCGACCACGTCATGCAGGTCATCGGCGGCGAGCTGCGGGCCCTCGGCCTGGACTTCGAGGTGACCCGCCGCGGCGCGCTGATCGCCGAGCTGCCCAGCCGCGCCCCCGGCGCCGACCGCACCGTCGTCGTGCACGCCGACACGATCGGGTGCATGGTCAGCCAGCTCAAGGACAACGGCCGGCTGGCCATCGTCCCGGTGGGCACGCACAGCGCCCGCTTCGCCGAGGGCGCGCGGGTGACGATCTTCAGCGACGACGTCTCCGGCGACTACTGGCACACCGGCACGATCCTGCCGATCAAGGCCAGCGGGCACCGCTACGGCGACGAGGTCGACGAGCAGGGCGTGGGCTGGGACTTCGTCGAGGTCCGCGTCGACGAGGTGGTGCACAGCCGCGCCGACCTCGAGCGCCGCGGCATCCAGGTCGGCGACTTCGTGGCCATCGACGCCCAGCCGGTGATCACCAGCGGCGGGTTCGTCAACTCCCGGCACCTCGACGACAAGGCCGGCATCGCCGCGGCCCTCGGCGCGTTCAAGGCGATCGTCGACCACGGCGTCGAGGTCCCGGTCACCGCGCACCTGCTGGTCACCATCGCCGAGGAGGTGGGCCTCGGCGCCAGCCACGGCCTCGACGCCGACGTCGCCGAGCTGGTGAGCATCGACACGTCGGTGGTCGCGCCCGGCCAGTCGTCCTCGGAGCAGTGCGTCAACATCGCGATGCAGGACTCCACCGGGCCGTTCGACTACCACCTGACCCGGCACCTCATCGACCTGTGCCGCGTGCACGACGTCCCGCACCGCCGCGACGTCTACAAGTACTACCGCTCCGACGCGGCCTCCGCGCTGGAGGCCGGCGCCAACACCCGCGCCGCGCTGATCGGCTTCGGCATCGACGGCAGCCACGGCAACGAGCGCACCCACCTCGACGGCATCCGCAGCACCGCGGAGCTGGTGGCGCTCTACCTGCAGACCGACCTCACGTTCCGCAGCTGGGACCGCACGCCGACCGGCGACCTGCGCGACTTCCCGAGCACGGCGGTGCAGCCCGCCGACGGCGAGCAGGCCCGCTGACCTGCCGGTCCGACTACAGCCGCTCGACGACGAAGTCGACGCAGGCGGTCAGCGCGCTGACGTCGTCGGGGTCGACCGCGGGGAACATGCCGACCCGCAGCTGGTTGCGGCCGAGCTTGCGGTAGGGCTCGACGTCGACGACGCCGTTGGCCCGCAGCGTCCTGGCCACGGCCGCGGCGTCGACCGACCCGTCGAGGTCGACCGTGCCGACGACGAGGCTGCGGTGCGCGGGGTCGGCGACGAACGGGGTGGCGTACGGCGACGCCTCCGCCCAGCCGTAGAGCCGCCCGGAGGACTCCCGGCTGCGCGCGACGGCGCCGTCGAGGCCGCCCAGGCCCAGCATCCAGCGCACCTGGTCGGCGAGCAGGAACAGCGTGGCCACGGCCGGGGTGTTGTAGGTCTGGTCCTTGGCGCTGTTGTCCACGGCGGTCGCGAGGTCGAGGAAGCCGGGGATCCAGCGGCCGGAGGCCGTGATCTCGGCCACCCGGGCCAGCGCGGCCGGGCTCATCAGCGCGATCCAGAGGCCGCCGTCGGAGGCGAAGGACTTCTGCGGCGCGAAGTAGTAGACGTCGGCCTGCGCGACGTCGACCGGCAGGCCCCCGGCGCCGCTGGTGGCGTCGACCAGCACGAGGGCGTCGTCGTCGGCACCGGCGGGGCGGACCACCGGCGCCATGACGCCCGTGGACGTCTCGTTGTGCGCCCACGCGTAGGCGTCGACGCCGGGCTGCCCCTCCGGCAGGGCCAGCGAGCCGGGCGCCGCCGCCGCCACCACCGGCTCCTCCAGGAACGGCGCCTCGGCGATCGCCGAGGCGAACTTGGCGGAGAACTCGCCGTAGGTGCCGTGGGCGCTGCGCCGGCGGACCAGGCCGAAGGTGGCGACGTCCCAGAACGCCGTCGAGCCGCCGTTGCCGAGCACGACCTGGTACCCCTCGGGGAGGGAGAACAGCTCGCCGAGACCCTCCCGCACCTGCGCGACCAGGCTCTTCACCGGCGCCTGGCGGTGGGACGTGCCCATGAGCCCGGCGCCGTCGGAGGCCAGCGCCTGCAGCGCCTCGGGGCGCACCTTCGACGGGCCGCAGCCGAACCGGCCGTCGGCGGGGAGCAGGTCGGCGGGGATCTCGATGGTCATGCCGGGTGCCTCTCGGGCTCGGAGGAGGGGCCGACGGCGACGGCCCGGGCCCGCACGCAGCGGACCCGGGCCGTCGTCAGCCGGGAGTGGAGTGCCTGGCGTCAGGCCGGGGCGGCGGCGTCGACGGCCTTGACCTGGATGGTGTCGAAGCCCTCGACCTCCTCGGGCTTGCGCGCCGCGGGCCCGACGTAGCGGGCCGACGGGCGCACGAGGCGGCCGGTCTGCTTCTGCTCCAGGATGTGCGCGCACCAGCCGGCGGTGCGGGCACAGGTGAACATCGACGTGAACATGTGGCTCGGGACCTCGGCGAAGTCGAGGACGATGGCCGCCCAGAACTCGACGTTGGTCTCGACCGGGCGGTCGGGGCGCCGCTCGCGCAGCTCCTTGAGCGCGGCCTGCTCGAGGGCCAGGGCGGCGTCGAAGCGCGGGGCGCCGAGCTCCCGGGCGGCCTTGCGCAGCGTGCGGGCGCGGGGGTCCTCGGCCCGGTAGACCCGGTGCCCGAAGCCCATCAGGCGCTCCTTGCGGTCCAGCAGGTCCTTCACGTACTTCTCCGCGTCGCCGCTCTTCTCGACCTCGTCGAGCATGTGCAGCACGCGGGAGGGGGCGCCGCCGTGCAGCGGGCCCGACATCGCGCCGATCGCGCCGGACATGGCGGCCGCGACGTCGGCGCCGGTGGAGGCGATGACGCGCGCGGTGAAGGTGGAGGCGTTCATGCCGTGCTCGGCGGCCGACGTCCAGTAGGCGTCGACGGCGGCGACGTGGGCCGGGTCGGGCTCCCCGCGCCAGCGGACCATGAAGCGCTCGACGATCGTCTTGGCCTCGTCGACGCGGCTCTGCGGCACGGCCGGCGTACCGATGCCGCGGGCGGACTGCGCGACGTAGGACAGCGCCATGACCGCGGCGCGGGCCAGCTGGTCGCGGGCCTCCTCGTCGGAGATGTCCAGCAGCGGGCGGTAGCCCCAGAACGGGGCGAGCATCGCCAGCGCGGCCTGCACGTCGACGCGGACGTCGCCGCTGTGCACCGGGATCGGGAACGGCTCGGCCGGGGGCAGGCCGGGGCCGAACTTCCCGTCGACCAGCAGCGCCCAGACGTTGCCGAAGGTGATCTTGCCGACCAGGTCCTCGATGTCGACCCCGCGGTAGCGGAGCGAGCCGCCGTCCTTGTCGGGCTCGGCGATCGTGGTCTCGAAGGCGATGACGCCCTCGAGGCCGGGTACGAAGTCGTCGGCCATCTCGCATGCTCCTCTGCGCGCGCGGACCTCGTGCCCGCACGTTCCGCGGCGCACGACTGCACCGCGACACTAGGCCCAGCAGCCGCCCGCCCTCCACGCGGGGCTGCCGCCCAGCGGGAGCCGCCCGGAGCCGTGCCGCGCGGGCGGTGTCAGCATGGCGGGGTGGCCGACCTCTCCCGCATGCGCAGGGACTACGACCGTCCGGGGCTGCGCGAGGAGGACCTCGCGCCCACCTGGCTCGAGCAGTTCGACCGGTGGTTCCGCGACGTCGTCGCCGCCGAGGTCCCCGACCCCAACGCCGTCGTGGTGGCCACCGCCGACGCCGACGGCGCCCCCGACGCCCGCATCGTGCTGCTCAAGGGCTACGACGAGGCCGGCTTCGTCTTCGGCACCAGCTACGCCTCCACCAAGGGCGCCCAGATCGCGGCCAACCCGCGCGCCGCGCTGGTCTTCCCCTGGCACGCGCTGCAGCGCCAGGTGCGGGTGACCGGCCGCATCGAGCGGATCGGCGACGCCGCCTCCGACGACCTGTGGGACCCCCGCCCGCGCGAGGCGCAGCTGGCCGCCGTCGCCTCGGTGCAGTCGACCGTCGTCGACTCCCGCGACGAGCTCGAGTCCCGCGTCCGGCTGCTCGACGAGGAGACGACGACGGAGAAGGTGCCGCGGCCGCCGACGTGGGGCGGCTACCGGGTGGTGCCCGAGCACGTCGAGTTCTGGCAGGGCGGTCCCGGCCGGCTGCACGACCGGCTGCGCTTCGTGCGCGACGACGAGGAGGGCGGCGGCTGGGTGCTCCAGCGGCTCGCTCCATGACGAAGGACCCCGCTGCCCCCCACCCCTCGCAGGCTCGGGGCGGGCCCCTGCAGCAGGGCCGTTCCAGCACGTCACCATCGGGGGACGAGCTGCCCGTCGACCCGGTCGAGCCGGGGAAGGTCGCCGAGCCGGTGCCCGTGCCGGCCCGGCGGTCGTCGCGGAGCTGGACGATCGACACCAGCCCGCTGCGCAACCCCGGGTACCGGCGGCTGTTCTGGGGCCTGACCACCACGATGGTCGGCCAGCAGATGACGCTGGTCGCCGTCCCGGTGCAGGTCTACGCGCTCACCCGCGACTCGCTGCTGGTCGGCGTCACCTCGATCGTGTCGCTCGTGCCGCTGGTCGTCTTCGGCCTGCTCGGCGGCGCGATCGCCGACGCCATGGACCGGCGGAAGCTGATGCTGGTCACCGGCGTCGGGTCCGCGGTGACCAGCGCGCTGCTGGCGTTGCAGGCGCTGCTGCCCGGCGGCGGGAACCTCTGGCTGCTGTGGGTGCTGGTGGCGGCGGTGTCCGGCTTCACCGCCGTCAACCAGCCCGCCCGCAGCGCCGTCATCCCGGCGCTCGTCGGCCCGGAGGGCGTCGCCGCGGCCAACGCGCTGGCGATGACCGTGCGGCAGGTCGGCGTCATCGTCGGCCCGCTCGCGGCCGGCCTGCTCATCGGCCTCGGCGACCTGTTCCTCGCCTACGTCGTCGACGCGGTCACGCTGCTGGTCGCGGCTCTGCTGATCCGCGGGCTGCCGCCGCTGCCCCCGGCCGGCGTGGCCGGGCCGCTGCGGCTGGGCGCCGCGCTGCGCGGGGTGGGGGAGGGCTTCGGCTTCCTGCGCACCCAGCCGGTGCTGCTCATGACGTTCGTCGTCGACGTCATCGCCATGTTCTTCGCCTGGCCGCAGGCGGTGTTCCCCGAGCTGGCCGAGGGCCGCTTCGCCGGGTCGGCCAACGCCTACGGCTGGCTGTTCGCCGGCATCTCCATCGGCGCGCTGCTCATGGGGCTCACCTCGGGCTGGGTGTCCCGGGTCGACCGGCAGGGCGCGGTGGTGCTCGCCGCGATCGTCGTGTGGGGCGTGGCGATCGTCGGCTTCGGGCTGGCGCCGTCGCTGTGGCTGGCGGTGCTCTGCCTCGCCGTGGCGGGGGCCGGCGACATGGTCAGCGCGGTGCTGCGCTCGTCGATGCTGCAGACCGCCGCGCCCGACGAGATGCGCGGCCGGATGCAGGGCGTGTTCATCGTCGTGGTGGCCGGCGGGCCGCGGCTGGGCGACCTGCGGGCGGGCGCCATGGCCAGCGCGGCGGGCGTGAGCGTCGCGATGGTGTCCGGCGGGGTCGTCACCGTGGTGGCGATGGTCGTCGTCGCGCTCGCGGTGCCCTCGTTCCTGCACTTCCGGGCGTCGCAGAAGGGCAGCGCCTCACCGATCCGCAGTTAGGCCTCCCTGCAGGGTCCCGCCGCGAGCTCGCGAGTGGCGGGGGGCAGGGAGGTCCTTCGCCCGTCAGGCCAGCGCGCCGGCCACCACCCGCAGGTCGGCGACGAGCGCGTCGAAGGCGGCCGCGCGGGCCTCCTCGGGCGTGCGCAGGATCGCCGAGGGGTGCGCGGTCGCGAGCATCCACGTCTGCGCGGGCGCCTCCTCGTCGGCCTCGTCGTCGCCGGCCTCGGCCGCCGCCACTCCGGGCGGCGTCCACGGCATGAGCTTCCCCCGCTCCTTGGTGATCCGGAACGACGGCGAGATGAGCGCCTTGGCCGCCGTCGCGCCCAGGCAGACGACGACCTCGGGCTTGAGCACCTCGAACTCCGCCTCCAGCCACGGCCGGCAGGCGCGGATGTGCTCGGCGCCCGGCGACTGGTGGATGCGCCGCTTGCCGGTCGGGGTGAAGCGGAAGTGCTTGACGGCGTTGGTGACGTAGGCGTCGCGGCGCTCGATGCCGGCGTCGGCCAGCGCGCGGTCGAGCAGCCGCCCGGCCGGGCCGACGAACGGCTCGCCCTTCCGGTCCTCCTGGTCGCCGGGCTGCTCGCCGACGAACACGATGCGGGCGGTCTCCGGGCCCTCCCCGAACACCGTCTGGGTGGCGGGCTCCCACAGCTCGCAGGCCCGGCAGCCGGCGGCGGCGCCGCGCAGGCCCTCCAGCCCGACGCCCGACGGTGGGCTCGCGGGCACGTTCTCCTGGCTCATGGACCGATGACACCCCAGGTCAGCGGGAGCCGCGAGGCGGGACCGATAGCGTCGGGGCGCACGGGGACCAGCGGACGGAGGGGCAGTGCTCGAGTTCGACGGGCTCCACAAGAGCTACGGGGACAACCGCGTGCTGGAGGGCGTCGGCTTCACCGTCGCCCCCGGCTCGATGTTCGGCTTCTGCGGGTCCAACGGGGCCGGCAAGACGACGACGATGCGCATCGCGATGGGCCTGGCCCGGGCCGACGCCGGCGAGGTCCGCTGGCGCGGCCGCCCGCTCGACGAGGCCATGCGGCGCCGCATCGGCTACATGCCGGAGGAGCGCGGCCTCTACCCGAAGATGCGGGTCGGCGAGCAGCTCACCTACTTCGCCCGGCTGCACGGCATGGGCGGCGCCGACGCGGCCCGCGCGGCCGGGGAGTGGGCCGCCCGGCTCGGCCTCGGCGACCGCCGGGACGACCCGGTGGAGAAGCTGTCGCTGGGCAACCAGCAGCGCGTCCAGCTCGCCGCCGCGCTGGTCAGCCGGCCCGAGGTGTTGATCCTCGACGAGCCGTTCTCCGGCCTCGACCCGGTCGGCGTCGACGCCCTGGCGGAGGCACTGCTCGAGCAGTGCCGGGCCGGAGTGCCGGTCGTCTTCTCCAGCCACCAGCTCGACCTCGTCGAGCGGCTGTGCGACTCCGTCGGCATCCTCGCGCGCGGCCGCATGGTCGCCACCGGCACCGTCGAGGAGCTGCGCCGCCGTGAGGCCGGCCGGGTGCTGCGGGTCGTGGTGCCCGACGCCGCGCCCGGCTGGGCCGCGGGCGTCCCGGGCGTGCGGGTGGTCTCGGAGTCGCGGGGCGACACCCTGCTGGAGCTCGCCGGCGGCACCGACGACCAGGCCGTGCTCGCCGCCGCGCTGCGCACCGGCCGGGTCACCCACTTCGCCTGGCGCGAGGCCACGCTCGTCGAGCTGTTCCGCGAGGCCGTCGCCGACCCGGCGCAGCAGACCGCCCGCGAGCAGGTCGCCGCGTGAGCGCGCCGCAGGTCACCGGGCAGCCCACCTCACCGCTGTCCAGCGGGCAGCTCGTCCGGCTGGTCGCCGCCCGCGAGATCTCCACCCGCATCCGCGACAAGACGTTCATCGCCAGCTCCGTGCTGATGGTCGTGCTGATCCTCGGCGTCCTGGTCTTCCAGGTCGTCGTCAACTCCGGGTCCGACACCCGCCGCGTCGGCGTCGCCGGTGGCGACGCCCAGCTGGGTGCCGCCCTCGAGGCGCAGGCGGAGGCCCTCGACCTCGACGTCGAGGTGGTCGACGTCGACGACGACGCCGCCGCGCGCACCGCCGTCGAGGACGAGGAGGTCGACGCCGCCGTCCTCGGCAGCGGCGGCAGCGCGCCCGAGCTCGTCCTGCGCGAGCCCGACAGCACGCTGGAGGCGCTGGTCTCCGGCGCGGTCTCCGCCGTCTCCCTGGGCCAGGTGCTCAGCGAGGCCGGCGTCGACCCCGCCGACCTGCCGCAGGTCACCGTCACCACCCTCGACGGCGACTCCGCGGCCGACACCCAGCGCACCGTGGTCGCCGTCGTCGGCGTGGTCGTGCTCTACAGCCTGCTGATCCTGTTCGCCCAGTTCGTCGCGCAGGGCGTGGTCGAGGAGAAGGCCAGCCGGGTGGTCGAGCTGCTGCTGGCCACGATGCGGCCGTGGCAGCTGCTCGCCGGGAAGATCCTCGGCCTCGGCGTCCTCGGCCTCGGGCAGATCGCGGTCATCGCGGCCATCGGCATCGCCGGCGCGCTGGCGTTCGACGTCGTCGACCTGCCCGGCGAGCTCGTCGGCACGGTGCTGTGGCTGCTGTTCTGGTTCGTCCTCGGCTACGCGCTCTACGCCTCGCTGTTCGCCGTCGCCGCCTCGCTGGTCAGCCGCCAGGAGGACCTCGGCAGCGTGCTCACCCCGGCGTCGCTGGTGCTGGTCGCGGGCTTCATCGTCGCCGTCCAGGCGGCGGGCGACCCCGACGGGACGCTGGCGACGGTGACCTCCTACGTGCCGGGCCTGTCGCCCATGGTCATGCCGGTGCGCCAGGCCGCGGGCGAGGTGGCGCCGTGGGAGGTCGGCGTGGCCGTCGTCCTCATGCTCGTGGCGATCGCGCTGGTGGTCCGGCTCGGCGGGCGGGTGTACTCCGGCGCCCTGCTGCGCACCGGCGGGAAGACCAAGCTGCGGGAGGCGCTGCGGGCCCGCGAGGGCTGAGCCGGGGCGGGGGACACCCGCGCGGCGGAGCGCCGGACACGTTGGGGTGACCTCACCCCGACGGAGGGCGTGCGCGCAGGTGGGGGCGGACATGATCGCTGCCATGACGGAGGACCTGGACGCGCGCCTCTGGCGGCTGCAGGCCTCCGAGGACGCCGACGAGCTCATCGAGCTGGGCTGCGACCTCGCCGAGGCCGGCCGGCAGACCGACGCCGAGTGGTGCTTCCGCCGCGCGGCGTCGCTCGGCGACGTCACCGGCTACTACGACCTGGGCAACAGCCTGGCCGCGCAGGAGCGGTGGTCGGAGGCCGTGGACGCCTACGAGGTGGCGCTGGCCGGCGGCGAGTCCGACGCCTGGCGCAACCTCGGGCTGGTGCTCGAGCAGCTCGGCGACCTCGCCGGCGCCATGGCCGCCTACCGCGGCGCGGCGGCGGCCGGCGACACCGAGGGCGGGCTGCAGCTGGCGTTCCTGCTGCGGGAGCAGGGGGAGCGCGAGCAGGCGCTCGAGGTCGCGCGGGGCCTCGCGGCCGCGGGCGACGACGAGGCCGACGCCGTCGCCGCCTGCTGGGAGTGGTGCGCCACCCTCGACCCGGCGCTGGAGGACCGGCTGCGGGCGGGCGCCGCGCACTTCGCCGCCGCCCGCGCCGACCTCGCCGCGCTGCTGCTGCAGACCGGCCGCGCCGCCGAGGCCCGCTCGGTGCTCGAACGCGGCGCCAAACTCGGCGAGCAGGTGGCCTGGCTGCCGCTGGGCAACCTGTACCGCGAGCAGCTGGGCGACGACGAGGCCGCCGAGGAGGCGTACCGCGCCGGCATCCAGGCCGGCGACTCCTACTGCCACCACAACCTCGGCGTGCTGCTGGCCGACCGCGGCGACATCGCCGGCGCGGCCGAGGAGTTCGAGCGCGGCGCCGCCGCCGGCGACCAGCTCGCCGCGGCCGCGCTCAAGCTGCTGCAGGAGAGCTAGACCGCCTCGCGGATGCCGGCCAGCGGGCCGCGGTAGGGGTCGGCCGGCGGCCCGGTGACGCCCGGCCGCACGGTGAACAGCCGCCCCGCCCCGTCCTCGTCCTCCTCGCCGGAGGCGGTGCTGACGACCAGCAGGTCGCGGCCGGGCCCGGCGAACGCGCAGCTGGAGGTGTGCGCGACGCCGACCTCGACGACGGCCAGCAGGTCGCCGTCGGGGGACCAGCGGCGCACCTGGCCGCCGCCCCACATCGCCGTCCAGAGGCAGCCCTCGTCGTCGACGGTCAGCCCGTCGGCCACGCCGTCGACGCCGCCGGTCTCCAGCAGCACCCGCCCGGCGGAGAACGTGCCGGCGTCCGGGTCGTAGGCGAAGGCGTGCACCAGGCCGGGCCCGGAGTCGGACAGGTACACGGTGCGGCCGTCGGGCGACCAGCCGAGCCCGTTGGAGACGGTGAGCCCGTCGAGCACGGGAGCCACGGTGCCGTCGAGGTCGAGCCGGTAGAGGCTGCCCGCGCCCGGCCGCTGGTCGAACGCCATGGTGCCGGCGAAGAAGCGGCCCGCCCGGTCGCAGGCGCCGTCGTTCATGCGCGTGCCACCGGCCTCCTCGCTGCCGCCCTCGCGGGCCAGGTCGACCAGCACGCGGGCGGTGCCGTCCCCGTCCACGTGGGTGAACCCGCCGCCGGCCGCGGCCACCCAGCCGCCCGCCGTCGCGGGTGCGGCCACCCCGACGGTGTCGCCGGCGCGGAACGAGCCGGTGTCGCGCAGGCCGCCGTCGTCGCCGACCGCGCCGCGGCGCACGACCCCGGCGGAGATGTCGACCCACAGCAGCTCGCCGCGGTCGGCGTCCCAGACGGGACCCTCCCCGTGGGCGGCGGGAGCGGGGGCGGCGGGCGTGGCGCGGAGGGTCTGCACGGGCGGCCAGGTGCCCGCGACACAGGCGCGTCACACGGACCCCGGATACTGCGCTGCATGTCGGAAGCAACCGTCGACGTCGCCGACCTCCGCCTGCCCGGGCGCGACCCGGAGGGCGACGGCCGTGCCGACGACGCCCCGCTGCGCGACGACATCCGCCTGCTCGGCCGCGTGCTCGGGGAGGTGATCCGCGAGCAGACCGGCGACGACGTGCTCGACCTGGTCGAGTCCACGCGCGTGCAGGCGTTCGCGGTGCGCCGCTCCGAGGCCGACCGCGCGGGCCTCGCCGCCCGCCTGGGCGACCTCGATGTCCGCGCGGCCAACCACGTCATCCGCGCCTTCAGCCACTTCTCGCTGCTGGCCAACCTCGCCGAGGACCTGCACCACGAGCGCCGCCGCCGGCACCACCGCCGCGCCGGGTCACCGCCGCAGCCGGGCAGCCTCGCGGCCACCTTCGCCGCGCTCGACCGGGCGGGCCTCGACCCCGACGCCGTCGCCCGCGAGCTCACCGGGGCGCTGGTGGTCCCGGTGGTCACCGCGCACCCCACCGAGGTCCGCCGGCGCACGATCTCGCTGGTGCAGAAGCAGGTCACCGAGCTCATCCGCGAGCGCGACCGGACGGCACCCGGCGAGGTCGACGAGCAGGCGTGGTCGGCCGAGCTGGAGCGGGCGGTGCTCAGCCTCTGGCAGACGGCGCTGCTGCGGCTGTCGCGGCTGCGGCTGACCGACGAGATCGACGAGGCGCTGCGCTACTACGACCTCTCGCTGTTCCGCGTGGTGCCCGAGATCAACGCCGAGCTGCGCCGCCAGCTCGGGTCGCGCTGGCCCGGCAGCGGCCTGCCCACGCAGCCGGTGCTGCAGCCGGGCTCCTGGATCGGCGGCGACCGCGACGGCAACCCGTTCGTCACCGCCGACGCCGTCCGCCGGGCCAGCACCCGGCACGCGGAGACCGCGCTGGCCCACCACCTCGACGAGCTGGTCGAGCTGCGCAGCGAGCTGTCGATGTCCGACCGGCTGGTCACCCCGACGGCCGAGCTGTCGCACCTGGCGGAGGCCTCCCGCGACGACTCGCCGTTCCGCGCCGACGAGCCCTACCGGCGCGCGCTGACCGGCGTGCACGCCCGGCTCGCGGCCACCGCGCGGCGGGTGCTCGGCCGGGTGCCCGGCGACGCGCCGCACGCGGAGCTCGAGCCGTACACCTCCCCGGACGAGCTGCTCGCCGACCTCGCCGTCGTCGACGCCTCGCTGCGCACCCACGGCGCCGGCGCGCTGGCCGACGACCGGCTGGCCCGGCTGCGCGACGCCGTCGAGGTGTTCGGCTTCCACCTCGCGGGCCTGGACATGCGGCAGAACTCCTCCGTCCACGAGGAGGTCCTCGCCGAGCTGCTCGCCTGGGCCGGGGTGTGCCCCGACTACGCCTCCCTCGACGAGGCGGCGCGGGTGGAGCTGCTGGCCGGCGAGCTGCGCATGCGGCGGCCGCTGGTGCGCCCGGGCGCGCAGCTGTCCGACCTCGCGCGCGGCGAGCTCGACCTGCTGGTGGCCGCCGCCGAGCAGGTCGAGAAGCTCGGCCCGCGGGCGATCCCGAACTACGTGATCAGCATGTGCGAGTCGGTGAGCGACGTCCTCGAGGTCGCCGTCCTGCTCAAGGAGGTCGGCCTGCTCGACCCCGACGGCGAGGACGGCCCGACCTGCCCGGTCGGCATCTCGCCGCTGTTCGAGACGATCGCCGACCTGCAGGGCGCCGGCGAGACGATGACCGCCGTCCTCGCCCAGCCGCTGTACCGGGCGCTGGTCGCCTCCCGCGGCGACGCGCAGGAGGTCATGCTCGGCTACTCCGACAGCAACAAGGACGGCGGCTACCTGGCCGCCAACTGGGCGC
This sequence comes from Geodermatophilus nigrescens, assembly GCF_900129495.1. Taxonomy (GTDB): domain Bacteria; phylum Actinomycetota; class Actinomycetes; order Mycobacteriales; family Geodermatophilaceae; genus Geodermatophilus; species Geodermatophilus nigrescens. The sequence goes on from NZ_FQVX01000001.1 coordinate 544,111, forward strand.
TGTACCGGGCCGAGCTGACGCTGGTGGAGGTGGCGCGGCGCGAGGGCATCCGGCTGCGGCTGTTCCACGGCCGCGGCGGCACCGTCGGCCGCGGCGGCGGGCCCAGCTACGAGGCGATCCGGGCGCAGCCGCCCGGCGCGGTGGCCGGCGCCCTGCGGATCACCGAGCAGGGCGAGGTCATCGCGGCCAAGTACGGCGAGCCCGACCTGGCCCGCCGCAACCTCGAGGCGCTGGTGGCCGCCACGCTGGAGGCCACCCTGCTCGACGTCGAGGGGCTGGGCGACGACGCCGAGGACGCCTACGCGCTGCTCGACGACCTCGCCGCCCGCGCGCAGGACGCCTACCGGGCGCTGGTGCACGAGACGCCGGGCTTCGTGGAGTGGTTCCGCGCCGCGACGCCGATCCGCGAGCTGGCCGAGCTGAACATCGGCAGCCGCCCGCCGTCGCGCAAGGCCGGCGACCGGATCGCCGACCTGCGCGCCATCCCGTGGGTGTTCAGCTGGTCGCAGGCGCGGATCATGCTGCCGGGCTGGTACGGCACCGGCTCGGCGCTGGAGTCGTGGATCGACGGCGACCCGCAGCGCCTGGCCCGGCTGCAGGACCTGCACCGCCGGTGGCCGTTCCTGCGCACGATCCTGTCGAACATGGGGATGGTGCTGGCCAAGACCGACCTGGACCTCGCCGCCCGCTACGCCGAGCTGGTGCCCGACGAGGAGCTGCGGGCGCGGGTGCTCGACCAGATCACCGCCGAGCACGAGCGCACCTGCCGGGTGCTGCTGGCCGTCACCGGCGACGACCACCTGCTGGCCGACAACCCGTCGCTGGCCCGCTCGATCCGCAACCGGTTCCCCTACCTGGAGCCGCTGCACCACCTGCAGGTGGAGATGCTGCGCCGCCGCCGGACCGGGGACGACGACGAGCTGGTGCGCCGCAACATCCAGCTGACGATCAACGGGATCGCGACGGCGCTCCGGAACTCGGGCTAGAGGGCGGTCACCGGCAGCCGCTCGCGCTCCAGCCACGCCGCCAGCCGGTCGCCGTCCCAGGGGCGGCGCCGGCGGGCGGCGGCCAGCGCGAGCCCGCGCGGCAGCTCGAGCAGGGCCAGCGCGATGCCGGCCGCGCCGGGCAGGTCGCCCTCGCGGAGGTGGGCGAGCACGGCGCGGGGGCGGCGGGCGAGGAAGGCCGCCGTCTCCCGCACCGGCCGCCGCGCGTGCTGCGGGAGGAGCACCTGCGTCGTGCGGGCGTAGTGCCACTCGCGCAGGAACACCCCGCGGGCGCTGCGCCCGCCCTTGCCGTGCCGGAAGACGGTGCCGGGCACCCGCAGCAGCAGGTGCCCGGCCGCGCGCAGGCGCCAGGAGGCGTCGCGGTCCTCGTTGTAGAAGAAGTAGGCCGGGTCGAAGCCGCCGGCGGCGAGGAACTCCGCGCGCCGGACGAGCAGCGCGGTGCCGGGCAGGTCGCCGGCGGGGAACGGCGGGCCGGGCGGCTCGTCGGCCTCGCCGGGGCCGTGCACCGCCGGCGCGGCCCAGACCGCGCGGGGCTCGGCGTCCAGCACCTCGGCGAGCCGGCGCAGCATGCTGGGGTCGGGCTCGCCGTCGGAGTTGACCAGCGCCACGTAGCGGCCGCGGCAGGCGTCGAGCGCGAGGTCCATGGCGCGGGCGAAGCCGAGGTTGCGCGGCGCGGTCAGCACCCGCCGGTCGGCGTCCGGGTAGCGGGCCAGCTCCGCGCGGGCCGCGGCCGACGTGGCCGGCGCGGGGGCATTCTCCACCAGCAGGGCCCGCCCGCGCCAGTCCCGGCCGGTGGCCGCCGCAACGGCGGCGTGGTGGCGGGCGAGCAGGGCGGGGTCCTCGCGGTGCACGAGGAGGACCAGGTCGACGTCGTCGAGGCCGGTGCGGGCGGGCGCGGGTGCGGACACCTCCGCGCCCTACCCCGCCCGGTGGCCTACCTTGCCGGGGAGGGCGGACGGCGAGGCGGGGGGACCGTGACGGGAACGGGGACCATGCGGGTCGCGGCGTCCGGGGCCGACCTCCACGCCGCGGCACGGCTGCTCGGCGTCGCGCCCGCCGCGCTCGCGCCCGAGCTGCTCGACCCCGGCGCCCGGCTCCTCGTCGGCGACGACGCCGCCGCGCACCTGCGCCGCCGCTGGACCGACGAGGGCACCACCGAGGCGGTCGTCGTCCACCGGTCCACCCACGTCACCGACCGGGCCGCGCTGCTCGCCGTCGCCTCCGCCTGGGGCTGCGCGACGGTGCGCGACGCGGGCACCGGCCGCGTGCTCGAGGTGCCCCCGCCCGCGGCGGACGCCCCGCTGACCGAGCGCTTCGCCCACCTCGCCGCGCTGGCCGCCACCCGGGTGGAGGTGGCCGTGGCGCTGGCCCGCGACACCGGCCGTGACCACCGCAAGGACGACGGCAGCTGGTCGATCGCCGCCGACGACGCCGCGCACGACGCCGCGGTGGAGGTGCTGCGCCCGCTCGGCGTGCCGGTGCTGTCGGAGGAGCGGCCCGACCCGTCGGTGCGCGGCGACCAGCCCTGGATCGTCCTCGACCCGCTCGACGGCACCGGCAACTTCCGCGCGGGCCTGCCGCCGTGGGCGTTCTCGGCGGCGCTGGTGCACGACGGCGAGCCGGTGGCCGGGCTGGTGGTCGACCTGTCGTCGGGGCGCCGCTGGGCCGGGGGCCGCGACGCCGGCGCGCAGCGGGACGGGGCACCGGCGTCCGTGCGCGAGGGCAGCACCGTCGTCGCGCCGTCGGGCCGGGTGGTGCGGGTGCCGGCCACCGCCTGGCGGGTGCGGGTCACCGGCTGCACCGCCGTCGACCTGTGCCTGGTGGCCGACGGCTCGGCCGGCGCCTGGCACGACCTCGACCGAAGCGGCACCCACGTCCACGACGTCGCCGGGGGCCTGGCCGTGCTGGCCGGGGCCGGCGGGGTGGCGCTGACGCCCGAGGGCGGGCCGCTGCGGCTGGCGCCCGACACGGAGACGCTCATCCGGTTCGTCGCCGCGGCCTCCGAGACCGGCGCCCGCGACCTAATCGCCGCGGTGGGCAGCTAGGCGGTCGGAGCCGAGGCGCGCGCCGCGGCGCGGGCGGCCGCCAGCAGCGCCTCCCGCTCGTGCATCGTCGTGCGGGCCCGGCCGCGGGTGGCGCCGAGCGCCACCTCGGCGGCGTCGATGGCCCGCCAGTCCTCGAGCAGCACCGGCTCGGCGCCGCGGGCCCGCAGCGTCTGCACCAGGTCGTCGCGGTCGCCGCCGGGGGTGATGACGCCGGCCTCCGCGTCGGCCAGCAGCGACGCGACGGTCTCCCGGGCGTCGTGCTTGTTGGTGCCGACGACGCCGCTCGGCCCGCGCTTGATCCAGCCGGCCACGTACTCGCCGGCCGACGCGCCGCCGTCGCGCAGCACCCGCCCGTCCTCGTTCGGGACGGTGCCGCTGCGCGGGTCGACCGGCAGGCCCGGCAGGCCCTCGCCGCGGTAGCCGACCGAGCGGACGACGAGGTCGGCCGGCACCACCTCGTACTCGCCGGTGCCCACCGCGCGGCCCTCGCCGTCGACGGCCGTGCGCTCGACCTCCACGCCGGTGACCCGGTCGGCGCCGAGCAGCCGCACCGGCCGCCGGTAGAACCGCAGCCGCAGCCGGACGCGGTCCCCGGCGGGCTCGTGGCCGGCCCACTCGCGCAGCACGGCGAGGTTGCGGGAGGCGTTGCGGTCGCCGGCGAGGCGCTCCTCGGCGGCGGGGTCGAGCTCGAGGTCGGCCGGGTCGACCAGCACGGTGGCCCGGTCGAGCCCGTCGAGCTCGCGCAGCTCCATCGTGGTGAAGCTGGCGTTGGCCGGGCCGCGGCGGCCGAGCACGGTGACCTCCTCGACCGGCGTCGCGGCCAGCACGTCGAGCACGTGCTGCGGCATGTCGGTGGGCTCGAGCTCCTGCGGGGCGCGGGCGAGCACCCGGGCGACGTCGAGGGCGACGTTGCCGACGCCGACCACCACCGCGCGCCGGACGCCGGCCAGCGCGGCCTCCACGCGGGCCCGGTCGGCGTCGGGGTGGCCGCAGTACCAGGCGACGAGGTCCGTGGCGGCGAGGCTGCCGGGCAGGTCCTCGCCGTCGACGGCCAGCGGCCGGTCCAGCGCGGCCCCGTAGGTGTAGACGACGGCGTCGACGTGCGCCCGCAGGTCCTCCAGCGTGATGTCGGTGCCCACCTCGACGTTGCCGACGAAGCGGACGCCGGGGTCGTCGAGGGCCCGGTGCAGGGTGTCGCGGATGGCGCGCATCTTCGGGTGGTCGGGCGCGATGCCGTGCCGGACCAGGCCGAACGGGGTGGGCAGGCGGTCGAGCAGGTCGACGGTCACCGGGACCGGCGCGCGGCGGGTGAGCGCCTCGGCGGTGTAGATGCCGGCCGGCCCGGCGCCGACCACCGCCACCCGCAGCGGCCGCTCGCTGTCCGGGGCGGGGGATCCGTCGTCGGCCACGACTGGCATCCTGGCCCCGCCGGGTCGCCGTGCGCCAGATCACCGTCCCGGCGAGCCCACCGACCAGAGCAGAGGGGACCGCCCGTGTCCGTCGTCGTCGTCGCCACCATCAGCCCGAAGCCCGAGCACGCCGACGAGGTCCGCCAGGCGGTGCTCGAGACGGTGCCGCGGGTGCACGAGGAGCCCGGCTGCGAGCGCTACGCCCTGCACGAGGGCCGCGGGCAGCTGGTGATGGTGGAGCAGTGGGAGAGCCCCGAGGCGCTCGCCACGCACGGCAAGGCCGAGGCGCTCACCGACCTCTCGAAGCGCCTCGACGGCAAGCTCACCGAGCCGCCGGCCGTCACGGTGCTCACCGCCGTCCCCGCCGGCGACCCCGCCAAGGGCGCCCTCTGACCCGAGCCGCCGCCGCTCGCGTCGAGTGGCCCTCTGCTGCCGATCACCACGGGTCCCCAGGTCTCGACGTCGCGTGCGCCGGTCGAGTTGCGGCCGGCTGCGGTCATCGCGGGCTGATGACCGCCATCAGCCGCATCTCGCCGCCCGAGCGCGACGGGGGACGTGGGACGTGGGACGTGGGACAAGGTCCTCAGTCGGCCTCCGGATCGCGATGGGCGAAGTGGCCGACGGCCCTCAGGACGTCGGCGAGCCAGACCATGCCGTAGGGGACCAGGTCGTCGGGATGGTCGGCGGCGATGCGTTCGAGCTGGTGGAGGCAGTCGTCCAGCGACCCCAGCGACTGTGACGCCGCGGGGCGCTCCACGTCGTAGAGCTGCGGCGGGAACAGCGACCAGAAGGAGTCGACCGGGAGCCGGACCTCGTCGCCGGCGAGCTCGCGGACGTGCCGCAGGAGGACGTCGAAGCTGCGGCGCAGCAGGTCCAGCGGGACGACGAGGTCCTGCTGCTCCTGCCCGGGCGGGGTCGTCACCTCAGACGGCCTGGCAGACGGGGCACCAGTAGAGGTTGCGGCCGACCATCTCCTCGGTCCGCACCTCGGTGCCGCAGATCCGGCACGGCAGGCCGGTGCGCCGGTACACGTAGTGCGCGTCCTCCCGGCGCACCGCGCCCGAGCGTCGGGAGCGGTCGGCCGGCTGGGTGGTGACGATGCGGCCCATCCGGACGCCGGCGCGCAGGAGCACCACCAGGTCGTCCCACAGCGCCTGCCACTCCTGCGCCCCCACGTCGCGGCCCGGCCGGAACGGTGAGATGCGGTGCCGGAAGAGGATCTCGGCGCGGTAGACGTTGCCGACGCCGGCCAGCACCGCCTGGTCCATGAGCAGCGCGCCGACCGCCGTCCGGCTGCGGCCGACCTTCGCGTAGGACAGGGGCCCGCCGCGCCGGGTGCGCAGCGGATCGGGGCCGAGCCGGTCGAGGATGGCGTCCACCTCGGGCTGGGTGAGGACGTCGCACGCGGTCGCGCCGCGCAGGTCGGTCCACACGCCCTCGCCCTTCGGCCCGTCGGCCACCCAGCGCATGCGCAGCGCGCCGCGTGGGGCAGGCGGGTCGCCGACGCCGGTCGTGTAGGTGCCGTAGAGGCCCAGGTGCACGTGCAGCACGTCGCCGCCGAAGTCGGCGAACAGGTGCTTGCCGTAGCTGGTGACCCCCTCGACGACGCGGCCGTCGAGCAGTGCGGCGCCCGCGGCGAACCGCCCCTGCGGGCTGGTCACGTGCACCGGCCGGCCGGCGAACAGCTCCGACTGCTCCCTCGCCAGCCGGTACAGGGTGTGGCCCTCAGGCATCGCGCACCGCCTGGTAGCGGGCCAGCGCCACCTGGCGCTCCTCCGCGTGGTCGACGATCGGCGCCGGGTAGCCGTCCGGCGGGCCGCCGGGCATGGTCCACGGCTCGTGCACGTACCGGTCGGGGACGTCCCGCAGCTCGGGAACCCAGCGCCGCACGTAGGTGCCGTCGGGGTCGAACTGCTGGCCCTGCCGGGTCGGGTTGAACACCCGGTAGTACGGCGAGGGGTCGGTGCCGGTGCCCGCGACCCACTGCCAGCCGTGGTGGTTGCTGGCGATGTCGCCGTCGACGAGGTGGTCGTGGAAGTAGACCGCCCCGCGCCACCAGTCGACGTGCAGGTCCTTGGTGAGGAACGACGCGACGATCATGCGGACCCGGTTGTGCACCCAGGCCTCGCCGTGCAGCTGCCGCATCCCGGCGTCGACGATCGGGTAGCCGGTGCGGCCCTCCGCCCAGGCGGCGAAGTGCTCCTCGGCGACCGGACCGGTGTCGTAGCGCATCCGCTGCATGTCCGGGTTGAACGCCGCGTGCGCGGTGTCGGGCCGGTGCCACAGGACGTCGGCGTAGAAGTCGCGCCAGATCAGCTCGCCCACGAAGCGCTCCACCGCCTCGCCGTGGTCCTCGGCCAGCGGCTCCGCCTCGGCGACCAGCGTGCGCGGGTGCAGGGTGCCGTACTTCAGGTGCGGCGACAGGCGGCTGGTGCCCGCGGTGCCGGGCAGGTTGCGGGTGTCGGCGTACCCGGCGAGCCGCTGCTCGCGGAACAGCGCCCAGGCGTCGTGCGCCGCGGCCTCGCCCGCCGGCGGCAGCTGCGTGCCGTCGAGGTCCTGGGCGGGCGGCAGGTCCTCCGAGCGGAGGCCCTCGGCCCACGGGACCGCGTCGGGCCGGGGCGCGGGGGAGTGGATCCCGCGGGCCCGCCAGGCCCGGGCGAACGGCGAGTAGACCTTGAACGGCGTGCCGTCGTTCTTCGTCAGCCGCCCGGGCGTGACGCCGTAGGGCGAGCCGGTGCGCACGAGCGGGACGTCGCCGAGCGCCCGCTCGACGGCGGTGTCGCGGGCGCGGCCGTACACGCCGGCGTCGAAGGACACGTGCACGCTCTCCGCCCCGGTCTCGCGGACCAGGTCGGGCACCACCCGCGCCGGATCACCGGACCGGACGACCAGCGCCCCGCCGGTCTGCTCGCGCAGGTCGGCGAGGCAGTCCCGGAGGAACTGCCGGCGCGGCCGGCCCGACGGCTCCCACAGCCGCGGGTCGACGACGAAGACGGGCACGACGGCGCCGTCCGCGCCGGCGGCCTCGACCGCGGCGACGAGGGCCGGGTGGTCGCTCAGCCGGAGGTCTCGGCGGAACCAGAGGAGCGCGGTGGGCACCTCCGCCAGGCTAGGTGGCCGGGCGCGACGCCGCAGGCCAGCGGCCGGTCAGGTGTCGGCGGTGGCCAGGCCGAAGTGCGGCTTGTCGTCGTCGGCCACCAGGTCCAGCGTCTCCGGGTGCTGCTGGATGTAGTGGCGGACGAAGGAGCAGTAGGGGAGGACGTGCAGCCCGCGCTCGCGGGCGGCGTCGAGCACGCCGCTCACCAGGACCGTGCCGATGCCGCGGCCGCCCATGCTCGGGTCGACCTCCGTGTGCGGCAGGGCCATCGTGCCGTCCTCGACGTGGTAGCTGGCCAGTCCGACGACCCGCTCGCCGACCCGCACCTCGAACCGCCCCTTCTCGGGGACGTCGACCACCGTGGTCTCCATCGCTGCGTTGCCACCTCCGCCTCGCCCCGGCGCCGTTGCCGGGGTCACGTCGTGCATCTGGGACGGTAACGCCTCGCAGCCGCAGGTGTTTCCCCTCGACGGGGTGTCCCCCCGGCGCGTCGCGGCCGGGAGGTCACGGGCGCGGGTTCCTCCGGGTCCAGCCGCGCTCGTCGCGGCGCCCACCGAGGCCGGCCCGGCAGCGCCGGCACACCGCCTGCACCTCCTCGGCGTGGCGGCCCGACTCGGGCTGGACGTCGGCCCAGGTCACGTGCGGGAAGCGGGTCAGCCGGGAGCGCGACAGCGACAGCCCGCACACCGTCTCGTTGCGCCCGGGGTCCCAGGCGTGCACCTCACCGGAGGGGTACCGGACGCCGTCGTCGGGGTCGACCCACTGGCCGCCGGCGGCGACGGCCGCGTTGCGCAGTGCCATGCCGCCGTCCCTACCCCCGGACGGGTGGTCAGTGCGGCCGGCCGGGCACCGTCTGCGGGTCCAGCCCGGTGCGCACCCGCCAGGCGGACAGCGCCGTGCCCAGCCGCGTGCGCTGGCCGGGCTCGTCCACCGGCGCCCCGAGCAGGCGCTCGATGCGCGTCAGCCGCGCGTACAGCGTCTGGCGGCGGATGCCCAGCACCTCCGCCGTCCGCGTCTTGCTCATGCCGGTGGCCACGTGGGCGTCGAGGGTGCGCAGCAGGTCCGTCCCGTGGGCGGCGTCGTGGTCGAGCAGCGGCCCGAGCTGGGCGGTCACGAACGCGGCCAGCGCGGCGCCGTCGACGCTGCCCGCCAGCAGCCGGTGGACGGCGAGGTCCTGGGCCAGCACGACCGGGTGCCGGCCGCCGATGCGGCGGGTCATGGCGACGAGCTCGCGGGCCTCGGCCACCGCGTCGGGCACGGCCGCGAGGTCGGCGACGGGGTCCGCGACCGCCACGGTCCGGACGGCGGGGTCCGGCGTGCCCGCGCACAGCAGGGCCCGCATCCGCTCGGCGGCCTCCCGCTGGCGCCGCTGCGCCGACCGCGGCCAGCCCCGGCCGAGGACGACGACGCTGCTGCCGGCGGCCCCGGCCAGGCAGCGGCCCAGGACGGCCTCGGCCGCCTCGCGCACCGCGGGCACCGCCTCGCTCGCCGGGGTGCGCCGGTCGAGCTCCACGGCGGCCACCAGCAGCGGCGTGCCCGCGGGGTGCGGCCAGCCGGCAGCGGCCAGGCGGTCGCGCAGGTCGCCGGCCGACACCAGCACCCCGGCGACCAGGTCGGTGACCACCGCCTGGGCCAGCGACGGGCGTGAGCCCGGGTCGGGGTGGCGGCCGAGCTCGAGGGCGACCGCCACCGCCGCGCGCTCGGCGACCCCGCTCCGGCGCGGCGTCGCCCGGCCGTGCAGCACCAGGCGGCCCACCGGCCCGTGCGGGCCGCGGACCTCGGCCCCGCAGCGCTCCGCCGAGTCGTCCAGCCCGTGCGGGCTGCTGCGCTCGACCACCCGGCCGTCGACGTCGAGGAGCTCCACCGGGCAGTCGGCCAGGCGGGACGTGGCGTGCAGCAGGGCGGCCAGCCCCTGCCCGGACACCACCAGGCCGAGCAGCTCCTGCCAGACCGGCTCCCCGGCGCGCCGCCAGGACAGCTTCCGGCGCAGCAGCAGCTCGTGGAAGTCCTCGACCATCCGCACGAACGGCACCACCTCGCGCAGCGCGAGCAGCACCATCCCGCGGCGCCGCGCCGTCTCCACCAGCTCCGCCGGGACGGCGGCGAAGGAGCGCCCGACCTCCAGCGCGAGGGCGGTGCAGCCGGCGTCGGCGAGCTGCTCGGCGTAGTCGGTCACCTGCTGCGCCGAGCGGCCGTGCAGCCCGAGGCCGGTGGTGAGCAGCAGCTCCCCGCCGGCCAGCAGGCCGGCCATCTCGTAGACCTCCGAGGAGTGCACCCAGCGGACGACGGCGGCGTGCGGGTCACCGGCCAGCACCTCGGGCGCGGCGGCGCGGACGGCGGGCAGCTCGAGCACCTCGGCCACGGTCGGCAGCACCCGCGGACCGTGGCCGGGCGGCGGACACCGTGTCAAGCGATCGGCCGCCTCGGCCGCACGCGGTGTCCCTTGTCCCGCGGGCGCGCTGCGACTTCGCTGCGAGGTCACGACGTCGTCCCGAGGAGAGCCCGTGACCACCGTGCCCCTGCCCAGCGCACCCCCCGGCCTGTCCCCGGAGGAGCTCGACCGCTTCCACCTCGGCCTCGCGATCGAGCAGGCCCGCATCGGCTGGGAGGAGGGCGGCGTGCCGATCGGCGCCGCGCTGGTCTCCGGCGGCCGGGTGCTCGCCGTCGGCCGCAACCGCCGGGTGCAGATGGGCAGCCCCATCCGGCACGGGGAGACCGACTGCATCGACAACGCCGGCCGGCAACCCGCGTCGGTCTACCGCAGCAGCGTGCTCTACACGACGCTCTCGCCCTGCTTCATGTGCGCCGGCACCGCGCTGCTCTACGAGATCCCCCGCATCGTCATCGGGGAGAACCGCACCTTCCAGGCGTCGGAGGAGCTGCTGCGCTCGCACGGCGTGGAGCTCACCGTCCTCGACGACGCCGAGTGCGTCGAGCTGATGCGCCGCATGGTCTCCGAGCGCCCGGAGATCTGGAACGAGGACATCGGGGAGGAGGCGTGAGCAGCGCACCGCGCACCGACGGGCGCGTGACCGGCGCCGACGAGGCCGCCGTCGTCGACCCCGACTACCCGGTCACCCCGGTCCCGGCGCACGCCCGCAAGTCGTTCTTCTCCGTCGCCGTCGTCCTGCTCGGGTTCACGGTCTTCACCCCGACGATGCTCGCCGGGGCGGCCCTGGGCCCGGCGTTCTCCTTCGGCGACCTGCTGCTCGTCATCGCCATCGGGTCGCTCGTGCTCGGCGCCTACGTCGCGGTCATGGGCTGGATCGGCGCGCGCACCGGCCTGACCACCGTCGTCATGGCCCGGTACACGCTCGGCTCGCGCGGCGCGAAGCTCGCCTCGATCCTGCTCGGCGGCACGCAGATCGGCTGGTACGGCGTCGTCGTCGGCACCATCGGCGACCTGACCGCCGAGGCGTTCGGATGGGAGTCCTACGGCGCTCGCGCCGCGGTGATGGTGGCGACCAGCGCGCTGATGTGCGCCACCGCGTACTGGGGCTACAGGGGCATGTACTGGGTGTCGCTGGTGTCGACGCCGCTGATCCTGGTCCTCGCGTTCTGGGTGCTGGCGCGCTCGCTGCAGGAGGTCGGCGGGTGGGGCGGCCTGGCCGCCATCGAGCCGACGACGTCGATGGCGATCGCCGTCGCGGTGACCACCGTCGTCGGCACGTTCGTCTCGGCCGGCACGCAGGCGCCGAACTGGACCCGGTTCGCCCGGACGGGCTCGCACGCCGTGTGGGCCTGCGTCATCGGCTTCCTCGTCGGCAACGGGCTGATGGTGTTCTTCGGCGCGGTCGGGGCGCTGACCTTCGGCGAGGGCGACTTCGTGCTCGTCCTCTACCAGCTGGGCCTGGTCGGCTGGGGCCTGGTGCTGCTGTTCGGCAACCTGTGGAAGAGCAACGCCGACACCGCCTACGCCTTCGGTGTGGCCGGCGCGGAGCTGTTCGACCGGCCGAGGAAGGCGCCGTTCGTCGTCGGCGGGTCGGTGATCGCCACCGCGCTGGCGCTGGCCGGCGTCGAGGACCACCTGGTCGACTACCTGGTCCTGCTCGGCACGTTCATCCCGCCGCTGGGCGGCGTCATCATCGGCGACTTCCTCGCCCGGTGGCGCCGGGGCATCCTCGAGGACCACGTGCCCCCGGCGCTGCGCTGGCCGAACCTGGCCGCCTACGCGGTGGCCGCGTTCCTCGCCTGGCTCAGCGGCGAGCTGGGCGTCGGCATCCCGCCGGTGATCGGCATCGTCGTCGCGGTGGCCCTGTCGATGGCGCTCTCCCGGACGTCCGGCGACCGGACGGGGGCCGGCGCGCGGGGGTAGGGCGGCGGCCCGCGGGTGCCGGGGGCGGAGTCACCGCGGTCCGGCACGGCGGCCGGTCCCGCGGGGCCACCGCGGGGCCCGGTCGAGGGCCGGCCGGCACAGGTGGACGACGAGCAGCACGAGGCCGCCCGCCACCCAGCCGGCCAGCACGTCGGAGACCCAGTGGGTGCCGAGGTAGACCGTGGTCAGCCCGACCGTGACCGCCAGCAGGACCGCCAGCCCGGCGGCCCAGCGGCGGCCCCGCCGCGCCAGGAACGCCAGCACGCCCCAGGTGACGACGGCGTTGGCGGTGTGTCCCGACGGGAAGATCGTCCCGTCGGTGAACACCTCGCTGCCGCCGGGAGCCAGCGCCCCGTGCCCCAGCTGCAGCGGCCCCAGCCGGCCGAGCAGGTGCTTCACCGAGCCGACGGTGACGTTCACCAGCAGGGTCGCGAGGCCGAGGACGAGCAGCGGGCGCAGGTCCCGCTCCCGCAGCGTCCTCGGCAGCAGCGCGGCCACGGCGATGGCCAGGCAGATCGCCCGCTGGCCGAGCAGGACCCACGCGTCGACGAGCGGCTCCAGCGCGGGCCAGCGCGCGGCCGGCTGCCAGCGGAGGACGGCGGTGTCCAGGTCGGGCAGGTGGTCCCCGAGGACCACCGCCGCGGTCAGGCCGGCATAGAACAGCGCGAGCAGCCCGGCGAGCGCGACGACGGCCCTCCGGCGCGGCCGGGGGTGCGTGACCGGCCTGCTCCGCGGCGCGGGCGCCCGGGCGACGGTCGTCACGCGGCTCCCCGCCGCCCGGGCCGCGGTGCCGGTCAGGCGTCCGCGCCGGCGTCGTCCGGCGGTGAGGGAGGAGGCACGGGCGGGCTCCGATCAGGTCGGGACGGCGTCTGCCGGGGGCGGTGCCGGCAAGGCGCGTGCCCTCTGCTCGGGCGCGTCGAGGTGGGGGTGGGGCACGGGCGAGGCGTCCGCGCGGCGGGCCGGGGCACGTGTCCGCGCCAGCGGTACCCGGGCGCGCGGCGGGGCAACCGGTGCCGCGTCCGAGGACGGCGGGAACCCCGTCGCCGCGCCGGCCCGGCCGGGCTACGGTCGCCCCCGCCGTGCCGGACGCAGAGGAGGGAGGACCCGTGGACAGGCAGACGTGGGTGCTCCCCCGCGGGGACACGGCCGGGCGGTAGGCCGCCCGGGAGCGCCGTCCGCACTCCCGGAGGGCACGACCGTGCAGACCACCTCGGAACACCGGATCGACGACGGCGCGCTCGAGCGCCGGTCCACCCTCGGCGGGGTCCCCGGCGTCCTCTGGACGCCCCCGCCCGCCCCCGCACCGGCCCCGCTGGTGCTGCTCGGCCACCCCGGCGGGCTGGCGCGGATGTACCCGCGCCTGCTGGCCCGGGCCCGGCACTGCCTCGCGGCCGGGTACGCCGCGGCCGCGCTCGAGCTCCCCGGCGCCGGGGAGCGGCCGCCCTCGGCCGCCGCCGAGGCGGCCCGCGCCGACCTGCACCGGGCCCTGGCGGCCGGGCGGCCGGTCGACGACGGGATCGTCGACCGTCTGGTCCTGCCGCTGGTGGAGGCGGCGGTGCCGGAGTGGCGCGCCGCCCTCGACGAGCTGCTCGCGCTGCCCGGGCTCGGCGGCCCGGTCGGGATCTCGGGCGGCATCGTCTCGATCGGCGTCCGGCTGGCGGCGGTCGACCCGCGCGTCGCGGCCGCCGTGCTCTTCGCCGGCAGCCACGTCCCCCGGCTCGTCCTGGAGGAGGCCCGGCGGGTGACGGTCCCGCTGCTGGTGCTGCTGCAGTGGGACGACGAGGGCAACGACCGGCAGGCGGCCCTCGACCTGTTCGACGCGCTCGGCTCGCGGGAGAAGACGCTGCACGCGAACACCGGCGGGCACACCGGCGTCCCGGCGTTCGAGGCCGACGACGTCGACCGCTTCCTCGCGCGGCACCTGGGCTGAGGTGCTGGTGCCCCCGGCAGGATTCGAACCTGCGACACACGGTTTAGGAAAGTGATCGAGCCAGTCTTGGATGTCGTTGGCGGTTGACGGATATCGACTCTGACCTGGGCTTATGTGGTTGGGCCGTGATGGGCCGAGTTGAGGTCTGATGGACGTCCTGCGGACTGGATGCGGACTGGAGCGCCCAGGCCGGAGAGCGGATGTCCCACTGGTCCGCCGGGACGCGGCCGTCTCCTCAATGAGTCTCGGTCCGCCGACGAGCGTCGAGCCACGCATCCACATCGGCCCGCTTGAACATCACCCGACGTCCCAGGCGGAAGCCTGCCGGTCCCTCGCCGAGGTGTCGCCAGTAGCGAAGGGTGGCCACGGGCGTCCGCAGGTACGCCGCAGTCTCGGCGAGCGTCATGAGGTCGCTCGCACTGCTCCGACCAGTGGTGGAGGTCATGTGGTGCCTCCGAGCGTCTCGATGCGTGTCCATGGCTGCGAGGCGGCCTTCACCACGGCCATCACCACCCGACCACCCCACGCAGCAGTCAGCGTGCGGAGGCTTCTCCAGTGGACCTGCAGTGCGAGCTCGAGCGGCGTGCGTCAAGGGCTGGAGGTCCGGTGCGTCAGTCGCCGGGTCCGAGCTTGGCGTTGCCGGTCGAGAGATCCGCTGCGGACGTAGGCGCGTCGGCGGTATGCGCTCAGGACGGTCTCAAGGGCATCGAGGAGATCCAGGAGGTCGCGGTCGTAGACGCGACCGCTGTCGATCTGGCCGGAAAGCGCGCTGAGCAGTCCCGGCCAGTCATGGCGCGTCGGCGTCGTGGGGACGGGCACCTCGACGCGTCGCTCGACGACCTGCACGGCTGACCGACCCGACGCCGCTGCCCTGGTCTGCTCCCAGGCGCGGTGTCGACACGTGGCCGAGCACCACTTCGGGACCGGGCCACGGCTGCGTGGGGTGATCGGTCCGCCGCACCAGGCGCAAGTGGTGGCCGCCGCCCGGCGTCGTGCAGGGTCCGTCTTGTCGTCGGCTGCATCGCACGCCTTCGGTTCACACGGCGTCCGCTGTGCGTTCTCTCTGCGCCGGCGCTCAGCCTCGGCTCGGCGCTTCCGGTTGTCGGCCATCCCCTTGCTGCCCATGCCGGTGAGGCTGCTGACGGGCCTCCTGTTATTCGCCACAACGAGTCAGGAGGCCGACAGTGCATGAGGTGTGTCCCTCTTGATCTTGCGAGTCTCTAGTGCCGGTTGCAGCGGCCTGAGCGGCGCGTTGACGCGCGTTGAGGACGGCCTGAGCGGGGTGCTCGGAGGCGACCGCAGGTGCTGGCCGGGTGTCCCTGAAGGCGGCTCATGGGACACCACGCCAATCTTCGGCGGATCGGTCGCCAGGCCAGCCGACGTCGATGACGGAGTGCCGTCCTGGGTAGTCAGCGCCGACCGGGTCGTGTGCGTGGTCGAGGCGGCGTCCCATGCCGCCACCTTCTACCGTCGACTTGGCTGACCACGGCGTCGACTGTGGCTTGGGCCTGCGTCCAAGTGTCATCCCTTGCGGCTACCGTCGGAGTCAGCCGAGTGAAGCGGGGGGACGTGGCCGGACCGAGTGGTATCGAGGAGATGCAGCAGCGGCTTGACTATGTGCTGCGGCCCAACAAGCCGATCGATAGCGAAGCGCTGTTAGCTGGCCGAGCGGACCAGTTGCAGGACCTGACGACGGCCATCCGGATGCCCGGCGCTCACGCCCTCGTCTACGGCGATCGTGGAGTGGGCAAAACGAGCCTCGCCGCTACGGCACAATCGCTTCATCCTGGCCGCGCAATCTCTGTCCGCATCAACTGTGCACCCGATACGAGCTGGTCGTCTCTGTGGGGATCAATTGCGGCGGAAATCTCCAGTGACTACCTAAGTTCGCCGCACGCCGACCAGCTTTCGGATGCTCAGATAGGCGCCTACACTCAAGCAGTCGACGGTCTCGATCGCGTCACCAATGTTGCACAGGTTGTCGCACCGTTGCGGTTGCTCGGATTCGAGAGTCCGTCGCTGATAGTCATCGACGAGTTTGACAAGATTGAGGATGAGGACGTCAAGGAGTCGATCGCCAATCTGATCAAGGCGCTCTCCGACAAAGCAATTCCGTCCACACTGGTCGTCGTAGGTGTTGCACATAATGCCGACGAACTATTCTTTGAGCATGAATCAATAAAGCGGAGCCTGAAACAAGTCCGAATGCCACGACTCTCGCCGGAGGAGCTCACTGACGTTATCGCGGTGGCTGAGCGGGAGTTGAAGATCCGGTGCGCGGCCGACGTAAGAGACCGAATCACACTCTTGTCGAGAGGTTTGCCGTTTTACACGCATCTGGTCGCGTGGTATTGCTTCGAAGGAGCGATCCTCGAGAGAAGGTCCTCCATCGGAAGTGACGATTTGCGAGAGGCGCAACGACGAGCGTCGAGAGGCCTGCAGGAGGATCTTGGGAAACGAGTTGACCAGTCCGTGCACAGTTCGTATCCAGGGAACAAGTACTGGGACGTGTGTGTGGCGGCGGCTTGCGCTCCAACAGACCGCTCAGGCTTCTTTCAGATGCGCGACCTTCGTCCGGTGCTGGAAGCCCGCACTGACCGAAGCTACGCAAATTTTGCCTTCAAGAAGCACCTCGACGAGTTCTGTTCCGAGCGAGGGCCGTTGATGGAAGCCGAGCAGCGCGGCAGGGGGTCGACGGTGTATCGCTTCTTGGACCCGCTCATGGCGCCGTACATTTTAATCCGCGAGTCGGCTAGCGCCCCTTTGTCGCCAGCCATCTACGAACAACTTACCGTTCCTGGCTTGTGACACCGGCGGTCGGCGCCTGTGGGATGCGGCAGCCTAGCCACGCTAAAGGCGGAATCGTCCGCCTGCTCGCCCACGGACACTCCGCATCAATAGCCGTTCGTGCCTTACATGCGCTGAAGGACTGGTTGGCGAACCGCGTCAAAAGGTCCGATCAAGTCCCAACCTAACGCCATGCGGCCGGTGTCAGGCGCTTGGCCTGGCTCTTGCGTCGAGTACAAATAGGGCCCAGGCCATGCGCCGCCTGTGCTTGCGTTCTCTGAGGAAATCCGCAGCGCCCACTGCTCCGCTCAGCACAGAGCCAAAGCCAGGTTGCAGAAGATTGCCGGCGAGACCCACTAGCGGGCTGCCGACGGTCACAAATCTGCTCCTCCCTTTGAGGAATCTTGAAAGGCCTTCTCGGGCATACTCATCGGCTAGTCGTGTGACCTCCATTGCCAAAGCTGGGCCTTCCTTTTCACTCCCCTCGTACGAGTTCAGGAGTTCGCGAAACTCTTTCAGCCTGGCATGCTGCCGAAGCTCCTCAATGCTTTCGTGGTAGGAGCCCGATGGCGTCAGGAATCCCTGAGTTCGGATATTTACGACGGAGTTTGCTAGCGAAAGTTTGGTGCGCTCCGCACCCCTTGGGACCAGATCGTTCAACATCCCGTTGACCACCTGTGCGGCGATGGAATTCGATACGACGTCAACCGTGCCAGCGTCGAGTGAAAGAGCCACTCCCGCGTCCATGATGACATTCTCCAGATTGCCCGCACTTGCGTGCGCTTCGTAGTCTGGAGCCACGTGCACGGTGTGCGTGTGGTGGTCGATGGCAAATTCGTCGCGATGGCCTTGTGTCATCGTGAACACAATGCTGTGCCAGTCCCGCGTCACCGGCGCCCAGCGTTCTCTTATGTCTGATGCGAGTTGTGCGTACTGATCTCGAGCAGTTCGCGCCCTCTCCAGGCGGCCAGGATGCTCGTTGACGAAATGGACATATGGCAAGTCCTGCATGTCTGCTGGACAGAAGTCGCGCGAGAGGAAGATTAGTTCGTCGTAGCACAGCAGTAAGCCGGCGACATCCTCAAGCACAGGGTTAGGAAGCCGCTCCTCTCCGAGCGACTGTCGGGATAGGGGATTGCGATAGTCGTAACCGATTGGCCCTGACAGCCCGATGAAAGCTGACCGCTTCGTCACCGCCATAGTTTATGGCGGCATCCTGGCAAGCGTGCAACCCTGCCGCGCACCGCGATCACGGCGCGTTGGGAGCGCCGACCGGCTTGTCTCAGGTTGCTGTTCCTTGAGCAGTCTGCCGGTGAAGGCTGCTGGACGAGGTGCCCGAGAGTAGATGCTGGACGACGAGTGGCGAACTTCCGCAGCTTAGGCAGTCGACTATCGGCGTGTAGTCCGATCTGGCGCGATCTCAGGCGATGGCCGAGCTCTCTTGCCATCCCCACGGTGAGACACCGCGAAGGCGCGTTGCGCGAGACTGTTGCTGAGCCGGTCGTCCAGCTGATGCACGCCTCCGGACAGCACGGGCCGGCCGAAGCTTGGGGCCGATCGCGGTAATGCGGTCCCGTGTCCCGCAGGCCGCCTTAGGGCCACCTGCAGAGAGGCCGCTCTCCAGCGCCGACTTGTGAGGACTCTCGCGAAACCGGTGCCCCCGTGTGGCGGCTGCAGTGGTGCTCCGGCCGCGCTCTGTGCTGCCTGAGCAAGGCTGGAGCCGTACTGGAGAAGTGGCGCGTAACCAGTCCTTCGGGCACGGCCGGGGCGCATGCACCGGGCCGTCCACAGCTGCTTGGCCATCCACAGATCCGGCATGGAGCCGCCCACTTGCCCGGTCGTCGCATCTCGTCAAGCCGTTGGCTGTCGCCGACGGCCTCGACGAGCCGGGGAGCTGAGGTGCATACGGATGGCCACCATCCAGGACCGCTGGCACCGCAGGAACCGTCAGACAGGAGCACTCGAGCGAACCACGCTCTACGGCACGGGCAAACGCTACCGAGTGCACTTCCGCGACCCGTCCGGCCGGGAGGTCACCAAGGCATTCGCCCGCAAGGTCGATGCGCGGCGGTGGCTCGATGAGCAGACGGTCGCGCTGGTCCGGGGGACGTTCGTCCACCCCGAGCTCTCCCGGCAGACCGTCGGTCAGTGGGCAGAGACCTGGTTCGCCGGCCGCTCCCACCTCGGGCCCAAGACGTTGGCCAGCTATTGCTCACTTCTCCGGGCGCGGGTGCTCCCTCGGTGGGAGCACGTCCCGCTTGGCCGGGTGGCGCACGGTGATGTGGTCGCGTGGGTGGCCGGCATGCGCGCCGACGGCCTGTCGGCCAGCCGGACCCGACAGGCTTACCACCTCCTGACCTCGATGCTCGACGCCGCGGTCAAGGACGGCCGGCTGGCGCGCAACGCGGCAGCAGGCGTGGACCTCCCGCGCTTGCCGACGACCGACCGGCGGTACCTGACCCACGGGCAGCTCGCCGACCTTGCCGACCACTGCGGGCCGCACCGGCTGCTCGTCCTGCTCCTCGGCTACACAGGGCTTCGCTGGGGTGAGGCGGCCGCGCTGCGCGTCCGGCGGGTCGACCTGCTCCGCGGCCGCATCGAGGTGGCCGAGTCGGTGACCGAGGTCGAGGGGCGCTCGGTCTTCGGGCCGCCCAAGTCCCACGCGCGCCGGTGGGTGCCGGTGCCGCGGTTCCTGCGCGACGACCTCGTCGACCACCTGGCCGGCCGGGACCCGGAGGAGTTCGTCTTCCCCTCGAGGACCGGCGGCCCCCTGCGCGTCGGCAACTTCCGGCGCGATCGCTTCGACCGCGCGGTCGTCGCCGTTGGGCTGGCCGGCTTCGTGCCGCACGAGCTCCGGCACACCGCGGCCTCGCTCGCCATCGCGTCCGGCGCCTCCATCAAGGGCGTCCAGTCGATGCTCGGACACGCATCAGCGGCGATGACGCTGGACCGCTACGGCCACCTCTTCGGCGACGAGCTGGACGCCGTCGCGGAGCGGATGGACGCCGCTCGTGCGGACTGGATGCGGACTGAGGGCCCCAGCGGGGACGCCCGCCGGTCAGCGGATTGAGTTGATCAGTGCGCTGACCAGCGGTCTTGAAAGTGCCCCCGGCAGGATTCGAACCTGCGACACACGGTTTAGGAAACCGATGCTCTATCCCCTGAGCTACGGGGGCTCGTCGGCGCGCGGCCGACCCGGGGCGGACCGAGGCTACCGGGGGAGTGCGCGGGGTCCCGCGCAGCGTCCCCGGGGCCTACCGTCGGGTCGTGGTGCTCGCGGTGGTCGAGATCGTGGTGCTGCTGGTCCTGCTCGGCCTGCTGCTGTCCCGGCTGGGCGTCTGGACGGCGGGGCGGCCGGCCCTCGCGCCGCCCCGCGCGACCTGGGGTCCGGCACACGACGAGGTCGACGGCGTCACCCGGGTGCTCCTGCGGCGCTCCCGCCCGGGGCCGGACGGCGAGCCCGTCGTCCTGGAGGAGCGCGTGTTCACGACCTTCCCCGCCGACGACCCCGCCTGGGAGACCCGCTTCACCGAGGCGATGGCCGGCGCCCGGTTCCGCTGCCGTTACCTCGACGCGGAGGAGTCCGCCGGCTGAGCCCCCTGCGGCGCGGCCGGCCGGCGGTCCGGGGAGGATGGCCGCATGGGACAGGTCGTGGCCACCGCCGAACGCGTCGTCCGAGCGCCCGTCGACCGGGTCCGCGCGGCCCTCGCCGACTACACCGGCGCCCGCTCCCGCGCGCTGCCCGAGCAGTTCAGCGACTACCGGGTCGAGGCCGGCGGGCAGGGCGCGGGCACCCGCGTGCACTGGCGGTTCGCCGCGACCAGCAAGCGCGTGCGCGAGCAGGACGTCGAGGTCAGCGAGCCCGAGGGCACCCTGGTCGAGCGCGACACCCGCTCGTCGATGGTCACCACCTGGACGGTCCTGCCCGCCGCCGGCGACGGCAGCACCGTGCGGGTGCGCACCACCTGGGACGGCGCGGGCGGCGTCGGCGGCTTCTTCGAGCGCACCTTCGCGCCGAAGGGGCTGCGCCGCGTCTACGACGACCTGCTCACCCGCATCGAGCGGGAGCTCGTCGCCTCCTCCTGACGTCTTCCTGACGTCGCGGCGCGGGGAGCGCGCGCGGAGGACGATGGGGCGGTGACCGCCGCCCTCCCCGCCGTCGAGACCCCGGCGGCCCTCGACGAGCTCACCGGCCTGGTCGCCGACGGCGACGTCCTCGTCCTCTCCGGCGCCGGCCTGTCCACCGACTCCGGCATCCCCGACTACCGTGGCGCCACCGGCTCGCTGCGCCGGCACACGCCGATGACCTGGCAGACCTTCCGGCGCGACCCGCGCGGGCGGCACCGCTACTGGGCGCGCAGCTACGTCGGCTGGCCGCAGATGGCCGCCGCCCGCCCGAACGCCGGGCACTCCGCCGTCGCGCGGCTGCAGCGGGCCGGCCTGCTCGGCGGCGTCGTCACCCAGAACGTCGACGGGCTGCACCAGGCCGCCGGCGCCCGCGACGTCGTCGAGCTGCACGGCGGCCTCGACCGCACCGTGTGCCTGTCCTGCGGCGACGTCGCCTCGCGCGCCGAGCTGCACCGCCGGCTGCGCGCGGCCAACCCGGCGTTCGGCCCGCGCGCCGACGAGGTGAACCCCGACGGCGACGCCGAGCTGCCCGACGAGGTGCTCGACGGCTTCGTGATGGTCGACTGCCGCGCCTGCGGGTCCGGGCCGCTCAAGCCCGACGTCGTCTTCTTCGGGGAGACGGTGCCGCGCGACCGCGTCGACACCTGCTTCCGGATGCTCGAGGAGTCCGGCTCCCTGCTCGTCCTCGGGTCGTCCCTCACCGTCATGAGCGGCTACCGGTTCGTGCTGCGCGCCGCCGAGCTCGGCATCCCGGTGGGCGCGGTCAACCTGGGCCCGACCCGCGGCGACGCCAAGGTCGACGTGAAGGTGGACGCCCCGCTCGGCGCGGTGCTGCCCGAGCTCGCCCGCCGCTGCGGCGCGTGACCCGCCGGGAGGTCGAGCACACCGCCGACGGGCGCTGGATCGTCGTCGACGGGCGGCGGTGGCGGAAGGCCGACCCGTCGCTGCCCGACGACGTCCGCGCCCGGCTGCTGTCCCACCTCGGCGCCGCCCGCTCGGCGGTGCGCACGGCCGGCGACCCCGAGGCCGTCCGGGCCGCCCGCGACCGGGTGCAGCTGGCCAAGACCGGGCTGGGGGAGCGGGGCCCCGCCTGGTGGGACCAGGACGACGACGCCCGCCGCGCCCGCTGGGAGGCGGCGCTGGACGCGCTCGGCGGTTGACCGCCCGCGTCGCCGGGCAGGAAGCCCCGCGATGCAGACCTTCCTGCCGGTGGCCGACTTCGTGGAGAGCGCGCGGCTGCTGGACTCGCCGCGGCTGGGCAAGCAGCGTGTCGAGACGCTGCAGGTGCTGCGCGCCCTGGAGCTGCCCGACTACGGCTGGACCTCCCACCCGGTCGTGCACATGTGGCGCGGGCGGACGGCGGCGCTGGTCGTCTACGGCCTGGCGATGGTCCAGGTGTGGCGCGAGCGCGGGTTCGCCGACAGCACGCACACGCTGATCGCCGAGTTCGCCCCCGACGTCGAGCACGCCTCCCAGGACGAGCTGGCCCGCGCCGGCCTGCTGCCCTCCTGGGTCGGCGACGAGGCGGTGCACCGCTCGCACCGGTCGAACCTGCTCGCCAAGGACCCGGACTTCTACCGGCCCCTGTTCGAGCCGCTGTTCGGCGTCGAGCCCGACGACCTGCCCTACCTGTGGCCCGGGCACGACGACGTCCCGCCGGCGCCCGAGCCGGAGGGCACCCGGGTGTGGGTCGTGCGGCCGCGGGCGCACAACGAGCTCGGCGCCTGCCTGGCCGCCGGCGTCGTCGGGCTGGGCACCCAGTCGGGGGTCGACGTCGACGCCACCGGGCTGTCCCCGGTCGAGCTGCGGGCGCTGGCCAAGGAGCTGTCCGGGCGGCGGCCGAGCAAGGACCTGCGGCAGTTGTCGACCTTCCTCGACGAGATCCGCCCCGGCGACCCCGTGGCGCTGCCCATCGAGCACGGCGCCGGCCTGCTGCTGGGCGAGGTGCTCGGCGACTACCTCTTCGACGGCCGCGAGCTGCTGCCGCACCGCCGCCCGGCCCGCTGGGACCACGTGGTGCCCCGGGCGGCCGCCCGCCCGCCGGCCACGCTGCAGGACCCGCGCGCGCTGTTCTCCGTGGTGATCGACCCCGACGTGCTGCCGCCGTCGCTGGCCGGCACCATCTACCGGGAGCCCGCGCTGCCGCTGGTCTGAGGGGGGCGCCGGGCGGCGCCCCCCCGCCCTGTCAGGCCCCGGGCAGCGGCACGTTCTGCAGCCGCACCTGGCCGCGGGCGACGAGCTTGCCGTCCTCGGCGCGGGTGAGCTGCACCAGCCACAACTGCAGGGTGCGGCCCTGCTGGACCGGCTCCGCGACGACGTCGAGCCGCCCGGCGGTGACCGGCCGCAGGAAGTCGGTGCTGTTGTTGACCCCGACGGCGAACTGGCCGCGGTCGGCGACGGCGACGCTGGCCCCGATCGAGGCCGCCGACTCGATCACCGCGCAGTAGACGCCGCCGTGCACGACGCCCCACGGCGTGTGCTGGTCGGGCCCGAGCTCGACGGTGCCGGTGACCCGGGTGCCGGTGGCCTCGGCGACGTCGAAGCCGGTGGCCGCCACGAAGGCGCTGGCCGAGGACCGGTCGACGCCGGGCAGCTCCGCGCTCACGCGGCGTCCCACACGAGGCAGAACGGGTGGCCCACCGGGTCGGCGTAGACGCGGAAGTCGCCCCCGCCGCCGGGCAGCTTCCGGGCGCCGAGCGCGAGCGCCCGCGGCTCGGCCTCGTCGATGTCGCGCACGAAGACGTCGAGGTGGAACTGCTGCGGCCGCGCCGGGTCGGGCCAGTCCGGCGGCACGAGGTCCGGCGCCTGCTGGAAGGCCAGCCGGTGCCCCTGCCCGGTGACCACCACCCAGTCGTCGCCGGGGGAGCCCTTGCTCACCTCCATCCCGAGCAGGTCGGCGTAGAAGGTGGCGAGCGCGTGGGCGTCGGGCGCGTCGATGACGACGCTGTGCAGCGAGCCGATCATGGAGCCCATCCTGGCCGGTCGGCGCCGTCCCCACCGCCGGTGATCGGGCCGTCCGGCGCAGGGACCCGGCCACGGGGGAGGATCGCCGACGTGCCCGACCCGACCGACCAGCCCCCCGTCCTCGGCTCGCTGACCTGGGAGCCCGCCGCCGCCCGCGCCGACCTGCTCGGGGACGCCGTGGCCGCCGCGCTGCCCGCGCTGACCGGCCCCGCCTGGGTGGCGCCGGTCGACGACGACCTCGCCGACACCGCCGCCTTCACCGAGGCCTACGGCGTCCCGCTGGAGGCCTCGGCGAACTGCGTCGTGGTGGCCACCCGCCGGGCCGGGCAGACGGCGCTCGCCGCGTGCGTGGTGCTGGCCACCACCCGCGCCGACGTCAACGGGCTGGTCCGCCGGCACCTCGGCGCGCGCAAGGCGTCCTTCGCCCCGCAGGACGTCGCCGTCGCCGAGTCCGGCATGGCCTACGGCGGCATCACGCCGGTGGGCCTGCCGCCGTCGTGGCCGGTGCTCGTCGACGCAGCGGTGGCGGCCGCCGAGCTCGTCGTCGTCGGGTCGGGCACGCGCGGGGCGAAGCTCGCGCTGCCCGGGTCGGTGCTCGCGGCGCTGCCCGGGGCCGAGGTCCTCGAGGGTCTCGGCGTCCCGGTCGCCGACCAGCCGCAGCCGGCCCCGGCCGGGCCTGTCGAGCGGGCGCCCGACGACCGCGACGTCGGCTGGGGCGAGCGGCCCGACGACGCCGACCCCGACCGGCGCTACCTGGAGGACCGCCCGCCCCACTGGGGCAGCGACTAGAGGGCGGTCGAGCCCGGCCCGCCGGGACGCCCGCCGGGGCCCGCCCCCTGCTGCGCGCGCAGCAGGTCGCGGATCTCGGCGAGCAGCTCCACCTGGGTGGGCGCCACGGGGCCCGCCTCCTCGCCGCGCTTGCGCCGCTCGGCGACCTTCTTGAGCGGCAGCACCACGACGAAGTAGACGACCGCCGCGGTGAGCACGAAGGTGATCACCTGGCTGATGAACGCGCCGTAGGTGAACGTCTGGCCGTTCACCGTGAAGGTGCCGCCCACCTCGCCGCCGCCGGCCACCAGGCCGATCAGCGGGGTGAGGAACGAGTCGGTGAACGCGGTGACGACGGCGGTGAACGCGGCGCCGATGACGACGGCGACGGCCAGCTCGACCACGTTGCCGCGCAGCAGGAAGTCCTTGAAGCCCTTGAGCACGGGCCCCATCTCCTCACGGCGGGGCGGGCAGGTTCAACGTCAGCGTGGCGGTGGTGGCGGCAGCGGCGAGTGTGGCGGCCGTGTCCTCGTCGACGGCGAGGACGAGCAGGCCCTCGTCGTCCGGCGCGGCGAGCACGAGCGCGCCCCGCGCGACCGTCGCGGCCGAGGGCGTCCCGGCGGAGGTGGCCAGCACGTCGACGCGGTCGCCGGCGGCGGCGAGGCGGGCGACCCCGAGGTCGGCCAGCCGCACCGGGGCGGCCACCTGGCCGGCGGGCAGCAGCGCCGTCAGGCCGGGGCCGACCAGGCGGACGTCGGTGACCGGCTCACCGGCCCGCACCGGCGCGGCGAGCACCCGCCCGGCGAGCGCGGCCGGGTCGGCCGTCGACCCCGCCGGGGCGGCCGGCAGCTCGACGACCGCCAGGGACCCGGCGGCCAGCACCGACCCGGCGGGGAGGTCGGCCGCGGCCGTCGCCACCGGGGTGCCCGGCGCCGGAGGGGCGGGTGGCTGCTCGGGCGGGCGGACCGCCAGCACCAGCGCGGAGGCGACGAGCAGCGCGGCGACGACGCGGCGCAGCAGCAGGACGGGGGACCGGGGCCGGCGCAGGCGGGGCACCGGCCCAGGCTGGGTGAGTGCCTCCCGCCGCGGGACGGGCGGCGGGAGGGTGTGGAGGAGCCGTCCGGGTGTGGACGGCGCGGCTCAGGAGGCCGCGGCCTTGCTCCCGCCCGAGGACGACGAGGTCGACGACGAGGAGGAGCTGGAGGACTCCTTCGACGACGACGACGCGGAGGACGACGAGCCCGACGAGGAGTCGCTGGAGCCCGAGGCCTTCGCCGGCTCGGTGGAGCTGGAGCCCGAGCGGCTGTCGGTGCGGTAGAAGCCGGAGCCCTTGAACACCACGCCGACCGAGCCGTAGACCTTGCGCACGGGCGCGCCGCAGGTCGGGCACTCGGCGACCGCGGCGTCGGTGAAGGACTGCACCACCTCGAACTGGTGCTTGCCCTCGGGGTTGGTGCAGACGTACTGGTACGTGGGCACGGTGCGGCACTCCTGGTCGAGCGTGGGACGGGTGGGCCCGGCGCCGGCTGGCACTCGGGGCCCTCGACTGCCAATGATGCGCCACGTCCCGACCCGGCGTCCACGTGATCCGCGTGGTGTCGCCCCGGCGGGTCAGCGGCCCTAGCGTGCGCTCATGGCCGACCTCGCCCGCACCGCCCGCGTCGACGTCCTCGTCGAGGGCTACGCCCGCCTGCCGAACGTCGCCGGCACGGTGACCCTGGTCCGCGACGCCGGCCGGGTGGTCGTCGTCGACCCGGGGATGGTGGCCGACCGCGACCTGGTGCTGGCGCCGATGCGCGCGCTCGGGGTCGCGCCCGAGGACGTCACGGACGTCGTCGTCAGCCACCACCACCTCGACCACACGGTCAACATCGCGCTGTTCCCGGTGGTGCCGGTGCACGACTTCCAGTCGGTCATCGAGGGGGACGTGTTCACCCGCCGCCCGGCCGACGGCGTGCAGCTCACCCCGGCGGTGCGGCTGCTGGCCACGCCCGGGCACACGCCGCAGGACGTCACCACGCTGGTCGGCACCGCGGACGACGTCGTCGCGCTGACCCACCTGTGGTGGACCGGCGAGGGCCCGGCCGACGACCCCTACGCGCCCGACCGCGACCAGCTGCGGCAGCAGCGCGAGCGGGTGCTCGAGCTCGCCACGCTCGTCGTGCCGGGCCACGGCGCGCCGTTCCGGCCGGGGACCTCGACCCCGCGCTAGCCCGGGAGCCGGGTCGCCCGGCGCAGCGCGGCCAGCCCGGCCCCGGTGCCGGGCCAGTGCCGGGCGACGGCGTCGGGACCGGCCCGGCGCACCACCGAGCGCAGCACGAGCGCCACGGCGACGGCGTCGTCGGCCCAGCCGATGACCGGGATGACGTCGGGCACGAGGTCGACCGGCATCGCGAGGTAGCCCAGCAGCAGCCAGAGCCGCACCCGGACGCCGCGCGGCAGCGAGCGGTCTCCGGCCAGCCGGCGGACCAGCCGCAGCACGTCGGGCAGCAGCCGCAGCAGCTCGCGCGCCCGCAGCTCGTCGGGCCGGGCCGCCCACAGCGCCGCGAGCAGCACCAGCCAGCACAGCAGCAGGCCCGCGCCGACGCCGAGCAGCGTCCACGCCCAGTCCGGCACGGTGCCCAGTCTGGCGGGGCGCCGGCGGCGCGGCGAGGGTCCCCACGACGGCGGGCCACCCGGCAGGATCCGCCGGGTGAGCCTGCGCATCCCCCCGTCCGTGGGCGTCGAGGTCGAGGTCGCGGCAGCCCTGGAGGCGGTCTGGTCGGTGCTGGCCGACCCGACCCGGATCGGCGAGTGGAGCGCCGAGTGCGTCCGGGCGGCCTGGCTCCCCGGGTCCACGCACGTCGCGCCCGGCGCCCGGTTCCGCGGGGAGAACCGGGTGGGCCGGTCGCGGTGGGCGCGGGTCTGCGAGGTCACCGAGGTCGACCCGGGCCGGGTGCTGGCCTGGCGGACCCTGCCGGGCGGGCCCTACCGCGACCGCACGCACTGGCGGGTCGTCCTCGAGCCCACCGCCACCGGAACCCGCATCGCCCAGCGCTACGACCTCACCGGCATGCCGGTCGCGATGGAGCTCCTGGCCGCCCTGCTCCTGCCCGCGCACCGCGACCGCTCCGCCGGCCTGCGCGCCGACCTCGAGCGCCTGGGCCGGGTCGCCGCGGGGGTCCCGGTGTGAGCGCCCTCGACCTGCCGGCCGCCCTCGCCGCCGAGCAGCGGGGCTTCGCCGCGCTGGCCCGGGGCGCCGACCCTCGCCTCCCCGTGCCGGGCTGCGCGCCGTGGTGCGTCGAGGACCTGGTCCGCCACCTCGCCGCCATCCACCGCTGGGCGGCGGCCTGCGCGCGCACCGGACCCGAGGGGCCGCTGCCCGACGACGAGCCGTTCGCGGAGGACGCCCCCGACTACCCCTCCGCCGCGGCCGAGCTCCGCACCGCCCTCGCGGACCCGGGCCGGCCCTGTGCGAGCTTCGTCGGCCCGGTGACGGCGGGATGGTGGACCCGCCGCCAGGTGCACGAGACGCTGGTGCACCGCCTCGACCTCGCCGCCGCCCTCGGCGTGCCGGCCGGGGCCGACCCGCGGGTGGCCGCCGACTGCGTCGCCGAGGTGCTCGACACGATGCACCCGCGCCAGGTGCGGCTGGGCCGGGTGGCCCCGCCGCGCTGCGCGGTGCTGCTCACCGCGCCGTCCGGGTCCTGGGTGCTCGGGCCCGGCGAGCCGGTCGCCGAGGTCGCCGGGCCCGAGCTGGCGCTCGCCCGCCTGCTGTGGCGGCGCGCCTCGCTCGGTGACCCGCGACTCGCCGTCCGCGGGGACCGCGGGGCGGCCGCCGAGGTGCTCGCCGGAGCCCTGACGCCCTGACGGTCAGGCGACGGCGAGCCTCCCGTGGCGCCGGTCGTCCCCGGCCGCCTCGCGGGTGGACTCGCGGGTGGCGAGCACCGCCTGCGCCACCGAGCCGGCCGCGGCCTGCAGCTGCTCGGGGGTGTGGGTGGCCATGACCGACAGCCGGAGCACGCCCTTGCCGCGCGGGACGGCCGGGTAGGCGACCGCGTTGCAGTAGACGCCGGCCTCGTAGGCGGCCCGCCAGGCGGCGACGGTGGCGGCCTCGCTGCCGGTCGGGACGGCGATCACCGCGCCGCTGCCGGGCAGCGGCGGCGTGCCG
Source organism: Geodermatophilus nigrescens (assembly GCF_900129495.1). Classification (GTDB taxonomy): domain Bacteria; phylum Actinomycetota; class Actinomycetes; order Mycobacteriales; family Geodermatophilaceae; genus Geodermatophilus; species Geodermatophilus nigrescens. The sequence continues at coordinate 572,708 of NZ_FQVX01000001.1, forward strand.
GCCACCGACAGCTCCACCCGCAGCTTGACGCCGTTCTCCTGCAGCCGGGTCCGGCGCTCCGGCTCGGCGCGCAGGATCCGCAGCGCGGCGAGCGCGGCGCCGACGCCGGCGGGCTCGTTGGCGGCGCTGAAGACGTAGGGCATGGCGCTGGCCCGGATGCCGTCGGCCACCGCACGGGACGTGAGCACCGCGCCGCCCACGCTGGCCAGCGACTTGCTGAAGGCGAGGGTGATCCCGTCGACCCGGTCGAGCGCGCCGGTGGCCTCGGCCGCGCCCAGGCCGTGCTCGCCCAGCACGCCCAGGCCGTGCGCCTCGTCCACGACCAGGCGCGCGCCGTAGTGCGCGCACAGGTCGGCGATCGCGGCCAGGGGCGCGGTCTCGCCGGTCATCGAGTAGACGCCGTCGACGACGACCACCGCGCCGGCCTCCGGGTCGAGCCGGGCCAGCCGGCGGGCCAGGGAGTCGGTGCTGTTGTGGGTGAACCGGATGACGGTGCCGCGGCTGGCGGCCGCGCCGGCGTGCACGCTGGCGTGGGCGTGGGCGTCGACGAGCAGCGCGTCGCCGGGGGCGCAGGCGGTCGACAGCAGCGCCACGTTGGCGTTGACGCCCGAGGAGGTCAGCACCGCCGCCTCGACGCCGTAGAGGTCGGCGAGCTCCTCCTCCAGCTGCAGGTGCAGCCGGGTGGTGCCGTTGAGGACGCGGCTGCCCGAGGTGCTGGTGCCGTAGCGGCGCACCGCCGCGACGGCGGCGTCGACGACGCGCTCGTCGCCGGCCAGGCCGAGGTAGTTGTTGCTGCCCAGGTTCACCCGCGGGACGCCGTCGTCGTAGACGGTGACCGGCTCGGGGGCGCCCGCCGTCGGCACGCCGTGCGTGTTGGAGCCCTCCCGGACGTGCTCACGGAACAGGGCGGCGAGGGGGTCCTGCAGCAGCGGGGCGAAGGCGTCGCGTCGGCCGCTCCCGGTGTCCGGTCCGGTGCGCGGTCCGGCGGTCGGGGCGTGGTGCACGGGGGCTCCGTTCGGGATGTGCGGCGGAGGGTCCGGCGCTGCGACACCCTCGCCAGCGCCGTGACTCTCCGTCAACGGTGGGTCAGCTCACAGTCCGACCGGGTGACCCTCGTGCCCCCGTTGTGCGACACCCGGTCGTCGTCTGCTCACCGTGCGTACCACCTCGACCGGGTGGTGCGCGTCCGTACGGGTGAGACGCGCCGGTGCCGCTCGTGCCCGTGACCGCCCGGAGACCCTCCGGCCACGTGGTCGACACCGGCGGGCGGGAAGGCGAGCCGGTCCCGGGGGCGTTGCCGCAGGTGATGATCGAGCCCGCGCCCCTGCCGCTGTCCGTCCTCGAGCTGGCCACCGTCGGCTCGGGGCAGTCCACGGCCGACGCCCTGGCCGCCACCACGCGGGTCGCGCAGGCCGCCGACCGGCTCGGCTACACCCGCATCTGGGTGGCCGAGCACCACAACATGCCAGCGGTCGCCAGCACCAACCCGCCGGTGCTCATCGCGCACCTGGCTGCCGCGACCGCGCGGATCCGGGTCGGCTCGGGCGGGGTCATGCTGCCCAACCACGCGCCGCTCGTCGTCGCCGAGCAGTTCGCGCTGCTGGAGGCGCTGCACCCGGGCCGGATCGACCTCGGCATCGGCCGCGCCCCCGGCACCGACGCGCACACCGCGATCGCGCTGCGCCGCGACCCGGCCGCCCTCGGCGCGGAGGACTTCCCGCAGCACCTGCTCGACCTCCTCGGCCTGCTCGGCGACCGGCGGGTCGAGGGCGGGCTGGCCGAGCGCTTCACCGCCACGCCCGCCCCGACGTCGTCGCCGGCGGTCGTGCTCCTGGGCTCCAGCGGCTTCTCCGCGCAGCTCGCGGGTGCGCTGGGGCTGCCGTTCGCCTTCGCCCACCACTTCGGCGGGCCGAACGTGCAGGCCGCCGTCGAGCTGTACCGGGAGTCGTTCCGGCCCTCGCCCGCGCTGGAGCGCCCGTACACGGTGGTGACGGCGAACGTGCTCGCCGCCGACACCGAGGAGGACGCGCGCCGGCTCGCCCTGCCCGGGCAGCTCATGCGCCTGGCCATCCGCACCAACCGGCTGCGCCCGGTGCCCAGCCTGGAGGAGGCGCGGACCGACCCCGAGCGCGCGGCCGCCGAGGCGATGCCGAGCAACACCGTCGTCGGTGACCCGGGGGAGGTGGCCGCGCAGCTGCGCGAGCTCGCCACGGCCACCGGCGCCGACGAGCTGATGCTCTCGGCGTCCACCCACGGCGTCGCGGAGCGGGTGCGCAGCCTCGAGCTCGTCGCGGGCGCCTGGGGGCTGGTCCCGGAGGTCACCGCGGCCTAGCGTCCGGCCATGGGAGCGCGACTGGCCGCCTACCTGAGCTACCGCGACGCCCCGGCCGCCCTCGAGTGGATGACGGCGATCGGCTTCACCGTCGTCCGCCGGTCCGACGCGGACGACGGCACCGTGGCGCACGCGGAGGTCCGCTGCGACGACGTCGTCCTGATGGTCGCGAGCGACGACGCCGGGTACGTGCACCCGCCGCTGGTCGGCCGGTCCACGGGGTCGGGGCTCTACCTGGTGCTCGACGACCCCGCCGACGTCGACGACCGCTACGCGCGCGGCCTCGCCGCCGGCGGGACCGCCGTGTTCGCCCCGGAGGACACCGAGTGGGGCACCCGGCGGGCGCGGCTGCTCGACCCCGGCGGCCAGGAGTGGAGCTTCGGCACCTATGCGCCGGGCGTCGCCTGGTAGCCGTCCCGGCTCACCTGGGCGCGTCCCGGCTCACCTGGGCGCGTCCTGGCTCACCGCAGCGCGTCCTGGCGCACGGTCGGCGGTGAGCCAGGACGCGGCACGACCAGGCCGCCTGATCGTGCGCGGAGCCTGCTGATCGTGCCGCGAAGCCGCCAGGTCGCGCGCAGGCCGTCAGCGGCCGAGGTGGCGGTAGCGGTGCAGGCGGCTGCGGGTGCGCTCGGCGTCCTCGCGGCCCAGCAGCCCGGCCAGCTCCTCGCCGAGCACCCGCCCGAGCCGCCGGCAGAACTCCACCGGCTCGTCGGCGGCGTCGGGCCGCTCGGGCACCACGCGGTCGACGATCCCGGCGCGCCACAGGTCGGTGGCCCGCACACCCTGCCCGGCCGCCATCTCCGGCGCCCGGTCGACGGTGCGGTGCACGATCGCGGAGGCGCCCTCCGGCGGCAGCGGCCCCAGCCAGCCGTTGGCCGCGGCGAGCACCCGGTCGGCGGGCACCAGCGCCAGCGCGCCGCCGCCGGTGCCCTGCCCGAGCAGGACGGCGAGCGTGGGCGCCTTGAGCGTCACCAGGTCCTCCAGGCACCGGGCGATCTCGGCGGCCAGCCCGCCCTCCTCGGCCTCCCGCGACAGCGCGGCGCCGGGGGTGTCGATGAGCGTCACCAGCGGCAGGTGCAGCTCGGCGGCCAGCCGCATGCCCCGGCGGGCCTCCCGCAGCGCGGCCGGGCCCAGCGGCGCCGACATCGACTGCCCGCGCCGGTCCTGCCCGAGCACCACACAGGGGGCGCCGCCGAAGCGGGCCAGCGCGAGCAGCAGGCCGGGGTCCTTCTCGCCGGCGCCGGTGCCCGAGAGCCCGACGACGTCGGTGGCCGCGGTGCGCAGCAGCCGCCGCACGCCGGGCCGGTCGGGGCGGCGGGAGGCGGTGACGACGTCCCAGGCGGTGCGCCCGTCCTCGGGGTCGGAGGCGTCGGTGCCGTCCTCGGGGGTGGGCCGCTCGGCGTCGCGGACGTCGAGGTGCCAGGTCCGGCGGGCCGACAGCACCGACAGCGCCCGGTCGGCGAGGTCCGCGACGTCCTCGTGCGGCACGACGGCGTCGATGAGCCCGCGTTCGGCGAGGTGCTCGGCGGTCTGCACGCCCTCCGGGAACCGCTCGCCGTAGAGCGCGGAGTAGACGCGCGGGCCGAGGAAGCCGATCGAGGCGCCGGGCTCGGCGATCGTCACGTGCCCGGTCGACCCCCACGAGGCGAGCACCCCGCCGAACGTGGGGTCGCGCAGGTAGACGAGGTAGGGCAGGCCGGCGGCCTTGTGCCGGGCGATGGCGGCGGTGATGCCGATCATCTGCAGGAAGGCGACCGTGCCCTCCTGCATCCGGGTGCCGCCGGACACCGGCGCGGCCAGCAGCGGCAGCCCCTCCTCGGTGGCTCGCTCGACGGCCGCGATCAGCCGCTCGGCGGTGGCGACGCCGATGGACCCGGCGAGGAAGCCGAACTCCCCGGCGACGACGGCCACCCGCCGGCCGCGCAGCGACCCCTCCCCGGTGACGACGGCCTCGTCCTGCCGCGACCGCTCGGCGGCCGCGCGCAGCTCCTCGGCGTAGGCGGGGTCGACGTCGCGGTCGCCGATCGGGGCGTCCCAGCTCGTCCAGGACCCGGGGTCGAGGACGAGGTCGCGCAGGGTCCGGGCGTCCAGCCGCGTCACGAGGTGAGCCAGGCGCGGATCTCGGCGTCGGAGCCGCCGAGCACCGGGGGAGCGGCGTGCTCGCGGCGGGTGGTCTCGGTCTCGCCGTCGGGTCCGGGGGCGAAGAAGCGCAGCGGCGGGCCGGGCAGCTGCAGCCGGCCCAGCGTGGCGTGGTCGACGTCGACCAGCAGGCCCTGGGACAGCGTCTGGTCCCAGGCGTAGACCTCGTCGATCGAGCGGACCTTGCCCGCGGGGACGCCGGCCGCGGCCAGGCGGGCGAGCAGGTCCTCGGGGCCGATGTCGGCGAAGGCGCGCTCGAGGAGGTCGATGACCTGCGCCCGGTTGCCCACCCGCTCGCCGTTGGTGGCCAGGCCGTCGGCCTCGGGGTCCAGGCCGAACTCGGCGCACAGCCGCCGCCACAGCCCCTCCGAGCCGCAGGAGAGCTGCACGCTGCCGCCCCTGCACCGGAACAGGCCGTAGGGGGCGATCGAGGGGTGGTGGTTGCCCTGCGCGCGGCCGACCTGCCCGCCGACCGTCCACGCCGTGCCCTGGAAGGCGTGCACGCCGACGATCGCGGCCAGCAGCGACGTGCGCACCACCTGGCCGCGGCCGGTCCGCTCGCGCTCGTGGAGGGCGGCGAGCACGCCGTAGGCGCCGTACATGCCGGCGAGCAGGTCGCCGATCGGCACGCCCACCCGCTGCGGGTCGTCGGGGCCGGGGCCGGTCAGCGACATGAGCCCCGCCTCGCCCTGGGCGATCTGGTCGTAGCCGGCGCGGCTGCCCTCGGGGCCGTCGTGGCCGAAGCCGCTGATGGAGAGCGTGACCAGCCGCGGGTTGAGCTCGGCGAGGACGTCGGTGCCGAAGCCGAGGCGGGCCAGCGTGCCGGGGCGGAAGTTCTCCAGGAGCACGTCGGCCCGGCGCACGAGCTCGCGCAGCAGCTCCTTGTCGGCGTCGTCCTTGAGGTCGAGGGTGACCGACTCCTTGTTCCGGTTGGTCGACAGGAAGTACGTCGACTCCCGCGCCGCCCCCTCCGGCTGGACGAACGGCGGCCCCCAGCCGCGGGTGTCGTCCCCGCTGCCGGGGTTCTCCACCTTGATCACGCGGGCGCCGAGGTCGCCGAGCATCATGCCCGCGTGCGGCCCGGCCAGCGCGCGGGTCAGGTCGACGACGAGGATCCCCTCGAGGGGTCCACTGCGCGGTTCGGTCATGCGTCCCTCTCCCTGTCTCACAGCCAGCCGGGGACGACGAACACCAGCCAGGCCAGCAGCGGCCCCGCGGCGACGACGATCCCGGCGTAGCCGAGCATCTGCCGGTAGAAGCGGTCCCTGTCCACGTTCTGCGCGTTGGCGAGCACGAGCGCGCCGTTGGTCGAGAACGGGCTGACGTCGACGATCGTCGACGACACGGACAGGGCCACCACCACGCCGACGGCGCCGATCTCCCCGGCCTGCAGGAACGGCACCGCCAGTGCGATGGCGACGCCGATGATCGCGGTCGACGACGCGAACGCCGACACCACCCCGCCGATGTAGCAGAGCAGCAGCGCGATGAGCAGGGGCGCGCCCAGGCCGATGACGGCCTCGCCGACGTAGTCGATCGTGCCGGCCTCCTGCAGGACGAACACGAAGCTCAGGACGCCCGCGATGAGCAGCACGGTCGACCAGCTGATCTGGCTGACCGCGCCCTTGTGCCGGGCGGCGGCGAACAGCGCCAGCACGGTCGCGACGGTGATCGACACGAAGCCGATGTCCAGGTCGAACACCAGCGCCAGGACGGCGACGGTGACCAGCCCGACGAGGGTGAGCACCTGGTCGAAGGTGACCCGCTGCGGTGCGGCGTCGTCGTCGGCGGCACCGTCGGCCGTGTCGCCGTCGCGCAGGGAGTCGGGACCGACGGCCGGCCCGGGCGGGGCGCCGTGGCCGGTCACCGCGGGCTCCTCGGCGTGCCCGACGTGCGCGGGGACCTCGGCCGAGACCCGCCGGCCGATGAGGCCGCGGCCGCCGAGGACGAGGAACAGCACGACGCCGATCGCGATGTTGAAGAACAGGCTGCCGAGGAAGACCGTGACCGGGCTGGAGGTGAGCCCCTCGTCCTCGACGATCTGGTTCACCGTCACGCCGTAGACGCTGATCGGGGAGAACCCGCCGCCCTGGGCGCCGTGGACGACCATCATCCCCATCAGCAGCGGGTTGATGTCGTAGCGGGCGGCGAACCCCAGCGCGATCGGCGCGATGATCGCCACCGCGGCGGGGGAGAGGGCGCCGATCGCGGTGAGCAGCGCGGTGACGGCAAACATCACCCACGGGATCGCCGCGACGTACCCGCCGACCAGCCGCACCGCCCCGCGCACGAGCAGGTCGACGGTGCCATTGTTCTGCGCGATGGCGAACAGGTAGGTGACGCCGATGAGCGTGACCACCAGCTCGGCCGGGAAGCCGCCGAGGATGTCGTCGGTGGAGAGCCCGACCGACAGCGTCCCCACGAGGAAGGCGGCGACGAAGGCGAGGGCGCCCATGTTGATCGGCAGGAACGAGGCGATCGCGAAGATGGCGACCAGCGCCAGGATCGTGACGATCTCCGGTGACACGGGCGGGGCTCCTGTCGTCGACGCTGACGGGACGCCGACCACCGTGTCACCTACCGGTCGGTAGGTCCTGCCAGCCGCCGGAGGGGGTGACGACGGCGGTCACCGGGCGGTCGTGGTCGAGCGCCGGCAGCGCGTCGACCAGCTCGTCGTCGAAGACCAGCGCCACCACGACGGCGCCCGGCCGCGCGTGCCGCAGGGCGCGGTCGTAGTAGCCGCCGCCGCGGCCCAGCCGGGTGCCCGCGCGGTCGACGGCGAGCGCCGGCACGACGACGACCTGAGCGGTGCCCAGCGCCGTCGGCCCCAGCCGCGGCCCCACCGGCTCGGACAGGCCGAAGCGGCCCGGCGCCAGCCGCCCGGTGTCGACCGCCCACCGCAGCTCGGCCCCGGAGTCGGGCACCACCGGCAGCAGCACCCGCGCGCCGAGCTGGGTGAACGCGGCCGGCAGCCGGCCGGCGCCGGGCTCGGTGTCGTCGGGGACGAACGCCGCCAGCACCCGCACCTGCGCCAGGCGGGCGAGCAGGGCGCTGGTGACCGCCGCCGCGGCGGACGCGCGCGCGGCGGGGGAGCGGTCCAGGCGGGCGGCCACGAACCGTTCGCGCAGCGCGGCCTTGGCCGCGTCTCCCTCCGGCGGCGGGGTCACGCGGTCAGGCTAGGGCCGCACCTCCCCCGGAGGGGTCGGTACGGGATCGTCCGGTGCGCCCGCCTGGCTAGGCTGCCGCCCATGTCGACCCCGCAGCGCCCGGCGCGCAAGGCCGTCATCCCCGTCGCCGGGATGGGCACCCGGTTCCTCCCCGCCACCAAGGCGGTGCCGAAGGAGCTGCTGCCGGTCGTCGACCGCCCCGCGCTGCAGTACATCGTCGAGGAGGCCGCCCGTGCGGGCCTCGCCGAGGTGCTCATGGTCACCGGCCGCAACAAGGCCGCCATCGAGGACTTCTTCGACCGCACCCCCGAGCTCGAGGCGGCGCTGGAGAAGAAGGGCGACGCCGGCCGGCTGGCCGCCGTCCAGGAGTCCACCGACGTCGCGCAGGTGCACTTCGTCCGGCAGGGCGAGGCGCGCGGCCTCGGCCACGCGGTGCTGCAGGCGTCGGCGTTCGTCGGCGACGAGCCGTTCGCCGTCCTGCTCGGCGACGACCTCATCGACGCCCGCGACCACCTGCTCGAGCAGATGCTCGCCGTCCAGGCCGAGCACGGCGGCTCGGTGATCGCGCTGCTCGACGTGGGCGCGGAGAACATCGACAAGTACGGCGCGGTCGCGATCGAGGAGGACGTCCAGGAGGGCGTCGTCACGATCACCGGCCTGGTGGAGAAGCCCCCGGTCGACGAGGCGCCCTCCAGCCTGGCGATCATCGGCCGCTACGTGCTGTCGCCCGAGGTGTTCGCCGTGCTGCGCGAGACCGCGCCCGGCCGCGGCGGGGAGATCCAGCTGACCGACGCGCTGGCCACCCTCGTCGAGCGCGGGCACCCGCTGCACGGCGTGGTCTTCGACGGCCGCCGCTACGACACCGGCGACAAGCTCGACTACCTCAAGGCGGTCATCCGGCTGGCCTCCGAGCGCGAGGACCTCGGGCCCGCGCTGCGCTCCTGGCTGACCGAGTTCGTGGCCGACCTGCCCGCCGAGGGCGCGTCGCAGGCCTGAGGCGGCCCCCCGAGGGGGGACGATCGAGGCGATGAGCGAGAACGGCGCGGGCCGCGCGCCCCGGGACACGACGGCGCTGGACCTCCGCAGCGGGGCCACCGTCGACCCCCCGACGTCGCCGCGGCTGCCCGTGCACGCCACCGCCGCGATCGACCGCGGCGCGGTGCCGCCACCCCGCACCCTCGCCGAGCCCGAGCCGCCGGCGCCGCGCACCGTCGAGGCGCACCTCGACGAGATCCTCGCCGCGGTGCCCCAGCCCGAGCCGATCGAGCTCGCCGTCCTCGACGCGCAGGGCCTGCTCTGCGCCGAGGACGTCGTCAGCGCCCGCGCGCTGCCCGCCTTCGACCAGGCCGCCGTCGACGGCTACGCCGCCCGCGCCGAGGACGTCGCCGGTGCCACGCCCGACGCGCCGGTGGAGCTGGCCGTCGTCGGCGAGACCGTGGCCGGCGCCGCCGTCCCGACCGCCCTGGCGCCCGGGCTCACCCAGCGGGTGGCCACCGGCGCGATGCTGCCGACCGGCGCCGACGTCGTCGTCCCCGGCGTGTGGACCGACGGCGGGATGGTGCGGGTGCAGGTGCACGCCGGCGTCGAGCCGGGAAGCTGGGTGCGCCGCGCCGGCGACGACGTCTCGCCGGGTACCAGCGCGGTCACCGTGGGCACCCCGATCGGGCCGGCGCAGATCAGCCTGCTCGCCGCCGTCGGCCGCGACCGGGTGCAGGTGCGCCCGCGCCCGCGGGTGGCCGTGCTCTCGGCCGGCACCGAGCTGGTCGACATCACCACGCAGCCCGCGCCCGGGCAGGTGGTCGACGTCAACACCTACGCGCTGGCCGCCGCCGCCCGTGACGCCGGGGCCGCCGCCTACCGCTGGGGCATCCTGCCCACCGAGCGCCGCCGGCTCACCGAGGTGCTGGAGAGCCAACTGCTGCGCAGCGACCTGGTGCTCATCGCCGGCACCTTCTCCGCCGACGGCGACATGGTGCAGGAGGTGCTCGCCGAGCTCGGTCCGATGCGCTTCCGTCAGGTGACGATGCACCCCGGCCCCCTGCAGGGTTTCGGCCGGCTGGGCCGCGACGACGTCCCGGTGATCTGCGTGCCCGGCGAGCCGGTCGCGGCGCTGGTGTCCTTCGAGGTGTTCGTGCGCCCGGCGATCCGCTCGATGCTCGGCAAGCGGCAGCTGTTCCGCCGCACCGTGCAGGCGATCTCCGCCGAGCGGCTGCTCTCCCCGCTGGGCTACCGGCAGTACCTGCACGGCCAGGTCATGCGCCACCCCGACGGCGGCTACGTGGTCGAGCCCCTCGGCGGCGGGGACGAGGCGCTGCTCGCGCGGATGGCGCGGGCCAACTGCCTGATCGTCGTGGACGAGGACGTCACCGAGGTCGCCGAGGGTGGTCTGGTGACCGTCATGCCGCTGCTCCTGGGCGGCTGAGCTGGAACCCACGCCCCACCCCGGCTGGCCGGCCCGCCTGGCGTACGGCCCGGTCGAGCTGTCGCCGCTCGGCCGCGGCGACGCCGTGGAATGGAGCCGGCTGCGGCTGGCCAACGAGTCGTGGCTGCGGCCGTGGGAGCCGTCGGCGCCGGTGGCCTGGTCGGTGCGGCACACGCCGGCGGCCTACCGGGCGATGCGCCGGTCGGTGCTGCGCCGGGCGCGGGCGGGCACGTCGATGCCGTTCGCCGTCCGGGTGGAGGGACGGCTGGCCGGGCAGGTGACCGTGGACAACATCGTCCGCGGGGCGCTGCGGTCGGGGTCGCTGGGCTACTGGGTCGACCGCGCGGTGGCCGGGCGGGGGCTCGCCTCGCTCGCCGTCGCACTGGTGTGCGACCACGCGTTCGGCCCGGGCGGGCTGCACCGGCTGCAGGCCGACATCCGCCCCGAGAACCGGCCGAGCCAGGCGCTGGTCGAGCGGCTGGGCTTCGCGCGCGAGGGGCTGCTGCGCCGCTACCTCGACATCGACGGCGACTGGCGCGACCACCTGTCCTACGCGCTGCTGGCCGAGGACGCCCCGGCCGGCGTGCTCTCCACCTGGCTCGCGCGGGGTCCGGGCCTACACCACTGACGCTCGGTGAGCGGCCGACCGCATGTCGACACGCCGCCTCCCCTGTCCCACCCGTCACGCAACACTCCCGCGACACGCCCGCGCGCCTCCCTCGTCCTGGGGATCTGCCTGCATAACCTGCCGCGGCAAGTGACTCGTGTGACGGGTGGTGTTCTCGATGGGGTCAGGCGTGCTGCTCGCCGCGCTGGTCGTTCTCTGGTTCGTCGTGCTGGTGCCGATGGTGGTGACCCGCGGCGACGGGAGGGTGGCCCGTGCGGAGGTCACCCCGGGCCGGACGCTGCAGCGGCGGCGGCTCGGTGACCCGGTGCGCTCGGCGGAGACCGAGCGCGTCTCGGTCGACCGCGACCTGCTGCGCAGCACCGGCGAGCTGCGGGTCGACGTGCACGCCGTCCGGCGCCGCACGCTGGCCGGCCTGGTCGCGCTGACGCTGCTGGCCCTGGTCGGCGCGCTGCTCGTCAGCCCGTGGCTGTGGGTGGCCCAGGGGCTGCTCGACGTCGCGGTGGTCGGCTACCTGGCCGTGCTGCGCGCCGCGGTCCGCCGCGAGCAGGCCGCCGCCCGCCGCGCGGCCCGCACCGCCGCCCGGGGCGCCGCCCGTCCCGCGCCGCGCCCGGCCGCCCGCCCGGCGGCTCCGGTCGACGCCCGGGTCGACGCCCGGGTCGACGCCCGGGTCGACGCCCGGGTCGACGAGGAGCCGGTGCACCACACCGTCGGCCTGCCGCACCCGAGCCTGCCGCTCGCGCCGGTGCACCCGCTGCGGCCCGCCCGCGTGGTCGCCGCCCGCACCCCGGCGCCGGCCGGCTGGCAGGACAGCGCCGTCGTCGGCCTCGACGACGACGACATCGGCTTCGCCGACATCGACTACTACGAGCCGCGCGTCGTCAACGGCTGACCGTTCGACCCCGGGCCGCCACCCCCGTCGGCGGCCCGGGGGAGACGGGCGGTACTCTTGGCGCACGTCAGGGGCTGTGGCGCAGTCCGGTAGCGCACCTCGTTCGCATCGAGGGGGTCAGGGGTTCGAATCCCCTCAGCTCCACCCTGAGTCCGACGCCGTCGGGGCACCCGCCCCGGCGGCGTCGGTCGTTCCTGGCCCGGATCGCCATCGGCGGGGCCGCGACTTCGTCACAGGTGCTCACGGTCCGCAGGTGCGATCTCTCCTAGCGTGATCGGCATGGCGGCACACGGGGACCGGGTCGCCTCCCTCGGGGAGGTGCAGCCGGCGGAGCTGCACCTCGACGGCGCCTGGCGCGCCGCCGAGGTGCTGGGCTGGCGCTTCGACGACGACGGCCGCTGCCGCGCGCGCGTGCGCGTCGACTGGGCCGGCACCCCGCGCGTGGTCTGGGCGCCGCTGGAGCTGCTGCGGCTGCCGGAGGCCGCGCCCCCGTCCGCCGTCGCACCCGCCCCCGCCGCCGCCCCCGCCGCCGACGTCGTCGTGCCCCTGCCGCGCGACGCCGTCCCGCCGCCCGCGCTCCCGGCCCCGCACCGGGCCGCCGCGGCGCTGCCCCGCCCGCGCCGCGAGCCCGACCCGGGCCGCTGGACCGGCGGCGTGCTCGCCGGCGGCCGGACGACGGGACACGGCCCGCGCCCGGAGACCTGGCGCGAGGACCACCCCTACCCGGAGCTGCTGCGCCGGCGGGAGTACGAGCCGGAGAAGCGCCGGCTGCAGATCGAGCTGCTCAAGCTGCAGGCCTCGGTCAAGGAGCAGCGCCGGCGCGTGGCGATCGTCTTCGAGGGCCGCGACGCCGCGGGCAAGGGCGGGGCGATCAAGCGGTTCACCGAGCACCTCAACCCGCGCGGGAGCCGGGTGGTGGCACTGGACAAGCCCACCGAGCGCGAGCAGGGCCAGTGGTACCTGCAGCGGTACGTGCAGCACCTGCCCGCGGCCGGGGAGATCGTGCTGTTCGACCGGTCCTGGTACAACCGCGCCGGCGTCGAGCGGGTGATGGGCTACTGCACCGACGAGGAGTACGCGGCCTTCCTGCGGGAGGCGCCGGAGTTCGAGCGGATGCTCGTCGCCGACGGCCTGCACCTGGTCAAGCTGTGGTTCTCGGTGTCGCGCGGCGAGCAGCGCACCCGCTTCGCCATCCGCCAGCGCGACCCGGTGCGGCAGTGGAAGCTCTCGCCCACCGACCTCGCCGCCCTCGACCGCTGGGACGACTACACGGCGGCCAAGGAGGCGATGTTCGCGGCGACGTCGACCCCGCACGCGCCGTGGACGGTGGTGCGCGCCAACGACAAGAAGCGCGCCCGGCTCGAGGCCATGCGGCACGTGCTGTCGGTGCTCGACTACACCGGCCGCCGCGACGACGTCGTCGGCACGCCGGACCCGCTCGTCGTGGTGCCGGCGGGGGCCGGCGAGGCGCTCAGGCCGACCGGAAGTCCGGTGGCCGCTTCGCGGTGAACGCGCGCACGCCCTCCCGGCCCTCCGGGTCGGCGGCGGACTCCGCGATCAGCCGCGCCTCGTCGTCGAGCTGCTCGGCGGCGGTGCGCGTGGCCGCCCGGCGCACCAGCCCGCGCGTGCGGACCATGGCCCGCACCGGGCCGGCGGCCAGCCGGCGGGCCAGCTCGACCGCCGCGCCGGGCAGTTCCTCGTCCTCCACCAGCCGGGCCACCAGCCCGTGCCGGTGCGCCTCGACGGCGGTGAGGGTGCCGTCGGTGAGCATCAGGTCCAGCGCCAACGGGGCGCCCAGGGTGCGGGCCAGCACCCAGGAGCTGCCGCCGTCGGGGGACAGGCCCAGCGCGCCGTAGGCCGGACGGAAGCGGGTGGAGCGGGCGCTGACGACGACGTCGCAGGCCCCCACCAGCCCCACGCCGGCCCCGGCCACCGCGCCCTGGACCCCGGCGACCACCGGCACCGGGCTGTCCAGCAGCCGGCGGACGACGGCGTGCCAGTCCTCGGCGAGGCGGCCGACGAAGGCGGGCAGGTCGTCGGCGCCGGCGAAGGCGCGGACGTCCCCGCCGACGCAGAACCGCTCGCCGCGGCCGAGCAGCAGCACCGCCCGTGCACCCGCCGGCCGGGCGTCGAGGGCGGCGGCGAGCGCGGCGGCCATGGCCGGGTCGATGGCGTTGCCGGCCTCGGGGCGGTCCAGGGTCACCGTCCAGACGTCGCCGTCGAGCTCGGTGGCCACCCGCGGGCGGTCGGTGGGGCTGGTCATCGTCGTCCTCCCCGGTGCCGGTGCCGCCCACCGTAGGGCTGCTCAGGCGCGGGCGTGCTGCGCGGCCACCTCGCCGTCGACCGCGGCCGGGGCGCCGCCGAACTCGTCGGCCACCTCACCGGCGACGTCGGCGGGGTCGGGCTGCCCGTGGCCGCCGGCGAGGCCGGCGTCGGCGGCGGTGAGCACGCGGTGGCCGGTGGCGAGCACCACGACGCCGAGGGCGACGGCGCCCGCGCCGACGAGGAACGGGACGTGGATGTCCCAGGCGTCGACCATCTGCCCCGCGACGAACGGGGCGAGCCCGCCGCCGATGAACCGCACGAAGCCGTACGCGGCCGAGGCGACCGGGCGCTCCACGGGCGCCACGAGCATGACCGCCTGGGTGGTGAGCGTGTTGTTGATCCCGACGACGGCGCCGGAGGCGACGACGCAGGCGATGAGCGCCCACCGGACGTCGGTGTACAGGCCGATGAGCAGGAGCAGGACGGCGAAGGTGCCGAGCGCGCCGTAGAGCGAGGGTGCGGTGCCGAAGCGGGCCTGCAGGCGGGGTGCGGCGACGACGGAGAACAGGGCGACCAGCAGGCCCCAGGCGAAGAAGACCCAGCCGAGGTCGACGGCGCCGAGCTCCATCGGATAGGGCGCGTAGCCCAGCATCGTGAAGAAGCCCCAGTTGTAGAGGAGCGCGGTGAGGCTGATGGTCAGCAGGCTGCGGTGCCGCAGCGCCCTGAGCGGTGCGGACAGGGGGGTCCGCTGCGCCGGTCTCGGGGTCTCGTCGAGCAACACGACGGTGGCCAGCAGGGCGATCGCCATGAGGACGGCGACGCCGAAGAACGGCCCCCGCCAGCTCACGTCCCCGAGCAGCCCGCCGACGAGCGGGCCGGCCGCGATGCCGAGGCCCAGGGCGGCCTCGTAGAGCACGATCGCCCCGGCGAAGCCGCCGGTGGCCGAGGCGACGATGACCGCCAGCGAGGTGGCGATGAACAGGGCGTTGCCCAGGCCCCAGCCCGCGCGGAAGCCGACGATCCCGTCGATGGAGCCCGACAGCCCGGCCAGGGTGGCGAACACGACGATGACCGCGAGCCCGGTGACCAGCGTCCTCTTCGCGCCGATCCGGCTGGACACCCACCCGGTGCCGAGCATGGCCACGGCGGTGACGACGAGGTAGCTGGTGAACAGCAGGCTCACCTGGCTCGGCGAGGCGTCGAGCTGCTCGGAGAGGGCGGGCAGGATCGGGTCGACGAGGCCGATGCCCATGAAGCTGACGACGCAGGCGAAGGCGACGGCGTAGACGGCCTTCGGCTGCTTCCACGTGCCGGATGAGGAGCTCACGTCCTCTGGTTGTACTCCGCAACCAGTTGGCGGCTCAAGTCCTCAGAACCATGAGGGGAACCACATGCGGGCCACCCACTCCGCGTGCGAGAGCGGCAGCCCGGCGAGCACCGGGTAGAAGAAGACGAACGTGCCCGCGACGACGGCCACGTAGCCGCTGACGGCGGCCAGGCCCGCCGAGCGGCGCCACGGCGGGGCGCCCGGGCGGCCGAGCGCGTCCTGCAGCACCAGGACGACGGCGAGCACGAAGAACGGCAGCACCGGCGCCATGTAGAAGACGAACATCGTGCGCTCGGGGTTGAGGAACCAGGTGCCCCAGCCCGCGGCGACCATGACCGCGACGAGGATCGCCACGGGGTCGCGCCGCGCGACGACCCGCCAGGCCGTCCACGCCAGCGCCGGCGCGAACGCCAGCCAGAGAGTCGGCGTCCCGACCATGAGGATGTAGCGGATCACCTGGTCGCCCGCGGCGTCGGTGAGGCCCTGCGGGTTCCACAGCAGGATGGGCCGGCCGTTGACCAGCCACGTCCACGGGCCCGACTCCCACGGGTGCGGGGTGGACAGGCCGTTGTGGAACGTCCACCACTCGGCGTGCATGTGCCACCAGGAGCGCAGCGCGTCCGGGACCCACGGGTACGCCGTCTCCGGGTTGCGCTGCGCCCACCAGCGACCCTGCGCCGTCTCGCCGAGGAACCACCCGGTGAAGCTGGCCAGGTAGGCGAGCACCGGGACGGCGGCCAGCGCCCAGGTGGCGCCGGGCAGCGAGCGGCGCAGCGTCGTCGCCGTCGGGTTCGCGACGCCGGCCTCGCGCCACGCCGCCCGGTCCCAGAACAGCGACAGCACGGCGGCGAAGGCGAGGAAGTACAGCCCGCTCCACTTGACCGCGCAGGCGCAGCCGAAGAGCAGGCCGGCGGCGATCCGCCAGCCGCGCGGGCCGAGCCGGAAGCCGGTGGCCGGCACGGGCAGGTGCGCGCGCACGCGGGCCCGCACGCGCTCGCGGTCGACGACCAGGCAGGCGACGGCGGAGACGACGAAGACCTGCAGGAAGACGTCGAGCAGGCCGATCCGGGAGACCGTGAACGCGAACCCGTCGAGGGCCAGCAGCAGGCCCGCGACCAGGCCGAGCAGGGTGCTGCCGGTGAGCCGCCGGGCCAGCCGGGCGAGGACGACGACCGTGACCGCCCCGGCCACCGCCGAGGGGAACCGCCAGCCCAGGCTGGTGTAGCCGAACAGCTGCTCGCCCGACGCGATGAGCCACTTGCCCAGCGGCGGGTGGACGATGAACGTGTAGCCGCGGTTGTACTCGTGGCCCCACTGCAGCAGGTCCCACGCCTCGGGCGGGTAGTACGCCTCGTCGAACAGCAGCGTGCGCGGGTAGCTGATGCCGACCAGCCGGCTGACCAGCGTCAGCAGCCCGAGCAGCCCGGTGAGCAGCCAGGACAGCCGCGCGTCGCCGGGCAGCGGCGGCACGCGGTCGACCCGCGGGCGGGGGAGCGGCCAGCGCCGGCGGGCGGGCGGCGGGCCGGCGGGAGGCTCGGCGGCGGTGCGCTCGGGAGCCAGGACCGCCATGCGCCTCAGGGTAGGTGGGCCGCCCGGGCGCACCGGCGTGACAGGCTCGACGCCGTGACCGGACGGCTCGTGCTCGGTGGGGCGCCCCTCGGCCAGCCCGGCGACGTCGGCCCGCGGCTGCGCCAGGCGATGGCGACAGCCGACGTCCTGGCGGTCGAGGACACCCGGCGCCTGCACCGGCTGGCCACCGACCTCGAGGTGACGCTGACCGGGCGGGTGGTGACCTTCCACGAGTCGGTGGAGCGCCAGCGGCTGCCGGGGCTCCTGGCCGCGCTGGCCGACGGCGCCACCGTCCTGCTGCTCACCGACGCCGGCATGCCCTCGGTCTCCGACCCCGGCTACACGCTGGTGCGCGCGGCGATCGAGGCGGGCGTCGCGGTGACCTCGGTGCCCGGCCCGTCGGCCGTGACGACGGCGCTCGCGGTGTCGGGGCTGCCGGTCGACCGGTTCTGCTTCGAGGGGTTCCTGCCGCGCAAGCCGGGGGAGCGGCGGTCGCGGCTGGCCTCGCTCGCCGACGAGCGCCGCACGATGGTCTTCTTCGAGTCGCCGCACCGGCTGGCCGACGCGCTGGCCGATGCCGCCGCCGCGTTCGGCCCGTCGCGGGAGGCGGCGGTGTGCCGCGAGCTGACCAAGACGCACGAGGAGGTCCGCCGCGGGCCGCTGTCCGCGCTCGTCGAGTGGGCCGCCGACGGCGTGCGCGGGGAGATCACGCTCGTGGTGGCGGGCGCGGTGCCCGAGCCGGTGTCCCTGTCGCCGGCCGAGCTCGCGGCGCTGGTGGCGGGGGAGGAGGCCGCGGGGGCCACCCGCAAGGACGCGATCCGCGCCGTCGTCGCCCGCACCGGCCTCCCGCGCCGCACCGTCTACGACGCCGTCGTCGCCGCCAAGGAGTAGCTGGACCAGGCATAGGAAGCTATCCGCACGTATCGGGCGCCCAGACGTGCGGATTGCCTCCTATGCCTCACCGGCGCCACGTCAGCCCACGCGGAGCTGCGCCTGACGGATCCGGTAGACCTCCAGGACCCGCCGACGCACGAGCTCGGGGTTCCGCCTGACGTCGGCGTAGGTGAAGCGCAGCACCAGCCAGCCGGCTGCGGCGAGCGCTGCGTCGCGAGCCAGGTCGCGCTGCCGGTCCTCGGGCGACGTGTGGTGACGGGCGCCGTCGAGCTCCACCGCCAGCTTGACCTCCGGCCAGGCGCGGTCGAGCCGGATGCCGCCCTGCGGCAGGGCCAAGCGGTACTGACCGATCCCCGGCGGGAGGGAGCGGTGCCGGAACACCCCGAGGACGCCGAGTGCCTCCAGTTCGCTCTCGCAGCCGTCGTGCACGAGATCGATGGCCTGCGCCAGGGCGCGGTGACCGCCGACGTTGGGGCGCTCACCCAGTGCCTCGAGCAGTGCGAACGGCGTCACGAGTCGTCGGCGCGCGGCGTCGAGCAGCAGGGGACGGCGATCGTCCACCGCCAGCAACGGCCACGAGTCGACCAGTGAGCGGGCGAGGTCTGTCACCGGCAGGCCGTGGCGGAGGACGCACTGCGGAGCTTCGACGCGGAAGCGCAGGCGTCGGTGGATCACCAGGTCGGGCGCGCCCGCGCGTCGGGCGGCCTGGTCGATGGTCAGGTGCACCGGACGGCGGAGAGCGACGAGCCCCCAGACCGCCAGCGCCGACGTGTGACTGATGGCGGCACCCCGACCTGCGTGCCGAAGGGCCGCGCGCAACAACAGGCGGTCGTCCACGGTCCGGCCGGTGAGGCAGTAGACGTGCGGGAAGAGGCGGGTCAGCGTCCGCCGGCCGAGGAAGCCGTCGAGCACGGTCGCCGGGACATGTGTGAGCAACTCCTGCCGGCTGGCGATGCCGCCGTTCGCCGCGATGACCTCGGTGATGTGCTCGCGCCACTGCATGTGGCGACGGTGGGACCTCGACCCGTGCCGCCGGACGGCAGCGGCTCAGCTGTGGAGCGACAGCGCCGTCCACAGGCCGGACTGGACCGTCGAGGCATTGGTAGCTATGCGCACGTCAGAGGCTCCGATACGTGCGCATAGCTTCCAATGCCTCGTCGCGCGGGCTAGAGCCAGCCGTTGCGCTTGAAGCCGCGGTAGAGCAGCGAGCACGCCACGACGATCACCAGCCAGACCATCGGGTAGCCCCAGCGCCACTGCAGCTCGGGCATCCACTCGAAGTTCATGCCGTAGATCCCGGCGATCGCGGTCGGGACGGCGATGATGCCCGCCCACGCCGAGATCTTGCGCATGTCCTCGTTGTCGTTCATCGACGTCCGCGCCAGCGACGCCTGCAGGATCGACGACAGCAGCTCGTCGAGCCCGGCCACCTGGTCGCGCACGCGGATCGCGTGGTCGAGGACGTCGCGGAAGTACGAGCGCATCGCGTCTGGCACGACGTCGACCTGCCGCTCCGACAGCTTCTGCAGCGGCAGCTCCAGGGGCCCGACCGCCCGGCGCAGCTGCATCAGCTCGCGCTTGAGCTGGTAGAGCCGGCCGATGTCGTCGGTGCGCTGCGGGCTGAACACCGACGCCTCGAGCTCGTCGACGTCGTCCTGCACCTGCTCGGCCACCTCGACGAAGGAGTCGACGACGAGGTCGGCCACCGCGTAGAGCACCGACGACGGGCCCAGGCACAGCAGGTCGCGCTGGTCCTCGAGCCGGCGCCGCAGGTCGGCGAGGTCGCCGTGCTGACCGTGCCGCACGGTGATCACGTGGTGGGCGCCGAGGAAGACCATCACCTCGCCGGTGTCGACCACCTCGCTGGTGGCGGTCAGCTCCTCGTGCTCGAGGTAGGTCGCGGTCTTGAGCACCATGAACAGGTCGTCGTCGTAGCGCTCGAGCTTGGGCCGCTGGTGGGCGTAGACGGCGTCCTCGACGGCGAGCGGGTGCAGCCCGTACCGCTCGGCGATCGCGCCGAGTTCCTCCTCCGTCGGCTCGAACAGCCCCAGCCACACGAAGCCGCCCCGCTCGACGGCGGCCTCCAGCGCCTCCATCGGGTCCACCGGCGGCTCGCGGCGGCCCTCGACGTAGACGGCGCAGTCGACGACGGCGCCCACCCCGTCCGGCCGGGCCGGCGCCGGGCGCGGCGCACCGGCCGGCCGGGGACGCGTCGTGGGCACGTAGGGGCCGGGCGCGCCCGTCCGTTCCTCGCTCACCCCGACCGCCTCCTCCCGCCCCGCCGCCGCGGCGGGCGTGCAGCAGCGTAGGCGTGCGGGCACGGGGCGCCCGTGCCACGCTGCCCGGAGGACCGGCGCCGCGCGGGAACGCCGGGCGACGAGCAGGAGGACGGCGTGGCCGCTGGCACGCGACGGGTCAAGTCCGTCGAGGACTCCATCCGGGACACCGACGAGCCGGAGCACCGGCTGAAGAAGAACCTCTCGGGCCTCGACCTCACCGTCTTCGGCGTCGGGGTGATCATCGGGACCGGCATCTTCGTGCTCACCGGCGAGGTCGCCAAGACCACCGCCGGCCCGGCCGTGGCGATCTCGTTCGTCATCGCCGGCGTCGTCTGCGGCCTGGCGGCGGTCTGCTACGCCGAGTTCGCCTCGACGGTCCCGGTGGCCGGCTCGGCCTACACGTTCTCCTACGCCACGCTGGGCGAGCTCGTCGCCTGGATCATCGGCTGGGACCTGGTGCTGGAGCTGGCGCTCGGCGCGGCCACGGTCTCGGTGGGCTGGTCGGGCTACCTCAACCAGCTGCTCGGCGACATCGGCATCCCGCTGCCGACCTCCATCGCCGGCGAGACCGCGACGGTCAACATCCCGGCGATCGTCATCGCGCTGGTGATGACCGGCGTCCTGGTGCTCGGCATCAAGCTCTCGTCCCGCGTGACCGGCGTGATCGTGGCCATCAAGGTCGCCATCGTCCTGCTCATCATCGTGCTCGGGTTCTTCTACACGAAGGCCGCCAACTACACGCCGTTCGTGCCGCCGGCCGAGCCGGCCGCGGCGGGGGAGAGCGGCTGGCACGCCCCGCTCATCCAGACGCTGTTCGGCTGGAGCCAGGGCAGCTTCGGCTGGGGCGGCGTGATCGCCGGCGCCTCGATCGTGTTCTTCGCCTTCATCGGCTTCGACATCGTGGCGACGGCGGCCGAGGAGACGAGGGACCCGCGCAAGGACCTGCCGCGCGGGATCATCGGCTCGCTGGTCATCTGCACGCTGCTCTACGTCGCCGTCAGCCTCGTCGTCGTCGGCATGCAGCCCTACGGCGAGCTGTCCACGGAGGCGCCGCTGGCCGAGGCGTTCAGCAGCGTCGGGCTGTCGTTCGTCTCCAGCCTGATCTCGGTGGGCGCGCTGGCCGGCCTGACCTCGGTCGTGATGATCCTGATGCTCGGCCAGTCGCGGGTGCTGTTCGCGATGAGCCGCGACCACCTGCTCCCGCCGGGGATGGCGACGGTCCACCCGCGCTACGGCACGCCGTACAAGATCACCATCGGCACTGGGATCGCCGTCGCCCTGCTCGCCGGCTTCCTCCCGCTCGGCACCCTCGCCGAGCTGGTCAACATCGGCACGCTGTTCGCCTTCGTGCTGGTCTCGATCGCCGTGATCGTGCTGCGCCGGACCCGGCCCGACCTGCACCGCGCGTTCCGCGTCCCCCTCGTGCCGGTGCTGCCGATCGTCTCGGCGCTGGCCTGCCTCTACCTGATGCTCAACCTGCCCGCCGACACCTGGCTGCGGTTCGCCATCTGGATGGCGCTGGGCTTCGTCGTCTACTTCGCCTACGGGCGGCGGCACAGCCGGCTCGCCGGCGCCGAGGGCGAGGCCGCGGCGCGGCGGCTGGCCGCCGACCGGGAGGCCCGGCGCTGACCCCTACCCCCGAGGGGTGAGGCAAGGGGCGGCGGACCTCCTGCCGCGCCGCCCGCGGGACGACCTGACCGGTGACCGACGTCCCCGGCCAGGAGCGATCCCGTGGCGACCAGCGTCCTCGACGCCCCCCTCCCGACCACCGCCGACCC
Source organism: Geodermatophilus nigrescens (assembly GCF_900129495.1). Taxonomy (GTDB): domain Bacteria; phylum Actinomycetota; class Actinomycetes; order Mycobacteriales; family Geodermatophilaceae; genus Geodermatophilus; species Geodermatophilus nigrescens. Next base: position 594,397 of record NZ_FQVX01000001.1, read on the forward strand.
GCAGCGGCGGCCGGCGGCCGTGCTGCTGCTGGCCGCCGTCTGCATGCTGGAGGCGGTCGGGCTGCTGGCCGGCGCGCTGACCGGCCTCGACGGCCTGATGACGGCGACCCCGCAGCCCCCGGGCCTGCTCGTCGCCGCCGCGCTGGGCGGGCTGGCCGCCTGGATCGTGCTGTGCGCCGCCGGCGGCCTGGCCGCGCTCGACGGCTCGGGCCACCGGCTCCCCGCGGGCGTCGCCTGTGGCGAGATCGTCCTGCTCGCCGCGCTGGCCGTCCTCGCCGTCGGCAGCGACCTGGCCCTGCCGACGACGCTGCCACTGCCGGCGCTGCTGCTGCTCGCGCTGGCCGTGCCGGTCGGCAAGCTCATGCTCACCTCGGCGCCGGCGACGGTCGCCTGGACCGCGGCCGGCCCGCGCCGCCGCCCGGCCGAGCCGCCGGTGACCCACCCGCGCACCCGGCTGGTCACCGTGGTGCTCATCGGCCTGGCCCTCGGCGCGCTCGCGGTCAGCACGCCCGTGGGGACCGACGCGGGCACCGGCGCTCCGGCGTCGAGCACCGCCCCCCGTTCCTGACGGGAGGCGGGTGGCTGGGCCTCACTACTCTCGTCACGTGAGTGATCGGCACATCCTGACCGCCGTGGCCTGGCCCTACGCCAACGGCCCGCGGCACATCGGCCACGTCTCCGGCTTCGGCGTCCCCTCCGACGTCTTCAGCCGCTACCACCGGATGGCCGGTGACCGGGTGCTCATGGTGAGCGGCACCGACGAGCACGGGACGCCGATCACCGTGGCCGCCGACGCGGAGGGCGTGAGCCCGCGGGAGATCGCCGACCGCAACAACCGGATCATCGTCGGCGACCTGCAGGCCCTCGGCCTGAGCTACGACCTGTTCACCCGCACCACCACGGTCAACCACGCCCAGGTGAGCCAGGAGATCTTCCTCGGCCTGCTCAAGAACGGGTACGTCTTCCCGCAGACGACGCTCGGCGCGATCAGCCCGTCCACCGGCCGCACCCTGCCCGACCGCTACATCGAGGGCACCTGCCCGATCTGCGGCTACGACGGCGCCCGCGGCGACCAGTGCGACAACTGCGGCAACCAGCTCGACCCCACCGACCTGATCAACCCGGTCAGCCGGATCAACGGCGAGACGCCGCGCTTCGTCGAGAGCGAGCACTACTTCCTCGACCTGCCGGCGTTCACCCGCTCCCTCGGCGACTGGCTGGACTCGCGGCGCGGCTGGCGGCCCAACGTCCTCAACTTCGCCAAGAACCTGCTCGAGGACCTCAAGCCGCGCAGCTACACCCGCGACATCGACTGGGGCGTGCCGATCCCGCTCGACGGCTGGCGCGACCGGCCCGACAAGCGCATCTACGTCTGGTTCGACGCCGTCGTCGGCTACCTGTCGGCGTCCATCGAGTGGGCCCGCCGCTCCGGCGACGCCGACGCCTGGCGCCAGTGGTGGCAGTCGCCCGACGCCGACGCCTACTACTTCATGGGCAAGGACAACATCGTCTTCCACGCCGAGATCTGGCCCGCGCAGCTGCAGGGCTACAACGGCGAGGGCGACAAGGGCGGCAGCCCGGGCTCGCTGGGCCGTCTCGCGCTGCCCACCGAGGTGGTCTCCAGCGAGTTCCTCACCATGGAGGGCCGCAAGTTCTCCAGCAGCCGCCAGGTGGTCATCTACGTCCGCGACTTCCTCGCCCGCTACGACCCCGACGCGCTGCGCTACTTCGTCGCGGTCGCCGGCCCCGAGACGCAGGACACCGACTTCACCTGGTCGGAGTTCCTGCGGCGCAACAACGACGAGCTCGTCGCCGGCTGGGGCAACCTGGTCAACCGCACGGTGTCGATGGCGGCGAAGAACGTGGGCGCCGTCCCGACGCCGGGGGACCTGACCGACGCCGACCGCGCGCTGCTGGCCTCGACGTCGTCGGCGTTCGGGCCGATCGGCGACCTGCTGGCCCGCAACCGGCAGAAGGCCGCGGCCACCGAGGCGATGCGGGTCGTGGGCGAGGCGAACAAGTACCTGTCCGACCAGGCGCCGTGGAAGCTCAAGGAGGACCCGGCCCGCCGGGACACCGTGCTGCACACCGCGCTGCAGGCGGTCAGCGACTGCAACGCGCTGCTCACCCCGTTCCTCCCGCACTCGGCGCAGAAGGTGCACGAGCTGCTCGGCGGCACGGGCGTGTGGTCGCCGGCGCCGCGGGTGGAGGAGGTCACCGACCTCGACGACGGCTCGCCCTACCCCGTCATCACCGGCGACTACGGCGACGCCCAGGCGGTGTGGGCCTCCCGCCCGCTGCCGTCGGGCACGCCGCTGTCCCCGCCCACCCCGGTGTTCCGCAAGCTCGACGAGTCGATCGTGGCCGAGGAGCTGGCCCGGCTGGAGGGCAACGCCCCGTGAGTCGCTCGGCCGCGTCCCGCGCCAACCGGCGGGGCGAGCCGCCGCCGTCCCCGGAGCCGCTGCCGGCGCCGGCGATCGACAGCCACACGCACCTCGACATCGTCCTGAACGGGTTCCGCACCGACGAACCCGCGGACGACGCGGCGGTGGACGCCGAGATCGCCGCCGCGGCCGCCGTGGGGGTGCCGCGGCTGGTGCAGGTCGGCGTCGACGTCGCCTCCTCGCGCTGGTCGGCGGAGCTCGCGGCCCGGCACCCGGCGGTGCTGGCCGCCGTCGCCGTGCACCCCAACGAGGCCGGGGAGGGGCTCGCCGACGACGACGCGCTGGCCGAGATCGACCGGCTCGCGGCGTTGCCGCGGGTGCGCGCGGTGGGGGAGACCGGCCTGGACCGGTTCCGCACCGGGCCCGAGGGCTGGGCGGCGCAGGAGGCGTCCTTCCGCGCGCACGTCCGGATCGCGAAGGAGCACGGGGTCGCGCTGGTGATCCACGACCGCGACGCGCACGAGGAGGTGCTGCGGGTCGTCGACGACGAGGGCGCGCCGGAGCACGTGGTCATGCACTGCTTCTCCGGCGACGCGGCGTTCGCGCGGGCCTGCGTCGAGCGCGGGTTCGTGCTGTCCTTCGCCGGCACGCTGACCTTCGGCAACGCCGGCTACCTGCGCGAGGCCGCGGCCCGCACCCCGGTCGGGCAGCTGCTCGTGGAGACCGACTCGCCGTTCCTCACGCCGATGCCGCACCGCGGCCGGCCCAACGCCTCCCGGCTGGTGCCGCACACCGTCCGGGCGCTGGCGGAGGTCACCGGGGTGGAGCTCGCGGAGCTGTGCGACGCCCTCACCCGCAACGCCGAGCGCGTCTTCGGCCCCTGGGGCACCGACCCGACCGGCTGAGCGCCGGAGCGAGGCACACTGGTCGGCGTGGGCCGCCTCATCGCCGTCGTCCTCTTCATCGCCGTGCTGGTGCCCGGCGTGCTGCTGGCCCGGGCCTGGGCCCTGGCCGCCGGCCGGCGCGCCGTCGCGTCCGCGGCGATCGAGTTCACCACCCCCACGCCCGAGGGCGTGGCCACGCTGCAGCGGCAGGCGCAGCACGGCCGCCGCGTGCGCCGGCTGGGCCTGCTGCTCGGCCTGGTCGCCATCGGCGCGAGCATCGCGGTGTTCGCCGAGGCGTCGGTGTTCCTCTGGCTGCCCGCGCTGATCGTGGGCCTGCTCGTCGGCGTCGTGCTCGCCGAGGCCACGCGCCCGCGGCCGCGCTGGCGCCTGGCCGAGCCCGCCCGCCGGCCGCGGCGCAGCGAGCAGATCTCGCTGTGGCTGCTGTGGACGATGCGCGCCGTCGTCGTCGCCGAGGTCGTCGCTGCCGTCGTCACCTGGCAGCAGGGCGACCTGCGCGACGCCGTCGGCTGGACGGCCCTCGCCATCCCGCTGGCCACCTGGCTGCTCGCCGAGGTCGCGCTGCTGCGCGCGCTCACCCGGCCCCTGCCCGCCGACGGCGCCGACGTGCCGGTCGACGAGGCGCTGCGCACCTGGACCGCGCACCTGGTGACGGCGGCGACCAGCGTGCTGGCGCTGCTGCCCCTGGGCACGCTGCTGCTGGTCGGCGGCATCGACCTCGGCGACCGGGTCACCGCGAACGTCGACCTGCTGCCGGTCGCGCTGGTCGCCGGTGGGTTCGCGGGGCTCGCCGCGGGCCTCGCCGTCGCCGGGTTCCTGCTCACCTGGCTGCGGCCGGTGCGTGTCAGCGAGCGGGCGCTGGCCGGCTGAAGCGGCCCTTCTGCCCCCGAGCGACGGCCGCCACACCGTGACCTCCGTCACGTACTGACCTCACCGAACGCGGTCGTCACACCCGTCCCATCCGGCGCGTCCGTCACACACCGTGTCGGCGCGGCGCCGAGTCGACATCTCACCTCGGTGGTTGACTCCGTGCGCACCGTTGCCACACGCACCAGGCTCGTTATCGTGACGTGACCGACCGGGATGGGGACCCTCCCGGGTGGCGCCACGGCCCGGGGGTCCCCTCCGAGCAGGCTGCCGCCCGAGGGCGACCCCGTGCCGGGCCCCCGACCTCGGAAGAGACCCGTGTCCCGAACGCTGAAGCTCGCCCTCTTCGCCCTGGTCCTGACCGGACTGGTGGGCGGCTCGGTGGCCTGGTACGCCGCGCAGAAGTCGCTCACCCTCACCGTGGACGGCCAGGTGCGCGAGGTCAGCACCTACGCCGACACCGTCGGCGAGGTGCTCGCCGAGGAGGGGCTGGAGACCGAGGCGCACGACGTCGTCCTCCCCGCCGCCGAGGCCGCGGTCGCCGACGGCGACACGGTCGTGGTCAACCGCGCCCGCCCGCTGCAGCTCACCGTCGACGGCGTCAGCAGCGAGGTCTACGTGACCGCCCTGTCGGTCGACGAGGCGCTCGAGCAGCTCGGCTACCGCGCCGACGGCATGGTGCTGTCCGCCAGCCGCAGCGAGCGCCTCCCGCTCGACGGCATGGCGCTGTCGATCACCACCCCGAAGGCCGTCACCCTCGTCGTCGACGGGGCCACCCGCGTGGTGACCACGACCGCGGCCACCGCCGGCGACCTGCTCGCCGAGCAGGGCGTCGTCCTCGGGGAGCACGACCGCACCAGCCTCCTCGCCACCCAGCCGCTGCTGGGCGCCATGCGCCTGCAGGTCTTCCGCGTCGCGGTCACCGAGCAGGTCGTCACCGCCCCGGTGCCGTTCCGCACGGTCGAGACCGAGGACCCGAACGCCTTCGAGGGCGAGGAGACCGTGACCCAGGAGGGCGTCGCCGGCGAGCAGGCCACGACCTTCCGCGTGACCGTCACCGACGGCGTCGAGACCGCCCGCGAGCAGCTCAACACCGCCGTCACCCTGGCGCCGGTCGACGAGCTGGTCAGCGTGGGCACCAAGGAGCGCCCGGCGCCGGCCGGCGGCGTCCCGGCCACCGCCGACGGCCTCAACTGGGCCGCACTCGCGCAGTGCGAGTCCGGCGGCCGCGCCAACGCGGTCAGCTCCACCGGCAAGTACCACGGGCTCTACCAGTTCTCGGTCGCCACCTGGCAGGCCGTCGGCGGCAGCGGCCTGCCGTCGCAGGCCTCGGCCGACGAGCAGACCATGCGCGCCCAGATGCTCTACGCGCGCTCCGGCGCCGGCCAGTGGCCGCACTGCGGCTCCCGCCTGTTCTCCTGAGCACGAGCCGCTGAGCACCCCCGAGCAGACCGACGGGCTGCTGGGCCCCGCCGCCATCCGCGAGCTGGCCCAGCAGCTCGGTCTGCGTCCCACCAAGACGCTCGGGCAGAACTTCCTGCACGATGCCAACACGATCCGCCGCATCGTGCGCACCGCCGAGCTCCGTCCCGACGACGTCGTCCTCGAGGTCGGGCCCGGGCTCGGCTCGCTGACCCTCGGCCTGCTGCCGGCCGCCGCGGCCGTCACCGCCGTCGAGATCGACCCCCGGCTGGCCGCCCTGCTGCCGGAGACGGTGGCCGCGCGGCGGCCCGACCTCGCCGGCCGGCTGACCGTCGTCGAGGCCGACGCGCTGCGCGTGCGCGAGCTGCCGGGTCCGCCTCCCACGGCGCTCGTGGCGAACCTGCCGTACAACGTGGCCGTGCCCGTGCTGCTGCACCTGCTGGAGCTCCTGCCCACCCTGCGGCGGGCGCTGGTGCTCGTCCAGGCCGAGGTGGCCGAGCGGCTGGCCGCCCCGCCCGGCGGCGCCGCCTACGGCGTCCCGTCGGTCAAGGCCGCCTGGTACGGCACCGCCCGGCGGGCCGGCAACGTCGGCCGGCGGGTGTTCTGGCCCGAGCCGAACGTCGACTCCGGGCTGGTCGCCCTCGACCGGCACGACCCGCCGCCGGGGGACCGGGCGGCCACCTTCGCCGTCGTCGACGCCGCCTTCGCCATGCGCCGCAAGGGCCTGCGCGCGGCCCTCGCCGGCTGGGCGGGCAGCGCCGCGGCGGCCGAGACCAGGCTGCGCGCCGCCGGCATCGACCCGTCCACCCGGGGCGAGCGGCTCTCGGTGGCCGAATTCGCGCGGCTGGCGGGGACGTCCCCGGTGGCCGGCGCGTGAGCTGGTCCTCGCCGGGCGGACCCGGACACACCCGCGGCGACGGCGCGGTCACCGCGCACGCCCCCGCCAAGGTCAACGTCTCGCTGGCCGTCGGTCCGCTGCGCGAGGACGGCTTCCACGCGCTGCAGACGGTCTACCTCGCCGTCTCGCTGCTCGACACCGTCACGGTGCGGCCGGGTGAGGGGCTGTCGGTCACCGTCACCGGCGAGGGCACCGGCGGGCCCGACCCGGTGCCCACCGACCGGCGCAACCTCGTCTGGCGGGCCGCCGAACTGCTCGCCGAGCACGCGGGCGTGGCCGCCGACGCCGCCATCGCGGTCGACAAGACCATCCCCGCCGCGGCCGGGCTGGCCGGCGGCAGTGCCGACGCCGCGGCCGCCCTCGTCGCCCTCGACGCGCTGTGGGGCACGCACGCCACCCGCGGCGACCTCACCGCGCTGGCCGCGCAGCTCGGCAGCGACGTCCCGTTCAGCCTGGCCGGCGGCATCGCGATCGGCACCGGCCGCGGCGAGCAGCTCACCCCGGTGCTCGCCCGCCGGCCCTGGCACTGGGTGCTCGGCATCGCCGACGGCGGTCTGTCCACCCCCGCGGTCTACGCCGAGCTCGACCGGCTGCGCGCCGCGGGCCGGGTCCCCGACGGCACGGACACGCCCTCGACCGAGCCGGTGCTCACCGCCCTGCGCAGCGGGCCGGCGCCGGCCCTGGCCGCGGCGCTGGCCAACGACCTGCAGGCGCCCGCGATCTCGCTGCGGCCGGCGCTGCGGCGGGCGCTGCGGGCGGCCACCGACGCCGGCGCCGCGGCCGCCCTGGTGAGCGGCTCCGGCCCGACCGTGGCCGCGCTGGCCGACGGCGAGGACGCGGCGCTGCGGCTGGCCGCCGTGCTGGCCGGCGAGGGCGTGTTCCGCACCGTCCGCGTCGTGCACGGGCCGGTGCCCGGCGCCCGCCTCGTCGGCTGAGGCGCCGGCCCCTCAGGCCGGCGCGGTGCCCGTCGTCCGCAGCACCGGGTCGGGGTCGAGGTGGGCCAGCCCCGAGTAGGCGAGGTCGACCAGCCGCGCGGCGACCTCCTCCTTGCCGGGGGAGCGGTGCTCGAGCCACCACTGCCCGACCAGCGCCACCATGCCGACGAGCGCGGTGCTGTACAGCCCGGCCAGCGCCGGGACGTAGCCGCGGGCGGCGAACTGTTCCGCGAGCAGGAACTCGACCCGGCGGGCGAGCTCGCCGAGCAGCGAGGAGTAGGCGCCGGAGCCGGGGGAGTCGCGGGAGAGCACCCGGAAGCCCTCGGTGTCGTCCTCGACGTACTCCAGCAGCACCAGCGCCGCCCGCTCCAGGAGGGCCCGCGGGGTGCCGCCCTCGGCGAGGGCGCCGGTGAACCGGTCGAGCAGCCGCTGCATCTCGCGGTCGACGACGGCGGTGTAGAGGCCCTCCTTGCCGCCGAAGTGCTCGTACACCACCGGCTTGCTGACGTCGGCGCGGACGGCGAGCTCCTCGATCGAGGTCCCGTCGTAGCCGCGCTCGGCGAAGACGGCCCGGCCGACCGCGACGAGCTGCTCGCGCCGCTGCGCGCCCGTCATCCGGACGCGCGGGCGGGGCATGCCGTGCGCGTCCACGGGCGGCCGGGCCCCGGTCAGGCCGCGGCCGGCTCGGCCGCGCGGCGCTTGGCGGCCAGGCGCACCGGGTCGGGCCACTTCACCGAGTGCGCCCAGCCCAGCTTCTCGAACACCCAGATGACCCGGGCGCTGATGTCGATCTGCCCGCGCAGGACACCGTGGCGGGCGCAGGTCGGGTCGGCGTGGTGCAGGTTGTGCCAGGACTCCCCGGCGGACAGGACCGCCAGCGGCCAGAAGTTCGTGGCGCGGTCACGGCCCGGCGAGACGAAGGGCCGGTTGCCCACGACGTGGCAGACCGAGTTGATCGACCAGGTGACGTGGTGCAGGAGGCCGGTGCGCACCAGGCCCGCCCAGAAGAACGCCGACCAGGCGCCCGCCCAGCTCTGCGTGACCAGGCCGCCGATGACCGCGGGCAGCGCCAGGCTCAGGAACGCCCACAGGGAGAACAGTCGGCTGGTGATCCGCAGGCCGCGGTCCTTGAGCAGGTCGGGGGCGTAGCGGGCGGCGTTGGTCTGCCGGCGGTCGAACAGCCAGCCGAGGTGGGCGTGCCACATGCCCTTGAGCAGCGCGCGGCTGTCGGTGCCGTAGCGCCACGGCGAGTGCGGGTCGCCGTCGCGGTCGGAGAAGGCGTGGTGACGCCGGTGGTCGGCCACCCACTGCACGACCGGGCCCTGGATCGCCATGCAGCCGATGATCGCCAGCGCGATCCGCAGGGGCCGCCGCGCCTTGAACGAGCCGTGCGTGAAGTAGCGGTGGTAGCCCACGGTCACCCCGAGCAGGGGGACGAAGTAGAAGGCCACGGCGAGAGCGACGTCCAGCCACGACAGGCCCCAGCCCCACACCACCGGAACGATCGCGGCCAGCGCCAGGAAGGGGACGACGACGAAGACGTAGAGGACCAGCTGCTCGAGGTGGCCCTTCTCCTTGCCGTACGCGGTGGCCGGGAGGCCGGCGTCGGGGTCGGCGGGACGGAAGGCCGTCGGCCGGGTGAGGGACGGGGCGGACACGGGGCGGTTGCCTCCTGGAGTCGGCCGGCCCGGTCGCGCGTCTCTGGACGACCGGTGGCTGGGTGCGCCGTAACCTACGACACCGTAGGGAGGTCCGCCGCCCGGGCTCCGGAGCCGCAGGTGGGGGCGGGGTCACGGCAGCCGTGCCGCGCGCGGGCGTGCGCCCTAGGCTCGTCGGGGTGTGGTGCCCCGCGGCGCCGCGGTGGGGGATGGGGTAATCGGCAGCCCGCCGGCCTTTGGAGCCGGGAAGTCTCGGTTCGAGTCCGAGTCCCCCAGCAGCGCCGGCAGGACCGCCGGCGTCCCAGCGTCGGAGGAGTCCCGTGAGCGCCCAGCAGGCAGTCGCCGCCGTCGTCGTCCTCGCCGCCGGGCAGGGCACCCGGATGCGGTCGGCCACGCCGAAGGTCCTGCACGAGCTCGGCGGGCGCAGCATGCTCGGCCACGTGCTGGCGGCCGCGGCGCCGCTGGGCGCCGGCGAGACCCTCGTGGTGGTCGGCTCGGGGCGCGAGGCCGTCGAGGAGCACCTGGCCGCGGTCGCCCCCGGCGCGCGGGCCGTGGTGCAGGCCGAGCAGCTCGGCTCGGGTCACGCGGCGCGGGTCGCGCTCGACGCCGTCCCCGACCTCGAGGGCGCCGTGCTGGTGGTCAACGGCGACGCGCCGCTGCTGCGGCAGCGGACGCTCACCGAGCTCGCCCGCGCGCACGTCGAGGCCGGCAGCGTCTTCACCGTGCTCACCGCCGAGGTCGAGGACCCGACGGGGCTCGGGCGGATCGTGCGCGACGCCGAAGGCGCGCCGCGGGCGATCGTCGAGGAGCGCGACGCCACGCCGGAGCAGCGGGCGGTCCGCGAGGTGAACGCGGGCGTCTACGTGGCCAACGCCGGCACGCTGCGGCGGGTGCTGGCCGGCCTGGCCACCGACAACGCGCAGGGCGAGCAGTACCTCACCGACGCGCTCGCGCCGCTGGTCGAGGGCGGCGCCCCGGTGGCCGCCGTCCGCGCCGAGGACCCCGCCGACGTGCTCGGCTGCAACGACCGCCGCGAGCTCGCCGCCCGCCGCCGCACCCTCAACGACCGCGTGCTCGACGACCTCATGCGCTCCGGCGTCACCGTCGTCGACCCGGCCACCACCTGGGTCGACGTCACCGCCGCCGTCGCCCCGGACGCGCTGCTCGAGCCGGGCGTGCAGCTGCGCGGGACGACGTCGGTGGCGGCCGGCGCCGTCGTCGGGCCGGACTCCACGCTCGTCGACACCACCGTCGAGGAGGGCGCCGCGGTGGTGCGCTCGCACGTCCTCGGCGCTGTCGTCGGGCCGCGCGCCTCGGTGGGGCCGTTCAGCTACCTGCGGCCGGGCACCCGGCTGGCGGCGGACGCCAAGGTCGGCGCGTTCGTGGAGACGAAGAACGCCGAGGTGGGCGAGGGCTCGAAGGTGCCGCACCTGTCCTACGTGGGCGACGCGACCATCGGCCGGGGCGCGAACATCGGCGCGGCCACCGTCTTCGTCAACTACGACGGCGTGGCCAAGCACCGGACGACGATCGGGGACGAGGTGCGCATCGGCTCGGACACGATGCTCGTGGCGCCGGTCACCGTGGGCGACGGCGCCTACACCGCCGCCGGGTCGGTGATCACCCAGGACGTCCCGCCGGGAGCCATGGGTGTGGCGCGGGCCGCACAGCGCAATGTGGCAGGCTGGGTGCGACGACGCCGTCCCGGCAGCGCCGCGGCGCGGGCCGCGGCCGCGGCAGAGGGCGCGGCCGGCCAGCAGGGGCCTGCGGACGCCGAGACCGGTGCCGGGGCCGACTCCAGGGCCGGTTCCGCGGCCAACTCCGAGCAGTGAGGGCACACAGCCGATGAGCGCGATCCGGCAGACCACCAGCAAGAGCCTGATGCTGTTCTCCGGCCGGGCCTACCCCGAGCTGACGGCGGAGATCGCCGGCCACCTGGGGGTCACGCCGACGCCGACCGCGGCCTACGAGTTCGCCAACGGCGAGCTGTTCGTCCGGTTCGAGGAGTCCGTGCGCGGCTGCGACGCGTTCGTGGTGCAGAGCCACACCGCGCCGATCAACACCTGGCTCATGGAGCAGCTGATCATGGTCGACGCGCTCAAGCGCGCCTCGGCCAAGCGGATCACCGTCGTCGCGCCGTTCTTCCCCTACGCCCGGCAGGACAAGAAGCACCGCGGCCGCGAGCCCATCTCCGCCCGCCTGGTCGCCGACATGTTCAAGACCGCGGGCGCCGACCGGCTGATGACCGTCGACCTGCACACCGCCCAGATCCAGGGCTTCTTCGACGGCCCGGTCGACCACCTCTTCGCCCTCGAGCTGCTCGTCGGCCACGTCAAGGAGCGCTGGGGCGACCGCGACATCACCGTCGTCTCGCCCGACTCCGGCCGCGTCCGGGTGTCCGAGCGCTGGACCGACGCCCTCGGCGGCGTCCCGCTGGCCTTCATCCACAAGACCCGCGACCCCATGCGGCCCAACGAGGTCAAGGCCAACCGCGTGGTCGGCAACGTCGAGGGCCGGGTCTGCATCCTGGTCGACGACATGATCGACACCGGCGGCACGATCGTGAAGGCCGCCGAGACGCTGTTCGAGGCTGGCGCCTCCGACGTCATCGTCTGCGCCACCCACGGCGTGCTGTCGGGCCCCGCCGTCGACCGGCTGAAGAACAGCCAGGTCAGCGAGGTCATCGTCACCAACACGCTGCCCATCGAGCCGGCCCGCCTGTTCGACAAGCTGACCGTCCTCTCGATCGCCCCGCTGCTCGCGCGGGCGATCAAGGAGGTCTTCGAGGACGGCTCGGTCACCAGCCTCTTCGGCGGCGCCAGCTAGCGCAGGAAGGTCCGCGGCAGGCAGGCCCGCTGCCGGTCGTCGAGCCCGGACGTGGCCAGCTCGCGTTGCTGCGGGGTGGCCGGGGGCACCGGCAGCGTCGTCATCGGGGTCCGTGACGTGTACGAGAACGTCACCGAGTAGCGGTCCTCCCGCCGCGGCGGCATCGCGCGGTGGAACACCGCCCGGGTGTCGGCGACGACGGCGGTCCACCGTGGTCCCGTCGCCTGCCGCCACTGCGACTCGGGCACCTGCGCGCGCATCGCCTCGTCGCTGACGAAGCCGGTGACGTACCGGAGCGAGCGGACGAGGCGGTCGGTGTGCCGGCGTGACACGTACTCGAACGGCCCGCCGTCCAGGTCGACGTCGTTCAGCCAGACCAGCACCTTGAACATGCGGTGGTCCTCCTGGTCCCGGTGCCACTGGCGCACCCCGATCGTCCGTGCCGTCGCGTCCTCGCGACGGAGGTCGGCGCCGTGGTAGCGGACCGGCAGGCCCAGGTGGGACTCCACGAGGTCGAGCAGTTCGTGCTGCAGGCCCCACTGCCACACCCCCGGCTCTGCCAGCACCTCGTCGAGCGACGGCCGGCTGCTGTCCGGGCCGGTGCGCGGTCGTCCGGCGATTCGCTCGGCGAGGGCCGCGAGGCCGCCCTGCAGCCGGGCGGTCCCCGTCACCGCGAGACGGTCGAGGGACGTCACGCAGACGCCGTCGTCCCGCAGCGTCGACACGACGGCGGCGCGCTCCGGTGCGATCTGGGGGAGGTGGGGCTCGTGCCTGCGCAACCGCTGCCTGTGCAGGCGGTCGGAGAGATCGCGGACGGGTGGTACCCGCCCGATGACCTCGCGCTTGGCGCGGTTCCCGGCACGAACGGCGACGTCCAGCACGGCTGCTCCTCCACGTCGGTGGTACCTGGTCGGGCGAGGCGACGGAGTCCCGAGGGGGTGCTGGGCGGCGAACGTAGTGGGCCGGTGATCACCGGTGGAACCCCGATCGGGACGTCGAGGCGGACGTTCTCGTGCCGTTGTGGTCGCGTAGGATGGGCAGTCGCCCGGCGAGGGAGGCGGCCCGTCCGCACTCCGTGATCGACGTGCGTGTGCTCCCCGCGAGGTGTGCCGCGCCCGGCCGCCGGCACACCGGCCGTACCACCTGAGGAGCACACACCGTGGCTGACTTCCGCCTCGCCGCCGAGGCCCGCACCGAGTTTGGCAAGGGCAGCGCCCGCCGGACCCGCCGCGCGGGCCGCATCCCCGCCGTCCTGTACGGGCACGGCCAGGACGTGGTCCACCTGTCGCTGCCGGCCCGCGAGTTCGCCGCGGTGCTGCGCAACGGCGGCACCAACGCCCTGATCACCGTCGTCCTCGACGGCCAGGAGCAGCTCGCGCTGACCAAGTCCGTGCAGCGCGACCCGCTGACCCGCGTGCATGAGCACGTCGACCTGCTCGTCGTCCGCCGCGGCGAGCGCGTCACCGTCGACGTCCCCGTCGTCGTCGTGGGCGAGGCCGCCGCCGAGACCCTGGTCAGCGTCGAGCTGAACACCGTCTCGGTCGAGGCCGACGCCACCGCGATCCCCGAGACCGTCGAGGTCGACGTCACCGGCCGCGAGGCCGGCAACGGCGTGACCGCCGCCGAGCTGTCCCTCGCCGGCGGGGCCACCGTGCTCACCGACCCCGAGGCCCTGGTCGTCAACGTCATGGCCGCCCCGACCGCCGAGCAGCTCGACGCCGAGCTCGCCGAGGCCGAGGCCGAGGCCGGCATCGAGCGCGAGGAGTCCGCGCCGGCCGAGGAGGGCACCGGCGAGGGCGACGTCGTCCCCGAGCCGCAGGACCAGGGCAGCGGCGAGTCGATCGAGTCGACCGAGAACAGCTGAGGTCCCCGCTGACCGAGAGCACGTCCCGCAGGGGCGCCGGCGCGACCGCCGGCGCCCCTGCGGTGTCCCCGCCGTCGGACGGGCCCTTCCTCGTCGTCGGCCTGGGCAACCCCGGCCCGTCCTACGCGGGCAACCGGCACAACGTCGGGGCGATGGTGCTCGACGAGCTGGCCTCCCGGATCGGCGCGCGGCTGTCCCCGGGCAAGGGCAAGCGGGCCCGGACGCTGATCGGCGAGGGCCGCCTCGCCGGCCGCCGCGTCGTCCTCGCCCGGCCGACCGCCTACATGAACGAGTCCGGCGGCCCCGTGCGCGGCCTGCTCGACTACCACTCGATCCCCGCCACCGACCTCGTCGTCGTGCACGACGAGCTCGACATCCCCTTCGCCGCGGTGCGGCTCAAGCGGGGCGGCGGCGAGGGCGGCCACAACGGGCTGCGCTCGATCAGCCGGTCCACCGGCACGCGCGACTACCTGCGGGTCCGGGTCGGCATCGGCCGGCCACCGGGCCGGCAGGACCCCGCCGACTTCGTCCTCAAGGACTTCTCCGCCACCGAGCGCAAGGAGCTCGACCTCCTGGTCGCCGAGGCCGCCGACGCCGCCGAGGAGCTGCTGGCGCACGGCCTCGAGGCGGCGCAGAACGTGGTCCACCCGCGCACCTGATCTCTCCCCTTCGGGTGAAGCATCACTCTCCGCATTGACCCGCCCGTGACGCTCTGTGAGTGTTCCTCGTGCGTCGGGGGACGTGACGCCGGGAACGGCGGAGCGACGATGCACGGTCGGTGACGACCGTCTCCCTCGGGCACTCAGCGTGACGAGGGGGAGACGTGCTGCTGGACCACTCCGCACCCGCCCAGGGGAGCGCCGCCCGGGCCCTGCCGGTGCCCCGCCCCGCTCCCGAGTCCACGCGCCCGCTGCGCTCCGTCCGCCGCGTCCCCGCCCGCCGCTGGGCCGGCCGCTACAGCGCCGCGCTGCACCTGCTCGACGTCGCCGCCGCCGTCCTGGCCACCGGGACCGTGCTGCTCGCCTCCCCGCTGCCGCTCACGGCCGGGGCGCCGCTCGTCCTCACCGCCGCCGCGGTCGTCGTCGCCTGGCCGCTGCTGCTCCTCGGCACCGGGGCGCACGAGGAGCGGGTCTTCGGCACCGGCAGCGACGAGTACCGCACCGTCGGCCGGGCCGGCTTCCTGCTCCTGGCGCTCGCCGCGCTCGTGTCGTACGCCGGCCAGCTCGAGCTCAGCCGCGCCCTGGTCCTCGGCGCCGTCCCCGCGCTCACCCTGCTCACCCTCGGCGGCCGGCTCGCCGCGCGCTGCGTCCTGCGCCGGATGCGGGCCCGCGGCGCGTGCACCAAGCGCGTGGTCGTCGTCGGCCGTGCGGGTGCGGTGCTGGAGCTGGCCGGCGCCGTCCGCCGCGAGGGCTACGCCGGGCTGGAGGTCGTCGGCGCGTGCGTGACCCCCGACGGCCGGGCCCGCGTCGCCGACGCGCTCGGCGTGCCGGTCGGTGGCCTCGACGACGTCCCGGGGACCGTCGCCCGGCTCGGCGCCGAGGCCGTCGCCGTCACCTCGGCCAGCGAGACCGCCGCCGAGTACCTGCGCCGCCTGTCCTGGCAGCTGGAGGGCACCGGCGTGGAGCTGCTGGTCGCCCCCGGCCTCATCGAGGTCGCCGGGCCCCGGCTGCACATCCGCCCCTTCGAGGGCCTGCCGCTGCTGTCGGTCGAGCAGCCCCGCTTCGAGGGCTGGGGCCGGCTGGTCAAGGGCGGCGTCGACCGGCTCGCCGCCGCGGCCGCCCTGCTGCTGCTCGGACCCCTGATGCTCGCCCTCGCGCTGGCCGTGCGGCTCGACAGCCCCGGCCCCGTCCTCTACAGCCAGGAGCGGGTGGGCGTGAACGGCGCGCGGTTCACGATGCTCAAGTTCCGCAGCATGGTCGTCGACGCCGACCGGCAGGTCGAGGCGCTGCAGGCGCAGAACATCTCCGACGGCCTGCTGTTCAAGATGCGCACCGACCCCCGCGTCACCCGCGTCGGCCGGTGGCTGCGGCGCCTGTCGCTCGACGAGCTCCCGCAGCTGCTCAACGTGCTCGGCGGCTCCATGTCGCTGGTCGGCCCGCGCCCGCCGCTGCCCCGCGAGGTGGCCGGCTACGACTCCTCGGTCAGCCGCCGGCTGCTCGTCCGCCCCGGCCTCACCGGCCTGTGGCAGATCTCCGGCCGCAGCGACCTGTCGTGGGAGGAGTCGGTCCGCCTCGACCTGCGCTACGTCGAGAACTGGTCGCTGGCCCTCGACGCGCTGATCGTCGCCAAGACGTTCCGCGCGGTGCTCAGCCGCTCCGGCGCCTACTGACCCGTCCCCCTCGTCTCACCCCCGCCCCACCCGGGCGGGGGACGAGCGGCGACCCCCGCGCTCCGCACGATCGACGGACGGCCCGTGCCCCGGGCCGGTCCGACCGCACCCTTCCGGAACCACTGACCCGAGGACGGAACCGATGAGCCAGCTGAGCATCGCCCTGGTGGGGACCCGCGGTGTGCCGGCGCGGTACGGCGGCTTCGAGACGGCGGTCGAGGAGGTGGGCCGCCGGCTCGCCGGGCGCGGCCACCGCGTCGTCGTCTACTGCCGGACGACGCCGGGCGCGCAGGAACCGCCGCCGGCCGAGCACCTCGGCATGGAGCTGGTGCACCTGCCCGCCGCGCGCCGCCGGTCGCTGGAGACGCTCAGCCACACGGCGCTGTCGGTCCGCCACCTCGTCGCGCACCGCACCGACGCCGCGATCGTCTTCAACTCGGCGAACTCGCCGCTGCTGCCGGCCCTGCGCGCCGCGCGCATCCCCGTCGCCACGCACGTCGACGGCCTGGAGTGGAAGCGCGCGAAGTGGGGCCCGGTCGGCCGCCGCTACTACCGGGTCGCCGAGGCGCTGGCGGTGCGCTGGTCCGACGTCCTCATCGCCGACGCCGAGGGCATCGCCGAGTACTACCGCGAGGCGTTCGCCGCCCCGACGACGCTGCTCACCTACGGCGCCCCGCTCATCGCGCCCGGGTCGCACCGGCTGGCCGAGCTCGGTCTCGAGCCCGGCGGCTACCACCTCGCCGTCGCCCGCTTCGAGCCGGAGAACCACGTCGACGTCGTCGTCGAGGGCTACGTGGCCAGCGACGCCGCCAAGCCGCTGGTCGTCGTCGGCTCGGCGCCCTACGCCGACGAGCACACCCGCCGCATCCACGCCCTGGCCGACGACCGGGTGCGCTTCCTCGGGGGCGTCTGGGACCAGGAGCTGCTCGACCAGCTCTACGCCAACTGCGCCACCTACCTGCACGGCCACTCGGTGGGCGGCACCAACCCCTCGCTGCTGCGCGCCATCGGCGCCGGCGCCGCGGTGACCGCCTTCGACGTCGACTTCAACCGCGAGGTCGTCCGGGACTCGGGCCGGTTCTTCCGCACGCCGCAGGACGTCGCGCGGGAGCTCGCCGCCGTCGAGGCCGACCCGGAGGGCACCCGCCGGGCCGGGCGCCGCGCCCGCATCCTCGCCGCCCGCTACGACTGGGACGAGGTGGCGAGCGGTTACGAGGCGCTGGCCCGGCGGCTCGCCGCGCGCGACGTCCCGCGCCGCCGGCCCAGCGGACGGCGCCGCCCGACGGCGGCCGACCTGCCGCTCGCGCCCCTGCCCGTCCCCGCCCGCCCGGCCGCCCCCGTGGTCCCGGACAACGTGGTCGCGCTGCCGACGCCCCCGCTGCCCGCGCCGGCGCCGAGCTGGGGCACCCTCCCGGCGGGCCAGCAGTGACCGCCGCGGTCCTGCCGGCCTCCGGCGAGACGGTCGCCGCGACCGTCCGCCGGCTGGCCGGCGCGCAGAAGGGCGCGCAGGGCGCCCCGGCCTACTCCCGGTTCGTCAACCGGCCGCTGGGCCGGGTGCTCGCCGCGCTCGCCTTCCACGCCGGGCTCACCCCGAACGCGGTGACGGCGGTCAGCGCGGTCTGGACGGCGACCGGGATCGCACTGCTCGCGCTCGCCCCCCTCGGGTGGGCCACCGGCGCCGCGGTCACCGCCTGCCTCGTGCTCGGCTACGCACTCGACTCCGCCGACGGGCAGCTCGCCCGGCTGCGCGGCGGCGGGTCGCCGGCGGGGGAGTGGCTCGACCACGTCGTCGACAGCGCCAAGATCGCCAGCATCCACCTGGCCGTGTTCCTCGGCCTGTCCCGGGTGGAGTCGCTCGGCCGCGGCTGGCTGCTCGTCCCGCTGGCGTTCTCCGTCGTGGCGGTCGTGCACTTCTCCGCCACCCTGCTCAACGAGGCGCTGCGCGAGCGGCACGGCGTGCGCACCCGGGCGGCGCGCTCGGACACGCGGCCCAGCGTGCTGCGCTCGCTGCTGGTGGCGCCCACCGACTACGGCGTCCTCTGCCTGGTCTTCGTCCTGCTCGGCGCGCCCGCGGTCTTCCTCGGCGCGTACGGGCTGCTCGCCCTCGGCACGGCCGGCTACGTCGTGCTGGCCCTCGGCCGCTGGTACCGCGAGATGGGAGCACTGCCCCGATGAGTCCCCGAGACGCCGCGCCGCCGGCACCGCCCACGCCGTCGCGGCCGTCACGCCGCCGCCTGGTCGCCGGCGCGGTGGCCGCGGTCCTGTGCGCCGCCCTCGCCGTGCTGGCGGTGCTGGCCGGCCGCGGGGACGACGACGGCAGCGCCGCGGCCGCGACCGGCACCCCGACGGCGAGCGTGCCCACCGAGGTCGTGCGGCCCACCGCCCCGGTGCCCCCGCCGCCGCCCACGCCCGAGCCGACCGGCCCGACCGAGGACGCCGCGGCGCTGCCGCCCAGCCTCGCGCCGGTCGCGTTCACCGAGGAGGCGGCCGTCGGCAACGGCGTCACCGCGACCGTCGAGGACCTCGAGGCGGTGCAGGGCAGCGCCCAGGGGCCCGGCCAGGTCGCCGGCCCCGCCGTCCGGGTGACGGTGCGGATCGTCAACGGCACCGACACCCCGCTGTCGCTGGACGCGGTCGCCGTCGACGTCACCTCCGGCCCCGACGCCACCCCGGCGTCCCCGCTCGAGGACCCCTCGGCCGCCCCGTTCACCGGCACGGCCGGCCCGGGGGAGTCCGCCGTCGGCGTCTACGTGTTCACCGTGCCGGAGGACCGGCGCGACGCGCTCACCGTCGCCGTCGGCTACCAGGCCGGCGCCCCCTACCTGGTGTTCACCGGCCCGGCCGACTGAGCTCCGCCCGCACGACCCTCCCGGCGCCCGCCGCCCCCCTCCTCGCAGGGGCCGGCGGGCGCCGTCGTCGTGCCCGGACCCGGAGCGGCGGTGGTCACAGCGAGTGACCCCAAGGGGTGAGCGGTCGGCCCCTGACGTGCTTGATCCCCGGATCGGGTGATCGTCAGGCCGGTGACTGCCTGTCATCGTCACTCTCGGTACAGGCGGCTCGACGCCGCCCGCGAGACCTGGGGGAACGAACATGTCAGCACCCGTGCGCCGTGCGGCCGCACCCCTGCGCGCCGTCGCCGGAGCGCTCAGCCTGCTCCTCGTCGCCGGCGTCCTCGGCCTGCTGGTGCCCGCCGCGGCCCGCGCCGACTCCGCGCCGCTGAGCCCGGCCACCCCGGCCACGGTGACCGCCGACGCCCTCCCGACCGTCCAGGTCGACGGCGTCGTGTGGTCGCAGGTGACCGTCGGCGACACCGTCTACGTCGCCGGGAGGTTCGGCACCGCCCGGCCCGCCGGCGCGGCCCCCGGCACGCAGCTGACGACGCGCAACAACCTGCTCGCCTACGACATCCGCACGGGCGCGCTCGTCACGTCCTTCGCGCCCGACCTCAACGGCCAGGCGCTCACCGTGGCCGCCTCGCCCGACGGCCGGCGCGTCTACGTCGGCGGCGACTTCACCCGCGCCAACGGCCAGGTCCGCAACCGCGTCGCCGCCTACGACACCGCCACCGGCGCGCTCGTGCCGAACTGGGCGCCCAGCGTCGCCGGCCAGGTGCGCGCCCTCGCCGTCACCGGCAGCACGGTCTACCTCGGCGGCGCGATCTCCGCCGTCGGCTCGGCCAGCCGCACCCGCCTCGCTGCCGTCACCACCGCCACCGGCGCGCTGCTGCCGTGGGCGCCCGTGCCCGGCACCGGCCCCACCACCGGCAACCGGCTGCCGCTGTTCGACGCCGCCGGCAAGCCGCGGCCGGGCACGCTCGACACCGCCGCCAACGCGCGCACGAGCAACGACGTCCTCGCCCTCGCCGTCACCGGCGGCGGCACCCAGGTCGTCGCGGCCGGCCGCTTCTACTCGATGAACGGCGCCGTGGCCACGGGCGTGGCCGCCCTCGACCCGGTCAGCGGCGCCAACCGGCCCTTCGCGGTCAACCAGCAGATCACCAACCAGGGCATCAACTCCGCCGTCTACAGCCTGTCCACCGACGGCACCACGGTCTACGGCACCGCCTACGACTACTACGGCCCCGGCAACCTCGAGAGCGCCTTCGCCGCGACCGCCGACGGCGGCCGGCTGGTCTGGGCCAGCAGCTGCCGCGGGGACACCTACAACAGCTTCCCGATGGGCGGCGCGCTGTACCTGGCCTCGCACGCCCACGACTGCGCCAACGTCATCGACGGGTTCCCCGAGCAGAGCCCCCAGGTGCACCGGCACGCGACCGCCTTCAGCCGGGCGGCCGCGGGCAGGGGGCTCGGCTTCACCGTCAGCAACGCCAACTTCGCGTTCGCGCCGGCGCCGGAGCTGCTCGCCTGGCACCCGACCCTGACCATCGGCAGCGTCACCGGACAGGACCAGGCCGCGTGGTCGATCACCGGCAACGGCACCTACCTGTCCTACGGCGGCGAGTTCCCGAAGGCCAACGGCACCGCGCAGCAGGGCCTCGTGCGCTTCGCCGTCACGGGCACCGCGCCCGGGAAGATGGCGCCGTCGTCCGGCGGCCTCACCCCGTCCCTGGTCAGCACCGCGCCCGGCACCGTCCGCGTCAGCTGGACCGAGAGCGTCGACCCCGACAACGAGAACCTCACCTACCGGATCTACCGCGACGGCGGGACGACGCCGGTCGCCGAGGTCACCTCGCCCTCGACCTGGTACGACCTGTCCCGGATGGCCTGGACCGACCGGGACGTGCCCGCCGGGGCGCACACCTACCGGATCGGCGTCGTGGACCCGCAGGGCAACCGGAACACCGGGCCCACCGCGTCGGTGACGGTCGCCGCCGGCACCACCGTCACCCGGTCCTGGGCCGAGCTGGTCCGGGCCGACGGCGCCAGCGACCTGTGGTCGTTCGGCGAGACCTCCGGCACCGGCTGGAACGCCGTCGGCGGCTCCGACCTCACCGTCAACGCCGGCGTGACGCGGGGGACCGCGGGCGCCATCGCCCAGGACGGGAACACCGCCGCCACCTTCTCCGGCTCCACGAGCGGCTTCGCGGCGTCGCAGACGCGCATCCTCGGCCCGCAGACGTTCAGCCTCGAGGCGTGGTTCTCCACCACCACGCGCGCCGGTGGGAAGATCGTCGGCTTCGGCAGCTCGGCCACGGGCCTGAGCGGCAACCACGACCGCGCCGTCTACATGGACACCGCGGGCCGGCTGAACTTCGGCCTGTGGCCCGGCGCCCAGCGCGTCGTGACCAGCTCCACCGCCTACAACGACGGCCGCTGGCACCACGTGGTGGCCACCGTCGGCGCCACCGGCATGACCCTCTCCGTCGACGGCCGCCAGGTCGGCGCCCGCACCGACACCACCGGAGGCCAGCCCGGCTACGGCTACTGGCGCATCGGCGGGGACAGCACCTGGTCCGGCGCGCAGTTCTTCGCCGGCCGCATCGACGAGGTCGCCGTCTACCCGGTCGTGCTGGACGCGGCCCGCGTCGCCGACCACTTCCGGGCCGGCAGCACCGGCGCGGTGGTGAACCTGGCCCCGACGGCCTCGTTCACCTCGGCGGCCACCGACCTGACCGCCGCGTTCGACGCCTCGGCCTCGGCCGACGCCGACGGCACCGTCGCCGGCTACGCCTGGCGGTTCGGCGACGGCGCGACCGGCACCGGCGTCACCGCGAGCCACGCCTACGCCGCGGCGGGCACCTACCCCGTCACGCTGACCGTCACCGACGACGAGGGCGCCACGGGCACCCGCACCGCGTCGGTCACGGTGACCGCGCCGCCGCCGAACGTGCTCCCGACCGCCGCCTTCACGGCCGCGGCCGCCGGCCGCACCGTCACGCTCGACGCGTCGGCCTCCGCCGACGCCGACGGCGCCGTGACCGGCTGGTCCTGGGCGTTCGGCGACGGCACCCGCGACAGCGGCCGGCAGGTCACGCACGACTACGCCGCCGACGGCGAGTACGCCGTGACGCTGACCGTCACCGACGACGACGGCGCGACGGCCACCGCGACCCAGCGGGTGACCGTCCGCTCGGGCGTCCTCGTCGCCGACGCCTTCGACCGCGAGGTCACCGGCGGCCTGGGCGCCGCGGCCACCGGCGGCGCGTGGTCGTCGTCGGCCGGCCCCACCCGCCAGTCGGTGACCGGCGGCGAGGCCGTGCTCTCGACCACCGCGGGCACCAACACCGGCGCGTACCTCGGCGCGGTCGCGGCGACGTCGGCCGACGTGCGCACCACGGTGACGCTCTCGTCGGTGCCCACCGGCACGGGCGCCTCGGTCTACGTCGTCGGGCGCCGCGTCGCGGCCGGGCAGGAGTACCGGGCCCGGCTGCGGTTCCTGACCGACGGCAGCGTCCGGCTGGCCGTCGTCCGGCTCGCCGGCGGCGCCGAGGCCCTCGTCGGGGCCGAGGTCGCCGTCCCCGGCCTGACCTACACCGCGGGCACCCCGCTGGCGGTCCGTCTGGTCGTCGACGGCACGGGCACCACCACGCTGGCCGCCTCGGTCTGGGCCGCGGGCACGGCCGAGCCGGCCACCCCGCTGGTGGAGCGCACCGACGCCACCGCCTCGCTGCAGGCGCCGGGCGCGGTCGGGCTGCTGGGGTACCTCTCCGGCGGCGCGACCACCCCGGTCGCGGTCCGGTTCGCCGAGCTGACCGCCGCCCCGGCCGGCGCTGCCGGCGCCCCCGGCGGCCCGGCCGCCAACGCGGCGCCCGAGGCGCGGGTCTCGGCCACCACGACCGGCCTGACGGCGGCGCTGGACGGCAGCGGCTCCACCGACACCGACGGCACGGTGGCCGGCTGGGCCTGGGAGTTCGGCGACGGCACGGCCGGCACGGGAGCCCGCGTGGAGCACGCCTACGCCGCGGCCGGCAGCTACACCGTCCGGCTCACCGTCACCGACGACGCCGGCGCGACGGCGACCACCACGACGACGGTCGAGGTGACCGCCCCGGCCGGCCCGGTGGCCCCGCAGCCCTTCGCGGAGGACACCTTCGCCCGCGACGTGGCCGGGGGCCTGGGCACCGCCGACCTGGGCGGCGCCTGGACGGTCTCGGCCGGTGCGGCCCGCCAGTCGGTGTCGGCCGGGACGGCGACCCTCGCCCTGACCGCCGGCACCAACACCGGCTCGTACCTGGGCGGGGTCGCGCAGACCCGCGCCGACGTGCGCACCACGGTCACCCTCGGCGCGGCCCCGACCGGCGGCGGCGCCTCGGTGTACGTCGTCGGCCGCCGGGTGGGTGCCGACCAGGAGTACCGCGCCCGCCTGCGCCTCCTCGCCGACGGCACCGTCCGCGTGGCGGTCACCCGGCTCGCGGGCACCGGCGCCGAGACCATCGTCGGCACCGAGGTGGTCGTGCCGGGCCTGTCCTCGACGGCGGGCACCCCGGTGGCGGTGCGGTTCGTCGTCGACGGGACCGGCACGACGGCGCTGGCGGCCACCGTGTGGGCCGCCGGCCAGGCGGAGCCCGCGACGCCGACGCTGACCCGCACCGACACCACCGCCTCCCTGCAGGCGCCGGGCGCGGTGGGCCTGTCCGGCTACCTCTCGGGCAGCGCGACGACGCCGGTCCCGGTGCGGGTGACGGCCTTCTCGGCCCGCCCGGTCGCCTGACCCGCAGGGGTGACGCCCGGTCCCGGTACGCCGGGGCCGGGCGTCCGCGCTGTCACCATCGGCTGGTGAGGGGACTGCTGCGCCGGCGGGTGACCGGCGCCCTGGCCGGCCAGGTGACCCAGGCCGTCGCGGGGCTCGGCCTGCAGGTCGTCGCCGCCCGCGAGCTGGGCGCCGGCGGCCTGGCCGTCTTCTCCCTCGTGTACGGCGCGGTAGTGCTGGCCACCGCGGTCTGCAGCGGCCTGGTCGGTGACTCGCTGACCGTCCTCGACCGCACCGAGCCGCGGGTGCGCGCGGGCCTGCACGTGGCCGCCGCGGGCGTGTGCGCCCTCACCGGCGCCGGGGGCGCCGCCCTCGCCGTGGCCACCGGCCTGCTGTCGCCGGCGGGCGGGGTGCTGCTCGGCCTGGCCGCCGCGGCGTTCGTCCTCGAGGACGTGCTGCGCCGCCTGCTCATGGCCGCGGGCAGGTTCTGGTCGCTGCCCGCCGTCGACCTCACCGCGCTCGCGCTGTCGCTCGGCACGCTCGCCGCGTGCGCCGCCGCCGGGCCGCTGTCGCTCGGCTCGTTCGTGCTCGCGCTGCTGGCCGGGCAGGGCGGCGCGGCCGCCGTCGCGCTGGCGCTGCTGCCCGCCGTCGAGCGGCCCCGGGGCCCGTGGCGCCGGCCCGACCTGCGCGCCGTCGCCGCCTTCGGCGTGTGGCGCGCGGCCGCCCAGGCGATCCGCCCCGCGCTGCTGACCGTGCTGCGCATCGCGGTGGTCGGCCTGGCCGGTGCGGCCGCCTACGGGCCGCTGGAGGCCGCGCGGGTCTACACCGCCCCGGCGCTCGTCGTCGTCGCCGGCCTCGGCTCCTACCTGCTGCCGGCCTTCGCGGCCGGGGTCGCCGACGGCGCCGCCGCGGGGCTGCGCCGGGCCGACCGGGCCGCGCTGCGCCTGGCCGCCGCGGTCGCCGTCCTGGGGGTCGCCGTCGTGGCCGCGCAGCCGCTGGCCGGGCCGCTGCTGACCGGCGGGGACTACCCGCTGCCGGTCGCCGCCGTCGCGGGCTGGTCGCTGTACGCGGTGGCCTCCGCGCTGCTGCTCCCGTACGCGGGGCTGGCGTCGGTGCTGCGCCGGCAGCGGCAGGTGCTCCTGCTGCGCGGGCTGGAGCTGGGCTCGCTCGCGCTGGTCGTCGGCCTGGCCGCGGGCGGTGCGGCGGTGTGGGCGCCGGCGGCGCTCGCCACCGGCCCGCTGCTCGTGGTCTGGGCGCTGCGCCGGCGGGTGCTCGTGCCGCTCGCGCGGACGCCGGAGCCCGCCCCGCCCGTCCCCGTCGGCTAGCGCCGCTCAGCGCGGACGGCGTCCACGGCGGCGACGACGTCGGCGCGGTAGCGGGCGGGGGAGAAGCGGCGCACCGCGGACTCCACGCCCGCCGCGGCGAGGCGGGCGGCCAGCGCCGGGTCGTCGAGCAGCGAGGCGACCGCGTCCGCCAGCGCCGCGGCGTCGCCGGGCGGGACGAGCAGCCCGTCCTCGCCCGACGTGACGATCTCCTGCAGCCCCTGCACGGCGGAGGCGACCACCGGCCGGCCGGCCAGTTGCGCCTCGACGGCGGTGTTGCCGAAGGGCTCGGCGCGCGAGGGCACGAGCACCACCTCGGCGTGCTCGAGCGCGGGCCAGGTCGGGTCGGTGTAGCCGGAGAAGACGACGGCGCCCGCGAGGTCGGGCCGCGCCGCCCGCTGCCGCAGCCGCTCCTCGAACCACTCGTAGCCGGGGAACACCGCCCCGCAGAGCTCGAGCTCGACGTCGTGGCCCCGGGCGCGCAGCAGCGCGAGCGCCTCGACCGCGACGTCGGTGCCCTTGCGCTCGGAGAGCCGGCCGACGAGCACCAGACGGCGCGGGCCGGTGCCGCGGCCGGCGGGCGCCGGTTCCCGGCCGGGGCCGGCCACGCCGTTGTGCACCACGCGGGTGCGGCGGCGCAGCGCCGGCACGGCGCGCACGAGGACGTCCCGCGCGGCGCCGCTGTTGGCGACCACCGAGCGGGCCAGCAGGACGGGGGCGTTGAGCAGCAGCGCGACCGGGCGCGGCAGGCCGTCCTCGGCCTCGTGCACGTGGCACAGCGCCGGGCGGCCGGCGAGGCGCGCGGCCACCAGCCACAGCGGCACGGTGACGGTGTTGACGTAGACCGCTCCGGGCCGCAGGTCGCGCAGCAGCGCGACCATCGCCGGCAGCGCGCGCAGCGAGCCGCCCGCGAGCGCCAGGAGGCCGCGGGGCCGCAGCAGCGCCTTGCGCAGCACCGGGACCGGCAGGACGGTGACCTCCGCGCCGGCGGCGGCGAGGCGGGCGACGAGCGGGCCGGGCGCGGGCAGCGTCACGACGACCCGCCGGCCGGCCTCCACCAGCCCGGCGACGCTCTCGACGAGCTGCAGGTCCGAGCCGTACAGGTCGGCCGACGGGTGGGCCACCAGGACGGTGCTCACGCGGACTCCTCCCGGGGGCGGGTGCCGCGCTCGGCGGCGAGGGACACGGCGGCGAGCAGCAGGAACGCCGGGGTGGCGTCGAACAGGCCGCTCTCGAGCAGGCTGCGGCCGGCGAGGAAGAGCAGCAGCCCGAGCAGCAGCGGGCGCAGCGGGCCGGTGGTGCGGCGCGCGCCGGCCGCCGTCCACACCAGCCAGCCGGCGGCCACGACCAGCCCGAGCAGCCCGGCCTGGACGAACACCGACACCCAGCTGCTGTCCAGCGGCTGCTCGGTCCACCACTGGCCGCGGACCCGGATGACCTTCACCGACAGGCCGCCGCCGAACACCGACTGCCACAGCGAGTCGGCCCAGGTGCGCGCCGCGCCCCACGCGACCATGCGCGACTCCAGGGTGCCGACGCCGTCGCCGTCGCGGCTGGCGAAGGCCCCGAGCAGACCGGTGCCGAGCGCCACGCAGGTGCCGGCCGCCGCCGCGAGCAGCCCGCCGACCACGGCCCACACCGGCGGGCGCCGCACGGCCGCGAGGACGACGGCGAGCCCGAGCAGGAGCATCGCCAGGCCGGTGCGCGAGCCGGTGGCCCAGACGACGCCGAGGGCGGCGACGACGGCCAGGCCGACCGGCCACCGCCCGCCGTCGCAGAACAGCCGCCAGGTGCCGACGAGGACGACGACGCCGGCGAGCAGGGCGAGCTCGTTGGGCGCCAGCGGCGGCACGCCGCCGGCCAGCCGGCCGGTGGCGGCCGCCGACGGGAGCCCGGTGACCGCGGCCGCGGCGGCCACCAGGCCGCAGGCGCCGGCCAGGGACAGCAGCACCGACCGCGCGTCGGAGGACCGCATGAGCAGGAAGACGGCGAGCGCGACGACGACGACCCGCCCGGCGACCATGCCGCCGGCGAGCGGCGTCCCGGCGGTCAGCGCCCCGAAGACCGAGCCGCCGAGCAGCGCCGCGAGCACCCACAGCGTGCCGGTGCCGACGCGGCTGCGCGGGCCGGCCGCCGCCGCGAGGAGGGCCAGCACCAGGGCCAGGGCGCTGATGGCGGCCTTGGCCAGCACGACCGGGTCCAGCGACCCGGAGAAGTACGTCCCGCGGCGCCAGCCGACCGTGGCCGCGACCAGCAGGAGCGCGACCAGCAGCCGCCCGGCGGGCCGGCGCAGCAGCGGCGTCCGGGGCCCCCGGGCCGGGGCCGCCGCGGTCCCGGCCCCCGCGACCGGGAGCGCGGCGGCCGTCACCGGATCAGCGCCGCGGCCGCGCGCTGCCGGCGGCGGCCGGCTGCCGCTGCCCCGTGGCGGGCGCCTCGGGTGCGGCGGGCACGGCGGGCCGGGCGTCGGTGGGGGCGGCCGCCCGCGGGGTCCGGGTGCGCGGCACGACGGCGAGGGTCGGGGCGGTCACGCCGGCGGCGGCGAGGATGGCCCGCATCTCCGCCAGCTCCGGGGCGGTGGTGC
The DNA here is from genome assembly GCF_900129495.1 of Geodermatophilus nigrescens. GTDB lineage: Bacteria > Actinomycetota > Actinomycetes > Mycobacteriales > Geodermatophilaceae > Geodermatophilus > Geodermatophilus nigrescens. The sequence continues at coordinate 621,975 of NZ_FQVX01000001.1, forward strand.
CGCCGGCCGGGATGACGAGCACGAGCGGCTGGCGCCCGTCGGCGGCGCGGCGCCACAGCCGCATCGGCGCCCGCGGGTCGGCGACCTCCAGGTGGACGCGCGCGCCGTCGGCCGGCCGCGACTCCCCGGGGCCGGTCACCACGGTCGGGGTGCCGCGCCCGGTGAGCAGCGCGGCGACCTCGCCGGCCAGGGCGCGGGCCGCCGGCACGCCGGGGAGCCCGGGGGAGGTGAGCACGGCGGTCACGGGCGCGTCCTCGGCGGCCAGCCGGAGCCGGCGGGCCAGCACGTCGGCCGGGCGCGCGGTGAGCGCGCCGGCCCGGCGGACGCGGTGGCCGGTGAGCACCTCGGTCCCGTCCCCGCCCCAGGCGGCGCGGACGTCGGCCGCGGTGAGCAGGCGGTCGTCGGTGCGGCTGCGCAGCACGGCCAAGGCGAGGCCGACGAACAGGCCGCCCAGGAGGCCGAGGGCCAGGATGTTGGTGACAGCCGGTGACGACGGCGCGGTGGGGACGGCGGCTGGGTCGGTCACCGTCAGGGTCACCGGGCGGTTGCCCGACGACGGCGTCTCCAGGTCCTCGACGACGTCGGTGACCCGCTCGGCGACGGCGTCGGCGATCGCCGCGGCGGCCTCCGGGTCGCGGTCGGAGACGCTGATCTCCACCTGCGAGGTGTCGGCCGGGTTGGTCGCCTCGACGCGGGCGGCGAGCTCCGGGACGGTCAGGCCGAGCTCCAGGTCGTCGATGACCGGCTCGAGCACCGAGCGGCTCACCACGACGTCGGGGTAGCTCTTCACCCGCTGGGCGACGAACTGCCCGCTGTTGGGGATCGAGGGGGAGACCGCCACGAACACGCGGGCGGAGGCGGTGTAGGTCCGCGGCGTCACGGCGACGACGACCGTGGCCAGCAGGACGCCCAGCACCGTCACCCCGACCCAGGTCCGCCAGTGGCCGCGCAGCGCGGCGAGGTAGTCGCGCAGTTCCATGTCCGTCCCCCCGGGTGCCGCGCGGGCCCCGCCGGAGACCCGGGGCGCCGCGGGCCGGCGGCGCTCCGCCGGCTCTGCTCCCCGCGACGCTAGGTGCGGTCCCGGGGCGCCGGACCCGGTCGGCCGGACGCCGTCATCCGTCCGGGGGAGACCGCCCCGCCGGGGGCCGGCGGTCGCCCACCCGATGGGGTGGACCTCGGCCGACGGTCACGCTGAGTGACCGGAGTGGTCGTAGCGTCCCGTCCGTGCCGCGGCTCGCGGCCTCAGGGGGAGGGGACCTCGACATGACGGTGATCGGCTACGCGCCCGGTGCCTACGACCTGTTCCACATCGGGCACCTGAACATCCTCCGGCACGCCGCCGCGCACTGCGACCGGCTGATCGCCGGCGTCGTCGCCGACGAGGTGCTGCTGGAGACCAAGGGCCGGCTGCCGGTCATCCCGCTCGCCGAGCGCATGGAGATCGTCGCGAGCCTGCGCTGCGTCGACGCCGTCCACGCCGAGACCGTCCCCGACAAGCTCGACACCTGGCGCGAGGTCGGGTTCGACGTGATCTTCAAGGGCGACGACTGGCGCGGGACGGCCAAGGGCCGGCGCCTCGAGCGCGACTTCGCCTCGGTCGGCGTCGAGGTCCGGTACTTCCCGTACACGATGCACACGTCGAGCACCGTGCTGCGCCGGGCGCTGTCCGCCATCGAGGCCGGCGAGGCCGGCGTGCGCGCCGCCGCCCTCACCTCCTGACGCCGCCGCGGGCCGGGGCCTCCCGCACCCGGCCGCGGCGCACCCATACTGCGCACCGTCCGCGCGCGGGCCGCGCGGCGGGAGGAGGCGGCCGGTGTACGCCAGCGTGCGTGACGTCCCGGCGACCGGGACGCCCGGCACCGGCAGCAGGCGGGTCGGCGGGACGGTCCTCGCCCTCGGCACGGTCAGCCTGCTCACCGACGTCTCCTCGGAGATGGTCGCGGCGGTCCTGCCGGTCTACCTGACGCTGACCCTGGGGCTCTCACCGCTCGCCTTCGGCGTCGTCGACGGCCTGTACCAGGGGACGTCGGTGCTCGTGCGGCTCGGCGCCGCGGCGGCGGCCGACCGGTGGCGCCGGCCCAAGGCCACCGCCGTGCTGGGCTACGGCCTGTCGGCGCTGTGCAAGCTCGGGTTGGTCGTGGCCTCCGGCGCGGCGGCCATCGGCGCCGTCCTCGCCGCCGACCGCACCGGCAAGGGCCTGCGCACCGCGCCGCGGGACGCGCTCATCGCCGCCGCCTCCCCGCCGGGGGGCCTGGGCCGGGCGTTCGGCGTGCACCGCGCGATGGACACCACCGGCGCCCTGCTCGGCCCGCTCGTCGCCGTCGCCCTCCTGCTGTGGCTGCCCGGCGACTACGACAGCCTCTTCCTGGTCAGCGCGGTCTTCGCCGTCCTCGGCCTGGCCGTGCTGGTCACCTTCGTCCCCGAGCGCACCCGGGTGGCCGGGGCGCCGCCGGTCCGCTGGCGGCAGGTGACCGCCCTGCTCGCCGACCGGCCCGTGCGGCGGGTGGCCGCGGCCGGTGCCGTCCTCGGCCTGCTCACCGTCACGGACGGTTTCGCCTACCTGCTGCTGCGCGAGCGCGGCGCGGTCGAGGCGGCGCTGTTCCCGCTGCTGTTCGTCGGCACCGCCGGGGTGTACCTGCTGCTCGCCGTCCCGCTGGGCCGGCTGGCCGACCGCGTCGGCCGCGTGCCGGTGCTCCTCGCCGGACACGCCGCGCTGCTGCCGGCCTACGGGGGCCTGCTGCTGCTCCCGGACGCCGGGCCGTGGCTGGTCGCGCTCGTCGTCGGGGCGCTCGGCGTGTACTACGCGGCCACCGACGGAGTGCTCGCCGCGCTGGCCGCGGAGCTGTCGCCGGAGGACGTGCGGACGTCGGGCATCGCGCTGGTGCAGACGGCGGTCGCGGCCGGCCGGTCGGCGTCGGCGGTGCTCTTCGGCCTGCTGTGGACCGCCTCGGGGCAGTGGCCGGCGCTGGCCGCGTTCGCCGTCGCCCTCGCCGTCGCGCTGCCGGCCGTCCGGTGGTCGCTGCGCGGCCTGCAGCGGGTGGCGGCGTGACCGGCGACCGGGGCCGCGCCGCGCCCGCCCGCCGCCGGCTGCTCGTGTTCCTCGCCGTCGTGGCGCTCTGCGTCGGCGGCACGGTGACCTACCTCCTCGTGCAGCGGCAGGGCGACGTCGAGGCCGCGGCCGCGGCGGCGGCGGACGAGGCCGGGCGCGAGCGGCTCGCCGTCGCGGACGTCCAGGCCGTGCCGCACGTCGTCGTCCGCAGCACCGAGCCGGGCCCGTCGTCGGGCTCCGTCGCGCTGGTGCCGCTCGACGACCCCGCGGGGCCCCGGGCGGTCCTCGACCTCGCGTGCGACCGGGTGGCCGCCGCGCGCGGGGCCGCCGTCTGCCTGCAGACGCTGCCCGGGATCGTGCCCGCGTACCGCGCCGTCTTCCTCGACGGCGAGTACCGGGAGACCGGCTCGGCCGACCTCCCCGGCCTCCCCAGCCGGGCCCGGGTCTCCGCGGAGGGCAGCTACGCGGCGACGACGGTCTTCGTCACCGGGCACGCCTACACCGACGCCCAGTTCTCCACGGAGACGGTGGTGACCGACCTCCGCGACGGCGACCCGACGCCGCTCGGGAACCTGGAGTCCTGGACGGCGACGTGGGCCGACGGCACCCGGGTGGACGCCGAGGACCGCAACTTCTGGGGCGTGTCCTTCGTCGGGGACGGGCCGGGGTTCTACGCGACGCTCGGCACGGGCGGTGCCCGCCACCTCGTCCGGGGCGACGCCGACGAGCGGACGCTGACCGTGGTCGCCGAGGACGGCGCCTGCCCCTCCGTGTCGCCGGACGGGTCGACGGTCGTCATGAAGGAGACCGACCCCGTCTCCCGGGCGGCCGTCCTGACCGCCTACGACGTGAGCACAGGCGAGCGGACCCGGATGGCCGAGGGGCGCGCCGTCGACGACCAGGTGGCCTGGTGGGGCGACCGCGTCCTGTACGGCGTCGGCAGCGGTCTGGCGGACAGCGGGGCAGCGGACGTGTGGGTGGCGGATCCCCTGGGAGGCGGACAGCCGGCCATCCTGGTCCCGGACGCCTCGTCACCGTCCGTCGTCCTCCCCGGGAACTGATCCGTCCTGGGCGTCGTCACGCTCTGTTCGGCATCCGCGACGCGGCAGGAGGGACCTAGGTCCTGACCAGCAGATTCGGCGCGCAGAGGGGTTGCGCTGCGTCACCCGTCTCTGGTTGCTTGTGCCGCGCTTCGGTGAGCGGACCCGACCACACGGTCGCTGTCCGTACGCGGGAGGAACGGGGATGGCGCGTCGTCGTCCCCTGCCGACCTGAGCAGACAGGGGGCGGTCACCGTGCTCCACGACTCCCGCGAGCAGGACCGCTCCGGTGCCGCCGGCGCCGGCCTCCGGATCCACGCCGACCGCGTGCGGCGGCAGGAGCAGGACGACAGCGGCGGGCGCCGGCCGGCTCCCGGCTGGCTGCGCCGGTACCGGCGGGCAACCGTCGTCTCCGACGTGCTCGCCGCCGCGCTCGCCGGGGCGACCGCGCAGGTGCTGCGCTTCGGCACGGAGGTCGTCCCCTCGACGACGCTCCTGGTCACCGGGGTCTTCCCCGTGGTCTGGGTGGCCGTGGTGATGCTGGCGGGCGGGCACCGTGCCGCGCACCTCGGCACCGGCACGGAGGAGTACCGGGCGGTGATCCGGGCCGGCGTGGGCTGCCTGGCGCTCATCGCGGTCGTCTCCTACGCCTTCGCGCTGCAGCTCTCCCGCGGGCTGGTCGTCGTGGCCCTGCCGGGCGCGGTCGTCCTCAGCGCGGTCGGCCGGCACGTGCTGCGACGGGTCGTGCACCGGCTGAGGGCCGGTGGCCGCTGCCTGCGCACCGTCGTCGCCGTCGGCCGGTCGAACGCCGTCGCCGACCTCGTGCGGCAGCTCGACCACGACAGCCACTGCGGCATGGCCGTCGTCGCGGCCTGCGTCCCCGACCGCTCGCCGACCGGTGCGCTGGTCGACACCGGGGTCCCTGTCGAGGGGGACCTGCGGTCGGCGGCCGAGGTCGCCCGCCGGCTCGACGTCGACGCCGTCGCGGTCACCAGCTCCAGCGAGACGGCGGCGGTCTACCTCCGGCGTCTGTCCTGGGAGCTCGAGGGCAGCGGCATCGAGCTGCTCGTGGCGCCCGGCCTCATGGAGGTCGCGGGCCCGCGGATGCACGTGCGCCCCTTCATCGGACTGCCTCTCGTGCACGTCGAGGAGCCGGTGTTCACCGGCCCCAAACGGTTGGTCAAGGAGCTGATCGACCGCTCGGGCGCCGCCGTCGCCCTCGTCCTGGTGCTGCCCGTGCTGCTCGCGGCGGCGGTCGCCATCCGGCTGGACAGCCCCGGTCCGGTGCTGTTCCGCCAGGTGCGGGTCGGCCGGGACGGGCGCACCTTCCCGATGCTGAAGTTCCGCACGATGGTGGCCGACGCCGAGCAGCGCCGAGGCGAGCTGGCCGACCGCAACCGCTGCGGCGACGGGCCGATGTTCAAGGTCGCCGACGACCCGCGGATCACCCGGGTCGGGCGGGTGCTGCGCCGCCACTCGATCGACGAGCTGCCGCAGTTCGTCGACGTGCTGCTGGGGCACATGTCGCTGGTCGGGCCGCGGCCCCCGCTGCCGGACGAGGTGGCCCTCTACGACGACTCGGTCGCCCGGCGGCTGCTGGTGAAGCCGGGGCTGACCGGGCTGTGGCAGGTGTCGGGCCGCAGCGACCTCTCGTGGGACGAGGCCGTGCGGCTGGACCTGCGCTACGTCGAGAACTGGTCCCTGGCACTGGACCTGCAGATCATCTGGAAGACCTTCCGGGCCGTGGCCCGGCCGCTGGGGGCGTACTGATGGATCGATCGCGCGCTCGTTCCGTCCCCTCCCGGCTCGGGCTGGTCCTGGTCGCCCTCGTCCTCGCCACGGTCGGCCTGGCCACCGTGCCGACCCGCGCCCTCGCCGCCGACCCCTGCGCGCCGGTCGTCAACCCGGTGGTCTGCGAGAACAGCAAGCCCGGTTCGGGCGACTGGGTGGTCACCCCGGACAGCAGCATCGAGGGATTCACCACCGACATCAGCGCCGACCTCGGGGACCGCGTCGAGTTCAAGGTCCGCACGGACTCGTCCGACTACCGCATCGACGTCTACCGGTTGGGCTGGTACGGCGGGGCGGGGGGCCGCCTCGTCTCCTCGGTGCGCCCGAGCGCCACGCTCCCGCAACGGCAGCCGGACTGCCTGCGCGAGGCGGCCACCGGGATGGTCGACTGCGGCAACTGGGCGGTCTCGGCGAGCTGGACGGTGCCCACGACCGCGGTCTCGGGTGTCCACGTCGCGGTGCTGCACCGCAACGACACCGGCGCGGAGAACCAGGTCACCTTCGTCGTCCGCGACGACGCCAGCCGCTCGGACGTCGTCTTCCAGACGTCGGACACCACGTGGGCCGCCTACAACGCCTGGGGCGGGGCCAGCACCTACTACGGCGACGGCCCCGGAGGCGCCGGCCGTGCCTACGCGGTCAGCTACAACCGCCCGCTGACCGCGGGCGAGTCCGCCGGCCAGGTGGCCTACGCCGAGTACCCGATGATCCGGTTCCTCGAGCGCAACGGCTACGACGTCTCCTACATCGCCGGGGTCGACACCGACCGCCGCGGCGACCTCCTCACCAACCACCGGCTGTTCCTGTCGGTCGGCCACGACGAGTACTGGACGGGTCCGCAGCGGGCCGCGGTCGAGCGGGCCAAGGCCGCCGGCGTCCACCTGGCGTTCTTCAGCGGCAACGAGATGTGGTGGCGGTTCCGCTGGGGCCCGTCGATCGACGGCTCGGGCACCGGCCACCGCTCGTTGATCGTCTACAAGTCCAGCCTCGACGGCAGGCAGACCGACCCGTCCGGCGACTGGACCGGCACCTGGCGCGACCCGCGGTTCCGGCAGCCGGGGGTCACGCCGGAGAACGCGCTCATCGGCCAGCAGTTCTCGGTGAACGGCAACGGCGCCGGGAACCGTGCGGACTCCCTCGCCGTCCCCGCCGAGTACGGGCAGGCGCGGTTGTGGCGCAACACCGCCGTGGCCGGCCAGGCCGCCGGCTCCACCCACACCTTCGGACCCGGCACCCTGGGGTACGAGTGGGACTCCGACGTCGACAACGGCTTCCGGCCGGCGGGGATCGCCCACCTGTCCCACACGGTGGTCGACATCGCCGAGCCCGACGTCCTGCAGGACGACTTCGGGGTGCGTTACGCCCCGGGCAGGGCGACGCACAACCTCACCCTCTACCGCGACCAGGCGAGCGGGGCGCTCGTCTTCGGCGCGGGCACCGTGCAGTGGTCGTGGGGCCTGGACGACGAGCGCGCCGGCGGCGGCCCGGCCGTCGCGAACACCCCGATGCGGCAGGCCACGGTCAACCTCTTCGCCGACATGGGCGTCCAGCCGGCCACGCTGCAGGCCGACCTGCAGGCGGCCGCCGCCAGCACCGACACGACTCCTCCGCAGGTCGAGATCACCGCGCCCGCGGCGGGGGACACCGTCAGCGTGGGATCCCCCGTCACCGTCCGCGGCACCGCCACGGACGCGGGCGGCGTCGTCTCCGGGGTCGAGGTGTCCGTCGACGGCGGCGCCACCTGGCACCCGGCGCAGGGCCGCGGCGAGTGGTCCTACACGTACACGCCCACGGTGTCCGGGCCGTTGTCCGTCCGGGCACGGGCGGTGGACGACAGCGCCCGGCTGTCCGCGCCGGTCGCACTGGACAGCTCCGTCGGTCAGCGGACCTGCCCCTGCTCGATCTGGCCGGACTCCGCGGTCCCGGGGACGCCGGACTCGGGCGACGCGACGCCGATCGAGGTCGGCGTGCGCTGGCAGTCCCAGGTGGCCGGGTACGTCACCGGGATCCGCTTCTACAAGGGCGTCGGGAACACGGGGACCCACACGGGCACCCTCTGGACCGACGACGGGCGGCCCCTGGCCAGCGGCACCTTCGCCGGCGAGACCGCCACCGGCTGGCAGACGCTCGCGCTCAAGACACCGGTGGCCGTGACCGCCGGGACGACCTACGTCGTCTCCTACTTCGCCCCGAACGGCCACTACGCCGCCGACGCCGGCTACTTCTCCGCGGCGCCGACCACCAACGAGCCGCTGACCGCCCTGCGCGACGGCGCCGCCGGACCGAACGGCGTGTACCGGACGGACGGACCCGGATTCCCGGAGCGCACCTTCCAGGGCGCCAACTACTGGGTCGACGTCGTCTTCCAGGCCACCGCGCCCCCGGACACCACCGCACCCGGCGTGGCCCCAGGGAGCCCGATCGACGGCAGCAGCAGCGTGCCGCAGACGTCCGCCGTCACCGCGGTGTTCGACGAGCCGGTCGAGGCGACCAGCATCCGCATGGGCGTCACCGGTGCCGCGGGTTCCCCCGTCGCGGGCACCACCACCTACGACCCGGGGACGCGCACGGCCACGTTCCGTCCCACGGAGCAGCTGGCGGCCGCGACGCGGTTCACGGTGACCGTCTCGGCCGCCACGGACCCAGCCGGCAACCCCATGGCCGCCCCGGTGAGCTGGTCCTTCACGACCGCCCGGCCACCGGCCACACCGGGCGTGTGCCCCTGCAGCGTCTGGGACGACTCGGCCGTCCCGGCAGTGGTCAGCGTGGCCGACCCCGCGGCCGTCGAGCTCGGCATGCGGTTCCGCCCCGACACGGACGGGACCGTGACCGGCGTCCGGTTCTACAAGGGTCCGCAGAACACCGGGACGCACGTCGGCACGTTGTGGTCGGCGGACGGCCGGGAGCTCGCCCGCGCGACCTTCGGCGCCGAGTCGGCCACCGGCTGGCAGGAGGTCGCGTTCGACCGGCCCGTCGAGGTCACGGCCGGGACCACCTACGTCGTCTCGTACCACACGGACGCCGGCTACTACTCCGCCACGGCCGGCGGCCTCTCGCAGGCCGTCGTCCGCAGTCCGCTCACCGCACTGGCCGACGGCGAGGACGGTCCCAACGGCGTGTACGTCTACGGCGCCAGGGCCTTCCCCACGCGGCCCGGCTCCGCCAACTACTGGGTCGACGTCGTCTTCCGCCCGGCGCCGGACACCCTGCCGCCGACGGTCACCGGGACGGCACCCGGCGCGGGCAGCACGAGCGTCCCCGTCGACGTCGTCGTGTCCGCCACCTTCAGCGAGCAGGTGGACCCGACGTCGGTCACCGTGGCCGTGTCCTCCGGCGCGGGGGCGGCCGTCCCCGGGACGACGGCCTACGACCCGGAGACCCGCACGGTCCGGTTCTCGCCGTCGGAGCCCCTGACGGCCGCCACCGGCTACAGCGCGACGGTGTCCGGGGTGCGGGACACCTCGGGCAACGCCATGTCCGCGCCACGGACGTGGTCGTTCACCACCTCGGGTGTCGGGGCCTGTCCCTGCACGCTCTTCAGCGACGCGGTGCCCGGCAACCCGGCGACCGACGACGGCCGCTCGGTGGAACTCGGCACCCGGCTGCGCTTCGACGTGGACGGCTGGGTGACCGGCGTCCGCTTCTACAAGGGCACGGGCAACACCGGCACCCACACCGGCACGCTGTGGAGCGCCGACGGTCAGGTCCTCGCGCGTGGCACCTTCGACGCCGAGACCGCATCGGGCTGGCAGCAGCTGCGCTTCGCCAACCCGGTCGAGGTGACGGCCGGCACCACCTACGTCGTCTCCTACCACGCACCGTCCGGGCACTACGCCGCCGACGTCGGTGCCTTCACCGACCGCGGCCGGGACAACGCGCCGGTGCACGGTCTGCGGGACGGCGTGGACGGTCCCAACGGGGTCTACGCGTACGGGCCGGTCCCGGCCTTCCCGACGAGCTCGCACCGTGGCTCGAACTACTGGGTCGACGCCGTGTTCGAGACCGTCGCGCCCGCCGACAACACGCCCCCGTCGGTGACCGCGACCTCGCCTGGGGACGGCTGGTCCAGCGTGCCGGTCACCTCGCCGGTGCAGTTCACCTTCGACGAGGCGGTCCAGGCCGGCACGGCCACCGTCCGGGTCAGCACGGCCCAGGGCGGTCCCGTGACCGGGACGGTGAGCGGCTTCGGTTCCCGCACGGTCGTGTTCACGCCCGACGCCCCGTTCCCACCGGGGACCGCCGTGACCGCGACGGTCGAGGGGACGCGGGACCTGAGCGGCAACGCCATGGCGGCGCCCGTGACGACCTCGTTCACGACCGCGGCCGGCCAGACCGCCGGGTGTCCCTGCACGCTGTTCCCCGACAGCGCCGTTCCGGCGGTCGTGGCCGACGGCGACAGCGAGCCGATCGAACTGGGCGTGCGGTTCAGCGTCGACACCCCGGGGTCCGTGACCGGCGTGCGGTTCTACAAGGGCCCGGGCAACACGGGCACGCACACCGGCAGCCTGTGGGGCCCGGACGGCGGGCGGCTGGCACAGGCCACCTTCATCGGTGAGACGAGTGGCGGCTGGCAGCAGGTGCTCTTCGAGACGCCGGTGGAGGTCTCGCCGGGGGTGACCTACACGGCGAGCTACCACACCGACACCGGGCACTACAGCCACACGCGCGGGGCGTTCGAGTTCACCGGCGTGGACCGTGGGCCGCTGCACGCGCCGCGCGCGACCGCGACGGAGCCGAACGGCGTGTACGTCTACGGGGCCTCCGCATGGCCGACCCGGGGCTCGAACACCGACTACGGCGTCGACGTCGTCTTCGTGACGGACGGGGCCGGCACCCCGTCGCCGCCACCGGGCGCGGACACGACGCCGCCGCAGACGGTGCGGACCACCCCGGCCGACGGGGACCAGGGCGTGAGCAGGACGGCGCCGGTGAGTGCGGCGTTCTCCGAGCCGCTGGCGGCGTCGTCGGTCCGCTTCACCCTGACCGGGCCTGCAGGGGCCGTGCCCGTGATCGCCGGCCTGGACGCCACGGGCACGACGGTGACCGCCACCCCGACGGCGGCGCTGGAGCCCGGGACGACGTACACCGCGAGCCTCGTCGTGGCCGACACGGCGGGCAACGCCGTGCCGGCGCCGGTGACCTGGCGCTACACGACCGGGGCGGACGGGACGCCGGCCGTGGGCGAGTGCCCGTGCACGCTGTTCGCGGACGGCTCCGCCCCCGCGGCCGTCGCGGACGGTGACTCCGCCGCCGTCGAACTGGGTGTGCGGTTCTCGACCGACACGGGCGGTGTCGTCACCGGCGTCCGCTTCCACAAGGCAGCGGGCAACACCGGCACGCACACCGGCAGCCTGTGGGCGCCGGACGGGAGGCGGCTGGCGCAGGCCACCTTCGTGGACGAGACCGCGAGCGGCTGGCAGACGGTCCTGTTCGACACACCCGTGGAGGTCTCGCCGGGGGTGACGTACACGGCCAGCTACCACACCGACACCGGGCACTACGGCTACACGCGCGGTGCGTTCGAGTTCGCCGGCGTCGACCGGGGGCCCCTGCACGCGCCGCAGGCGACCGCCACGGAGCCCAACGGCGTCTACGTCTACGGGGCCTCGGCGTGGCCGACCCGCGGCTCGAACACCGACTACGGCGTCGACGTCGTCTTCGTGCCACAGACGGCGCCCGTGGTCACGGCAGCGGCCGCCCCCACGGCGGAGGCCGTGCCCGTCCCCACCACGGAGGCGGCACCGCCGGTCGCCGGTCCGGCCCCGGCGGAGTCCGCGCCGACGACGGGAGAGGCGCCGTCGTCCTCGGCTCCGTCGTCCTCGGCTCCGTCGTCCTCGGCTCCGTCGTCCTCGGCTCCGTCGTCCTCGGCTCCGTCGTCCTCGGCTCCGTCGTCCTCGGCACCGGAGACCTCGGCTCCGTCGTCCTCGGCACCGGAGACCTCGGCACCGTCGAACACCGCACCGGAGACCTCGGCTCCGGAGACCTCTGCACCCTCGAGCACCGCGCCGGAGACCTCGGCACCGGGGACCTCCGCACCGTCGAGCACGGCACCGTCGAGCACGGCACCGTCGAGCACGGCACCGCCGACCCAGACGCCGTCGTCGACACCGCCCGCCGGGGAGGCGCCGGCTCCCGCGCCGGTCTCGCTGTACACCGAGGCGGACGTGCCGCCCGAGCGGGCGGTCGACGACACGGCGCCGGCCGAGCTCGGCACGCGGTTCACCACCGCGGCCGACGTCTGGGTGACCGCGCTGCGCGTCGCCACGGGCGCCGGCGCGACCGGGACGCCCGTCGGCAGCCTCTGGACCGCCGACGGGCAGCGCCTGGCCTCGGTACGGTTCGCGGACCCGACGGAGCCCGGCTGGCAGACCGCCGTCCTCGGGCAGCCGGTCGCGCTGCGGGCCGGCGAGGAGTACGTCGTCAGCCACACCGCGCCGGAGGGCCGGTGGACGGAGACGGCCGGCGGGGCGGCCACCGACCGCACCAGCGGGCCGCTCACCGCGCCGGCGGATCGGGCGTCCGCGCCCAACGGCGTGCGGGGGCCCGCCGGGGCATTCCCCGCCGAGCCGGCGGACGCGGCGGCCTTCTGGGTGGACGTCGTCGTCAGCACGGTCGAGCCGCCCGGCGCGGCGACCGACACCGCGCGGCCCGCGGTGACCGCCACCGGCCCGCAGGCGACGGCGCTGTTCAGCGAGCCGGTCGAGGACGTGCGGATGACCCTCGCCGGGCCGGACGGGACCGAGGTCCCCGCCGCGCTCGGATGGGACCCGCGCACCCTCGTCGCCCGGCTCGAGCCGGCGCAGGCACTCGCGCCGGGGACCACCTGGACGGTGACGGTGAGTGCCGCCCGGGATGCGGCCGGCAACACCCTCGCCGGTCCCGTGACTTGGACGTTCACCACCTGATCGGGCGGACCTGGAGAGGCGCGACGAGAGGCCCCCCGCGGGGGCCGGGAGCACACCAGACTGGCGCGGCGCGCGACCGGTCGAGGAACGACACGGGGAGAGAGCAGTGAGCGAAGCCATCGGCACCGCACCCGTCGGGATCGCCGTCGTCGGCGCCGGCTACTGGGGGCCCAACCTGGTGCGCAACGCCCAGGCGACCCCGGGCCTGCGCCTGGAGTACCTCTGCGACCTCGACGTCGCCCGGGCCCGCGCGGTGCTCGGCGGCTACAGCACGGTCCGGGTCACCGACGACCTCGGCGCGGTGCTGGCCGACCCGGCGGTGGGGGCGGTCGCCGTCGCCACCCCGGCCGCCACCCACGCCGGCATCGCGATGGCGGCGCTGTCGGCGGGCAAACACGTGCTGGTCGAGAAGCCGCTCGCGGCCAGCCTCGAGGACGGCGCGAAGCTGGTGCGCACCGCCGAGGACGCCGGGCTGGTCCTCATGCTGGACCACACCTACTGCTACACGCCCGCTGTCTCGCACCTGCGGGACCTCGTCCGCGGCGGCGAGCTGGGCACGCTGCAGTACCTGGACTCGGTGCGGATCAACCTGGGCCTGGTGCAGGCCGACGTCGACGTCGTCTGGGACCTCGCGCCGCACGACCTGTCGATCCTCGACTCGCTGCTGCCCGACGGCGTCACACCGGTGAGCGTGGCCGCGCACGGCGCCGACCCGCTCGGCTGCGGGCAGGTCTGCGTGGCCCACCTGTCGATCGAGCTGAGCTCCGGCGCGCTGGCGCACGTGCACGTCAACTGGCTGTCGCCGACCAAGGTGCGCACCACGATCGTCGGCGGCTCGCGCCGCACCGTCGTCTGGGACGACCTCAACCCCACGCAGCGGGTGGCGGTCTACGACCGCTCGATCGAGACCCGCGACCCCGCCGAGCTGGGCGTCGAGGCCCGCAACCAGACGCGGGTGTCCTACCGGATCGGGGACATGGTCGCCCCGGCCCTCCCCGAGAGAGAGGCACTGCGCACGATGATGGGCGAGTTCGCGGCGGCGATCACCGAGGGGCGGCCGCCGCTCACCGACGGGCGGTCGGGCCTGCGGGTGCTGGCGATGCTCGAGGCGGCCAGCGCGAGCCTGCGCGCCGGCGGCGTCGCGGTCCCGGTCGAGCAGGTCGCCACCGAGACGAGCACCGTGGCGGTGCCGGCGTGAGCGCCGCGGTGGAGCTCGCCAGCAGCCGGGTGCTGGTCACCGGCGGCGCGGGCACGATCGGCTCGCACGTCGTCGACCAGCTCGTCGACGCGGGCGCCGCCGAGGTCGTGGTCCTCGACAACCTCGTGCGCGGGCGGCTGGCCAACCTCGACCGGGCGCTCCGGCGCGGCGGCGACGTCGTCCGGGTGGTCGAGGGCGACATCCGCGACGTCGCCCTGGTGCACGAGCTGACCCGCGGGAGGGACCTGGTCTTCCACCTGGCCGCGCTGCGCATCACCCAGTGCGCCGAGCAGCCCCGGCTGGCGCTGGAGTCGCTCGTCGACGGCACGTTCACGGTCCTCGAGGCGGCCGCCGAGCACGGCGTCGCGAAGGTGGTCGCCTCCTCGTCGGCGTCGGTCTACGGCCTCGCGGAGGAGTTCCCCACCACCGAGCGGCACCACCCGTACAACAACGACACCTTCTACGGGGCGGCGAAGGCCTTCAACGAGGGCATGCTGCGCAGCTTCAAGGCCATGTACGACCTCGACTCGGTCGCGCTGCGCTACTTCAACGTCTACGGCCCGCGGATGGACGTCTGGGGCGTCTACACCGAGGTGCTCATCCGCTGGATGGAGCGCATCGACGCCGGCGAGCCGCCGCTCATCCTCGGTGACGGCCTGCAGACCATGGACTTCGTCCACGTCGAGGACATCGCCCGCGCGAACCTGCTGGCCGCGCAGGCCGACGTCACCGACACCGTGTTCAACATCGCCTCGGGCACCGAGACCAGCCTGCGCGAGCTCGCCGACCGGCTGCTCGCGGCCATGGGGTCGGACCTGGCGCCCGTGCACGGCGAGGCGCGGAAGGTCAATGCGGTGACCCGCCGGCTGGCCGACGTCAGCGCGGCCCGCGAGCAGCTGGGCTGGACCGCCCGGATCGGTCTCGACGAGGGCCTGCGCGGGCTCGTCGAGTGGTGGCGCGCGGAGCAGCGGCTCGGGCAGGAGGCGCCGGCGTGACCGCTCTCGACGCGCCGGCCCTCCCGGTCATCCCGGTCATGAAGCCGTGGCTGGGGGAGGAGGAGGCCGCGGCCGCCGCGGAGGCCGTCGCCTCCGGCTGGGTCGCGCAGGGCCCGCGGGTGCGCGCCTTCGAGGAGGCGTTCGCCCGCCGGGTGGGTGCGGCCGAGGCGGTCGCCGTCTCCAACTGCACGACGGCGCTGCACCTGGCGCTGCACCTGCTCGGCGTGGGCCCGGGTGACGACGTCGTCGTCCCGTCGTTCTCCTTCATCGCCACCGCCAACGCCGTCCGGCACGTCGGCGCGCAGCCGGTGTTCGCCGACGTCGACCTGGTCACGGGCAACCTCACGCCCGGCACGGTCGAGGCGGCGCTGACCCCGCGTACCCGGGCGGTGGTCGTGGTCCACCAGGCCGGGGTCCCCGCAGACACCGCCGCGCTCGGGGCGTTGCTCGAGCCCCGCGGCATCCCCGTCGTGGAGGACGCCGCGTGCGCCATCGGCAGCACCCTGTTCGGCCGCCCGGTCGGCGCCGGGGCGCAGCTGGCGGCGTTCTCCTTCCACCCGCGCAAGCTCGTCACCACCGGCGAGGGCGGGATGCTCGTGACCCCCTCGGCCGACGTCGCCGCCCGCGCCCGCCGGCTGCGCGAGCACGGCATGAGCGTCAGCGCCGCTGACCGGCACGCCAGCGGCAGCGTCGCCCCCGAGCAGTACCTGGAGCCCGGCTTCAACTTCCGCATGACCGACGTCCAGGCCGCGATCGGGCTGGTGCAGCTGACCCGGCTCGACGCGATGGTCGCGCGCCGCCGGGAGCTCGCCGCCCGCTACCGCGCGCTGCTCGCCGACCTGCCGGGCCTGCGGCTGGTGGACGACCCGTCGTGGGGGACGACGAACGTGCAGTCCTGCTGGCTGCTGCTGCCCGAGGACGCCCCCGTCGGCCGCGACGCCGTGCTGGCGCGGATGAGCGCGGCCGGGGTGTCGGGCCGCCGGGGGATCATGGCCGCCCACCTCGAGCCCGCCTACGCCGACCGGCCGCGGGTGTCGCTGCCGGCCACCGAGCGGCTCACCGCCGACAGCCTGGTGCTGCCGCTGTTCCACCAGATGACCGAGGGCGAGCAGGACCGCGTCGTCGACGCCCTGCGCGCGGCGCTGGTGCCGTGAGCGGCGCCCCGCGGCCGTTGGTCGTCCTCGGCGCCGGCGGCTCCGCGCGCGAGGTCGTGCAGCTGCTGCGCGCCTGCCCGGACGCGGCGGGGGAGCCGGTCGCCGTCACCGGCCTGCTCGACGACGACCCGGCGCGGGCGGGCACCTCCGTCGACGGCGTCCCGGTCCTCGGGCCGACCGCCGCAGCCGCGGAGCACGCCGGCCGCGGGGCGCTGCTGCTCGCCTGCGTCGGCTCGCCCCGCGACCCCGGCTCCCGGGCGCGGCTCACCGCGCGGCTCGGCCTGCCCGACGACGCCTGGGCCACCGTCGTCCACCCGCTGGCCGCCGTCTCGCCGGACAGCACGGTCGGGGCCGGCAGCGTGCTGCACGCCGGCGTCGTGCTCACCGTGGCGGTCACCGTCGGCCGCCACGTGTACGCGATGCCGCACGTCGTGCTCACCCACGACGACGAGGTCGCCGACGCGGCCACCTTCGGCGCGGGCGTGCGGCTGGCCGGCGGCGTCAGCGTCGGCGCGGCCGCCTACCTCGGCTCCGGCGCCCTGGTCCGCGAGCACCGGCGGATCGGCGCCGGCGCGCTCGTCGGCATGGGCAGCGTCGTCGTCCGCGACGTGCCGCCCGGCCAGACCTGGGCCGGCAACCCGGCCCGCCCCCTCACCCCGTCCCCGGCAGCGCTCGTGGAGGCCTCCCTGTGACGACGCTCGACAGCTCCCTGACCACCGGTCCCGTGCCGCTGGTCGACCTCGGCGTGCAGCGCGACCGCGTCGCCGGCGAGGTGGCCGAGGGGTTCGCCCGCGTGCTGGCCACCACCGCGTTCATCGGCGGCCCCGACGTCGGCGCCTTCGAGGAGGAGTTCGCGGCGGCCACCGGCCGGGTGCACTGCGTCGGCGTGGGCAACGGCACCGACGCGCTGGAGTTCGCGCTGCGCGCCTGCGGCATCGGCGCCGGCGACGGAGTGGCGCTGCCGGCCAACACCTTCGTCGCCAGCGCCGAGGCGGTGCTGCGCGCCGGGGCGCGGCCGGTGCCGGTCGACGTCGACGACGAGCACCTGCTGCTCGACCCGGCCGCGCTGGAGGCCGTCGCCGGCGAGGTCCGCGCGGTGCTGCCGGTGCACCTGTTCGGCCAGATGGCGCCGATGGCGGAGATCGCCGACGTGGCCGCCCGGCACGGCCTCGTCGTCGTCGAGGACGCCGCGCAGGCGCAGGGCGCCACCCACCGCGGCGTGCCGATGGGCGGCTGGGGGAGCGCGGCGGGCACGAGCTTCTACCCCGGCAAGAACCTCGGCGCCTTCGGCGACGCGGGCGCGGTGACCACCGACGACGACGGCATCGCCCGCACCGTACGGCTGCTGGCCAACCACGGCAGCGAGGTGAAGTACCAGCACCCGGTGCTCGGCTTCAACTCCCGCCTGGACACCCTGCAGGCGGTCGTGCTGCGCGCGAAGCTGCGCCGGCTGGCCGAGTGGAACGCCGAGCGCGCCGCCGCCGCGCAGCGCTACGCGGTCCTCCTCGACGGTGTGCCCGGGGTCCGCCTGCCCGGGGTGGCGCCCGGCAACGAGCACGTGTGGCACCTCTACGTGGTGCGGGTGCCGGCCCGCGACGCCGTGCTGGCCGACCTCAACGCCGCGGGCATCGGCGCGGGCGTGCACTACCCCGTGCCGGTGCACCTGACCGGCGCGCTCGCGCCCGGCGGGCACGCGGCCGGCGACTTCCCGGTGGCCGAGCGGGCGGCGGGGGAGATCCTGTCGCTGCCCATCTATCCCGGCATCACCGCCGCCCAGCAGGAGCGGGTGGCCGCGGTGCTCACCGGGGCGGTGGCCCGCCGTGGCTGACCCGGCCGGCGTGCGGGTGCACCCGCTGGGCCTGTGCGAGAGCGACGACGTGGGGCCCGGCACGCGGGTGTGGGCGTGGGCGCACGTGATGCCCGGGGCCCGCGTCGGCGCCGACTGCAACGTCTGCGACCACGCCTACGTCGAGGGCGGCGCCCGGCTCGGCGACCGGGTCACCGTGAAGAACGGGGTGATGGTCTTCGCCGGCGTCGACATCGGCGACGACGTCTTCCTCGGGCCCGGCGTCGTCTTCACCAACGACCTGCGGCCCCGCGCCCACGTGAAGAAGGGCGCCGAGTCGCTGCTGCCCACGGTGGTCGAGGACGGCGTCACGCTCGGCGCGGGCGCCGTCGTCGTCTGCGGCACCCGGATCGGCCGGCACGCCTTCGCCGCCGCCGGGTCGGTGGTCACCCGCGACGTCCCCGCGCACGCCTTCGTCGCCGGCAACCCCGCCCGGGTGCGCGGCTGGGTCTGCTCCTGCGGCGAGCGCCTCGACGACGACCTGACCTGCCCGGCCTGCGGCCGGGCCCACCACCGCTCGGTCGCCGGCGTGCTCGACGAAGCGGCTCCCCTCCGGACGGCATCGGGCGCCTGAGCATGGGGCTGCGCGTCGCGGAGGGAGGACCGCTGTTCGGCAGGGCGGAGCGCGCACTCGGCTGGAGCGTGGCGAGCACCGCGATCGGCAAGCTGAGCACCCTGGCGATCGGCATCGCCCTCGCCCGCATCCTCGGACCCGAGGAGTTCGGCACCTTCGCCGTCGCGCTGGTGGCGCTGCTCGCCGTCCTCAGCTTCAACGAGCTGGGTGTCAGCCTGGCGATCGTCCGCTGGCCCGGTGAGCCGGAGGACATCGTCCCGACCGTCGCCACGCTGTCCGTCCTGTCCAGCGCGGTGACCTACGCGGGATGCTGGCTCGCGGCGCCGGCCTTCAGCGCGCTGATGGGTGACCCCGCAGCCACCGACACCGTGCGGTTGCTCTGTGTCTGCGTGTTCGTCAACGGCCTGGTCGCTGCGCCCGCCGCGGTTCTCCAGCGGCGGTTCCGGCAGGACCGCAAGCTCGTCGCCGACCAGGTGACCACCTGGGTGGGTGCCCTCACCTCGATCGGCTGCGCCCTGGCCGGCATGGGTGCCATCAGCCTGGCGATCGGCCAGCTGACCGGGTCGGTCGCCGGGGCCGTGCTCCTCGCGGCCTTCGCGCCGTCGGCGCTCAGGCTCGGCTTCGACCCCGCCCGTGCCCGCGCCCTGCTCCGCTTCGGCCTGCCGCTCGCCGGGTCGAGCATCGTGGTCTTCGCCGCCGGCAACGTCGACCGGCTGATCGTGGGGGCCGTGCTGGGGCCGGTCCCCCTGGGCCTGTACGTGCTCGCGGTCAACCTGTCGAACTGGCCGGTCGCCGTCTTCTCGCAACCGGTCCGCGCCGTCGCACCGGCCACGCTGGCCCGGCTGCAGCACGACCCGGCCTCGATGCGCTCCACGTTCCTCACGACCCTCGGTCTCCTGGCGGCGGTGACCGCGCCTGTGTGCGCCCTGCTCGGCGGCGCGGCCGAACCGCTGGTCCGGCTCGTCTACGGCGCTGTCTGGGTACCGGCAGCAGACGTCCTGCCGTGGCTGGCCGCACTCGCCGTGCTCCGTGTCCTGTTCGAGCTGCACTACGACCACCTCGTCGTGCTGGCGCGCACCGGCGTGGTGTTCACGGCCCAGGTCCTCTGGCTCGCCGCGCTGGTCCCGGCGACGGTGGTCGGTGCCCGAGCTGCCGGTGCACCGGGCGCGGCGGCGGCCGCGTTGGTGGTCGCCGCGCTGGTCGTCGCACCGGTCTACCTGACCGCCGTGCGGCGGGAGGGGATCGCCCCCTCCGCGGTGGGCAGGCGGGTGGCACCACCCGTCGGAGGCGCCCTGGCCGTCGGGGTCCTCGCCTGGCTGGCCACCCGGAGCCTCGGCCCCGACCTCCTGGCGCTCGCGGTCGCCGCCGTTCCGGCCGTCGTGGCCGTGGCCCTGCTGCTGTACCGGTCGAGGAGGGACGTGCGGCGGTTGCGTGCGGACCTCGGCCGGCCGGCGCCGGCCACCTCGGAGCAGGAGCGGGTCCTCGCGCTGGCGGAGACCCCCGGCACGTCAGGGGTGATCCGTCCGTGAGGCCGATGCGCGTCGTCGTCTACCCGCACACGATGGAGGTCGGGGGCAGCCAGTTGAACGCGCTCGAGATCGCCGCCGCCGTGCGTGAGCGCGGTCACGAGGTGCTGCTCTACGCGCCTGAGGGCGACCTGCTCGCCCACGCCCACAGCCTCGGCCTGGAACACGTGCCCGCGCTGCGCGCCCCCTTCCACCCCTCGCCGACGGTCACGCGGGACCTCGCCCGCCTGGTCCACGACCGGGGCATCGACGTCCTGCACGGCTACGAGTGGCCCCCGGCGCTCGAGGCGTTCGGTGTGCGCGCCCTCCGGCCCCACGTGGCCGCCGTCGCCACGGTCATGTCGATGGCGATCCCGCCGTTCCTGCCGTCGTCCATGCCGCTCGTGGTCGGCACCCGCCGCCTGGCCGAGCAGGCCCGTCGCAGTCGCCGTGGGCCGGTCCGTCTGCTCGAGCCCCCCGTCGACACCCACGCGAACCGCCCCGGTGTCGCGGCCGACCGATTCCGCGCCGACCACCCGGTCGAGCCCGGTACCGCCCAGGTCGTCGTCGTCTCCCGGCTGGCGCACGAGCTCAAGCTGGAGGGGATCCTCACGGCCGTCCGGGCCGTCGCGACGCTGGCCCGCGGCCGCGCGGTCCGTCTCGTCGTCGTGGGTGACGGTCCGGCCGCCCCGGAGGTCCGCGCGGCCGCGGAGGAGGTCAACCGGGCCGCGGGCCGCGAGGTCGTCCTGCTGACGGGGCAGCTCGACGACCCGCGCGGGGCCTACGACGCGGCGGACGTGTGCCTGGGCATGGGCGGCTCGGCCCTGCGCGCGCTGGCCTTCGCCCGGCCGCTGGTCGTTCAGGGGGAGCGTGGGTTCTTCGAGCTGCTGACCCCCGAGAGCGTGGGCACCTTCCTCGAGCAGGGCTGGTACGGGGTGGCGGACCGGGCGCCCGAGGAGGCCGTCGAGCACCTGGCGGCGCTCCTCGTCGGGCTGCTCGACGACCCCGGGCGCCGCGAGCGCCTCGGGTGCTACGGCCGGGAGCTGGTCGAGGAGCGCTTCGGACTGGGGCGCGCCGCCGAGCTGCAGATCGAGGTGTACCGCGAGGCCGTCGAAGCACGCGCCGGGGTTGCCCGGACTCTCGCCGAGGGGGCGCGCAGCACCACCGCGGTCGTGCGGCACAAGGCCCGGCGGCGGGTCCAGCGATCGCGCGGAGACGTCGCCCGGGACGACTTCAATGCCAAGCCGGCCTGACCGGCGCGAGCCCGCCGTGCTCGTCGGCCGCGGCGAGCAGCGTGTCGGCCCGCGCCCCCCAGCTGTTCTCGCGGGCCCAGGCGAGGCTGCGCTCGGGCCACCCGGCGGGCGGCCCCGCCGCGGCCAGGGCCGCGGCCTCGGCGAACGCCTCCGGTGTGCCGGCCGTGGTGACGAGCCCCGCGGGCAGGAGGTCCAACGCCGGCAACGGCGTGCTGACCACCGGAACGCCGGCGGCGAGGTACTCCAGGGTCTTGAGCGGGATGCTCGCCTCGTTGAAGGCGGTCCGGCGGTACGGCGTCAGGCCGACGTCCATGGCGGCCAGGTACCCGGGGAGGCGCTCGACCGGCTGCCGGCCGACCCACTGCACGCGCTCACGCGCCAGGAGGGCCGCGGCCCGCGCCGGCTCGAGGGCCGGGTCGAGGGGGCCGACCAGCAGGAGCGACAGCCCCGCGTCGGCGACCGCCTCCAGCAGGGCGAGGTCCAGGCGCGGCGAGAGCTGGCCGACCACGCCGGCGACGGGCCCGCTCAGCCGGAACCCCTCGGGCCGGGACGCCGTCGCCACGCGTCGGCGCAGGCCGGGGTCGCAGCCGTTGGGCAGCACGAGCGAGTCGTGACCCGTCTCCGACCAGCGGCGGGCGAGCGCGGGGGAGATGGCCAGCCGGACGCGTGCGTCGGTGAGCTGGCGGTGCTCCCATCCCGCCAGACGGGCGGGGTCGATGCGCAGGAGGGCGGCGCCGGCGGCGAAGTCGTCGGTGGCGTAGTAGACCCGCGTGCCGCCCGTCCGGGGACGGGGCTGCGGGGTGGCGACGACCTCGACCGTGGGTCGGGGGCCCGTGCGCCGCAGGGCGGCCCGTGCCGCCCGCCCGGCACGCCAGGAGGACAGGCGCCAGGTCGCGCGCCGGTTGGGCCACGGCGGGCCGACGGTCCGGATGGTCACCAGGGACGGCGAACGGCGGATGCACCGGACCGGCCGGAGCAGGCCACGCAGTCCCTCGGTGCGCAGCCAGTGCTGCAGCGGCACGGGCGGGTCGACCCACAGGACCGGCCGTTGCCTGGAGACCTCCGTGGCCAGGAGCCGGTCGGTCCCGGTCACCTCGTCCCAGCCGACGCCCGGGAACCAGACGACGGATCCGGACGGGATCACGGCTCGACGAGGACGACCGACCGCATGGCGCTGGACAGTAGCCGCGCACACCAGGGGGAGGGGACGTGAGCACACCACGGACGGGAGCAACCGGGACGCAGCCCGCGGAGGTGGCGCCGACCGGGGAGCCGCCACGACCACGGGGACGGGTGCGCCGCCGAGCGTGGACGGGGGCGGCCGCGGCGCTGGTCGTCGTCCTGGTCGTCGTCCTGGTCGTCGCGCTGGTCGTCCAGGACGACGACCCGCCCGGGAGGAGCGCGGACGGGACCGGCGACACGGACACCGGCGGGGGCGGAGCGGGCGGTGTCCTGCCTCAGGAGGGCGTCGCACTGCTGGACCTGCCGCGGATCCCGTGGGAGGGTGGCCCGGAGTACTGGTCCCGGTTCCCCGCCGCGGTCGCCGCCGGGTGGACCGACCCGTCCTTCTTCCCGGTCGTCGCCTGGTACGACGGCATCAGCTCGGACGAGGAGGTCCAGTACGACCGCGGGGTCGGCATCAACACCTACATCGGGATGGACGCCGCGACCCCGTACAGCCTCTTCGCCGACAACGGCGTCTTCTGGATGGGCTCACGGCTGAACGAGTCCTTCCCCGAGGACGGTGCGAACTGGCCGGCGAGCTTCCTCGACGACGAGGTCGACGGACGGTTCACCCCCGAGGACGGGAGAGCGCACCTCGAGCAGCTGAGGGAGGACCTCCCCCCGGACCGGCCCGCCTACGCGAACTTCACCCAGACCGTCGTCAGCACCGACATGTCCGACGCCGACGCCGAGGCCTACGTCAACGACTACAGCGACATCGTCTCGGTGGACATGTACTGGTACACGATCCCCTTCTGCGACCTACGGCCCTTCCGCGGCTCGGTGTACCTCCAGCCGATCCGTGAGGACACCTGCCGGACGGCGTCCAGCTACGGCGCGGTCGTGGAGATGCTCCGTGAGCGTGACGCCGCCGACGGCCGGCTGCAGGCGGTGTGGCAGTTCGTCGAACTCCTGAACGGAGGCCCGGGGGAGGGGCCGTTCACGGCGGAGATCGAGCCCGGTCAGCTGCAGGGCGCGGTGATGAGCTCGCTGATCAACGAGGCCCGGGGGATCGTCTGGTTCAACCAGTCCCTGAGCGGTCCCTGCCAGGGCGGCAACCTCATCCGCCTCTCCCAGGTGCAGCAGGACTTCTGCGGCGCCGAGCAGGTCGCGGCCGCCGCGGAGGTCAACGGCGTCGTGCGGGATCTGGCCGCCGTGCTCAACACGCAGTCCTACGAGTGGGACGCCGGCCCGGGGCTGGACACCATGCTCAAGGCGCACGACGGGTCGGCCTACCTCTTCGCGATGGTCGACGGGTCCCAGGACCCGGGGGAGCGCACCCTCCGACTGCCTCCGGGGGTCGAGGGCACCACGGCCGAGGTGTTGTTCGAGGACCGCTCGCTGCCGATCGACGACGGCGTCGTCGTGGACACCTTCGCTGAGGAGCACACCTGGCACGTCTACCGGGTGGCCCTCGCCGAGGACCAGCCGTGACCGCGCCGGGTACGCACGCGCTGCTGACCCGCTTCAACCTCCCCTCCCGGGGGCACGAGAGCCTCGTCCGGGCACAGGAGGACTGGCTGCGGAACCGGGTGGAGCTCTTCGAGCGGCACTGTCTGCCGTCGGTCCTCGCCCAGACCCGGCAGGACTTCTCCTGGCTGGTCTACCTGGACCCCGCCAGCCCGCGGTGGCTCCTCGAGTGGGTGGACGGACACCGGCGCAGTGGCCACTTCACCGCGCTCTTCCGGGAGGAGGTGCCGCGTGCCGACCTCCTCGCCGACATCCGGGCGGCGGCCGGGCACCGTCCGGGTGACCTGCTGACCACCAACCTGGACAACGACGACGGACTGGCGCGGGACTTCGTCGCCCGCATCCAGGACGCCGCCGTCCCCTCGGCACGAGCGGCGCTCTACGTCGGCGACGGCCTGATCGTCCGCGGGGACCGGGTGTACCGACGCCTCGACCGGTACAACGCCTTCTGCTCGGTGCGCGAGAGCTGGGACGCCCCGGTCACCTGCTGGTCGGACTGGCACACGGGGTTGGCCGACCACATGCCCGCCGTCGTCCTGCGCGGTGACCCGGGTTGGCTGCAGGTCGTCCACGGCGGCAACGTGAGCAACCGCGTCCGAGGCCGTCGCACTCGGCCCTCCGCCCACGCCGCCGCCTTCCCGGGGTTGCCGGAGGACCTGCCCGACCCGGGACGGGGGGCACTGACGGCCGACGCGCTGGCCGCCGGCCCGGTCCGCGCGGTCAGGGAGGGCGGCCGGGCAGCCGCGAAGTCGGTGGTGCACGCAGTCCTCGGGCGCGAGGCGCTGGACCGCGTCAAGTACGCCGCGGCGACCGTGCGCCACCGGTCCCGGAGTCAGGAGACGGCGGGCGCGAACCCGGTGACGTCGTCCGCGAGCGCCCGTATGTTGCCGGTCGACGGGGCCGCCGGGCTCCCGAACAGGGAGAACGGCGTCGCGGACCCGGTGGGAGGACGACAGGACGGCGGGCGCCCATGAGTCGGACCGTGGTGCACACCGTGCAGGCGCGCGGGGCGGCGGAGGGCTCCGCGCCCGACCCTCGCCTCGACTGCGTCCTGGTGGTCGTCACCTACCGCAGCGCCAGTGACCTGCCGGGGCTGCTCGACTCGGTCCCGGGTGCCCTCGGGGGGCTGCGGGCCGAGGTGCTCGTCGTCGACAACGCCTCGGACGACGACGTCGCCGGCGTCGTCGCGGGCCGGCCGGGCGCCCACCTGCTGCGCGCCGGTGCCAACCTCGGCTACGCAGGAGCCATCAACCTCGCGCTGGACCGGATGCCCCCGGCTCGGTGGGTCGCCGTCCTCAACCCCGACCTCACCCTCGCGCCGGGGTCGCTGGCGACGCTGGTCGCGTGTGGCGAACGCACCGGTGCGGGCGCGGTGGTGCCCGCGTTGCTCGATGGCGAGGGGCATCGCTCCGCGTCCCTGCGGCGGGAGCCGACGGTCCGGCGGGCACTGGGGGAGGCGCTGCTGGGGGACCTCCTGCCGAGCCGACCCGACTGGGCCGCCGAACTGGTGCGCGACCCGGTGGACTACGCGAGCGAGCACCCCGTCGAGTGGGCCACCGGCGCGGTCGTCCTGATCCGGGGTGAGGCGCTGTCCAGGGTCGGTCACTGGGACCCGCGCTTCTTCCTCTACTCCGAGGAGACCGACTACCTGCGCCGTCTCCGGGAGGTCGGCCTCGCCGTGTGGTTCACGCCGGCAGCCGTCGCCCGGCACCGGGGCGGGGGCTCGGGGCAGTCCCCGGACCTCGTGGCGCTGCTGGTCGTCAACCGGGTCCGCTACGCCCTCAAGTGGCACGGCCGGCCCGCTGCCGCAGCCATGGCGGGGGTCTCGCTCCTGCACTGCGTCCTGCGGCTGGGGGACCCGGGCCACCGCCGGGCGCTCCGCGCACTGCTGTCGCCGCGGAGCCGGGACCGCCTCCCCGGGGCCTCCCGGTCGTGGTCCTCGGCTCCCGGTGCCAGGAGCGGCACGTGAGGGTCCCAACGACCGGGGACGCGGCCGGGACTCGGTCGACCGCGCTCGCTGCCGCATCCACCGGTGCCCGTCGTCGTGCCCGGGTGGACGTCATGCCGGCATCCCCGGTCCGGGTCCGCGAGCGGCAGGCCACGCTGTTGCTCAGCGCCTACGCGATCACGCTGTTCGTCTTCCCGTCCGACCTGGTGCTGAGGGTCGTCGGGGGCCAGGGCTACGTGGCCGGCCTGCTCGCCCTCACGCTGTTCTTCCTCTGGGTCGCATCGACGCTGGTGGGAGCGCACGACCCGCTCGCGGTCCGTCACCCGACCCGTGCAGCCCTGGCCTACTTCGCCGTCACCGGCCTGGCGTGCTGGGCGCTGACGCCCTTCCACGGCCTGGACGCCACGCAGCAGCTGGCGGCCGATCGCTGGATCATGATGCTGGCCGGGACGGCGGGCGTGGTCCTCGTGGCGGCCGAGGGCCTCGGACGCCTCGCCAACCTGATGACGGTCCTGCGGATGGCGGTGTACGGGGCCGCGTTCTGCGCGTTCGTCGCCGTCCTGCAGTGGTTGTTCACCCTCGACCTGAGCGGTCCGATCCGCCGGCTGCTGCCGGGCTTCTCGGTCGACGGCACGCTGAGCGTCTGGCAGGCCCGCGGCGCACTCCAGCGGGTGTTCGGCACCGCGATGCACCCCATCGAGCTGGGCGTCGTGGCCGGCATGCTGCTCCCGCTGGCCATCGTGCTCGCCGTCCACGACCGGCCGCGCAACGGCATCTCGCGGTGGCTCCCCGTGCTGCTGATCGGCCTGGCCATCCCCGCCTCGGTCTCGCGTTCGGCGGTCCTGGCCGCGCTCGTGTCGTCGGTGGTCCTGGTGCTCTGCCTGCCGGCGCGGCCGCGGGTCACCGCGCTGGTGCTGTTGCCGGCCAGTGCCTTCGCCATCGGGATCGCCCGGCCGGGCTATCTGCGGACGCTCGCGGAGTTCATCGGTGCGGGGAGCGCCGACACCTCGGTGTCGAGTCGGCTCGAGGACTACCCCCTGGTGGCGCGGTTGGTCGCCGAGCACCCGTGGACGGGGCTGGGTGGCGGGACCTACCTGCCGGCCGACCTCCTGGCGGTCCTGGACAACCAGTTCCTGAAGAGCGCGATCGAGCTGGGCCTGGTCGGCATGACCGGACTGCTGGTCTTCCTCACGGTCCCGGTGCTGACCGCGCTCGGCGCTCGGCTCCGCTCTCGCGATCCGGACCTGCGGGCGGTCGCGGCTGCGCTGGCCGGTGCCGGCCTGGCCGGGGCGGTCTGCGCCGCGACCTTCGACGCCTTCTCGTTCAACATGTTCGTCGGTGTGCAGGCGCTGGTGACCGGGTGCGCGGGTGCGTGCTGGGTGCTCTCGCGCCGCGAGGCTGACGCGCTCGAGCCCACCGAACCCGAAGCCTCCCGAGGAGACTGACCCGTGGACATCTTCGCCATCCTGCGCTCGATCCGGCGCCACTGGCTCGTGACGGCCCTGGTCGTGGTGCTCACGGGCGTCGCCAGCGCCTGGTTGCTCCTCGTCATGCCGCGTGACTACGAGGCGCGCGCCTCCTTCGTGCTCGTGAACCCCGCCCCAGCCCCGAGCGACGCCCAGATCGAGCGGGACCCCACGCTCGCGGGGATCAACCGCAACAACCCGTACCTGCGGTTCGCCAACGAGGGCACGGTGGGTCAGGTCCTGTCGGCCCGTGTCGGTGGAGGGACGGTGCGCGAGGCGTTGGTCGCCCAGGGCGCGGACGCCGGCTACACGATCGGCCCGTCCCCGACCTCCGCCCAGATCGTGGACCTGGTGGGCACGGGCTCCAGTGCCGCGGAGGCCGAGACGACCCTGGCTCTCGTCAGCGCCCGCATGGAGGCCGAGCTGGTCGCACTGCAGAAGGTCTACGACGCGGACGAGAGCGCGCTCATCAAGCCGCTGCCCGTGGCCGAGCCGACGCCCGGGCACGTCGTCGTCTCGGGCACGATCCGCTCGCTGGTCGGCATCGTGGGCGCCGGTGTCATCCTGCTGTTCGCCGCCATCTCGATCGCCGAGGGTCGTTCGGCACTGCGACGCGAGGAGGCCCGCAAGGGGCGCCACGAGGCTCCCGAGGACGACGGGACCGAGTCGTCCGCGTCGGTCGTGGCGCCCCGGACCGACGTCCCGGTGACCGCCGCGGTCCCCGGGCCCCGGCCGGAGCCGGCCGTCGAGGTCCCCGCTCCGTCACCGGCGCGGCTCGACTCCCGCGAGGACGAGCCCGTCGCACCGGACCGGCGGCCGCAGCCGGCCGGGGCACGGGCGGACGGCTAGACGGCCTCCGGCCGAGCTGCCGGCGTCGTCCTCCTGCTCAGATCCGGGTCGGGACCTCGGCGCGCTCGATCAGCGTGGAGGCGCGGGAGTCCCACGAGCAGCCCAGGACGGACCGTCGCCGGGCCTCCGGCGTCGACGGGCCGCCGTCGGCGAGCGTCCGGCGGACCGCCGCCACGAAGTCGTCCGGCGTGTGGGCGACCCGCACCCGGTCGCGGTAGTCGGCGAGTTCGGCGAAGTCCGTGCTCACCACCGGCAGCCCGAGGGCCAGGTACTCCTTGAGCTTGATCGGGTTGGCGTGCGCGATCCAGGTGTTGTCCTGCCACGGCATGACCGCCACGTCGAACGCCGAGCCGTAGGCCGGGATCGACTCGTACGGCCGCGGGCCGAGCCAGTGCACGTTCGGGTAGCGGTCGAAGCGGCCCATCGGGTGGTTCGCGTCACCGATGAGCACCAGAGAGGCCTCGGGCAGCTCGGCCGCCAGGCGCTCGAGCAGGTCGAAGTCGACGACGAAGTCGTCGAGGGCGCCGTAGAAGCCGATGCGCGGCCCCGGGACGTCCCGGATGTCGGCCGGCCACTCCTCGTGTGGCCGCCGCCGGAAGTGACCGACGTCGACGCCGTGGTCCAGGAAGTGCCGGCGTGGGCCGGTGTGGGGCTCCTCCTCTTGCATCAGCGCGCGGCTGACGTAGAGGACGTGGTCGGCGTTCTGCAGCAGCTGGTTCTCCAGGGCGGCGATGGAACGCGTGTCGGCCTCGGGGAACGCCGAGTGCCGGTCCGACCGGTTGAAGACCAGGGAGCTGCGGCGCATCGGGCGGACCACGTCCCAGGCGGTCGGCACCGTCACGACGACCACCGGATCGCGCATGCCGAGCCACCACATCGTCGCGCGGACCTGGGCGCGCACGGCGAGTGCACCCCATCGCCGGGCCCGTTCGGAGCCGTAGAAGGGCAGGGGGAGTGGGGAGACGACGTGGAAGCCCGGCAGGTCGGGCAGCGGGCGGCGGACCAGCCGGGCCACGCTGCGGAGCTTGCGGGCCAGCCGGCGGGTCACGTGCGTGCTGACACCGGGACGCGGCATCCGCATGCCGATGCTGTTGACCACCAGGACCTTCCGCTCGCGGGCCACCGAGCGCATGAGCTGGAAGTCCGAGTGGGCCTGGTTGTGGTACCACCAGTCCTGGGCCGCGAAGCAGACGTAGTCGGGCCCGGCACCGGGGTGGGACGCCGGGCGGCGTCTCACCGTCGCACCGCTTCGGGCCCGTCGGACAGGGGCGCCCGCGCCGACGGGATCCGAGGGACCGGGGCGGGACGGGTGGCGAACCCGAGGGCGGCCGCGCGGGTCAGCAGGTCCAGGGCGAACGGGAGGTCCTCGACGAGGTACCGCCGCGCCAGCCGCCGCGGCTCCAGCACGAGTCGGTGCACCCACTCGGCGCCCATCCGCTGGACGAGCCCCGGAGCCCTCCGGAACTGGCCGGCGGCGAAGGGGATGCCGGCCCCACAGCCGAGCAGCCAGGCCTCCGGCAGCAGGGGACGGAGGAGCGTGATGAGCCGCTCCTGCTTGGGGAAGCCCAGTCCGACGAGGACCAGGTCCGGACGGGCCGCGACGACGCGGTCGACCACCGCGGCGAGCTGGTCCTCGTCCCGGTCGAACCCGTAGGGCGGGGAGTCGGTCCCCGCCACGACGGTGCCGGGGAAGCGCTCCGTGAGCGCGGTCGCCGCGGCCTCCGGGACCCCGGGATCGCCGCCGAGGAGGTAGATCGAGTGACCGGTCAGGGCCGCGGCCTCGGCCAGCGTCCCGACCAGGGACGCCCCGGTGACGCGTTCGGGCAGGGGATCGCCGGCCAGGCGCGACGCCCACACCAGCGGCATGCCGTCGGCCACGGCGATCGTGGCCGATGCCACCAGCCGTGCGAGGTCGGGATCACGAGCCACCCTGCGCAGGATGTCCACGTTGACGGTGACGATCCAGCCACCTTCGTCGTGCGCCCAGCCGGCGACCATCTGCTCCACCACGGCGGCCTCCGTCAGGGCCGCGATGCCCGCGCCACCGACGGTGCACGAGCGGACCGTCGCGGCGATGGCAGCGTCGAGGACCTCGGTGCTCTGGTCGAGGTCGCTCCGGGGAGTGGGGATGCTGACGCTCGTCATGCCGCCAGAGCGTGTCGGCGCGTCCAGGGCTGGTGTCACTCCATCGACGCGGCGGGGAGTCGCGGTCGCGTGTCCTCGCGGAGAGTCACGAGACGGTGATCACAGGGCAGCCGCTCGCCGCGTTGAACTGCACAGATGCAGTCCGATGTGTTGACCCTCCGTGATGAACGCTCATCGTTCTCCGCCGCAGGCGACGCACCCGAGCGGCGTCTAGCCTGGGAGGGGGCCTGCGCCGCACTCGGCGGCACCTTGCGCGGGCCGTCGTCCCCAGGAGGAAGTCCCCGTGAGCCTGCGCGGCGTGCTCGACGTCGTCCTCAGCGATCCCGGCATGGCCCGCGTGGTGGCCGCCGCGGGGTCGGCCGAGCTCGCCGTCCCCGCGCCGCCGCCGGTGCAGCCGCTGGTCGCGGCCGCGCTGGCCGCGCAGGCGCCCGGGGCCGGCGTCCCGGTCCTGCTGGTCACCACCGGCGAGCGCGACGCCGACGTCGCCGCCGACCTGCTGCGCTGCTTCCTCCCCGGCCGCCGGGTGGAGACCTTCCCGGCGTGGGAGACGCTGCCGCACGAGCGGCTCTCCCCGCGCGCGGACACCGTCGGCCGCCGGCTGGCCGTGCTCCGCGACCTCACGAACCCCGGCCAGAACGGCACGGTCGACGTGCTGGTCGCGCCCGTCCGCAGCGTGCTGCAGCCGCTCGCGCCGGGCCTCGGCGACCTCGTGCCCGTGGAGCTGAGGCCGGGCGACACCGCCGAGCTCGACGACGTCGCCCGCGCGCTGGCCGACGCCGCCTACACCCGCGTCGAGCTGGTCGAGAAGCGCGGCGAGTTCGCCGTCCGCGGCGGCCTGCTCGACGTCTTCCCGCCCACCGAGCCGCACCCCGTCCGCGTCGAGTTCTGGGGCGACGAGGTCGACGAGCTGCGGTACTTCTCCGCCGCCGACCAGCGCTCCCTCGACGACCGGCCCGAGCGGCTGTGGGCCCCGCCGTGCCGCGAGCTGCTGCTCACCGACGCCGTCCGCGCCCGCGCCGCGGAGCTCGCGGCGGAGCACCCCGGCCTCGCCGAGATGCTCGGCAAGCTGGCCGAGGGCATCGCCGTCGAGGGCATGGAGTCGCTGACCCCCGCGCTGGTCGAGGGGCAGCTGCAGCTGCTCACCGACCTCGTGCCCGCCGGCACCCACGTCCTGGTCGCCGACCCCGAGCGGGTGCGCAGCCGCGCCGCCGACCTCGTCCGCACCGCCGAGGAGTTCCTCGCCGCCTCCTGGGCGACCGCCGCGGAGGCCGGCGAGGCGCCGCTGGACCTCGGGGCCTCGTCGTTCCGGGCGCTGGAGGACGTCGAGGCCGCCGCCCGCGGCCGCGGCCTGCCCTGGTGGACCACCGGCGCGTTCACCCTGGGCGACCTCGACGACGACGCGGCCGCGCTGGAGGCCACGACCGTCGAGCGCTTCAGCGGCGACCTCGACCGTGCGGTCGGCACCCTGCGCGACTGGACCCGCGAGGGCTGGCGCGTCGTGCTGACCTTCGCCGGCCCCGGTCCGGCCCAGCGCGCCGCCGACCAGTTCGGCGCCGCCGAGCTCGGCGTGCGGCTGGTGCCCGGCCTGGAGTCCGCCCCCGACGCCGGGCTGGCCTCCATCACCCAGGGCAACCTCGAGTCCGGGTTCGCCTTCCCCGGCGTGAAGCTCGCGCTGGTCACCGAGCACGACCTCACCGGCCAGCGCGGCACCACGATGCGCGACGCACAGAAGATGCCCGCGCGCCGCCGCAACGCCGTCGACCTGGTGCAGCTGCAGCCCGGCGACCTCGTCGTCCACGAGCACCACGGCATCGGCCGCTACATCGAGATGGTCAGCCGCACCGTGCACGGCGGGCAGCGCGACTACCTCATCGTCGAGTACGCCCCGGGCAAGCGGAACCAGCCGCCGGACCGGCTGTTCGTGCCCACCGACTCCCTCGACCAGCTCACCCGTTACGTCGGCGGGGAGCAGCCGGCGCTGTCCAAGCTCGGCGGCGCCGACTGGCAGAAGACCAAGGGTCAGGCCCGCCGCGCGGTCAAGCAGATCGCCGCCGAGCTGATCCGCCTCTACTCCGCGCGCATGGCGACCAAGGGTCACGCCTTCGGCCCGGACACCGTCTGGCAGCGCGAGCTCGAGGACGCATTCCCGTTCCAGGAGACGCCCGACCAGCTCGCCGCCATCGACGAGGTCAAGTCGGACATGCAGAACCCCGTGCCGATGGACCGGATCATCTGCGGCGACGTGGGCTACGGGAAGACCGAGATCGCCGTCCGCGCCGCGTTCAAGGCGGTGCAGGACGGCAAGCAGGTCGCCGTCCTCGTACCGACGACGCTGCTCGCCAACCAGCACTTCAAGACGTTCTCCGAGCGCATGGCGCAGTTCCCGGTGACGGTGAAGGTGCTGTCCCGGTTCCAGTCCGAGGCCGAGAGCACCGAGACCCTGCGCCAGCTCGCCGCCGGCGAGGTCGACGTCCTCGTGGGCACCCACCGGCTGCTGCAGCCGACCACCCGGTTCAAGGACCTCGGGCTGGTCATCGTCGACGAGGAGCAGCGCTTCGGCGTCGAGCACAAGGAGTACCTGAAGACGATGCGGACGGCGGTCGACGTCCTGTCGATGTCGGCCACCCCGATCCCGCGCACGCTGGAGATGAGCCTGACCGGCATCCGCGAGATGTCGACGATCCTCACCCCACCCGAGGAGCGGCACCCCGTCCTCACCTACGTGGGCGCGTGGGACGACAAGCAGATGGCCGCGGCGATCCGCCGGGAGCTGCTGCGCGACGGCCAGGTCTTCGTCATCCACAACCGCGTGCAGTCGATCGACAAGGCCGCGGCGAAGATCCGCAACCTGGTGCCCGAGGCCCGCGTCGCCGTCGGCCACGGCCAGATGAAGGAGCACGAGCTCGAGCGGATCATGGTCGGCTTCTGGGAGAAGGAGTACGACGTCCTGGTCGCGACGACGATCGTCGAGTCGGGGCTGGACATCCCCAACGCCAACACCCTGATCGTCGACCGCGCCGACACCTTCGGCCTCTCCCAGCTGCACCAGATCCGCGGCCGCGTCGGGCGTGGCCGCGAGCGCGCCTACGCCTACTTCACCTACGACCCGTCGCGGCCGCTGACCGAGACCTCGGTCGACCGGCTGACGACGATCGCGCACAACACCGACCTCGGCGCCGGCATGGCGGTCGCGATGAAGGACCTCGAGATCCGCGGCTCGGGCAACCTGCTCGGTGGCGAGCAGTCCGGGCACATCGCCGGCGTCGGCTTCGACCTCTACGTCCGGCTGGTCGGCGAGGCGGTGGCCGACTACCGCGCCCAGGTCACCGGCGAGGCCGCGCCCGTCGAGCCGGTCGAGGTGCGCGTGGACCTGCCCGTCGACGCCCACCTGCCGCACGACTACGTGCCCGGCGAGCGGCTGCGCATGGAGGCCTACCGCAAGGTCGCGAGCGTGCAGGACGACGACCAGGCGCAGGCCGTCCTCGACGAGCTCACCGACCGCTACGGCACCCCGCCGGCGCCGGTGCTCAACCTGCTGGCGGTGGCGCGCTTCCGCGCCGCGGTGCGGGCGCTCGGGATCACCGAGGTGTCGCTGCAGGGCCGCGTCATCCGGGTGTCGCCGGTGCCGTTGCGGGAGTCGCAGCAGATGCGGCTGGCCCGGCTCGCCGACGGCGCCACGTACAAGTCGGCCGTCGAGACGATCTCGCTGAAGGTGCCCGTCGGTCCCGACCGGCGGACGCCGCTGCGCGACGTCGCCCTGCTCGAGCACCTGCACTCGCTGCTGCGCGCGGTGATCGAGCAGCCGGTGGCCGCGGCGAGCTGACAGCGGGGCGCCGCGTCCTGCGACGGCCGTCACAGCGCATGTGGCAGCCTGCGGGCGTGCGCATCCGCCGTCCCGCCGCCCTCGTCCTGGGGCTCGTGACCGTCGCCGTCCCCGTGGCCGGCTGCCGGACCTCGCCGTCCGTGGCCGCCTACGTCGGCGACGAGCAGGTGACCGTCGCCGAGCTGCGGTCGGCCGTCGACGACCGCCTCGCCGACCCGGCCATCGCCGAGGCGGCCGGGGGAGGGGGCGCCGACTACACCCGCCAGGTGCTCACGCTGCTCGTCCGCGAGCGGGTCTACGCCGCGGCCGCCGAGGAGTACGACGTCGAGGTCACCGACGCCGAGCTCGGCGCGTTCATCACGCAGGCGCTCGGCGGCCAGGACGAGGAGTCGCTCTACGCCCAGGCCGCCGGGCAGGGCTACTCGCGCGAGGACGTCCGGGAGAGCGCCCGCCAGCAGCTGCTGCGCCGCGAGCTCGGCCAGGCCACCGGCCAGGGCGACGCGCTGTCGGAGGCCGCGCTGCGCGCCCGCTACGAGGAGGCGCGCGCCGGCCTGGAGCAGGCCGAGGTCGGCTACTTCGTCGTCCCCGACCAGGCCGCCGCCGACGCCGCCGTCGCCGAGCTGACCGCCGCGCCCGCCTCCTACCCGGCGGTCGCCGCCCGCTTCCCCGGGCAGAACTCGCTCCCGCAGGTGGAGAGCACGCCGGTGTCGGAGGTCAGCGGCCCGCTCGCGCAGGGCATCACCGCGGCCGCGCCGGGCACCGGCTTCACCACCACGGTCCCCGGCGTCGACGGCGTGGTCGTCGTCTTCGTCGCCACCCGCACCACGCCCACCTTCGAGGAGGCCCGGCCCGACCTCGAGAGCCAGGCCGCCAACGGGGTGGAGGAGGCCGGCGCCGCCGTCGTCGGCGAGGTGCAGGACGAGCTGTCGGTGACCGTCAACCCCCGCTACGGCACCCTCGAGGACGACGTCGTGCAGGAGGCCGACGGCGGCGTCGTCCAGCTGCTGGACGAGGCCGGCACCGAAGCCGGCGCTCCGGCGCCCGCCACCGGTGAGGGCTGACCCGGTGCCCCCGGCCGTCGTCGTCACGGTCAGCCCGCGGCTCCCCGGGCTGCTCGGCCCTGCCGGCTGGGCCGCGCTCGCCGGCCGCCGGGTGGCCGCGCTGCCCGGCGCCGCGGCCACCGCCGAGGTGCTGCGCGCCGCCGGGTGGGACGTCACCGACGCCACGGACGCCGCCGCCCTCGACGCCGACGTCGCCTGCCTCGCCGCGCCGGGGGAGGTGGCCGGCCGGCCCGTCGTCGACGGAGCGCCCGAGCCGCCCGGCGCCCGGCTGCTCGACGTCGTCGCCGTCATGGACCGGCTGCGCTCGCCCGGCGGCTGCCCCTGGGACGCCGAGCAGACGCACTCCTCGCTGCGCGGCTACCTGCTCGAGGAGGCGCACGAGGCCTACGACGCGATCGTCGACGACGACCCGGTGGCCATGCGCGAGGAGCTCGGCGACGTGCTGCTGCAGGTCGTCTTCCACGCCCGGGTGGCCGCCGAGGCCGACCCCGGCCGCCGGTTCGACGTCGACGACGTCGCCGGTGAACTGGTGGACAAGCTCGTCCGCCGCCACCCGCACGTGTTCGGCGACGCCGGCCCCCGCGACGTGGCGGGCGTCGAGGCCGGGTGGGAGGAGATCAAGAAGGCGGAGAAGCAGCGGCGCTCGCCGACCGAGGGGGTCTCGCGCTCGCAGCCGGCCGCCGCGTGGGGCGCCGCGCTGGTGCGCCGGGCCGGGCGGGCCGGGTTCCCGGTGCCGGAGGCGGCCGACCTGGGGTCGGCGTCGCCGGAGGAGCTGGGGGAGCGGCTGCTGGCCGTCGTCACCGCCGCGGAGCAGCGCGGCTGGGACGCCGAGGACGCCCTCCGCGAGGCCGTCCGCCGCTACGCCGGCGAGCTCGACGCCGAGGCCCGCCGCCGCGAGCGGGCCGGGGAGTGAGCGCGGGCCCGGTGACGACGTCGTCACCGGGCCCGGGGGTCAGCCCTGCTTGCGCGGCACGATGCGCAGGAGCGCCGTGCCGACCGCGATGAGCGCGAAGGCCGCGAGAGCCAGCCAGATGCTGCCGAAGCCGGTGTAGGCGAGCACCGATCCGGTGCCGCCGGCCGCCAGGGGAGCCGCGGGGTTGTCGTACACCTCTACCACCTCCTCTCACGACGGAGGGCCGCGTCGAGGTAGGCGCGGGCGTGCACGAACTGCAGGAAGACGTCGTAGAGGAGCTCGTACATCGTGGCCGCGGCGAGCATGTGCCTCCACCCGCGGTCGCGGACGGTGATGACCCGCTCGAGGACGAAGACGCCGGTCACCGCGAGCCAGAACGGCTGCACCCGGACGTGCCCGGACCCGATCAGGGACACCGCGAGCGACCCGAGGTACAGGAACGTGATGAGGACGCCGGCGAGGGTGAGCAGCTGCCGGCCCCAGTAGCGCCACGTGATGCGGGTGACGCCGTACTGCACGCAGTTCTCGATGGCGCCGCGCTTCCACCGCAGCCGCTGGTTCCACAGCGCCCGCCAGGTCGGCATGACCTCGGTGGTGAGCGTGCACTCCTTCGGGCTGAGCACCTGGTACCCCAGGTGCAGGATCGCGAAGGTCAGCTCGTTGTCCTCGGTGAGGACGGTGGTGTCGTAGATGCCGCCGCGGCCGTCGCCGCGCGGCACCCGGCCGTCCAGGCGCGCCTCGGAGATCCGCCGCAGGGTCGCCGCCCGGAACATCGCGGCCGTGCCGGTGACGACGAGGCACTTGCCCTGCAGCCGGCGCACGTCGCGGGCGTAGCGGGCGTACTCGTTGCGCTGCAGGTGCCCGACCAGGCCGCCGCCGGGATCGCCGCGGAACGTGCCGCCCACCGCGCCCATCCGGTCGTCCCGCAGGACGTGGTGCGCGGCGCCCTCGAGGAAGCCCTCGTCCAGCGAGGAGTCGGCGTCCTGGACGAGCACGAGGTCGTCGTCGGCGGCGTCGGGCCGGCCGGTGGTCGCGCCGCGCCGGTCGGCGGCGCCGTCGCGGCGGTCGGCCGCCGTGCGCCGGCCGCCCGTGCGGCGCTCGGGGCCGGCGGTGACGCCGGTCCCGGTACGCCGGTCGGCCGCCCTGCGCTCGCCTCCGCGGCGCTCGCCCTCGGCCACCCGGCGGAAGCGCAGCGCCCACGCCTGGTTGAGCGCGCCGGCCTTCTTGTCGGTGTTGCCGACGGTCTCGAACACCTCGGCGCCGGCCGCCCGGGCGATGGCGACGGTCTCGTCGGAGCAGTTGTCCGCGACGACGACCACCCGCGCCGGCGGCAGCGTCTGACGCCGCAGGCCCGCGAGGGTGGCGGCGATCTGGTCGGCCTCGTCGTGCGCCGGTACGAGCACGGTGACGTAGGGCTCGCGGGGGAGGGCCGTGGTCGGAGCGGTCACCGCGTCCAGCGCGACGACGTGCACCTGCGGCTCGCCGGCCCGGACGTCGGCGCCGTCGAGCCGCTCGAGCGTCGGGCTGGCGGTCACGCGGGTCCCCCTCCTCGCGCCACCGCGGACGGGCGGGCGCCGGCCGAGTGTGCGGGGCCGGGGACCCGGCCGACCCCGCTCCAGGGACGCGCCTCACCCCAACGGGTCGTGCACGATCTTGTGCGGGTGACGCGACCGGACCGGCGGTGACGGAGCGCGAGGGAGGGCGGGCCGGTCAGCCGACGGCGAGCGGTGCGTCGGGCACGGCGGTGACCCGCGGCGCGGTGAGCATGGCCTTGAGTGCGCCGAGCAGGCCGAGGCCGGCCACCGCGGCGGCGCACCAGACGCCCGGGCCGAGCGAGGCGGCGTCCCCGCCGGCGTCGACCAGCCGGCCGGCGACCGCGGCGGCCACGCCCAGCGCGACCGCCAGCGCCAGCACCCCCGACACCCGGTGGCCCCGCGCCGGGCGGAGCAGCAGGAGCCCGAGGACGACGAGCACGGCGCTCCCGGCCGCCACCGCCCCCGGCTGCCACAGGCCGGTGCGCCCGAGCTCGGCCGCCCCCTCCCGGGCCGCGCCGACCGCGCGCACCACGAGGTCCAGGCCGGTCGTCTCCCGGCCCTGCTCCCAGGGCAGCCAGGCGCTCGCCGCCCCGGCCACGCCCGCCAGCAGCAGGAGCACCCCGCCGGCGACGTCGGGGTGCCGCACGTAGGCCAGTCCCGGGCGCGCCGCGACACCGGCCACCTCGGCGCCGTCCGGGACCGGCTCGAGGTCGCCGGCGTCGTCGTCCCCGGGCGGCTCCGCCGGGAAGCCGAGGACGGACGCACCCGCCCCGGGGTCCGTGTCGACGGGGGTCGGGTCCTGCCGGCGCTCGGTCATCGGGTCCTCCGACGGTGTGGGCGCGGGGAGGCGCCCGAGGCCCGAGATTAGCGCCGGACCGGTTCCGGCGGAGTCGCTCCGTGACCGCGCCGTGACCATCTGGTGACAGGTCCGCCGCAGCCACGCGCCGCGGACGGGTGCGCCCCCGGCCGTCGCTAGGCTGCTCCCCGTGCCGAGCATCGATGCCGTAGGCGCGCGGGAGATCCTGGACTCGCGCGGTAACCCCACCGTGGAGGTCGAGGTCGCCCTCGACGACGGGACGATCGCCCGCGCGGCGGTCCCGAGCGGCGCCTCCACCGGCGCCTTCGAGGCGGTGGAGCTGCGCGACGGTGGAGAGCGCTACGGCGGCAAGGGCGTCACCAAGGCCGTCGACGGCGTCCTCGACGTCATCGGCCCCGAGCTCGTCGGCTACGAGGCCACCGAGCAGCGCCTGGTCGACCAGCGGCTGATCGACCTCGACGGCACGCCGGACAAGTCCCGCCTGGGCGCCAACGCGATCCTCGGGGTCAGCCTCGCCGTCGCCCGCGCCGCCGCCGACTCCACCGGCCTGCCGCTGTTCCGCTATGTGGGCGGGCCCTCGGCGCACCTGCTGCCGGTGCCGATGATGAACATCCTCAACGGCGGCGCCCACGCCGACAGCAACGTCGACGTCCAGGAGTTCATGATCGCGCCGATCGGCGCGGCCACCTTCGCCGAGGCGCTGTCCACCGGTGCCGAGTGCTACCACGCGCTCAAGTCCGTGCTGAAGGGCCGCGGCCTGTCCACCGGCCTCGGCGACGAGGGCGGCTTCGCCCCCGACCTGCCCACCAACCGCGCCGCGCTCGACCTGATCGCCGAGGCCGTCGAGAAGGCCGGCTACTCGCTAGGCACCGACATCGGGTTCGCGCTCGACGTCGCCGCCACCGAGTTCCACGGCGAGGGCGGCTACGACTTCGAGGGCCAGACCCGGTCGGCCGAGTTCCTCGTCGACTACTACCGCGAGCTCGTCGACGCCTACCCGATCGTCTCCATCGAGGACCCGCTCTCGGAGGAGGACTGGGACGGCTGGGTCGCCATGACCCAGGCCCTCGGCGACCGCGTCCAGATCGTCGGCGACGACCTGTTCGTCACCAACCCCGCGCGCCTGGCCGACGGCATCTCCCGCGGCGCCGCCAACGCGCTGCTGGTCAAGGTCAACCAGATCGGCACGCTGACCGAGACGCTCGACGCCGTGAACCTGGCGCACCGCAGCGGCTACCGCAGCATGATGAGCCACCGCTCGGGCGAGACCGAGGACACCACGATCGCCGACCTCGCCGTCGCCACCGACTGCGGGCAGATCAAGACCGGTGCCCCGGCCCGCAGCGAGCGGGTGGCCAAGTACAACCAGCTGCTGCGCATCGAGGAGGAGCTCGACGACGCCGCGCGCTACGCCGGCGCGGCGGCCTTCCCGCGCCTGCGGACCTCCTGACCGGGTGAGCGCCGGTACGGGGAGGCGGCGCTCGACCGGCCGCCCGCTCTCGCACGCCGCGTCCCGGCCGGTCCCGGCCGGGACGCGGTCGGGCGCGGGCAGCCGTCCCGACGCCCGCCGCCAGGGCCGGCGCACCCCGCGCCCGGCGGCCCGCACCGCCTCGACCCGGCGGCCGCTGGTCACCGGGCGCGGCGTCGTGCTGGTCGGCGTGCTCCTGCTGCTGGCGCTCACCCTCGCCGGTCCGGTGCGCCAGTGGCTGGACGGCCGGGCCGAGCTCGCCCGGCTCGCCGCGGAGAGCACCGACCTCGACGAGCGCATCGCCGAGCTCGAGGGGCAGCTGGACCGGCAGTCCGACCCCGACTGGACGGCGCAGCAGGCCCGCGAGCGGCTGTCCTACGTGCTGCCCGGCGACCGGCTGGTGGTCGTCGTCGACGGCGCGGTGGCCGAGGGCGACGCCGGCACGCTGCCCGACACGTCCGCCGCCGCGCGGCCCTGGTACGAGCAGCTGCTCGGCTCCGTCGCGGAAGCCGACGGATGAAGGAACCCGCTGCCCCCCAGCCCTCGCAGGCTCGGCCCGGGCCCCTGCCGCAGGGCCGTTCCAGTCCCTTCCCGGGACGCCCCGTGCGCGAGCCGATGACGCCGGAGGAGCACGAGACCGTCGGCCGGCAGCTCGGGCGCCCGCCGCGCGCCGTCCGCGCCGTGGCGCACCGGTGCCCCTGCGGGCAGCCCGACGTCGTGCAGACCTCCCCGCGGCTGGACGACGGCACCCCGTTCCCGACGCTGTACTACCTGACCTGCCCGCGTGCGTCGGCGGCGGCGAGCCGGCTGGAGTCGGCGGGCCGGATGCGCGAGTGGCAGGAGGAGCTCGGCACCGACCAGGACCTCGCGGCGGCCTACCGCGCCGCGCACGAGGCCTACCTCGCCGAGCGCGACGCCCTCGGCGAGCTGCCCACCCGCGCCACCGCCGG
Source organism: Geodermatophilus nigrescens (assembly GCF_900129495.1). Taxonomy (GTDB): domain Bacteria; phylum Actinomycetota; class Actinomycetes; order Mycobacteriales; family Geodermatophilaceae; genus Geodermatophilus; species Geodermatophilus nigrescens. The sequence goes on from NZ_FQVX01000001.1 coordinate 662,954, forward strand.
CGGCATGCCCGACCGGGTCAAGTGCCTGCACGCCCTGGCCGGCCACGCCCTCGCGGCCGGGCCGGGCGTCAACCCGATCGGCGACCGCGCCGTCGCCGGGATGGGGGAGTGGTGGGCCCAGGGGCCCTGCGCGCTCCCCGAGGAGGACCGCCCGTGACCCGCGTGGCCGCCGTCGACTGCGGGACCAACTCCATCCGGCTGCTGGTGGCCGACGTGCCCCCCGAGGGCGCGCACACCGACCTGCTGCGCCGGATGGAGGTCGTCCGGCTCGGCCAGGGCGTCGACGCCACCGGGCGGCTGGCTCCCGAGGCGATCGAGCGCACCCGCGTCGTGCTCGCCGAGTACGCCGCCCAGTCCCGCGACCTCGGCGCGACGGCGGTGCGCATGGTGGCCACCAGCGCCACCCGCGACGCGGCCAACCGCGCCGACTTCGAGGCGATGGTCCGCGACACCCTCGGCCTGCCGCCCGACGTCGTCCCCGGCGACGAGGAGGCCCGGCTGTCCTTCCTGGGCGCCACCGCCTCGCTCGACGCCGCGGCCGCCGCGCACGGCGGCCCGCCGCCCCGCCCGCCGTACCTCGTCGTCGACATCGGCGGCGGCTCCACCGAGTTCGTCCTCGGCGACGCCGGCGGGGTGCGCGCCGCGCGGTCGGTGGACATCGGCTGCGTGCGGCTCACCGAGCGGCACCTGCACGGCGACCCGCCCAGCGCCGACGAGATCGGCCGCTCCGAGGCCGACATCCGCGCCGCGCTGGCCGAGGTGGCCGCCGCGGTGCCGGTGGGCGAGGCGGCCACCCTGGTCGGCCTGGCCGGCTCGGTGACCACGGTCGCGGCGCTCGCGCTGCGGCTGCCGGCCTACGACGCCGCGGCCATCCACGGCTCGCGCATCCCGGTGGCCGCCGTCCGGTCGGTCACCGCCGGGCTGCTCACCGCCAGCCGCGAGCGGCGGGCCGCCGAGCCGGTCATGCACCCGGGCCGGGTCGACGTCATCGGCGCCGGCGCGCTGGTGCTGCGGGTGGTCATGGACGCGTTCGCGCTCGACGAGGTCGTCGTCAGCGAGCACGACATCCTCGACGGCATCGCCCTCCGGCTCGCCCGGGGTTGAGGGCGCCGGGTCAGGGCCCCTCGTTGAGGCCGGGGGGCAGTTTGCCGGTCAGCGACTGGTAGGCGGCCGCGGCGCCGCGCGCGGCGACCAGCCGGCCGGCGGCCACGACGACCCCGGAGAACGCCGCCCAGGCCAGCGCGTCGGGCCAGCTCACCCCGGGCGCCGCCGGGTTCTTCGGCGGGTTGGTGCCGCGGGCGGCGTACCAGGCGGCGTCGGTGAGCTTGCGGGCGGCGATGCCGGCCGGGACGGCGAGTCCCGAGCCGAGCAGCTTCCAGGTCAGCGGCGCCTTCTCCTTGCGGGCCATGCGGTGATCATGCCCTGCCTCCCCGGCGGCCGCCCGTCCCCGCCCGGGTGGTCCACTGGGGCCGTGGCAGCCGACGCCCAGGGGTTCCCGGTCACCCGCAGCCCCGCCGGCGTCGCCCGCTCCGCCCGCGCGGCGCGCGACCTCGCCGTCCTCGACGCCCGCGTCTCCGGCTGCCGGGCCTGCCCGCGGCTGGTCGCCTGGCGCGAGGAGGTGGCCCGGGTCAAGCGGGCGTCCTTCCGCGACGAGGACTACTGGGGCCGCCCGGTGCCGGGCCTGGGCCCCGCCGACGCCCGCATCGCCGTCGTCGGGCTGGCACCCGCCGCGCACGGCGGCAACCGCACCGGCCGGGTGTTCACCGGCGACCGCAGCGGCGACTGGATCTTCGCCGCGCTGTGGCGGGCCGGCCTGGCCAGCCAGCCGACGTCGACCCACGTGGGGGACGGCCTGGAGCTCACCGGCGTGCGGGTGGCCGCCGCCGTCCGCTGCGCGCCGCCGGACAACGCCCCGACGCCGGCCGAGCGCGACACCTGCTCGCCGTGGCTGGCCCGCGAGCTGGCGCTGCTGCCGGACCTGCGGGTCGCCGTCGTCCTGGGCGGGTTCGGCTGGACGGCGCTGTGGCCGGTCCTGGCCGGCGCCGGCTACGCCCTGCCGCGCCCGCGGCCGGCGTTCGGGCACGGCGTCGAGGTCACCGTCTCCGGGCCGCGCGGCGAGCTGACCCTGCTGGGCAGCTACCACGTCAGCCAGCAGAACACCTTCACCGGCCGGCTCACCGAGCCGATGCTCGACGCCGTCCTCGCCCGGGCCACCGAGCTGGCCGGGACCGGGGGCGCGCACCAGGGCGAGAGCGGGCCCCCGCGCCCCTAGGCTGGCCCCATGGCGACTCGTCCGGGTGCTGGGTCCCGTCCGGTGGTGCTGGTGGTCGGCGGCGGCTACGTCGGCCTCTACACCGCCCTGCGGCTGCAGAAGCGGCTCTCCCGGGGCGGCGCCGAGGTCGTCGTCGTCGACCCGCAGCCGCACATGACCTACCAGCCGTTCCTGCCCGAGGCCGCCGCCGGCTCGGTGGAGCCCCGGCACGTCGTCGTGCCGCTGCGGCGCACGCTGCCCCGCTGCCGGGTGGTGACCGGGGCGGTGCTGTCGCTGTCGCACGCCGACCGGCGGGCCCGGATCGCGCCGGTGGAGGGGGCGCCGTACGAGCTGTCCTACGACGTGCTCGTCATGGCCGCGGGCTCGGTGGCGCGCACGCTGCCCATCCCGGGCCTGGCCGAGCACGGCATCGGCTTCAAGTCCGTCGGCGAGGCCATCTACCTGCGCAACCACGTGCTGGCCCGGCTCGACGCCGCCGCCTCCACCGACGACCCCGCCGTCCGCACCCGGGCGCTGACGTTCACCTTCGTCGGCGGCGGCTACGCCGGCATCGAGGCGTTCGCCGAGCTCGAGGACATGGCCCGCTACGCCGTCGAGCACCACTACCCACGACTGTCGCCGAGCGACATGCGGTGGGTGCTGGTCGAGGCGACCGGCCGGATCCTGCCCGAGGTCGACCTCGACATGGCCGCCTGGACGGTCCGGCAGCTCACCGCCCGCGGCATGGACGTGCGGCTCAACACCCGCCTCGAGGAGGTCGCCGACGGCGTCGTCCGGCTCAGCGACGGCGACTCCTTCGCCAGCGACACCCTGGTCTGGACGGCGGGCACCAGGCCCAACCCGCTGCTCGCCGAGACCGACCTGCCCCTCGACGAGCGGGGCAGGGTGCGCTGCGCGCCCACGCTGCAGGTCAGCGGCCTGGAGGACGCCTGGGCCGCCGGCGACCTCGCCGCCGTCCCGGACCTGACGAAGGACACGCCCGGCGCCACCACCGCGCCCAACGCGCAGCACGCGGTCCGCCAGGCCAAGCGGCTGGCCGACAACGTCGTCGCCGTGCTGCGCGGCGAGGAGCCACGGCCCTACCGGCACGCCTACGCCGGGTCGGTGGCCAGCCTCGGGCTGCACGAGGGCGTGGCGCAGGTCTACGGGGTCAAGCTCAAGGGATGGCCCGCGTGGTTCATGCACCGCGCCTACCACGTGAGCCGGGTGCCGACGTTCAACCGCAAGGCCCGGGTGGTCGCCGACTGGGCGCTGGCCTCGGTGTTCCGCCGCGAGGTCATCGCCCTGGGGCAACTGCAGGACCCGCGCCGCGAGTTCGTCACCGCCGCCGGGCTGGTCCCCGGCCGGCCGGGAGCCGAGCGGATGCAGGCCGGCTGACGCCGCCCGCGGGCGCCGGTCGCCCGCACGCCCCCGTGGCCCAATCGGCAGAGGCAGGCCCCTTAAAAGGGTCGCAGTGTGGGTTCGAGTCCCACCGGGGGCACCGCAGGATCTGCGGGCCAATACACCATGAGCCGCAGGAAATACAGGGCTTGACGTCCCCCGTGACCGATTTGGCAGGGTGACTCCCCGTGAGCAACGGAGCTCACTCCGCCGTCTCGAGGGGAACCAGACGTCCATGACCCAGTCCCACCCGTCCCGCCGGTCACGCGCCGCCGTGATCGGCAGCGCCGGTGTGCTCGCTCTCGCCGGCAGCGTCGTCGCCGCCCTGCCCGCCGCGGCCGGCGGCAACGCCTGCGAGAACCGCAACAACAACACCGTCGCCAAGCTGACCGAGTGCGTCACGGTCGACGGCGTCACCCAGCACCTGCAGGCCCTGCAGGACATCGCCACCGCCAACGGCGGCACTCGCGTCTCGGGCAGCCCCGGCTACACGGCCTCCGCCGACTACGTGACCGGCCAGCTCGAGGCCTCGGGGTACACGGTCACCCGTCAGCAGTTCGAGTTCCCGTTCTTCGAGCAGACCGCGCCGAGTTCCTTCAGCCGGGTCTCGCCCACCGCGACGACGTATGTCGAGGGCACCGACTACGCGGTGGCCACCTACTCCGGCAGCGGTGAGCTCTCCGGGACGATCCAAGCCGTCGACGTCACCATCCCGCCGGTCGGTGCGTCCAACGGCAACACCAGCGGCTGCGAGTCCGCCGACTTCGCGGGCTTCACCCCGGGCAACATCGCGCTGGTCCAGCGCGGCACCTGCGCCTTCGGCATCAAGGTGCAGAATGCCGTCGCCGCCGGGGCCGCCGGCGTCGTGATCTTCAACGAGGGCCAGCCCGGCCGCGACATCCTGCTGCAGCCGACGCTCGGCGCACCCATCGAGGACGCCGTCCCCGTCGTGGGCGTCAGCTACGCCACGGGCGTCGAGTTCGCCTCGGCGCCGACCGTCGTCGCGTTCGACATCCAGACGATCAGCGAGGTCCGCGAGACCGAGAACGTCATCGCCGAACTGCGCGGCCGCACCGGCGACAACGTCGTCATGGCCGGTGCGCACCTGGACTCCGTCGCGGCGGGCCCGGGCATCAACGACAACGGCTCCGGCAGCGCGGCGATCCTCGAGGTCGCGCAGAACATCGCCAAGACCAAGCCGCAGAACACCGTGCGCTTCGCCTGGTGGGGCGCCGAGGAGTACGGCCTGCTCGGCTCCAACTACTACGTCTCGCAGCTGTCGGAGCAGCAGGTCGCCGACATCGGCCTGTACCTCAACTTCGACATGGTCGGCTCGCCGAACTTCGCCCGGTTCATCTACGACGGCGACCAGTCGGCGTTCACCGCGCCCGTGACGGTGCCTGAGGGCTCGGACCAGATCGAGTACGTCCTCGAGGACTACTTCGAGCGGCGGCAGCTGCCCTACGAGGCCACCGAGTTCAGCGGCCGCAGCGACTACCAGGCGTTCATCCTCGCCGGCATCCCCTCCGGTGGCCTGTTCACCGGCGCCGAGGGCGTCAAGACGCCGGAGCAGGCCGCCGACTACGGCGGCCAGGCGGGCGTGGCCTACGACCCGAACTACCACCAGGTCGGGGACACGCTGGCGAACGTCAACCGCGTGGCGCTGGACACCAACTCCGACGCCATCGCCTACGCGGTGCTGACCCTGGCCTACGACACCTCGCGGGTGAACGGTGTGACGGGGCAGCCGGTCCCGGGCGGCACCTTCCAGGGTGACCCGGCCGACCGCGACTTCCGCCAGCCGGCCGGCCTGGAGACCGGCGGCGGCGGGCTCGCGCACGACCACGAGCACAGCCACGGCGACGCCGTCTGACCCAGCTCCACGACCCGTGGCGCCGTCCCTTCCGGGGGGCGGCGCCACGGCCGTCCCGGGGCCGTCTCCACCGCACGGGTGACCGTGTCGCGCGCGGAACGTCCAGGCCACGTGCGACGTTGTAGGAACCGAGTGGGATGCGAGGGTGCAGCCCACCGACCGACCAGTCACCTCGAGGAGATGACGATGCCCAGCTCCAACCCGGTCTTCGGCCGGGGCTTCGCCAACGCCGCCAACGGCAGCGGACAGCAGGGGTACGGCGCTCCCGGCTACGGCCAGCAGTACGGGCAGCCGTACGGCCAGCAGGGCTACGCCGCTCCCGGCTACGGTCAGCCCCAGCCCTACGGCCAGCCGTACGGCGCCCCGCAGGGCTACGACCAGCAGTACGGCCAGCAGTACGGTGCCCCGGCCCCCGCCGGCCCGGCCACCCGCTACATGACGATGGACGACGTCGTCCAGAAGACGGGCCTGTCCTTCCTGGTCACCGTCCTGGCCGCCGCCGTCGTCTGGGCGCTGCCCGGTCAGGCGGCCTGGGGCCTGGCGCTGCCCGCGGTCCTCGTGGCCTTCGTCCTGGGCCTGGTGATCAGCTTCAAGCAGATCGCCAACCCGGCGGCCACGCTGGCCTACGGCGCGCTCTACGGTGTCGCGCTCGGCGCGATCAGCGAGGCCTTCAACACCATCTACCCGGGCATCGTCGTCCAGGCGGTCATCGGCACCTTCGGCGTCTTCGCCGGCATGCTGGTGGTCTACAAGACCGGCGCCATCCGGGTCACCCCCAAGCTGACCCGCTGGGTCGTGGGCGCGCTGTTCGGTGTCCTCGCCCTCGTGCTGGTCAACCTGCTGGTGTCGTTCTTCGTCCCCGGCGGCCTGGGCCTGCGTGACGGTGGCCCGCTGGCCATCGTGTTCAGCCTCGTCGTGATCGGTGTGGCGGCCTTCACGCTGCTGCTCGACTTCGACATGGCCGACCAGGCCATCCGCCGCGGTGCCCCGGCCAAGTTCGCCTGGTACGTCGCCTTCGGCCTGCTCGTCACGGTCGTCTGGCTGTACCTGGAGATCCTGCGCCTGCTGTCCTACTTCCAGGACAACTGAGCACCGGCCCCGCCGCCCCGGCGGCGGGGCGCCCCACACGACAGTGGCCCGGTCCCCGCGAGGGGACCGGGCCACTGTCGTGTCCGGGGCCGGTCGGCGGACCGGCCCCGGCCCACGTCAGGAGAGGCGCTCGAGCACCATGGCCATGCCCATGCCGCCGCCGACGCACATGGTCTCCAGGCCGAAGGTCCCGTCCTTCGTCTGCAGACCGTTGAGGAGCGTGCCGGTGATGCGGGCGCCGGTCATGCCGAAGGGGTGGCCCACGGCGATGGCGCCGCCGTGCACGTTGAGCTTGTCGATGTCGATGCCCAGGTCGCGGTAGCTGGGGATGACCTGCGCGGCGAAGGCCTCGTTGATCTCGACCAGGTCGATGTCGTCGATGGTCATGCCGGCCCGCTGCAGCGCGAGCTTCGAGGCGTCGACCGGGCCGTAGCCCATGATCTCCGGCGACAGGCCGGTGACGGCGGTGGAGACGACACGGGCCAGCGGGGTCAGGCCGAGGTCGCGGGCCTTGGTGTCGCTCATGACCACCACGGCGGCGGCGCCGTCGTTGAGCGGGCAGGCGTTGCCGGCGGTCACCCGGCCGTCGGGGCGGAAGACCGGCTTGAGGCCGGAGATGCCCTCGAGGGTGGTGCCGGCGCGCGGGCCGTCGTCCTTGCTGACGACGGTGCCGTCGGGCGTCGTGACCGGGGTGATCTCCCGCTCCCAGAAGCCCTCGGCGATGGCCTTCTCGGCCAGGTTCTGGCTGCGGACGGCGAACTCGTCCATCTCCTGGCGAGAGACGTCCTTGAGCAGCGCCAGGTTCTCGGCGGTCTGCCCCATCGCGACGTAGATGTCGGGGACCTCGCCGTTCTCGCGCGGGTCGGTCCAGGAGTCGGCGCCGCTCTCGGCGGTCTTGGCCACCCGGGCCTGCGCGTCGGCGAAGACCGGGTTGTGGGTGTCGGGCAGCGAGTCGCTGTTGCCCTTCACGAAGCGCGACACCATCTCCACGCCGGCGGAGATGAACACGTCACCCTCGCCGGCCTTGATGGCGTGCATCGCCATGCGGGTGGTCTGCAGCGACGACGAGCAGTAGCGGGTGATCGTCGTGCCCGGCAGGTGGTCCATGCCGAGGAGGACGCTGACGACGCGGCCCATGTTGTGGCCCTGCTCCCCGCCGGGGAGGCCGCAGCCCAGGATCAGGTCGTCGATGTCGGTGGGGTCGAGCGCCGGCACCTTGTCCAGCGCCGCCCGGACGATGGTGGCGGTGAGGTCGTCGGGCCGGAAGTCCTTGAGCGACCCCTTGAACGCGCGGCCGATGGGCGAGCGGGCGGTCGCGACGATGACGGCTTCGGGCATGGGGTCCTCCACGGTGAGGCGGGCTCCCGGCCGGTGCGTGCCGGGTGTCGGGTCACCCCGGAAACTACCCCCGGGTAGGCCGCCGGTCGCGGGTGCGGCCGGAACAGATCGCCGCTGTGTTCCGTGTCACGCGGCGGTCAGCCGACGGGCAGCCCGTCCGCCTCGCCGACCTCCGCGGGTACCGGCAGGTCGGAGGGCCGGCGGCGCAGCAGCCGCGCCCAGGTGCCCAGCGGGCCGGTGCCGGAGCCGCGCACCTCGGTGGCGCGGACCTCGGTGCCGGTCCGCCCGGCCGCGCGCGCCGCGGCGCGTGCCACCGGGCGGACGGTGCCCCGGCGCAGCCGCCGCCGGTCGGCCCGCTCCGGCCAGACGCCGACCGCGTCGGCCAGCGCCGGCAGCAGCACGGCGGCGGCCGAGGCGTAGCCGGCGGCGCTGGGGTGGAACTCGTCGACGCTGAACAGCGACCGGTCCTGGGCGAAGGAGGGGCCGAGCACGGACCCGAGGGACACGGTCCGGCCGCCGGCCTCCACGACGGCGATGGTCTGCGCGGCGGCCAGCTGCCGGCTCCAGCGCCGCGCGAGCAGCCGCAGCGGCTGGCCGATCGGCCGGATGGTGCCGAGGTCGGGGCAGGTGCCGACGACGACCTGCGCGCCGGCCTCCCGCAGCCGCCGCACCGCGTCGGCGAGGTGGCGCACCGACACCGACGGCCGGGTGCGGGAGGTGACGTCGTTGGCGCCGATCATGATCAGCGCGAGGTCGGGCCGTACCGCCAGCGCCCGCTCGACCTGCGGGTCGAGCTCGTAGGACTCCGAGCCGGAGACCGCGACCCGCACCAGCCGCACCGGGCGCTCGGCCAGCTCGGCCAGCGCCGCGGCGAGCAGGACGCCGGGCGTCTCCCCGGCCCGCTCGACACCGAGGCCGACGGCGCTGGAGTCGCCCAGCACGACGAACACGAGCGGCTTGACCCGCCCGCGCCCGCGGCCGTAGACGCCGTCGCCGGTCGGGGGCTCCTGCTTGGAGGTGCGGGACTCCACGCGCCGCCGCGCGGCACGGGCCTCCAGGCGCAGCACGGCGAGCAGGCCGGCGCCGGCGAGGCCGAGGCCCCCGCCGCCGTACGCGGCACCGGCCACCAGCCGTCGTGCCGTTCCCGCTCGCGTCACCGCCACCCCGATCGTCGCGCCCCGCAACCACCTGTCCTGCAGGCTATCCAGCCTCTACGGTGCCCCCCGTGTCCGAATCCCCCCGACGGGTGTCCGCCGGCGGAACCCCCGGTGACCGGTCGCAGCTCATCGTCGACGTGCTGGTCGACGCCTTCTCCGAGCTGATGGCCGCCGACGCCGACGCGTTCCGCACGAAGTTCCGCAAGATGGCGGCCGACCCGTTCGCGTTCTACCGGGGGAGTGCCTGTCTGTTCTACGCCGACATGGACGTCCTCGACGACCGGTGGGCCGACGAGCACACCAGCCGGGTGTGGATCCAGGGCGACCTGCACGCGGAGAACTTCGGCACCTACATGGACGGTGCGGGCCGCATCGTCTTCGACGTCAACGACTTCGACGAGGCCTACGTCGGGCACGTCAGCTGGGACCTGCGGCGGTTCGTCGCGAGCTTCGCGCTGCTGGCCTGGCGCAAAGCGCTCGGCGACGACGTCATCACCGACCTGCTGCGCACCTACCTGACCGCCTACCTCGACCAGGTCGAGGCGTTCACCCGCTCCGACAACGACCGCTCCTTCGCCCTCACCGCCGCCGACACCGAGGGCGCGGTGCGCCAGGCGATCCTCGAGACGACGACGCGCACCCGCGCCTCGCTGCTGGACCGGATGACCGTCGTCGAGGACTACCAGCGCCGGTTCGCCGACGGCGGCCGGGCCCGCCGGCTCGACGACGCCGAGCGCGACCGGGTGCTCGCGGCACTGGAGCGCTGGCGGGGGACCGTGCACCCGCCGGCGCGCCGCCGCGACGTCGCCTACGACGTGAAGGACGTCATCGGCACCGGCGGGTTCGGCATCGGCAGCGCCGGCCTGCCCGCCTACAACGTGCTGCTCGAGGGCTATGACCAGGCGCTGGAGAACGACGTCGTCCTGTCGATCAAACAGGGCAACGTGGCCGCGCCGAGCCGCATCGTGCGCGACCCGGCCGTCGCCGCCCACTTCGAGCACCACGGGCACCGGACGGCGGTCAGCCAGCGGGCGCTGCAGTCCAACGCCTCGCAGTTCCTCGGGCACACCGAGATCGGCGGCGTCGGGTTCGTCGTGCAGGAGCTCTCGCCGTACGAGAACGACCTCGACTGGGACGACCTCACCGAGCCCGAGGAGATCGCGCCGGTGCTGGTCCAGCTCGGCCGGGCGACGGCGAAGATGCACTGCGTCGGCGACGCCGACAGCGACCACACGCTGGTCGACTTCCAGACCGAGGACGCCGTCGTCGCGCTCGTCGGCGGGCGGCGCGAGGAGTTCCTCGACGACATGGTGGCCTTCGCGCACTCCTACGCCCGGCAGACGCAGGACGACCACCGGCTGTTCGTCGACGCGTTCCGGGCCGGGCGGATCCCGGGCATCAGCTCGAGCGGGTCGCACCCGGTACCGCGGTGAGCATGCCGACGTGCGGCCCGATCGGCGGCACGTCGAACTCCCCGGTGACCACGGTGAACCCCAGCCGCTCGTAGAAGCCGGCCGCGCCGGTCCCGGGCGTTGCACCACACCAGGTCCCCGCCGCGGTCGCCCACCAGCGCCAGCCCGGCCGCGACCAGCGCCCGCCCGGCGCCGGTGCCGCGGACGGCCGGGTCGGTGGCCATGGCCCGCAGCTGCCACGGCGCGCGGGCGTCGGGCCGCCACGGGCACGGGGCGGGGGACAGGCGCACCACGCCGGCCACCCGCCCGTCGGCGGTGCGGGCGGCGAGGTGCACGGTGGCCGGGTCGTCGTCGCCGGGCAGGCCGGCCGGCCCGCCGTCGCGCAGCACGACGCTGCGCAGCGGGAGGACGACGTCGGGGCCGACCTGCCCGACGGTCACGGTCACCGCGCCCGGCGTCCCCTCCGCGTGCGCAGGTAGTCGGCGACGACGTACTCGCCGAGCCGGTCGCTGTCCGGGGTGAACACGCGGCCGCCCGCGCGCGCGGTGATGTCGTGGACGAAGTGCACCAGCCCGGGCTCCGGGTCGAGCGCGAACACGTTGAGCGTCGCGCCGGAGCGGGCCACCCGCTCCACCTCGGCGACGGTCTTGGCGATCGTCTCGGGCATCGGCGGCCAGCAGAAGTACGGCGTCCCGTCCTCCTCCAGGTGCGCCGTCGGCTCGCCGTCGGTGACCACCAGGACCACCGGCTCGGCGTCGCGGTGCTGCGCCAGGAACCGGCGGGCCAGCATCAGCCCGTGCTGCAGGTTGGTGCCCTGCAGCGTGTCCACGCTGAGCTCCGCGAGCGTCTCCGGCCGCAGCACCTGCGCGGTGGAGGAGAAGCCGATGATCTGGATGGCGTCCTGCGGGAACCGGGTGGTCACCAGCGAGTGCAGGGCCATCGCCGTCGACTTGGCCGCGCCCCACGTGCCGCGCAGCGCCATCGAGTAGGAGAGGTCGACCAGCAGGGCGACCGCGGCCCCGGTGCGCCGCTCGGTCTCCACCACCTCGAAGTCCTCGACGGCGATGCGCACCCGCCGCTCGCCGCGCGGCTCCCCGGCGGTGCGCAGGACGGCGTTGCGGACGGTGCGGACGACGTCGAGCGGCTGCTCGTCGCCGAACCGCCACTCCCGCGAGCCGCCGGTGAGCTCGCCCGCGGCCCCGGCGTCGGCGATGTCGTGCTCGCCCCGCCCGGTGGCGTCGAGCTTCGCGAACACCCGCCGCAGGGCGGTGGCGCCCAGCCGGCGGACCGCCTTGGGGGAGAGCTCCAGCTTGCCGTCCCGCCGGACGAGGTGGCCCTGCCGCTCGAGCTCGCGCTCCATCTGCCGCAGCGCCGCGAGGTCGTCGACGGCCTCCCGGCCCAGCGCCTGCTCCAGCAGCTCCTCGTCGACGTCGGCCAGCGAGGCGCCGGCGTAGCCCTGGGAGAGCTGGTTGGACAGCGCCTCCAGGTCGGCGAGCTCGGCGACGGCGCTGGTGGCGTCGCCGAGGCCGAGGGCCTGCTCGCCGTCGGGCACCTGGCCGCGCTGGCCCCACGGCAGGTCGGGCCGCGCCTGGCGCAGCGCGTCCTGCAGGTGGGCCATCTCGCTGGCCAGGCCCATGTCGGACATGGTCTGGGCCATGAGGTCGGCCAGCTCGGCCCGCTGCTCGGGGGAGAGGCCGGCCATCATCCGCTCCTGCGCGGCAGCCCGGCGGGCGAGGGAGTCGATCAGCTCGTCCACCGACTGCGGGTCGTCGGGGAAGAACTGCCCGTGCTGCTCCATGAACTCGCGGAACTGCTCGTCGGTGTCCTCGCCGCGGTTGTGCGCGTCGACCAGCCGCGACAGGTCGGCGACCATGTCGCGCACCGCCTGCACGTCCTGCTCGGTCGCGTTCTCCAGCGCCTGTTTCATGTTGGCGAAGGAGCTGTCGAGCACCTCGCGCCGCAGCAGGTCCTGGATCTGCTCGTAGGCCTGCCGGGCCTCGCCCGAGCGGAACGGGTAGTCCTTGAGCGCCCGCACGGCGCCCGCGGTGTCCTCCGGCAGCGCGTCGAGCTCGGCCTCGGCCAGCCGCGCGCCGTCGTCGGGGTCGGGGAACAGCTCGCGCCGCTCGGCGTCCAGCGCGCGGTCGAGCAGCTCGCGGACCTCCTGCAGCGTGCCGTCCATGCGCCCGGCGCTGCGGGCCTGCCGCAGCCGGTCGCGCACCGAGCGGCGCAGCTCGTCGAGCCCGCGTCGGCCGTCCATCCCTCGGCGCAGCAGCTCGCGCAGCGCCTCGCGCACGCCGCTGCCGCCGAGGACGGAGTCGCCGATCTCGTCGACGGCGCTGCCCAGGTCGTAGGGCGGGGCCAGCGGGTCGGGCCCGCCCCGCCAGCGTCCGTACCGGTGGCCCCTGCCGGGCCGGCGTGGCACGTCAGGCCCCGTAGACCGTGCGGGTGCCGTCGGTGTCCTTGGCCAGCCGGCGGGTGAGGTAGAGGCCCTCGAGCGCGAACTCGACGGCGGCCGCGGCCTGCTCGGCCGACTCCTCGCCCTCCGGCACGCCCAGGCGCCCGAGCAGCTCGGCCAGGCGCGGGACGGTGCCGAGCTGGCCGAGCAGCGCCGCGCCGGGCACGAGCTCGCCGGACTCGACGGTCTCCCCGCCGGTGAAGTGCTCCTGCAGGCCGGTCAGGTCCAGCCCGCCGCAGCGGGCGCGGAACGTCTGCGCGGTGGCCTGCCGGAGCAGGTGCTCGAGCACCTCGAGCTCGCGGTCGTCGTCGGGGTCGGAGCCCGCGTCGGCGAACTCGACCTTGCCGCGGCTGGCCGGGACGATCCCCGGCAGGTCGACCACCCGCGCCACCGGCCGGGTCTCCCCGGCGATCGCGGCCCGCCGGACGGCGGAGGCGGCGACGGTCTCCAGGCCCGCGATGGCGAACCGGGCGCTGACTCCGGAGCGCTGGTCGACGTGGCTGGACTCGCGCACCAGCCGGGTGAAGCGGGCGACGATCTCCACGAGGTGCTGCGGGACGACGGGGGCGTCGAAGCCGTCGTGGCCGGTCGGCGCGCCCAGCCCGCTGGTCTGCGCCTCCTGGTGCAGCAGGCGGATCTCGTCGGCGAGCTCGATCGGGTAGTGGGTGCGCACCTCGGCGCCGAAGCGGTCCTTGAGCGGGGTGATGATCCGCCCGCGGTTGGTGTAGTCCTCGGGGTTGGCGCTGGCCACGAGCAGCAGGTCCAGCGGCAGCCGCACGCGGTAGCCGCGGATCTGGATGTCGCGCTCCTCGAGCACGTTGAGCAGCGCGACCTGGATGCGCTCGGCGAGGTCGGGCAGCTCGTTGACGCTGAAGATGCCGCGGTTGGTGCGCGGCACCAGGCCGTAGTGCACCGTCTCCGGGTCGCCCAGGGTGCGGCCCTCGGCCACCTTGATCGGGTCGACGTCGCCGATCAGGTCGCCGACGCTGGTGTCGGGCGTGGCCAGCTTCTCGCCGAACCGCTCGCTGCGGTGCAGCCAGGTGACCGGGGTGTCGTCGCCGTGCTCGGCGATCTGGCGGTGCGCCCACACGCTGATCGGGGCCAGCGGGTGCTCGTTGAGCTCGCTGCCGGCCAGCACGGGCGTCCACTCGTCGAGCAGGCCGACGAGCGTGCGGATGAGGCGGGTCTTGCCCTGACCGCGCTCGCCGAGCAGGACGAGGTCGTGACCGGCGATGAGGGCCCGCTCGACCTCGGGGACGACGGTGTCCTCGAAGCCGACGATGCCGGGGAGGGTGGGCTCGCCTGCGCCGAGGCGGGCGAGCAGGTTGGCGCGGATCTCGGCCTTGACCGGCCGGAAGGCGGCCCCGCTGTCGCGGAGCGCGCCGAGTGTCGTGGGTGCGGGTGGGGTGTGCGCTGTCGCGACGTCCGTCACCTCAGCCACGGTACGACGACCTGCGGCGATGCGGGGATGCCCGGATGCCGGCATCCGGCCTGGGAGGATGCCTGCCGTGGTGCGGCTGACCAGTGGCGACGACGTCGCGGCCGCGGCCGCCCTCCTCGAGGGGGTGGCGCGCCGGACGCCGCTCGAGCACTCGCGGGCGCTGGCCGAGCAGGTCGGCGGCCCGGTGCACCTCAAGTGCGAGAACCTGCAGCACACCGGCTCGTTCAAGTTCCGCGGCGCCTACGTGCGGCTGTCCCGGCTGACGGCGGAGGAGCGGGCGCGGGGCGTCGTCGCGGCGAGCGCGGGCAACCACGCGCAGGGGGTGGCGCTGGCGGCGCGGATGCTCGGCGTGCGCGCCACCGTGTTCATGCCGGAGACCGCGCCGTTGCCCAAGGTGGCCGCCACCCGGTCCTACGGGGCCGACGCGCGGCTGCACGGCGCCGACCTCACCGCCGCGCTGGAGGCCGCCGTCGCCCACGCCGAGGAGACCGGGGCGGTGTTCATCCACCCCTTCGAGCACCCCGACGTCATCGCCGGGCAGGGCACCGTGGGCCTCGAGGTGCTCGACCAGTGCCCCGACGTCGCCACCGTCGTCGTGTGCACCGGTGGCGGCGGGCTGGTGTCCGGGGTCGCCGCGGCGGTGAAGGAGCGGAAGCCGGGCGTGCGGGTGGTGGCGGTGCAGGCGGCCGCGGCCGCCGCGTTCCCCGGGTCGCTGGCCGCGGGGCGGCCGGTCGCGCTGTCGGGGATGGCCACGATGGCCGACGGGATCGCGGTCGGGTCGCCGGGCGAGACGACGTTCGCGCACGTGCGGGACCTCGTCGACGAGGTGCGCACGGTCAGCGAGGAGGACCTCTCCCGCGCCCTGCTGTTCTGCCTGGAGCGGGCCAAGCTGGTCGTCGAGCCGGCCGGGGTGGCGGCGGTGGCCGCGGTGCTGGCCGACCCGGCGGCGTTCCCGCCGCCGGTGGTCGCGGTGGTCTCCGGCGGCAACATCGACCCGGTGCTGCTGCTCAAGGTGGTGCAGCACGGCATGGCCGCCGCCGGGCGCTACCTGCGGCTGACGCTGCGCGTGCCCGACCGGCCCGGCTCGCTCGCGGCGGTGCTGTCGGTGCTCGCCGGCGTGGGCGCCAACGTGCTGGAGGTCGAGCACGAGCGGACGGCGACCCGGCTCGACCTCGGCCAGGTGGAGGTGTTCGTGGTGCTCGAGACCCGCGGCCCCGACCACGCGGGCGCCGTCGTCACGGCCCTGGAGCAGGCCGGGTTCGCCCCCACGGAGGACTGATCCCCGGCGTCGCGATGAGTTCGCGGTGCGCCCGCGGTCGACAGGACGTGCCTCAGCTACGCCGCCTGCGAACAGGGCTCCGGAAGTGTCGGTCCTCACACCTAGCGTGGCCTGCATGAGCGACGCGATCCTCGTCGAGGGACTGCAGAAACGCTTCGGGTCCAACACCGCCCTGGCGGGGGTGGACCTGACCGTCCCGGAGGGCAGCGTCCTCGGCCTCCTGGGGCCCAACGGTGCGGGCAAGACCACGGTCGTCCGCATCCTCACCACGCTGCTGCAGCCCGACGGCGGGCGCGCGGAGGTGGCTGGGGTCGACGTCGTCCGGGAGCCGGACAGGGTCCGCGCGGTGATCGGCCTGACCGGGCAGTACGCCGCGGTCGACGAGTACCTCACCGGGTTCGAGAACCTGGAGATGGTGGGGCGGCTGTACCGGCTCGGGAAACGGGAGTCGCGCGCCCGGGCGCAGGAGCTGCTCGAGCGCTTCGACCTCACCGACGCCGCGTCCCGGCCGGCCAAGACCTACTCCGGCGGCATGCGCCGGCGGCTCGACATCGCCGCCTCGCTCATCGCGCGGCCCCGGGTGCTCTTCCTCGACGAGCCGACCACCGGCCTGGACCCACGCAGCCGGCAGGGCATGTGGGAGTTCATCGCCGACCTCGCCGGCGGCGGGACGACGATCCTGCTGACCACCCAGTACCTGGAGGAGGCCGACCGGCTCGCTGACCGGATGATGGTCATCGACCGCGGCCGCGTCATCGCCCGTGGCACCGCCGACGAGCTCAAGGCACAGGTGGGTGGTCAGCGGCTGGAGCTGACGCTGGGCTCGGCCGCCGAGTTGGCCGACGCCGCGCGGCTGCTCGCCCCGCTGGCCGCGGGGGAGACCCGCGTCGACGAGCAGACCCGGCGGCTGAGCGTCCCGGTGCGCGAGGGCACCGACTCGCTGGCGGAGGCGCTGCGGCTGCTCGGCGGTACCGACGTGCAGGTGCTCGACGTGGGGCTGCGCCGGCCCGACCTCGACGACGTGTTCCTCAGCCTCACCGGCCACGCGGCCGAGGACGGCTCCGACGGGGAGGGCGCCACGCAGGCGCCCGTCCAGACCGCGGGGAGTGCCCGATGAGCTCGCTGTCCGTCGCCGTCGAGGACGGCCTGACCATCACCCGCCGCAACCTGGTCAAGGTCAAGCGGGTGCCCGAGCTGATCGTCTTCGCGACGCTGTCGCCGATCATGTTCGTGCTGCTGTTCCGCTACGTGTTCGGCAGCGCGATCCCGATCCAGGGCATCAGCTACGCGGAGTTCCTCCTGCCCGGGATCTTCGCCCAGACGATCGTCTTCGGGAGCACGATCACGGGCGCGAGCCTGGCGGAGGACCTGCAGAAGGGCCTCATCGACCGGTTCCGCTCACTGCCGATGGCGCCGTCGGCGGTGCTGGTCGGCCGCACGGTCGCCGACCTCGCGCTCAACGCCCTGTCCATCGTCGTCATGGGCGTCACCGGCCTGATCGTCGGGTGGCGGATCCGTTCTTCACTGGGGGAGGCGCTGGCCGGATTCGCCCTGCTGCTGCTCTTCGCCTACGCGATGAGCTGGCTGATGGCCACGGTGGGCCTGCTCGTGCGCGCGCCGGAGGTCGTCCAGCAGGCCAGCTTCATCGTGATCTTCCCGCTGACCTTCATCGCCAACACCTTCGTGCCGACGAACAACTTCCCGACGGTGCTCAAGTGGATCGCCGACTGGAACCCGGTGTCGGCGGTCGTGCAGGCGGCGCGGGAGCTGTTCGGCAACACCGCCCCGGGGCTGGGTGCCTCCGACACCTGGTCCCTGCAGCACCCGGTGCTCTACACGCTGATCTGGTCCGCGCTGCTGCTGGCGGTCTTCGTGCCGCTGTCGGTGCGCATCTACCAGCGGACCGCCAGCCGCTGACCCGCTCGTCCCGGCGGCGGAGTGTCGCCGGGACGAGTGGGGGGCCGGACCGTGCCGGCGGACGTCGTACCCGGGTGGCCCGGAACCGGACCGGTTCCGGGCCACTGGTGTCCGACGGTCCGGGTCGGCGCAGGATGGACGCCGATGAGCGCCGAGCCTGCCGCCGCCCTGTCCGCCGACAACCCGCTGTCCGCCGAGTCGCCGCTGCCGTACCGGCTGCCGCCGTTCGCGGACGTCACGCTCGAGCACTGCCGCGAGGCGATCCTCGCCGGGATGGCCGGGCAGCGCGCCGAGCTGGCGGCGATCACCGGCTCGGCGGAGCCGCCCACCTTCGAGAACACGGTCGTCGCCCTGGAACGCTCGGGTGCGCTGCTGCGCCGGGCGGAGGCGGTGTTCGGCAACCTCGCCTCGTCGCTGTCGACCCCGCGGCTGCGGGAGATCGAGCGCGAGCTCGCACCGCTGGAGGCCGCGCACGCCGACGCGCTGCGGCTGGACCCGGCGCTGTTCGCCCGCATCGACGCGGTCCACGAGGCACGGCACGCCGCCGGCCTCGACGCCGAGGCGGTCCGGCTGGTCGAGCGGCACCACCTCGACCGCGTGCTGGCCGGCGCCCGCCTCGACGACGCCGGCCGCGCCCGGCTGTCGGAGCTCAACCGCGAGCTGTCGGAGCTGTCCACGCAGTTCGGGCAGAACCTGCAGCTGGCCACCGAGGCCGCCGCGGTCCGCGTCGCCGAGGCCGCCGAGCTCGACGGCCTGTCCGACGAGGAGGTCGCCTCGGCCGCCCGCGCCGCCGCCGACCGCGGCCTCGAGGGGTACCTGCTGCCGCTGCTGCTGCCCACCGGCCAGCCGGTGCTCGCGAAGCTGCGCGACCGGGAGCTGCGTCGGCGGGTGTTCGAGGCGTCGGCGGGCCGCGCGTCGGCGGGGGAGCACGACAACGGGCCGGTGGCCGCGCGCATCGCCCGGGTCCGGGCCGAGCGGGCGCGCCTGCTCGGCTTCGCCACCCACGCCGATCTGGTCCTCGCCGACCAGACCGCGGGCAGCACCGCCGCCGTCGACGCGATGCTCTCGTCGATGGTCGGCCCGTCGACGGCCAACGCCCGCGCCGAGGCCGAGGTGCTCGCGGAGGTGGCCGCCCGCGACGGCGTGACCGACCTCGCCGCGTGGGACTGGGCGTTCTACAGCGAGCGGGTCCGGGCCGAGCGCTACTCGGTCGACCGGGCGGCCCTGCGGCCGTGGTTCGAGCTCGACCGGGTGCTCGTCGACGGCGTCTTCCGCGCCGCCGAGCTGCTGTACGGCTTCCGGTTCACCGCGCGCCCCGACCTCGCCGGCTACCACCCCGACGTCCGGGTCTGGGAGGTCACCGGCCCCGACGGCGCGGAGGTCGGGCTCTACCTCGGCGACTTCCTGGCCCGCGAGGGCAAGCGCGGCGGGGCGTGGATGAGCTCGTTCGTCACCCAGTCGCGGCTGCTCGGCACGCGGCCGGTGGTAGTGAACAACCTCAACGTGGCGCCCGCGCCGGAGGGCCGGCCCACGCTGCTCACCCTCGACGAGGTCGACACGCTCTTCCATGAGTTCGGCCACGCGCTGCACGGGCTGAGCTCCGCGGTCACCTACCCGCGCTTCGCCGGCACCGCGGTGCCGCGCGACTTCGTGGAGTTCCCGAGCCAGGTCAACGAGATGTGGGCGACCTGGCCGGAGGTGCTCGGGCACTACGCCCGGCACGTCGAGACGGGCGAGCCGCTGCCGGGCGACGTCGTCGAGGCGATCGAGGCCGCCCGGCTGTGGGGCGAGGGCTTCGCGACGCTGGAGTACCTGGCGGCCACGCTGCTCGACCAGGCCTGGCACCGGATCACCCCGGAGACCGAGGTCGGCGACCCGGCCGAGTTCGAGCGGCGCGCGCTCGAGGAGGCCGGCGTCGCCTCCGACCTCGTGCCGCCGCGCTACCGGACGACGTACTTCCAGCACGTCTTCGCCGGCGGCTACGCGGCGGGCTACTACTCCTACATCTGGTCGGAGGTCCTCGACGCCGACACGGTGGAGTGGTTCCGCGAGCACGGCGGGCTGCGGCGGGAGAACGGCGACGTCTTCCGCGAGCGGCTGCTGGCGGTGGGCGGGTCGGTGGACCCGCTGGAGGCCTTCCGCGCGGTCCGCGGCCGCGACGCCGACCCGGGCCCGCTCCTGCGCCGCCGCGGCCTCGCCCCGGCGTGACCCGGCCGGCGCACCGCCGGGTCTGGCGCGTCGCCGCGGCGCCCTGGGACGACGACCTCGTGGCGACGGGGTCGTGGGAGCGGACGGTCGACGTCTGGTCACTGTCCCGGGGCGGGCACGTCACCGGCCTCGACACCGTCCTGGACGCGGGCGGCACCCGGCTGGCCCTCGTCTCAGAGCCGGAGCCGGTCGTCGTGGCGGGCGCGTGGACGCGGCACGGCGTCTGCGGTTACGCCCTGGACGGCTTCCGGATCTGGCAGAACCGCACCCGCCGCAACGTGCAGCAACTGACCGCGCTGAGCGGCGGCCGGGTCGCCGTCGGGTACGCGAGCCAGCCGACGCTGGTCCTCGACGCGGGGACGGGCCAGGAGCTGGCGTCGCTGCGCGGCGTCACCACGGTCGTCGCGCTGGACAGGCGGTCGACGCTACTGGCGGGGACCGGGTGGCTGCAGATGGCGGATGCCGACCTGACGCCGGTGTGGCGGCGAGTGCCGCTGGCGGGGTTCGCGGTGCTCACCGCCGCGGTGGCCCCGGAGACGGTCGCCGTCGTCGAGGCCGAGGAGGGAGGGTCCGTGCTGCGCGTCCTCGACCGGGACGGCGTGCCGCGCGCGTCCGTGACGTGGCCGGGGGAGGGGATCCGTGGGGTCGGCCGCGACGCCGCGTCGGGGACGTGGGTGGTCGTGCGCTCGGACCTCGACAGCCACCGCTCGGTCCTCGTGCGGGTCACGGACGACGGTGCGGTGGTGGACCGGCGCCCCTGGCGGCCGGTCTCCGGGACGGCCCTGGTCCGGGACGGGCGCGCACTCGTCCAGGCGGACGACGACGGGGTGCACGTCCTCGACCTCGCCGACCTGGGCCTGCGGACCCTCGCCTCGGATTGAGCGGAGCGGAGTGACGGCGTTCCTCGCGCACCGCGGGTCCTGCAGGACCGGCAACGCGCGAGGAACGCCGTCAATGACGGGTCAGAGCCAGGGGAGGGAGAGCACCAGGTCGAGGTCGTCGGGGGCGTCGCCGTCGCGGACGAGCCGGTTGGGCTGGCGGTGGCCGCACGCCGTGCAGCGGTGCACCACCTGCCAGCCCTTGCCCGACTTCTCGACCAGCCCGATCGGCTCCATCGGCTGCCGGCACTCGCTGGCCCGGTCGCCGGGGAGGTCGTCGACGTGCAGCGACCACAGGCACGACGGGCAGTGGTTGCGGTAGTGCCCGTCGGTGTTGGCGGGGACGTCGGCGGCGCAGTGCACGCAGACGAAGCCGGTGTTCTCCGCCCGCCGGGAGCGGGCCACAGCGCGGACCCCGGTCAGGGGACGAACGGCTCGACGGCGACGACCTCGACGGTGATGTCGCGGCCGTTGGGCGCCTGGTAGGTGACCGTGGTGCCCGGCTTCGAGCCGAGGATCGCCGAGCCCATCGCCGACTCCGGGGAGTAGACGGCGAGGTCGGTGGTGCCGGCGATCTCGCGCGAGCCGAGCAGGAACTTCTCGGTGTCGTCGTCGCCCTGGAACCGGATGGTGATGACGGTGCCGAGCTCGGCCGTGGTCGCCGTCGTCGGGGGCTCGCCGACGCGGGCCTTGCGGAGCAGGTCCGTGAGCTGGCGGATCCGGCCCTCCTGCTTGCCCTGCTCCTCCTTGGCGGCGTGGTAGCCGCCGTTCTCCTTGAGGTCGCCCTCCTCGCGGCGGGCGTTGATCTCGGCGGCCATGGCCGGCCGACCGGCCACCAACTGGTCGAGCTCGGCCTTCAGCCGGTCGTGGGCCTCCTGGGTCAGCCAGATGCCCTGCTCGTTCTCAGTGGGGGTGGTCACGCGGGGTACTCCTGCAGCTCTCGGGGGCCGCCTCCCGGACGGGGGCGGTCGACGTCGATCCGGCCAAGCTAACACCGGCCGGAGGGCCCCTGCACGGACCCGCGGACCCGCCGGGAGACGGGACCGTACCGGAATCGAGCGTGACGGGCAGCACATCCACCCGTCCGGATGGGGGGCGTCACGGCGGCAGCCGCCCTCCTCGGGGGACACTGGCCGGGTGACCGAAGCGGACCCGTTGCGCCTGCTCGCCGTGCACGCCCACCCCGACGACGAGTCGAGCAAGGGCGCGGCGACCATGGCCAAGTACGTCGCCGAGGGCGTCCAGGTGATGGTGGCGACGCTGACCGGCGGAGAGCGCGGATCCGTGCTCAACCCGGCGCTCGACCGGCCGGAGATCTGGGAGCGCCTCCCGCAGCTGCGCGTCGAGGAGATGGCGCGCGCCCGGGAGATCCTCGGCGTCCAGCAGGAGTTCCTGGGCTTCGTCGACTCGGGCCTGCCCGAGGGCGACCCGCTGCCGCCGCTGCCCGAGGGGTGCTTCGCGCTGGTGCCGACCGACGAGGCCGCCGCCCCGCTGGTCGAGCTGATCCGGCGGTTCCGCCCGCACGTGGTGATCACCTACGACGAGCGCGGCGGCTACCCGCACCCCGACCACATCAAGACGCACGACGTCTCGGTGGTGGCCTTCGAGGCGGCCGGCGACCCCGACCGCTACCCCGGCCTGGGCGAGCCCTGGCAGCCGAGCAAGCTCTACTACCACATGGGCTTCACGCTGACCCGCGTGCGGGCGCTGCACGAGGCCATGCTCGAGGCCGGCGCCGACTCGCCCTACGCCGAGTGGCTGGCCACCTGGGACCCCGAGCGCGACATGTCGCACCGGGTCACCACCCGGGTGCCCTGCGCCGAGTACTTCCCGGTCCGCGACGCCGCCCTCATCGCGCACGCGACGCAGATCGACCCCAACGGCCGCTGGTTCGCCTGCCCGATGGACGTGCAGCAGCGGATCTGGCCCACCGAGGACTACGAGCTGGCCCGGTCGCTGGTCGACTCCCCGCTGCCCGAGGACGACCTGTTCGCCGGCATCCGCAGCGAGGTGCCGGTCCCGTGACCGCGCTCGACCTGGTGCTGGCCGTCCAGCAGCCCGAGGACGTCGGCAAGTCCGGCCCGCTGGGCGCCCTGCTCACACTGATCCTGCTGCTCGCGGCGTTCCTGCTGGTCAAGTCGATGAGCAAGCACCTCAAGCGGCTGCCGGCCAGCTTCGACGAGCCGGACGCGCCGCAGGTCGTCGTCCCCGACACCCCGGCCGACCTGGTCGAGCCGCGGCAGCCGGGCCAGGACCTGCTCGACACGCTGCGCCGCGCGCCGCGCGCGATCGAGGGCCCGAAGCGCGACGACGGACGGACGGACCCGCCGGCGGGCTGACGCCGGCGGGCCGGGGGAGTGCGAGGGGCGGGTCGGCGGTGCCGGCCCGCCCTTCGCGTGTCTCACCAGGTGTGCGCCACGTCGACGACGAGGCGGGACCCGTCGCCGGGGCCGTCGAGGACCATCACCCGGAACGGCAGCCGGGCGCGGACGCCCAGGCCCAGGGTGCTCTCGCCCTCGAACGAGTTCGCCCACGCGACCTGGCGGAAGGTGGAGTACCCGCCCACGCCCACGGCCTCGGCGTCGTTCGCCGGGTCGTAGGTGGCCGCGCCGCCGCCCGTGTAGGCCGGGGTGTGCACGAGCACCTGCAGGTCGGCCCCGCCGCGCAGCGGCACCAGCTCGCCGGAGCCGTCCTTGCGCACCTCCCGCACGTAGCGCACGTCGTAGGACACCTCGGACGCGTCGACGCCGTCGAGGTCGAGGACCAGCCGGTCGTAGCAGGCGTGCCGGCCGGCGCGGACGTCGTCGAGCGTGCCCCCGCCGTCCTCGACGGCGGACTCGGGCAGCGAGCCCCAGGCGGTGCTGCAGCCCGCCGCCGACGCCGACGGCAGGGCGACGCCGGTGAACGCCGCGGCGGCGGCGAGGACCAGTGCGGCGCGGGTACGGGTGGTGCTCATGGTGGGTCTCCCGGGGTCAGGGGGATGGGTGGTGCGGACGACGGGAAGGATCCGCAGACACGCCCGCCGGTGGAATGGCTCGCCTTGCCCGCGGATGTCGATCCGCAGGGCCCGTGCATGTGCACTGTTGACAGGAAACGGCCCTCTCCGGGCGACACGGATGAGCACATGACGTGTCCGTCGCCGGCCGGTGACGGTCGGTGAGCGGCGGCACGGCGTCCGCTCCGGGCGTAGCGCCGGCCGTGGTGCAGCCCCGGCGTCGCGCCTACTGTGTAAGCGTGTAATCACGACTCATCTGGAGGCCGTCGTGTACGGACACCACCGCTTCGCCGACTCTCCCTTCGCCCGCATGGGCGCCCCCGGGTTCCGCGGTCGCGGCCCCGGCGGCCGCGGGCGGGGAGCGGACACCGCACCCCCGGTCGACCGCGCCGAGGTGGCCGGCTGGTTCGCCGGCCGGCTCCCCGACGGCTGGTTCACCGGGCCGGTCGAGATCGCCGTCGACCGGGACGAGATCACCGTCGTCGGCCCGCTGGCCGAGCCCGACGCCGGCGAGGGCGACCCGGCCGCCGCCCGCGCCGGGCGCATCGCCCGCTTCCGCGAGGACACCCGCGAGCAGCGCATGGCCGTCGCCGACGCCGCCCAGGAGCGCTACGGCCGCTCGGTGGCCTGGGGCGCCTCGTGCGGCGACGTCCGCGAGGTGTTCACCAACGCCTCGGTGCCGGTGATGACCCGGCTGCGCCAGCCCGAGCGCCTGGTGCTCGACACGCTCGTCGACGCCGGCGTCGCCCGGTCCCGCTCCGAGGCGCTCGTGTGGGCGGTGCGGCTGGTCGGCCGCAACGCCGACGCCTGGCTCACCGAGCTGCGGGACGCCATGGCCTCGGTCGAGGAGGTGCGGGCGCGCGGCCCCCAGCCGTGATCCCTGCCAGGCTGCCGGGGTGAGCGCGGACCTGCTGCGGACCACCTACGCCGACCTCTCCGGCCTGGTCACCGGCCTGACGGCCGGGGAGGGGGACCGGCCCAGCGGCTGCGCCGGGTGGACGGTCCTCGACCTCACCCAGCACCTGCTCGACGACGCCCGCCGGGGCCTGGTCGCCCTGGCCACCCCGGCGGGCGGCCCGGTCACGTCCGACGCCGTCGCGTACTGGCGGTCCTGGCAGCCGACGCCGGACGAGGACGACGGCACCGCCTGGCGCACCCGCGTGCGGGCGAGCACGACCGGGGGCCTGGCGAACCTGGCGCCGCTGTACGCCGGGACGGCGGCTGCCGTGGGCGTGGCCGCAGGCCGGGTCGACGCCGGCGAACGGGTGGGCACCCAGGGCTGGGTGCTGACCGCCGGTGACCTGTGCTCGACGCTCGCGGTCGAGGCCGCCGTCCACCACCTCGACCTGGTGGCGGACCTGGACCGCCCGGGTCCGGGACCCGCGGCCCTGGCCGAGGTCCGCCGCGTGCTCGAGGGGCTCCACGGCGGCCCGCTGCCCGCCGGCTGGGACGACGCGACGGCGGCCCGCCGCGGCACCGGCCGCGAGCCGCTGACCGACGCCGACCGGGCGGAGCTGGGGACGGCGGCGGACCGGTTCCCTCTGTTCGGCTGAGCGCCTGCGCCGACCAGGGACACTGGGGGCGTGCCAGCAGCTGCCGCCGTCCCGTCCGCGACCGACGTCCTCGTGGTGGGCGCCGGCCCCGCGGGGTCGGCCGCGGCGGCCTGGGCGGCCCGCGCCGGGCACGACGTCGTGCTGGCCGACGCCGCCGTCTTCCCGCGCGACAAGACCTGCGGCGACGGGCTGACCCCTCGCGCGGTCGCCGAGCTGGACCACCTCGGCCTCGGCGACTGGGTGCGCGGGCACGCCCGCAACCGGGGCCTGCGCGCCGCCGGGTTCGGCCGCACCTGGGAGCTGCCCTGGCCCGGCGGGCAGTTCCCCGACCACGGCAGCGCCGTGCCGCGCACCGAGCTCGACGCGCGCATCCGGGAGGTGGCGGTCGGCTCGGGTGCGACGGCGTTCGACGGCGCGCGGGCGGTCGACGTCGAGCGCGACGGCGACCGGGTCGCCGCGGTGGTGTTCGAGCTCGCCGACGACAGCCGGGTGAGCGTCGCCTGCCGCCGGCTCGTCGTCGCCGACGGCGTGCGCTCGCCGCTGGGCCGGGTGCTGGGCCGCGAGTGGCACCGCGACACCGCCTACGGCGTCGCCGCGCGCAGCTACGTCCGCTCGGGCCGCAGCGACGACGAGTGGATCTCCTCGCATCTCGAGCTGCGCGGCGAGGAGGGCGAGCTGCTGTCCGGTTACGGCTGGGTCTTCCCGTTGGGGGCGGCGGCCGGCGAGGTGAACCTCGGCGTCGGCACCCTGGCGACGGCGCGGCGCCCGGCCGGTGTGCAGCTCAAGGCGCTGCTGGAGTTCTACGCGGAGTCGCGGCGCGAGGAGTGGCAGCTCGACGGGCCGGTGCGCGACGTCGCGTCGGCGCTGCTGCCGATGGGCGGTGCCGTCTCCGGGGTCGCCGGGCGGAACTGGGCGCTGGTCGGCGACGCCGCCGGGTGCGTCAACCCGCTCAACGGCGAGGGCATCGACTACGGGCTGGAGACCGGGCGGGCCGTCGTCGACCTGTTCGGCGAGGACGACTGGTCCCGCGCGTGGCCGGCGACGCTGCGCCGCCACTACGGGGAGGCGTTCTCGATCGCGCGGCGGCTGGCCGGTCTGCTGACGGTGCCCCGCTTCCTGCCCACGGCGGGCCCGGTCGGGATGCGCTCGCGGTTCCTGATGACGGTGGCGCTGCGGGTGATGGGCAACCTGGTGAGCGAGTCCGACCGCGACGTCGTCGCCCGGGCCTGGCGCACCGCCGGCCGCGCCTCGACCCGCTGGGACGACCGCCCTCCGTTCAGCTGAGCGGGGTCCGGAGGACCCCCGGAGCTGGACGGGACGGAACGTGCCGGGGAGACCGCGGCACAGCCGCGGACCGGCGGAGCGGGGGCCCGCAGGGTCCCCCGACGCCGGTCGGGGACGGCTCCGCGCACCAGGGGAACGGCACCTGGCCGCGGTGCGGTCCGGAGGACCGCCATGTCACAGCTCAGACGAAAGGACTGTTGTACATCGCGAAGTACACGGCGATGTAGTGGCAGATCGCCGCCACGATGGTCATCGCGTGGAAGACCTCGTGGTAGCCGAAGGTGCCCGGCCAGGGGTTCGGCTTCTTGATCGCGTAGGCGATGCCGCCGACGGTGTAGAGGACGCCGCCGACCGCCAGCAGCACCAGCGACGTCACCCCGGCGATGTGCAGGATGTCGGTGAGGATGAAGACGGCGACCCAGCCCAGGCCGATGTAGAGCGGCACGCCGACCCAGCGCGGCGCCGTCGGCCAGGTGAGCTTGAGGCAGACGCCGGCCAGCGCGCCGGCCCAGACGCCGGCCAGCACCCACCAGCCCAGCGGCTGGTCGACGGCGAGCAGGGCGAACGGCGTGTAGGTGCCCGCGATGAACAGGAAGATCATCGAGTGGTCGAGCCGCTTCATGATCTTCCAGCCGCGCGGTGACCAGCGGCGGCGGTGGTAGAGCGCGCTGATGCCGAACAGCCCGCAGATCGTCAGGCAGTAGACGGCGACGGAGAACCCGGAGCGGGCGCCGAGGACGGACGCCAGCGGGATGAGCACGGCGCCGGCGACGATCGCGCCGAAGAACGCGAACAGGTGCAGCCAGCCGCGCATCCGCGGCCGGGTGTCGGGGTGGTCCCAGTCGTCGTCGTCGAAGTCGGCGGCGGTCCAGGTGTCCTCGACCCGCTGCCCCTCCTCGAGGACGGCGGCGACGGCGGGGCCGCGGGGCGCCTCGATCTCGGCCCCGTCGTCGGCCCGCACCCGGACTGGCTGGCGGTCCTCGGGAGCGGTCACGACTCCGAGGTTACGGAGGCGTAGGTCCGGCCGCACCGGGATGCGGCTGTGACGTCCCCGGCAACGCCGCAGGCCGGACGGGCCTGCGGAACGGCGGCGTCCCGGGGGCCTACTGTGTGCGCCGTGGGGGCGCGTCAGTGGGTCCGCGACGTCCTGACGCAGATGTACGAGCGTCGCCTGGCCCGGCAGCTGGTGGGTGCCGACGTCCCCCGTCACGTGGGCGCGATCATCGACGGCAACCGCCGCTGGGCGAAGGCCACCGGGCTCCTCGACCCGAACGCCGGGCACCGCCGCGGCGCCGACCGGATCGCCTCGTTCCTCGGCTGGTGCGACGAGGCCGGCGTCGAGGTGGTCACGCTGTTCCTGCTCTCCACCGACAACCTGTCGCGGCCGGAGCCGGAGCTGACGCCGCTGCTGCGGATCATCGAGGGCGTCGCCCAGGACCTGTCCGCGCCCGACCGCCGCTGGCAGCTGCGCCCGGTCGGCGCGCTGGGCCTGCTCCCGGCGGAGACCGTCGCCGTCCTCAAGGAGGCCGAGGAGACGACGCGCGGCCGCCCGGGCGCGCACGTGAACCTCGCCGTCGGGTACGGCGGACGGCGGGAGATCGCCGACGCCGTCCGCTCACTGCTGGCCGAGCACGCGAGCCGGGGGACGTCGCTGGACGAGCTGGTCGAGGTGCTCGACGTCGAGCACATCGCCGAGCACCTCTACACCCGCGGGCAGCCCGACCCGGACCTGGTCATCCGCACCAGCGGCGAGCAGCGCCTGTCGGGGTTCCTGCTCTGGCAGACGGCGCACTCGGAGTTCTACTTCACCGACGTCTACTGGCCCGACTTCCGCCGGGTCGACCTCCTGCGCGCGCTGCGGGCCTACGCGGCGCGGCACCGCCGCTTCGGTGGGTGACAGACTCGGGCGCATGGCACCCGGCACGGTCGACGTCCCTCTCGAGTACGTGCGCCTGGGGCTGCGGTTCGACCGGCTGGAGGCCGGCTTCGTCGACGCCTACACCGGCGAGAAGCGGATCCGCGCCGAGGTGGAGAGCGAGCCGGCGCCCACGCCGCAGGGGCTGCGCGACCAGGCCCGGGGGCTGCTGCGCGAGCTGGACGCCGCCGGGCTGCCGGAGGACCGCGCCGCGTTCCTGCGCGGCCAGCTCACCGGGCTCGAGTGCACCGCCCGGAAGATGAGCGGCGAGCCGGTCGGCTTCCTCGACGAGGTGCGCAGCTACTTCCAGGTCGACCTGACCCTCGGCGACCCGGCCGCCTACGCCGCGGCGCACGCCGAGCTCGAGACCCTGCTGCCGGGCGACGGCACGCTGGCCGAGCGGTACGCCGCGCACCGTCGTCGCGAGGAGTGCCCGCCGCAGCGGCTCGACGCGGCGGTGCACGCCCTGTCCAGCGCGCTGCGCGACCGGGTGCGCGGCCGCTACGGGCTGCCCGAGGCCGAGACGGTGCGCTACGAGGTGGTCACCGACAAGCCGTGGTCGGGCTTCAACTACTACGAGGGCGACTACCGCTCGCGGGTCGCGATCAACGCCGACCTGCCGCACCGGCTCAGCCAGCTGGTGCACCTGGTGGCGCACGAGTCCTACCCCGGCCACCACACCGAGCACTGCCGCAAGGAGCGCGGGCTGGTCGAGCGCGCCGGGCACCTCGAGCACACGGTGTTCCTGGTCAACACCCCGGAGTGCCTGATGGCCGAGGGGCTGGCCGACCTCGGCGTCGACGCCGCCGTCGGCGACGGGTGGGGGACCTGGTCGGCGGAGGTACTCGGCGACCTCGGGCTGCGCTTCGACGGGCACCTGGCCGAGCGGATCGCCGCCGCCAGCGCGCCGCTGAACCGGGTGCGCCAGGACGCCGCCGTCCTGCTGCACGACCGCGGTGCCGACGCCGACGAGGTCGCCGCCTACATCCAGCGGTGGTCGCTGGTCAGCCCCGACCGGGCCCGCCAGCAGCTGCGGTTCCTCACCCACCCGCTGTGGCGCGCCTACATCACCACCTACGTCGAGGGCTACGACCTGCTGCACCGCTGGCTGGCCGCCCGGCCGGAGGAGCAGGACGTCGCCGACCGCTTCGTGCGCCTGCTCGACGAGCCGCTGACCCCCGCCGTCGTCGCCGCCGAGCTGTCGGCCGCCTGAGCCGTGCCGCGCCGCGATCCCCGGGAGGCCCGCGCACTGGGGCTGTGGACCGCCGGCTGGCTGTTCGGGCTGCTGCTCGCCGGCCTGCTGTGGATCGGCGACCTGTCGGTGCAGTGGCCGGTGCTGCTCGTGCCGGCGCTGTGGGCGCTGGTGGCGCTGCGCCCCCGCCGTCGCCTTCCCCGGCGGCCGCAGCCCGAGGACGACCGCTGGGACGTGCCGTACGAGGGCGGCCCGCCGCCGACCTGGGAGCTGCCGGCGTCGCGGCCGCTGCCCCGCCCGCCGGACGCCCGGGACCGCGGTACCTGGTGAGCCGCCGTCCGCCGCCGCCCGCCGTCGTCCACGGGACGGCCGGACCCCTGGGACGGCTGGGACGGGAGGTACCCCTCCGGGTGAACAGTGCGTTTCCGGAGGGTGGGACACCGCGCTCCTGTCGGTGAGTGGCCTTAGCGTCCGCAGTGGACGACGGGCCCGCCCCGCCGTCCGCGGGAGGCCCGGTTGGTGCTGACGATCTCGTCGACCAGGGGGGCCGCGACCCGGCCCCTGTGCCGGGTCCCGGCCACCTCGGAGCCGGGGCGCGCCGTGCGCCCCAGGGGAGACGACTCGTGACTCTGCGCCGCACGTACGTCCTCGACACCTCGGTCCTGCTGTCCGACCCGCGCGCGCTGCTGCGCTTCGGCGACGCCGACGTGGTGCTGCCGCTGGTCGTCATCGGGGAGCTCGAGGACAAGCGGCACCACCCCGAGCTGGGCTGGTTCGCCCGGCAGGCGCTGCGGATGCTCGACGACCTGCGGGTCACCCACGGCCGGCTCGACGCGCCGGTCCCGGTGGGCGAGGCCGGCGGCACGCTGCACGTGGAGCTCAACCACAGCGACGCCTCGGTGCTCCCGGCGGGCTTCCGGAACGACAGCAACGACAGCCGGATCATGGTCGTCGCGCTGAACCTGCGTGCCGAGGGCCGCGACGTCTGCCTGATCACCAAGGACGTGCCGCTGCGCGTGAAGGCGGCCGCCGTCGGCCTGGACACCGACGAGTACCGCGCGCTGGACGCCGTCGACGCCGGCTGGACCGGGATGGCCGAGCTGTCCCTGGACGACGCCGAGCTGACCGCGCTGTACGACACCGGCGAGGCGTTCGTGCCCGCCGCGGCGGACCTGCCGGCGCACACCGGGCTGGTGCTGCTGAGCTCGCGTGGGTCGGCGCTGGGCCGGGTGACGCCGGACAAGCAGGTGCGGCTGGTGCGCGGCGACCGCGAGGCGTTCGGGCTGCACGGGCGCTCGGCGGAGCAGCGGGTGGCGCTGGACCTGCTGCTCGACCCCGACGTCGGGATCGTCTCCCTCGGTGGGCGCGCGGGCACCGGCAAGTCGGCGCTGGCGCTGTGCGCGGGCCTGGAGTCGGTGATGGAGCGGCGGGCGCACAAGAAGGTCGTGATCTTCCGGCCGCTCTACGCCGTCGGCGGCCAGGAGCTCGGGTACCTGCCGGGCGGCGAGGGCGAGAAGATGTCGCCCTGGGCGCAGGCCGTCTACGACACGCTCGGCGCGCTGGTGTCCAAGGAGGTCCTGGAGGAGATCGCCGCCCGCGACCTCATCGAGGTGCTGCCGCTGACGCACATCCGCGGGCGGTCGCTGCACGACTCGTTCGTGATCGTCGACGAGGCGCAGTCGCTGGAGCGCGGCGTGCTGCTGACCGTGCTGTCGCGGCTGGGCTCGGGCTCGCGGGTGGTGCTCACCCACGACGTGGCGCAGCGGGACAACCTGCGGGTCGGCCGGCACGACGGCATCGCCGCGGTGGTCGAGCAGCTCAAGGGGCACCCGCTGTTCGCGCACGTGACGCTGACCCGCTCGGAGCGCTCGGCGATCGCCGCCCTGGTCACCGAGATGCTGGAGGACCTCCCGCT
This sequence comes from Geodermatophilus nigrescens, assembly GCF_900129495.1. GTDB lineage: Bacteria > Actinomycetota > Actinomycetes > Mycobacteriales > Geodermatophilaceae > Geodermatophilus > Geodermatophilus nigrescens. Next base: position 694,507 of record NZ_FQVX01000001.1, read on the forward strand.
CTGACGCTGGGGCTGCCCGCCGCCGCATTGCGGGCGTTCCTCGTGCACTGCCGGTGCTGCAGGACCGGCAGTGCACGAGGAACCCCGGCAGTGCGGTCAGATGCCCCGGCGCAGGCGCAGCGCCCGGCCGACCCGGGTGGCCATCGCGCCGTCGATCTCGTCCCAGGTCCAGCGGACCATGCCCCAGCCCTCCGCGCGCATGGCGTCCTCGCGCCGCTTCTCCTCGAAGACGGCGTCGCCCGGGTCCTGCCCGGGCCGCAGCAGCCGGCCGTACTTCACCCGCCCGTCGAACTCCCCGAGCAGCTTCTCGGTCTCCCACACGAAGTCGGCCCGGCCGACCAGGACGCCGTCGGCGGTGTGCACGGGGTGCTGCAGGCCGCTGGGCGCCAGGCCCAGCCGGTGCAGCAGCACCCGGCTCCGGCTCTCGCCGACGCTCTCGCTCCGTCCGTCGGCCAGGGCCACCGCGCGGGCCGCCCGTCTGCTCCCGCGGGTGCCGGCCAGCCGGGCGAGGCCGGCGTCGAGGTCCTCGCGCTGCACGAGCCGCCGAGCCAGCGCCGTGTCGAGGACCACCACCGCGACCTCCAGCGGTACCGACCGGGCGAGGTCCAGCGCCGTCCGGGTGACGTCGGTGACCGCGAGGCCGTCCACGAGGACCGTCTCCTCGTCGGACAGCGAGGCGACGTGGCAGCGGAGCGTGCGGCTGGCGTCGCTCGAGGCGGGTGGTCGGCGGGTCACGTGCACCCGCCCGAGCCGCAGGCCCCAGGTGGTCATCCCGTGCAGAACGGCGGCGGACTCGTGGCTCACGACGGCCGCGCGCCGCAGCCCTGCGACGGTGGCCTGGACCAGCTGGCGGTGGCGGACGACGGCATCGGGCGGGACCGGGCCGTCGACGTAGGCGCCGCGGCGGACGCGGGACAGGGTGCCGGACCGGCGGGCCCGCGCGAGCTCGTCGTCGCTCCACCCGTGGGCGACGAGGCTGCGGCGCAGGACGGGTGGCGGAGGGTGGTCGGGCGTCATGTGCCGACCGTCCCGCCGGATCGTCCTCGGCACGTGGTCCGTCCGACGACGGTGGACGTCCCGGCGCGTTGTGGACGCAGCATCGCCGGCGTTCCTCGCGCATCGCCGGTCCTGCAGCACCGGCAACGCGCGAGGAACACCGGCAATCACGGGGAGCCGGGTGGTCAGGGGGTGGGGGCGTCCTCGGGGTCGGCGGAGCCCGGGGCGCCCGCGCGGCGGCGGGCGGGGGCCGGGCTGGGCGGCGTCGCCGCCCAGCGCAGCAGCGCCACCGCACCCCACCCGGCCAGCAGGCACCAGGGCAGCCGGACGGCGACCTCGTCGGCCGAGAAGTCGCCGCGCATCCCCATCGCGAGCACCGGCAGGGCCAGCACGAGCCCCACCGCGAGCACGTCCCAGCGCAGCGGGCTCATGCCTCAGCGCTCTCCAGCCGCTCGCACAGCAGCGACGCCCAGCGGTGCGCGGTGGCGCGGACGCCGTCGAGCAGCGCGACCGGCGCGGTGGTGCGGCCCAGCACGGCGGCGGGGTCGGCGGTCAGGTCGGTGTCCTGGACGACGAGCGCGTCGACGCGGGGGAGACCGTCGAGCCACGGGCCGACGTCCTCCGGCTTGCGGGTCGCGTCGACGACGGCCCAGACGGCGGCCGGCGAGAAGATCGCCATGACCTGCTCGAGCCAGGTGCGCCCGGCGGCCCGCATCGGGGCGTCCACCGCGACGACGGTGGGCGTCCCGGCCCGGGCGGCGTCCTGCTTGCGCTCGAGCGCGGTGTCCACGGAGGTGATCCGGCTGCCCTCGGGCGCCAGCGCGGCGAGGTCGCCGCGGGTGGCCCACTGCAGCCGGTCGGGGTCCAGGCGCATCGAGACCGACAGCGACCGGGCCGCGGCGAGCGTCTCCACGCCGGGGCCGACCACCAGCAGCACCTCGCCGGCGCCCGCGGGGGCCGACGGCGCGGCCGGCAGGCCCCGCAGCGCCCGGGTCAGCGCCGCGTAGGTGCCGCCCGCGGCGACGTCGGCGGCGAAGGTGCCGGCGAGCAGGTCCTCGGGGACGCCGAGGCCGCGCAGCCGGGCGACGATCCCGGCGGCCTCGACCATCCGCGGGTCGACCAGCTCGCGGCCGGCGAGGCCGCGCTCGCGCACCGACGGGACGAGCACCCGGCCGGCGCGCGTGTCGACGGGCAGCCGCGTGACCGTGGCCAGCCCGGCGGGACGGCCCGGTGCCGCGACGCGGGCGACCGCCTGGCCGGGCACCGGCGGCAGACCGCGGCGCGCCGGCGGGACCGGCGGGCGGCCGAGCAGGCGCGGCACGGCGAGCTCCGTGCCCGGGGTGGGCGGCGGCAGCAGGGACAGCGGGGGCAGGACGGCGGTGGAGTCCAGCGGCAGGGGCGCCGGGTCGCTGGCGGTCGCGGCCAGCGCGAGCACCTCGGTGGCGGCCTCGATCGCGGGCTGCTCGACCGCCTCGACCTCCCACTCGTCGCTCTCGGCCGAGGCCTCGACCCACGCCGGCTCGCGGTCCATCCGCTGGGCGGTGGCCGGCACCGGGGGCCGGCCGCGGTGCACGCCGCCCTGGGTGGAGGCGCTCGCGAGCACGCCGCGCAGGATGTCGGTGAGCGCGTCGTCGGGGGTGTCGTGCGCCAGCGCGGCGCGCAGCACCTCGGCGATGGCCTCCTCGCGGCCGGTGACCGGGCCGGTGAGGTCCGCGTCGGACCAGGTCGCCACGGGCTGCGGCGCCGGGACCTCGATGGGCAGGGCGACGACGGCGGGGAGGACGTCGGTGGCGTAGTCGTCGGCCGGGGCGACCTCGAGGGCGGCCACCTCGGCCACGGGCTGCTCGACGGGGAGCTCCTCGACGGCGGCATGCTCGACGGCGGGCTCCTCGAGCGGGACCTCCGCGACCGGGAGCTCGTCGGCCGGGCGGTCACCGAGCAGCTCGGCGACGAGCGACTCGTCGGACGCGTCCGCGACGGTCGGCTCCTCGACCTCCGCGACGGCGACCTCCGCGACGGCGGGCTCCGCGACCGGGGCGGCGGCGACCGGGACGACCGGGGTCGCGACGGCGGTTAGGGCGGGCGCGGGGTCGGCCCACATGTCCAGGTCGGCGACGGACCGCTCGACGGCGACGTCCTCGACCGCGACGTCCTCGGCGGCCGGGTCGGCCACGACCTCGGCGACGACCTCGACCTCGGCGACGACCTCGACGGCCGGGACCGCGGGCTCCTCGACGACCGGGGCGGGCGCCTCGGCCACGGGCTCCTCGAAGGCGACCGCGACCGGCTCCTCGACGACCGGCGCCGGCGCGGGAGCGTCCACCGGGGCGACCGGCGCGACAGCCCGAGCGGGAGCAGCGACCGGCGCGGGAGCAGCGGCAGGTGCGGGGGCGGCGGCACGCGGGGCGGCCATCGCGGCGGCGAGGGCGGCGGCCAGCGGCATCGCCGGCGCCGGGGCGGGGGCGGACGCCGGCGTGCGCAGCACCGAGGCCGGGGCGGGGGCCGGCTCCGGCTCGACCACCGGGTCGGGCTCGGCGGCGAGCGCGGCAGCGGTGGCGTGCAGCGCGCGCAGCGCCTCGGCGGCGGACGCGGCGGCGGTGGCGGCCACGGCGTCGTCGACGGCCTCCCGCACCTCGCGGTCGCCGGCGACCACCTGGGCGAGCGCGGCGGTGAACAGCGACGGGCCCGCGGGCTCGGCCGGCGTCGCCGGCGGGCGCACCGCGGTGCGGGCCGGGCGCCGGGCGGCGGCCGGGGCGGCGGCGGGTGCCGCCTGGAACGCGGCGGTGCCCGAGGAGGGGCGCGCAGCGGCAGGAGCGGCGGCGGTGCGGGGAGCGGGTCGGGCAGCCGGCCGGGCCGCGGGACGCCGGGCGGCGCCGACCGAGGACCGGGAGTACAGGTCGACGTCGGGACCGCCGGTCGCCGCGCCGAGCAGGCCGGCGACCTCGTCGACCGGGTCGGGCAGCGTGGCCGGGCGCGCGGTGGGCCGGACCGCCGCGGGCCGGGCCGCCGCGGGGCGGGACCGGTGCATCTCGGTGGCGCGCAGGAAGGCGCCGGTGTCGGCGAGCGGGCCGGGGTCGCGGCTCAGCGCGGCCTCGATCCGGCGGGCCGACTCCGACCGCGACGCGGGGGTGCGGCGCGGCGGCTCGACGTCCTCCACCTCGGCGACGAAGCGCTCGGTGGCGAAGAAGCCCAGGACCCCGCCCGACCGGATGCGGCGGACGCCGACGATCCGGACGGCGTTGCCGTAGCGCTCGCGCGCCGCGGCGACCGCGGCCTCGGGGGTCGCCGCCTCAACGGATGGCAACGGCACCGCTCACCACTCCCAGGGACTCGATCTGGGCCGTCCGGGAGACCTCCGTGTAGGAGATCACCGGCAGCCGGGGCAGGACCTGGCGGACCAGGCGGGACAGGGCGGCGCGGACCTGGGGCGAGCACACGAGGACCGGCGCGAGGCCGAGGCTCTCGGCCTGCTCCAGGAGCCCGGTGCACCCGGTGACCAGCGCGTCGACGGAGCCGGCGTCGAGGGCCAGCACCTGGCCGCCGTCGCTGTGCCGGACCGCCTCGAGCAGCCGCTGCTCGAACGCGGGCTCGAGGGTGAGCACGTGCAGCCGCTCGTCGGGGGTGACGTAGGGGTGGCTGATCGCCGGGCCGAGCGCGGAGCGCACGGCCTCGACGAGGCCGTCGAGGTCGGTCGACGTCTTCGCCCGCAGCGACAGCGCCTCGAAGATGCGCACCAGGTCGCGGATGGAGACGTTCTCGGTGAGCAGCGCGTGCAGCACCCGCTGCACCTCGCCGAGGGTGAGCAGCGCCGGGGTGAGCTCCTCGACGACGACGGGGTGGGTGCGGCGGACCATCTCCACGAGCACCCGGACGTCCTCGCGGCCGAGGAGATCGGCGGAGTGCTGGCGCACGACCTCGGCCAGGTGGGTGGTGATGACCGAGGAGCGGTCGACGACGGTGGCGCCGGCCATCTCCGCCTGCCGCTGCAGCTCGGCGGGCACCCACTTGGCGGGCAGGCCGAACACCGGCTCGCGGGTGGGGCGGCCGGGCAGGCCGTCGAGCGCGTCGCCGATCGCCAGCACGGTGCCGGCGGGCGAGGTGCCCTTGGCCGCGGGGACGCCGTTGAGCCAGATGACGTACTGCGAGGCCGGCAGGTCGAGGTTGTCGCGGGTGCGCACGAGCGGGATGACCAGGCCGGTCTCCATCGCGACCTTCCGGCGCAGCGCCTTGACGCGGTCGAGCAGGTCGCCGCCGCGGGCGGTGTCGACCAGGTCGACGAGGTCGAAGGCCACCTCGAGCTCGAGCGGGTCGACCCGCATGCGCTCCGCGATCGCCTCGGGGGAGTCGGGCTTCGGCTCGTCGTCGGCCGGGGTGACCGTGGCGAGCTCGTCCTCGACCGGGGCCTCCTGCATGCGGGCGGCCATGAGGAGGAACAGGCCGCCGATGAGCAGGAACGGGAGCTTGGGCAGGCCCGGGATGAGGCACAGGGCCAGTGCCGCGCCGCCGGCGATGCGCACCGGCTGCTTGAACCGGCCGAGCTGGCCGAGCAGGTCGCTGCCCATGTCCCCGTCGGAGGCCGAGCGGGTGACGATGATGCCGGTCGCGGTGGACAGCAGCAGGGCGGGGATCTGGGAGACCAGGCCGTCGCCGACGGTCAGCAGCGAGTAGGTGGAGACGGCCTCGCCCACGGGCATGCCGTTCTGCATGATCCCGATCGCGAAGCCGCCGATCAGGTTGATCAGCGTGATGATGATGGCCGCGATCGCGTCGCCCTTGACGAACTTCGAGGCACCGTCCATCGAGCCGTAGAAGTCGGCCTCGCTGGTCACCTCGGTGCGCCGCTTGCGGGCCTGCGCCTCGTTGATGAGCCCGGCGTTGAGGTCGGCGTCGATGGCCATCTGCTTGCCGGGCATCGCGTCGAGGGTGAACCGCGCGCCGACCTCGGCGACGCGGCCGGCACCGTTGGTGATGACGACGAACTGGATGATCGTGAGGATCACGAAGATCACCAGGCCGACGACGAGCGAGCCGCCGATCACGAAGTGCCCGAAGGCCTCGATGACCTTGCCGGCGTAGCCGTCGCTGAGCACCAGCCGCGTCGAGGAGACGTTGAGCGCCAGGCGGAACAGCGTCGCGATGAGGATCAGCGACGGGAAGACGGCGAAGTCGAGCGGGCGCTTGATCTGCATCGAGACGAGCAGGATCAGCAGCGCCGCGGTGATGTTGAAGCCCAGCAGCAGGTCGAGCACCGCCGCGGGCAGCGGCACGACCAGCATGAGGACGATCGCCACGACGCCGATCGGCACCGCGGCCTTGGTCATCCCTCGCACGGACTCCCCATCGGCAGCCGGGGGAGCGCGGCCGACCGCGGACGGCGCACCAGTCACAGCCGTCCCACCCGCGGGCACGCCGAGGCACCGGATCCCTCCCGCACGTCCGGGGTCGCGGGACGCGGGGAACGGATCCGGTGCCTGGGGGGAGGCGGGGGTCAGCTCGCGATCGGTGCCCTCCGGCGGCCGGCCTTCGGGAGTCCCTCGACGTCGGGCGCCTCGAAGCCCGGCCGGTGGAACCCGCCGCGCACGCCGCGCGAGCCCAGCTGCATGACGAAGGCCAGCACCCGCGCGACCGCGGTGAACAGCTGCGGCGGCACCTCCTGGCCGAGGTCGCAGGAGGCGTGCAGCGCCCGGGCCAGCGGGATGTCCTGCACCATCGGCACCCGCGCCTCGGCGGCCCGCTCGCGCAGCGTCGCGGCGATCTCGTCGGCGCCCTTGGCCACGACCCGCGGGGCGCCCTTCTCCGGGTCGTACTTCAGCGCCACGGCCACGTGGGTGGGGTTGACCAGCAGGACGTCGGCCTCGGCGACCTCGGCCATCATCCGGTTGCGCGACATGGCCAGCGCCACCGACTTCCGCTGCGCCTTGACGTGCGGGTCGCCCTCGGAGTTCTTGTGCTCCTGCTGGATCTCGTACTTGCTCATCTTGAGCTTGTTCATGGTCTTCACCCGGACGACGACGTAGTCGGCGACGGCGATGACGAACCCGGTGACGGCGACGACGCGGAACATCAGCACCGCGCAGTCGGCCACGGTGGCGGCCACCGCCGACAGCGGCAGCGCCCCCGACGCCGACACCAGTGCCTGTGCCCGGTCGCTGGTGACCACCACGACGGTGGCCAGCGCGACGGTCTTGATGACGGCCTTGGCCGCCTCCCACAGGCCCTGCGTGCCGAACATCCGCTTGATGCCGGGGAAGGGGTTGAGCTTCTTCAGCGTCGGCTTCATGCCCTTGGCCGACACCGTCACCCCGCCCTGCGCGGCCGACGACAGCACGCCGACCAGCATCAGCGCGATCGCGACCGGCAGCACCGTCGTCAGGAAGGCCGACAGCGCCTGGCCGAGCAGGGGGGACACCTTCGCGGCCTCGGGGTCGTCGACGACGACGCCGACCTGCACGAACAGCCGGCCGACGGCGTCGAACGCGTCGCCCACGAGCATCGGCAGCAGCGCGCTGGCGACCGCCACCCCCGCCCAGGTGCCCAGTTCCTGGGTGCGGGGGATCTGCCCTTCCTTGCGGGCTTCCTTGAGCTTCTTGGGAGTCGGCTTCTCTGTCTTCTCACCTCCCGGGCCGTCCTTGGCCATCAGCCGCTCCGCAGACCGACGATGGCCCGGGTGGCCTGCTCGATGAGCGCGTCGAGCGCCGTCGGGAGCAGCGGGAAGGTGAGACCCAGCAGCGACAGGGTCAGCAGGATCTTCACCGGGAAGCCGAAGGCGAAGATGTTGAGCGCCGGCGCCGCCCGCGACAGCAGGGCCAGCGCGACGTCGGCCAGCAGCAGCACCGCGACCATCGGCCCGGCGATCTGCAGCGCGGCCAGGAACATCGCGGAGAACGCCGTCAGCACGACCTCGCCGATGGAGTCCGACGGGAAGCCGCCGCTCACCGGCAGGCCCTCGTAGGAGGTGGCGAAGCCGCGCACCAGCATGAGGTGGCCGCCGCTGGTGAACAGCAGCGTCGTCGCGAGCAGGTAGTGCAGCCGGCCGATGGTGGAGTTCATCGTCATCGCCAGCGGGTCGTAGGCCGGCTGCAGCGAGAAGCCGCCGGTGACGTCGAGCAGCTCGCCGGCGAACTGGACCGCGGTGAAGAACAGCTGGACGACGAAGCCGAGGGCCGCGCCGATGGCGACCTCGCTGACGGCGGTGACGACGAGGAACCCGGTGGTCGGCTCGGGCAGCCCGGGGGCCACGCGGTCGATCAGCGCGACCGACAGCGCGAGGGCCAGGGCGCCCTTCACGGGGCCCGGGACGGCGCGGGTGTTGAACGGTGGGGCCACCAGGACGAAGCCGGCCGCCCGGGCGGTGGCCAGCAGCAGGGCCGCGAGGGTGACCGCCGGGACCTCGAGGTCCATGGCGCTCAGGTCCTGCCGAGGAGGTGGGGCAGCGAGTCGAAGAGGTGCTCGGTGAAGCTGACCATCTCGGCGAGCACCCAGTTGCCGGTGACCAGCAGCGCGATGGAGACCGCGATCATCTTCGGCACGAACGACAGGGTCGGTTCCTGGATCTGGGTCGCGGCCTGGAACAGCGAGATGAGGAACCCGACCAGCAGTGCGGTGAGCAGGACCGGCGCGGCGACCTTGGCGCCCACGGTCATCGTCTGCACCGCGATCTCGGTGACGTCCGCGTCGGTCATGAATAGCTCCCGACCAGCGCCGTGGTGATCAGCGCCCACCCGTCGACGACGACGAACAGCAGCAGCTTGAACGGCAGCGACACGATCGACGGCGGCACCATCATCATGCCCATCGCCATCAGCGAGGCGCTGACCAGCATGTCGAGCACCAGGAACGGGATGAACACGACGATCCCGATGATGAAGGCGCTCTTGAGCTCGGAGAGGACGAACGCCGGCACGAGCGTGGTCATGCTGACCGACGCGGCGTCCTCGGGCTGCTCCTCGCCGGACAGGCCGACCATGAGCTCGAGCTCGTCGTCGCGGGTGTTGGCGAGCAGGAACTCCCGCAGCGGCACGACGCCGGCGTCGTAGGCCTGGGAGACGGTCATCGCCCCGTCCATGTAGGGCTGGATCGCGACCTCGTTGACGTCGGAGAACACCGGGCCCATCACGAACAGCGTGAGGAACAGGGCGATGCCGGTGAGCACCGAGTTCGGCGGCGACTGCTGCAGGCCCAGCGCGTTGCGGGTCAGCGACAGGACGATCACGATCTTGGTGAACGAGGTGCACAGCAGCAGAACCGACGGCGCCACCGACAGCACGGTGATCGCCAGGATCAGCGTGATCGAGGTGCTGGGGCTGCCGTTGCCGACGGAGATGTCCACGCCGCCGTCGACGGCGGGGACGACGGGGGCGGTGGGAGCCGTGGGCGCGGTCGGCGCCGCGGCGGCGGGACCGGCCAGCAGCACGCCGGCGACGGCGCAGCCGAGCAGGGCGGCCAGCACGACGGCGACCCGGCGTGCCGGGCCCCGCGCGGGTGCGGTGCGGTCCATCAGCGGCGGACCGTCCGCTCGCGGAGCTGCGAGACCAGGCCCGACCAGGCGCCGCGGTCGAGCACCGAGCCCGACAGCGCCCCGCCGGCGGCCGGCAGCGCGACCGCCGGCCGGCCCTCGGCGGGCGCCGCGGCGGCCCGCTCGGCCAGCGTCGCCTCGACGGCCTCGCCGTCGAGCTCGGCCAGCAGCGTCACCTGCTGCTCGGTCGCGCCGACCACCAGCACGCGGTCGCCGATGCGCAGCACGTTCACCGTGCTGGCCCGGCCCATCCGCTGGTGGGCGACGACCTCGACCAGGCCGCCGGAGGAGCCCAGTCCGCGCTTCTTGGCCAGGCGCGCGGCGAACCAGAGCACGCCGCCGACGAACGCCAGCGACAGCACCAGCCGGATGACCATCCACGTCACGGGTGGGCCTGCCCGAGCTCCGCGGCGGCGTCGGTGACGATCTCGCTGATCCGCAGGCCGAAGTCCTCGTCGACGACGACGACCTCGCCCCGGGCGATCAGCGTGCCGTTGACCAGCAGGTCGGCCGGGGCGCTGGCCGCGCGGTCGAGCTCGATCACCTCGCCGGGGTGCAGCGAGAGCAGCTCCCCGACGGTCATGCGGGTGCGGCCGATCTCCACCGTGACCTCCATGGCCACGTGGCGCAGCAGGTCGAGGCTGCCGCGGCGCGGGCGGGGCGCGGTCGGGAGCGTGACCTGCAGGGCCAGCGTCGCGACGTGCTCGGTGCCGGCGACCAGCGGGACCGCCACGAACATGCCCTTGTCGCGCAGGCCGTCCAGGGCGGTGACCGGGTCCTCGGTGCGCTCGGAGTCCACGCGCACCCGGCCGAGGGTGGCCGCGGCCGCCTCGAGCGCCGGGCGCAGCGCGGTGGCGACGTCCATCGGGCCGACGGGGGAGTTGTCCAGCGCCTCGACCACCTCGGCCGACAGCACCAGGACGACGTCGCCGGTGATCTCGCCGGAGAGCCGGGCGCTGACGGCCGCAGTGGCGGCCGGGGGCACCGGGACGGCGTCGGGGTCGGTGACCGCCGGGGCGGGCACCAGCTCGGTGCCGGCCGGGACGAGGGCGGCCGCGGCGGTGGCGGCCGCCACGACGACGGCGGTGATGGTCTCCGACGCCTGCTGGGCCTGGGAGTCGAGCGTGGCGGTCATGCGGGGTCCTTCCCTCCGGCCGGGGCGGGCACGATGGCGGCGGCCAGCCGGCGGCGGTGGTTGCTGGCGATGGCGTGGGCGAAGACGGCGTCGTTGGTGGTGACCTCCAGCGGCGCGTCGCGCGGGTGGCGCAGCAGCAGGACGTCGCCGACGGCGAGGGAGAGCAGGTCCTCCGAGGACACCTCGAGCGGGGAGAACCGGACGCTGACGTCGACCGGCACGAGCTCGATGCGGGCGGAGAGCAGCTCGGCGGCGCGCTGGCGGGTGCGCTGCGCGGACTCCGACAGCTGCGGCGAGGCCGCGTCGTCGAGGACCTGCTGGAAGGAGCTGAACGGCAGCACCAGCGAGGCCGCGCCGTCGCGGGCGCCGATCGACAGGGTGTAGCGGGCCACCATCACGGTGTCGGAGCCGGCGGCGGCCTGGGCCAGGGCCGGGTTGTACTCGATGCCGTCGATGACCGGCTGCAGCTCGCTGACGTGGGTGAAGGACCCCGCGAACTCCTGCAGCAGCCGGCTGAGCAGCGAGTGGATGATCGTCGTCTCCATCGCCGTCATCGGCCGCTCGGGCTGGTGCGCCGCGCCCGACCCGCCGAGCATGTGGTCGACGGTGGCCATCGCGATGTCGAGCGGGTAGGCCAGCAGGCCCTTGCCGGCGAGCGGCTCGATGGTGAACGTCGTCAGGAACGACGGGTCGGGCAGCGTGGCGACGTAGTCGTCGTAGGAGTGCTGCTCGATGCCCACGAGCTCCATGCGCGCACCGGTGCGGAGCATGGTCGTGAGCACCGTCGTCGCCTGGCGGGCGAACGCCTCCTGCGCGATCTGCAGCACGCGCACGTGCTCGCGGGAGAGCTTGGTCGGGCGGCGGAAGTCGTAGGTGCGGGGTGCACCGCGCCGGCTGCGGCCGCCCACGGCCGGCGACTGCGGCCCGTGCCCGGCGGGCACGGTCGCGTTCTCGGGGCGGGTCACGGTCCCCTCATCGGCGGGCCCGGAACGCGAACTGACCGGCGGCGCGGGGCGCCGCCGGTCAGCCGGGGAGGGTGTGGCGCGTGGTGCGCCGGGGTGTTGCTGGGACGGGACGGGTGGGGTCAGCGCGTCACTGGGTGACGTACTCGGTCAGGTAGACGTGCATGACCATCGGGACGCCCTCCTCGGTGTAGGCCTCGATGATCTGGTGCTCCAGCGACTCCTTGAGCGCCTCGCGGGCGCCCACGACGTCGGCCGGCTGGGCCTGCGAGTAGGTGGAGATGATGAGGTCGAGGGCCTTGGACCCGTCGACGCCGCCGCCGCCGTGCCCGCCGGCGGCCGCGTCCGCGGTGTACTCCAGCGTGATGCCGATCTTGAGGTAGCCGCCGCCGGCCAGGTTGACCGCGATGGGCTCCAGGGCGGTGTAGCCGCCGTGCACGGGCTCCGCCGCCTCGGCCTCGCCGCTGCCGGCGAAGAGGAAGAAGTAGGCGGCGGCGCCGAGGCCGACCAGCAGGACCGCGACGATGACGAGCAGCTTCTTCTTGCCGCCGCCCTTCGCCTCCTCGCCGTCCTCGGGGGCCTTGTCCTTGGCGGCCTTGTCCTTGGTCTTGGTGCTCACTCGTGCGTGCCTTCCTGTGCGGCCGGAGCGGCCGGGGCGGCCGGGGCGATCGGTGCGGGGGCGATCGGTGCGGGGGCGGTCGGTGCCGGGGCGTCGTCGAGGCCGGGGAGGAGCTCGGCGGCCTCGGCGGAGGCGTCGGACAGCACGACGATGTCGACGCGGCGGTTCAGGGACAGGGCGTTCGCGTCCGACGCCGGGACCATCGGCCGGGTGTCGGAGTAGCCGGTGCCCGACAGCCGGCCCTGCGGCACGCCCTCGGCGGCCAGGTACCGGACGACGGTCGTGGCGCGGTAGGCCGACAGCTCCCAGTTCGACGGCCACGGCCCGCCCGGGGTCACCGGGAGCGAGTTGGCGTGGCCCTCGACGGCGAGGGAGTTGGGCAGTGCCGCCAGGGTCGGGGCGATCGCGTCGAGGATCTCGCGACCGGCGGGCTGCAGCGTCGCCTCCTCGGGGCCGAACAGCACCGGGTCGGAGACGATGTGCACGACCAGCCCGCGCTCGTCGATCTCGTACTGCGCGGTGCCGGCCCGCCCGGCGGCGGCCAGCGCCGCGTCGATGGCGTCGCGGGCCGCGGCGAGCTCGTCGTACTCGGCCCGGGCCTCCGCGGCGACGCGGGCGGCCTCCTGCGCGGCGGCCTCCGCGGCGGCCGTGTCGACGTCGGACTCCGCGGCCGGGGCCGGCGGGATCTGCACGTCGACGGCGGCGTCGAGGGCGTCGAGGACCTGCGCGTCGGAGTTGGTGCCGGCGCTGCTGAGCGCGCTGACCGGGGCGCCGAACGCCTCGGACAGGCCGCTGGCCAGCGCGGCGAACTTGTCCTTGTCCACCTGGCTCATCGCGAAGAGGACGACGAAGAGCACCAGGAGCAGGGTCATCATGTCCGCGTAGGACACGAGCCACCGCTCGTGGTTCTCGTGCTCCTCGTGCTCGGGGTGCTTCTTGCGGCGCTTGCCGCCGTGGCCGTGGCCGCCGGCGCTCACGAGTCCGCCCCGCCGGAGGTCACGCCGCCTCCTTGGCGGCCTCGCTCGGCGGGATCAGGGCGCTGAGCTTGAGCCGGACGGCGCGCGGGCTGGTGCCGGCCTGGATCTCGGCGATGCCCTCGACGAGCAGCTCCATCTGGGCGGCCTGCAGCTCGCTGACGCGCAGGATCTTCGCGCCCATCGGCAGGAACCAGAAGTTGGCGGCCATGACGCCCCACAGGGTCGCGACGAACGCGGCGGCGATCATCGGGCCGAGGGCCTCGGGGTCGCTCAGGCTCCCCATGACGTTCATCAGGCCGACGATGCAGCCGACGATGCCGATGGTCGGGGCGTAGCCGCCCATGGTGGTCATGAACTTGGCGGCGACCTTGTCCTCCGCCTTCTTGGCGGCGATCTCGCTCTCCAGGACGGCGCGCAGCTCCTCGGGGTCGGTGCCGTCGATGCCCATCTGCAGGCCGCGCTTGAGGAACGGGTCCTCGATGGCCTTGACCTGGGCCTCCAGCGCGAGCAGGCCCTCCTTGCGGGCCTTCTCGGCGAGGCTGACCAGGGTCTGGATCTGCTCGGCGGCCGCCGGGACCTTGGCCGGCATGAGGGCGAGCTTGAACCAGCCGCCCATCTTCCCGAGGTCGGACATGGTCTGGCCGGACATGGCCGCGCCGAAGGTCGCGACGATGACCAGGATGATCGCCGGGAGGAAGATCAGGGAGGTCGGGTCGGCGCCCTCCATGACCATGAAGACCAGCAGCGCGACCATCGAGATGACGAAGCCGATCAGGGTGGACGGGTCCATGGGTCAGCGCTCCTCGCGGGCCGGGAAGGGGACGACGGAGGCACGCGGGGCGTCGTCGGCCGGGTGCGCGGGGGAGACCGGGGAGGGCCCGGAGGTCGTGCGGTAGGTGCCGCGGTCCATCGCGTAGGCGGTGGCGAGGATGCTGGCCCGGTACTCGCGGATCTCGTCGAGCACCTCGTCCACGCCCTCGCGGACGATGTACTTGGTGCCGTCCACGAGGAACACGACGGTGTCGGGGTGCCCCTCGACCCGCTCGATGAGGTCGGGGTTGAGCGCGAAGTGCTCCCCGTTCAGGCGCGTCACACGGATCACGGGTCGGTCCTTCTGCTCGTTCGGGGGAGGGGAGAGCAGCCGCGGCGGTGCGGACTGCCGGCTGCAGGGACCATCGGTCCCGCGCGGGGACTGCTTGAGCCGAACCCGGCCTGCCGCATCACCCCGGAGGGTGACCCGGCACCGCGTCCCCGCACGTCACAGGCGTCCCGCCGCCGTCCGGCGCCGGGAGGGGCCAACAGCGCGACAAAGGCCCTCGGGACCGCCGTCCGCGCGCGGGCGGCGAGGCGGGTCAGGACGGGAGCGGCCCGGCACCCCGGGGAACGGGTGCCGGGCCGCCGTGACGTGCTGGAACGGCCTCTCCGCAGGGCCCCGCGCCGAGGTTCCGAGGCGTGGGGGGCGGGGAGGTCCTTCATCAGCGCTTGAGGTTGACCAGGTCCTGGAGGATCTCGTCGGAGCTGGTGATGACGCGGCTGTTCGCCTGGAAGCCGCGCTGGGCGACGATCAGGCCGGTGAACTCCTCGGCGAGGTCCACGTTGCTCATCTCCAGCGCGCCGGCGGTCAGCGAGCCGCGGCCGCCGGTGCCGGCCTCGCCGATGACGGCCTGGCCGGAGTTGTCGCCCACCCGGTAGCTGGTGTTGCCGGCCTTCGACAGGCCGCTGGGGTTGGCGAAGGTGGCCATGGCGATCTTGCCGATCGGCTCGCGCAGGCTGTTGGAGTAGACGCCCATGATCGTGCCGTCGCCGCTGAGCGAGATCGACTGCAGCGTGCCCATGGCGTTGCCGTCGACGCCGCTGGGGGTCAGCGCCGTCTTGCCGCCGAACTGGGTCATCCCGCCGAGGTCCATGCTGATGCCGGCCGCGGGCCAGTTCAGGTCGGTGGCCGGGAAGGTGAGCTGCAGCGTCGTGCCGCTGGTGGGCAGGCCGGTGGCCGGGCTGAAGGACAGGGTCTGGGCGGCGCCGATGTTCGTGCCGTTCTCGCTGGCCTGGACCGACCAGTCGGTGGCGTTGAGCTTGGTGAACACCAGCGCGATCGGGTGGGCGGTGCCCAGCGAGTCGTAGGCGGTGATCTGGCTCTGCACCTGCGTCGCCTCGACGACGGGCGGGCCGGCCGAGTAGGCCACCGACGCCGTGGACAGGTTGCCGCCGATCTTGCCGGTGGTGGTCGGCTCGGGGTTCATGACCTGGCCGAACGGGATGGTCAGCGGGCCGATCGCGCCGTTGGCGTTGACCGCGCCGTTCTGCGCCATCCAGCCCTGCAGCAGCGCGCCGTCGGGGGTGACGAGGTTGCCGGCGCCGTCGTAGTCGAAGGACCCGGCGCGGGTGAACAGCGTCTCGTTGCCGGCCTGGGTGACGAAGAAGCCGTCGCCGCTGATCATGAAGTCGGTCGAGCGGCCGGTGTTCTGGGTCGAGCCCTGGCCGAAGTTGGTGGTGATGCCGGCGACCTTGACGCCGAGGCCCACCTGCGCCGGGTTCGTGCCGCCGGTCTGGCCGGTCGGGGCCGAGCCGTTGCGGATGACCTGGGACAGGGTGTCCTCGAAGACGGTCTGGGAGCTCTTGAAGCCGACCGTGTTGACGTTGGCGATGTTGTTGCCGGTCACGTCGAGCTTGGTCTGGTGGGCGCGGAGGCCGGAGATGGCCGAGAACATCGAGCGCAGCACGGGGAGGTCCTCTCGGGAGGGGGGAGAGCGGGGTGGGGGCCGGTCAGGCCGGCACGGAGATCTCGGTGAGGCGGCCGAAGGGGACCTCCTGGTCCCCGACGACGGCGGTGGGCTCGTCGCCGCCGAAGCGGACCGAGGAGACCGTCCCGGTCTGCGTGGTGCCGTCCTCGGCGGTCCAGCTGACCGCGTGGCCGACCAGCGCGCCGGCCGACAGCGAACGCTGCAGCGACAGCAGCGAGGCGTTCTGGCTCGCGATCTCCGAGAGCTTCTCGACCTGGGTGAACGTCGCCGTCTGCGACATGAACTCGGTCGTGCTCGTCGGGTTGCTCGGGTCCTGGTAGCGCATCTGCGCGACCAGCAGCTGGAGGAACGTGTCCTTGCCCATCTGGTCCTTGCGGTCCACGGACGTCGCCGCGGTGAACGTGGCGGGGGTCGAGCCCACGCCGCCCACGGGATCGGTCATCGTCGGCTCCTCTCAGGCCCGGACGTCGAGGGAGCTCGACGTGGGGGAGTCGGTGGCGGCAGCCGGTCGGCTCCCGTCGGGGTCGGTGCGCAGCCAGGGGCGGCCGGTGTCCTCGCCGGCCTCGCGGCCCTGCCGGGCCCCGCGCTCCTGCGCCTGCTGCTGGGCCTGCTGCCAGCCGGCCTGGGCCTGCGACTGGCCCGAGCCCGCCTGCTCGCGGTCGACCTGCACCTTCGAGCAGGTGAGCCCGGAGGCCTCGAGGTCGCGGCGCAGGTCGGGCAGGGCGTCGAGCAGCGCGGCGCGGCCGGCGTCGGAGGCCCCGCGCAGGCTGAGGTCGACCGTGCCGTTGTGCACGGTCACCCGGACCTCGACCGGCCCGAGCGTCTCGGGGGTGAGCACCAGCGTCATCGTGTGCGCGCCGTCGGGCCGGGCGGCCAGCGTGGCGACGGTCGGGGCGAGCTGGGCGGCGACCGGCGGGGCGGGCGCCTCGGCGCGGGCGACCGCGACCGGGGCGACGACGGCCAGCGCCGGCGCGGGTGCGGCCGCCGGGGCGGTGGCCAGCGCGGCGGGGGCCGTCTCGCCCGGGCGGGCCTGCGGGTCGCCGGCACCCGGTCCGGTGCCGGCGTCCTGGCCGGCCGGCGCGACCGGGAGGGCCGTCGCGCCGGGAGCCGGGGACAGCGGGGTGGACGGCGCCGCGGCGTCGGCGGGGGCGGCGTCGGCCGCGACGACGACGAGGCCGGCGGGCAGCGCGGCGGCGAGGGCGGCCGGCAGGGGGGCGGCGACCGGGGCGGGCGCCGCGGCGGCCGGGACGGCGGCAGCGGCGGGCGCCGGAGCGGGCGGCAGGTCCGGGACCGCGCCGGCGGGGACCTCGGCCGGGACGGCGCCGGCGTGCGCGGCACCGGGCAGGCCGGCGCCGGCGTGCGCGGCACCGGGGACGGCGGCACCGGGGACGGCGCCGGGCAGCGCGGCGGCCGGGGTGCCGGCGGGGGTCGCGCCGGGGGCGGTCGCCGGCACCGGGGTGCCCAGCGCGAGCGCCAGCGCCCAGCCGGCGGGCAGGCCCGCCACCGGGGCGGGCGTCGCCGGGTCGCCGGTGGGGGCCGCGTCGGCGGCGTCGCCCGGAGCCTCCTCCGCGGGCGTGCCGTCGGCGGGCTCGCGGTCGGGCCGGTTCCGGTCGACGGGCCCGCGGCGCACCGGGCCGCGGTCCTCACCCCGGTCGACCGGCCCGCGGGCCACCGGGCCGCGGCCGCCGACCGCGCTGTCGAGCGCGGAGGCGAAGTCCGCGCCCGACGACGGGTCGGCGGAGGGGACGGAGGGCGAGGGCGCCGCCGCGGGCAGGGCGGCGCTCAGGGCGGGAGCGGTCATGAGTAGGCCTCCGCGGCGCTGGTGACCTTGCGGACGTAGGACTGGGTCTCCGCGTAGGGCGGGATGCCGCCGTACCGGCTCACCGTCCCGGGGCCGGCGTTGTAGGCGGCCAGCGCGAGGTCGGTGGAGCCGAAGCGGTCGGTGAGCTGGCGCAGGTAGCGGGCCGCGCCGTCGATCGAGGACGCCGGGTCCGTCGCGGTGACGCCGAGGCCCGCGGCGGTGGCCGGCATGAACTGCATGAGGCCGGTCGCGCCGGCGGGGGAGACGGCGGAGGAGTCGAAGCCGGACTCCACCTTCGCCACCCCGGCCAGCAGCGCCGGGTCGACGCCGTGGCGGGCGCCGGCGGCGGTGAACAGGTCGGCGTACGGGACGCCACCGAGGCCGGCCCCCGAGGAGGGGGCGGCGGGGGCGGCGGCGGACGCGGGCAGCACCCGGCGGATGACCGACGGCGAGCCGACGTCCTGCACCTGCACGACCTGGCCGGCCTGCGGCGCGGCGATCATCTTCCCGTTGCCGACGTAGATGCCGACGTGGTCGATGCCCGGCCGCGACGAGGAGTTGTCGAAGAAGACGAGGTCGCCGGGCCGTGCCTCGGCGAGACTCGCGACCGCGGTGCCCGCGGTCGCCTGCTGGGAGCTGGTGCGCGGCAGGTCGATGCCGAGGTCGGCGTAGACCCGCTGCACGAGGCCCGAGCAGTCCAGGCCCACCGACGGGTCGGTGCCGCCCCACGCGTAGGGGACGCCGAGGTAGCGCTGCGCGGCGGCGACGGCCTGCGACTCCAGGCCGCTGCCGGCGGCCGCCGTCGTCCCGGTCGCCGCGGCGGCGGAGGTGCCGGTGAGCCCGGCGGCCGACGCGGCCGAGGCCCACTGCGAGGACAGGGCGGCCGACGTCGACGTCGAGGACGCCGAGGCCAGGGTGAGGATCCGGTTCTGGATCTCGGCGATGCGGCTGTGCACCGCGGTCAGGCCCTCCACGGCTCCTCCTCCCCGTCGTCGGTGGCGCGCACCGAGTGGCGGCGCGTCACCAGGTCGTCGACCGCGCGCTCCTCGGCGGCGGCCTCGGCGGCCCGCAGCGCCAGGAGGTGCCGCTCACGCAGCTTCTCCAGCGCCCGGGTCTCCTGGGCGGCGGCGGTCCAGCGCTGCCGCAGCAGCTCCGCCTGCTCGGCCGAGGCCTGCGCCGTCGACCGTGCAGCTGCTACATCGGCAGCCGCGGCGGCCGATGCGACCATCGCGGCGAGGAAGACCTGGGCGGGCGCCGAGGCGGGCGGCACCCGGCCGGCGAGCGCGGCCGCCTGCTCCTCGGCGCGTCGGGCGGCCTCGCGGGCCGCGGCGCCGGCCTCGGCGGCCGCGCGGGAGGCCGCCTCCTCGGCGGCGGCGCGCACCCGCAGGACCGGCTCGAGGCGGAAGGTCGCGCGCTTGCCCACGTCAGGCCGCGGTCACGAGCCGGTGCAGCATCGCCCAGGCGTCGTCGGGGGAGGTGCTGTCCTCCAGCGCCTGGCGCAGGAAGGCGTCGATGGCGGGGGAGAGCAGCCGGGCGCGGTCGACCAGCGGGTCGCTGCCGGCCTGGTAGGCGCCGATCTCCACGAGCTCCTTGACGTCGCGCAGCGCGCCCATGAGGCGGCGCATCTCGCGGGCGTCGGCCATCCGCGCCGGTGCGGTGACCGCCCCGGCGACGCGGGAGATCGACTCGAGCACGTCGACGGCGGGGAAGTGGCCGGCGGTGGCGAGCCTGCGGGTGAGCACGACGTGCCCGTCGAGGATCGAGCGGGCGGTGTCGGCGATGGGCTCGTTGTGGTCGTCGCCCTCGACGAGCACGGTGTAGAGGCCGGTGATCGACCCGGTCGCGCCGGGGCCGGCCTTCTCCAGCAGCCGCGGCATCATCGCGAACACGCTCGGCGGGTAGCCGCGGGTGGCCGGGGGCTCGCCCGCCGACAGGCCGACCTCGCGCTGGGCCATGGCGGTGCGGGTGATCGAGTCCATGAGCAGCAGGACGTCGCGGCCCTGGTCGCGGAAGCCCTCGGCGATGCGGGTGGCCACGAAGGCGGCCTTGAGGCGCACCAGCGGCGGCTCGTCGGAGGTGGCCACGACGACGACGGTGCGCGCCATGCCCTCCTCGCCGAGGTTCTCCTCGAGGAACTCCTTCACCTCGCGGCCGCGCTCGCCGATCAGCCCGATGACCCGGACGTCGGCCTCGGTGCCGCGGGTGATCTGCGCGAGCAGCGTGGACTTCCCGACGCCGGAGCCGGCGAAGATGCCCAGGCGCTGGCCCTTGCCGACCGGCACGAGGGTGTCCAGCGCGCGGACGCCGACCGGCAGCGGCTCCTCGACCCGCCGGCGCGACAGCGCGTGCGGCGTCTCGCTGGCGAGGTCGACCCAGTCGATGCCCCCGCCGCTGCCGGCGCCGAGCGGGCCGTGCCCGTCGACCGGGCGGCCGAGGCCGTCGAGCACCCGGCCGAGCAGGGCCTGGCCGACGGGCACCTGCAACGGCCGGCCGGTGTTGCGCACCGGGGCGCCGGCGTGCACGCCGGAGATCTCGCCGAGCGGCATGCAGGTCAGCCGGTCGCGGGAGACGGCGACGACCTCGGCGAGCAGGCCGGAGCCGACCTCTACCAGGTCTCCGACGGCCCCGACGACGCCCTCGACGGTGAGCGTGAGCCCCATGGCGCCGACGACGGAGCCGGTCAGCTGGGGGCGGGCGGCCAGGCGGGCCCGCTCGAAGAGGGCGGCGGCGCTCACGCGGGACCGCCGCCGGCGAGGACCGCCCGCACCCGGGCCAGCGCCGTGGACAGCTGGGCGTCGACCCGGCGCGGCCCGCACTCGGCGACCGCGCCGGCGCGCTCGACGGCGTCGTCGCCGAGGACGGTGACCGACGGCGGCAGGGCGGCCAGCGCGTGCGGCGGGACGTCGGCGAGGTCGTCGGGGTGCAGCCGGACCACCGCGGGGGCGTCGGCGGGCACGAGGGTGAGGGCGCGGCGCAGGGCGTCGACGCCGGCGGTGGTGGTCGCCGAGAGCTCGCGGCCGAGCAGCTCCTCGACGAGGGTCAGCACGCCGTCGACGACCGTGTCGCGGACGTCGTCGGCGGTGGGCACCGCCGCGGCGTCGAGGGCGGCGACGGCGGCACCGAGCGCCGCCGTCGCCGAGGCCATCCGGCGCTCCCAGCGGGCCTGGACGTCGGCCAGCCGCGCGGCGGCCTCGGCCTCGGCCTGCGCGATCACGTCGGCGGCCGCGGCGACGCCGGCGGCGTGCCCGGCGCTGTAGCCCTCGTCGTGCGCGAAGGCGCGCAGCCGGGCGAGCTCCTCGGCGTAGACGTCGCCGAGCCGCAGCACGCCGCGGCCGTTGGGCACCGGGACGTCGGCGGCGCGGCGCGGCGCCTGCCGCCGCTCGACCACGACCTCGGGGGCCGTGGCGACGACGGGGGAGGGGCCGGCCGGCTGCGGGGGCGCGGGGCGGGGACGCGGGGGGACCGTCGTCCCCGCGACCGACCGGTAGGGGGCCGCCGCGCTGGCCGAGGCCCCGCGCAGCAGCACCGACTCCCGGCGGCCGTCAGGCGACGAACTCATCGTCCCCACCGCGCGAGATGGTCAGGACGCCCTGCTCCTCGAGCGTGCGGATGACCGCGACGATCTTGCCCTGCGACTCCTCGACCGTGCGGGCACGGACCGGGCCGAGCAGCTCGATCTCCTCGGCGAGGTTCTCCGCGGCGCGCTCGGAGAGGTTCCGCACGACCTTGTCCCGCACGTCGGGGCGCACGCCCTTGAGCGCGGTGGCCAGGTCGTTGGCCTCGACCTCGCGCAGCACCAGCTGCATCGAGCGGTCGTCGATGGTGGTGATGTCCTCGAAGACGAACATCTGCGCGCGCACCTGCTCGGCCAGCTCCGGGTCGGAGCTGTCGAGCCACTCGAGGATCGAGCGCTCGGTGGGCCGCGGCGAGCGGTTGATGATCTCGACGAGGGTCTCCACGCCGCCGACGGTGGACATGTCCTGGTGGGCGAGCAGCGAGCCCATGCGCCGGCCCAGCTCCTCCTCGACCAGGCGCACCATCTCCGGGGAGGTGCGGTCCATCGTGGCGATGCGGTGGGCCACCTCGGCCTGCTGCTCGGGCGAGAAGCCCGAGAGCACCTCGGCCGACTGCGCGGCCGAGAGGTGGGCGAGCACCAGCGCGATGACCTGCGGGTGCTCGTCCTTGAGGAAGGTGACCAGCTGGCGGACGTCGGCGTTGCGCAGCGAGGCGAACGGGACCTCGGTGTAGACGACGTTGAGGCGGGCGAGGATGCCCTCGGCCTTGTCCTCGCCGAGGCCCGCCGCGAGGATCTCGCGGGCGAAGTCGACGCCGCCGCGGCCGACGAAGCGCTGGGCGTTCATCAGCTGGTGGAACTCGCCGAGGACGCCGTCGACGTCCTCGGGCTCCACCGAGCCGAGCTTCATGATCTCGCGGGTGAGCGCCTCGACCTCGCGCGGGCGCAGCTTCGACAGCAGCAGCCCGGCCTCCTCCTTGCTCATCTGGGCGAGGAAGACGGCGGCCTTGCGCAGGCCCGGCAGCTCCGGGCGCGGGGGCCTGGCCGGCAGGGCGGGCAGGTTGGTCCCGCCCGCGCCCACCAGCGGCTCGACACTGGCGAGCGTCACAGCCCCTCCTCGCTGGCGCTCGTCGGACCTGCTCCGCAGGTCGCGGTACCCATGAGTGACCTCGCGAGCTCGGTCACTTCACATCACTGAGCCAACCGCGCAGCATCTGCGCCACCTCGTCGGGTCGTTCGCTGACCATGGTCGAGATCTCCCCTCGCACGCGCTGGCGCTCGGCGGCCTCCAGCTCCAGGGCCCGGTTGTCCAGGACGGCGGTGTCGTCGCGGGAGCTGGCCACGCGCAGCCGCTCCAGCTCGGCCAGCAGGCCGTCGTCGAGGTCGAGCGGCTCGTCGTCCTCGTCCTCCTCGTCGTCGCGGCCGCGGCGGGACCGCAGCCAGACGACGAGCACCAGCAGGGCGATGCCGAGCGCGATGCCGCCGGTCTTGATGAGCGACCACATCTGCGCCTGCTGCTCGGCCTCGCGGGCCGCCGTCATCTCCGCGGCCGCGGCGTCGGCGGCGCTGGTGTCGAACTGCAGCGAGGCGACGCTGATCGCGTCCCCGCGGGCCTGGTCGAGGCCGACGGCGTTGCTGACGAGGTTCTGCACCTGCGCGGTGTTGAGGCCGCCGGCCACGGTGTCGTTCATGACGACCGCGACGGTGAGCCGGTTGACCTCGCCGGGCGCGGTCACGGTGTTCTCGACGGTCTGGCCGACGGCGTTGTTCGCCGTCGTGCTCTCGGTCGAGTAGGTGGAGTTGCCGCCGCCGGTGCCGTTCGCGGCGTCGGCGGTGTTCTCCGGGCCCAGGACGCCCCCGACCGCGGAACCGTCGCCGGTGTACTGCTCGGTGGAGGTCTGCTCGCTGATCGGCGGGGTGCCCTCGGTGTACTGGTAGCTGGTCGCGGTGCTGTCGCGCTGCGACATGTCCAGGTCGGCGCGCACGGAGACGCGCGCGTTGCCGGGGCCGAGGACGGTGTCGAGGATCGACTGGGCGTTGGCGGCCAGCCGGGTCTCGTAGTCGGTCTCCATCTGCGAGCGGGCGTCGCCCGAGGCCGCCGAGGCGGTCTGGCCGGCGGCCGACAGGAGCTGGCCGGTCGAGTCGCTGACGGTGACCTGCTCGGGCTCCATCCCCTCGATGCTCGAGGAGACCAGGTTGGTGATCGACTGGATCTGCTCGCCGGAGAGCTCGGTGCCCGGCGTCAGGTCCAGGAGCACCGAGGCGGTGGGCTCGCCCTCGTCGGAGGCGAAGACCTCGTCCTCGGGCAGCGCGACGTGCACGACCGCCTGCGAGACGCCGTCGAGCGCCTCGAGGGTGTTCGCGAGCTCGCCCTCGATGGCGCGCTGGTACTGCACCTGCTGCTGGAACTCGCTGGTGGTGATGCCCTGCTCGTCGAGCAGCGCGTACCCGGTGTCGGAGCCGGCGGGCAGGCCCTGGCCGCTCATCTGCAGGCGCAGGTCGTAGACCGCGTCGTTGGCGACCATGATCGTCCCGCCGCCGTCGGCGAGCTCGTAGGCGACACCGGAGGCGTTGAGCTCGTCGACGATCGCCGAGGCGTCGGTCGAGGCCAGGTTGGAGAACAGCGGCGCCATGGTCGGCGTCGTGATCCAGCGGTAGAAGAAGAAGCCGCCGAGCGCCAGCCCGGCCACCAGCAGGCCGATGACGACCTTCTGGCCCAGGCTGATCGTGGCGAGGGTGCTGCGCACCTTCGCCAGCGGCCCAGCCAGTGCGGCGGGCATCAGACCGGCATCCTCATGATCTCGGTGAAGGCCTCGACGGCCTTGTTCTTGATCGTCACGACCATCTCGGTGGCCACCGAGGACTCCTGGGCGGCGATCATGTAGTCGTGCACGTCACGCAGGTCGCCGGTGGCCGCCTGGACGGCGAGGGCGTCCTTGCTGGACTGCAGGCTGCCGAGCTCGTCGAGCGCGCCGGTGAGGGCGGCGGCGAAACCGTCGGCCGAGGCCTGGGTCGCGGCCTGCGGGGCCTGCGCCGCCTGGGTGGCCTGCGCGGCGTCGATGCCGCCGAGCGCGCCGAACGCGGGGAACGTGGGCAGCGAGACGCCGCCGACGGGGGAGGTCATGCTGGTCAGCCCTTCCCGAGCTGGAGCGCGGCCTGGTAGGCGTTCGTCGCCCGCTCGAGGGCCGCGATGTTCGCCTGGTAGCCGCGCTGGGCCATGATCATCTGGGTCATCTGCTCGCCGAGGTCGATGTCCGGGTAGCGGACGTAGCCCTCGTCGTCGGCCAGCGGGTGGTCGGGCTCGTACACGAGCCGGCCCTCGGCGCTGCCGAACTCGGCGCGCGCGACGCGCACGCCGCCCTCGCCGGAGCCGTAGTCGACGGCCTGGGCGACGACCATGCGCTCGCGGAAGGCCTCGCCGTCGGTCGAGCTGACCGTGTTGATGTTCGCGATGTTGTCCGAGACGGCGTCCAGCCAGCGGCGGTGGACCGACAGGCCGGACCCGGAGATGTCGAGGCCGTCGAACACGTCAGGCCGTCCGGAGGGCCGTGCGCAGGCCGTTGTACTTGCCCTCGAGGGCGGTCAGCGCGAACTGGTAGCGCAGGCCGGTCTCGGTGGCGATGACGGTCTCGCTGTCGAGGTTCACGTTGTTGCCGTCCTCGCGGGTGGGCTCGAGCGAGCGGGCGATGGAGCCGCCGGAGACGGTCGGCGTCCGGCCCTGGCGCAGCTCGTTGCGCAGCGAGGACTCGAAGTCCGTGCGGCCGGCGAGGAAGCCGGGGGTCTGCACGTTCGCGATGTTGTCCGCGGTCACGCGCTGGCGCTGCGCCAGGCCGGTCAGCGCCGAGTGCAGCGTGGTCATGGTGACGTCGCTGATCATCGGGCGGACCGCCGGCGGGCAGGGCGGCAGGACACGAGGTGCCTCCGGGTACGTCGGGGGAGCCCGCGCGCGCGAGCGCGAGGGCGGGGCCGCCGATCCGTGGCGAGAGCAGTGCTGTCCGTGCAGGGGCGACATCGGCAGCGGACCCGTGCACCTTGACCACCGTCCGTGGCGCGGGTGACGGGTGTGACGCGGGGAGCGGACGGGCCGGACGGGCCCCGTGTCGCCTCCGGGGTCGCCTCCCGCCCGCGGGAGGCACTCCTGCCCCCGGGACGACGACGGCCGGGCCCGCCGTGAGGCGGACCCGGCCGGGTCGTGTGCTGGAGGGTGTCGCTACAGGGCGCGGTCCACGAAGGCGGCTACCGGGCGGGGCCGGTAGGCCATCCGCGCGGCGACGTCGCGCTGGCGCTGGGACTGGGTGATCCGCTCGACGAGCTCCTCGGCGACGGCGAGCTGGTGCTGCAGCAGCCGGGCCGCGCGCTCGCGCAGGTCCAGGGGCAGCGGCCCGAGCATGGTGGGCGGCGTCCAGTCCTCCATGCGCCGGCCCCAGGCGGCGATCTCCTCGGCGCGGTTGCCGCGGATGGAGCGCTCGGCGTCGAGGACCTCGCCCTCCATCTCCTCGAGGACCTCGGCCCACTCGGCGCGCCGGGCCTCGTCCGAGGAGTGCGCGGCGGTCATGCGGTGCCCGCCAGGCTCGCGGCCGCCTGGCGCCAGGCGTCGCGCAGCGGCTCGACGACCTTCAGGCAGGACTCGACGCGGTTGCGGTCGCCCTTGACGTTGGCCGTCGTCAGCTCGGTGAGCAGCCAGGCGTACAGCGACGCCAGGCGCGGGCCGCCCTCCCAGGCCTCGACCTTCAGGCTGCTGCGCAGCTCGAAGACGATGTCCTGGGCGTGCCGGAGCTGCTCGCCGGCGGCGTGGCGGTTGCCGGCGGCGAGGGCCTGGGAGGCCCGCTCCAGGTCCAGCGCGAGCCGGTCGTAGAGCATGACGAGCAGCTGCTGCGGGGAGGCGGTGGCGACCGAGTCGCCCACGTATCGGGCGCGCAGGGCGGCGGCACTCATGGCGTCTCCTGGGATGCGGGAGTCGGGGCGGGGATGCGGGGGAGGAGTCAGGAGGACGAGCCGGACAGGCTCTTGAGCTGCGAGGACAGCCAGCCCGCCTGGTTCTGCAGCGAGCTCAGCGCCGTCTCCATGGCGGTGAACTGCTTCTGCAGCGTGGTCCGGCGCAGCTCGAGGCGCAGGTCCCAGTCGTCGATGCGGTCCTGCAGCTGGGCGGCCGCCTCGTCGCTGCTCTTGGCCTTGACGACCAGGGAGCCGGTGACGCTGTCGCCGGCCTCCTTGACGACGGCGAGCAGCCGCTGGGCGACGCCCGGGACGGCGGTCGCGCCGGTCCCGGTGCCGTGGACGATCGCCTGCGTGCGGGCCGGGTCGGCGGCGAGGGACTTCTCGAAGGCCACGGCGTCGAAGGTCAGGGCGCCGTAGCGGTCGAGCTCGATGCCGACCTCGGATGCCGAGGTGCCGGCGCCGATGGCCCGGCCGACGGACTCGAGGACCTTGGTGGCCAGGCCGCGCAGCGTGCTGTCGCCCTTGAGGGCGGCGGTGCTGCCGGTGGCCGTGCTGGTGTGGGTCTTGATGCTGCTCAGCACGTCGTTGGCGGCGGTGACCAGCTTCTGCACCGCGGCCGTCACGGCCTTCGGGTCGCTGGCGACGTCGACCGTGACGGCCTCCGTGGACACCTTGCTGACGGTGAGCGTCACGCCCGGCACCAGGTCGGCGAAGGTGTTGGTGGCCGACGTGGCCGAGAAGTCGAGGCTGCCGGTGCCGCCGATGGTCACCTTCGCGTCGGCGCCCTCGTTGACCACGCCGGTGGACAGGCCCGAGACGGTGAACCGGCCGTCCTGGCCGGAGGCGGTGGAGGTGAGCTGCAGGCGCTGGCCGGCCTCGCTGTTGACGATGCTCGCGGTCACGCCGGTGCCCGCGGTGGCGTTGATCTTCTTCACCGCGTCGGCGAGCGTGGTGCCGGCCGGGATGGTCACCGAGACGGCGGCGGTGTCCTGGTCGGCGTCCTCGACGGTGAGCGTCACGTCGGTCGTCGGGTTCCAGGCGCCGGTGGTGGCCACGGTGTGGCGGGCGGCGAGCCGGTCGACGGTGAAGGTGGTGCTGCCGGCCGTCGCGCCGGCGGAGGCGGTGGCGACGACGGAGGTCGAGCTGCTGGTCGCGGTGGCCGCGCTGAAGGTGGCGGCCTTGCCGAGCGCCTCGGCGGCGGTGCGCAGCGCGTCGAACTTGGTGTTGACGGCGCGGTAGGCCTTGGCGTCGTCCTGGGTCGCGGTGAGCTTCCGCTTGAGCAGCGTCTGGGTGTTGGCCTCGACCGCGATGAGCGAGTCGACGAGCCCACCGACGTCGAGTCCCGAGACGAGACCGGTGTTCAGGCTGACCACGACGGTGCCTCCGGGACGGGTGGGATCAGGGCTGGATGTGCCGGTGAGGGGGGTGGCCCGAGGCCACCCCCCTCACCGGGTGGAGCTGGTGGTGCTGGTGGATCAGCGCAGCAGCTGCAGGATGTTCTGCGACGCCTGGTTCGCCTGGGCCAGCATCGCGGTCCCGGCCTGGCTGAGGATCTGGGTCCGGGAGAAGTTGGTCATCTCCTGGGCCATGTCCGTGTCGCGGATCCGCGACTCAGCGGCGGTCAGGTTCTCGACGGTGACGTTCAGGTTGTTGATGGTGTGCTCGAAGCGGTTCTGCAGGGCACCCAGGTTCGCGCGGTCGGTGGAGACCTCGGTGATCTTGGCCTGCACGGCGTCGCTGCCGCCGCTGGCGGACAGGCCGCTGACGTCGGTGCTCGAGCTGAGGTCGACCGAGATGGTGTCGGTGCTGGCGTAGCCGACCTGGAACGAGGTCCCCGAGGCGCCGTTGAAGAGGGCGACCCCGTTGAACTTGCTGTTGTCCTGGATGCGGCCGATCTCGGTCTTGAGGGCCTCGAACTCCTGGGAGATCGCGGCCTTCGAGTCGTCGTTCTGCGTGCCGTTGGCGTACTGCACGGACAGGTCGTTCATCCGCTGCAGCATCGAGGTGACCTCGGTGAGGGCGCCTTCCGCCGTCTGCACGACCGAGATGCCGTCCTGCGCGTTGCGGACGGCGACCTTGAGGCCACCGATCTGCGAGCGCAGGCCCTCGGAGATGGCCAGGCCGGCCGCGTCGTCGGCGGCGCGGTTGATCCGGTAGCCCGAGGAGAGCTTCTCGAGGGACTTGCCCATCTGCGTGTCGGTGACCGAGAGGTTCCGGTACGCGTTGAAGGCAGCGATGTTGTTGTTGACGCTGAGACCCATGGTGATCCTCCTTGGACGGGGTCCGGCTGGTCCCGCTGGCATCCGTGCTGGCGGGTGGTGCACATGGGGGATCGGCCGGTCCGGGCCCGTCCTTGACCCGAACCGGACGAAAATCCGGACGGATCCCACCCGGCCGGGTCGGCCGGCCCGCTGAGGCTGCTGCGACCGGCGTGACGCCCGGGACCGGGCGCCCGCCGGCCGGTGCCCGCCGCGGCGTGTCCCCGGCCGGCCGTCCGGCGCGGCCCTGCATCGTGTCGGGCACAGGAGGGGGAGCCCGGGGCTGCCGGTGCGCCCCCGGTCCCTCCCCGGTGCCCCCGCGCGCCCTCCGGCCGCCGGCCGTGACGGCGCGGGCCCGGGTCTCCCGAGCGCAGTGAGGACGCCCCCCGATGAAGGTGCTGCTGAGCCACACCCTGTTCCGCGGATCCGAGTACCACCGGATCACCGAGCCGGCGCGCGCGGCGGGCGAGGCCGACCGCGACCTGACGATCGAGGTGAACCGCGGCCTCACCACCCGGATGACGCGGCTGCCCGGGGACGAGGTGCAGACGGTCGTCGACGTCGACGCCCAGGGCGCCGACGTCGTCGTCATGCAGCTGCCCAAGACCGAGGCGATGCTCCAGTGCCTCCGGCTGCTGCAGGCGCAGGGCGTCGCCGTCGTCGTCGAGATGGACGACCTGCTGTCGGCTGTGCCCTTCGGCCACCGCGGGCACGCCGCGCTCGTGCGCAGCGGCGCCGCCGACATCGCCCGGCAGTGCGCCCGGGAGGCCGACTTCGTCACCGTGTCGACCCCGGCGCTGCTCGAGGAGTACGGCCGGCACGGCCGCGCGGCGGTCGTGCCCAACGCGCTCCCGCGGCGGATCGTCGAGCTCCCGCCGGCCTACGAGCGCGACCCCGAGGTCCTGACCGTCGGCTGGACCGGCTCGGCGGTGACCCACCCGTACGACCTGCAGGTGATGGAGTCCGGCCTCGAGCAGGCGCTCGAGCGCACCCGCGGGCGCAGCCGCTTCGCCATCTTCGGCCAGGCCGACCAGGCCCAGGAGTGGCTGCGGCTGACCGAGGCGCCCGTGGAGATGCCCTTCATCCAGGACGTCGACGGCTACCTCGCCGCGCTGGGCGAGCGGTTCGACGTCGGGGTGGCCCCGCTGCGGATCGACCGCTTCAACACCAGCAAGAGCTGGCTCAAGGTGCTCGAGTACTCGGCGCGCGGCGTCTTCGCCGTCCGCTCGCCGAGCGCGGAGTACGAGCGGCTCGGGATCGGCATGCGCGCCAAGCGGCCGCGTGACTGGGCGCAGATGGTCGGTCGCGCCCTCGAGGACGCCGACCACCGCCGCGAGATGGCCGCGGCCAACCGCGAGCGCGTGCTCGCCGGCCACCTGACCGAGCACACCGCCGAGCTCTGGGCGGCGGCGTGGCGCCGGGCGCGGGACAACCGCTCGCGCGCCGACCGCATCGGCGCCTAGGACCGGCGCCACCGGCCGGGACCCCCGCGGGGATCCCGGCCGGTGCCGTCTCAGGCCAGCCGCTCGGCGGTGCTGAGGCCCTGCAGCACCTGCTCGTTGAAGGAGTCCGCGCCGAAGGACCCCGCCCCGCCGACCACCGCGGCGTCGACCCCGAGGTCCTGCCAGGCGGCGAGGGCCGCGGCGTGCCGGGCGACGTTGGCGGCGGTGGGGTCGGTGAACGTGGGGCCGGAGAAGACGCCGAGGTCGGTGCCGCCGGCGCCCTCGCGCAGCAGGCCGGTGGTCTCCAGCACCGCGACGGCGGTGGCCGCCGCCTGCTCCTGCGGCACGTCGTGCGCCAGCTCGACGCAGACCACGCGGACGCCGTCGTCGCCGCGCTCGCCGGGGGTGACCCGGTAGGCGGGAACGCCGGGGTCGAGCACGTGCACGAAGCCGGGCAGCTCCGCCAGGTCGTCCTCCCGCACGCCCACCCAGGCCAGCACGGAGTGCAGGCGGTCGGGGGCGTACTCCACGCCGGCGGCGGCGAACAGCTCCGCCGCGGACAGGCCGAGCACCGGGCGGGCCGCCGTCTCCTCGCGGCCGTCGGCGAACCCGAGCCGCACCGCCGGTCCCCCGGGCGCCACCGCGGTCAGCCGGTCGTACGTCTCGACGGTCACCTGCCGCGCGCGCAGCCGGTCGAGCAGGGCGCGCAGCACCGGGCCCATGCCGCCGGGCCGCACGACGGTGAGCGGTCGCTCCGGCACGAAGCCGACCGGCTGCCCGGAGAAGGCCTCGGCCACCGTGCGCGGCCAGAACAGCGGGACCCACAGCTTCCGGCGCAGCGAGGCGAGGACGTCGGCCCCGCCGCCGGGCCGGATCTTGCCGGTGAAGGGCGCGAGGAACAGCTCGTGGAAGCGGGCGCCGTGCTGGTGCAGCGAGGCCTCGTCGAAGCCGGCCTCCGCCAGCCGCCCGCTCTCCCCGGCGGCCAGCCAGCCGGCGTCCCCGTGCTCCCGGGCGGCGTCGGCGGCCTGCCCGGCGATCCGCCGGGCGTCGTCCGGGGCGACCAGGCCGGCGGCGCGGGAGAGGTCGGAGCTGAGCAGCACCTCCGGTCCGAGGCGGCCGCCCAGCCAGGACGCGGGGGGATCGACCGGGACGACGGCGTCGGCGCCCACGAGGTCGCGCACCCAGCCGTCGACGAGCGCGACGAAGGGGCGGTGGCCCTCGTCGTCGGCGCGGTACTCCGCGAGCGGAGGCGGGGTGCCGGTGCCCTCGTAGTGCAGTTCCAGCACGCGCATGCCGAGCTCCAGCCGGCGCCCGTCGCGCTCGAGCGGGAGGAAGCCGCCGCCGACCCCGCGGCGGGGGAGCAGCAGGCGGACCGGCCGCCCGGCCGCGGCGAGGGCGTCGGCGGTGGCCAGCGCGGCGACCGTGCCGCCGACGACGAGCTGCGGCTCAGTCACCGGCGACGAAGATGGCGTAGTTGAGCGCGCCGTGCTCGGGGAACCGCCGCGCGACCCGGTCGAGGCCGGCGATCACCGCGTCGGGCAGCTCGGCGAGCTGGGCGTTGGTGAGGGGCTTGAGCAGCACCGGCTCGCGGTGCACGCAGGTCAGCCCGGCCTCGCGGGCCAGCGCCTCGAGCCGGTCGCCGTCGAAGATCTCCACGGTCGCGAGCGCCCGCCCCCGGTCGCTGAGGGCCTCGGGCGCCTCGAGCAGCCCCATCTCCATCGCGACCAGCCGGTGCAGCGAGTAGGGGTTGGTCAGCGAGACGTGCACCAGGCCGCCGGGCGCCAGGAACTCCTCGCGGATCCGGCGCAGCAGGCCCAGCGGGTCCGGCAGCTCGTTGACCACGTGCGCCGCGACGACGTGCTCGTAGCGGCGGGGGCTCGAGAAGTCGTCCATGTCGGTCAGGTGGACCGTGACCCGCGGCAGCCCCCGGGCCTGCGCCGCCGCGTGGTAGGCCGGGGTCCGCTCGACGGCGTCCACGGTGACGTCGCGCTCGGCGAACAGCGACGTCATGAGGCCCGTGGCGCAGCCCAGCTCGAGGACGGCGTCGCCGGGCCGGAACCACCGGCGGATGCGCGTCCCGGTGGCCACCGTGTAGTGGCGGTCGAAGTCGGTGTCCGGGTCGTACCGGCTCGAGTAGTCGTGGGCCATCAGCGCAGTGTCACCACGAGGACCTTGCGCGTGCCCGGTGACGCGCCGACGCTGCGCTTGAACTGGGCGAGGCCGAGGTTGGGGGTGCCGTCCTTCTCGCTCGAGGGGCCCATGTCGAGCAGCCGCGCGCCCGAGTGCAGCGCGCGGGTCACCAGGGAGTGGGCGAGCAGGTTCATGGGGGAGCGCTGCAGCCCGTGGTCGAGGGCGTCGCCCCAGGCCACCAGCAGGTCGACGTCGGCCAGGACGCGGTAGACGACGGCGGCGGCGACGGGGCGGTCCTCGTACCGGAGCAGGAGCAGCCGCACCGCGTCGGGGAAGGCCTCCCGGGCGCGCGCCAGGTAGTCGGCGGGCAGGCCCGCGGGGCGCCCGTGCGCGGCGCGGTTGGCGGCGAGGACGCCGTGCAGCGTCGCGACGTCGTCGTCGGTGGTGGCCTCGGCGAGCGTGAACGGCAGCCGCAGGTCGGCGCGGACGTCGCGGGCCCGCTTCTTCCCGAGGAGGGTGAGCGGGTCGGTGCCGGCCGGCAGGTGCCGCAGGTCCACGTACTGGTTGAGGTCGCAGTGCTCGACGGTGGCCCCGGCCTGTAGCAGCGCGTACTCGACCAGCGGCTCGGCGGGGGAGTACTCCGGCGGCCGGCACCGGATGCGGGCGGTGTGCACCCCGTCGGCGCGCAGCGCGTCCAGCGCCGACCGCACGAGGCCGACCACCTCGCCGACCGTCGGGTCGGGGCGGACGAGGTCGGGCCCGCCGAACGGCGCGCTGTGCCCGGACAGGAACACCCCGTCGGTGACGACGCCGTCCAGCACGCCGACGAGCCGGCCGTCGACGTGGTGCTCGTGGCGCCGGCGGGACTCCTGGGGCACGCCGTTGAGGTCGTGGAAACGGGTGTGACCGAACAGCAAGCCTCCACCAAAGAGCTGGTCCAGCATCGTCAACTCCGCCTCCCCGTGCCCCCGCCACCCGGGGCCGCGCTTCCGGTTCCCTCGTCCCATGTCGATCGGCGAGCTCAGCCTCCACGCACCCCTCGAGCGGCGGACCGCCCCCTGGGGACGGCGCGCGTCGGACCACGGGTGGCCCACCGGCGGGTCCGCGCTGGGCTGCCGCATCGTGGAACTGCCCCGCGTCACCGACGCGCGCGGCAACCTCACCTTCATCGAGGGCGGCGAGCACGTGCCCTTCGACATCGCCCGTGTCTACTACCTCTACGACGTGCCGGGCGGGGAGTTCCGCGGCGGACACGCCCACCGGGAGCTCGAGCAGCTGATCGTCGCGGCGGCCGGGAGCTTCGACGTCGTCGTCTCCGACGGAGTGACCACCGAGCGGTTCTTCCTCAACCGCTCGTACTACGGCCTCTACGTGCCGCGGATGGTCTGGCGGGAGCTGGAGGACTTCTCCAGCGGCAGCGTCTGCCTGGTGCTCGCCTCGCAGCGGTACGACGAGGGCGACTACTACCGCGACCACGACGAGTTCGTCGCCGCGCGCGCCGCCGCGGTGCTGACGTGACCGCGAGCCTGGTGCGCGTCCCGTTCCTCGACCTGGCGGCCGTGCACGCCGAGCTGCGGCCCGCCCTGGCCGAGGCGGCCCTGCGGGTCCTCGACTCCGAGCGGGTGCTGCTCGGCCCCGAGCTGAGCGCCTTCGAGCAGCGGTGGGCGGCCGCCACCGGGGCCGCCGAGGCGGTCGGCGTGGGCAGCGGGCTGGACGCGCTCACGCTCGGCCTGCGCGCCCTCGGCGTCGGGCCCGGCGACGAGGTCGTCGTCCCCTCGCACACCTTCGTCGCCACGTGGCTGGCCGTGGTGCAGGTCGGCGCCGTGCCGGTGCCGGTCGACGTCGAGGAGGCGACCGGTGCCTGGGACCCCGCGCGCGTCGCCGAGGCCGTCGGGCCGCGGACCCGGGCGCTGCTGCCGGTGCACCTGTACGGGCACCCCGTGGACCTCGACCCCCTCCTGGCGCTGGCCGCCGAGCACGGCATCGCCGTCCTCGACGACGCCGCCCAGGCGCACGGCGCCCGCTACCGCGGCCGGCCCGTGGGCGGCCTGGCGCACGCGACGGCGTGGAGCTTCTACCCCGGCAAGAACCTCGGGGCGCTCGGCGACGGCGGCGCGGTGACGACCGACGACCCGGGCGTGGCCGCGCGGGTGCGCTCGCTGCGCAACTACGGCTCGACGGTCAAGTACGTGCACGACGAGATCGGCGTCAACAGCCGGCTCGACGAGCTGCAGGCCGCGTTCCTGTCGGTCAAGCTCGCCCACCTCGAGGAGCACAACGCGCGCCGGGCGCGCGTCGCCCGGCGCTACGCCGAGGGCCTGGCCGGGACCGGCCTGGCCCTCCCCGTGGTGGCCGCGTGGGCCGAGCCGGTCTGGCACCTCCACGTCGTGCGGACGCCGCACCGCGACGCGCTGCGCGCCCACCTGGCCGCCGCGGGAGTCGAGGTGCTCGTGCACTACCCGGTGCCGCCGCACCGCCAGCCGGCCTTCGCCGGGACGCCGCTGGCCGCCGCGCACCTGCCGGTCGCCGACCGCCTGGCGGCCGAGGTGCTCAGCCTGCCGATGGGCCCGCACCTGCGCGACGACCAGCAGGACCGCGTGATCGAGGCGATCCGGGCGTTCCGGCCGTGAGCGAGCCGCTGGTCAGCGTCCTGGTCCCCACCTACAACGGGGAGCGCTTCCTCGCCGAGGCCCTGGCGTCGGCGCTCGGGCAGACCCACCGGCGGCTCGAGGTGCTCGTCGGCGACGACGCGTCCACCGACGGCACCGCCGAGCTGCTCGCCGGTGTCGCCGAGGCGGACCCGCGGGTGCGCGTGATCCGTCACGGGCGCAACGTCGGCGCGTTCGAGAACCCCGTCCGGCTGCTCGAGGCGGCGCGCGGCGAGTACGTGAAGTACCTGCTGCACGACGACGTCCTCGCCCCGGACTGCGTCGAGACGCTCGTGGCCGGGATGCAGGCCGCGCCGGACGTGTCGCTCGCCTTCTCCCACCGGACCCGCATCGACGAGGACGGGAACCGGCTGCCGGCCGACGCCACGCCGCTGCTCACCCGCACCGGCCTCGTCGACGGCACCTCCCTCGGCGACGCCGTCCTGGAGTACACCCGCAACGTGGTCGGGGAGCTGACCACCTGCCTGTTCCGCCGGTCCGACGTCGACCCCGCCGCGCTGTGGCGCGTCGACGGGGTGCAGCTGGCCGCCAACGGCGACGTCGCGCTGTGGCTCGGGCTCCTCGCCGGGCGCAGGGCGTTCTACACCGAGCGGCCGCTGAGCAGCTTCCGGGTGCACGGGGGCCAGCGGTCCGCCAGTCCCGCACTGGTCGCCGCCGGCACCCGGGACTGGCCGCTGCTCATCGACTGGGGCCGCCGCCTGGGTTACCTCGCCGACCCGGCCAGGGAGTACAACGCCCACGCCGAGGTGCTGCGCACCGCCGCGCAGGTGCACGCGGCACTGCCCGGGTCCCCCGACGGCGCGCTCGCCCTCGAGGCGGCGTTCCTCGCCACGGCCCGGCTGGCCGAGCTCCGCTCCGGGGCGGCCGGCGACCTCGACCGGCCGCTCGCCGAGCGCGCGCACGGGCCCCGGCTGCTGGGGACCCTCGCGCAGGGCCTCGACGTGCTGGCCCGCGTGCACCCGTTCGCGGTCGCCGCACCGCGGCCCGACGCCGGCGAGGTGGCCGCGACCGTGGGCGCACTGCGCGACGTCGCGGCCGCGGGCGTCGCGCAGCGGCTCGTGCTCGCCGTCGACCCGGCCGACGTGGCCGCCGTCGTGCCGCTCGTCGAGGCGGCGCTGGCCGAGGGCTCCGACGTCGACGTGGAGCTGGTGCCCACGGACGACCCCGCCTCGCTCGTGCCCGCGCCGTGGCTGGCGGTCGCGCCGCCGGGGCGGTCCTGGCACGTCGGCCGCGCCGCGGCCGTGTGGTCGGTGCGCGCGGGCTGAGGCCCCGGCACGACGGAGGCCCGGTCCCCCTCGGGGGACCGGGCCTCTCGCGTGTGCCGGGGCTGCTGCTCGGGTCGTGGTGCTCGGGTCGTGGTGCTCGGGTCGTGGTGCTCGGGTGGTGCTCGGGTGGTGGTGCGCGTCAGGCGGGGCGGGCCGCGCCGTACGCCGCCTGCCAGCCCGTGCGGGGGCGGGGGATGGGCGGGGCGGTGCGCTCGGCCGGGAGGCGGCCGGCGACGCGGTCGACGTAGAGCCGCTGCTGGTTGCGGGCGCGGACACCGCCGTCGGCGGGCACCGCGCGGCCCTCCCACACCTCGCTCATCGCCGCGTGCAGGAGGGTCAGCGCACGGGCGCGCATCTGCGAGACGCGCGACAGGGTGACGCCGAGGTCGGCGGCGATGTCGGTGAGCGACTCCCCGCCGAAGAAGTTCCGCTCCACGACCTCGTCGAGGCGGTCGGGGAGGGCGCGGATCGCGTCCTGCAGGTAGCGGGCGCGCTCGCCGCGCAGCACCGCGCGCTCGGGGGACTCGCCGGGGTCGGGCAGGTCGAGGGTGCCGCCCTCGGTGCCGGTCTCGGCGTCGATGCTGACCATGACGGCGCGGTGCACGTCGACCTGCAGCGCCTCGAGGTCCTCGCGGCGCACGCCCAGGCTCTCGGCGAGCTCCTCGCGCGTGGGCGGGCGGCCCAGGCGGATGGTCAGCGCGTCGGCGGCGGCGTCGCTGCGGCGGGCCGCGGCGCGCACCGAGCGGCTGGCCCAGTCGCCCGAGCGCAGCTCGTCGAGGACGGCGCCCTGCAGCCGGGGCAGCGCGTAGGTGGCGAAGGTGGCGCCGGCCGACGGGTCGAACCGGCGGGCCACCTCGACCAGCGCCACCTTGGCGCAGGAGAGGAGGTCCTCGCGGCTGACGTGGCCGGGGAGGGAGATGCGCGAGGCCACCGCGTTGACGGCGAAGGAGCACAGCGGGAGGTGCTCGGTGACGATCGCCTCGACCTCTGACTCCGGGCGCACTGACTCCGGGCGCACGGACTCCGGGCGCACGATCTCGGGGCGCACGGCCTCGGGCCGCGCGGCGGCGGGGGACAGCGGGGAGCGGGCAGCTGGCACGGTCCCCTCCTCGGCAGGGACCGCCCCCCGGAGGACGCACAACTCCTGCCAATCCTGGGAACTCGGCTTGAGGGGCTGTCGCCCGCTGCCGACGGTCTGACCGCGAGAGCGCGGACGGCGGGGACCCCCGCCGGGACACGAGGGAAGGCGGTGGCGGACGTGGACTTCCAGCACCTGTCGACGCTGCTGTGGCGCGAGCAGGAGCTGCTCGACCTGCTGCTGTTCAAGGCGGAGGAGAAGCAGTACCTGATCCTGTCGGGCAAGACGCGCTGGCTGGCGCGCATCGCCCACGAGATCGAGGTCGTGCTCGACCAGCTGCGCACCCTCGAGGTGGAGCGGGCCGCTGCCACCGAGGCGCTGGCCGTGCGGCTGGGCACCGGGGTCAACCCGTCGCTGCGCCAGCTCGCCGACGCCGCCCCGGCGCCGTGGAACGACCTGCTGGCCAAGCACCACGAGGCCCTGCTGGTCCTCGTCACCGACCTGCGCAGCCTCTCCGACGCCAACCGCGAGCTGATCGAGGGCGGCCTGTCCGCGATCGGCGACGCGCTGCTGTCGGTCCGCCAGCAGCCCTCCGCCGGCACCTACGGCGCCACGGGGCGCTCGGAGCACGGGGCCACCCGCGCGGTCACCCTGGACGGAGCACTGTGAGCACCTTCTCTGGCCTCAACACCGCGTCGACGGCGCTGTGGGCCGCCCAGCGCGGCCTCGACGTCACCGGTCAGAACATCGCCAACGTCAACACCGCCGGCTACTCCCGCCAGCGGGTGGACCAGGTCGCGATGGGCGGCACCGCCGTCCCCGCCGTGCACTCGGTGAGCACCGCCGTCGACGGCGGCGTCAACGCCGACCAGGTGCGCCGCGTCCGCGACGCGCTGCTGGAGGCCCGCGGCCACCTCGAGACGTCGAAGACCGCGCAGCTGGCCGCCGAGAGCGCCGCGCTGTCCGGCGTCGAGGACGCCTTCCGCGAGCCCGGCGACAGCGGCATCCAGAGCATGCTGGCCGACGTCTGGTCGAGCCTGTCGGAGCTGTCCGGCCGCCCGACCACCCTCGCCTCGCGCAGCCAGGTGCTCGAGCGCCTCGACACGCTCGCCGACGGCGTGCGCACCACCCGCGCCTCGCTCGACCAGCAGTGGGACCAGACCCGCGACGGCGTCTCCGCGCTGGTCACCGAGGTCAACACCTCGGCCGCCTCGATCGCCGAGCTCAACGTCGCGATCCGGCAGGCGACCCTGTCCGGGCTGCCGACCAACGAGCTCTCCGACCGCCGCGACGCCCTGGTCGTGAAGCTGTCGGAGGCCGTCGGCGCGGTCGCCGTGCCGCGGGCCGACGGCGTCGTCGACGTGACCGTCGGCGGCACCGCGCTGGTGGCCGGCGGCGAGGCGGTCCGCGTCCGGCTGGCCGGGTCGACCGGTCCCGACGGCGTCGGCACCGACGCGCCGCGGCTGGAGACCGACCCGGGCGGCACGACGCTGCGCCCCGGCGGCACCGCGGCCGGCCAGATCACCGCGCTGACCTCCACCCTCCCCGCCTACCGGGGCCGGCTCGACGAGTTCGCCCGGTCCCTGGCCACGACGTTCAACACCGCCCACGCGGCCGGCTTCGACAGCACCGGCGCCGCCGGCGGTGTGCTGTTCGACGACGGCGCGGGCGGCACCGCCGTCACCGCCGCGAACCTCACCCTGCGGCTGACCGACCCGGCGCGCTTCGCCGCCTCGGGCACCGACCCGGCCACCGTCGGCGGCGCCGTCGCCGCCGACGGGAGGAACGCCGACGCCATGTTCCGGCTGAGCCTGCAGCCCGGTGGCCTCGACGCCGGCTACCGCGAGCTCGTGGTCGCCCTCGGGGTGCAGTCCTCCGTGGCCACCCGCGACCTCGAGGTCCAGCAGGTGGTGTCGGCCCAGGTCGACGCCGCCCGCGAGTCGGTGTCCGGGGTCAACCTCGACGAGGAGATGACCAACATGCTCTCGTTCCAGCACGCCTACAGCGCCGCCGCGCGCATGGTGAGCGCCATCGACCAGGCGCTGGACACGCTCATCAACCGCACCGGCCTCGTGGGGCGGTGACCTGAGTGCGCATCACGCAGCGCGCCGTCGCCCAGACGGCGCTCCAGGGCCTCAACCGCAACCTCGCCGAGGTCGGCCGGCTCAACCAGCAGCTCACCTCCGGCAAGCTGGTCAGCAAGCCGTCGGACTCACCGACCGGGGTCAACCGGGCGATGCAGATCCGGCAGGACCAGGCCGCGACCGTCCAGTACGCGCGCAACGTCTCCGACGCGCAGGGCCGGCTGGAGACCACCGACTCCGCGCTCGGCACCGTCATCGAGCAGGTCCGCCGGGTGCAGACGCTCACCCTGCGCGCCGCCAACGAGGGCGCGATGAGCGAGAGCAGCCGCACCGCGATCGCCACCGAGATGCGGTCGATCCGCGAGAGCCTCATCGGGGTCGCCAACACGACCATCGACGGCCAGCCGGTGTTCGGCGGCGTCACCACCGGCGCGCTGGCCTACAACGCCGACGGCACCTACGCCGGCATCGGCGGGACGGGCACCGTCCCGGTCGTGCCGCAGATGCGCCGCATCTCCGCCAACGAGGAGGTGCGCGTCGACGTCACCGGGCCCGAGGCCTTCGGCGACCCGGCCGGCGGCGACCTGTTCGCGCTGGTCGCCTCGATCGCCGACGACGTCGTCGGGGACACCGACGCGCTGCCGGGGCACATCGCCTCGCTCGACGGCGCGATGGACCGCCTGCTCAACGCGATCTCCGGCGTCGGCGCCCGCGCCACCCGGATCGAGACCGCCGCGCAGGTCAACACCGACCGCCAGCTGCAGCTCAAGGGCCAGCTCGCCGGCGTCGAGGACATCGACCTGCCGAAGACGATCATGGAGCTCAACATGGTCCAGACGAGCTACCAGGCGGCGCTCTCGGCGACCGCGAAGATCATCCAGCCGACGCTCGTGGACTTCCTCGCATGACGCTCGCCCCGGTCGTCACGATGCCGCTGCTCGGCATGGTGGCCCCCCTGCCCGGCTTCCGCGACTACGTGCTCGTCACGGCCGACGGGGACGGCCTGCTGTTCTGGCTGCAGTCGATGGACGCCGACGGTCCGCGGTTCCTGGCCATCCCCCCGGCCCGGTACTTCCCG
The DNA here is from genome assembly GCF_900129495.1 of Geodermatophilus nigrescens. Taxonomy (GTDB): domain Bacteria; phylum Actinomycetota; class Actinomycetes; order Mycobacteriales; family Geodermatophilaceae; genus Geodermatophilus; species Geodermatophilus nigrescens. The sequence goes on from NZ_FQVX01000001.1 coordinate 734,709, forward strand.
GACTACGCGCCCGCCCTGCCCCGGCAGGTGCTGGCCGACCTCGACCTCGACGACGCCGCCGACGCCACGCTGCTGGCGCTGGTGACCGTCCCGGCGGAGGGCGTCGCGCACGCGACGGCGAACCTCCGCGCACCGGTCGTGCTCAACCCGGCGAACTGGCGGGCGGCCCAGGTGCTGCTGCCCGACAGCCGTCATCCGATCCGGCGTCCCCTGCGCCGATAGGAAGAGGGAGCGGCACCGCCGTTCCGATCCCCGCCCCCGGCGGGTATGCCACGGAGGCCAACACACACCCATGGAGGGGTACCCGTGCTCACTCTCACCCGCAGCGTCGGCGAGACCATCCGCATCGGCGACGACATCGAGGTCCACGTCGTCGAGGTCCGGGGCGGCACCGTCCGCCTCGGCTTCAAGGCCCCCCGCGAGGTGACCATCCACCGCGAGGAGGTCTACCGGCAGATCGCCGAGGCCAACCTGCTCGCCGCCCAGGTCACCGCCGACACGCTGGGCGCCCTCGCCGCCTTCGCGCCGGCCCCCGCGAGCGGCCCGGCGACCGGCGCCGGCGCCCCGGAGGCCCCGGCCGCGGAGCCCGTCGCGCAGCCCGCCCCGCCGGAGGCGCGCGGGCGCTGAACGACTCGCACGGACGGCGGGTCCGCGTCTCGGCAACTCTCGCCGGTGCGCGGACCCGCCGTACCGTCCTCCCCGTCCGCGAGGGCAAGACCTGACGAAGGTCGCCCCGCACATTGCGCAGCACACGGCGAGTTGTGTGCCCGTCACCGTCCGCTCATGCGACAGAGTTGCCCCCGAGCACGACACAGGGGGCGATGGAGATGCAGCAGAGCGTGATGGCAGAGACCCAGCAGGCCGACGAGACCGTGGTGGTCCACGTCCAGCTGCGGCCGCGGCGCGGGTCCACCCGGCGCTGCCTGGCCGAGCTGTCGGCCCTGGCCGCCGCGCACCCGGCCGTCGCCTTCGCGATCACCGGCCTCGCCAAGGACGAGCGCGTCGTCCGCGTGACCGTCGGCGTCGAGCTGGGCCCGCGCGAGGCGATCGCGCGCTTCTCCCCGCAGGCGCAGGCCGCCTACGCCTTCGTCAGCGACGTCTTCACGGTCCTCTACGACCACATGCCGGTCTACGCCGCCGAGCCCGCTCCCGCCGAGCGCGCCGCGGCCGAGGCCCTGCTGCACGCCGGCGACCCCGGCCTCGCCCCGGCCCTGCCGGCGCACGCCGAGCGCGTCCCCGCGTAACGCGGCCCCCCTTCCCCGGCCGACGCCTTCCCCGCGATCGACTTGGAGTTCCCGGTGAGCACCCTCGCGACCGACCCGACCACCGCCGACCGGCCCGCCGACTCCGGCGCCGACGCCCCCGGCCGCGCGCCGCTCGTCTTCGGCGGCGTCCCCGAGGCCGAGGGTTTCGCGGCCGTCCCGATCACCGCCCGCGACCGCGTGCACTTCCGCGTGGACCGCGACCTGCCGCTCGCCGAGTTCCGCGCCGACCTGCCCGACGGCGTCACGGTCAGCCACGACGAGGGCGAGGGCCTGTACCGGGTCGACGGCCCGTGCGGGCAGGGCCAGGTGCTCGCCGACTGGATCCGCGCCTGGTGCGCCGGCCGCGACATCGGCACCGTGGGCCTGCGCGCCGAGGCGGCCGTCCGCCGCCGCGCGCCCCGCGACCTGCCGCCGGCCTTCCTCGAGGACCTGTGCCGGCACTACCAGCCGCTGAGCCTCAAGCGGCTGCAGCGCAACGCCAGCACCCTGCGCATGCACGTGCCCGACCCCGACGACCTCTACCAGCAGGTCGCCGAGTGGGTCCTCAAGGCGGTCGGCCAGTACGACGAGACCAAGGGCGTCCCGTTCGGCGCGTTCCTGGCCACCCAGCTGTCCAAGTGGGTGCACGACCTGGGCCGCAGCGCCCACGGCCGCACCGCCGCCGACACCGAGAACCGGCAGCAGAAGGCGCTGGCCGCCTTCCAGGCCGAGCACCAGCGCCGGCCCAGCGAGCGCGAGCTCGCCGAGTACATGGGGCAGAGCGTCGCCACGCTGCGCCGCAACTCGCAGACCGTCGCCACCCTCAACGGGCTGCGCAACCTGCAGTCGCTCGACGGCGGTCCCGACGGCGCGGCCGAGGTGCTCGTGCCCGACAGCGACGAGGCGCCCGACCAGATCATGGACGAGGCCGACCAGACGCTGCTGTCGCACGCGCTGACCGCCGCCTGCGCCCCCGACCCCACCGCCGCCCGCGGCCAGCGCGCCGCGCAGCCGAACGTGCTCGGCTGGGCCACCTGGTACCTGACGACCTGGGGCGGGCAGACGAAGACCCAGGTCTCGGCCGACCTCGGCACCTCGGTCCGGAACATGAACGTCCACGCCGACCGCGTCGAGCGCGCCCTCAAGGACCGGCTCACCGAGCTCTCCGAGTGACGCGCGGGTAAACGGCACGGAGGAGTCCGCTTCCACCGGGTCCATCCCGGCGCCGGACTGCCGATGTAGGAGACGCAAGACCACGGGGCCCCGCCGACGTGCCGCACGAGCCGGCCGGGCGGACCCGTGGGCACCGACGGGGAGGGGAAGCGGTGAGCGTGCTGCCTGCGGGTGACCCGGCCGTCGTCCTGCTCCCGCACTGGCTGTCGGGCGACGACCGCGAGGAGCTCGCCGGCGTCGTCCGCGCCGAGCTGGCCGCCGGCCTCCTGCACCCGGTCGCCGCGGTGCACCTCGCCGACGTGCTCACCGAGCTCCACGTGGCCGCCGCCCGCGACGCGGTCTGGCCCGCGCCCGCCGCCCGGGTCCGCCGGGTGACCGGCTGGGCCGACGACGTCCTGCCCGTGCGGCTGTCGGCCGCCGAGCACGCCAGCGTGCTGGCCCTCGGGTCGCTGTCCGCGCCGCTGCGCGCCACGCTCGCCGGGCGCCGCGCGTGAGGCCGGAGCGCCCCGCCCGCGCCTCCGCCGGGCTGCTCGCCCGGCTGCGGCCGGCCCCCGTCGCCGTCGACGACGTCCGGGCCGCCGCCGCCGCGGTGCTGCCCGGCCTCGCCACCGGCGGCCTGCGCGCCGCCGTGCTGAGCGACCCGGCCCGCGGCCCGGTGCTGGTCCTCGCCGAGGACGAGCGCCGCACCCGGCTGTCGCTGCGCGACCTCGCCGAGGACATGACCGACGCCGGCGTCGCCCCGACCCCCGACGGCGTCGGCGAGGCGCTGACCCGCGTGGTCGCCCGCCGCCCGGTGACCGACGGGGCCGCCCTGCGCGCCGGCGTCGCCGTCCTGGACTGGACCGACGACGGGCGGTCGGCCGTCGGCTGGCGGGTCGTCGTCCGCCGCGGTGAGCGCACCGTGGCGTGGACGCCGTCGGACCGCGCCGACGCCGCCGTCGTCACCCGCACCCGCGCCGACGCCACGGCCCGCGCGGCCGACGCCGGGGGCGTGCTGCGGGTGGAGGGCCCGGTGGCGCTGTGGTCGCACCCCGGCGCCCCGATGCTGGCCACCGCCGCGCTCGCCGCGCCCGAGCGGCTGCTCGGGCGGATCGCCGACGCCGGCCTGCGGCTGCGCGAGCCCCAGGTGGTCGTGACTCCGATGAGCCCGGTGGCCTGCGCCGCCGAGGGCGTGGCCGACCGGCTCGCCGGGCTCACCGGGGAGGCCTGCGTGCGCCTGCCCTGGTCGGGCCTCGCCGCCCTCCGCTGGCTCTGAACGAGGCATGGGAAGCTCTGCCCACGTCCTGCGCGCCAGGACGTGCGGACAGCTTCCTCTGCCTGGTCCTTCCTCAGTCGAGCAGGTCGCCGAACTCCCAGTGCCACGGCTCGGGCTTCTCGCCGCCGGGCCGGGCCCAGTCGGGGTTGACGAAGCCGAACCGGCCCGCGTTCTGCGTCATCCAGGTCCACTGCGCGGTGCCCGCGACGTGCACGCCGCCACACAGGTCCACCGCCAGCGCCCAGCCGTGGTTCGAGGTGCCCGGCACCGCGGCCAGGGCCGGCTTGCGGCGGAAGGCGTCCTGCTGCGCGGCCATCGACCGGTAGGAGTCGGTGATGCACAGCGGCGTGCCGAACTCCGCCTCGTAGGCCGACGCCAGGGCCGCGTACCCGGCCGCCGCGTCGCAGCGCAGCGCGTGACCGCGGGCGATCGAGCACAGCGCCTCGGCGGGGATCCGGCCGTTGGTCCAGCCGCCCCAGGCGGGGCTGACCGGCCCGGCCGGCGCCGGGGGAGCGCCGCAGGCACCGCGGCCCGACGCCGTCGCCGGCAACGGCGCGTTCGGCTGCGCCGGGGCGGGCAGGGTCACCCGCACGGCACGGGCGTCCTCGGGCAGCGGGTGGACGCCGACCCGGTAGGTGGCGGCCGAGGCGCCCAGCACCTCGCCGGAACCCAGGTACAGCGCGACGTCCTGGCCGCCGTCGGAGACCACCAGGTCGCCGACCTGGATCTGCGAGGCCGGGACCACGGTCGCCGCGGCCCACTGCCCGGCGGCGGTGGCCGGCAGGTCGTACCCGGCCAGCAGCCACGACGCCGCGGTCAGCCCGCCGCAGTCGTAGGCGTCCGGCCCGGCGGAACCCTCGGCGTAGGGCCGCCCGGCCTGCGCCAGCGCGCTGCTCACGGCGGCCACGGTCTCGGCGGGGAGCACGGTCACCGGGCGGTTGCCCGCCACGGCCCAGGCCACGCCCGGCACGGCCTGGCCGGCCGCGTCGAGGGCGGGGGAGAAACCGGCGGGCAGCGCGGCCGGGTCGGCCAGCTCGGCGGCCGACGGCGGCTCGATCCCGGCGGACGCCAGCTCGGCGAGGTACCCCTGCCAGCGCTGCAGCGCGGCGGCGTTGCGCTGCTGCTGCGCGCCGGCCGACGGGACGGTGTCCAGCGCCGCGAGCTGCGCGGCGACGTCGAGGCCGAGGTCGTCGGCGGTCTCCCGGACGCCGGCCAGCAGCGTGCGGGCCTGCGCGGTGGCGGCGTCGACGGCGGCCTGCGCCCGGGAGACGCGGGCGGCCGCGGCCTCCGCGGCGGCCTCGGCCCGCTGCGCCCGGACGACGACGGCCTCGCGCTCGACGGCGGCCCGGTCGGCCAGCGCCTGCAGCTGCAGGACGCCCGAGGTCGTGCCGGGGGTGGTGGCCTCGAGGCCGAGCACCGGCATCCGGCCGGTGGCGCTCGCGCGGTAGAGGTCGGCCGCGACGTCGCCGACGGTGACCTGCTCGGCGGCGACGGCGGCGCGGGCGGCCAGCTCGGCGGCCTCGGCGGTGGCCAGCTCGGCGCGGCGGCCGTCGATCTCGGCCTGCAGCCGGCGGTAGGCGTCGGCGTCCTGCAGCAGGGTGCTGCGGGCGGCCAGCGCCAGCCCCGTGGGGTCGGGAGCGATGGTGGCCGAGCCGGGCGCGGAGGTGGCGGGGGCGAGGAGCACGCTCACCGCCGGCACGAGCAGGGTGGCCAGGCCGACGACGAGCAGCCGGGTGCGCCAGGGGCCGCGCTCGCGGGGAGCGGACGCCGGGCGGCGGGCGGGGGCCCGCCGGGCCTTCTTCCGGGCGGTCTTCTTCTTGCCCGCCGACGTCGTCCTGGCCACGGGCCGGGCGGTCGCGGGCCGGGCGGTCGCGGTGCCGGGGGTGCCGGCGGCGCGGGCGGCGAGCAGGGCGCGCAGGGCCTCGGCCTCGCGGGGGGTGAGCTCGCGGCGGGGAGCGGAGGTGCGCGGGGAGGCGGTCGTGCGTGGAGCGGGCACGGTCTGGTCCCCCGGGCGGTCTCGGCTGGCTGGCCGCGCTCCGTGCTGGAGCGCTCGCCGTCAGATCGACCGTCCGGGGGACCCGGAGGAGGGACGGGGGAGCGGGTCTCACCCCATGGGGGGAGGGGTTCCGCCCGGTCGGGGGACCGGCCGGGGTGCCGGGCGGTCCCGCGGAGGTGCGCGGTGCGTCCCCGCGGGGCCGCCCGGGGAGGTCAGCGGTCGGGGGCCCACCAGGCGCCGTGCCGGGGGACCAGCGCGATCCGGTGCTGCGTGCCGTCGGCGGTGGAGACGACCACCTCGACGGCGGTCACCTCCAGCGTCCGGTCGTCCTCGCGCAGCACCCGGCCGGTGGCCAGGGGGATGGGTGGCAGGACCAGGACGTCCTCGGCCGGATCACCGCCCATGGCGCCCGCCCGTCAGCGCTCGCCGATGGGGACGAAGGCGCGCTCGGTCTCGCCGGTGTACACCTGGCGCGGCCGGCCGATCTTCGTCGTCGGGTCCTCGATCATCTCCCGCCACTGGGCGATCCAGCCGGGCAGCCGGCCGAGGGCGAACAGCACGGTGAACATCCGCGTCGGGAAGCCCATCGCCCGGTAGATGAGGCCGGTGTAGAAGTCGACGTTCGGGTAGAGCTTGCGCTGCACGAAGTAGTCGTCGGACAGCGCGATCTCCTCGAGCTGGCGCGCGAGGTCCAGCAGCTGGTTGTCACCGCCCAGCTTGTCCAGCACGGTGTCGGCGGTCTGCTTCACGATCGCCGCGCGCGGGTCGTAGTTCTTGTAGACCCGGTGGCCGAAGCCCATGAGCTTGACGCCGGGCTCCTTGTCCTTCACCCGCGCCACGAACCGGCCGATGTCGCCGCCGTCGCGCTGGATGGCCTCCAGCATCTCCAGCACCGACTGGTTGGCCCCGCCGTGCAGCGGGCCGAACAGCGCGTTGATGCCGGCCGAGACCGAGGCGAACAGGTTGGCGTGGGAGGAGCCGACCAGGCGCACGGTCGACGTCGAGCAGTTCTGCTCGTGGTCGGCGTGCAGCACGAACAGCATGTCGAGGGCGGCGGCGAGGTCGGGGTCGACCTCGTAGGGCTCGGCCGGGAAGCCGAAGGTCATCCGCAGGAAGTTCTCGACCAGGCCGAGGGAGTTGTCGGGGTAGAGGAACGGCTGCCCGACCGACTTCTTGTACGCGTAGGCGGCGATCGTGGGCAGCTTCGCCAGCAGCCGGACGGTGGAGATCTCCACGTGCCGCGGGTCGAAGGGGTCCAGCGAGTCCTGGTAGAAGGTCGACAGGGCGCTGACCGCCGAGGACAGCACCGGCATCGGGTGCGCGTCGCGCGGGAAGCCCTGGAAGAACTGCTTGAGGTCCTCGTGCAGGAGGGTGTGCCGGCGCAGGTTGTCGTCGAAGGCCGCCAGCTGGTCGGCGGTGGGTAGCTCGCCGTGGATCAGCAGGTAGGTGACCTCGAGGAAGCTGGCCTTCCCGGCGAGCTGGTCGATCGGGTAGCCCCGGTAGCGCAGGACGCCCGCGTCGCCGTCGATGTAGGTGATCGCCGACGTGCAGGAGGCGGTGTTCACGAAGCCGACGTCGAGCGCGACCTGTCCGGTCGTCGCCATCAGCTTGGAGACGTCGAGCCCGGAGGCGCCCTCCGTGGCCGGGACCGTGCGCAGCGGGAGCTCACCCCCCGGGTGCCGGAGGGATACCTCGGGGGTGCTGGCTGTCTCGGTCATGGTGGGCCGACGCTATCGCCGTCCGGCCACTCCGACGACAGCGACCGTCCCCCGGCGGGGTGGAGCGGGCTCCCGCCCACCCCGCCGGAGCGGACCGGCGACCCGTCAGGGGTGGGTCATGGACAGGACGTCGAGGGCCTCGTCGAGCTGGGCCTCGGTGAGCTTGCCCTGCTCCACGTAGCCGCGCTCGAGCACCACCTGGCGGATCGTCTTCTGCTCGGCCAGCGACTGCTTGGCGACCTTCGCGGCCTCCTCGTAGCCGATGTACTTGTTCAGCGGCGTGACGATCGACGGCGAGGACTCCGCGTAGGTGCGGCACTGCTCGACGTTGGCGACGATCCCGTCGACGCAGCGGTCGGCCAGGATCCGGCTGACGTTGGCCAGCAGCCGGATCGACTCGAGCACGTTGCGCGCCATGAGCGGCAGCGTCACGTTGAGCTCGAAGACGCCGGTGGTGCCGGCGTAGGTGACGGCGGCGTCGTTGCCGATGACCTGGGCGGCCACCTGGATGACCGCCTCGGGGATCACCGGGTTCACCTTGCCCGGCATGATCGAGCTGCCCGGCTGCAGGTCGGGCAGCTGGATCTCGCCGAGGCCGGTGCGCGGGCCCGAGCCCATCCACCGCAGGTCGTTGGCGATCTTCACGAGGCCGACGGCGATCGTCTTCAGCTGGCCGGAGGCCTCCACCAGCCCGTCGCGCGAGCTCTGCGCCTCGAAGTGGTCGCGGGCCTCGGTCAGGGGCAGGTCCAGCTCGCCGGCGAGCCGCTCGATGATCGCTGCGGCGAAGCCGGGCGGGGTGTTGATGCCGGTGCCGACGGCGGTGCCGCCCAGCGGCAGCTCGCCGATGCGGGGGAGCGAGGCCTGCAGCCGCTCGACGCCGTAGCGGACCGCCGCGGCGTACCCGCCGAACTCCTGACCGAGGGTGACCGGGGTGGCGTCCATCAGGTGGGTGCGGCCGCTCTTGACGACCTCGCGGAACTCCCCGGCCTTGCGCGAGAGCGAGGCCTCCAGGTGCTGCAGCGCGGGCACCAGGTCGCGCACGATCGCCCGGGTCGCGGCCACGTGGATCGCCGAGGGGAACACGTCGTTGGACGACTGCGAGGCGTTGACGTGGTCGTTCGGGTGCACCGGGGTGCCCGAGGCCTCGGTGGCGAGCGTGGCCAGGACCTCGTTGGTGTTCATGTTGCTCGACGTCCCCGAGCCGGTCTGGAAGACGTCGATGGGGAAGTGGTCGTCCCACGTGCCGGAGGCGACCTCCGCGGCCGCGGCGGCGATCGCGTCGGCGACGCCGCGGTCGAGGACGCCGAGGTCGGCGTTCACCCGCGCCGCGGCGCCCTTGATGGCGGCCAGCGCGGCGATGAGCTCGCGCTCGATGGGGGTGCCGGAGATCGGGAAGTTCTCGACGGCGCGCTGGGTCTGGGCCCGCCACTTGGCCCAGGCGGGGACGCGGACCTCCCCCATGGAGTCGTGCTCGACGCGGAATTCCTGCTCGGTGGCCACGCTGGCTCCCGTGTGGTGTCGGTGGGTTCGCTGCTGCTGGCGTGACCCTAGAGAGGCCCGGTCCCGCTCCATGTGGGGAGGCTCCGGTCCGGATGCGGGACGGCGGCCCCGGGGGTGGCTAGCGTCGCCCGACCACCCCGCCCGAGGAGCCCCCGTGACACCTCCGCACGACCCCGCGTACGGCACCGCCCCCACCGGCGGCTGGACGCCGTGGGGCACCTGGGAGCCGGCCGTCGGCCGCCCCGTCCCGGCCGCGCCCCCGGTGCCCGCCGTGCCGGCCCCGCGCCCGCTCGGCCCCGGCGGGATCGCCGTCGTCGTCGCGGGTCTGGTCATCGGCATGGTGCTGGCCGCCGTCGTCGGCGCGCTGCTGCTGCGCGGGGCGGCCGACGACGCCGGCACCGCCGCCGGCGAGGCGATCGGCCAGGCGATGTTCGGCGGGGTCAGCGAGGACGCCGGTTGGTACGCCGACCCCTACGCCGTCGGCGGCCTCGGGCCGGTCGAGCAGACCGACCCCGTGCCGCCCGGCGAGCTCGGCCCCGACCCGGTGCTCGACGCCTACGCGCAGGAGTGCTTCGACGGCGACCTGCAGTCCTGCGACGACCTCTACATGGAGTCGGCGCCGCTGTCGGACTACGAGGAGTACGGCAGCACCTGCGGCGGCCGGGTCAAGGCATGGACCGTGCCGTACTGCACCGAACTGGACTGAGGGAGGAGCCCGTCCTCCCCACCGCTCGCACGCTCGCGGCGGTGCCCTGGACGGGGCCGCGCTTGGGGGCCCGCCCAAGTCGCGCACCAGTCCGTTCCAGCACGTCAGGGGATCGTTCGGGACGTCACCGGAGGGGGCCCCGCGGCTGACGTGAGCCGTGGGGCGGGTGGCGTCCTCCGCCGCTCACCCGTGACCGGGCGGTGCTCGCTCGTCCCGATCGCCCGACCTAGCCTGGCCCCGCCAGCGACCAGAACCGAGGAGTCTGCAGATGTCCCAGCCGCCGACGCCGCCGCAGGGCGGCAACGACCCCGCGGGCCAGCAGCCCGGGCAGCAGGGCTGGGGGCAGTCCGACGACCCGACCGCGCAGTTCGGTCAGCCGGCGCCGCCGACCTCGCAGTTCCAGGCCGGCCAGTACGGCCAGCCGGGTGACCCGCGGGAGCAGACCGCCCCCTTCGGCCAGCCCGACCCGAACGCCTACGGGCAGCAGCAGTACGGGCAGCAGGGTCAGGACCCGAACGCCCAGTACGGGCAGCAGTACGGGCAGCAGGGCTACGACCCGGGCGCCCAGTACGGCCAGCAGTACGGGCAGCAGTACGGCCAGCAGGGCTACGACCCGAACGCCCAGTACGGGCAGCAGTACGGGCAGCAGGGCTACGACCCGAACGCCCAGTACGGCCAGTACGGGCAGCAGCCCTACGGCCAGCAGCCCTACGGCCAGCAGGGCGCCTACGGCCAGCCGGCGCCGAAGCCGAAGAAGAACCTCGCCGTCATCCTCACCGTGGTCGGCGTCGTCCTCATCGCGGGCCTCGGCGTGCTGCTGTTCTTCCTGCTGCGCGACGACGAGGGCTCCACGGTCGCCGACCCGACCACCACGACCACCGCCTCGACGACGACGTCCTCCTCGTCGAGCTCCAGCTCCTCGTCGAGCTCGTCGTCCTCGTCCTCGTCCTCCTCGACCACCCCCGGCGGGGGCGGCGGCGGGGCCCTCCCGGCGGGGCAGCCCCCGGTGGGCCTCGGCGAGGACACCGAGGGCGACTTCCAGCAGCAGGCCGACGCCTGCTTCGCGGGCGACCTGGCCGCCTGCGACGACCTGTGGCTCGACACCCCGATCGACTCGGCGTGGGAGGAGTACGGCGGCACCTGCGGCGGCCGGGTCGAGTACCAGGCCGGGACCTGCGAGCTGCGGCTCGGGTCGGGTAGCGGCGGCGCCGCGGGCCCGACGTCGGACCCGGTGCCGCCGAGCGACCTCGGCGACGACCCCTCCGGCCGGTACCAGCCGCTGGCCGAGGCGTGCTTCGCCGGCGACTGGGCCTCCTGCGACGAGCTCTGGGGGGCGACCCCGGTCGACTCGGAGTACGAGCAGTACGCCGGGACCTGCGCCGGCCGGGTGGCCTACGAGAGCCTCGGCACCTGCGAGGAGCGGCTCGGCTGAGCCACGCACACACGAGGACGGCCCCGGGGCGATCGCCCCGGGGCCGTCCTCGTGTGTGCGGTCTGCGTCAGTCGTGGTGCGGGTCGAAGGCGACCGCCGAGTAGGCGCGCAGCTTCTCCAGCGAGTGCAGGCTGTCGATCGAGCGGATGGTGCCGGAGCGCGAGCGCATGACCAGCGACTGCGTGGTGCAGCCGCCGGCGCGGTACTGCACGCCGCGCAGCAGCTCGCCGTCGGTGATGCCGGTGGCCACGAAGAAGACGTCGCCGCGCACCAGGTCGTCGATCTGCAGCACCCGGTCGAGGTCGTGGCCGGCGTCGACCGCCTTCTGCCGCTCCTCGTCGTCCTTGGGCCACAGCCGGCCCTGCAGCGCACCGCCCATGCACTTGAGCGCGCAGGCGGCGATGATGCCCTCCGGCGTGCCGCCGATGCCCATGAGGATGTCGACGCCGGTGCCCTCCCGGGCGGCGGCGATCGCGCCGGCGACGTCGCCGTCGGAGATGAACCGGATGCGGGCGCCGGCCTCGCGGACCTCGTGCACCAGCTGGTCGTGCCGCGGGCGGTCGAGGATGCAGACGGTGACGTCGGCGACCGAGCTGTGCTTGGCCTTCGCCACCCGGCGGATGTTCTCCGCGACCGGGGCGGTGATGTCGACGGCGTCGGCGGCGGCCGGGCCGACGGCGATCTTCTCCATGTAGAAGACGGCCGAGGGGTCGTACATGGCGCCGCGGTCGGCCACCGCCATGACGGCGATGGCGTTGGGCATGCCCTTGGCCATCAGCGTGGTGCCGTCGATCGGGTCGACGGCGACGTCGCACTCGGGGCCGTAGCCGTCGCCCACCTGCTCGCCGTTGTAGAGCATCGGCGCCTGGTCCTTCTCGCCCTCGCCGATGACGACGACGCCGCGCATGCTCACCGTGCCGATCAGCGCGCGCATGGCGTCGACCGCGGCGCCGTCGCCGCCGTTCTTGTCGCCGCGGCCCACCCAGCGGCCGGCGGCCATGGCGGCGGCCTCGGTGACGCGCACCAGCTCGAGGGCCAGGTTGCGGTCGGGGGCGGGGCGGTCGGTGCGGAAGGTGCTCACGCGCGGGGCCTGGGCCACGGGGCCGTCGGGTACGGGCAGTGTCACGGGGACCTCCATCGACCGGCACCGTTGCCGGTCGGACGCGCGGCGCCGCCCCGATGCGGGGCGGCGGGGTTCTGGATCGGTGCTGCGATCCTAGGGGCATGACCAGTTCCGGCCCGTCGGGCCAGCAGGCCCCCGAGCAGCAGCCCGCGCAGGAGCAGCCGCCCCCCGCGCCGACCGCGGTCGAGCGGGCCAACCGGATGAGCGCGGCCAACATGATCCGGTCGCTGGCGCCGCTGGTGCTCATCTGCCTGCTGGTCGTCGGCTGGATCGCCCTCCGGCAGAGCGGCACCGATCCGGTGCGCACGGTCGACCCGGGCAGCTCCGTGCAGTTCGCGGCGTCCCGCGCGGGCTACGAACTCGAGGCGCCCGCGGAGCTGCCCGACGGCTACCGGCCCACCAGCGCCCGCACCGACGCCGGCGAGGCCGCCGAGGGGGCGCCGGTGACGCTGGAGATCGGCTACCTGACGCCGTCGGACGAGTACGCGGGCTTCGTCACCACCGACGACCCGCGCGCCGAGGAGCTCACCGCCGTCCTCGACGACGCCACCGAGGACGGCACCGTCGACCTCGGCGGGCGCACCTGGACGCGGCTGACCAGCGAGCGCGGCGAGACGGTCCTCACCCTCGAGGACGGCGAGGTGACCACGGTCGTCACCGGCTCGGCCGACGACGACGAGCTCGAGACGGTGGCGGGCTCCGTCGCCCCCGTCGTGGTGCGCTGAGCCCCGCTCAGCTCTCCTGCTGCTCGCCCGGGGCGGCGGCGGCCAGCCGCTCGCGGGCGCGGTCGAGCCAGTGCCGGCACAGCTCGGCCAGCTGCTCGCCGCGCTCCCACAGCCCCAGGGACTCCTCGAGCGTGAGGCCGCCGGCCTCCAGCCGGCGCACCACGTCGGCCAGCTCCTCGCGGGCCTGCTCGTAGCTCTGGGTCGGCTGCTCGGGTGCGCTCACGGCTGCCCATCCTCCCTGTCGACCCGCACGGGCAGCCGGCCGCCCGCGACCCGCACCGACAGCGCCTCGCCGTCGGACACCTCACCCGGGTCGCGGACCAGCGCCCCGTCGGCGCGCTGCACGAGGGCGTAGCCGCGCTGCAGCGTCGCCTGCGGCGAGAGGGCGGCGACCCGGGCGCGGGCGTGCTCGAGGTCGCGCTCGGCGGTCTCCACGCGGTGGGTGAGCGTGCGCCGGGCGCGGTCGCGCAGCGCGGCGACGTCGTCGGCCCGGCCGTGCAGCAGCCGCTGCGGGTCGGCCAGCACCGGCCGGCTGCGGACGTTCTCCAGCCACCGCTCCTGCTGCTCGAGGCGCACCGACACCAGGTGGCGGGCGCGGGCGCGCAGCCCGTCGACCAGCCGCCGCTGCTCGCCGATCTCGGGCACCACGCGGTGCGCGGCGTCGGTGGGGGTGGCCGCGCGGACGTCGGCGACGTGGTCGACCAGCGTCGTGTCGGTCTCGTGCCCCACGGCGGTGACCACCGGCGTGCGGCAGGCGGCGATGGCGCGCACCAGCCCCTCGTCGGAGAAGGGCAGCAGGTCCTCGACCGAGCCGCCGCCGCGGGCGACGACGATGACCTCGACCTCCGGGTCGCGGTCGAGCCGCTGCAGGCCCTCGATCACCGAGCCGGCGGCGTTCACGCCCTGCACCAGGCTGTGGTGGACGGCGAAGCGCACCGCCGGCCAGCGCCGCCTTGCGGTGACGAGCACGTCGCGCTCGGCCGCGGAGTCCTTGCCGGTGACCAGGCCGACGACGGCCGGCGCGAACGGCAGCGGGCGCTTGCGGGCGGCGTCGAAGAGGCCCTCGGCGGCCAGCAGCCGGCGGATCCGCTCGATCCGGGCGAGCAGCTCGCCCAGGCCGACGGCGCGGATCTCCGTGGCGCGCAGCGAGAACGAGCCGCGGGCGATGTAGTAGTCGGGCCGCGCGCGCACGACCACCCGCGCGCCCTCGGTGAGCTCCAGGCCGGGCCGGTCGGCGACGTCGCGGGCGCAGGTGACCGGCACCGAGAGGTCGGCCGCCGGGTCGCGCAGGGTGAGGAAGACGGTGGCCGCGCCGCGGCGGGAGAGCTGGGCGACCTGCCCCTCGACCCACACCTCGCCGAGCCGGCCGATCCACTCGGCGACCTTCCGGGCCACCGTGCGCACGGGCCACGGGGCCTCGGGGGTCGACGGAGCGGTCACGGGGGTCGAGCCTGCCAGGCGGTACCGACACGGCGGCCCGGGACCCTCGAGGGGTCCCGGGTCGCCGGGAGGGGAAGCGGTGCTCGCTAGCCGCGGGGCTGCAGCGGGCTCGCGTCGGCCGCCTGCTGCTCGAGCTTCTCCAGCCGGTTGCGCAGCATGGTGACGAACGGCGCCCGGTTGCGGGTGGCCTCCTCGTAGGCGAGCAGGTCGCCGACCGTGGCCAGCTGGTAGCCGCGCAGCCGGCCGCGCAACTGGGCGACGGTGAAGGAGTCGTAGCCGTCGACCGGCGCGGCCCCGGCGGCCTGCGAGCCCGACAGCTCGCTGCCGCCCTCCGGGTCGTCGGTGGGGGCGTCGGACTCCCCGCCGACGGCGTCCACGACCGCGCCCTCGGCGATCGCCGCGTCCTCCTCGGCGGTGTCGGCGTCCCCGACGTCGGTGCGCACGCCCGTCGCGGCGGCCACGGGCGTGCCGCCCTCGTCGGTGGCCGTGTCGCCGGCCGTCTCGGCGGTGTCGGCCGGCGTGTCGGTCAGGGGTTCGGGCTCGACCGTGTCGGTGGCCGCGCCGGAGTCCTCGCCCGGGCCCGCCTCGGCGCCGAGCTCCTCGTCGACGCGGGCGTGCTCACCGGTGACGACGTCGCTCGCCTCGCCCGTCGCGGTGCCCTGGCCGTCGGCGGGCTGCCCGTCGCCGTCCTCGGGGGCGACGACGCCCTCGTCGGTGACGGTGCCCTCGACGGTGGTCACCTGGCCGTCGGGGGTGATCACGTCGACCTCGGTGGCGGCGTCCTCGGCCGCGGCCGCGTCGGACTCAGCGTCCTCGCCCAGCACGCCGGCGTCGGGGGAGGCGGCGGTGTCCGTACCCGCGGTGTCCGTGCCGGCCGCGTCGTCGGCGGTGCCGATCTCGGTGTCGGGCGTGCCGGAGTCGGCGGCGTCGGGGGTCGCGGCGTCGTCGCTGCCCACGTCGGGGGCGCCGGCGAGCTCACCGACGGGGGAGCCGCCCGGGTCGCTGGCGGCGGGCGCGTCGTCCGGGACGGCCGGCACCGCGGGTGAGTCGCTGCCCTCGGCCTCGAGCAGCGCGCTCTCCAGCGCGTCCTCGGCGGTGAGCGCGGAGTCGGCGTCGTCGAGCGCGGCCTCGGCCTCCTCGGTGCCCAGCACCTGGTCGGTGACGTCCTCGACCGCGGCGACGACGGCGGCCGGCGGCGGGTCCTGGGGGAGGCCCGCCACCTCGTCGTCGACCAGGCCGGCGGCGTCGGTGTCGACGTCGATCTCCATGACGTCGACCTCGGTCAGCGTCTCGGTCTCGTCGAGCACGGCCGCTGTGTCCTCGACGGCGGCCACGACCGCGTCGGCGGCCGGGTCCTCGGGGAGTCCCGCGACCTCGGCGTCGGAGATGCCCGTGGTGTCGACGTCGGGGGCGCGGTCGAAGGCGGAGGTGCGCAGGACGTCGATCGGCTGGGCGACCAGGGCCTCGCCGGAGCGCGCGTCCTCGTCGTCGTCGTCGAAGGTGGCCATGCCCGGCTCGCGGTCGCCGCGCAGCCCGGTGAGCAGCTCGTCGCCGCGGGCCACCAGCCCCGACCAGTGCTGCTGGAGCTTCATCGCGGTCTGGAGTGCGATGCCGACCAGGCGCACGGGCAGGCCGGGCAGCGTCTCGGGGAGGCGGCGGGCCTCGTCGAGGACGGTGGCGGCCAGTCCGGCGGCGGCGCGGACCGGCTCGGGGATCTCACGGGACATGCGCCCAGCCTGCCGCAGCGCGTCGGCGTCGGCAGCACGGCCCGGACCGCGGACACCCGGTCGGGCGGCGTGCGTCGTGTCACGACTCCCCTCGGCAGCCCGGCCGGGGGTCGCGCGCGACCTACAGTGGGGGCATGGCTGATCAGCGCGGACGGGTCCTGCTGGCCGATCCCCGGGGCTACTGCGCCGGCGTCGACCGGGCGGTGGTGGCCGTCGAGCGGGCGCTGGAGATGCACGGCGCGCCCGTCTACGTCCGCAAGCAGATCGTCCACAATAAGCACGTCGTGGCCACCCTCGAGCGGCGCGGCGCGGTGTTCGTCGACGAGACCGACGAGGTGCCCGAGGGCTCGGTCGTCGTGTTCAGCGCCCACGGCGTCTCGCCGGCGGTGCACGAGGAGGCGGCGGCCCGGCAGCTGCGCACCATCGACGCGACCTGCCCGCTGGTGACGAAGGTGCACCAGGAGGCCAAGCGGTTCGCCCGCGACGACTACGACATCCTGCTCATCGGCCACCGCGGGCACGAGGAGGTCGAGGGCACCTCCGGCGAGGCGCCGTCGCACATCCAGCTCGTCGACGGGCCCGAGGACGTCGCGAACGTCCAGGTGCGCGACCCCGAGCGGGTGGTCTGGCTGTCGCAGACGACGCTGTCGGTCGATGAGACGCTGGCCACGGTCGACCAGCTGAAGACCCGGTTCCCCGGGCTGCAGTCCCCGCCCAGCGACGACATCTGCTACGCCACGCAGAACCGGCAGCAGGCGGTCAAGCAGATGGCGCCCGACTGCGACCTGGTGGTCGTCGTCGGCTCCACCAACTCGTCGAACTCGGTGCGGCTGGTCGAGGTGGCGCTGGAGGCCGGCGCCCGCGCGGCGCACCTGGTCGACTACGCCTCCGAGATCGACCCGGCCTGGCTCGAGGGCGTCTCCACCGTGGGCGTGACCAGCGGCGCGTCGGTGCCCGAGGTGCTGGTCGGCGAGGTGCTCGACTGGCTGGCCGAGCGCGGCTACCCCGACGTCTCGTCGGTCAAGGCCGCCGAGGAGCGGCTGGTGTTCGCGCTGCCGCGCGAGTTGCGGCCCGAGCGCGGGGAGTCCGCCCGCCCCGCGCGCTGACCCCTGAACGCACGAAGGCCCTCCTCCCGACCGGGAGGGGGGCCTTCGTGCGTTCCGGGGCCGTCAGCGGCGGGCGGCCCAGCGGATGATGCCGAGGACGATCGCGACGCCGGTGGCGACGGCCATCGTGGGGAACCCGCGGATGAGGACGGTGGCGATCGTCGGCACGCTGAAGTCGGCCGACGGCGCCAGCCCGATGTTGACCGCGGCCACCGCGACGAACACCAGCGGCGGGGCGACGACGACGGTGAGCAGGTCGCGCTTGCGGACCAGCAGCGTGGCGACGGCGGAGGCCGCGACCAGCGTGACCAGCGTCAGCGTGCCGAGGCCGACGTCGAGGAACGAGTCGACGGCGCCGCCGGCGAGGGTGATGACGAAGATGCCGAGGACGGCGAGGCTGCCGCGCAGGCCGGGCGCGGGCGCCGGCGCGGTCCGCGAGGAGCCCCGCGGGGTCTCGCGCGGCGTCTCCCGCGGGCGCTCGGCGGCGCGGCCGCGGCGCGGCGGCTCCGGGGCGTCCCGGTCGGCCAGCGGGTGCACGCCAGGGTAGGGGGTGCGCTGCTGCGGGCGGGCCGCCGGCGGGCGCGAGTCGGCGACCGGACGGCCGGAGCCCCAGCCGGGCGCCGGGCCCGCGGCGGGACCGGGCGTGCCGGGACGGCGGTCGGGGGCCGGGGCGCCGGAGCGGCGCGGCGGGGGCGGCGGCACCGGAGGCAGCGACATGCGCGCCGCGCGGGCGGGCGTCGCGTCGAGCCGCGGCAGGTCCGGGCGCGGGGCCTGCGGGCCGGCGTGGGGACGCTCGCCGCGGCCTCCGCCGTCCCGCCAGGTGTCGGCTGCACTCGCCGAGGCCATGGCGTACCTCCCCGTCCGGACCGGCCCGGGGCGGGCCGATGTCGGTGCTCACCGTAGCGACGGGGAGCCGCCCGCCGGGGCACATCGTGTCGTCGACGCGCGACACGTCGCCGGATCGATTTGGCAACTCTCGGTGAGGGGCGGGGTGGATGTGACGGAGGGGTCCAGCGCGACCGCCGGGGCCGGCCGACCCCGGGACGTCATCCGGCGCCGGAGGGGCGGCCCAGCCCGGGCAGCCGGCGCAGCGGCAGCTCGTCGGGTCGGGGGAGGGCGTCGGTGATCGGCACGGCGTCGGCGATGGGCACGGCGTCGGCGACCGGCTCGTCGTCGGCCGGCAGGACGTCGTCGTCCGGGGCCGGGCGCAGCTGCCGGACCACCGCCTCGACCTCTGGCGGGGACGGCACCGCGGTCTCGCCGACGCCGAGGTCGTCGAAGCGGCGGGCGGCGGCGAGCACGGAGCGCTCGTAGGAGCCGACGGTCTCGTTGTAGCGGGTGAGCGCGGTGCCCAGCGCCGAGCCGAGCCGGGTCAGGTGGCCCGAGAGCGTGGTGAGCCGGGCGTGCAGCCGGCGGCCGACCTCGATGACCTGGTCGGCGTCGCGGGCGAGGCGCTCCTGCCGCCAGGAGTGCGCGACGGTGCGCAGCAGCGCGAGCAGCGTGCTCGGGGTGGCGATGACGACGTCGCGGGCGAAGCCGTGCTCGAGCAGCGCGGGCTCGGCCTCCAGCGCGGTGGTGAGGAACCCGTCGGAGGGGACGAACAGCACGGTGAACGGCGCGGCCGGGCGGAACGCGGTGGGGTAGCGGCGGGCGGCCAGCTGGTCGACGTGGGTGCGCAGCTGCCGGGCGTGGGCGGCCACCCGCTGGTCGCGGACGGCCTGGTCGGTGGCCTGCACGGCCTCGATGTAGCCGGTGAAGGGCACCTTCGCGTCGACGACGACCTGCCGGCCGTCGGCGAGGGTGACCACCAGGTCGGGGCGGACGCCGGCGCCCTCGTCGTTGGTGGAGGACGGCTGCTCGACGAAGTCGCAGTGCTCGAGCAGGCCCGCCACCTCGACCACCCGGCGCAGCTGCACCTCACCCCAGCGGCCGCGCACGTGCGGGGTGCGCAGCGCCGTGACCAGCGCCGCCGTCTCCTGGCGCAGCAGCGCGCTGGTCTGCCCGACGGTGCCCATCTGCTCGCGCAGCTCGCCGTGCGCGGTGGCGCGGTCGCGCTCGATGCCGGCGAGCAGGCGGTGCAGGTGGTCGAGCGACTCGTGCACCGGCTCCAGCGCGTCGTCGGCCGGCCGGCGGCGGGACAGCACCGCGACCACGCCGAGGGCGACGGCCGCCCCGAGCAGCACGCCGAGGAGCAGGCCGAGCAGCAGGGAGGCGGCGTCCACCCCAGCAGGGTGCAGGACGCCACCGACAACCCCGGGGAGGTGAGGCCAATAGCGCTACAAAGGCCCACTTACGCGGGGACGGGGGCGTGCTCCGCCTCGTGGTCGAGCAGCCAGCGCTTGACCGGGGTGCCCCAGCGGAACCCGCCGAGGCCGCCGTCGGAGCCGAGGACGCGGTGGCACGGGATGAACAGCGCGGCGGCGTTGCGGGCGCAGGCGTTGGCCGCCGCGCGGATCGCCGCGGGCCGACCGCAGCGGGCGGCGAACTCGGCGTAGGTGTCGGGCTGCCCGGCGGGCACCGTGCGCAGCACCTCCCACGCGTCCTCCAGGAACGGCCCGGAGCGCTGCCGCACGGGGACGGCGTCGATGGCCCCGACGTCGCCGGCCGCGTGCGCCTCCACGACGTCGAGGACCGGCAGGTGCTCCACCCGCTCGACCCAGGTGGGCCGCAGCGCGCGGTGCACGACGGGCAGCAGGTCGCTGACGTCGCCGGTCCACCCGGCGGCCAGGACGACGTCGCCGCCGTCGGGGCCCGGGGTGACGACGACGGTGAACGGCCCCGGCGGGGTCGCGACGGTGGCGAAGCGGGCGGACGGGGTCATGACGCACTCCGATCGGCGGGGGCGGGAGCCGGGTGGCGGGTGAACAGGTGCGGCGCGGCGAGCGCCCACAGGTGCAGGACGGCGTAGGAGCGCCAGGGCCGCCAGCGGCGCGCGGCGTCGGCGTCGGAGCTGCCGAGCCCGGCCAGGGACCGGCGCAGCGCGAGGTCGCCGGGCAGCCAGACGTCGGGGTCGCCGAGGCCGCGCATCGCCACGAGCGCGGCGGTCCACGGGCCGATGCCGGGCAGCGCCAGCAGGTCGCGGACGGCGGCGTCGCGGTCGCAGCCGGGGTCGAGGGCCACGCGGCCCTCGGCGAGCGCGGCGGCCAGCCCGGTGAGCGTGCGGCTGCGCGCGCCGGTCAGCCCGACGGTCGACAGGTCGGCCGCGGCCAGCGCCTCCGGCCGCGGGAAGGCGTGGGTGAGCGTGCCGACCGGCTCGGCCAGCGGCGTCCCGGCCAGGGTCACCACCCGCGCGGTGAGCGTGCGGGCGCCGGCCACCGAGACCTGCTGGCCGAGGACCGCGCGGACCGCCGTCTCGGGGGCGTCGGGGGAGGCGGGCACCCGGCGTCCGGGCGCGGCGGCCACCAGCGGGGCGAGCGCGGGGTCGGCGCCGAGCACGTCGTCGACGGCGGCCGGGTCGGCGTCGAGGTCGAGCAGCCGGCGGCAGCGGGGGACGGCGGCGCGCAGGTCGCGCAGGTCGGTGAGCAGCAGCCGGGCGGTGACCGCGGCGCCGCCGTCGGGCGCGGGGGACAGCCGGACGACGCCGGGCCCGCCGGGCAGGTCGAGGACGCGGGAGAACGTCGTGCCGTCCCACTCCTCGAGCCCCGGGACGGCGTGCAGGCCGAGGAAGAGCAGCACCTCGGCGGCGTCGAACGGGGCGCGGGCGGCCAGCCGCAGCGTCAGCCAGCCCGGGGCGCCGGTCTCGCCGCCCGACCGGCGGCGGCGCAGCTCGCTGGGCGTGCAGGCGAACACCTCGCGGACGGTGTCGTTGAACTGCCGCACGCTGGCGAACCCGGCGGCGAACGCGACGTCGGCCATCGGCAGGTCGGTGGTCTCGATCAGCACCCGGGCGGTCTGCGCCCGCTGGGCGCGGGCGACGGCGAGCGGGCCGACGCCGAGCTCGCCGACCAGCAGCCGGTGCACCTGGCGCTCGGAGTAGCCCAGCCGCGCGGCCAGCCCGGGGACGCCGGCCCGCTCCACTTCGCTGTCGGCGATCAGGCGCATGGCGCGGGCGACGACGTCGGCGCGCACGTCCCACTCCGGCGAGCCGGGGACGGCATCCGGGCGGCAGCGGCGGCAGGCGCGGAACCCGGCGGCCTGGGCGCCCGCGGCGGTGCCGAAGAAGCTGACGTTGGCCGCGGCCGGCGTGCGGGCCGGGCAGGAGGGACGGCAGTAGATGCCGGTGGTGCGCACGGCGGTGAAGAACCAGCCGTCGAAGCGGGCGTCCCGGCTGGCGACCGCGCGGTAGCAGCGCTCGGCGTCGAGGGAGGTGGGCACGCGTCGAGCATGGCACCGCCGGGAGCCCCTGACTGGCGGATTTCGGACGGCGCCGCCGGACGTCGTCGGCGGGCGGCTGTCGGTGCCGCCCACCAGACTGCGCCCACCGGGGACGGCGGCGTGCCGGCCCCGCGTCGACAGGGGGAACCGTGATCGGACCGCGCCCGGGCATCCGTCCGCCGAACCGTCAGCCGGAGCGCCCGGCGAGGCGCCTCGGGGCGCCCACCACCGGCCGGCAGGTCGTGGTCTTCGCCGATCCCGGCGACCCGCGGGTCGACTGGTCGGCGGCCGGGATCACCGACGTCGCCGACTCCCGCGACTTCACCGCCGGCCGGGTGCCCGCGCAGGCGTTGCGCGAGGCCGGGGCCACGGTGTTCGCCCGGCTCGGCATCGCCGTCGTCGCCGCCCCACCCGACCAGGTCGGCGCGCTGCGGTCGGCCGGGCCGCCGGTGCTGTCGGTGTCGCCGGAGCTGGTGCACCACGTGCTGCCCGCCGAGGAGTACGTGCGCGGCTACCGCGACGGCGTCACCGACCTGGCCGGCCGGCTCGCCGGCGCGGGCGGCGAGGAGGTGCCCCCACCACCGGCCTTCGCCGACACCGAGGCGGCCACCTGGGGCGTGCAGGCGGTCCGGGCGACGACGTCGCCGTACACGGGCGCGGGGGTGCGGGTGGCCGTCCTCGACACCGGGCTCGACCTCGCCCACCCCGACTTCACGGGCCGCGGCATCACCGCCGAGTCCTTCGTGGCCGGGGTGGACAGCGCGCAGGACGGCCACGGCCACGGCACCCACTGCGTGGGCACCGCGTGCGGGCCGCAGTCCCCGCCGCAGGGGCCGCGGTACGGCGTCGCGTCCGGCGCGGAGATCTACGTCGGGAAGGTGCTCAGCGACGAGGGCAGCGGCGAGGACGGAGGCATCCTGGCCGGCATCGACTGGGCGGTGGCCAACGGCTGCGCGGTCATCTCGATGTCGCTGGGCGCCGACGTCGCCGAGGCGCACCCGCCGTACTCGGCCGCGGGCCGGCGGGCGCTGCAGCAGGGCTCGCTGATCGTGGCGGCGGCCGGCAACAACGCCGACCGGGAGAACGGCGAGTACGGCTTCGTCGGGGCGCCGGCCAACAGCGTGGAGGTGCTGGCCGTCGGCGCGGTCGACGCCGCGCTGCGCACCGCCTGGTTCTCCGCGCGCAGCCTGGCCGCGCCCGGCGGGGAGGTCGACGTCGCCGGGCCGGGGTCGACGTCTACTCGGCCTGGCCCCTGCCGCAGCGCTACAACACGATCAGCGGCACGAGCATGGCCACCCCGCACGTGGCCGGGCTGGCGGCGCTGTGGGCCGAGGCGACCGGGCGGCGCGGCTACGAGCTGTGGGCCACGCTCACCCAGGCCGCGAGCCGGCTGGCCGAGCCGTCGGTCGACATCGGCAGCGGGCTGGTGCTCGCGCCCCAGGAGGGAGCCGGGTCGGCCTGAGGAGGACTAGCCTCCGCGGCGTGGGCTCCCCGCTGGCGCGGTACAGCGTGACCGTCGACGACGGCCACCTGTCCGACCTCGACGCCGTCGCCTCGGCGCTGCGCGAGTCCGGGATGCAGGTGGAGCGGGTGCTCGGCTCGCTCGGCCTGATCACCGGCTCCGCGCCGCCGGACGCCCGGCCCAGCCTGCTCGCCGTCGAGGGCGTCACCTCCGTCGACGAGCAGCTGCGGTACTCGCTGCCGCCGCCGGACGCGCCGGTCCAGTGAGCCCGCGGGGACGCGCGCACGCCGTCGTCCGTTGACCGGGGTGTGCAGCCGACCCCCGTGCCCGACCGCGGCCGCCTGGTCGCCGTCGCCGCGGTCGTGCTGGCCGTCCTCGTGGTGCTCGGGACGCTGCTGGTGACCCGGCAGACCGGGGGCGAGGGGCCGCCGTCGGCGGAGTGCGCCTCGGCGGGGCCGGCGGTGCGGGTGGACCCGGCCGCGCTGCCGGCCGGGCCGGTGGCCGGCTGGGGGCCGGAGCAGCTGGCCAACGCCGCGGCGATCGTCAACGCCGGCGCCGACCTGGGGCTCGACACCTGCGCCCAGGTGATCGGCGTGATGACGGCGATGGGGGAGTCGTCGCTGCGGGTGCTCGACCGCGGCGACGCCGCCGGGCCGGACTCCCGCGGGCTGTTCCAGCAGCGGGACAACGGCGCCTGGGGCAGCTACGCCGACCGGATGGACCCCACCACCAGCGCCACCAACTTCTTCCGCGCGCTGCGGGAGGTGCCCGGCTGGCGGTCGCTGGAGCCGACGATCGCCGCGCACCGCACCCAGCGCAACGCCGACCCGTACCACTACGAGCGCTGGTGGGACGACGCCGTCGAGGTGGTCTCCGCCCTCGCCGGGCGGCCGGTGCTGGGGCCCTAGCCCCTCCGGCGGACCCGGGGCGTCCACCGGACGGTGGACGGCGGACCCACCGCGCGGGCGTCCCCGCGCCCGGCGCGCGGCGACAGGCTCGTGCCATGACAGCCACGAGCCCCGCCCCGGCCCCCGCGGCCGCGGCGTTCGACGACGGAGCGGCGGTCCGCGTGCGCGGGCTGGTCAAGCGGTACGGCGACCGGACGGTGGTCGACGGCGTCGACCTCGACGTCCGGCGCGGCGAGGTGTTCGCCCTGCTCGGGCCCAACGGCGCCGGCAAGACGACCACCGTCGAGGTCCTGGAGGGCGTGCGCCGGCGCGACGGCGGCGACGTCACCGTCCTCGGCGAGGACCCCGCCCGCGGCGGCCGGGCCTGGCGCGGGCGCCTGGGCGTCGTCGGCCAGAGCACCGGCAGCGGCAACGCGCTCACCGTGCGCGAGACCCTCGACCACTTCGCCCGCTACCACGCCGCACCCGTGCCGACCGCCGAGCTGCTGGCCGACGTCGGCCTGACCGACGCCGCCCGCACCAGGGTGGACAGGCTGTCGGGCGGGCAGCGGCGCCGGCTGGAGGTGGCGCTCGGCGTGCAGGGCCGGCCCGAGCTGCTGTTCCTCGACGAGCCGACCACCGGCATGGACCCGGTCGCCCGCCGGCAGTTCTGGACGCTGGTGGAGGGCCTGCGCGCCCGCGGCACCACCGTCCTGCTGACCACCCACTACCTCGACGAGGCCGCGCACCTGGCCGACCGGGTCGGCGTCATCAGCGCCGGCCGGCTGGTCGAGGTGGCCGCCCCGGCCGACCTCGGCGCCGAGCTGCGCCGGGTGGCCACCGTCCGCTGGCTGGAGCACGGCGAGTACCGCGAGGTCACCACGCCCGAGCCGGCCGCCGTCCTGCGCGACCTGGTCGCGGCCTCGCCGACCGGCGACGTGCCCGGCCTGACCGTCACCCGACCCGACCTGGAGGACGTCTACCTCCAGCTCGTCGCCGCCGCCGAGGGGGAGACCCGATGACCGCCGCCCGCACCGCCACCCGGACCGTCCCCGCCACCCGGCCCGCGCCGCCGTCGGCCGCCGCGATCGGGCTGGCCCGCATCGGCCTGGAGCTGCGGCTGTTCGCCCGCGACCCCGGCCAGGTGGTCTTCTCCTTCGCCTACCCGGTGATCATGCTGGCGATCTTCGGGTCGGTCTTCGGCGACGAGGTCGTGCTGCCCGGCATCGGCTTCCGCGAGTACTTCCTCGCCGGCATCGCCGCCACCGGCGTGATGCTCACCAGCTTCCAGGCGGTCGGCACCGCCGTCGCCGAGGAGCGCGAGCGCGGCGACCTCGCCCGCCTGCAGACCCTGGGCACCCCTGCGCTGTCCTACGCGATCGGCAAGGCGGGGCAGGTCGTCGTCACCACCGCCGTCCAGCTGGCGCTGCTGCTCACCGTGGCCGCCACGGCCTTCGACGTCGCCCTGCCCACCGACCCCGGGCGCTGGGTGACGTTCGCCTGGGTGGTCCTGCTCGGCATCCTCGCCGGCACCGTCCTCGGCCTCGCGGTGGCGACGGTCATCGGCAGCGCCCGCTCGGCCGGCACCGGCATCCCCGCCTTCGCCGTCGTCCTGCAGTTCATCTCCGGCGTGTTCTTCATCGGCTCGGACCTCCCGGACTGGATGGACCGCGTGGCCGCGGCCTTCCCGCTCAAGTGGCTGGTGCAGGGCATGCGGTCGGTGTTCCTGCCCGACTCGGCCGCCGTCGCCGAGCAGGCCGGCAGCTGGGAGCACGGGCGGACCGCCCTGGTGCTGGCCGCATGGGTGATCATCGGCACCGTGGTGTGCGCCCGGACCTTCCGCTGGCGTCGGGCGGCGTGAGCCTGCCCCGCCGCCTGGCCGCCGCCGTCGTCCCCCCGCAGGACGACGGCGGCGAGCCGCTGCCCGAGCGCGGGTGGCGGGCCACGGTGACCGGGGTGCACCTCATCTCCGCCGTCGTGTGGGGGCTCGCGGTGCTCAGCGCGGCCGTCGGGGACGCCGTCGACGACGACCGGCGCGCGGCGGCCCTGGCCGTGCTCGGCGGGCTGGCCGTCGCGTACGCGCTGCTCGGCGTGCCCGCGATCGGCGCCGGCGCCCCGCGGCGGGCGGTGGCCTACCTGCTGGTGCTCGTCGTCGCCCTGGGCCTGCTCGGCTGGCTCGCGCCGGGCCTGCTGTTCCTGCTCTTCCTCGCCTACCCGCAGGTGTGGTTCGCCGTCCAGGGCACCCTCACCGGCATCACCTGGACGCTGCTGCTCGGGCTGGCCAGCGCGGCGGGCCCGGTGCTCGACCCGGGCGGCCGCGACGCCGCCGACGTGCTGCTGGAGACCGGCATCGGCATCGGGTTCAGCCTGGCGCTGGGCGTGTGGATCAGCCGGGTGCTGCACGAGAGCGCCGAGCGGGCGTCGCTGATCGCGCAGCTGGAGGCCACCCGCTCCGAGCTGGCCGCCGCCGAGCACGAGCGCGGGGTGCTGGCGGAGCGCGAGCGGCTGGCGCAGGAGGTGCACGACACGCTCGCGCAGGGCTACACGTCGATCGTCGTGCTGTCGCAGACCGCCGCCGCCCTGGTGCCGGCCGACCCCGACGCCGCCCGCGAGAAGCTGGCCGTGATCGAGGAGGTCGCGCGCGACAACCTGGCCGAGGCCCGCGCGGTGGTGGCGGCGTTCCGGCCGGTGGCGCTCGACGGGGCGACGCTGGTGGAGGCGCTGCGCCGGCTGGCGGAGCGGTTCGCCCGGGAGACCGGGCTGGAGGTGCGGGTGGACACGGCGGCCCTCGACGACCCGGCCCTGGACGGCGGGGCGGCGCTGCGCACCGACGAGGAGGTCGTGCTGCTGCGCGGGGCCCAGGAGGCGCTGACGAACGTGCGCCGGCACGCCGGGGCCTCGGCGGTGGTGCTGCGGCTGGCCCGGGTGGGCGGGCAGGTGTCGGTGCACGTGGAGGACGACGGCGTGGGCTTCGACCCGGCGGCGGTGACGGTCTCGGGTCTGGAGGGGCTGCGCGGGCGGGTGGCGCAGGTCGGGGGAGAGGTCGACGTCGCCTCGGCGCCGGGCTCGGGCACCCGCGTGACGGTGCGGGTGCCGGGCGCGTGACCATCCGGGTGCTGGTGGCCGACGACCACCCGGTGGTGCGTGGCGGCCTGGTCGGCTGGCTGGCGGCGCAGCCCGACCTCGACGTCGTCGGGGAGGCCGGCGACGGGCTGGAGGCGCTGGCGCAGGTGGCCGCGCTGTCGCCCGACGTCGTGCTCATGGACCTGCGGATGCCGCGGATGGACGGCGTGACCGCGATCGAGCGGCTGGCCGCCACGCACCCCGGCGTCCGCGTGCTGGTGCTCACCACCTACGACACCGACGCCGACATCGTGCGGGCGGTGGCGGCCGGGGCGACCGGCTACCTGCTCAAGGACGCGCCGCTGCCCCAGCTGGCCGACGCCGTGCGCGCGGCCGCCCGCGGGGAGACGGTGCTCGCGCCGCCGGTGGCCGCCCGGCTGGTGTCGCGGATGCGGGCGCCGGCCGTCGAGGCGCCGACCGCCCGCGAGCTGGAGGTGCTCGCCGGGGTGGCGCGCGGGCTGACCAACGCCGAGATCGGCCGGGAGCTGTTCATCGGCGAGGCCACGGTGAAGACGCACCTGCTGCGGGTGTTCGCCAAGCTCGGCGTCGACGACCGCACCCGCGCGGTGATGGTCGCCGTCGAGCGCGGCCTCCTCCCCGGCCCGGGGGCGCCTCGCTAGGACGAGGGCCCTTGTCGCGCTAATGGCCCTCGTCGGCGGCGGCCAGGAGGGTGCGGCCGGCGTCGCTGCGCCAGTAGAGGACCTCCCGACCCGACCGGCGCCGCTCCAGGAGCCCGGCGTCGAGCAGCACCCGCAGGTGCCCACCGACGCTGCCCAGCGGCAGCCCGGTCCGGGCGGTGAGCGCGGTCGTGCTCTGCGGGGCGTCGAGCGCGGCGAGCAGCCGGGCGCGGGTGCGGCCCAGCAGCCGGACCAGCGCGTCCGGCAGCGGCGCCGGGCCGCCGGCGAGCACGCCGGTGACGGGGTAGACGACGGCGTAGGTGTCGGGCAGCCGCCAGCTCACCCAGCCGCCCGGCCCGGTGGCGGCGATGAACAGCAGGTCCCGGCCCCGGACGTCGCGCGGCGGGTACGGGGCGGCGTTGACCTGCAGCCGCCCGTTGGCCAGCCAGCGGACGCCGGGGGAGATGCCGTCGAGCGCGGCCGACCAGCCGCCGCCGCTGAGGCGGGCGGTGCGGGAGACGACGTCGGCGCGCAGCACCCGCAGCCGCCGCGGCCACTCGTCGCGCACGGTGTGCGCCCACGTCCACCGGAGCAGCGCGGCGGCGGTGGCGGCGAGGCCGGTCGCGGTGAGCGCGGGCGTCAGCGGGCCGGTGGCCACCTCGAGGTCGGCGCGCACGGCGCCGTCGTCCAGGGACTCCAGGAAGCCCAGCTCCTCGTCGATCGTGAGGTCGGGGGCCGACGGCGGCACGGTCAGGAAGTCGGCGGTCCAGGTGGGGCCGAAGGCGGCGTCGAGCAGGGCGGTGCCGACCGGGTCGCCGGCGAGCCGCTCGCGGAACGCGGCCGCGTGCACGTCGGCCCACGGCCGGTGCCACGGCGGCACCGCGGCCGAGCGGAGCATCTTCAGCGCGGCGAGGGTCTCGGTGAGCTGGCTGGTGCCGAAGCGGGCGCGCGCCATGACGTCGGCGTCGACGATGAACTCACCCACCTTTCGACCGTAGGCGAAACGGTGGGTCCCCGGCGTCCCCTGCCGCACCGTCGGCCCGTGCTCACCTACCGGGCGCTGTTCGCGTCCCCGGAGTTCCGCGCGCTGTGGACCGCGGGCGCGCTGACGACCGCCGCCTCGACGACGTCGTCGCTGGCCCTGGCCACGCTGGTGCACCGGACCACCGGCTCGGCACTGCTCACCGCGGTGGCCATGTTCGGCCCGTCCGCGGCGCAGGCGCTGGGCGCGACGACGCTCATGTCCGCGGCCGACGCGAGCCCGCCGCGGCGCACGCTCCTGCTGGTCGCGGCGGCGTCCACGGCGGCGCTGGCCCTGCAGGCGCTGCCCGGCCTGCCGACGCCGGTGCGGCTCCTCCTCGTCGTCGGCGTCGCCTACGTGACCTCGGTCGGGTCGGGCGCGCGGTGGGGCCTGCTGACCGACGTCGTCCCGGCAGCCGCCTACCCGCTGGCGCGCTCGACGATGAACGTCGCCGTCGGGGCGTTCCAGGTGGTCGGCTTCGCCGTCGGCGGGCTGCTGCTCACCGCGCTGACGACGGCGCAGGTGTTCGTGCTGGCCGCGCTCGTGTCGGCGGCCGCGCTGCCGGTGCTGCGGCTCGGGGTCGCCGAGCGGGCGCCGCGCCGGTCCGGGCGAGCGGGGCTCGCCGAGACCGTGCGCAGCAACCGGCTGCTGCTGGCGCACCGTGACACCCGCACGCTGCTCGTGGCGCTGTGCGTGCCGAACGGGCTGGTGGTCGGCTGCGAGGCGCTGTTCGTGCCGTACGCGGGGGAGCGGGCCGGCTGGCTCCTGGTGGCCGGCGCCGCCGGGATGATGGCCGGCGACCTGGTGGTCGGGCGCTTCCTCACGCCCGCGGCCCGCCGGCGCAGCAACACCGCGCTGCGACTGCTGCTCGCCGTCCCCTTCCTCGCCTTCGCGGTCGCGCCGGGCATCCCGCTGGCCGCCGTGCTGGTGGGGGTGGCGACGGTGGGCTACGCGGCGGCCCTGGCGCAGCAGGAGTGGCTGGTGGCGCTCACGCCCGGGGAACTGCGCGGGCAGGTGCTCGGGGTGGAGTCGGCGCTGCGGATGACGGGGCAGGGCGTGTTCGCGGCGGCCGCGGGCGCGCTCGCCGACCTGTCGGCCCCCGGCGCGGTGATGGCCGGGCTGGCCGCGGCGTCCGTGCTGGTGTCGCTGGTGCTGGCGCCCGGGCTGCGCCGGGCCGCCCGCGCCGCCACGGCCGTGCCCGCGTGACCGGGTGGCGGGGCCCGGGTCTGGCTACGCTCGCGCTGCACCCGGGCCGCACCGCGAGGGGATCGTCATGGACGCCGGCGTCGACACCCTGCAGAAGGCGTTGCAGGTCAACCTGGACCCGCGCTGGTACGGGACCATCGCCGAGATCGGCGCCGGCCAGGAGGTCGCCCGCTGGTTCTTCCGGGCCGGTGGCGCGGCGGGCACCGTCGCGAAGACGATGTCGGCCTACGACATGTCGGTGAGCGACGCCGTCTACGGCAAGAGCGACCGCTACGTGTCCAAGGGCCGCCTGCAGGCGATGCTCGACCACGAGTTCCAGCTCAACGTCGACCGGCTCGCCGACCAGCGCGGCGACGACACGTCGTTCTTCGCCTTCGCCGACACCGTCGTGGCCCGCAGCTACCGCGGCGGCAACGAGTGCCACGGGTGGATGGGCGTGAAGTTCCAGTCCCACCCGCGCGACGAGCCCAGCCAGGTCGTGCTGCACGTGCGGATGCTCGACGACGAGGCCGCGCTCCAGCAGGAGGCCCTCGGCGTCGTCGGCGTCAACCTGCTGCACGCGGCGTTCTTCCAGCACCACCAGCCCGAGACGCTGGTGGAGAGCCTGCTCGACCGGCTCACCACCGGCCGCATCGAGGTCGACCTCATCGAGCTGTCGGGCATCGAGTTCCGCGCCGTCGACAACCGGGTCATGGCCCTCAAGCTGGTCCAGCTGGGGCTCTCCGGCGCGGCGATGTTCGGCCCCGACCGGCACGTCCTGCAGCCCAGCGAGGTGCTGCGCAAGAAGGCGATCCTGGTCGAGCGCGGCAGCTTCCGGCCGCCCACGGTGGTCAACATCGCCATGCTGGAGGCCGCCCGCGCGCGGTTCGAGGCCGACCCCGCCGTCGCCGGCCGGGAGATCCTGCTGCTCGGCGAGCTGACGATGGCCAACCTGCGGGCCGGCGGGGACGTCGTCGACCGGCGGGACTTCCTCGCCCGCGCCGACCTGCTCGCCGCGTGCGGGCTGACGGTGCTCATCTCCGACTACGTCGCCTACCACCGGCTGGCCGCCTACCTGGCCTGGCGCACCGACGGCCGCATCGGGATGGTCATGGGCGTCCCGAGCCTCATCGACCTGTTCGACGAGGAGTCCCACGCCGCGCTGCCCGGCGGGATCCTGGAGAGCTTCGGCCGGCTGCTGAAGAACGACCTGCGGCTCTACGTCTACCCGATGCTGCAGGAGGGCCGGGTGGTCACCGTGGACACCGTCGAGGTCGCCCCGCAGCTGCGCCCGCTGTTCGACTACCTCAACCAGCGCGGCAGCTTCGTCGGCCTCGACCACGAGCCGGACCACCTGCCGATCCTCAGCCGCGACGTGCTCCGGCGGATCCCGACCGAGGACACGAGCTGGGAGGCGATGGTCCCGACCGAGGTGGCCGCGCTGATCAAGAAGCGCGGCTTCTTCGGCCACGACCGCTCGCGCTGAGGCCGCCCGGCCGCGCCCCGTAGGCTGGACCCTCGTGAGTCTCACCATCGGGATCGTCGGGCTGCCCAACGTCGGCAAGTCGACGCTGTTCAACGCGCTGACCAAGAACGACGTCCTGGCGGCCAACTACCCGTTCGCCACGATCGAGCCGAACGTGGGCGTCGTGGGCGTGCCCGACGAGCGGCTGGGGAAGCTCGCCGAGCTGTTCACCTCGCAGAAGGTCGTGCCGGCGACGGTGTCGTTCGTCGACATCGCCGGCATCGTGCGCGGCGCCAGCGAGGGCCAGGGGCTGGGCAACAAGTTCCTCGCCAACATCCGTGAGAGCGACGCGATCTGCCAGGTCATCCGCGTGTTCACCGACCCCGACGTCGTGCACGTCGAGGGCAAGGTGTCGCCGTCGGACGACATCGAGACGATCAACACCGAGCTCGTCCTGGCCGACCTGCAGACGCTGGAGAAGGCGATCCCGCGGCTGGAGAAGGAGTCGCGCAAGGACAAGGAGCGCGCCGCGCTGCTGGCCGCCGCGCAGGCCGCCGCCGAGATCCTGAACACGGGGCAGACGCTGTTCAGCGCCGGTGTGGACCCCGCGCCGCTGCGCGAACTGACGCTGCTGACGACCAAGCCGTTCCTGTACGTCTTCAACGTCGACGCCGACGAGCTGGCCAACGAGTCGCTCATCGCCGAGCTGCGCGAGCTGGTGGCGCCGGCCGAGGCGATCCTGCTCGACGCCAAGACCGAGTCCGAGCTCGCCGAGCTGCCGGCCGAGGAGGCCGCGGAGCTGCTGGAGTCGATCGGGCAGAGCGAGCCGGGCCTCGACCAGCTGGCCAAGGTCGGCTTCCGCACGCTGGGGCTGCAGACCTACCTGACGGCGGGGCCGAAGGAGGCGCGCGCCTGGACCATCCCGGTCGGCGCCACCGCGCCCCAGGCCGCCGGCGTCATCCACACCGACTTCCAGCGCGGCTTCATCAAGGCCGAGGTCGTGTCCTACGACCAGCTGATGGAGGCCGGCTCGATGACCGAGGCGAAGTCCCGCGGCTGGGTGCGCATCGAGGGCAAGGACTACGTCATGGCCGACGGCGACGTCGTGGAGTTCCGCTTCAACGTCTGACTGAGCGCATCCGCGCTGGTCAGCGGTTCGTCCAGGCGCCCGAGAACGCACCCAGTCCGCAACTGTCCGCAAAGAGCTGCTCGGCCGCGCGCCTCGTGCGGTCCTCCGCGGTCGGCCAGAGGTGGCTGTAAGTATTCAGCGTCGTGGTGGCGGTGGCGTGCCCGAGGGCGCGCTGGACGGTGACGACGTCGCACCCGGAGGCGATGAGTCCCGAGGCGTAGAAGTGCCGCAGGTCGTGCAGCTTCACGCCGGCGAGACCCGCTGACCTCAGCGTGGTGCGCCAGCGGTAGCCGATCGAGTTCTGGTGCGGCGGCTCGCCGGCTTCTCCGGTGAAGATCCAGGTGCCCTCCGGGCAGTGGGCGGCGACGTGCTGAGCAAGCAGATCGACCAGTGAGGGCGCGAGGTAGACCTGCCGCTCGCTCCCGTACTTGGGTGCCCGGACGTCGACTGCGCCGCCGGGTGCGCGCTGTACCTGACGGGCGACGGTGAGGGTGCGGCGGAGGAAGTCGACATCGCTCACGCGGACGGCGGCCGCCTCGCCGAGCCGAAGGCCGGCAAAGGCGCAGAGCCCGACGAAGGCGCGGAAGGGCGCGTCGGCGGACTGGACGAGCGCGCCGACCTGGGCCGGCGTCGGCAAGGTCATGGCAGCGGCCGCCCGGCGACGGCGGGGAAGTGTCACGCCTTCACTAGGGTCGCGGGGGATGACCCGGTCGGCGACGGCGCCGCGCAGGACGGCGCGGACGTTGTTGGTGCGGGTGTGCACGGTGCCCGGAGCCAGGCCCCGGGTGACCATGCTCTTGATCCACTGCTCAATGTGCGAGCGCCGCAGTGAGCGCATCCGGACGTCACGGAAGGTGGCTGACCGAGCGGCGAGACCCATGGCGGCTTCCGTCCCGGGCGCCCACACCTGCCGAGCGGACCACTCGGCGTAGTACTCCGCGAACGTCTGCCGGCCGGCGCTCGGGTCGACGTAGGTGCCGGTGACCACCGCCGCAGTGACCTCGTCGAGCCAGCGCTGGGCGTCGACCTTCCGGTCGAAGTGCCGGGCGTGCTCCTTGCCGTGCTCGTCGCGGTACCGCGGCCGGTACTTGCCGTTGGGCAGTCGGGAGATGCTGGCCATGCGCGCCGCCTGCGTCCTCAAGGGCCCCGCTGCAGGGCCGGGCCCTCGGGCATAGCGCGGCATGAGCTCGTTCGGTGACTTTGACAGCGATCTGTGGACGCGCGGCGGCCTGTGGACGAGGAACGGCGGACGTCAGCAGGTCTCGGCGTCCTGCCGCTCGGAGAGCCAGCGGTCCACGTCGCCGCGCCGGTAGATGACCCGCCGACCGAGCCGAAAACCGGCCGGCCCCAGGCCGAGGTGCCTCCAGTAGCGCAGGGTGGCGACCGGGGTGCGCAGGTAGGCCGCGGTTTCCGCGAGCGTCATGAGGTCGTTCCCGGACCGGGACTCGTCGGTGTGCGGCCTGTGGATCCTCCGAAGTTGGCAGCGCGGCAGGAATCGACGATGACGGCGTCCAACGCCGGTCAACCGAGACCAGCTGAGGTCCAGCGTGTGGGCGCTTCTCCAGTTGGGCTGCAATTCCGCTCGTGAGGTCGTTGCTCAGCCGAGCTGGCCTCTGCGGGCTTGTTGCCGGGCGCGCGCTTGACGCTGGTACTTAATGGATCCGCTGCGCACGTAGGCGCGGCGGCGGTAGGCCTCGAGGACGGTGCTGAGGGCGTCGGATAGGTCGATCAGGTCCCGGTCGTAGATGCGGCCGTCGTCGACTTGGCTCGCGAGCACGGCGAGCAGGCCGGGCCAGTCGCGGCGTGCTGGTGTGGCGGGGACGGGGACGGGGACGGGCACCTCGACGCGTCGCTCGACGACCTCAACGGCGGACCGGCCGGATGCTGCGGCCCGAGTTTGCTCCCATGCGCGGTGCCGACAGGTGGCCGAACACCACTTCGGGATCGGGCCGCGGCTGCGTGGGGTGATGGTTCCGCCGCACCAGGCGCAATCGGTGGCCGCGTCCCACGGTCCTGTAATGCGCGTCTTGCTGTCAGCTGCTTCAAATCGCTTCGGCTCCCTATGCGCCCGCTTCACCGTCTGGCGCCGGCGGCGCTCGGCCTCGGCTCGTCGCCTTCGGTAGTCCGCCGTCCCCTTGCTGCCCATGTCGGCGAGGTTGCTCACAGCCTCCAGTTACTCGTCACCACGTATTGCGCGCCCCGACGGTGCATGAGGTGTGACGGCTCGTGATCTTGGTTCATCCGGTTGCGGCGGCGGAGGGTTTGAGGCGCTGGCGCCCGCTCGACTGATGGCTGCGGGAGCGATGTTCGGCGCGGCTGCTGTTTGTCAGGGGCCGGTCGGTCGGATCCAGCCGCCAGCAGGACGCGACTCGAGGCCAAGCGCGCTAGGTGCGAGGGCTCGTGAGGGTAGAGCAGGTTGCATGAGGCGAAGACGACTACGAGAGCTGGGGCTAGGGCGAGACCGGAGGCGGAGGCGGGGGCCAAGCATCGCGGCGCTGCTACTGATCGCTTGGCTAGTCATCGGGGCGATCGCTGCTGGATCAGCGTGGGTACTTCAGCAACGGCGACAACGGTTGCGCCAGCGCAGCAACGATCGCGGTGACTGTCATCGCCGGACCGTTGAATTGCCTCGGCGTCAACTCCAAGGTGGACTGAGAGCTTCCGCAGGCGAGGCAGTAGGCGCCTGACCCGAGAAGCACTAAGCGGCGCCGACGGCGGATTCGGCGGGCCCAGTGGTCAGCTACCGACAGCGCGCCTGAAGACGCGGCAGAAAGATTAGCTAACTGAAGTGACCCTCGCGACCTACAGACCAGCCGCGCGCCGCAACTCGTCCTCGCTGTAGCCAAGGGTGTAGTCGTCGTCCATGCCGTGGGAAAGCCAGATCTCCGCCGCGTCGTACACGCTGACCGTCTCGTCGCTGTCTTGGTCGTCCTCGTCGTGAGCGAAACTCACCTCGCTCATAAGCACGCCGTAGTCGTTGTGGTCTTCACCAATGGTGCAGCGACAGTCTTCACTCGTGCCCGCCCCGGCCGTGCCCACTCCGTAACGCTGATGCTGTGGTCCAGTTGGCAAGCGACCCACCCTCTCGGCTTCCTGTCCCTCAAGCTTGTTCACCTACCCGCGGTGCTCACTGCGATTGTCCCGTTCGAGCAGTCCATCGCCGTGGAGCCACGCGGCCTTGGTAGACGCCACTC
The DNA here is from genome assembly GCF_900129495.1 of Geodermatophilus nigrescens. Classification (GTDB taxonomy): domain Bacteria; phylum Actinomycetota; class Actinomycetes; order Mycobacteriales; family Geodermatophilaceae; genus Geodermatophilus; species Geodermatophilus nigrescens. The sequence continues at coordinate 770,251 of NZ_FQVX01000001.1, forward strand.
GGGTGCTACGCCGAGTGCTCCAGCTGCCGAGGCTGATTCGGCGCCGGGTGCCTCAACCGTTCAGGTGTCCATGTCCTCCTGCCATGAACATCTCGTGCACCGACGCTGCAGTCTTGGGTCGCGCTGGTCCTCGCGGGTCCGCCCGGTCTGGGTGTAAACGATGGCGGGGTCGTCGCCCGGCCGCTCCTCCAGGTAGAGGTCGCCGTGCTCGGGACACGTCACTTCGTGGGTGGTGTTCATGCCGGGGAGTGTGGACGGTCGACCCCGTTAAGGTCGCGCCCTCAGCCGACAGCGCCGTCCCCCTGGACACGTTGTCCCCGACGGTCGCCCTGCCGTTCCCCGCCCTCGAGCGCGCCACCTCGGTCTTGCGTGGGCAGCCGGACAAACAGGCTCAGCCTGTGGACAACGCATCGGCCACATACCCGCCAGCTCGGCCCGACTCACCGTCTCCTGACCCGTCCGAGAACAACAGACCTCGACTGACATACCTCTTGCACTCGGCGTAGCGAAAGTCGTTGTGACGGGTTACCGCGAGGCACGCTCGGTGCTGTGCCAGCGGTCACCCAGGCGCGCTGAGCCCTCACAGCAAGAGGTGCACGCCACCCGTCTTGCCCGTCAGCCTGCGGGTCGAGGGCTGGCCGCATCACCCTGTAGATCACCACGGTTCAACGGAGCTTCCGGCAAGGCGGCCCGCAGGGAAGGCCGGACGAAGCGGACACTTGATGTTCTTGATGGTCGGGCTCCAGTGGCGCAAGCACCCCCTTCGATGGCGACATCCGATACCGCGCCAGTTCGGATAGTTGGTAACTCTACGTGTTTGGGCCAGTGCTTGCTGTGGTATCAAGCGGCTGTCTCGGCCCTGGAGGAGCCCATGTCCGACCCCCGCGCTTTTGTCAGCTTCGACTTCGATCATGACGAGCGTTCAAAGATCCTTTTCGTCGGCCAAGCGAAGAGCGATTCGCCTACGCCCTTCACAGTCCATGACTGGTCGAGCAAGACGGCCCTGCCCCAAGCGGAGTGGGAGCGGCTGGTCAAGGGCAAGATGGCGAGCACCAACATGTGCATCGTGCTAGTCGGACGCTTCATGGCCACAGCAACCGGAGTGGTCAAGGAGATCGCGATGGCGAAGGACCTCGACGTTCCCGTCTTCGGCGTTTATGTCGACGGGGCCGGCAGCAACAGCGCGCTGCCGGTAGGCCTGCAGCGCAACCGCACCATCGCGTGGAAGTGGGATGTCATCGCCGCCGCTGTTGATCAGATGATGGACGAGGGGAAGAACGCGTGAAGCGCGCGCTGCTCGTTGGGATTGATCACTACCCGACCGTCGGATCGTTGACCGGCTGTGTCGCCGACGCCACCGCGTTGAGCCATCTGCTCGCTCGGCACGCCGACGGGTCGCCCAATTGGCGCACTGAACTGATCACCGGTGAAGCGGGCTCGGCGACCATAACGCGGCACAGGCTGCGCGGCGCCCTGACCGCGCTCTTCGCCAATGCCCGCGACGCCGACCTGCTGTTCTTCTTCGCGGGGCACGGGGCGCAGACCTTGTGGGGTGCAGACCTCGTCACTCAGGACGCAGCGCCAAATAGCCTTGGTGTCTCGATGAACGACTTAGTCACCTTAGCCAATGACTCGCCTGCTCGCAGCGTCACCATCCTCCTCGACTGCTGCTTTAGCGGTGATACGGGGAACACTCCGGGACTTCAGGCCGCCGGAGTGGCCGAAAACTTCCGCCTCAACAAGGCCGTCGTGCGAGAGAATGTCACCATCATGGCTGCTAGTCGCGGAACCGAGCCCGCGCAAGAAGTTGGGGGGCATGGCGCGTTCACCCGGATACTACTGGACGGTCTGGAGGGTGGCGCAACCGACCACCGCGGTAACGTGACTGCGCTCAGTCTATATGGCTACGTCAGCCCGGCATTTGACGCCTGGGAGCAGCGTCCGGTGCTAAAGACCTATCTTACTGAGCCCGTGCTACTGCGTATCGGACCACCATGGCTGGACAGTGAGTTGCTGCGCAGACTCCCTGATCACTTCCCGTCAGAGCATCACCGCCTCCAATTGACCCCCGCCCACGAGGGTGAAGGCCGACCGCTACCGCCGGGCACCCCCGGTAGCGTCGAGCAGCAAGAGTTTGACTACGTTGGACGACTCCGGAACGCCAACTTGGTCACCACAGACGAGCGGCGGGATCACTACTGGGTGGCCATGGATAGCGGTCACGTCTATCTGACGCCGCTTGGGCGGTATTTCTGGCGACTGGCCGATAAGGGTCTGCTGTGACGCGCATTGGGTGTACCGGTCACCAGAGTCTCTCGTCGGCCACCCGACGCAACGTCGCGGTGGCCATCGCCGACATCCTTGCTGTCGAGGGAAAGGATGACTTAACCGGCCTCACGAGCCTCGCGGAGGGCGCTGACCAAATCTTTGGCTTCGCAGTCCTAGCAGCCGGCGGCTTTCTGCACGCCATCATCCCCAGCGAGAGCTATGAGCGGAGTTTCGTCTCCCCCCCGTCGCGGGACGCCTATACCGCCTTGCGAGCCCTTGCCGGTGCTACCACGATCCTGCCCTTCTCGACACCGAACGAAGACGCCTACTTGGCCGCCGGTCACGACGTTGCCGACCGCTGCGAAATCCTGATCGCGGTCTGGGACGGAAAGCAAGCGGCCGGAAAGGGAGGTACTGGGGACGTCGTCGCCTACGCCCGCGCACGAGGACGAGACATTCGAATTGTCTGGCCAGACGGGGCCAGTCGGCGCTAGACCTCCTGCCGGTTCCGGGAGGCGTCAATCATGGCCAACCAGTAGTGGCACGGCTAACGTTCCGTCGTCGGCCGATTGGACATGGACAGGTGATCGCCTACAGCAGATTCGTGACGAGGAATAGTGTGCCATCCTCTTCCAGTGTCATGTAACCTTCACATTCCTGACACCGCCCCCTCACGATGGAGGATTCGCGATCTCGAGTATAGAAAAAGATCTTCTCGACAGGACAGCGGCATGAGGGGCATCCAAGCGCTGACGTTTCAGCCGACAATGACCTCAAGACCGTAGTCGGGTCGACGTCGCTGATGCGGAAGGGTGGGATTCGCATCAAGTCCTCGACGTTCACGAACTGTATGACCTTTAATTGGCCATCCGGCGGTAGGCGTCGGGGCAGTGGAGATCTTCCGATAAGGTCACTGGCCACAGGGTGAAAGTGATCCTTAATGCGCCCGTCCTTAGCAAGGACCAGCAGAACTTGGTCGCGTAGCTCTAGTAGACTCCTGGATCGCCGCGGGTACTTCTTCACGTCGCGTGATCGGTGCAGGACCATGCCATGGGTCCCGCACAATTTTCCAACTTGTCGGTTACGTGCCGAGAGTCTAGGAGTAAGCGCACGAACATGCGTGGCGTCAACCCTCTTGAACCAACCCCTGCCACGGGGAAGCGCGTGCGCCATAAGTCTGAGTAAGTAGCCGGCATGAGAGCGATGAACCCACAGGATTGTGCGCGGCAGTAAGTTTAGTTGCTCCAGGTAGCCAATTTCATGGAGCACGCTGGGTCCTGCGACAAGCTCCATGAGTGGAGCGGAGAAGAAGTCGTCGAAGCCTTCTCCGCGCATGCGTGGGAACCTCATCATTGGCCACATCCTGCCTTTAGGAGCAAGATGAAGGATGACGCAGTCGGCTTTTCCCAGCGCCTGCACCACGTGCCTACGCCACGATTTTTCATCTGCGGCGACAAACTCAATGTGCTGTTCGAACGAATCTTGCGTTTGCCTAGTTTGAGACCAGGCGTCGCGCAACGCCTGCCCTTCGGCCTCTGATCCGACAAGGGTGAGTCTGGCGCCGGCCAGAAGTGCCGAAAGGTTGAGCGCTAGGGTCCAAGTCGGGCTGCTGTCTTTAAATGAGCGTAGAAGCACAACTGACCGTTGTGAGCGCGCGTTACGGGTTCGATGTTTGCGGGCCTTGCGAGCTCGGGCTGCCTGATTGCGCATCGCTGCATCTTTCCTCGGCTGAATCTCGGCCCGCAAGCGCATGTCCCGGTGAGGGGCGCCCATGATCGATAACGCGCCCTCGCGGACGATCCGATTTACAGGATGGTGCCTGAGTTCGCGCAATGCAACCGCTCCGAGCGCGATGCGATCGCGCCGGATTGTGGTCAGTGTGGGGAGTGCTAGTTCCGTCGTCGAGAGTGGCCAGATGAGGCGACTACTCCGCAACGGACGGGCCGCGATGCGGAAGTCGCAAAGGTGGCGACGGCATCGCAGACGGGAGTGGGCGAGGGCTGCCACCCCGGCCCCGAGCCACGTGAGCATGGGCGGCTTTATGCGAGTGCGTCGATCCTCAATGCTCAAGCGCTCAGCGCATGAGCCGGCCGCGTGGACCGAGGCGGAGGCAGGGGCGACTCGCCCGAACGCGTGACAGACAGTCCGCAGGAAGTCCGCAACTCGGCCCAAATTGGCCACTCAGGGCCAACACCGCTCAACCGAGAAGGTGCTGGTCAGTGGCGTTTCTCGTCGGTGCCCAACCCCTACCGACGACCCCGTCTTCGTTCCGCTTCAACGTCTGACCGGGCGCCCCTCCGCTCGCGACCTCGCACGGCGTCCCGACCGCACGCCCAGCACGACCGCACCCAGGGCCAACAGGACGCCCAGGCCCTGCAGGCCGGGGGAGTCGTCCGCCTCCCCGAGTACGACGGCGGCGATCCCGATGGCCACGGCGAGGAGGGCGACGACGGCGATGACGGCTGCTCTCATGCGGCGACGGTACATCGACCAACGCCCATTATCCATCGAGGATCGATAGATCCCGCCGGGCGCGTCGTCCCCCGCCCGAGCTCCGCGGAATCCGCTAGCAGTCACCGGCGCAGGGCGACGGGCTCGTCGAGGCGGCGCAGCTTGTGCGGGTTGCGCGTCGCGTACATGCGCGAGATCCGGCCGTCCTCGACGACGAAGGTGATCGCCGTGTCGAAGGGGCCGCCGCCGTCGATCCGCGCCGCCACCGTGCCGTTGACCAGCGGCGTCGTGATCGTTACGCCGGGCGCCAGCTCGGCGAAGCGGGCCAGCGCCCGGGCGACCCGCAGTCGCCCGGTCACCGGGCGCAGCGCCGCCGGCGCCAGCCCGCCGCTGTCGGCCACCACGACGACGTCCGGCGCCAGGACGTCGAGCAGCCCCTCGAGGTCGCCGGAGGTCACCGCGGCGAGGAAGCGGTCCACCACCCTCTGCTGCTCGGCCCGGCTCACCGCCGTCCGGGGGCGCCGCGCGGCCACGTGCTCGCGCGCCCGGTGCGCCACCTGCCGCACCGCGGCGGCCGACTTCCCGACCGCCTCGCCGATCTCGTCGTAGGGGACGTCGAACACCTCGTGCAGTACGAGGACCGCCCGCTCGGTCGGCGACAGCGTCTCCAGCACGGTGAGCATCGCGATCGACACGCTCTCCGCCAGCTCGACGTCGTCGGCCACGTCGGGGCTGGTCAGCAGCGGCTCGGGCAGCCACTCGCCGACGTACTCCTCGCGCCGGCGGGCCACGGTGCGCAGCCGGTTGAGCGCCTGGCGGGTGACGATCCGCACCAGGTAGGCCCGCGGGTCGCGCACCGCCGCCCGGTCCACCTCCGCCCACCGCAGCCAGGTCTCCTGCACCACGTCGTCGGCGTCGGCCGCGGAGCCGAGCATCTCGTAGGCGACGGTGAACAGCAGGCTGCGGTGGGCGGCGAAGGGGTCCTCGATCATGCGGGCACGACGCCGTCCGCCGACCGCACCGCCAGCGGCGCCAGGCCGCACGACACCGCGAACTCCTGCGAGCGGATGCCGAGGGCGACGTTGCCCCGAGCGCTCGCGTTCATGAAGCCGATCCTGGCGGTCAGCTCCACCAGCGCGGCCGGCCCGAGCTCGTCGAGCAGCGCGGCCGACAGCTCGTCGGTGACCGCCGGCGGCGTGGCGCTCATCGCCTCGGCGTACTCCATGACGCGGCGCTCCAGCGGAGTGAAGACGGCGGACTCCCGCCAGCGCGGCACCTCGCGCACCTTGGCCTCGTCGAGCCCGCGGCCGCGGCTGAGGAAGTGGTGGAGGTCCAGGCAGAAGCCGCAGCCGATGGTCGCGGCGGACGCCATGGCCGCGTAGGTCGCCAGCGCCGCGTCGAGCCGGTTCCACCCGTCGACCTTCCGGCCGAACGACATCGAGTCCTTGAGCACCGCCGGGTGGTGCCACATGACCGCGGCGCCCTCGGGCACCTGGCCGAGCATCCGGCGGCTGACCGCCTTCAGCAGGGCCCCGTACAGGCCGGTGATCCGGGTCGCCGGGACGCGGGTGTTGCTCGCCATGTCTCCTCCTGGGTGTGCGGCGCTGTCGTCATGGAGACACCGCCGCGGCCCCGGGTGTGACAGCCCCAGTTGCAGAGGGCCCCATCCGCGTTGCAGACGGCCTGCAACGCCCGGGGTCCACCGTCCTCGCATGGCAGGACACCTGTACGAGGCCGACACCATCGACACCCTGGAGGAGCCCGAGGACGTCCGCGAGCAGCCGGCGGAGACCGGCGAGGCGGGACTCGGTCCCGGCCCCCGGCGCCTGCTGGCCGCGTTCGCGCTGTTCACCGCCCTGGCCGCGCACCAGCTGCTGCGGCTCGGCGGGCACACCGAGCACGCCTGGGCGTGGACCATCCAGGCCCGGCCGACCGTCGCCTTCCTCGGCGCCGCCTACGCCGCGGGCTTCGTCCTCTCGGTCGCCGCGCTGCGGCAGCGCTCCTGGGCGCACGTGCGGGTGGCGGTCGTGACGGTCACCGTCTTCACGGTCCTCACCCTGGCCGCGACGTACTGGCACGCGCACAAGCTGCACCTCACCGCCGCGGACCCGCTGGCGCGCTCGGCGGCCTGGGTCTGGACGGCGGTCTACCTCGCCGTCCCGGTGGCCGGGCTGGTCGTGCTCCTGCGGCAGCCGGCCCACCGGCACGGCGCCCGCCGCGCCCTGTCCCGGTGGGTCCGGGCGGTGCTCGCCGCGCAGGGCCTCGTGCTCGGCGCCGTCGGCGCCGTCCTGTTCACCAGCGGGCTGAGCGCCCACCACGGCACGCACGTCACGGGCAGCGCCTGGCCGTGGGCCCTGACCCCGCTCAGCGCCCAGGTGGTGGGGGCGTGGCTGGTGGCACTGGGGGTCGGCGCCGCCCTGGTGGTCCGGGAGACCGACGTCTGCCGGCTGCACGTCCCGGCGGTCACCTACACCGCGTTCGGCGTCTTCCAGTGGGCGGTGCTGCTCCGGTTCCGCGACGAGCTGGTCGCCGGCCCGGCGCTGTGGGCCTACGCGGCGGTGCTGACCGCCGTCGTCGCGACCGGCGGGTACGGCTGGTGGCTCGTCCGCCGGCAGGGGACGTCGTCCCCCGCCGGCGGACGGGGAGTGCGGTGACCGCTCAGCGGGTGGTGCCGCCGTTCGACTTCGCCGGCGGCACCAGCGGGTCCGGCACGCCGCCGGACCCGGCCGCGGCCTGCCCGGAGGCGGCCTCCGCGATCGTCTCGACGTCGGGCGTCCCGAGGGCGGCGGTCCCGCTGGAGGCCGTCCCCGACGACGCGGTCCCCGACGACGCGGTCCCCGACGACGACGGCGCGCTCGAGGACGTGCCGGACGACGAGGTCCCCGACGACGAGGTCCCCGACGACGACGTGCCGCCGCCCGAGGCCGAGCTCGCCAGCTTGTCGATGCTGCTCTGCAGGGGAGCCGGCGCCGCCTCGCGCGCCTTGTCCAGCGTCTGCTGCACCTCCGGGCGGCCCAGGAGGCCCTGCGCCGACGAGACGATCCGCTCGTAGCTCTCCCGGCCGGCCCGCGCGCCCAGCACGTACCCGATGCCCAGCCCGATCCCCAGCGTCAGCTTGCCCATGGCTCCTCCGATCTCCGCCGGCCCGGCTCGGTCCGCCGGGCTCCGTCCCGACGCCGCTACCCAGCCCGTGCCGGGTCCACCCCCGCGGCGGCGGCCCGCGCTCCGCGGAGCCTGTCCAGCGCCCCGCGCCGTCGCTAGGGTCGGCCGCGCCGGGAGCGGTCCGCGTGCGGGACGAGGCGGCGATGACAGGCGCAGCACACGTGCACTTCCGGGTCCTCGGACCGCTGTCGGTCGAGGGCCCGGGAGGAGCGCTCGCCATCGGCGGGCACAAGCCGCGGACGCTGCTCGCCGCCCTGCTCGTCGCCCGCGGCGAGGTGGTGCCGGCCGAGCGGCTGGTCTCGGTCCTGTGGGGGGACGGCCCGCCCGACGGCGCGATGACCGCCCTGCGGGCCTACGTCTCGCGGCTGCGCGGCGTCCTCGGTGACGCCGCCCCGCTGCGGCACCGCCCGCCCGGCTACTGCCTGGCCCTGCACACGGCGACGCTGGACGCCGCCGACTTCGAGCAGCGGGTCCGCAGCGCCCGGGCGGCGGCCGCGACCGGCGACCACGCGCGGGCGCTGGCCGACCTCGACGCCGCGCTGGCGCTGTGGCGCGGCGACGCGCTCGCCGAGTTCGCCGACGAGGAGTTCGCCGCCCCCGAGGCCGCCCGCCTCACCGAGCTGCGCACCGGCGCCACCGCCGACCGCGCGGACGAGCTGGTGGCGTTGGGCCGGTCCGCGGAGGCGGTGCCCGAGCTGGAGGCGCTGGTGCGCGCGAACCCGTCCTGGGAGCGGCCCGCCGTGACGCTCATGCGGGCCCGCTACGCGACCGGGCGCCAGGCCGACGCGCTCGCCGCCTTCCACGAGCTGCGTGCCCGCCTCGACGACGAGCTCGGCGTGGAGCCCGCCGCCCCCGCGCAGGACCTCTACCGCCGGATCCTCGTCCACGACCCCGCCCTCACCGCGACGCCGCGACCGGGCAACCTGCCCCGGCGGGCCAGCGGCTTCGTCGGCCGCGAGCGTGAGTCGGCCGGCGTGCTGGCCGCGCTGCGCGAGGGCCCGCTGGTCACGCTGACCGGCGTCGGGGGAGCGGGGAAGTCGCGGCTCGCGGTGGAGGTCGCCGGCCGCGACCGGGCCCGCTTCGACGACGGGGCGTGGCTGTGCGAGCTCGCCGCCCTGCCCGAGGACAGCCCGGTGGGCGACGCGGTGTCGGCGGCACTGGGCATCCGCCAGCGGTCGGGCCTGTCGGTCGAGCAGACGGTGCTGGAGTACCTGCGCCCGCGGTCGCTGCTGCTCGTCGTCGACAACTGCGAGCACGTGCTGGCGCACGCGGCCGCCCTCGTCGGCGAGGTCGTGCAGCACTGTCCCGGCGTCGTGGTCCTCGCGACCAGCCGCGAGCCGCTCGGCGTCGACGGCGAGCAGGTCCGGCCGGTGCCGCCCCTGCCGCTCGCGGACGCCACCGCGCTGTTCGTCCAGCGCGCCCGCGCGGCGACACCGGACTTCCGGCTCGACCCCGCCGCCGCGGACGCCGTCGCCGCCATCTGCGCCCGCCTCGACGGCCTGCCGCTGGGCATCGAGCTCGCGGCCGCGCGGATGCGGGTGATGAGCCCGGCCGAGGTGGCCGCCCGGCTGGAGGACGGCCCGCTGCTCGGCGGCGGCCGCGGGCCGGTGCCCCGGCACCAGAGCCTGGCCGCCGCGATCGAGTGGTCCTACCGGCTGCTGTCCGGGCCCGAGCAGCGGCTGTTCCGCGGCATGTCGGTGTTCGCCGGCGGGGCGGACCTCCGGGCGGTGCACGGCGTCGCCGATCCCGGCGCCGCCGAGGACGACGTCCTGGACCGGCTGACCCGGCTGGTGGACCGGTCGATGGTGGTGGCCCGCAGCGGGGTGCACAGCCGCTACGGGCTGCTGGAGACCCTGCGCGCCTACGGCCGGTCGCGCGCCGCGGACGCCGGCGAGACCGCCGCGCTCACCCGGCGGCACGTGGAGTACCACGTCGACTACGCCGAGCGGGCCGGCGCGGGGCTGCAGAGCCCGGACGAGCGGGCGTGGGCCGAGGAGGCCCTCGGCGTCTACGACGACCTGCGGGCGGCGTTCACCCGGGCGGCCGCCGACGCCGAGTGGGACCTCGCCGTGCGGCTGGTCGCGGCGGTGCCGGAGCTCGTGCACCTGCGCGTGGGCTACGAGGCCTACGCCTGGGCCGAGCAGCTGCTGCCGGTGGTCGACCCCGGCCACCCGAGCTACGCCGCAGCCGTCGGCGCCGCGGCCCGCGGCGCGTGGAACCGGGGCGACTTCCCGCACGCCGTGGCGACGGCGCGGCTGGCGGGGGACCGCCGTCCACCGCCCGGCACCCCGCGCATCGCCTACCCGCACGACGTGCTGGCCGACGTGGCGCTGTACGAGGGCGACGTGGCCCGCGCGCTGGCGCACTACGTGGCCGAGTCGGAGCGGGCCCGCGGCGACGGCGACCGCATCCGGCTGGTCTGGACGCTGTACTACGTCGCGGTCTGCCACGCGGTGGGCCGGCACCCCGAGGAGGGTCTGGCCGCGGCGCGGGAGAGCCTCGACGTCGCGGAGGCCACCGCCAACCCGACCGCCCTGTCGATGGCCCGCTACGCCCTCGGGCTGGTGCTCAAGAAGTCCGACCCCGACGCCGCCCTCGCGCTCTTCGACGAGGCGGAGGAACTGGCGGCCGCCGTCCGCAACTTCTGGTGGCAGGGGATCGCGATGATGGAGGGCGCCGCGACCCGGGCCGTGCACGGCGACCCGGTGGAGGCCGCGCGGGCGCTGGTCGCCGTCCTCGCGCATTGGGACCGGGTGGGGGACGCCACCCAGCAGTGGCTCAACCTGCGCTACGTCGCCCGGCTGCTGCAGCGGGTCTCCGCCACGGCCGACGCCGCCACGCTGCACCGCCACCTCGTCGCCGCCGGCAAGCCCTCGCCGCTCGGTCCGCCGACCGCCCCGGGGAACGGACGCCGCGCCGACCCCCGGGCGGCCGAGGCCGCCGCCGTCGCCTCCGCCCGCGCCGCGCTCGGCCGGGTCCTGTCCGGGGAGCTCGCGACCGGCCGGGCGTGACCGTGCATCCCCGGTGCAGCCGATCTGCAACGCACCGGGGCCACCGTCGACGCGTGCCGGGACGACCCGGGAGACGACGGAGGAGACGACAGAGATGACCGACACCCTCGACGCGGTCGCCGCCGACCGCGCCCTCAAGGCGAAGCACCGGGCGATGTGGGGCCTGGGCGACTACCCGTCGGTGGCCCGCGACCTCATCCCGGAGCTGGGCCGCGTCCTGGTCGAGGCCGCCGGGATCGGCCGCGGCGAGCGGGTCCTCGACGTGGCGGCCGGCACGGGCAACGCCGCCGTCCCGGCCGCGCTCACCGGCGCGCAGGTGGTGGCCTCCGACCTGACGCCGGAGCTGTTCGAGGCCGGCCGCGAGTCCGCCGCCCGCGCCGGCGCCGAGCTCACCTGGGAGGAGGGGGACGCCGAGGCGCTGCCGTACGGGGACGCGAGCTTCGACGTCGTCCTGTCCTGCGTCGGCGTCATGTTCGCGCCGCACCACCAGCGGGCCGCCGACGAGCTGGTGCGGGTGTGCCGTCCCGGCGGGCGGATCGGGCTCGTCAGCTGGACGCCGGAGGGCTTCGTCGGCGAGATGTTCACGACGATGAAGCCGTACGCGCCGCCGCCCCCGCCCGGCGCGCAGCCGCCACCGCTGTGGGGCGACGAGCAGCACGTCCGCGACCTGCTCGGCGACCGGGTCACCGATGTCGTCGCGCGCCGGCAGGTGGTGACCGCGAGTGGCTGGCCCTCGGCGGAGGCGTGGCGCGACCACTGGAAGACCGTCTACGGGCCGACGATCGCCGTCTACCGGCACATCGCCGACGACCCCGACCGGGTCGCGGCCCTCGACCGCGACCTGGCCGCGCTCGCCGCGCGCTACGACCGCGGCACCGACGGCCTCGTCCTCGACTGGGAGTACCTGCTGCTCACCGCGCGCCGCGTGTGAGCACCCCGCGCCCGGCCGCTCCGGCGGCCGGGCGGAGCGGGCCTAGCCCGAGAGGGCGGTGACGACGGCGGAGACCCGGCGGGCGCGGGTCTCGGGCTTCTTGGCCTCGGTCACCGAGCGGGCGTGCTCCTTGCGGTGCGAGTAGGCGAGCGCGTCGAACGCCTCGCGCAGGCCGGCCGCCGCGAGCGCCTCGGCCAGGTCGTCCGGCACCTCGACGGTCCGCTCGACGGCGTCGTGGGCGAGGACGACGTCGACGGTGTCGCCGGTGTCCACCCCGAGGGCGGCCCGGCGCTCCTTGCTCAGCCCGACGAGGTTCTCGCCGCCCATCCGCGCGAGCCGCGCCTCGACGGTCGCGGCGCCGATGGTGATCCGCACCGGGAAGGCCTTGGCGCCGCCGCCGAGGGAGGCCGCCTGCTCGTCGGTGAGCACGATCGCCGCCGCCGGCCCGCGCCGCTCGAGGGTCGTCGTCAGCCGCAGTTCCGAGGTCACCCCGACACCCTGACGCGCAGGTGCCTGCACGGGAAGTCCCCGTGCGGGGGTCCCATCCCCGTTTCGGTCGGAGTGGTGCCGGTCACATCCCTCCCGAGACGTCGGACGACGGAGGGATGGCGATGACCACCAAGGTGGAGAAGTCGATCCAGGTGGACGTGCCGCTGCGCACGGCCTACGACCAGTGGACCCAGTTCGAGGACTTCCCGCACTTCATGGGCGGGGTGAAGGAGGTCCGGCAGCTGACCGACCAGCGGCTGCACTGGGTCGCCGAGATCGCCGGCGTGCGCCGCGAGTGGGAGGCCGCCGTCCTCGAGCAGGACCCCGACCGGAAGGTCGCCTGGGCCGCCACCAGCGGCGCGACCAACGCCGGCGCCGTCCGCTTCGAGGCCGCCGGGCCCGACTCGACCATCGTGTACCTGGAGCTCGAGTACGAGCCGGAGGGCCTGGTCGAGCAGGTGGGCGACAAGCTCGGCATCGTCGAGCGGCAGGTGCGCTCGGACCTCGAGCGGTTCAAGTCGCTGGTCGAGAGCCAGGGCTACGCGTCGGGCTCCTGGCGCGGGTCGGTCAACGAGCACATCGACGTCGGCACCCCGGGCGTGAACGACGCCTACGGCTCCGCGGGTGACAAGGGCAAGGCGGGGATCTCGCCGACGGCGGTCGCGGCCGGCGTGGCGGCGGTGGCCGGTGCCGCGGTGGCCGGGGTGGCCGCGGCGACGTCCGGCAAGCAGGAGACGACGACGCCGGCCCCGACGCCTGTCGAGACGCCCACGCCCACGCAGACGCCCACGGCCGGGACGACCACGGCGGAGGGCGTGGTCCAGCCGCAGGAGGTCACCGTCGTCGAGCAGCCGCCGCCGGACGCGGTCGTGCGCGACGACGTCCTGGTGCCCGAGGCCGACGACCAGGGCTACACGGCGGGCCCGTCCACCGAGGGCGTCGAGCACGGCACGCGCCGGGACGGCGACGACCCGATGCTCGGCGGCGGCAGCCGCTGACCGACGCGGGACGGGGTGACCGGTACGCGGCCGGTCACCCGGTCCCGCAGAACCTCGCCTGCTCGGGGCGCACCACGAGCGTGGGGAACGCACCGGGCGCCGACGAGGCGACCCCGGAGGCCGTGGCGCCGAACTGAGAACCGAGGGCCTGCGCCAGGGTGCTGACGTTCGCACCGAACGCCTGGCAGCCGCCGGGCGCGGCCGCGGCCACTCCCGGGGCGAGGGCGAGCAGGCCGGCGGTACCGGCGACGACGAGGACGCGGACGGTTCGCACGGGACCTCCCGGGATCGCGGTGACGTCCCCGGCGAGGGTCCTCGCGCGCTCCCCGGGCGGGGAGGGTCCGGACGCCGATGACGAGCGGTCCCGCCGGGCCGCCACCGGCCGTCACGGCGCACCGGCGGGGCGTGTCCGCGGCACGGAGTAGGCCCACACCGGGGGGTCACCGCGTCTCCCTGGTGTGGGACGTCCGCGGCGGGGCCTCGACGACCGCCCGCTCCTCCGGTGGGAGCGGGCGGCCGTCGTGCTGCTCGCGGCCGTCTGCCTCGCGGGTGTCCTCGCCACCGCGGGGGTGGTCCCGTGGTGAGGTCGTCCCCGATGCGCGGCACCGGGGACGACGACGGCTTCACCGACTTCGTCCTCGAGCACCGTGCCGCGCTGCTGCGCACCGCCTGCCTGCTCACCGCCGACCGCGGGCTGGGCGAGGACCTCGTGCAGCTGGCACTGCTGCGGAGCTACTCGCGCTGGGACCGGGTGCGGGCCGCCGACGACCCGCTCGCCTACGTGCACCGGGTGATGGTCAACGCGCACCTGAGCTGGCGCCGCCGGCTGTCGAGCACCGAGCGGCCGGTCGACACGGTGCCCGACGCCGGGGGAGGGGACCCGCAGACCGGGCACGCGGTCACCGAGGACGTGCGCCGCGCGCTGCGGCGGCTGTCCCCGCGGGTGCGCACCGCGCTGGTACTGCGCTACTTCGCCGACCACAGCGAGGTCGAGACCGCCCGGCTGATGGGCTGCTCGGTGAGCACCGTCGGCAACCACGTCCGCAAGGGGCTGGCCGTCCTGCGGACCGTGCTGGCCGCCGGCGAGGAGACCGCGCCGCCGAGGAGGACCCGATGACCGACGACGACCGCGTGCGCGCCTCCCTGGCCGCGCTCGCCGACGACCTCGCCGGCGACCCGGGCGTCGTCACCCCGGAGCGGGTCCGCGCCGCGCACCGCCGCCGCCGGCAGGTGCGGGCGACCGTCGCCGCGGTGGCGCTCGCCGTCGTCGTGCTGGTCGGCGGGCTGCCGCTGCTGGCGGGCCGGCTGGCCGCCCCGGACGGCGAGGGCGCCGGCCCCGCGGGCACCAGCGCGCCGGCGACGACGCCGTCGGGCACGCCCTCTCCGACCGTGCAGCCCTCGGTCACCCCTACGGCGACGCCACCGGGCTACGCCGACCTGCTGGCGGTGCGGGACTGCCTCGTCGGCGCCGGCTTCGCCCCCGACCCGCCGGTGACCCGGGCGGAGTTCCTCGCCGGCGCGGACTGGTCGCCCTACGACGGGCTGACCGAGCAGGAGGCGGCCGACGGCGCGGCCGCCTGCCCCGTGCCCGGCTGAGGTCAGCCGACCGTCAGCGCGCCGGGGACGCCGTCGCCCAGGAAGGCGGCCAGCCGGGTGCCCTCCTCCTCGACCTCCGTGCGCTCGGCCGGGGTGAGCGCGCGCAGCGGGGAGACGGCGACGTCGACGCCGCCGTCGTCGCGCCCGGCGCTGGTCCAGGTGGCCGAGACCATGCCGTCGACCAGCACGAAGCGGGCCCCCGCCACGCTGAGCCCGCGGTGCTCGTCGGCGACCACCCGGGACCGGTCGTCGTAGCCGAGCACGGCGTTGTCGAAGGCGGGCAGGAAGCGCACCGGGGCGGGCTCGCCGGGGTCGGGCAGCGGTCCGTCGTCGACGTCGAGCATTTCGCGGCCGCGCTCGTCGCGGAACGACCGCAGCCGCGGTCGTAGCCGGGTGACGACGGCGGGCAGGCCGGACAGCCCGCACCACGCGCGCAGGTCGGCGCTCGCGGCCGGGCCGTAGGCGCGCAGGTAGCGCAGCACCAGCGCCTCGAGGACGTCGTCGTGCGGCCCGTCGGCCAGGTCGCGCCCCAGCCAGGCGCGCACCGTGGTGGTGCGGGCCGGCGCCTGCCTGCGCCACAGCCCGCGTGGCGTCGTCTGCACGAGCGGCACGAGGCTCGACAGCGCGTCGCCGAGGTCGCGGGCCGCCGCGTCGGGCCAGCGCCCGGCGAGCAGCCGGCCGACCTCGGGCAGCAGCCGCGGCTCCTCGGCGAAGAGCGGCTCTCCCGCGGCGGCGAGCTCGGTGAGGTCGACCCCGGGCAGGCGGCGGCCGAGCGTGCCGGTCATCCGCGCGAGCAGCATCGGCTGGTGCACCGGCCGCAGCGCCAGGCAGTCCTCGGCGGTGACCAGGTGCAGCGTGCGGCGCATCAGCTGCGTCCGGACGACCCGGCGCGACTCGAGCAGCCCGTCGAGCTCGGCCGGGCGGAACCCGGCCAGCCGCGACCACAGGCCGACGTGCGGCTCCTGCGGCTCCTGCGCCTGCAGGCCGGCCAGGTGGTCGACGGCGGCGAAGGCGTCCCGCTCGTCGCGGCGCAGCAGCAGCTGCCGGGCCAGCGTGGCCCGGTTGAGCGCGCGCCGGCCGAGCACCTCGGCTCCCCGGCGCGTGCCCACCCCCGCTGTCTACCGCGGGGGACCGACAGCTGTCAGGCGGCCAGGGGGTGGTGGTGGCAGCGGCCGCCGCTGGTGGCGCGCGCGGCGCAGGGCGCGCCGGCCTTCGTCACGCCCCCGGTGTCGCCGCAGCGGGCCGGGGCGGCGGGCGCCTCGACGACCTGCTCGACCGGCTGCGCCGGACGGGGGAAGGGCAGCACGACGGCGTCCTGCTCGACGACGACCGTCAGCTCCGCGACGGCGGGAGCGGCAGCGACGGCGGCCGGCGCGGCGACCGGGCGGGCGGCCCGACGGTGCAGGGCCGAGGCGGCGGTCAGTCCGGCGGCGAAGGCGGCGAGGGCGGTGGCGACGTGGCTGGCGCGCATGTGCGTTCCATCGGCGGACGGCGCTCCCGCGCAGAACGCGGTCGTCACACCCGCCACTCGTGTCCCAGCTCACCCGGTCAGGTGTGTCGGAGCTGCTCAGCGGCCCGCTCGGCGCCCGGCCGCCCTACCGTCGGCAGGCATGACGGACGACGCGACCGGTACCGCCCGCCGGGCCCGCGCGGCCTGGCCGGTGTGGGCGGTCAGCGTCCTCGCCCTGGTCGCGCTCGCGGTGTGGGCCGACGGTGCGGACGTCGCGTACCTGGTGATCGGCGCAGTGGCCGGGGGCCTGGGCGCGCTCGTCGCGATCCGGTTGGTCGGCCGCCGGCGCCGCCGCCACGCCACCGCGGTCCGGTGACGCTCGACGTCCGGCGGGCGCGGCGGTTCCTGGCCGCGCACCCGCCGGACCTCGAGGCGGTCAGCTCCGGCCGGTGACCCGGCCCGCGAGCTGCTGGATCTGCCCGTAGTCGCCGTAGCCGGCTCCCACGACGTACCCGGCACCCAGGCCCGCGCCGAGCGCGGTCATCCGCACGAGGCGCTTGCCCTTCTTCTTCAGCCGGTGGCCGGCCTCGGCGACCTCCTCGGGCACCTGCCCGACGGCGCGCTCGGCGCGCATCGCCGCCCGCAGCCCGGTCTGCCCGAGCTCGGCGCCGGCCTCGGCGGCCTTGGTCACGGCCGCGGCGGCGAGCCCCGCACCCGCGCCGAGCGCCTGCCGGGCCACCTCGGCGCCGGCGTTCGCGCCGGTCTGCAGCGCGTGGCCGGTGGTGGCGAGCAGGGGAGCGGCCGCGGCGGCGCCGGAGCGGGTGGCCCCGAGGACCTGCGCGGCCGCGCTGCTGACGGCGGGCCCGGCGGCGGCCGCGCCCGAGCGGGTGGCCTCCCGCACCTGCTGCACGGCACCGCTCACGGCGGGGCCGGCGGCGGCCGCGCCGGAGCGGGTCGCCTCGCGCACCTGGTGCACGGCGCCGGTCACCACGGGCGCGGCCGCGGCCGTCACCTGCTCGAGGCGCGCGCGGCCGGTGGCCGGCACGGAGGCGGCGGACCGCCGGGCCTTCGCCGCCTTCCGCCCGGCCTTCGCCGCCTTCCGCCCGGTCTCCCGGCCGGCCCGCGAGACCGAGCGGGACGCCGAGCGCTGCGCCTTCCGCGCCGTCCGCCGCGCGCCCCGGGAGACCCGGGCCGTCGGCTGCTGCCGGCGGCGCAGCAGGGCGAACACGACGGCGCCGACGGCCAGCGCGGCGGCCACGGCCGCCCCGATCCGGCCGGCCGCACCGCCCGCCGGCTGCTCCGTGCGGCCGAAGTCGCGGTCACCGGGCTGCGCCACCGGCGGCGGGGCCGGCAGCTCCTCGGCGACGGGCGCGGCGTCGGCCGGCGCGTCGGGCAGCGGCACCGGGTCCGTGGTCGGGCCGCCGACGACCGTCGCCGCCTCGGGCTCCGCGCCCTCCGCGGGCAGCAGGCTGTCGGACTCCGACGTCGTCGCCTGGATGCCGTAGTGCCGGTAGAGCGCGGCCTCCTGATCGGTGCTGAGCTCCCGGCTCTCGCCGTAGCGCGGCGCGCCGTCGACCAGCCCCCGCTCCACGGCCACCTGCACGTGCTCCCCGGAGCCGGCGGCGCCGACCAGCGGGACGACGACGGTCGACCCGGAGTGCTCGGCGTAGAGCCACTCGGGCTGCCCGGTGTCCTCGTCGGCCAGCAGCGCCGTCACCGTGCCGATCTCGTTGCCGTCGCGGTCGACGACGGTCTTGCCGATCCAGTCCGTGACCTGGTCCCTGTCGGGCAGTGTCATCGCGTCTCCCCACCTGAGGGCCGGGCCCTCCTGGCCCGGCCGCACCGCGTATCCGACGGCCCCTACCCCGCGACCCCCGGGCCAACCGGCCCGGAAATGCAGCGGCGGGACGGGGACGACCGTGGCACGCTCCTGCGGCCCGTGGTCAGCAGCCGGGCGGCATCGCCGCCGCAGGTCCTGCGCGTCGGCCACGGGCACCTGTAGGGGTACTGCGCTGTGGACGCACGGGTTCGACTCCCGACGCCGTCCGGCGCCCGGCCATCCCGGCCCCCGGCGGTCTGCGGCGCTGCGCGCGTCCCCCGCCGCGGGCCCGGCCGGGCGCCGGGCGGTCCGCGTCCGGGCGCGGCCGGTCAGCGAGCGGGAGGAGGCGGGGACGTGCGGGTCGTCGTGCAGGAGTGGGAGCGGGTCCTGGTCTACCGGGACGGCCGCTTCGCCGAGGAGCTGGGCACCGGGCGGCACCGCCGGGCGCGCCGCAGGCGGCGGTTCGTGCGGGTCGCCGTCCGCCCGCGGCTGCTCGTCGTCCCCGGTCAGGAGGTGCTCACCGCCGACGGGCTGTCGGTGCGGGTCAGCCTGACCGTGACCGCCCGGACGGCGGACCCGCGGCGCTGGCACGAGGCCGTCGACGACGCCGACGCGCTGGTCTACGCCACGGTCCAGGTGGCGCTGCGCGAGGTGGTCGCCGGCCGCACCCTCGACGAGCTGCTCGCCGCCCGCGCGACCCTGGCCGACGAGGTCCGCGAGCGCGTGGGCACCGCGCCGGAGACCGTCGGCGTCGTGCTCGAGCGGGTCTGGCTGCGCGACGTCATGGTCCCGGCGGAGCTGCGGCACGCCGCGGCGGAGGCCGCGACGGCGCGGGCGCAGGGCCAGGCGGCGCTGGAGCGGGCGCGGGCCGAGGTCGCCGCCACCCGGGCGATGGCCAACGCCGCGCGGATGGTGGCCGAGCAGCCGGCGCTGCTCTCGCTGCGGACGCTGCAGGCGGTCGAGGCCGGCCGGGCGACCGTCGTCCTCACCACCGGCGCGGCGGGCCCGGGCGTACCCGGCGTCGTGCCCGGCGGGGTCCCCGGAGTGGTCGAGCCGGGCTGACCGCAGGCCGGTGGCCGGGACTCACCCGGCCACCGGCTCCCGGCGGGCGGCGGTCTCGTCGGCGCGCAGCCCACCGGCGGTGACCGCCACCAGCGCCAGCAGCGGCGGCACCGTGCCGGCCAGCAGGAACACCCACCCGGTGCCGAGCAGCGACCCCAGCGGCGCGGCCAGCGCCATCGACACCGGCAGGAACGCCAGTGACACGAAGAAGTCCAGGCTCGACACCCGGCCCAGGTACTCCGGCGCCACCCGCACCTGCAGCAGCGTCCCCCAGACGACCGCGCCGGCCGAGTACGTCGCCCCGACGACGGCCGTGCACAGGGCCACCAGCCAGACCTCGTCCGCGACGCCGACCAGGGCCATCGGCGCGGTGCCCAGGCCCCACACGAGCGCGAGGAACGACAGGTCCCGCCGGGGCAGCGGCCGCGAGGCCACCACCACCGCGCCGACCACCCCGCCGGCGCCGAACGCGGCCAGCACCGCCGCGAACGCCCCGGGCCCGCCGCCGGCGCCGGTGACCACGAACGGCAGCAGCACCTCGATCGGACCCTGCACCAGCACGAGGATCGCGCTCGCCAGCAGCAGCGTCGTCCGGATCCAGCGGGTGCCCAGGCCGTAGCGGACGCCGTCGCGCACGTCGCGCAGGCTCCCGCCGGAGTGCCCGTGCGCGGGTGCCGCCGGGCCCGGGGCCGGCCGCGGCAGGCGGGCGGCGGCCAGCGCCGCCGCCACCTGGGTGGTCGCGACGACCGCGAACGACCAGCCCGGCGAGGTCTCGCGCACCACCAGCCCGGCCAGCGCGGGCCCGGCCACCAGCATCGCGACCGGCCGCAGCACGCCCTCCAGCCCGTTGACGGCGAGCACCTGGGCGACGGGCACGGTGCGCGGGACCAGCGCGGAGTAGGCGGGGAAGAAGAAGCCGTCGGCCAGGCCCAGCAGCAGCGCCAGTCCCGCGAGCACCGGCGTCGTCAGCGCCTCCCCGAGGGACAGGGCGGCGAGCAGCGCCGTCCCGCCCGCCTTGACCGCCGCCACCCCGGCGAGGACCGCGCGCTGGCTGCCCCGGTCGGCGACCGCGCCGCCCGCCAGCACGGCGAGCAGCACGCCTACGGACGCCGCGGTGGCCACGGCGGAGACGTCGCCGGCGTCGCCGCCGGTGGCCACCAGCTGGAAGACGTAGGTGACCGTCCACGTGCCGGTGCCGACCAGCGACAGCGCCAGCACCGCCGCCAGCCACCGATAGGGCCCGCCGCGCAGCGGGGCGAGGATCCCGGCGGTGCGTGTCGGACCCGAGTGCACGGCGCCGCTCAGGCCTGGCCGACCGGCGCGGGCGCCCCCACGCCGGAGCGGCTCAGGAAGTCGAGCACCGTGCCGGCCACGTCCGCCCAGCCCGAGTCCGCGCCGAGGGAGTGCCCGCGGTCGGGGAAGGACACGAACTCGGTGACGCCGGTGCCGTGCCGCCGCTGGATGCGGTACGCCGCGCGGGAGGCCGCCTCGGGCACCGTGCGGTCGCGCCCGGCGGCCACGACGAGCACCGGCCCGCGCTCCCGCCGGGTCGCGACGGCGGCCTCGCTGCGCGGCGTGAACGCGGCGAAGCCCGCCTGGAACAGCGGCCGCGCGGGGGAGGGGATGGCGTAGTCGGTCCAGAGCCGGTCGGCCTCCTCGCGCGGCACGGCGCTGGCGAACCCGCGCGCCCAGGTGTCCGGGGTGTGGGCCCAGGTGCGCCGGCGCAGGCCGGGGCGCGACAGCACCGGCCAGGCCGTGCGCAGCTGCGCCGGCGGCAGCACCAGGTTGCCGCGGAACTGCGCCGGCGAGAGCGCCACGCACGCCCGGGTCAGGCCCATCCCGTGCAGCTTCTGCGCCACCAGGCCGCCGAAGGAGTGCCCGACGACGACCGGCGGCGAGGGCAGCCCGGCGATGACCTCGGCATGGTGCCGGGTCACGTCCTCGATGCCCACGCCGGCCACCGCGTCGGGGTGCGCCCGCGCCTCCTCGGTGGTCGGCGGCTCGCCCGGCCAACCCGGCGCGACGGGGTCGTAGCCGCGGGCGGCGAACAGCTCTCCCCACGGCGTCCAGCTGCTGGCGTGCAGCCAGAGGCCGTGCACGAAGACGACGGGGACGGGCGCGGCAGCGGTCACGGCAGGCCTCCGGGGTGAGGTCGCGGCTCCCGGTCGGGCCGCGGGTGCCGCGGACGCTAGGGGCGCCCGGCCCGCCGTGCTGTGCCCTGACTGACCGGGACCGGACCCTGGGTGCCCGGTCCGTTGGCCGCGCGCGGCGGGCTTCCGTCGTCCGCCGGGCCTCGCCAGGATGACCGACGACCCGCGACGACGACGTCCGCCGACCCATCCCTCCCGGAGCCGCCGTGGCCACCCTGGTCGACACCGACGGGCTCGACCCCGCCGACCGCCGTCCCGGCCGGGTGGCCGAGCTGCTCGAGGGCACCATGTCCTCGCGCATCCGCTTCCCCGACCCGTCGGTGCCCGCCCGCGCGCGGCTCGACGGCTGGGACCTGGGCGGCGTCTCGGTGATGCGCCTGGACCTCACCGGCGAGGTGACCCTGCTGCGCACCGCCCGGCACGCCCGCGCCGACCCCGAGCCCGTGCTCTCGCTGGCCGTGCAGGAGGCCGGCACCGCGCGGCAGGAGCAGTTCGATGCCCAGCGGGAGGTGGCCGGCGGCGAGCTGTCGTTCACCGAGGTCTCCTCGCCCTACGAGTACCGCTGGTCGGGGCGCGGGGTGTGCCGGGCGCTGCGCATCCCGGCCGCGCGCCTCGGGCTGCCGGTCGACACCGTCCGGCGGGCGCTGCCGGTGGCCGGGACCAGCCCCCTGTACGACCTGGTGCGGGCGCACGTCACCCAGCTCACCCGCGACGTCTCCCAGCTGGCCGCCGAGCCGCTCGTGCACTCGCTGGCCTCGGCGACGGTCGACCTGACCCGGGCGCTGCTGGCCTCCGCCGTCGACGGCGCGCGCGGCACCGCGGACGTGCTCGGCGAGACGCTGCTGACCCGGGTGCGCGCCTACGTGCGGCGTCACCTCACCGAGCCCGACCTCGACGCCGAGCGGATCGCCCGCGCGCACGCGGTCTCGGTGCGCCACCTCTACCGGACCTGCGCCGCGGCGGGGCTCAGCCTCGAGCAGGAGGTGATCTCGCAGCGGCTGGAGGGCGCCCGCGCGGAGCTGGCCGGGCCGGGCGCCCGCTCGATCGCCGTCGTCGCCCGCCGGTGGGGGTTCACCGACCCGTCCTACTTCGCCCGCCGCTTCCGCGCCGAGTACGGGGTCAGCCCGCGCGAGTGGCGCGACCTCGCGCGGGGCGAGGTGCTGGCCGGTGCTCCGGCCGGACCCGGTGCCCCGGCCGCGCGCTGACGGTCAGTCGCGGCCGACCACCGCGGTGACCAGCAGCAGCTTGAGCAGCCAGTCGCCGGCGTGGATCGCCGCCTGCTGCCACGGCACCTTCTCGTGGAAGACGGAGCCGGTGAGCAGCACCGCGGGGAAGGCGGCCCACAGGCCGGTGGCCAGCGCGACGGTGTCTCGCGGGCCCCGCGCCGGCAGCCGGTCGGCGAGCACCGACACGGCGGCGGCCACCGTCGCGCTGCGGGCCAGCTCGACCGGGGCGACGACGGCCGGCGACGCCTGCGGCCCCGCGTAGGCCTCGTCGAGCTCCGCCAGCCGCGAGCCGAACGCGGCGTACCAGGCCGAGCTGGCGACGAAGGACGCCCCGGCCGCGGCCGCGACCCGCGCGGCCCTCCTCGTCCCACCGTCCACGTCTGCCTCCTCGGATGCCTGTGCGGGGACAGACCGGCACCGGCCGCGGGACTCATCGGCCCGCGTCGCCGGGGCGCCGCGGCGAGCGTGTGCGCCCACGCCGCACCCCCGGGCGCGGGATGCGGCGCGGGCGCACACGGTCAGCCGTAGCGGGTGGCCAGCAGGGAGACCTCGGCGACGTTCGTGGTCGGCGGCATCGTGGTGGTGAACACGACCGTGCGCGCCACGTCGGCCGGGGTGAGCGCGGCGCCGTCGGCGGTGCTCTGCGTGGCCACCCACCCGACGGCGACGTGCCGCACCCGCACCAGCGTGCCGCCGAGCTCCACCCGCAGCGTGCGGGCGAGCTGGGCGGCCCCGGCGGCGGTGGCCGCGTGGACCGCGAACGCGGGCACCAGCTCCGACGCCGCCGCCGACCCGACGAGCACCAGGTCGGCCGGGCGGTCGTTGGCCGCCGCGGTGAGCAGGTCGTCGAGGAACGCCCGCGCGGCGAGCACCGCGTCGCCGGCGCCCTGCTCGACCATCGCCGCCCACTTCTCGGCCGGCGTCAGCCCGAACGGGCCGCCGCCGATGCCGCCGAGCGCCGCGACCACCAGGTCGACGCCGCCGAGCCGCTCGCGCACGCCGTCGGCGTCGGCCACCACCTCCCGCGCGGTGGCCACCTGCTCCACCTGCGCGCCGCCCGCCCGGAGCTCGGCGGTCACGGCGTCGGCGATGAGCGGCAGGCCGATCACCACCGCGCGCCGACCCGCGACCGGGGCGCTCACGCCGGCTCCCCGACGGGCGGGCGCACCGGCAGCGCGTCGTCGAGGTCGTTCTCGTCCTCGGGCTCGGGCGCCGCCGCCCTGACGCGCGTACGTCCGGCGGTCATCTCCAGCGCGGTGCGCATCGGGGCGACGTCGAGCGGGCCGTCGTAGAGCTGCCCGTTGACGAAGAAGCGCGGCGGCTCCTCCAGGCCCATCTCGCGGCCCTCGTCGTCGTCCTCCCGCACCCGTGCGGCGAACGAGCCCTCGGCCACCGCGGCGTCGACCCGCGCCAGGTTCAGCCCGGCGTCGACGGCGCAGCGCCGCACGGCGCGGTCGTCGAGCCGGCCGGCGCGGGCGGCCAGCGCGTCGTGCATCGGCCAGAAGCGCGACTGCGCGGCGGCGGCCTCCGCGGCCTCCGCCGCGCGCAGCGACACCGGGTCGTCGGTGAGCAGGTGCCGGTACACGAAGACCAGGTCGTCGCCGAGCGAGCGCCGCAGCTCGTCGACCACCTCCGCGGTGCGCCCGGCGTTGGTGAACACGAACGACGCGTAGACGACCAGCTCCATCGGCGCCCCGACCCGGCCGCGCACGTGGTCGCGGGTGGCGCTCACCGGCCGGCCCAGCCGCTGCCGCCCGGGCAGGCGGGTGCGGTCGATCGCCCGCACCACCGCGACGGCGCCGAGCGCCACGACGGCGGCGGTCACCGACGCGGCGAGCACGCCGATGCGGGCCTGCGACGCCAGCGCCGGGTCGTCGAGCGCCAGGTCGATGATGAACAGCGAGATCGTGAAGCCGACGCCGCTGAACAGGCCGGCCGCGACCACGTGCCGGGTGAACAGGCCCGACGGCAGCCGCCCGACACCCAGGCGCACCGCCGCCATCGACGCGCTGGCCACGCCGAGCACCTTGCCGAGCACCAGCCCGGCGACGATCGCCCACGTCAGCCCGGAGGTCGCGGCGTCGGCCAGCGTCTCGCCGGTGAGCACGACCCCGGCGTTGGCCAGCGCGAACACCGGCACGACGACGAGGTTGACCCACGGCCGGAACAGCCGCTGGCCGCGCTCGTTCACCGACACCGACCGGGTCAGGCTGAGCACCGCCCGGTGGGCGCCCCCGGAGGTCGGGGTGCGGCCGTAGTCGCGCGCCGCGGCCTCCGCGGCGTCGACCTCGTCGGGGCTCGGCGGGTGGATCGGCAGCAGCAGCCCGATGGCGACGCCGGCCACCGTCGGGTGCACGCCCGAGGCGAGCACGCCGAGCCACACCGGCACGGCCAGCAGGAGGTAGGCCCCGCCGCGCCAGACCCGCATCCGGCTGAGCCCGACGACGGCGACCAGCCCGACGGCGGCGACCGCCAGCGGCAGCAGCGTGAGGTCCTCGGTGTAGGCGACGGCGATGACCGCGAGCGCGCCGACGTCGTCGACCACGGCCAGCGCCAGCAGGAACGCCCGCAGGTTGACCGGCACCGAGCGGCCGACGATCGCCAGCAGCCCCAGCACGAACGCGGTGTCGGTGGAGATGACCACGCCCCAGGCGGCGCGCGCCTCGCCGGGCTGGTCGGTGGCCCCGGCGATCGCGAGGAACACCAGCGCGGGCACGACCAGCCCGGCCACCGCGGCGACCACCGGGATGCGGATGCGCCGGGTGTCGCGGAACTCGCCGAGCACCAGGTCGCGCTTGACCTCCAGGCTGATCAGGCAGAAGAACAGCGCCATCGCGGCGTCGTTGACCCAGTGCCGCAGGTCCATCTCCAGCACCGCGTCGCCCAGGCTGATGGCGAACGGGGTGTGCCAGACGTCCTCGTAGGCCGAGCCCGGCACGTTGGCCCACAGCAGCGCGAGCAGCGTGGCGACCAGCAGCACCCCGGCGGCCGCGGCGTCGGAGTCGGCCACCCGCATCGCCCGCCCGAGGAACGAGGGCCGGTCCTCCTCGGCGCGCAGGACACCCCTCACCGCAGCCGCTCCGCGCGCCGGCCGGGCAGGAACTGGTCCTGCCGGGTGGGCAGCACCAGCAGCTCGGCGAGGTTGACCTGCGCCGGCAGCCCGGCGCCGAAGAGCACCGTGGCGGCGACGTCGGCGGGGTCCATCGGCACGATCACCTCGCGGTGCTCGGCCCAGCCGCGGGCGGTGCCGTCGTGGGTGATGTCGGAGCCGAAGTCGGTGTCGGTGAGCCCGGGGGCGACGACGTGCACGCGCACGCCCCGGCGGCCGTACTCGGCGCGCAGCGTCCGGGCCAGCTGGGCCACGGCCGCCTCGACGGCCGAGTAGACGGCGTAGCCGGGGAAGCGCACCTGCCCGGCGAGCGCGCCGATGAGGAACAGGTCGGCGGCGCGGCCCTCCTCGGCGGTGGCGAGCAGGTCGCGGGCGAAGGTCTGCGCGGTGCGCAGGATGCCGCCGAGGTTGACGTCGATCATCTCGATCCACTCGGCCGGCACGCCGTCCTCGAACGGGGCGCCGGTGAGCACGCCGGCGCCGGCGACCACGAGGTCGGCCGGGCCGAAGCGGTCGTGCAGGGCGTCGAGGGCGTCGGCGAGGTCGAGCCCGTCGGAGACGTCGGTGGCGACGACGAGCGTGCGGGCGGGGTCGGAGGTGCTCTCGGCGACGGCGGCCATCCGGTCGCCGCGGCGGCCGAGCAGCGCGACGCGGCAGCCGGCGTCGACCAGGGCGCGCGCGGTCGCGGCGCCGATGCCGCTGCTCGCGCCTGTGACGACGGCGACCCGGCCGTCGAGCGAGCCGGCGAGCGAGCTCTCGAGTGGGCCGGCGAGCGGGCCGGGGGCCGGTGCGGCCGCGGGCGCGGTCGCGGAGGACGGGGGAGGAGGTGGGGGCACGGTCTCCCTCTCGGAGGACAGCAGGGGGACGCGACGATCATGCCGTCCCGGGGGCGTCCCAGTCGATGCGCTCGGCGAGAACCCGCAGGC
This sequence comes from Geodermatophilus nigrescens, assembly GCF_900129495.1. Lineage (GTDB taxonomy): Bacteria > Actinomycetota > Actinomycetes > Mycobacteriales > Geodermatophilaceae > Geodermatophilus > Geodermatophilus nigrescens. The sequence continues at coordinate 796,899 of NZ_FQVX01000001.1, forward strand.
GGGCGCCGAGCACCGGGTCCATCGAGGAGGCCCAGGCCACCCGGCCGAGGACGTGCTCGCGGAACGTCGCCGGGTCGCGGTCGCGCACCTGCGACGCCCAGCCGGAGACGGCGCAGTTGTGCAGCAGCGCCCGCAGCGCGTCCCGCTCGGCCCGCGGCAGCGTGGGCCGGACGTTGACCACGGCGCCGAGCACCGTCTGCCGCCGCCCCCGCCCGGCGCTGCGCGTCTTGCCGGGGTGCACGCGGAAGCCCTCGTCGGCGGCGATCGCGGCGACCCGCGCGGCGAACGCCGGCCGGCGCAGCGCGGGCGGGCCGCTGAGGAACAGGTCGTCGACGTAGCGGGTGTAGACCGCGCCGGCCGACGCCGCGAGGCCGGCCAGCCGCCGGTCCAGCCGGGCGCACACCAGGTTGGCCAGCGCGGGGGAGGTGGGCGCGCCCTGCGGCAGGTGCGGGACGGCGAGCCGTCGGCCGAGGCGGGCGTGCCGGTCGCGAGCGGCGCCGTCCTCCGGCACCGGCACCCGCCGCCACACCGCGAGCGGGACCACCGTCGTCACCAGGCCGGTCACCGCGTGCGCCACCGGCTCGGTCAGCCCGGCCACCCCCTGCAGCACGCCCCAGACGCGGCCGGCGGGGACCGAGGCGAAGAAGGACTCGAGGTCGAGGGCCAGCACGGTGTCGGCGCCGGCGTGCGGGGCGGCCGCGGTGCGCACCGAGTGCCCCGGCACGCAGCCGTGCGCGGCCGGGTGCGGCGGCACGGGCGCGACCAGGTGCCGCAGCAGCCGGCGCTGGATCTCGCGCAGCCGCGGCTTCGGGGCCGCGAGCAGCCGGACGCCGCCGGGCCGCTCCACCACCCGCCACCGGTAGTGCCGCAGCGCCTCCTCCGGTGCGGTGCGCTCCAGCCCGCGGGTGTCGGCGAACCAGGCCAGCTCGCCCTGGTCGACGTCGAGCAGGCGGGCGAGCGCTGCCAGGTCCGGCACCTCGGTCAGGTCGGGGCGGGGGCGCACCACGCGGGTGGGCACCGGCTCGCGGCGCACCACCCGCGGGGCGACGTCGCCGGCCTGCCCCTGCGCCCAGCCGCGGGTCGAGGCCAGGAAGGCGGCCAGCTCGCGGGGCCGGTCGGCCGGGGCGTCGCGGTAGGCGTCGAGGACCTCGCCGACCAGCGCGCCCACCCACCGCGGCGCGCGGGCGTGCCCGAGCGCCACCGCGACCCGGCGCACCGCCTCGCGCCGCCGCCAGGGGCCGGCGAGCAGCGCGGTGGCGATCCCGGAGGCGGTGGCGGCGGCCTGGCGCGGCGTCGTCACCGGTGTGCGCGGTGGGGCGGGCAGCCGCTCCCGATGGGAGGCGCCGTCAGGTGCGCGGAGCGCGCCGTCCGGCGGGCGGTGCTGGTGCTGGCCTGGACCTGCTGCCCCGGGGTCGCCCCGGGAGACCGGTCGCTGCCGGTCGTCCTGCCCGCCCCACCGCGCACGGCGCGCACGCTAGCGGGCCACCCCGCTCACCAGGTGCCCTCCGGTGGGGTGAACTGGCTGACGGTGAACTCCGCGCCCTGCGGGTCGCGCACCAGCGCGGTGCGGGTCCAGACGTCCTCCCCGGAGCGCAGCACGGTGGCGCCGAGCCGCTCGGCGGTGGCCGCGGCGTCGTCGCGGTCGGCGACGGTGAACGTCACGTGCCAGGACGCCGGCCCCGCGTCGGTGGGGAGCAGGCCGCCGATGATGTCGGCGAAGCCGGGCGGGGCGGAGGCCTGCCGCTCGTGGATGCCGGGGTCGACGGTCGCGGCCAGGTGGTCTCCGTAGCCCGGGACCTGCAGCATCGTGCCGGAGTCCTGCGCCATGTCGACGTCGCGCCAGCCGAACAGCGGTCCGTAGAAGGCCATCGCGCCGGCGCGGTCGGGGGTGTGCAGGTCGGAGCAGTTCCAGGCGCCCGGGGCGTTGGTGAGCTGGGCGCCGGGCCGGCGGCGCGCCTGCCACAGCCGGAACGGCGCGCCCTGCGGGTCGGTGCAGGCCGCGGTGCGCCCGCCGGGCCCGGCGTCCTCCGGCCCGGAGACGACGGTGCCCCCGAGCCCCGGGACCGCGGTGGCCGTGGCGTCGGCGTCGTCGACCGCCACGTAGGTGTTCCAGGTGGGCGGCCCGTCGCCGGGCCCGATCGCGGCCACGTCCTGCCCGTCGAGCGTGGCGATGAGGTAGGAGCCGGGGGCACCCGGCGGGACGGCGTCGGTGAGCGTCCAGCCGAAGAGGCCGGAGTAGAAGGCGGCCGCGGCGGCGGGGTCGGGCTGCTCGGTGTCGATCCAGCAGGTCACGCCGTGCGGGTAGGTCCGGACTGCGGTCATGGCACCTCCAGGTCGGTCGTCGGGACCGTAGGGCCGGCCGGTGACAGGACGGCGTCCCCGCGGTGGGGGCCGGGGCCGCCCGACCGGTCGCCTCCTCCGGCACCGATGAGTCCCGGACGTCGGGACGGTCGGTAGCGGCATGGCAGCCCAGGAGCTCGACGCCTCGTTCACCGCGCCCCTCGAGAAGGACGGCGCGTTCCCCACCTTCGTCACCGTGCCCGACTCGGCCGCGCTGTTCGGCACCCGCCGGGCGGTGAAGGTGGAGGGGACCGTCGACGGGCACCCGTTCGCCGCCACCTGCATGCCGTCGGGCGACGGGCCGCACTGGCTGCCCCTGCGGAAGGCGATCTGCGCGGCGATCGGCAAGGACGCCGCAGGCCAGGAGGTCGCCGTCCACCTGCGGCAGCGGCTGTCCTGACGCGCGCCGCCGCGCCCGCCGGGGCAGGCTGACCGGGTGAGCTGGCTGGTCACCGGGGGCGCCGGGTACGTCGGGGCGCACGTCGTGCACGCCATGGCGGCGGCGGGGGAGGACGTCGTCGTCCTCGACGACCTGTCCACCGGCGACGCCGGCCGGCTGGCGGCGCTGCCGCAGGTGCCGCTGGAGGTCGGCTCGGTGCGCGACCGCGGCATGGTCCGGCGGGTGCTGCGCGAGAACGGCGTGACCGGCGTGGTGCACCTGGCGGGCAAGAAGCAGGTGGCCGAGTCGGTGGCCGACCCGCTGCTCTACTGGGCGGAGAACGTCGAGGGCCTGGTCGCGCTGCTCGAGGGGTGCCGCGCCAAGGGCGTGACCCGCTTCGTCTTCTCCTCCAGCGCGTCGGTCTACGGCATGCCCGATGCCGAGCGGGTCGACGAGGACACCGCCTGCCGCCCGCTGTCGCCCTACGGCCGGACCAAGCTCGCGGGCGAGGACCTGCTGCGCGACTGCGCCGCCTGGGGCCTGGCCACCACCAGCCTGCGCTACTTCAACGTGGCGGGGGCGGCGGCGCCCGAGCTCGGCGACCGGGGGACGGCCAACCTCGTGCCGCTGGTGTTCGAGGCCCTCGACGCCGACCGGCCGCCGCTGCTGTTCGGCGACGACCACCCCACCCCCGACGGCAGCCCGGTGCGCGACTTCGTGCACGTCTCCGACGTCGCCGACGCGCACGTGGCCGCCGCCCGCGCCCTGGCCGCCGGCCGTCCCGGGGGCACCTACAACGTGGGCCGCGGCGAGGGCAGCAGCGTGCTGGAGGTGCTGCGGGTGGTCGCCGAGGTCACCGGCGGGGACACCACGCCGCAGGTGACCGGCCGGCGCCCCGGTGACCCTGCGCGGGTGGTCGCCGCCGTCGACCGCATCGCCCGCGACCTCGGCTTCCGGGCGACCCGCGACCTGCGGGACATGATCGCCAGCGCCTGGACCGCCTGGCGGGCGCTGCAGCCCCTCTGACCCGTTCTCCCTGGAGGGAGTCGTGCTCTGCCCACGCGGGCGGGGCAGAGCACGAAGGAGAGGCCGGGTGTTGTCCGGCGGGCAGTCGTGCTCTGCCCACGGGGGCGGGGCAGAGCACGAAGGAGAGGCCGGGTGTTGTCCGGCGGGCAGTCGTGCTCTGCCCACGCGGGCGGGGCAGAGCACGAAGGAGAGGTCGGGTGTTGTCCGGCGGGCAGTCGTGCTCTGCCCACGGGGGCGGGGCAGAGCACGACCGTGTCCCGGGAGGGAGTCGTGCTCTGCACACAGGCGCGTGCAGAGCACGAAGCCGAGCGCGAGGACTGTCCCGGACACGGTCGTGCTCTGCACACGGGCGCGTGCAGAGCACGACCCGGCCGGGGAGACAGGGGTCGGTCCGGGCCGGGGTGGCTACCGCGCCGGGAGCGCCAGGCCCGCCACGAGCTCCCGCGCCGCGGCGTCGGCCAGCAGCTCCTCCGGCAGCCCGGCCAGCGCCGAGCGAATCGCCGACGGCCCGCCGAACTGGAACCCGAGCTGGGTCGTGTAGCAGGCACAGGCGTCGGCGCGCCGGTCGAGGTCCTGGGGCAACCGCACCGGCGCGAGCCCGCCGGGGAGGTCCGGCCCGGGCACCGCGCCGGGGTCGCGCAGCACGTACGGCGAGTCCCGCCACCAGAGCACCGGCCGCCCCGTCCCGGCCACCGCGCGCAGCACCTGCAGGTGGTCGACGTGCCCGCCGAGCGCCTGCGGGGCCAGCCACAGGTCGCCGGGCAGCCCGGTCAGCGCCGCCCGCACGTCCTCCCACGCGTCGTCCTCGGGGCGCACGCCGGCGAACAGCTCCGCCGCGCTCCCGTACCCGCGGTGCGGGGCCTCGCGCAGGTCCAGGTGCAGCGGCGTCGCCCCGAGCACCGCCATCGCGGCGGCGTCCTCGTCGCGGCGCAGCGCCATGTAGTCGACGTCGGCCGGGAGCCCCTTGTCGAGTTGGCAGGCCAGCGCGAAGCCCTCCGGGTCGGGCACGCTGCGGGTGAAGCAGGTGACCACCGTGACCTCGTGCCCGGCGTCGGCCAGCGCGGCGAGCGTGCCGCCCACGGAGAACGCGGCGTCGTCCAGGTGCGGGCTGACCGCGGTCACCCTCACAGCAGGTGGGCCGCGGCGCGGAACCGGCAGGAGAGGTCGACCGTCGGCGGCATCGTCCAGTCGTGCGACGGCGTCGTCCCGGCCACCTCGGAGTAGACGTCGTCGATCGAGTGGGCGAGCACCGGCCACGAGTAGAGCCGGCGCACCTCCTCCAGCGCCGCCGTCGCGAGCCGCTCGCGCAGCGCGCCGTCGGTGAGCAGCCGGTCGAGCGCGGCCCGCAGCCCCGCGACGTCGCCCGGGGCGTGCAGCAGCCCGTTCTCGCCGTCGCGCAGGCAGTCGACGACGCCGACCGAGTCGGTGCTCACCGTCGGCAGCCCGCTCGCCATCGCCTCGAGCAGCGTGTTGGAGAACCCCTCGCTGTAGGTGGGGCTGACGAACACGTCGGCCGAGCGGTACACCGCGGGCGCCTCGTCGGGCGGCACGTAGCCGAGGAACGTCGTCCGCCCGTCGGCCCGCGCCCGGGCCTCGTCGAGGTCGGGGCCGATGCCGGAGACGACCAGCCGGACGCCGTCGGGCAGCGCCTCGAGCAGGTCGAGCACGCCCTTGCGGCGGTCGACCCGGCCGTGGAACAGCAGCACCGGCGGGTCCTGCAGCGACCCCAGCGGGCGCTCCGCGGGAGTGAACCGGCGGGTGTCGGTGGCGCCCGGGACGATCGTGAACCGCGCCGGGTCGGAGCCGAGGTTGCCCACCACCTCGTCGCGGAAGCTGGCGCTGCCGATGAGCACCGCGGAGGAGGCGTCGACGACGGCGCGCATCGCGTGCGCGTGGGTCTCGCAGCAGGTGCCCACCCAGTGGCCGTCGCCGCCCTGGATGCTCACCACGGCCGGCAGCCCGGTCTCCCGCGCCCCGGCCAGCACCGCGAGACCCGGCGGGTAGCCGTACTGGGCGTGCAGCACGTCGAACGGGCGCTCGCGGTGCAGGTCGAGCACGGTGCGGACGATCTCCGCGATGTCGCCCTCCCAGTCGGCGGGGACGACGGTCTCGCCGCGGCTGGGCAGCGCGTGCACCTCGACGCCGGCGGGCACCCGGTCGGCCGGGGGCGGGCCGCCGCCGTAGACCCGGGTGCCGGCCTCGTCGTCGCGGTACTGGCTGACCAGCACCACCTCGTGGCCGAGCGCCACGAGCTCGCGCAGCAGGTTCTCCGCGTAGACGCTCATCCCGCTCACCGCCGGCCAGTAGCGCCGGCTGACGAAGCAGATCCTCACGCCCGTTCGGCCTCCCTCAGCGTGGCCATCGCCCGCGGCACCATCTCGTGGGCGCGGTGCCCGTCCCGGGACAGCTCCAGGGTCACCAGCCGGTCGTACGACGCCTCCCGCAGCGCGCGCAGCACCGCCGGCAGGTCGACGTCGCCCTCGTCCAGCGGCAGGTGGTCGTGCACGCCGCGGCGCATGCCCTCGACGGCGACCGTGCCCAGGGACGGCGCGAACCGGGCCACCGCCTCCTCCGGCGCGTAGGCCCCGGCGACGACGCAGTGCCCGGTGTCCAGCGCCAGCGTGGTGCCCGGCGCCTCCGCGGCCAGCCGCGCCCAGCCGTCGCAGTCCTCCACGAGCATCCCGGGCTCCGGCTCGACGGCGAGGGCGTAGGAGCGACCGCCGTGGCTGTCGACGAGCGCGCGCACGCCGTCGGCGAACCAGCCCCACGCCTCGTCGCGGTCGACCCCCGGCTTCGGCACCCCGGCCCAGAAGCTGACCGCCTCCGCGCCCAGCACCCCGGCCAGGTCGCAGGCCAGCCGCAGGTAGGCCAGCCGGCGGGCGCGGCCCTCGGCGGAGGCGGAGACGAACGTCGGCTCGTGCTTGGCCCGCGGGTCGAGCAGGAACCGCGCGCCGGTCTCCACGACCACGCCCAGGCCGAGCTCGTCGCAGCGGGCCCGCACCCGCTCCGCCTGGGTGAACGCGTCGTCGGCGAACGGGTCGAGGTGGACGACGTCGAGGGTGAGCGCCACCCCCGCGTAGCCGGTGTCGGCGAGGAAGGACAGCGCGTCCGACAGGCGGTGCGAGGTCAGCCCGTTGGTGTTGTAGGCGTACCGGAGCTCGGTCACGTGTCGAGGACCTCCGCGACCACGTGCCGCCCCGGCTCCCGGTAGAGGGCGTAGAGCGCGCCCACCCGCCGCTCGGCCCCCGCGCGGTCGAACCAGGCCGGCCCGCCCAGGCGCTCCTCGGCACCGGCGGTCAGGTGCACCCGTGCCCAGCCGCCGGGGTCGGCACCCACGGCGACCAGCGGGTCGCCGCGTTCGGCCAGCCGGCGCACGCCGCGCTCGCCGATGCGGCCGTAGCTCATCGTCTCGACCTCCAGGCCGGTCACCAGCACCTTCGCCGCGACCGCGTCGCCGACCGAGGGCTGCAGCTCGACCAGCACGTCGTGCCCGGCGGCCTGCACGGCGCCGGTGACGAACCCGTGGAGGTCGTCCCCCGACCAGGTGGGCAGGTCGGCCAGCGCCACCGTCGACCGCCGCGACAGCACGGTGTCCTGCAGCAGGTCGACCAGCGCCGCGGTGCCCATCCGGGTCCAGTCGAGCATCGCCTGCAGCGCGCGGTCCTCCTCGACCAGCCGCTCCGGCGGGTGCCCGGTGCGCCAGTGCTCCAGGTAGCCCGGCGGCGTCGCCGGCAGGACGACGTCGAACGGCCCGTGCATGAACGCCTTCCGCGCGCGGGCCGAGGCGAACTCGTGCAGCGCCTTGCGGACGGCGGTGTCGCGGTCGGGGTGCGCGGCCTCGCCGCACGCCGTCGCCATGACCGGCACCGGCTCCGAGCCGTCCCGCGAGCAGCCGACGGCGTAGACGTCGGCGACGCCGAACTCCGTCGAGGCGAGCTTGACCATCACGTCGATGCCCGCGGCGTCGAGCCGGTCGAGCAGCGCCCGCGCGTCCGGGTCGGCGATCCCGTCGAGTTCGACGACGACGCCGCGGTCCATGGCGCGGAAGGCGGTGGCGTTGCCGTCGCGCTGCAGCACCTCCAGCAGCGCGTGGGTGACCGCGCGGTCGGCGTCGAACGCGGCGCCCTGGCCGTTGGTGATGACCGTGGTGAGCCAGCCGCCGGGCGGCGGGGCGCCGGGCAGGTCCTCGGGCGCGGACGCCACCAGCTCGGCCGGCACCAGCACCCGCTCGCCGTCGCGCAGCCGGGTCATCGGCAGCCACTGCAGCGGCCGGTCGTCGTCGTAGGCGCTGCCGGCCTCCAGGCAGAGCTCGCGCGGGTCGGCGACGCGGTCGCGGCCGTGCCGCCGGCTCATGTCCGCGTAGGAGCCCTCCTCGCGGGCGACGCCCTGGTGCGCGCGCAGGGACAGGGCCATCTCGGCCATCTCGCCCATCGCGCCGGTGCGGGCCTCCTCGCGGGTGGCGCCGTAGCCGAGACCGCTGCCGCCGGGGTGCAGCTCCGAGGGCGGCAGCACCGCGGAGTGCAGCGGCACGTCGAGGACGTCGATGCCCTCGATCGCGAAGTCGTCGACCGGGACCGGGAAGCTGTCGCGGTAGCGCTGCGACGGCGTGACCTCCACCGCCGTCACAGCTCGGCCAGCGGGACGGGCGCGGCGTCCGGCGGCCCCGACAGCAGCCGCTGCACGAGGTGGACGACGTTGTCGGTGGTGATCCCCGGGACCATCTCGAACGGCGTCGCGACCACCTCGAAGTCCAGCTCCGCGACGACGGCCAGCATCTCCCGCAGCTCGCCGTGCGACAGCGGGATCTGCGCGTGGAAGGCCTTGTGCGCGCTGAGCGCGACCGGGTCGCCGGCGTCGTCGAGGTCGACCTTGAGCGAGTCGCCGCAGAACAGGATCCCGCGGCGGGAGTCGTGCAGCACCGAGTGCCCGGGGAAGTGGCCGCCGGTGCGGTGCAGCGTCAGGTCGGGCGCGAGTGACAGGACGTCGTCGGCCGGCCAGGTGACGCGGAAGGCCTTGGTCCACACCAGGTCGTGCACGTTGACGCACACCACCCGCGGCTCGAGCTCCTGCTGCAGCTGCCACAGCGCGCCGTAGCCGTGCACGTGCGACGACGCCAGCACCGGGAACCCGCCCTTCTCGGCGGCCATGCGGCGCAGCTCGGCGAGCATGTCGGCGGTGTACCAGGGGGCGCACTCGAAGCCGACGAGCCCGATGTCGGTCTCGATCACCCAGCCGCGGCTGTCCAGCCCGAAGCGCGGCTCGGTGCCGAACTCGGTGACGCCCTCGACCGGGGCGGGCCGCCAGGAGCCGGTGACCAGCTCGTCGGCCTGCTTGTCGGTCACGAACTCGAAGCCGTGCTCGGGCAGCGCGTTGCGCACGTCGGCGCAGACCGGGCACACGACCGGGCCGGGCGCGGGCCAGCGCTGCCAGTGCCCGCAGTTGGTGCAGGCGTAGGCGGGCAGGTCGGGCAGCAGCCCGCGGTAGGGGTTGGTGTCCACCTGGCTGGTGCCGTGCCGCGCGCCGTCGTCGGCGGCGGGGTCGGTGGCCCGGTCGATGGCGCCGGGGACGTCGGGCGAGCTCACGGTGTTCCTCCGGAGAGAGCGGTGAGGAGCAGGCGGTGCAGGGCGAGGTCGCGGGCGGGGTCGTAGGGCCAGGCCGTCGTCGCGGGGGCGCGGCCCGCGACCGCGTCGGTGAAGGCGGCGAACTGCGCCCGGAACGGCGGGGTGTCGGCGAACGGCACGTCCACGGGGTCGGGGGAGTACAGCGTCAGCGAGCCTCCCGCCGTCTGCCCCATCGTGTCGACGGCGACCGCCATGCCGCGGGTGCCGACCACCTCCAAGCGGCGGCGGGGCAGCTCGTCGGGCGTGTTGAACGCGACGTGCAGGCTCACCAGCACCCCGGAGTCGGTGGCGCCGGTGAGCAGCGCGCCGTCGTCGACGCCGTAGTCGTGCACCCGGGTCTGCAGCAGCGCCGACAGCGACGTGACGTCCTCGCCGAGCAGCGTGCCGGTGAGGTCGAGGCCGTGCGGGGCGAGGTCGATCGCCGCGCCGCCGCCGGCGCGGGCCGGGTCGACCCGCCAGTTGTCGTGCGGGCGGCCGTCGGGCGTCCAGTCCCCGGGCAGCCAGCAGCAGTAGACGATCCGGACGGCGGTGACCGTGCCGAGCTCGGGCACCAGCTCGCGCAGCCGCACGTGGGCGGGGTGCCAGCGCTGGTCGTAGGCGGTGCCGAGCAGCACGCCGGCCCGCGCGCACGCCTCGACCAGCGCCTGCGCATCGTCGGCGTCGGCGGCCAGCGGCTTCTCGCACAGCACCGCCTTGCCGGCGGCGGCGACCGCCTCGACGACCTGGCGGTGCCCGGCGTTCGGCACGGCCACGTAGACGGCGTCGAGGCCGGGGGTGGCGAGGAACTCCGCGAGGTCGGTGGTCGCGGCGGCGCCCTCGACCGGCATCCGGGCCATCGCCGCCGGGTCGAGGTCGTGCAGCGCGACGACGCGGGCGCCGTCGACGGCGAGCAGCGCGGGCAGCGCGTGGTCGCGGGCCACCCAGCCGCAGCCGGCGATGCCCCAGCCGACGGTGCCCGAGCCGACGGGCGCGGTCACCAGGCCTCCGGGAGGTCGACGAGCAGCCGGCGCCGCGCGGCGTCGGCGGGCAGCGGGTCCGGCCAGCGCTCGGGCAGGTACGACGAGCGGGGCCCGTACTCGGCGGCGTAGCGCTCGCTCGGCCAGGTGAGCGCGCCGTCGCGGTAGAGCGGGTTGGGCGCCAGCGGGGGCAGCGGCTCGCCGAGGTCGACGGGGGCCGGGCCGCGCGGGTCGCCGGCCACGAGCGCGACCGCCTCGCGGGCGCGCAGGTCGGCGGGCCGGGCCGGCCGCGGCGGGCGGCCCTCGAGCAGGGAGCGGGTCAGCTCGTCGTCGTCGTAGAGCAGCCCGGTGCCGAGCACCTCGGCGTAGCCCTCCGGCGTCAGCGGCTCCCCGTGCGGGTCGGCCACGTGCGCGTGCCCGACGACGACGGTGCCGCCCTCGCCGGCCAGGACGCGCATCGCCGCGGCGGCGGCCGGCTTGTCGCGCAGGAAGTAGAAGGCGTCGTGGCACATGACGTAGGCGGGCGTGCCCACCCGCAGGTCCGGCGCGGCGGTCAGGTCGGCGCACACGTAGCGGGCGTCCGGGCACACGAAGCGCCGGGCCAGCCACAGCTTCGCCCACACGACGTCGACGCCGAGCAGGTCGCGCACGCCTCGGCGGGACAGCTCGCGCAGGTGCGCGCCGATCCCGCACGCGACGTCGACCACCGGCCGCTCACCCGGCCAGTGCGCCTGCAGCAGCCCGAGCCCGGCCAGGTGCGTCGGGTCGGACCAGCGGTGGGCGAAGTAGTCGGCCACCCGGCCCATCCCGAGCAGCTCCATCGCCTCGCGCAGCGTCCGCGCGGCCGGCACCCGGGCCAGCTGCTCGGGCGGGGGCGGCGGCTCGGTCCACCAGTCGTCGGCGTCGGCGAGCAGCAGCACCCGCGCCCGGTCGGTCTCCCCGGCGGCGAGCAGCCCGGCGACCTCCTCGCGCAGGTCGTCCCGCCCGGCCCGGGCGAAGGGGATCCCGTCGACGACGGGCGCGTCGAGGAGCAGGCCGGTCACAGCCCGGCCGCCGCCAGGACGTCGAGGTGGTAGGCCTGCACCGGCCCGGCGTGGACGAGCTCGAGGTCGTCGAGCGCCTGCGACGCGGTGAACGCCGCCGCCCGGGCGTGGTGGTGCACCTGCAGGACGCGGTCGAGGACGTCGGCGGCGTGGAACGCCCGCGCCTCCGGCACGTCGGCGCCCGGCCGCAGCGCCAGCACCTCGCGGACGCGGTCGGCGAGGGCGCCCGGCAGCGCGGCGAGCTCGCGTTCCTCCAGCGTGGTCATCACGCGCTCCAGCGCGTCGCCGAGCAGCACCTCGCCGGCGAACCCGGCGTCGGGCAGGACGACGTTGTGCAGGTGGTGGGCGAGGCCGAGCAGGAACGGCTGCACCGGGTCGGCGTCCACCACCGGCGCCACCAGCGCGCCGTACACGGCGACGGTGAGGCAGTGGTCGCCGTGGCTCTCCGGCGGCTCCACCATGATCCGCGCGACGCCGGGCGCGGTGGCCCCGGCGCGGGGCTGCGCGTTGAGCGTGGCGGCCAGCGCGGGCGCGCCGCCGGGGGAGGGCAGCGGGCCGAGCGTGGCGCGCAGCCGCTCGCGCAGGACGCCGTCGAGCGGCTCGCTGACCTCGTCGAAGGCGCGGCGCAGCACCGCCGTCACCTCGTCGTCGCCCATCCCCGCGGCGGCGAGCACGGCGGCGTCGATGCCGGCCAGCCGGGCGCGGGCGACGGCGGCCGCCGTCTCGGAGAACGCCACCGACTCGACGTCCTCGCCGCCGGCCAGCCGCGCCCACGCGCGGGTGAACGCCTGCTCGGCCAGCGAGCCGGGCGCACCGGCGACCCGCACCCGCTTGGCGTCGCCGATCTCCCCGAGCAGCGGGCGCAGGCCGGCGAGCGCGGTCAGCGTCCCCGGGCTGTCGAGCGCGGTCACCGGGAGGAGGCGCCGGCGGCCAGCCAGTCGAGCAGCACCGTCTCCTGGTTGTGGAACGCGTGCTCCGGGACGCTGCCGTCGGCCGTCATCGGGGCCTTGAAGAACCAGCCGAGCTGACGCTGCACGCCGCCCTCGCCGCGCTGCTGCGCGAGGTCGGTGAGCCGGGCGAGCTCCACGGCCAGCGGCGCGGCGAGGATCGAGTCGCGGCACTGGAAGTCGACCTTGACCTGCATGCGCTGGCCGAGGAAGCCGACCAGGTCGATGGCGTCCCAGGCCTCCTTCTGGTCGCCGCGCGGCCGGTAGTAGTCGATCCGCACGACGTGGTCCTCGACCGGGTAGCCGAGGATCGAGTCCAGGACGCTGCCCTTGGTCTGCAGCTTGCTGTTGAGCGAGTCCGGGTCGTCGAGGGCCAGGCCGTCGCGGTTGCCGAGGATGTTGGTGGAGTACCAGCCCTCGACGGTCAGCGCGCGGGCGCGGAAGGCCGGCGCGAGCACCGTCTTCATCATCGTCTGGCCGGTCTTGCCGTCCTTGCCGGCGACCGGGACGCCGCGCTGCTCGGCGAAGGCCACCAGCGCCGGGACGTCGGCGGCCAGCGACGGCGTGAAGTTCACGTAGCCGGCGCCCTCGGCGATCGCGGCGTAGGCGTAGACCATCGCCGGGGTGATCGCGCGGTCGTCGGCGTCGAGGCCGGCCTCGAAGGCCTCCAGCGACTGCAGCGAGGGCGCGGTCGGGTCGGGCCAGCGCTCGGTGGAGGCGAGGTTCACCAGCACCAGGCCGTCGAGCGACTCCTCCTCGCGGAACCGGCGCAGGTCGGCGCGGACGGCGTCGACCTGGGCGCGGCGGGTCTCGGCGAGCACCACGTTGCCGCCGGTGACGTTGCGGCAGAAGTCGGCGTCGCCGGCCGCGGGCCAGGGGGTCAGCGCCGACAGCGCCGGGCCGGCCTCCTCGAGCTGGCGGGAGTCGAGGACGGCGTGCTGCTCGGCGGCCTTGCGCAGGTCGGAGCCGTCGAGGTCCCAGCCGCGCACGACCAGGGAGTCGTAGCCGACCAGGCCGGTCGTCTCCTCGACCGGGCCGCCGGCCACCTGCAGGCCGGCCAGCGGCAGCCCGTCGGTCCCGGCCGCACCGATGCGGAGCAGTTCCAGGCCCGCGACCGCGGTCGTCGCGACCGCACCCCCGAGACCGACAACGGCGACGCCGACACGACGGCTCTCCTGCTGCACAACGACCTCCGCGTTCCTGGGCGGAACTGCTCCACCCCGTCCCGACCCTGGCACATGCGTCGCGCGCCTGCCGGGTGAGAGCGAGATTCTGCCGATCAACCAGGTCGCGCACGGCGCGTCTCTGGACGGCGGGGCCAGGATGGGCCCAGTCCCGCATCCCGGAGGAGCCCCCGTGACCGCGCCGTACACCTGGCAGCCCGCCCCGATGGCGGTGCCGCGCTTCACCGTGCACCAGCGCATCACCGTGATGGTGAACCGCTACGAGGTGCGCGCCGTGCAGCCCGACGGCAGCGAGGGGCCGCTGCTGGCCATGGCCCAGCAGAAGCGCCTCAAGCTCAAGGAGGAGGTGGTCTTCACCGCCGACGAGCAGCGCACCCGGCCGGTGTTCTCCTTCCGCGCGCGGCAGCGCCTGGACGTGCACGCCCACCACGACGTGTTCGACGAGCAGGGCCAGGTGCTCGGCACCTTCGGCAAGCGCTTCGGGGCCAGCCTGCTGCGATCCACCTGGGACCTGTCGGTGCCGGGGTTGACCGCCGTCGGCCGGGAGCGCCGCCCGCTGCTCGCGATCGTGCGGCGCATCTGGGGCCTGATCCCGTACCTCGGCGAGGTCTGGGTGCCGTTCGTCTTCCACTTCGACTTCACCGACACCGCGACCGGGCAGCCGGTGCTCGTCGTCGAGCGGCGCAAGTCCATCCGCGACCGCTACGAGGTCTCCGTCCCCGACCCGCGGCTGGACTTCCGCGTGGCCGCCTCCATGGCCGTGGCGCTCGACGCGCTGCAGAGCCGGTGACCCCCGCCGACGACTCCGCCGACGACTTCGCCGACGACTTCGACGGGCCCGGGCTCGACCTCGGCGTCTGGGTGCCGCACTACCTGCCGCAGTGGAGCTCCCGGGCGGCGACGGCGGCCCGGTACGAGGTCCGCGACTCCTGCCTGCACCTGTCGCTGCCCGACGACGTGCCGCTGTGGTGCCCCGACGACCACCCGCCGCTGCGGGTCTCGGGCATCCAGTCCGGCGTCTTCTCCGGGCCGGTCGGCAGCACGGTCGGGCAGCAGCCGGTGCGGCCGGGCGCGGTCGTCCGCGAGGAGCAGCCGGCGCACTGGGGCTGGACGCCGCGGTACGGCCGGCTGGAGATGCGCGCCCGCGCCACGGTCACGCCGCGGTCGATGGTCGCCTGGTGGCTGGTCGGGCTGGAGGACGTGCCCGAGCGGTGCGGGGAGCTGTGCGTCATGGAGGTGTTCGGCGACGCCGTCGACCCGGCCGAGGGCGCCGCCGTCGGCATGGGCACCCACCCGTTCCGCGACCCGCGGCTGGTCGAGGACTTCGCCGCGCCGCGGCCCGGCATCGACGTCGCCGAGTGGCACGTCTACGCCGTCGACTGGCGGCCCGACGGCGCGGTGTTCTCCGTCGACGGCCGCCCGGTCCGCGAGGTCGCGGTCACCCCCGACTACCCGGTGCAGACGATGCTCGCCGTCTTCGACTTCCCGGAGCGGGCGGTGCCCGGGGAGCCCTACGTCGTCCCCGAGCTCGTCGTCGACCGGATCGGCGGGGAAACCGGCGTGACCGGATGACGGGGCGCGGCTAGCGTCGCCCGCCGTGTCCACCCGCACCTACCGCGTGATCGTCCGCGGTGTCCTCGACGGTCTCGACGACGACCGCCGCGCCTGGTTGCGCGACCACGCCGCCGAGCACGACCTGTTCGCCTCGTCGTTCACCGAGCGGGGGAGCACCGCCTACGACGGCTCGCTCGCCGCGTTCAGCCACCGCGTCGTCGTGCACGTCGACCCCGGCCCCGGCGAGGAGGACGACGCCCGCACGGCCGGCGAGCTGTCGGCCCTGCAGTGGCTCGAGGAGGTCGGCGTCGGTGCCCGCCGGCTGCGCTCGACCGCCACGTGCACCGACGACGTGCGGATCCGCCGCCGCTGAGGTCAGGCCGGCAGCGGGAAGACCAGCAGCGAGCTCGACGCCGTCGCGACCAGCTTGCCCGCGGCGTCGAACACCTGGCCCTCGGCGAAGGACACCCGGCGGCCGGGCTTGACCACGGTGCCGACGGCGGTCAGCGGGCCGCTGGCGCGGGTGACCGCCCGCAGGTAGGTCACCTTCAGCTCGATCGACGTGTAGCCGACGCCGGCCGGCAGGGTCGTGTGCACCGCGCACCCCGCCACGGAGTCCAGCAGCGTGCACACCAGCCCGCCGTGCACGGCGCCGATCGGGTTGTAGACCGACTCGTCGACGGTGCAGGAGAACTCGACCCGGCCCTCCTCGACGGCGGTCAGGTCCATCTGCACCAGCTGCGCGATCGGCGGGGGCGGCAGCAGGCCGTCGCGCACCGCCTGTAGCGCCTCCAGCCCCGTGCGCTCCCGGCCGCCGGCCGCGGTGACCATCGGGTCCCACCAGGTGACCGTGCGGGAGCGCGGGTCGCCCCAGGAGGCGGGCGCGTCGGCCACGGCGTCGGCCACGGCGTCGGCCACCGCATCGGCCGGCAGGGCGTCGGGGGCGGCGTCAGTGCTCACGGTTCTCCTCGTCCTCGGCGGGCAGCCCGGACAGCGCCCGCCCCACGGGGGTCAGCACCCGCTCCACCCGGGAGCGGCTGACCGCCTCGCCGCAGGTGCGGCAGACCCACTCGCCGTCGACGACGTGGTCCTCGTGCCCGGCCGGCGCGTGGTGCAGGTGCACCGGCGGCTCCTCGGCCGCCCACCGGTTGCCCCACTGCAGCAGCGCCTGGAGCACCGGCAGCAGGTCCCGGCCCGACGCCGTCAGGTGGTAGCCCGAGCGGGGCGGGGAGTCGCTGTACTGCCGCCGCTCCAGCACGCCCGCCGCCACCAGCGCGTTGAGGCGCGCGGTCAGCCGGTCGCGCGGGGCGCCGGTGCCGCGGGCGATGTCGCTGAAGCGGTGGTTGCCCATCGACACCTCCCGGACGACGAGCAGCGACCACCGCTCGCCGACCAGCTCCAGCGCGGCGGCGATCGTGCAGGGGCGGCCCGGGAGGGCGGCCAGGTCGTAGGGGACGGTCACCGGGGTGAGTTTGCCAGTCCAACCGAGGCGGCGCCACTGCCCGGGAACGGCGACGGGCGGGGACCCCCGGGGGGTCCCCGCCCGTCGGCGGTGGTGCGAGTGCTCAGCTCTTGGGACGCGCACCGGCGCGCAGGGCGCCGAGCAGGTCGTGGTTGAGCCGGGAGATGTTCTCCATGGAGATGCCCTTGGGGCAGCTGACGGAGCACTCACCGATGTTGGTGCAGCCGCCGAAGCCCTCGAGGTCCTGCTGGTGGATCATGTTGACCACGCGGTCGTTGCGCTCGGGCTGGCCCTGCGGCATGAGGCCGAGGTGCACGACCTTCGACGACGTGAACAGCATCGACGAGGCGTTCGGGCAGGCCGCCACGCAGGCGCCGCAGCCGATGCAGGTGGCGGCGTCGAACGCGGCGTCGGAGTCCTTCTTGGCCACCAGGATCGAGTGCGCCTCGGGGGCGGTGCCGGTCGGGGCGCTGATGTAGCCGCCCGACTGGATGATCCGGTCGAGGGCCGACCGGTCGACCGCGAGGTCCTTGATGACCGGGAACGCCGTCGCCCGCCACGGCTCGACGTCGATCGTGTCGCCGTCCTTGAACGACCGCATGTGCAGCTGGCAGGTGGTCGTCTGCGGGTGGCTGTCGAACAGGCCGTTGCCGTGCGCGCGGCCGTTGATCATGACGCCGCACGACCCGCAGATGCCCTCGCGGCAGTCGTGGTCGAAGGAGACCGGGTCCTCACCGTCGAGGATGAGCTGCTCGTTGAGGACGTCGAGCATCTCGAGGAAGGACATGTCGGGGGAGACGTCGGTGACCTCGTAGGTCACCATCTTGCCCTTCTCCGCGGCGCTCCGCTGGCGCCAGACACGCAGCTTGAGGTTCATTACTTGTAGCTCCGCTGGGCGAGGTGGACGTACTCGAACTCGAGGTCCTCCTTGTGGAGGACCGGCGGGACGCCCTCGGGCGTCCACTCCCAGGCCGCGACGTAGGCGTAGTTCTCGTCGTCGCGCAGGGCCTCCCCGTCGGGGGTCTGGCTCTCGGCCCGGAAGTGACCACCGCAGCTCTCGTTGCGGTGCAGTGCGTCGACGCACATGAGCTCGGCGAGCTCGATGAAGTCGGCGACGCGGCCGGCGTGCTCCAGGCTCTGGTTGAAGCGCCCGGCCTCGCCGGGGACCTTCACGTTGGTCCAGAACTCCTGCCGGATCTCGGGGATCCGGTCGAGCGCCTTGCGCAGGCTCTCCTCCGACCGCTCCATGCCGCACAGGTCGAACATCAGGCGGCCGAGCTCGCGGTGGAAGGAGGCCGTGGTCCGGTTGCCGTTGATCGACAGCAGCTTCTCGGTCTGCGCGCGGACGCCCTCGAGCGCCTCGAGCGCGGCCGGGTGCTGCGGGTCGACCTTCTCGAACGGGCCGGAGGCCAGGTAGTCGTTGATCGTGTTCGGCAGCACGAAGTAGCCGTCGGCCAGGCCCTGCATGAGGGCGCTGGCGCCGAGCCGGTTCGCGCCGTGGTCGGAGAAGTTGGCCTCGCCGATCACGAACAGGCCGGGGATGTTCGACTGCAGGTCGTAGTCGACCCACAGACCGCCCATCGTGTAGTGCACGGCCGGGTAGATCCGCATGGGGACCTCGTAGGGGTCCTCACCCGTGATCTGGGCGTACATGTCGAAGAGGTTGCCGTACTTGGCCTCGATGGCCGGCCGGCCCAGCCGCTCCATCGCCTCGGCGAAGTCGAGGTACACGCCCAGGCCGTTGGGGCCGACGCCGCGGCCCTCGTCGCAGACGTTCTTGGCCTGCCGCGACGCGATGTCGCGGGGGACCAGGTTGCCGAACGAGGGGTAGATCCGCTCGAGGTAGTAGTCGCGCTCGGCCTCGGGGATCTGCCGCGGGTCGCGGGTGTCGCCGCGCTCCTTGGGCACCCACACGCGGCCGTCGTTGCGCAGCGACTCGCTCATCAGCGTGAGCTTCGACTGGTACTCGCCGTGCACCGGGATGCAGGTCGGGTGGATCTGCGTGTAGCAGGGGTTGGCGAACAGCGCGCCCCGCTTGTGCGCCCGCCAGATCGCCGTGGCGTTGGAGCCCTTGGCGTTCGTGGACAGGTAGAAGACGTTGCTGTAGCCACCGGTGGCGAGCACGACGGCGTCGGCGAAGTGGGTGGTGATCTCGCCGGTGATGAGGTCGCGCGCCACGATGCCGCGGGCCCGGCCGTCGACGACGATCAGGTCGAGCATCTCCGTGCGCGGGAACTGCTCCACCGTGCCGGCCGCCATCTGCCGCTCGAGGGCCTGGTAGGCGCCGTAGAGCAGCTGCTGGCCCGTCTGGCCGCGGGCGTAGAACGTCCGCGACACCTGGGTGCCACCGAAGGAGCGGTTGTCGAGCAGGCCGCCGTACTCGCGGGCGAAGGGCACGCCCTGGGCGACGCACTGGTCGATGATGTTGACGCTGACCTCGGCCAGCCGGTGCACGTTGTTCTCGCGGGCGCGGAAGTCGCCGCCCTTGACCGTGTCGTAGAACAGCCGGTGCACCGAGTCGCCGTCGTTGCGGTAGTTCTTCGCGGCGTTGATGCCGCCCTGCGCGGCGACGCTGTGGGCGCGGCGCGGGCTGTCCTGGTACCAGAACGACTTGACCTTGTAGCCGGCCTCGCCGAGCGTGGCGGCGGCCGAGCCGCCGGCCAGCCCGGTGCCGACGACGATGACGGTCAGCTTGCGGCGGTTGGCCGGGTTGACCAGCTTCGCCCGGAAGCGGCGCTCGCTCCAGCGCTCGCCGATCGGGACGTCGCGGGGGGCCTTGGTGTCGGCGACGGGCTCGCCGAGCGTGAAGAGGTCGAGGGCCATGACGAGTGCTCCTACTCGATGATGCCGACGAGGACGCTGAGCGGCGGGATCAGGAAGCCCGCGGTCAGCACCACGGCGAACACCGTGGCGAAGGCGTTGACGGTGCGCTCGCGCGTCTTGTTGCTCTGGCCGAGCGTCTGCGTGGCGCTCCAGACGCCGTGGCGCAGGTGGAAGCCCAGGGCGAGCAGGGCGACGACGTAGACCGCGGTGACGAACGGGTTGGAGAAGCCCGCGATCGCCCGGTCGTACGGGGTCGCGTCGTGGCCGGCGGGGTTCGCGACGCCGAACGTGAGGTCGAGCAGGTGGTAGACGATGAACAGCGCCAGGATCACGCCGCCCCAGCGCATGGTGCGCGAGGCGTAGCTCTGGGCGACCGCCTTGCGAGCGACGTACTGGGTCGGGCGGGCCCGCTTGGCCTGCCGCCACAGCGACACCGCGGCCCAGGCGTGCGCGACCACGGCCACGAGCAGGACGACGCGGATGATCCACAGCACCGTCTGGCCCGGGACGGCCGGCTCGCCGATCCGCCGGATCCACTCGGAGTAGCCGTTGAAGGTCTCCGCGCCCGCGAAGAGCTTCAGGTTCCCGACCATGTGCGCGATCAGGTACAGGACCAGGATGATCCCGCTGACCGCCATCACGGCCTTCTTCGCGACCGAGCTGGTCTTCGCGACCTTCGGGGTCCGCCGCTGGCCCGAGTTCGTCACCGTCACCACGGCATCAAAGTTAGGCTCCGTTACCCCTTTACGGCCACGTGAACACGCAGTGACTCACCTCATGTAAGGGGAACCTCAGCCCAGGTCAGGACGTTGGTGTCCGCCCGCCGGGCATGGCAGCGTGTCCGCAGGACCATCCGGACGGAGGAGGACGCGTGGCAGGACCGACCCGGGGCTTCCTCGGCCGCAGCAGGCGTGAGCGCGACCCGCGGCTGCCCCCCGGCCAGTACGACGTGGGGAAGGACTGGCCCGTGCTCACCGCCGAGCCGACCCCGCGCATCGCCCCCGAGACCTGGAGCATCAGCGTCGACGGCCGGGTGGAGAACCCGACGAGCTGGACGTGGGACGACGTGCACCGGCTGCCGCCCTCGGACTACCGCGGCGACATCCACTGCGTGACGACCTGGTCGAAGTTCGACACCCACTTCGCCGGCGTCAGCGTCGACACCCTGCTCGAGGCCGCCCGGCCGACCGCCGACGCGCACTTCGTCATGGCGACGTCGAAGACCGGCTACACCACCAACCTGCCGCTCGAGGACGTCATCGGCGGCAAGGCGTGGATCGTCTGGGAGTTCGACGGGGCGCCGCTGCCGGTCGAGCACGGCGGGCCCGTGCGGCTGCTCGTGCCGCACCTCTACTTCTGGAAGAGCGCCAAGTGGGTCACCCGGCTGACCCTCCTGCAGCGCGACCAGCAGGGCTTCTGGGAGCAGAACGGCTACCACGACCGGGGCGACCCGTGGCGCGAGCAGCGCTACCAGGGTGACTGACGAAGGACCCCGCTGCCCCCCACCGCTCGCAGGCTCGCGGCGGGCCCCTGCAGCGGGGCCGGACGGCACGTCACCGCGCCGGCTGCGCGCACCGGCCGGCGGCTGGCGGACGGCGACGGTGCGCGAGGTGGCCCGGCCCACCCCGCGCACCGTCCGGCTGCGGATGGAGGTGCCCGACCGGGTCGACCACCTGGCCGGGCAGCACTACGTCGTCCGGCTCACCGCCGAGGACGGCTACCGCGCCCAGCGCTCGTACTCGCTGGCCTCCTCGCCCGGCGACCCGCTCGTCGAGCTGCTGGTCGAGCGGCTCGACGACGGCGAGGTCTCCGGCTACCTGGCCGACGTCGTCGAGCCCGGCGACACCCTCGAGGTGCGCGGCCCGATCGGCGGCTGGTTCGTGTGGGAGGGCGACGAGCCGGCGCTGCTCGTCGGCGGCGGCACCGGCGTCGTGCCGTTCGTGTCGATGCTGCGCACCGCGCGGGAGCTCGGCCGCACCGACCTGCTGCGCGTCGCCGTCTCCACCCGCACGCTCGCCGAGCTGCCCTACGCCGACGAGCTGCGCGACGCCGGCGCCCTGGTGGTCACCACGCGGGAGGCCTCCGGCATCCGCCCGGCCGGCCGGCTCACCGCGGCCGACCTCGTGCCCCTGTGGGAACCCGGCCAGACGGCCTTCGTGTGCGGCTCGACGCCGTTCGCCGAGGCGGCCAGCCAGCTCCTCGTGGGCATGGGCGTGCCGGCCCCCGACATCCGGGTGGAGCGCTTCGGTCCCAGCGGCACGTCCGGCTGACCGGCCCCCGGACGGTCCGTGACCTGCGTCGCGGACGATGATCGGGGGCATGCGCGCAGCCCCGCCGTCGACCGAGGTCACCGCCGTCGAGGCCGTCGACCCGCAGCTGCGCGAGGAGCTGCTCGCCTGCTGGACCGACGTCAGCAACGCCGGCGGGGCGGTCGGCTTCGTGCCGCCGGTGACCCGCGACGACGTCGCACCGGTCCTCGACGCGCTCGTCGCGCGGGCGGCCACCGGCCGGGAGCGGGTCGTCGTCCTGCGGGCTGACGGCGAGCTGGCCGGCTGGGCGGTGCTGTCGCTGTCGGTCAGCCCGCTGCGCCGGCACTGGGCGACGGTGCTGCGCGTGCAGGTGCACCCGTCCCGGCAGGGGCAGGGGCTGGGCCGGGCGCTGATGACCGGCGTGCACGCCGCCGCGCGTGACTGCGGCCTGGAGATGCTGCACCTGACCGTGCGCGGCGGCTACGGCCTCGAGGCGTTCTACGCGGGGCTCGGCTACCAGGAGTTCGGGCGGATGCCCGGCGCGATCCGGCTCGCCCCCGGCGACGACCGCGAGGAGGTCCACCTCTTCGTGCGGCTGTGACCGCGGCTGTGACCCGGCCGGCGGCTCAGCCGGCCGTCGGGTCCACCCCGTCGACCGTGCCGCGCGAGGACAGCACCGCCAGCCGGGCGAACAGCTCCTCGGCGTACCAGCCCTCCCGGGCGGTGCGCTCGACCACGGCGGCGTGCTCGGGGCGGTCGTAGGCGAAGGCGTTCAGGGCCGCCGAGGAGTCCCAGACGCTGAACGTGCCCTGCAGCCCCAGTGGCGCCTCGCCGATCCCGACGGCCATCCGCAGGCCGGGCGCCCGGTGCAGGTCGGCCGACACCGGCGGCACCGCCGACCAGAACCGGGCCGCGCGGCGCAGCACGAGCCGGGCGCGGGTCACCGCCGCCACCGGCCCGTCCCAGCGCCGCGGCCGGGGGCTGCCGAACGGCTCGCGCCCCGACCAGCGGCCCCGCGCGGCCAGCGGGCGCAGCCGCGCCGCCCACTCCTCGTCGGCGATCCGCCGCCAGGACGCCGCCACCGGGCCGTCGTCGAGCGCGTCGGCGGCGGCCTCGTCGTCCCACACGGCGAGCAGGCCCCACCGGCGCGGGTCGGCGTCGCGGACGGTGAAGGTCCGCCCGTCGCCGGTGCCCAGCAGCTTGGCGAAGCGCAGGCCTGGCGTGCGGGCCAGCGCCGGGCGCACCGACGCCATCCGCAGCGCCGCCCGCGGCACCGCCCGTCCGGGGACGCCCCACAGGTGCAGCGTCACGATCGGATCGGGTGAGGACACGACGCCGAGGGTAGGTGCGCGCGGTGACCGACCAGCGCCGCGTCCAGCTCGGCGACACCGACGCCCCTGCCGAGGACGAGCTGGTCGAGGCCTTCGACCGGGTGGTGGGCCAGGGGGCGCAGCGGCTGCACCGCACCTGGCGCGAGGTGCTCACCACGGGGCTGGCCGGCGGCCTGGAGGTGTCGGTCGGCGTCCTCGCGCTCGTGGCGGTCTACGCCGAGACGGGCAGCCACCTGCTCGCCGGCCTCGCCTTCTCCGTCGGGTTCGTCGCGCTCCTGCTCGCCCGCAGCGAGCTGTTCACCGAGGGCTTCCTGCTGCCGGTCACCGCGGTGGTCGCCGGGCGGGCGAGCTGGGGACAGCTGGCGCGCCTGTGGTCGGGGACGCTGGTGGGCAACCTCGTCGGCGGCTGGGCGTTCATGTGGGTGGTGGCGCACGCGTTCCCCGAGCTGGGCCCGACGCTGGTCGAGTCGGCCCGCCACTTCGTCGAGTCGCCGCTGGACCTGCGCGCGGTGTGCCTGGCCTTCCTCGGCGGCGTCGTCATCACGCTGATGACCCGGATGCAGAACGGCACCTCGGCCGACGGCGCGAAGATCGTCGCCGCGGTGGCGGGCGCCTTCGTCCTCGCCGGGCTGCAGCTGTTCCACTCCGTCCTGGACACGCTGCTGGTGTTCGGCGCCATCCACACCGGCACCGCCCCGTTCGGCTACGGCGAGTGGCTCGCCTGGTTCTGGTACGTCACGTTGCTCAACATGGCCGGCGGACTGCTGGTCGTCACGCTGCTGCGGCTGGTGCGCAGCAAGGAGCTGCTGCAGCGGGAGCGCGCCGCGGCCGACGCCGGGGACTGACACCGGCGGCGCCTCCGCCGGCCGGCCGGCAGCGGTCGCCACACTGTCGGCGTGATCGAGGTCGAGGGGCTGACCAAGCGCTACCGGACGCGGGTCGCCGTCGACGACGTCTCCTTCACCGTGCGGCCGGGCCGGGTGACCGGCTTCCTCGGCCCCAACGGCTCGGGCAAGACGACGACGATGCGCTGCGTCCTCGGGCTCACCCGCCCCACCGCCGGGACGGCGACCGTGCTGGGCGTGCCCTACCGCGAGCTCGACGTGCCCATGCGCCGGGTGGGCGCCCTGGTCGACCCGCGCGCCCGCCACCCCGGCCGCTCCGCGTACGCGCACCTGCTCGCGCTGGCGCAGAGCAACGGGCTGCCCGCCGCCCGGGTGGACGCCGTCGTCGACCTCGTGGGGCTGGGGGCCGTGGCGCACGAG
The DNA here is from genome assembly GCF_900129495.1 of Geodermatophilus nigrescens. Lineage (GTDB taxonomy): Bacteria > Actinomycetota > Actinomycetes > Mycobacteriales > Geodermatophilaceae > Geodermatophilus > Geodermatophilus nigrescens. The sequence continues at coordinate 821,079 of NZ_FQVX01000001.1, forward strand.
CGGGTCGGCGGGTTCTCCCTCGGCATGGGGCAGCGGCTGGGCATCGCCGCCGCGCTGCTCGGCGACCCCGACGTGCTGCTGCTCGACGAGCCGGTCAACGGCCTGGACCCCGAGGGCATCCGCTGGGTGCGCGAGCTGCTGCGCGACCTGGCCGACGAGGGCCGCACGGTGCTGGTGTCGAGCCACCTGATGAGCGAGATGGAGGACACCGCCGACCACCTCGTCGTGCTCGGCCGCGGCCGGCTGCTGGCCGACGTCGCGATGGCCGACCTGCTCGGTCGCGGGGCGTCGGTGCGGGTGCGCAGCCCGCAGGGCCCGCTGCTGGCCGCGGCGCTGCGCCGGGCCGGGGCCGCGGTGTCGCTGGAGGTCGACGGCGCGCTGCGGGTGGAGGGGCTGGGCGCGGCGGCCGTCGGTGACGTCGCCTTCGCCGCGGCCGTGCCGGTGCACGAGCTGACCACGGTGGTCGCCTCGCTGGAGGCCGCCTACCTCGCACTGACCGGGGCGGACGTCGAGTACCGGGCGGGTGCGGCGTGAGGGTCCCGCTGACGGCGGTGCTGCGCAGCGAGTGGACCAAGCTGCGCACGCTCCGCTCCACCTGGTGGTGCACCGCGGTGTACGTGCTGGTCGTCGGCTCGTTCGCGTGGCTGGCCGCGGCGACCACCCGGAGCGCGCCGACCGCGGACTCCGCCGTCGGCGTGGTGCTCACCGGCTTCGCGTTCGGGCAGGTGGTGCTCGTCGTCCTCGGCGTGCTGGCGGTGACGTCGGAGTTCGGCGGGATGGCGCTGTCGTCGCTGGTCGCGGTGCCCCGCCGCACCCGGCTGCTGGCCGCCAAGACCGCCGTCGTCACGGCCTGGGCGGCGGTGGTCACCGTGCTGCTGGTGGCCGGCTGCGTGCTGGCCGCGCGCACGCTCGTCGCGGTGCCCGGGGGCGTGTCGCCGGGCGACCCGGAGGTGCTGCGCGCGGCGGGGCTGCAGGTGGCCGGCGCCGTGCTGGTCACGGTGCTCGCCGCGGGGCTCGGCGCGGTGCTGCGCTCGACGGCGGGGGCGCTCGGGCTGGGCATCGCGCTGGTGTTCGTGGGCCCGCCCGCGCTCGCCATCGCCGGCGGGCGGACGGCGGAGCTGCTGTCGCAGGCGCTGCCGTCGCTGCGGGTGGGCGAGGACTCCTTCCTGGCGGTGCCGACCACCTGGCCGGTGGGGCTGGCGGTGGCCGGGGCGTGGGCGGCGGGCGCCTGGGCGGCCGGCGCGGTGCTGCTGGAGCGCCGCGACGTCTGAGCCGTTCAGCGCGGGCCGAAGGCGGCCGCGCGGAACGCCTCGAACACCGGCGGCGGCGCGGGCGAGGCCCACATCTGGTTGGTCAGCAGCACCGCCGTCGTGCCGGTGACCGGGTCGCTCCACCACGAGCTGCCGAGGCCGCCGTCCCAGCCGAAGGAGCCGGCGTGCCGGCCACCGGGCTCGTCCTCGCGCCGCACGCCGAGGCTCAGCCCCCAGCCGCCGCCCTCGTCGTCGACCGGGCCCGCCTGCTCGGTGAGCATCGCCCGCACCGTGCCGGGGCGGAGCACCGGTGCGCCGCCGGCGAGCAGCACGCCCGCGAGGGCGGCGAGGTCGTCGACGGTGGAGACCAGCCCGGCGCCGCCGTCGGGGAAGGCGGGCGGGCGGCTCCACTGGCCGTCGGCGGGGTCGTACACCTGCCGCGTGCCGGCGTCGTCCTGCGGCGTCCAGTGCGGGCCGAACCGGTCGCGGGCGCCGTCCGGGACGGCGAAGCCTGTGGAGGTCATGCCGAGCGGCTCCAGGACGCGCTCGGCCAGCAGGGCGGGCAGCGGCCGGCCGGCGGCGCGGGCGGCCAGGACGCCGAGCACCTGCGCGCCCACGTGGTAGAGCCAGCGCTCGCCCGGCTGGTGCGCGAGCGGCACGGAGGCCACCCGGCGCAGCCACTCGTCGGGCGGGGGGAGGGTCTGCGGCGCCGGCGGGCCGGCGGGCAGCCCCGCGGCCTCCAGCGCGGCGACCGTCGGCGTCGGCCAGGGCGCGGTGAAGTCGAGACCCAGACCGAGGCGGAACGTGAACACGTCGCGGACGGTGACCGGCCGGCGGGCGGGGACGGTGCCCGCGGCGGCGTCCGCGGGGTCGGCCAGCACGCGGCGGCCGGCCAGCTCCGGCAGCAGCCGGTCGACCGGCTCGTCGAGGTCGAGCGAGCCGTCGTCGACCAGCGTCAGCGCGGCCACGGCCACCACCGGCTTGGTGGTCGAGGCGATCCGGAAGACGGCGTCCGGCGTCAGGCGGTCGTCCCCGCCGGGCGTGTGCGCGCCCGCGGCGCCCCGCGCCACCTCACCGCCGCGCGACGCCCACCAGGCGGCGCCCGGCACCTCGCCCGCGGCCACCGCGGCGGCCACCACCCGCTCCACGTCCCCGGCCGGTCCCATGCAGGGGTGACCGGGGGAGTGCCGCGGACTCATCGGCTGCGGCACGATCCGCTGCGTGACCGCGCCCGCCACCGTCGAGGAGTACCTGGCCGCCCTGCCGCCCGAGGCCCGGGAGGTGCTGGAGCAGGTGCGCGCCGCCGTGCTGCGCGGGATGCCGGGCGCCACGGAGACCATCCGCTACGGCATGCCCGCCGCGATGCTCGGCTCCCGCTACGGCCTGCACTACGCCGCGTGGAAGAGGCACGCGGCGCTGTACCCCGTCCCGGTCCTGGACGCCGGGCTCGAGGCCGAGGTGGCGCCGCTGCGCTCCGGGAAGGACGCCGTCCACCTGCGCTACGGGCGCCCGGTGCCCGGCGACCTGGTGGAGCGCGTCGCGTCGGCGGTGGCCGCCCGCCGCAGCGACGCCAGGTAGCGCCGCGTCGCCAGCCCCTGCACGAACCGGGCGACCGGCGGCACCGCCCGCGCCGCCGGCGTGGCCAGCCGGGAGAACACCCGGAGGGCGACGACGACCTCGCGGGCCGGCGTCAGCGTCACGGTGAAGCACTCCTCGCCGGCCTCGGGGTGGCCGGGCAGCGTGCCGTAGGCGAAGCCCCGCTCGTCGCCGGTCGTCGACGCCCACACCACGCGGCACGGGATGTCGTAGCCCAGCCGCGGCAGCCCCGCCGTCAGCACGACGACGGTGCCCACCTCGCCTGGCGAGCCGGTGGCGCGCACCCGCAGGCCGACGCTGCGCTGCGGCGTCCAGTCGAGGATCGCGGCGGCGACCCGCTCGAGGGTCTCCCGGCCCGAGCCGACGACCTCCCGCCACTCGCCGTGCTGGTAGCCGGCCGGCATCCGCTCCGCGCGGGTGCCGCCGACCTCGGCGTAGGTGAACGGCGCGTCGCGCAGGCCCTCGGGCGACGCGGCCCGGAACAGGCCCATGTCCCCAGTGTGGACCGGCGTAGGTTGTCCGGCACTGTGCTGCCCGCCGTCACCGCCACCCGCTACGTCACCCCGCTGCGCGAGGGTGGCTCGCTGCCGGGGCTCATGGAGGCCGACGACCTCGGCACCTACGTCGTGAAGTGGCGCGCCGCCGGCCAGGGCGTGCGGGTGCTGGTGGCCGAGGTGCTGTGCGGCGAGCTCGCCCGCGCGTTGGCGCTGCCGGTGCCCGCGCTGGTCACCGTCGACGTCGCCCCGGAGCTCGCGGTGGGGGAGCCCGACCCCGAGGTGCAGGAGCTGCTGCAGCGCTCGGCCGGGCTCAACCTGGGCCTGGACTACCTGCCCGGCGCGCTGGACTTCGAGGCCGGCGTGGACGGCGTCGACGCCGAGCTGGCCGGGCGGGTGCTGTGGTTCGACGCGCTCGTCGGCAACGTCGACCGTTCCTGGCGCAACCCGAACATGCTGTCCTGGCACGGCCGGCTGCAGCTCATCGACCACGGCGCCGCGCTCACCTTCCACCACCACTGGCCTGGTGCGCAGGCCGCCGTCGCCCGGCCCTACGACGCCTCCCAGCACGCGCTCGTCGAGTGCGGGCCCGACGTGCGAGCCGCCGACGCCGCCCTCGCCGGCCGGGTGACCCGGCCGCTGCTGGAGTCGGTGCTCGCCCGCGTCCCCGACGGCTGGCTGGAGGGCCCCTCGCCGGAGGAGACACCGGGCGAGGTCCGCGAGCGCTACGTCGCCCAGCTCCTGGCCCGGCTCGGCGCCCGCGACGCCTGGCTGCCCGGCCTGGTCACCGCGGCCGCCGCGGGCGGCGGCCGCCGCCGGGCGCCGCGCGGGGAGAACCGGCCCGCCTGGCTCGGCCCGCCACCCCCGCCCGGGGTGAGCCAGCGGTGAGCCGGGAGACCTTCGAGTACGCGGTGCTGCGCGTGGTGCCCCGGGTGGAGCGCGGCGAGGCGCTCAACGCGGGCGTCCTCGTCTACTGCCGGCAGCGCGACTACCTCGGCAGCCGCGTGCACCTCGACGTCGACCGGCTGCGGGCGCTGGACCCGACCGCCGACCCGCGCGCGATCGGCCGGGCGCTGCAGGCCGCGGCCGACGTCTGCTCCGCCGACCCCGCCGCCGGGGCCGCCGGCCGGGAGGCGCTGGGCTCGCGGTTCCGGTGGCTCACCGCGCCGCGCAGCACCGTCGTCCAGCCCGGCCCGGTGCACACCGGCCTGACCGCGGACCCCGACGCCGAGGCCGACCGCCTGCTGCGGCTGCTCGTGCTCCCCGTCGAGGGCTGAGCACCCCCCCGCACAGGTCACGCCGGTTTCACCTCCTGGCCACCTGCGGACGGACCGGTCCTCCTTAGCGTTCGGGGGCCTCGTCACCCGTTCGAAGGAATCCGATGACGGAACTCGCCGGTCGCCGCCGACTGCTGCCCCTGCTGACGCAGGTGCGGCACGGCTCCCGCAGCCACGTCACCTGCCACTACAAGTGCGGCAACGCCTGCGACGCGCCCGTGCCGAACCGGACCGACAACCCGACGTTCGAGTCGGTCGTCCAGGCCTCGCTCAGCCGCCGGAACCTGCTCAAGGTGGCCGGCACCGGCGCGCTCGTCGTCGCGGCGGCGCCGCTGTTCCCGCAGCAGGCGGCCGCCGCCCCCGGGCGGCACCGGGGCGGCCCGGGCGGCGACGGCGCCCTCACCTTCCAGCCCGTGCAGCAGAACTTCCTCGACGAGCTGGTCGTGCCCGCCGGCTACGGCTACGCCGTCGTCATGCGCTGGGGCGACCCCGTCGAGGAGGGCGCGCCGGCCTTCGACGTCGACGCCCAGACGCCGGAGGCGCAGGCCAAGCAGTTCGGCTACAACTGCGACTTCCTGGGCTTCCTCCCGCTGGGCCGCGACAAGGCGCTGCTGGTGGTCAACCACGAGTACACCGACGAGCAGCTCATGTTCGGCGGGGTCGCCGACGAGGAGGGCGCCGGCGACATCACCGACGAGCAGAAGCGCGTCGCGATGATGGCGCACGGCATCTCGGTCGTGCAGATCGAGCGGTCGGGGAACACCGGGATCTGGCAGCCCACCCGCCGGCTCGACCGCAACCGCCGGATCACCACCGACACGCCCTTCGCGCTCACCGGGCCCGCCGCCGGCTCGACCTACCTGCGCACCAGCGCCGACCCGGCCGGCCGCACCGTCCTCGGCACGCTGAACAACTGCGCCGGCGGCATCACCCCGTGGGGCACGACCCTGCACGGGGAGGAGAACTTCAACCAGTACTTCGGCACCTCGGCGCCCATCCCGGAGAACCCGGCCGAGCCGCGGCTGGCCCGCTACGGCGTCAGCGCCGAGGACGCGCCCACCCGGCGCTGGGAGACGGTCGACCCGCGCTTCGACCTGTCCCGCGAGCCCAACGAGGTCAACCGCTTCGGCTGGGTGGTGGAGGTCGACCCCCACGAGCCGCACTCGACGCCGCGCAAGCACACGGCGCTCGGCCGCTTCAAGCACGAGGGCGCCAACATCCAGATCGCCGAGGACGGCCGCGTCGTCGCCTACTCCGGCGACGACGAGCGCTTCGACTACGTCTACAAGTTCGTCTCCAAGCGCCGCTTCGACGCCGGCCACGGCGCCCGCGCGCGGGCACACAACATGACGCTGCTGGAGGAGGGCGATCTCTACGTCGCCCGCTTCACCGGCGACTCGCCGGCCGCCGAGATCGACGGCAGCGGCCGCCTGCCCTCCGACGGGGAGTTCGACGGCACCGGCACGTGGGTCCCGCTGGTGCAGGACGGGCGGTCGATGGTCCCGGGCAAGGACGTCGCCTGGGTGCTCACCTTCACCCGGCTGGCCGCCGACCGGCTCGGCAAGCAGCTCGACGCCCGCGGCGACTTCCCCGACCCGGCGGCCCCCGTCGTCGTCGACCCCGCGAAGGTCCCCACGCGGATGGACCGGCCCGAGGACATCCAGGTCAACCCGGTCAACGGCCGCGTCTACGCCGCGCTGACCAACAACTCCAACCGCACCGGCGCGGGCGGGCGTCCCGGCGCCGACGAGGCGAACCCGCTGACCCGGTCGTTCGCCTTCGACGCGGAGTCGGGCACCTACGAGGAGCGGGCGGGCAACCGCAACGGCCACGTCATCGAGTGGGAGGAGACCGGCTCCATCGCCGGGACCACGTTCAGCTGGCGGGTCTTCCTCCTGGCCGGCGACCCGCAGGACCCGGGCACCTACTTCGCCGGGTACGACAAGTCGCGGGTCAGCGCGATCTCCTGCCCGGACAACCTCGAGTTCGACCCGGCGGGCAACCTCTGGATCTCCACCGACGGCAACGTGCTGTCCACCCGCAACCAGGAGGCCGGGACGGTCGCCGGCACCAACGACGGCCTGTTCGCGGTCCCGGTCGAGGGTCCCGAGCGCGGGCACCTCAAGGCGTTCCTCACCGTGCCGCTGGGCGCGGAGTGCAGCGGCCCGCTGATCCCCGGTGACGGCCGCTCGGTGTTCGTGTCGGTGCAGCACCCGGGGGAGACCACCGGGTCCACCCGCGACACGCCGTCGAGCGTCTGGCCCGACCGGCTGCCCGAGCGCCCGTTCCCCCGGCCGAGCGTGGCGGTCGCCTTCCGCCACGACGGGGGCCGCGTCGGCGCCTGACCGCCGCACGCCACGGGGGCCGGCCCGGGGGAGGATCCCCCCGGGCCGGCCCTCCGGCTCAGGCGGGCAGCAGCGCGTCGATGCGGCGCGCGAGCTCCAGGTCCAGCGCGCTCACGCCCTGCTCGGAGTGGCTGACCAGCGTCAGGTGCAGCGTCCGGAAGCGCAGGTCGACGTCGGGGTGGTGGTCCATCTCCTCCGCGACGTCGGCGATGGCGACGATCGCGGCCACCGCCGCGGGGAAGGACGCGAGCTGCACCGTCCGGTGCAGGCCGCCGGTGTCCCCGCTCCACAGCGGGAGGGAACGCAGCCCGGCCGCGACGTCGTCGGGGGACAGGCGGGGCGGCCGGGGCACGTCGGGATGCTCCTACAGGTGCAGGCCGCACTCGGTCTTGCCGCGCCCGGCCCAGCGCCCGGCACGCGGGTCCTCGCCGGGGGCGACCGGCCGGGTGCAGGGCGCGCAGCCGATCGAGGCGTAGCCGATCTCCTGCAGCGGGTTCACCGGCACCCGGTGCTCGGCGATGTAGGCGTCGACGTCGTCCTGCGTCCAGGCCGCCAGCGGGTTGACCTTCACCATGCCGCGCTTGGCGTCCCAGTCGACGACGCGGGTGCCGGCCCGGGTGGCGGCCTCGTCGCGGCGCACGCCGGAGCCCCAGGCCGTGTACCCGGCCAGCGCCTGCGCGAGCGGCTGCACCTTGCGCAGCGCGCAGCACAGGTCGGGGTCGCGGTCGTGCAGCGCCGGGCCGTGCTCGGCGTCCTGCTCGGCGACCGTCAGCGGCGGCGTGACGTTGACCAGGGTGATCGGCAGGACGCTGCTGATCCAGTCGCGCGTGCCGATCGTCTCGGCGAAGTGGTAGCCGGTGTCGAGGAAGACGACGTTCACGCCGGGCACCGCGCGGGAGGCGAGGTGGGCCAGCAGCCCGTCGGCCATCGAGGAGGTGACGGCGAAGCTCTCGCCGAAGGTCTCCCCGGCCCAGCGCAGCACGGCGAGCGCCTGCTCGACCGGGTCGGCGATGCCCTCGAAGCGGGCGTCGGCCTCGGCCGCGAGCTCCGGCGTCGCCGCGACCGGCCGGGTCTCCTCCACGGCTGTCACTCCGTCACCCCCGTCGCGATCAGGCGGACCGAGAAGGCCCGCAGGCAGGCGCCGCAGCGCCAGCCCTCCTCGTGCGGCGTGAGCTCCTCGTCGCCGCAGTACGGGCAATGGAACACAGGAAGCGGACGCACGCTTCCCTGGGACACGGGGAGCTGCCGCTGCCTTCCCGACCGGCCCGCCGTGTCCTCGGCCCCCTCGCTCACAGCAGCCAGGCCTCCTCGGCCCGGGAGACGTAGTGCGCGAAGGACTCGCCCGGGGTGCGGCGCTCCTGGAAGCCCCGCAGCACGCGCTCGCAGTAGTCGGCGGTCTCGGCCTTGGTCACCTTGTGGCCGCGGAACTTGCGACCGAAGGTCGCCTCGACGCCGAGGTGGCCGCCCAGGTGCACCTGGAAGCCCTCGACCATCTCGCCGTTCGCGTCGCGGACCATCGAGCCCTTGAACCCGATGTCGGCGGTCTGGAAGCGGGCGCAGCTGTTCGGGCAGCCGTTGACGTTGATCCCGATCGGGGTGTCGAAGTCCGGCAGCCGCTTCTCGAGCTCCGCGTAGAGGTCCTGCGCGTGCTGCTTGGTCTCCACGATCGCGAGCTTGCAGAACTCCAGGCCGGTGCAGGCCATGGTGCCGCGGCGGAAGGCGCTCGGCCGGACCTGCAGGTCGTGCTCGGCGAGCGCGGCGACGAGCTCCTCGACCCGCTCGTCGGGCACGTCGAGGATGACCATCTTCTGCTGGGTCGTCGTCCGGACGCGCCCCTGGCCGTACTCGTCGGCCAGGCCCGCGATGGTGGTCAGCAGCGAGCCGCTGATGCGGCCGGTGCGCAGCGCGAAGCCGACGGCGTTGAGGCCGTCCTTCTGCCGGCTGACGCCGACGTGGTCGCGCTGGTCGTGCTTCGCCGGGGCCGGCGCGGGGCCGTCGGGCAGCGCCTCGTGCAGGTACTCGTCCTGCAGCACCTGCCGGAAGCGCTCCGGCCCCCAGTCGGCCATGAGGAACTTGATGCGGGCGCGGTTGCGCTGCCGCCGGTAGCCGTAGTCGCGGAAGACCGCGGTGCAGGCGGCCCACACGTCGGTGACCTGGTCGGGGCGCACGAAGACGCCGACCCGCTGGGCGAACATCGGGTTGGTCGACAGGCCGCCGCCGACCCACAGATCGTAGCCGGCCTCGCCGGCCTCGTTGCGCACGCCGACGAAGGCGACGTCGTCGATCTCGGGCTCGGTGCAGTGGTCGACGCAGCCGGACATCGACGTCTTCCACTTGCGCGGCAAGTTGCTGAACTCGGGGGAGCCCACGTACTTCTCGACGGTCGCCGCGATGACGTCGGTGGCGTCGAGGACCTCGTCCTCGAGGATGCCGGCCAGCGGGCAGCCGAGCATGACGCGCGGGACGTCGCCGCAGGCCTCCATGGTGGACAGCCCGACCGACTCCAGGCGCCGCCAGATCTCGGGCACGTCCTCGATGCGGATCCAGTGGTACTGCACGTTCTGCCGGTCGGTGACGTCGGCGACGTCGCGGCCGAACTCCGTGCTGATGCCGCCCAGGACGCGCAGCGCGTCGCTGGTGAGCTGCCCGCCGTCGATGCGGGCCCGCATCATGAAGTAGGAGTCCTCGAGCTCCTCGGGCTCCAGCACGGCGGTCTTGCCGCCGGGGATGCCCTGGGCGCGCTGGGTGTAGAGGCCCATCCAGCGCATGCGGCCGCGCAGGTCACCGGGGTCGATGCCGTCGAAGCCGGTCTTCGAGTAGATGTCGAGGATCCGCTGACGGACCTCGAGCCCGTCGGAGTCCTTCTTCATCCGCTCGTTGGGGTTCAGCGGCTCCCGGTAGCCGAGCGCCCACTGGCCCTGGCCGCGCTGCGGGGTGTCGCGACGCGGGGGCCGGTTGCTCGGACGCGGAGGAGCGGACACGGTGCACTTCTCTCTGCGCCGTCCGCGCCGGTTCGCACCCGCACGGAGGGCGCTGCCAGGTCGGGTCGCGGCGACGGCCGCGGGGGAGGACTGGTGGTCAGCGCGCAGCGCGACAGGCGGCGCTGCTGACCAGGGCGAGGTCGATGTGCAGGCGCGCGACGAGCAGGCTGCCGCGATCCGTCACGCACTCCATGGTCGCACACCGGCGACCGGGGGCGGCCGGGCTCAGGCCGGTGCGTCCATGGCGGCGCGGATCCGGGCCACCGACTCCTCGAGCGGCGTGACCGACGTGTCGAGGACGAGCTCGGCGCGCGCCGGCGGCTCGTAGGGGTCGTCGATGCCGGTGAACCCGGCGATCTCCCCGGCCCGCGCGCGGGCGTACAGGCCCTTCACGTCGCGGGCCTCGCACACCTCCAGCGGCGTGGCCAGGTGCACCAGGACGAACCGGCCGTGCCGCTCGACGAGGGCCCGGGCCTCCTCGCGCGCCTGCTCGTAGGGCGCGATCGCCGCGACGACGACGGTGCCGCCGTGCCGCACCACCTCGCCGGCGACGAAGCCGATCCGGCGGATGTTGAGGTCGCGGTGCTCCCGCGAGAAGGACAGCTCGCTGGACAGGTGCGTGCGGACGACGTCGCCGTCCAGGACGGTGACCGGCCGGCCGTCGGCCTCCAGCCCGGCGACGAGGGCGTCGGCGATCGTGGACTTGCCCGCGCCCGAGAGGCCGGTGAGGAAGACGGTGACGCCACCGTGCTGCGCGCTGCTCACGGGGCGAGTCTCGCCGAGCGGCGCCGCGCCGCTCAGGCGGGGTCGTCGCCGAAGGACCGCCAGGCGCTCTCGACGGCGGCGAGTTCGGCCACGTGCCCGGGCAGCTTCCCGGCGACGACGTCGGCGAGGGTGACCTCCTCGAGCACCCGTCGGTACGCCGCGCGGGCGGCCACCCAGACGCTGGCGAGCTCCTCGGCCACGCCGGGGTAGCTGACGTCCTCGGGGCGCTGGCCGTGCACCTCGGCGAGGAAGCCCTGCTCGACCCGCATGACGCGGGCGATCGAGATCTCCGTGGGCGGCAGGGCCAGCCGGTAGCCGCCCTCGCGGCCCCGCTGGCTGGTGACCAGCCGGGCGTGCTGCAGGTCGCCGAGGATGCCCTGCAGGAACCGCGAGGGGATGCCCTGTGACCTCGCGATCCGGTCGCACGTGAGCGCGTCCGGGGCCACGGCGGCCAGCTCGAGGGCCGCGCGGACCGCGTAGTCGACCCGGGCGGTGATGCGCACGGCGTTCCTCTCCGACGGTGCCTGGACGGCCCATCCTGCCCCGTCTGCGAGGGTGACGGGGTGTACCGGCTGCGCTTCACCACGGTCGTGGCCGCGCCGCTGACCGTCGCCTTCGACGTCGCCCGGGCCCTCGGGCGCCCCTGGCCCTTCCCGCTGGAGGAGGTCGAGTCGGTCCGCCCGGTGTCCGACCGGTACGCAGGAGGACCGGACTCCGGCCGGCGCCGGGTCACCCACGCGCGCACCTTCACGGCCACCGGCGCGGGCACCGTCGTCGAGGAGGAGGTCTCCTGGGAGACGGGCCTGCCGGGGCCGCTCGGGGGCCTGGTGGACCGGGCGGTGCTGCGCCGGCGGGTGCTGCGCGCGATGCGCCGGCACCTCGACGGCTACGCGGCGCTGGCGGCGGTGCGGGCGCTCGACGTCGTCCAGGTGGTGGGCGCGGCGATCGTCCGCGGCGACGGGGCCGGCGGGAGCGAGGTGCTCGTCGCCCAGCGCGGCTCGGGGGCGCTGGCGGGCCTGTGGGAGTTCCCCGGCGGCAAGGTCGAGCCGGGGGAGGGGCACGAGGCCGCGCTCGTCCGGGAGTGCGCGGAGGAGCTCGGGGTCGCCGTCGTCCCGCAGGCGTTCGTGGGGGAGGTGCCGCTCGACGGCGCGGTCGCGGGCGGCGCGCCGGGCGCCTCGACCCTGCGGGTGTGGTGGGCGCGCCTGGCCGGGGGCGAGCCGGTCGCGCACGAGCACCGCGAGTTGCGGTGGGTGCGGGCCGCCGACCTCGAGGCGCTGGACTGGATCGCGGCCGACCGCCCGCTGCTGCCCGCGGTCCGGGCGCTGCTCGCCCGGCTGTAGACGCACGACGGGCGCCGTCCGCAGACGGCGCCCGACGTGACGTGCTGGAACGGCCTCGCTGCAGGGGCCCGCCCCGAGCGGAGCGAGGGGTGGGGGGCAGCGAGGTCCTTCTACTTGAAGACGTCCTTGACCTTCTCGCCGGCCTGCTTGAGGTTGCCGGCGGCCTTGTCGTTGGCACCCTCGGCCTGCAGGTCGCGGTCCCCGGTGGCCTCGCCGACGCGCTCCTTGCCCTCGCCCGACAGCTCCTGGGCCTTGTTCTTCAGCTTGTCGATCCCGCTCACGGTGAGCTCCTCTCCTCGGGTGACCTCCGGTTACCCGCTGGTACAGGCCTGACACCCCCGACGCCCGTTCGGCGGAAGTCCTCCGGGATGAGCGCCGAGGGGCCGCAACACGTGTCGTGACGGGGGCGGCGTACCGTGCCGTTTGCATCGCGCGCCGTCAGGTCGTGAGCATCAGTCACAACTTGGTGACGGCCGTGGACGCTCCTCGCCGGGGGTGCCTAGGGTCGCTCGCGGCGTCCCGGGACCGTTCCCGGGTGTTCACCAGATGGACGCCACGCCCGGCCCTCCGTGCCCGGGCGCGCATGGACCAGTCCGTTCCCCCCGCATGCGCGGGACGAGGGAGGCATCGCACGTGAAGTTGAGCAAGCGCCGTTCGGCGCTCGTCGCGGCCGGTCTGTCCGGTGCGCTGCTGCTGTCCGCCTGTGGCGGCAGCGACGACAGCGGCTCGGGCAGTGGCAGCGGTGGCGGCGAGGGTGGCGGCACCTTCAGCGTCTACATCGGCGAGCCGGAGAACCCGCTCGTGCCGGGCAACACCACGGAGTCCGAGGGCGACCAGGTCGTCAACTCGCTGTGGACCGGCCTGGTCAAGTACGCCGAGGACGGCTCGGTCGAGTACAGCGGCGTGGCGGAGTCCATCGAGTCCGAGGACAACACCACCTGGACCGTCACGCTCAAGGACGGCTGGACCTTCCACGACGGCAGCCCGGTGAACGCCGACTCCTTCGTCGACGCGTGGAACTACACCGCCTTCAGCCCCAACGCCCAGGGCGCCGCCTCCTACCTGTCGCGGATCGCCGGCTACGCCGACCTGCAGGCCCCGGTCGACGCCGAGGGCAACGCGACCGGTGAGCCGGCCGCGACCGAGATGAGCGGCCTGGCCGTCGTCGATGACCTGACCTTCACGGTCACGCTCTCCTCGCCGTTCTCCAACTTCCCGGCGGTCGTGGGCTACAACTCCTTCTACCCGCTGCCGACGGCCTTCTTCGACGACCCCGAGGGCTTCGGCACCCGCCCGATCGGCAACGGCCCGTTCCAGGCCTCCGAGGACTACGTCCCCGGCCAGGGCATCAGCCTGACCCGCTACGAGGACTACGCCGGCGACGACGCCGCGCAGGCCGACGGTGTCGACTACGTCGTCTACGCCGACGTCAACACCGCCTACACCGACGTGCAGGCCGGCAACCTCGACATCGTCGACGTCATCCCGCCCGACGTCATCGAGTCGGCCGAGGCGGAGTTCGGCGACCGGTTCATCGCGACCGAGTCCTCGCAGATCACCTACCTGAGCTTCCCGACCTACGACCAGCGGTTCTCCGACCCGCGGGTCCGCCAGGCGTTCTCCATGGCGGTCGACCGGGACGCCATCTCCGAGGCGATCTTCCAGGGCACCCGCGTGGCCGCGGACTCCTTCATCCCGCCGGTCGTCGACGGCTACCGCGAGGGCAGCTGCACCTACTGCACCCTCGACCCCGACGAGGCCAACCGCCTCCTCGACGAGGCCGGCTTCGACCGCAGCCAGCCCGTCGACCTGTGGTTCAACGCCGGTGCCGGCCACGACGCGTGGATGGAGGCCGTGGGCAACCAGCTGCGCGAGAACATCGGCGTCGAGTACGTCCTGCAGGGCAACCTCGACTTCGCCGAGTACCTGCCGCTGCTCGAGTCGCGCGGTGTCGCGGGCCCGTTCCGGTACGGCTGGAGCTTCGACTACCCGGCGGCGGACAGCTACATCACCCCGCTGTTCACGACGTCGTCGCTCGCGCCGGCCGGTTCGAACTACTCGTTCTACACCGACCCGCAGGTCGACCAGCTGGTCGTCGAGGGTGACCAGGCGGAGACCCCCGAGGCCGGCCTCGAGAGCTACCAGGCGGCCGAGGACATCATCAACGAGGCCATGCCGATGGCCCCGATGTTCTTCACCGAGATCCAGTCGGTGACCTCCGAGAACGTCTCGGACGTCCGCCTGGACCTGTTCCAGCGGATCGTCACCTCCGAGGTCACGGTCAACAGCTGACCCGACCCCGCAGGACCCGCACCACCCGCCGGGGGCGCCCGTCCGACCAGGACGGTCGCCCCCGGCGGCGCGTGTGCGGGGGCCTGCGGCACGATGGACACCGGCGGCGTCGTACACCGGCGCCGCACACACCCCGAGGGGGACCATGGGCCGCTACGTAGCGCGCCGCCTGCTGCTCACCATCCCGGTCCTGCTGGGCGCGTCTTTCCTGATCTTCGCGATGGTGTACGCCCTGCCGGGCGACCCGATCCGCGCACTGGGCGGCGACCGGCCGCTCTCTCCCGCCGTCATCGCCGAGCTGCGCGAGCGGTTCAACCTGAACGACCCCCTGTACATCCAGTACTGGGAGTACATGAAGAACCTGTTCCAGGGGGACCTGGGCACCGACTTCCGCGGCCGCCCGGTGATCGAGACGATCGAGCGGGCCCTGCCGGTCACGGTCAAGCTGGCGATCACCGCCGTCGTCTTCGAGATCCTCATCGGCCTGGTCGCCGGCGTGCTCGCCGGCATCCGGCGCAACAGCTTCTTCGACAACGTCGTGCTGGTCTCGACGACGCTGATCGTCTCGATCCCGATCCTGGTGCTGGCCTTCTTCGCCCAGCTGCTGTTCGGCCTCAAGCTCGGCTGGTTCCCGATCGCGGGGACCAACGACGGCCTCTACAGCTACCTGCTGCCCGGCCTCGTCCTCGCCTCGGGATCGCTGGCCTACGTCGCCCGCCTGACCCGCACGAGCCTGGCGGAGAACCTGCGCGCCGACTACGTGCGCACGGCCCGGGCCAAGGGCCTGCCCACCCGCACCGTGATCGTCCGGCACACCCTGCGCAACAGCCTGATCCCGGTCGTGACGTTCATCGGGGCCGACATCGGCGCCCTGCTCGGCGGGGCCATCGTCACCGAGACGGTGTTCAACCTCCCCGGGATCGGCCGGGAGGTGTTCAACGCGATCCGCTCCCAGGAGGGCGCGGTCGTCGTCGGCATCGTCACCCTGATGGTGTTCTTCTTCATCTTCTTCAACCTGGTCGTGGACGTGCTCTACGCCGTCCTCGACCCGAGGATCCGCTATGACTGACCAGCAGCAGCTCGACCTGCGCAAGGACGAGGTCGAGGCCGGCACCACCACCGGCCTCGCCAGCCCGTCGGTCGACGTCACCAAGGAGCGGCAGAACAGCCTCTGGAGCGACGCCTGGGGCGAGCTCCGCCGCAACCCGCTGTTCTGGATCGGTGCCGTCCTCGGCGTGTTCTTCCTGCTGATGGCGCTGGTCCCGCAGGTGTTCGCCCGCGGCGCCGACCCGCGCTCGTGCGACCTGTCGAACTCGCGCGGCCGCCCCTCGGCGCAGCACTGGTTCGGCTTCGACACCCAGGGCTGCGACTACCTGGCCAACGTCGTCTACGGCGCCCGCAACTCGCTGATCATCGGCGTCATCGCCGTGCTGGTCATCCTGCTGCTCGGCGTCCTCGTCGGGGCGATCGCCGGCTACTACGGCGGGTTCACCGACGGCATCCTGGCCCGGATCGCCGACATCTTCTACGCGCTGCCGCTCATCCTCGGCGCGCTGGTGCTGCTCCGCGTCGGCCCCTCGACCGGCATCCCGATCATCAACTCCCGCGGCCCGGGCGCGGTGGCCATCGCGCTGGCGCTGTTCGGCTGGATGACGGCGATGCGCCTGGTCCGCTCGCAGGTCATCGCGGTCAAGAGCTCCGACTACGTCGCCGCCGCCCGCGCGATGGGTGCCTCGGGCCGCCGCATCCTGGTGCGCCACATCCTGCCCAACGCCGTCGCTCCGGTGCTGGTCTACGCGACCATCACCATCGGCGTGATCATCGCCGCGGAGGCGACGCTGACCTACCTCGGCGTCGGCCTGCAGCGCCCCGCGATCTCGTGGGGGCTGCAGATCGAGGCGGGGCAGGACTCCATCCGCACCGCGCCGCACCTGGTGCTCTTCCCCAGCCTGATCCTGACCCTGACGGTGATGGCGTTCGTGATGATGGGTGACGCCCTGCGCGACGCCCTCGACCCGAGGCAGCGCGCATGACCAACCTCGACCTGTCCAAGCCCACCAGCGAGCTCGCCCCGTCCGGCACCCCGCTGCTCGAGGTCGACGACCTGCACGTGGAGTTCCGCACCCGCGGCGGCGTGGTCAACGCCGTCAACGGCGTGAGCTACAGCCTGGCGGCGGGGGAGACCCTGGCGATCCTCGGCGAGTCCGGCTCCGGCAAGTCGGTCTCGGCGCAGGCGATCATGGGGATCCTCGAGACCCCGCCCGCGGTGATCAACGGCGGCGGCATCTGGTTCCAGGGCAAGGACATGCTGGAGATGTCCGCCGAGGACCAGCGCAAGATCCGCGGCCCGGGCATCTCGATGATCTTCCAGGACGCGCTGTCCTCGCTGAACCCCGTGTACAGCGTCGGCTTCCAGATCGGCGAGATGTTCCGCGCGCACCGCGGGCTGTCGAAGAAGGAGGCGCGCAAGCGGGCCATCGAGCTCATGGACCGCGTGCGCATCCCCGCCGCGGCCCGCCGGGTCGACGACTACCCGCACCAGTTCTCCGGCGGCATGCGCCAGCGCGTCATGATCGCCATGGCGATCGCCCTCGACCCGCGGATCCTCATCGCCGACGAGCCCACGACCGCCCTCGACGTCACCGTCCAGGCCCAGGTCATGGACCTGCTCAAGGACCTGCAGGGGGAGACGGGGATGGGGCTGATCCTCATCACCCACGACCTCGGCGTCGTCAACGAGGTCGCCGACAACGTGGCGGTCATGTACGCCGGCGAGATCGTCGAGCGGGGCACCGTCGACGACGTCTTCAGCAAGCCGTCCCACCCCTACACCGAGGGGCTCATGGGCTCCGTGCCGCAGGTGGAGGCCAAGGGCGGGCGGCTGCGGCCGATCGCCGGCCAGCCGCCGAACCTGGCGCGCATCCCCAGCGGCTGCCCGTTCCACCCGCGCTGCGCCCGCCGCCGTCTCGGCGCGGACGCCGCGCCCGGCCGCGAGTGTGCGACCGACGTCCCGCCGCTGCGGCTGGTCGTCCCGGGTCGCGAGGCCGCGTGCCACTACAGCGAGGAGGTGCTCGGTGTCCCAGCCGAGTGAGCATGGCGCCACCGCGGCGTCGTCCCTGTCGAAGTCGTCCCCGTCCAAGTCGTCCCCGTCCACCGAGGCCGCGCCCGGCGCGCCGACGCTGGCCAAGCCGGCGCCGAGCGGGCTGCGCGGGTCCCTCGGGGAGCCCCTGCTCGAGATCCGCGGGCTGCAGAAGCACTTCCCGCTGACGCAGGGCATCGTCTTCAAGCGCACGATCGGGCACGTCCGCGCCGTCGACGGCGTCGACCTGACCCTGCGCCGCGGCGAGACCGTGGGCCTGGTCGGGGAGTCCGGGTGCGGCAAGTCGACGGTGTCGAAGCTGATCGTCGCCCTGGAGCGCCCGACCGGCGGGTCGATCCTCTACAAGGGCAAGGACGTCGCCCGCATGGGCGGCCGCGCGCTCAAGGAGTACCGGCGCGAGGTCCAGATCATCTTCCAGGACCCGTACGCGTCGCTGAACCCGCGGATGACCGTCGGCGACATCGTCGCCGAGGGCTGGGCCGTGCACGACGACGTCGCCCCGAAGAAGGGCCGGCTCAAGCGCACGCAGGAGCTGCTCGACCGCGTCGGCCTCAACCCCGACTACGTCAACCGCTACCCGCACCAGTTCTCCGGCGGCCAGCGGCAGCGCATCGGCATCGCCCGGGCGCTCGCGCTGCAGCCGGAGGTCATCGTCTGCGACGAGCCGGTGTCGGCGCTCGACGTGTCGGTGCAGGCGCAGGTGGTCAACCTGCTCGAGGACCTGCAGGACGAGTTCGGCCTGTCCTACCTGTTCATCGCCCACGACCTGTCGGTGGTGCGCCACATCTCCGACCGCGTCGCGGTGATGTACCTCGGCAGCATCGTCGAGGAGGGCACCGACGCCGAGGTGTACGGCTCGCCGTCGCACCCCTACACGCAGGCGCTGCTGTCCTCCGTGCCGCTGCACGAGCCGCACCTGCGCGGCCAGAAGGACCGGATCCTGCTGCAGGGCGACGTCCCCAGCCCGGCCGACCCGCCCTCGGGCTGCCGCTTCCGCACCCGCTGCTGGAAGGCCCAGGACATCTGCGCCCAGGAGCCCCCGGCGCTGGTCGACCGCGGCCAGGGCCACCCGTCGGCCTGCCACTTCGCCGAGGCCCGGACGGTCGTCCCCGTCGACGCCGAGTGATCCGTCGTCCTGCCGGACGACACCGCGGCCACGTGCCGTACCCGGCCTGAGCTGAGCCCCGCCGCCGCACCCGGCGGGGACCCTCCGGGCCCGCCACCGGTCACGACACCCCGGTGGCGGGCTCGGGAGGTAGGCGACAATGACCTCTCGTGACCGCTGACCGACGCCTGCTGCTCGTCCACGCCCACCCCGACGACGAGACGATCAACAACGGCGCCACGATGGCCCGCTACGCCGCCGAGGGTGCCCAGGTCACGCTGCTCACCTGCACGCTCGGCGAGGAGGGCGAGGTCCTCGTCCCCGAGCTGGAACTGCTGGCCCCCGAGCACGCCGACCAGCTCGGCGGCTACCGGATCGCCGAGCTCCGCGCCGCGATGGACGCCCTCGGCGTCACGGACTGGCGCTTCCTCGGCGGCCCCGGGCGCTACCGCGACTCCGGGATGATGGGCACGCCGGCCAACGAGAAGCCGCGCGCCTTCTGGCGGGCCGACCTCGACGAGGCGGTCGCCCACGCGGTCGCCGTCGTCCGCGAGGTCCGGCCGCAGGTCGTCGTGACCTACGACGAGCAGGGCGGCTACGGCCACCCCGACCACATCCAGGCCCACCGCGTCGCCATGGCCGCCGTCGAGCGCGCCGCCGACCCCGCCTACCGCCCCGACCTGGGCGGGGCCTGGGACGTCGCCAAGGTCTACTGGTGCTGCACCCCCCGGTCGGTGCTGCGCGAGGGCGCCGAGGCGATGGCCGCGCTGGGGGAGGCCGCGCCGTTCGAGCGGCTGGGCGAGATCGACGACATCCCGTTCGCCGTCCCCGACGAGCTGGTCACCGCCGCCGTCGACGGCCGGGCGTACGCGGGCCGCAAGGACGCCGCGATGCGCGCGCACGCCACCCAGATCACCGTGGACGGTCCGTTCTTCGCGCTGTCGAACAACCTCGGCCAGGAGGTCCTCGGGATCGAGCACTACCGGCTGGTGCGCGGCGGGCGTGGCCCCGCGGGCGGCGGCCCGCAGGGCTGGGAGGACGACCTGTTCGCCGGCCTGCCCGGATGACCCGCGCCGCCACGCTCGCCGGCGCGGCGGTGCTCGCGGTCGCCGTCGCCGGCTGGCTGGCCCTCGTCCAGGTGTTCTGGCTGCCGCTGCGGATCGGCGGCGTGCTCGTGCCGCTGTCGGTGCTCGCCGCGGCCGCCGGGAACTTCCTGCTGGTCGAGGGGGCGCACCGGCTGACCGGGTCGCGGCTGGTCGCCGTCCTCCCGGCGGTCACCTGGCTGGCCGTTGCGCTCTCGGCCACCGCGCGCCGGCCCGAGGGGGACCTCATCGCCGTCGGTACCGGCGGGCTGGGCACCGTCACGCTGGCCTTCCTCGGCCTCGGCGTCGTGGGGGCCGCGGTCGCCGTCGGCCGGGTGCTGGCCACTCCCGCCCGGACGGGCCGGGCCGTGCCGTCTCAGGGGGCCTCGGGCGCCCAGCGGTAGTGGTAGCGGTGGTGCTCGACGTGGCCGGCGCGGCGGTAGAGCTCCCGCGCGGGCGTGTTGGACGCCGACACCTGCAGGTACACCCAGTGCGCCCCCTGCGCGGCGCCCCAGCGGGACAGCGCGGCCATCACCGTGCCCGCCAGCCCGCGACGGCGGTGCTCCTCGGCCACGGTCAGCGCGCTCACGCCGAGCCAGTCGCCGGTGACCACCCCGCGGGCGACGGCGACCGGGGGCGCGCCCGGCTCCGGCCGGACGGCGGCGAAGACGGTGCGTCCGCCGCCGGTCAGCACCGCGCGGGCGCCGG
Organism: Geodermatophilus nigrescens; assembly: GCF_900129495.1. GTDB lineage: Bacteria > Actinomycetota > Actinomycetes > Mycobacteriales > Geodermatophilaceae > Geodermatophilus > Geodermatophilus nigrescens. The sequence continues at coordinate 841,414 of NZ_FQVX01000001.1, forward strand.
CGGGGTCGGCGTCGGGCCGGTAGAGGGCCAGCCAGTCGTCGGCCGGCGCGGGTGCCAGTTCGACGTCGGCCCCACCGGCGGGCACCAGCGGGGCGGTGAGCACGAGCACGTCCTCCGAGCGCTCCCACCCGGCCGCCGCCAGCACCGCGCCGGCGGCCCGGGCTTGCACGCCGGGCAGCGCGGCACCCGGGCGCAGCCCGCGGGCCCGGTACCAGCGGACGACGGCGTCGGCGGCCTCCGGCAGCGGCAGTCCCGGGTCGCCGGTGACCAGCGCGGTGTTCGCCCGGCCGGTGAACCCGCCGCCGGCCCGCAGCAGCCACCCGCCCAGCGGCTCCTCCTCCGGGGCGGGCCAGCCGCGCGCGGCCACGCGCTCCAGGTCGGCGACCCCCAGCGGCGAGCGGCTCTGTCCCATGCCCCGATCCTGCGGGGTGGGCGGCGGCCTCCTCCTCCCGGGGCGGGCGGGTGCACCCGTCGCGCCCGGCGCGGGGAGCCGGGGCCATACTGATCGGCAGATCCGCGCGCGCCCGGCCCCGAGCCGGGGCGCTGCCCGCACGTCCCCCGGGAGGACCCACCGTGACCTACGTGATCACCCAGGCCTGCGTCGACGTCCTCGACAAGGCGTGCATCGACGAGTGTCCGGTGGACTGCATCTACGAGGGCGACCGGATGCTCTACATCCACCCCGACGAGTGCGTCGACTGCGGCGCCTGCGAGCCGGTGTGCCCGGTGGAGGCCATCTACTACGAGGACGACGTCCCGGACAAGTGGAAGGACTTCTACAACGCCAACGTGGAGTTCTTCTCCGACCTGGGCAGCCCCGGCGGCGCCGCCAAGACGGGCAAGGTCGGCCACGACCACCCGCTGGTGGCGGCCCTCCCGCCCCAGGGCGAGGGGCACTGACCACGACGACGGGGACGGCGGCCGGCCACCGGCTGCCCGACTTCCCCTGGGACAGCCTCGAGGCCGCCCGGGCCCGCGCGGCGCAGCACCCCGGCGGCATCGTCGACCTGTCCATCGGGACGCCGGTCGACGAGACGCCGGAGGTCCTGCGCGCCGCGCTGGCCGGGGCCGGCGACTCGCCCGGCTACCCGATGGCGCTGGGCACCCGTGAGCTGCGCACCGCTGCGGCCGGGTGGCTGCGGCGCCGGCTGGGCGTGACGCTGGCCGACCCGCTGGGCGCCGACCCCTCGGTGGTCCCGACGATCGGCTCCAAGGAGCTGGTCGCGCTCATGCCCACGCTGCTGGGCCTGCGCGACGGCACCGTCGTCATCCCGGAGGTCGCCTACCCGACCTACGAGGTCGGCGCGGTGCTGTCCGGGCTCGCGGTCCGGCGGGCCGACGCCCCGCCGGCCGAGGCCGCCGGGATCGGGCTGGTCTGGCTGAACTCCCCGGGCAACCCGCACGGGCGGGTGCTCACCGACGACGAGCTGCGCGCCTGGGTCACCTGGGGCCGAGCGCACGGCGTACCCATCGTCGCCGACGAGTGCTACGCCACCCTCGGCTGGGAGGTGCAGCCCCGCTCGCTGCTGCACCCCGCCGTCGCCGGCGACGACCACACCGGCCTGCTGGCCGTGCACTCGCTGTCCAAGCAGTCGACGGCGGCCGGCTACCGCGCCGGGCTGCTCTCCGGCGACCCGGTGCTGGTCCGCCGGGTGTGGGAGGTGCGCCGCCACCTCGGCCTGCTCGTCCCCGGCCCGGTGCAGGCGGCGATGACCGCCGCCCTGGACGACGACGCGCACGTCGACGAGCAGCGCGAGCGCTACCGCCGCCGGCGCGAGCGGCTGGCCGCCGCGGTGCGGGCGGCGGGCCTGCGCATCGACCACTCCGAGGCCGGGCTCTACCTCTGGGCCACCCGCGACGAGGACTGCTGGACGACGGTCGAGTGGCTGGCGGGCCTGGGCATCGTGCCCGCGCCCGGCTCGTTCTACGGCCCCGCCGGCGCCCGGCACGTGCGCTTCGCGCTCACGGCCACCGACGAGCGGATCGACGCCGCCGCGGAACGCCTCACCGCCTGAGCGGGCCGGCTGCCAGTCGCCTGCAAGCCGGCGGCACTGCGGCGGCAGTCCTCCGCCAGACACCCGCAAGTGCCGACCGACACGGTGGTCCCACTCGCCGGGCACCCCGCCCGGCCAGGCCGGGAGGCCCCGCCGTGTTCCTCGTCGTGTTCCTGCTCGTCCCCGTCGCCGCCCTCGTGGCGCTGCTCGCCCTCGAGGCGCGCCTGCACCGCGGCCGCAGCCTCGCCGGCGCCGCCGGCGTGTCCGCCGCCTTCGACCGCCCGGAGCTCCACGGCAAGAGCCGCGGCCGGGTGACCTGAGCGCTCAGCCGCAGTTGCGCGTCCGGTCGTCCGTGCGCAGCGCGGCCGTGAGCGCGGCCGCCAGGGGCTCGTGCTGCTGGTACAACTCCGGGAAGCCCGAGCGCTGCACGAGCTGGGCCGCCTCCGTGAGCCGCATCGTGTCCCACCCCGGCACCCGCACCAGCCGGTCGTAGAACTGGCCGGCCGCGTAGACCGGGTCCTGCACCTGCGCGGGCGTGCCCCAGCCCTGTGACGGGCGCTGCTGGAACAGGCCGAGGGAGTCGCGGTCGCCGTAGTCGAGGTTGCGCAGCGTCGACTCCTGCATCGCCGTCGCCAGCGCGATGACGATCGCCCGCTCGGGCAGCCCGCGCTCCTTGCCCACCGCGGCGATCGTCTGGGCGTTGGTCCACTGCTCGCCGCTGAGGGTCACCGACGTCGAGGGCACCGTGCACAACGCCGTCGGCGTCACCTCCGCCGGCCGGTCGCCCTTCCAGACGACCGACACGAGCACGACGACGCCGATCAGCAGCGCCGGCCACCAGTGCCGCCACACCCACGGGTTGCCGCCCTGCGGCGTCGCGGCGGGCGGCCGCGCCGCGGTCCGCTTGGCCGGCGGGCGCTTCGCCGGCGCCTTCCTCGCGGGCGCCTTCTTGGCGGGCGCCCTCCTCGCCGGAGGGCGCTCGGCCGCGAGGCGGGTGCCGGTCCGTGCGCTGGTCATCGCCGTCGACTCTAGGTCGGCTCCGCGGCCGGGCCCCGGACCTCGCGGGGGCCCGTGGTGTGCCTGGTGCACCCGCGGTGTGGCCGCCGTCGCCAGCACGTGCCCGCCGTCGCTAGCGTGTGGCCGCCAGTCCGCCCTCCCCGAGGAGTACCGCCATGGCCGACGTCCTGCTCCCCGGGGTGACCGCCACCCGGGTGCCCACCGCGCGCCTGACCCAGAACGTCCTGCACCCCGAGGGCACCGACCCCGCCGGCCCCGGCGAGGCGGTGCTGTTTGTGCACGGCAACGTGAGCTCGGCGCTGTTCTGGCAGCACGCGCTGCGCACCGTGCACGAGACCGGCCGGCACCGCGTGCTCGCCGTCGACCTGCGCGGCTACGGCGACACCGACCCGCTGCCGGTGGACGCCCGCCGCGGCGTGCGGGACTGGGCCGACGACGTCGCCGCGCTGGTGGACGCCCTCGGCCTCGACCGCGTGCACCTGGTCGGCTGGAGCATGGGCGCCGGCGTCGTCCTGCAGTACCTGCTCGACGCGCCGGCGACGGTGGCGTCGGTGGCGCTGGTCGCGCCGGTGTCCCCGTACGGCTTCGGCGGCACCGCCGGGCCGGACGGGCGCCTGCTGGCCGCCGACGGCGCGGGCTCGGGCGGCGGCGCGGCCAACCCGGAGTTCGTGGCGGCGCTCGCCGCCGGCGACACCTCCGACGCCGCCCCGACCAGCCCCCGGTCGATCCTGCGCTCGTTCTACGTGGCCCCCGGCTCCCTGCCGATCGACCCGCAGCTCGAGGACGTGTTCGTCGCCGCGATGCTGTCCACCCGCACCGGTGAGGACAACTACCCGGGCGACGCCGTCGCGAGCGAGACGTGGCCGATGACGGCGCCCGGCCCGCGCGGGGTGCTCAACACGATGGCGCCGACGGTGTTCGACGTCTCGGGCATCGTCGACCTGCCGGTCAAGCCCCCGGTGCTGTGGCTGCGCGGCGACGCCGACGCGATCGTCTCCGACACCTCGGTGTTCGACCTGGCCTACCTCGGCCAGCTCGGCGCGGTGCCCGGCTGGCCCGGCGAGGAGGCCTGCCCGCCGCAGCCGATGGTCACCCAGACCCGTGTGGTGCTCGACCGGTACGCGGCCTCCGGCGGCGCCTACCGCGAGGTCGTGCTCCCCGGCGTGGGGCACTCGCCGCACGTGGAGCGGCCGCAGGAGTCGGTCGTGGCGCTGCTCGAGCACCTCGACGTCCCGGCCGCGGAGCCCGCGAACCTCACCTGACGCCGGAGAGGCATGGGAAGCTCTCCGCACGTCCCGACTCCCAGGACGTGCGGAACGCTTCTAATGCCGCGTCAGTCGTTGGCGTGCAGCGCGGCGTTGAGGGCGCCCCAGTCGCCGGAGCGCGGCAGCGCCTCCAGCGCGCCGGTGACGCTGTTGCGGCGGAACAGCAGGCCGTCGCGGCCGGAGAGCTCGCGGGCCTTGACCACCGAGCCGTCGGGCAGCGTGACCCGGGACCCGGCGGTGACGTAGCAGCCGGCCTCGACGACGCAGCCGTCGCCCAGCGAGATGCCGATGCCGGCGTTGGCGCCGAGCAGGCACCCGCTGCCGATGGAGACGACCTCCCTGCCGCCCCCGGACAGCGTGCCCATGATCGACGCGCCGCCGCCGACGTCGCTGTCGGCGCCGACGACGACGCCCGCGCTGATCCGGCCCTCGACCATGGAGGGGCCGAGCGTGCCGGCGTTGTAGTTGACGAAGCCCTCGTGCATGACCGTCGTCCCCTCGGCCAGGTGCGCGCCCAGCCGCACCCGGTCGGCGTCGGCCACGCGCACGCCCGCGGGGAGCACGTAGTCGACCATCCGCGGGAACTTGTCCACCGACAGCACGGTCAGCGAGCCGTGCGCGGCGCGCAGGAGGGCGCGGCGCGCGGGGGTGAGCTCGGTGGCGAGCACCGGCCCGGCGCTGGTCCACGCGACGTTGGCCAGCAGGCCGAAGACGCCGTCCAGGCTCACCTCGCGCGGGCGGACGAGGCGGTGCGAGAGCAGGTGCAGCCGCAGGTAGACGTCGTGGGTGTCGGCCGGCGGGGCGCCGAGGTCGGCGATCACGGTGCGGACGCCGATCACCTCGACGCCGCGCGCGTCGTCGCTGCGCACCAGGCCGGAGAACTCGGTGCCGAGCTCGGCCTCCAGCTCCAGGGCGCCGAGCTGCTGCGTGCCGGACTCCCCGCCGGCGTCGCCGAGGGCGGGCGCGGGGTACCAGGTGTCCAGGACGGTCCCGGAGGCGGAGACGGTCGCGAGACCGGCGGCGACGGCGGAGCGGCTGGGGGAGGTCACCCCCCCGACGCTACCCAGGCCCGGCTCCCGGCCTCGTCCCGAGGCTCGCCGCGAGCTCGCGAGCGGTGAGGAGGACGAGGTCCTTCCACCGTAGGCTCGGGCACCGTGACCGGCGCGCCCGACCTCGACCTCTCCGCCGACGTCCTCGCGCTCACCCGGGCGCTGGTCGACACGCCGTCGGTGTCCGGCGACGAGCGCGCCCTCGCCGACGCCGTCGAGACGGCGCTGCGCGGCCTCGGCGGGCTGGAGGTCGAGCGGGTCGGCGACACCGTCCTCGCCCGCACGAACCTGGGCCGCGAGGGCCGCGTGGTGCTCGCCGGGCACCTGGACACCGTGCCGATCGCCGACAACGTGCCCAGCCGGCTCGAGGGCGACCGCCTGTACGGCTGTGGCACCAGCGACATGAAGTCCGGCGACGCGGTGATGCTGCGGCTGGCCGGCCGCTTCGGCGTCCCCGGGGCTGAGCCCGCGTACGACCTCACGTTCGTCTTCTACGACAACGAGGAGGTCGAGTCGGTCAAGAGCGGTCTCGGCCGGGTGGTGCGCGAGCGCCGGGGCTGGCTCTACGGCGACCTCGCCGTCCTGCTCGAGCCCACCGACGGTGAGATCGAGGCCGGTTGCCAGGGCACGTTGCGGGCGGTGATCGGGACGACGGGCCGGCGGGCGCACAGCGCGCGCAGCTGGCTCGGCGTCAACGCCATCCACGGGGTGGCGGGCGTCCTCGCCACGCTGGCGGCGTACCAGGCGCGCGAGGTCGACATCGACGGCTGCACCTACCGCGAGGGCCTCAACGCCGTGCGGATCGAGGGCGGGGTGGCCGGCAACGTCGTCCCCGACGAGTGCCGGGTGACGGTCAACTTCCGCTACGCCCCCGACCGCGACGAGGACGCCGCCGAGGCGCACGTGCGCGAGGTGTTCGCCGACGCGCTCGCCGCCGGCGCCACGCTGACCGTCGTCGACAACGCCGGCGGGGCGCTGCCCGGCCTGACCGAGCCCGCCGCCGAGGCCTTCGTGGCCGCCGTCGGCCGCCCCGCGCGGGCCAAGCTCGGCTGGACCGACGTCGCCCGCTTCGCCGCCCTGGGCATCCCGGCGGTCAACTACGGCCCCGGCGACCCGCAGCTCGCACACACCCGCGAGGAGTCCGTCCTGGTCGAGCGGCTGCAGCCGGCCGAGGACGCCCTGACCGCCTACCTGTCCGGAGGACGCGCATGACGACGATCCCCCCGCCCGAGGGCGCCCGGAAGCCCCGCCCGACGCGGCACCGCGGCCCGGTGGTGCTGCGCGGCGGCGAGCCCGACCCGCAGCGGGCCGGCACGACGACCGACCAGCGGCTGCTCGACCGGCGCGGGCCCACCGACTGGGTGCACACCGACCCGTGGCGCGTGCTGCGCATCCAGAGCGAGTTCGTCGAGGGCTTCGGCCTGCTCGCCGAGCTGCCGAAGGCGGTCAGCGTCTTCGGCAGCGCCCGCACCAAGCCCGACCACCCGCACTACGCGGCCGGCGTGCAGATCGGCGCGGCGCTGGCGGAGGCCGGCTACGCGGTCATCACCGGCGGCGGGCCGGGTGCCATGGAGGCGGCCAACCGCGGCGCGTCGGAGGCCGGCGGGCTGTCGGTGGGGCTGGGCATCGAGCTGCCGTTCGAGCAGGAGCTCAACGAGTGGGTCGACCTCGGCATCAGCTTCCGCTACTTCTTCGTCCGCAAGACGATGTTCGTGAAGTACGCGCAGGCCTTCGTCATCCTGCCCGGCGGCTTCGGCACCCTCGACGAGCTGTTCGAGGCGCTCACGCTGGTGCAGACCCGCAAGGTCACCCGGTTCCCGGTGATCCTGTTCGGCACCGAGTACTGGGCCGGGCTGGTCGACTGGATCCGCGGCACCCTGCTGGAGTCGGGCACGATCAGCGCCGGCGACCTCGACCTGTTCACCGTCACCGACGACGTCGACGTCGTCCTGGCGACGATCCGCGAGGCCGAGACCGCGCGGCAGAACGGCGAGGGCGGCGGCGGGATGCGCGCGCCGCTGCCCGGTCCGGTCGAGCCGGTCGAGGGCTGAGGGCGCCGGTGCTGTCCTTCCTCGTCGGGCTCGCCGCGGTCGCCGTCGTCGGGGCGCTGCTGTTCCTCGGCGGCTCGCTGCTGCTCGGGCGGGGCGAGACCCAGCCGCCGGCCGACCTGGACCGCTCGCCCGTCGAGCTGCCCGACGACCGGCCGGTGACGGGGGAGGACGTGCGCGGGCTGCAGGTGTCGGTGGCCGTGCGCGGCTACCGGATGACCGAGGTGGACTGGCTGCTCGAGCAGCTGGCCCAGGTGATCGAGGAGCGCGACGAGCAGATCGCCGCGCTGCGCGCCGAGCGGCCCGCCCGGGCGGCCGACGCCGACACCGACCCGGGGCTGACCCTGCCGGCCGGGACCGCGGGGGCATCCGCGGTGACCGCATCCGCGGGGGCCGCGGCGGCCGAAGAGGGATCCGTGGACGAGGGAGCGCGCGACGGTGCCTGAGCTGGTGCTGCCGGTGTCGGTGGAGGCGCCGCAGGAGCGGGTGTGGGCGGCGCTCACCGACTGGCGGTCGCAGGGCCGCTGGATGCCGGCCACCGACGTCGAGGTGGTCACCCCCGCCGAGGAGGGCGTCGGCGTGCGGCTGGCGGCCCGCACCGGCGTCCCGCTGCCGTGGCGGCGCGGCCGGCACCTCGGCGTGCTCGACACGATGGTGGTCACCGAGTGGGAGCCGCCGCGCCGGGTGGTCGTGCAGCACACCGGCCGGATCGTGCGCGGCCCCGGGATCTTCGAGCTGACGCCCACCGCGGCCGGCACCGACCTGGTGTGGACCGAGCGGCTGCACCTGCCGTTCGGGATCGTCGGCCGGCTGGGCTGGCCGCTGGTGAAGCCGGCCGTCGTCCTCGGTTTCCGGATCTCGCTGCGCCGCTTCGCCCGGTTCGCCGCGACCTACGCCGGCTGAGCGGCGGCGCGCACCGCCTCCCGGCTGGTGTACCAGCGCCGCCAGAGCACGGCGGCGGTCAGCAGGGTGAGCACCGTCCCGCCGTCGTACATCAGCCGCGCGCCCTCCTCGGCGCCGACGGTGCCGGCCGGCGGGTGCGCGTAGAGCACCTTCGCGAGGACGTCGTGCGCGGCGGCGCCGCCGGCCAGCGCCAGCGCCCGCACGCCCACGCCGCGCCGGTGCGGGGCGGGGTCGACGGCGAGCACCGACGCCGTCGCCAGGTAGCCGGCCACCAGCACGTGCGCGGACACCCCCGCCGACAGGACGGGGGAGTGGGCCAGCGCGCCGTGCAGCCCCGTGCCGTAGAGCAGCCACAGCCCGGCGGCGTTGAGCGGGACGGCGACCAGCGGGTCGGCGAGCCACCGCAGCGGGGCGGTGCGCAGCAGGCGGGCGAGCCGGCGCGCCTCGGCCGGCGGCAGCGCGCGCAGGGCCAGGGTCACCGGCGCCGCCAGCACCAGCAGCAGCGGCGCGGCCATGCCGAGCAGCAGGTGCCCGGCCATGTGCGCGCGCAGGTCGCCGTGCGCGCCCATCGGCCCGGCGACGGCGACCGCCGCGGCCGCGACGCCGGCCAGCCACGACGCCGTGCGGGCCAGCGGCCACGGGCTGCGGCAGCGCCACGTGGCGCCGACGTAGGCGCCGGCGGCGAGCAGCGCCAGCACCACCGCGGTCACGCCGCGGGCACCCGCCGGGCGCGCAGCAGCAGCGCGACGCCGGCGACGAGCAGGAGGACGCCGGGCAGCACCCACGCGACGTCATAGCCGGTCAGGTCGACGCCGTAGCGGACCTGGTGCAGCCGCAGCACCTTGTGGTGCACCAGGCCGTCCCAGGTCTGGAACGCCCCCGCGCCGGTGAGCAGCGCGCCCCACCACAGCGGGGGCAGGAACCGGCCGCGACGGCGGGCGTCGGCCATCAGCGCCATGCCGGCGACGGCGGCCGAGAAGGTGCCGGCGTGCAGCAGCCCGTCGGAGACCAGGCCCGCCGCGCCGCTGGCCCGGTCGTAGAAGTGGTGCCAGTGCAGGAGCTGGTGGAAGACGATCTCGTCGACCGCCCCCGCCACGCCCGCGCCGAGCAGCAGGCCGGAGACCAGCAGCCGGCGGCGGGCCGGCGGTCGGGTGGATGCGTCGGCCACGCGGGCCTCCCGTCGTCGCAGGTGCTCCGGCGCTGCCCGGCCGGGCCGGGGCGGAAACCGCGGGCCGGACTGGACCCGGCCCCTGGGGCATGCCGCAGGCTCGACGGCGTGAGCGGAGACCTGCTGCGGCCCGGGGAGTTCCTGCGCCGCACCCGGCTGTCGGCCAAGGCGCTGCGGCTCTACGCCGAGCAGGGCCTGCTGGTGCCCGACGCCGTCGACCCGTGGACCGGCCACCGCGGCTACGCCGTCGCGCAGGTGGCCCGGGCCCGGCTGATCGCCGCGCTGCGCCGGGCGGGCATGCCGCTGGCGCGGGTGCGTGACGTCGTCGACCTCGAGCCGGGCGCCCGCCGGGCGGCCGTGGCCCGCTGGTGGGACGGCGTGGAGGAGGACCTGCGGCGGCGCCGGGACCTGGTGACCGCCCTGACCGCGGAGACCGAGGAGGACGACGTGCGCGAGGTGACCCTGCGCGAGGTGCCGGGCCGGACGGTGCTGACCGCCGAGCGGCGGCTGACGGTCGACGAGCTCGACGCGTTCATCACCGGGGCGGGGGAGGAGATCGACGCGCACCTCGCACGCTGCGGCGCGCGGCCGGCCGGGCCGCTGCGCGTCGTCTACCACGGGATGGTCACCGAGGACGGCGACGGCCCGGTCGAGGTGGTGCGGCCGTTCACCGGCTCCGTCGAGCCGGCCGGCGACCTGCGGATCCGGCTGCAGCACGCCGGGCGGGAGGCGGTCACCTGCCTGTCGCGGCGGGAGGCGGAGTTCCCCGGCATCCTGCGCGCCTACGACGCCGTCGGCGCGTGGGTGGACGCCCGGGGCCTCGAGCGGGCCGGCAGCCCGGCCGAGGTCTACCTGAGCGCGCGCGACGCCGACCCCGACGAGCCGCACGTCGAGGTGGCCTGGCCGGTGTCAGGTCCCGCGTGAGACGGCGAGCCGGGCGCCGAAGGCGAGCAGCGCGCAGCCGGTGACCGCGTCGAGCGCCCGCCGGACGGGGCGGCGCGCCAGCACCCGGCGGGCCCGGGACAGGCCGGCCACCAGGAGCAGCAGCCACACCAGGCCGACGGCGGCGTGGGTGAGCGCGTAGGCCAGCAGCACGGGCACCGGCGTCCCCGGCGCGAGGAACTGCGGCAGCACGGCCAGGTAGAAGGCGAGCACCTTCGGGTTGGTGACGTTGCTGAGGAAGCCCTGGCGCAGGCCGGTCAGCGCGGCCCGGCCGGCCGCGGGGCCGCCGTCGTCGAGGTCGGGGTAGCGGCCGCGCACCGCCGAGCGGAAGGCCTGCAGCGCGAGGAACGTCAGGTAGGCGACGCCGGCCCAGCGGATCGCCTGGAACAGCGGCTCCACCCGGACGACGAGGGCGGCCAGCCCGGTCGCGGCCGCGGCGCCCTGCAGGACGTTGGAGACGGTGATGCCGACCGCGCTCCACGAGCCGCGGACCCGCCCGCCGCCGAGGGTGTTGCGCAGGACGACGGCGACGTCCGGGCCGGGCACGAGCACCAGCACGACGGCGAGGACCACGAAGGTCCCGTAGCCCGACCACCCCACGGGCCGACGGTACCGAGCGCGCCGGTCAGGACCCGGCGACCGCGGTCCCGCGCGCGCGTTCCTCGAGCCGGGCGCGCAGCCCGCCGACGAACAGCGCCAGCCCCTCCTCGAACCGCTCGTCGTCGCCGCCGGCGGTCCGGGCGGCGGCGGCGACCGTGGGGAACCCCGCCATGTCGCCGCCGGGCTGCTCCTCCAGCGGCCGGTCACGGTCGGCCTGGGTCTCGAGGGCGTCGCCGAGGATGAACGAGCCGAGCGCGGTGAGCACCCGCACCGCCTCGCCCGGCTCGAGCCCGGCCCCGACGAGGACGCCGAGGGTGCGCTCGATGCCGGGCAGCGAGTCCTCGGTCGGCCGGTTGCCGGCGACCACCTGCACGCTGTCGCGGTGGGCCAGCAGCAGCGCCCGTCGCACCCGGCTCGCCTCGGCCAGCCACTCCCACACCGGCTCGCCGGGGTGCGGCGCCCGGGTGCTCTCCGGGACGTCGGCCAGCACGCGGTCGGCCACCAGGTCGAGCAGGTGCCGCTTGTCCCTGACGTGCCAGTAGAGGGTCGGGGCGCTCACGCCGAGCCGGGCGGCCACGCCGCGCAGGGTCAGTCCCGCGAGGCCCTCCTCGTCGAGGACCTCGACGGCGGCGCGGACGACGTCGTCGCGGGAGATCGGCACCTTGACACTCTAACGGTGTTCGAGGACGCTGCCGGGGTGACTCTAACGGCGTTAGGGACCCCGTCGGGGGAGGCCGGCACCGGGCGGCCGCCCGCGGTGGAGGTCAGCGGCCTGGTCAAGACGTTTGGCGACGTCGAGGCCGTCCGCGGGATCGACCTGTCGGTCCGCGCGGGCGAGCTGTTCGGCTTCCTCGGCCCGAACGGGGCGGGCAAGTCCACCACCATCCAGATCCTCTGCACGCTGCTGCGGCCCACGGCGGGCGCCGCACGGGTGGCCGGCTTCGACGTCGTCCGCGACCGCACGGAGGTGCGGCGGCACATCGGCCTGGTCTTCCAGGAGACGACGCTCGACGCGCACCTCACCGCCGAGCAGAACCTGCGGTTTCACGCCGACATCTACGGGATGCCGAAGGCCGAGGTCGGGCCGCGGATCGACGCCGTCCTGGAGATGGTCGGCCTCACCGACCGGCGCCGCTCGCTGGTCCGCACCTTCTCCGGCGGCATGAAGCGCCGGCTGGAGATCGCCCGCGGGCTGCTGCACTCGCCGCGCGTGCTCTTCCTCGACGAGCCGACGATCGGCCTGGACCCCGAGTCGCGGGCGGGTCTGTGGGGCTACGTCGACCGGCTGCGCGCCGAGGAGGACATCACCGTCTTCCTCACCACGCACTACATGGACGAGGCCGAGCGCTGCGACCGCATCGCGATCGTCGACTCCGGCCGGATCGGCGCGCTGGACACCCCGTCGGCGCTCAAGGCGAGCGTCGGCGCCGACCGGGTGCGGGTGCGCACCGCCGACGACGACGCGGCCGAGGCCCTCGTGCGGGAGCGGCTCGGCGTCGAGACCGCCCGCGAGGACGGCGTGCTGGTCGTGCTCGCCCCCGACGGCGAGCGCTTCGTCCCGCGGCTGTTCGAGCTCGGCCTGACGGTGCGCTCGGTCAGCGTCTCGCGCCCCACCCTCGACGACGTCTTCCTCGCCTACACCGGCGCGCGGATGTCCGAGCGCCAGGCGGCGGCCGGTGGGCCCGCGCGGAGCCCGGTGGCCGGCCCGGCCGGAGGTCGGCGGTGACGGCCACGACCGCGCCGGTCCGGCTCGGCGGGCGCGGGCTGCGTCACGAGCTGCGCGCCGTGCGGGTCGTCTGGCACCGCGACCTGCTGCGCTTCCGCACCGACCGCGGCCGGATCCTGTCCTCGTTCGCCCAGCCGCTGCTGTTCCTGTTCGTGCTGGGGCAGGGCCTGGGCGCCACCCTGCCGGTGGGCACCTTCGGCGACGCCGGCTACTCGACGTTCCTGTTCCCCGGCGTGCTAGCCACCTCGGTCATGTTCACCGCCGTCTTCTCGGCGATCTCGATCGTCTGGGACCGCGAGCTCGGCTTCCTGCGCGAGATGCTCGTGGCGCCCGTGGGCCGCACCAGCATCGTGCTCGGCAAGGCGCTCGGCGGGGCGACGGTGGCCACCCTCCAGTCGGTGGTGCTGCTGGCGCTGGCCGGGCTGGTCGGCGTCCCCTACGACCCGGTGATGATGCTCGCCACGGTCGGGCTGCTGTTCGTCGTCGCCTTCGCCATCACCGCGCTGGGTCTGGTGATCGCCGTCCGGGTCGACCAGATCCAGACCGTCATGCCGCGGGTGCAGCTCCTGCTCGCGCCGCTGATGTTCCTCTCCGGCGCGTTCTTCCCGGTCTCGGGCCAGCTGCCCGGGTGGCTGCACGCGCTGGCGCTGGCCAACCCGATCACCTACGGCGTCGACGCGGTGCGGCGGGTGGTGCTCTCCCGCGTCGACCCGTCGATCGGCGACTCCGTGGCCCTGCACTGGGGGAGCTGGCCGGTGCCGGTGTGGCTCGACGTCGTCCTGGTGGCCGGCGTCGGCGGGGTGCTGCTCGCCGTCGCCGCGTGGATGTTCAGCCGCCCCGAGTAGCGCGGGAGGCCACGAACGCCATGGCCTCCTCGGCGAGCGCGAGGTCGGACGCGGGCGTGCCGTGGTCGAGGGCCACCCACTCGCGCATCGGCGTGCCGTTGGCCGCGGCGAACGGCAGCCCGGTGCCGGCGGTGACGAGCCCCTCCACCCGGTGGGCGGGGAGCTTCAGCACCAGCGCCCCGCCGACGACCATCGCGAAGATCGACCCGTGCACCGTCAGGGCGGCCGAGCCGAAGCCGCGCCGGCCGCTCGCGCCGGGCGGGCCGACGCCGGGCCGGGTGGCCAGGGCCTCGACCAGGGAGGCGAAACGCGCGTCGGGGTCCATGACGGGACAGTCCACGGCGGCGCGGCGGGACGTGCAACGGGAACCGTCGCGGGGGCCGGGCAGGATGGCGCGGTGAGCCGTCGCGGGTGGGTGCTGTTCCTGGCGATGTCGGTCATCTGGGGCGTGCCGTACCTGCTGATCAAGGTGGCCGTCGAGGAGACGTCGCCGGTGGTCGTGGTGTTCGTCCGGTGCGTCGTCGGGGCCGCCGTGCTGCTGCCGCTGGTCCTGGCCCGCGGGCAGGTGCGCCCCGCGCTGCGGCACTGGCGGCCGCTGCTGGCGTTCACCGTGCTGGAGATGACGGGGCCCTGGCTGCTGCTGTCCTACGCCGAGGTGACGCTGTCGAGCTCGCTGACCGGGCTGCTGGTCGCCTCGGTGCCCTTCGTCGCGGCCGTCGCCGCGCGGCTGGTCGGCGGGGAGGAGCGGCTCACCGCGGTGCGGCTGGCGGGGATGGGGCTCGGCGTCGTGGGCATCGTGGCGCTGCTCGGGCTCGACGTCGAGGGCATCGCGCTGCTGCCGGTGCTCGCGGTGGTGGCGGTGGTGGTCGGCTACGGCACCGCGCCGCTGATCGCCAACCGTGCGCTGGCCGACGTCCCGGGAGTGGCGGTCAGCGCGATCGCCCTGGTGCTCACCGCGGTGGTCTACGCGCCGTTCGCGGTGCCGCGGCTCGGGCAGCTGGGGTCGGCGTCGGTGCCCGCGCTGGGCTCGCTGGTCGTCCTCGGGGTGGTCTGCACGGCGCTCGCGCTGGTGCTGTTCTTCGCGCTCATCCGCGAGGTCGGCCCGCAGCGCGCGCTGGTGATCACCTTCGTCAACCCGGCCGTCGCCGTCCTGGCCGGTGTGCTGCTGCTCGACGAGCCCTTCACCCTGGGCCTCGCCGTCGGCCTGCCGCTCGTGCTGGCGGGTTGCGCGCTCGCCACCCGCCGCAACGCGCCCGCGACGGCCGCGGTGGAGTCGCCCGTCCCCTGAGCCCGCTCGGCGGCACGGGCTGCCGCCGCTGGCCGGTCCGAGCGTGCCGAGGGCAGCGCTGGTCCCGCGCATGACGAGCGCGGTCGGTCAGGTGCTCACGCCACCCCGGCCCTGAGGGGTGCCGGGGTGGTGATCTCGGTGCCGTCCGGCCGCCAGGTGTGCCATCGGCCGTCCGGTTGTCGTTGCACGCGGAAGCCGGAGTGGACCTCGGTGTGGTGGCGTTCGCACAGCAGCGCCGAGTTCTGCAGCGAGGTGGGTCCGCCGTCGAGCCAGTGCACGAGGTGGTGGACGTCGCACCACCAGGTGGGGGCGCCGCAGCCGGTGAACACGCAGCCACCGTCGCGGACCTCCGCGGCGCGGCGGACGTGCCGGTCGGCCAGCCGCTGCTCCCGGCCCAGGTCGAGCGGGACGCCGTCGGGGCCGAGCACCACGCGGGTGATCGCGCCGTCGCAGGCCAGCCAGCGGGCGGTGGCCGCGGGGACCACGGCGCCGGACCCGAGGGTCGCGCTGCCCCGCCACCGCGGCAGAGGGGGCGTCCTGCTCGACTCGGTGTCGGTGTCGGTGTCGGTGTCGGTGTCGGTGTCCGGCTCGGAGGTCGGGTCGATCCCGGTCGCGGTGTCGGCCTGGGCGTCGCCGTCGGTCCCGGCTCCTGGGCCGGTCGGGGCGTGGTCGGCCGGGCAGGCGGGGTCGTGCAGGTCCTCCGCGTCGACCTTCACCACGACCTGCGGCTTGACCCCGCGCAGCCGCGGGGTGCTGCCCGAAGCGAGGGCGGTGTCGGCGAGTTGCACGGCGCCGTCGGCGAGCCGCTGGGCGCGGGTGCGGTCGTCGCCGGCGGGCCGGTCGGCCTGCACGTGTGCCTCCACCGCGGTGGCGAAGCGTTCGGCACCGACCGGGTCGAGGTGCAGGTGGAAGGAGACGGTGCCGTCGGCGTGGCGGACCACCGACATGCGCCGCCCCTCGGTCGGGTCCGGCTCGGGCCCGTCGGGATCGAGCGCGTTGCAGTAGCGCTTCACCACGACGACCAGGGCGTCGTGCTCCTGCTCGATCGCCACGGCGGTGAGGACGGCGTCGATCTCGCCCAGGTCCACGCCCTGCGCTGCGGCGGCGGCGAGCCGTTCCGGGGTGGTCACCTCCGCGGTCACGGCCACCTGGGCGGTGGTCACCAGCCCGGCGTCGTGCGCCTCGGCCAGGGCGGGCAGGTGCTCCAGCGCGCGGGCGTTGTGCGCCGGCCGGGACGCCTCGCGCCCGGACAGCCGGCAGTGCCCGCGCAGCCACGACGCCATGCTCGTCAGCCCGTCGCGTTCGGGAGCGGAGGACAGCTCCGCGGCCCGCACCGCGCGGGCGAGGCGGGCGTCGATCCGGTTGCGCTCGGCGACCAGCGCGGCGACGTCGTCGAGGACGTCACCGGCGTCGATCCTACTCGAACACATGTACGGAGTCTACCGCCGCGAGCGTGGTGCGGCGACCCGTATCCCCAGGTCAGGAGCCTGTCCACAGATCTCGGGAGGGGCTTGCGGACCGACCGCGCGGAGCGGACAACGGGAGCCATGACGACCGACGTGTCCCTGCCCGCCGCTAGCGTCCCCGCCGTGGAACCCGACCGCGTCCGCTGCGCCTGGGGGGACAGCGCCCCCGAGTACGCGCGCTACCACGACGAGGAGTGGGGGACCCCGTTGCGGGGCGACGACGCCCTGTTCGAGCGGCTCAGCCTCGAGGCGTTCCAGTCCGGCCTGTCGTGGCTCACCATCCTGCGCAAGCGCCCGGCCTTCCGGGCCGCCTTCGCCGGCTTCTCCATCGACGCGGTGGCCGCCTTCACCGAGGAGGACGAGGCGCGGCTGATGGCCGACGCCGGCATCGTCCGCAACCGCGCCAAGGTCACCGCCGCCATCCGCAACGCCCGCGCCGCCCAGCAGATCGACGGCGGCCTGTCCGACCTCCTGTGGTCGTTCGCGCCTCCCGGCCCGCGGGCCCGCCCGGCCACCCTCGCCGACGTGCCGGCCACCAGCCCGGAGTCGGTCGCGATGGCCAAGGAGCTCAAGCGCCGGGGCTTCGCCTTCGTCGGGCCCACGACCGCCTATGCCCTCATGCAGGCCACCGGCATGGTCGACGACCACGTCGCGACCTGCTTCCGGGCGACCCCCTGACGGGGCTCGTGTTGGAACCGCGGCGGGGATACGGGATCATGGGACAGAGCTACGCACCGAGGAACAGCCACACCGCCGTCGCAGAGGGGCCGCGGGTGGCCGGCGAAGGAGGCACGCATGGCGGCCATGAAGCCGCGCACGGGTGAAGGTCCCCTGGAGGTCACCAAGGAGGGGCGCGGCCTGGTCATGCGGGTGCCGCTCGAGGGCGGCGGCCGCCTGGTCGTCGAGCTGTCGCCCGACGAGGCCGCGGCGCTCTCCGAGGCCCTGAAGGGCGCGACCAGCTGAACGTCTCCGCGAGCCTGCCCTCGGGCAGCCCCGCGCAGGACGACGCGGCCCCGGCCGCCGGCAGCACGCCGGCGACCGGGGCCGCCCCCTTGCCCCGGGTGGAGCTGCTCGCGGCGCTGCCGGACCTCGGTGAGGACGACGTCCTCGCCGTCCCGGTCGGCGCCGGCGGCGCGCTGCCCCCGTGGCTCACCTCGCCGGCGCCCGGCACGCCGCCGCCGGTCCCGGCCGAGCTGCTCGCCGGCGCGCTCGCCGACACCGGCAACACCGGGAAGGCCGGCGGCATCACCAACCTGCCCGTCCCCGGCCGCCGCCCGCGCAGCGTCGTCGCCGTCGGCACCGGCGACGGGACGATGCCGCACCTGCGTTCGTTCGTCGCCACCGTGGTGCGCCGCGCGCAGACCCTCGCCGAGCACGGCGCCGGCCGCCTCGTGCTGCCGCTGGACACCGCGCTCGCCCCCGCCGGCGCCGACGAGGTGCGCGCCGCCGTCGAGGCCGCGCTGCTGGCCGGGTACCGGTTCCGCGAGTCCTCCCGCCCGCACCCGCCGCGGCTGGCGACCGTGGCCGCCGTCGCCACCGACGCCGCCGACCCGGCGGTGGCCGACGCGGCCCGCGCCGGCGAGGTCACCGCCCGCGCCGTCGCCTGGGCCCGCGACCTGGTCAACACCCCGCCCGACACCGGCAACCCGGCCTGGCTCGCGCAGCAGGCGGTCGACCGGCTCGGCGGCCTGCCGCACGTCACCGTGACCGTGCTCGGCCCCGGGGAGCTCGCCGCGGGCGGCTTCGGCGGGGTCCTCGCCGTCGGGGGCGGCTCGGCGTCCCCGCCGCGGCTCGTCGTCGTCGCCTATGACCCGCCGGGCGCCGGGGCCCCGCACCCCGTGCTCGTCGGCAAGGGCATCACCTACGACACCGGCGGCATCCAGATCAAGCACGGCCCCGGCATGCGCGACATGAAGACCGACATGGCCGGGGGAGCGGCGGTGCTGGCCGCGGTCGACGCCGCCGCCCGCCTGGAGCTGCCGGTGCGGGTCACCGCCGTCGTCCCGGCCGCCGAGAACGCGGTGTCGGGCTCGTCCTACCGGCCGGCCGACGTCATCCGGCACGTCGGCGGGCGCACCACCGAGGTGCAGAACACCGACGCCGAGGGGCGCCTCGTCCTCGCCGACGGCCTCGCGCACGCCCGCCTGCACCTCGGCGCCACCGCGCTGGTCGACGTCGCCACGCTCACCGGCGCCATGAAGGTCGCGCTCGGCGCGCGCACCGCCGGCCTCTACGCCACCACCGACGGCCTGGCCGACGCGCTGTCCACGGCCGCGCTGCACGCCGGCGAGCGGGTCTGGCGGATGCCGCTGGACGAGGAGTACGCGCCGCAGCTGGCCAGCGACGTCGCCGACGCCACCAACGCCCCCGGCAACCCCGGCGGCACCACCGCGGCGCTGTTCCTGCGGCCCTTCGCCGGCGACCTGCCCTGGGCGCACCTCGACGTCGCCGGACCGGCCCGCGCCGGCTCCGACGACGCCGAGGTGGTCAAGGGCGGCACCGGCTTCGGCGCCCGCACCCTGCTGCGCTGGCTGGAGGCCGGGGCGCCGGTCGACCCGCCGCCCGTCACCACGGACTGAGGAGCCCATGAGCACCGACGACACCGGCGTCGTCTTCCCCGCCGGCCCCGACGGACGGCGCAGCACCGCGGCGGTGGGCCGCGCGGTGGTCGCCGACGCGCTGCGGCCGGTCGACCCGGTGGGCGCCCGCGCCGCCGAGCAGGAGACCAACTGGCGCGCCGGGTACCTCACCCACTTCCGGCGGCTGGTCGAGGCGGGCCTGGCCTCCCCGGACGCGGCGCGCGCCGTCGCCGGCGGCGGGCTCGACGCCGTGCACACCCGGCTGCACGTCGCCGGCGACGACGGCGAGCGACCGCTGTCGGCCCTGCTCGACGCGCCGGCTCCGCGCACCCCGGGCACCCGGGAGGTCACCGGCGAGGGCGAGGCCGAGCGCGGGTTCAGCCTGCCGTTCCACGGGTCGCGGCTGCGCGGCGCCGAGCTGTCCCGGCGGCTGGACACCTGGGTCGAGGGCGGCGTCCTCGAGCCGTCGGCGGCCGAGGCCGTGCGCACCGTGGCCGCGCACCCCGAGTGGCTGGCGCTGCCTGGCCGCACCGTCGTCGTGCTCGGCGCCGGCGCGGAGATGGGCCCGCTGACCGCGCTGCTGCGCTGGGGCGCCACCGTGGCCGGGGTCGACCTGCCGCGGCCGGACCTGTGGCGCCGCGTCCTCGACACCGCCCGCCGCGGGGCGGGCACGCTGCTGGTCCCCGCCGACGGCGACCTGCCCGGCGGCGCCGGCGCCGACCTGGTGCGCGAGGTGCCCGCCGTCGCCGACTGGCTGGCCGGGCTGCCGGGGGAGCTCGTGCTCGGCAACTACGTCTACGCCGACGGCGCCACCAACGTCCGGGTCTCCGCCGCCGTCGACGCGCTCACCCTGCGGCTGCAGGCGGCCCGGCCGGAGACGGCGCTGGCCTTCCTCGCCACGCCCACCGACGTGTTCGCCGTCCCCGGGGACGCCGTCGCCCAGTCGGTGCGCGCGTACGCGGGCCGCTCGCGGGTGGGCAAGCTGGTCGGCCGCCCGCTGCGCACGCTGTCGGCGGGCCGGCTGCTGCAGCGCGCCTACGTGCCCGGCGCCGACCCCGGCGTCAACGACAGCCTGGTCGCCCAGCAGGGCCCCAACTACGCGCTGGCCAAGCGGCTGCAGCGGTGGCGGGCCACGGTGGCGCGGGCGGCCGGGACGACGGTGTCGATGAACGTCGCGCCGCCCACCCGCACCCGCTCGGTGGTGAAGAACCGGGCGCTGGCCGCCGCGTACGCCGGCGCCCACCGGTTCGGCGTCGAGGTGTTCGAGCCGGCGACGTCGAACGTGCTCATGGCCGCCCTGCTGGTGCACGACCTGCACACCGGCGGCGGTCCCCGGCACGAGCACCCCTGGCAGGACGAGGCGCACGCCGCCGTCCACGGCGGGCTGTGGCGGACCGCCTACGCGCCGCGCAGCGCGCTGGGGCTGGCCGCGGTGCTGGGCCTCGGCGCCGCCCGGGGCTGAGGTGCGCGCCCGCTCCTCCTGGCTGGTCCCGCTGCTGGTGGCACTGGCCGTCGTCGCGGTGACGGCGGTCGCGCTGGCCCTCCGGACCCCCGGCGGGCCGGCCGACACCGCGGGCCTCGGGGTCCCGCCGTCCCCGTCGCCGGCGACCCCGCCGGCGACGGAGCCGGAGGACGCGCCGGCGGTGCCGCAGCCGGTGACACCGACGTGCTCGCCGCTCGGTCTGCTGGTCACCGCCGGCCCGGTCGACGCCGGCCTCGGGCACCGCGCCGTCGTCGTCACGGTGACCAACTGCGGGGACGCCGCGCGTGAGGTCACCGGCTACCCGGCGGTCGAGGTGCTCGATGCCGACGGCCGGCCGATGGCGTTCGAGACGGCGCACGAGTCGAGCTACATGGTGATCGACCCCGGCCCCGCGCCGTTGGTGCTGCAGCCGGGCGAGAGCGCGGTGACCGGGGTGTCGTGGTCGGCGACGGTGACCGCCGGCGGGCTCACCGAGGGCCAGGCGCTGCGCGTCGTCCCGGTGCCCGGCGACCCGGGCCAGGTGCTCCCGATGTGGGTCGACGCCGGCACCACCGGGCGGATCGAGGTCGCCGCCTGGGCGACCGAGCTCGCGCGCTGAGGCTCACTCGCCGGTGATGCCGTCGACCGCCTCCCGCAGCAGGTCGGCGTGCCCGGCGTGCCGCGCCGTCTCCTCGACGAGGTGCAGCAGCATCCAGCGCAGGCTGAAGCGGTTCCCGTTGCGGAGCGGGACCGCCGACAACGCGTCGAGGGAGCCCGCGGCCGCCACCACGGCGTCGGTGCGCCGGCCGGCCTCCCGGTAGCGCTCGCGCAGCGCGTCGGGCTCCAGGCCGAGGGCGGCGTCGAACTCCCAGTCGGGGGTGGCGTCCCAGTCGACCCCGTCCCACGGCGGGAGCTCGGGCCCGCCGGAGAACCGCTCCACCGCCCAGCTCTCCTCGACCAGCGCCAGGTGGTACAGCAGCCCGGCCAGGGTGAGCGACGACGGCGGGTGGGTGCGCCCCAGCTGCTCGCGGGTCAGCCCCTCGGTCTTCTGCAGCACCGTCTCGCGCTGGTAGGCGAGGTAGGCGGACAGCAGGGTCGTCTCGTCGCCGGTCTCCGGCGGGTCGGTGCGCACGCCGGGCAGCCTCGCACCGGCCGCCGACAGCGTGCGCAGCGAGCTCAGGCGGGACCGACCAGCCCGGCGACGATCTCGGCCGACAGGGTGACCAGCGGCAGCCCGCCGCCCGGGTGCGAGGAGCCGCCGACGAGGTACAGCCCGCGGACGGGCGCGGCGTTGCCCGGCCGCAGGAAGGCCGCGCGGGCGCCGTTGCTCGACGTGCCGTAGATCGAGCCCCCGACGGCGCCGGTCTCCCGCGCGAGGTCGGCCGGCGTGCGGGCCACGCACCAGCGCACCCGGTCGCGCACGTCGAGGCCACGCGCCGCCATCACCTCGAGCACCCGCCCGGCGTAGCGGTCGGCCAGGCCCGGCGCGTCCCAGTCGACCCCGGCGTCGGGGTCGTGCCGGGGCGCGTTGACGAGCACGAACCAGGACTCGCTGTCGTCGTCGGGCCGGGTCGTCGGGTCGTCGGGGGCGCTGACGTAGACCGTCGGGTCGGGGACCGGGCAGGGGACGCCGCGGTGCCGGCCGGTGCCGAAGACCGCGTCGAACTCGGCGTCGTAGTCGGCGGGGAAGGCGACGGTGTGGTGCGCCAGCCCGGGCGTCCGCCCGCGCAGGGCGAGCAGCAGCACGAAGCCCGACAGCGACGGCGTCGCGCGGGTCAGCCCGCGGCGCACCGCGCGGGTGCGCCGGTTGGGCGGCAGCAGCCCGGCGTAGAGCGCGGTGGCGTCGGCGCCGGAGACCACGACGTCGGCGGTGATCTCCCCGCCCTCGGCCAGCTCCACCCCGGACACCCGGCCGCCGTCGCTGAGCACCCGGCGCACCGGCGTACCGGTGCGGACGTCCGCCCCGCGCTCGCGCGCCCGGTCGGCCACCGCCTCCGCCAGCCGGTGCAGGCCGCCGCGCACGTACCAGGAGCCGAACGCCTGCTCGACCCACGGCACGGTGGCCAGCACCGCCGGCGCCCGGCGCGGGTCGGAGCCGGAGTAGGTGGCGTACCGGTCGAGCAGCACCCGCAGCCGCGGGTCGCGCAGGTGGCGGGCGCCCAGGCCGCGCAGCGTCTGCCAGGGCGCGACGGTGCCGACGTCGGATGGGTCGCGGGCCAGCCGGGCGAGGGTGGCGGCCCCGCGCAGCGGCGAGCGCAGGAAGGGCTGCTCGGTGATCGCCCACATGGCCTCGGCGCGGTCCAGCAGCGCCCGCCACTGGCCGCCCGCGCCGTCGCCCAGCGCCCCGTCCAGCGCGCCGGGGACGTCGTCGAGGTGCCCGGGGACGGCCAGCCGCGTGCCGTCGGCGAACCGGTAGGCCACCGCGGGGTCGAGGCGCACCAGGTCGACGGCGTCCTCCAGCGGGCCGCCGGTGGCGTCGAAGAGGTCGCGCAGCACCTGGGGCAGCGTCACCAGGCTGGGGCCGGTGTCGAAGGCGTGGCCGTCGCGCTCGAACCAGCCGAGCTTCCCGCCGACGCCGTCGGCCTGCTCCAGGACGGTCACGCGGTGCCCGAGCGCGCCGAGCCGGGCGGCCGCCGCCAGCCCGCCGAGCCCGGCGCCGACGACCACGACGCGCGCCACACCGCCACCGTAGTGCGGGGACGTCGTCCCCGAACGGGTGATCACCGCGGTGGCGGCGCACCCGCGTGCCGACGATCATGGCGGCCACCTGCGGAGACGACGCAGGAACGCGACCGGAGGGACGGTCCCGTGCGCACGACGTCCGCCTGGCTCACCGCGGGCGTCCTGCTGGTGAGCGGGTGCTCGGACGTGCACCTGCCCGACGTCGAGCAGGCCGCCCGGGACTTCGCGGCCGGGGACGCCGACGCCCGGTGCGCGCTGCTCACCGACGCGGCGTTTCAGGCGGTGCAGCACGAGGAGCCGGCCGGCTGTCCCGTCGCGCTGGAGGACCTGCCGCTGGGCACGGGCGAGGTCGAGTCGGCGCAGGTGTGGGACTCCGAGGCGCAGGTGCGGCTCGCCGACGACACGCTCTTCCTCACCCGCACGCCCGGCGGCTGGGAGGTGGCCGCGGCCGGCTGCCGGCCCTGCGGTGACGGCCGCTACGACTGCCTGGTGGAGGGCTCGTGAGGCACGTGCGGATCGTCTTCGTCGCCTACCTGCTGACCGTCCTCGGCGGCACCGCCTACTGCGTGGTGCTGGCCCTGCTGGGTCGGTGAGCGGCGTGCGGCGGTTCCTCTCGGAGAACTCGCTGAGCCTCGGGTTCGGGCTGCTGTTCGTGGTCACCCTGGCCGGTCAGGCGGTCGCCGGGGCCGCCCAGCTCAGCGAGGAGCGGCAGGACGAGGGGCTCGGGCCGGTCTCGCTCGGGCACTACCTCACCTCGTCGTCCTTCGCCGTCGACGTGATGGAGAACTGGCAGTCGGAGTACCTGCAGTTCTCCCTCTACGTCTTCGCCACCGTGTGGCTGGTGCAGCGGGGCTCCCCGGCGTCGAAGGAGCTGGAGGCCGTCGGCACCGAGAGCGACGAGGAGCAGCGGGTGGGCGCGCACGCCCGCGCCGACTCGCCCCGCTGGGCCGGGGCCGGCGGCTGGCGCACCGCGGTGTTCTCCCGGTCGCTCGGACTGGTGTTCGGCGCACTCTTCCTGCTCACCTGGGCGGCCACGTCGGTGGCCGGCTGGGCGGCCTACAACGTCGACCAGCTGCGCTCGCACGCCGACCCGGTGAGCTGGGTGGGCTACCTGGGCCGCCCGGACTTCTGGGACCGCACCTTCCAGAACTGGCAGTCGGAGATGCTCGCCGTCGGGTCGATGGCGGTGTTCGCCGTCTACCTGCGACAGCGCGGGTCGCCGGAGTCCAAGCCGGTCGGCGCCGCGCACCCCGACACCGGCGCCACCGGCTGACTCAGGCCAGCAGCGCGGCCAGGGCGGCGTCGGAGGCGGCCAGCGCCGCCCGGTCGAACGTGCTGCCGGCCGCGACCAGCTCGCTCGCGCCCGTGCGCTCGGCCAGCTCGGCGAGCCGGCCGGCCACCTGGGACGCGGTGCCGGCCACGGCCGAGGCCGCCGTCCGTTCGGCGTGCCGGCGCTGCACCGCGGTCATCGGCGCCGCCCGCGCCACGGCCACCGGCTCCAGCGGCGGGAAGACGCCGGTGGTGCGCGCCTGCGCCATCGCCCACGCCTCGGGCAGCAGCAGGTCGGCGGCCTCGGCGGCGGTGTCGCCGACCAGCACGTCGAGGCTGATCGCCACCTCCGGCTCCGGTGCCCGCGCCGAGGGGCGGTAGGTGCGGCGGTAGCGGGCCAGCGCCTCCCGGCCGGGCTCCGGGTCGCCGGCCACGCCCAGCAGCGGCCCGCCGACGACGACCGGCAGGCCGAGCGCCGCCGCGACCTCCAGGCCGGAACCGGTGGCCAGCACCCACATCGGCACGTCGGCGGCCGGGCGCGGGTGCATCGTGATCTCCGCGGTCCCGTCGAGGTGGGCCCGCAGCTCGGCGAGGTCGGCGGCGAAGTCGCGCTCGGTCTCCCGCAGCGCCCGGCGCACCGGCGGGGTGAAGCCGGGGGAGCGGCCGAGCCCGAGGTCCACCCGGCCGGGCGCCAGCGCGCTCAGGGTGGCGAACTGCTCGGCGACGACGAGCGGCTGGTGGTGCGGCAGCATCACGCCGGCCGAGCCCAGCCGGATCGCCGTCGTCCGGCCGGCCACCGCGGCCAGCAGCACCGCCGGGGCGGCCCCGGCGATCCCCGGGACGCCGTGGTGCTCGGCCACCCAGAACCGCCGGTAGCCGAGTCGCTCGGCGCGCACCGCCCGCTCGACGGTGCCCAGCACCGCGGCCGCGTCGGTCTCCCCGGCGCGGGTGCGGGAGCGGTCGAGCAGGGACAGGTGCATCAGAACGCGTAGCGCACGCGCAGCCAGGGCGCGTGGTGGGCGATGAGCTCCTGCAGCCGGTCGACGCCCGCCCGCTTCACGTGGTTGCGGTAGCGCACGTTCCACTGACCGTTCTGGCTGCGCTTGGGCTGCTGGAGGTCCGGCCGCCACAGCAGGTCCTCGGCCCTGGGGTGCCAGCCGAGGTTGACCTCGTGCAGGTCGCGGTTGTGGGTCAGCATGATCACCTCGGCCGCCGCCTGCGCCTTCGCCGCGGGGGAGAGGGTGTCGTCGAGCTGGCGCAGCAGCTGCGCCCAGTCGGCCTCCCAGCCCTCGCGCAGCACCACCGGCGACAGGTTGAGGTGCACCTCGTAGCCCGCCTCGACGAAGTCGTCGACGGCGGCGACGCGCTCGGCGATGCGGCTGGTGCGCACGTCGATCACCCGCGAGTCGGCGTCGGGCATGAGCGAGAACCGGATGCGCGTGCGGCCCTGCGGATCGAGGTCGAGCAGCTCCCGGTTGACGAACTTGGTGGCGAACGACGCCTTGGCGGTGGGCAGCTCCCGGAAGGTGGCGACTAGGTCGGCGACGTTGTCGCTGACCAGCGCGTCGACCGAGCAGTCGCTGTTCTCGCCGATGTCGTAGACCCAGCTGACCGGGTCGCACTGGTCGGCCTCGGTCTTGGGTCCCTGCCGGGCCACGTGCCGGCGTACGTAGCCGGTGATCTGCTCGATGTTGGTGAACACGGTGATCGGGTTGGCGAAGCCCTTGCGCCGCGGCACGTAGCAGTAGGCGCAGGCCATGGCGCAGCCGTTGGCCGTCGACGGAGCGATCCAGTTCGACGACCGGCTGTTGGGCCGGGCCGACAGCGACTTCTTGACGCCGAGCACCAGCGTCTCGGTCTTGACGCGCACCCAGCGCTCGACGTTGCCCTCGTTGCCGTTGAGCTCCGGGATCTGCCAGTGCGAGGGCACCTCGACCACCTTGGCGCCGGGGAAGCGGGCGAGCACGTCGCGGCCGCGGGCGGAGTCGAGGGCGGCCGGCTCGGCGTAGACCGTGCGCACGTCGAGGAGGCGGGTGGGGGAGGGGACGGGCGCGGGGGCGGTCGGGACGGACGACGGCGAGGGCGCTGCGGTCACAGGGGGTACAGCACCCCGCCGGCGACGACGATTCCGCCGCTGACCTGCGGGGACGGTCACACGGGCCGCTCCTAGGCGGCAGGTCCCTGCACCGGCCCGGCGGCGAGGTCCTCGATCCGCAGCACCCCGGTCTCGAGGTCCTCGGCGACGTCCTCGACGGTCCGCCCGCCGGACCAGGCGGTGCCGCGCAGCAGCGTCAGCGCCGTCGCCGGATCGGTCTCCAGCGCCATCGCCGCGCGGCCGGCGGCGCGCAGCACGGCGGCGCGGCGGCGGGCCTCCGGGCCGTGCAGCCAGTCCGGCCCGCGCTCGGCCGGCCAGTCCGACCACACCGCCGCCTCGGTGAGCGCGGCGGTGACCAGCTCGCCCACTGCAACCGCGGCGAACACGTCCAGGGCGGGGACCGCGGCGTCTGCGGTGAAGTAGAGGTCCAGCGCACCGGCGCCGGCGAGGTCCTCCCGCAGCGGGAAGGCGACCACGGCGCGGAACGGCGTCTGCGAGGCGAGCAGGTCGGCGAAGGGGGCCCACCGCCGCCGCAGGTCGGCCTGGACGGCGAACACCGGCTGCCGCGTGCGCTGCGCCTCCCAGCAGGGGCCCGCGCCCACGGTGAACTGCAGCCGCTCGGCGCAGGCCGCGTCGGTGCTGCTCGACCCGAGCGGGATCCTCGCGCCCGCGGCGTCGACGACCGACAGCCCGGCGGCGTCGACGCCGAGCGTGGCCGCGGCCGCGCGGGCCAGCCGGACGGGCAGCAGCTCGGTCCCGCCCGGCCCGCGGGCGGTCTGCTCGTGCAGCGCCGCGGCGAACCGTGTGGCGATGGTCACAGCCCATCCTCCCCCGGACCCGCCGGTCTCGTCACCCGTCCTGGCCGGCGCGGTGGGTGTAGGCCGCGTCGCGCACCGCCTCGTCGGACTCCAGGCCCGCGCCCAGCGCGCCGCCCACGGTGGCCAGCGAGCTCGTCAGCCAGGCCAGCTCCAGGTAGTCACCGAGGGAGGCCCGGTGGCCCAGCCCGTCGGCGAACAGCCCCGGCGGCACCAGCAGCAGCGACCCGGCCAGCGCCAGCAGGAACAGCGCCGCGTAGAGGGTCAGCACGCCGATGACGACGGTGGCCACGGTGGCCAGGTTGAACAGCGCCACCTGCTTGCGCACCCGCCGCGACCGCGCCCGCTCCCACAGCTCCGCGCCCACGACGAGCGTCGCGCAGATGGCCACCACCGAGCCGAGCCCCACGGTGAGGTGCCGGGCCAGGCCGAAGCGGTCGGCCAGCAGCCAGACGTCGGGGGTGATGAGCGCGAACACCCCGGCGGCGACGGCCGCGGTCAGCGCCCGCGACAGCGAGATGGTCAGCCGCCACGGCCGGTTGGCCCGCACCATGCCGACCAGCAGCCGCAGGTTCCCGCTGAGCACCCGGGCGGTGAACCCGACGCCGTCCTGGCCGTCGGTGTCGGCGGCCAGCTCGCGCACCCGCCGGCGCAGCGCCTCGGGGTCGTCCCCGCCGTCGTCGCCGAGCAGCGCGGCCACCAGGCCCACCGACGTCTGCAGCGCCCGTCGCCGGCGGCCCACCGCGCCCAGCGCCGGCAGCGAGAGCACCGCGACGCCGTGCACGGGGCTGGCGTGCGCGACGACGGTGCGCCGGTCGACGCTCAGCGGCAGGTCGGTGACGCAGACGGCGAGGTCCCACTCCTCGACCAGCAGCCGCCCGCGCGCCGCGGCCACGATCTCGGCGTCGTCGGCCGGCGGCTGCACCAGCCCGTCCTCGACCACGCGCACGTCCCAGGCGACGTCGGGGTGCCGCTCGCGCAGCGCGCCGGCGAGGTCGGCGGCGAGCTCGTCGGCCACCTCGAGCGCCGCGCCGGGCGCGGCGACGAGCCCGACGACGACGTCGGGACGGGCGGTCTCGGCCAGCGGGTCGCGCGGGCCCTCCGGGGCGGCCGCGGTCGGGGTCGGGTCGGGAGCCACGACGGGACAGGATCCCATCCCGGCACCCGCGCCCCGCGGGCAGGCGGGTCAGCCCCGGGCGGCGAGCACCTGCGAGTAGACCTGCACGGTCTGCTGGGCGATGGCCGGCCAGCCGAACTCCGAGAGCACCCGCTCGCGGCCGGCGGCGCCCATGGCCGCGGCGCGGGCCGGGTCGGCCAGCAGCTCGGCGATGCGCGCGGCGAGCCCCGCCTCGAAGGCAGCGACGTCGTCGGGGTCGTAGGGCACCAGCAGGCCAGTCACGCCGTCCGCGACGACCTCGGGGATGCCGCCGACCGCGCTGGCCACGACCGCGGTCCCGCACGCGGCCGCCTCGAGGTTGACGATGCCCAGCGGCTCGTAGACCGACGGCACGACGAACACCGTGGCGCCGGTGATCAGCGGCACGAGCTGCTCGCGGGGCACCATCGCCTCGATCCAGACCACGCCCGGCCGGCGCGCCTGCAGCTCGGCCACCGCGTCGGCGACCTGCTGCCGCTCCGCCGGGGTGTCGGGGGCGCCGGCGCAGAGCACCAGCCCCGCGTCGGGCGGTAGCTGCTCGGCCGCGCGCAACAGGTGGACGACGCCCTTCTGCCGGGTGATCCGCCCGACGAACAGCGCGTAGGGCCGGTCGGGGTCCACGCCGAGGGAGCGGACGACGTCGGGCGCGGGGGTGGGCCGGTAGGCCTCGGCGTCGACGCCGTTGCCGACGACGTGCACCCGCGCCGGGTCCAGGTCGGGATAGGCGTCGAGGACGTCGGCGCGCATGCCGTGGCTGACGGCGACGACGGCGTCCGCGGCCAGGTAGGCGGAGCGCTCCACCCACGACGACAGCCGGTAGCCGCCGCCGAGCTGGTCGGCCTTCCACGGGCGGCGCGGCTCGAGGGAGTGCGCGGTGACCACGTGCGGGACGCCGTGCACCAGCCCGGCGAGCAGGCCCGCGCCGTTGGCGTACCAGGTGTGGCTGTGCACGAGGTCGACGCCGGCGAGCCCCGCCGCGATCTCGACGTCGGTGCCCAGCGCCTGCAGCGCGCCGTTGGCCTGCGCCAGGCCCGGGGGCACCGGCCAGGCCACCGCGTCCGGCCGCGGGGCGCCGAAGCAGTGCACGTCGACGTCGGGCCCCGCGGGCAGCGCCCGCAGCGCCGCCACGAGGTGCTCGACGTGCACCCCGGCGCCGCCGTAGACGTCCGGGGGCCACTCCCTGGTCACGATGCCGATCCGCACGGCGGTCACCCTAGGGGGCGGGAAGCACCCGGGCGGGGCGACGGCGGTCCCGGCCAGCGACTAGGTTCCCCCCATGCGTGGCGGTCCTCGGGTTCTCGGCATCGTGCTCGCCGGTGGCGAGGGCAAGCGGCTCGCGCCCCTGACCGCGGACCGGGCCAAGCCCGCCGTCCCGTTCGGCGGCAACTACCGCCTGATCGACTTCGTGCTCTCCAACCTGGTGAACGCCGAGATCCGGCAGATCGCCGTGCTCACCCAGTACAAGAGCCACAGCCTCGACCGGCACATCACCACGACGTGGCGGATGTCGAACCTGCTGGGCAACTTCATCACCCCGGTGCCGGCGCAGCAGCGGCTCGGCCCCCGCTGGTACACCGGCAGCGCCGACGCGATCTTCCAGAGCCTCAACCTGATCTACGACGAGCGCCCCGAGATCGTCGTCGTCTTCGGCGCCGACCACGTCTACCGGATGGACCCGGGGCAGATGGTCGACCAGCACCTGCAGACCGGTGCCGGCGTCACCATCGCCGGGCTGCGCGTGCCGCGGCAGGAGGCCACCGGGTTCGGCGTCATCGACGCCGACGCCGACGGGAAGGTGCGCGGCTTCCTCGAGAAGCCCGCCGACCCGCCCGGCCTGCCGGACTCCCCGGAGGAGTCCTTCGCCTCGATGGGCAACTACGTCTTCACCACCGACGCGCTGCTCGAGGCCCTGCGCACCGACGCCGAGGACCCCGACTCGGTGCACGACATGGGCGGCTCGATCATGCCGATGATGGCCGCCACCGGGGACGCCTACGTCTACGACTTCTCGACCAACATCGTCCCGGGCAGCACCGAGCGCGACCACGGCTACTGGCGCGACGTCGGGACCATCGACGCCTACTTCGACGCGCACATGGACCTGGTGTCGGTCACGCCGGTGTTCAACCTCTACAACGACCGCTGGCCGATCTACACGCTCCCGCCGCAGCTGCCGCCGGCGAAGTTCGTGCTCGGCGGGCGGGCCGAGGAGTCGATGGTCAGCGCCGGCGCGATCATCGGCGGCGGCTCCGTGCACAACTCGGTGGTCTCCCCGGGCGTGCGCGTCGACCGCGGCGCCCGGGTCGAGGACAGCGTGCTCATGGACGGCGTGGTGGTCGGCGAGGGCGCCTACGTCCGGCGCGCGATCCTCGACAAGAACGTCGTCGTCCCGCCGTGGGCGCGCATCGGCGTGGACACCGGCGCCGACCGCGAGCACTACCACGTCAGCGCCGGCGGCGTGACCGTCCTCGGGAAGGGTGCTCGCGCGGTCCTGTGAGCGACGCCCGGGCGCTGATCGTCACGCTGCTCCTCGAGGAGCAGGCGCAGGCCCGCTTCGACCGGCTGCGCGCCGAGCACTTCCCGCGCGAGCGCAACCACCTGGCCGCGCACGTGACGCTGTTCCACGCGCTGCCGGGGGAGGAGCGGCCCGCCGTCGAGGCGGCGCTGGACCGGGCCGCCGACCGGCCGCCGTTCGACGTCGCCGTCACCGGGCTGCAGCTGCTCGGCCGCGGGGTGGCCTACCGGCTGGCCTCGGCGGAGCTGGCCGCGCTGCACGCGGGCCTGGCCGCGGAGCTCGGCCCGTGGCTGACCCCGCAGGACCGGCAGCGGCTCTCGCCGCACGTGACCGTGCAGAACAAGGTGGAGCCGGCGGTGGCGCGCGGGCTGCGCGACCGGCTGGCCGCCTCCTTCGTCCCGTACGACGTGCCCGCCCGCGGCCTCGGGCTGTGGCGCTACCTCGGCGGCCCGTGGGAGCCGCTGGGGGAGCACCCCTTCGCCGCCCAGGCCCTCGTCGGCTAGGCCCGGCGGGCCGCCACGAGCAGGCCGGCGCCGACGGGCAGCACGGCCGAGGTCAGCGCCTCGTCCTCGCGCACGGTGCGGGCGAGCTCCCGCCAGGCGACGGTCTGCGGGTCGCGGGCGGCGCGGTCGCCGATCCGGTCGCCCGCCAGCAGGCCGTGGCAGGCGAGCGTCCCGCCGGGACGCACCAGCCCGACGACGGCGGCGAGGTGCCCGGCGTAGTCGGCGGGCGGGCCGGCGCAGACGACGAGGTCGTACGCGCCGGGCGACAGCCGCGGCAGCACCTCCGCCGGCGTCCCGAAGATCATCCGGGTGCGCCCGGGCGGCACGCCTGCGTCGGCCAGCGCCCGCCGGGCGGCGCGCAGCTGCTCCGGGTCGGTGTCGAGCACGGTGAGGACGCCGTCGGAGCGCATGCCGCGCAGCAGCCACAGGCCGGCGACGCCGCCGCCGCTGCCGATCGAGACGACCGCGCGGGCACTGCTGCCCGCGGCGAGGACGGCGAGCGTGGCGCCGACGGCCGGCTCCACCGGCGGCGGGCCGCCGAGCGCGGTGACGCGGGCCCGGGCGGCGGTGAGGGCGGGGTCCTCGGTGGCGTACCGGTCGGCCCACGCGGCGCCACCGGTGCCGCCCTGCGAGGGCGGTCCCGAGGCGATCGTCACCGGGCGAGGGTAGAGGCCCGGCCGCGACCGGCCCGGGACCCGACCCTGTGAGGAACCTGTCAGAGTGCGGCGCCGGGAACACCGGGGGAGCGCCCGCCCGTTGACCCGGACGTGACACCCCAGCGTGCCGCCGTCCCTCCCCTTTCTCCGGGGGAGGTCGGCAGCGTGCGCGTCCGCGATACTGGGAGCGTGTCCGAGGCCAGCGTCCCCCCTCCCGCCGACCCGCAGCCGGCCGCGTCCGGCGCCGGTGAGGTGTGGGTCGCCCCGACGTGGGAGCAGGTCGTGCGCGACCACTCCGCCCGCGTCTACCGCCTGGCATACCGCCTCTCGGGCAACGCGCAGGACGCCGAGGACCTGACCCAGGAGACCTTCGTCCGGGTGTTCCGCTCGCTGGCGGACTTCTCGCCGGGCACCTTCGAGGGCTGGCTGCACCGCATCACCACGAACCTGTTCCTCGACATGGTCCGCCGCCGGCAGCGCATCCGCTTCGACGCGCTGCCCGAGGACACCGAGCGGCTGCCGGGCACCGCGCCCAGCCCCGAGCAGGTCTACGCCGACACCCACCTCGACCCGCAGGTCCAGGCGGCACTCGACGCGCTGTCGCCGGAGTTCCGCGTGGCCGTCGTCCTCTGCGACATCGAGGGCCTCACCTACGAGGAGATCGCGGCGACGCTGGGCATCAAGCTCGGCACCGTCCGCAGCCGCATCCACCGCGGCCGCGTGCAGCTGCGCCAGGCGCTCGCCCACCTGGCCCCGCGCGGGGTCGCGACGGCACCGGGAGCCGGCGCATGAGCATGAGCCTGCCCGAGAGCCACCTGGCGCAGGAGGCGATCGCCGCGCTGGTCGACGGCGAGCTGGCCAGCGGGCCGGCCGCCCGCGCCGCGCGGCACCTGGCCGGCTGCCTCGAGTGCCGGATGCTCGTGCAGGCCCAGCGCGAGGCCAAGGAGGCCCTGCACGCCGCCTCCGACGTCGCCGTGCCCGGTGACCTGCTCTCCCGGCTGTGCGCCATCCCGTTCACCGCCGAGGTCCCCGGCGCCGGTGGGCTCGGCGCCCTGAGCGCGGGCCCCGGCCAGCTCACCGTCTCCGGCTCCTCCGGCCGGTTCACCGTCTCCCTCGACGACCCGCCGATGCGCCCGGCGCCGCCGCACCAGGCGCGCTGGCTGCGCCGCGGGGTCGCCGGCACGCTGGCCGGCCTCGGCATCGGTGTCGCGGTGCTCACCGTCAACCTGCCCGACGGCGGCCCGGTGCAGTCCGACCCGCCCGCGTCGGTGGCCGGCGGCTCGCAGCCGGAGGAGCGCACCGAGGTCGTGCCCCCGGTCGTGCGCACCCTCACCCGCTCCACGGCCGGAGAGGCGACGGCGCCCGCCGCCACGCCCTGACCCTCCGAGCCGCACCCCAGGTCCGGAGAGGACGCTGTACCCGTGACGCCCCCCGACGCCCGGCAGCCCGGGTCCAGCGACGGCGACCGCACCGTCGAGGCCGTCCTCCCGCCGCCACCCGCCGCACCCCGCGCCGGTGCCTCTGACCCGGCCGACGCGACCCCGGCCGACGGCGCGGCCTTCGCCCGCCCGGCCGGCGCGCAGGGCTCCTTCGACCCGCCGGAGCGCCACCGTCCGGCGGTGACCCCGCCCCCGCCGGCCAGCCCGGCGCAGCAGGCCGCCTTCGGCCGCCCGGCCGCCGTCGCCGGCAGCTTCGCCGGCGACCGGCCCAGCCCGCCGCCGCGGCCGGTGCCCCCGCCCCCGCCGGAGGCCGTGCTGCGCGCCTTCCGCGCCCCCTCCGGGCAGGGCGGGCTGCAGGAGCCGCCCGGCGGCCGCCCCGGCCGCCGCCGCACCTCGGCCGGGCCGTGGTGGAAGTCTGACGCCCGCAGCGACCCCTGGCGCGACCCGCACGCCCCGGCCGGCCTGACCGGTCCGGCGGTGTTCGAGGAAGAGTCCGAGCAGGAGGGCCCGGTCGTCGTCGACCGGAAGGGCCGGAAGAAGCTGCGGCTGCGCGACCTGACGGTGCGGGTGGCCGCGCTGCTCGTGCTCGCCGTCCTGCTGGCCGGCGCGATCGGCGGCGGCGTGGGCTACCTGCTCACCCGCGAGGCCGCCGAGACGCCGCTGCTCGCGCCCGGCACCACGCTCACCCCCACCGACGAGGGCATCACCCGCGAGCCCGGCTCGGTGTCCGACATCGCCGCCGACGTGACGCCCGCCGTCGTGTCCATCGAGGTGCGCATCGGCGAGGCCGGCGCCACCGGCTCCGGCGTGGTCATCGACGGCGAGAACGGCTACATCGTCACCAACAACCACGTCATCTCCGGCGCCGACGGCGTGGAGGGCGCGGAGATCCGCGCGGTGTTCAGCGACGGCAGCGGCTCCGCGGCGCGCATCGTCGGCCGCGACCCGGCCAGCGACATCGCCGTCGTCAAGGTGGAGCGGCCGGGGCTGGTCACCGCCTCCCTGGGCAGCTCCGACGCGGTCGTCGTCGGCGACCCGGTGGTGGCCATCGGCTCCCCGCTCGGGCTGGCCGGCACGGTCACCAGCGGCATCGTGTCCGCCCTCGACCGGCCCGTGCGGCTGGCGGGGGAGGGCAGCGACACCAACGCAGTGATCAGCGCCGTGCAGACCGACGCCCCGATCAACCCCGGCAACTCCGGCGGTGCGCTCGTCGACGCCACCGGCGCGGTGATCGGCATCAACACCGCCATCGCCTCGCTCGGCGGCGGGAGCGTCGGCCTCGGCTTCGCCATCCCGATCGACACCGCCAGCGACATCGCCGAGCAGCTCATCTCCACCGGCGCGGCCGTGCACGCCGCGCTCGGGGTGAACACCCGGTCGGTCACCGACGGCACCCGCGACGGCGCGCTGGTCCTCAACGTCGAGCCCGGCAGCGCCGCGGCCGACGCCGGGATCCGCGAGCAGGACGTCATCATCGCCGTCGACGACCAGGCCGTCGGCAGCTCCGAGGAGCTCGTCGTCGCCATCGACTCGCACGAGCCCGGCGACACGGTGACCGTCGAGGTCGTCCGCGACGACTCCTCGACCACGGTGCAGGCGACGCTCGACCAGGCCTGAGGCCGCGGCTGGCTACCCTGGGACCGGTACACCGCAGGAGCGACGGGAGCGACGGTGTTCGACTCGATCGGCTGGGGCGAGATCGTCGTCCTGGCGCTCGCGGCGCTCTTCATCTTCGGTCCCGAGCGGCTGCCCACCCTCGCCCGGGACGCCGCGGCCGGCCTGAAGAAGGCCCGCACCGCGCTGACCGGGGTGCGGGCGCAGGTCGACGAGTCCCTCGGTGAGGACCTCGCCGGCCTGCGCGACCTCGACCTGCGCAAGTACCACCCGAAGACGTTCATCCGGGCGCAGCTGTTCGAGGACGACGACCACGCGGCCCCGCCGGTGCGCCGGGGGAGTGCCGGGGCGGCGGGTGCGACGGCGGCGAGCCTGGTGAAGCCGGCCGTCGTCGACCGCACCGTCCCGCCGCCCTTCGACGTCGACGCGACGTAGTCGTCGTCGGCCTACCGGCCGACACCGCGGCCAGGTGCCGTCCCCGACCTGCGCGGAGCCCTGCCACGAGGTCCCGACCGGGAGCCTCCGGCCCCGCGGTCGCGCCCCCGTCCCCGCAGGGCGCCTCGCGTGGGCGCCGCGGCCACGTGCCGTCCCCGACCGGGCAGGGCCCCTCCACGCCGTCGCCGTCGCCGGCGCCGTCGTCGCCGACCGGCACGGGCAGGACGCGCTCATCCGGCTCTACCGCGCGTGGGGCGAGACGGTGCACACGCGCGGCAGGTGGCCCGACGCCGGCGACCTGCTCGAGCGGGCCGGGCTGCCGCCGGAGCTCGCCGAGGTCATGACCGGCGACGCGCACGACGACCTGGTCCGCGCCTCGCACACGGAGGGGATCGGCCTGGTCGGCACGCACGTCGGCACGCCCGTCCTCGCCGTCCGGGAGCCGGGGCGGCCGCGCGTGGCGGTATTCGGGCCGGTCCTGTCGCGGGTGCCGCGCGGCGAGGAGGCCGGCCGTTTGTGGGACGGCGTCGTCCTGGTCGGCGGCACCGTCGGCTTCCACGAGCTGAAGGGCCGTCCGCCCGGACCTCCCCGCACCTGAGACGACGGAGGCCCGGCCCCCTGGTGGGGACCGGGCCTCCGGTGCGTCAGCGCGTCAGCGGCGGACGGGGGTGAGCCCCAGCGACCGGCCCGACAGCCCGCGGGAGCGGACGGCGAGCGACTCGGCGATCGCGCCGAGCGCCTTGGCGGCGGGCGCCTCGGGCTCGGCGAGGACGATCGGGGCGCCGGCGTCGCCGGCCTCACGCAGCCGGGTGTCCAGCGGCACCTGGCCCAGCAGCGGCACCCGGGCGCCGAGCGTGCGGGTCAGCGCGTCGGACACCGTCTGGCCGCCGCCGGAGCCGAAGACCTCCATGCGGGAGCCGTCGGGCAGCTCCATCCACGACATGTTCTCGATGACCCCGACCACCTGCTGGTGGGTCTGGGTGGCGATCGCGCCGGCCCGCTCGGCCACCTCGGCGGCGGCGAGCTGCGGCGTGGTCACCACGAGGATCTCCGCGTTGGGCAGCAGCTGGGCGATGGAGATCGCCACGTCGCCGGTGCCCGGCGGGAGGTCGAGGAGCAGGACGTCGAGGTCGCCCCACCACACGTCGGCGAGGAACTGCTGCAGCGCGCGGTGCAGCATCGGCCCGCGCCACACCACCGGGGTGTTGCCCGGGGTGAACATGCCGATCGAGATGACCTTCACGCCGTAGGACTGCGGCGGCATGATCATGTTGTCGACCTGCGTCGGCTTGTCGTCGACGCCGAGCATGCGCGGCACCGAGTGGCCGTAGATGTCGGCGTCCACGACGCCGACCGACAGGCCCTTCTTCGCGAGCGCGGCGGCCAGGTTCACCGTGACGCTGGACTTGCCGACGCCGCCCTTGCCGGACGCGACCGCGTAGACGCGGGTCAGCGAGTTCGGCTGGGCGAAGGGGATGACCGGCTCGGCGGCGTCGGTGCCGCGCACGGTCTTGCGCAGCTCGGCGCGCTGCTCGTCGCTCATCACGTCGAGGCCCACCTGCACCGAGGTCACGCCGGGGACGGCGGACACCGCGGTGGTGACCCGGTTGGTGATCGTCTCGCGCATCGGGCAGCCGGCCACGGTGAGGTAGACCTCGACGCGCACGGCGCCCGGGTCGCCGCCGACGCCGATCTGCACGTCCTTGACCATGCCGAGGTCGGGCAGGGGACGGTTGATCTCCGGGTCCTGGACGGTGGCCAGAGCGGCGTTGACGGCGTCGAGCGCCGGCGAGCCGGTCAGCGTGTCGGACATGGGTGCGTGTGTCTCCTTCGACGGGGGGACCCGTTCGCGGTCTGCCGTACGCGGCGGCGACCGGCACTGCAGGTCACAGTCACTGTACGGCGATCGGCACCGGGTGCCGCCCGGTGCGGGGGTGATGTGCTGCGCACTGGCGACGCGCAGCCCTGCCCTGGTCAACGCCGTGCCGGGCGGGTCCCTTCCCCCTCCGGGGCGGGTCGTTAGCCTCCGGTCCCGTGTCCGGAACCGCCCGCACGGCCGTCCTCCGCGACGCGGTCGGGCTCGGCGTCGCCGTCGGGCTCTACGGCGTCGCCTTCGGGGCCGCCGCCGACGCCGCCGGGCTGGACCCCTGGCAGGCGCTGGTCATGTCGCTGCTGATGTTCACCGGCGCCTCGCAGTTCGCCCTCGTCGGCGTGCTCGGCGCGGGCGGCAGCGGCGCGGCGGCGATCGGCAGCGCGCTGCTGCTGGGCACCCGCAACACCGTCTACGGCGTGCGCCTGGCCCCGCTGCTCGCCCCGCGCGGCCCGCTGCGCCGGCTCGGCACCGCCCACTGGGTGATCGACGAGACGACGGCGCTGGCGGTGGCCGCGCCCGACCGCGGACTGGCGCGGCTGGCGTTCCTCGCCGGCGGGGCGTCGATCTACGTCGTCTGGAACGCCACCACGCTGGTGGGCGCGCTCGGTGCCGCGGCGCTGGGGGAGACCGCGCAGGCCGCGCTGGACGCCGTCGTGCCCGCCGCCTTCCTCGCGCTGCTGTGGCCGCGGCTGCGCGCCGGCGCCGAGGAACCGGCCGTCGCGCGGCGGGTGGCACTGGGCGGGGCGGCGGTCGCGCTGGCGCTCACCCCGTTCGTGCCCGCGGGCGTGCAGGTGGTGGCCGCCGTCGTCGCGGTCGCCCTCGCCGGCCGGCCGCGGCGGGAGGCGGCGGCGTGAGCTCCGGGACGCTGTGGACGGTCGTCGTCGTCGGGTCGCTCGGCTGCTACCTGCTCAAGCTGGCCGGGCTGTCGGTGCCGGCGGCCTGGGTGGAGCGCCCGTGGGTGACCCGCATGGTCACCTTCGTGCCGGCCGCGCTGCTGGCGGCGCTGGTCGCCGTGCAGGCGCTGACCTCCGGGCGGGAGCTGGTGGTCGACGGGCGGCTGGCCGGGCTCGCCGTCGCCGCGGTGGCGCTGGCGCTGCGGGCGCCGTTCGTCCTGGTCCTGGTGCTCGCCGGGGCCACCGGCGCGCTGGTGCACGTGATCGGAGGCTGACGTGGCGGGGTCCCCCGAGGAGCTCCCCGACCTGACGGCGGTCCGCGCCGCGATCGACGGGCTCGACGAGGAGCTCGTCGCCCTGCTGGCCCGGCGCGAGCGGCTGGTGCGCGCGGCGGCACGGTTCAAGACCGACGCCGCCGCGGTGCGCGCCCCCGGCCGGGTCGAGCAGGTCGTCGCCCGGGCCCGGCTGCTGGCGGAGGCCTCCGGCGGCAGCCCCGAGGTGGCCGAGCGCGTGTACCGGGCGATGGTCGCGGCGTTCGTCGACCTCGAGCTGTCGGTGGCCGAGCTGCCCGGCGAGGGGCCCGGCGGCGGCCCCGCCGCGCCCTGACCGGCTCAGAACAGCCGGTCCTCCCGCTGCTCGAGGTCGAGCAGGAAGCGCTTGCGGGCCAGCCCGCCGCCGAAGCCGACCAGGCCGCCGTCGGCGCCGACCACCCGGTGGCAGGGCACCACGATCGCCAGCGGGTTGCGCCCGCAGGCGAGGCCCACCGCCTGGGCACCGCCCGGTTGCCCGACCGCACGCGCCACCGCGCCGTAGGTGGTCGTCCGGCCGTAGG
Organism: Geodermatophilus nigrescens; assembly: GCF_900129495.1. Lineage (GTDB taxonomy): Bacteria > Actinomycetota > Actinomycetes > Mycobacteriales > Geodermatophilaceae > Geodermatophilus > Geodermatophilus nigrescens. The sequence continues at coordinate 880,543 of NZ_FQVX01000001.1, forward strand.
GGATGCGGGTCAGCTCGTCCCAGACGGCGAGCTCGAACCCGCTGCCGAGGGGCCGCAGCGGCAGGTCGAACGCCTCGCGTGCGCCCGCGAGGTACTCGCCGAGCTGGCCGGTGACCGCGGCGAGCGCGGCGTCGTCCCGGGCGCCGAGGTCGGCCTCCGGCCCGGGCGGGGAGAGGTACAGGCGGACGAGCACCCCGTCGTCGGCGACGACGGTCAGCGGCCCGACCGGCGAGGGCAGCACCGCCTGCGCGCGCATGCCGGCAGTGTGCCGCGGGGGTACGACGGCCCCGGCGCTCAGCCGACCGACTCGCGCCGCTCCCGCTCGGCGCGCTCGGCCTGCTTGCGGCGCTTCTTCTCCTTCTTCTCCGCCTCGTCCGGCTCCTCGGGGACCAGCCGGGAGAGCTCGCCGCGGATGAAGTCGCGGGTGGCCACCTCGCCGATCGCGACGCGCAGCGCGGCCAGCTCGCGGGCGACGTACTCGGTGTCGGCGCGGGTCTGCGCGGCGCGGGCGCGGTCCTCCTCGGCCTGCACGCGGTCGCGGTCGGCCTGCCGGTTCTGGGCCAGCAGGATCAGCGGCGCGGCGTAGGCGGCCTGGGTGGAGAAGGCCAGGTTCAGCAGGATGAAGGGGTAGGGGTCCCAGCGCAGCCGGACGGCGAACACGTTCAGCGCGATCCAGAGGACCACGATGATCGTCTGGACGGCGAGGAACCGGCCGGTGCCGAGGAAGCGGGCGATGCCCTCGGCGAACCGGCCGACGGCGTCGGGGTCCAGCCGCAGGTAGCTGCCCAGGCTCCGGGCGGAGCCGCGGGGGACGTCGAGCCGGCGGCCGTCAGCCACGGCGGGCCCGCTCGCGCCAGTCCTCGGGCAGCAGGTGGTCGAGGACGTCGTCGACGCTGACCGCGCCCACGAGCCGGCCGCGGTCGTCGACCACCGGGGCGGCGACCAGGTTGTAGGTGGCGAAGTAGCGGGTGACCTCGGTCAGCGGCGCCTCCGGCCGCAGCGGCTCGAGGTCGTCGAGCACGCCGCTGACCAGGGTCGACGGCGGCTCGCGCAGCAGGCGCTGGATGTGCGCCAGCCCGAGGTAGCGCCCGGTGGGGGTAGCCGACGGCGGCCGGCACACGTACACCTGGCTGGCCAGCGACGGCGTCAGCTCCGGCTCCCGCACCCGGGCCAGCGCCTCGGCGATCGTGGCGTCGGGCGCCAGGATCACCGGCTCGCTGGTCATGATGCCGCCGGCGGTGTCCTCCGAGTACTGCAGCAGCTGGCGCACCGGCTCGGCCTCGTCGGGCTCCATGAGCTCGAGCAGCCGGTTGCGGTCGACGTTGGACAGCTCCGACAGCAGGTCGGCGGCGTCGTCGGGGTCCATCTCCTCGAGGACGTCGGCGGCCCGTGTCTCCGCCAGCGACGCGAGGATGCCCATCTGGGTGGCCTCGGGCAGCTCGCCGAGGACGTCGGCCAGCCGCTGGTCGTCGAGCGCCTCGGCCACCTCGTGCCGGCGCTTCTCCGGCAGGTCCTGCAGGGCGTGCGCGAGGTCGGCGGCGTTGAGCTCGCGGTAGGTGGCGATGAGCGTCTCCGCGCCCTGCCCGGTCTCCGGCAGCGCCAGCCCGGCCACCTCGGCCCAGGCCAGCTGGTGCAGCTGCCCCCGCCGGCCGAGCCGGCCCGGCTCCTGCACGGCGAGCCGGGTCACCTGCCACTCGCCGGTGCGGGTCTGCTCGACCGCCGCGTCGACGACGGTCGCGGGGCGCTGCGACTCGCGGAGGGTGACCGTGCGGTCGAGCAGCTCGCCGAGGACCAGCGTCTCGCCGCGCCGCTGCTCGAAGCGCTTGAGGTTCAGCGTGCCCGAGGCGAGCACGACCGCGCCGGGGTCGATGCTGGTCACCCGGCCCATCGGCACGAAGATCCGGCGGCGGGCGACCACCTCGACGACCACGCCGAGCGCGCGGGGGCAGGCGGTGCCCACCCGCAGCGCCACGACGACGTCGCGCAGCCGCCCGACCCGGTCGCCGTTGGGGTCGAAGACGGGCAGTCCGGCGAGCCGGGAGACGTACGCCCTGCTCACCGTGGTCACGGGTGCCGAGGCTACCGTCGGGCCCGTGGCGAGCCCCGTGAGCGTCGAGTACGAGGTCGTCGACGTGTTCGCGCCGCGAGCGTTCGCGGGCAACCCGCTCGCCGTCGTCCTGGACGCCGACGACCTGACGACGGCGCAGTGCCAGGCGCTGGCGAACGAGTTCGCCCTGTCGGAGACGTCGTTCCTGTGTCGGCCCACGGAGCCCGGCGCCTCCTACCGGGTCCGCATCTTCACGCCCTACACCGAGCTGCCCTTCGCCGGGCACCCGAGCGTCGGCGCCGCGCACACGCTGGTGCGCCTGGGCCGGCTGGGGGCCGGGACGCTGCACCAGGAGTGCGGCGCCGGCGTGCTGCCGATCGAGGTCACCGGCGACGGCGCGACGCTCACCGGCGGCCGCCCCACGCTGGAGGACGGGCCCGACGCCGGCGCGCTGGCCGAGGCGATGGGCCTGTCGGCCGCCGACGTCGCCGGGCCGCCCGCGTCGGTCGCCGGCTGCGGCCTGCCCTTCGCCTACCTCGCCGTGCACCCCGGAGTCGTCGACCGGGCGGTCCCCGACCCCGCCCGGCTCGACCGGCTCGGCACCGGCGAGGGCGTCTCGGTGCTGTCGTGGGACGGCGCCACCGCGTACGCCCGCGTCTTCGCCCGCGACCTGCGCTGGGGCGAGGACCCGGCCACCGGCTCCGCGGCCCTCGGCCTCGGCGTGTGGCTGACGGCGGCCGGGCTGGTCGCGCCGGAGGGGACGTCGTCCTACACCGTGCGCCAGGGCGAGGCGATGGGCCGGCCCTCGGTGCTCGAGTGCACGGTCACCGCCGCGGGCGGGCGGGCGACGTCGGCCACCGTGTCCGGCGCGGTGGTGCCGGTGGCGGCCGGCCGCATCCGCGTCCCGTGAGCTCCGGCCAGGCCACCGCGGCTCCCTCGCCGTGGGCGGTGCACCGCCCCGGCACCCGAGACGTCGCGCTCATGGCGGTCGCCGTCGTCGGCGTCTCGTTCTCCGGCCCGCTGACCGCGCTGGTGACGACGTCGTTCCTGGCCATCGCGTTCTGGCGCAACGCCGCGGGTGCCGCGCTGCTGCTGCCGGTGCTGCTCGGCCGGGAGCGCGCCACGCTGACCGGCCTGCGCGCGCGGGACCTGACGACGTCGGTGGTGGCCGGGCTCTTCCTCGCCGCGCACTTCGCCGCCTGGCTGCCGAGCCTGTCGATGACCACGGTCGCCGCGTCCACGGCGCTGGTGACCACGACGCCGATCTGGACGGCGCTCGCCGCGCGGGTCTCCGGTGTCCGGCTGCCCGCGCAGGTGTGGGCGGGGCTCGCGCTGGCCGTCGTGGGGGCCGCGCTGATCGCCGGGGTCGACGTCGCGGTGAGCCTGGAGGCGCTGGCCGGCGACGGGCTGGCCCTGCTCGGCGCGATCTGCGCGGGCGGCTACATGCTCGCCGGCGCCCGGGCCCGCACCCGGCTCGCGACGTCGGCCTACTCCGTCGTCTGCTACTCCACCTGCGCCGCGGTGCTCGCCGTCGCGGCGTGGGTGACCACCACCCCGCTCGCCGGGTTCAGCGCCCGCGACTGGTGGCTGATCGCCGCGATCACCGTGTGCGCGCAGATCCTCGGGCACACGCTGCTCAACCTGGTGCTCTCCAGCGTCGGCCCGACCGTCGTCGGGCTGGCCGTGCTGCTGGAGGTGCCCGGCGCGCTGCTCGTCGCCCTGGTGCTCCTCGGGCAGACGCCGCCGCTGCTGGCGCTGCCCGGCATGGTCGCCGTCGTCGCCGGGGTGGCGCTGGTGATCCGGGCCGGGCGGCCGCAGACGCCGGTCGAGCCGGTCGGCTGAGCCCTCCGGAGGGCGCTGGCTACCCTCCGGTGACCGAAGTCCCTGATCATCAGCGGAGGCACCGTGGCCGAGCTCCGATCCCGTCGTTCCAACCTCGCCGTCCCGGGCAGCAACCCGCGCTTCCTGGAGAAGGCCAAGGGCCTGCCGGCCGACCAGGTCTTCCTCGACCTCGAGGACGCCTGCGCGCCGCTGGCCAAGCCGGGCGCCCGCAAGAACATCGTCGCGGCGCTGAACGAGGGCGGCTGGGGCGAGAAGATCCGCACGGTCCGGGTCAACGACTGGACGACGGAGTGGACCTACCGCGACGTCATCGAGGTGGTCGAGGGCGCCGGGGCGAACCTGGACTGCATCATGCTGCCGAAGGTCGTCGACGCCCATCAGGTCGCGGCGCTGGACTTCCTGCTCACGCAGATCGAGAAGGCCAACGGCCTGGAGGTCGGCCGGATCGGCATCGAGGCGCAGATCGAGACCGCGCAGGGCCTGATCAACGTCAACGACATCGCCTTCGCCAGCCCGCGGATCGAGACGATCATCTTCGGCCCGGCCGACTTCATGGCCAGCATCAACATGAAGTCCCTGGTGGTGGGCGCCCTGCACCCCGACTACCCGGGCGACCCGTTCCACTACATCCTCATGCAGATCCTCATGGCCGCCCGTGCCCGCGGCGTGCAGGCCATCGACGGGCCCTTCCTGCAGGTGCGCGACGTCGACGCCTTCCGCGAGGTCGCCAAGCGCTCGGCGGTGCTCGGCTTCGACGGCAAGTGGGTGCTGCACCCCGGCCAGATCGACGCCGCCAACGAGATCTACGCGCCGTCGCAGGAGGACTACGACCACGCCGAGCTGATCCTCGACGCCTACGACTGGTACACGTCCGAGGCCGGCGGGAAGAAGGGCTCGGCCATGCTCGGCGACGAGATGATCGACGAGGCCAGCCGCAAGATGGCGCTGGTCATCGCGGGCAAGGGCCGCGCCGCGGGGATGTCCCGCACGTCGTCGTTCACCCCGCCCGAGGACTGAGCACCTCACGAGGCATGGGAAGCGATCCCCACGTCATGAGGCCCGAGACGTGGGGATCGCTTCCTGTGCCTGTCGCGCCCAGAAGTGACCGGCCCAGAGGTGACCGGGGACACGGCGACGGGTGCAGGGCGCTCGCCCATACTCGCCGGTAGCACACGGACACCGGAGTCCCCGAGGAGCAGACGTGGCCCGACTGGCGCAGACCGCCGACCTGACCGACATCCAGCGCGAGATCCTGTCGACGGTCCGCAGCTTCGTCGACAAGGAGATCATCCCGCACGCGCAGGAGCTCGAGCACGGCGACGTCTACCCGCAGGAGATCGTCGACGGGCTCAAGGAGCTCGGCATCTTCGGGCTGATGATCCCCGAGGAGTACGGCGGCCTCGGCGAGTCGCTGCTGACCTACGCGCTGGTGGTCGAGGAGATCGCCCGCGGCTGGATGAGCGTCTCCGGCGTCATCAACACGCACTTCATCGTCGCCTACATGATCCGCCAGCACGGCACGCAGGAGCAGAAGGAGCACTTCCTCCCGCGCATGGCCACCGGCGAGGTCCGCGGTGCGTTCTCCATGTCCGAGCCGGGCCTGGGCTCCGACGTCGCCGGCATCCGCACCAAGGCCGTGCAGGACGGCGACTCCTACGTCATCGACGGCCAGAAGATGTGGCTGACGAACGGCGGGTCCTCCACCCTGGTCGCCGCGCTGGTGCGCACCGACCTGGGCGCCGACAAGCCGCACCAGAACCTGACGACGTTCCTGGTGGAGAAGCCGGCCGGCTTCGGCACCGTCGCCCCCGGCCTGACCATCCCCGGCAAGATCGACAAGATGGGCTACAAGGGCGTCGACACCACCGAGCTGGTGTTCGACGGCTACCGCATCGGCGCGGACATGATCCTCGGTGGGCAGCCCGGCCGCGGCTTCGCGCAGATGATGGACGGCGTCGAGGTGGGCCGCGTGAACGTCGCCGCCCGCGCCTGCGGCATCTCCATCCGCGCCTTCGAGCTGGCCGTCGAGTACGCCCAGCAGCGGGAGACCTTCGGCAAGCCGATCGTGCAGCACCAGGCGATCGCGTTCCAGCTCGCCGAGATGGCCACCAAGGTCGAGGCCGCCCACCTGATGATGGTGAACGCCGCCCGGCTCAAGGACGCCGGCCAGCGCAACGACGTCGAGGCCGGCATGGCCAAGCTGATCGCCAGCGAGTACTGCGCCGAGGTGACCACGCAGTCGTTCCGCATCCACGGCGGGTACGGCTACTCCAAGGAGTACGAGATCGAGCGGCTCATGCGTGAGGCGCCGTTCCTGCTCATCGGCGAGGGCACCAGCGAGATCCAGAAGACGATCATCAGCCGCGGCCTGCTCAAGGAGTACGGCCTCAAGCGCTGACGGACGCAGAGCGGTCCGGGACCCGGTGAGGGGTCCCGGGCCGCTCGCGCGTTCAGCGGGCGGGACGCCGCTCGTAGTTGCGGACCGCCCACAGGTAGCCGACCAGCGCGATGCCGGCGCACCAGGCCACCGCCACCCACCCGCTCGAGCCGATCGCAGTGCCGGTGAGCAGGCCGCGCAGCGTCTCGATCACCGGGGTGAACGGCTGGTTCTCGGCGAACCAGCGCAGCGCCCCCGGCATCGACTCGACCGGCACGAAGCCGCTGCCGAAGAAGGGCAGCAGCATCAGCGGCATCGGGACGTTGCTGGCCGCCTCGACCGTCTTCGTCCACAGGCCCATGGCGACCGACAGCCAGGACAGCGCGACGCTGACCAGCGTCAGCAGGCCGGCTGCCGCCAGCCACTCCACCGGGTTCGCGTCCGGCCGGAAGCCCACGAGCAGGGCGACGGCGACGACGACGGCCAGCCCGACCAGGGTCTGCAGCACCGCCCCGACGACGTGCCCGGTGAGCACCGCGGCCCGGGCGATCGACATGGTGCGGAAGCGGGCGATGATCCCCTCGGTCATGTCCATGGCGATCGCGATCGCCGTCCCCTGCGCCCCGCCGGTGATCGCCAGCACGAGGATCCCGGGCACGACGTAGGCGACGTACTCGGCCCGCCCGCCCGAGGGGCCGCCCAGCCCGGCGCCGAGCGTGCCGCCGAAGACGTAGACGAACAGCAACAGGAAGACGATCGGCATCGCGGCGACGATGACGGTGAGCCCGGGGTAGCGCAGGGCCCGCACGAGGTTGCGCCGCAGCATCGTCGCGGAGTCGTTCACGGTCAGGGCCAGCGTGGTCACGCGGGCACCTCCTCGGCAGCCGGCCGGCCGGTCAGGGCCAGGAAGACGTCGTCCAGGTCGGGGGTGTGCACGGTCAGGGCGGCGACGTCCACGCGGGCGTCGTCCAGGCGGGCGAGCAGGGCGCGCAGCTCGGCGACGCCGCCGTCGCCGGGCACCTCGAGCACCAAGCCGTCCGCGGCCGGGACGCCGAGCACGCGGGCGGCCGCGCGGACGGTGGCCGCGTCGCCGAACTGCAGGCGCACGTGCCCGCCGGGGACCAGCCGCTTGAGCTCGTCGGCGGTGCCCTCGGCCACCAGCCGGCCGGAGTCCAGGACCCCGATGCGGTCGGCGAGCTGGTCGGCCTCCTCCAGGTACTGCGTGGTGAGCAGGATGGTGACGCCGTCGGCGACCAGGCCGCGGACGGCGTCCCACATGGCCCGGCGGCTGCGCGGGTCCAGGCCGGTGGTCGGCTCGTCGAGGAAGACCACCCGGGGGCGGCCCATGAGCCCCATGGCGAGGTCCAGGCGCCGCCGCATGCCGCCGGAGTACGTGGACGGCACCTGCCCGGCGGCGTCGACCAGGTCGAACCGCTCGAGGAGCTCGGCCGCCCGCCGGCGGCCCTCCTGCCGGCCGAGGTGGTGCAGGTCGGCCATGAGCCGCAGGTTCTCCGCACCCGTGAGCAGGGCGTCGACGGCGGAGAACTGGCCGGTCAGGGCGATCGCGGCCCGCACCGCGCGGGGCTCCCGGGCGAGGTCGTGCCCGGCCACCCGCACCTCGCCGCCGTCGGCGGGGGTGAGCGTGGACAGGACGTCGACGGTGGTGGTCTTGCCGGCGCCGTTGGGGCCGAGCAGGGCGTGGACGGTGCCCTCGGGCACGGTGAGGTCGAGGCCGTCGAGGACGACCTTCGGGCCGAAGGACTTGCGCAGCCCGCGGACGGAGATCGCGTCGGTCACGTCGTCCTCCCCTCAGGCCCGGCGGACGAGGACGTCGCCGTAGGACGTGCGGGCGTGGATCTCGACGGTCTCGCCGGCGCCCTCGGGTCCCTCGGTCTCGGTGAGCAGGTTGCGGACGCGGCCGGCGCCGGAGGAGACGTCGAGCCAGGCCGCGGTCCCCTCCGGGATCCCGGCCTCGATCTCGCCGTAGGCGGTCTCGAGCACCAGGGAGCCGCGGACGGCCTGGCCGACCCGCACCTGGCCGTACTTGGTGCTCCCGGTGAGCGGCCCGAGGACGCGGTCGACGGTGACGTCGCCGTAGCCGGTCTCGAGCCGGGCCGGGCCGCCGGTCTCGCCGACGCGGACGTCGCCGTAGGAGGTGGTCGCCTCGACCTCGCCGTCGACGGCGCCCGCGGTGATGGTGCCGCTGGAGCTGCGGGCGCGCAGGCGGCCAGCCCGGTCGAGCCGGACGCTGCCGTGCTTGCACTCGAGGTCGGCGGTGCCGAGCCGGCCGGTGCAGGTGACGTCGCCGGCGGTCACCCGGACGTCGAGCGAGGAGCCGGCGGGCAGGACGACGTCGACCTCGACCTCCGGGCCCGAGCCGAAGAACAGCAAGCGGGGCCGGGAGGCCGACCGCACCAGCAGCTCGCCGTCGCGGAAGGTGACCTGGGTGGCCTCGGCGGCGGCGACGTCGGCGGAGCTGGCCGCGTTCTGCGGCCGGACGGTGACGGTGGTGTCGTGCCGGTCGTCGGCGCGGACGTGCACGGCGCCGTACACGACCTCGATGCGGGCCGAGATCGGCCCGGGGGTGTCGAACGTGGGCATGGCTGCGCCCTCCTCGGGGCAGGGGGGATCGCCCCCGGACCGGTCGGCCGGGGTCGCGGTGCGCTGTGCTGTGCGGGCGGTGCGCTGTGGAGCGGTGCGGTGGTGCGCCGGGCGGTGCTAGCGGGCCCAGCCGGTGAACTGCGAGCCGGCGGAGCGGCGGCCGCGCCGGGCGTCGGGGGAGGGGCGCGGGGCGGGCTCGACCGCGTTCGCGACGGCCCGGACCAGCCAGGTGTTCACCGAGACGCCGAGCCGGGCGGCCGCCTCGTCGACGCGGCCCTTGAGCTGCTCGGGCAGGCGCAGGGTGATGCGGACGGTCTCGCCCTCCTCCACCTCGGGCGCGGGCTCCGCCGCCGCGGCCGGCTCGTGCGGCTCGGGCGCCGGGGGAGGGGTGACGGCGAAGCCGATGTCGCTGCCGCGCAGCCGCACGTCGACCGAGCCGGGGGCGAGCTGGGCGGTGACCTCCTCGGCCGCCACCGACAGCGCGCTGAGCAGGGCCAGCCGGACCGACGACTCCAGCGGCGCGGCGAGGCGCTCGGCCAGGGCCTGCGCCTCCTCGCCCCCCGGTGCGGCGGCCAGCGCGAGCTCCCGGCGGAGCTGCTCGACGAACGGCGTGAGGTCCATGACGTCATCCTGACACCATTGTGACGTCACGCGCAACCACCGTGACGTCACCACCTCCCACGGGTCGGCGCGGGGCCCCGGGCGGCCGTACGTTCGGGGTCATGCGCGCCGTCGGGGTGACCGAGTTCGGAGGGCCCCGCGCCCTCGCCGTCGTCGACGTCCCGGACGAGCCGCTGGGCCCCGGGCAGGTGCGGCTGCGCGTGCGGGCCACCGCGGTCAGCCCCACCGACACCCACCTGCGCGAGGGCGCCTACGCGAGCCGCGACCCGGTGAAGACGCCGCCGTGGGTGCCGGGCATGGACGCCGCCGGCGAGGTGGTGGAGGTCGGCGACGGCGTCGACCGGGTGGCCGTGGGCGACGCCGTGATGGCGATCGTCGTGCCCACCGGCGCGCACGGCGGCTACCGCGAGGACCTCGTCCTCCCGCAGGGCTCGGTGGCGCGCGTGCCGGCCGGGGCCGACGCCGTCGCCGCCTGCACCCTGCCCATGAATGCCCTGACCGCGCGGCTGGCCCTCGACCACATGGCGCTGCCACCGGGGTCGGTGGTGGCGGTGACCGGCGCGGCGGGCGCGTTCGGCGGCTACGTCGTCCAGCTGGCCAAGGCCGACGGGCACACCGTCGTCGCCGACGCCTCCGAGGCCGACGAGCAGCTCGTGCGCGACCTCGGGGCCGACGTCGTCGTCCGCCGCGGGGACGACGTCGCGCAGCGGATCCGGGCGGAGTTCCCCGACGGCGTCGACGGCCTGGCCGACGGGTCGGTGCAGGACGCCGCCGTGCTGCCCGCGGTCCGCGACGGCGGGAAGGTGACCACCGTGCGCGGCTACCGCGGCGACGGGTCGGGCCGGGTCGAGGTGTTCCCGACCCGGGTGCGCGACTACGCCGAGAACGGCGCCGCGCTCGACCGGCTGCGCGAGCAGGTGGAGTCCGGCGCGCTCACCCTCCGCGTGGCGCGCACCTTCGCCCCGGAGGAGGCGCCCGAGGCCCACGAGGCGCTCGCCCGCGGCGGCGTGCGCGGCCGCCTGGTGATCACCTTCTGAGGTCGCGCCGAGCCGCCCGTCCCTGCCAGGGTGGGGGAGTCCCGGGGCAGCGGTGCCCCGGGCCGACCGCGGAGGTGGCGCAGATGGTGCACAGGCTCGTCGTCAGCTACGGGCAGCCGGAGGACCCGGCGGCGTTCGACGCCCACTACCGGGACACCCACGTCCCGCTGACGGTGCAGATGCCGGGCCTGGTCCGCTTCACCACCGGCAAGCCGACGTCGATGGACCCGTCGCAGCCGGCTCCCTACCTGGTCGCGGAGCTCGACTTCGACTCCGAGCAGGCGATGGGTGCCTCCTTCGCCTCCGAGGAGGGCCGGGCCAGCGCCAAGGACGTGCGCAACTTCGCCAGCGGCGGCGCCACGATGACCCACTTCGAGGTCACCGAACTGCACGTCTCCCGGTGAACGGCGCCCAGGCACTCATCCGGACGCTCGTCGACGCCGGGGTCGACGTCTGCTTCGCCAACCCCGGCACGTCGGAGATGCACTTCGTCGCCGCCCTCGACGACGTCCCGCAGATGCGCGGCGTCCTCACCCTCTTCGAGGGGGTGGCCACCGGCGCGGCCGACGGCTGGGCGCGGATGACCGGCCGCCCGGCCGCCACGCTGCTGCACCTCGGCCCCGGCATGGGCAACGGGCTGGCCAACCTGCACAACGCCCGCCGCGGCCGGACGCCGATGGTCAACGTCGTCGGCGACCACGGCACCTCGCACAAGCGCCTGGACGCGCCGCTGGAGAGCGACATCGACTCCCTCGCCGGCACGGTGTCCGGCTGGGTGCGGCGCTCGCTGTCGCCGGCCGACCTCGCCGCCGACGCCGCGGACGCCGTCGCCGCGGCCGCCCGCGGGCAGATCGCCACGCTGGTGCTGCCCGCCGACGTCTCGTGGTCCGAGGGTGCCGAGGTCGCCGCCCCCGTGCCGGCCCGCCCGCGCCCGCGGGTCGCCGCGTCGGTCGTCGGCGAGGTGGCCGGGGTGGTGGGCGCCGGCGAGCCGACCGTGCTGTTCGTGGGCGGCGACGTCGTCGCGAGCGAGGCCGGGCTGCTGGCCGCCGCGCGGGTGGCCGCGGGCACCGGCGCGAGGCTGCTCGCCGAGACGTTCCCCCCGCGCATGCTGCGCGGCGCCGGCCTGCCCGACCTCGGCAAGCTGCCCTACCCGCCGGAGGTGGCGATCAAGGCGCTGGCCGGCACCCGGCACCTCGTGCTGGCCGGGGCGACGTCGCCGGTGCACTTCTTCGCCTACCCGGGCGTGCCGCCCACCCCGGTGCCCGACGACTGCACGGTGCACGTGCTGTCGGCCCCGGGGGAGGACGGCGTCGCCGCGCTCGAGGAGCTCGCCGCGCAGGTGGCCGGCGACGCCGAGCCGGCGCTGCTGGAGGCCTCCCGCCCGGAGGTGCCCGGGGGTCGGCTCACGCCGCGGGGGGTCTCCGCGGTGGTCGGCGCGGTGCTGCCGGAGCGGGCGATCGTCGTGGACGAGGCGATCACCTCGGGCATCGGCATCGCCGAGCTGACCTCCGGGGCGCCGCGGCACGACTGGCTGGCGCTGACCGGCGGGGCGATCGGCGACGGGCTGCCCATGGCCGTCGGCGCGGCCGTGGCCTGCCCCGACCGGCCGGTGCTCGTGCTGCAGGCCGACGGCAGCGCCATGTACACGCTGCAGGCGCTGTGGACGATGGCCCGCGAGCAGCTCGACGTCACGGTGCTGCTCTACGACAACGCGTCCTACGCGATCCTGCAGGGCGAGCTGTCGCGGGTGGGCGCCACCGGCGGCGGGGAGCGGGCCGGGCAGCTGCTCGACCTCGGCGGCCCGGCGCTGGACTTCGTCGCGCTGGCCACCGGCATGGGCGTGCCCGCCACCCGCGCGGAGACGACCGACGAGCTGGCCGGCCAGCTGCGCATGGCGCTGCGCGAGCCCGGCCCGCACCTGGTGCAGGCGGTGCTGCGGCAGGGCGGCTGACCCCGGCTCACCCCCTCGGGGGAAGGCGGGGGACATCCGTTCCAGACAGTTCCGTTCCGGGCCGATGCAGCCCCCGTGAGCACGATCAGCGTCCGTCCCGGCCCGACGGTCCCTCCGGCGCTCCTGCGCCGCGGGGCCGTCGGCGCCGCCGCCGTCGTGACTGCCCTCCTCCTCTGGGTGCAGGCCGCCCACCACGGCACCGGTCTGGCCACCGCGATCTACTTCGCGGTCATCGGGGCGACCGTGGTCGCGGCCTGGGCGGGGGTCCGGCGGGGCGGCTCCCGGCCGGCGGCCGTGTGCATCGCCGTCGGGGTCGCGCTGTCGGCCGTCGCGGACGTCGTCTGGCAGCTGCAGGTGTCGCTGACCGGGTCGGGGTCGGACGCCGGCCCGGCCGACGTGGTCTACCTCGGCAGCTACGTCGCCCTCGCCACCGGGCTGTCGCTCCTCGCCCGGCGCAGCACCTCCGACCGCGACCAGCGGGTGGCCGGCTGGATCGACGCGCTCGTCGTGTTCGTGGCCGTGCTGGTGGTCGTGTGGGAGCTGTCGGTCGCGGCCACGGTCGGGGACGAGTCGCTGACGGTGCTCACCCGGCTCACCTTGGCGCTCTACCCCGCCATGGACGCCGCCCTGATCGGCCTCGTCGTCCGCCTGCTCGCCACCCGCCGCCAGGGGGACCGGACGCCGCTGGCGGTGGCCGCGGCCTGCGCCTGCTGGCTGGCCAGCGACCTCGCCTACCTGCTCGACTCCGACGCCGAGGGCTTCGGCGGGTGGCTGGACTCCGGCTGGCTGCTCGGCAGCGCCCTGCTCGCCGTCGCGGCGTGGCCCCTGCAGACCGCGCCCGGGCCCTCCGGCGCCGCGGAGGAGTCCCGCTCCGGCCTCGCCCGGCTGGTCGTCTGCCTGAGCGCGCTGATGGTCCCGCCCAGCATGGAGCTGTTCCTCGACCTCACCGGCGGCGTGGACGCGTCGGGCACCGTGTTCGCCAGCATGCTGGTGCTGACCTCGCTGGTCTTCGTGCGAGCCGCCCTGCTGCTGCGAGGTGAGGCGGCGGCCCGGGCGCTGCTGCGCTCCCGCGAGCGCCACGCCGCCAAGCTGACGGCGCACTCCTCCGACGCCGTCCTCGTGGTGGCCCGTGACGGGCGGCTGCTCAACGACGCGGCCCCGCTCTCCGCGCTGCTCGGCACGCCCGCCACCCGGCTGGTCACCAGCGGCGACGCCGTCGCGCTGGCCGGCGTCGACCCGCAGCTCGCCGCGGACCTGTTCGCGCAGGCCCTGGTCGCCGAGGGCGCCGTGGTCGACGCGGAGATCCCCGTGCGCCACCGCGGCGAGGAGCGCTGGATCAGCGTCCGGCTCACCGACCTCTCCGGCGACCCCGACGTCGGCGGCGTCGTCGTGCACGTCACCGACGTGACCGGCCGCCGTCGCGCCGAGGACGCGCTGGCCCACTCCGTGCTGCACGACGGGCTCACCGGCCTGGCCAACCGCACGCTGTTCGCCGACCGCGTCGGCCAGGCGCTGCGGCGCACGGTGCGCGGCGGGGGCTCGGCCGCGGTCGTCTCTGTCGACGTCGACGGCTTCAAGGCGGTCAACGACGGCCTCGGCCACGCCGCCGGCGACGCGCTGCTGCGCGAGGTGGCGGCCCGGCTGCGCGCCGCGGTGCGCGCCGACGACACCGTGGCCCGCATCGGCGGCGACGAGTTCGCCGTGCTCGTGGAGCAGACCGGCGACGACGAGGCCGTGGCGACGGCGGCCCGGGTGCGCGAGGTCCTCGCCGCCCCGATGACCCTCGCCGGCGCGCCCGTGACGGTGACCGCCAGCGTCGGCGTGGCCGTGGGCCGCGGTGACGTGGGCGCCGAGTCGCTCATCGGCGACGCCGACCTCGCGCTGTACGCGGCCAAGCTCGACGGCCGCGACCGGATGAAGACCTTCACGCCGTGCATGCGGGCGCAGGCCCGCGAGGCGCGGGAGCTGGAGCAGGAGCTGCGCGGCGCCCTGGACGGCGGCGAGTTCCGGCTGGTGTACCAGCCCGTCGTCGGCCTGGGCGACCGCCGGGTGACCGGCTTCGAGGCCCTGCTGCGCTGGGACAGCCCGCGGCTGGGGCCGGTCGGCCCCGACCGGTTCGTGCCGGTGGCCGAGGCCGCCGGGCTGATGGACGCGATCGGCTCCTGGGTGCTGCGGGAGGCGTGCGCGACGGCGGCCGCGTGGCTGCGCGACCACGCCGGCGCGGGCGAGCTGTCGATGGCGGTCAACGTGTCGGCCACCCAGCTGGGCTCGCCGGACCTGGTCGCCTCGATCGCCGCGGCGCTGGCCGAGAGCGGCCTGCCCGCGCGGTGCCTGGTGCTCGAGGTGACCGAGACGGCCCTGGTCGGGGACCCGGAGCGGGCGGCGGCGTGCCTGGCGGCGCTGCGCGCGCTGGGCGTGCGGCTGGCGCTGGACGACTTCGGCACCGGCTACTCGTCGCTGGCGCACCTGCGGCAGTTCACCGTGGACGTGCTCAAGATCGACCGCTCGTTCGTCAGCGGCATCGCCGAGGGCGAGCCGCTGCCGGCGATCGTGCGCGGCACCATCGACCTGGGCCGCACGCTGGGCCTGGAGGTGCTGGCCGAGGGAGTGGAGCACGAGCACCAGGCCCGGCTGCTGGCCGAGGGCTGCTGCGACACCGCGCAGGGCTACCTGTTCGCGAAGCCGCTGGAGCGCACCGACGCCGAGGCGCTGCTGCTGGAGCAGGCGGCGGTGCGCCGGCCGCAGGTGCCGGCGCCGCGCTCGCGGGTGGGACAGGCGGTACGCCCGGCCTGACCGGCCGGGCGCACCGGCTCAGCCGACGCGCTCGAGGTCGGCGTCGGTGCGGGCCCCGGGGACCGGGAGCTCCCGCACCGGCGCCGGCGCCGCGGCGACCGGACGGACGCGGACCAGGCCGAAGCCGAGCATCCGTTGGAAGTGGCGCAGGCCGTTGGTGAGCTCGTGAGGCGCACGGTTGTCGAACAGGTGTCGCACGCCGCGCGCGGACAGCGTCTCCACCACGCCCTGGGTGAGCAGGTAGCGCGCGTCGCTGTGCTTCTGCTCGTCGCCGAGGGCGATGAACAGCCGCAGGATCGCCCACTCGCCGTCGTACGGGGTGACCGCGACGACCAGCGGGACGCCGTCGGCGTCCTCGGCGACCGCCCACAGGCCCGACCCGACCATGTAGCTGTGGTCGGAGCCGACCTGGCGGTAGCGGCTGTCCTTCTTCTGCGGCAGGTGGGCGTCGAGCCGGCGGGTGAGCTCGGCCTGCTCGGCGGTGTCGGTGACCACGCGCCAGGTGACGCCGAGCTTCGTGGCGGCGCGGGCCTTGCGGCGCAGCGTCTGCTTGGACCGGCCGAGGCTGTAGTCGGCGGAGACGGCGGGCACCTCGAGGTGGCAGACGCCGGTGGTGCCGAGCGGCAGCCCGAGCTTGGTGCGCCGCTCGAGCTCCTTCCGCATCAGCGCGCCGGCCGGCGCCCCGGTGAGGACGGCGTCGACGCGGGGGAGCCGGCGGGTGTCGCGGGCGGCGGCGAGGAGCTCGCGCGGGTGGGTGACGAGGAAGTGGAGTGGCCGGCCCGAGCCGACGACGCGCTCCCAGTAGGCCTGGACGCGCGTCTCCGCGTCGGCCGCCTCGACGGCGTCGGCCGTCCCCCGTGGTCCGGACATGCGTGGTTCCTCCCGGTCGACCGACCGTGTGTCGGGATGCAACTGGCCTTGCCCGCAACAGGTGTTGCGGGGTGCGGCCAGTCGATGGTGCCATCGAGACGGGCTCGTGACCAGAGGCTGCCGCACCACCCGATACGGGCGTCCGCGCTCGTCAGAGCGCTCTTCCCCCAGCAGGCGCGTGCGAGAGCGTGCTCCTCCGGACGGTGTCCCCGCACCTCGGTCACCCGGGTGGGTGGCGGTCTGCGCCTGCGGGTGTCACGCACTGTCCACAGATCGGCTGAGCGACCTGCCGCGGAACGGCGGCGTCTCCCT
This sequence comes from Geodermatophilus nigrescens, assembly GCF_900129495.1. Lineage (GTDB taxonomy): Bacteria > Actinomycetota > Actinomycetes > Mycobacteriales > Geodermatophilaceae > Geodermatophilus > Geodermatophilus nigrescens. The sequence goes on from NZ_FQVX01000001.1 coordinate 896,994, forward strand.
ATGGTCCCGGCGTCCGCACGGGGGCGGACCGGGAACGGGGGTGTGCGTGCCGACTGCGACGAGCGCGCTCGACGTCGTCGACGGCGAGGTGCGCGAGCTGATCCGCCGCCGCGGCCTCGACCCGTTCACCGACCCCGGGCCGGTGCGGGTGCTGGTGCGCGACGTGGTGGCCGACTACTCCGAGCGGTCGCTGACCTCGGCGCTGCCGCCGATCGGCGACGCCGACTCGGTGGTGCGCGACGTGCTGGACCGGGTGGCCGGCTACGGGCCGCTGCAGCGCTGGCTCGACGACCCCGAGGTCGAGGAGATCTGGGTCAACGAGCCGGGCCGGGTGTTCGTCGCCCGCCGCGGCCGGTCGGAGCTGACGACGACGATCCTGGGCGCCGGCGAGCTGGCCGACCTGGTCGAGCGGATGCTGCGCACCTCGGGCCGGCGCATCGACATGAGCCAGCCCTTTGTCGACGCGATGCTCCCCGACGGCTCGCGGCTGCACGTCGTCATCCCCGACATCACGCGGCACCACATGGCGGTCAACATCCGCAAGTTCGTGCTGCAGGCGCACTCGCTCGACGAGCTGGTGGCCACCGGCACGCTCACCGCGCAGGCCGCCCGGTTCCTCGAGGCCGCCGTCGCCTCGGGCCTCAACGTGCTGGTCTCGGGCGGCACCCAGGCAGGCAAGACGACGCTGCTCAACTGCCTGGTCGCCGCGATCCCGGCCCGCGAGCGGGTGATCACCTGCGAGGAGGTGTTCGAGCTCCGGGTACCGCTGCCCGACGTCGTCGCCATGCAGACGCGCCAGCCCAACCTCGAGGGCGCCGGGGAGATCCCGCTGCGCCGGCTGGTCAAGGAGGCGCTGCGGATGCGGCCCTCGCGGATCGTCGTCGGCGAGGTGCGGCAGGAGGAGTGCCTCGACCTGCTCATCGCGCTCAACTCGGGGCTGCCCGGCATGTGCACGCTGCACGCCAACAGCGCCCGCGAGGCGGTGGTGAAGATGTGCACGCTGCCCCTGCTGGCCGGCGACAACATCGGCCACGCGTTCGTCGTCCCCACGGTGGCCGCCAGCGTCGACCTGGTGGTGCACGTGGCCACCGAGGCGTCGGGTCAGCGGCGGGTGCGCGAGGTCGTCGCGGTGCCGGGGCGGGCCGAGGACGGCGTCGTCGAGCTGGCCGACGTCTTCACCACCCGGGAGGGCCGGCTGGTGCGCGCCGAGGGCTTCCCGCCGCACGCGGAGCGCTTCGCCGCCGCCGGGTTCGACCTGCCCGCGCTGCTGGAGGCCCGCCGGTGACCGGCGCGCTCCTGGGCCTGCTGCTCGGCGTCGGGCTGCTGCTCGTCTGGCGCAGCGGGCCGCGGGCACCGGGGCGGCCGGCCACGCCGCGCCCGCCCGGACGGCGGGCCCGCCTGCTCGCCGAGGCCGGGCTGACCGGGATCAACCCGGCGCAGCTGGTCGCGCTGCAGGTCCTGCTCGGGGGCCTGGCCACCGTCGTCGTGCTGCTGACCACCGGGACGGTCAGCGTCAGCGTCGCCTTCGGGGTGTTCGCGGCCGCGCTCCCGCACGTGCAGGTGCGCCGGCTGGCTGCCCGCCGCCGCGCCGACCTGCGCGAGGTGTGGCCGGAGGTGGTCGACAACCTGGCGTCCGCCGTGCGCGCCGGGCTCTCGCTGCCGGAGGCGCTGTCGGCGCTCGCCGTCCGCGGGCCCGAGGTGCTGCGCCCGCCGTTCGCGCGGTTCGCCGCCGACCACCGCTCCAGCGGCCGGTTCGGCGACGGCCTCGACCGGCTCAAGGCCGACCTCGCCGACCCGGTGGGCGACCGCATCGTCGAGACGCTGCGGGTGGCCCGCGAGGTGGGCGGCTCCGACCTCGGCCGGGTGCTGCGGACGCTGGCGACCTTCCTGCGCGAGGACGCGCGCGCCCGCGCGGAGCTCGAGACCCGGCAGGGCTGGGTGGTGCAGGCCGCGCGGCTGGCGGTCGGGGCGCCGTGGGTGGTCCTGCTGCTGCTCGCCACCCAGTCGACGACGCTGGCCGCCTACGACAGTCCGGCGGGGACGGCGCTGCTCGTCGGCGGCGGGGCGGTCTGCCTGGTCGCCTACCGGCTGATGCTGCGGATCGGGCGGCTGCCGCAGGACGTGCGGGTGCTCCAGTGAGCGCGTCGCTGACCGGGATGCTGCTCGGGCTCGCGGCCGCCGTCGGCCTGCTGCTGGCCGTCACCTTCGCGCCGCCGTTCCGCGCGGTGCGGCTGGTCGACCGGCTCGCGCCCTACGTGCACGACGCCCCGCCGCCGTCGCGGCTGCTCGGGACGGCGACCGAGCCGGGGCTGCTCGTCGCCGTCCGCCGGGTGTTCGGCCCGCTGGTGGCCGACGGCGCCCGGTTCGTCGACCGCGTGCTCGGCGGCCGGTCCGCGGTGCGCCGTCGTCTGGACGCGCTGGGCGCCGAGCAGACCGTGGAGGACCTGCGCGTCGAGCAGGTGGTGTGGGGCGGGATCGGCCTGCTCGGCGCGGCCCTGCTCGCGGGGACCGGCGCGCTGGTGGCCGGGAGCGTCAACCTGCTGTCGGTCGCGCTCCTTGGCCTGGCCGGCCTGCTCGGCGGGGTGCTCGGCCGCGACTGGTGGCTTACCCAGCAGGTCCGCCGACGCGAGGAGCTGCTGCTCGCGGAGTTCCCCGTCGTCGCCGAGCTGCTCGCGCTGGCGGTGACGGCGGGGGAGAGCCCGACGGCGGCCATCGCCCGGGTCACCCGGCTGTCGGGCGGCGAGCTGGCCCGCGAGCTCGGCGGGGCGCTCGGCCGGGCGCGCGCCGGCGTCCCGCTGGTGCAGGCGCTGCAGGAGGTGGCCGACCGGACGTCGGTCGACGCGCTCGCCCGCTTCGTCGACGGCCTGCTCGTGGCCATCGAGCGCGGCACCCCGCTCGCGGAGGTGCTGCGCGCCCAGGCCGCCGACGTCCGGGAGGCCGGCAAGCGCCGGCTGCTGGAGGCCGGCGGTCGCAAGGAGATCGCCATGATGGTGCCGGTCGTCTTCCTGGTGCTGCCGGTCACCGTCCTGTTCGCCCTGTTCCCGGGGCTGATCAGCATCGTCTCGCTGGCGCGCTGAGCGCCGGTATCAACGGAGGAGGACGACGGATGCGGGCCCTGGCCTGGCTTCTCGCGCTCACGGCGGCCCTGGCCGCACGGCTGCGCGGCGGCGGTGATCCCGAGCGGGGCGACGTCCCCGGCTGGGTGATGATCACGGTGATGACGGCGGCGCTCGTGCTGGCCATCCTCGTGCCGTTCCGCGAGGCGATCGTGGCGGTGGTGCAGAACGCGCTCGCCTCCGTCACGGCCGGTGGCTGAGCGGGACGACCCCGAGCGCGGGAGCGCCGTCGTCGACTTCGTGCTGGTGTCGGTGCTGGTCGTCGTGCTGCTGCTCGCGGTGCTGCAGGTGGCCGTCTACGTGCACGTGCGCAACGTGGTGACCGCCAGCGCGCAGGACGGCGCCCGGTACGGGGCGAACGCCGACGTGCCGGCGTCGGCCGCCACCGGCCGGACGCTGGAGGCGGTGGCCCGGGCGACGTCGGCCGGCACCGCCGAGGGGCTGGTGTGCACCGCGGCGGAGGAGGTCGACGCCACCGGACTGGTGCTGGTGACCGTGCGCTGCCGCGGCGCGGTGCCGACGCTGCTGGCCGGGCTGGGGAACCTGCTGCCGCTGGACGTCACCGGCCGGGCGGTGGAGGAGGCGCCGTGAGGTGGCTGCGCGCCCGGCTCGGGCAGGTCGAGGGCGAGCGCGGGTCGGCGCTGGTGGAGTTCGTCTTCGTCGCGCTGGTGGTGTTCGTGCCGCTGGTCTACGTGGTGGCCGGGTTCTCGGCGGTGCAGCGCGGGGTGTTCGCCGCGACGGCGGCCGCGCGGGAGGCCGGCCGGGCGCTGGCCACCGCGCCGGATCTCGGCTCAGGGCTGGCCCGGGCGGAGCGGGCGGCGCAGCTGGCGGTGGCCGACCAGTCGGTCGAGGCCACCGACGTGCGGCTGTCCTTCGTGCCGGCCGGCGGCGACTGCCGCTCGGCGGGCGGGTGGACGCCGACGCTGGCGCCGGGGGAGGAGTTCTCCGTCTGCGCCACGGTGACCGTGCGGATCCCGCTGCTGCCGGAGTGGATCGACGCCAACACCGCGACCGGGCAGTTCGTCGTCGAGACCGACCGCTACGTCGACCGCTGAGGCGGGCGACGGCGCGCCGCTCGACAGGTCCGGAACGCGGGGGTTCCCGTCCGGAACCGTGCCGGAGGGCCACAGTCCGGTCCCTGCGGGCCGGACCCGCCGGCCCCGGGGTCACGGGAGGTCGTCATGTCCCACTCCGCCGCACGCCTGGCCGCCGTCACCGTCGGCGCCAGTGCTGTCCTGCTCGGTCTCGCGGCGCCGGCCCTGGCGGCGCCCCCCACGATCGAGCGGGTCCAGGTCGACGAGACCTTCGCCGACGAGTTCCTGAGCGAGGAGTGCGGCGTCGACGTCACGACCACCGTCGTCGGTCACGTCACCTTCCGGACCTTCGGCAGGGACGGCACCGGCCCGACGGTCCTGACGACGGTCAACCTGAGCATCACCGCCACGGCCGGGGACAACACCATCCGCTTCCGCAACGTCGGTGCGGACCTGGAGCGGCGGACGTCCGACGGTGACCTGATCCTGTCGGTCATCGGTCAGGTGCCGTTCGACTTCAACGGCGTCTTCAAGATCAACCTGACCACGGGCGAATGGGTGCACGTCCCCGGCGCCCTGCGGCCCGACGACCTGGCGGAGGCGTGCGCGATCCTCACCGCGTAGTGCCCAGCACGGCGGTGTCCCGGCCGTGAGGCCGGGCACCGCTCGCCATTGCCGGGAGCCGGTCCGGAACGGGAGGCTGAGCCGTGACCACGGTGCGAGGAGCGGTGTGGCTGGGCGTCGTCGCCCTGGCCGGGGTGGTCGTCTACGCGGTACTCGTCGTGCTGCCCTACTTCGTCAACGGCCTCCACCGGTTCCCCCTGGCCGACGTCGCCATCGGGTACCACGACCCCAAGGACCTGTGGCCGGCCACGGTCCCGTACGTCGGCGGCTGGCTGCACCTGTTCGGGGTCCTGTCGATGGCGTTCGCGCCGGCCACGCTCCTGTGCGTGGCCTTCGCCTCGGGCTTCGCGTCGGTGTGGGCGAGTACGCGCCGGGCGTGGACCGTCGCAGGTGCCCACGCCGTCGTCGTCCTGGGGTGCCTGGCCGCGGCGGCCTGGTTCTTCACGCCCTTCGCCGAGGCCCTCGTCGGCTGGCAGCTCGACTGACCGCGGTCAGTTGATGCAGCTCGTGTCGTCGGCGGTGCGGGCGGGGTCGGCGTCCTCCGCGGGCGCGGGCGTCGTCGGCTCCGTGGGCTGCCCGATCGCGGTGAAGTCCGCGCCCAGGATGAGCTGCACGGTGCCCGCGGTCGCGTCGTCGGCCACCTCCGTCACCGCCCCCGGCACCTGCGCGGCGAGGGTGGCGGCGAGCGCCTCGTCGCCGGCGGCGTGCCGGATCACCGTGCGGTCGTAGTCGCTGGAGTCGGCGTTGCCGGTGGAGACGACGGGGAAGCCGGCCGCCTCGAGCGCCGCGGTGGCCGACGCGGCCACCCCGCCGATGCCCGAGCCGTTGTAGACCGCCACCAGCACCTCCGACGGGTCCACCGGGTCCGGCGCCGGGGCGTCGGACGCGGGCGCCTCCGGCTCGGCTGACAGGTTCGCGAAGAACGCGCGCAGCGTCGCGTCGTCGGCGAGCTCCACGATCGAGCTGCCGTTCTCGTCCCGGGCGTCCGGGTTCTCGATCGGCACGGTCTGGAAGTCGATGCTGCCCGCCGTCACCCCCTGCATCTGCGCGGCGAGGTCGAGCAGGTCGAGGTCCTGGTCGACGGTCAGCGACTCCGACGCCGCCTGCACCAGCCGGCGCTGCGTGCCGAGGTCGAGCAGCACGTCCTGCGACAGGAGCTTGCGCAGCACCCCGCTGAGGAACACCTGCTGGCGCACGATCCGGTCGAGGTCGCCGCGGGGGAGCGCGTCGGTGCCGTCCGGCCGCACCCCGTGCCGCTGCCGGACGAACCGCAGCGCGTCGACGCCGGAGATCGTCTGCTCGCCGGCCGGGAACACCGCGCCGGAGTACTGCGAGTCGTCGACGGCGTAGCAGAGGTTCACCTCGACGCCGCCGATCACGCTGGTCAGCTCGAAGAAGCCGAGCAGGTCCACCTCGGCGTAGTGGTCGATGCGCAGGCCGCTGAGCTCGTTGATCGTCTGGATGAGCAGCTGCGCGCCGCCGGCCTGCCGCTCGGTCAGCGGTGCCGACTCGTCGACCCCCGAGTACCCGTAGGCGTAGGCCGCGTTGAGCTTGTCCATGCCGTAGCCGGGGATCTCGACGTAGGAGTCGCGGGGGAAGGAGACGAACGACGCGCTCGACCCGTCGGCCGGCAGGTGCACCAGGATCATCGTGTCGGTGTTGACGCCGGAGTCCACGCCGGCGCTGAGCTCGGCGAGCTGCTCGGGCGTGAGGTCCGCGCGGCTGTCGTTGCCCACCAGCAGCAGGTTCATCGCCTCCGGCGCGTCCCCGGAGTCGGCGTTGCCGTCGTCGGGGATGGCGTCGGTGCGGTTGACCCCGGCCTCGGCCACCTGGCCGAGGTACCAGCCCCACCCGCTGCCGGCGAGCAGCACTCCCGACAGCAGCGCGGCCACCACCCGGGCGACGACGACCCCGCGGTGCGAGCGGGCCCGCGGCTGCGCCGGGGAGGCCGGCGCCGCGTGCCGGGCGGACCGGCCCGCGCGCGGGTCGAGACGCGGCGGCAGCGGCCGGCCGGAGGGGTCGCCGGGCGGGGTGCGGTCGCTCACGCGCGGCAGGGTAGGGCCGCCCGGCGGCCCGTGGGTGCCGTCGGGACCCGGCTCGCCGGAGGCGGCTCAGCGCACGTAGGTGGTGCCGCCGCCGAGGGCGGTCAGCACGACCATGCCGATGAAGGCGAGCGCGATGAAGAGGACGACGGCGGCGAACAGCAGCCAGCTGCGGTCCTCGATGCCGGGCTTTTCCGCAGGGCTGGGCGGCGGAGCCTGCTCGGCCGGCTGCTCGGTGGGCGGATGGTCGACGGGTGCGGTCATGACGACTCCCGGGGGTGCGCCTGTGCCGCCACGCTAGGGCGGCCGCGGGTGCTCCCGGAGGGTCGGAGGTCCCTGGTCAGGCGGGCAGCGCGCCGGTCGCGCGGGCCTGCTCGGCGCCGCAGGCGAGCAGCAGGTCGACGTCGCCGAGGTCCAGCGGTCGCCAGCGCAGGACCGAGCAGGTCCACAGTCCGCCGTGCACCGCCAGCCGCAGCCGGGCGCCCGGCACGTCGAGCCGGACGCCGCCGGGCGGGGTCGGCGCGGCGCCGCCGGCGGGGAGCACCAGCGCCGTCCGGCCGGTGTTGAGCCGCGGCACCGGCGCCTCGGTGTGCAGCGCCAGCCGGGTGGTGGGCGGCAGGCCGGGCAGCGCGCCGCGCAGGACGGCGAACGCGGTGCCCGGCACCGGGTTGGCCGGGAAGGCGGCGGTGTAGGCGCGCGGGTCCTCCGGCGTCAGCCGGAAGTGCGCGGCGAGCGCGGCGAGGGCGCCGGCCTGGGCCGCCGGAGGCACGAGCTCGGGCGGCAGGGGTTGTGCGCCGGGAGGCGGCAGCGGCTGCTCGGCCGGCTGCGGCCGGGCCAGCGGGCGGCAGGCGGCGGCCAGGGCGTCGCCGGCGTCGACGGCCATCCGCAGCAGCCCGTCGAGGTCGTGCTCGCCGGTGACGTAGCCGTTGCGCCGCAGCACCACGGTGCCGAAGCGGTACGCCACCTCGAAGAAGGCGTTGCGCGCGCCGGCGCGCACCACCGCGGCGAGCGGGCCGCGGGCCAGCGCGTCGACGACGCCGTCCGGCAGCGGCCGCTCCGCGTCGAGCACCGCGCCGGTCGAGCCCAGCGGCACCGCCCGCCGCGACGCCGTCCGGGTGCCCGCGCCGCAGCGCACGGTGAACGCCGGCAGCAGTCCGGCCTCCGGTGTCAGCGTGGCCACGCCGGTGCACGGCACGCCGACGTACTGCTCCTCGTCGTCCCCGGTGAACCAGGAGGAGACGCTCGACCGGTACCTCGACACCACGCCGTAGAACGTCCAGGGGCCCACCGGGCCGTCGCCGTCCAGCGGCCACGGGAAGCGCCAGTGCCAGAGGACGACGTCGCGGCCGCCGACCGTCCCGCGCAGCACGTTCGACTGCAGCTCCGGCTCCATCGGCAGCGCCGCGGCGTACCCGCTCGGGTTGAGGCTGCCCAGCGGCTCGAGCCCGCGGGCGTGCGCGAAGGTGGTGAGGTCGGCGTCGGGTCCGCCCCGCTTGGCGTCGGCGCGGTCGCGGGGGTCGAGGGCGGCGCGCCCGCGCAGGCGCGAGGCGACCGTCGGTCGGGTCACGGGTCCTCCATCCGGGACGGGAGCGCGCGGCACGCTAGCGGCGCGCGGATGGTCAGGGGAGGCCTCCGCGCACGTCCGCCGGCGAGGGTCGGAGGTCCCTGGCCGGAGGGCCGGCGGGTTCCTACCGTTCCGCTCCACCATCGAGAGAGCGGGGGACCCCATGAGGCACCGGCGACTGTTCCTGACCACCGCGCTGGCCGCGGCCGTCGTCACGGCGACGGCGAGCCCGGCGGGCGCGATCACCTTCGGCCAGCCCGACGGCCACCGGCATCCCGAGGTCGGCGCGCTGCTCGTCGACGTCGACCCGGGCAGTCCCGGCCCGGAGGCCATCTGTTCCGGCACCCTGATCGCGCCGACGGTCTTCCTCACCGCCGCCCACTGCACGGTCGAGGCCGAGGCCGGGGGTGCACCGATCTGGGTCACCTTCGCCTCCGACTACGACGAGGACACGCCTGACGCCACCGGCGCGATCGCCGGCACGGCGCACAGCCACCCGGAGTTCGGCGCACCCGGCGGCGGTGCCGACGCCCACGACATCGCCGTCGTGCTGCTGGCGTCCGCCCCGGCCGGGATCACCCCGGCGCAGCTGCCCGAGGCCGGGCTGCTCGACGAGCTCGGTCAGCGGGCCCTCCGCAGCCAGACCTTCACCGCGGTCGGCTACGGCGCCGTCCGGGAGGACAAGACCGGTGGCCCGCACGGGCTGCTCGACCCCGAGGGCATCCGCCGCTTCGCCCTGCAGACGGGGCTGTCGCTGCAGAAGACCTGGTTCACCCTGTCGATGCAACCCTCCACCGGCGACGGCGGCACCTGCTACGGCGACTCCGGCGGCCCGCACTTCCTCGGCGGCGTGACCAGTCACCTGCTGGTCAGCCTGACCGTCACCGGTGACGCGATGTGCCGGGCCACCGACCGCACCTACCGCCTCGACACGGCCTCCGCCCGGGCGTTCCTGGCTGAGTACGTCGAGCTGCCCTAGCGGGCGCGGCGCAGGCGCTCAGCCGATCGTCAGGCCGAGCGCCTGCGCCAGCACCACCGCCTGCTCGGCGCGGATCCGGGCGCCGTCGAGGGGCACCTCCCGCGGGTCGAAGGCAGCCAGGTCGCTGCCGCGCAGGTCGGCACCCGACCAGCGGCTGCCGTCGAGGGCGGCGGCCGACAGGTCGCAGTCCGTCACCGCGGCGCCGTTGAGGTCGGCGCCACGGAGGTCGGCCTCGCGCAGCCGCACGCCCGCGAACTGAGTGCCCCGCAGGTCGGCGTCGACCAGCGACACGAACGACCAGTCGCCGCCGCTCACCCGCAGCGGGCGCAGCGAGCAGGACGAGAAGACGCTGCCGAGCACCGCGCAGTCGGTGAACTCGGCGGTGGTGAACGAGCACGCGGTGAACCGGCAGCCGCGGAACGCCGAGGCCTCGTGCCGCCCGGCCGACAGCCGGCAGTCGGTGAACGCGCAGTCCTCGAACGTGGCGCCCACCGACGTCGTCTCCGACAGGTCGACGTTCAGCAGCGTGCAGCGCACGAACGACCGGCCGGAGAGGTCCTCGCCCCACCAGTCCTCGCCGCGCAGGGTCGCGTCCTCCACCGGGGCGGTCACGCCGGCGAACCTAGCCCGGGTGGCGCGGAGCACATCCCCAGGCACACTCGGTCGTTGTGTTGCACGAGCGCCCGCGACGACGCGGGCGCCCGACCGCGAGGAGACGCGACCCGCGATGACGAGGTCCCGACTGCTGGCCGCCGTGACCGCGGCCCTCACCGGCGCCACCGCCGCCGTCCTGCTCGGGAGCGGCACCGCCGGCGCCGCCCCGGCGCCCGCGACCGCCGACACCGGCGCGTTCGCGCCGCTCGACCGGCCCGGGCCGCGGCTGTCGGTGCCGCGCGACGCCCTCGACGCGAGCCTCGACTGCAACGGCCCGCTGCGCGGCGTCGCGCAGGACCCGGTCCTGCTGGTGCCCGGCACCACGATGGACCCGCACGTGGGCTTCGACTGGAACTACGCCCGCGCCTTCGACCAGCGCGGCCTGCGGTGGTGCACCGTGACGCTGCCCTTCGACGCCACCGGCGACATCCAGGTGGCCGGCGAGCACGTCGTGCACGCGATCCGCACGATGGCGCAGCAGTCACGCCGCGACGTCGACGTCGTCGGCTGGAGCCAGGGCGGGATGGTGCCGCGCTGGGCGCTGCGGTTCTGGCCCGACACCCGCGCGCTCGTCGACGACCTCGTCGGCCTCTCGCCGTCCAACCACGGCACCGCGCTGTCGGAGGTGACCTGCGGCGACTGCAACCCGGCCTTCCACCAGCAGGCCGCGGGCTCGGCGTTCCTCGCCGCGCTCAACAGCGGCGCGGAGACCTTCGCCGGCGTCGACTACACGGTGGCCTACACGGCGCTCGACGAGGTCGTCGTCCCCAACACCCCGGGCATCGCGAGCTCCGCGCTGCGCACCGGAGAGGGCGCGATCAGCAACATCGCCACGCAGGAGGTCTGCCCGGCCAACGCGGCCGACCACTTCGCCATCGGCAGCCACGACCCGGTCGGCTACGCGATCGCCCTCGACGCGCTCACCCACGACGGGCCCGCGGTGCGCTCGCGCATCCCGCTCGGCACCTGCCTGCAGCCGTTCCAGCCCGGCGTCGACCCGCTCACCTTCGGGCCCACCTACGCCGGGTTCCTCGCCTACGCCACGGACTCGGACGGCAACGCGCCCGACGTCCCGGAGGAGCCGGCGCTGGCTCCCTACGTGTACCGCTGAGGAGGGGGACGGCCGCCGCTGCCGCTGCGGCGGCCGTCCTCGGCGCGGGTCAGCCGCCGCGCTCGACCTCGGCCTGCACGATCCCGCCGATCGCGGTGCGCAGCGCCTCGTTGCCGGTGTCCCCCTCGGCCAGCGCGGCGCGGGCGTCCTCGGGCAGCAGCGCGGGGTCGACGTCGTCGAGCCAGGCCACGTCGTCGCCGTTGCGGCGGCCGATCTGCAGCCCCTCGCCGCCCTGCCGGACCACGTAGGTCTCGCTGTCGATCTCGATCGTCAGGTCGTCGCTCATGGGCGGCCCCTACCCGGCGCGGCCCGTGGCACGCACCCAGGATGGGCGGGTGGACGTCGTCGAGGTGGTGGTCACCGGGCCGGACGCCGGCTGGCTGGCCGGTTACACGCGCACCGTGGTCGAGGAGCGGCTGGCCGCCTGCGGCCACCAGTTCGCCGCGATCCGCTCGGTCTACCGCTGGGAGGGCGCGGTGCACGACGAGCCGGAGGCGCGCGTCGCGCTGCACACCCGCGCGGCCCTCGTCCCCGAGCTGGTCGCGCGCACCGCGGAGCTGCACCCCTACGACGTCCCGTGCGTCCTCGCGCTGCCGGTGTCCGGCGGCAACGAGGACTACCTGCGCTGGGTGGTGGCCGAGACCCGCGAGCCCTGACGGGCGGGTCAGCCGGGTTCGCCGCGCAGCTTCCGCCGGGCGACGACGACCAGGTCCACCAGCGCCACCGCGCCGAGGACGAACAGCAGCACCGCCGGCCACGCGGGCAGGTCGGTGCGCAGCCACAGGACCCCGAACACCACGCACACGACCAGGCCGAACGCCGCCAGCACCAGCCGCAGGGTCAGGGCCGACTGCGCCGGGGCCGCGCCGAGCAGCCCCGCCGTCGGGTCGTGGTGGTCGGGCAGGCCCCGCTCGTAGTCCTCACGGGTCAGCTTCCGCCGCGGCTCGCTCACGGGAGAGGGGTACCCGGTGCCGGCCCCGGCCACCCGGATCGGCCGCTGTGAGGACGGCCGGGTGAGGACGGCCGGGTGAGGATGGCCGGGTGACGCCGCCCGCCCGCGACTCGACCGCCGTCCTGCGCGACCTCGGCGCCGCCCTCCGGGCCGCCGCGCCGGCCGGCGCCGCCCGGCTGCGCTACCGCGCCGTCGTCGTCGGCGACGTCCGCCGCGACCAGCTCACCGCCGAGCCGGGCACGGGGGAGGAGCTGCCCGTGCCCGCCGCCGTGCGCCGCGCGGCCGAGGAGCTCAAGCGCGCCATGTGGACGCCGGAGCGCGGCACCTGGCTGCAGACCGAGATGGTCCTCGACCTGGCCAGCGGCCGGCTGGTGCCGATCTTCAACGCCGAGGCCGCCCCGCCCGGACCGCCGCTGCCGCCCGGGGCGGTCGCCGCGGAGCTGCGCGCCTACCCGCGCCCGCCCGGCGCCGTGCCCGGCTGGATGGGCGAACCGACCGGCTGACCCCGCGGCGCACTACCCTGGATCGACGTGGCCGCAGACTTCTCCGTCGTCCTCGACGAACTCGACACGACCCTCTCCAGCATCGAGTCCGTCCTCGACGTCGACAAGCTCCGCCGGGAGGTCTCCGAGCTCGAGCAGCAGGCCGCCGCGCCGGACCTGTGGAACGACGTCGAGGCCGCCCAGGCGCTGACCTCGAAGCTGTCCTACCTGCAGGGCGACCTGCGCCGCGTCGAGGAGCTGCGCCGCCGGCTCGACGACGTCGGCGTGCTGCACGAGATGGCGCAGGAGGAGTCCGACGAGGCCACCGCCGCCGAGGCCGAGCGCGAGCTGGCCGCCCTGCGCACCGAGATCGACGAGCTCGAGGTCCGCACGCTGCTCAACGGCGAGTACGACTCCCGCGAGGCGCTGGTGACCATCCGCTCGGAGGCCGGCGGCGTCGACGCGGCCGACTTCGCCGAGATGCTCATGCGGATGTACCTGCGCTGGGCCGAGCGCCACCGCTACCCGATCGAGGTCTACGACACCTCCTACGCCGAGGAGGCCGGCATCAAGTCGGCCACCTTCGCCGTCAAGCAGCCCTACGCCTACGGCACGCTGTCGGTCGAGCAGGGCACCCACCGGCTGGTGCGCATCTCGCCGTTCGACAACCAGGGCCGCCGGCAGACGTCGTTCGCCGGCGTCGAGGTGCTGCCGGTCGTCGAGCAGACCGACCACGTCGACATCCCCGAGAACGAGATCCGCATCGACGTCTTCCGGTCCTCGGGCCCCGGCGGGCAGAGCGTGAACACCACCGACTCCGCCGTCCGCATCACCCACCTGCCGACCGGCATCGTGGTGTCCTGCCAGAACGAGAAGAGCCAGATCCAGAACCGCGCCGCCGCCCTGCGGGTGCTGCAGGCGCGGCTGCTCGCGGTCCGCCAGGCCGAGCAGCGCGCGGAGATGGACGCCCTCAAGGGCGAGGGCTCCAGCTGGGGCAACCAGATGCGCTCCTACGTGCTGCACCCGTACCAGATGGTCAAGGACCTGCGGACCGAGCAGGAGACCGGCAACACGACGGCGGTCCTCGATGGCGACATCGACTCGTTCATCGAGGCCGGCATCCGCTGGCGCCGCCAGCAGGAGAGCGTCCCGGCGTCCTGACGCCGTCGACCCCGTCACAGTCGGCGGGGGTTCGGCGGGCGCACCTCCGGGGTAGTGCAGCAGATTCGCGCAACGCGCCCGGTGCGTCTCGCCGCGAACCGCTCATGGTGCGGTCCCGGGCAGGTACCGTGGCCCCTCGTGATCGAATTGCAACACGTCACCAAGCTCTACCCGGCCAGCGCTCGGCCGGCCCTCGATGACGTGTCGACGGAGATCGACAAGGGCGAGTTCGTCTTCCTGATCGGCTCCTCGGGCTCCGGCAAGTCGACCTTCCTCCGGCTGCTGCTCAAGGAGGACGACCCGACCCGCGGCACGGTGACGGTCAACGGCAAGACCCTCAACGGCATGAGCAAGTGGCAGGTGCCGAAGCTGCGCCGCACGATGGGCTGCGTCTTCCAGGACTTCCGCCTGCTGCGCAACCGCACGGTGGCCGAGAACGTGGCGTTCGCCCTCGAGGTCATCAACAAGCCGCACCGCACCATCAAGCGCGTCGTCCCCGAGGTGCTGGAGATGGTCGGCCTCGACGGCAAGGCCTCCCGCCTGCCCCACGAGCTCTCCGGTGGTGAGCAGCAGCGGGTCGCGATCGCCCGCGCGTTCGTCAACCGGCCGCTGGTGCTGCTCGCCGACGAGCCCACCGGCAACCTCGACCCGGAGACCAGCGAGGGGATCATGCTGCTGCTGGAGCGGATCAACCGCACCGGCACCACGGTGATCATGGCCACCCACGACTACCACATCGTCGACTCGATGCGCCGTCGCGTGATCGAGCTCAACGGGGGTCAGATCACCCGAGACCAGTCGCGCGGCGTCTACGGCGTCGGCCGCTGACGGTCCCGACCCCCGACCTGCACCTCACGCAAGGGAACCCATGCGCGTCAACTTCGTCCTCTCCGAGGTGGCCACCGGGCTGCGTCGCAACCTGACCATGACGGTCGCGATGATCCTGACCACGGCCATCTCGCTCGGTCTCATGGGCACCGGCCTGCTCATCGCCGGGATGATCTCCGACATGAAGGAGATCTACTACGACAAGGTGCAGGTCTCCATCTTCCTGGCCGACGACGTCACCGACGAGCAGCGGACCGCGATCGAGACCCAGCTGACCGACTCGCCGGAGGTCGCCACCTTCCTCTACGAGTCGAAGGAGGAGGCCTACGAGCGCTTCCGGCAGCAGTTCTCCCAGCAGCCCGAGCTGGTCGAGAACACCCCGCCGGACGCGCTGCCGGAGAGCTTCCGCGTGGAGCTGGTGAACCCCGAGCGCTACGAGGTCATCGCCGCGGAGTTCCCGAACGGGCAGAACGGCGTCGACCAGGTGCGCGACGAGGGCGACTTCCTCGACCGCCTGTTCAGCCTGCTCAACGGCGCCCGCAACGCCACCATCGCCGTCGCGGTGGTGCAGGCGCTGGCGGCGTTGCTGTTGATCTCCAACACGATCCAGCTGGCGGCGTTCAACCGGCGCAATGAAACGAACATCATGCGGCTGGTCGGCGCCTCGCGCTGGTACACCCAGCTGCCGTTCATCCTCGAGGCGGCGCTGGCCGGCCTGATCGGTGCGCTGCTCGCCGTCGGCGGCCTCGTGCTGGCGAAGGTGCTGTTCGTCGACAAGACGCTGGCCGGCCCGATCAAGGCCGGGATCATCCCGCCGGTCGACTGGGGCGCGATCGCCACGATCAGCCCGATCATCGCCGCGGCCGGCGTCGGCCTGGCCGGCATCGCCGCCTACGTGACGCTGCGCCTCTACGTCCGGCTCTGACATCGTCGGCCTCCCGCGCGCGCGGCGCGGGAGGCAGGGGTAGGACCGGGGCATGACGACCGACGAGGTGGCCCCGGCAGGCGACGTCGACAGCGGGCGGGCCGACGTCCGCGCCGCCCTGCACAGGCTGGGCGCGGTGGGCGCCTTCGGCGACGACGGCGAGGACCCGACGACGGGGCTGCTGGCCGCCGTGCGGCTGGTGCGCGAGGTGGCCGCGGTCAGCCTCGCCACCGCCTTCTCGGCCTGGTCGCAGCGCATGGTCGTGGAGTACCTGCGCGCCGCCCGGCTGCCCGACGACGGCCTGTCCGCGGCGTTGCGCACCGCCGAGGTGACCGGCGCGACCGCGCTCGCGCCGGCGATCGCCGACCTCGCCGGCACCGGCACGATCCCGGTCACCGCCACCCGCGACGGCGCCGGCTGGCGGCTCACCGGCACGGTCGCGTGGGCGTCGAACCTCTTCGACGACGCCGTCGTCGTCGCCCCGGCGCGCACGTCCGACGAGGGCCGGCTCGTGGTGCTCTTCCGCCGCACCGACCCCGGCGTCACGCCCGAGGGGCCCTACGACCTGCTCGGCCTCAACGGCACCGGCACCGGCGGCCTGCACCTCGACGGCGTCGCGGTCGGGCCGGACCGGGTGCTGAGCGACGACCTGGCCGCGTTCCTCGGCACCTGCCGCCCGGCGATGCTGCTCATGCAGACCGCGCTCGCCCTCGGCCTGGCCGACGCCGCGCTCGCCGCCGTCGACACCCACCTGGTGCCCGGCGCGCTCCTGCGGCGCGACGCCCAGGACCTCTCCGACCAGCGCGACGACGTCGCCCGCCGCACCGAGGACCTGGCCGGCGACCGGGTGGGACTGGGGCCCGGCGACCTCGCCCGGCTGCGGCTGGCCGCCATGGACGTGGCCGCCGAGGCGGTGCGGCTGGAGTGCTCGGTGGCCGGGGGAGAGGGCTACCGGGCCGGCAGCGACACCGCCCGCCGGGTGCGCGAGGCGGCGTTCCTGCCGGTGCAGGCGCCCACCGTCGCCCAGCTCCGCCGGGAGATCACGGCCGCCGGGGTGCGGCAGTAGCCTGGGGACATGCCGCGGGAACAGGGGCGCAAGTTCATCGCCCAGAACAAGAAGGCGCGGCACGACTACTCGATCCTCGACACCTTCGAGGTCGGCCTGGTGCTCACCGGCACCGAGGTGAAGAGCCTCCGCGCCGGCCGGGCGTCGCTGGTCGACGGCTTCGCCACCGTCGACGACGGCGAGGTGTGGCTCCAGCACGTGCACATCCCCGAGTACACGCAGGGGACCTGGACCAACCACGCCCCGCGGCGCAAGCGCAAGGTGCTCATGCACCGCGAGGAGATCGACAAGCTGATCGGCAAGACCCGCGAGGGCGGCCTGACGCTCGTGCCGCTGGACCTGTACTTCAAGGACGGCAAGGTCAAGGCCACGCTCGCGCTGGCCAAGGGCAAGAAGTCCTACGACAAGCGCCACGACCTCGCCGAGCGCGACTCGCGCCGCGAGATCCAGAAGGCCTTCGGCCGCTACGTGAAGGGACGTCGTTGAGGGGCATCGCGTACGACCGCTTCGGGGGCTCCGAGGTCTTGGAGCTGCGCGACGACCTCCCCGAGCCGCCCGTCGGACCGGACACGGTGCTCGTCCGCACGCACGCCGCGGGCGTGAACCCGGTCGACGTCGGCATCCGCGAGGGGCACCTGTCCGGGTTCTTCCCGCACCGGTTCCCGATCGTGCCCGGCTGGGACCTCGCCGGGACGGTCGAGGCGGTCGGGCCGGCGATCCACGACCTCGCGCCCGGCGACGAGGTGTTCGGCTACCTGCGCCGCGACGACGTCCAGTGGGGGACGGCGGCCGAGCTCGTCCCGGCGCCGCAGCGCTGCCTCGCGCGCAAGCCGGAGTCGCTGTCGTTCGCCGAGGCGGGGGCGCTGCCGCTGGCCGGGCTCACCGCCTACCAGGCGCTCACCGAGGCGCTCGACGTCGGCGAGGGCGACCGGGTGCTGGTGCACCGCGCGGCCGGCGGCGTCGGGTTCTTCGCCGTGCAGATCGCCGTCGCGCTCGGCGCGCACGTCATCGGCACCGCGAGCCCGCGCAACCACGGCTTCCTCCGCGACGCCGGCGTCGCCGAGGTGCTCGACTACGCGGCCGGGCCGGTCAGCGCGCAGCTGTCGGAGCCGGTCGACGCCGTCCTCGACCTCAACGGCGGCGACGCGCTCGCCGACGCGCCGCAGCAGGTGCGCGACGTCGCCCGGGTCGCGAGCGTCGTCGACCCGGCGGTCAACGAGATGGGCGGGCGGTATGTGTTCGTCCGGCCCGAGCGGCACGACCTCGAGGAGCTCGGCCGGATGGCCGACGCCGGCCAGCTGCGGGTGGCGATCGCCAAGGCCTTCCCGCTGGAGCGCACCGCCGAGGCCCACGACCTGGTCGCCGGCGGGCACGTGCGCGGCAAGGTCGTCGTCACCCTGCGATGAGCAGCGGAGCATGAGCGTCCCGCCGCCGGTCGACGACGACGACGTCCCGCGGTTCTGGCGCGAGCTCGGCCTGCCCGGCCTGGTCGACGTCCACGTGCACTTCCTGCCGCCGCGCGTGCAGGCGAAGGTGTGGGCGTACTTCGAGGCGGCGCGGACGCACTACGGCGCCGAGTGGCCGGTGGCGTACCCGCTGCCCGAGGACGAGCGGCTCGCCGTCTTGGCGCGGCTCGGCGTCCGGGCCTTCCCGACGCTGCCGTACCCGCACAAGGCGGGGATGGCGGCCTGGCTCAACGACTGGTCGGCCGGCTTCGCCGCGACGCACCCGCAGGTGCTGCGCTCGGCCACGTTCTTCCCCGAGCCGGAGGCGCCGCACTACGTCGCCGAGGCGCTCGACGCCGGCGTCCGGGTGTTCAAGGTGCACGTGCAGGTGGGCTCGTTCGACCCGCGCGACGCCCTGCTCGACCCGGTGTGGGCGCGGCTGGAGGAGACCGGGACGCCGGTGGTCATCCACTGCGGCTCCGGCCCGCTGCGCGGCGAGCACACCGGGCCGGCGCCCATGGCCGGGCTGCTCGAGCGGCACCCGCGCCTGCAGCTGGTGATCGCCCACCTCGGCATGCCCGAGTACCGGGAGTTCCTCGACCTCGCCGAGCGGTACGAGCGGGTG
Organism: Geodermatophilus nigrescens; assembly: GCF_900129495.1. Taxonomy (GTDB): domain Bacteria; phylum Actinomycetota; class Actinomycetes; order Mycobacteriales; family Geodermatophilaceae; genus Geodermatophilus; species Geodermatophilus nigrescens. The sequence continues at coordinate 915,602 of NZ_FQVX01000001.1, forward strand.
CACCTGGACACCACGATGTTCGCCACCGACTTCACCGAGCGGCTGATGCCGTTCGACCCCGCGCTGCGGCCGCGGCTGGGCGCGCTGCGGGACAGGGTGCTGCTGGGCAGCGACTTCCCGTCGATCCCGTACCCCTACGCCCACCAGCTCGCCGCGCTCGCCCGGCTCGGCCTCGGCGACGACTGGCTGCGCGCGGTGCTGCACGACAACGGCGCCCGCCTGTTCGGGCTGCCGGCCTGATGCCCGCCGCGCAGGACGACCTGCGGGTGGACACCGCGATCGGCCCGCTGCTGCTGCGCCGTCCCGGGGCCGACGACCTCCCCGCGGTGTGGGCCGTCCACGGCGACCCGCGGACCGACCGGCACGACCCGGCCGGCCCGGACGCCGACGCCGCGGCCAGCCGGGACCGCCTGCGGGAGTGGCTCGACCACTGGGAGCGGCACGGGTTCGGCTACTCCGCCGTCGAGACGGACGAGGGGAGGGTCGTCGGCTTCTCCGGCGTGCGGACGTCGGCGTGGGACGGAGTGCCGGTGCTGGCCTTCACCACCGTGGACGACACCGGGTCGCGGCGCACCGCGCTGGCCGCCGGGCTGGTGCGCCGGCCCGACCTCGAGCGGGTGGTCGACGGGCACTGGGCGGTCGTCTTCACCACGCCGCCGGCGGGGTAGCGGCAGTCCGTGACGATCCGACTCGCCGCCGCCGTCCTGGGCACCCCCGACCCGCGCGGGCTGGCGCGCTTCTACCAGCGGCTGCTCGGCTGGCCGGTCCGCGACGACACCGACGACTGGGCCACGCTGCGTCCCGAGGACGGCGGCACCGGCCTGTCCTTCCAGCTCGAGCGCGACCACGTGCCGCCGGTCTGGCCGCCGGAGCCGGGCACCCAGCAGATGCAGACCCACCTCGACCTGCTGGTCGACGACCTCGAGGCCGCCTGCGCGCTGGCCGAGGAGGCCGGCGCCCGGCGGATCGGCGGGTACGACGACCCGCAGGAGATCGTGCGGGTCTACGCCGATCCGGCCGGGCACCCGTTCTGCCTGTTCGTCCGGGTCGCAAATGCGTCGCCGGGACCGGAGGACCCCGCCTAACCTCGGGCACCGTGTCCGACCTGCTGCCCGCCGACGTGACCGGCGACGTGACCGGCCTGCCCGAGGGCCTCACCGCCCGCCCGCTCACCCTCGACGACGCCCCCGCCGCGGCCGAGCTGCTCGAGGCGGCCGAGGCCGTCGACGACACCGGCGAACACGAGGACGCCGCCGACCTGACCGAGTGGTGGGACCGCGAGCTGGTCGAGCTGCCCCGCGACGGCCGGGCGGTCGTCGACGCCGACGGCCGGCTGGTGGCCTGGGCGACGTCGATCGCCCCGCGCGGCGGCCGCGACGCCTTCCGCATCTGGACCGAGGGCCGCGTGCACCCCCACGTCCGCGGCCGTGGCGTCGGCCGGGCGCTGCTGGCCTGGCAGCTGCGCCGCGGCGCCGAGCAGCACGCCGAGTTCGGCCCGCCCGGCCTCCCCGCCCGGCTGGTCACCTCCGTCTGGCCGGCGATGACGTCGCTGGAGTCGATGCTGCGGCGCGCCGGCTTCGAGGTGGAGCGGCTGTTCGCCTCGATGGAGCGCCCGCTCACCGGGCTGCCCGCCGTCGCCCCGCCCGCCGGCGTGGACCTCGTGCCCTTCACCTGGGACCGCGACGACGAGGTCCGCCGGGCGCACAACGCCTCCTTCACCGAGCACCACGGCTCCACCGAGCGCGACGAGCAGGCCTGGCGCAACTGGTTCACCGGCCGGCAGGCGTTCCGGCCCGACCTGTCGGTGCTCGCGCTCACCGACGGCGCCGTCGCCGGCTACGTGCTCACCTACGAGTACGAGGCCGACACCCGCGCCACCGGCATCCGCACCGCCCACTTCGGCCAGATCGGCGTGCTGCCGCCCGCCCGCGGCCGCGGCGTCGCCTCGGCCACCATCGCCGCGGCGCTGGCCGCCGCGCAGGAGGCCGGGTACGCGCAGGCCGCCCTCGACGTCGACACCGAGAACACCACCGGCGCCTTCGCCCTCTACGAGCGGGTCGGCTTCCGGGTGGCCCGCACCCACCACGCCTGGGCGTACCTCGTCCCGCCGGCCGCGGGGTGACCCGCCCGGCGCGGGAGGACGACCTGCCGCTGGTCGAGGACGCCGAGCGGGCCTACGTCCGCGACGTCGAGCCCGACCAGGAGGCCGGCTGGACGGCGGCGCTCGACCGCAACCGGGCGCTGTGGCGGGAGAACCTGGCGCGCACCACGGTGCTCGAGGACGGCGGCGCGCCGGCCGGGTTCGTCATGTGGACGCCCGACGGCGACGCCGCGCTCGTCGTCACCGTGCAGGTGCTCCCGCCGCACCGCCGCCGCGGGCACGGCCGCCGGCTGCTGGAGGTGGTCGCCGCGCAGGCGCGCGCGGCCGGGCTGGCGGAGGTCCGCCTCGGCGTGCACCGCGACAACCCGGCTCGGGCGCTGTACGAGGCCGCCGGCTTCCTGCCCGCGGGGGAGGACGGCGCCTACCTGCTGTTCCGCCGCCCGGCCGCCCCGGCCTAGGGTCGCCGGCATGGTCAGCGCCGATCAGCCCGTCCTCGACCCCGCCCTCGTCGCCCGCGCGTACCGCGCCGTCGAGCCCCTGCACAACCACGTGTACTTCGTGCCGGAGACCGACCAGCACCTGACGGCGGCCGGGCTGCGGCCGGGGCGGATGGTCTACTTCGCGGGCCGCGCCGCGCCGATGGGCGCCGTCGGCCCGGGCGTGGTGACGGCGACCTTCTCCAACTTCTCCCCGGCGATCGTCGCGCGGCACGTCCCGCGGGCGTGGACGCTGGCCACCCCCGAGCAGGTCGTGGCCGCCCGGTTCGCCGCCGCCCGCGCCTCGCTCACCCGGCTGCTCGGCGGCGAGGAGGCCGCGGCCGCGCCCGAGGTCGGCGAGCTGGGCGACCTGCTCGTCGAGGCCTGCACCGTGCTCACCGCCGAGGGCCGCCCGCTCTACGCCGGCCACGCCGACCTCGCGTGGCCCGCCGACCCGGTGAGCCGGCTCTGGCACGCCGCCTCGCTGCTGCGCGAGTGGCGCGGCGACGGGCACGTCGCCGTCCTCGTCCGCCACGAGCTGTCGGGCCTGGAGGCGCTGGTCAGCCACACCGCCACCGGCCGCGGCTTCCTGCCCTCCTCGGCCAAGGCCACCCGCGGCTGGAGCGACGAGGAGTGGGACGCCGCCGCCGCGCGGCTGGCCGGCCGCGGCCTGCTCGACGGCGACCGGCTCACCGACGCCGGCCTGCAGCTGCGCGCCGACCTCGAGACCGAGACCGACGCGCTGTCCACCGCGCCCTGGGCGCACCTCGGCCCCGAGCGCACCGCCCGCGTGATCGCCCTGGGCAAGGCGCTGTCGAGCACGCTCGTGACCAACGGCGCCTACCCGGCCGGCGTCTTCGCCGGCCGGTGACCGCCCGGCTGCCCGAGGCGTCCGGCGAGGGGCCCACCGGCGACCTGCTGCGCGCGCGGCGCGGCGGCACGCTCACCGTGCTGGACCGGCTGCTGCTGCACAGCCCGCCGGTGGCCGAGGGCTGGAACGCGCTGCTCGGCGCCCTGCGCGGCGGCAGCACGCTGCCCGCCGACCTGCGCGAGCTCGTCGTCCTGCGGGTCGCCGTGCTCACCGGGGCGGAGTTCGAGTGGACCGCCCACGAGCCGATCGGCCGCCGCGCCGGGTTGACCGACCGTCACCTGCGCCGGCTGCGCGCCGCCGAGCCCACCGCCGACCCCGCCGCCGAGCCCGCCGACGGGCCGGTGTGGACGCCCGCGCAGGCCGCCGTCCTCGCCTTCACCGACGCCTCCGCCCGCGCCGTCGACGTCCCCGACGCGGTGTTCGCCGCGGTGCGGGAGCACCTCGACGACCGGCAGGTCGTGGAGCTGACCGTGCTGGTCGGCGGCTACTGCATGGTGTCGCGGTTCCTCGTGGCGATGCGCGTGCCGCCGTCGGACGGCGAGGTCGCCGGGTAGCGCCGTCCTCCCTATCGTGTGGATCACACCGGGCTGGGAGCTGCCATGACGACGACCGACCGTCCCGCACAGCGCACCGACGTCGACGCCGCGTTCCGCGGCTCGGCCACCTACCGCAGCCTCGGCGAGCAGCAGCTCAGCCCGGCGGAGGAGCGCTTCGAGAAGGGGCGCCGCACGGTCGGGCTGTTCCTCGCCCCGCTCGTGACGGTCGTCTTCGCGCTGCTGCCGCTCGGCATGGAGGACCAGCAGCAGCTGCTGGCCGCGATCCTGCTCGGGGTCATCGTCCTGTGGATCACCGAGCCGGTGCCCATCCCGATCGGCGGTCTCATCGGGCTGGCGGCGATCGTCGTCCTCGGGGTGGTCCCGGCCGACGACGCCGTGGCGCCCTTCGGGTCGACGACGGTGTTCACCTTCATCGGCGCGTTCATCCTCGCCGCCGCGATGCTCAAGCACGGCGTCGCACGCCGGTTCGCCATGGCGATCCTGTCGCTGCGCTGGGTGGGCGGCTCCACGTCGCGCCTGGTCATCGCCTTCGGCCTGATCACCGCGCTGCTGTCGGCGTTCGTGTCCAACACCGCCACCGTGGCGATGCTCCTGCCGACGGCGCTCGGCATCCTCTCCGTCATCGCCAAGCTGCTGCAGGACAAGGGCCTGGTGCAGCCCGACTTCGACCCGCTCCGGCTGCGGGTCGGCGTCGCGCTCATGCTGATGCTGGCCTACGGCGCGAGCGTCGGCGGGCTCATCACCCCCGTGGGGACGCCGCCCAACCTCATCGGCCGCGGCCTGATCGAGGAGGCGACGGGGGAGCGGATCGGCTTCCTGCAGTGGATGCTCATGGCGCTGCCCATCTGCGCGCTCATGTTCGTGGCGCTGGCCGCCGTCCTGCTGCTGCTCAACAAGCCGGAGATCAAGCGCATCGAGGGCGTCCACGAGTACGTGCAGGCCGAGCGGGCGGAGCTCGGCCCGGTCTCCCGCGCGGAGAAGAACACGCTGGTCGCGTTCGGGATCACCGTGGCGCTGTGGATCTTCCCCGGCGTCATCGCGCTCACCGCCGGCACCGAGTCCGAGCTCTACACGACGATCAGCGACCGGATCGACGAGGGCATCGTCGCGATCCTCGGGGCGTCGCTGCTGTTCCTGCTGCCCACCGACTGGAAGAAGCGGGAGTTCACCCTCCGCTGGTCCGACGCCGCCACGATCGACTGGGGCACGGTGCTGCTCTTCGGCACCGGCATCGTCTTCGGCTCGCTGCTGGCCGACACCGGCCTGGCCGAGACGATCGGCAACGCGTCCGCCGACACCCTCGGCCTCGGCAGCACCCTCGCGATCACCGTCTTCGCGGTCATCCTGGCGATCGTCATCAGCGAGACGACGTCGAACACCGCGTCGGCCGCCGTCGTCGTGCCGATCATCATCCCGGTGGCCGTGGCGGCGGGGATCAACCCGTTCGTCCCGGCACTGGCGGCCACGTTCGCGGCGTCGTTCGGGTTCATGCTCCCGGTGTCCACGCCGCAGAACGCCATCGTCTACGGCTCCGGCGTCGTGCCGATCACGAAGATGATCCGGTCGGGCATCTCCTTCGACGTGCTCGGCGCGCTGCTCATCGTCGTCCTGCTGCCGGTGATGGTGGGCCTCGTCCTCGAGGTCTGATCCTCCGGGTGAACGGAGAGGGAAGTCTCCGTCTCCGGCGGGCCCGCACGCCCGGCGGCGTGTCACGATGGACGACGGCCCGGACGACGACGGGCGCCGGTCGACGGAGGGAGGGCGAGCGCATGCGCAGCGAACCCCCCAGTCCCAGTCCCGAGGTCCTCCCCGCCTAGCTCCCGGCGCAGCCCCGCGCCCCGGTGCCCGCGTGGAGGACCACTGCTGTGTCCTCCGCCCAGCGTCCTCCCGGGAGCCCGTCATGGCCGACCGTCGCCTCGCGCCCCTCACCGCCCTGTCCACCCTGGGCCGCCGCCCGCGGCCGCCGGTGGTGCGCCCCGTCCCGCCGCCGCCCCCACCCGCGCCGGTGGTGCGGCAGTCGAGGCTCATCGACAACGCCGTCTACGCCGGTGGCCGGCGCATCGCGACCCCGCCGTCGGCGGCCGAGAGCCACGACTGGCTGACCGAGGGCTTCGACGACCGCCTCGTGTGGCTCGGCCTCTACCGGCCCGAGCCCGCCGAGCTGGGGGAGCTCGCCGAGCAGTACGGGCTGCCCGAGCTCGCCGTCGAGGACGCCATCCAGGCCCACCAGCGGCCCAAGTTCGAGCGCTACGGCGACACGCTGTTCGTCGTCCTCAAGGCCGCGCGCTATCTGGACGCGGCGGAGGAGGTCGAGTTCGGTGAGCTGCACCTGTTCCTCGGCCGGCAGTTCGCGATCACCGTCCGGCACTCCGAGTCGCCCGACCTCGCGCGGGTGCGGCGCCGGCTGGAGAGCGAGCCGGACCTGCTCGGCCGGGGCAGCGAGGCGGTGCTCTACGCGATCCTCGACGCCGTCGTCGACGGGTACTCCCCGGTCGTCGCGGGCCTGGCCAACGACATCGACGAGATCGAGACCGAGGTCTTCCGCGGGGACCCGGGCGTCTCGCGGCGCATCTACGAGCTGTCGCAGGAGGTCCTGGAGTTCCAGCGCGCCGCGCAGCCGCTGACCGGCATCCTCGCCGCGATCACCGCCGGCTTCGACAAGTACGGCGTCGACGAGGAGCTGCGCAGCTACCTGCGCGACGTCGCCGACCACGTCACCCAGGTGACCGAGCGCATCGAGGCGTTCCGGCTGCAGCTGCGCGACATCCTCACCGTGAACGCGACCCTGGTGGCGCAGCGGCAGAACGACGAGATCCGCGAGCTCACCGAGGCCTCGATCGCGCAGGGCGAGGAGGTCAAGAAGATCTCCGCCTGGGCGGCCATCCTGTTCGCGCCGACCCTGGTGGGCACGGTCTACGGGATGAACTTCGACGACATGCCCGAGCTGTCGTGGCACCTCGGGTACCCGTTCGCGCTGGTGCTGATGCTGGGCGTGAGCCTGACCCTGTACGCGGTGTTCAAGCGGCGCGACTGGATCTAGGGCCGGCGCGCCACCAACGCGCCGGGACGGCGGGGGAACAACCCGGGAGCCGTCCCGGTTACGATGGGTGGACAACTACACAGGGGGTGAATGGTCTCGACTGCGGTCGGGTGACCAGGGGAAGCGAGCCGAGGAAGCCGACGATGAGCTCGTTAACCACGCGTCGGAAAACACACAAGCGCCGACTCCAGTCAGCGCGAGTTCGCCCTCGCTGCCTAAGTAGCGAGGCGACTCTGTCAGCCCGGGTTCGTCATCGGCCCGGATCCTGGCATCAGCTAGATGACTCACCGTGAGCGCCGGTCGCGGGCGCCCACGGGAAACCAAACAGCGACTGGGCCTGTCATCTGGACGTGTTCGTGCGATCGGGAGGGCCGAGCAGAGGCAGAGCGGACTGCGCTCGGAGAAGCCCTGGTGATGCGTCGCAGGACGCGGGTTCGATTCCCGCCACCTCCACCCCGTGCGAGAGCCCCGGTCGGGTGTCCGACCGGGGCTCTCGTGCGTCTAGCCGCGGGCGGGTGCCCCGTCGGTCCGGACGCGGAGCAGGTCCTCCAGCCCGATCCGCTCGTAGAACTCCCGCCGCACCTGGTCGCCGAGGTGGTTGACGCGCTCGGCGCCGTCGTCGGTGGGGTCCACGTGGACGCGGAAGGGCCGGGTGCCCTTCTCCATCCCGACGACGGCGGCCACCTGGCGGGCCACCTCGGCGGGGTCGGCGTCGGGCGGCGAGAGCTCCGCGAGCCGGGCGCCGACCTGGTCGAGCAGCCCCGAGTACTCGGTCTCGTAGGCGGCGGCGACCTGCTCGTCGCGCGGGCTCCCCGCGTGCGCGAAGTGGTTCGTGCCCGTGGTGAACGAGCCCGGCACGACGATCACCGAGTCCACCCCGAACCGCGCGAGCTCCGCGGCGTAGGACACCGCCAGGGAGTCCTCGGCCGCCTTCGCCGCGAAGTACGGCGCCAGGTACGGCGGGGTGCCGCCGCGCGTGCTGGTCGAGCCGATCCACACCACCAGCCCGTCCCGCTGCGCCCGCAGGTGCGGCAGCACGGCCCGGTTGAGGCGCTGGGTGGAGACGGCGTTGGTGTCGAAGACGTCGTGCAGCTGCTCCGGGGTGAATGCCTCGGTCGGCCCGAGGACCATGTGGCCGGCGTTGTGCACGACGACGTCGATCCGCCCCGCCTCGGCCAGCACCCGCGCGACCGCCGCGTCGGTGCTGTCCTGGTCGCCGACGTCGAGTTCGACCGTGCGCAGGTCGATCCCGGCGTCCCGTGCCTCGGCCCGCGCCTCCTCGACGGCGGGCGCGTTGCGCCCGGCGGTGTCCCGGATGCCGGCGTAGACGGTGTGCCCGGCGCCGGCGAGCTCGCGGGAGATCATCCGCCCGAAGCCGCTGGAGGCGCCCGAGACGAGCACGACCCTCGGGTCCCCGCTCATGCCGCACCCCCGTTGGCGAAGACGACCTGGCCGTTGACCCACCGGCCGGGGCCGGCGAGGAAGGCGACGACCTCGGCGATGTCCGCGGGCTCGCCGAGGCGGCCCATCGGGTTCATCGACGCCATCCGGGCGATGGTCTCCTCGTCCTTGCCGTCGAGGAACAGCGGCGTCGCCGTCGGCCCGGGGGCCACCGTGTTGACGGTGACGTCCCGCCCCGCGACCTCCTTGGCCAGGATCGGGGTCATCGCCTCCACCGCGCCCTTGGTCGCCACGTAGGCGGCGTAGGTCGGGAGTGCCAGGCGGGTCACCGACGTCGACACGTTGACCAGCGCCCCGCCGTCGCGGAGCCGGCGCAGCGCCTCCGCGGAGACGACCAGCGTGCCGCGGAGGTTGGTGCGGACCATGCCGTCGACCTCCCCGCCCTCCTTCAGGTCCGCCTGCGCCAGCGGCGCGAGGCGCATGATCCCGGCGGTGTTGACGACGACGTCGACGCCGCCGAACTCGCTCTCCGCCGCCGTGAAGACCGCCGCCACCTGGTCCTCGGCGGCGACGTCGGCCTGCGCGGTGGTCGCGAGGCCGCCCGCGGCGACGACGGCCCGCGCGACCTCCTCCGCCCGCTGCGGGTTTCCCGCGTAGTGCACGACGACGGCGAAGCCGTCGGCGCCGAGACGCTCGGCGCACGCCCGGCCGATGCCGCCGGACCCTCCGGTCACCACCGCCACGCGACGTGTGCGGTCCGGCCCTGTGCTGGTGCTCTGACTCATCTCACTCCTCGTCGTGGGGACGCCCGTCATCGTCGGGCGGCCGCCGGGGTGCACGTGACCCGCGGAGTGCGCGGTTCCGTCCCGGGGAGTGCGCCGCTGGGCGGAACGGGCCGGCTCAGGAGCCGCGGACCGCCCGCCGGTAGGCCGACGGCGAGGTGCCGCGGTCCCGCCGGAACGCCTCCGCGAAGTGGCTGGTGCCCGCGTAGCCGACGGCGACGGCGACGTCGAGAACCGGCAGGTCGGTGCTGCGCAGCAGCCGGGCGGCGGAGTCCATCCGCAGCCGGACGAGGTAGCGGTGCGGGGTCAGGCCGGTGGCGGCGGTGAACGCCCGCAGGAAGTGCGCCCGCGACAGGTGCACCAGCGCGGCGCACTCGTCGAGGCCGACCTCCCGGCCCAGGTGCGCGTGCAGGTGGTCGACGACCCGCCGGACGGCGGCGTCGGGGAGCGGGCGCACACCGCGCGGGGCCGGCGCGAGGGTCCGCCCGTCGCGCGGCTGCGCACTGACCAGCTGGGCGGCGACGGCGAGTGCGAGCGCCTCGCCCGCCAGGCGGGGCGCGCCCCCCTCGGACGCGGCGGCCAGGGCCCGGGCCGAGGCGAACACCCCGGGGTGCTCCAGGACGAGGACGTCGGGGTGCCGGGCGGGGTCCCAGGCCACCCCGAGCGACCGGGACGCCTCCTCCATCAGCCCCGCGCCCAGGTGGACCTGCACGGTGCTGGCCGGCCGGCCGCCGTCCTCGAGCGGTCGCCAGCGCAGCGTGGAGGTGGCGCCGGGAGCGGTGACGCCCATCGCCCCGGGCCGGTAGTCCGCCCCCACCCACCGCCGGCCGCGCCGGCTCTCCAGCCGGTAGGCGCCGGACCGCTGCACCACCAGCAGGCTGTCGCGGGTGGGCGCGGTGGTGAACTCCTCGGCCACCGCGGGCTCGGCGTACCGGCGGACCAGCACGGTGCTCCAGGAGCCGGGGCTGGTCCACTCCGGGCGCCGGGCCGGCAGCGACCGCCAGGCCTCCCGGCTGGCCGGGTCCAGGCCCGTCGCCGGCGCCGCGTCGGTGCTCATCGGCCGGACCTCCCGGTTCCGTCCCGGGGGAGGCCTCGTGCGGCTCCGGGCGCGCGCACAGTCAACCCCGGCCGGGGCCGGACGTGCGTGGTGCCGCCGCCCCCAGGGTCGCGCCGCGGCCCCGGGCAGCCGCTGCCTCGATCAGGCGGGCGACGGGCCGTCGACGTTGACGACGGCCTCGCCCGACCCGGCCCGGAAGACGACGATCGCCGACTGCTCGCCGGCCGGGTTGCCCTCGCGGTGCACCGCGTGCGGCGCGACGTACAGGAAGTCACCGGCCCGCGCCTCCAGGACCTCCTCGCCGCCGGGGCCGAACTCCATCCGCAGCGCGCCGGAGACGACGTAGATCGTCGACTCGTGGTCGCCGTGGTGGTGCCACCCCGACGTCACCCCGGCCTCAGTGGTGACGTGCCCGGCCCACAGCCCGCCCGTCGCCACTGCCTGCTCGCGGTGCATGCCCGGTGTGGGGTGCCCCTCCGAGCGGTCCTCCGGGCGCACCAGCCGCACGTCGTCGCTCATCCGTTCCTCCCGGTGGCTCGGGGACCGCGGTCCCGGCGGCGCCCGATCATCCTCGCCGCGGCGGCGGGCGGCACCCCGTGCGGCGGGGGTGTGGGCACAGCACATCCCGGGCGGCCAGAGCGGTGGGCCCGCCACCTGTCGCCGTGGCCCGCCCGGTCCCAGCATGTGACGTGGACCACGGCCGATCGTCGCGCACGGAGGAGCCCTCGTGACACAGCGCAGAACCGTCCCTCTGATCACCCTCGGCATCGCGGCGGCGCTGGCGTTGCAGGCGTCCCCGGCCACGGCCGCTCCGGGCGGCCCGGGCGGCCCGGGCGCCGGGCCCCGGCCGTGCGCCGCGGACGACACGGTCGAGGTCCCGGGCGCCGAGCTCAGCGTCACCGCGTGCCTGCCCGACCTCACCACCGCGGGCCTGCAGGCCGCCGCCCCGGGCCGCTACACCGACCCCGCCGACTGGACGGGCCTGCACATGCCGGGCACGCGGAACCCGACCGGGGTGCCGGGCCTGCAGGTCGACGGCTACTTCCCCGACACCTCCACCACCAACACGCTGCACGGGTGGGACCACGACAGCCAGTTCGTCCTGCGCATCCCGGACGACTGGAACGGCGGCCTCGTGGTCAGCGGCGCGCCCGGGACCCGCAAGCAGTACGCCTCGGACTTCCTGATCTCCGACTTCGTCCTGGCCCAGGGCTTCGCCTACGCCTCGACGGACAAGGGCAACAACGGCGTCGACTTCTACCGGGACGGCGTCGCGCCCGGGGACGCCGTCATGGAGTGGCACGACCGGGTCACGCAGCTCGCGGTCGCGGCCAAGGGCGCCATCCGCGAGCACCTCGGCCGGGCGCCGGAGCGGACCTACATGGCCGGCATCAGCAACGGCGGCTACCTGGTGCGGTGGCAGCTGGAGAACCGGGCCCACCTCTACGACGGCGGCGTCGACTGGGAGGGCACCCTGTTCACCCCCGACGGGCCCAACCTGTTCACCTACCTGCCGACCGCCGTGCGGTACACGCTCGGGCAGGCGACCGCGGCGGACATGTACGCCGCCGGCTTCGCCCGCGGGTCCGAGCCGCTGTGGGAGTACCACCGGACGGTGTACTGGGGGCTGACGCAGAAGACCTACCGGGCCGAGTTCGACCCGGGGTACGACCCGGCCTGCCCCGGGGCCACCGCCGGCACGACCCTGCCCGCGATCCTGGCGCCCTGCCCGAGCGACGCGGGCTACGACGCCTGGTTCGCCGACCCGCGCTCCCAGGCCGCGCACGACGCGCTGGCCCGGGTCAGCCTCACCGGGAAGATCAAGAAGCCGCTGCTCACCCTGCACGGCACCCTCGACACGCTGCTGCCGATCAGCACCGACAGCGACGTCTACGCCGAGATGGTCGCCGACCGGAACCGGGACCGGCTGCACCGCTACTACCGCATCGAGGGCGGCAACCACGTCGACAGCCTGGTGCCGCTCGACCCGGCGCACCTGCGGCCGATGCTGCCCTGCTTCCGCACCGCGTTCGACGCGCTCACCGCGTGGGTCGAGGAGGGGGCGCAGCCGCCGGCGAGCACGACGGTCCCGCGCCCGGCCGGGGCCGGGACCGACCCGCTGCTGCTCGACACCTGCTCGCTCGGCTGACGCCGGCTCCGCGGGGGCCCGGGGGACGTCGTCCCCGGGCCCCCGCGGGTGTCCCGCTCAGCCGCCGGGCCGGGCCACCGCGGTGACCGCGGCCAGCACCGCGGGGTAGGCGTCGCGGGCCAGCCGGCGCAGCTCGTCGTCGGTGCGGTCCTGGATCGGGTGCGGCACGAGCACGTGCGGCACCGCCAGGCCGAGCGCGCGCGACTGGGCGGTCGCGGCGTCGGCGAACTCCGACGAGGCGAGGAAGACCCCCACCACGCCCCGGGCCTCGAGGTCGGCGATGTCGTGCACACTGCACGACGTGCACGAGCCCTAGTCGGCCAGTGCCTCGATGACCACCTCGCAGTGGGTGGCGATCTCGTGCCGCAGGTCCACCGGCGCCGGCCGGGCGAACGTCGGCTTGCGGTAGCGCAGGGTGCGCACGCCGTCGGCCCGCAGCAGCGCCTCGAGCTCCTCGACGACGACGTCGCCGCGGCTCTTGGAGATGTCGAGCAGGCCGACCGTCCGGCCCTCCAGCGACGCCGGCCGCGCGGTCAGCGCGCGCTCCGCCGGCCGCCGCTCCGACGTCGGGTCGAGCAGCACCCGTGCCATCACGCCTCCTCGATCGGGACGGTGACCGGCGTGCTGCCGGTCGCGCCGCTGGCCCAGCCGCCGATGACGGCCGAGAACATGCCGGCCGGGCCGCCGGCGTAGGTGAGCAGGAGCCCGCCGGGTCGGAACTTCGGCAGCGGCCGGTCGAGCAGCGCGTCCGGCATCCCCTCGGCGATGCCGAGGGCGCCGCGCCGCAGCTCGTCGGGCTGCAGGACCAGCAGCGGCTCCAGCTCGGCGAGCAGCCGCTCGCGGTCCCACCCGGCCTCCCGGAACACCCGGCCGTGCTCGGGGCCGAGGACGACGAGGGCGTCCATGCCGAGCGCGGCCTTGGGGTGCCCGACGGTGCGCAGCACCAGCGCGAGCGTGCGGGCCAGCGACTCCGGCGTCCGGCTGAGCTGGTCGAGGAACGGGACGAGCCCGGCGCCGGCGAAGACGGTGAGCGCGGAGCCCGGGACGCCGCGGGACTCCGCGAGCGGCGGGAAGGGGCGCAGGCCGTCGTCGGCCTCGGCGAAGCACCAGCCGACCTTGCCGGGGTTGCCGAGGGTGGCGCGGTCGACCTCGCCCGGCCGCCCGCCGCCGACGTTGCGGACGACGAGCTGCAGCGCGCGGCCGATGGTCGCGTTGGCCCGGTCGCCCTGGCCGAGCACGTTGATGCCCGAGTTCATCCGCAGCCGCCGGGTGACCGGGCCGTTCACCACCAGCACCGGCCCCGCCGACCAGGTGGTGGCCAGCACGCCGTGCAGCGCGAACTCGTCGCGGCAGGCCGCCTCGACCGCGGCCAGCACCACCGGCAGGTGCTCGGGCAGGCACCCGGCCAGGACCGCGTTGACCGCGACCTTCTCCACCGTGCACTCGACGAGGTCGGGCGGGACGACGGCGACCACCTCGTCCGGCGCCCGGCTCGTGCCGCCGAGCATGCGCAGCACCCGCTCCTCGGTGGGCGGCACGCAGGGCAGGCCGTCGCTCCAGCCGCGGGCGTACACCGCCTCGACGTCGTCCTCCAGGTCGGCGAGCTCGACCCGGCGGGCGGTGAGCACCGAGCCGCCGTAGCGGCGGGCCAGCTCCTCCTCGACGCCCCACTCGACGCTGCGCGACCCGCAGCCCGGCCGGTGCTCGGGCAGACCGGGCCCGAGGTCCTCGACGCCGGTGAAGGTCTCCCAGGCGCTGCGCAGCCAGCCCTCGACGCGGCCGGTCTCGGCGCCGCCGTCGACGCGCAGCAGCGTGGGCACCGTCTCGATCCGCAGCCGCCAGCTCACCTCGAGCTCGCGGTCGTCGGTGACGGGCAGCCCGGCGGGGAAGCCCGGGTCGTCCTGGCTGACGACGGTGAGCGCGCCGGCGCCGGCCAGCTGCTGCAGCACGGGCTCGACCAGCGCGCACGTGGGGCAGTCGCGCTTGACGACCGCCACGAGTCCGTCGGGCACCGGTGCCACCGGTCGACTCTGACACGGGTGTCAACCCGCCCCTGGTCAGCGGCCGCCCGGTCGGCCAGAGTGAGCCGGGTCACCCAGATGAGGGGAGCCGCCGTGATCGAGAACGCCTTCTACACGCCCGAGGTGCAGGGTGCCTACCAGCTGCACGCGCTCGGCGGGTTCGACCTCGAGGAGGGCGGGCGCATCCCCGACCTGCGGCTGGCCTACGCCACCTACGGCGAGCTCAGTCCGTCCAAGGACAACGCGATCCTCATCCCCACCTGGTTCAGCGGCACGCACGCCACCTGGGAGCAGACCTACATCGGCCCCGGCCGGGCGCTGGACCCCTCCCGCTGGTTCATCGTCGTGGTCAACCAGATCGGCAACGGGCTGTGCACCTCGCCGCACAACACCGACGGCGAGATCGCCATGTCGCGCTTCCCGCGGGTGCGGATCGGCGACGACGTCCGCGCCCAGCAGCAGCTCGCCGCGGAGCTGTTCGGCATCGAGCGGTGGGCGCTGGTGGTCGGCGGGTCGATGGGCGCCCAGCAGACCTACGAGTGGGCGGTGCGCTTCCCCGACCGGGTGCTGCGCGCCGCGCCCATCGCCGGTACCGCGCAGAACACCCCGCACGACTTCCTGTTCACCCGCTCGCTCATGGACGCCATCACCTCCGACCCCGGCTGGAACGGCGGCGAGTACCGCTCGCACACCGACGTCGCCGACGGCCTGCGCCGGCACGCCGACATCTGGGCCGTGCTCGGCCTGTCCACGGAGTTCTGGAAGACCGAGTACTGGCGCACCATCGAGATCCCCGACGTCACCTGGTCGACGTTCGAGGAGTTCCAGGAGCGGTTCGTGCAGGCCACGTTCCTCGCGATGGACCCCAACGCCCTGCTCACCATGGGCTGGAAGTGGCAGCGGGGCGACGTCACCCGCTTCACCGGCGGCGACCTCGCCGGGGCGCTGGGCCGGATCACGGCGAAGACGTTCGTCATGCCGATCGACGAGGACATGTTCTTCCCCGTCCGCGACTGCGCCGCCGAGCAGGCGCTGATCCCGGGGAGCGAGCTGCGCGTGCTGCCGAGCATCGCCGGCCACTTCGGGCTGTTCGGCTTCGAGAAGACCTACCTCGACGAGGTCGACCGCAACCTCACCGAGCTGCTCGAGGCCCGGGTGTGACGCGCGGGCGGGCGGCGTCCCGGCGCCGCCCGCCCGTCACGGGTCAGGCGGGGACGAGCTCCGACCGGGCCGGCAGGACGGCGGCCGGCCGGCGGAAGCCGCGCGCGATCAGGTACACCGCCAGCGAGATCTCCCACGCGGCCACCGGGACGGCGCCGAGCATGCCCCACACCGAGACCTGCTCGTAGACGCCGAAGAGGACGGCCGTCGACGAGAGGGTCACCAGCGGGCCGCCGACCAGGCCGAGCACGGCCACCGGCCGGGGCGCGAGCCGGCCTCGGTACACGAGCGCGGCGAGCAGCAGCGTGTTGACGCCGATGACGAGGCCGGGGCCGACGAGGAACGTCGCGTCGTGCAGCGCGACCAGGCCCTGCGCGACGCCCACGAGCGGACCGCCGTCGGTCCCCGCGGCGTCCTGGCGCAGCGTGACCACGGCGAGGACGGCGACGATCCCGACGGTGATGACGGCGGCCTCCAGCAGGCGGCCGGCGACGTAGCCCAGCGCGAGCGCGCGGCCGTGCCGCTCGACCACCGGGAAGGCCGTGACGGCGGTCCCGATGACGGCGGCGGCGAGCACCACCTCGAGGAACGCCCCCCACAGCACCCGGGTGTCCGCACCCGGGCCCAGGACGTAGCCCGGGTCGCCCAGCAGCGGCTGGTACAGCGCGAGGGCGACGACCGCGGCGACGGCCGCGACCAGGAAGAACACGCCGGTGACGACGGCGGCTGCGCGGGACTCCCGCATGGACGACCAGCTCCTCTGCTCCGTGGTGTACGGCGTACACCAACGCCGCGGACGCTAGGTGTACGGTGTACGCCTGTCAAGGAGGGGAGGTCGGGTGGCGCGTGAGCCGCTGTCCCGCGAACGGGTGCTGCGGGCCGCCGTCGAGCTGGCCGACGGGTCGGGCCTCGACGCGGTGAGCATGCGCGGGCTGGCGCAGGTGCTCGGCGTCGTCCCGATGGCCCTCTACAAGCACGTGGCGAACAAGGACGAGCTGCTCGACGGGATGGTCGACGCCGTCATCGGCGAGTTCGAGGCGCCCGACCCCGCGCTGGACTGGCCCGACGCCGTCCGGGCGCGGCTGCTGTCCGCGCGCCGGGCCGTGCTGCGGCACGCCTGGGCGCGGCGGGCCATCGAGTCGCGCACCCGGCGCACGCCCGCGGTGCTCGGCTACATGGACGCCGTCGTCGGCACCTTCCGCCGCGGCGGCCTCTCGGTCGACCTGACCCACCACGTGATGCACGCGCTGGGCAACCGCATCTGGGGGTTCAGCCCCGAGCTGTTCGACGCGCCGGCCGACCCGTCGGCGCCGCCGCCTCCCGCGGAGCAGCAGCGGGCGACGGCCGAGGAGTTCGCCCGGCGCTTCCCGCACGTCCTGGAGATCGCCACCGCGGCGACCGGCGGGGACCTGTCCGCCGTCGGCGGCGGGTGCGACGAGCAGTTCGAGTTCGAGTTCGCCCTGGACCTGCTGCTCGACGGCGTCGCGCGGCTGCACGGCCGCGGCTGGCGCTCGGCCTGAGCGGCCCGCCCGGCGTCAGCGCGGACGGTGGTCCTCCCGGGCCCGCTCGACCTCGGGCACGGCCTCCTCGAGCACGTCGGCGAGGTCGCGCAGGCGCGCGGCCACCCGGGCGCCGAGCGGCGTGAGCGCGTACTCGACCCGCGGCGGGATGGTGGTGACGACGTCGCGGCTGACCATGCCGTCGCGCTCGAGGGCCTGCAGCGTCTGCGACAGCATCTTCTCGCTCACGCCGTCGACCCGGCGGCGCAGCGCGTTGAACCGGTACCCACCCTCGTGCAGCGCGATCAGGGTCAGCGACGCCCACTTGGCGGTGACGTCCTCGAACGCCGAGCGGGACGTGCAGTCGCGGGCGAAGACGTCGGCGACCAGCGCGGGGGAGGGGCCCGGCTCGCTCATGCCGCCAGCGTAGGACCACCGGCGGAATGGAGGGCACTTTCTCCTGGTTAGTGCCCCCGACCGAGTTCCCGATCGAGGAGTCCCCGCATGACCACCTACGCCGTCACCGGAGCCACCGGCCACCTCGGCCGCCGCGCCGTCCAGGAGCTGCTCGACCGCGGCGTGCCGGCGGGCGACGTCGTCGCCGTCGCCCGCCGTCCCGAGGCCGCGGCCGACCTGGCCGGCCGCGGCGTGCAGGTCCGCCACGGCGACTACTCGCAGCCGGGCACGCTGCCCGCCGCGCTGGCCGGCGTCGACCGGCTGCTGCTGGTCTCCGGCAGCGAGCCGGGGCAGCGGGTCGCCCAGCACACCGCCGTGATCGACGCGGCCGCGGCGGCCGGCGTGCAGCGGATCGTCTACACCTCGATCGCGCACGCCGACACGTCCACGAACCCGCTGGCCCCCGAGCACCGCGAGACCGAGGGGGTGCTCGCCCGCTCCGGCGTCCCGGCGACGGTGCTGCGCAACAGCTGGTACGCCGAGAACTACGCCGCCCAGGTCGACCAGTACCTGGCCACCGGCGAGGTCCTCGGCGCCGCGGGCGACGGCCGGGTCTCGATCGCCGCGCGCGAGGACTTCGCCGTCGCCGCCGCGGCCGCGCTGCTCGCCGACGGCGACGGCGGCGTCCACGAGGTCGGCGGGCCCGGCGTCACGCTCGCCGACCTCGCCGCCGCCGTCACCGAGGTGACCGGCACGCCGGTCGCGTACCGCGACCTGCCGGTGGACGAGTACGCCGCCGCGCTGCGGTCCGCCGGTCTCGACGAGGGGACGGCGGGCTTCGTCGCCGGCATCGACGCCTCGATCGCCCGCGGCGACCTCGACACCGGCGACGCCGACCTCGCCGCCCTGCTCGGCCGCCCGGCGACCCCGCTGGCCGACGCGCTGCGCGCGGCCCGCGGCTGAGCCCGGACGCGGCCGCCCGGGCTCAGCCCCCGGGCGGCCGCGCGCTACCGCAGGGCCCGCCCGCGCGCGCGGCAGGATCCGCCGTCCCCCCTCGGAGGGGTGAGATGCGCCGCCTGGCTGGAGCGACCACACCCACCTGCCGATCTCCTGTGCACGGACGACAGGAGGTCCCCCTCATGAACCCCATCGCGTGCCGCGCCGTGGCGCAGGCCGGCCTGGTGGCCGCCACCGCCTCGGCCGACGACGAGCGCCCCTGGCCGCTGCTGCTCGTGGCCGGCTGGCACTCCACCGCGGTCGACCTCGTGCTCGCCGACGGTCTCGTCGCCGAGGCGCTGGCCGAGCTGCCGGTCTGACCGTGTCCCCGCCCGCGCGGGGTCGTTGAGCCGGTCGTGGTCCCGACCGGCACGCGCAGCACCGCCCTCCGGCGGGCCGACGACGTGCTGGCCTGGGCGCCGAGCGGCCGGGTCGCCGTCCCGCTCATCGTGGCGCTGGTCGTCGTCGCCGACCTCGTCGGCGTCGGCACCGTCACCCTGCTGCTGCTCGGCGTCTCCGACGACGGGGCGAGCGCCGGCCGCGCGCCGGTGCTGCTCGCCGCGCTCGGCTACCTGCTCCTCGCGCTCCCGCTGGCCACCCTCGCCGGCCTGCGCCGCCAGCGCGCCACGACCGCCTGGCTGGTCGCCCGCCGCACGCCCACCCCCGCCGAGGCGGCCTCCGCGCTGCGCCTGCCGGTGGACACCGCGCTGATCGCCGGCTCGGTCTGGCTGCTCGGTGCGGTGCTCGTCGGCGTCGTCGCCGCGCTCACCTTCCCCGAACCGCTGGTCGGCCTGCGGGTCGGCGTCGCCACCCTGCTCGGCGGCGCGGCCACCGCCGGCGTCGTCTACCTGCTCGTCGCGCGCGCCGCGCGCGGCGTCACCACCCGCGCGCTGGCCGCGCACCCGCCGTCGGGGCGGCTCGCCCTCGGCGTGCGCCCCCGCCTGCTGCTCACCTGGAGCCTCACCAGCGCCGTGCCGCTGCTCGGCGTGGTCCTGCTGTTCGTCGACCCGAGCAACCCCGGCGGCCCCGGGCGCACCGCGGTGGTCTTCCTCGCCGTCGTCGCGCTGCTGGTCGGCGGGCTGGCCACCGTGCTGCTCGCCCGCGCCGTCGGGGCGCCGCTGCGCGACCTGCGCGAGGCGGTGCAGCGGGTGGGGGACGGCGACTACGCGGCCGCGGTGACCGTCGACGACGCCGGCGAGATCGGGCTGCTGCAGGCGGGCGTCGCCACGATGGCCGCGGGGCTGGCCGAGCGGGAACGGCTGCGCGACCTGTTCGGCCGGCACGTGGGCACCCCGGTGGCCGCGCGGGCGCTGGCCGAGGGTGCGTCGCTGGGCGGCGAGCTGCGCACGGTGGCGGCGCTGTTCGTCGACATCGCGGGCTCCACCTCGCTGGTGCGGCGCACCGGCCCGGAGGAGATGGTCGGCCTGCTCAACCGGTTCTTCGCCGTCGTCGTCGAGGCGATCGAGGCCGAGGGCGGGCTGGTCGACAAGTTCGAGGGCGACGCGGCGCTGTGCGTGTTCGGCGCGCCCACCGCCCACCCCGACCCGCCGGGCGCCGCGCTGCGGGCGGCCCGGCGGATCTGCGACGCCGTCCGGGCGGCCGGCGAGGTCGACGTCGGGGTGGGGGTGGCGTGCGGGCCGGTGTGGGCCGGACAGGTCGGCACCGCCAGCCGGCTGGAGTACACGGTGATCGGCGATCCGGTGAACGAGGCAGCGCGGCTCACCGAGCTCGCCAAGGACGACCCGGGCCGGGCGGTGGCCAGCGAGGCCGTCGTGCGGGCGGCCGGCGGCGAGGCCGCGCACTGGCGGCCCGCCGCGGAGGTGGAGCTGCGCGGTCGCGGCGAACCGACCCGCACCTGGGTGCGCCGGACCTGACGAGGCACGCACCCCGGTGCGCCGGCACTTCCTGGAGGGCGCCGGCGCCGGGACACTCCGGGACCGGAGCTGCTGCCGGACCGGTGAACAGCTCGAGGCCTCCGGAGCTACAGGTGCAGCATGAGGCAGGAACCGCGCTCGGACGGGGACCTGCTGCGGGCCGTCGCCGACGGGGACCGGTCGGCGCTGCGCGAGCTGTACGACCGGCACGCCCCCTGGCTGCGGGCACGGCTGGCCCGCCGGTGCGGCGACCCGGGCGTGGTGGAGGAGGTCCTGCAGGACACGTTCCTCGCGGTCTGGCGCACCCCGACCGGCTACCGGGGTTCCGGGGACGTCCCCGCCTGGCTGTGGGGCATCGGGATCCGCCGGTTGCTGGCCGCCGTCCGGCCGCGTCGTCCGCTGCCACTGCGTCTGCTGGTCCCGCCCCCCGCGCCGTCGGCGGAGGACGAGGTGCTCGTCGCCGTCGAGCACGGCGACCTCGCCTCCGCGGTCGACGGCCTCTCGCCGGAGCTGCGCGCCGTCGTGCGCGCCGTGGTCCTGGACGGACTGACCAGCCGCGAGGCGGCCCGGCTGCTGGGGGTCCCGCCCGGCACCGTCCGCACGCGGATGGCCCGGGCGCGCGCCCAGATGCAGGCGGCACTGACCCAGGAGGCACTCCCATGAGCTGGCACGTCGACGCGAGGACGTGGACCGGGTACCGCGCCGGTGCCCTGTCCGACGCCGCGGCGGCCTCCGTCGAGACGCACCTCCTCGCGTGCGCGGCCTGCCGGGAGGTGCCCGCCTCCGGTGCCACGCCGGAGGAACGGGCCCTGCACGAGCGCAGCTGGGACGCACTGGGTTCCGCTGTCGACCGGGAGCCGGCGTCCGCGGTCGAGGGGCTGCTGGGGCGGGTGCTGCCGCCGCACGTGGTCCGGCTGCTGGCGGCCGCGCCCGCCCTGCGGCGGGCCTGGTGGGCCGCGGGGACCGCGCTGCTGGCACTGGCCCTGCTCGCCGCCCACCTGGGCACCGGCACGGTGGGGACGGCCCTGTTCGTGGTGACCGCGCCGCTGCTGCCCCTGGGCGGGGTGGCCCTCGCCTACGCCGCCGTCGACGACCTCGCCGGCGACGTGGCCACCACGACGCCGTACCCACGGTTCCGGCTGCTGCTCCTGCGGACGGTGGCCGTCGCGGCGGTCACCCTGCCGGTCACCGCGGTGCTGGCCCTGGCGCTGCCGGGGGGCTCCCGTGCCGCCACCCTCTGGCTGGCCCCCGCGCTCGCGCTCTGCGCGCTCACCCTGGCGCTCTCGGCCCGTGCCGATCCTCGCCGGGTCGCGGCCGTCCTGACGCTGCTGTGGCTGGCCGTCTCCTGGAACGTGCTGCGCCCCTCGCGCCTCCCCCTCGCGGTCGACGGGGTGCTCGACCGCTCCCTCGCCTTCCGCCCGGCCGGCCAGGCGGCGTTGCTCTGCGTCGCCGTGCTGGCCGCCCTGGCCGCCGTCACCCGCCGCACCACCTTCGAGGACAGGAGCAGGAGATGACCCTCCCCGTCGCGCTCGCCGGCGTCGGCAAGCGCTTCCGCGGCACGACCGCGCTGCAGGACGTCACGCTGGAGCTCCGGCCCGGTGTGACCGGGCTGCTCGGCCCGAACGGGGCTGGGAAGACCACCCTGCTGCGGATCGTGGCGACCGCGCTGTCACCCGATGCCGGGACGGTGCGGGTGCTCGGCGCGGACCCGGCGGATCCCGCGGGGCGGCTCGCCATCCGGCGGCGGCTGGGCTACCTGCCGCAGGAGTCGGGCGCCTACAGCGGCTTCACGGCCTTCTCCTTCGTCGACTACGTCGCGGTGCTCAAGGAGATGACCGACCGGTCGGCCCGGCACGCGGAGGTCCGCCGCGTGCTCGACGCCGTCGGCCTCGGGGACCGTGCGCACCAGCGCATCCGCGCGCTCTCGGGTGGGATGCGTCGCCGGGTGGGGCTGGCCCAGGCGCTGCTCGGCCACCCGGACCTGCTGGTCCTGGACGAGCCGACGGTGGGCCTGGACCCCGAGCAGCGGCTGCGCTTCCGAGAGGTCCTGGCCGGGCTGCCCGACGACGCGACGGTGCTGCTGTCCACGCACCTGACCGAGGACGTCGCCGCGTTGTGTCCCACCGTCGTCGTCCTCGACTCCGGCCGGGTGCTCTTCCACGGCGAGACCACGGCCCTGGCCGCCCTGGCCGACGGGCGGGTGTGGGACGCCGAGGCGCCCGACCCACGTGCCGCCGTCTCGTGGCGCACTCCGGAGGGCCGCTTCCGCAACGTGGGTTCCCCACCGCCCGGGGCCGCCCTCGTGCCGGCCGGGCCGGAGCACGGGTACCTGCTGCTCACCGGCTCCACGGCCGCCGAGCAGGTGGCGTCGTGACCGCGGCGGTCGCCGGCCGCGACGTCGTCGTCGGACGGGACACCGTCGCCGCGATGGCCCGCGCGGAGGTGCGCTACACCGCGCGCAACCCGGTCCTCTGGGCCGGGGCCGCACTGTCGGCCGTGGGCACCTGGTACGTGAGCACCGACGGGACCTTCACCGAGGGCCGGTCGGTCACCGACGGCTACGGGACCTGGGAGCTGGCCGCCGCTCCGCTCGCGCTCGCCGCCTTCCTGGTGGGCAACTGGGCGGCCCTCCGGGAGCGGCCGGCCACCACGGCGGAGATGTTCACGAGCACCCCCGCCCGGCGGTGGGACCGGACACTCGGCCTGCTCGCCGCGGCCGGGGTGCCCGCGATCCTCGCGCTGGTGCTCATGGCGGCGCAATGGACCGCGGTGGTCGCCCAGGGTGGGGTCCGCATCGGGCAGGGCCGGTGGTCGAGCACCGTCACCCCGACGCCCCTGGAGCTGGTGGGCGCCCCGCTGGCGGTGGCCTGCGCCTTCGTGGCGGGCGTCGCGATGGCCCGCGTGGTGCGGTCCCGGGCCATCGGCAGCGTGCTCGGCTTCGTGGGCTGGGCGTTCCTGTACGTGTTCTTCTGGATCTGGTTCACCGCGCCGTTCGGGGTCTTCGCGGTCTCGCGGTCCTCGGTCGTGACGGCCGACCTCGGACGGGACCCGTCGACGGCGGAGCTGGCCCGGTGGGACGGAGTGGACCCGCCGGGCGCGTTCGCGGAGACCTACCTCGCCGGCTCCCGCGACCTCGGCTTCCACGGCCTGCACCTGACCTACGTGCTGGGGCTGGTGGTGCTCCTCGCCGGGGTGGCGCTGGCACGCAGCGGCCCGGACCGGCGGACGCGTGCGGTGCTCGTCGCCGGCCTGCTCCTCGTCGTGCTGGGCGTCGCCGGGCAGTTCCTCGTGCACGACGGAGCGGGCACGTGGATGGGGTCCCTGTGAGCTCCGCCGTCGTGCGCTGGCCGGCGCTGCTCGCCGCCACCGGCACCGTGCTCCCCTGGGGCCCGGTCCTGGCGGCGGGCGGTGCCGGCCTGGCGACGGCAGGGGCGATGGCCGTCGTGCCGCCCGGGGGTGACGGGCTCCTGCTGGTGCTCGGCGTGCTGGTGCTGGTCACCGGCGTCGCCGTCGCCGGCGAGGACCCCTCGGCCGCCGTGGCCGAGGTGGCGCCCGTGGGGCCTCGGCGCCGGCTGGCGGCCCGGCTGCTGCTGGTCCTGCCAGTGTCGGCCGCCGCGCTCGCGGGCGTGTGGGTGCAGGCGGTCCTCGCCGGTGCCGCGCCGGGGCGCGGGCCGGTCCTGCTGTGGGTGTCGCTCGCCGCCGTCGCGACCGCCGTGGGCGCCGCTGCCGCACGCAGCGCGGCGGCGGTCCCGGGCCCGCCGGCCGCGGCCGCCGTCCTCGGTGCCGGCCTGCTCGCCGTCCCGCTCCTGCCGGCGTCGGTGACGGGGCTGCCGCCCTGGGACTCGACGGCCGAGCGGGTGGCCTGGGCGCTCGCCGTCTCCGCGGTGGTCCTCGCGCGGGCGACGCGCGACCGCGCGGCCTGACCGCGCGGGGAGGGGACGACCCGGCCGCGCTCAGTGACTGCGGACGACCACCAGGACGTCCTCGCTCTGCAGCGTGCCGATGAGCGGGTCGTCGAAGCGCAGCGTGCGGCCGCCGCGGGTCACCGACAGCACGATGTCGCGCAGGTCGCGCGGGCCCAGGCCCACCTCGCCGGAGGTGACCACCCGCTGGGAGAGGTCGAGACCCTGGCCGCCGGTGAGCAGGTCCTCGACCACCGAGACCACCCGCGGGCTGTCGGTGGACAGGCCCAGCAGCCGGCCCGACGTCGCCGAGGTGGTGATGACCGTGTCGGCGCCGGACTGGCGCAGCAGGCTCGCGTTCTCCTCCTCGCGCACGCTGGTGGTGATCGGCACGGTCGGGTTGAGCTGGCGCACGGTGAGGGTGATGAGCACCGCGGCGTCGTCGCGGTTGGCCGCCACGATCACCGCCCGGGCCCGCTCCACGTGCGCGCGGCGCAGCACGTCGGTGCGCCCGGCGTCGCCGACGATGCCGGTCAGGCCGATCGAGTTGGCCTCGTCGATGGCGCGCTGGTCGGCGTCGACGATGACGATGTGCTCCAGCGGCGTGCCGGTGGCCTGCAGCGAGCGGACGGCGCTGCGGCCCTTGGTGCCGTAGCCACACACGATGACGTGCTGGCGCACGCGGGACCTCCAGCGACGGATGCGGAACTCCTCGCGCGAGCGCGTCGTCAGCGCCTCGAGCGTGGTCCCGATGAGCACGATGAGGAACAGCACGCGCAGCGGCGTGATGAACAGGATGTTGACCAGGCGGGCGCCCTCGGTGATCGGGGTGATGTCGCCGTAGCCGGTGGTCGAGAGCGTGACCGTCGAGTAGTAGATGGCGTCGAGCAGCGAGATGCCGACCTCGTCGCCGTCGCGGTAGGAGTCGCGGTCGAGCCACACGATGAGCACGGTCAGCGCGAGGAAGAACGCCGCGAGCACCACCCGCTGCCACACCTGGCGGACGGGGGAGGGCTCCTCGTGGGCGATCTGCACCCCGGTGTGCGGGTCCTCGTTCGCCCCGTGTCCGCCGATCACGTCGCGGACGATAGCGAGCGGGGGCGGCGCCCACCGGGATGCCGGTGCGCACCGCCCCCGATCGGGTCAGCCCTGGGCCGCGGCCTCGCGCTCGCGGGCGGCCAGTTCGCGCTTGAGCACCTTGCCCGCCGCCGACACCGGGATGGCGTCGATGAAGACGACGTCGCGCAGCCGCTTGTAGTGCGTGACCCGGTCGTTGACCGCGGCCATCACCGACTCGGCGGTCAGCGCAGCGCCGGCGTCGTCGGCCTTGCGCACGACGTAGGCGACCGGCAGCTCCCCGGCGGCCTCGTCGGGCCGGCCGACGACGGCCGCGCCGGCCACGCCCGGCACGCCGAAGAGGACCTCCTCCAGCTCGCGCGGGAACACGTTGTAGCCCTTGTAGAGCAGCATGTCCTTGGTGCGGTCGACGATCGACAGGTAGCCGTCCTCGTCGAGCACGCCGACGTCGCCGGTGTGGAACCAGCCGTCGGGGTCAATGCTCTCGGCGGTCGCGTCGGGCCGATGGGCGTAGCCGCGCATGACCTGCGGCCCGCGGATGCACACCTCGCCGCGCTCGCCCACGGGCAGCGGCTCGCCGCCGCCGAGCGGGCGGATGGTGATCTCGGTGTCGAACACCGGGACGCCGACCGACCCGGCCTTGCGGGTGCCCGACCGGAACGACGGGTTGCCGGTGGCCTGCATGGTCACCTCGGTGAGGCCGTAGCCCTCGCCGATCACGGCGTTGGGCAGGACGGCCTGCAGCTTCTCGATGAGCGGCACCGGCAGCGGCGCGGCGCCGCTGGAGACGCCGCGCACGTGCGACCAGTCCTGCTCGGTGAAGCCGGGCACCTGCAGCAGCGCGACGAACACCGGCGGCGCCCCGCCGATGCTCGTGACCTCGTACCGCTTGGCGTCCTCGACGTACCGCACCGGGTCGAACCGCATGTGGATGACGGTCGTGGTGCCGCCGAGCACCATCCCGTTGAGGTAGCCGATCGCGCCCATCGCGTGGAACCAGGGCGTGAGGTTGATCAGCCGCGCCTGGCCGAGCCGGATCGGGTACTCGTCCTCGCCGAGCACCTGCCGCACGGTGACGTCGCCGGCCTCGTCGAGCTCGGGCAGCGACCCCGACGTCCAGCACGCCGACTGCAGGACATTGGTGACGACGTTGCGGTGCGGCAGCTCCACGCCCTTGCTCACCCCGGTGGTGCCGCCGGTGTAGGCCAGGTGGGCGAGGTCGGCGGCGGGGTCGACGCCGGCGTCGAGGTGCCGGTCGGTGGGGTCGGCGGCGAGCAGGTCGGCGAGGTCGACGTCGCCGTCCTCGAGGCCCTCGAGACGGGCGGCGAAGTCGAGGGTGTGCGCCTCACCGGTGACGACGACAGTGCGCACCGGCGTGGCCGCCAGCGCCGAGCGGACGAACGGCAGCACCTGGTCCCAGGTGACGAGCACGGTGGCACCGGCGTCGGAGAGCTGGGCGGCGAGGTCGGCGGCCGGTAGCAGCGGGTTGGTGGGGGAGAAGACGGCGCCGGCCATCATCACGCCGTAGTAGACGGCCGGGTACTGGCGGCAGTTCGGGATGTGCACCGCCACGACGTCGCCTTGGCCCACCCCGGCGTCGGCCAGCCAGTTGGCCACCGCGGCCGCCCGCGCGCCGAGCTCCTCGAAGGAGAGCTCGACGTCGTGGTCGACGAACGCCGTGCGCGTGCCCCACCGGCGCACCGCGGCCCGCAGGATCGAGCCGACGGGGACCGACGGGTACTCGAGCGAGCGCGGCAGCCCGGGCGGCCAGCTGGCGGCCGTCGGGCTCGGTGCGGACTGCGTGGCGGTCATGCGGGTCCTCCCTGTCGGGTCCTGGGCCACGACAGCGTGTCCCACGTCACACCGGCTGTCGAGGTGCGCCGTGCAGCGACCGGAGGCCCTCCGACGGTGCTCGGTGCACAGCGGTTCAGACGGCGGGGTCGCTCACCAGCGAGCCGGCCCGGTGCTCGGTGCGCAGCGACGTCTTGAGCACCTTGCCGCTGGGGTTGCGCGGCAGCGCGGGCACGAACGCGTACTCGCGCGGGTGCTTGTAGCGGGCCAGCCGCTCGCGGCACCAGGCGGTGAGCTCCTCGGGCGTGGGCGGCGCGTCGGCGGCCCGCGGCGCGATCACCGCCAGCGGCGCCTCGCCGTAGCGGGCGTCGGGGACGCCGATCAGCGCGACCTCGGCCACGCCGGGGTGGGCGGCCAGCACGTCCTCGACCTCGGCGCAGTACACGTTCTCGCCGCCGGTGATGATCATGTCCTTCTTGCGGTCGACGACGTAGTAGTAGCCGTCCTCGTCCTCCCGGACCAGGTCGCCGGAGTGGAACCAGCCGCCGGCGAACGCCTCCGCCGTCGCCTCGGGCTTGCCCCAGTACTCCGCCATCACCATCGGGCTGCGGTAGACGATCTCGCCCACCTCGCCCACCGGGACGTCCTGCATCGCGTCGTCGACCACCCGGACCTCGACGTTGAGCATCGGGGTGCCCACCGAGCCGATCTTGCGCACCGAGTCCTCGCCGCGCAGGAAGCAGGTGACCGGGCTGCACTCGGTCTGGCCGAAGGCGGTGATGACCTCCGCCTGCGGGAACGTGTCGATCATCGTGCGCAGCAGCGTCGTCGACGCCGGCGCCGCGCCCCAGGAGATGCGCCGCAGGCTGGAGAGGTCGCGGTCGGCGATGCCGGGCACCGCGACGACGGCGGCCCACATGGCGGGCACCAGGAAGATGCTGCTCACCCGCTCGCGCTCGATGAGGTCGAGCGTGGCGACCGGGTCGAACCCGCCGCTCTTGAGGATCACGTGCGTGCCGCCGAGCAGCAGCGGCGGCAGCCCGCCGGCGAGGCCCGCGATGTGGAACAGCGGGGCGCCGGGGACGCCGACCCGGTCGTCGTCGCCCCAGCCGAGGTGGGTGACCTGGCTGAACACGTGCATGAGCAGGTTGCGGTGGGTGAGCACGGCGCCCTTGGGGCGGCCGGTGGTGCCCGACGTGTACATGATGAACGCGGGCGCGGTCTCGTCGACCTCGACGCCGGGCGGCTCCGGCGAGGCGGCGGCCATGGCGTCCTCGAGGTCCCCGCCGAGCGTGAGGACCGTGGCCAGTTCCGGCGCCTGCTCGCGGGCCTTGGTGGCCACCTCGGCGAGGGCGGCGTCGACCAGCAGCGCGGTGGCGCCGGAGTCGGTGAGCACGTAGGCGACCTCGTCGGCGACCAGCCGGAAGTTGACCGGGACGACGACCGCGCCGAGCCGGACGCCGGCCAGGTAGGCCTCCCACACCTCCATCGAGTTGAGCCCGAGCACCGCCACCCGGTCGCCGGTGCCCACCCCGCGGCCGGCCAGCGCGTTGGCCAGCCGGGTGACCCGCTCGTCCAGCTCGGCGTAGGTGCGACCGCCGCCGTCGAAGCGCAGCGCCCACGTGTCCGGGGTCCGGCGGGCCCAGCGTGCGAGCTGGTCGGCGGCGGTCATGCCGCGGCCCTGGAGGGTGGGGATCGGCACGCTCACGGGTCCTCCTCGGTCGGGGTGTGACCCGCGTCATGCTGGTGGCGACCTGACGCGGCGGTCAACCCTGACCGGGGCGTCTCGCGACGGCCCCGACGAGCAGCGGGTTGACCAGCACGGCGTCGGCCGCAGCGGCCTGCGCGCGCAGCCGCCGCCCGAGGTCGGCGGCGCCCACCTCGGCCGCGGTCGCCGTGCCGGTGCGCTCGAAGGCCGGCAGCAGGCTGACCGCGTCGCCGGCCACGACGGCCCAGCCCGTCGCGCCACCGCCCCGCTCGAGCGGCTGGCCGCAGGTGAGCACGGGGTCGGGCAGGCCGGCCGAGCGGTAGACGGCGGTCAGCCGCAGCCCGGCGTCGACGGGGACGCCGAGCCGGCCGAACGCCGTCAGCAGCCAGCCGTTGAACGCGTCCAGCAGCGGCAGTGGCGGGTGCGCCGCCCGGGTGGGCAGGACGACGTCGGCGAACGCGACGACCCCGCCGGGCCGCACCAGCGACGCCGCCCGGGCGACGAGGGCGACCGGGTCGGGCAGGTGCAGCAGGAGCAGCCGGCCGACCACCGCGTCGAGCGGGCCGGGCGGCTCCCAGGTGGTGACGTCGGCCTGCACGAAGGCGACGCCGGGCCGCCCGGCGGCGCGGCGCCGGGCCACCTCCAGCGGGCGCCGCGCGGCGTCGACGCCGGTCACCCGCCCGCCCGCGCCGACGCGGTCCGCGATCGCGAGGGTGACCGCGCCCGGGCCGCAGCCGAGGTCGGCCACCGCCATGCCGGGCGCGAGGCCCGCGGTGTCGAGCCAGGCCCCCGTGGCCGGACCGTAGAGCGAGGAGAGGGCGTCGAGCCGGGCCATCTCGGGGTCGTCGTCGCCGAGCACGTAGCCGGTGGGGGCGGCGGCCGCACGGTCGTCCATGCCCGGTCATCGTGGCCCGCGCGGCCGCCCGGCGTCAGTCCTCCGGGCGCGCGAGGAGCATCCGCGCGGCGAGCCGCCGCCACAGCGCCAGGTGCGGGTCGGTGGCCGCCGGCCGCTCGGTGAAGGCGTACACGCAGGCCACCCCGCGCATGCTCGTGAACAGCAGCTCGCAGAGCTCCGCGTACAGCGGGGCGGCGGCGATCTCCGGCCCCCAGATGCCGTCGGCCACCCGCCGGATCGCCGCGCGCAGCCGCCGCTCCTCCACCCGCAGCGCCGAGCGCAGCCCGGGGTCGGTGCGGGCCGCGGTCCACAGCTCCATCGCCGCCCAGAAGGGCGGCTCCTGGAACGTCGCCCACATGAGGTCGATGGCGCGGTCGACCCGTTCCTGGCCCGGCGGCTGGTCGGCCATGAGCGCCGCGGCGCGCTCCTCCACCTCGGCGAGCAGCGTCGTCGACAGGTGCCCCGCCGCGGCCACCAGCAGCTCGGCGCGGGACGGGAAGTGGTGCAGCAGCCGGCCGCGGGACACCCCGGCGCGGGCCTGGACGGCGAGCGTCGAGGCGCCGGCGTAGCCGTCCTCGACCAGGCAGGCGACGGCGGCGTCGAGGATGAGCGCGCGGCTGTCGGCCGTCCGCGCGGAGCGGGTGCGCGGCCCGTGCACGGCGGCGCTGTCCACGGGATCGGCGGTCACCCGGCGCAGGGTAGGCCGCCGCGCCCGCCTCGAACAGTCACCGTTGACCGTTCCGGGTGACCGGTGCCACGCTGCGCCCGGACCGCCCGACCCACACCCCGACGACGCGGAGGACCGGCGTGGACTTCGACGACACCCCCGACGAGGCCGCCTACCGGGAGCGGGTGCGCACCGTGCTCGCCGACCGGGCCGGCGACCTGCTGCACGTGGCGCCCGGCGAGCCGGTCGACGCGCGCAGCCGGGAGGCCGACCTGCGCGCCACCCAGCGCGTGCTCGCCGAGGAGGGCCTGGTCGGCGTGACCTGGCCGCGCGAGTACGGCGGGCAGGGCGGCACGCTGGTGCAGCAGGCGATCGTGGCGCAGGAGCTCGCCCGCGCCCGGGTGCCCACGCTGATCAACCACATCGGCATCGGCATGTGCGGCCCCACGGTCATCGCGCACGGCAGCGACGACCAGCGTTCCCGCTACCTCGCCCGGCTGCTGCGCGCCGACGACGTCTGGTGCCAGCTGTTCAGCGAGCCGGCGTCGGGCTCCGACCTCGCCGCGCTGCGCACCTCCGCCGTCCGCGACGGCGAGGACTGGGTGGTCAACGGGCAGAAGGTCTGGACGACGCTCGCCCACGTCTCCGACTTCGGCATCCTGCTCACCCGCACCGACCCGGAGAGGCCCAAGCACGCGGGGCTGACGATGTTCGTCGTCGACATGCACGCGCCCGGCGTCACCGTGCGGCCGCTCCGCCAGATGAGCGGCGGCGCGGACTTCAACGAGGTGTTCTTCGACGACGTCCGCATCCCCGACTCCGAGCGGCTCGGCGAGCCCGGCGAGGGCTGGCGGGTCGCGCTCACCACCCTGATGAACGAGCGGGTGGCCATCGGCGGCGCCGGCAGCGACATCGGCCAGTCCGCCGAGTCGCTGGCCGCGCACGCCCGCGACCGGCTGCCGCACCTGGACCCCGAGCGGCAGGCGCTGGCCCGCCAGGCGGTGGGGCGGGCGCTGGTCGCCGCGCTCGCCGCCCGCTACACCGGCTACCGCCGCTTCACCACGCTGTCGCAGGGCGGCGTGCCGGGGCCGGAGGCCAGCGCCGGGAAGCTCGGCGGCACCGCCGCGGCCCGGCTGGTGGCCGACGCCGGCGTCCGGCTGCTCGGCGACGACGCCGTCCTCGGTGCCACCGCC
The DNA here is from genome assembly GCF_900129495.1 of Geodermatophilus nigrescens. Classification (GTDB taxonomy): domain Bacteria; phylum Actinomycetota; class Actinomycetes; order Mycobacteriales; family Geodermatophilaceae; genus Geodermatophilus; species Geodermatophilus nigrescens. Next base: position 947,216 of record NZ_FQVX01000001.1, read on the forward strand.
GACGGCGACGAGACCTGGCAGAAGGCGCAGGCGTACGTGCCCGGCATCGCCATCGCCGGGGGCACCGACCAGGTGCTGCGCAACATCCTCGGCGAGCGGGTGCTGGGCCTGCCCGCCGAGCCGCGCACCGACAAGACCGCCCCCTTCTCCTCCTCCGGAGGCCGCCGGTGAACTTCGACCTGTCCGACGACCAGCGCGACGCCGCCGCCGGCGCCCGCGAGTTCTTCACCGGCTCGGTCCCGCTGTCGGCCGCGCGCGGCGCGCTCGACGGCGACGGCGCCCCCGCACCCGGCCGCAAGGCGCTCGCCGACATCGGCTTCCTCGGCATCACCGTGCCCGAGTCGGCCGGGGGCGCGGGCGGCAGCGTGCTCGACCTCGCCGTCGTCGCCGAGCAGGGCGGCGCGGTGCTGGCCGGGCCCTCGCTGGTCACCGCCGCGCGCGCCGCGGTGCTGCTCGAGGGCGCGCCCGACCTCGCCGCGCAGCTCGCCGACGGGTCGGCCGCGGTCGCCGTGCTCGACGGCCCGCCGACCGGCTCGGCGCCGTCGGTCGATGCCGCCGACGCGACGCTGTTCCTCGCCCTCGACGGCGACACGCTCGTCGCGGGGGAGGGCGAGGTGGTGCCCGGGAGGCCGCTGGACGCCACCCGCGGCCTCGCCCGGGTGCGGCTGACCTCCCGCCGCGTGCTCGCCGAGGACGCCGGCGCGCTGTGGGCGCGGGCCCGCCGGGTGGGCGCCGTCGTGATGGCCGCCGAGGACCTCGGCGCCGCCGACCGCGCGGTGCTCATGGGCGTGGAGTACGCGCGGCAGCGCGAGGCGTTCGGCCGGGTCATCGGCTCCTACCAGGCGGTCAAGCACATGCTCGTCGACGCCTGGGTGGGCGTGGACCAGCTGCGCTCGCTGGTGTGGTGGGCGGCGTGGGCGGCGGACTCGGCGCCGGAGGAGCTGCCGCTGGCCGCCGCGGCCGCCAAGGCCTACGCCGCCGAGGTGTTCGAGCGGGCCGCGGAGACGGTCGTGCAGGTGCACGGCGGGATCGGGTTCACCTGGGAGCACGACGCGCAGCTGTACTGGCGCCGCGCCAAGACCGACCGGCTGCTGCTGGGCGACGCCGCCGAGCACCTCGACGCGGTCGCCCGGCTCGCGGAGGCCGGCGCCCTGGGATGACGTTCGAGCAGCTCCGGTACGACGTCGCCGACCGCGTCGCCACGATCACCCTGTCCCGCCCCGAGCGGCTCAACGCCTTCACGCCGCGGATGGCGGTCGAGCTCGCGCGGGCCGCCGCGGCGGCGGATGCCGACGAGGGGGTGCGGGTCGTCGTCGTCACCGGTGCGGGGCGGGGCTTCTGCGCCGGCGCCGACCTCGGGGCGGGCGCGGGCACCTTCGCCGGCCGGGGGCGGGAGGACGCCCCGGCCCGCGGCGCCGTCGGTGGGGTCCCGCGCGACTGGGGCGGCATGGCCTCGCTGCCGTTCGCCGCGCTGCGCAAGCCGGTGATCGCCGCGGTCAACGGCCCGGCCGTGGGGATCGGCGCCACGATGGTGCTGCCGATGGACGTGCGGATCGCCGCGGAGTCCGCGCGCTTCGGGTTCGTCTTCGCCCGCCGCGGGATCACCCCGGAGGCGGCGTCGTCGTGGTTCCTGCCGCGGGTGGTCGGCATCAGCCAGGCGATGGAGTGGGTGGCCACCGGGCGGGTGTTCGACGCCGGCGAGGCGCTGCGCGGCCGGCTGGTCTCCCGCGTCGTCCCCGACGAGGAGCTGCTCCCCACCGCCTACGCGCTGGCCCGGGAGATCGCCGGCAACACCTCCGGCGTCGCGGTGGCCGCCGCGCGTCAGCTGCTGTGGTCGATGCTCGGGCAGCCCTCGCCGTGGGACGCGCACCGCGCGGAGTCCCGGGCGCTGGCCGAGCTGGCCGGCGGACCCGACGCCGCCGAGGGCGTGGCCGCCTTCCTCGACAAGCGCGCCCCGGACTTCCGGGCCCCGGTCGGTGACGGCGACGTCGCCGGGGTGGCGCGCTGGCCCGCGCCCCCCGGCGACGTCACCGACCCGGTCTGAGCCGGTCCGCCTCAGACCGCCGCGATCGCCGCGACCGGCGCGGTGCGGGCCGCCCGGCGCGCGGGCAGCACGCTGGCCAGCAGCCCGGCGACCGTCGCGACGACGACGATCCCGCCGACCTGCACCCACGGGACGTCGACCACCACGACGTCCTGCCCGCCGAGCAGCGACGCGGTGCCGATCAGCCCGTACGCCCCGCCGACCAGCACACCGAGCACCGCCGCGACGCCGGCCACGAGCAGCGCCTCCCACGCCAGCAGCCCGCGCATCTGCCCGCGGGTGAGCCCCAGCGCCCGCAGCAGCCCGTTCTCCTGCCGCCGCTCGACCACCGACAGCGCCAGCGTGTTGCCCACCCCGATCAGGGCGATGAGCACCGCGACGCCGAGCAGGCCGGTGACCACGAGGAGCATCGCGTCGAGCACCTGGTCGATCGCGGCGCGCTCGCTGGCCAGGCCGGTGACGTAGGCGTCGGGGGCGGCCGCGCCGGTGAGCTCGGTGACCTCCGCGATGGCGTCCCGCTGGCCGTCGCCGTCGGCCAGCCGCAGCCACAGCGTCGCCGCCGGGGCGTCGGGCACCAGGCCGCGCAGGTCGGCCGCGTACAGCAGCGGCGTGCTGGCGTCCCCGCCGACGGTGGCGGTCAGCGTGCGGCTGTTCGCCCCGGCGGTGAGCGTCACCTCGTCGCCGTCGCGCACCGACCACACCTCGGCCGCCCACGGCGGCAGCACCACCTCGCCGAGCGCGGGCAGCGGCAGGTCGGCGGTGCTGCGCAGCACCGCGCCCGCGTCGGCCGGGTCCACGCCCTGGACCCAGGTCGGCTGCCCGTCGGGGCCGGTCAGGTCGGCGCCGGCCAGCGCCGTGCCGCCGGCCACGCCGTCGACCTCCTCCAGCTGCGGCAGCAGCGACGACGGCAGCTCGCCGTACGCGCCGATCTCCACGTCGGCCGGGTAGGCGGAGTCCAGGCCCGCCTGCGCGGTCGCCCGGGTGGAGGCCGCGCCGACGACCATCGCGGTGGTCAGCGTGACGCCGATGAGCAGCGCGGTCGCCGTCGCCGCCGTCCGGCGCGGGTTGCGGCTGGCGTTCCCGGCGGCCAGCCGGCCGGGCAGGCCGCCGGCGCGGCCCAGCGCCCGCCCGGCGGCGGCGACCACCGGGGGCACCGCACGCTGGGCGAGCAGGACGACGCCGAGGAAGCTCGCCGCCCCGCCGGCCAGCGCCGGGTAGATCTGCGCCATCACCACGCCCAGCGCCATGAGCGCCGACCCGCCGAGCACCAGCACGAGGCCGGTGGCGAAGCGGAGCAGGCCGCCGCGGCTGCGCAGCGGGGCGGGGTCGGCCGGCCGCAGCGCGGCCAGCGGCGCCACCCGGGTGGCCGCCCGGGCCGGGCCGAGCGCCGCGACCAGCGTGGTGAGCGTGCCGACGGCGAGCCCCGCGGCGACGGCGTACAGCGGCACCGTGACGCCCTCCAGCGGGATCGGGGAGTCGGTGCCGACGAGCGCGGAGACGACGGCGGCCAGCCCGATGCCGGCGCCGACCCCCACCGTGGACGCGACCAGCCCGGTGACCGCGGCCTCGGCGAGCACGCTGCGCCGGACCTGCCGCGAGGTGGCGCCCACGCAGCGCAGCAGCGCGAGGTCGCGGGTGCGCTGGGCGACCAGCACGGCGAGCGTGTTGGCGATGACCAGCCCCGCCACGAGCACCGCGACGGTGGCGAACACCAGCAGGACGGCGGTGAGCGCGAGCCGGTTGCCGGTCACGTACGCGACGGCGGACGCCGCGGCCTCCTCCCCGGTGCTCACGGTGACGTCGCGCCCGTCGAGGGCCGCGGCGACGGTCGCCACCAGGCCGGCGGGGTCGGTGCCGGGTGCCGCGGCGACGCGCAGCTCCGTCGGGTCGGTGGCGCCCCAGGCGGACACCTGGGCGGGCACGGCGTACCCGTGGGCGTACACACCCGCGGCCGGGTCGCCAGCCAGGTCGACCAGCCCGGTGACGGTGGCCTCGGCGGTGGCGGTGACGTCGCCGGTGGCCGGGTCGAGCACGGACACCGCGACGACGTCGCCGACCTCGGCGTCGGTCGGCAGGCCCAGGGCGAGCTCGCCGGGACGGTCGGGCAGGGCGCCGGCGGTCACCCGCTGCCAGCGCAGCTCCGGGTCGGCGGCGACGCTGCCGACCTGCAGGTAGGCGGCCGACCGGCCGGGGAGGGCGGCCTGCACGTCGGCGGTGGCGGTGGGGTCGACCGCGGCCACGCCGGGCAGCGCGGTGAGGGTCGCGACGTCGCCGGCCAGGGAGCCGCCGTCGCGGGCGGTGACCACGGCGTCGGCGCCGACGTACTGGGCGCCGGCGGCCCGCAGCAGCGTGGCGCGGGCCGTCTCGTTGAGCACGAGCGTGGCGGCGACGAACGCGGTGGCGATGACGACCGCGAGCGTGGCCGCGACCAGCCGCGGCAGGTGCGCGCGCAGGCCGGCCAGGGTGGTGGACAGCACCGGTCAGCCCCCGAGCCCGCGGAGCGCCTCGAGCACGGACGCGGCGGTGGGCCGGTCGATCTCGCCGGCCGGGCGGCCGTCGGCGAGCAGCACCACGCGGTCGGCGTAGGAGGCCGCGGTGGGGTCGTGGGTGACCATGACGACGGTCTGGCCGGTCTCGCGGACGCTGCTGCGCAGCAGGTCGAGCACCTCGGCGCCGGCGCGGGAGTCGAGGTTGCCGGTGGGCTCGTCGGCGAAGACGACGTCGGGGCGGGGGAGCAGCGCCCGGGCGATGGCCACCCGCTGCTGCTGGCCGCCGGAGAGCTCCGAGGGGCGGTGCCGCAGCCGCTCGCGCAGGCCGAGCCGGGCGACGACGGCGTCGAACCAGGCCGGGTCGGGACGGCGGCCGGCCAGCTGCATCGGCAGCACGATGTTCTCCCGCGCGTCGAGCACCGGGAGCAGGTTGAACGCCTGGAAGACGAAGCCGATGCGCTCGCGGCGCAGGCGGGTCAGCTGGTCGTCGCGCAGCCGGGTGAGCTCGGTGCCGCCCAGCCACACCTGCCCGGAGGTGGCGGCGTCGAGACCGGCGAGGCAGTGCATCAGCGTCGACTTGCCGGAACCGGACGGGCCCATGATCGCGGTGAAGCCGCCGCGCTCGAAGGTGACGTCGACGCCGGCCAGCGCGTGCACCGCCGTCTCACCGGAGCCGTAGACCTTGGTCAGGCCGGTGGCGCGGACGGCGGCGGACGACACCGGCGCCGGCGGCTCGCCGGGGACGGTCATGACGGGGACGGACACTGCGGACCTCCGCGGATCGCTTCTGGGGACGCTGACGACCCTCGCGCCCGGCGGCGTCCTCCCGCGTCGGAGCGGGGACCGGTTCCCGCGGCCGCGCCGCTGCGCCCGCGGGCGGAGGGCCTGTCATCCTCCGGTCGGACACGGGGAGGACGCGTGAAGGGGACGGACCGGCGACGGGCGAGGACGAGCCTCGGGCCGGTCCTCGTGCTGGCCGCGGTGGGGGTGCTCTGGGCGCTCGTGGTGCCGGTGTCCCTCCTCGACGCCCTGGGGTCGATCCGGTTCGACCCCGCGGCCGCCTGGCAGGACGAGGCGACACCGGCGGCGGACGTCTGGCGGGGTCGCGCGCAGGGTGCGGCTCTCCAGGCGACGGCGCTGGCCGCCGTGCTGCCCGTGGCCGGGGCGCTGCTGGCCCTGCGCGGGCGGCGGCGGGTGGTCGCGGCGGTGTTCGGCGGCCTGGCCGCGCTCGGCATGGCCGCCGGTATCGGGCTCTACGCGCTGGCGCTCCCCGACGACCGGCCCGCCGCACCGGAGCAGGAGGTGGGCCTGGTCGTCTGCCCGGTGGACGGCCCGCGCGAGCCCCGGTGCCGGTGACGGGGACGCTGCACGGGCCCGGGGACGAGGCCGGCCGCCGGGCGGGCCCGCGCACCGAGCACCTGCTCTTCGCCGTGCTCACCGTGGCCTGGCTCGTGGCGACGGCCTGGCACGGGCTGCAGTGGCTGGGCGAGGTCGTGGACCACGCCGTCCCGGACTGGACGATCGGCGGCGGCGAGCGACCGACGGGCTGGGCGGAGCGGTCCGAGGCCCAGCGCCACGCCCGGCTGGCGACGGTCTGGGGGACGGTCCTGCCCTGGATCGGGCTCGCCGTCGCACTGGTGCGCCGCCGGGGGCTGTCCGCGACCGTCTTCGGCGGCGGCGTGCTGCTGTGCCTGGTCCTCGGCCTCGGGATGCACGACGCCGTGACCCCCGACCCGCCCGAGCCCGAGCCGCCGCGCGGGTGCGTCGAGTGGAGCGGCTACCCGAGCGACTGCCCGTGACGGTGCTGCCTCGGGAGATCAGGCGTCGCGGAGCAGGTCGGCGGGGGAGACCAGGCCGGTCCGGTAGGCGAGGACGACGGCCTGCACGCGGTCGCGCGAGCCGGTCTTCGCCAGCACCCGGCCGACGTGCGTCTTCACCGTCGCCTCGCTGACGAACAGCCGCCCGGCGATCTCGGTGTTCGTGGCGCCCAGGGCCATCTGCACGAGCACCTCGCGCTCGCGGGGGGTGAGCTCGCCGAGCTCCGCGCCCCCGCCGCCGGCCGGGGCCGCCGCCGAGCCGCGCAGCATCGGCGCCACGTGCTGCAGCAGCCGCCGGGTGGAGCTGGCGGCGATCACCGAGTCACCGGCGTGCACCGTGCGCACCGCGGCGAGCATCTCCTCGGGCGGGGCGTCCTTGAGCAGGAACCCGCTGGCGCCGGCGCCGATCGCCGCGACCACGTACTCGTCGAGGTCGAAGGTGGTCAGCACGACCACCCGCGGCGGGTCGGGCAGCGCGGTCGCCTGGCGGGTCGCCTCGATGCCGTCGGTGCCGGGCATGCGCACGTCCATCAGGACGACGTCGGCCGGCGTCGAGCGCAGCATCGCCACCGCGGCGGCGCCGTCACCGGCCTCGCCGACGACGGTGAGGTCGGGCTGGGAGTCGATCACCATGCGGAACCCGGCCCGCACCATCTGCTGGTCGTCGACCAGGGCCACCCGGATCGTCACCGTGCACCTCCCAGGGGCAGGACGGCGTGCACGCGCCACCCGCCGCCGGCCCGCGGGCCGGCCTCCATGCGGCCGCGGTGCAGCTGCGCGCGCTCGTGCATCCCGCGCAGCCCCTGACCCCGTCCGTCGCTCTCCGCCACGGCGGCGGCCGCGCCCCGCCCGTCGTCGAGCACCGACAGCTCGAGGGAGTCCGGCCGCCAGTGCAGCCGCACCCACGCCCGGCCGTTGGGGCCGGCGTGCTTGAGCACGTTGGTCAGCGACTCCTGCACGATCCGGTAGGCCGCCAGCTGCGGACCGGCGGCCATGGGGCGCGGCTCGCCCTCGACCAGCAGGTCGACGTCGAGCCCGCTGGCCCGCACGTCCTCGACGAGCGCGGGGACGGCCGCGACGTCGGGCTGCGGCGCGTACTCCTCGCCCGGGCCCTCACGCAGCACCCCGAGCAGCGCCCGCATGTCGGTGAGCGCCTGCCGGCCGGTGGCGGCGATGGCCTCCAGCGCGCCGGTGGCGGCCTCCGGGTCGGTGCGCCCGGCGTAGCGGCCGCCGTCGGCCTGCGCGATCACGACCGACAGGGAGTGCGCGACGACGTCGTGCATCTCCCGGGCGATCCGGGCGCGCTCGGCGGTGGCGGCCAGCCGCATCTCCTGCTCGCGCTCGACCTCCAGCAGGCGCGCCCGCTCGGCCAGGCCTGCGACCTCGCCCAGCCGCGAGCGGCGCACGCGGCCCAGCGCCCATGCCGCGACGACGGAGACGCCGATCGCGCTCACCGTGACGAGCAGCGCGTCGCTGGAGTTCGCCGAGTACCAGCGCAGCGAGGCGAGGACCGCGCCGAACAGCCCCAGCGCCAGCCCGGCCCGCGAGGCCCAGCGCTCGGCGTACGCGGCCAGGGCGTAGACCATCAGCAGCGCCGACACGTTGGCGGCGAGGAAGTCGGTGCCGAGGACCAACTCCGCGAGGCCCGCGACGGTGACGACCGCCGCGGCCGCGACCGGCGCGCGCCGCCGCCAGGCCAGCGGGGCCACGAGCGCGAGGCCCAGGACGAAGGCGACGCCCTCCGACCCGTAGTAGGAGGAGGCCGGGGCGACGACGGTGACCAGCCCCACCAGGCAGGCGAGGGCGACGTCGACCTCGAAGGGCCGGTCGCGCAGGCGTGCGGCGAACTGGTCGAGCAGGGGTCCGTCCATGTCGGGACCGACCCTAGGCAGCGCCGGGCGTCCCGTCGTCCACCCGCGGGAGGACCCCGTGTCGTGCCGCGGGCGGACCCTCAGCGCGAGGGGTCGAGGTGGCGCAGCAGCGTCTCGCCGAGGTCGCGCATCGCTTCGACCTGCTCCGGGGTGAGCTGGTCGAACAGGTGGGTGCGCACGCCCTCGACGTGCACCGGCGCGGCTGCCTCCAGGGCGGCGAAGCCCTCGTCGGTGAGGACGGCGAGCAGGCCGCGGCCGTCCTCGGCACACTCCTGGCGGCGCACCCAACCGCGCTCCTCGAGCCGCGACACCGCGTGCGAGAGGCGGCTGCGGGAGGACAGGCAGCGGTCGGCCAGCTCGCTCATGCGCATCTGCCGGCTCGGCGTCTCCGACAGCTGCACGAGGATCTCGTAGTAGGCGGTCGGGATGCCGGTGGCGCGCATGAGCTCGCGCTCGAGCCGGTCGTTGAGCAGCTGCGTGCTGTAGAGCCACGCCCGCCAGGCGCGCTGCTCCTCGGCGTCGAGCCAGCGCGTCCCGCCCGCGGGGTGCTCGACGTCTCCCTCGCCGGGAGGGGACACCTGCGTCGTCATGCCCTCAGGGTACTGGCGGAATAGTCAAGCGCTCAACTACGCTACCGGCGGCACGGAAGTACAACGCTCAACCACCTGGGAGCCAGCAATGACAAGCACCACCGCCGTCCAGATCCCCGGCTACGTCGCCGGCACCTGGGACATCGACGCCAGCCACTCCACCGTCGGCTTCTCGGTCCGCCACATGATGGTGAGCAAGGTCCGCGGCTACTTCACCCAGTTCTCCGGCGAGATCGTCACCGCCGAGGACCCGGCGCAGTCCACCGTGAACGCCACGATCGACATGGACTCGATCGACACCCGCCAGGAGCAGCGCGACGCGCACATCCGCTCCGCGGACTTCTTCGACGTCGGCAACCACACCGTCATGACCTTCCGCTCCACCGGCGTCGTCGCCGACGGTGAGGACTGGACCGTCCAGGGCGACCTGACCATCAAGGGCATCACCAAGCCCGTCACCCTGGCCCTCGAGGTCAACGGCTTCGGCCCCGACGCCTACGGTGGCACGCGCGCCGGCTTCAGCGCCAAGACCTCCATCTCCCGCAAGGCCTACGGCGTCGACATCGACATGCCGATGGACGGCGGCGGCGTCGTCGTCGGCGACAAGATCGAGGTCGAGCTCGAGATCGAGGCCGTGCTCCGCACCGCCTGATCCCCGGACGCCGCACCCGCGGCGGACCCGACCGAGGGGCCCCGGACGCACCCCGCGTCCGGGGCCCTCGCGCGTCCCGGGAACCAGGGGCGCCCCGGAGGCGACCACAGGGACGTGACCGTCGTCCGCAGAGCCCAGCCGTGGCTGTCGACCGCCGCCCGCCTCCTGCTCGGCGGCGTGCTCGTCGTCGCCGGCGCCCTCAAGCTGCCCGACCCGGCCGAGGCGGTGCGCGCCGTCCGCGCCTACCGGCTGCTGCCCGAGGGGCTCGTCGGGCCGGTGGCCTTCGGGCTGCCGGTGGTCGAGGTCGCCGTCGGCCTCGCGCTGCTGGCCGGGGTGTTCCTGCGGACGGCCGCGCTGGCCGCCGCCGTGCTGATGGCGGTGTTCACCGCCGCGGTGGCCTCCGCCTGGGCGCGGGGCCTGCAGATCGACTGCGGTTGCTTCGGTGGCGGCGGGGAGGTGGCCGCGGGGGAGACCGGCTACCCGGCCGAGGTGGCCCGCGACGTCGCGCTGCTGCTCGTGGCGCTCGCCCTCGCGCGGTGGCCACGGTCGCGGCTGGCCCTCGGTGGCCCGGCGGCCGGCGTCCGGGAGCCCGCCCGTGTCTGATCCCCGGCGCACCTCGGCGCGGCGGCGCATCGCGGAACGGCGGGCCGCGGAGGCGGCGGCGCGGGCGGCCGCGCTCCGGCGCCGGCGCACCGTCGTCGGCGGGGTCGTCGCGGCGGTGCTCGTCCTGGTCGCTGTCGTCGTGGTGGTGGTCGTGCAGACCCAGCGCACGCAGACGTCCCCGGCCGCCGCCGTCCCGGCCGGCACCACCGACGGCGGCACGGCCGTCGCCCTCGGCCCGGACGACGCCCCGGTGACCGTGGACGTCTACGAGGACCCCCTGTGTCCCTACTGCGCCCGCATCGAGGCCGCGGCCGGCGACACCCTCGAGCAGCTGGCCGCCGACGGCGCGGTCCAGGTGCGCTACCGCACGATCGCCTTCCTCGACCGCGCCTCCACCGACGACTACTCCACCCGCGCGCTCAACGCCGCCGGCGTCGTCGTCGACGCGGCCGGCGTCGAGGCCTGGCTGCGCTTCCACGACGCGCTGTTCGCCGAGCAACCCGCTGAGGGCGGGCCAGGGCTCGACGACGACCGGCTGGTCGAGCTGGCCGCGCAGGCCGGGGCCACCGGGGCGGAGGTCGAGCGGGGCATCCGCGACCTGCGCTTCGCCGACTGGACCGAGCAGGTCACCGACGCCGCCAGCCGCGCCGGGGTGACCGGCACGCCCACCGTGCTCGTCGACGGCGAGCCGCTGCCCGCCGAGGAGCTGACCGCCGAGGGCGTCCGCGCGGCGGTGGAGGGCGCGGCGCCGTGACCGGCGGTGCGGGGACACTGGGCACATGACGACGTCCGTGCTCTCCCGCGCCCGCACCCGGCTGTCCTCCGCCGCCCTCGTCGCCGTGGGACTGGCGGCCGGCTTCGGCGTCGCGCAGGGCACCGGGATCCGGGCGCTCGGCGGCGCGGTGTTCCTGGCCGGCGGCCTGGCAGCGGGGTGGCTGTGGGTGCAGCGGCGCGGCTGGGTGGTGGCGCTGGGCCTCGGCGCGCTCTACGTCGGGGCCTTCGTCCTGGCGCACGTGCTCGCGCTCGGTGCGGGCCTGCCGGCCTGGCTGGCCGTGAGTCTGGTCACGATCGCCGCCGCCGGGGTGACGTACGCGGTGGCCGACCGCCCGTAGCGGGGGAGGGCCGGCGCGCGCAGCGCCTAAGCTGGGAAGGTCGCCGGGCCGGCGGCCGTTGTTCGTGGTACCGCGTGCGCCGCCGCCGCGGGATCCCCCTGACTCCCCCTGAGGTGCCCTTCCGCATGCCCACCCGCGACGACCTGCGCAACGTGGCGATCATCGCCCACGTCGACCACGGCAAGACCACCCTGGTCGACGCCCTCCTCCGCCAGGCGGGCGCCCTCGGGCGCGCCAAGGGCGAGGGGACGGACAACGACTCCACGCAGGACCGCGTCATGGACTCGATGGACCTCGAGCGTGAGCGCGGCATCACCATCCTCGCCAAGAACACCGCCATCCGGCTGGCCGACGAGGACGGCAACCCGGTGACGGTGAACATCGTCGACACCCCCGGCCACGCCGACTTCGGCGGCGAGGTCGAGCGCGGCCTGTCGATGGTCGACGGCGTCGTGCTGCTCGTGGACTCCTCCGAGGGCCCGCTGCCGCAGACCCGCTTCGTGCTCCGCAAGGCGCTCGGCAAGAAGATGCCGGTCATCCTCGTGGTCAACAAGACCGACCGCTCCGACGCGCGCATCGCCGAGGTCGTCGACGAGACCTACGAGCTGTTCATGGAGCTGCTCGAGGACAACGGCCTCGACACCGACGCGCTCGAGTTCCCGATCGTCTACAGCAACGGCAAGACCGGGCAGGCCTCGCTCACCCGGCCCGCCGACGGCACCAGCCCCGACAGCCCGGATCTGGGCCCGCTGGTGAAGACGCTGCTCGACACCATCCCGGCGCCGACCTACGACGCCGAGGAGCCCCTGCGCGCGCAGGTCACCAACCTCGACGCCTCGCCCTACCTCGGCCGGCTGGCGCTGCTGCGCATCCACTCCGGCACGATGAAGAACGGGCAGCAGGTCGCCTGGTGCAAGACCGACGGCACCATCCAGCGGGTCAAGATCACCGAGCTTCTCGTGACCGAGGGCCTCACCCGCACCCCGGCCGACAGCGCGGGCCCCGGCGACCTCGTCGCCATCGCCGGCATCGAGGACATCATGATCGGCGACACCCTCGCCGACCCCAACGACCCGCGCCCGCTGCCGCCGCTGACCGTCGACGAGCCGTCGATCTCGATCACCATCGGCATCAACACCTCGCCGATCTCCGGCCGCTCGGGCAAGAAGCTCACCGCACGGCTCATCAAGAACCGCCTCGACCAGGAGCTGGTCGGCAACGTGTCGGTGCGCATGCTGCCCACCGAGCGCCCCGACACCTGGGAGATGCAGGGCCGCGGCGAGCTGGCGCTGGCGATCCTCGTCGAGCAGCTGCGCCGCGAGGAGTTCGAGCTCACCGTCGGCCGCCCGCAGGTGGTCACCAAGACCATCGACGGCTCGCTGCACGAGCCGGTCGAGCGGGTCACCATCGACACCCCCGGCGAGTACGTCGGCACGCTGACCCAGGCGCTGGCCGCCCGCAAGGGCCGCATGGAGAACCTGGTGCACCACGACACCGGCTGGGCGCGGATGGAGTACGTCGTCCCCTCGCGCGGCCTGATCGGCTTCCGCACCGAGTTCCTCACCGAGACCCGCGGCACCGGCGTCCTCAACCACAACCTCGAGGGCTACGAGCCGTGGATGGGCGAGATGCGCGCCCGTCCCACCGGCTCGCTGGTGGCCGACCGGCAGGGTGTGGCGACGTCGTACGCGATGTTCTCGCTGCAGGAGCGCGGCTCGATGATGGTGGCCCCGGGCACCGAGGTGTACGAGGGCATGATCGTCGGCGAGAACTCCCGGCCCGACGACATGGACGTCAACATCACCAAGGAGAAGAAGCTCACCAACATGCGGTCCTCGACCGCGGAGGAGCTCGAGCGCCTGGTGCCGCCGCGGATCCTCAACCTCGAGCAGGCGCTGGAGTTCTGTGCCGAGGACGAGTGCGTCGAGGTCACCCCGGCCGCCGTCCGCGTGCGCAAGGTCGTCCTCGACCAGACCGAGCGCGGCAAGGCGAAGAACCGCAAGCCCAAGGCCTGAGCCAGGCCGCCGAGAGCCCCCGTCCGGTCCGCCGGGCGGGGGCTCTCGCGCTACCCGGCCGCCAGCTCCCGCAGCAGGGCGGCGATCCGCTGCGCCCGGGTGGCCTCTCGAGCCGCGTTCTCCACCGGCGTGAGCAGCTGCCTCCGCCGGCCGGGCGTCAGCCGCTCGAACGCGGGCAGGCGGCCGCCGTCCGCCAGCGCCGCCCGCACGTCGTCGGGGACCAGGACGGCGTCGGGGTCGGCCGGGCGCAGCCGGCACGCCGCCGCGTCCCCGGGGGCGAGCCCCAGCCGGCGGCGCAGCCCCGGGCCGACGTAGACGAACGCGTCGGCCAGCACGGCCGGCTCGGCCCGGTTCAGCCCCAGGTTGACCTCGACGTCGTCGACGCGGCCCTCGACCCGCCGGGTCCGCTCCGCCCGGGCCGCCTCCTCCAGCGCGGCCGGGACGCGGATGACCAGGTAGACGTTCCGCCCCCACGGCAGGGGCTCGAGGACGCCGTCGAAGACGGACTCACGGGTCATGCGGCCTCCCCGGGGACGGTTCCCTGCCGCATCTTCGCCGGACGGCGGCCTCCCGGATGCCCGTGACCGGATCGTGACCTCCCGTGACGGCGGGCCGTACGGACTCGACAGGCCGGTCGCCGCCTCGCCGGGCCGCCCCACCGCGCCGACCTACGGTCGCTGCGGTGGGCCCGGACGCGGGCCCGCCGCGGGGACGAGCGGGAGGCGGGGACAGCAGATGACCCAGGCGGTGTGGGGACCGGAGGGCTTCCGCGGCGGCATCGACGTCCGGGTGAGCCTGCGCGCGGACGCCGGGTCGGGCGAGAACACCTTCGACGGCGCGTGGTACCCGCGCAGCCGCGACCTCGCCGTCGAGGTGCCGGAGCTGGTGGCCGCCCTCGACCGGCGCGGCGTGCGCATCGAGCGCTTCACCCATCCCCTCGACGGCTGGCAGCCCGCACCGCGCAAGGTCGTCGTCGACGGCCGGGTGGTGCGCACCGGCGGGTTCCGCAGCATGGACCCGGGCGTGGTGTGCCTGAGCTGGGCCGGTGGCAACCGCCGCGCCGACCTGCTCGTCGTCCCGCCGGAGACCGACGTCATCACCGGCGTGCGGGCGCTGCGGCTGTGCACCCGCCGTGGCCTGCCGCGCTCGCCGCAGATGGTGCTCGCCGCCGCCCGCTCCCAGCCGCTGCCCCAGGTGCCCGCCGTCCAGGTGTCCCGGGCCGTCCAGGTGTCCCCGGCCGGGCAGGTGTCCCGCGCCGGCTGAGGGGCGCGCGCTCCGCGCACCCGACGTTGCGCCGTCCGCGAACCGGCTGGACGGCGGGGGAGCCGCTCGGCTGGGCTGCCGGGCATGCGACTCCTCGTCCTCGGCGGCACCCGCTTCCTCGGCCGGCACGTGGTGACCGCGGCGCTCGCCCGCGGCCACGAGGTGGCCACCTTCACGCGCGGCGTGAGCGGCGCTCCCCCCGAGGGCGTCCGCGCGCTGTACGGCGACCGCGACGACCCCGCGGCCCTGCCGCGCGCGCTGGACGGGTGGGCGCCCGAGCTCGTCGTCGACACCTCCTGCCAGACCCGCCCGGCCGCCGACAACGCCGCGGCCGCCCTGGCCGGGGTGCGCGGCTACGCCTTCACCAGCAGCCTCAACGCCTACTCCGGCTGGCCGCCGGGCCCGGTCCGCGGCGAGGACGACCCGGTGTGGGACACCCCCGACGACGACTACGGGCCGAACAAGGCCCACGCCGAGCGGGTGCTGGGCGCCGCGCTGCCCGGGCGGTTCCTCACCGCGCGGGCGGGGCTGGTCCTCGGCAGCCACGACAACGTGCGCCGGCTGCCCTGGTGGCTCGAGCGCATCGCCCGGGGTGGCCGGGTCGTCGTCCCCGACGCGCTGGAGCAGCCGATCGCCCTGGTCGACGCCCGCGACCTCGCCGGCTGGCTGGTCGCGATGGCCGAGGACGGCGTCTCGGGCCCGGTGAACGCCACCGGCCCGGCTGGGATGACGACCCTGGGCGGGCTGCTGGAGACCTGCCGGGAGGTCACCGGAGGCGACGCCGAGCTCGTGCCGGTGCCGGAGGAGGACCTGCTGGCCGCCGGCGTGGAGCCCTGGCTGCACCTGCCGTTCTGGCTGCCCTGGGAGACGGCGGCGACGGCGTGGGACGTCGACACCACCCGCGCGCGGGAGCTGGGGCTGCCGGTCCGGCCGGTGGGGGAGACGGTCGCCGACACCTGGGCCTGGCTCCGGGGCGACCCGCCGCGGCAGGCGAGGCGGGCCGGCCTGCCCGAGCCGGGGCTGCCCGCCGAGCTGGAGGAGACCCTGCTGGCCGGCCGCTGAGACGCGAGGAGGCCCCGCCCGGCGGTGCCGGACGGGGCCTCAGGTGAGCTGTGGGTGCGGCCTCCCTGCAGGGGCCCGCCGCGAGCTCGCGAGCGGTGGGGGGCAGGGAGGCCCTTCGTCAGTCGCGCGGGTCGGCGGGGCGGCCGGCGCGCAGGCTGCGCTCGAGGTCCGCGGCGTCGGCCGCGTCCGGGGAGTGCAGGTCCTCGGCCAGGCGGGCGGCCTCGGCGGCGAGGGCGTCGGCCGACTCCTGCGCCCGGTCCTTGCGGTACTGGCGGTAGGAGTGGGCGACGGCGGCGGCCCAGACGGCGTAGATGACCGCGTAGACCGCGTACCGGACCGGGTCGGAGGCGTCGATCCAGTCGCTGCGCAGCAGGGTGCGGCTGTTGGTCAGCACGATGATCCCGCCGACCAGCGAGCCGAGCAGCCGCGGCGGTACGTGGCGGACCAGCCACGCGGCGAGCGGGGCGGCCACCAGCCCGCCGAGCAGCAGCGCCGCGACCCAGGCGAAGTCGATGCCCTGCGAGCCGAGCGCGAGGAGGAAGCCGAGGCTGGCCGCCAGCGCCACGAGGAACTCGGAGGTGTCGATCGAGCCGATGACCTTGCGCGGCTCCATGCGGCCGCTGGCCAGCAGCGCCGGGGTGCCGACCGGGCCCCAGCCGCCACCGCCGGTGGCGTCGACGAAGCCGGCGACCAGGCCCAGCGGGCCGAGGAAGCGCTTGCGCACCGGCTTGCCGAGGTTGCGCCGGTCGATGCCGCGCAGCGTGAAGCGCACGAGCAGGTAGATGCCGAGCCCGAGCAGGATCAGCGACATCACCGGGGCCGCGACCTCGGTGGAGAGGTTGGACAGCACGGTGGCGCCGGCGAACGCGCCGACCGCGCCGGGGACGCCGACCTTGGCGACGACCCTCCAGTCGACGTTGCCGAACTTCCAGTGGGACAGGCCCGACGCGAGCGTCGTGCCGATCTCGGCGAGGTGGATGGTGGCCGACGCGGCGGCCGGGTTGGTGCCGATGGCCAGCAGCAGCGTCGTCGAGGTGACGCCGTAGGCCATGCCGAGGCTGCCGTCGACGAGCTGGGCGCCCAGGCCGGCGAGGGCGAGCAGGATCAGGGTCTTCACGGGGGAGGGCTCCGGTCAGGAGGTGCCGGGCGCGCGTCGGCGCAGCTCTCGGCAGGGACGAGCGGGGAGGAGTGCGCCGGGGAGGCGCCGGGACTCGTCAGACCGGACAGGCGGCGGTGCACACACGCAGCAGGTCGACGTGGATCCGCCCCACCAGGAGCACCGCCGTCGCCGCCACGGGGACTATGTCTACCAGATCGATCGACTATCGCCGACCGCGGGCCGGGGTTCCTCCGCTCAGCCGACGACGAGGTCGGTGACCAGGTACGCGAGCGCCGCGACCGCTCCCGCCGCGGGCAGCGTCACCACCCAGGCGACGACGATGTTGCCGGCCACGCCCCAGCGGACGGCCGACAGCCGGCGGGTCGACCCGACGCCCATGATCGACGTCGTCGTGATGTGCGTCGTCGAGACGGGCACGGCGAAGACCGTCGCCGTGGTGACCATGACGCCCGAGGCGACGGTCTGGGCGGCGAAGCCACCGGCCGGGGTGAGCTGGATGATCCGCCGGCCCAGCGTCCGCATGATCCGGAACCCGCCGGCGTAGGTGCCGGCGCTGATCGCGCCCGCCGCGGCCAGCACCACCCAGAAGGGCACCTCGAAGGAGTCGATCTCCCCGGCGGTGAACAGCGCCAGCGTGATGATGCCCATCGTCTTCTGCGCGTCCTGCAGGCCGTGGCCGAGCGCCATCGTGGCCGAACTGACGATCTGGGCGTAGCGGAAGCCGCGGTTGGCGCGGCTGACGTTGGCCCGCCGGAACGTCCACAGGATCAGCAGCATGAACAGGTAGCCCAGGCCGAAGCCGACCAGCGGCGACACGACCATCGGGACGACCACCTTGTCGAGCACGCCCAGCCACTGGACGTCGTGCACCGCGGCCAGCGCCGCACCGACCAGGCCGCCGATCAGCGCGTGCGACGACGACGACGGCAGCCCGAAGTACCAGGTGACGAGGTTCCACACGATCGCCCCCACCAGGGCGGCGAAGACGATCTCCAGTCCCTCGGTGCCCGACGGCGGCTCGATGATCCCGGCGCCCACCGTCTTGGCCACCTCGGTCGACAGCAGCGCGCCGACGAGGTTCATCACCGCCGCGAGGGCGAGGGCCACCCGCGGGGTGAGCGCCTTGGTGGAGACGGCGACGGCGATCGCGTTGGCGGCGTCGTGGAAGCCGTTGGTGTAGTCGAAGGCCAGGGCCACCGCGACGATGACGACCAGGGCGACGAAGGCCGCGTCCATCGGCGGTCAGGACTCCTTGACGGCGATGGACTCGACGACGTTGGCGACCTTCTCGAAGGCGTCGGCGGCCTCCTCGAGCTGGTCGGCGACCTCCTTGAGGCGCAGCACCTCGAGGGCCTCGAACTCGCCGCTGTAGAGGCGGGAGAGCAGCCGGCGGTAGAGCTTGTCGGCCTCGTTCTCGATGCGGTTGACCTCGATCCAGTAGTCCGGGAGGTCCCGCATGGTGCGCAGCCGCGGCATCGCCTCGGCGGTGGTCTCGGCGGCCCGCTGGAGCAGCGCCGTCTGCTGGCTCATCTCCGGCGGCAGGGTGCCCAGCCGGGTGAGGACGACGAGGTCGGCGGCGGCCTCGACGAAGTCCATGACGTCGTCGAGGTGGCTGGCGAGGCTGTAGATGTCCTCGCGGTCGAACGGCGTGACGAAGCTGGAGTTGAGCTGGCGGAAGACCGCGTGGGTCGACTGGTCGCCGACGTGTTCGAGCTCGCGCAGCCGGTCCGCGAGCTCGGTCCGGCGCCGGTTGTCGTGGATGAACTCCCCGAGCACGGTGGTCGCCTCGACCAGGTTCTGCGCGGAGGCCGTGAACAGGCCGTAGAAGGCGTTGTCCTTGGGGGTCAGGCTGAAGGGCACGAGGGAGCTCCGGGTCGGCGGTGGGGGAGGTCGCCGACGCGGGAGCGGTCGTACGGCCGTCGGGCAGCCTAGATACCCGTTCACCGGCCGTTCAGAGCGCGTTGGCCTCCGTGTCGTCCCCGAGGGCCGCCAGCAGGTCCCCGCGGGCGCGGGCGACCCGGGAGCGGATGGTGCCGACCGGGCAGCCGGCCACCTCGCCGGCCTCGGCGTAGGACAGCCCGAGCAGCTGGGTGAGCACGAACGCCTCGCGCCGGTCGGTGTCGAGCCGGCCGAGCAGGTCGGTGACGGCGGCGCCCTCGCCCACCCGGTCGGCGCCGTCGGCGGGGCCCAGCGCCTCGAGGTCGGCGTCGTCACGGACCAGCGTCAGCCGGCGACGGCGGCGCGAGCGGACGGCGTCGGCGCACACCCGGCGGGCGATCGACAGCAGCCAGGTGCGCAGCGAGGAGCGGCCCTCGAAGCGGTGCAGCGAGGCGAACGCCCGCGCGTAGGTCTCCTGCGTCAGGTCGTCGGCGGAGTCCCGGTCACCGAGCGCCGCGCACAACCGCCACACGTCGGACTGGGTGGACCGCACGAGGGTCGCCGCCGCGAGCGGGTCGCCGTCGACGGCGGCCGCGGCGACCCGCGCGAGCTCGTCCACTGCACCCCTCCGGCTGCGATCCCCGTCTCACCGGGAACCGGACGGACCCCTTGCGACGACTATCTGACACATGCAGTGTGCACCGTTCCGCGAGGCGCTCTCCGCGCGACTCGACGGCGAGCCGCTCGGCATGCCCGCCGCCGACCTGGACCGCCACCTCGACGGCTGCCCCGGCTGCACGGCCTGGGCCGAGGCCGCGGGCGCGGTCACCCGGCGCGCCCGGCTGGCCCCCGCACCGCCGGTGCCCGACCTCACCGCGGCCGTCCTCGGTGCGCTGCCCCGCGAGCTCCCCGGCACCGCCGCGGCGGCCCGGGCCCGGCTGCTCGCGTCGGCGCTGCGCCTGGCGCTGCTGGCCGTCGGCGTCGCGCAGGCCGGCCTGGCCTGGCCGTCGCTGACCGCCGGCACCGCCGCGATGAGCGCCCCGGTGCACGTGGCGCACGAGACCGGCGCCTGGAACCTCGCCGTCGCCGCGGCCTTCGTCGCCGTCGCCGCCGTCCCGCGGCTGGCCGCCGGCGCCCTGCCCTTCCTCGCCACGTTCACCGTGCTGCTCGCGGTGGCCACCGTGCGCGACCTGAAGGCCGGGCACGTGCACGCCGACCGGGCGGCCGCGCACCTGCTGCTGCTCGCCGGTGTGGTCCTCATCGCGGTGGTCGCCTGGCGCGGCCGTCCGCGCCGCGCCGCGGCCCTCGTCGCCCGCGAGCGGGTGACCGCGTGAGCACCCTTGCCCGGCCGGCGCGCCCGGTCCTGCTGCTGCTCGTCCTGCTCGCCGGCTGGCTGTCCCTCGGCGTGGCCACCGCCGGGCCCGCCGCCGCGCACGCCGAGCTCGTGTCCACCGACCCGGGGGAGGGCGCCCGCCTCGACGAGGTACCCGGCCAGGTCACGCTGACCTTCAGCGAGGGCGTCTCCCTCGGCGCGGGCTACGCGCGCGTCCTCGGCGACGGCGGGGAACGGGTCGACACCGGCGCGGCCGAGGTGGACGGCGGCACCGTCACCGTGCCGCTGCGCGACGACCTGCCCGACGCCAGCTACGTCGTCACCTACCGGATCGTCTCGGCCGACTCGCACCCGATCAGCGGCGCCTTCGCGTTCGTCGTCGGCGACGGCGAGCTCGCCGACGCGGGCGCCGTGGCCGACGACGCCGACGTCGACCCGCTCGTGGCCGCCGCCCTCCCCGCCGCCCGCTCGCTCGGGTTCGCCGGGCTGGCCGCGGGCCTCGGGGTCCCGGCCTTCCTCGTCCTGTGCTGGCCGGCGGGCTGGGCCTCGGCCCGCATGCGGCGGATCACCTCCGTCGGCCTGGGCACGGCCGCCGGCGCCGCCGTCCTCACCTTCCTGCTGCAGGGCCCCTACGCCGCCGGCGCCGGGCTCGGCTCCCTGCTCGACCCCGCGCTGGTGTCCACGACGGCGTCGTCGTCCTTCGGGCTGACCACGCTCGGCCGGGCCGCGCTCGCCCTGGTGTTGCTCGGCCTGCTCCTGCCGCTGTGGCGGCGCGGCGCGCAGCCCTCGGCGCAGGAGCAGGCCGGCCTCGCCGTCATCGGCGCCGGGGTGGTGCTCACCACCGCGGCGGTCGGCCACCCGGTCGCGGGGCCCGTGCCGGTGTTCGCCACCGCGGTCACCGCCGTGCACGTCGCCGCGATGGCGCTGTGGCTGGGCGGCCTGGCCGCGCTGCTCGCCGGGCTGGTGCGGCCCGGCGCGGAGGCCGGCGAGCTGGCCGGCGCGCTGCCGCGGTGGTCGCGGATCGCGTCCGGGTCGGTGGCGGCGCTGGTGGTCACCGGCGTCGTCCAGTCGGTGCGCGAGGTCGGCTCCCCGGCCGCCCTGGTGTCCACGACGTACGGCTGGCTGCTGCTGGGCAAGCTGGCGCTGGTCCTGCTCCTGCTGGCCGCCGCCGGCGTCTCCCGCGTCTGGGTGCAGCAGCACCTCGGCGTCTCCCGGCCGCGGCCGGGCTCCCGGCGCCGGGTCACCGCGCACGCGTTCGCCGCGGGCGACCCCGACGGCCCCGTCGAGACCGCGGCCCGCGCCCGCGCGGCCGTGCAGGCCCGCGGCGCGGTGGAGGACGTCGGCCCGCTGCGCCGCTCGGTGCTCGTGGAGGCGGCCGTCGCCGCGGCGGTGCTGGTGCTCTCGGCGGTGCTCGTGGGCACCCCGCCGGCGCGCGCCTCGGTGGCCCAGCCGGTCGACGTCACCCTGCCCCTGCAGTCGGCGGCGGGGGAGTCCGGCAGCGTCCAGGTCTCGGTCGACCCGGCCCGCCCGGGCGCCAACACCCTTCACCTCTACCTCTTCGACGACGACGGGCAGCTCGCCCAGCCCGCCGACCTCCGCGTGACGCTCACCGAGCCCGAGCAGGAGATCGGCCCCCTCGACGTGGACCTCGAGCCGGCCGGCCCTGGCCACTGGGTGGCCGACGGGATGTCGATCCCGGGCGCCGGCACCTGGACGGTCGCCGTGAGCGTCCGGCTCGACGAGTTCACCGCCACCACCGCCAGCACCGACTTCCCGGTGCGCTGAGCCCGCGCGAGCGGGACGAGAGAAGGAGAACCGTGCCCCCCACCTCCCTGCGGCCGGGAGCCCGCGCCGGCGTCGTGCTCGCCGCGCTGCTGGCCGCCCTGGTCGCCTCCGTCGCGGGAGCCGCCGGCGCGTCGGCGCACGTGACGGTGTCCTCGGCCGACGCCGCGGCCGGCGGCTACGGGAAGCTCACCTTCCGGGTGCCCAACGAGAGCGACACCGCGAGCACCGTGGCGCTGCGCATCTCCGTCCCGGAGGACGCGGCCATGGCCTCGCTGCGCGCGCAGCCGGTGCCCGGCTGGACGGTCACGACGACGTCGGCGCAGCTCGCCGAGCCGGTGGAGGTGCACGGCCAGGAGATCAGCACCTACGTGTCGGTGGTGGAGTTCCGCGCCGACGCCGGCGGCGGCATCGCGCCCGGCCAGTTCCAGGAGTTCTCGCTGTCCGGCGGGCCGTTCCCGGACGCCGCCACGCTGTCCTACCCGGCCGTGCAGACCTACAGCGACGGCACGGAGTCGGCCTGGATCGAGCCGACGGTCGACGGCCAGGAGGAGCCGGCGAGCCCCGCCCCGGTGCTCACCCTCACCGGCGGGGACGCCGCGACCGCCGCCGGCACGGACACCGCCGCCTCCGCCGGGCACGGCCACGGCGGCCCGGTGAGCAACGAGCCGGCGGGCCTGGCGCTGTTCGTCGCGATCCTCGCGCTCGCGGTCGGGCTCGCGGGCGTCGTCCTCGGGTACCGGGCCGGCCGACGTACCGTGTCCTCGTGACCGCTCCCGTCCGCGGCCGGCTCGCCGCCCTGCTCCTCGCCGCCGGGCTCGGCCTCACCGCCTGCGGCTCCGACGACGGCGAGCAGGCAGCGGCCGCCGAGGGCCACGACCACGGCGGCGGTGCCGTCGCCGAGCTCGAGGGCCCCGGCGACGACTACGCCGGCATCGACCTGCGCGACCCCTTCCAGCGGCCGTCGTTCACCCTCACCGACACCACCGGCGCGGAGTACGACTTCGCCTCGGCCACGGCGGGGAAGCCGACGCTGCTGTTCTTCGGCTACACGAACTGCCCCGACATCTGCCCGACGACGATGGCCGACGTCGCCCTCGCCCTGCGCGACGTCGACCCGGCGCTGGCCGAGCAGGTGCAGGTGGTCTTCGTCACCACCGACCCCGGCTTCGACACCCCGCAGGTGCTCGGCGAGTACCTCGGCCGCTTCGACGCCGACCTGCCCACCCGGTTCGTCGGGCTGACCGGCGCGCAGGAGGTCGTCGACCAGGCGCAGCTGTCGGCCGGCGTGCCGCTGGCGGAGGACGACGGGCGCCTGCACAGCTCGCTGCTGCTGCTCTACGGCGCCGACGACGAGGCGCACGTGGCCTTCGACGCCGGCAACACCTCGCGCGACATCGCCGGCGACCTCGAGACCGTCGCGGGCGCGTGATGGGCGGGCGTCCCGCGCGGGCGGCCGCCCGCCTGCTCGTCGTCGTCCTCGGCGTCCTCGCCGCGCTCGCGGTGGCCGGCCCCGCGTCGGCGCACGTCGGCGGTGAGGTGGCCGGCAACGACTTCGACGGCCGGGTGACCTCGGTGCAGCCGCAGGTGGGCGGCGTCTCGGTGCGCGTGCTGCAGTTCGGCGACGCCCTCGAGGTGGTCAACACCACCGGCACCGAGGTCACCGTGCCCGGCTACTCCGACGAGCCCTACCTGCGGATCGGCCCCGACGGCGTGTGGCGCAACGCGCACAGCCCGGCCACCCACATCAACCTCGACCGGTTCGGCCGGGTCACCCTGCCCGAGGGCGCCGACCCGCGCGCGGAGCCCGAGTGGGTCCTGGTGAGCACCGAGCCGCAGTACACCTGGCACGACCACCGCACCCACTGGATGAGCGAGGGCGTGCTGCCGCCGGCGGTGGCCGCCGACCCGACGCACGAGCACACCGTCTTCGACTGGACCGTGCCGATGCGCCACGGCGACACCGCGTTCACCGTCCGCGGGGAGCTCACCTGGGAGCCGCCGCCGTCGACCGCGCTCACCTGGGTGCTGCACGGGGGCCTGTTCGCCCTCGTGGCCGCCGCCGGGCTGCTGGCCCGCGGGCCGCGGCCGCTGGCCTGGGCGCTGGGCGCCGGCGCCGCGGCCGCGCTGTGGCACGCCGCGGCCACGCCCGAGCCGCCGGTGACGGTGTCCTCGCACGCGGCCGCGCTGGTCTCCGCGTCGCTGCCGGCGGTCACGGCCGCGCTCGTGGCGCTGCTCGGCGTCCGGGCGGCCGTGCGCGGGCGCGGTGTCATGGCGGGCCTGTCCGCCCTCGTGCTCGGCTGGCTGCTGCTGGTGCAGGGCCTGCCCGACGTGGACGTGCTCTGGAGCGCGAACGTGGCCGGCAGCGGTCCCGCCGTCCTCACCCGGCTCGCCGTGGCGGTGCTGGTGGCCGGGGGAGCGGGGCTGGTCGTCGCCGGGCTGGCCGCGGTGCGGCGCTTCCGCGACCCGGAGCGCGCCGCTCCCGCGCCGGAGCCCCAGCCGGTCGGCTGAGGCCCCGGCGGGGACTCAGGGGCGGGTGCCGTCCGGCACCGGGTGCAGGCGGGGACGGCTGGTGGAGAACAGCGCGTTCGCCCGGTCGAGGTCGGCCTCGAAGTCGACCTCGACGGCGGCCCAGCGGGAGATGTCGAGCGGACGGAACCGCAGCCCGGCCTCGGCGATGGCGGTCTCCATGCCGCGCTCGAAGTAGTCCTGGTCGCCGCACGCCTCGAGGTGCTCGACGAGCACGTCCTTGTCGGCGGAGGACACGAAGTTGATGCCCACGGCCTCGCCGAGGCCGCCGCGCACCGTCTTCGACAGCCCGTCGATCCAGCCCTCGGCGTCGAGGGTGTACTTGACCTCCTCGTCGCCGACCACCGAGGTGTCGACGCAGACGAAGCTCTGGTCGGCCTGCAGCTCCGGCAGCACGGACTCCAGGACGGCGGCGTCGAAGACGACGTCGCCGTTGAGCCACAGCACCCCGCCCGGGCCCGCCGCGCGCAGCCCGCGCAGCAGGCTCTTGGACGTGTTCGTGCGCGCGTAGTGCGGGTTGTAGGCGAAGCGCAGGTCGGGCGCGGCCTGCATGACCAGCTCGGCCTGGAAGCCCACGACGGCGGTGACCTGGGCGGCACCGCCGAACACGTCCTCGACGGTGTCGAGCTGACGGCGCAGGATGCTGCGGCCGTCCACCAGCGGGGTCAGCGGCTTGGGCAGCGGGCGGCCCAGCCGGGTGCCCATGCCGGCGGCCAGGACGACCACCTGCAGGGGCCGCGGCTCCGGTGCGGCAGCCGGCCGGCTGCCCAGCGGCGCCAGGCCGGTGACCTGGGCAGTGGTGTGTGCGAGGTCAGCGAAGCGCATCGTCGTCCCCTCCTCGGGTCGTCGGGACCCCGGCGGCGGAGGTGCCGCGCGGGAAGAACAGGTCGAGGACGCGGTCGGTGGCGTGCCCGTCCTCGAGGGAGGTGTAGGTCTCCCGGAAGGCCGCGTAGCGGTCGGCGGAGGCGGCGCGGACGGCGTCGAGGTCGGCGATCGCGTCGAGCAGCTCGTCGCTGGTCGACAGGAGCGGCCCGGGGGCGATCTCCTCGATGTCGACGTAGAAGCCGCGCAGCCGGTCGCGGTAGTCGGCCAGGTCGTAGGTGAACAGCAGGATCGGCTTCCCGGTGACGGCGAAGTCGAACATCGTCGACGAGTAGTCGGTGACCAGCAGGTCGGCGGCGAGGTAGAGGTCGCGGATGTCCGGGTGGTTGGACACGTCGCGGACCGGCAGGCCCTCGATCGACTCCAGCCGGTCGGAGACCATGTTGTGCAGCCGCAGGAGCAGCACGTGGTCCTCCCCGAGCCGCTCGGTGAAGGCGGCGAGGTCGACCGGGAACTCGAAGTCGCGCTCGCCCTTCCCCTCGAACACCAGGTCGTCGCGCCAGGTCGGCGCGTAGAGGACGACGGTCCTGCCCTCGTCGATGCCCAGCTGCGCGCGCACGTCGGCCCGCACCTGCTCGCGCCGGGGGCTGCTGAGCAGGTCGTTGCGGGGGTATCCGGTCTCGTGGATCGGCCGGGGGAAGCCGAAGGCCTGCCGGAAGCGGCCGGTGCTGTAGGCGTTGGGGGAGAGCATCACGTCCCAGCGCGCGATGTCGTGCTCGAGGTAGGCCAGCCGGCCCTCCGGCGCCCACAGCACGTCGTTGTGGATGCGCTTGAGCGGGGTGCCGTGCCAGGTCTGCAGGTAGAAGGCGTCGGCGCGCTTGTCCCAGTCCAGGGGCACGTGGTCGTTGGAGACGACGACGTCGGCCGCCTCCAGCGCGGCGATCGACTCCGGGCTGCCGAACGGGACGGTCGCGACGCCGGCCGGGAACGCGTGCTCGGCGACCGGCGCGGTCAGCCAGGTGTGCTCGATGTCGTCGCCGCGGGCGACGAGCGCCTCGTAGACGGCGCGCGGGCTGTCGGAGAACAGGCCGCGGAAGCTGGTGTAGACGACCTTCATCGGCCACCTCCGGTCAGGACGGGGGAGAGCAGGCCGGCGAGCTCCTGCCAGGACGAGACGACGGTGAGGACCCCGGCCTCGCGCAGCGCTGCCTCGCGCTCGGCGCGCTCGGCGGGCTGGACGAAGAGCAGGTTCCCCACGGTGGGACAACCCGCGCGGACGGCGGAGAGTGCCCCGGGCACGGAGTCCTCGACCGCCAGGCCCTGCGCGGGGGTGATGCCCAGCTGCTCGCAGGCGTGCAGGTAGACCGCCGGGTCGGGCTTGCTGGTGGGCGTGGGCAGGGAGTCCTCGGCGCTGAACCGGACCTCCGGCGGGATGAGCGCGTCGAGGCCGGTGGCGGTGAAGCAGGCGGCCAGCCGGGCCAGCGCGCTGGAGCTCACGGCGGCCAGCCGCAGGTGGGCGGCCAGCGCGGTGAGCGCCGCGGTGGTCGGCCCGTGCGGGCGCAGGTGCTCGCCGAGGTACGCCGTCACCGCGCGCTTCTCCTCGGCCACCCACGGCTCGACGTCGGCCTCCGGCTCCCCGGCCTCGGCGGCCAGGCGGCGCGACGTCGTCCGGAAGTTCATGCCGGTGGTGGCCAGCCGCAGCTCCTCGGGGGTGAAGCGGCGTGGGTCGCCGAGCTCGGCGAGGAAGCGGTTGGTGACCTCGGCGGAGGCGACGAACGCCGGCTCCTCGGAGGGGAACAGGTTGCCGTCGGCGTCGCACAGCAGCGCCGTCAGGCCGCGGACGACGCCGGCCGGCAGCGCCGCCCCGCCGTCGCGGGGCGCGCTCACCGGGCGCTCGCGGTCAGCGTCGCGACGGTCTCGCGGACGCCGTCGCGCCGCAGGCGGGTGAGCACCGCCGCCAGCTCGTCGGCGAAGCCGGGCACCTCGCCGAGGTCGCCGAAGACGGCGGTCTCGGCGAGCAGGGGGCGCGGGTCGGTGCCGCCGGCCAGCGCGAGCGCCTGCAGGCGAGGCCCGGCGTCGTCCTCGACCGGCAGCGGGACACCGGCGTCGTCGGTGCGCTGCAGGTAGGCGACCCAGCCGGCCAGGGCGAGGGTCAGCAGGGCGTGCGGCCGGCCCTCGGCGAGCGCCTGGCGCAGCGAGGGGAGGAGGTGCTGCGGCAGCTTGGTGGAACCGCGGCGGCACAGCCGGGACAGCCGGTCGGCGATGGCGGGGTTGGCGAAGCGCTGCACGAGGATCGCCTTGTACTCGTCGAGGTCGATGCCCTCGGGGCACGGGACGAGCGGGGTCACCTCGGCGTCCATGAGGCGGGTCACGTAGGCGGCGAAGACGGGGTCGCCCATGAGGACGTCGATGCGCTCGTGGCCGGCGAGGGTGCCGAGGTAGCCCAGCGCGGAGTGGCTGGCGTTGAGCAGCCGCGTCTTCATCAGCTCGTGCCCGGTGACGTCCCGGACGAAGCGGACGCCGACGGCGTCCAGCGGCGGGCGGCCGTTGCAGAAGTCGTCCTCGATGACCCACTGGGAGAACGGCTCGGTGACGACCGGCCAGCGGTCGTCGACGCCGTACCGGCGGGCCACCGCCTCCCGCTCCTCCGGCGTGGTCTGCGGGGTGATCCGGTCGACCATGCTGCTCGGGAAGGCCACCCGGTCGGTGATCCACCGGGCCAGCACCTCGTCGCGCAGCGCGGCGAAACCGACGACGGCGGCGCGGGTGGCGTCGCCGTTGCGGTGCAGGTTGTCGCAGGACACGACGGTGAACGGCGCGAGGCCCGCCCGGCGCCGGCGGTCGAGCGCCTCCACGAGGAAGCCGAAGACCGTGCGCGGCGCCGCGGGGTGGGCGAGGTCGTACCGGACGTCGTCGTCGGGGGTGAAGGTGCGGGTGACGGGATCGAGGAGGTACCCGGCGTCGGTGATGGTCATCGTCACGACGCGTGTGCGCGGGTCGGCGAGCCGGTCGAGCACCGCCGACGGGGCGTCGGGGGCGAACAGGTAGTCGGTGAGGACGCCGACCACCCGGGCCCGCTCGCCGTCAGGGCTGCGCTCGACGACGGTGTACAGGTTGTCCTGCGGCGCGAGGGCCTCCCGCAGCCGCCGGGCGCGCAGCCCGACGCCGACGACGCCCCAGCCGGCGGAGATGCCCTGCTGGGCGATCTCGTCGAGGTAGATGAGCTGGTGGGCGCGGGAGAAGCCGCCCACGCTCATGTGCACGACGGCGGGGACCAGCGCGCCGCGGTCGTAGGTGGGGACGGTCAGCCGGGCCCCGTGCTGCTCGAGCGTCGCGCTGGTCAGCGGCCGGACGCGGTGGGGCGGAACTGCCGCCGGCACGCTCCGGCTCCACGGGACCTCCCGCAGAGGGCGCTCGGGCTGGGCCATCG
Organism: Geodermatophilus nigrescens; assembly: GCF_900129495.1. GTDB lineage: Bacteria > Actinomycetota > Actinomycetes > Mycobacteriales > Geodermatophilaceae > Geodermatophilus > Geodermatophilus nigrescens. Next base: position 975,628 of record NZ_FQVX01000001.1, read on the forward strand.
AGGCATCGGTCCTTCCTGTCCAGGGTCGGTGCCCGACCGGTTCTCGCCGCCGAGGGGGCACCTGCGGACCGCGCCGGGGAACGATCATGGGACCACGAGGCGGTCCCCGGGTGCACATCCGGTGCACGGCCGGGGGCGGCCCCGTCCTGGCGGCAGGTCGCGGCCCGGCCGGGGGAGCGGGGGCACGCAGGGTGCGGGCGTCGGCGGAGGCGTCGGCCCGGCGGGAGGTCACGTCGGACCGGCGCGGTGTGTTCCACGCCGGGAGGAGCAGCATGCCCGGGCCGCCGTCACGGCAAACACAGGAGCCGCTCGTGACGCAGGGCACATGGCGTGTCACCTTCGGACACGCCGTACGTGGGGTCACGAACGGGTCACGGTGTGTTTGGATCGCTGCGACTCGATCGGGCCCGCCGGGCCACTTCCCACGAACGAGCGGGGTTCACGCATTGGCCAGTCACCGGAGCGACGCGGGTCTCCTGTCCCGCCCCTCGAACGGCTCTCCCGCGGGCGTCCCCGCTCCGCGGTCCGGCGCCCACCGGCGCCCGGCGGGCCGGCCGGTGTCCCCGCTGCGGGGCTTCCCGCCCGTGCCGGCCGCCGACGAGGCCGTGCTCCCGGCCGTGCTCCCGGCCCCGCGCCCGTCCGCCGACGAACTCGACCGCGAGTTCGCGGCGCTGGTCACCACGGTGCTGCCGGCGGAGCCCGCCCCCGCCGATGTCGCCGCGCCCGCGCCCGCCGCCGAGGTCGCCACCCCCGCGACCGCGGCCGTGCCCGCCGTCGCGGCCGCCGCTCCCGCCGCGCCCACCGCCCGCCGGCCGCGCGCGCTGCGGGACCGCCGTCCGTACCTGCTCATCGCCGCACTCGTCGCCGGCGCGATCGGGGCCGCCGTCGTCGGGGTCCCCGGCTCGCAGCAGGCCGCCGCCGAGCCCACCTCGGTGCTCGGCGCCCAGATGGAGCTCGCCACCGGCGAGGAGGTGATCGAGGCCATGCCGATGGCCTCGATCACCGAGGCCGAGGCGCAGGCCCGCCTGCAGGAGGTCGCCGCCTCCCGCGCCGAGCGCGCCGCGGCCGAGGCCGCCGCCGCGGAGGCCGCCGCCGAGGCCGCCCGGCCCAAGACGGTGCTGCCGGTCAGCGGCGCCCGCTTCACCAGTGGCTACGGGTCCCGCTGGGGCACCTTCCACTACGGCATCGACCTCGCCGCCCCGATCGGCACGCCGGAGTACGCGGCGGCCGACGGCGTGGTGCTGCGCGCGGGCGCGGCCAGCGGCTTCGGGCTCGCGGTCTACATCCTCCACGAGAACGGCGACGTGACCGTCTACGGCCACATGGAGGAGATCCTCGTCGAGGTCGGCCAGTACGTGGACGCCGGCGAGACCATCGCCCTGCTCGGCAACCGCGGCCAGTCCACCGGCCCGCACCTGCACTTCGAGGTGCACCAGGGCGGGATGGACGGCCGCCGCATCGACCCGGTCGACTGGCTGGCCGAGCGCGGCGTCGAGATCTGACCCGCCCGCCCGGGCGACGCGCGGCCACCCCCTCCACGGTGGCCACCGGGAGGCGATGTACAGTTCTCCCTGGCTCGGACGGAAGCGGTCGGGCCGGGAACGGGGCTGTGGCGCAGCTGGTAGCGCACCACACTGGCAGTGTGGGGGTCAGGGGTTCGAGTCCCCTCAGCTCCACCCGTTGACGAGGGCCTGACCTGCGGCTTCGCAGGTCAGGCCCTCGTTGTTCGTCAGCCGCGGTCAGGTCTGGCCCGCAGATGGTCCGCATGATCGTGACGTGAGGTCTGCGCAGCAGGGTCCAGTCGGTCCCCGGATCTCGGCGACCCGGACCAGGCTCCGGTGTCACAGAGCTGCAGGGCGACGTCGACGACCTTGCGGTTGGCCTCCTGAGAGGCGCGCACCAGCACCGCGAACGCCTGCGCGGCGGTCAGCTTGTACCGCTCCATCAGGATGCCCTTGGCCTGGCCGATCAGATCGCGGCTGTCGATGGCCGTCCGGAGGTGGTGTTCGGTCTGCGCGCCGGCCAAGGCGATCGCCGCGTGGGAGGCGATCGCCAGCCCCGTGTCGACGGACTCCACCCCGAAGGCGCCTGGCGTGCGTGCGTAGAGGTTGAGCGCGCCGAGGCGGTCGCCCGCGACGATCAGCTGGAGGCTCAGGCTGCTGCCCACGCCCAGTGCGGATGCCTCGGCGGCGAATCGTGGCCACCGCGGCCCGGACGCCATGTCCTCGACCAGGACGAAACGGTGGTCCCACACCGCGTCGAGGCACGGGCCTTCGTGCAGCCGGTCCTGCGCCTCGTCGAGGTCCCGGGGCAGGTCGGCGGTCGCTGCCCGCGACGTCACGTGCCGCCGTTCGTGGATGTAGCTGATGCTGGCGGCCTCGGCACCGGGCACCGAGGTGACGGCCGCGTGCGTGAGGGCGGCCAGCAGGCTCTCCACGTCGCCGTGCTCACGCTGCAGCCGGCGGGCGATGCGGCTCAGCAGCGCATCGGGGCGGTCGGTCGACGCGCCGGTCTCCGTGGGATCGCCGGGGCCTGTCACCGCGCCACGCTAGCGCTCTCCTCCTGGAGGAGGAACGCCTCGTGGGGCGCAGTCCAGTGACCTCGATCCGGCTGCCTCCCACAGGAGGAGTCGCACACGCGAGTCCGAGACACCGCAGGCACCGGGCGCCGGGGAACTCGTCGTGACGGTTGCGGCCGGCCGGCCGGGGCGCGCGGACGCCCGGCGTCGCCGACGTGCGCCTGATCCCCCTGGCGCGGGTGGGCGAGGGTCAGGGGGCCGGGTGGCGAGCGAGAGGCGGCAAGCCGCCGCTGATGAGGGCCTCGTCTGCGACGGCCGAGAGGACGAGGTCCTCGAGGGCCGGCCACTCGTGGCCCAGGGTCATCCGGGCCATCAGCTCGGCGCGCGTCCGGGTGCCGCCGAGGGCGAGGTACTTCCAGTACAGGTCGGCGATGGAGAGGCCGCTGAGGCGGCAGGCGAGCACGAGCGTGTCCGTGGTCAGGGCGACGACCTCTGGTCGAGCGACGCCCGTGGCTCGAGCACCTCGACAGTACGCCTCGTGCGGAGGCTGCTCGGGGACGAGAGCCCGAGCCGCCCCGGGCGGATCCGGCACCACCCGGAGGACCCGGACGGCACACCGGACGTTCCAGCGGGTCGCCATCGCGGGACAGAACGGAGGCGTCCTCCCGCTCGGACGCTGACAGCTGCCCAGGACGGGTGACCGGCGGGCGGCCGCCGGGATGGTCTCCGTCGAACGAGGCGCCCAGGGAAGGGAGGACCGTGACGGTCGTCGAGGATCTCCGTGCTGTCCTCGCCGACCTCGCGGTCGAGGTGCCTGAGCCGGAGCTGCTGCCGGAACGGTTGGCCCGGGCCTGCGCCCGGGTGCTCCCGGTCGACGGGGCGGGCATCGGTCTCTTCCCCGCCGGCGGCCGCCGGCTGCCACTCGGTGCCAGTGACCCGGCAGCGGCGGCCGCGGAACGGCTGCAGTTCACCGTCGGCGCCGGCCCGTGCCTGTCCGCCCACGCCGAGGGCAGCCCCCAGGTGGCTGACGAGGCGTCGATCCGCTCGCGCTGGCCGGCCTCCTACGACGCACTGGTGACGAATACGCCGATCCGCGGGGTCATCTCGCTGCCTCTGGAGGACGAGCTCCGTGGTCTGGGGGTGCTCGACCTGTACACGGTCCCGCCGACCGACGTCGGGGCGCTCGGTCTCGCTGAGGCGCTGGAGATCGGCGCCGAGGTGACCGCGACCTTCCGGACCCACGACCGGGCAACGCGCCGGCTCGTCGATGGGCCGGTCTGGCTGGACGCCCCGGCCGCCGAACGGCGGTCGGTCGTCTGGCAGGCGATGGGCTGCCTGAACTCCGGCCTGGGACTCGACAGCACCGACGCACTGTCCCTCTTGCGTGCCCATGCCTTCGCCAACGGTGGAGACCTCGACGACCTCGCGCGCCGCATCATCGACGGCGAGTTGCCCCTGGAGAGCCTCGCCCTGGACCGGGGCAGCGAGCCCCAGCCCCCGTCGAGGTCGCCCCGGGACGACCCGCGGTCCTCGACCTGGGTGTCCCCGCTCGGCAGCGCCCGTTCCCGGCCGACGTGCGTAGGCTGGGCGTGGACGTGGCGACCACCGCACGCCGGTGTGCGTCCAACCACGGCGTGCCGAGCCAGCATGGACTCCAGTTCGGATTCCGTGGCCGAGGTCATCCGCCCCGGTGCAGTGAGACCGGAGCCGCGCCATGCCCAGCAGCCATGACCCTCAGCCCGCGGACGTCGTGCAGGCGCTCGAGCACCTGGCCAGGCTGTCCCTGCGAGGGCTGTCGATGGACGACCTGCTGCAGACCGTGGCCGACCTGGCCAGGTCGGTGATGCCCGGCGACACCGAGACGTCGGTGTCGCTCCTGGTCAGAGACCGCCCGACCACCGTGGTCTCCACCGGCCAGTTGGCCGTCGACGTGGACGAGGCGCAGTACGAGCGCGACCACGGGCCCTGCCTGCACGCCGCACGTACCGGCGCACCGGTCCACGTCGCCGACACCCGGAACGACAGCCGTTGGCCGGACTACATGCCCCGGGCGGCCGAACGTGGCGCCCTCAGCTCCTTCTCCGTACCGCTGTCGATCGACGTCGACGAGCAGGTCTCCGGCGCCCTCAACATCTACGCCCGGCAGGCGCACGCCTTCGACGACGACGCCCGCGCGGCCGCGTCCCGCTTCGGCCCGTGCGCGGCGACGGCCGCCTCGAACCTGCACGCCTACGACAGCGCCCGCCGCACGGCCGAGAACCTGCGGACCGCGCTCGACTCGCGGGCGGTCATCGACCAGGCGAAGGGCATCCTCGTCGAGCGGTTCAGGATCACGCCTGATCAGGCGTGGGAGATGCTCGCCGGGGCGTCCATGCACGCCAACCGGAAGGTCAGGGACATCGCCGAACACCTGGTCCGCACCGGCGAGGTGCCCACCGAGTAGTGAGACGCGCCCGTCCTACAGTCCCTCCATGCCGACCTCGCCCGTCGCCGGTCTGGACATCGGCACGCTGCTCGCCGGGTTCGAGGGGCGCGCCCCCACCCAGGCCGTCGCGGCAGCAGCGGAGACGTTGGCGCAGAGACTCGGGGCGCGCGAGCTGACCTTCCTCATCGCCGACTTCAGCGGCCGCGCCGTCGTGCGTCTCACGACGGGACCTGTCGGTGCCGGAGGCGCACGGGCCCAGGCCGGGGCGCGGGCGGAGACGGTGCCGATGGCCGGCACCGTCTACGAGCGGGTGCTGCGCAGCCAGGAGGTCGACGTGCAGCCGCTCGACGACGGGGCCCGGGTGATCGCGCCGGTCAGCGACCGCGGGGACGCGATCGGACTGCTGGAACTGGTCCTGCCCGGAGAGCCGGGGCCGGCGTCGATCGCCGAGGTCGCCGCGGTCGCCCACGCGCTGGCCTACGTCGTCATCGCCGCTCGCCGCTACACCGACGTCTTCGAGTGGGGCCAGCGCACCACACCGTTCTCCCTGGCGGCGGAGATCCAGCGCAGGCTGCTGCCTGCCTCGTACACCTGCGAAGCCGGGCAGTTCACCCTCGCCGGCTGGCTGGAGCCCGCTGCCTCGGTGGGCGGTGACACCTTCGACTTCACGCTCAACGACGATGCGCTGCACGTGTCGATCACCGACGCCGTCGGCCACGAGGTCGAGGCCGCGCTGCTCGCCACCCTGCTCGTCGGGGCCCTGCGCAACGCGCGCCGCAGGGGCTTGTCCCTCCCTGCGCAGGCGCGGTACGCCAACGACGCGCTCGCGGACAACGCAGACGTCGGGCGGTTCGTCACCGGGCAGCTGGTCCGCGTGGACCTGGCGGTCGGCACCGCTGAGATCGTCAATGCCGGGCACCCGTTCCCGCTGCTGGTGCGCAACGGCCGCGTGCAGGACCTGGCACTGGAGATCGAGCCGCCCTTCGGCGTGGTGCCCGGCAGGTCGTTCCAGGTGCAGCGCCTCCCCCTGGAGCCGGGGGACCGGATCGTGTTCCTCACCGACGGCATGCAGGAGCGCAACGCCGCCGTCCTCGACGTGGCGGCGGCGTTGCGCCACACCACCGACCTGCACCCGCGGGAGGTCGTCCAGGAGCTCGGCGCGGCGGTGCTGCGCGCGACCGGCGGTGACCTCCGCGACGACGCGACGCTGGTCTGCCTGGACTGGTACGGCGGCCCGCCGCGCCGCAGCGACAGCGCACACGGGGCCGACGTCGCACGGGCGTCGTCGGCTCGGCCCGCAGGTCGTGGGGACGCCTGAGCGGCGGACCGGCCGACTCCCCGACGGGCCGGCGCCCCCCTCGACTCAGCCGGCGGGGAAGCGGGCCCAGACGTGCTTGCGGTGGCCCGCGACGGTCCAACCGCGGTCGACGGTCAGGTGCGCGACCATGCGCAGCCCCCTGCCTCCGCGTGCGGGATCACGGCCGATGGCCGGCACGGGCGCGTGGTGCGGATCCCCGTCGCTGACGTCCAGGAGCAGCGACTCCGCCGTCCGGACCGCGCGCACCAGCACCGGCGCCCGACCGTGCCGGAGTCCGTTCGAGGCCAACTCGTCCACGGCGACGACGAGGTCGTCGAGGAGCACACCGTCGGCGCCGGCCCGGCGGAGGTCGCCGGCCACCCACGCCCGCAACCCGGCGCGCACGGAGCGCAGCTCCGCGAGGTGGGAGATCTCGGCTTCGTAGTGGCGTCCCGCGGCCTCAGGACGTGGCCGTCGTGGCCAGAGCTCCTCGTCCATGTCCCCGTCCCGGTCGGCAGCCTCCGCCGAGTCGTTCCCCGCGCCGGACCCGTCGAACCAGCGCGACCGGACCATCGCCGGTGCCCGACCGCGCGCCGTGGTCCGCATCCGGTCCGCAGAAGCGTCGACGAAGGCCCATCCCGGCCGTCCACGGCCGACGGCGACCGAGGACGTGAGAGCCCAGCTCGGAGCGGCGACACGGGCGGATCGCGAGGTCGGCTCGTGTCTCCTCGGCTCCACCCCGACGACCCAGGCCGTTCCCCCACGGGGAACGGCCTGGGTCGCATCCGGTCCCGGTCGGCCCCGTCGCACCGGGCGTCAGCGGACTCCCCGCCGGTGCGGGGAGTCCGCCGTCATCCCCCGCAGGCCAGTCCCCGCTGCAGTGCCGCCAGGTTGTCGCGCATCCGGTCGAGGTAGTCGTCGGGGGGCGTGACGCGTTCGATCGGGTCGAGCACGTCGGTGGTCACGCCGAGGTCCTCGGCCAGGGCGGCCGCCGTCGCCGGCGAGGCGGCGGCGTCGAAGAAGATCGTGCGCACCCCCGCCGCCCGGACCGTCTCCGCCACCTCCCGCACACGGGCCGGCGAGGGCTCCACGGCCGGGTCGATGCCGGCAATACCCAGCTGCCGGAGGCCGTGGCGGTCGGCCAGGTAGCCGTAGGCCTCGTGCCCGGTCACCAGCGTGGCCCCGCGGCAGCCGGCGAGAGCCGTGGCGTACTCCTCGTCGAGGGCCGCCAGGGTGGACTCCACCTCGGCGACGCGGGCCGCGACGTCCTCCGCCGCTGCCGGGTCGAGCTCGGCCAGCACCGCGCCGACGTCCCGGGCGACGTCGGCCAGCCGGAGCGGGTCGAGCCAGAAGTGGGGGTCGCCGTCGAGGTCCGCCAGCCCGGCGACGTCCACCAGGTGCGCCGGCGGCTGCTGCTCGAGCACCGCGTCGACGCCGGGCTGCAGGCCGCCGGACAGGTGCACCACCAGGTCGGCCTCGGCCAGCTCGACGACCTGGGCCGGGGCGGGCTCGAACCCGTGCGTGTCCCCGCCGGGTGGCACGAGGTTGGTGACGGCGACGTCCGGGCCGGCGACCTGCTCGATCACCCACTGCAGCGGGTAGGACGTCGTGACGACGTCCACCGTGCCGTTCCCGTCCCGCGCCGCAGCGTCGGTGCAGCCGGCCAGGGCGACCGCGGCGAGCCCGGACGCGACGGCGCGGGCGCGGCGCCCGCTCACCCGGCGTGCTCGCCCTCGACGTCACCGGAGACGCCGCGCAGCTCGTTCGGCGTCACCTCCAGCGGCGCGCTCCTCCAGACCGCACCGCCCTCGACGTCCACCGCGTGGATCTGCCGGCTGGCGGGCTCGGTCACGTAGGCCATGCCGTCGACCACGAAAACCTGGGGGTGCGGGTCCTGCCAGTCCTCCGACTCCTCCCAGGGTGCCGTGACGGGGATGGAGCGGGTGATCGTGCCGCTGGCGGGGTCGATGACCTGCAGCGCGCCGTCGTAGGTCAGGACCAGTCCCTCGTCGCCGGGTCCGCGGCCGAAGGAGCGGTACCAGTAGGGCGCGGGGAGGTCGACCAGGCGCAGCGAGGCCGTCGTGGTGTCGATCAGCGCGACCGTGCTGGAGCGGTCCTCCGCGCTGCGCTCGTAGTCGCCGAGCACGACGGGCGAGGTCCCGGTGCCGAACTGGTTGCCGATGCGGCCGTACTCGTCCGGGCTGTCGATCTTGGTGAGGCGGCCCCCGGCGTACAGGACGGCGCCGTCCTCGCAGCCGACGACGACCGCCTCGCCGGCCGCGACGGTCTCGCCGTGCACGTTCGGGCAGTCGTCGCGGGCGGCGATCTCCTGCCCGTCGGCGTCCAGCACGCGGACCCCGGAGCGCTCGTCCTCGGTGCCGTCGGAGACGAGCACCCGGCCGTCCGCGAGTTCGACGGCGACGCCGTGGTGCGCCGACGGCGTGCTGAACTCGCGCGTCTCCCGGTCGGGACGGGAGACGTCGGCGCTGTCGAACGCGGTGACGTCGCCGGTGCCGTCGTCGAAGAGCACGGTGCGGCCGGCGTGCGTCACCACGTGGCCGGGCTCCTCGGCCGGGAACACGACGTCGGTGAGCCGGGGGTCGGCGGTGTAGTAGTGCGCGTGGTCCCCGTGCGGCTCGGCCCAGGCGCCGGCGTCGAGCGCGCGGAAGCCGCCCTGGGTCGAGACCAGCAGGTGCCGGCCGTCGCCGGCCGGGTTGAGCCGGCTGAACCCGGGCAGCGGCTCGTCGGCCAGGACCTCGAGGGTGCCGGCGTCGAGGACCTGGACCCCGCCGTCGTAGGTGATCGCCAGCCGCGGGGCGTTGGCACCCACCTCGAGGGCCGAGGCGTCCTCAGCCTCGTGCCCGTCGCCGGTGGGCGAGGGGGCGGCGGCCGGTCGGCCGGTGTCGGCGGAGGCGCACCCCACCACCAGGGCGAGGGGGAGCGCGGCGGCCAGGGCGGGGGCGCGTCGGAGGCGCGAGCGGTTCACGGGGGCTCCTCGGGTCGGGATCGGAGGCCGTGAACCTATCGCAAACGAGAATCGTTCTTACTAAGGCCCTGTCCCGGCCTCCACCCAGGCCCCTGGTGGAGAGGTCGGCGTCGACGCAGGTCCGGTTCCCGCCCCGCCGGTGGTCGGGCCGGGACGCGGCGAGCTCAGTGCGGTGCGGGGACCACCCGGGGTGGCGGCGCGACGGTGACGTCGGCCCCCGACCCGATGCCCTCGGTGTCCGGGGTGAGCGCGGCGACGACGTCCTCCTCGTCCTCGTGGGCGCGCCGGACGGCGGCGTGCAGGAGCCGGAGCTGGCGGTCCAGCGGCTCCTGCCGGTCGGGCGGTGCGACGCTCCGGAGGTCGGCCAGGGCCGCGCACATCTTGCGGGTGACCTGCGGCTCCGAGGCCCCGGCCAGGCGGATCTCGTCGAAGGCCAGCCGGACGTAGCCGTCCCAGCTGACGGTGCGCTCGAGCAGGCGCACCACGCCGTCCTCGTCGCGGTGCTCCCCGGGGGGCAGGGGGCGCGTGGCCATCTGGCGCAGGAGGTCGTGCAGCCGGTGCAGCGCCTGGACCGTCGTCGTGGGGTCGTTGAACGGCTGCGCGATCGACCGCACGGCGATGTCGACGAGCTTGCGGAAGCCGTAGGCGAGGTCCTCGGTGTGCACGCGCTCGGGGCCGAGCAGGACGTGGCGGGCGACGTCGGCGATCCGGAGCCGGTGGGCCGGGCCCCCGTCCGCGGCCACCGCAGCCCGCGCGCCCGGGTGCACCCGGAACAGCGGCGCACCCCCGACGACGAAGTCCCCGACGACGGGGACGAGCTCCAGCACGCAGTCGGCCAGCCGGGCGGCGGTGACCAGCGCCGGGCGGTCGACGCGGACCACGTTGCCGGGCTCCGCCGCGACCACCTCGTCCGGACCGCCGGTGACGACCGGCAGCTCCCCGTGCTCCCGGACGATGAACTCGCGGCTCCGGTCGCCGACGAGGTCGATCAGCCCCGCGACCCGCAGGCCCTGGCCGGCGTGGTGCACGAACAGGACGAGCACGACGAGGCTGGCGAACATCAGGACGTAGGACAGCAGCATCGACAGCCCCGGCACCGTGCCGGTGTCGGAACCGCGGATCTCGCGGAGGGTCAGCACCGCGACCAGGAAGGTGGCGCCGAACAGCCCGATCGCGAGCTGGTTGAACCGGTCGTCGAGCAGCGCCGTCACGATGCGGGGTGAGAACTGGCCCATCGCCAGCTGGACCGCGACGAGGGTGACCGTCAGGACGAGGCTGGTCAGCGACACCATGGCGGTGGCGAAGGACGACAGGATCGTCTGGGCGTCCGAAGGCGTCCCGGTGAGGCTCTGCGGGACCAGCCGGTAGCCCGTCGCCCGGTCGACGGCGAGGGTCGCGACGACGAGGAGGACGCCTGCGGCCAGGCAGAGGACGGGCAGCAGCCACAGGCTGCTGCGGATGAAGCGCTGGAACCGCAGCCGGCTCATGCGCGCGACGCCTGCGGCCCCGCCGCCCGGACGGACGACTCGTGCCTGGTCATGGTTTCCTCCCCGTGTGGGCGCACGCGCTCGCGCACGCGCCGCGGATCCGCCGACCCCGCCGGGAGGCCGGTCCTCCCAGCGAACCGGGACCGGCGGGGCAGGGCCATCGGCCGAACTGCCCATTCACGCCCGGCAGGCCGGGGGGGACGGGGCCACGTAGAGGCCCTCGCGCTCGGCCCGCACCGCGGCGAGGGTCCTCGTGGGCGCATCGAGCTTCACGAGGACGTGCTCGAGGTGGGCGGCGACGGTGCGCGGGGCCACGACGAGCGCGTGGGCGATCTGCTGGTTGGAACACCCCTCGACCAGGAACCCGAGCACCTCGAGCTCGCGCGGCGTCAGGCCCCGGAGGTGTGTCACGGGGGAGAGGACGACCGCCCCGAGCGTGCTCGCCGGCGCTTCCGCGGCACTGGCCAGCACGGTGACGCGGACGTGCCCGTCCGGGGCGTGGCGGCCGCCGCGCGGCCACAGGAAGGACGCGAACAGCCGGCCCTCGTCGATGCACGTCCGTGCGACGGTGACGACGGGCGAGCCCTCGGCGAGCAGCGCGTCGCCGCCGAGACCGGGCATCGGCCGGGTGGCCCCCTCGCGGCACAGCACCGCACCGGCGGACGCCCCCCGTACCACCCGTGCCGCCGCGGCCAGCGAGCGCAACGGGTCGATCCCCTGTGCCAGGACACCGGTCACTGGCGCAACAGCCCCCGCCCGACCGGGGAGGGCGGCTCGCCGCTGCCGTACAGGAGCGCGAGGGACCCGACGTGGCGCCCGCCCCGGTCGTACAGCGCGACGGCCGGGGCCTCGTTGAGGCCGGCGGGTATCAGGCAGTCGGCCCACGTCGGCAGGTCCGCGGCCGGGTAGGGCAGGTCGGACACGCTCAGTGGAGGGCGGGCGCGGTCGGTCCCCGTCACCTCGATGTCGCGCGCCATCCCGGGACCGCTGAGGTACTCGAGGGTGCGGTGGTCGGTGTCCGTGCTGGCCGCGCACGTGTAGCTGCTGCCCATCGGCTCGGCGAGGGCCATCCACGCGGCGTCGAACGGGACGCGGCGGCGGAGTGTCCGGAGCATCTCCTGCGAGCGCTGGGGCAGAAGCCTGGTCGAGGCGGCGATCTCGGCCAGGTCGAGGCCCGCGGTCCTGGTCATGTGCGCTCCCGGGATCAGGGCCTCGGCACGGATCGCTGGCTGTTCAACGGTGCCTCCACCTGACTCCCGTGGGCCCGGATACCGCTGAGCGGGACGCGCTAGTCCCGTTGGCGATGACGAAAGAGCCGCACTGGTCCGAGGTAACGGCTCACGGAGCCGCCGGCAGCCACCGCGGTCGCGGGCGTCCCCCGGTCCGACCTGCCGCCCGGCTCCGCCGGGTCCGCGCGTCCGGGCCGTTCAGGGTGCGCTGGACGGCAGCGGCCAGGCCGACGCCCATCAGGGCCGCGGCCGACGGCTTCGGCGACCACCGCAGCGCGCCGACGGCCCAGCCGACGGGCGCCTCGGGCTGCGGATCGGACGCACGACGCGGCGCCGCCCGCGCCGGCTCGGGTGCCGTCGCCGCGAAGGCGTCGAGCATCCCGCGGACGAAGGCGGCCATGTCCTGGGGTCCCCTGCTGGTGGTGAGGTTCCCGTCCCGGACGAGGTCCTGGTCGAGCCAGGTGGCACCGGCGTACACCAGGTCGTCGCGGATGCCGGGCCAGGAGGTGAGGGTCCGTCCGTCCAGGAGCCCCGCCGACGCGAGCACCCACGGTCCGTGGCAGAGGGTGGCGATGGGCTTGCCGCTCGCGGCGAAGGCGCGGACGAACTCCCGTGCCGCGGCGGACTGCCGGAGCAGGTCGGGGTTGATGAACCCGCCGGGCAGCAGCAGGCCGTCGTAGTCGCCGGGATCGGCTTGCTCGACCGTCCTGTCCACGCGGACCCGGCTGGCGGGCACGTGCAGGTTGACCCCGCGGATCCGGCCGCGCCGCAGGGACACGACGTGCACCTCGGCGCCGGCCGCCTGCAGGGTCCGCAGCGGGACGACCAGTTCGACCTTCTCGAAGCCGTCGGCCGCCAGGGCGGCGATCGTGCGGCCCTCGAGCCTGCGTCTGATGGGCATGGCGTCCCCTCGGTGGTGGGGAGATGACGGAGGTCCCCTCGCGGCGGGAGCCCCGACCGGGGCGCCGCGGGGTGCTCCCACCTGGCCGGCTGCTCGGCGGTGGGCCAGTACCCCCGCCCGGCAGCCGGACACGTCCCCGGGCTCCGGGCGGCCGCCCGGGGACGGAGATGGGCAGTCCTGCCGACGGCGCCCGGGCCCCGGTCCGCTCATCCTGGAGGAGCGGCCGCCCGAGGGGGACGGGTGTGCCCGCGACCCTCCGCACCTGCACGCCATGGCGGTGGGGACGTCCGCGCCCGTCGGCGCAGGACGTCGGGCATCGGTAGATCTGCCGATCTTTCGGCGGATCCCCCCGTGCGGCCCCGCCTGGGGTGGCCCCGGTGCGACGCCCGACGCAGAGTCGAGGGGCCGGCGAGCACAGCCGGTCACCGGCGCCCCGTGGCGCTGTCCCGAGCCGGGGCCCGTGCCCCAGGAGGGGATCCCATGCGAGCGATGGTCTACCGAGGTCCGTACAAGGTCAGGACCGAGGAGAAGGAACGGCCGGCGATCGAGCACCCCAACGACGCGATCGTCCGGGTCACCCTGGCCGCCATCTGCGGCTCCGACCTGCACCTCTACCACGGCATGATGCCGGACACCCGGATCGGTCACACGTTCGGCCACGAGATCATCGGCGTGGTGGACGAGGTGGGCTCGTCCGTGCAGAACCTGCAGGTCGGGGACCGGGTGATGATCCCGTTCAACATCTTCTGCGGCACCTGCTGGTACTGCGCCCGTGGGCTGTACTCCAACTGCCACAACGTCAACCCGAACGCCACCGCCGTCGGTGGCATCTACGGCTACTCGCACACGACCGGGGGCTACGACGGCGGCCAGGCGGAGTACGTGCGGGTGCCGTTCGCCGACGTCGGCCCCTCGAGGATCCCGGACTGGATGGCCGACGAGGACGCGGTCCTGCTGACCGACGCGACGGCGACCGGGTACTTCGGGGCGCAGCTCGGCGACATCGTGCAGGGCGACGTCGTCGTCGTCTTCGGCGCCGGGCCCGTCGGGCTGGTGGCGGCGAAGTCGGCCTGGCTCATGGGGGCCGGCCGGGTCATCGTCATCGACCACCTGGACCACCGGCTGGAGAAGGCGCGCAGCTTCGCCCACGCCGAGACCTACAACTTCACCGAGTACGGCGACATCGTCCTGGAGATGAAGAAGACCACCGACTGGCTCGGCGCCGACGTCGCCATCGACTGCGTGGGCGCGGAGGCGGACGGCAACTTCCTCCAGCACGTCACCTCGTCCAAGCTCAAGCTGCAGGGCGGCTCCCCGGTCGCGCTGAACTGGGCGATCGACTCCGTCCGCAAGGGCGCGACCATCTCGGTGATGGGCGCGTACGGCCCGCTGTTCAGCGCCGTCAAGTTCGGCGACGCGATGAACAAGGGGCTGACGATCCACACGAACCAGGCCCCGGTGAAGCGGCAGTGGCCCCGGCTGTTCGAGCACGTGCGCAACGGCTACCTCAAGCCCAGCGAGCTGGTCACCCACCGGATACCGCTGGAGCACATCGCCGAGGGCTACCACATCTTCTCGGCCAAGCTCGACGGCTGCATCAAGCCCCTCGTCGTCCCGTCCGCGGCGTGAGCGACAGGAGACCCCGATGACCTACACACCGCACAAACCCCCGCTCGCGGAGTCGCCCGAGCAACTCCGCGCGCGCATCCCGGGCTGGGGCGTCGACCTCGACCCGAAGGACCGGCCGTCGGTGCCGAAGCTGCAGTTCCAGGAGGACTTCACCGGCGCGCACTGGGAGTTCCCGGAGCGGCAGCCGGAGAGGTACCCGCGGGAACGGTCGCCGGAGCACGGGATGCTCACCCCGGTCTTCGGCACCGCCCAGCCGCCCTCGGGCGTCTCCGGCGCCATCAGGCGCTACGCCTACCGCTACAGCGAGGGCCGCACGGCGCACTGGCTGCTGCTCGTCCTCGGCGACCGCGTGGACGCCTGGGAGCACCACCTGAAGTCGCTGCTGACACTCCACCCGGACAACCCGGTCACCGAGACCGGGGTGAAGGCCGAGTTCACGCACCACGGCCTCAGGTCGCGGGTCGGGCAGCACCGGACCGACCTCAAGCACCAGGTCCTCGACCCGGTGATCGTCGGCGGCCCGTGGATCGCCGCGGCCGGGGCGGCGTACGCCGGTGCCCGGAGGGTGTCGAGGTCCCTGGCGCGGGCCGGGTCCGACGGGCACCGGCCGGTGCACTGAGCCGGTGACGGCCCGGGACCGGCCCGCGGGCACGGAGGAGGCCGGGCCGGGAGCGCCGTGCCGGGCCACCGCGACGCAGCGGTCGGCCCCCGCCGGGGCCCAGGCGATCCCACCGGGACCGCCTGGGCGCCGGGCCACGACGACCCCGCCCACGGAGGAGCCCGCATGACCGCGTCCACGGTGCGCGCCGTGACCCTGCCCGACGGCACCAGCGCCCCGGCCCTCGGCCTGGGCACCTGGTACCTGGGCGAGGACCCCGGCAGGACCGACGACCAGCTGGACGCCCTCCGCACGGGCATCGACCTCGGCCTGACGCTGCTCGACACCGCCGAGATGTACGGCGACGGCGCCGCCGAGGAGCTCACCGGCCGGGCGATCGCCGGCCGGCGGGACGACGTCTTCCTGGTCAGCAAGGTGCTGCCGCACCACGCCACGCGCCAGGGCACGGTGGACGCCTGCGAGCGGAGCCTGCGTCGGCTGCGCACCGACCACCTCGACCTCTACCTGCTGCACTGGCGCAGCCGGGTCCCGGTCGAGGAGACCGTGGCCGCCTTCGAGTCGCTGGTCTCCCGCGGGCTCGTCCGCTCCTGGGGCGTGAGCAACCTCGATGTCCCCGACCTCGACCGACTGGTGGGGCTCCCCGGCGGGAACCGGGTCCAGACCGACCAGGTGCTCTACAACCTCGCCCGGCGCGGCCCCGAGTACGACCTCGTCCCCTGGTGCCGCAGCAGGCGCATGCCCCTGATGGCGTACTCACCCGTGGACCACGGCGAACTGCTCCGGCACCAGGCCGTCCGCGGTCTGGCCGCGGAGAAGGGGGTCACCCCCGCCCAACTGGCCATCGCGTGGGTGCTGCGGCTACCCGACGTGTTCACCGTCGCCAAGGCCTCGACCCGCGCGCACGTCGTCGAGAACCGCGCGGCGCTGGAGATCGACCTCAGCCAGGCGGAGCTGGACCAGCTCGACCGGAGCTTCCCCCCGCCGACCGGCAAGGTCCCGCTCGACGTCCTGTAGGACCGGCCGGCGAGCCGGCCGCGAGGAGCTGTCCCGGGGGCCGCGGCACGGCGGCCCCGCAGCCGGTGGTCGCGGGGCCGCCGTGCTCAGACGATCCCTCGTCGTGGGGCTCGACGTGTCGGACGCCGACCGGTGCCCCCGACCTGGGGGACACCGCCGGGGGAGGACATCGGCAGACCTGCCGGTGTCCGCGCGCCGTCCGGGTACCGGTGCGGGAGCCGGGTGGGCCACCAGCGGCGCCGACGCGACGCCGGGCCGCCGTCCCCGGGAGGACCACCGTGCGAGTCGAGGACCTGCCGGGTGACGCCGCGGTGCACGGGCCCCGGCCGAGGCGGAGGTGGGCCGCGCGGCCCGTGGACGGCACGCGCCCGCAGTAAGATCCACCATGGAGTTGCGCCAGTTGCGCTACTTCCTGGCGGTGGCCGAGGAAGGCCGCTTCAGCCGGGCGGCGCAGCGACTCCACATCGCTGCTCCGTCGCTCTCGCAGCAGATCCGCGCGCTGGAACGGGAGCTCCGGGTCCCGCTGTTCGAGCGCACCCCGGAAGCGGCCCGGCTGACCGTCGCCGGCGTCGTCCTGGCCGAGCGGGCCCGGATCGTCCTGGCGGAGGTGGACCGGGCGCTGGCGGACGTGCGCGCCGCCGGAGCGGACTCCCGCGAGCGACTGACCCTGCGGGTGGCCACCATGGCCGACCTCGTCCTCGGCGGCCCGCTGCGGCACGCCGCGCTGGCGATCGACGGGATCGAGGTGTCGGTGAGCTCCGGCCGGGGGGACGACGCCGTCGAGGCCGTCCGCCAGGGCAGGGCCGACGCGGCGGTCGTCTGGAGCCGGTCCTACCCGCAGCGCGACCTCGCCGGCGTGGTCCTGGGGCAGGTCGTCCTCGGCGTCGTGCTGCCGCTCGGGCACGCGTTGAGCGGCGCGGTCACGGTGCCGGTGGCCGCGCTCGCCGACGAGGTGCTGGTGATGTTCCCGCGGGAGCCGTTCGCCGGGACGTGGGACCGCGCCGTGGACCACGTGTTCCCCGCCGGCGCCGCGCACGACCACGTCGTCATCGAACCCGACCTGCTGAACGCGCCGGAGGCGGTGCTGCGCGCGGTCGGAGCCGGCACCGGCATCGCCGTGAGCATCCTCGGGCTCGTCGACCACCTGGGGGTCGAGGGGATCACGGTGCGGCCCCTCGTCCCAGCGCTGACGTGGGACCTGGAGGCGGTGTGGCGGGCACCGGCCAGCCCTGCCGTCCGCAAGCTGGTCGACTTCCTCGTCGAGTCGTCCCAGGATCCGGAGACGCTCGTCGAGCCGGTCCGCAGTCCCGGCGACGGCCGGCGGGACGCCACCGTCACGGCCTGAGGAGCACGTCCTCACCCCGGGTCCGGCCCGCGCCGTCGGCGGGGCGACCGGTCCCCGGCCGGCGCCGGAGCGGCTCAGAGGGGTCCCGTCACCCGCGGCGGGATGCGCAACCCGCCGCGCAGGGCGCGCACCGCGGCGGCCGTGAGGTCGCCGGTCCCCAGGGCGACCAGGCTCCGCCCCAGGGAGTCGGCCACCGCCTCCGCGGCCACGTGGAGGGCCCGCGCGAGGGCCGGGACACCGGTGACGCCCTCGGTCACGAGGCCCAGGACCCGCAGGTCCAGGACGGTGAGGCCGTGCAGGTCGCCCGGGGCGCTCAGCAGCACCGCGGCGGAGAGGTGGTCGAGGTCCGGGCGGGCGAGGTCGAGCGCGGTGACCCGCACCAGCCGCTCGGTGCCGTTCCCCGGTACCGGGGCGAGGAAGGAGGTGAACGCGCCGCTGACGGCCAGCTCGGCGGCGGCGACCCCGAAGACCGGCGATCCGGGGGTCAGCAGGCGGTCGTCGGGGAGACCCGGCAACGGCAGGACGTCGCCTCCCCGGGTGAGGACGACGCCGGCGCCGGCGTCCCCGACGATCCGGGCGGTCTCGGCGACGTCCCGGGTCCGGTCCAGGTCGTCGGCGATCACCCGGGTGACGGCCGCGACGAGCCTCCGGTCGGCCCCGCGCAGTCGGGACGGATCATCGGAGAGCAGGCTGAGGAAGCCGATGTGCCGCCCGCCCATCGTGACCAGCGGGGCAGCCAGACCCTGGCGGAAGCCCGCCGGGAGGAGGTGCTCGGCCCACGCACGGAGCTCGGGCAGCGGGCTCGGGAGCTCCGTGGCCAGCAACGGCGGACGGTGCCGGTTGAGGCCGAGCGCATCCACCTCGTCGTCGGCCTCCGGACGGCGGAAGTAGGCGACGAGCGCCTCGGCCGGACCGGTGGTGGCCAGCGGGACGTGGGTCCTCCGCTCCGGGTCGCGGACGGCGAGCCAGCCGACGTCGAAGGCCAGGGTCCGGCCGAGCCGCCGCAGGTGCTCGGCAGCGCGTTCCTGCACGGTGGCGGACGACTCGACGACACCGGCGACCTGCGACCACATCCGCCGGAGCCGCGGGTCGTCCCCGTTCACGACGGCCCGCCTCCCCGCACTCGCCGGAGCACGGGCACCCCGGGACGAGCGGGGGTCCCGCGCCGGCGCACCGGGAGGCCCATGGCGGTGCCGGTCCGCCGGTCGGTGCCCGGCGCCTCCACGGGCGGGTCGACGGTCATCGGGTCCCCCTGCCTCTGCCACCGGTGTGCGGATCGGCCGGTGCGTCGTGGTCCGCCCGCCGCGGACTCCCGGCGACGGACCTCCAGGGTGCGGGCGCGGTCCGGCGTCGGCATCGGCACGGCGACCGATCCGCGGCTCGGGGACCAGGGGGCGTCGACGTCCGGCCCCCGGCGGGCGACCCGGACGAGGCGTCCGGCGCGCGGGCCGGTATCGGCATGTCTGCCGATACCGGGTGGCCCGCCGCGACCGGTGCAATCGAGGTCCCGACCCCAGCCGGGCTCGGGGACCACCCCGCACGAGGAGGCAGCGTGAAGGCAGTCGTCTACGACGGGCCGCGGCAGGTCAGCGTCAAGGACGTCCCGGACGCGCGGATCGAGCGGCCGACCGACGTCCTGGTCCGGATCACCTCGGCGAACATCTGCGGCTCCGACCTGCACATGTACGAGGGCCGGACCGACTTCGAGCCGGGCCGCTGGTTCGGCCACGAGAACCTCGGCCAGGTGGTCGAGGTCGGTGACGGGGTCGACAAGGTGAAGGTGGGGGAGTACGTCGTCCTGCCGTTCAACATCGCCTGCGGGCACTGCAAGAACTGCGAGCGGCAGCTCACGAACTACTGCCTGACCGCGCAGCCGGAGCCCACGATGGCCGGCGCCGCCTACGGCTTCGCCGACATGGGCCCCTGGGCCGGTGGGCAGGCGGAGCTGCTGCGCGTGCCCTGGGGTGACTTCAACTGCCTGCGGCTGGGTGAGGACGCGGAGGAGCGCCAGACCGACTACGTGATGCTCGCCGACATCTTCCCGACCGGCTACCACGCCACCGAGATGGCCGGCGTGGAGCCCGGCGACCAGACGGTCATCTACGGCGCCGGCCCGGTCGGCCTGATGGCCGCCCTCTCGGCGACCATCCGCGGCGCCGGCAAGGTCATGGTCGTCGACCGGCACCCCGACCGGCTCAAGCTGGCCGAGTCCATCGGCGCGATCGCCATCGACGACTCGAAGGTCGACCCGGTGCAGGCCGTCCTCGAGCAGACGATGGGGCTCGGCGCGGACAACGGCTGCGAGTGCGTCGGCTACCAGGCGCACGAGCCCGACGGCCGGGAGCAGGCCGACCTCACGATGAACCGGCTGGTCGCCTCCGTGCGCTTCACCGGGAAGATCGGCAACGTCGGCGTCTTCGTGCCCCAGGACCCCGGCGCCAGCGACGACCTGGCCAAGCAGGGCAAGCTCGCCTTCGACTACGGCATGTTCTGGTTCAAGGGCCAGCACATCGGCAGCGGTCAGGCGCCTGTGAAGAAGTACAACCGGCAGCTGCGCGACCTCATCGCCGGCGGCAAGGCCGAGCCGTCGTTCATCGTCAGCCACGAGCTGCCGCTGGACGGCGCGCCGGAGGCCTACGAGCACTTCGACAAGCGGGACGAGGGCTGGACCAAGGTCGTCCTGCACCCGGCGATGGCGGGGAGCTGACGTGGCAGGGGAGCTGGACGGACGGCGCGTCGCCATCCTGGCGGCCGACGGGGTGGAGCGCGTCGAGCTCGAGCAGCCCCGGCGCGCCCTGGACGACGCGGGCGCGCGCACCGACGTGCTGTCGATCCACGACGGCGAGATCCAGGCGCGCGACAACGACCTGGAGGACGCCGGCACGTTCGGCGTCGACCGGCTGGTCGGCGCCGCGTCGGTGGACGAGTACGACGCGCTGCTGCTGCCGGGCGGCACGGTGAACCCGGACCAGCTGCGCATGCAGCCGGCGGCGGTCGGGTTCGTGCGGGACTTCGTCGAGTCGGGCAAGCCGGTGGCGAGCATCTGCCACGGGCCGTGGAACTTCGTCGAGGCCGACGTCGCGCGGGGACGGCGGCTGACGTCGTACCCGAGCATCCGCACGGACCTGCGCAACGCCGGGGCGGAGGTGGTCGACGAGCAGGTCGTCACCGACGGCAACATCACCACCAGCCGGTCGCCCGACGACCTGCCGGCCTTCTGCGAACGCATCGTGCAGGAGTTCGCGCGGGCCCCGCAGGCCGCCTCCGCGGGAGGCCGGTCATGACCGGCTCGCTGGGGAACGTCGCGTCCCTGGCCGCCCGCGCCGGCGGGAGCGTCGTCCGCCAGGTGCGGTCGGCGATCGACCCGTCCACCGCCCGGCCCGCCGGCGCCGGCCAGCCGGCATCGGGGTGGCTCGTGGTCACCGTGTTCCGCGACCCGTCGGACGTCGACACCGGTCAGCTGCCCGCACCGCTGGCGGAGTTCGGCGACCGGATCGAGGTCCGCGTCCGCCCGGCCCCGGGCGGCAAGGGCACCGAGCTGGCGGTTCGGCTGCGCGACCGGCCGTCGTCGGGCACCGCGCTGGGCCGGTTGAGCGGCAGCGACCCGCAGGCGGACCTGCGGTCCGCGCTGCGCCGCGCCAAGCAGCTCATCGAGGTCGGTGAGGTGCTGGCGGTGGACCCCGCACCGCACGGCCGGCGGACGGCGACCCCCGGGGGCGCGCTCCTGGAGGCGTTCACCAAGGCGGCGCCCAGGGCAGGTGTGCGGTGAAGGCGGTGACCTGGCGGGGCGTCAACGAGGTCGGCGTGGAGGACGTCCCGGAACCGAGGATCCTCGACGACCACGACGTCATCCTCGAGGTCGGCCTGTCGGTGACCTGCGGCTCGGACCTGCACCTGCTGGGCGGCTACATCCCCGCGATGCGCGCCGGTGACGTGCTCGGCCACGAGTTCATGGGCACGGTCGCCGAGGTCGGCCCCGGGGTGACCAAGCACCGGGTGGGGGACCGGGTGGTGGTCGCCTCGTTCATCGGTTGCGGGCAGTGCTGGTACTGCAAGCAGGAGCTGTGGTCGCTGTGCGACAACGGCAATCCGAACCCGGGGATCACCGAGGCGCTGTGGGGCCAGTCCATCGGCGGCTGCTTCGGCTACTCGCACGCGATGGGCGGCTGGGCGGGCAGCCACGCCCCCTACATCCGGGTCCCCTACGCCGACCAGGGGGCGTTCACGATCCCCGACGGGGTCTCCGACGAGCGGGCCCTGTTCGCCTCCGACGCGGCGCCCACCGGCTGGACCGGGGCGCACCAGGCGGAGGTGAAGCCCGGGGACGTCGTCGCGGTGTGGGGCGCCGGCGGCGTCGGACAGATGGCCGCGCGCAAGGCGATGCTCATGGGCGCCGAGCGGGTCGTCGTCATCGACCGGTTCGACAACCGGCTCGCCCAGGTCCGCACGCACATCGGTGCGGAGACCCTCGACTACGAGCAGGTCGACGTCCCCGCCGAACTGCGCGAGATGTCCGGCGGGCGCGGCCCGGACGTGTGCATCGAGGCGGTGGGCATGGAGGCGCACAGCAACGGCCCGCAGTACCTCTACGACCAGGTCAAGCAGCAGCTGCGGCTGCAGTCGGACCGGCCGACCGCCCTCCGGGAGGCCATCTACGCCTGCCGCAAGGGCGGGACGGTGTTCGCCCTCGGCGTGTTCGGCGGCTTCGTGGACAAGTTCCCCATGGGGGCGGTGATGAACAAGGCGCTGACCCTGCGCGGCGCCCAGCAGCACGGCCACCGCTACATCCCCGAGATCCTCGACCTGATGAGCCGGGACGAGGTGCGGACCGAGCACCTGGCCACCCACGTCATGTCGCTCGACGACGGGCCGAAGGGGTACCGGATGTTCAAGGAGAAGGAGGACGGGTGCGTACGTGCCGTCTTCCGTCCGGGTGGCTGAGGCGCCGGCGGCCGGCCTCCCGCACGGCCCGGCACCGGGCCGTGCGGGAGGCCGGCGCGGGGCCCCCGCCCGCCCGGTGCAGGGCGACCCGGTGAGCGCCGCACCGCGCACGACGGCGGCGGAGGCGGAGGCGGACCACCGGCCGACGATCCTGTCGTGGCGCCGCCTGCTGGTCTGCCTCGCGGGCGGCCTCCTCGCCGCGGGGGTCGTCGCGACGGCCGGGGTCCCCGGGCTCGCGGTCCTCGTCGGCTGGGTGGTCGCCGCCGGCGGCCTGCTGGTCTGAGTGTGGCGGATCAGCTGGCCGCGCGACGCCCGGGGCACCAAGCACCTGGCCGAGGAGGAGGGGCGGACCCGCGTCACGGACACGGTCGTGCTGGTCGCCGCGGTGGCCAGCCTCGCCGCCGTCGTGGAGGGCCTCGTCCGGTCCAGCTCCGGGGGTGCCGTCGGCGTCGCCACCGTGGTGGTCGGCGTCCTGGTGGTGATCCTGTCGTGGGCGCTGGTCAACACGGTCTTCGCCCTCAAGTACGCCCGGCGCTACTACGACGGCGGGGACGGCGGCATCGACTTCGGCCAGCGGGAGCCGCCGGCCTACAGCGACTTCGCCTACGTCGCGTTCACCATCGGGATGAGCTTCGCGATGCCGGACACCCAGGTCAAGGACACGTCGATCCGCAAGGTCGCCCTGGGGCACGCCCTGCTGTCCTACCTGTTCGGGACCGTGGTGATCGCCGTGGCGGTGAACCTCGTGACCAACCTGGGCCAGCAGGGATAGGGGCCGGCCCGGGCGGCCCGGCCGGGGAGCCGGGTCCCCCGGTCCCGCCCGACGACACGGGGTGCCCTCCCCGGGGAGGGCGCCCCGTGTCGTCCCCGGGGAGGGCGCCGACGGGTCCTCAGGCGGCGTCGGGGCGGAGGACCGCGGTCAGCGCACCCCGCAGCCAGCCGAGCGCGTCCTCGGCCGAGGAGGGCGAGGACGCGGACCGGGCCGCGACGTAGCCGTCGGGACGCACGAGCAGGACGCCGCCGTCCTCGATCTCCCGCAGGTCGGCCCAGGTCCCGTAGGGGTCCTCGAACTCCTCCCCGGGACCGATCGAGACCGGGGTGAGTGCCAGGCCGAGGTCCGACCCGAGGACCCGGGCGGCGTCGAGCCACGCCCTCCCGCCGATGCCGGTGACCACGCTGAACCGGCCGTGCCCCACGAGGTCGAGGGTGGACACCCGGCGGCCGTCGCGCGTGACCCAGGTGTGCGGCAGCTTGGCGCCGGGCCAGGTGGTGGGCTGGGCGTACAGCTCCGGGTCACGCCGGAACTCCGGCATCGGCGTGCCGTCGGGGACGACGGCGGACGAGGCATACCGGTGGTTGTGCTCGACCCCGTGGGCGTCGAACTCGTACGCCTTGTAGGCGATCGCCTCGCGCAGCGCCGCCCGCACCTTCTCGCCCTCCGGCCCCGGGGCCTTGCGCAGGGCCAGCTGCGCCTCGAGCTTCGCGACGTCCGTGGTGTCGGACAGGTCCAGCGCGGCGAGGATCTTCCCGGTGTCCGCGATGCTCTGGTTGGCCCGCTCGACGATCTGGCGGGCGACGGGCGCCCGCTCGGCGTCGTAGGACTCCAGGAGGGCCGGGGACGCCGCACCCGACAGCACGTGGGCCAGCTTCCAGGCCAGGTTGTAGGAGTCCTGGATGGAGGTGTTGGAGCCCAGGCCGTTCGTGGGCGGGTGACGGTGGACCGCGTCGCCCACGCAGAAGACGCGTCCCTCGGCGAGCCGGGTGGCGTAGTGGTGGTTGACCGTCCACGGGGAGCGCGACTTCACCCGCATCTCGAAGTCGTCGGTCCCGACGAGCGCGACCGCGAGCTCGCGGACGACGTCGTCGGTGAGGTCGGGAGGCCCGGCCGCCATCTCGTAGCCCCACATGAGCATCCACTCGTCCCAGGGCCTGATCATGCGGAGCACGCCGAGGCCGACGCCCTCGCGCTCGGCTCCGGGCTGGAGCATCCAGTAGAGGACGGAGGGCCGGTGCGCGACGAACCGCGACAGGTCGGCCTCGAAGACGATGCTCAGCGTGCCGGCGACGGCGCCCGGCCCCTCGAACGGGAGGTCCAGGTCGGCGGCCACCGTGCTGCGCGCCCCGTCGGCGCCGACGAGGTACCGGGACCGGATGGCGTACTCGGCGCCGGTGAGCCGGTCGCGGACGGTGGTGGTGACCCCGTCGTCGTCCTGCACGTGGGAGAGGTACTCGGTGTCGAAGCGCACGCGGGCGCCGCGCTCCTGCGCCGCCTGGACGAGGACCGGCTCGGTGATCGTCTGCGGCGCGTCCAGCATCGAGGTCGGGCTCTGCAGCTCGTAGTCGGCGTGCCGCACGGTGTCCGTGCCCCAGGACGGGATGCGGCCCAGTTCCTCGCCGGCCAGGCTCGTGCAGAACGTCGTGTTGCCCATGTACTCCCACGGGGTCGCCTCGCGCACGAGTCGCTCCTCGAGGCCCACGTCCCGCATCGCCTCCATCGTGCGCTGGTTGGTGATGTGCGCACGGGGCGTGTCGGAGAGCCGGGCGTACTTGGTGACCAGGAGCGTCGAGACGCCGTAGGTGGCCAGGAACAGGACCGCCGAGGCGCCTGCCGGTCCCGACCCCACGACGAGCACGTCGGTGGTGACCGCGGGTGCGGCCGGGCCGGTCGTGCGCACGGGGAGAGCTGTCATGACGTCCTCTCGGGGCGACGGGGCGGACGGGCGTCCACTGCCGCGTAGTCGAGTGAGGGACGCGTCCCGTGTCAAGCGTCACACCGGTGCGCCCGCCGACACCGGGGTCGGCGCCACCTCCCGGCGCCGCCGTCACCCGGTCCGGCGGGGCGCTGGGCGCGGACCTTGCGCTGCCGGGGAAACTGCCGTGGTGATCGAGAGCGCCGACGCCGCCGGGACGACCTCCCGCGCCTCCGCCGTCCCGGCGCCCCGGACCGAGCCCGTCCCGCGCCCCACCGACGACACGCTGCTCGTGCCCGGGGAGACCTGCTGGCGCATCGAGCGGGCCGACCGGCACGCCGTCTTCGTCGACGCGGCCGACTACTTCGCCACCCTCAAGCGCGCCGTGCTGGCCGCCGAGCGCCGGGTGCTGTTCATCGGCTGGGACTTCGACCCCCGCATCCGGATGGACCCGCGCACCCCCGGCCGGCCGCGCGAGGACCGCCTGGGCCACGTGCTGGAGCAGGCGGTGGCCGCCAACCCGCGCCTGGAGATCGGCGTCCTGCAGTGGGACCTCGGGATGGTCGTGGCGCTCAACCGGCGCATGGCCCCGATCGTGCTGCTCAACCGGCGCACGCCCGACCGCCTGCGGTTCGCCGTCGACACCCACCACCCGCTCGGCGGCGCGCACCACCAGAAGATCGTCGTCATCGACGACTGCCTGGCCTTCGCCGGCGGCATCGACGTCACCGCCGACCGCTGGGACACCTCCGAGCACCGCGACCGGCACCCGCTGCGGCACCGGCCGCACTCCACGCGCCTGCGCGGGCCGTGGCACGACGTCACGAGCCTGGTCTCGGGCCCGGCCGCGCGTGCGCTCGGCGACCTCGCCCGCGAGCGGTGGGAGAGCGGCACCGGCGAGCACCTCGACCCGGTGGAGGACGTCGAGGCGTGCTGGCCCGAGGGCGCCGAGACCTTCCTCACCGACGTCGACGTGGCCATCTCCCGCACCCGCCCCGAGCACGGCGGCGCGGAGCTGGTGCACGAGATCGAGCTGCTGTGGCTGGCGGTGATCGCCGCCGCCCGGCGCACCGTCTACATCGAGACCCAGTACTTCGCCAACCGCCGCATCGCCGAGGCCATCGCCGACCGGCTGGGGGAGGAGGACGGGCCGGAGTTCGTCGTCCTCAACCCGCTGACGGCCGACAGCTGGCTGGAGGTGAAGTCGATGGACACCGCCCGCGCCAAGCTGCTCGAGCTGGTGCGCGAGGCCGACCGGTACGACCGCTTCCGGCTGCTGGTGCCGGTGGCCGAGGGGCGCCGGCCGATCTACGTGCACGCCAAGGTGACCTGCCTCGACGACCGGCTGCTGCGGATCGGCTCGTCCAACCTCAACAACCGGTCCATGGGCCTGGACACCGAGTGCGACGTGTCGATCGAGGCCCGCACCGGCGAGCCGCGCGAGGAGGAGCTGCGGGCGGCGGTGCTCGGCCTGCGCCACCGCCTGCTCGGCGAGCACCTCGGCGTCGAGCCGGAGCGGGTGGCGGCGGCGGTCGAGGAGCACGGCGGCTCGCTCGTGCGCGCCATCGACGCCCTGATGCGGCCCACCGGCCGCTCGCTGGTGCCCTTCGAGCCGCCGGAGCTCGACCCGGTCGAGCGCTTCCTCGCCGAGACCGAGCTGCTCGACGCCGAGCACACGCCCAACCGCTGGCGGCGGGTCAAGCAGGCCTTCGCCGGGCGGCGCCGGCGCCAGCGGGGCTGAGCGGGGCGCGCCTCAGAAGCCGAACAGCAGGCCGAGCCCGGCGAGGGTGAACGCCACCATGACCAGCACGAGCGGCAGCTGGTCCGACGCCGGGGCCCGGGGCGCCACCCGCAGCGCCTTCTCGTGGGCGAGCACCACGCCGACGACGTGGCCGAGCACGACGGCGCCCACCTGCACCCAGGCGATGAGGTCGGGGCCGACCGCGCGCAGGTCGACCACGTTCGCCGCCGTCCCGAACAGGTCGGCGCCGGTGCCGAACGGGTCGCTGGCGAGGATCCACGTCGTCTGCCCGTCCAGGAGCAGCAGCGAGCAGTAGTGCGCCACGGTGTAGCCGACGGCGATCGGCACCACCGAGGCGGCGTACAGGCGGGGCTGCGGGCCCAGCGGCAGCCGGCCCAGCCGCCCTGACAGCCGCGTGCCCAGCAGGTACAGGACGGCGACGACGGCCGTGCAGGCGGCCAGCCCGAGCGTGCCCGACAGCGTGTCGCCGGCCGCGCCGGCGCCGGTCTGCCACCACACGGTCCGCGAGAGCCCGTCGAAGCCGGTGGAGCCGAGCAGCACCACGACGACGGCGGCCAGCCCGCGCTCGTCGGGCGTGGCCATCGCGTTCGACAGCGGCGAGCGGGCGACGACCACCCCGTCGTCGCGGCGAGCGACCACGGACAGCCGGGCGAGCAGCGTCGACCAGGCCTCGAAGCCGTCGCCGCGGGCGAACCAGTCCTCGCCGAACCAGGCGGCCGCGGCCAGGTGCACGACCGCGTACGCGAGCAGGAACACCCCCACGGTGACCGGCTCCGCCCGGCCGGGGAACACCAGCTCCAGCCAGACGAAGACCAGCAGCGAGACCGCCGCGGGCCACAGCCCGAGCGCGGGCAGCCGGGCGGCGCCCCGCGGCGGGCCGGTGAGCGGGCGGAGCGCGCGCGACAGCAGCCGCAGCGGGTTGAGCACCCGCCACACCGGCCCGAGCAGCAGGCTCGCCGGCACCAGGCCCACCCAGGCCGTCACGTACAGCGCCCAGGGCGCGAGGTTGCGGTCGGTCTCCGCCGGACCGGCCAGGGCCACGAGCAGCACGACGACGGCGACGGCCAGCGCGAGCGCCTGCAGGCCCCGGCGCAGCGGCGCGCTGGCGGCCGCGCGCTGCACCCGGGGCGGCAGGGGGTGCCCCGAGTGCGCGCCGCCGAGTCGCGGCCGGCGCCACAGGAGCAGCAGCACGGCGAAGCTGACCAGGATGGCCGCGCCCGCGCCGTAGAGGGCCAGGCCCAGGGGGAGGGGCAGGTCGGTGCGCGACCCCACCCCGTGGGCGAGGACGCTCACCCGACCTGCAGCGACAGCAGCACCGTGCCCGATCCGTGCAGCTCCGCCTCGAAGACGCCGGGGAGGTCGGCGGTGAACTCCACCGTCGCGGGGGTGCCCGGCGCGAGGTCGGCGGTGAGGTCGTAGCCGTGCAGGTGCAGCTCGTCGGCGACGTCGCTGGTGACGGTGAGCGCCACCCGCTCGCCGGCGGCCACGACCATCCGGCCGGTGTCGCCGGTGACCCGCCCGCCGGCCACCTCGACGGCGACCGCCCGGACGGCGGGGGAGGAGGGCGCAGCGGACGAGGAGCCCGACGACGGGGCGGACGAGGAGGTCGACGGAGCCGACGACGGGGTGCCCGCCTCCGCGGGGGCCGTCCCCGCGCACCCGCTCAGGACGAGGGCGAGCACGGCGCCGGCGAGCGGGAGGGCGCGGCGCATCACCGGCCGCCCACGCCGGCCGCGACAGGGCCGTCGACGGGTAGACCGGGGAGGCGCCCGCCGGGGCCGCCGCGGCGCGCGTACCGCCCGACGCCCCAGGAGATCGCCCCGACCACCCCGAGCGTGCAGGCGAGCACCACCAGGTTGGCCGCGGCCCACAGCCCGCCGCCGGAGGCCGTCAGCTCGCGCTGCAGGACGTCGATCTCCGGGACCGCCGACCGCGTCACGCCGTCGGTGGCGGGGACCTCCTCCGCCGGGATCGCCGGGTCCTCGGGCAGGTGGACCGGCACCGCGGCGAGCACCCGGCCGTCGTGCAGGCGCAGCAGCGTCTTCCAGTCGTCGTCGACCGGCACCGGCTCGGTCGTGCGGTACCGCCCGGGTCCGGTGCGCTCGAGGTCGGTGACCACCAGGCCCTGGCCCTGCCAGGCGGTGATCTGCACCCAGGCCGGGTCGTCGAGGGCGCCGGCCGGATCGAGCGTCACGGTGACGTCGGCGGTGCGCGGGTCGGCGGTGACCTCGTCGACGGCGAAGGTGGCCCGCAGGTCGCCCGGCACCGTGGCGACCAGGCCGTTGGCCACCCCGCCGGCGATCGCGGCCAGCGCGAGCGCCAGCACGCCCCGGGCGACGGCGGGACGCGGCAGCCGCTGGCGCAGGCCCAGCGCGAGCAGGGCGCCGAGCAGGCCGCCGGCGACCCCGCCGACGACGGCCATCAGCGTGCCCTCGACCAGGACGTCGCCGTTCCACTCCAGCACCCGGGTGAGGCCGGTCCACACTCCCTCGACGAGGGTGCCCGCGGTGCCGACCAGCACGCCCGCGACGGCGCCGAAGGCGAGCGGGCGGCGGGCGGGCGGCCAGGCCAGCGCGAGCAGCTCGACCAGCAGCGCCGAGCCCAGGTACAGCGGGAACGTCGGCGTGATCTCGCCGAACACCGGGCCGACGAGGACGGCGATCGTGCCGCGGACGGCGAGGAAGAACACGGCGGCGGCCAGCGCGCCCCCGCGGCCCATCCAGAGCCGGGCGGCGACCAGCGCGGCGCCGGCGGCCGCGGCGACCATGAACGGCTCGAGCACCAGGCGGAACTGCGGGACGTCGAAGTCGAACTCGCCCTGGAACACCGACAGGCCGAGCAGCAGGCCGCCCATCGCCGAGGCCCGGCGCACGAACCGGGCGCGGTCGCCGGCCCGCCGGTCGCCGTCGTCGGTGGACGGGCTCCCGCGGCCCTCCATCTCCAGCACCAGCAGCCCGACGATCGACAGGCCGGCGCCGCCGATGAGCATCAGGTGGGTGGGACCCCACAGCGTCACGTCCTGGCCGAACAGGCGGTGCCAGACGTCGTCGAGGGGGAAGCCGAGCAGCGCGTAGGAGCCCGAGGCGGTGAGCAGGACGCCGCCGACCGGCACGTCCCAGCCGCGCACGAAGCGGACGGCGGCCGGGCCGGGGCGCCCGCCGAGCGGCATCGAGCAGGCG
This sequence comes from Geodermatophilus nigrescens, assembly GCF_900129495.1. Lineage (GTDB taxonomy): Bacteria > Actinomycetota > Actinomycetes > Mycobacteriales > Geodermatophilaceae > Geodermatophilus > Geodermatophilus nigrescens. Next base: position 1,005,650 of record NZ_FQVX01000001.1, read on the forward strand.
AGCACGCCGCCGGCGAAGACGCCGAACAGGCCGAACAGGATGAGGTAGTGGGCCGGGTTGGCCAGCGGCCCCTCGTCGCGGCCGACGCCGATGTGCAGCGCGATGTCCCACAGCATCCCGAGCAGCGCGACGAGCAGCGACGCGGTGGTGAGGACGGTGGGCAGGGCCACCCAGCCGGGGACGTGGGTGGCGCGGCCGAGCGCGTCGCCGGCGCGGGCGAGCACGGTCGTGCGCCGCGTGCGGTGGGCCCACACGAGGGCGAGCAGGGCGGCCATCAGGCCGGCACCGAGGGCGGTGGCGAGCGCGACCTCACCGAGGGCGGCCCCTCCGGCGGGACGGTCCTCCACGGCGAGCAACGCTGGTCCCATGGACGTCACGGCCCTATGAGACACCGTTTGACGTTACATCGGCAAGTGACACATGTGGATCCCGTTACGATGCCGTCCTGATGGAGGCACAGGAGCAGACCCCCGGCGCGGACGACGGCGACCGGGAGTTCACGGTCGACGAGCTCGCCGCGCGGGTCGGCATCACGGTGCGCAACGTGCGCGCCTACGCCGCGCGCGGCCTGCTGCCGCCGCCGCGGCTGGTCGGGCGCACCGGCTACTACGGCCCCGAGCACGTCGCCCGGCTGCTGCTGGTCCGCGAGATGCTCGCCGAGGGCTACTCGCTCGCCGTCATCGAGCGCACCCTGGCGACCGCCCCGGCCATCGGCGGATCGGCGTCGCTGGCGCTGCACCGGGCGCTGCTCGCGCCCTGGCTGCCGCCGGAGCCCGAGGACACCACGGCCGGGGAGCTCACGGCTCGGGCCGGCGTGCCGATCGACCCGGCCACCGTCGAGGAGCTGGTCCGCCTCGGCCTGGTCGAGCGGCTCGACGGCGACCGGCTGCGGGTCACCGACCCGTCGCTGCTGACCGCCGGCCTGCAGGTCATGCAGCTCGGCGTGCCGCCGTCGGCGCTCATCACGGCGCAGGCGCGGGTGATCGAGCTGGTGCGCGAGATCGCCGCCACCTACGTCGGGATGTTCCTCGAGACCGGCTGGCGCTCCCTGGTCGAGTCCGCGTCGCCGCCCGAGCAGCTCGACCGGGTGGGTGACGTGATGTCCCGCCTCCAGCCGGCGGCCGCGCAGGCGCTCCTGGCCAGCTTCCGCACCGAGATGGCGGCGGCGGTCAGCGCGGCGGTCGAGGCGGAGCTCCGGGCGCTCGCGGGGGACTGAGCGGCTCCGGGCGCCCGTGCGCGCCGTCGGGCGTCTCCCGCTCCCGGGCGGCCAGCCGCCGGTCGCGCACCATGGCAGCGACCACGCCCGCGACCAGGAGCGCCGCGGGGACGGAGAAGCCGGCGGTGGCCACGAGGCTCAGCCCGTCGGTGGCGAGGGCGGTCGGACCGGACACGCATCCATGTGACACCGACCGCTGTCACGTGTCAACCGCGACAGGTCCTGTCGGCGGCCCGCGGTAGGACCGCGGCATGAGCGCGCTCGACCTGCTGGCCGCCCCGTCGAGCGCGGCCGCGCACTGGCCCGGGCAGGAGCGGGCCTGGGCGGCGCTGGCGGACGCCGGCCTGCCCGCGGCGCTGGCCCGCACCCGGGAGGTGGCGGTGCGCGAGCTGTTCGCCCCGGCGCGCTGGGCGGCGGGCCGGGCCCCCGAGGGCCGGGTGCGCGATGCCGGGCGCGTCACCGCCGGCCTCGTCGCGGTGCGGGACGCGGTCGCCGGATCGCTGGCGGCGGGGCGGCTGCCGGTGGTCGTCGGCGGGGAGTGCACGACCACGGTCGGGCTCGTCGCCGGCGCCCGCGCGGCCGGGCTGCGTCCGGGCCTGGTCTACGTCGACGGCGGGGTCGACCTGCGCACGCCGGCCGACAACCCCACCGGCGTCGCGGACTCCATGGCGTTGGCGCACGTCCTCGCGCTGCCCGGGTGCGACCCCGGCCTGCTCGCCGCCGGCCCGGCCCGCCCGCTGCTCGCGGTGGACGACGTCGTCGCGGTCGGCGTGCGGGCCGCCGAGCCGGACGCCACGACGGCCGGCCGGATCGGCCTGCGGGCGATCCCGGCCGGCGCGGTCGCGGCCGACCCGGAGGGTTCCGCCGCACGGGCCGCCGCGGCCGTCGACGGGCCCGACGGCTTCCTCGTGCACCTCGACGTCGACGTCGTCGAGTTCCTCGACCTGCCACTGGCGGACGTGCCCGACCACGGGCGGGGACTGCCGCTCGACGACGTCGCCGCGGTGCTGCGCCGGCTGTGCGCGGCGAGCGGGTTCCGCGGGCTGTGCGTCACCGAGGTCGACCCGGACCACGCGCCGGACCCGGGCGAGGTCGGGCGGCTCGTGGCGGTCCTCACCGACGCGCTGGGCTGATCCGGGGTTCCGCGTGCCCGGAGCGGGGGAGGAGCAGGCCATGGCGACCTCCTCGTTCGACTTCACCGGCTCCGTCGTCCTCGTCACCGGGGGCGGCTCCGGCATCGGCCTGGCCATCACCCGCGCCTTCCTCGACGCCGGCGCCACCGTCGCGGTCACGGGCCGCCGGCGGGAGAAACTGGAGGCGGCGCTGGAGGGCGTCCCGGCGGACCGCGCCGCGGCGCTCCCGGCCGACGTCTCCGACCCCGCGCAGGTGCGGCAGCTCGTCGCCGACGTCGTCGACCGGTTCGGCCGCATCGACGTCGTGGTGAGCAACGCCGCCGCGTACGAGAGCGGAGAGCTCACCGACCTCGCCGACGACGCCTGGGAGCACCTGCGCGCCACCAACGTCGACGCCTTCTTCCACCTGGCCAAGGCCGCGCTGCCGGTGCTGGCGGAGTCGCGCGGCAACCTCGTCGCCGTCTCCTCGGTCTCCGGCCTGCGCGGCGACTGGGGACAGGCCGCCTACAACGCGTCCAAGGCGGCGGTGACCGTCTTCGTGCAGTCGCTGGCGCTGGACTGGGGCGGTCGCGGCGTGCGGCTCAACGCCGTCGCCCCCGCCTTCACGTTCACCGAGATCAACGCGGACGTCCCGCGCGACGAGGCCTCCCTCGCGCCGCACGTCAACCGCGTCCCGCTCGGCCGCATCGGCGAGCCGGAGGACATCGCGCCCGCGGTGCTCTTCCTCGCGAGCGAGGGCGCCCGCTACGTCACCGGCGCGGTGCTGCCCGTCGACGGCGGCACCAGCGCGTCCACCGGCCAGGCCCACGCCTGAGACGACGCCCGCGTGACCGCCCGCGCCTCGGACCGCCTGGCGTTCGTCGCCGGCGTGGTGGCGGCGGCGCCGGGGGAGCGGGTGCTGGAGGTCGGCTGCGGCGCGGGCGTCCTGGTGACGGAGCTCGCCGCCGCGGTCGGGGACGGGACGGTGGTCGCCGTCGACCGGTCGGCGCGGATGGCCGCCGCCACGACCCGGCGCAACCGGGCGGCGGTCGACGCCGGCCGGGTGCGGGCGCACGCCGTCCCGCTGCTCGACGCCGACCTCGCCGGGGAGCGCTTCGACGCCGCGGTCGCCGTCGACGTCCGGGCGTTCTGGACGCCCCCGGCGCCGGAGTGGGACGTCCTCGCGCGGGTGCTGGCCCCCGGCGGGCGGGTGGTCCTCGGGTTCTCCGTCATGCGCCCGGAGGACCGGGAGCGCGTGCGGGCGGCCGTCACGGAGGTGGCGCGGCGGCGCGGGTTCGCGGTCACCGCGACGGCGGAGGCGCCCACCGCGCCGTTCCCGACGGCCGCGATGGAGTTGCGCCGTCCCGGGTAGGGGAGGGGGCACCCACCGACGGGAGGACCCCTGCGATGAGCGACGACACGACCGGCGCGCTGACCGGCGACCTGTACGGCTACGAGACGTTGCTGGACGACGACGAGCGCAAGGAGCTGGCGGGCATCCGGCGCTTCCTCGACGAGGAGGTCCGCCCGCGGGTCAACGACGCCTGGGCGTCCTCGGAGTTCCCGCTGGACCTCGTGCCGCGCTTCGCCGAGGAGGGGATGGTCGGGCGCAGCTACGACCTGGAGCACCGGCCGCGGGCGTCGCGGCTGTTCACCGGCTTCATCGCCCTGGAGACCGCCCGCGTCGACCCGTCGATGGCCACCTTCCTCGGCGTGCACAACGGCCTGTCGATGGGCTCGATCGTGCTGCTGGGCTCCGACGAGCAGCGCGCCCGCTGGGTGCCCGACATGGTGGCGCTGGACACGGTCGGCGCCTTCGCGCTCACCGAGCCGCATGGCGGGTCCGACGTCGCCCGCGGGCTGGAGACCACCGCCCGCCGCGACGGCGACGGCTGGGTGATCGACGGCGCCAAGCGGTGGATCGGCAACGGCACCATCGCCGACGTCGTCGTCGTGTTCGCCCGCGACGTCGCCGACGACTCGGTGAAGACCTTCGTGGTCGAGAAGGGCACCCCCGGGTTCACGCCCACGAAGATGGAGGGCAAGTACGCGCTGCGCACCGTGCAGAACGCCGACATCGTCTTCGAGGGCTGCCGGGTGCCGGCGGAGAACAAGCTCGAGCACGGCAACTCCTTCAAGGACGTCAACCGGGTGCTCAAGCTGACCCGCGGCGGCGTCGCCTGGTCGGCGGTGGGCTGCCAGATGGGCGCGTTCGAGGCGGCCATCGCCTACGCCAAGGAGCGCCAGCAGTTCGGCCGGCCGATCGCGGGCTTCCAGCTGATCCAGGACCTGCTCGCCCGCATGGCCGGCAACGTGACCGCGAGCCTCGGCATGGCGGTGCGGGTGTCCCAGCTGCAGGAGGAGGGCGTGTTCCGCGACGAGCAGGCCGCGCTGGCCAAGGCGTTCGTCACCGGCCGGGCCCGCGAGACCGTGGCCCTCGCCCGCGAGCTGTTCGGCGGCAACGGGATCCTGCTGGAGAACGACGTCGTGCGGTACTTCGCCGACGCCGAGGCCCTGTACTCCTACGAGGGCACCCGCGAGATCAACAGCCTGATCGTCGGGCGCGCGCTGACCGGGGTGAGCGCCTTCGTCTGAGCCCACCCGTCCGGCGCCACCCGCCTGACGCCACCCCGCCCGGGTGAGGCGGCCCCGGCCCGGGTGGAGACGGGCGGCGCCGCCGCCGTTGCTCCCCCCGGGGCGGCCACCGGGGTCGCCGGGACGGGAGGCGCGGTGGGCGCGCAGTCGGTGCTCGTCGTGGAGGACACCGAGGAGATCCGCGAGCTCGTGGTCACGGTGCTCGAGCGGGCCGGGCTCGACGTCCGCGCCGTCGGCTCGGGTACCGAGTGCCTGGCGGAGGTGCGCCGGTCGGCGCCCGACCTCGTCGTCCTCGACCTCGGGCTGCCCGACGGCGACGGCACGGAGGTGTGTCGGCAGCTGCGCGCCGAGAGCGGCTGCTACGTCCTCATGCTGACCGCGCGGGCCGAGGAGGTCGACCTGCTCGTGGGTCTCGCGGTGGGTGCCGACGGCTACATGGCCAAGCCGTTCTCCCCGCGTGAGCTGGTGGCGCGGGTGCAGGCCCTGCTGCGCCGGCCCGCGGCCGCGGCGGTGCCGCCGGTCCCCGACGACGCCGTCGTGCGGCTCGCCGACCTCGAGGTCGACGAGGACACCCGCGAGGTGCGCGTCGACGGCGCGCCGGTCGCCCTCACCCGCACCGAGTTCGACCTGCTCGCCGCGCTCGCGTCGCGGCCGGGCCGGGTGCTGCAGCGCGAGACGCTGCTGCGCGAGGTGTGGCGCACCGACTGGGCCGGGAGCCTGCGCCTGGTCGAGGCGCACATGTCGAACCTGCGTCGCAAGCTCTCCGCCGCGGGGCTGTCCGCCGCCGAGATCCGGACCGTGCGCGGGGTGGGCTACCGGCTGGTGGCCTGACCGCGCCGCGGCTCGGGCACCACGCGGGTGCCGGCGCAGCCGGTGGCCCGGGCGCGCAGCCGCCGCACCAGCACCGGGTCGGCCGCGGGCAGGTCCGGCGCCGGGGCGTCGTCGAGGAAGGCCAGCAGCCGGGCCGGCAGCTCGCCGTCGGGGCCCGGGGTCCTCCGCGCCGTGTCGCCGTCCTGCGTGGTGCTCACGATCATCAGCCTGCCACCGCCCGCGCAGGTCTTCCGCGGGACCCCCGCACGACCGGCGCAGGACGGTGTGCTCAGCGCGGCAGGACCAGCGTCGCGGTGGTGCCGCGGCCCTCCGTGCTGGCCAGCTCCAGCCGCCCGCCGTGCGCCGCCGCGATGGCGTGCGTGATGGACAGCCCGAGCCCCACGCCGGGCACCCCGGCGCGCACCGCGGTGGTCGCGCGGGTGAAGCGCGTGCCGAGGCCGGCCCGCTCCGCGCCGGGGATGCCGACGCCGGTGTCGCGGACCTCGATCGAGACCTCGCCGCCCGCGGGACTCCCCGCTCTGCCGTCTGCCGTGCCGAGCCCGAGCTCCACCCGCCCGCCGCGGGGCGTGAACTTCACCGCGTTGGACACCAGGTTGTCGACGGCCTGGCCGAGCCGCAGCGCGTCGCCGGGCACGACCGGCCCGGACGCCGGCGCGGTCACCGCGAGCGTCACCCCGGCGCCGTCCGCGGTCACCTGCGCGGACTCGCCGGCGGCGCGCAGCAGCGCGGCCAGGTCGACCTCACCCGGGGTGAGCGCGAACCGGCCGGCCTCGACCTGGGCGGTGAACAGCAGGTCGCCGACCAGGCGCTCGAGCCGGGCGGCGTTGCACTGCACCGTGCCGAGATGCCGGCGGGTGCCGGCACCGAGGTCGGGGTCGTCCAGCACGAGCTCCAGGTAGCCGAGCACCGAGGACAGCGGGGTGCGCAGCTCGTGGCTGACCAGCGCGACGAACTGGTCCTTGAGCCGCTCGGCCGCGCGCACCTCGGTCATGTCGGTGCCGACGAAGGTCCAGCCGTCCTGCCCGCCGCCGGGGCCGCTGCCGTCGGAGCGCGGGGTGACCGCGACCGAGACGGTGCGGCGGGTGCCGTCGGCGGCCACGTAGGTCCAGTCGCGGACGTCGCTGCCGCACTCGGCGGCGGTGCGCACCAGCGCGTCGAGCCCCCGGCCGCCGAGCTCGGCGGGGTCGTGGAAGTCGGTGATCCGGCGGCGGCGCACCACCGCGGCGCGCGGCACGCCCAGCAGCCGCTCGGCGCCGGGGTTCCACACCCGCACGACGCCGTCGAGGTCGGTGCCCACCACCGACTGGCGGGTGATCGCGTCGACGACGCCGGTCATGGTGGCGGCGCGGGCGCGCAGCATGCGGGCGGCGACCGCCAGCTCCTCGCCGCGGGCGTCGACCAGCGCGGTCAGCGTGGCCCGCTCCGCCTCGAGCTCCGCGACCCGGGCCTCGAGCGCGCGCAGCCGCGCGGCGTCGGGGGCGGTCGCCGTCGTCACGGGGGAGGGATCGGCCGGGACGGCGCGGCGGTGCAGCCGGCCGCCGGGCCGCTCACCCGGGCGGGGGGAGCCCGCGGACGCGGCAGCGCCCCGCCGGGAGGACCCGGCGGGGCGCTGCAGGGAGTGCGGGGAGTGCGGTGGTCAGCTGCCGCTGGCCTGGCTCTGCACCGACTCGCGGGACTGCTGGGCCTGGCCCTGCACGTCCTGCGCGGCCGACTGGCCCTCGCTCTTCACCGTCTGGGCGGCGTCCTGGGCGGTGCCCTTGACCTCCTCGACGGCGTGCTGGGCGGCCGGCTTCAACTGCTCGCCGACCTCCTGCGCGGCCTGCTTGGCCGGGGCGAGGAGCTGGTCCTTGTGCTCGCGCAGGGCCGCCTCGGCTTGCTGGGCCAGCTGCTGCTCCTTCTGCGAGGCCGGCAGCAGGCTGGAGACCAGCCAGCCGACGCCGAAGGCGATGAGCCCGGCCGCGAGCGGGTTGCCCTGCGTCTGGCGGACCACCGCGTCAGGCGCCTGCTGGACGGCGTGGGCGGCCTGCGAGGCGGCGTCCTGCACGGTGCCGGCCGCGCTGCTGGCCGCGCCCTGCACCGAGCCGACCGCGTCGTGCGCGGTGCCCTGCACCGAGCTCAGCGCGTTCTGCGTGGTGCCGCGGGCCGAGGACCGGGTGTCGTGGGCGGAGCCCATGACGCGGTCCTTGACGTTGGCGAAGCGGCCCTTGGCCGAGGCCATGCGGCGGTCGACGACGCGCGCCGGGTTGACCTTCTCGTTGAGGGCGTCGACGTCGTAGCTGAGCTCGCGCCGCGTCTCCTCGATCTGCCGGCGGATGACGTCCGGGTCACTGCTGGTCATGTCTGCTCCAGGGAGGGTGAGGGGCCCGCAGGGCCGGGGTCAGTGGGGCTTGAGGGCGCCGGGGACCTGCTGGAGGGTCTCCACGGTCCGTTCGGGCTTGGGGTTGACCTGCCGGAACTTCTTGCGCCCCATCACGAAGGCGACGGCGCCGATGACGCCCCAGAGGACGGCCACGATGAGCGCGGCGAGGCCCGCGTCCATGACGTTCTCCAGCGCCCACCACAGGGCGAAGGAGAGGAACAGGATCGTCATGTAGCCGGCGAACCCGGCGGCGCCGAGCATGCCCGCGCCCTGGCCGGCCTTCTTCGCCTCGGTCGTGACCTCGGCCTTCGCCAGGGCGATCTCCTGGCGCATCAGGACGGAGAAGTCCTTGGTGACCTCGCTGATGAGCTCGCCCACGGAGGCGCCCTCGACGTCGGGCCGGCCGGCCTCGGTCATCGGGGTGCCGCGGTCACCGGCGTGCGCCCCGTAGGAGGCGTCGGTGTAGCCGGTGTCCTGGCCGTAGGCGGTGGCGCCCTGCTGGTAGCCGGTGCCCTGGTCGTAGCCGGTGCCCTGCTCGTAGCCGGGGGTCACCGCGTAGTTGGCCTGCGGCGGCTCCGGCGGGTAGCCGCTCTGGCCGCCCACCGGCGTCGCGCCGGAGTAGGGGGAGGACATGGCTCAGACCCCCTGGCCCGGACGGCGGGTCGGGTCGTCCCAGCCGGCGGGGGCGACCGGCGGCACGACGCTGCCCTCGGGCGGCACGGTGCCGTACGGCGGGGGCGGCAGCGGGGTGCCGGTGGTCCCGGTCGTCTCGTACCCGGTCGTCGTCTCGTAGCCGGTGCTCTCGTAGCCCGTGGTCGTCCCGTAGCCGGCGCCGGTGGTCTGGTAGCCGGTCGTCGTCGTGGTCTCGTAGCCGGAGTAGGCCGGCGCCGGGTCCACGTAGTTGCCCGAGCCGTAGGTCGACGTCGTCGACGACAGGCCCTGGCGCGACGACGAGTCGTCGGTGTGGGCGGCCTTGACGCCGCTGGTCAGCCGGCCGGCGACGACGCCCGCGAGGGCGGCACCGAGCAGGAAGACGCCGGGCTTGCGGCGGGCGAAGCTGCGCACGTCCTCGAGCAGGTCGGCGGGCTCGCGGTTCTGCAGCACGTCGGCGAACTGCTGCACGCGACCGGCGCCCTCGGTGATGAGGTCGCGGGCGGGGCCGGGGGCCGGGGCGTTGCCCTCGACCATGTTGCGCAGCTGCTCGGCGAGCCCGGCCAGGCTCTGCCCGGCCTTCTGCTGCTGCGAGACGGCCTGCTGGCGCACCTGGGTGCGGCCCTGCTCGACCAGGCTCTGCGCCTGCTGCTTGGTCTCGGCGACGACGTTCTTCGCCTGGTCGGCGGCGGTCGAGGCGACCTGGCTGCCGGCCTGCTTGGCGGTCTGGCCGACGTTGCGGGCCTCGTCCTTCGCCACGTCGGTGGTCGACGGCGAGCCGGAGGTGGTGGTCGAGGTCGTACTCGTGTCCCCATAGCCGGTCGCGCCCGAGGAGGGCGGCGGCGGGAGGGGGGCGTCGATGGAGTGGGTCATCGTTCCTCCTGAGTGGATCTCGGTCGGCATCTCGCTACCCGGGAAGCGATCACGCACACATCCCGGATCGACGGTCGTCGCCGGAGCGCATGCGCGTGGAGCACGCCGGCGGTGGGGACACCGCTCGGCTTGAGCCGTGGGGAAGTGCGGGTCGGACGCCGTCCGGGCAGCAGTGCTCGCCCGGGCGGCAGCGCCGGGACGGCGTCGTTCCCGCAGGCCACCGGCTACCCGGACGGGACTGTCCGGAAACGGGCTCCGGCCTGCGGGTCTGCTGGGAGAGGCCCCGCCCGCGCCGAGGAGGCCCCCGCCCGCTCGGAGTAAGGTGAGCCTTCCCTGACTCGAGGAGGGCCCGTGGCCGACCCGAACCCCCGCCGCCGCCGGACGCCGCGCACCGGCACCGTCGTGCGCACCGAGCGGCTCACCCCGCACGTCGTCCGCGTCGTGCTCGGTGGCGAGGGCCTCGCCGGCTTCGCGCCGCAACACACCGACTCGTACGTGAAGCTGCTCTTCCCGCCGCCGGGCGCCGGCTACGCCGCGCCCTTCGACGTCGAGGACGTGCAGGAGCGGCTGCCCCGCGAGCAGTGGCCGGTGACCCGCACCTACACGGTGCGTGCGTGGGACGCCGACGCCGGCGAGCTGACCCTCGACTTCGTCGTCCACGGCGACGAGGGCGTGGCCGGCCCGTGGGCGCTGGCCGCCCGGCCGGGCGACACGCTGCAGTTGTTCGGCCCCGGCGGTGCCTACACGCCCGACGCGACGGCCGGCTGGCACCTGCTGGCCGGCGACGAGACCGCGCTCCCGGCGATCGCCGCCGCGCTGGAGGTGCTGCCCGCCGGCGCCCGCGCCGAGGTGTTCCTCGAGGTCGCCGGCCCGGAGGAGGAGCAGGAGCTCGCCGCCGGCGACGGCGTGCGGGTCACCTGGGTCCACCGCAGCGCGGCGCCCGGGGTGGCGCTGGTGGCCGCCGTGCTCGGCGCCGACCTTCCCGAGGGCGACGTCCACGTGTTCGTGCACGGCGAGGCGGGCTCGGTCCGGGAGCTCCGCCGGTTCGTGCGCACCGGCCTCGGCGTCCCGCGCGAGCGGCTGTCGGTGTCGGGCTACTGGCGCATCGGCCGCACCGAGGACCGCTGGCAGGCCGAGAAGCCGGAGTGGAACGCCGCCGTCGAGGCCGAGGAGCAGGGCCTGTCGGTCGCCTGACCGGGCCCCGCCGGGGGAGCCGGGTCAGCCCCGCCGGGGGAGCCGGGTCAGCCCCGCCAGGGGAAGCGCGGCGCCCGGCGCTCGGTGAACGCGGCCACGCCCTCGGCGAGCTCGCCGGCCGCCGCGGTCTCCCGATACCAGCGCCCTGCGAGCTCCTCGACGTCGTCGCCGGGGGTGCCGGCGGCCAGCGCGGCGGTGATCTCCTTGGCCGCCCGCTGGGTGAGCGCCGAGCGCGTGGCGAGCACCTCGGCGAACCGGCGCACCTCGCCGGCGAGGTCGCCCGCGGGCAGCAGTCGGTCGACCAGGCCGGTGCGCAGGGCGGTCTCGGCGTCGACGAGCTCGCCGGAGTAGAGCAGGTAGCGGGCGGTGGCCGGCCCGACCAGCTGCACGAGCTGGCGGGTCGACGTCGGGGTGAAGACGATCCCCACCTTCGCCGGGGTGACGCCGAAGACGCCGGTCGGGTCGGTGAACCGCAGGTCGCAGCAGGTGGCCAGCTCCACGCCGCCGCCGATGCAGTGGCCCCGGACCATCGCGATCGTCGGCTTGGGGAAGTCGCGCAGCGCCGCCTGGGCGGCGAGGTTGTCGCGGCGCAGCCGGGCCATCGGGTCCTCGGCGTCGGGGCCGCCGAGCAGGTCGGCGATGTCGGCGCCGGCGCAGAAGCTCGGGCCGGCGCCGGTGACCACCAGGACCCGCACGTCCGGGTCCCCGGCCAAGCCGGCGAGCACGCCGGGCAGCGCCGCCCACATGGCCGCCGTCATGGCGTTGCGCTTGTCCGGGCGGTCGATGGTGAGGACGGCGACGGCGCCGTCCCGGGTCACCCGCAGGTGCTCGGTCACCGGGTCATCCCAGGTCGTCGGTGGCGAAGGTGTCGCACTGCGCGGGGTCACCGGTCTCGTAGCCGGTGAGGAACCAGCGCTGCCGCTGCTCGGACGAGCCGTGCGTGAAGGCGTCCTGGTCGACCCGGCCGCCGCCGAGGTTCTCCTGGATGAAGTCGTCGCCGATGCGGCCCGCGGTGTCCAGCGCCGCGTCGATGTCGGCCTGTGTGATCTCGGTGATCAGCGGGGCGCCGGACTCGTCGGGCACCGTCGTCGCGTGGTTGGCCCAGGCGCCGGCGTAGCAGTCGGCCTGCAGCTCCAGCCGCACGGTGCCGCTGGTCGGCCCGGTCTCGCCCGGCGTCACCTGCTGGTTGGTGCCGAGCAGGTTCTGCACGTGGTGGCCGTACTCGTGGGCGAGCACGTAGGCGTTCGGGAACGCGCCGCCCTCGGCGCCGAACTGGCTGCGCAGCGTGTCGAAGAAGGTCAGGTCGATGTACACGAGCCGGTCGGCCGGGCAGTAGAAGGGGCCCGACCCGCTGGTGGCGCCGCCGCACTGGGTGCTGACCTGGTCGGAGAAGAAGACCGTGTCGGTGGGGACGTAGCCGTCGAGGGCCTGCGACCAGTAGTCCTGGATCGAGTCGATGTCGGCGACGACGGCGCACTCGACGGAGGTGTTGGCGTCGCCGCTGTCGTCGCAGGACTGCTCGAGCGCGCTGTTGTCGGCCGTCTCGCCCGGGCCGAGCCCGCCGGACAGCGCGCCGAGCCCACCGCCGCCGGTGCCGCCTCCGCCGCCCCCGCCGAGGACCTGGAACAGCACCAGGACCAGGATGCCGACCAGGCCGAGCCCGCCGCCGCCGACCGCGACGCCGCGCCCGCCGAACCCGCCGCCGCCTCCGCGGCCGCGCCGGTCCTGGATCGACGACGTGTCGAGGTCGCCGCCCTCCCTGTACCGCATCGCCCTGTGCCTCCCCGGTTCCGCGTGCCGCTCGACGGTGCCATTCGGGCGGGCGGCCCGCACCCGGGGAGCGGCGTCAGCGGCGCCGGCGGGTGCCGAACAGGCCGCGCGTGAGCTCGCGGCCCAGCGCCGAGGCGGCCGAGCGGGCGAAGCTGCGGAACACCGGGGAGGCCATGACGTCCGCGAGCAGCCCGTCGTCGCCGGCAGGCTCCTCCCCGCGCCGGCTGGAGGCGGGCTCCCGGCGCGGCGCGGGCTCCCGGCGCGGTTCCTGCCGCCGGGAGGGGGCCTCCGGCGGGGCCGGCGGGGGCGCCAGCCGCGCGGCCAGCAGCTCCTTCGCCGACTCCCGGTCGACGGCGGTCCCGTAGCGCGCCTGCAGCGGCGAGGCGGCCACCGCGGCGGCCATCGCGTCGGGCGCCACGGTGCCCATGGAGGCCCGCGGCGCGCGCAGCACCGTGCGGGCCAGGGGAGTGGGCGCCCCGCGCTCGGAGAGCACCGTCACCGCCGCCTCGCCGGTGCCGAGCGAGGTGAGCAGCTCCGCGACGTCGTCGTAGACGTCGCTGCGGGGGAACGTCCGCACGGTCTTCTTCAGCGCGTCGGCGTCCTCCGGCGTGAAGGCGCGCAGCGCGTGCTGCACGCGGTTGCCGAGCTGGCCGAGGACGTCGGAGGGGACGTCGGTGGGCTGCTGGGTGACGAAGAAGACGCCGACGCCCTTGGACCGGATGAGCCGCACGGTCTGGGTGACCGCCGTCAGGAACGCCTTGCTCGCGCCGCTGAACAGCAGGTGCGCCTCGTCGAGGAAGAACACGACCTTCGGCTTCTCGAGGTCGCCGACCTCGGGCAGCTCCTCGAACAGCTCGGCGAGCAGCCACATGAGGAAGGTGGAGAACAGGGCCGGCCGGTCGGCGACGGCGGGGAGCTCGACGGCGCTGACGACGCCCCGGCCGTCGGGCGCGGTGCGGATCAGGTCGGCGGGGTCGAAGGCGGGCTCGCCGAAGAAGACGTCGCCGCCGAGGTCCTCCAGCGCCACGAGCTCGCGCAGCACCACGCCGGCCGTGGCCTTCGACAGCCCGCCGAGGCCCGCGAGCTCCGCCTTGCCCTCCGGCCGGGTCAGCCAGGTGAGCAGCGCCCGCAGGTCGGCGAGGTCGAGCAGCGGCAGGCCGGCCTCGTCGGCGTGGTGGAAGACCAGGCCGAGCGAGCTCTCCTGCGTCGCGTTGAGGCCCAGCACCTTCGCCAGCAGCGTCGGGCCGAAGTCGCTGACGGTGGCGCGCACCGGGACGCCGGTGCCGAGCCCGCCGAGCGCCAGGTACTCGACGGGGAACGCGGCCGGCGTCCACGCGTCGCCGGTCTCGGCCGCCCGGCGGGTGACCCGCTCGCCGGCCTCCCCGGGCTCGGCGAGGCCGGCGAGGTCGCCCTTGAGGTCGGCGAGCACGACCGGGACGCCCGCGGCCGACAGCTGCTCGGCCATGAGCTGCAGCGTGCGGGTCTTGCCGGTGCCGGTGGCCCCCGCGATCAGGCCGTGCCGGTTGAGCGACGACAGCGGCAGCCGGACCTGCGCGCCCGGGTGGGTGCGGCCGCCGGCGGAGACGGCGCCCAGGTCGAGCGCGGCCCCCTCGACGGCGTAGCCGGCGGCGATCCGGGCCGCCGCGGCGGCGTCGTCGTCCGGGGGAGGTGTGCTGGTCTCGCTCACGCGGGCGACCGTAGCGACGGGCGGCCTCAGGCGCGCTCGGCCGGCTCCGCCCCGGTGGTCGGCGTGGCCTGCGGCTCGTCGCGCAGGAACAGGTACCAGTACGACGTCCCGACGAAGACGACCGCGCCCACGAGGTTGCCGGCGCCGGCCAGCAGCCAGTTGACGACGGTGTCGCCCCAGGTGGCGCCCTCGACGCCGGCGAACACCGCGGCGGGCAGGAAGAACATGTTGGCGACGACGTGGTCGAAGCCCATCGCGACGAAGGCCATGACCGGGAAGAAGACCGCGAGGATCTTGCCCGAGACGCTGGTGGCGGCCAGCGACATCCACACCGCCAGGCACACCAGCCAGTTGCAGCCGACGCCGCGCAGGAAGGTCTCCCACGCGGTGTGGTGGGTCTTGCCGTCGGCGATCTCGGCCAGCCGGGCGAAGGTCAGCCCCGCGCTGCCGGTGCTGTCCGGGTCGCCGATGACGCCGGTGGAGACGGCGAGGAAGTACGCGACGAACAGGGCGCCGAGCAGGTTGCCCAGCAGCACCAGGGTGAGGTTGCGGACGACGTCGCCGATGCCGAGCTTGCCGTTCATCGCGCCGAGCGGGACCAGCATCATGTTGCCGGTGGCCAGGTCGGACCCGGCGATCAGCACCAGGACCAGGCCGAGGGTGAAGGCGGCGCCCATGAACAGCGTGGGGAGCGTGCCCCACGTCCCGGCGTCCAGGCCGGAGGAGACGGTGATCGCCACCAGCGCGCCGAAGGAGATGTAGGCGCCGGCGAGGAAGGCCCTGACCAGCACCCGGTCCCACGTCCGGTGCACCTTCTTCGCGCCGGTCGCGCTCGCGACGCGGGCGATCTCGGCGGGTTCCCTGGCGGCCATCGCGCCTCCCCGGGGCTCGGCGACGAGCCGCACGCTAGTGGAACGGGACCGTCCGTGCCGACCGGAGGGCGGGCCGGTACCGCCGGGGACCTAGGGTCAGGGCGTCCACCGAGCCGGGAGGGGTCCATGGCGTTCTCGAACCGGGTGCGCAGCGCGTTGACGACGACGGTGCTCGCCACCGCCGCCACCGGGTTCCTCGCCGGCTGCGGCAGCGACGACGAGGAGGAGCAGGTCGCCTACTGCACCAACGAGGACGGCGAGATCGTCGACGAGGACTACTGCGACGACGACTACCGCGGCGGCGGTGGTGGGCTGTTCTTCCTCTACCTCGGCGGCTTCCGCCCGGGCCTGCCCGTCGGCACCGTGCTGCCCTCCGGCGGCACTCGCGTCGACCCGCGCGACACCGCCGCCCGCCAGCGCTACGGCCTGCCCGGCACCGGGTCGGTGGCCAGCGGCACGCGGGTGACCGGCGGCATCGGCTCCGGCACCGGCGGCACCGGCAGCTCGGGGTCCTGAGCCGGTGCGCCGCGTCGAGGCCGGCGTCGTCCGGCCGGGCTGGGAGGCCGAGATCGAGTCCTCCGGCCTGGTCTACAACCGCACCACGACGCCCGGCGGCGACGTGCGCAGCTACTGGCGCGAGGGTCCGTACTACGACTTCACGTCCGACGAGGTCGCCCGCCTCGAGGGGTGGGTGTCGCAGCTGTTCGAGATGTGCGTGGCCGCCGGCGACCACGTCGTCGAGAACGACCTGTTCGACCGGATGGGCATCCCGCTGATCGCCCGCTCGGGCATCCGGGCCACCTGGGAGGGCGAGCCGCCGAGCGTCTACGGCCGCTTCGACCTGCGCTACGACGGCTCGGGTCCGCCGAAGCTGCTGGAGTTCAACGCCGACACCCCGACCGGGCTGGTCGAGGCGGCCGTCGCGCAGTGGAACTGGCACCTGTTCACCGGCCAGGGCCGCGACCAGTGGAACGCGCTGCACGAGAAGCTCGTCGCCGCGTGGCAGCGCAACCTCACCCGCTGGGAGCGGCGGACCGGCGTGCGCCCGCGGGTGCACCTGGCCTGGTCCACCAGCGACGTCTCCGGCGAGGACCGGATGACCGTCGCCTACCTGATGGACACCGTCGTGCAGGCCGGCTACGAGGCCGTCGAGGTCGTCGTCGAGGACATCGCCCTGGACTCCGGCGACGGCCGCTTCTACGACCCCGCGGGCCGCCACCTCGACGTCGTCTTCAAGCTCTACCCCTGGGAGTGGCTGGTCGACGACGAGTTCGGCGCCGCCGTCCTCGCCGACGCGGCCCGGCCGGGCGGCACCACCTGGGTCGAGCCGGTCTACAAGATGCTGTGGAGCACCAAGGCGCTGCTGCCGGTGCTGTGGCGGCTCTTCGGCGGCGACCCGGTGCTCTCCCAGCTGCTGCTGCCGGCCTACTTCGCCGACGAGATGCCCTCGAGCTGGCGGGACTACGTGCGCAAGCCGCTGTGGGGCCGCGAGGGCGCCAACGTGGAGATCGTGCGCGACGGGCGGGTCGTCACCTCGCTGCCCGGGCGGTACGGCACCGAGGGCTTCGTCGTCCAGGAGTTCGCGCCGCTGCCCGACTTCGCCGGCGTCGACGGCCCGCACCACCCGGTGCTCGGCGCCTGGGTGGTCGACGGCGAGCCCGCGGGCCTCGGCATCCGCGAGAGCGACGGGCTGATCACCGACAACCTGAGCTTCTTCGTCCCGCACACCGTCGACGCCCGCTGAGCCGGCGTGCCGCCCGCGCGGCCGCGACCTACGGTCGGGACATGCCGCTGGAGGGTGAGTACGAGCCGAGTCCGCAGCAGTGGGTCCGCGACCAGGTGGAGCGCTACGAGGCCACCGGCGGGCGCGAGGCCAACACGCTGCGCGACACCGGCCTGCCGGTCGTCATCTTCACGACCCGGGGGGCCACGACGGGCAAGGTCCGCAAGCAGCCGCTGATGCGGGTCGAGGAGGGCGGCGTCTACGCGATGGTCGGCTCGCAGGGCGGGGCGCCGAAGGACCCGGCGTGGGTGGCCAACCTGCGCAAGCACCCCGACCAGGTCACCGTGCAGGACGGCCCGGAGCCGTGGGACGGCGTCGCCCGGGAGATCACCGGCGAGGAGAAGGCGCAGTGGTGGGAGCGCGCCGTGGCCGCCTACCCGCCCTACGCCGAGTACCAGCAGAAGACCGACCGGGTCATCCCCGTCTTCCTCGTCGAGCGGAGGCCCTGACTCGAGGTCAGGCAAGGCTGCCCTAAGTTGTCTCCCGGTGCCGGACGGTCCGGCGCCGGGAGGAGGAGCGACGGTGCTCTGGGGACGGACGGCGCGCGGACGCGTGGCCGGTGCGGTGGCGGTGGTGGCGGTGCTCGCCGGGTGCGGGTCGACCGAGGCGGAGGCGGGGGCCGAGGGGGCCCCGGCGTCGGCGGAGACCCGCACCGTGGCGCACGCCGCGGGCACGACCGAGGTCACCGGCTCGCCCGAGCGGGTCGTCGTCCTGGACACCGGTGAGCTCGACGCCGTCCTGGCGCTCGGCGTCACCCCGGTCGGGGCCGTCCGCACCGACGTGAGCGACGAGCTGCCCGGGTTCGTCGCCGAGGCCGGCGTCGACCCCGCCGACATCGCCGCCGTGGGCACGATCGCCGAGCCCGACCTCGAGGCGATCGCCGCGCTGGAGCCGGACCTCATCCTGTCCAACTCCGTGCGGCACGCCGACCTCTACGACCAGCTCGCCCAGGTCGCCCCCACGGTGTTCGCCGAGGCGATCGGGGAGACCTGGCAGGAGAACCTGCTGCTCGCGGGCGAGGCCCTCGGGCGCGAGGAGCAGGCGCAGGACCTGCTGGACGAGTTCGCCGCCCGCGCCGAGGAGGTCGGCGGCCTCTACGGCGACCCGGCGCAGACCGAGGTCAGCGTCGCCCGCTTCCTCGACGGGACGCTCATCCGCCTCTACGGCGAGGGGTCCTTCATCGGGTCGGTGCTCGCCGAGGTCGGCTTCGCCCGGCCGGAGCTGCAGCGCACGTCGGAGACCTTCGTCGAGGTCTCGCCGGAGCAGGTGACCTCCGCCGACGGCGACCTGCTCTTCTACGGCGCCTACGGGGCCGACGGCGCGACGGCGGCCGAGCAGGTCACCGCCGGGCCGCTGTGGGCGTCGATCCCGGCGGTCGCCGAGGACCGCTCGGTGGCCGTCGACGACGACCGGTGGTTCCTCGGCCTCGGCCCGCTGGGCGCCGGGCTGGTGCTCGACGACCTCGAGGAGCTGGCGCCTCAGCTGGCCGGCTGACCGGCGGCGAGCCGGCGGGCGAGCTCCGCGGCCAGGGGGCCGTCGCCGCGGGCGCGGGCGCCGAGCAACGCCCAGCCCAGGTCGGCCACCGCGCGGGCGCGGTGCACCCCCGCGGTGACGGCGGGGGTGGGCAGCAGCTCGGCGCGGGCGCCGGCCGACACCTCGGCCAGGTGGTCGAGAGCGGCGTGCAGCCGGCGGTCGTCGGCCGCCGCGCCCGCGGCGGTGACCTCGCGCACCGCCGCGGGCAGCCGCCGGCTCGACGCGCGGGGGAGCAGCGCGAGGCCCGCGGCGAGCGCTGCGACGACGCCCACGCCGGTCTCGGCCAGCCGCTCGGCCACCAGCCCGCCGGCCGTCGTCGCCGGGTTGCCCAGGTGCACGAGCAGCAGCGCCAGCGGGGTGATGAAGGAGACGGCGAGCACGTACTGCGCGGCGACGAGCAGCTCCACCACCAGCTGCAGCAGCGCCGCGGTCGCGATGGCGGCGGGCAGCGGGAGGTCGAGCGCCACGAGCACGCCGGCCAGCAGGACGCCGACCGCCGTGCCGAGCGCCCGCTGCAGCCCGCGTGCGCGCGTCGCCCGGGCGTCGGTGCCCAGCTGCACGCCCACCGCCGTGGTGACCGCCCAGTACGGGCTCGCCAGGCCGAGCGCGACGGCGGCCAGCCCCGCCGCGGCGCCGCCCGCCCCCAGGCGCAGGGCGGTCGCGGCCGCCGGCACGTGCCACCAGCGGGCGGGCGCGGGACCCGGCGGCGCGGCCGCGCCGGCGTCGGGGACCGCGTCCGGCAGGGCGGCCAGGAAGCGCGCCTCGACGTCACCGAGCCGCCGGCGCAGGTCCGCGCGACCGCGCCGGCTGCCCCCGCGCACGGCGACGTCGGCCAGCCGCACCGCCCGGGCCGCGCCGGCCGGGCTGCCGCCCACCGCGGCCTCGGCCGCCTCCAGCGCGCGGCGCTCCGGGCCGCTGGGGTCCCACAGCCAGGGCAGCATGCAGCCGGCCCAGGCCAGCGCTGCGCCGGCCGCGGCGGCCAGCACGTGCGGCCCCGTCCCGCCCGGGGCGGTGCCCAGGGCGCTCGACCCGCCGGCGACGAGCACCACGCCGAGCGGGCCGGGCGGGCCCACCCGCCAGACGACGCCCGCCGCGACTGCCGCGGCCGCGAGCGCCGCGCAGCCCAGGACCAGCGCGACCGGGTGCCCGGCGGTCAGGGCGCCGAGCGCACTGCTCGCCACCAGCACCGCGCCGACGGCGGCCACCACGCCGGCGCGGCGGCGGTAGGGGAGGGCGTGCCCGTAGACGGCGGTGAACGACGCGAGCGCCGCCGCCGAGCCGAGGTCGACGCGGCCCAGCGCCGCCCCGGTGCCCAGCGCGACGGCCAGGCACACCGCCGCGGTGACGCCGCGCCGCCCGCCGGCCCGCCACAGCGCGCGCGGCCCGGGCACCGGCGGGCCGAGCAGCGGGCGGACGACGGACACGCACCCATCGTTCCCGGGCCCGCACCCCCGACCGGCGTGGCGCGGGCGTGATCTCCGTCAGAAGCCGGCGACGGCGTGCGGCGTGTAGGGCTCCTCGAGCCGGGCGACCTCGTCGTCGGTGAGGCGCAGGTCGACGGCGGCGAGCGCGTCGTCGAGGTGTCCCGGCCTGGTCACCCCGACGATCGGCGCGGTCACCACCGGCTTGGCCAGCAGCCAGGCCAGCGCCACCTGGGCCCGGGGGACGCCCCGCCCGGCGGCCACGTCGGCCACCCGCTCGACGATCGCGCGGTCGCTGCGCTCGTCGTAGAGGCGGCCCCCGAACGCGTCGTTCTCCGAGCGGTGGGTCGTCTCGTCCCAGTCGCGGGCGAGCCGGCCGCGGGCCAGCGGGCTCCAGGGGATGACGCCGATGCCCTGGTCGGCGCACAGCGGGAGCATCTCCCGCTCCTCCTCGCGGTTGAGCAGGTTGTAGTGGTCCTGCATCGACACGAAGCGGTGCCAGCCGCGCTCGCCGGCGGTGTACAGCGCCTTGCTGAACTGCCAGGCCCACATGCTGCTCGCGCCGAGGTGGCGGACCTTGCCGCTGCGGACGGCCGAGTCCAGCGCCTCGAGGGTCTCCTCGATCGGCGTGACCGGGTCCCAGCGGTGGATCTGGTAGAGGTCGACGTGGTCGACCTGCAGCCGGCGCAGGCTCGCCTCGAGCTCGCGCAGGACCGCGACGCGCGACAGCCCGCCGCCGTTGGGGCCGGGGCGCATCCGGCCGTGCACCTTGGTGGCCAGGACGACGTCGTCGCGGGTGGTGAACTCCCGGATCGCCTTCCCGGTGATCTCCTCGCTGGAGCCGGCCGAGTAGACGTTGGCGGTGTCGAGGAAGGTGACGCCGGCCTCGAGCGCCGACCGGATGAGCGGCATCGCCTCGTCCTCGGGCAGGCTCCACGGCGTCATCCCGCGGCCGGGCTCGCCGAAGCTCATCATCCCGAGGCAGATCCGGGAGACCTCGAGACCCGTGGCGCCCAGGCGCGTGTACTCCATGGCCCCACCCTCGCCCGGCGGTGCGGGGGCCGCCTCCGCAGCGCTCAGGGCAGTGCGGCGGCGAGCTCCGGCACGCGTTCCGCGACGCCGTCGGGGAAGGCGGTGAAGGGCTCCGCGCTCGCCACCCGCCTCGTGCCCGTCCCGGTCCACCGCCAGGTGCCCACCGCCGTCCCGCCGACGACGACGGTGGGGCGGAAGACGCCGTTGCCGCCGGGGACGATCCGGTCGGCGTGCTCCGCGGGCACGGTGCAGGTGCGGTCGGCGTAGCCGAGCACCACCTCGTCGAAGCCGGGCAGCAGGTGCAGGCCCTCGGCCTCCGCACGGCAGGCGGTCAGCCGGTCGGGCACCTCCGGGTCGAGGTACAGCTCGGTGCCGTCGACGTCGACGGCGGCCAGCCGGTCGCGCACGGCCGCGAGCCCGGCGCGGGCGTCGCGCACGGTGGTGCCGGCCCAGCGGACCAGGTCGGCGACGCCCGCGGGGCCGTGCCCGGTGAAGTAGCGCAGCGCGAGCTCGGCCAGGGCCTCCTCCCGGTCGGGCCGCCGCGGCGCGGGCACCCACTCGTCGAGGAGCACGAACGCCTGGTCGCCCCCTTCCAGCGGGCCGAGGACGAGGGTCCCGGTCTGCGCGAGGAACCACAGCGAGTGGTAGCCCCGCTGCCCGGCGACGTCGCAGCCGCCGTCGGCGAGGGCGGCCAACAGCTCCTTCCGGCCCAGCCGGCGCCCGCCGGAGAGCGCGGCGACCGCCACACCGCGGGCCCGCTCGAGGTCGTCGAGGGTCAGGCCCACGACCTCCCGCCGCCGCGCCGCGCCGGCGAGCACGCGGGGACCGAGCAGGTCGAGCATCCACGGCAGGTCCTCGGCGGGCGTGAGGTGCAGGGTGCTGCGCATCGGCCAGGAGCGGACGACGGCGCCGTCGGCCAGCGCCGCCTCGACGCCGGCCCGCGAGCGGTCCGCGGTGCGCAGCGCCACCGACGTCAGCGCGCCGGGCAGCTCCTGCCCCTGGAGGGCGAGCAGCCCGCGGACGGCGGCCGCGGCGTCGGGGAACGGCGGGCCGGCCACCCGCTGGGCGACCAGCCGCAGCAGCGCGACCTCGCGGGGCGGGACCGTCGGCATGCGCCGGATGCTGCCAGCCGGGGCCGACGGTCCGGCCGGTCGGTCCCGTCAGTCCTCGGCGCCGCGAGGGATGCCGAGCGTGGCCAGCAGGTCCTCGTGCAGCTGCATCCAGACGGTGTGGCAGGACTCGAGGCCGACGCCGGCCACGTACTGCCACTGCCCGCCGTCGACCCGCGCCAGCGCCGAGGTGTAGCGGGCGGCGTAGCCGTCGAAGCGCTGCAGGCGCCCGGCCAGCGCGGCGGTGGCCGCGGTGAGCTCGCGGCCGAGCGTGCCGAGGGCGCGCAGCACGCGCTCGTCCCAGCGCCGGTCGGTGTGGTCGTTGGCGGCCAGCGGGTCGGTGCGGGTGGGCCGCACCTGCCAGTCGGTGCACACCCGGCCGAAGCGGGCGTTGAGCGGCAGGAAGTCGGCGTAGGCGGCGACGGCGACGTCGCGGGCGCCGAACCGGTCGAGCTCGGCGGCCATCCGCCGCTCGTCCTCGGCCCGGCCCTCGGCGGTGACGAACCAGCCGGAGGTCCCGTCGAACGCGGCGGTGCCCACCCAGCCGCGGGCGCCGTACCCGAGGAGGTGGTCCTCCACGTCGTCCGGGTCGAGCCCGTAGTGGGCGGCGATGCGGTCGGTGGGGGCGAACCCCAGGACACGCGGTGCGTGCAGGACGAGGTCGTCGACGGCGGAGACGGCGGCGCGCACGGAGCGATCCTCCGTCAGCGGCGCAGGTGCAGGTAGACCATGTCCTCGGCGTCGGGCCCGGCGGTGCGTCGGGTGAACCCGGCGGCGGCCGCGGCGCGCAGGCTGGCGGTGTTGTCCGGCTCGATGCCGAGGACGAACTGCTCGACGTCGGCGGTGCCCGGATCGGCGACCAGCGCGCGCAGCGTGGCCGCGCCGACGCCCTGCCCGCGGCGGGACGGCGCGACGACGTAGGCCGCGCCCATCGTCCGCCGGTCGTCGGTCTCCACGACCCGCTCGGCGGCCGGGTCCCACGTCGTCCAGCGGTCGTAGACGTCCCCGCCGACCTGGGCGACCAGCACGCCGTCGTCGTCGAGGGCCACCCAGGTGCACGAGCGCAGCACCCGTCGCCCGCGGAACTCCTCGGTCCACCGGGTGCTGCGCACGGCGAGCTCGCGGGTGGGCCACTCGCGCCCGCCCAGCCGCCGCCGCGTCTCGGGGTCGTCGAACCACGGCTGCACGGCGAGCAGGTGCTCCGGTTCGAAGGGGACCAGCGAGACGGTGCGCACCCGACCACCCTGGCCCCGGCCCGGCCGGCGCGCACACCGCTGCCACACTCGCGCCCGTGCAGGCAGCGGACTGGGACGCGCGCTACGCCGAGCGGCAGCAGTGGTCGGGCGAGCCGAACCCGCTGGTGGCCGAGCTGGTGGGGGACCTGCCACCCGGCGACGCCGTCGACGTCGCGGCGGGGGAGGGCCGGCACGCCCTGTGGCTCGCGCGGCTGGGCTGGCGGGCCACCGCGGTCGACTTCTCCGCCACCGGGCTGGCCCGCGGGCGGGCGCAGCCGGGCGCCGGCGCCGTCACGTGGGTGACCGCCGATGCCACGGCGTGGGACGCGCCGCCGTCGTCGCAGGACCTCGTGCTCGTCGCCTACCTGCACCTGCCCGACCCGGACATGACCGGCCTGCTGACCCGCGCCGTGGGCTGGCTGCGGCCGGGCGGGCGGTTCCTGCTGCTCGGCCACGACGCCCGGAACCCCACGGAGGGCGTCGGTGGGCCGCAGGACCCGGCGATCCTGCACAGCCCCGCCCGGCTGGCGCCGGTGGCCGCGCTGCTCGACGTCGAGCGCCTCGGGACGGTGCCGCGCGCGACGCCGTCGGGCACGGCGCTGGACACCCTGCTCTGGGGCCGGCGGCCGGTAGCGTCGCCGTCGTGATGGGCATGGGCGGGGCCGGTGGCCCGGACGCCGAGCGGCGACGGCGGCTGGTGGCCGCGGTCGTCGTCCTCGCGATGGTGCTGACCGCCGGCGCCACCGTGCTCTCCCTCGTCCTGGACTGAGGAGGCCGCCGTGGGCGACCCGATCGAGGAGTGGTTCGCCGCGGCCGGCCCGCGCGAGGCCGAGCTGCGCCGGGTCGACGCGCTGGTCCGCGAGGCCGCGCCCGGACTCGACCGGCAGCTGGTCCCGGTCGGCGCCGGGTCGATGCTGGGCTACGGGCTGATGCCCTACCGGCCCCGGTCGGCGCGGGAGACGACGCAGTGGCCGCTGGTGTCGCTGGCCGCCCAGAAGCGGCACCTGTCGCTCTACGTCTGCGCGGTCGTCGACGGGACGTACCTGCCCGAGGCGCGCGCGGAACGGCTGGGGCGGGTCTCCTGCGGGAAGAGCTGCGTGCGCTTCACCTCCCTCGACCGCGTCGACGCCGGCGAGCTCGCGGCGCTGGTCCGCGACGCCGCCGCGGCCACCGCCGACGGGACCAACGGGTACTTCGCGACCTGATCACACCGGGTCCTTGGTCCCTGGTGCGGGGCCCGGCGGACGGCGACGCTGCTCGCGATACCGAGACCGGATCGGACGAAGGGGCCGCGCCGCATGACGACGACCGACGACCTCGCGCAGGACGCCTCCGTGGAGGAGGCCGTCGCCCGCCTGGTGGCGGAGTTCCGGATGCGGCCCCAGGTCGTCGGCACCGTCGTCGCCTCCTGCCGCCGCGACCTCAGCGGCGTCCCGGCCACCGCGCTGCCCGAGCTGGTCGAGCGGCTGGCCCGCACCCGGCTGGAGTCGGTGGGCTGACCGCCGCCGGAAAGCGCTTGTCCGGCCCGGGAGACTGACCGGGTGGGATCGGTCGACGTGAGCGGGGTCCGGCACACGCTGCCCGACGGCCGCGTGCTGCTGGACGACGTCTCCTTCCGGATCGGCGACGGCGCCCGCGCGGCGCTGGTCGGCGAGAACGGGGCGGGGAAGACGACGCTGCTGCGGATCGTCGCCGGGGACCTGGTGCCCGAGGCGGGCGCGGTCGCCCGCAGCGGCGGCCTCGGCGTCATGCGGCAGTTCATCGGCTCGGTGCGCGACGACACGACCGTCCAGCGGTTCCTCGTCGACCTGTCGGGGCCCGCGGTGCGTGCCGCGTGGGACGCCGTCGAGGCGGCCGAGCTGGCGCTCATGGAGACCGACGACGAGGCCGCCCAGCTCGCCTACGCGGACGCGCTCGGCCAGTGGGGCGACGCCGGCGGCTACGAGGCCGAGGTCACCTGGGACACCGTGACGGTCGCGGCGCTCGGCGTCCCCTACGACCGCTGCAAGTACCGCGAGCTGTCGACGCTGTCGGGCGGGGAGCAGAAGCGGCTGGCGCTGGAGTCGCTGCTGCGTGGGCCGGAGCAGGTGCTGCTGCTCGACGAGCCGGACAACTACCTCGACGTGCCGGGCAAGCGGTGGCTGGAGGAGCGGCTGCTCGAGACCCGCAAGACGGTGCTGTTCGTCAGCCACGACCGCGAGCTGCTCGCCCGCGTGGCCGACCGGGTGGTCACCGTCGAGGGCCGGACGGCGTGGGTGCACGGCGGCGGGTGGGCCTCCTACCCCGAGGCCCGCGAGGCGCGGCACGAGCGGATGGCCGAGCTGCGCCGGCGCTGGGAGGAGGAGCACGCGCGCCTCGTCGAGCTGGTCCGCACGCTGCAGCAGCAGGCGGCCAACTCCCCGGACATGGCCTCGCGCTACCGGGCGATGCAGACCCGGCTGGCCCGCTTCGAGGAGGCCGGGCCGCCGCCGGACCGGCCGCCCCAGCAGAAGGTGGCGATGCGGCTGCGCGGCGGGCGCACCGGCGTCCGCGCGGTCACCGCCGAGCAGCTGGAGCTGTCGGGCCTCATGCGGCCGTTCGACCTGGAGCTGTTCTACGGCGACCGGGTGGGTGTGCTCGGCGCGAACGGGGCCGGGAAGTCGCACTTCCTGCGGCTGCTCGCCGGCCAGGAGGTCGCGCACACCGGCTCGTGGCGGCTGGGCGCCCGCGTCGTCCCCGGCTTCTTCGCCCAGACGCACGCGCACCCGGAGTGGCTGGACCGGACGCCGGTGGACCTGCTGTGGCACGGCGAACCGGGACGGCCGGGCGTCGACCGCGGGCGGGCGATGGCGGTGCTGCGGCGGTACGGGCTCACCGACTCCGCCGACCAGCCGTTCCGCACCCTCTCGGGTGGGCAGCAGGCGCGGCTGCAGGTGCTGATGCTGGAGCTCTCGGGCGCCACGCTGCTGCTGCTCGACGAGCCGACCGACAACCTCGACGTGCTGTCCGCGGAGTCGCTGGAGGAGGCGCTGGCGGCCTTCGACGGCACGGTCCTGGCGGTCACCCACGACCGCTGGTTCGCCCGCTCCTTCGACCGCTTCCTCGTCTTCGGCGGCGACGGCCGGGTGTACGAGTCGGACGAGCCGGTCTTCGACGAGCAGCGCGTCGCCCGCGCCCGCTGAGACGACACCGGCCGGACCCCCGTCGTGGGGAGTCCGGCCGGTGGCGGGGGAGCGGGGACTACGGCAGGGCGTAGAACACGCGGTCGTCGGAGTCGAAGCTGAGCGTCGGCTCGATCGACAGCTGCCCGCCCGCGACGGCGGCCGGCGGCACGTCCATGCAGAACTGGAAGGTGTCCGACCCGCCCGGGTTGAGGGTCGGGACGTCCATCGCGTCGTCGGCCAGGACCGCCATGCACTCGGAGTCGCTGTACTGACGGGCGTCGGACCCGTGGAAGACGGCGGTCAGGTCGAAACCGGGCATGCCCTCCGTGTCGCCGGTGTAGGTGACGCTCAGCTGGGCGAGCACGTACTGGCCGGTGGCGGGCCCGTTGAAGTCGTTGGCGGCCTGCACGGACGCGTCGGCGTCGAGCTCGACGGCGTCCACGGTGACCTGGTAGTCGCCGACCTGGGCCGGGACGCCCAGCGGCACGAGGTCGCCGGACGGGGCCTCCTCGGGAGCGCCCTCGACCAGCTCCGCCGCGCCGCCCTCGGGCAGGGCGCCCGCCGACGGGACCGCGGTGCCGAGCTCCTGGTCGAGGCTGTCGGCGACCTCGTCGATGACGCTGGCGTAGAAGGCCTGCGTCGCGATGACGACGGCGATGGCGATCACGGAGGTGACGAGGCCGGTGATCGCGAGGCCCTTGCCGCGGTGGGTGCCGCGCCGGGCGCGCAAGAGCGCGGGGATGCCCAGCGCCAGGCCGACGACCGCGATGACGGCGGCGACGTTGTTGATGATCGGCACCCAGCTGAGCAGCAGCGCGATGATCCCCAGGACCATCGACGCGACGGCCAGGCCGGCGCCCTTCTGCTGGGGGACGTACGGCGGCTGGACCGGAGCGTAGGGCTGCTGGTACGGCGCCTGCGGGGGGTGGGACACGGAGCGACTCCTCGCGAGGACTGAGCGGTCCCGGAACGAGACCGGGTGGTTCTTCGGCCGATCCGCCGCGGGCGTGACCTGAACCGCCGTACGGCGTCCCAGCCGTCCCGGGCGCCCCTCAGGCACCCTCGGGCTGTCAGGCCCGCTTGACTGTCAGGCGGGCCTGACGGACGCTGGGTCATGGACGTCGACGACCTCGAACGCCGGCACACCCTCGCCAGCGCCGTCATCCGCTTCGACGAGCTGCGCTCCCGTGACTCGCTGGCCGATCCCGACGACCCCACCGGCCCCCGCCCGCTGACGCGCGACGAGGCGCTCGAGCTGCTCGCCCTCGGCGAGGTGATCGCCCGGCGGGCGGGTCAGGGCCGCCAGCTCACCGTCCGGACGGCGCGCTCCACCGGCGCCTCGTGGGCGCAGATCGGCCGGGCGCTCGGTGCCACGCGGCAGTCGGCCTGGGAGGCGCACAAGCGCTGGATCGACACCCAGGTCGACCACCCGGAGGGCTCCGGCGGGCTCACCGAGGAGGAGGCCGCCGAGGCCCGGGCGCTATTGGCCAACGACGCCGACTGAGGAGGCCGCTCGAGTCGATCATCGGACGTGTGCACGGCCGGCCGGCGTGTTGTGCCGTGTCGCGTGCACGCATCCGATGATCGACGGACGGGGAGGCCCTCCGCTCAGCCGAACGCCCGCCCCTCGCCCCGGTAGGTCGCGACCGCGCCGGCCGGGCGGCCGCCGGCCACCGTGTGCAGTTCGCCGACGTGCTCGCACACCTCCCCGGCCTTGGCGTGCCGGAACCAGACCCGGTCGCCGATCCCGAGCCCGGCGGCGCCCGGCCCGCGCAGCGGCGTCTGCACCTCGCCGGCGCCCTCGGTGCCGAGCAGCCGCAGCCCCGCCGGGTGCACCGGCCGCGGCGAGCGGTCGGGGCCGGGCGGGCCCGACGCGATCCAGCCGCCGGCCGCCACCGTGACGACCCCGGGCGCCGGGCGGCGGGTGACCGCGAGCGCGAACACCAGCGCGGGCCGCCCGCGGAAGGCGCGGTACCCGTCGAACAGGGTCGGCTGGTAGAGCCCCGACCCGGCGGCCACCTCGGTCACCGACGGGTCGGCGGCGGTCCGCTCCAGGCTGCCGGTGCCCCCGCCGTTGACGAACCCGAGCGGCGCGACGGCGGACACGGCGGCCACCGCCGCGGCCCGGCGCCCGGCCAGCTCGCGCACCGACAGCGCCTGCACCCCGCGCACCGCGAGCCCGCGCAGCGGCCGGCCGGGCGGCGCGTCGGGCACCCCGGCCACCTGCGCCTCGTACGCCATCAGCCCGGCCAGCACGAAGCCGGGCCGCCCGTGCACCGCGCGCGCCAGCGCCGCGGCACCCGCCGGGTCGTGCACCGGCGAGCGCCGCACGCCGACGTGCACGCGCCCGCCCCCGGCGCGGAGGGAGGCGTCGAGGTCCAGGCAGATCCGCACCGGCGGCCGCCGGCCGGGCGGGGCCACCGCGTCGACGGCGTCGAGGTGCTCGGGCGAGTCGGCCATCAGCGTCACCCGCGACGCGAGCACCGGGTCGGCCACGAGCCGGCGCAGCGCCGCCCGGTCCACCGACGGATAGCCCACGACGACGTCGTCGCTCACCGGGTCGTCCCCGCCTGCCAGCCACAGCGCCTCGGCCAGCGAGTACGCCAGCACCCCCGCGAAGCCCGGCCGGGCGAGCACCCGCCGCAGCACCGCCCGGCTGCGCACCGACTTGCTCGCCACCCGCACCGGCCGCCCGCCCGCCCGGCGCACCAGGTCGTCGGCGTTGGCGTCGAGCGCGTCGAGGTCGAGGACGGCGAACGGCGGGTCGAGGTCCGCGGTCAGGTCGTCGAGCCGGTCGGGGGTCACGGCAGCGCAGCCTCCCGGCGTGCACGCACCGAGGCAAGCAGAGGGGCAAGCAGAGGGGCGAGCGGAGGGCGGGCGCGGGAGTCCTCGACGCGCCGCCCCGCGACGGCCACACTGCCGCGGACACCGAGGAGGCCGCGTGGCGGACAGCTGGCGCAACTGGGCGGGCAACCAGCGGGCGGGCGGCCTCACCGTCGTCTGCCCGCCCGACGCCGGCGGGATCGCCGACGCGGTGCGCGCCGCAGCCGCCGCGGGCCGCCGGGTCACCGCGCTGGGCAGCGGGCACTCCTTCAGCGGCATCGGCCGCCCCGAGGACGTCGCGCTCCGCCTCGACCGGCACGCGGGCCTGGTCGACGTCGACGACGCCGGCCTCGCCACGGTCCGCGCCGGCACGCCGCTGCACCGGTTGAACGCGGAGCTCGCCGCGCGCGGCTGGGCGCTGACCAACCTCGGCGACATCGACCGGCAGACCGTCGCGGGCGCGCTGTCCACCGGCACCCACGGCACCGGCGCCCGCTTCGGCGGCCTGGCCACCCAGCTCCGGGCGCTGGAGCTGGTCACCGCCGACGGCGAGGTGCTGCGCTGCTCGCCCGGCGAGCACCCCGACGTCTTCTCCGCCGCCCGCGTCGGCCTCGGCGCGCTCGGCGTGCTGTCCACGGTGACCCTGCAGGCGGTGCCGGCCTTCGCCCTGCGGGCCGACGAGGGGCCGGCCCGGCTGCCCGACCTCCTCGAGCGCTTCGACGAGGTCATGACCGCCACCGACCACGTCGAGTTCTACTGGTTCCCGCACACCGACCGGTGCCTGCTCAAGCGCAACACCCGGGTGCCGCTCGACGAACTGGCGCCGCTGTCCCGCGCGCGGGCGCTGTGGGACGACGAGGTGCTCGCCAACGCCGGGCTCGCCGCCGTCGTCGCCGCGGGCCGGCGGGTGCCCGCGCTGGTGCCGCCGCTGGCCCGCTTCTCCGCCCGGGCGCTCGGCGCGCGCACGTGGACCGACGCCGCGCACCGGGTGTTCGTCTCCCGCCGCCGGGTCCGGTTCCGCGAGATGGAGTACGCCGTGCCGCGGGCGGCGGCGCCGGCGGTCCTCGCCGAGCTGCGGCGGGTGGTCGACGCCGGGCCGCACCGGGTCGCCTTCCCGGTGGAGGTGCGGGTGGCCGCCGCCGACGACGTCCCGCTGTCGACGGCGTCGGGGCGTGACACCGCCTACGTGGCCGTGCACGTGCCCGCGCGGACGGAACCCGGCGCGTACTTCCGCGCGTTCGAGGCGATCGCCGGGGCGGCCGGCGGGCGGCCGCACTGGGGCAAGGAGCACGGCCTCGACGCCGCCGCCCTGGCCGGCCGCTACCCGCGGTTCGGCGAGTTCACCGCGCTGCGGGCGCGGCTCGACCCGGCCGGGGTGTTCGCCAACGCCCACCTCGACCGGGTGCTGGGCCCGGTCGGGGCGGGCGTCGGCCAGGCCTGATCACAGGTCGACGTCGGGCTCCCCGCTGCCGCCGATCCGGTCGAGCTCCTCCAGCTCGGCGGGCCCGAGCACCCGCATCGCCGCCTGCAGGTTCTCCTCCAGGTGGGCCACCGACGAGGTGCCGGGGATCAGCAGGATGTTGGGGGAGCGGGCCAGCAGCCACGCCAGCGCCACCTGCATCGGCGTGGTCTCCAGCCGCCGCGCCACCGTCTCCAGCGCCGCGGACTGCAGCGGGCTGAACCCGCCGAGGGGGAAGAACGGCACGTAGGCCACGCCCTCCCGGGCCAGCGCGTCGAGCATCGGGTCGTCGTCGCGGTGCACGAGGTTGTAGTGGTTCTGCACGCACACGACCGGCGCGATGGCGCGGGCCTCGGCGAACTGCTGCGTCGTCACGTTGGAGACGCCGAGGTGCCGGACGAGCCCCTCCTGCTGCATCTCGGCGAGCGCGCCGAACGGCTCGGCGAGCGAGCGCTCCACCGGCGCGGCGAAGCCGGGCATCCGCAGGTTGACCACGTCGAGCGCCTCGACGCCGAGGTGCTCGAGGTTGTCGTGCACCGCCTGCCGGAGCTCCTCGGGGGAGAGGGCCTCGGGCCACTCGCCCTCCGGCGTCCGCCGGGCGCCGACCTTGGTGACGATCGTCAGCTGCTCCGGATAGGGGTGCAGCGCCTCGCGGATGACCTCGTTGGTCACGTGCGGGCCGTAGTAGTCGCTGGTGTCGATGTGGTCCACGCCCAGCTCGACGGCCCGGCGCAGGACGGCGACGGCGGCGTCGCGGTCGGCGGGCGGGCCCATCACGTGCGGCCCGGCGAGCTGCATGGCGCCGTAGCCGAGCCGGTTGACCGTGCGGTCCCCGAGCGTGAACTGTCCTGACCTCTCGGCGGTGGTCGTCGTCATGACGGCCCTCCTACCCGCCGTGCGCGATCCAGTCGCAGGTCTCAGGCCGCGTCTCGGGCCGCGGCGTCGAGGTCGCGGGCGACGGCCCGCCGCCAGGCCCGGACGTCGGCGTCGACCACCGCGTCCTCGCGGCGGCCGGCGCGGCGGGCGACCAGCGCCAGCGCGGCGCCGGCGAGCGCGAGGCCCGCGCCGACCCACATCGGCGCGGTGTAGCCGAGGCCGCGGGAGAGGACCAGCGCGCCCAGCGCCGCGCCGATGGCGTTGGCCAGGTTGAACGCCGCCTGGTTGGCCGCCGACACCAGGCTGCCGCCGGGCACCCGCGCGGCCTCGATGACGCCGTTCTGCACCACCGGGCCCATCGCGAAGGCGACCAGGCCGAACAGCACCAGCAGGGCGACGGCGGCCGCGGGGACGCGGGCGACGAGCGCGAACACGACCAGCAGGACCGCGGTGACCAGCAGACCGGCGACGACCAGGGAGAAGCCGAAGCGGTCGCCGAGCCGCCCGCCGGCCAGGGTGCCGACCGTCGTCCCGACGCCGAACAGGGCCAGGACCGGCGTCACCCACGCCTCGGGCAGCCCGGCGAGGTCGGTGAGGATCGGGCTGACGTAGCTGTAGACGCAGAACAGCGCGGCGAAGCCGATCATCGTCAGGCCCAGCACCAGCCACACCTGCCGGCGGCGGAACGCGGCCAGCTCGCTGCGCAGGTCGCTGCGCTCCCCGGCCCCCGCCGGCAGCCAGGCGAGCAACCCGGCGATGGTGAGCAGCCCGATGACGGCAATGCCGCCGAGCACCAGCCGCCAGCTCAGCTGCTGGGCGACGAGCGTGCCCAGCGGGACGCCGGCGACGTTGGCCAGCGTCAGCCCGACCATCATCAGCGAGATCGCCTGGGTCGCCCGCTCCGGCGCCACGAGCCGCCGGGCGGCCACCGCCCCGACGCCGAAGAACGACCCGTGCGCCAGCGCGGTCAGCACCCGGGCGGCGACGAGCGTCTCGTAGGTCGGGGCCACCGCCGACAGGGCGTTGCCGGCGACGAACACCAGCATCAGCGCGACCAGCGTCTGGCGGGGCGAGAAGCGCACGCCGAGCGCGGTCAGGGTCGGCGCCCCGATCACCACGCCGATCGCGTAGGCGGAGATGAGGAGGCCGACCGCCGACACCGACACCCCGAGGTCCGCGGCGACCTGGGGCAGCATGCCCATGACCACGAACTCGGTGGTGCCGATGCCGAAGGCGCCGATGGCGAGCGCGAGCAGACCGCGGGGCACGGGGGGGCTCCAGGGGGACGACGGCGGACGGGGCGATGCGGACGTCGTCGTCCGAGTGGTTGTCCTACCCAACGGCAAGGCACCGGCCGCGCGGGACATGCCCCGCGCGGCCGGTGGGTGTGCTCACAGTGCGGGTCAGGGCTGCAGCAGCACCTTGACCGCGCCGTCCTTCTTCTCCCGGAAGTCCGCGTAGGCCTGCGGCGCCTGCTCCAGCGGCACGCGGTGGGTGGCGAAGTCATCGACGCCGAGCGGGTCGCCGTCGGCCAGCAGCGGCAGGATGTCGGGCACCCACCGCCACACGTTGGCCTGGCCCATGCGCAGCTGCACCTGCTTGTCGAACATGCGCATGAGCGGCACCGGGTCGGTGGCCCCGCCGTAGACGCCCGACAGTGAGACGGTGCCGCCGCGGCGCACCGCCTCGATGGCGGTGTTGAAGGCGGCCAGCCGGTCGATGCCGGCGACCTTCATCACCTGCGCCATGAGCGCGTCGGGGAGGATCGCCGTCGCCTTCTGGGCCAACTGGGCGCCGGTCGAGCCGTGCGCCTCCATGCCGACCGCGTCGATGACGGCGTCCGCGCCGCGGCCGTCGGTCTTCTCGCGGATCTCGCCGACGACGTCGTCCTGGTCGGTGGAGGAGATGACCTCGGTGCCGCGGGCGGTCGCCCGGGCGATCCGCTCGGGGACGACGTCGGAGGCGACGACCCGGAAGCCCAGGTGGGAGGCGATGCGGGTGCACATGTCGCCGATCGGGCCGAGCCCGAGCACGAGCAGCGTCCCGCCGGGCGGCGTGGCGGCGTACTGGACGGCCTGCCAGGAGGTCGGCAGCACGTCGGAGAGGTAGACGAACCGGTCGTCCGGCGGGCCGTCCGGCACCTTGATCGGCAGCGTGTTGCCGAACGGCACCCGCAGGTACTCGGCCTGCCCGCCCGGGACCTGCCCGTAGAGCTTCGTGTAGCCGAACAGCGAGGCGCCGAAGCCCTGCTCGCGGTTCTGCGTGGTCTCGCACTGCGACTGCAGGCCCTGCGAGCACATCCAGCAGGTGCCGCAGGAGATGTTGAAGGGGACGACCACCCGGTCGCCGGGCTTCACGGCGGTCACCGCGGAGCCCACCTCGCGGACGATCCCCATGGGCTCGTGGCCCATGACGTCGCCCTTCGACATGAACGGGGCCATGACCTCGATGAGGTGGAGGTCGGACCCGCAGATGCCGCTCGAGGTGATCTCGACGACGACGTCGGTGTCCTCCTCGATCCTCGGATCGGGGACGGTGTCCACCTGTACGTCGGCACGTCCGTGCCAGGTGACTGCGCGCACGAGTCTGCTCCTCGGGTCGTCGAGCGGGGTCTCGGAGGGCCTCCTGCCCGCTGTGGGCCTGATCGCCCCTGGTTCAACGCTCAACCGGCGTGTTCGTCACCGACCGTGACGCGGGGTCGACGGGCCGTCGAATGACACCCGTGCAGCTCTGTGGCACGGGCCACACATCCGGTCCTCGATACCCACCTCTGCAGATCACGAACCGGTCACGACGTGTTTACATGGGCCCCGCCCGCTCCCCCGGGCACCGCAGTACGTCCCTGTCCCCGACGGAAGTCAGGTGCATGACCGAGCTCCACCCCGACCGCCTCCTCGACGGAGGGAGGGCCCCGCAGTACGGCGAGGCCGGCCCCCTCCGGAAGGCCGCGGCGGCGACGTCCGACCGGCGTCGCTCCCCGGCCGGAGCGGCCGCCCGCACGGCCCCGCAGCGACGTCAGGGGGAGACGTCGCCGACCGGAGAGCCCCGTCCGGGATCCCGTCCCGCCCGCCGTCCGAGCCCGCGCCCGCGGCCCACGCCGCACCCCCGCTCGGCACCCGCCGCCCTCGAGGTCCGCGCGGTCGTCGTCGACACGCGCGCCGAGGTGCCCACCGAGGTGCCCGCCGACGTCGTCGAGGAGGTCCTCGCGGCCGAGCCGGTGACCGGCGTCGCCGACGCCGCCGGGCTGGCCGAGGCCGCCGGCGCCCAGGCCCTCGAGGCCGTGGCCGCCGCGCCGCTCGAGACCGTCGAGGCGCCCGCCACGGACGACCCCTCGGGCGAGGCCGAGGAGCCCGCCGCCACGGACGACGACACCGACGACCGGCCCGACCGGGCTCCCGTCACCGTCGTCGCGGGGCACGGCCGGCACCGCGACCGCGGCCTGCGCCTCCCGCGCCGCCGCCCCGCCTTCTACCTCGCCGCGGCCCTCGTCGGCGCGGTCGGCGTGGCCACGTTCTCCGTCGGCGACCGGGTCGCCCAGGCCGACGGCCCCGAGGCGACCAGCACCTCGGTGAGCGTCGCGCAGGAGCTCGGCATCGACGGCGGGGAGCTCTCGGCCGCCGCCGAGCAGGCCACCCTCCGCTCCGACGCGGTGCTGCTGGGCGCGGTCACCGCCAGCCGCACCGCCCGCGAGGCCGAGCAGGCCACCGCCGCCCAGGTGCAGGCCGACGCCGACCGCGTCGCCGCCGAGGCCGCCGCCGCGGCAGCGGCCGAGGCCGCCCGGCCCAAGACGGTCCTGCCGGTCAACGGCGCCCGGCTCACCAGCACCTTCGGGGCCCGCTGGGGCACGCTGCACGCCGGCATCGACCTGGCCGCCCCCATGCTGACGCCGGAGTACGCCGCCGCCGACGGGGTCGTCCTCGAGGCGGGCCCCGCCAGCGGCTACGGCAACGTGATCTACATCCAGCACGAGAACGGTGACGTCACCGTCTACGGGCACATGGAGGAGGTCCTCGTGCAGCCCGGGCAGGTGGTCCGCGCCGGGGACACCATCGCCCTGCTCGGCAACCGCGGTCAGTCGACCGGCCCGCACCTGCACTTCGAGGTGCACGTCGGCGGCATCGACGGCCAGAAGGTCGACCCGATCCCGTGGCTGCGGGAGCGCGGCGTCACGATCTAGGCCGCCGTCCAGGTCGCCATCCCGGCCGCCGCGAGCCGGCCCCCGGCCCCCT
Source organism: Geodermatophilus nigrescens (assembly GCF_900129495.1). Lineage (GTDB taxonomy): Bacteria > Actinomycetota > Actinomycetes > Mycobacteriales > Geodermatophilaceae > Geodermatophilus > Geodermatophilus nigrescens. Next base: position 1,041,453 of record NZ_FQVX01000001.1, read on the forward strand.
CCCCGCACGTCGGGCAGGGGGCCGTGCCGTTCCCGGAGCACACTGGTGGGGGAGGTGGGCCGATGGGAGCCGGGCACGCGCACGACCACGGCACCGCCGCGGGGGCCTCCCGCGGCCGGCTGGCGGTCGTACTGGGTCTCACGCTGGCGGTGCTGGCGGCCGAGGTCGTCGGGTCGGTGGTGTCCGGCTCACTGGCACTGCTCGCCGACGCCGGCCACATGGCCACCGACGCGCTCGGCGTGGGCCTCGCCCTCGGCGCGGTCACGCTGGCACAGCGGCCCGCCCGCGGCCGGCGCACGTTCGGCTGGCAGCGGGTGGAGATCCTCGCCGCGGTGGCCAACGGGCTGCTGCTCGCCGGGGTCGCGGTTTTCGTGCTGGTGGAGGCGGTCCGCCGGATCGGTGACCCGCCGGAGATCGACTCCGGCGTGGTGCTCGTCGTCGCGGCGGGGGGCCTGGCCGCGAACCTCGCCGGGCTGGCGCTGCTGCACCGCGGCCGGGGCACCTCGCTGGCCGTCCGCGGCGCACACCTGGAGGTGCTCGGCGACGCGCTCGGCTCGGTCGCCGTCCTCGTCGCCGGCGCCGTCGTCGCGCTCACCGGGTGGACGCCGGCCGACACCGTCGCCGCGCTCGTCGTGGGCTGCCTGGTCCTGCCGCGGGCGTGGTCGCTGCTGCGCGAGTCGCTCGACGTGCTGCTCGAGGCAGCCCCGCGCGGCGTCGACCTGGACGAGGTGCGCGCGCACGTGCTCGGCGTCGAGGGCGTCATCGGCGTCCACGACCTGCACGCCTGGACCATCACCTCGGGCCTGCCGGTGCTGTCCGCGCACGTCGTCGTCACCGACGAGGCGCTCGCCGACGGCCACGGCGGGCGGATCCTCGACTCGCTGGGCACCTGCCTGGGCGCCCACTTCGACGTCGACCACTGCACCTTCCAGCTGGAGGCCGAGGCGCACGCCGGTCACGAGGCGCCCGTCCACGACTAGCCGAGTGGGACAGTGGACGACGGAGACGGATCGGACCGGAGGTACTGGTGGAGCACGGGCACCACTCGGGCATGTGGGTGCCCGGCGAGCCACCCACGTGGGGACGCATGTTCCTGCCGCACCTCGACGCCTGGTCGGTGCTGCCGGTGCTCGCGCTGCTCGGGATCGCCGCCTACGCCGTCGGCGTGGTCCGGGTGCGCCGCTCGGGCGTGGCCTGGCCGTGGTGGCGCGCGGCGGCGTGGGTCGCCGGCTGCCTGTCGCTGTTCGCCGTCACGGGCACCTGGCTCAACGGCTACAGCATGGTGCTGTTCAGCGTCCACATGGCCCAGCACATGGTGCTGTCGATGGTGGCGCCGCTCCTGCTGCTCCTCGGCCGGCCGGTGACCCTCGCCCTGCGCGCGCTGCCGCGCGGCCGGGGGGTGGCCGGCGTGCCACGGGCGCTGCTGCTCGACGCCCTGCACAGCCGGGTGGCGCGGTTCGTCTCGCACCCGCTGTTCACGCTGCCGCTGTTCCTGGTGAGCCTCTACGGCGTCTACTTCACGCCCGTGTTCGACGCCCTCATGGGCGACCCGTTCGGGCACCAGTTCATGCTCGCCCACTTCACCGTGACCGGGCTGCTGTTCTTCGGGCCGATCCTCGCCCAGGACCCGTGGCCCCGGCAGGTCGGCCACGCCGGGCGGATGCTCGAGCTGCTGATCCCGATGCCCCTGCACGCCTTCTTCGGCGTCGCGATCATGATGTCGACGTCGCTGGTGGTGCGGACCTTCGCCGAGCCGCCGGCCGGCTGGGGCGTCGACCCCCTCGCCGACCAGAACACGGCCGGCAGCATCGCCTGGTCCTTCGGCGAGCTGCCGACCGTGTTCGTGCTGGCCGTGGTGCTGTTCAGCTGGATGGGGTCGGAGGAGCGTCGCGGCCGCCGGATCGACCGGGCCGCCGTGCGCACCGACGACGCGGAGCTCGAGGCCTACAACGCCCGGCTCCGCGCGATGGCCGCCCGCCCCGGGAGCTGAGCGGGCGGCCCTGCGAGGTCGGCCTGCGCGTCAGCCGACGTGGACGGGGGCGTCCCCGGTGGGCAGGTCGTCCTTGGTCGCCTTGATGAGCAGCGCCGCGGCGACGGCGCCGAGCACCAGCAGCGCGGCGGCCCAGGTGAAGGCGGTCGTGTAGCCCTCCACCTGCGCCTGCAGCGCGACGGCCGCGGGGTCCTGCGGCGTCGGCGAGGCCAGGACGTCGGCCGAGTAGGCGCTGATCGCGCCGACCGACAGCGAGGCCAGGACGGCGGTGCCGATCGAGGCGCCCACCTGCTGGGTGGCGTTGAGCATCGCGCTCGCGGCACCGGCGTCGTGCTCGCCGGCGCCCACGAGCGCGAGGTTCGACAGCGGCACGAAGGTGAAGCCCAGCCCCAGGCCCAGCAGCAGCTGGCCCGGGAAGGCGAGGGCCCAGAAGCCGCTGTCGACGCCGAGGAACGACATGGTGAACAGCCCCGCCGCGGCGAGCAGCCCGCCGAGCACCATGAGCGGCTTCGGGCCGATCCGCGGCACCAGGGCGCTGGCCGCGCCGGCGGAGATGAACACACCCAGCGTGGTGGGCAGCGAGGCGACGCCCGCGACCACCGGCTCGTAGCCGAGCACCTGCTGGAAGTACAGGCTCAGGAAGAAGAACGCCCCGATCAGCCCGGCGCCGACCAGCGTCGAGGTGAGGTAGGCGCCGCCGCGGTTGCGGTCGAGGACGATGCGCATCGGCAGCAGCGGGTTGCGGGTGCGCAGCTCCAGGAGCACGAACAGCGCCACCAGCACCAGCCCGCCGACGATGAACACCCACGCCAGGCCGTCGGTCCAGCCGCTGGCCGGTGTCACGAAGTCCCGGCCGCCCTGCGCGGCGATCTGGCCGTTGGCGGCCTGCGCCTCACCCGCATTGGTCTGCGACGCCTCGGCCACCCGGGTGAAGCCGTAGACGATCGCGGCGAGGCCGACGGTGATGAGCACCGCGCCGGGGATGTCGTACTTGGTGTCCCCGGGGGCCTTGCTCTCCGGGACGATCGGGATGGCCAGGACGACGGCGAGCAGCGCCACCGGCAGGTTGACCCAGAAGCACCAGCGCCAGTCGGCGTACTCGGTGAGGACGCCGCCGAGCAGCAGGCCGACGGCCGAGCCGCCGCCGGCGATCGCGCCGTAGACGCCGAAGGCCTTGGCCCGCTCCTTCGGGTCGGTGAACAGGACGGTCAGCAGGGCCAGCGACGCGGGCGCGAGCAGCGCGCCGAAGACGCCCTGCAGCGCGCGGGCGGCGAAGAGCATGCCCTCGTTCTGGGCGATGCCGCCGAGGGCCGAGGCGATGGCGAAGCCCGCGGCGCCGACGAGGTAGGTGCGCTTGCGGCCCCAGAAGTCGGCGATGCGGCCGCCGAGGAGCAGGAAGCCGCCGAAGGTGAGGGTGTAGGCGGTGACGATCCACTGCTGCGTGGCCGCGCTGATGCCGAGGTCGGACGACACGGCGGGCAGCGCGATGTTGACGATCGTGGCGTCGAGGATGACCAGGAGGACGGTCATCGCAATGACGCCCAGCGCCAGCCAGCGCTTCTCGTAGGGCTCCGACGCCGGGGTGACCGGCTCTGCGGAGGGGGACGACGGGTGGGTCATGGGGGTCCTCGGGGACTCGTGCGGAGAGCGGCCGAGGTCATCGGCCGCGACGAAAACTAGCCCCCTGCGACCATGTCGGCGTGGCCGTTTCGCTGGTGGTGACCGCCGACACGCACCTGCCGAAGCGTGCGCGTGACCTACCTCATTCCCTCTGGGCCGCCATCGACGCCGCCGACCTCGTCGTGCATGCCGGCGACTGGGTCGACGTCGCCCTGCTCGACCTCCTGGAGGCCCGCTCCCGCCGGCTGCTGGCCGTGCACGGCAACAACGACCACGGCCCGCTGCGCGAGCGGCTGCCGGAGGTCGCCCGGGCCGAGGTGGAGGGACTGCGGATCGCCGTCGTCCACGAGACCGGGGACGCCAAGGGGCGCGAGCGCCGCTGCGCCGCGCGGTTCCCGGACACCGACGTCCTGTTCTTCGGCCACAGCCACATCCCGTGGGACACCGTGGCGCCCAGCGAGGGGACGCCGTCGGGCCTCCGGCTGGTCAACCCCGGCTCGCCCACCGACCGCCGCCGCCAGCCGCACGGCACCTTCGTGACCGCGGTCGCCGACGCCGGCGCGCTGACCGGGGTCACGTTCCACCCCGTCCCGCGGTGACGACGCCCGCCGCCGAGCCCGCCGCTCCGCCCCGCGCCCGCTGGCGCCACCTCGGCGTCGGCCTCACCGGGCTGGTCGCCGCCTGCGCGGCGCAGAACGGCCTGCCCTTCCTCACCGTCGCGCTGCGCGCCGAGGGGCTGACCCTGCCGCAGGTCGGCCTGCTCGTCAGCGCCCCGACCGCGGGGCTGGTCTGCACGCTGCTCCTCTGGGGAGCGCTGGCCGACCGGTACGGCGAGCGGCTCGTGCTCACCGCCGGCCTGGCCGTGGCCGCCGGCGCGCTCACCGGCGCGGCCCTGGCCGACGGCGCCCTCGCCACCGGCCTCTGGCTGCTCCTGGCCGGCGGCGGCAGCGCCTCGGTGCACGTCGCCAGCGGCCGCCTCGTCCTCGGCTGGTTCCCGCCCGAGCAGCGCGGCCTGGCGATGGGCGTCCGCCAGGCCGGGCAGCCGCTGGGCGTGGGCCTGGCCGGGCTGCTGCTGCCGCGGCTGGCCGGCGACGGTCCCGGCGGTGCCCTCGCCCTGCTCGCGGCCGGCTGCGCGGCGACGGCGGTGCTCGTCGGCGTGCTGGTGCGCGACCCCGCCCGCCCGCCGCGCGCCCCCGGCGCCGCGCGGCCCGCCTCGCCCTACCGCGGCCCGGTGCTGTGGCGGGTGCACGCGGCGAGCACCCTGCTCGTGGTGCCGCAGTTCGCCGTCGCGGGGCTCGCCTTCGACTGGCTGGTGCGCGACGGCGGCTGGAGCGCGGCCGGCGCCGGCACGCTGCTGGCCGCCTCCCAGGCCGGTGGGGTGGCCGCGCGGCTGGGCGCGGGCACGTGGTCCGACCGCGTGGGCAGCAGGCTCGGGCCGCTGCGCCGGGTGGCCGCGGCGGTCGCCGTCGTCGTGGGGGTGCTCGCCGTCGTCGCCGCGCTGACCCCCGGCGTCCTCGGTCCCGCCGTGGCGGCCGCGGCGGTGGCCGTCGCCGCGGTCGCCACGGTCAGCCCCAACGGCGTGGCCTTCACCTCGGTGGCCGAGCAGGCCGGCAGCGCCTGGGCCGGGCGCGCCCTCGGCGCGCACAACACCGTCCAGAACCTGGCGGCGGCGCTCACCGTCCCGGCCGCGGCGCTGCTCGTCGACGGCGGGCCCGGCTACTGGGCGGCGTTCGCGGTCGGCGCGGCCGCCGCGCTCGCCGCCGTCGCCGTGGTCCCCGGGCGGGCCGCCGAGGCGCCGCCCCCGCCCGCGCTGCCCGCGACGGCGGCGGCCCGGTGAGCCGTCGGTCCTGGCCGCCGCGCGCCGTGGGGCTGCTGGCCTGCCCGGTGTGCGGCGCGCCGCTGGCGGCCCTGCCCGCCGACACCGGCCTGCGCTGCCCGGCCGGCCACTCCTTCGACCGCGCCCGGCAGGGCCACGTCACGCTGCTGCCGCCGGGGCACACGCCGCCGTCGGGCGACAGCGCGGAGATGGTCGCCGACCGGGCGGAGGTCCTCGCCGCGGGCACCTACGCCGGGCTGACGGCGGCGCTCGCCGCCGCGGTGGCCGCGGGGGAGGGGCCGGTCGGGTCCGTGCTCGACCTCGGCGGCGGCACCGGCCACCACCTCGCGGGCGTGCTCGACGCGCTGCCGGAGGCGGTCGGCGTGGTGCTCGACTCCTCGCGGTACGCCGCGCGCCGGGCGGCCGGGGCCTCGCCGCGCGCGATGGCCGTCGTCTCCGACACCTGGGCGCGCCTGCCGGTCCGCGACGGCGCGGTCGACCGGGCCATGGTCGTCTTCGCGCCGCGCAACGGCCGGGAGACGGCGCGGGTGCTCCGCCCCGGCGGGCGGCTGGTGGTGGCCACCCCCGCGCCCGACCACCTCGCCGAGCTGGTGGGCCCGCTCGGGTTGCTGCGCGTCGACCCGGACAAGGCGGCGCGCCTGTCGGGCTCGCTGGAGCCGCACCTGCGGCCGGCGGGCGCGGCGGCGCACCGGGAGGAGCTGGAGCTCGACGCCCGCGCGGTGGCCGCCGTCGTCGGCATGGGGCCGCACGCCCGCCACCTCGCGCCGGGGGAGCTGGCCGGGCGGCTGGCCGGGCTGCGCCCGCGGGTCCGGGTGACCCTTGCCGTCGACGTCACCACCTGGACCGTCTGACCCGGGCCGCCTGACCCCGGACTGCCTGACCCCGGACGCGCCGGAGGGGCCCGGCCGACGTGGCCGGGCCCCTCCGGGGCTGGTGGGTCAGGCCCCGCGGGGGGCCGTCACCGGGTCAGACGCGCGTGCCGCGGGCCCGTCCGCGCGTGGCGAAGACGTAGACCAGGAGCACCACGATGGCGCCGATGATCGAGCCGATGATCCCGGCGGTGCCGAGCTCGAAGCCGCGTCCGCTGAGCAGGCTGCCGAGCAGGTTGCCGACGAACGAGCCGATGATGCCGAGGACGATCGTCATCCCGACGCTCATGGACTGCTTGCCGGGGACGACGGCACGGGCGATGAAGCCGGCGATGGCGCCGACCACGATCAGCACGATGATGTTCCAGAGGATCTCCACGGTGGACCTCCCGAGCAGGTGGCCTTGGTGGCCGGGGCCTGGGATCTCCAGAGCCGGACGTTCCTGTTCCCTGCCTGAGCAGGGCGGAAACCATCGTGATCATGATGTGACCCTGCGTCGCGCCGGAGGGGTCCCGTGTGCGGCGGCGCGCCTGCCCGGGCAGGCCGGACGTGTCCCGCCGAGTCGGTCTAAGCTGCGGCCGTGACGATCGCGCCTGCACCGATCGTGAGCCGGCCCAGCCCGGCTCGCGAGGTCCAGCGGGGTGCGCGGCTCTCGAACCTGCTGCGGACCACGGACCACAAGACCATCGGCCTGATGTACATGGCCACCTCGTTCGCCTGGTTCATCGTGGGTGGCTTCATGGCCATGCTGATCCGCGGTGAGCTCGGCCAGCCCGGGCTGCAGTTCCTCTCGCCCGAGCAGTACAACCAGCTCGTCACGATGCACGGCACGATCATGCTGCTGATGTTCGCGACGCCGCTGTTCTTCGCGTTCTCGAACCTGATCATGCCGCTGCAGATCGGTGCCCCCGACGTCGCGTTCCCGCGGCTGAACGCCTTCTCGTACTGGCTGTTCCTCTTCGGTGGCCTGATCCTCGTCTCCGGCTTCTTCACGCCGGGCGGCGCGGCCGACTTCGGCTGGTACGCCTACACCCCGCTGTCCGACGTGGTCCACAGCCCGGGTGCCGGCGCGAACCTCTGGATCGCGGGCCTGGCCGTCTCGGGTCTGGGCACCATCCTCGGCGCGGTCAACTTCACCGCCACGATCGTCTGCCTGCGGGCGCCGGGCATGACCCTGTTCCGGATGCCGATCTTCACCTGGAACACGCTGGTCACCAGCCTGCTGGTGCTGCTGGCCTTCCCGATCCTCACCGCCGCGCTGCTCGCGCTGCTGGCCGACCGCCAGCTCGGTGCCCTCGTCTTCTCCGACGAGAACGGCGGCCCGATGCTGTGGCAGCACCTCTTCTGGTTCTTCGGCCACCCCGAGGTCTACATCATCGCCCTGCCGTTCTTCGGCATCATCACCGAGGTCATCCCGGTGTTCAGCCGCAAGCCGCTGTTCGGCTACAAGGGCATGGTCGGCGCGACGCTGCTCATCGGTGGCCTGTCGCTGACGGTGTGGGCGCACCACATGTACGCCACCGGCGCGGTCCTGCTGCCGTTCTTCGCCTTCCTGACCTACCTGATCGCGGTCCCCACCGGCATCAAGTTCTTCAACTGGATCGGCACCATGTGGCGCGGCCAGCTGACCTTCGAGACGCCGATGCTGTTCTCGATCGGCTTCCTCGTCACCTTCCTCCTCGGTGGCCTGACCGGCGTCCTGCTGGCCAGCCCGCCGCTGGACTGGCACGTCAACGACAGCTACTTCGTCGTCGCCCACTTCCACTACGTCGTCTTCGGCACCGTGGTGTTCGCCGCCTACGCCGGCATCTACTTCTGGTTCCCGAAGATGGCCGGCCGGATGATGGACGAGCGGCTGGGCAAGCTGCACTTCTGGCTGACGTTCATCGGCTTCCACGCCACGTTCCTGGTCCAGCACTGGCTGGGCACCCAGGGCATGCCGCGCCGGTACGTCGACTACCTGCCCACCGACGGCTTCACGACGCTGCACGTCATCTCGACGATCGGCTCGTTCGTCCTCGGTGCCTCGACCATCCCGTTCCTCTACAACGTGGCCAAGTCGTGGAAGTACGGCCGGCTCGCGCTGCGGGACGACCCGTGGGGCCACGGCAACTCGCTCGAGTGGGCCACCTCCTCGCCGCCGCCGCGGCACAACTTCACCGAGATCCCGCGGATCCGGTCGGAGCGCCCGGCGTTCGAGGCGCACTACCCGCACCTCATCGAGCGGCTGCACGCCGAGGCGCACGTCGGCAAGCGGCACGAGCCCTACGGCGGGGTCAGCGAGCTCGCCAACGGCACCGGCCCGCGTCAGGGTCCGAACGACCCCGACCCGTTCTGACCCGCCCGGCCGTCGCCTGACGGCCACCGCGATCGCACGTCACCACGACGCCCCGTCGGCCCCGGCCGGCGGGGCGTCGTCGTTCCGCGGGACCACCGCCCGGGCGCCGCAGACCGGTGCGGCACGATGACCGCCGTGCCGCTCGACCCCACGCCCCGCGTCCGGCCGGACAGCCCCAGCGACGGACCGCGCGCGCTGCTCACGGTCACCGGCGCCGACCGGCCCGGGGTCACCGCCCGCCTGTTCGGCGCGTTGGCCGGGGACGCCGGCGTGCCGCCGCTCGAGGTGGTCGACGTCGAGCAGGTCGTCGTGCACGGGCACCTCGTGCTCGGCGTCGTCGTCGGGGCGCTGCCCGCGGACGGGCCGGTCGACGAGGAGGCCTTCCTGGCCGCGCTCGGCACGCTGGCCGACGGCGTCGAGGCCGCCACCGGCGTGCGGGTCGCGGTCGAGTCGGCGTCGGACCGCCGGGCCGCGGCGCCCGGCCGCGCCCACCACGTGACCCTGCTCGGCCGCCCCGTGCCGCCGTCGGCCGTCGCGGGCGCCGCCACCGCCATCGCCGGCGTCGGGGGCAACATCGACGCGATCCGGCGGCTGTCGGACCACCCCGTCACGGCCCTCGAGCTCACCGTCTCCGGCGCCGAGGCCACCGCGCTGCGCACCGCGCTCGCCGCCGTCGCCACCGCGACCGGCGCCGACCTCGCCGTCGAGCCCGTGGGCCTGGCCCGGCGCAGCAAGCGGCTGATCGTCCTCGACGTCGACTCCACGCTCGTGCGCGGCGAGGTCATCGACGAGCTGGCCGCCCGCGCCGGGCGGGCCGCCGAGGTCGCGCGCATCACCGCCGCCGCCATGAACGGCGAGCTCGACTTCGCCGAGTCGCTGCGCGCCCGCGTGGCCACGCTGGCCGGCCTGCCGGTGGAGGTGCTCGACGAGGTCCGCGAGCACCTCGAGCTGACCCCCGGGGCCCGCACCCTCATCCGCACGCTGCAGCGGCACGGCTTCCGCTGCGGCATCGTCAGCGGCGGCTTCACCCAGATCACCGACCCGCTGGCCGCCTCGCTCGGCCTGGACTTCGCCGCCGCCAACACCCTCGAGGTGGCCGACGGGCGCCTCACCGGCGGCCTGGTGGGGGAGATCGTCGACCGCGCCGGCAAGGCCCGGGCCCTGGCCCGCTTCGCCGGCGAGCACGGCATCCCGCTGGAGCAGACCGTGGCCGTCGGCGACGGCGCCAACGACCTCGACATGCTCAACGCCGCGGGCCTCGGCATCGCCTTCAACGCCAAGCCGGTGGTGCGCGAGCAGGCGCACACCGCGCTGAACCAGCCCTACCTCGACGCCGTCCTGCAGGTCCTCGGCTTCACGAGGGACGAGGTGCTGGAGGCGTTGTGATCTGTCGGCCTACCGGCCTCCACCGCGGCCAGGTGCCGTCCCCCGGCTGAGCTGAGCCCCGCCGTCGCACCCGGCGGGGACCCTCCGGGCCCGCCACCGGGCACGACCACTCGCGGGGGCGGCTCACCTCCCTGGTGGCCCGCCTCACCCGGGTGGGGCCTTCGTCGCGCTAATGGCCCCCGTGCACGCTGCCCTCCAGCTCGACGCCGGCGGTGCGGAGCTGGTCGAGGGCCGCCGCGGTCGAGCCCTCGGCGACGCCGGCCGTCAGGTGCAGCAGCACGCGGGTGGCGAAGCCCTCCCCGACGGCGTCGAGCGCGGTGGCCCGGACGCAGTGGTCGGTGGCGATGCCGACGACGTCGACGGCGTCCACGCCGTGCCCGCGCAGCCAGTCGGCGAGCGGCACCCCGTCGGCGCGGCCCTCGAAGCCGGAGTAGGCGGCGGCGTACTCGCCCTTGTCGAAGACCGCCTCGATCGGCTCGCGGTCCAGCGCCGGGTGCAGCTCCACCCCGCCGGTGCCGACGACGCAGTGCGCCGGCCACGTCTCCAGGTAGTCCGGTTGCTCGGCGAAGTGGCCGCCCGGGTCGACGTGGTGGTCGCGGGTGGCCACCACGTGGTCGTACCCGCCGGAGCGTACGTGGGCGGTCACCGCCGCCGCCACCGCCGCGCCGCCGGCCACCGCCAGGCTGCCTCCCTCGCAGAAGTCGTTCTGCACGTCCACGACCACCAGTGCGCGCGTCACCGCGTGACCTCCGTTCCCGAGTTCACCGTCTCCAGGGCCGGTTCCCCGCGGGACAGCGCCCATGCCTCGGCCGGCAGCGCCTCCCGCACCCGCCGGTGGTGCTCAGCGGCCGCGGCGAGCGCCTCCGCGGGCGAGGCCGGGGACACCACCGCGCCGCCGCGCACGAGCGACACCACGAGCGAGCGGTCGCCGTCGCGCGGCTCGACCGGGCCCGCGGTGACCAGCTCGGCGACGGCGGTGCCGTCGGCGTCGTGCCGGCGGACGGCGGACTTGCGCCCGCCCGTGGAGTTCTTGCCCTCCGAGCGCTTGGCCACCGGCACGCCGTCGCGCTCGACCAGCTTGTAGACCATCCCGGCCGTCGGGGCGCCGGAGCCGGTGACCAGCGAGGTGCCGACGCCGTACCCGTCGACCGGCGCGGCCATGAGCCCGGAGATGGCGAACTCGTCGAGGTCGCTGGTCACGATGATCTTCGTCTTCGCCGCACCGAGCTCGTCGAGCTGGCGGCGCGCGGCGGTGGCCAGCGTGGGCAGGTCGCCGGAGTCCAGCCGGATCGCGCCGAGCTCCGGCCCGGCCACCTCGACGGCGGTGCGGATGCCCTGGACGACGTCGTAGGTGTCCACCAGCAGCGTGGTGCCGACGCCGAGGGTGTCGACCTGCGCGCGGAAGGCGGCGGCCTCGTCGTCGTGCAGGAGCGTGAAGGCGTGCGCGCTGGTGCCCGTCGTCGGGACGCCGTAGCGCCGGCCAGCCTCCAGGTTGGAGCTCGCCACGAAGCCGACCAGGTGCGCGGCCCGGGCGGCGGCGACGGCGGCCTGCTCGTGGGTGCGCCGCGAGCCCATCTCGATGCACGGCCGCTCGCACGCCGCGCCGACCATCCGGGCGGCCGCCGAGGCGATCGCGCTGTCGTGGTTGAGCACCGACAGCACCAGGGTCTCCAGCAGCACGCCCTGGGCGAAGGGCGCGCGCACGGTGAGCACGGGGGAGTGCGGGAAGAAGAACTCGCCCTCGGCGTAGCCGTCGACGTCGCCGGTGAAGCGGAAGTCGGCCAGCCAGTCCAGCAGCCGGGCGTCGGTCAGGCCCTGCTCGCGCAGGGTGGCCAGCTCCTCGTCGCCGAAGCGGAAGGCGGGCAGCTGCTCCAGCAGCCGGCCGGTGCCGGCCACGACGCCGTAGCGGCGGCCGTGCGGCAGCCGGCGGGAGAAGACCTCGAAGACGCAGTCGCGGTCGGCGGTGCCGTCGGCGAGCGCGGCGGCGACCATCGTCAGCTCGTACCGGTCGGTGAGGAGTGCGGGACCCGTCGGCATGATCCCGACCCTAGGTCGGCCGCCGGGGGCGCACCCGCGGGGACCGGGGAGGCCGCCGTCCTAGAGTGGTCGCGTGGCCGGACCGCTCGCGCCGACACGGACGCCCGATCCCACGGTGGAGGAGGTCGAGGACCTCGACCGCCCGTGGGTGACCATCGTCTGGAACGACCCCGTCAACCTCATGACCTACGTGACGCACGTGCTGCGGGAGCTGTTCGGCTACGACGAGCCGACGGCGACCACGCTGATGCTGCAGGTGCACAACGACGGCAAGGCCGTGGTCAGCTCCGGCCCGCGGGAGCGGATGGAGCACGACACCAGCCGGCTGCACGCCTACGGCCTGTGGGCCACCTACCAGAAGGACGCATGAGGCCGTTCCGCCGCAGGGGCAGCGACGTCGTCGCCCGCCTCGAGCCCGCCGAGTCCGGCGTGCTCGGGATGCTGCTCGACCAGCTCGAGCAGCTGCTGACCGCCGACCCCGACGACGTCGACGGCGACCCGGTGCTGGCCCGCCTGCTCCCGGCTGGGCACCGCAGCGACCCCGCGCTGGCCGCCGACTACCGCGAGCTGACCGAGACGGCGCTGCGCGGCGGCAAGACCGACGACCTCGCCGCCGTCCGGGCCTCGCTGCCCGCCGGCGGGGGAGAGGTGCGCCTGGACCCCGAGCAGGCCGGCGCCTGGCTGCGCACCACCAACGACCTGCGGCTCGCGCTCGGCGAGCGGATCGGAGTCACCGAGGAGACCGAGCCGCCGGAGGACCCGGCCGGCGAGGAGGGCCAGCAGCTGGCCGTCTACTACTGGCTCACCGGGCTGCAGGGCTCGCTGGTCGACGCGGTCGCCGCCGCACGCGACGCCCGAAGGTGAGCAGCACCAGCGCCGCGAGCAGCAGGTCCAGCACGAAGAACACCGGCACCAGGCTCGGCAGCTCGAGGTCGCGCACCATCGCGCCGACGGCGGAGACGAGCACGACGGCCGACAGCGCCAGCACGAGCAGCAGCGTCAGGGAGCGGACGGCGACCAGCAGCGCCAGCGACACCCGGTCGGCGGTGACGTCGCTGCTGTAGTGCCCGCTCCGGCGGGACAGCCCGCGCAGGCCGAGCCACAGTGCGGGGAGCGCGACGGCGAGCACCCCCGCCACCATGACCAGCTCGACCGCCACGGGTCCGCACCGTATCCGGTGGGGATCGGCGCGGTGTCCGGCCCCGGTCGGGCGACCGTCGTCCCGGCACCGCGGGGGCGCCACCTAGACTGGGCCCGTGCTGCGCATCGACCGCGCGACCTACGACGCCATCGTGGCCCACGCCCGGGAGGACCACCCGGACGAGGCCTGTGGCGTCGTCGCCGGTCCCGAGGGCAGCGACCGTCCCGAGCGGTTCATCCCGATGCTCAACGCCGCCCGGTCGCCGACGTTCTACGAGTTCGACTCGGCCGACCTGCTGCGCCTCTACCGGGAGATGGACGACCGGGACGAGGAGCCGGTGGTGATCTACCACTCGCACACCGCCACCGAGGCGCACCCGTCGCGCACCGACGTCAGCTACGCCTCCGAGCCGAACGCGCACTACGTGCTCGTCTCCACGCGGGAGCACGGGAACCGCACCGGGCTCGAGGGCGACGAGGTCGAGTTCCGCAGCTTCCGGATCGTCGACGGCGAGGTGAGCGAGGAGGACGTCGAGGTCGTCGAGTCCTACCTGTTCGGCCACTCGCCGACCACCGTCGTCTACGACTGAGCGGCGACCGGCCCGGCTCCTGTGCCGCGGGGCACGGAATCCCCCGCGGCGGACCGGCGTTCCCCCTGGCAAGCCCACGCCCCCGAGGCGTCCCCGCACGTCCCCACCCTCCCGAGGAGAACCGCACGCCATGGCCATCGAGGTCCGGATCCCGACCATCCTGCGCACCCACACCGGCGGCAACAAGACCGTCGAGGGCAGCGGGGACACCCTGGCCGCGCTCGTCGACGACCTCGACGCCAAGCACCCCGGCATCAAGGGCCGCCTGGTGACCGAGGAGGGCAAGCTGCACCGCTTCGTCAACGTCTACGTCAACGACGAGGACGTGCGCTTCACCGGTGCGCTCGACACCGCCGTCAAGGACGGCGACCAGGTCACGATCCTCCCGGCGGTCGCCGGCGGCTGCTGACGCCGCCCACCCCGACCCACCCCTCCTCCCGGAAGAGCCCCCGCATGGCCCGCTTCGCCTCCCTCGTCGACTCGCTCGGCGGCACCCCGCTCGTCGGGCTGCCCAACCTGTCGCCGACGTCCGACGTGCGGCTGTGGGCCAAGCTCGAGGACCACAACCCGACCGGCTCGATCAAGGACCGCGCCGCCATCTCGATGATCGAGGCGGCGGAGAAGGCCGGGGAGCTCCAGCCCGGCGACACGATCCTCGAGCCGACCAGCGGCAACACCGGGATCTCGCTCGCGATGGTCGCCCGGCAGCGTGGCTACAAGCTGATCTGCGTCATGCCGGAGAACACCTCGGTGGAGCGCCGGCAGCTGCTGCAGATGTACGGCGCGCAGATCATCAGCTCGCCGGCCGCCGGCGGCTCCAACCAGGCCGTCGCCATGGCCAAGGAGCTCGCCGCCGAGCACGACGACTGGGTGATGCTCTACCAGTACGGCAACCCGGCCAACGCCGAGGCGCACTACACCGGCACCGGGCCGGAGATCCTCGCCGACCTCCCGTCGATCACCCACTTCGTCGCGGGCCTCGGCACCACCGGCACGCTCATGGGCTGCTCGCGCTACTTCCGCGAGCACAAGCCCGGCGTCCAGGTGATCGCCGCCGAGCCGCGCTACGGCGAGCTCGTCTACGGGCTGCGCAACATCGACGAGGGGTTCATCCCCGAGCTCTACGACCCCGAGCTGCTCGACTCGCGCTTCTCCGTCGGCCCCGACGACGCCGTCCACCGCACCCGGCAGCTCGTCGAGCGCGAGGGGATCTTCGCCGGCATCTCGACCGGCGCGATCCTGCACGCCGCCCTCGGCGTCGCCGACCGCGAGGTGGCCGCGGGCCGCAGGGCCGACATCGTGTTCATCGTCTGCGACGGCGGGTGGAAGTACCTGTCCACCGGCGCCTACGCGGGCACCCTGGAGGAGGCCACCGCCGCGCTCGAGGGCCAGCTCTGGGCGTGAGCATCGCGCTGCCCGCCCGCGGACTGCTCTTCGACAACGACGGGGTCCTGGTCGACTCCGACTCCGCCGTCACGACGTCGTGGTCGCGCTGGGCGCTCGAGCAGGGCCTCGACCCGGTGGCGGTCATGGCCGTGGTGCACGGCCGCCGCGCCGCCGACACCGTCGCCGACCTGGTCGCCGCCGACCGGCGGGACGCCGCGACCGCGCTGATCGACCGCTACGAGCTCGAGGACGCCCACACCGTCCCGGCCGTCGCCGGCGCCGCCGAGCTGCTGGCCTCGCTGCCGCCCGCCGTCTGGGCCGTGGTCACCTCCGGCACCCCCGACCTGGCCGGCGCCCGGCTGCGCGCGGCGGGCCTGCCGCTGCCCGGCGCGATGGTCACCGGCCGCGACGTGCGGACCGGCAAGCCCGACCCGGAGGGGTACCTGATCGGCGCCCGCCTGCTCGGGCTGGAGCCTGCGGAGACCGTCGTCGTCGAGGACAGCCCGGCCGGGATCGCCGCCGGCCGCGCCGCCGGGGCCCGCGTGCTCGGGATCGGCGAGCGCGCAGTCGCCACCGGCGAGGCGGACGTCGTCGTCGCCGACCTCACCGGCGTCACCTGGGCCGACGGCGTGCTGACCGTCCCGGCCGACGCCGTCCTGCACGCCCGCTGAGCCCGGTCGTTAGCCTGACGCCGTGAGGCTCACGGTCGTCGGCTGCTCGGGCAGCGGCCCCGGGCCGACGTCGGCGGCCTCCTGCTACCTCGTCGAGCACGACGGGTTCCGGGTGCTCCTCGACCTCGGCAACGGCGCGTTCGGCGCGCTGCAGGCGCTGGCGGACCCGGACTCGATCGACGCCGTCTACCTCACCCACCTGCACGCCGACCACTGCCTCGACGTCGCGCCGATGGTCGTGTGGCACCGCTGGTCGGGCCGTTCCTCGCGCCGCCGGGTGCCGCTCATCGCGCCCGCCGGGGCCGACCGCCGGCTGGCGCAGGCGTATGACGCCGACGGCGCCCCGCTGACCGACGTCTTCGACTTCGCCGTCACCCCGGTCTCCGCCGTCCTCGGGCCGTTCGAGGTGCGGACGGCGCGCACCGCGCACCCCGCCGAGTGCCACGCCATCCGGCTGACGGCGCACGGGTCGTCGCTCGTCTACACCGGCGACACCGGGCCGAGCGCCGCGGTGGTCGACCTCGCGCGGGGCGCCGACGTGCTGCTCGCCGAGGCGGCCCACCCCGAGCGCGACGACCTGCCGCCGGACCTGCACCTGACCGGCCGGCAGGCCGGCGAGGCCGCGGCCGCCGCCGGGGTGCGCCGGCTCCTGGTCACGCACGTGCCCGCCTGGGTCGACCCGGCGGCTCAGCTCGCCGCTGCGCAGGCGGTGTTCCCCGCCGCCGAGCTGGTCCGGCCGGGCGCCACGTACGTCGTCTGAGCGCTTGCCCGCCGCGCGGCCGGCGGGCACGGTGGCCCGGTGGCCGACGAGGAGCGCGACGGGGTCCGGCTGACCAGCCTCGACCAGCCCCTCGGTGACGGGCTGGGGGTGACCAAGGGGGACCTGGTCGACCACCTGGACCGCTTCGCCGACCGGATCGTGCCGCAGCTGGCCGGGCGGCCGCTGTCGGTCAAGCGGGTGCGGCCGGGCCAGGAGCCGTTCATGCAGCGCAACGTGGCCAAGGGGGCCCCGGACTGGGTGCGCACCGTGCCGGTCTGGTCCTACGGTGCGCACCGCGAGGTGCACCAGGTGCTCTGCGACGACCGCCGCACGCTGCTGTGGCTGGCCAACCAGCGTGCCGTGGAGTTCCACGTCCCCTTCTTCCAGGCGGGTGCGGAGACCGCGCCGACCGGCATCGTGCTCGACCTCGACCCGCCGGAGGGCGCGGACTTCGACGTCGTGGTGGCCGCCGCCGGCCTGGTGCGCGAGGCGCTCGACGCGGCGGGCCTGGCCGGGGCGGTGAAGACCAGCGGGTCCAAGGGCGTGCACGTCGTGGTGCCGGTGCGCGGCGTCGGCCCGGAGGACGCGGCGGCCGCGACCCGCGCGCTGGCCGCCCGGGCCGCCGCCCTCGACCCGGACGTGGCGACGACCGCCTACATCAGGGAGGACCGGCACGGCCGCGTCTTCCTGGACTCCACGCGCTCGGGCTCCTCGACCATCGTGGCCGCCTACAGCCCGCGGATCCGTCCCGGACTGCCGGTGTCCGCGCCGGTGTCGTGGGAGGACCTGGCCGCCGTCCGCCCCGGCGACGTCACGGTGACGACGGCGTCCGGGCGGCTGGGCGACGGCGACCCGTGGACGGCGCTGCTGCCCGACCCGCAGGAGCTGCCGGCGGACCTGCTCGCGGAGGGCCACACCATCCCGGTCGCCCGCGTCCAGGCGATGCACGAGGGCAAGCGGCGGGCCCGGGCGAAGCGGCAGGCGGGGGAGGGGGCGGCGGGGGACTGAGCACGGACGTCCGGGCACCGACGTTCTGGGCACCGCCGTCCACAGGCGCGCCCGCCGTCCACGACCGGGGGAACGCCCGGCCGTCCTGTCGGTGCCCGACCGCAGGCTCTCCGGCATGACGTCCGACCCGCAGACCACCGCCTGGCTCGACCAGGAGGACGCCCACCTCGCCGCCGTCATCCGCCGCTCCCGCTTCGCCGTGCAGTACGTGGGTCCCGGCGAGCAGCCGGGCGAGCCGGCCTTCGGCTACACGATCGGCCTGTTCGGGCTGGGCCACCCGGAGCTGGTCGTCGTCGGGCTCGGCGCCACCACCACGCACGCGCTGCTCGACGCGGTCGCCGGCGAGGTCGTCCTCGGCCGGTCCCTGGTGCCGGGCGAGCTTCTCGACGAACCCGCCGTGCGGGGTGGCCTGGTGGTGGAGGAGTGCCCGAACCCGGGGGAGGTCCTCTTCGGCGCGAACCGCTGGTACCGCCGCCCGCCCGAGTACTCCGTGCCCGCCCTGCAGCTGACGTGGTCCTCCCCGCCCGGCTCGTTCCCGTGGGACCCGGGCTGGGACGGCGGTCGGTACGGTCAGCCGCGGCCCGGGACCTGGACCGCCTGACGCCACCGGCCCGGCGAAGACGCAGGTGGGGGCGCGACACGCCCGGAGTGGAACATCCCGGAGAAATGTTCCAGCGACCCCTTCCGCCGGGCGGACCCGCCCGTTACGTTTCGGTCACGCAGAGGCGTGACGCAGACCACAGAGAGTGGGCCCGGCGCCGAAGCGGTCCGTCCCCTCCCGCGGTGGGTGCTGCGTGCCCGCGGTTCCTCGAAAGGACCTCCGTGCGAATCCGACGTCTCCTGACGGGCGCTGTCGCGGCGACCGTCACGGCCCTGGCGACCGTGGTCGCCGGCACCTCCCCGGCCAGCGCCGACGAGTCCTGGTGGCGCGGGCCGGCGCCCACGCAGGCGAGCATCTCCGCGGCCACCGGGCCGTTCGCCAGCACGTCGACCACCGTCTCGGACTTCTCCACCCCGGGCTTCGGCGCGGCGACGATCTACTACCCGACGACCACCACGCAGGGGACCTTCGGTGGCGTCGCGATCTCGCCGGGCTACACCGCCGGCCGGGAGACGGTCGCCTGGCTCGGCCCGCGGCTGGCCTCGCAGGGCTTCGTCGTCATCGTCTTCGACACCAACTCCCGCTACGACCAGCCCTCCGCGCGCGGTGACCAGCTGCTGGCCGCGCTGGACTACCTGACCCGCTCGAGCTCGGTCCGCGCGCGGGTCGACGCCAACCGGCTGGCCGTCGTCGGCCACTCCATGGGCGGTGGCGGCACGCTCGAGGCGGCCAAGGACCGGCCGACGCTGCGGGCCGCCGTCCCGCTGACCGGCTGGAACACCGACAAGACCTGGCCCGAGGTGCGCACGCCCACCCTGGTCATCGGCGCCGAGAACGACAGCGTCGCGTCGGTCAGCAGCCACTCGATCCCGTTCTACAACTCGCTGACCAACGCGCCCGAGCGGGCCTACCTCGAGCTCAACGGCGCCAGCCACTTCGCGCCCAACAGCCCGAACACGGTGATCGCGGCCAACACGATCGCCTGGCTCAAGCGGTTCGTCGACACCGACACCCGGTACTCGCAGTTCATCTGCCCCGGCCCGTCGGTCTCGGCGTTCGGGGACGTCTCCGACTACCGGAACACCTGCCCGGTCTGACCGAGCCGCGCACCGCCCCCGGGGGCGGCCACCGTCCTCGCACGGTGGCCGCCCCTCCCGCGTCCGGGGGAGGGGCGGCCGTGCACCGTGTCCCCGCCGCTCGCCCGGCCCCTAGGCTCGGGCCGTGATCGCGCCGAGGGAAGAGGTCGTCCACCGGGCGGCGCGCACCCTCCTGGCGGGCGAGCGCCTGGACACCACGACGCTCGCCGCGCAGCTCGGCATCTCCCGCGTGACGCTCTTCCGGCGGGTCGGCAACCGCGACGCCATCCTCGGCGAGGCCATGTGGTGGCTCGCCGAGCGCACCCTGCGCCGCGCCACCGAGGCCCACGACGCCCGCCCCGAGGGCGCCGAGCCGCCGGGCCGGCTGCGCAGCCTGGCGATCGCCGAGGACTTCCGCCACGTGCTCGGCACCGCGCCGTCGCTGCGCCGGTTCATCGACGACGAGCCGACCACCGCGCTGCGGGTGCTCACCGACCCCCGCGGTCGCGTGCAGCCCCGGCTCGCCGAGGCCTACACCGCGCTGTTCGAGCGCGACGTCGAGGAGCGGGGGCTGACGCCGGAGATCGCGCTGCCGCTGCTGTCCTACGCCGTGGTGCGGCTGGGGGAGTCATTCCTCTACTCCGACGTCATGGTCTCCCGCGACCCCGACCTCAAGGCGGCCACCACCGTCATCGACGCGCTGGTGACCGGCGTGCTCGGGGTGCGCGACTGAGCCGGGGCGACCGGCTCAGCCCAGCCCGAGGTCGCGGCGCAGCTTCGCGACGTGGCCGGTGGCCTTGACGTTGTAGGCGGCCCGCTCGATCCGGCCCTCGGCGTCGACGACGAAGGTGGAGCGGATCACGCCCTGCACCTCCTTGCCGTACAGCTTCTTCGTGCCGAACGCGCCGTAGGCGGCGAGCACCGACTTGTCCGGGTCGGAGACCAGGGTGATGCCCAGGCCCTCCTGCTCCCGGAAGCGGGCCAGCTTCTCCGGCGGGTCGGGCGAGATGCCGATGATGTCGAGCCCGGCCTCGGCCAGCTCGCCGGCCGCCGCGGTGAAGTCGACCGCCTGCGTGGTGCAGCCGGGGGTCAGCGCCGCCGGGTAGCAGTACACGATCACCCGCCGGCCGCGGCGGTCGGCGAGGGAGACCGGGGTGCCGTCGGCGTCGGGCAGCGTGAAGTCCGGCGCCGGGTCACCGGGCGCCAGGCGGACGGGTGCGGGCGCGGTCTCGCTCATGACCGGCATCCTGCCGTGCCCCGCCGACGCCGCGGGGGGAGGGGCGCGTCAGCCCCGCAGGAACGACAGCCGCACCTGCCGCTGCGGGTTGTCGCGGTTGGGGTCGACCAGGCAGATGCGCTGCCAGGTGCCCAGCTGCAGCCGCCCGTCGAGCACCGGCACCGTGGCGTGCGGCGGCACGAACGCCGGCAGCACGTGGTCGCGGCCGTGGCCGGCGCTGCCGTGCCGGTGCCGCCAGCGGTCGTCGCGGGGGAGCAGCTCGTCGAGCTGGGCGAGCAGGTCGTCGTCGCTGCCCGACCCGGTCTCGATGATCGCCAGCCCCGCCGTCGCGTGCGGCACGAAGACCTGCAGCAGCCCGTCGCCCTCCCCGCGCACGAACTCCTCGCACTCCCCGGTCAGGTCCACCACCGTGGGCACCCCGCCGGTCCGGACCGTCCGCAGCTCCGATCGCACCGGGCGATCCTGGCATCTCGCCCGGCGGGCGGCCGGGCGGCCGCCTCGTCGCGGGACCCTCCGGGCCCCCCTCCTCGACGGCACTACTGTCGGGGCCCGTGACCCGCCCCGACGGCCGCGCGGCCGACCAGCTCCGCCCGGTCAAGATCACCCGCAACTGGCTCGACCACGCCGAGGGCTCGGTGCTCGTCGAGTTCGGCCGCACCCGCGTGCTGTGCGCGGCCAGCGTCACCGAGGGCGTCCCCCGCTGGCGCAAGGGCTCGGGCCTGGGCTGGGTCACCGCCGAGTACGCCATGCTCCCGCGCGCCACCCACACCCGCGGCGACCGCGAGTCGGTGCGCGGCAAGATCGGCGGCCGCACCCACGAGATCAGCCGGCTCATCGGCCGCTCGCTGCGCGCCGCCGTCGACCTCGGCGCCCTCGGCGAGAACAGCATCGCCCTCGACTGCGACGTCCTGCAGGCCGACGGCGGCACCCGGACGGCGGCCATC
The DNA here is from genome assembly GCF_900129495.1 of Geodermatophilus nigrescens. Classification (GTDB taxonomy): domain Bacteria; phylum Actinomycetota; class Actinomycetes; order Mycobacteriales; family Geodermatophilaceae; genus Geodermatophilus; species Geodermatophilus nigrescens. The sequence continues at coordinate 1,062,943 of NZ_FQVX01000001.1, forward strand.
ACCGGCGCCTACGTGGCCCTCGCCGACGCCGTCTCGTGGCTCGCCGACCGGAAGAAGCTCGCCGGCAAGAAGGCGCCGCTGGTGCAGTCGGTGTCGGCGGTCAGCGTCGGGGTGGTCGACGGCGAGCCCCGGCTCGACCTCGCCTACGAGGAGGACGTCCGCGCGGGCACCGACATGAACGTCGTCTGCACCGGCGAGGGCGGCTTCGTCGAGGTGCAGGGCACCGCCGAGGGCGCGGTGTTCGACCGGCCCACCCTCGACCGGCTGCTCGACCTCGCCGTCGCCGGCTGCGCCGAGCTCACCCGGATCCAGCAGGAGGCCCTGCAGCGATGACCACCCGCCTGCTCCTCGCCACCCGCAACGCCGGCAAGCTCGCCGAGCTGCAGCGGCTGCTCGCCGACGCCGTCCCCGGCGTCGAGGTGGTCGGCCTGCGCGACGTCCCCGAGTACCCGGAGGCGCCCGAGACCGGCGCGACCTTCGCGGAGAACGCCCTGCTCAAGGCCCGCGAGGCCGTCCGGTACACCGGGCTGCCGGCCGTCGCCGACGACTCGGGGATCGCCGTCGACGCCCTCAACGGCATGCCCGGGGTGCTCTCGGCGCGCTGGTCGGGCCGGCACGGCGACGACGCCGCGAACACCGCGCTGCTGCTCGGCCAGCTCGGCGACGTCCCCGACGAGCGGCGCGGCGCAGCGTTCGTCTGCGCGGCCGCGCTGGTCACCCCGGACGGCGCCGAGGCGGTGCTGGAGCGGCAGTGGCGCGGGCGGGTGGTGCGCGAGCCACGCGGCACCCACGGCTTCGGCTACGACCCCGTCTTCGTGCCCGACGGCCTCGAGCTCACCTCCGCCGAGCTCGAGCCCGCGGAGAAGGACGCCCGCAGCCACCGCGGCCAGGCGTTCGCCGCGCTGGTGCCGGAGGTCGCCCGGGTGCTGCGCGCGGGCTGAGCGCCGGCGGGGGCGATGAGTCCCGGGCGCCGCAGGGGTCTGCACTCCGACCCCCGAGGAGGAGCCGTGACCACGATCGTCCCGCGCACCGACGTCGACGTCCGCTACGGCGAGCCCGGCGCGACCGCCCGCCCCTGGGAGGAGGCCGAGGACGCGCTGCGCCGCGCGCAGATCACCTGGATCTCCACCGTCCGGCCCGACGGCCGCCCGCACGTCACCCCGCTGCTGACGGTGTGGCGCGACGGCGCCCTGCACTTCTGCACCGGCGCGCACGAGCGCAAGGCCCGCAACCTGGAGACGAACCCGGCCGTGGTGCTCACGGTGAGCAGCCCGGCGGGCGGCGGCCTCGACGTCGTCGTCGAGGGGGTGGCCGAGCGGGTCGCCGACGACGACCGGCTGCGCGGGCTGGCCGCCGCGTGGGAGGCCGACCACGGCCCGGAGTGGCGCTTCGAGGTGGCCGACGGCGCGTTCGTCGACCCCTACGGCGGCGCGCTGGTGTTCCGCGTCGCGCCGGTGACGGTGTTCGGCTTCGCACGGTCCCCGGCCAGCCAGACCCGGTGGCGTTTCGGCCCGGCCTGATCCGGCACCCCGCCGCGTAGGGTGCCGCCCGCGGCGGGCACGGGCACCCGCGGGGGAGGAGCGGCGTGCGCGCGGACCGGCGGGCGTGGATCGGCGGCCTGCGGCCGGGGCCGGTGGGCTACCGCCGCTCGGAGGTGCTCCGCGGCGGGCTCGGCGCGCTGCTCGGCATCGGGCTGGCGGGGCTGAGCGCGTCGCTGGTGCCGGGCGGGCCGGCCGGGCTGCCGTGGATCGTCGCGCCGATGGGCGCCACCGCCGTCCTGCTCTTCGCCGCGCCCGCCAGCCCGCTGGCCCAGCCGTGGCCGGTGCTCATGGGGAACACGCTGTCCACGCTGGTCGGCGTCGCCGCCGGCAAGCTGCTCGACGACGTCACGCTGGCCGCCGCGGTCGCCGTCGGGGTGGCCATCCCGCTGATGATGGTGCTGCGCTGCGTGCACCCGCCGGGCGGCGCCTGCGCGCTCTTCGCCGCCGTCGGCACGTCCGCGGTGGCCGACCACGGGTGGCTGTTCGCGCTGTGGCCGGTCGGCGTCGACACGGTCGTGCTGCTCGCCGTCGCCGCCGTCGTCAACAACCTCACCGGCCGGCCCTACCCGCACGTGCCCGAGCCGCCGGCGCCTGCCCCGGGGACGGACGCGCCGCCCACCGAGCGGGTCGGGCTGCGGGCCGAGGACGTCCGGGCTGCCATGCAGCGGCTGGACCGGGGCCTCGACGTCCTGCCCGGGGACGTGCTGGCGCTGGTCCGCGACGCCGAGGCGCACGCGCTGGACCGCCGGCTCGGGCAGCTGCGCGTCGGCGCGCTGATGGCCCGCGACGTGCGCACCGTGCAGCCGCAGGAGACCCTCTACCGCGCCCGGATGCTGATGAACCAGCACGCGGTGAAGGCGCTGCCGGTGGTGGACGCGGAGGGCCACGTGGTCGGCATCGTGACGGTGTACGACCTGTTCAACCTCGACGTCGTGGCGCTGACGCCGGTGTCGGAGGTGATGAGCAGCCCGGTCACGACCGTCGGCGAGGACACCCCGGTCTCCGAGCTCGTCGCGCTCATGGCCGACCGCGGGCTGCGGCACCTGCCCGTCGTCGACGGGGCGGGCCGGCTCGCCGGGATCGTCACCCGCTCCGAGCTGGTGGCGGTGCTGCACCGGGCGCTCGTCGGCTCCTGAGCGCCCCGGCGGGTCAGCCGGTGGGCCCCCCGGTCGTGCCGGCCCCGGTCCGCGGCGCCTGGGTGGTGGGCTCCGCCGGCGCGGTCTCCCCGGCGTCGTCGCCGGACCCGGGCTCCTCCTCGGAGCCCTCGCCGGACCCGTCGCTTCCGCTCTCGGTCGCCGGGGTGCTCTCCTCGGGCTCCTCCGTCGGCGTGCCGGTCTGCTCGGCGTCGTCGGTGGACGTCTCGTCCGCGGGCGTCCCGTCGGCCGGTGCCGTGCTCGCCGGGGCCTCCGTCGTCCCCTCAGCGGGGTCGCCGGTCTCCGCGGGGTCGTCGGTGGTGTCCCGCGAGGAGGAGGCGTTGGACAGCTCGCCGATGGTGGTCGAGGACGAGGACGTCTCCGTGCCGCCGACCAGCGCGGACACCGGCTGCTGGCCCACCAGCTCGATGCCGGTGACGATCACCATCGCGGTGACGAAGACGGCCGCGGCGTACGCCCCCACGCGCACCCACCGGGGCCGCCGCCGGGCGGGCGCCCGGCGCGGGTCGAGGGCGGGCGGCAGTTCGCGGGTCGCCGCCTCGCCGGCGGTGCCCGGCGCGGGGGCCGGCCGGTGCTCGCGGGCCCTGCGCAGCTTCTCGCTGGTGCTGGTGAGCGAGGCGCTGTAGAGCGCCGACCCGACGGTGCTCACGATGCTGGCCAGCGCCGCGCCGATGACGGTGCCGGCGACGCCGAAGAAGGACAGCACCACCGCGGAGGAGACCGCGGCGAGCGCACCGGCGGCCACCTGCACGGGGCTGAGCTGGAGGCGGGCCGGCTTCTCGTCGGCCTTCTCGTCGGGCGTCTCGTCGGCGGGGCCGGGACGGGGGGCGTTCTCGCTGCGCGGGGAGGTCATGGGCTCCGACGGGTCGTGTCCGGAGGACGAGCGTGCGGGGAAGAGGGACCGGCCCGGCGGACCTCGCTGTACGACCGGGCGGTCCTCCCGACCGTACGACGGCTCGCGGCCGTCTGCAGCGGCCCCGGACCCGACCTCAGCGTGCCGACCTGCGGAAAGACGGGTGTGTCACGCCGGGCCGGGTGGGCAGTCAGGAGCGGTGCGGATCGACGTCACGGCCGTGCGCGAGCTGCGCTTCGACGACGGCGCCCCGGTGACCGCGGCCTCGGGGATCGCCCCGCTCGGCGACGGCTGGCTGGTCGTGCAGGACGACGCGACGTGGGCCGCCTGGCAGCGCCCCGGCGGGGTCGGGCCGGTGCGGCTGTTCCCGCCGGTCGAGGGCCACGACCGCTTCTCCGAGGCGGCCGGGACGAAGGCGCTCAAGCCCGACCTCGAGGTCGCGTGCCCGGTGGAGGCCGGCGGGGAGCCCGGCGTGCTGCTGCTCGGCTCCGGGTCGGCCGCGCGGCGCACGCGGAGCGCGCTGGTCACCCTCGACGGCGGGCGGCCGGCGGTCCGCACCGCCGACCTCGCCCCGCTGTACGCCGCCGTCGCCGCGCGCCTCGGCGTGCCCGCGGGGCAGCTCAACCTGGAGGGGGCGAGCCGGGCGGGCGACGTGCTGCGCTGGTACCAGCGCGGCAACCTCGCCGCCGGGGTGCCGAATGCCGCCGTCGAGGTGCCGCTCGCGCCGCTGGTGGCGGTGCTGCTGGGGCGCGCCGGCGCGGAGGCGGTGCCGCTCGGGCGGGTGCACGTCCTCGACCTCGGGGAGGTGGCCGGCGTGGGGCTGGCGGTCACCGACGCCGTCGCCCTGCCCGACGGCCGCGAGCTGCTGTCGGCCGCGGCGGAGGACACCCCCAACGCGGTCGACGACGGCCCGGTGGTGGCCACCGCGCTGGTGCTCGCCGACGGCGGCCGGGTGCTCGACGTCGCGCCGATGCCGGAGGTCGGGGGCCGCGTGGCCAAGGTCGAGGGCCTGGCGCTGCGCGGCACCGACGGCGACGCCGTCCACCTGCTCGCCGTGGTCGACGCCGACGACCCGGACCTGCCGTCGCCCCAGGTGGAGCTGACCGTCTCGCCGGGCTGAGCCGGCCGGGTGCGGGAGGCGGGAGTCGAACCCGCACGCCCGAGGGCACCAGATCCTAAGTCTGGCGTGGCTGCCGTTACACCACTCCCGCGTGGCCGCCGAGTCTAGGCAGGATCGCCCGGCCGGGTGCCCGTGATCGCCGGAACGGGCCGGTCGGCGCGGCGTCTGGCAGGCTGTCGCCGTGCCTCGCGACCCACGAGAGATCCAGCTGGAGATCGACGCCGCCCGCGAGTCGCTGGCGGCCACCCTGGACCAGCTGGCCTTCCGCGGCAGCCCCACGCGCCTGAAGGCCCAGGGGCAGGCCGCCGTCGTGCGGTTCCTGCAGTCCCCGGCCGGCAAGGCGGCCATCGGCGGCCTCGGCCTGCTGACGTCGCTGGTCGTCGCCCAGAAGGTGCGGCAGCGCAGGCGCACGAAGCGGACGGTCGTGCGCCGCACGCGCTGAGCCGGTGCGCACCCCGCGACGCGACCCGGCCGGCCCCGGGCAGGAGTCGGTCTGGGACTACCCGCGCCCGCCCTCGGCCGAGGTGACGCCGCGGCGGGTCGTCGTCGAGCTCGGCGGGCGGGTCGTCGCGGACACCACCCGCGCGGTGCGGGTCTGCGAGACCAGCCACCCGCCGGTCTACTACGTGCCCCGCGACGACGTCGCCCCCGGCGTGCTGGAGCGCGCGCGGGGGTCGTCGTGGTGCGAGTGGAAGGGCGCGGCCACCTACTGGGACGCCGTCGTCGACGGGCGCCGGTACCCCGCCGTCGCCTGGTCCTACGAGCAGCCCACCGCCGGCTACGAGCACCTGCGCGGCGCGCTGGCGTTCTACTCGAGCCGGGTGGAGCGGGCCACGGTCGACGGCGAGCAGGTGCGCGCCCAGGCCGGCGACTTCTACGGCGGCTGGATTACCGGCGAGGTCGTCGGCCCGTTCAAGGGCGAGCCGGGCACCCTCGGCTGGTGAGCCTCAGGCGCCGCGGCGGATGGCCGGCAGGACGAGGGTCTCGAGGACCGCGTCGGCGTACTCGTGGTCGACCGGCTCGCGGGTGACCAGCCAGCGCTGCACGAGCAGGGCGGTGCTCGCCTCGGCCGGGATCGACTGCGGCATCTCCGGCCCGACCTCGCCGCGGGCCTGGGCCCGGGCCCACATGTCGGCGTAGGCGCGGCGCCACACCGCCAGCGGGCCCTCGCGGTAGGCCTCGATGAGGGCCGGCTCGTGCTGCATGGCCGCGAGCAGCGAGCGGGTGGCCGCGCCGACCGGGCTGGCCATCATCTCGACCATCCGGTGCACCAGCTGGCGCAGGTCCCCCTCGAGCGAGCCGGTGTCGGCGTCGACCGTCCAGGACCGGTTGAGGTCGGAGACGGTGTCGACGACGAGTTCCTGCTTGGTGCGCCAGCGGCGGTAGATCGTGGCCTTGCCGACGCCGGCCTCCGCGGCGACGGCGTCCATCGTGAGCGCCCCGTAGCCGACGTCGCCGAGCAGCCGCAGGATCGCGGCGCGGATGACGTCGTCGCGGCTGGGGTCGCGGGGGCGCCCTCCGCGTCCGGTGCGTGCCGGCGGCTCGGTGATCAGTGCGGCGGCCATGGGGGGACCCTAGGGCCTCCGGGGTCCCGCGCGGTCGCCCGGCGGCGCGACGGCGTCCCGGATCTGGTGCGTCCGGTGCGCCTGGTCGCGGGGGGACGCACCGTCGGTCATCCTGCAGCGCGTGTCGAGTCCGGTGTCCACGGTGCTGCCCCCGGCCCGGCGGCGCGAGACGTGGGACCTCCCGGAGGCCGCCACCCGGGTGCTGCTGGCCAGCCCGGCCGAGCACGTGCTGCCCGACGTGGCCGCCGTCGCGCGGGCGGTCGGCCTGTCGGTGTTCTCCGCCCCGGGCGTGCTCGACCTCTCCGACGAGCGCGACGGCCTGCGGGTGGAGCTGTTCTTCGACCGGATCTCGCGGGAGCTGACCGGGGCCGAGGCGGAGTCCGTGCGCGTGGCCACCGACCCGGCGAACGAGTACACGGCGCTCGTGCGGGGCCTGCTGACCGCGCCCACGCTGGCGCAGGAGCTCGCCCGGCGGGGGGTCACCGCGGAGGTCGGCGTGCTGGCGGAGGCGGAGCTGTGGTCGGCCTACCAGCCGATCGTCGACCTCGCCGACCGGTCCGTCGTCGCCCACGAGGCGTTGCTGCGCGCCGACTCCGACGGCCGCGCCGTCGACGGCGGGGACCTGTTCTTCGTCGCCGACTCCGCCGGCTGGCTGCCGCGGCTGGACCGGGTGGGCCGCGAGTGCGCGATCGCGGGCGCGGCGGGGTGGCTCGGCGGCGCCGACCTGTTCGTCAACACCCAGCCGACGTCGGTGCTCCAGCCCGGCGCCGACCTCGCCAGCACCGTCGAGGCGCTCGAGGCCGCGGGGATCGCTCCCGGGCAGCTCGTGCTCGAGGTGGGGGAGCGGGCCGCCGTCGCCGACCGCGGCCACCTGCTCGCCGTCCTCGAGGCCTTCCGGGAGCGCGGCTGGCGGGTGGCCCTCGACGAGGTCGCCGCCGGCTGGTCGAGCGCCTCGCTGCTCGACGTCGTCCGGCCCGAGGTGGTCAAGCTCGGCCGGGCGCTGGTGTCGGCGCTGCCCGACGACGGCGCCCGCGCCGTCGTGCGCACGGTCGCGGCGCACGCCCACGCGCTGGGCGCCGTGGTGGTGGCCGAGGGCGTGGAGACCGAGCAGGCAGCCGAGGAGGTCGCGGCGCTGGGTGCCGACCTGGGTCAGGGCTGGCTGTTCGGCCGGCCCGCCGCGCCGGTGCCGGCCGGGGAGGTCAGCCCAGTCCCCACCCCGTGAGCACCGGCCGCGCGTGCTCGTGGCCGAGGACGCCGTAGGCGCCGGCGGGGAGGGCGAACAGGGCGCCGGCGGCGGGCTCGAGGCCCAGCCAGCGCGCGGTGAGCACGCGCAGCACGTGGCCGTGCGCGACCAGGGCGACGTCGCCGTCGTCGAGGCGCGCGCGGGCGCGGGCGAGCACGCGGTCCACCCGCTCGCCGACCTGCTCGAGGGTCTCGCCGGGGGTGTCGCCCGCGACGACCGGGTCGCGCCAGACCGACCACTCGCGGCCGAGCCCCTCGCTGATCTCGGCGGTGGTGCGGCCCTCGTAGCCGCCGTAGTCGAGCTCGACGAGGTCGTCGTCGACGCCGGTGGCGGTCAGCCCGGCCAGCTCCGCGGTGCGCCGGGCCCGCTGCCGCGGGCTGGTCCACACCTCGACGATCGTGCGGCGCGCCAGCGCCGGGGCCAGCGAGCGGGCCCGCTCCTCGCCCTCGGGCAGCAGCGGCAGGTCGGTCACGCCGGTGTGCTGGCCGCTCTTGCTCCACTCGGTCGCGCCGTGCCGCAGCACCAGGATCTCGCCCACGCCGCCCATCGAACACGCCCCGGGGAACACCTGCGCGGGCTGGTGTGCTGGCACCGGGCATGACCACTGCTCAGCTCAGCGACACCTTCGCCCTCGGCGGCGACCTGACCGTCCACCGTCTCGGCTACGGCGCCATGCAGCTGCCCGGCCCGGGCGTCTGGGGCGAGCCGGCCGACCGGGACGGCGCGCTGCGCGTCGTGCGCGCCGCCGTCGAGCAGGGCGTCGACCTCATCGACACCGCCGACTCCTACGGGCCCTTCGTCAGCGAGCAGGTCATCGCCGAGGCGCTGCACCCCTATCCGGAGGGCCTGGTCATCGCGACCAAGGCCGGCCTGACCCGTCAGGGCCCCGGCATCTGGACGCCGGTCGGGCGCCCGGCCTACCTCAAGCAGCAGGTGGAGCTCTCCCTGCGGCACCTGCGGGTGGAGCGCATCGACCTCATCCAGCTGCACCGCATCGACACCCAGGTGCCCCTGGGCGACCAGCTCGGTGCCTTCAAGGAGCTGCAGGAGGAGGGCAAGGTCCGCCACATCGGCGTCTCCGAGGTCTCGGTGGACCAGCTGCGCGACGCCCGCGACATCGTCGACGTCGTCAGCGTCCAGAACCTCTACAACCTCACGAACCGGCAGTCGCAGGACGTCCTCGACTACGCCACGGAGAACGGCATCGCGTTCATCCCGTGGTTCCCGATCGCGACCGGCGACCTCGCCGCGCCGCACAGCCCGGTGGCCGACATCGCCCGCGAGCTGGACGCCACCCCTGCGCAGGTGGCGCTGGCCTGGCTGCTGCAGAAGTCGCCGGTGGTGCTGCCCATCCCGGGCACCAAGTCGGTCGACCACCTGACGGAGAACATGGGCGCCGCCGGTCTCTCGCTCTCCGACGAGGACATGGCGCGCCTGGACGCCCTGGCCTGAGACGTCCTGGCCGGGGGCTCAGCGCCGCCGGTCGAGGACGAACGGGACGGTCGGGGGCAGGGGCGCCTCGCGCCCGTGCAGGGGGTTGGGCTCCGGGTGCCGGCGCTGCGCCGGCACCCGGCGGTCCGGCCGCGGGGGCACGGGGTCCTGCCCGCTGAGCGGGCCGTCGAGCTCGAGCCGCGCGCCGAGCCCGGCGTCGGCGACCTGGCGGCGGACCGCCGCGGGCGCGCCCACCACCCGGAGGCGGCGGCCGGCCGCGGCGAGGGTGTCGCTGAAGCGGGCCAGCGCCTGCAGGCCGGTGCCGTCGCCGAAGCGGGCGCCGGCGACGTCGACGACGACGCTGCCGGTGCCGCGGCCGGCGGCGTCGGTCAGGGCGGCGACCAGGCGGTCGAGGGTCGACCGCCCGGCGTCTCCGGTGAGGCGGACGACCACCTGGGCGGGAGCAGGAACGAGTGCGACGGAGAGGTGCACGGGGACTCCGGGGGACTGCGGGCGCCGCTGGGTTCGGGCACCGGGGACGAACGTAGTGCGCGCAGCCGCAGCTCACAACGGGGAGTGCTCGGTCGGTAGCTGAACGTCCTGGCCTCGGGCTCGGGGAACATCCGGCGTCCGTGTTACATCTCCCACGTCCTCCCCGGTCGTCCGCAAGGCCTCCGGACGGCACCATGGGGGCGTGGACGCCGAGGACTTCACGCAGATCAGGGACGCGGTGCGCCAGCTCGTGCGGGAGGTGGTGGTCCCCCGCGAGGAGGAGATCGACCTCCACGACCGCATCCCCGAGGAGCTGCGCGGCGCCGCCGCCGACATGGGCCTGTTCGGCTACGCGCTGCCCGAGGAGTACGGCGGGCTCGGCGTCTCGATGAGCGAGGACGTGGAGCTCGCGTTCGAGTTCGGCTACACGACGCCGGCGTTCCGCTCCCTGTTCGGCACCAACAACGGCATCGCCGGGCAGGTGATCGCGCGCTTCGGCAGCGAGGAGCAGAAGAAGGCCTACCTGCCCCGGTTGGCGGCCGGTGAGCTGATCGGCTCGTTCGCGCTCACCGAGGCCGAGGCGGGCTCGGACCCGGCCGGCCTGCGCACCGCCGCCCGCCGCGACGGGGACGGGTGGGTGGTCAACGGGGCCAAGCGCTACATCACCAACGCGCCGCTGGCCGACCTGTTCGTCGTCTTCGCCCGGACCGACCCGGAGGAGAAGGGCGGCCGGGGGATCTCCAGCTTCGTCGTCGACGCGAAGGCGTCCGGCGTCACGCTCGGGCCCAAGGACGTGAAGATGGGCCAGTCGGGGGCGTGGACCTCCGAGGTGTTCTTCGACGACGTGCACGTGCCGGCCGACGCGCTGGTCGGCGAGGAGGGGCGCGGCTACTCGAAGGCGCTCACCGTGCTCTCCCGCGGGCGGTTGCACATCGCGGCGCTGTGCGTGGGGATGGCGCAGCGGGTGCTCGACGAGTCGGTGGCCTACGCCGCGACGGCGAAGCAGGGCGGTGCCCCGATCGGCCGGTTCCAGCTGGTGCAGGCGCTGATCGCGGACATGCACGCGGAGACGGTGGCCGGCCGGGCGATGGTGCGCGAGGTGGCCGCGCGGTACGACTCCGGTGAGGACACCTCGATCGGGCCGTCGTCGGCGAAGCTGTGGTGCAGCGAGATGGTCGGCCGGGCCACCGACCGCGCCGTCCAGGTGCACGGCGGGCTGGGCTACCTGCGCACGACGCCGGTGGAGCGCTTCTACCGCGACGCCCGCCTCTACCGGCTCTACGAGGGCACCAGCGAGGTGCAGCGGGTGATCGTCGGCAGCGGGCTGCTGCGCGCGGCCGGCATGCCGCGTGGCTGAGCCGCTCACGCCGGAGGGGCGCGCCGCCCGGCGGGCGGCGGTCGGCGAGCTGGGTGACGCGCTGCGCGAGCTGGTCGACGCCGCCGTACGGACCGAGGTGCCCGACGCCGAGCTCGAGGCCGCGGCGGTGGCCGCGCGGGAGCTGGCCGCGCGGCTGCGCACCGCGGGGCGCGGCCTGTACGACATCGCCCGCGTCGACGACCCGGAGACGGGGGAGCGCTGGTACAGCCCGGTGTACGGGCCGGGCAGCCCGGTGGCGCCGCCGCTGGTGGCCACCGACAGCCCGGACGGGCGGGCGACCGGCCGGGTCACCGTGGGCAAGCCGCACGAGGGGCCGCCCGGGCTGGTGCACGGCGGGGTGGTGGCCACGCTGCTCGACCACGTGCTCGCCCGCGCCCTGCGCGCGGCCGGGCGGGGCGGGCTGACGGCCACGCTGACCGTCCGCTACCGGCGGCCGGTGCACCTGGGCGTCCCGCTGCTGCTCAGCGCGGAGATGGGCGAGACCGTCGGCCGGCGGACCACGGCGCACGCCCGGCTGGTGGCCGAGGACAGTCCCGAGGTGGTGCTCGCGGAGGCGGAGGGCCTGTTCGTGGCGCTGCGCGCCGAGCAGGCCGCGGACGTCTTCGCCGCCACCGGCCGGTCGGTGGGCGCCTGGACCAGCCGGAGCTGACGGTTCCCCGTCGCCGTCAGTACGGGGGCGGCTCCGTGCTCGCCGTGAGTCCGCTCGGGGTGGTGACGGTGAGGGTGCCGTCGGGCTGCAGCGTGTGGGTCCAGCCGGGGGCCTGGTGCTTGCCGCGGTGGTGGCCGGTGCAGAAGCCGGTGAGGTTGCCGGCGGCGGTCGCGCCGAGCGGCCAGGGGGTGCCGTGGTCGAGTTCGCCCCGCTTGGGCACGGGTCGGCGGCAGCCGGGGAAGCGGCAGCGGCGGTCGCGGGCGCGGACGTGCCGGTCGAGGGCGGCACCCGGGCGGTAGCCGTCGGTTCCCCTGGGTGCGGCGAGTCCGGTGCCGGCGCGGGCGGCGCGGCGCAGCTCCGGTAGGTCGGTGAGGGTGAGCAGGGCGCCGGTGAGGGCGTCGGTGACCGCGATGCGGGGCCGGTCGGCCAGGCCGCCGCCGGCGGTGCGGTCGAGCAGGTCGGCGAGGTCGAGGCGGGCGTCGTCGGTGGCCGCGGCCAGGGCGCTCAGGGCGTCCGGTGCGGCGGTGACCCGCCCGGCGGGACTGGCGGCCCAGGAGGTCTCGTCGGCGGTGTCGGCGCGCTCGGCGGTGGCCACCAGGCGCCGGGCACGCCCGACCGCCTGCTCGGCGTCGAGCAGGGCGGCGCCGGCGTCGTCCACCGCAGCGTCGGCGCGCGCCCACCAGCTGTCGGGCTCGGGTGGGCCGGCGTTGTCGGGCGGCGGGTCTGGGTCGTGGTCGGCCCGGTCCTCGGAGTGGTCGGCCCGGTCGTCGGGATCGGGGTCGTCCCGGGGTGGCGCCCAGCCGGGTGGTGGCCAGGGTTCGTCGTCGTGGGCGGGGTCGAGGTCGGCGTACAGCTCGCCGGTGGCGACCCGGCGTTCGATCTCCGCCCACCAGGCGGCGTCGGCCTCCAGTTCGGCGATGTGCTGGGCGATGGCGGCGTCGCTCAGGCCGCGCAGCGGGTCCTCGCCCTTGACCAGGCTGACGCCCTCGGCCGTGCCGGAGGCCGCGGTGCGCTCGGCCGTGGTGTCTTCGGCCGTGGTGTCCTCGGCCGTGGTGTCCTCGGCCGTGGTGTCCTCGGCCGCGGTGTCCTCGGCCGCGGTGTCCTCGGAGGGGGTGGTGCGCGCGCCGGTGAGGGCGGCGAGCAGGGCGCGGACGACCTCGGCGGGGACGACCTGCCCGTCGATCTCGCACGGCTGGTCACCGCCCAGCAGCGCACCGACCGGAGCGACCACGGTGAGCACCACCTGCACCGGCGACAGCCCGTTCGCCCCGGGCCGCAGCACCAGGTCCAGCAGGGCGTCGGCCATCTTCTGGCCGCGGGTGCGCCCGTCGTCGAGCAGCGCATCGGCGTAGGCGCCCAGCGCGGCCATCAGCGCCGCGGCTTCGGGAGTGGTGAGCAGTGCGGAGACGACCGCCATGCCGTCGCAGGAGTCCGGTCGGTACGAGAGGCCGCGCCGCGTGATGGCCCGCGCCAGGTCCTCGGCGGCCGACCGGGCCTTGCGCTTGAGCACCTCCCGGCGGGCTTTGTCCCGCAGCTGCGCCGGGGTGCACACCGTCCCCCGGCGGGTGGCCCAGGCCAGGAGGTCCCGCTCCAGCGCGGCGCGCACCGTGTCGTCTGCGATCGGTGCGACGTGGTCGAGCAGCGCGGTGACGTGCCCGGCGTGGACGGCGCCGGCCTCGAGCGCGTCGAGGGTGGCCGGGAGCCGGTGCACGAGCGTCAGGGAGGTGGTCAAGAGGGACTCGGCGGCGTGAGAGGTGAGCGACAGGGCGATCGACAGCTCCTGGGTGGCCCACTCGCTCACCGACCGCAGCAGCTCCGGTCGCACAGCCCACCGGTCGGCCGACATCGCACCCCGCGTGCCCTGCGGCCGGTCCACCGACGCAGGACGGGACAGCGCGAACGCCGCCACCGCCCGGTACCGCAGCGCCGACTGCCGCGACACCTCCCGATCACACGCCTGCGCCAGCCCCAGCGGCCCGGACGCCCGCCCCACGGCAGGCGTCCCGGCGGGAGCGGGCAGGACCGTCGTCACGCCTTCGATCATACGTTCGAACGGAGACGCGAACAACCCCTGTGGACAGGAGAGAACCGCTGGTCAGCGGCGCGCCGACGCCTCAGTCGGGGCGGCGGTTCGGCACGTTGCGCGGGTCTCCGGCCGGGTCGTGCTCGCGGCCGCCGGAGGCGCTCAGCAGCGGTCCGGGGCCGCCGTCGCCCCGGGCGAGCGCGGCGACGAACTGGCGCAGCACGTCGTCACCGCGGTGGGCCGGCTGCCAGCCCAGCTGCGTGCGGGCGCGCGCGGTCTCCAGCACCGGCGACCGCAGGCCGAGGTCGAGCCAGCCCGGCTCCGTGGGCGTCAGGTGCGCGCGGAAGGCCGCGGTCAGCCCGGCGCGCAGCACCGCGGCCGGCACGGGGATCCGCGTGGTCCCGAGCGCACGGGCCAGGCCGTCGGCGTCGAGCGCCGGGTCGGCGGAGAGGTTGAACGGGCCGGGTGCGCGCCGGTCGAGCATGCGGGTGATCGCGTCGGCGACGTCGTCGGCGTGCACGAGCCCCACCCGCAGCGACGGCAGGGGGAGCGGCAGCACCGACGCCACCTGCGCGGGAACCAGGCGCGCGGCGCCGAACAGCAGCGGGCCGAGGAAGTAGCGGCCGATCTCGCTGGCCGCCTCCGGCTGCAGCACGAGGGTGGGGCGGACGACGGTGAGCGTGACGTCCTGCCTGCGGCCCACCACCTCGCGCACCACGCGCTCCGCCTCGGACTTCTGCCGGCTGTACTGCGACGACGGGATGCCGGTGACCGGCCAGTCCTCGGTCACCGGCCGGGCGCCCCCGCCCGCGGCGTACGCGCCCAGCGACGACATGTGCACGACGTGCTGCACCCCCGCCGCGACGGCGGACCGCATCACCCGCCGGGTGCCGTCGACGTTCGCCTTGTGCAGCTCGTCGCTCTTCCGCCCGGGCTGCAGCGCCCACGCGAGGTGCACGACGGCGTCGACGTCCTCGAGCAGGTTGGTGAGCGCCTGCTCGCTCGCGGTCTCGCCCAGGTCGGCGTGGTACCAGGTCACCGACGAGTACGGCTCGGTGTCCGGCGGTTGCCGGCGGGCCAGGCCGCGGACCTCCGCCACCCCGCTGCCCGGTGCGGTCAGCCGGCGCAGCAGCGCGGTGCCGACGTTGCCGCTGGCGCCGGTGACCGCGACGCGCAGGCCCGAGAGGTGTGCCTGGGGGAGCTCAGCCATGACCCGCCGCTACCCGGTGCGCGACGCGGCAACCGGTGACCGGGACCGCAGCCCCAGGGATACGAGCCCGGTGAGCAGCGCGGCGACGGCGGCGCCGAGGAAGCCGGCGGACAGCCCCGCGGCGTCGGCCAGCCGGGCCAGGCCGAGGGAGCCGCCGAGCGCCCCGATCTGCAGCGCGAACGACGACGCCGACAGCGCCGTGGCCCGCCGCCCCGCGCCCACGCGCCCGTGCAGCACCGACTTCCACAGCGGCCAGGCGGCGGCGTTGCCCACGTAGAACACGGCGAACAGGGCGGTCAGGGCGACCGGGCCGGCCAGGGGCACCGCCGCGATCGCGAGCGCCCCCACCGCGGCCAGCCCGGCCGCGGCCACGGGACCGGAGCCCCGGGCCAGCCGGCGCGCGGCCGGCGCGAGGAGCGCCCCGAGCCCGGCCGCCGCGAACGACACCGCCATGACGACGCCGAACAGCGTCGCCCCGGACGCGCCGCTGCCGGTCAGCTCCGCCGCGTACAGCGGGCCGAGCAGCTCCAGCGTGGACAGCACCGCGCCGACCAGCAGCGAGACCGCGAGCACCCGCCGCAACAGCCGGTCGCGGGCGACCAGCCGGGCGGTGTCCCGGACGACGGCGGGCACGGCCCGCACGCCGGCCCCCGCGTCCGCCAGGCGCCGGCGCGGGGCGCCGGGCGGGTCGACGACGAGCAGCGCGACCGCGACCGCGGACACCGCCGTCAGCACCGCCGCGGCGAGCACCGGCAGGACGAGGGCGTCGTCGCCGGCCCGGCCGGACAGCAGCGGCAGCAGGCCCCCGACGACGGCGCCCAGGCACAGGCCCGCGCCGTCGGCCGCGCCGGCGCGGGACAGGCCCGGCGCGACGTCGGCGTCCGGGTCGGCGGCGCGGACCGTGTCGACGTACCAGGCCTCCAGCGGGCCGGAGTCCAGCGCCCGCCCGACACCGCGCAGCGCCTCGGCGACCGCGAACGCGGCCACGCTGTCCGCGAACCCGAGGGCGACCAGGCCGGCGGTGCTGAACACGGCGGAGGCGACCAGCACCGGCCGGGTGCCGAGGGAGTCGGCGAGGCCGCCGGTCGGCAGCTCCAGCACCAGGACGACGACGGAGTACACGGCGATCACGACGCCGACGTCGGCCGGCGACAACCCGCGCGAGGCGGCCAGCAGCACGGTGACCGGCGCGCTCAGCCCCACCGGCAGCCAGCGCAGCGCGGTGAGCCCGACGAACCGCCGGCCGGCCGCGCGGACCGTCAGCGACGCGCTCATCCCGGGTCCTCGGACAGCGGGAAGAGGTCGACCAGCACGTGCACGAGCGGCCGGCCGGGCTCCTCGCGGGTCGCCCGCCAGCGCTCCAGGACGCCGTTGAGCTCCTCGGTCAGCTCGGCGGCGGCCTCGGGGGAGAGGCGCAGCGCCCAGTCGTTGAGCGAGACCGCGTCGCGCCAGGCCGGCTCGAGCTCCTCGCGCTGCTCGGCGTGCGCGGCCAGCATCCGCCGCTGGCGGCCGAGCAGCTGGTGGGTGAGCTCCTCGAGGACCTCCCGGCCGCCGGGCCGGTCGACGAGGTCCTCGGTGCGCCAGCGGGTGCTGCGGTGGCGGGCGCGCCACCAGCGCTCCCGCGCGGTGCCCTCACCGGGCACCTCCTCGACCAGCCCGAAGCCGGCGAGCTGGCGCAGGTGGTAGCTCGTCGTCCCGCTGCTCTCGCCCAGCCGCTGGCCGAGCCGCGACGCGGTGGAGGGGCCCTCGGAGCGCAGCAGGGCGAGCAGGCCCGTGCGCAGGGGGTGGGCCAGTGCCCGCAGGGTGCGCGGGTCGCTGACGTCGACGGTGTCCTCGGGGGGCAGGTCGGGCACGCGCCGAGGCTACGGGTGCAGAGAACCCTTTGCAAAGACTTCTCTGCACCCGGCCGGGTCAGCCGTCGGAGTCCTCGCCGTCGGTCGCGTCCTCGACCTCCTGCTCGGCGTCGTCGACGCCCTCCTCCACGTTCTGCTGCACGTCGTCGTCGACGACGTCGGACCCGCACGCGGCGGTCGTGAACGACGCGGCGGCGACGGCGACGCCGGCCAGGGCGACGCGCCAGCGGCGGCGGGGGGTGGTGGCGGTGGACATCGAGGCCTCCTCGGCTCGGTCGGTCAGGACCCCGGGGGTGCCCCGGGCGCCCGCCGCCCATGCGGGACCGGGCTCGTTGACAGCCCCGGTGCCGCGGGGAAGGCTCCGTGCGTGACGTCCCGGCCGCAGCCGGACCGCGGACTGCGGATGGGCACTCCCCAGGGGCGCTGGGTCCTCCTCACCACCGTGCTGGGGTCGAGCCTGGCGATGCTCGACGGCACCGTCGTCAACGTCGCGCTCGAGCGCATCGGCGCCGACCTGGACGCCTCGTTCACCGGCCTGCAGTGGACGGTCAACGCCTACACGCTCACCCTCGCCTCGCTGATCCTGCTCGGCGGCTCGCTCAGCGACCGGCTCGGCCGGCGGCGCGTGTTCGTCGTCGGTGTGGTCTGGTTCGCTGCGGCGTCGCTGCTGTGCGGCCTGGCACCCGACGTCGGCACGCTCGTGGTCGCCCGCGCGCTGCAGGGCGTCGGGGGAGCGCTGCTGACCCCGGGCAGCCTGGCCATCATCTCGGCGTCCTTCGCCCCCGAGGACCGCGCGGCGGCCGTCGGCGCGTGGTCGGGCCTGGGCGGGGTGGCCGGCGCCGTCGGGCCGTTCCTCGGCGGGTGGCTGGTCGAGTGGAGCTGGCGGGCGGTCTTCCTGGTCAACCTGCCGGTGGCGGTGCTCATCGTCGCGGTGGCGGCCAAGCACGTCCCCGAGACGCGCGACCCGGCCGCCGCACCCGGCCTGGACTGGACCGGGACGGCGCTCGTCGTCGCCGGCCTGGGCGGGCTCACCTACGGGCTGACGACGGCCGACGGCGGCGGGCCCGGCGCGCTCGCGTGGATCGCCGCGGGCGTCCTCGCGCTCGCCGCCTTCGCGGTCGTCCAGCGCCGGTCGCGGCACCCGCTGGTGCCGCCGGTGCTCTTCCGCAGCCGGGTGTTCACCGCGACCAACGTCGTCACGCTGCTGGTCTACGCCGCGCTCGGGGTCGTCTTCGTGCTGCTGGTGCTGCACCTGCAGGTGGTCGCCGGGTTCAGCCCGCTGGTCGCCGGGACGGCGTTGCTGCCGGTCACCGCGCTGATGCTGCTGTTCTCCGCCCGGGTCGGCGCGCTCGCGCAGCGGATCGGCGCCCGGCCGCTGCTCACCGCGGGGCCGCTGGTCGCCGCGGCCGGCCTGCTGCTCCTGCTGCGGGTCGGTGAGGACGCCTCCTGGGTCGGCGACGTGCTGCCCGGCACGGTCCTCTTCGGTGCCGGCCTGACCCTGCTGGTCGCGCCGCTCACCGCGACCGTCCTCGACGCCGCCGAGGACCGCTACGCCGGCGTCGCCTCCGGCGTGAACAACGCCGTCGCCCGCGCCGCCGGGTTGCTCGCCGTCGCCGTGGTGCCGGTCGTCGCCGGCATCGGCGACGACTACACCGACCCGGACGCGTTCGCGGCGGGCTTCCGCACCGCCCTGCTCATCTGCGCGGGGCTGCTCGTCGCCGGGGCGCTGGTGGCCGCGGCGGCGGTCCGCCGGCCGCCCGAGCGCCCCGCCGGCGGCCGCCTGCCGGTCGAGGAGTGCCTGCACTGCGGCGTCGACGGGCCGCAGGTCCACCCCCGGATCCCGGCCGGCGGCGGCGCGGCCGCCGGCCCCCACCCCGTTCCCCTGGAGGAGTCGTGACCACGCCCCCCGAGTCCCCCGCGCCCGGCGCCCGGGCCCGCCCCGTCCTGCTCACCGTCGACGACGACCCCGGCGTCTCGCGCGCCGTCGCCCGCGACCTGCGCCGCCACTACGGCGAGCGGTTCCGCGTGGTGCGCGCGTCCTCCGGCGAGGAGGCGCTCGACGCGCTGCGCGAGCTCAAGCTGCGCGGCGACCGGGTGGCCGCCGTGCTCGCCGACTACCGGATGCCGGGCATGGACGGCATCGAGTTCCTCGAGCAGGCGATGGACCTGTTCCCCCGCGCGCGGCGGGCGCTGCTCACCGCCTACGCCGACACCGACGCCGCCATCCAGGCGATCAACGTCGTCGACGTCGACCACTACCTGCTCAAGCCGTGGGAGCCGCCGGAGGAGAAGCTCTACCCGGTCGTCGACGCGATGGTCGAGACCTGGGCGGCCAGCCCCGACGTCGCCGTCGAGGACGTCAAGCTGGTGGGCCACCACTGGTCGGCGCCGTCGTTCGCCGCGCGGGACTTCCTGGCCCGCAACGCGGTGCCCTACCACTGGTACAGCGTCGAGGAGCCCGAGGGGCGGCGGCTGCTCGCCGCGGCCGGGGCCGCGCCGGAGGACGTGCCGCTCGTCGTGCCGCCGGGCGGGGACGCGCTGCTGGCGCCCACCGAGGCCGAGCTCGCCGCCGCGGTCGGGCTGACCGTCGAGCCGAGCACCGACTTCTTCGACCTCGTCGTCGTCGGCGGCGGCCCGGCCGGGCTCGGCGCCGCGGTCTACGGCGCCTCCGAGGGGCTGCGCACGGTGCTCGTCGAGCGCCAGGCCACCGGCGGGCAGGCCGGGCAGAGCAGCCGCATCGAGAACTACCTGGGCTTCCCCGACGGCGTCTCCGGCGGGCAGCTCGCCGACCGCGCCCGGCGGCAGGCGGCCAAGTTCGGCGCCGAGGTGCTCACCGCCCGCAAGGTCACCGCGCTGGAGGCCCGCGGCCCGGCCCGGGTGGTGCACTTCGCCGACGGCGGCAGCATCGCCGCGCACGCCGTCGTCCTCGCCACCGGCGTCTCCTACCGGACGCTGCCGGCCGCCGGCGCCGACTCCTTCACCGGCCGCGGCGTCTACTACGGCTCGGCGCTCACCGAGGCCGAGGCCTGCGCCGACCAGGACGTCTTCGTCGTCGGCGGGGCCAACTCGGCGGGCCAGTCGGCGGTGTTCTTCTCCCGCCACGCCCGCTGCGTCACCCTGCTCGTCCGCGGCCCGTCGCTGGAGGCGTCGATGTCGCACTACCTCATCCAGCAGCTCGCCGACCTGCCCAACGTCGTCGTCCGCACCGGCACCACCGTCACCGCCGTGCGCGGCGGGGACCACCTGGAGGAGATCGACCTCGCCGGCCCCGACGGCGGGGTGCACACCGCGAAGACGTCGCACCTGTTCGTCTTCATCGGCGCCGAGCCGCGCACCGACTGGCTCGACGGCGTCCTCGACCGCGACGACCACGGCTTCGTGCTCACCGGTCCCGAGCTGCTCGTCGACGGCGAGCGGCCACCGGGCTGGCGGCTGCAGCGCGACCCGTACTTCCTCGAGTCCGGCCTGCCCGGGGTGTTCGTCGCCGGCGACGTGCGCGCCCAGTCGGTGAAGCGGGTCGCCTCCGCCGTGGGCGAGGGCGCCATGGCCGTCACGCTGGTGCACCGGTACCTGGAGGAGCGGTGAGCGCGCCGACCCGCCTCGCGCCCGACGAGCTGCGCGAGCTGTTCCTCTTCGGCGACCTCGACGCCGAGCAGCTGGCCTGGGTGGCCTCGACCGGCGACGTCGTCGACGTGGCCGCCGGCAGCGACGTCTGCACCGAGGGCGAGCCGGCCGAGTGCTTCTACGTGCTGCTGTCCGGGACGCTGCGGATGACGCGGCGGGTGGGCCGCGACGAGGTGGAGACCGCGCGCACCGACCACCGCGGCGTCTACGCCGGCGCGGTGCAGTTCTACCTCGGCGACCAGGTGTCGCAGGTCTACCCGTCGTCGGTGCGCGCGGTCACCGACTGCACGTTCCTGGCCCTGCCGGCCGGCGAGTTCGCCGCCGTGTTCCGCCGCTGGTTCCCCATGGCGGTGCACCTGCTGCAGGGCCTGTTCCTCGGGAGCCGCAACACCGAGGAGCTCGTGGCGCAGCGGGAGCGGCTGCTGGCGCTGGGCAAGCTGACCGCCGGGCTCACCCACGAGCTCAACAACCCGGCGGCCGCGGCGTCGCGGGCCACCGCCTCGCTGCGCGAGCGGGTGGCCGGCATGCGGCACAAGCTCGCGCTGCTGGCCGACGGCCGCTTCGACGGCGAGCAGCTCCGGCGGCTGACCGAGCTGCAGGAGCGCTTCGTCGCCGGGATCGACGGAGCCGTGGAGCTCACCGCGCTGCAGCGCTCCGACCGCGAGGACGAGCTGTCGGACTGGCTCGACGACCACGACGTCGCCCGGCCCTGGGAGCTCGCGTCGGTGTTCGTGCCGGCCGGGCTCGGCCCCGCGGAGCTCGACCAGGTGGCCGGCGCCGTCGACGAGGACTTCCTCGAGCCCGCGCTGCGGTGGCTCGCCTACACGGTGGAGACGGAGCTCCTGCTGGCCGAGATCGTCGACAGCACCGCCCGGATCACCCACCTGGTCGGCGCGGCCAAGCAGTACTCGCAGCTGGACCGCACCCCGCACCAGCCCACCGACCTGCACGAGGGGCTCGACGCGACGCTGGTGATGCTCAGCGCGAAGACCGGCCCGGGCATCCGGGTGGTCAAGGAGTACGACCGGTCGCTGCCGCCGGTCCCCGCCTTCGCCGCCGAGCTCAACCAGGTGTGGACCAACCTCATCGACAACGCGCTCGACGCGATGGCGGGGGAGGGCACGCTGACGCTGCGCACCGCGCTGGACGGGGAGTCCGCCGTCGTGGAGGTCGCCGACACCGGGCCGGGCATCCCCGAGGAGCTGCGGCGGCGGGTGTTCGAGCCGTTCTTCACCACCAAGCCGGTGGGGCAGGGCACCGGGCTCGGCCTCGACGTCGCCTGGCGGATCGTCACCACCCGGCACGGCGGCGTGCTCAAGGTGCGGTCGCGGCCGGGGGAGACGCGGTTCGTGGTGCGACTGCCCCTGGCCGACGGGCCGCCCGCCTGAGCGCTCAGGCGGCTGCGCGGGTGTGCGCCACCACGAGCTCGGCGGCGCGCTCGGCGGCCAGCTCGGGGATCCAGTGCGGCACGCCCTCGAGCACCTCGAGCCGGTAGGGACCGGTGACGAACTCGCGGGTGCGCTCGGTGGCGGTGCGGCCGAGGAAGGGATCGCCGGTGCTCCACACGTGGAGCACCGGCACGCCCACCCGGCCGACGGCGTCGCGGGCGGCCAGCGGCACCGCGCGGTACCAGGCCAGCGCGGCCGGCAGGGCGCCCGGCTCGCGCATCCGGTCGACGTAGCGGTCGACGGCGTCCGGCGGCAGGCCGCCGTTCTCCAGGACGCCGCGCAGCGCCGCGCCGTCGCGGGCCAGCAGCAGCCGCTCGGGCAGCACCGGCAGCTGGAAGGCGGCCATGTAGGACGAGCGCAGGCACTGGTCGCTGGTGAGCAGGGCCTTGGTGACGGCGCCCGGGTGCGGGGTGGACAGCGACGTCACCGTGCGGACGCGGCCGGGGTGCCAGGCGCCGAGCGCCCACGCGACCGCGCCGCCCCAGTCGTGCCCGACGACGTGCGCCCGCTCGATCCCGGCCGCGTCGAGCAGCGCGACGACGTCGCCGGCCACCGCGCGCAGCCGGTAGGGCGAGCGGCCGGAGGGGCGGGCGCCGGGGCTGTAGCCGCGCTGGTCGGGGGCGAGGGTGCGCAGCCCCGCGCCGTGCAGCAGCGGCGCCATCCGGTCGAAGGCGGAGGAGTCCTGCGGGAAGCCGTGCAGCAGGACGACCGGCTCGCCGTCGGGCGGGCCGCCGTCGCGGACGTCGAAGGTCAGGCCGTCGTTGCGGAACCGGTCCATGTCCCCCCGGTGCCCGGAGGGCCTGTGGCGGAACCCCCGGCGTCGGGGAGGATGGGCGGCGTGACGGTGACCGCGGCGGAGCTGATCGTGCTGGTCGACGACGACGGGGCGCCGATCGGCACCATGCCCAAGCCGCTGGTGCACCACGGGGAGACGCCGCTGCACCGCGCGTTCTCGGCCTACCTGTTCGCCGACGACGGCCGGCTGCTGGTCACCCGCCGCGCCGAGGACAAGCAGACCTTCCCCGGCATGTGGACCAACACCGTCTGCGGCCACCCCGGGCCCGGTGAGGACGACGCCGCCGCGATCGCCCGCCGCGCCGCGCAGGAGCTGGGCCTGCAGGTGGCCGACCTGCGCCCGGCGCTGCCCGGGTACCGCTACCGCGCGGAGTTCCGCGGCGTCGTGGAGAACGAGGTCTGCCCCGTCTACCTCGGCCGCTTCACCGGCACGCCCGACCCCGACCCGAGCGAGGTGGGGGAGTGGGAGCTGCTCGGGTGGGCCGACTTCCGCCGTCGCCAGGAGGCCTCCCAGTTCGACGAGTGGTCGCCGTGGTGCCGGGAGCAGGCGCGCCTCATCGAGCAGGCCGGGCTGGTCCCGGCGGCGTAGCCGGAACCCCACGCAGCGTGCCCGGCGCGCGAGCGCCGCTGTGTCGCTGCCCGGGACGCGCCGCGGGGTGCTCCTAGCGTCCGCCGCGTGGACCGCCGGGGCTTCCTGTACCTCCTCGCCGCCGGGCTCACCGGCGCCGCCGTCGGGCGCGGCGCCGCCGGCCTCGACCTGGCCGCACCCGACCCCGCGCCCGCCCGGACGCCGGCGCCCGCGACGCCGACCGGCCCGGGCGGCATCGTCGCGGCCCCCGCGCCGGCGGGCGTGGTGCAGGAGCTGCCGGGGGACGGCCCGCAGCTGGCCCTGACCATCGACGACGGCAGCAACGGCGAGGTGGTCGCCGCGCTGGTCGCCCTGTGCCGCGACACCGGCACCCGGCTGACCTTCTTCCCCAACGGCAGCTACCGCACGTGGGGCGACAACGCCCGCGACCTGTGGCCGCTGATCGAGTCCGGCAAGGTCGCCTTCGGCAACCACACCTGGTCGCACCCGGACCTCACCACCGTGTCCGACGCCGAGGTCGCCGAGGAGCTGCGGCGCAACCAGGACTTCATGCGGCGCACCCTCGGCGTGACCGCCACCCCGTTCTGGCGGCCGCCCTTCGGCTCGCACGACGAGCGCGTCGACGCCATCGCCGCCGACCTCGGCCACCCGACGACGGTCATGTGGAACGGCACCTTCGACGACGGCCGGGTGGTGTCCGCCGAGGGGCTCATGGCCGCCGCCGAGCAGTGGTTCACCGCCCGGGCGATCGTCGTCGGCCACGCCAACCAGCCCTCGCTCACCGCGGTGCTCGACCAGATGCTCGCGCTGGTCGAGAGCCGGCAGCTGGTGACCGTCACGCTCGCCGACGCCTGGGCCGCCCCCGCCTGACCCGCCGTCCGCGCGCGGGAGGCGTCCCGACCTGCGGGGCGCGCGGTCCTCGGCGAGAGTGGCGGGGACGGATCGTGATCACGGCCCCGCGCGGGCCGGAACGGAGGAACGGGTGGCAGGGGAGCTCAAGGGCCGCGTGGCGCTGGTCACCGGCGGGGCCAGCGGGCTGGGCCGGGCGACGTGCGTGTCGCTGGGCGAGGCCGGCGCGCACGTCGTCGTCGCCGACATCGACGCCGACGGCAGTGCGCGGACCCGCGACCTGGTGACCGACGCCGGCGGCAGCGCCGACGTCGTCACGCTCGACGTGACCGACGACGCGGCCCGCCGCGCGGTCGTCGCGCAGCTCTTCGACCAGCACGGGGACGCCTTCGACCTGCTGGTCAACGTGGCCGGCATCGACCGCCCGGGCTACATCACCGACATCGACCTCGACGACTACCGCCGGGTCATGGCGGTCAACTGCGAGGGGCCGGTCTTCCTCACCAGCGAGTTCATGAAGCGGGTGCAGCACCTGCCCGAGGGCCGCACCGCCGACGTCGTGCACATCGTGTCGCTGTCGGCGATCACGTCGGGCAGCGGCGCGATCGCCTACAACGGCTCCAAGGCCGGCTTCCTCAACGCCACCCGCTGCATCCAGCGCGAGCTGCGGGAGAAGGCCGTGAAGGCCGAGGACGGCAGCGAGCGGCCCTTCCCGGCGCGGGTCATGAGCGTCATCCCGGCCGCCATGGACACCCCGATGATGGAGCAGTGGGGCATCCCCGGGCACCTGATGATGCCGCCCGCGGCGGTGGCCGACGCCGTCCGCACGCTGGTCACCATGCACCCGGCGGCGTACGTGCCGGAGATGCAGATCGTGCCGCGGCTCGAGCCGAACTTCCCGCGCTGACCGGAGGGCGACCGTGACCGACCCCGACCTGCCCGACAGCGGCATGGCCTCCGGCTCCGACGCCGGGCAGCCGGGCGAGCGCCTCGGCACCGGCGACCTGCGCCCCGACGAGGAGCGCCTGCTCGCCGAGCTCGCGCGCGGCGTCGACCGCGCCCCGCAGGACAACGACGCGGAGGTGCGGGCGGCCGAGGACGAGGCGCCGCTGCCGGCCGACGGCGGCGCTCAGGGCGACGGCCTGGAGGCCGGGTTCTCCGACCCGGCGTGACCGGGACGGGCGGCCGGTGCGGGGAGACCCGCGCCGGCCGGCCCGTCAGCTCCGGAGGCGGACCGCCACGAGCGCGACGTCGTCCTCGGCGCCCTCCGGCACGAGCCGGGCGAGCACCGCGTCGCTGACCTCCTCGACGGAGGCGTCGCGCAGGTCGGCGAGGGCCACGCCGAGGCGGTCGATGCCGTCGTCGAAGCCCTCGTCGCGGCGCTCGACGAGCCCGTCGGTGTAGAGCAGCAGCGTCGAGCCGGCCTCGAGCCGCACCTCGGCGTCGACGCGGGGAGCCGCGGGGCTCACGCCCAGCAGGAGCCCGGGCCGGCCGCCGGTCAGCGTGACGGCGGTGCCGTCGGGGCCGGCGGTCACCGGGGGCAGGTGCCCGGCGCTCGACCAGCGCAGCGTCGCCGCGCCGCCGTCGTCGGACGGGGAGAGGCGGGCCACCAGCACGGTGGCCATCGCCCGGAGGTCGAGGCCCTCGATCGCGGCGTCGAGCCGGCCGAGGACCCGCGCCGGGCTGTCGCCGTTGTCGTAGGCGATGCCGCGCAGCAGCCCGCGCAGCTGCGCCATGCACGCCGCGGCCTGCACGTCGTGGCCGACGACGTCGCCGATCACGAGCATGGTCGAGCCGTCGGGCTGGCCGAAGACGTCGTACCAGTCGCCCCCGACCTGGGCCTCGCGGGTGGCCGGCACGTAGCGCACCGCGACCTCGAGGCCGTCGGTGGTCGTCGGGTCGGACAGCAGGCTGCGCTGCAGCGTCTCCGCGGCCCGGACGATGCTGCGCGAGCGGGCGTAGAGCGCCTCGAGCAGGT
This sequence comes from Geodermatophilus nigrescens, assembly GCF_900129495.1. Classification (GTDB taxonomy): domain Bacteria; phylum Actinomycetota; class Actinomycetes; order Mycobacteriales; family Geodermatophilaceae; genus Geodermatophilus; species Geodermatophilus nigrescens. The sequence goes on from NZ_FQVX01000001.1 coordinate 1,088,738, forward strand.
GCCCGCGCAGCTGCAGGACCTCTCCGCGCTCCTGCGGCGTCCACGGCTGCGAGCGCTCGCGCACCGTCTCCCGCCAGCGGTCGAAGCTCTTGCGCGGGCTGAGCCGCACCTCGTCGCCCTCGCGCTCGGCGAGGGCCTTGTTGTGCGGGTCGCCGCCCCAGTCGACGTGCCGTACGGCCTCGCGGCGGTGCCACAGCACGTACTGGCCCTCGGGCAGCGGCAGGACGAGCACGCCGCAGACGAGGTCGAGCGGGACGCCGAGGTGCGGGGCGTCCTGCTGCAGCGCGTCGGTGGCGACCAGCTCCTCGCCGCGCGCGGCCGCCCAGGACACGACGCGCTCCAGGACGTCGCCGGGCAGTGCCTCGCCCTTGGTCCCGCTGCTGCCCTGCAGGCAGACCGTGACGCCGTCGGCGGGCAGGACGTCGAGCAGGCTCGTGCCGCCCAGCAGCGTGTCGGCGAGCGGGCGGTCCTCGTCGAGGGTGGCGGCGGTCAGCCACGCCATCGTCGAGCGCACCTGCAGTGCCCGGTGCACCTCGTCCTCGGCGGTGCGGTCGACCAGCCGCAGCGACAGCGTCGAGCCGAGGAACTCCGCGGCCGCGCGGGTGGCGAACGGCGGCTGGTGGGGGCCGGCGTAGTGGTGGCAGGCGATGAGCCCCCACAGCCGGTCGTCCTGCAGCAGCGAGATCGACATCGAGGCGCGCACGCCCATGTTCTGCAGGTACTCGACGTGGATGGGCGAGACGCTGCGCAGCGTCGAGTAGGTCAGGTCCAGCGGCTGCCCGGTGGCCGGGTGCGCGACCGGCTGGATGCGGCTCGGCTCGTAGTCGACGTCGCTGATCAGCCGCAGCCAGTTCTTCTCGTACAGCGCCCGCGCCTGCGCCGGGATGTCGGAGGCGGGGTAGTGCAGGCCGAGGAAGGAGTTGAGGCCCTCGACCTTCGCCTCGGCCACGACCTCGCCGTTGTAGTCGGCGTCGTAGCGGTAGACCATCACGCGGTCGAAGCCGGTGAGGGCCCGGACGGCGCGGGCGGTGATGTCGTAGAGGTCCTGGAGGCTGCTCGCCCGGTTGAGCTCGGTGACCGTGCCGCGCACCGCCTGGTAGGTGTTCGGGAAGGAGAACGGCCGCGGCCCGCGGGCGTGCTCCAGCTCCACCACGAGGTTGGTGAGCGGCGGCTCGCCGTCGACCGGCTGGCCGTGGCCGTCGCGGGCGCCGCCGAGGACGGCGCGGTGCAGGATCGCGTCGACCGGGACGGGGTCGCCGTCGACGTCGAGGGTCACCTCGACCGGGTTGCGCTCGCGCAGGTCGCCGAAGGCGCTGGCCGAGCGGACGATCGCGTCGCTCGGCGCCACGCCGAGGACGTCGGCGAGCGGCCGGCCGAGCGCGTCGGACCAGACCACCCCGGTCAGCCCGGCGAGGTTCTCCGAGGCCTGGACGACGACGAGATCGGGCTCGCTGACCGCCAGCAGGACGCCGCGCGGCTGGACGCTGCCCGGGACGTGGATGGGCTCGCGGGCGCAGTTGTCGAGGTCGACCGGTTCGCCCGGGGCCAGCCAGGCGACGTCTGCCCCGGCGGTGTCGGCCCCGGCGGTATCCGCCCCGGCGGTGGCGTCGACGTCGGTCACGCGGGTGCCCCCTGCGGCCGGGCGGCGGGAGCGCACCAGCCGGCGAGGACGGCGAAGGTCGAACGGGCGGCGGCCACGACGCGGCCGGCGTCGCCGCCGTCCTCCACGTGCGCGCGGGTGAACCGGCGGAAGGCCGCCCACATGGCGCCGGTGTCCTCGCCGTAGGGGCTGAACGCCCGCAGCCGGGGGCCGCCCGCGAGGCCGGGGAGCGAGGCCAGGTGCCGGTCGATGAACGTGCCGCCCAGCGTCGAGCCCTCCAGCACGTACATCCGGCCGAGCGCGGCGTCGGTGTCGGGGACGGCGGGCAGCTCGGGCCGGTCGCCGTCAGCGGGGTCGGCGCCCAGCGCGGCGAGGTCGGCGGCGTAGACCTCGGCGCGGCGGCGGCGGTCCCACTGCAGGGCCGCGGCGTCGGCGGGGTGGGCGGCGGCCCACGCGTCGAGCCCCTCCTCGGCGGCGCGCCAGAAGGCGTGCAGCAGCGCCAGCACACCGACCAGGCGGCCGGCGTCCAGGTCGTGGTCCATGAGCGCGAGGGTCGTCTCGACCTGCTCGTGCTCCACGGCGGTGGCCGTGCGGAGGTCCCGGAGGACGTCGCCGGCGCCGCCCGCGTCTCGAGGCAACGCCTCTCCTCCCGCAGCCATCAGCCACCCGAGGGTAGGCCAGGCCGCTGACGCCGTCGCGGCGAGACGGTTCGGTTCCGCAACCCGTCGGGTGTCCCTGGTCACCCTCCCCGCGGTCCGAGCACGAGGTCCGCCGCCCGCCGGAGCACCTCGGCCCGGCTGCGCCCCCGGTGGTCGGCGGCCAGGAGGTGCTCGCCGATCGCCACGCAGAAGGCCAGCAGGCTGCGCGCCTCGACCTCGTCGGGGTCGCTGACGGTCGCGCCGATCACCTCGCGGAGCAGGTCCATGCGCCGGCCGTCGACCCGCCGCAGCCGCTCGGCGACAGCAGGGTCGCGCCGGGCCCAGTCGCGGACGGCGAGGTCGACGGGCAGCAGGCGGTCGCCGGAGAAGGTGAGCGCGCCGGCCCGGACGGCGCGGGCGCGCGGGTCGCCGCCCTCGCGGTCCACGCGGGCGAGGACGTCGTCAGTGGCCTCGCGCTCCCAGGCGTCGAGCACCGCCGTCAGCAGGGCCCCGCGGTCGGCGAAGTGGCCGTAGAAGCCGCCCTTGGTGACCCCGATCGCCTTGGCCAGCACCTCGACGCGGACGGCGTCGGGCCCGCCGGCGGCCAGCGCCCGCAGGCCCTCCTCGACCCAGCGCTCGCGCGGTGTCCGGACCGTGCCCACCCGACCTCCTGTACGCCGCCGTATACGAGCGCTACCGTCTCGTGTACGGCACCGTATACGAGAGGGAGGACCGGCATGGTCACCAGCACGGGAGTGGTCCGCGGCGCGCTCGCCGCCGACCGGGCGGGGAGCTGCCTCGACGCCGTCGACTACGCCGATCGGTGCACCCTGGCCACCGGCGTGGAGGCGGGCGCCGAGGAGTGGGCCCGGGCGCTGTTCGGCGACGTCCCGAGCCCGGCGGAGGTGCTCATCTGGCGCGTCCTGCTCGGCTTCCGCCTGGACCCGCGGCGCTCGCCGGACACCGTGGCGGGCTGGCGCGTGGGGGAGCGCGCCCCGGACCGGATCCGGCTGGAGACCGCGTCGGCGTCGCTGAGCGCCGAGATGGTCGTCCGGACCGCCGGGCGGCGGGTCACCTGGACGACGAGCCTGCGCTACGACCGACCGTGGGGCCGGCTGCTGTGGCCGCCGCTGTCGGCCCTGCACCGCCGCCTGGTGCCCCGCGTGCTGGCCGCCGCCGAGCGCGAGCTCGCCCGGCGCTGAGCACCGGGGTGGCCGGGCCTCAGGGCAGCCGGGCCCGCCGCAGCGAGGCGTGGACCAGCAGGCGGGTGTCGCCGTCGGCGAGGTCGAGGCCGGTCAGGGCGGTGATCCGGGCCAGCCGGTAGTACAGCGTCTGCCGGTGGATGCCCAGCGCCGCCGACGTCCGCGCCACGCTGCCGGCGGTGTCGAGGTAGGCCTCGGCGGTGGCGGCCAGCGCGGGCTCGGCCAGCAGCGGCGCGACGGCGGGGTCGGGCGCCGCCATCGCCGCCGCGGTGCGCCAGCCGCCGAGCTCGGCCCAGGAGGCGACCGGCGCCAGCCGCGGCACGACGGCGGCCACCGCCGCGGCCGACCGGGCCTGCGCCCACCGCCCGGGCAGGTCCGCCACCGCGGTCGCGGGCTCGGCCACCCCGGCGCTGCTCCCGGCGGGCAGCCGGGCGAGCGCGGCGGCCGCGGCGGCGCCGGCCGGGCGCGGGTCGCCGGGGCGGGGCAGCCGGACGGCGACGGCGACCTCGTCGCCCACCACCGCCGCCCCCGCGGGCGGGCGCCAGCCGGACGGAGGCGCGCCGCCGGCCGGGCGCAGCGCGACCAGCGCGACGCCGGCGCCGTCGAACCGGGCGGCGAGGGCGGCCGCGGCCCGCTCGCGCCCGGCCGCGGGGCCGCCGAGCAGGGCGGCCAGCGCGGCGCCGTCGTCGTCCTCCTCCTGCCGGCGGGCCAGGATCTCCCCGGCGCGCGCGGCCAGCGAGACCGCGGCGGCCAGCGCGGGGTCGCCCTCGTCGGCGGGGTCGGTGCGGCCGCCGTCGAGCAGCCACAGGTAGCCCAGGGTGCGGTCGGCGTGCCGGACCGGGAGCAGCAGGCGGGTGAGGATCCCGGCGCCGGGGTCGGCGGGCGTGCGCAGCGGACCCCGCGCGCGGGCGATGCCGAGGTCCTCGAACCAGCGGCGGGTGGCCGGGGTGGAGCCGCGGCCGAGGATCGAGCGGGTGCGCACGGCGTCCATCGCCGGGACGTCCCCGTCCTCCAGCGGGTGCGCGGCGTAGGCGACCAGCGTGAAGTCGACGTCCTCGAGCGTCGCGGGAGCGGCGAGCAGCCGCGCCACCTCGTCCACCACGTCCTGCAGGTCGTCGCGCACCATACGACTGTATGAGACGGCGCCGTACGTCTGTCCCTGGCAGGCGCGTCCCGGCGTCCCTAGCGTCGGTCCCGACGGGGACGGAGGGATGCAGGTGCTGACGACGAAGACGGTCCTGCTGGGCGCCTCGCGGCGCCCGGCGCTGCGCCGGGCGCTGGTGGGGACGCCGGTCACCCGGCGGGTGGTCGAGCGGTTCGTGGCCGGCGAGACGCTGCCCGAGGCGCTCGCGGTGGTCCGCCGGCTGACCGGCGAGGGCATCGCGGTCACCCTCGACCACCTCGGCGAGGACGTGACCGGGCCGGAGGAGGCGCGCGCCTCCCGCGACGCCTACCTGGCGCTGCTCGAGGGCCTCGCCCCGCTGGACCTCGGCCCGGACGCCGAGGTGTCGGTGAAGCTGTCGGCGTTCGGCCAGGCGCTGCCCGGCGGGCACGACCTCGCGCTGGACCTGGTGCGCCCGGTGGTGGAGGCGGCCGCCGCGATCGGCACCACGGTCACCCTCGACATGGAGGACTCGACGACGGTCGACTCGACCCTCGCCGTCCTCGCCGAGCTGCGCCGCGACCACCCGGGCACCGGCGCCGTCCTGCAGGCCGCGCTGCGCCGCACCGAGGACGACGTGCGGGCGCTGGCCATGCCGGGCTCGCGGGTGCGGTTGGTGAAGGGGGCCTACGACGAGCCGCCGTCGGCCGCCCACCAGGGCCGCCGCGACGTCGACGCCGCCTACGCCCGCTGCCTGGGCGTGCTCATGCGCGGCCCGGGGTACCCGATGGTCGGCAGCCACGACCCCGCGATGGTCGACCTCGCGCAGCGCCTGGCCGCCGAGTACGGCCGCACCGCGGACTCGTGGGAGGTGCAGATGCTCCACGGCATCCGCACCGACGAGCAGCAGCGGCTGGCGGCCTCGGGCACCCGCGTGCGGGCCTACGTCCCCTACGGCCGCGACTGGTACGGCTACTTCACCCGCCGGCTCGCCGAGCGCCCGGCCAACCTGCGCTTCTTCCTGCGCGCCCTCGTCTCCCGCTGACCCGACCAGGAGGCCCTGTCATGGACGGCACCACCCGCGTCCCCCCGCCGCGCAACGAGCCGGTGCTCGGCTACGCGCCCGGCTCGCCCGAGCGGGCCGCGCTCGAGACCCGGCTGGCCGAGCTCGCCGCCGAGCCGCTCGAGCTGACCCTGACCATCGGCGACAAGCAGCGGATGGCCGGCGGCGAGCGCTTCGACGTCGTCCAGCCGCACCGGCACACCGCCGTCCTCGGCACCGCGGCGCACGCCACCCACGCCGACGCCGAGGAGGCCGTGGCCACCGCCAAGGCGGCCGCGCCGGCCTGGCGCGACCTGTCCTTCGACGACCGCGCCGCGGTGTTCCTCAAGGCCGCCGACCTGCTGGCCGGGCCGTGGCGGCAGACGCTCAACGCGGCCACGATGCTCGGCCAGTCGAAGACCGCCCAGCAGGCCGAGATCGACTCGGCGTGCGAGCTCGTCGACTTCTGGCGCTGGAACGTGCACTTCGCCCGCGAGGTGCTGTCGGCCCAGCCGGAGTCGTCGCCGGGCGTGTGGAACCGCAGCGACCACCGGCCGCTCGAGGGCTTCGTCTACGCGGTCACGCCCTTCAACTTCACCGCGATCGCCGGCAACCTGCCCACCGCGCCGGCGCTCATGGGCAACACCGTCGTCTGGAAGCCCGCGCCCACCCAGCAGTTCGCCGCGCACTTCCTCATGCGGCTGCTCGAAGCGGCCGGCCTGCCGCCGGGCGTCATCAACATGCTCCCCGGCGACGGCATCCCCGTCTCCGAGGTGGTGCTCGCCGACCGCGACCTCGCCGGCATCCACTTCACCGGCTCGACGCCGGTCTTCCAGCACCTCTGGCGCACGGTGGGGGAGAACATCGCGAACTACCGCGGCTACCCCCGCGTCGTCGGGGAGACCGGCGGCAAGGACTTCGTCGTCGCCCACCCCTCGGCCGACGTCGACGTGCTGCGCACCGCGCTGGTCCGCGGCGCGTTCGAGTACCAGGGGCAGAAGTGCTCGGCGGCCTCGCGCGCCTACGTGCCGCGGTCGGTGTGGACGCGGCTCCGGGACGACCTGGTCGCCACCACCGAGTCGCTGACCATGGGCGACGTCACCGACCTGTCGAACTTCATGGGCGCGGTCATCGACCGGAAGTCGTTCTCCAAGCTGTCCGGCGTCATCGACCGCGTCGACGACGACCCCGCGCTGTCGATCGTGGCCGGCGGGCAGAAGGACGACTCGGAGGGCTTCTTCGTCCGCCCGACGATCATCGAGGGCACCGACCCGGGGCACGAGGTCTTCACCACCGAGTACTTCGGCCCCGTGCTCGCGGTGCACGTCTACGACGACGCCGACTACGACACCGTGCTCACCCAGATGGAGTCGGTGGCGCCGTACGCGCTCACGGGCGCCGTCATCGCCCAGGACCGGGCGGCGATCGCGCACGCCCAGCACGCCCTGCGGTTCGCGGCGGGCAACTTCTACGTCAACGACAAGCCGACGGGCGCCGTCGTCGGCCAGCAGCCGTTCGGCGGCGGGCGGGCCTCGGGCACCAACGACAAGGCCGGCGCGGCGCAGAACCTGCAGCGCTGGACGTCGACCCGCTCGATCAAGGAGACGTTCGCCCCGCCGACCGACCACCGCTACCCGCACATGGGCTGACCGCGGCTCGCAGCACGATCAGCCCGCCTGATCGTGCTGCGTCCTGGCTCATCGTCGACCGTGAGCCAGGACGCGTCACGGTGAGCCAGGACGTCGGTCACTCCGGACGTCGGGGTCGCCGCGGCTGCCCGGGAAGCGGCGGACGTCGACCAGCGACGCCACCTCCGCCGCGGTGAGGCGGGCGCCGAGGCGGTCGCGGTCGTCGGGGCCGTGGCCCACGGTCAGCAGCACGGGCACCCCCTACCCGGCGGCCGTCAGGGCGACGGTCATGCTGGGCCGCCGGGCGAGGTCGCCCGCGGAGGGGGAACGCGGTGGCACCGGGCACGACGGGGCGGACGTCGCTGTGGCGGCTCCCGGCCATGCGGGCGCTGGTGGGCGCCACGACGCTCGGGTTCGTCAGCTACTGCCTGACGCTGGCCTCGCTGCCCGCGTACGCGGTCGCCGGCGGTGCCTCCCCGGACACCGCCGGCGTGGTCACCGCTGTCTTCCTCCTCGTCACGATCGCCGTGCAGTCGGTCGTGCCCGCGCTCACCGCCCGCCTGGGCCTCGGCCCCGTGCTGGCGGCCGGGCTGCTCGCGCTGGGCGCGCCGTCGCCGCTCTACGCCGTCGACGACGGGGTGGTGTGGCTGTCGGCCGTCTCGGCGGTGCGCGGCGCCGGCTTCGCGGTGCTGACCGTGCTCGGGGCGGTGCTCGCCGCGCAGGTGGCGCCCGCCGAGCGCCGCGGGGAGTCGATCGGCCTGTACGGGCTGGCGATCGCCGTCCCCAACCTGCTGGCGGTGCCCGCGGGCGCCGCGCTGGTCCTGGACGGCCACGCCGGCTGGCTGGCCTGGCTGGCAGCCTCCCCGGTGCTGGCCCTGCCGCTGGTCCCGGTGCTCGCCCGGTCGGTGCCCTGGCAGGGGGCGGCCGGCGGGTCCTCGCGGGCCGCCGTCCGCGCGGCGCTGGCGCCCTCGGCGGTGCTGCTGCTGGTCACCCTCGCCGGCGGCGGGCTGGTCACCTTCCTGCCGATCGAGCGGCCCGATGGCGTCCTCGCGACGGCGGCGCTGCTCGTCTTCGGCGCCACCGGCGCGGTCACCCGCTGGCGGGCCGGCCTGCTCGCCGACCGGGTGGGCACCCGCCTGCTGCTGCCCGCCGGGCTGGTCGTCGCCGCGGCCGGCCTCGCCCTGGTGGCGCTGGGCCTGGGCGCCGGGGCGGGCTGGGTGCTGGCCGGGTCGGCGGTGTTCGGCGCGGGCTACGGCGCGGTGCAGAACCTGACGCTGGTCACCGCCTTCGCCCGGGCCGGGGAGGGCGGGTCGACGGCGGCCAGCGCGATGTGGAACGCCTCCTTCGACGCCGGCACCGCGATCGGCGCGCTCGCGCTCGGCCTGCTCGCCGCCGGCGTCGGGCTGCCGTGGAGCTACGTCCTGGTCGCCGGCGTCCTGGTGGCCGGGCTGCCGCTGGCGCGGGCCGCCACCCGCGGCTGAGCGCTCAGCGCAGCACGGAGGTGAGCAGCAGGCTCGTCTGGCTGTTGATCACCCCGGGCACCGAGCGCATGCGGTTGAGCAGCCGGTCGAACTCCACGAGGTCGGCGGTGCGGTGCTCCGCGACGAGGTCCCACGCGCCGTTCGTGGAGTGCATCGACTCGATCTCCGGGAAGCCGCGCAGCCGCCGGATCACCTCGTCGGTGGAGCGGCCCTCCACCTCGATGAGCGACACCCCGCGCACCCCGCCGGCCGCGGCCTCGTCGCGCACCCGGACGGTGAAGCCGACGATCACGTCGTCGGCGACGAGCCGGTCGAGGTGGCTGGTCACGGTCGCGCGGGTGACGCCGAGCCGGCGCGCCAGCTCGGCCACCGGGGCGCGGCCGTCCTCCCGGAGGGCCGAGAGGAGGCGCCGGTCGAGTTCGCTCAGGTCCGCCATGCACAGAACGTACAGGTGATCAAGGCAAACCGGTCAGAGTCTGCGCACAACGCGCGCTCATCGCTCATTGTGTGTGCAGATCGCCCAGCCCTACCTTCTGCGCATGACGCTCTTCGTCGACGTGCGCAACATGGTCCGCTGGACGGCCGAGACCGGGCCCGAGCAGATCATCGACGGCATCTCCCGGTACATCGAGCAGGACTTCGCCCGCTGGGAGTCCTTCGACAAGATCGCCCGGGTCGGCAGCCACACGCCGTTCGGCGTCATCGAGCTCATGCCCACCAGCGACGGCGAGACCTACGCCTTCAAGTACGTCAACGGGCACCCGAGCAACCCCGCCCGCGGCTACCAGACCGTCTCCGCGTTCGGCGCCCTGGCCGACGTGCACAACGGCTACCCCGTCTTCCTCGCCGAGATGACCCTGCTGACGGCGCTGCGCACGGCCGCCATGTCGGCGATGGTCGCCCGCCACCTCGCCCGCCCCGACTCGCGGCGCCTGGCGCTGATCGGCGCCGGCAGCCAGGCCGAGTTCCAGGCGCTGGGCATGCGCGCCGCGCTGGGCATCTCCGAGGTCACCGTCTGGGACACCGACCCCGCCGCCATGGCCAAGCTCGCCCGCAACCTGACGCCGCTGGGCTTCGACGTGACGATCGCCGCCTCCGGGCGCGAGGCGGTCCGCGGCGCCGACGTCGTCACCACCTGCACCGCCGACAAGGCCCGTGCCACGGTCCTGCAGGACGAGTGGATCGAGCCGGGCATGCACCTCAACGCCATCGGCGGCGACTGCCCCGGCAAGACCGAGCTCGACCCGACGATCCTGCTGCGCGACGACGTCGAGGTGTTCGTCGAGTTCCCGCCGCAGACCCGCATCGAGGGCGAAATCCAGGCCATGCCGGCCGACTTCCCGGTGACCGAGCTGTGGGAGGTCGTCGCCGGCCGCCGCCCCGGGCGCTCCTCGGCGTCGCAGGTGACGCTGTTCGACTCGGTCGGCTTCGCGATCGAGGACCTCTCCGCGCTGCGCTACGTCCGCGACGCGGTCCGCGGCACGCCGTGGGTCGACGACATCGACCTCGTCGCCGAGCCGGAGGACCCCAAGGACCTCTTCGGCATGCTCACCGCGCTCCTGCCGATCGGTTCGTGACCGCCCCCGGTCAGGCGCCCGCGGCCGTCGTCCTGGTGCGGCCGCACGCCTTCCGGCCCAACCCGCTCACCCTCGCCGACAACGCCTTCCAGGCCGCGGCCGTGGGGGAGGACCCGGCGGTCCTCGCCCGCCGGGCGCACGACGAGGTGACGGCGCTGGCGGACGCGCTCACCGACGCCGGCGTGCGGGTGCACCTGTTCGACGACCCCGAGCCCGACCGGCCCGACTCCGTCTTCCCGAACAACTGGCTGTCCACCCACGCCGACGGCCGGGTGGCGCTGTTCCCGATGTACGCGGAGAACCGGCGGCGGGAGCGGCGCGGCGACGTCGTCGAGTTCCTCAAGGCCGCCTACCGCGTGCACGAGGTGGTGGACCTCTCCGGCCTCGAGCACGACGGCGTCTTCCTCGAGGGCACCGGCGCGATGGTGCTCGACCACGTCGCGCGGGTGGCCTACGTGGCCCGCTCGCGGCGGGTGGACCCGGTCGCGCTCGACCGGTTCTGCCGCGGCTTCGGCTACGAGCCGGTCGTGTTCGACGCCGTCGACGCCGGGGGCCGCGCGGTCTACCACACCAACGTGCTGATGAGCGTGGCCGGCGAGTACGCGCTGGCCGGCCTGGAGCTGCTGCCGTCCGCCGCGGAGCGGTCCCGGCTGGCCGACCGGCTGGCCGCCGGCGGGCGCACCGTCGTCCCGCTCACCGCCGCGCAGGTCGGGGAGTTCGCCGGCAACGCGCTGGAGGTGCAGGGCAGCGACGGGCCGGTGCTCGCGCTGTCGGCGCGCGCCGCGGCGAGCCTGACGCGGGAGCAGCGGGCGGCGGTGGAGGCCTCCGCGCAGCTGCTGCCGGTGGCGGTGCCCACCGTGGAACTGGCCGGCGGCTCGGTGCGCTGCATGATCGCCGGGGTGCACCTGGAGCCGCGGACCGCCGTCGTGCCCGTGTCCGTGCCGGACCCGGTCCCGGCCTGAGGCTCAGCCGGCGATCGCGTCGGCGGCCGCGCGCAGCCCCCGCAGGAGGAGCAGCTCCTCGGCGGAGCGGCGCAGCCACACGCGCAGCGCGGCGGGGTCGTTGCGGGCGGCGTCGCGGGCGGCGCCCAGGTTCAGCTGGCGGGTGTTGGCCTGCGCCCGCTGGGCCGGCGGGAGCGAGCGGCCCTCGGCGCGGGCCAGCGAGGTGAGCGCCGCGCCGACGTAGACCAGGTCGCGCACCTCGGTCACGTCGGCGAGGACGGCGTCGGCGCCCGGGCCGTCGCCGGCCTCCAGGCGGTCCAGCAGGGCGGCGGCGCGCTCGCGGCCGAGGGCGGTCGGGTCGGCGGCGGTGGGGTCGGGGGAGGTCACCCCTCCACTGTGCACGCCCGTGCTCTGCCCACCGTGGGTGGGCAGAGCACGGGCGTGCGGGAGACCCCTCAGGCGTCGCGGCGGGTGAAGACCAGCGCCCCGACGGCGAGGACGACGGCGACCTCGGCGGCGAAGACGGCGAACCCGGTCCACGGCTCGAGCAGCATCGGGTTGAACGACTCCGGCATCGCGATCCGCGAGCCCGCGTTGCCCGGCATCAGCTTGGTCAGCCACTCGCCGAGCGCGCCCGGCAGCAGCATCACCAGGTTGCCGACGAGGAACACCACCGCGAGCACCACCGACACCACCGCGGCGGTCGACCGCAGCAGCAGCCCGGCACCCATCGCGAGCAGGCCGAGGCCGGCCATGTAGAGCCCGGAGCCGAGCAGCGAGCGCAGCATCCCGTCGTCGCCCAGGCCGATCCCGATGCCCTCGGCGGAGAGGAAGGCGTTGCCGCCGAGCCAGCCGAGGGTCGCGGTGACGACGCCGGCGACGAACAGGACGGCGGAGAGCACGACCGCCTTGGCCACGAGGACCGTGCCGCGGCGCGGGGTGGCGGCCAGCGTCGCCCGGATCATCCCGGTGCCGTACTCGCTGGTGACCGCGAGCGCCCCGAGGACGACGGCGGTCACCTGGGCGAACAGCAGGCCCCAGGTGATGAACGCGCCGACCGGCTCGTTCTCGGTCCCGGCGGCGAGGTCGGGGGCGATGAGCGCGCAGACCAGGGTGGTCAGGCCGGCGCCGAGAGCGACCATCGACACGACCGACCAGCCGGTCGAGCGCACCGTCCAGAGCTTGATCCACTCGGCGTGCAGGGCGCGGCCGAGGCCGGCGCGGGCGGGCGCGGCGGCGGTGCGGGGCGCGGTCAGGGTCGATGCGGTCACCGGGTCACCTCGGTCCGGGGAGCGGCGGGACGGGCGGCCGCGTACTCGACGCTGCCGGCGGTCAGGGTCATGAAGGCCTCCTCGAGCGAGGAGGTGACGAGACCGAGCTCGTGTAGCGCCAGCCCGGCGCCCGCGGCGAGCTCGCCGGTGGTCGCGGCGTCGACGCCCTGCACGTGCAGCTCGTCGCCGTCGCGGGTGACGTCGGCGCCCGAGCGGCGCAGCAGCTCGGCGAGCTGCCCGGCGCGGGGACTGCGCACCCGGACGAAGGACGCCGCGTGCTCGGCGATGAACTGCGGCATCGGGCAGTCGGCGAGCACCCGGCCGCGGCCGATGACGACGAGGTGGTCGGCGGTCAGCGCCATCTCCGACATGAGGTGGCTCGACACCAGCACCGTGCGGCCCTCGGCGGCGAGGCTGCGGGCCAGGGTGCGCACCCAGCGGATGCCCTCGGGGTCCAGGCCGTTGACCGGCTCGTCGAGGACGACGACCGGCGGGTCGCCGAGCAGCGCCGCGGCGATGCCCAGCCGCTGGCCCATGCCCAGGGAGAAGCGGCCCACCCGCTGCCCGGCCACCGCTCCGAGCCCGACGAGGCCCAGCACCTCCTCGACCCGGGAGTCCGGGATGCCGTTGCTCGCGGCCAGCCAGCGCAGGTGTGCGCGGGCGGTGCGGCCCGGGTGCAGCGCGCGGGCCTCGAGCAGCGCGCCGACCGCGCGCAGCGGGGCGGGGGAGTCGGCGTAGCGGGCGCCGTCGACGGTGACCGTGCCGGAGGTCGGCCGGTCCAGACCGATGACCATCCGCATCGTCGTCGACTTGCCGGCGCCGTTGGGTCCGAGGAAGCCGGTCACGTGGCCGGGGCGGACGGTGAAGGAGACGCCGTCGACGGCGACCCGGTCGCCGTAGCGCTTGGTGAGGTCGGTGGCGACGATCACGGCGTCACCGCGCGAGGGGGAGGGGCTGCGAGGTCATGGCGGAGACCCTCCCGGCCCGGGGGTGCCGGGCACATCGGGGAGGACCCCAGGCCGACCCTGGACCGTCCCCCATCCGGTGCTGGGGGACGCCCCCGTCAGGCGCTGCGAGGCAGGTCCGCGGCGAGCAGCCGGCGCAGCGCCACCGCCGCGCTCCGGCCGGCCCGGTTGGCGCCGATCGTGCTCGCGCTCGGGCCGTAGCCGACCAGCTGCAGCCGGGGCTCGTCGACGGCGGTGGTGCCCTCGACCGGGATGACGCCGTCGCGGGTGCGCAGCCGTAGCGGGGCCAGGTGGCCGACGGCGGCGCGGAAGCCGGTGGCCCACAGGATCACGTCGGCCGCGACGGTCCGGCCGTCGTCCCACGCGACGCCGTCGGGGGTGATCCGGTCGAACACCGGCAGCCGGGTGAGGACGCCGTCGTCGAGGGCCCGGCGCACCCACGGGGTGACCACGAGTCCGGTGACGCCGACGACGCTGCCGGGCATCCGGCCGGCGCGGACGGCGGCCTCCACCCGGGCGACCGCCTCCCGGCCCTGCTCCTCGCCGAAGGGGCCCTCGCGCCAGACCGGTGGGCGGCGGGTGACCCAGGTCGTGCGGGCGACGGGCGCGATCTCGCCGAGCAGCTGCACGGCGGACGCGCCGCCGCCGACGACCACCACCGACCGCCCGGCGAACTCCGCCGCGCCGCGGTAGCCGACGGTGTGCAGCTGCCGGCCACGGAAGGTCTCCTGGCCGGGGTAGTGCGGCACGAAGGGGCGGGTCCACGTGCCGGTGGCGTTGACCAGGCCGCGCGCCCGCCAGGTGCCGCGGTCGGTCTCGACGGCGAAGCGCCCGTCGTCCGTGCGGCGCACCGCCGAGACCCGCACCGGCCGCTCGACGGGCAGGGCGAAGCGGCGCTCGTACTCGGCGAAGTAGGCGGGCACGGCCTCGGCGGCGGGCAGGTCCTCCGACGCCGGCTCGAAGGCCAGGCCGGGCAGCTCGTGCACGCGGTGCGTGGTGGCGAGGGTGAGCGAGGGCCAGCGGTGCTGCCAGGCACCGCCCGGCGCGGCGTCGCCGTCGAGCACCACGAAGCCGCTGCCGGGAGCGAACCCCTGTCGCGCCAGGTGGTGTGCGGCGGAGAGGCCGGCCTGGCCCGCGCCGATGACCACGACGTCGACGTCCCGGGGCTCGCTCACGTCCGCGGAACGCCGCCCGGCCGGGCGCTATGCCCCTGCGCCCTCCGGCGTCCGCCACGCGTCGGCGTGGTCCTCCACGAACCGGCGCAGGGTGGTCGGCTCGCGGCCCAGCAGGCGGGCGAGGTCGCCGGTGGTGCGTCCGGCCAGGCCGAGCCGGGTGGTCGTGAACAGCAGGGTCATGACCAGGACGAGGCCGGGCGCGACGCCCTGCGCCCGCTTCTCGCGGGCGAAGGCCACGATGCCCGGCCGCGGGTAGACGACCGGGCGGCCCAGCACCGCCGACAGGGTCGCCGCGATCTCGGCGAAGGTCGGGGCCTCACGGGCGGTGAGCTCGTAGGCGCGTCCCTCGTGGCCCGGCCCGGTCAGCGCCGCGGCGGCCACCTCGGCGAGGTCGCGGACGTCGACGTGGGCGGTCCGCCCGTTCCCGGCCGGGACCGAGATCCGCGACCGGTCCCGGATCTCCTCGCGGTGCACGGTGAGCAGGTTCTGGAAGAAGTTGGCCGGCCGCAGGTGGGTCCAGGCCAGCCCGGTGGCCTCCACCCGCTCCTCCAGTGCCCGGTGGGGCAGCAGCGGGTTGCGGCCGGCCGCCTGCACCGACAGGACGACGACCCGTCGCACCCCGGCCGCGACGACCGCGTCGAGGAAGGGCTGCAGCCGGCTCGCCCGGGCCACCTCCGGCGGGCGCAGCAGGAACAGCGCGTCGACGCCCTCGAGCGCGACCGGCCAGGAGGCGGGGTCCTCGAGGTCGAGCCGCACGGGCGGCACGCCCGGGGGCAGCCCGGCGGCCGCGCGCCCGGGGTCGCGGGCGCCGGCGCGGACGTCGGCGCCGAGCGCGGCCAGGCGGCGGACGACCTCGCCGCCGACCGTGCCGGTGGCCCCGGCGACCAGCACGGTCACGGCCGGCCCGCCACGACGAAGGGGGCGGCGCCGAGCCAGTCGCGGCCCTCGGCCAGCTCCACCAGGGCGAGGGCGACGTCGGCCTTCGCCACCGGCGCCGCGCGGAGCCCCGGCGCCTCGTCCGTCAGCCGGTAGCTCCCCGTGCCGGGCCGGTCGGCGAGCCGGGGCGGGCGCACCTGCGTCCAGTCGAGCTCCGAGGCGGCGAGCACCCGGTACTCGCCCTCCTTGTCCTCCACGAGGTCGCGGGCCAGGCGGTGGGTCAGGCCCGAGACGAGGCGGGCGCCGCGACCCTTGCGGTCACCGGGCAGGTCCGCGCCCGCGCCGGAGACGCCGACGAAGCGCCGGACGCCGGCCGCCCGCATCGCCTCGACCAGGCCGGGCAGCACCGACCGGCCGACGTCCCCGCCGGAGGAGCGGGTGACCCCGACGCACCACAGCACTGCGTCCGCGCCCTTCACCGCCCCGGCCACCAGGGCGGCGTCGCGGACGTCCCCGGTGCGCTCCTCGACGCCGGGGGAGTCGCCCGCCCGCCGCGCCACGGCGACCACCTCGTGGCCGCGCCCGGCCGCCAGTCGCACCGCGTGCCGGCCCACGCCGCCCGCCGCCCCGAACACCACGATCCGCACCGCGCCCTCCTGCTGTCAGGTCTCCTGACACAAGGGTGTCAGGTAACCTGACGGCTGTGCAACCGCCGGACGCGCTGCCGCTGGCCTACCTGCTGCTGCAGGCCGGGCGGGCCTTCGACGCCGTCGTCCGGGAGGACCTCGCGGCGCGCGGCTGGCCGCGGCTGTCGGCCGCGCAGACGCTCGTCTTCGCCCACCTCGGGCCCGACGGCACCGCGCCGGCCGAGCTGGCCCGCCGGCTGGGCACCACGCGGCAGGCCCAGCAGGACCTCGTCGCCGGGCTCTCCCGGCTCGGCCTGCTGGAGACCGTTGACGACCCCACCCGCCGCCGCGGTCGCCTGGTGCGGCTCACTCCCGCCGGCCGGGACCTCACCCGCGACGCCGCCGGGGTGCTGACCGGCCTGGAGGACGACCTGGGTCCCGACGCGGCCGAGCTGCGGCGGCTGCTCGGGGTCGCCACCCGGGCGGCCGCCCGCCGGTCCCGTCCCGCCGTCCGCCGGGAGGGCACGACCGCCTGACCCCGGCCGGACGGCCCCGGGCCGTTTCCCGGCTCCGGACCGCGGGCACGCCCGCGAGGACGCCGGCGACCGGCGTCCCGGCACGACGAGAGGGGCGCCGCGTGCGCGCGATGGTCTACCGAGGCCCGTACAAGGTCCGGGTCGAGGACAAGGACATGCCGAGGATCGAGCACCCGAACGACGCGATCGTGCGGGTCACGCTCGCCGCGATCTGCGGCTCGGACCTGCACCTCTACCACGGGCTGATGCCGGACACGCGGGTCGGGCACACCTTCGGCCACGAGTTCATCGGGGTGGTCGAGCAGGTCGGGCCGTCGGTGCAGGACCTGGCGGTCGGCGACCGGGTGATGGTCCCGTTCAACATCTTCTGCGGGTCGTGCTGGTTCTGCGCCCGCGGCCTGTACTCCAACTGCCACAACGTCAACCCCAACGCGACGGCCGTCGGCGCGATCTACGGCTACTCGCACACCACCGGCGGCTACGACGGCGGCCAGTCCCAGTACGTGCGGGTGCCCTTCGCCGACGTCGGGCCGGTCCGCATCCCCGACTGGATGCACGACGAGGACGCCGTCTGCCTCACCGACGCCGCCGCCACCGGCTACTTCGGCGCCCAGCTCGGCGAGATCGCCGAGGGGGACACCGTCGTCGTCCTGGGGGCCGGGCCGGTCGGGCTGGTGGCCGCGCAGTCGTCGTGGCTGATGGGCGCCGGGCGGGTGATCGTCGTCGACCACCTGCAGGAGCGGCTGGAGAAGGCGCGGACCATGGCCCACGCCGAGACGCTCGACTACGACGAGTACGACGACGTCGTCGTCGAGCTGAAGAAGCAGACCGACTTCCTGGGCGCCGACGTCGTCATCGAGGCGGTGGGCGCGGAGGCCGACGGCAACCTCCTCCAGCACGTCGCCGGCACCAAGCTCAAGCTGCAGGGCGGCTCACCGGTGGCGCTGAACTGGGCCATCGACGGCGTGCGCAAGGGCGGCACGGTCTCCGTGGTCGGGGCCTACGGGCCGATCCCCAACGCGGTGAAGTTCGGCGACGCGCTGAACAAGGGCCTCACGCTGCGGATGAACCAGACGCCGGTCAAGCGCCAGTGGCCGCGGATGTTCGAGCACGTGCGCAACGGCCACCTGACCCCGCGCGAGGTGGTCACCCACCGCTTCCCGCTGGAGCACATCGCCGAGGCCTACCACGTGTTCTCCGGCAAGCTCGACGGCTGCATCAAGCCGGTCATCGTCCCCGACGCGGCCTGAGGAGTCCCCGTGACCGAGTCCGACATCCCCAGCGCCTACCTCCGCGACAAGCGGACGCCGACCCCGAGCCGGGAGGAGCTGCGGGCCCGCATCCCCGGCTGGGGCGCCGACCTCGACCCCGCCGACCGGCCGTCGTACCCGAAGCTGCAGTACCCCGCCGACACCGGCGCCCGGTGGGACTTCCCCGAGCGGCAGCCGGGCGCCGAGGGCCGCGAGCGGTCGATCGAGCACGCGTTCGTGACGCCGGTGTTCGGCACCGCCCAGCCGCTGCACGGCGTCTCGGGGGCGGTGCGCCGGTTCGCCTACGCCCGCTTCAGCGAGGGCCGGCTGGCGCACTGGACGCTGCTGGTGGTCGGCGACCGCATCGACGCGTGGGGGAGCACCCTGCGCCAGCTCGCCTCGGGCCGGCCGGTGCCGCCCGCGACCGGGCTCTCCACGGAGACCACCCACGGTGGGCTCAGCTCCCGGACCGGGCGCTCCGACGCCCGGCACCAGGCGCTCGACCCGCTCGTCACCGCCGGGCCGTGGGTGGTCGGGGCGGGCGCCGCGGTGCTCGGCGTCCGCGGGCTGGTGCGTGCCGTGCGCCGCTAGCCTCCGCGGCGTGACGCCGCTGGACACGCTGCCGCCCATCGGCCGGCCGGCCACCGCCGCCCTGGAGCTGGCCGGCTACACCCGTCTCGACCAGCTGGCCGGTGTGCCGCGGGCGTCGCTCGCCGCGCTGCACGGCGTCGGCCCGAAGGCACTGCGCCTCCTCGACGAGGCGCTGGCCGAGCACGGCCTGGCGCTCCGCTGAGCTCCGGAGACGACGAGAGCGACCCGTCCCAGGTGGGAGGGGCCGCTCTCGGGGTGGTGCGCCATCAGGGACTCGAACCCCGAACCCGCTGATTAAGAGCGGCCCCGGAGTGCCATTCTCTGGTCTTCCCCCGGTGCGCTCTCGACCTGCACCGTAAGCGTCCGCTAGCCTGCCGACCTGCGCAAACGTCCGGTCACCGGGGGGTGTCGAGGATGACGGTAATGGTCGGAGATCGACGGCCGGGAATGGTCGAAGATTGGCGTTCTGCGGACTCGCTGCGGACTGCCATTTCCTCGGCCGGGGGCGTCGGCGGCCGGTCCGCCGGCGTCCGCTGACGTGCCGAGCATCGCCCGCCGTCCCGGCGGGCAGTGGCGGGCGCGTTACCGGGACGTCGCCGGCAAGGAGCACGCCCGGCACTTCGCGCGGAAGGCCGACGC
Organism: Geodermatophilus nigrescens; assembly: GCF_900129495.1. GTDB lineage: Bacteria > Actinomycetota > Actinomycetes > Mycobacteriales > Geodermatophilaceae > Geodermatophilus > Geodermatophilus nigrescens. Next base: position 1,107,878 of record NZ_FQVX01000001.1, read on the forward strand.
ACAGGCCTGGCTGGACTCGATCACCACCTCGGTGCACACCGGCGCCTACGTCGACCCGCGCAAGACCCGCATCACCGTCACCGAGTGGGCCGGGCAGTGGCTGTCCACCCGGGTGGACCTTAAGGCGACCACCCGGCGCGGGTACGACAGCGCGCTGCGGACGCACGTCCTGCCCGTCTGGGGGCCGGTCCGGCTCGGGGACGTCACCTACCAGGGCGTGGCGGGCTGGGTCGCCGACCTGTACCGCTCCGGCCTCAGCGCGGCCACGGTGCGCCAGGCCCACCGGGTGCTGTCGCTAGTGCTCACCTTCGCCGTCCGCGACGGCCGGCTGGCGCGCAACCCGGCGACCGGCGTGCCGCTGCCCCGGGCGGCGCGCAAGGAGCAGGTCTTCCTCACCCACGAGCAGGTCGACGCGCTCGCGGACGCCGCGGGCCGGGACCGGCTGGTCATCTACTTCCTCGCCTACACCGGCGTCCGGTACGGCGAGATGGCCGCCCTGCGGGTGCGCAATCTCAACCTGCTGCGCCGCCGCGCGCTCATCACCGAGGCGGTCGCCGACGTCAACGGCCACGCGGTGTTCGGCACGCCCAAGACCCACCAGCGCCGGCAGGTGCCGGTGCCGCGCTTCCTCGCCGACGACCTGGCCGCGCACGTGGCGGGCAAGGGGCCGGCGGAGTTCGTGTTCACCGCCGAGAAGGGCGGGCTGCTGCACCTGCGCAACTTCCGCCGGCTCAGCTTCGACCCCGCGGTCCGCGCCGCCGGCCTCGAGGGACTCACCCCGCACGGGCTGCGGCACACCGCCGCCTCCTTGGCGATCGCCAGCGGCGCGAACGTCAAGGTCGTGCAGACCATGCTCGGGCACCAGTCGGCCACCATGACCCTCGACCTGTACGGCCACCTGCTGGCCGACCAGCTCGACGAGGTCGCCGACGCCATGGACGCCGCCCGGGCGAGCGGCGCCGCCCGGCGTGCGGAGGCGTCGGTGACGGCGCTGCGGCTCCCGCACTGACCGGGACGGCGAGCGCCGGCCACGCCCGGTGGCGGACGACGCCGGCGAGGGCGGCGACGGAGTGCTGGGACCCGGCGTCGGACGTAACGTGGGGACGACCCCGGGCAGCGGGGACAGCACGACTCGAGCGGTGGTGTCGGTGCACATCGACGACGTCGACCTGGCCTGCCGTCTCAGCGGGCTCACGTTGACGGAGCTGTGGATCGCCTACGTCGGGATGGGCGGCTCGGCCTCCGAGGTGGACCTGTGGGCGCGGCTCGCCCTCGGTGCCGGCTGGCCGGCGGTCGAGGACGCGATGCTGCTGGCGGCCGCGGAGGAGGCGCTCGTCAACGCCGGCCTGCCGCGACTGCACCCAGGCGAGGGCTGACCTCCGCGGAGGTCAGCGCGCCTGGGCTCGCCGCCGGGCGTCGAGCCACTGGTCGACGTCGGCCCGCCGGAACACCACCCGGCGGCCCAGACGGAAACCGGCCGGCCCCTCGCCGCGGTGCCGCCAGTAGCGAAGTGTGGCGACCGGTGTCCGCAGGTAGGCCGCGGTCTCCGCGAGCGTCATGAGGTCGCCCGCGCTGCCGGGCGTGTCGACGGATGGCATGCGGCTTCTCCCCGAGCGCCGGAAGGCGGCTGGTCGCCGACGAGGTGGCCGCCATCACCGCCAGCGTCGTCCGGCCTCCTCACGCACCAGCCAGCGTGCGCGGCGTTCTCCAGTCGGCCTGCAGTACGACTGTGGCGATCACCTCCGTCGATCTCCTGTCGGAGGACCGGGTGCCGCGCCCGCCCGGCGCTGGGCGTCGATCGAGCCGCTGCGCACGCGTGCACGGCGGCGGCACGCCGCCACGAAAGCTCCGCCCGCGTCGAACAGGTCGCGGTCGTCGCGGCGGCCGTGACCGATCGGGCGGCGAAGAAGGCTCGTAGCGATCGACGATCGCGTCGAGTAGGACGGGAGCGGGCCGGTGCGGTCGTTCGACCAGCTGCACGGGGGACAGGCCTGTGGCCGCGGCTCGCGTCTGTTCTCGGGCGCGGTGCCGCCAGGTGGCCGGGCACCCCGTCGGGACCGAGCCCCGGCCTCGCCGGGTCGCGGACCGCCGCACCGGGAGCCCGAGTCGCGCCCCGTCGTCGTGTCGACGGGCGCGGCTGTCCGCTGCGAGCGATCGCCCGCGCCCGCGCGGCGTCCGCTGCGCCTCCTGGCCTCGGCCGGCGCTCGACGCCAGGTCCTCGTCGTCGGCGGCCGGCCTCTTGCTCGCTGCCCGCGCCGCCGGGGTTCTTGACCGGACTCCCGGAACTCGTCACCACGAATGGCGATCCCGACAGTGCATGAGGTGTGTCGCCTCATCGATTCCGCGGCAGATCGATCTCCGGGTCCCGAGTGGAGCAGGCCCCAGTGCGCGCCGGTGACGCCCTGCGGAGCTGACCCGACGGTGATCGGGGGACGGGAGGCCGTCATCGCCGACGTCGCGCAACCGTGGTCGACGCGCGAGCGGTGAGGCGACGATCCGCGGACGTCCCGGAGGTCAGCCGCTGACGACTGCCCCGCTGAGGCTCGGGACGTGTACCGGTTCGCTCGTCGAGCCGCCCCACCCGGCACGGCCCTGCGCTCCTGGCCGAGCGCAACCGGTCCGCCCCGCACGAGCGCCACCCGCTGCTCCGTGCGCATGCGGACGGTGGGGCTCCCGGCACTGCTCCAGGCGGCGGCCCCGTCCTAGGGTGCGGGAGGTGAACGACAGCCCGGACCGAGCCGGCCGTTCGGAGCAGAGCGGCGAGGAGCAGCGGCCGGCGCCGACCTCCGGGAGTGGCCGCGCCCCCCACGGCTCCGGATCCGACCTGGGCGAGGTCATGAGCCAAGTGGCCCGCTCCCTGCAGGAGGAGCACGGCGACGTCGGGGCGACGCTGGAGGCGATCACCAGTGCGGCGGTTCACTCGGTCCCCGGTACCGACGAGTGCGGCATCACGCTGGTGATCAAACGCCGCAAGGTGGAGTCCCGCGCGCCGACCGGCGACCTGCCGCGTCGGATCGACCGGCTGCAGGAACGCCTCGGAGAGGGGCCGTGCCTCGACGCGGTCTACGAGGAGCAGACCGTGCGCATCGACGACATCCGCGAGGAGCGGCGATGGTCTCGCTTCGCCGCCGAGGCCGCACGCCTCGGGGTGCGCAGCATGCTGTCGTTCCAGCTGTTCGTCACCGGCGGCACCCTTGGCGCGCTGAACCTGTACGCCCAGGAGCCCCGCGCCTTCGGTGAGGAGGCCGAGTCCATCGGCCTGGTCTTCGCCAGCCACGGCGCCATCGCGCTGGCCGGCGCCCAGGCGGAGGAGCACCTGCGCGTCGCGGTGGCCAGCCGCGACCTGATCGGGCAGGCCAAAGGCATCCTCATGGAGCGGTACAAGATCACCGCGGATGACGCGTTCCGTCTCCTGGTGACCACCTCCTCGAGGACGAACCGCAAGCTGGTCACGATCGCCGAGGAGTTGTCCGTCACCGGCGCCATGCCCGGGCCGGATCCCGGGCGGGGCGGCGGGGGTCGCTGACCGAGGGCATGCTGGCGACACGGCGCCGCGCTGGGCCGGCAGGCGCGGTGCCCAGGTCCGGCAGTCCATCCGCGGGCTGTCGGGCCGCCCGCTCCAGGCGGCCGACGCGGCCGCTCAGCCGCCCTTGCCGGAACTCAGCCGCGGTGGCCACCGGAGCCGCCTCGGTCTCCTGATCCATCCACCCAGTCGCCGACTCGTCGGCGCGCAGTGGGACGAGGCCAGGAAGGCCGAGGTCCCACGGTCCCTCGTTGAGCGTCGGGGCCGGCACGTCGTGCTCCGCGTCCGACCACGCGGCGGCACCGTCGAGGTAGGCGGCCCGCGCGTCCGGACCGTGGTCACCGCCCCGACGGCGGTAGCGCAACCAGGGCTCGGCGAGCGTCAGGGCTCCGAGGAGCCAGGTGAGCAGAGTCAGCGGACACGCCGGGCCGGTCCGAACGAGCACAGCCGCCCCCCCCCGCCGGACGCCGAGGGAAGGAGCGGGATCGCCCGTGGACGTCACGGCGGTCACGTGAGCCGACCCCACTCGCGTGCTCGGTGCGGTCCTCCCTCGTGCTCATCCGGGCGAGAGCGGCGCACTCGACCGCGTCGCGCCGGCCGGCTCAGGGCCGGCCGGCGCGTCCGCGGCCAGGGGCGCGGGGGCGCGCCGGTCCGCCGTCCAGAGCGCCGGTGAGGATGACCTCCTCGGCGATGCTCGCCAGCCGGATGTTGCGGTGGCTGCTCGCGGCGCGCAGGACGTCGAAGGCCCGTTCCTCGGTGAGGCCGTGGCGGGCCATCAGGATGCCGATGGCCATGCCGATGCGTCGGTTGCTGCGCTGCGCCTGTGCGAGGTTCCTGGCTCGGGCGTCGGCCGCGCGGAGCCGCTCGGCCAGGACGGCGGTCGCCGCGCTGTCGGCGTCGCCTCGAGATCCCCCGCCTCGACGGTCACGCGCACGCGCGCGCTCGACGACGGCCTGCTCGCGCAGCACCTGCGCCTGCCGTCGAGCCGAGCGCGCCCAGCGCTGCACCGTCGCCGTCGAGACCACCGCGAAGCGCTCGCTCAACGGTTGCGGTCCCTCGGGCGGAGGCCTGTCGGCAACCATGGTGCATGGCTTAGCACCGCCCCGGGTGGGTCAGCCACCCGCGCCGGCGTCGTCCGCGGCTCGGAGCTCCTCGGCTCGGTGCAGGCGCTCGTCGGCTCGCTCGGACGACCCTGCGCCGGCCCGTGCCCGCGGGCCGGGTCGTGCGTCCTGTCGGCCACCCCATGGGAGCCCCCTCGGTGCAGTGCTCTACTCCACCGCCCGCCCGTGGGTCAGGCGAGCCGCTCGCGCGGAGCGGGCCGCCCCGACAGCGACGAGCGACATGCGACCGCCGGTCGGCGTGTCGAGCCGAGGAGACCTCGATCGGTGGGGGCCGTTTACATTGTCCACCGCTGGTGGATGCCGGCCGGGACGAGAGGTCGTGGACTGGCGTGGACCGATCGTCTGATGTGCAGGTCGGGGACGCCGACGGATCCCGGCTCCCGGCGGCGCAGGCCGCGGCTGCGTTGACCGGCGACCGGCGCCGGGTCGAGGCGGTCGAGCGGCTCCGGGCGTCGAACAGCGGGCCGGTGCTCGACCGGTTGGCCGACGAGGCTGCCCGGCTGCTCGGTGCGGCGGCGGGCCAGGTGTCCCTGCTGGCCGATGTCCAGATCGTGGCCGGGGCGGGCGGCGCCGCGGCGGGAACGACGGGCACCCGCGACGCGCTGGAGGACTCCCTGTGCAGCCTGACGGCGGCCGGCGGCCGGCCGATGGCACTCACCGACGCGCGGGATCATGCTGCGGCGTCGGATCTGCCGCCGGTGCGCGCGGGACGTGTCCGTGGCTATCTCGGCGTGCCCCTGATCGACATCGACGGCCACGTCCTCGGGTCGGTCTGCGTGTTCGACCCGGAGCCCCGGCAGTGGACCGACGCGCAGGTGCGGCTGCTGGAGATGGTCGGCCGGGCCGTGGGCGGCGAGCTGCAGGTGGCCACCCTGACCGCCGAGCACCACGCCGAGCGGCTGCGCTGGACGCTCGCGGTCGACGCGGGCGAGGTGGGCAGCTTCGACTGGGACCTCCTCACCGGGCGGCTGGTCTGGGACGCGCGCCTGCAGGAGATCTTCGGTTTCGCTCCCGGCGAGTTCGACGAGCGCATCGAGAGCTTCGACGCCCGGGTGCACCCCGACGACGCGGGCCGGGTCGGATCGGCGGTCCAGACCTCGATCGACACCTGCGGCGAGTACGAGGCGGAGTACCGCGTCGTCCTCCCGGGGGGTGCGACGCGCTGGGTGCAGGCCAGGGGGAAGACGCTCTGCGATCCGCTCGGGACGGCGACCCGCCTGCTCGGTGCGGCCTACGACACGACCGACACGCGGGACTCCCAGCTCCGGACGACCCGGGTGCTGGAGGCGATGCCCTCGGGTTTCCTGTCCCTGGACCGAGAGTGGCGGTTCACCATGCTCAACGCCGCGGCCGAGCACCTCCTGGGGCACCCCCGCGGATCGCTGATCGGTCGGACCATCTGGGAGGCGTTCCCCGCGACGGTGGGCAACGAGTTCGAGGCCGGCTACCGGACGGCGGTGGAGACACAGCAGCCGCAGACCCTCGAGGCGTACTACCCGGCACCGCTCGACGCCTGGTACGACGTGCTCTGCTGGCCGACGCCCGAGGGCCTGTCGCTGTACTTCGCCGACGTGACCGCCCGCAAGCGCGCGACGGAGCTCGCCGAGCGGGCCGCCGGGCGGCTGGCCCTGCTGGTGCAGGTGAACACCATCCTGGTCGAGGCGACCGACGTCAACGCGTCGGTCGCCCGGCTGCCGCGGCTGCTGGTCCCGGCGCTCGCGGACGGGTGCATCGTGACCCTGCTCGACGAGGACGGCCACCCCCGGGACATCGGCAGCTGGCACGTCGAGGCGGGGTCCCGTGAGGTGCTCCAGCGCCATGCCGCGGTCCGGCAGGACGTCCTGTCGGTGACCTCCGCGGTGGCGCGCGTGCTCGTGACCGGTGAGGTGGTCCGCAGGTCACGGGCGGAGGAGCTGGCCGCCCTCCCGCCCGGCGAGGCGCGCGACCTGCTGGCCACCACGGCCGTGCAGGAGGCGGTGGTGCTCCCCGTCCGGGGCCGGGACCGGGTGCTCGGCGCGCTCACCCTCTTCCGGGACGCCGGCCGGCGGCAGGACGTCGACGACGAGCTGACCGCGCGGGACATCGCGCAGCGGACGGGGCTCGTGCTGGACAACGCCCGGCTCGCGGCGGCCCAGGAGCGGATCGCCGTCGAGTTCCAGCGCACCCTCCTCACCCGGCCGCCGGAGCCCGACCACGCGCAGATCGTCGTCCGCTACGTCCCGGCCAGCGAGGCCGCTCGGGTGGGCGGCGACTGGTACGACGCCTTCATGCAACCCAGCGGCGCGACGATGCTCGTCATCGGTGACGTCGTCGGGCACGACGTCACCGCGGCCGCGGCCATGGCCCAGCTCCGTGGCCTCCTCCGGGGGATCGCGACGTTCAGCGACGCCGGACCGGCGGAGGCGCTCGCCGGCCTGGAGTCGTCGATGGCGCTGCTCGAGGTGCACACGCTCGCGACGGCCGCGGTGGCCCGCCTGGAGCAGACGGCCGAGGAGTGGGACCGCGGGGTCACGCGGCTGGTGTGGGCCAACGCCGGGCACCCGCCGCCGCTGGTGGTCGAGCCCGGACAGCGTCCCTACTTCCTGCAGGGTGAGCGCGCCGACCTCCTGCTCGGTGTGCGCACGGGTGTCGACCGTGCTGAGCGGACGGTCGTGCTCCCCCGCGGGACGACGGTGCTCTTCTTCACCGACGGGCTCTTCGAGCGCCGGGACAGCCCCCTGGACGAGGGCATGACCCGCCTGCAGCAGGCCGCCGCCCAGCTCGCGGAGCGGCCGCTCGACGAGCTCTGCGACGGGCTCATCAGCCAGCTCGTCCACGGGCGACCCGACGACGACGTCGCGGTCGTGGCCGTCCGGCTGCACCGCCAGGACCGAGCCCGGCCCGCCGAAGCCGGTCCGAATCGCGTGCCCCCGCGGCTGCGCTCCGCTCCGCCGGCGTGACACCGCGCCGGGGGCGGTGACAGGACGGGCGCGCCGCTCGGCGCGCACCGACGCTCACGCCGCCGGGCCGTCGACCGAGCACGTGCACCGGTGACGGCCGCTTCCGAGGACGCGGTCGGACATCGACTGTGCCCGACGTCACGCCGATGGGTGCCGCGGGACGGAGGCGCACCGCGTCGGAGTCGCGCTCGAGGCCGGTGCGACCGGCGGGTCAGCTGCGTGGAGGGGGCTCCAGGGGGATGGCGCCGCGGACTCGTTGCGGACTGCAGCCGCGCCGGAGGAGCCCGTGAGGGCCGTCCGAGCAGGTGGATGTGCAGGTCAGTGGCCAGGTGGCCTGGTGCGCCATCAGGGACTCGAACCCCGAACCCGCTGATTAAGAGTCAGCTGCTCTGCCAATTGAGCTAATGGCGCGTGTCGCCCGGCTGGCCGGGCTCCGAGGGGAAACGATACCAGCGCCCCGCGGGAGGTCACCGCCGGGGCCGGGACGCCGAGACGGTGCCGTTCCGCACATCGAGGGGACACTGGGCCCGGACGCGCCGTGCCCGACCGGGCCGCGGCCGGCCGGGGACGAGGAGGCAGCAGGCGTGCGACGGACAGCGGCGCTGGTCACGGCGGGGGCGCTGGCCCTGCTGAGCGGGTGCACCGGGGCGGGCGGCGAGACCTCCGCGGCGGCACCGACGACCGAGGACGCCCCGCCGGCGCAGGTGTCGCTGCTGCCCGGCGACGGCGCGGCCGACGTCGCGCCGTCCTCCCCGGTGGAGATCTCCGTCACCGACGGCGAGCTGTCCGAGGTCACCGTCACCGACGGCGCGGGCGCTGCCGTGCCCGGGCAGGTCACCGACGGCCCCGCCGAGGGCACGGAGCTGTGGACGCCGGACGAGGACCTGGCGTACGGCACCACGTACACGCTGACCGCCACCGCCGCGAACGCCGACGACGAGCGGGCCGAGGCGCGCAGCACCTTCACCACGGTGACGCCCGCGTCGGTGAGCACGCCCTCGATCGGCCCGCTCGACGGCCAGACGGTCGGCGTCGGCATGCCCATCCGCGTCTACTTCGACGAGCCGATCACCGACAAGGCCGCCGTCGAGAGCCACCTGCTGGTCACCAGCTCCACGCCCACCGACGGCGTGTGGAGCTGGATCAGCGACACCGAGGTGCACTTCCGCCCGTCGCAGTACTGGCCGGCGCAGACCGACGTCACCCTCGACGCCGACCTCTTCGGCGTCCCGTTCGGCGACGGCGTGTGGGGCGAGAAGGACCGCACGGTCAGCTTCCGCGTCGGCGAGCGGCACGTCTCCGTGGCCGACGCGAGCACCCACCGGCTGCAGGTCTACGACGGCGACACGCTCGTGCAGGACTTCCCGATGAGCGCCGGCAGCCCCGACAACCCGAGCTACAACGGCCCGCACGTGGTCACCGAGCTCAACGCCGACCGCGTCATGGACTCCAGCACCTACGGCGTCCCGGTCGACAGCCCCGAGGGCTACCGCACGCCGGTCAAGTGGGCGGTGCGGCTGTCGAACAGCGGCGAGTTCGTCCACGGCGCCCCCTGGTCGGTGGCGCAGCAGGGGCGGGAGAACGTGTCCCACGGCTGCATCAACCTGTCGAACGAGAACGCACGCTGGTTCTACGAGTTCTCCCAGCCCGGCGACGTCGTCGAGATCGTCAACTCCGACGCCGGCACGCTGACCTCCGACATCGCCGACTGGACCGTCCCGTGGGACCAGTGGCAGGCCGGGTCCGCCCTGAAGTGATCTCCGTTTCCGGGCGTCCGCGCCCGGGAACCCCCCGCTCGACCCGAGGAGGGGGACCACCGTGGACACCTGGTTGATCGTGCTCATCGTCGTCGTCGCGCTCGCCCTGCTGGCCGTGCTGGCGCTGGCCCTGGCCAAGCGCAACAGGGTCGCCGGGGCGCGGCGCCGCGAGCAGCAGCGCCAGCAGGCGCGCGAGCACCTCGAGGAGGCGCGCCTGCGCGGTGCGCAGGCGGAGAAGGAGCAGGCGCTGGCCGAGGAGCAGGCCGCCCGCGCCCGCCGTGAGCGCGCCGAGGTCGAGGAGCGCACCCGGCTGGCCGAGCAGGAGGCCCGCCAGCGGGCCGCGCACGCGCAGGAGCACGCCACCGCCGCCGAGAAGCTGCGCGCCGAGGCCGAGAAGCTCGCACCCGGGCTGGCCGACCAGAACGGCCGCGCGCACGTGACCGGTGACGGCCCCGGGGGCGCCACCCGCCGCTGAGCGGCCACCGCTCAGTTCCGGCGGCCGGCCCGGTCTGTCCTCCGAGCGGGGTCGGCCGGGCCCCGCCGGGACCGGGAGGACACCCGTGGCCGACCTGCTCGCCATCGGCACGCGCAAGGGGCTGTGGCTGGCCCGCAGCGACGACGACCGGCGCACCTGGACCCTCGACGGCCCGCACCTGGTGGCCCAGGAGGTGGCCGCCGTCGGGCTCGACGTCCGCGGCGCGGCGCCCCGGGTGCTCGCCGGCGTCCAGTACGGGCACTGGGGGCCGACGGTCACCTGGTCCGACGACCTCGGGCGCATCTGGTCGGAGACCGACGAGGGCGCCATCCGCTTCCCGGCCGACACCGGCGCCGCGTTGGCCCGGGTCTGGCAGCTGCGCCCCGACGTCGCCGCGCGACCGGGCGTCGTGTGGGCCGGCTGCGAGCCGCACTCGCTGTGGCGCAGCGAGGACGGCGGCGAGAGCTTCGCGCTGGTCCGCGGCCTGTGGGACCACCCGCACCGGCCCACCTGGGAGCCCGGCGGGGGCGGCGGCGCCGTGCACACCGTGCTGCCGCACCCGACCGCCGACCGGGTGGTCGTGGCGATGAGCGCGGGCGGCGTCTACGCCAGCGAGGACGGCCGCGACGGCTGGGCGCCGCGCAACTCCGGGATCACCGCCCCCTTCCTGCCGGAGCCCGCGCCCGAGTACGGGCAGTGCGTGCACAAGGTCGCCCCCGACGCCGGCGATCCCGACCGGCTCTACGCGCAGAACCACTTCGGCGTCTTCCGCAGCGACGACGCGGGGGTGGGGTGGACGTCGATCGCCGCGGGCCTGCCGGCCGACTTCGGCTTCCCCGTGCTCGCCTCGCCGCGCACGCCCGGCACGGCCTGGGTCGTGCCGCTGGTCGCCGACGCCGACCGGACGCCCCCGGGCGGGCGCCTGCGCGTGCACCGCACCCGCGACGCCGGGCAGAGCTGGACCGAGCTCGGCGCCGGCCTGCCCGAGGCGTCGTGGACGGCGGTGCTGCGCGACGCGGCCTGCGTCGACGAGGGCGACCCGACCGGCGTCTACGTCGGCACCCGCGACGGCTGCGTCTACGCCAGCGCCGACGAGGGCGACACGTTCACCACGGTGGCGCAGCACCTGCCCGACGTGCTGTGCGTGCGCGCGGCCCGGCTGCCGTGACCGTCGAGGTGGTGCTGCCCGGCGTGCTGGCCGACCTGGCCGGCGGCGAGCGGCGGCTGCGGGTCGACCCCGCCGCGCCGACCGTCGCCGGCCTGCTCGACGCCCTCGCCGCCCGGCACCCCGTCCTCGAGCGGCGGATCCGCGACGAGGCCGGGGCGCTGCGCCGGTTCGTCAACGTCTACGTCGACGGCGACGACGTCCGCTTCTCCGCGGGCGCGCAGACCCCCGTGCACGACGGCGCGGTGGTGCAGGTGCTGCCCTCGGTCGCCGGGGGCTGAGCGGTCAGAGGCGGGCGAGCTCCGCGCACTCGGCGCACAGCTGGTGCTCCTCGAGCTCGGACGGCGGCCACTCCACCTGGTCGTCGACGGCGACGTAGGCGCCGCACAGCGACTTGCGGCTGCGGCCGTGCACCCGGCCGATCGTGGCGTGCGCCGGCCCGATCTGCCGGGGCTGGAGACCCTCCGGGGTGCCGACCGACCCGACCATCACGACGGCGTGGGCGGTCCCGTAGGCGTAGGCAGTCGTCATGGCGCCAGCGTCCGAGGCGCGGGGCGGGTGCGGCGGCACCCTCCGGGCGCGTGTCCGGCAGCCGGGGCGCAGGAGCCCCGGCTGCCCCGGCCGTCACACCCGCGACGGCACCGGCGCCTGCGCCGGGAGCGCGCTGATGCGCGCCGCGGCCGCGCCGACCCACGGCTGGGTGGGGTCGAGCCCCTCCGCCGTGGCGACGGCCCGCACGGCCGACGTCGTCACCTCCAGCGGTGCGCCCGGCACCCGGTCGGAGGCGAGCTCGTAGACGAGCAGCGCCTTGAGGCGGCTCTCCAGCGGGAGTCCGTCGAGGGAGTCACGCCAGTCCGTCATGGAGGACCGGTGCCCGCCCGGCGCGCCGGGCATGCGGCGGCGCGGGACGCCCCGGCGTGTCGCTGCGGCCGGGCGCGTCCGCGTTGCGCCCTGCGCGGACCGGCGCGTGCTGCGGGCCCCCGCGGGCGACGATGGGACCACCGGCCGGACGCGCCGCCGGGGGAGGAGGGCCGGTGACGCTGCCCAGGGCGCTGGTCCCGCTGCGGACGGCGGCCTACTGGCGGCTGGCGCTGTCGCTGGGGCTGTCGCTCGTGGCCAACGGCGCGTGGGCGGTCACCGCGGTGTGGCAGGTCGTGGCGCTCGGCGGCGGGCCGGCGGAGCTGTCGCTGGTCACCGGGCTGGCCGCCGCCGGGACGCTGGCGGCCACGCTGCCCGGCGGGGTGCTGGCCGACCGGGTGCCGCAGCGGCACCTGTTGCTGGCGGTCACGCTGCTGTCGGCGGTGCCGGTCGGCGCGGCGGCCCTGCTGTCGCTGGCCGGCGAACTCCCGCTCGGCCTGCTGGCCGTCGTCGGCCTGCTCGGCGGGGTGGCGCTGGGACTGCACTACCCGGCGTACTCGGCTCTGCTGCCCGCGCTGCTGCCGGCCGACCAGCTGCTCGCCGCCAACGGCCTCGAGGGCGCCATGCGGCCGGTGCTCTACCAGGTGGCCGGGCCGGCGATGGCCGCGCTCCTGGTGGCCGCCGTCTCCCCGGGCGCGGCGCTGCTGGCCACCGCGGGCGCCTCACTGGCCGCCACCGCGTGCGTGCTGGGCCTGCCGCTGCTCCCGGTCGCGCGCGAGCCCGGCGCCGAGCAGCGGCACCCGGCCCGGGCGCTGCTCGGCGACCTGCGCGAGGGCCTGGCCTTCCTCGTGCGCACCCGCTGGCTGTTGGCCACGCTGCTGTTCGGCTCGCTCATGCTGCTCGCGACCACCGGCCCGCTGCAGGTGCTCACGCCGTTCGCGCTGCGCGACCGGGCAGGCGGCGGGCCCTTCGAGCACGCGCTGGTGCTCGCCGGCTTCGGCGTCGGCGGGGCGCTCGCCTCCCTCGCCGTCGCCTCCCGGCCGCTACCGCGCCGCTACCTGACCGCGACCATGGCGCTGTGGGCCGCCGGCTGCGTGCCGCTGCTGGCCTTCGGCCTCGCCACGCACGTCGGCGTCATGGTCGGCGCGGCCGTGCTGTCCGGCGCCGGCATCCACGGCGGCATGGTGCTGTGGGGCACGCTGCTGCAGCGCCGGGTGCCGCCCGCGCTGCTCGGCCGGGTCTCCAGCCTGGACTTCGTCGTCTCGGGGGCGTTGGTGCCCGTGTCGGTGGCGCTGGCCGGGCCGCTCAGCGAGGGTGCCGGCGTCGGGCCGGTGTTCCTCGTCGCCGGGCTCGCGCCGCCGGTGCTCGCGCTCCTCACCGTGCTGCTGGCGCGGATGCCCGCCGACGAGGCGGCGCACCCGCTCGACCGGCCGGCGCGGGTGCCCTGACTGCTCAGGCCAGCTGCGCGGCCACCAGCGGCTCCAGGGTCAGGTGCGGCTTGCCGTTGCGCACCATGCCCATGACCCACTTCGTGGTGAACAGCGCGAGCAGCTCCCCGTCGCTGCGCCGCATCACCTCGGTGCCCGAGCTCGCGGTGATGCCCGCGACCGACTCCTCGTCGGTGCGCATGGCCAGCGTGTACGGCAGCGGCTCCAGGTGCACCGGCGCGGAGAACTCCTGCGCCATGCGGTGCGCGGCCACCTCGAACTGCATGGGGCCGACGACGGCGAACACCGGGGACGCGTCCCCGCGGCGGTCGGAGCGCAGCACCTGCACCACGCCCTCGGACTCCAACTGCTCGATGCCGCGGCGGAACTGCTTGTGCTTGGCGGTCTCCAGGCTGCGGACGACGGCGAAGTGCTCGGGCGCGAACGTGGTCAGCGGCGGGAAGGTGACCGCGCGGCCGGCGTAGAGCGTGTCGCCCACACGCAGCGCCGAGGCGTTGACCAGCCCGACGACGTCGCCGGGGTAGGCGGTGTCGATGCTCTCCCGCTCGCGGCCGAACACCTGCTGGGCGTACTTGGTCGCGAAGGGGCGGCCGGTCGGGCCGTGGGTGACCACCATGCCGCGCTCGAAGACGCCGGAGCAGACGCGGACGTAGGCCAGCCGGTCGCGGTGCGCGGCGTCCATGCCCGACTGCACCTTGAAGACGAAGGCGCTGAACGGGGCGTCGACCGGGCGCGGGACGCCGCCCTCGTCGGGCCGCCCGGCGGGGGCGGGCGCGAGGTCGACGAGCACGTCGAGCAGCGCGGCCACGCCGAAGTTCGACACCGCGGAGGCGAAGAGCACCGGGGTGGTCTCGCCGGAGAGGAACAGCTCCTGGTCGTGCGCGCCGGAGGTCTCGTCGAGCAGCTCGACCTCCTCGCGGGCCTGCGCCCACGCCTCCGGCTCGCGGGTGGCCGCGGCCTCGGCGGAGAGGACCTCCTCGGGCGCGATCGTCGCCCCGCCGGCGGTCCGGGTGTAGCGCCGGTAGGAGCCGTCGCGCCGGTCGAGGACGCCGCGGAAGTCGCCGGCGATGCCCACCGGCCAGGTCAGCGGGGTGGGGGTGAGGCCGGTGCGCTCGGCGACCTCGTCCATGAGCTCGAGCGCGTCCTTGCCGGGGCGGTCCCATTTGTTCACCACGGTGACGACGGGGATGCCGCGGTGCCGGCAGACGGCGAAGAGCTTCATCGTCTGCTCCTCGAGGCCCTTGGCGGCGTCGATGAGCATGACGGCGGCGTCGACGGCGGTGAGGACGCGGTAGGTGTCCTCGGAGAAGTCGGCGTGCCCCGGGGTGTCGAGCAGGTTGACCACCGCGTCGCGGTAGGAGAACTGCAGCGCCGCCGAGGTGATGGAGATGCCGCGGGCGCGCTCCATGTCCATCCAGTCCGACACCGTGCCGCGCCGGCCGGCCTTGCCGTGCACCGCGCCGGCCTGGCCGATGACCCGGGCGTGCAGGGCCAGCGCCTCGGTGAGCGTGGACTTCCCGGCGTCGGGGTGGCTGATGACGGCGAAGGTCCGGCGCCGCGCGGCCTCCGCGACGACGTCCCCGGGGGAGGTCCCGGCGTCGTCGGGGCGGGGCGGGGCGGTCGTGGTCATGCGGAGGTCTCCCGGGGTGGTGCGGTGGTCGCCGGAACGGCGGAGGGGCGGCGGCGCGCACGCCCCGCGGCATCTTGGTGCAACAGCCGCGGCGCGCGCCGCAGTCCCGGTCCGACCACGTCGGCGGGATCGGCGTGGGACGCGCGGAGGCCCCGGTCGGCGAACCGACCGGGGCCTCCGGACATGGGGTGAGTGACGGGGCTCGAACCCGCGACACCCAGGATCACAACCTGGTGCTCTACCAGCTGAGCTACACCCACCGCGCGCACTCCCGGGACCCTGAGGCACCGGGGAGCACGGACGAGGATACCGGAGCCGCTCAGCCCTCCGACGCGGCCGGGGGTGTGACACCGGGCGCGGGCGCCGGCGGGGTGGCGTCGGCGGCGGCCAGCACGTCGGCGAAGGTGCCGGTGACCTCGCCGGCGGCGCGCTGGGCCTGCGACGTCGAGGGGCCGGGGAGGTCGACGAACAGCGTCCGCCGGTAGTAGGCCAGCTCGCGGATCGACTCGATGATGTCGGCCAGGGCCCGGTGCGCGAGGCCCTTCGGCGGCTGGGCGAAGTAGACCCGCGGGAACCAGCGGCGGGCCAGCTCCTTGATCGAGCTGACGTCGACCATCCGGTAGTGCAGGTGGTCGTCGAGCTCCGGCATGTCGCGGGCGAGGAACCCGCGGTCGGTGCCGATCGAGTTGCCGCACAGGGGAGCGGTGCGCCGCTCGGGCACCCACCGCTTCACGTAGGCCAGCACCTGCTGCTCGGCCTCGGCGACGGTGAGGGTGGAGGCGCGCACCGCCTCGGTCAGCCCCGACTTCGCGTGCATCTCGGTGACGACGTCGGCCATGCCCTCCAGGTCGGCGTCGTCGGCGGAGATCACCAGGTCCAGGCCGGGGTCGAGGACGTTGAGCTCGGAGTCGGTCACGACGACGGCGACCTCGATGAGCTTGTCCCGGCCGAGGTCCAGCCCGGTCATCTCGCAGTCGATCCAGACCAGGTGCCCGCCGTTGTCCGCCACGGCGACCGACCCTACGTCGCGTCCGCCGTGGCGTCCCGTCCGTCCCGGCCGCCCCGTGCGCCCGCCGTCTACCGCACGCGGCACACCGGTGCCACTCGAGGGGTCGGAATCCGCCGTCCGCGCCGGTAGCCTCGGCCCATCCCGACCCGCTTCCCTGGGAGTCCCGTCGTGCCCCGACCCGCCCCCTCCGCGCCCGCCCGGACCGTGCCGCCGGCACCGGGCTCCCTGGGCGCCGGGCTCCGGCACCCGGTCGCGCTGCTGCGCTGGCTGTGGCTCGCCTACATGACGCCCGGCCGGCCCGGGCGCGGGACCACCCAGCAGGAGCTGCGCTGGATCTACACCGCCTGGCTCGGCGCGTTCCTGCTCAAGATGCTCGGCTCGTCCTGGGACGTGTCCTGGCACTTCAAGTGGCTGCGCGACGACCTGGCGCCCCCGCACCTGCTCAACTCGGCGGGCACCGCGGTGGTCATCGCGCTCGTGGTGTTCCACAGCTACACCGGCTACGGCGTGGACCGCCGCGCCCTGCGGCTCATGCAGGTCGGTATCGCCACCTTCCTGGTGGCCATCCCGATCGACATCCTCAACCACCGCATCAACGGGCTCGACATCACCAGCTGGAGCCCGAGCCACGCGCTGCTCTACATCGGCACGGCGATCATGCTCGCCGGCGCCGTCCGCGGCTGGTGGCTGTACGCCGCGCCGGGCCGGGTCCGCGACCTGGTGTCGCTGGGGCTGTGGCTGTTCTTCGCCGAGAACGTCGTCTTCCCGAACCAGCACCAGGAGTACGGCGTCCTGTCGCTGCGCGCCTACGAGGCGGGGGAGACCACGGCGGAGCAGCAGCTGCTGGACTTCGCCGCCTCCCAGGGCCAGACGCCCACGATGTTCATGCTGCCGGTGCCCTCCTGGGTGCACCCGGCCTGGCTGCTGTGCGCCGGGCTGCTCTCGCTGGTCGTCGCGCGGAAGGTCGTCGGTCTGCGCTGGACCTCGACCACGGTCGCCGGGGTCTACCTCGCCTACCGCGCGGTGATGTGGCTGGGCCTGGTGGCGCTGGACTTCCCGCCGTCGGTGCTGCCCCTCGTGCTGCTCGTCGGGGCGGTCTGCATCGACCTCGCCGTCACCTTCCGGCTGCCCGGCTGGAGCGCGGCGCCGGCCACGGCCGCCGCGGTCTACGCCGCCGGCTGGCTCCAGGACGCGGCCGGGCTGCTGCCGCCGTGGAACTGGTCGTGGTGGTCGATCGCGCTGGTCCTGGCCTCCTTCACGGCGCTGTGGACGGCGGTCGACCTGGTCGCTCGCAGCCGCTGGCTGGCCACCTGGCGGGAGCCGGTCGAGCCCGGCCGCACCGCCGAGCCGGCGGCGGCCCTGGGCGGCGCGCCGACCCGCTGACGTCCCGGACCGGCCCGTCACATGACGTAGCGTCGGTCGCGGACGCCCGTGTGGGCCCGTCCCCGGTCCGCGCCGCGCCCGTGCGCCCGCGCACCCCACCCGTTCCCCGGAGGACCCCGTGCTGCCCCTGACCCCCGTGCCGCCGCAGACGGCGGGGGAGCGAGCACTGTTCGCCGAGCTCACCCGCTGGGACCGCGGGGGCGCGGTGCGCGGCGCCGTCGTCGCCTCGCTCCCCGTCGTCGACGGGCCGATGGAGCGGCGCATCTCCGACGCCGTGCTCTTCGTGCCCGAGGGCGTGGCCGTCGTCCGGGTGGCCGAGGTCCGCCAGGGCGGCGTGGTCACCGCGACGCCGGAGGGCTCCTGGACGATCGGCCCGGGCGCCGGCCCCGGCGAGGTGCTGCAGATCGCCGGCGGCGGCTCCACGCCGCTCGACGGCCTGATGCGCGCCGGGATGGACGCCGCCGTGCGGCTGCGCCGCGCCGGGCTGGAGCCGGGGCGGATCGCCCGGCTCACGGTGCTCGTGGGCGACCTCACCGGTCTCGTGCCCGCCGACGGCGACCTCGGCGACGGCGACCAGGTGGCCCTCCTCGAGTCCCGCTCGCTGCTGCTCGGCGTCTCCCGCGCGGCCCGCTACGCCGGCGTGGACAACCCGCGGCTCTGGACCACCGCCGACGTGCGCGCCGCGCTGTCCGCGCTGGGCTACGAGGGCCGCGGACCCACGGTCGAGGAACTCAACGGCGAGGGCTTCCCGTACTCGCCGTACGTCCTGCGCCGTCGCGAGCTGCTGGCCCCGGCGGCGATGGCGGCCTCCGCGGCGGGCGCCTCCCCGACGGCTCCGCCCGCCCCGTCCGCCCCCGCGCCGCCTGCGGCCGTCCCGGCGCCCGCTCCGGCGCGGGCGCCCGGCGGGCCGCTGGTCGACCCGGTGGCCGCCGCGGCCGTGGCCGCCGCCGCCATCCGCGCCGACGAGGAGGCCGCGGCGCGGGCCGCCGCCGCGGGGCTCGCGCCGGCGTCCGCCGGCCCCGGCGCGCCGCCCGCCGCGCCGCCCGCGCCTCCCGCCGCGCCGGTCCCGCCCCCGGCGGCGCCGGCCACCGCCCGCTTCGACGCCCCCGCCGTGCAATCCGGCACGGCCGCCCCGGCACCCGCTGCCGTCCCCGCTCCCGGTCTCGCACCCCAGCCCGAGCAGCTCGCCGACCACACCGGCGGGCTCGGCGGCCTGTTCGGTGACGACCCGACCGGGCCGCCCGGTGGCGGCTGGCCGCACGCCGTCCCGGCCGCGCCCGCCGCGCCGCCGCCGGCCCCGCTCGACGGCCCGCGGGACCGCCCGCCGTCCGACCGCCGGCGGCTGGTCCTGCTGGCCGTCGCCGGCCTGGTCGTCGTCGCGCTGCTGGTCGGGCTCGTCGTCGGCCTCACCGGCGGCGGGGACGGCGACGCCGCCGCGCAGGAGCCGCCCGCCCCGACCAGCGCGCCGGCCACCCCCACGGCCACCGGGCCGACGCCCGGGACCACCAGCGTCCAGGACGGGCGCACCTACGTCCTGCAGCAGGTGCAGACGGCCGACACCTGCCTCGGCAACGCCTACGGCGACGTCGCCTCCTTCTTCGAGTCCACCGACTGCGCCGGGCTGTCCCGGGCGCTGTGGTCCACCGACGTCGAGGGCCGCGACGTCGTCGTGTCGGTGTCGACGGTCGACATGGGCGACGCCGCGGCCGCCCGCCAGCTGCGTGCGCTCGCCGACACCAACGGCAGCGGCAACGTCAGCGACCTGCTGCGCGAGGGCGTGCGCTACCCCGGCGGGCCCGACGAGCTCTCCGGCGCCGAGTACGCCAGCTCCGTCGCCGGCACCGTGGTGACGATCGTGGAGTCCTCCTGGGTGGACGGCGGGGACGGCGACACCGCCGACCTCGACGTCGTCGCCGGCACCGGTCTCGCGCTGCCGATGCCGGAGCCGTCCACCGGCTGAGCGGTCCGCCGGACCCGGACGGTCACGTCCGGCCCGAGTGACCGGTGGGAACGGCGGGACGTCGCCGCAGGTCGCCGCGGCGTGTCGGGTCTCCCGGGGCTGTCGGCGCCGGGGCGCGCGGCACCCTCCGACCGGCTCCTGACGACGGTCGCAGGAGACCGCGTCAGGAGATCCCATGCCCGCCCAGCTCACTCGATCCCCGTGGCGCCGCGGCGCCTCCCGCGGTGCCGCCCTCGGCCTGGGACTGGTGGTGGTGGCCGGCGCGACCGCGGGCCCCGCGCTGGCGGGCCCGGACAAGGGCGCGGGCAACGGCAACGGCACCGGCAACGGCAGCGCGAACAACGGCAACGCGGCCGGGCAGAACAGGCCGGCCGACACGGCGCCGCCGCTCAACCCCGTGCCCGGCACCGGGGGCGGGAACGGCAACGGACAGGGGACCGGCGGCGTCGGCGGCTCCGGTCAGGGCGCGACGAACGGCCAGGGCGTCGGCGACTCGGTCCCCGGGGGCAACGGCGCGGCCAACGGCAACGGCAACGCCACCCAACCCGTCGTCCCCGCGCCGACGGTGCCCACGACCCAGCCGACGCCGGAGACCACCCCCGATCCGGCGCCCGAGCCCGGTCCGGAGCCGATCGTCCCCACCTTCGGGACCGGCAAGGACGTCACGTTCACCGTCGCGCCCCAGGGGCCCGTGCCCGACGACCTCGACCTCTCCGGTACGACCGTCACGCTGACTGCGGTGGACGGGAGCGGCTGGCGGGCGTCCTGCACCACGGACCCCGCGGGCGAGTGCACCGTCTCGGCGACCATGGCCGGCCTCTGGGAGGAGACGGACGAGGAGCGCCTCGTGGACGGCGTCTACGAGGCGGTCGTCACCGGTGCGGGGACCGGCTTCGCCGACCCGGCCGGCCTCGTCCTGGGCACGGTCGGCATCTGCCAGCCCGACCTCGGGCTCGTGCTCCTCGGAGGCGCCGGGCCGGACTGCTGGACCGGCCAGGACGTCGCCGTGCCGGTCCAGTCGGTCTTCCGCACCACGGTGACCACGACGGTCACCACGCTGGTCGGGGACGAGCAGGTGCCGGTCGCGGGCGCCGCCTACGCGCTCACCGGTGACGGCTACCCCGCGCGGACGACGGTTCCCGGAGAGGACGGCGAGCCCGTGCCGGTCATCGGCACCGGCGGTGCGGACCTCGGCACGGAGACGAGCGACGCCGAGGGTGTGCTGGTGCACACCGGTCACTTCCTGCCGGGATCCTCGTGGACGCTGCAGCCGGCCGACCCGCCGGCCGGCTACGACCCCGACACCGCGACCACCTTCACCGTGGCGGGGGACGTGTCGCTGCCCCTGGCCCTCGCGCGCCCGCTGACCCGGACGCCCGCCGGTGACGGCGGCCCGTCCGACGGGGGCACCGGCGGCGACGGCGGCACGGTCGTCCCCGTGCCTGGCGGTGGCGGCACCGGCTCGACCGGCGGGGACAGCGGCTCGACCGGCGGGGACAGCGGCTCGACCGGCGGGGACAGCGGCTCGACCGGCGGGGACAGCGGCTCCACGGGCGGCGACACGGGTGTCCCGGACGGGACCGGCACCGGCGGCACGCCCACCGGCGGCGACGGCAGCAGCGGGACCACCACCGGCTCCGGGCCGACCACGGGCACGACCACGGGCACGACGACCGGCACCACCGGCACCGCCCCCGCGGGCGGCACCGGCACTGCGGCCGCCGCGCCGGCCGGGACCGGGCGGACGGCGTCCGGCGGCACGACCGGCACCGCGGACGACACTGCCGGCGGGACCGCCGCCGAGTCCGACGGCGCGCCGGCGCCCTCGGCCGGGCGGACCTCCGGGGCCGGCACGGGGACGGCCGGCGGCAGCTCGCCCGCGCCCGTGGCCGACGCCGTCGACGAGCCGGCTCTCGAGACCACCGGCGGCGGGTCCGAGCTGACCCTCTGGGGCTTCGGCGTCCTCTTCGTCGCGCTCGTCGTCGTGCTCATCGGGGTGCTGCGGCGCCGCGTCCGCCGTGCCTGACGGTCCGCGCACCGGCTGGTGGGCCCGGCTCCCCGCCGAGGGGGAGCCGGGCTCGCCGGCGCAGCGGGTGCTGGCCGCCGTCCTCGGCGACGCCTTCCCCGCCGGCAGCGTCGTCGACCTGCCGGACGGACGCCTGCCTGGCGGCTGGCAGCTCCTGGTGCGCGCCGACGTCGCCGGGGACCGCGTCCGGTCGGTGCAGGTGGCGATGCCCACCGCGCCGCTGCTCTGGTACGTCGAGCTGCCCGAGCCGGCGGCGGCCCCGCCGGCCACGACGCTCGTCGCCTTCTCCGACGCCCGCTTCGCCGACGGCACGGTGCTCACCGCGGCGGAGGCCCGCCGCGCCGGGGTCCGCGGCGAGGACCAGGTGGCCGCCCTGCGCTGGTGGACCGGCCCGGGCCTGGTGCACCAGGTCTACGTCGGCCCGGCCGCTCGCCGGCGCGGCGTGGGCACCAAGCTCGTCCAGGTCGCCTACGGCGTGCAGCACGCCCGCGGCGGCACCCCGCTGCACGGCGACGGGCGGCGCACCGACGACGGTGAGGCGTGGAGCCGCGCCCTGCCCGCCCACGCCGCCTGGCGGGTGGCGGAGCGGACCGAGCGCCTGCCCTCGATGACGCCCGCCTGATCAGGCGGTCACGTCGACGAGCACCTTCCCGACGGCGCCGTCCTGCACCGCCTGGTGCGCCTGCGCGGTCTCGGCCAGCGGGAAGACGTGCAGGGGCAGGCCGACGTCCTCGCCCACCCGCACGGCGCCGTCGAGCACCGCGGCGTTCACGTCCTCGACGCCGATGACCTTGGCCCGCTCGGGCTCGGTGTAGACGAGCACGAAGTTCCACCGGGCGTTCGGCGCCATCTGCGCGCGTACCGGGATGGTCACCTCGGCGCCGCCGTCGTCGGCGTACATGGCGACCGCGGCGTGCATGCCGACGACCTGCGCGTCGACGGCCGCGTTGCGGGCCGCCGACACCTCCACGACGACGTCCACGCCCTTGGGGGCCACCTTCCGCACCTCGGCGACGACGTCCTGCTGCCGGTAGTCGACGACGTGCGAGGCGCCGGCCGCGGCCGCCAGCTGGGCCTTGCGCGGGCTGCTCACCGTGGCGATCACCGTGGCGTCGGCCCAGCGGGCCAGCTGGATCGCGGCGTTGCCCACGGCGCCCGCGCCGCCCTGCACCAGCACGGTGCGGCCGGTGAGCGAGCCGGGGCCGACCCGGTCGGGTACGGACTCGCCGAGGGTCAGGCAGCGGTGCGCGGTGAGGAACGGGATGCCGAGGGCCGCGCCGAGCTCGAACGAGGGGTCGGGGCCGAGCAGCACCGCCTGGCGCAGCGGCACGACGGTGTACTCGGCGGCGGTGCCCCACGGGCGCTGCCAGGCGGCCTCCCACACCCACACGGCCTGGCCGACGACCGCGGCGTCGACGCCCTGGCCGACCGCCTCCACGGTGCCGGCGCCGTCCTGGCCCGGGACCTGCCCCTCGGGGCCGGGCTGGGTGTTCGTGCGGGACTTCCAGTCGGTCGGGTTCACGCCGGCCCGCGCGAGGCGCACGAGCACCTCGCCGGGACCGGGCTGCGGGGTGGGGCGGTCGGTCAGCTCGAGGACCTCGGGACCGCCGGGCCGGGTGTAGGTGATGGCTCGCACCGCGCCGTCCTACCCGGTGCCGGCCGGCTGTTGCGCACGGCCTCGTTCCGCTCCGCTCACCCCGCGGGGTGACCACTACGCAACGGAACTGATCCGGTGCGGATGTGCGGCCGATACCCGCCGCATGGACGTCCCCGTGCTCGGCCGCCTCCGCCGCTGGCTCCCCGAGGGCCGGCCGCTGCCCGACGAGGTCTGGCAGCGGCGGCACACCGTGCTCCTGCGGCTCGCCGCGGTGCAGGCGGTGGCGATCGGCGTCCTCGCGCTGCTCCGGGACTGGTCACCGGCGGCGGCGCTGGCGGCGTCCGCGGCGGCGGCCTACCCGCTGTCGTTCTGCCTGCTGCCCGGCGCGTCCCGCACGCTGCGCGCGGCCGGCACGACGGCGAGCCTGCTGGCGACGTCGGTGCTGCTGGTGCACGTGGCCGACGGGCTGACCGAGGCGCACTTCCACTTCTTCGTGGTCGTCGGGCTGGTGTCGCTGTACCAGGACCGGCTCCCGTTCGGCCTGGCGCTGGCGGTCGTCGTGCTGCACCACGGCGCCGTCGGCACGCTCTTCCCGCACTCCGTGTTCGACCACGATGCGGCCTTCCGCCACCCGTGGCTGTGGGCGTGCGTGCACGGCGGCTTCGTGCTGGCCGCGAGCCTGGCCAACCTGGCTTCCTGGCGGCTCAACGAGCGGCAGGGGCTGCACGACCCGCTCACGGGCCTCGCCAACCGCACCCGCCTGGTGCAGGGCATCGTCGCGCGGCTGGCCCGCCGCGGCGGCCAGGTGAGCGTGCTGTTCCTCGACCTGGACGACTTCAAGGACGTCAACGACACCCGCGGTCACGCCGCCGGCGACGAGCTGCTCGTCACGATCGCCGAGCGGCTGCGGGCGTGCACCCGCGAGGACGACGAGGTGGGGCGCCTGGGCGGCGACGAGTTCGCCGTGGTGGTCGACGGCGACGCCGACGAGGCCGCCGCCGTCGGCGAGCGGGTGCTCGCGGCGCTGGCCGAGCCGATCGACATCGGCGGCCGCCCCCTGGCCGTGCACGTGAGCATCGGCGTCGCCGACACCGCCACCGCCGGCGACCGGCGCCCCGGCACGCTGCTGCGCAACGCCGACCTCGCCATGTACCGGGCCAAGGCGCTCGGCAAGAACCGGCTGGTGCGCTACCTGCCGGGGATGGCCGAGGCGGCCCAGGACGAGGTCGACCTGCTGGCCGACCTGTCGCTGGCGACGTCGTCGGGGCAGCTGGAGGTGCACTACCAGCCGACGGTCGACCTCTCCGACGGGCGCACCACCGGCTACGAGGCGCTGGTGCGCTGGCACCACCCCACCCGCGGCCTGGTGCCGCCGGCGGAGTTCATCCCGCAGGCCGAGGCCGGCGGGCAGGTGGTCGAGATCGGCGCCTGGGTGCTCGAGCAGGCGGTGCGCCAGGCGGCGGTCTGGTCGGCGGAGGCGGGACGGCCGGTCGGCATGGCGGTCAACCTCTCGCCGCGCCAGCTCGACGACGACGGCGTCGTCGCCCTGGTCGCCGCGACCCTGGCCGACGCCGGCCTGCCCGCGGGCCAGCTGACCCTGGAGGTGACCGAGGGCGTCCTGCTGCGCGACGTCGACCGCGTCGTCGGCAGGCTCGCGGCGCTGCGGGAGCTAGGCGTGCGGATCGCCATCGACGACTTCGGCACCGGCTACTCGAGCATGAGCTACCTGCGCCGGCTGCCGGCCGACGTCCTGAAGATCGACCGCAGCTTCGTCGCCGAGCTCGGCAGCGACGGCCGCTCCACGACGCTGGTGGCCTCGATGATCGAGCTGGCCCGCAGCCTCGGCCTGGAGGTGGTCGCGGAGGGCGTGGAGACCGCCCGGCAGCACGCCCTGCTCGGCGACCTCGCCTGCTCGCACGCCCAGGGGCACCTGTTCGGCCGCCCGCAGCCGGCGCACGACGTGCCGGCCGCGCCGGTGGTGGTCCCCGCGCCCCGGGCGGAGCCGGTCGCCACCGTCTGAGCGCCGCTCACCCCGGAGGGGGAGCGGAACGGGATCGATCCTGTCGTGCACGACCGATCCCGCCGATGGGACCGCATGGCCCCCCGCGTGCTCGCCCGTGTCCGCGCCCTGCTCCCCGAGGGTCGCCTGTTGCCCGACGAGATCTGGCAGCGCCGGCACACGATGATCCTGCGGCTGTCGGTCCTCGGCGCCGCGGGCCTCGCGGCGCTCGCGCTCGCCCGCGGCGAGTCGGTCGTGGCGGTGCTCGTCTCGGCCGCCCTCACGCTCTACCCGCTGTCGTTCAGCCTGCTGCCCGGGGCCGGCCGCCGGATGCGCGCCGCCGGGACCTCGCTCAGCCTGCTCGTCGCCTGCGCGCTGCTGGTGCACGTCATGGACGGCCTGACCGAGGCGCACTTCGCCTTCTTCGTCGTCGTCGGGGTGGTCTCGCTCTACCAGGACTGGTGGCCCTTCGGGCTGGCGCTGGCCGTCGTCGTCCTCCACCACGGGGCGCTCGGCGCGCTGTTCCCGCACGAGGTCTTCGGGCACGCCTCCGCGCAGCACGACCCGTGGCTGTGGGCGGTCGTGCACGGCGTGTTCGTGCTGGCCGCGAGCCTGGCGCACCTGGCCTCCTGGCGGCTCAACGAGCAGCAGGGCCTGCACGACCCGCTGACCGGCCTGGCCAACCGCACGCTGCTGCTCGAGTTGACCGAGCGGCTGCTGGCCGCCCGCCCCGGCCCGGTCAGCGTGCTGTTCCTCGACCTGGACGACTTCAAGGACGTCAACGACACCCGCGGCCACGCCGCCGGGGACCAGCTGCTGACCGCGATCGCCGAGCGGCTGCGCGCCAGCACCCGGCCCTCGGACGCCGTCGCGCGGCTCGGCGGCGACGAGTTCGCCGTCGTGGTCGACGGCGGGGCCGACGTCGCCGAGCGGGTCGGCGAGCGGGTGCTGGCGTCGCTGGCCGAGCCGGTGGACGCCGGCGGGCGGCCGCTGTCGGTGCACGTGAGCATCGGGGTGGCCGACACCGCGACCGCGGGCGACCGGCGGCCCGGGACGCTGCTGCGCAACGCCGACCTGGCGATGTACCGGGCCAAGACGCTGGGCAAGAACCGCCTGGTCCGCTACTCGCCGGGCATGGCGCAGGCCGCCGAGGACAAGGCCACGATGGTCGAGGACCTCGCCGTCGCCGCGGCCGCCGGCCAGCTGACCGTCCACTACCAGCCCACGATCTCCCTGGCCGACGGCGTCACCACCGGCTACGAGGCGCTGGTGCGCTGGCAGCACCCCGAGCGGGGGCTGGTGCCCCCGGCGGAGTTCGTGCCGCTGGCCGAGGAGTCCGGCTCGATCGTCGGGATCGGGCGCTGGGTGCTCGAGCAGGCGGTCCGGCAGGCCGCCGCGTGGACCGCGGAGTCGGGCCGGCCCATCGGCATCGCGGTCAACCTCTCGCCGCGTCAGCTCGCCGACGACGACGTCGTCGGGACCGTCTCCCGGGTGCTCGCCGCCGCCGGCCTCCCGGCCGGGCAGCTGACGCTCGAGGTCACCGAGGGCGTGCTCCTGCGCGACGTCGACCAGGTGGTCGGCCAGCTGGGGGAGCTGCGGGAGCTGGGCGTGCGGATCGCCATCGACGACTTCGGCACCGGCTACTCCAGCCTGTCCTACCTGCGCCGGCTGCCCGCCGACATCGTCAAGATCGACCGCAGCTTCGTGCAGGACCTCGGCTCCGAGGGCCGCTCGACGACGCTGGTGGCCTCGATCATCGAGCTGGCCCGCAGCCTGCGGCTGGAGGTCGTCGCGGAGGGCGTGGAGACCCGCGAGCAGCACGCGCTGCTCGGCGACCTGGCCTGCTCGCACGCGCAGGGCTACCTCTTCGGCCGGCCGCAGCCGGCGCCGGTGCACGACCACGAGCCGCTGCCCGCCGCGGCTCCCGCGGGCCGGGAGCTGCTGCCGGCCACCTGAGCCCGGGAGGGGAGTGGCAGGCGAGACGGGATCGTCTACGTTGTGACCGCACCGTGACAGCAGTCACACCGTGCGTACACCCTCGACGATGAGGACGTCCGTGCAGCCAGCAGCTCCCTCTCCCGCCCGGCGCCGCCTCGGCGCCGCCCTCGCGGTCGCGACGGCCCTGTCCGTCTCGCCCCTCGCCGCGGGCGTGGCCACCGCCGCCCCGCCGCCCTCCACCAGCCCGACCGCGCCGGCCCTCGGGCAGAACGTCACGGTCTTCGACCCGTCCATGCCCGTCAGCCAGATCCAGGCGACGCTCGACGCCACCTGGGAGCGCCAGCGCGACAACGAGATGGGCACCGAGCGCTACGCCTACCTCTTCCGGCCCGGCACGTACGGCACCGACGAGCAGCCGCTGCAGATCAAGGTCGGCTACTACACCGAGATCACCGGCCTCGGCGAGCAGCCCTCCGACGTGGTCATCAACGGCAAGGTCGAGAGCTACAACCGCTGCCTCGACGGCGGCGGCACCAGCAACTGCATCGCGCTGAACAACTTCTGGCGCACCGTGTCCAACCTGACCGTCGACGTGAACGCCGCCGGCCAGGACGGCTGCCGCTCCACCGCCAACTTCTGGGCGGTCTCCCAGGCGGTCTCGCTGCGCCGGGTGCAGGTCACCGGCGGCACGCTGTCGCTGATGGACTACTGCACCGCCGGCCCGCAGTACGCCAGCGGCGGGTTCATCGCCGACTCGGCGTTCGGCGACGTCGTCAACGGCTCGCAGCAGCAGTGGCTGACCCGCAACAGCTCGCTCGCCTCGTGGTCCAACGGCGTCTGGAACCAGGTGTTCGCCGGCGTCGAGGGCGCGCCGTCGGAGGCGGGCTTCCCGAACCCGCCGTACACGACGCTGGACACCACCCCGGTCAGCCGGGAGAAGCCCTACCTGTTCGTCGGTGACGACGGCCGGTGGAACGTCCGGGTGCCCGCGGCCCGGCAGGACACCCGCGGGGTGAGCTGGGACGAGGGGACGACGGCGGGGCGCACCATCCCGATCGGCGAATTCCTCGTGGCGACGCCGTCGACGCCGGTGCAGCAGATCAACAACCACCTGGCCCGCGGCGGGCACCTGCTGCTCACGCCCGGCGTGTACGACGTCGCGCGCAGCATCGACGTCAAGCGTGCGGGCACCGTGGTGCTCGGCATCGGGCACGCGACGCTGACCGCCGCCCGGGGTGCGGTGCCGATGACGGTCGCCGACGTCCCCGGCGTCGTCGTGGCCGGCGTGACCATCGACGCCGGCGCCGTCGAGTCGCCCGCTCTGCTGCAGGTGGGCAAGCCGAACGGCAACGGCGGGCGGTCCGACGCGGCCGACCCGACGACGCTGTCCGACGTCTACTTCCGCGTCGGCGGCCCGCACGTGGGCAAGGTGGACACCGCGCTCGAGGTCAACAGCGACGACGTGCTCATCGACCACACCTGGGTGTGGCGCGCCGACCACGGCCTCGAGCCCTTCACCGCCGGCTACCTCGGCGACACCGACCGGTGGCGCACGAACACCGGCCGGGTGGGCGCGGAGGTCAACGGCGACCGGGTGACCGCGACCGGGCTGTTCGTGGAGCACTTCCAGACGTTCAACACGATCTGGAACGGCGAGGACGGCACCACGGTGCTGTACCAGAACGAGCTGCCCTACGACCCGCCGTCGCAGGCCGACTGGCAGCAGCCGGACGGCACGCTCGGCTGGGCCGGGTACAAGGTCGCCGACGACGTGCAGCGGCACCAGCTGTACGGCGGCGGGGTCTACGGCTACCAGCGCAACGCCGCCCCGGGGATCACGACCGAGCGCGGGTTCGAGGTGCCGGAGACGCCGGGGGTGCGGCTGCACCACGTGATGACCGTCCACCTCGACGGCATCGGCGTGATCCGGCACGTGGTCAACGACGTCGGCGCACAGGCCGACACCAGCAACCAGGGCCAGCCGCGGTACGTCGTCGACTACCCGGTCGGCTGACGGCGTGACCCGGTGGGCCGTCGCGGGACCTCCCGCGGCGGCCCATCGGCGCGTCCGGGCCCGTCAGCCCGCGGCTCAGCCCCCCGCGAGCACCGACAGGACGTTGCCCGACGGGTCGGTGAACCAGGCGATGTCGGGGCCCCGCCCGCGCATGACGCCGTGCTCGTCCTGCGGGATGCCGTCGTAGCGCTCGAAGCGCACCCCTCGGGCGGTCAGCCCGGCCACCACCGCGCCGACGTCGTCGACCTGGAAGTTGAGGACGGTGTAGCTCGCCGGGGTGGCGGAGGGCTGCTCGTAGACGAACGTGTCCCGGCCGCCGGCCAGGTGCAGCCAGAGGTTGCCGTTGTCCTCCGACGTCCGCAGCCCGAGGACCTCCCCGTAGAACTGCCGGGCCGCCGCCAGGTCGCGGACGGCGATGCCGCTGAAGGCCCTCGTGTCGGTCAGCATCGGTGCTCCCTCGCGTCGTGCCGGTGTCATGAGGGGAGACGGCGCGGCCCGGGCGGACTCATCGGCCGGCCGCGCCCTCCCGGCTCAGGCGGGGGTGATCGACAGGGTCAGCGCCCGGCGGCCCTCCTCCGAGCGGGCGGTGGCGAGCCGCTCGTCGGTCGGGGTGCCGTACCCGGTGGTGCGCTGGCGAGCGGGCCGGCCGATGGCGGCGGCCATGGCCTCCAGCTCCGCGATGGTCTTCAGCGAGCCGTTCTCGCTGCCGGCCATCCGGCTGATCGTCTCCTCCATGAGCGTGCCGCCGAGGTCGTTGGCCCCGCCCTGCAGCACCGCCTGGGTGCCGACGTCGCCGAGCTTCACCCACGACGTCTGGATGTTGCCGATCCGCCCGTGCAGCAGCAGCCGCGCGACGGCGTGCACCGCCCGGTTCTCCCGCACCGTCGGCCCGGGCCGGGCGACGCCGGCCAGGTAGATCGGCGCGTTGTGGTGCACGAACGGCAGCAGCACGAACTCGGTGAACCCGCCGGTCTCGTCCTGCTGGCGGGCGATCGTGCGCAGGTGCGCCACCCAGTGCGCCGGGGTGTCGACGTGGCCGTACATCATCGTCGACGTCGTCGGGATGCCCACGCGGTGCGCGGTCGCGATGATCTCCAGCCAGGTCGCCGCGGGCAGCTTGCCCTTGGTCAGCACCCAGCGGACGTCGTCGTCGAGGATCTCCGCGGCCGTGCCGGGAACGCTGTCCAGGCCGGCCTCCTTGGCCGCGCGCAGGAAGTCCTCGAACGACAGCCCGGTGCGGGCGGAGGCGTTGACGATCTCCATGGGCGAGAAGGCGTGCAGGTGGATGCCGGGCTGCCGGCGCTTCACCTCGCGGGCCAGGTCGAGGTAGGCCGAGCCCGGCAGGTCGGGGTGGATGCCGCCCTGCATGCAGATCTCGGTGGCGCCGGCGGCCCACGCGCGGTCGACCCGGTCGCCCACCTCGGACAGCGAGAGCGTGTAGGCGTCGGCGTCGGTGCGCCGCTGGGCGAACGCGCAGAACCGGCAGCCGGTGTAGCAGACGTTGGTGAAGTTGACGTTCCGGTTCACGACGTAGGTGACGTCGTCGCCGGTGACGTCGCGGCGGACGCCGTCGGCCAGCGCGGTCAGCGCCTCGAGGTCGGCGCCGTCGGCGCCGAGCAGCGCCAGGTACTGGGCGTCGCTGAGGCCGGCCGGGTCGCGCTCGGCGGCGCGCAGCGCGGCGTGCACCTCGGGGGAGCCGACGGGCAGGGCGGTGGAGGAACCGTCGCGGGCCGCCGTCGTCCGGTCCCGCAGGTCCGCCCAGTCGCCGTAGACGGCGTCGAAGTCGCCGCGCCGGTCCGACGTGCGCCCGACGGTGTCGACCTCCACGTGCAGGTCGGTGCGGCCGGTGGAGACCCACGCCTCGTCGGGCTCCTGCCACGGCAGCCCGGCCGGGACCCGCCCCTCGACGGCGAGGCCGTCGGGCCCGGCCAGCGCGGCCACGTGCGGGCGCACCCGCGGGTCCAGCCACGGCTCGGGCTCCAGCACGTACCGCGGCTGGGCGGCCAGCCGCTCGCGCAGCGTGAAGCCACCCTCCGCGGTCAGCGCGGCCAGCTTGTCGATGTTCGGCCAGGGCCGCTCGGGGTTGACGTGGTCGGGCGTGAGCGGGCTGACCCCGCCCCAGTCGTCGACGCCGGCGCGCAGCAGCAGCCCGAGCTCGGTGGAGTCCGACAGGTTCGGCGGCGCCTGCACCCGCGCCCGCGGGCCGAGCAGCAGCCGGGTGACGGCCACGGCGGCCACGTACTCCTGCAGCGCGAGGTCGTCGTGCGCGGCCATCGCGGTGCGCGGCTTGGCGCGGAAGTTCTGCACGATCACCTCCTGCACGTGCCCGTGCCGCTGGTGCGCGGCCCGGATCCGCAGGACGGCGTCGACCCGCTCGGCGGCGTCCTCGCCGATGCCGAGCAGCACGCCGGTGGTGAACGGGACGGCGGAGCGGCCGGCGTCCTCGAGGACCCGCAGCCGCACGGCCGGCTCCTTGTCCGGGGAGCCGAAGTGCGGGCCGCCGGGCTCGGACCACAGCCGGGTCGCCGTCGTCTCGAGCATCATCCCCATCGACGCCGACACCGGCTTGAGCCGCTGCACCTCCTCCCAGGTCATGACCCCGGGGTTGAGGTGCGGCAGCAGCCCGGTCTCCTCCAGCACCCGGATCGCCATCGCGCGCAGGTAGCCGAGCGTGGAGTCGAAGCCGTGCGCCTCCAGCCACTCGGCGGCGACCGGCCAGCGGTCCTCGGGGCGGTCGCCGAGGGTGAACAGCGCCTCCTTGCACCCCAGCGCCGCGCCCTGCCGGGCGATGTCGAGCACCTCGTCGGGGGAGAGGAACGGCGCCTTGCCCTGGGCCCGCAGCTGCCCGGGCGTGGTCACGAACGTGCAGTAGTGGCAGCGGTCGCGGCACAGGTGGGTGAGCGGGATGAAGACCTTGCGGCTGTAGGTGACGACGCCGGGACGGCCGGCCGAGGCGAGGCCCGCGTCGCGCACCCGGGAGGCGGCGGTGAGCAGCCGGTCGAGCGGCTCACCGTCGCCGAGGCCTCTCGCCGAGAGCAGCGTCTCCGCCTCGCCGGCGTCGAGGGTCACCCCCCGCTCGGCGCGCGCGAGGGCGCGCCGGAGCGCGGACGGCACGGGGGTCTGCGGCTCGCTCATCGCCCCCGACGCTAGACCTGCCCGCGCCGGGAAGCGCCTGTGTCCCAGGTCACGCCGACCGTCGGGGCCGTTGTAGCGCTATCGGCCCCCGGGGGCGTCGACGTAGCGGCCGCCCAGGCGGAGCAGGGGAGCGGCGTCCTCGTGCAGCACCGGCACCCCCTCGACGGCGAGCAGCGCGAGCACGTGGTCCCCGGCCTCCACCAGCCGGTCGAGGCGGCAGTCCAGTCCGACGACGCCGCCGTCGAGCACCACCGCCCCGCTGTGCGGCGCCCGCGACCACGGCACGCCCTCCAGCAGGTGGCGCGCCGAGGGGCGCCCGGCCGAGGAGAACCGGCTGGCGAGGATCGCCTGCCCGGCCGCGAGCACGCTGACCGCGCACGAGCCCACGGCCTCCAGCACCTCCGCCGGGTAGCCGTCCGCGGTGAGCCCGACCGCCACCAGCGGCGGGTCGGCCGACACGCTCATCACCGAGGTGACGGTCGTGCCGACGTCGTCGATGTCGTCGCGGACGGTCAGCAGCCCCACCCCCGCCGCGTACCGGCGCAGGGCGGCGCTGAACTCGGCGGGGGACACGGGCATGCGGCCAGTCGACCACACCGGCCAGGATGGGCCCGTGAGCAGCGCAGATGAGAAGACCTACGACGTCGTCGTGCTGGGTGCCGGGTCCACCGGTGAGAACGTGGCCGACGTCGTCGTCCGCGGGGGGCTGAGCGCCGTGCTGGTGGAGGAGCACCTCGTCGGCGGTGAGTGCTCCTACTACGCGTGCATGCCGAGCAAAGCGCTGCTGCGCGGCACCGAGGCCATCGCCGAGGCGCGGGCGGTCAAGGGCGCGGCCGCCGCGGTCACCGGCGAGCAGGACGTCGCCGCCACCCTCGAGCGGCGCGACTCCTTCACGAGCAACTGGGACGACGCCGGCCAGGTCTCGTGGGTCGAGGGCGCCGGCATCGACCTGCTGCGCGGCACCGCCCGCCTCGACGGCGAGCGCACCGTCGTCGTCACCGGCCCCGACGGCACCGAGACCCGGCTGAGCGCGCGGCACGCCGTCGCCGTCTGCACCGGGTCGGCCGCGGCGGTCCCGCCGGTCGACGGCCTGCCCGACGTGCAGCCGTGGACCCCGCGCGAGGCCACGAGCGCCAAGGAAGCCCCGCGCCGGCTGCTGGTGATCGGCGGCGGCTACGTCGGCTGCGAGATGTCCTTCGCCTGGAACGCCCTCGGCTCCACCGTCACCCTGCTGCAGCGCGGCGACCGGCTGCTGCCCGGCGCCGAGCCGCAGGCCGGCGACGCCGTGCTCGCCTCGCTGCGCGACCGCGGCGTCGACGTCCGCCTCGACGCCGACGTCACCGCCGCCCGCCGCGACGGCGACGAGGTCGTGCTCACCGTCGGCACCGAGGAGCTGCGCGGCGACGAGGTGCTCGTCGCGACCGGCCGCGAGGCGCGCACCACCGGGATCGGCGTGGAGACCGTCGGCCTGGAGCCGGGGGAGTACCTCGACGTCGACGACACGCTGCAGGTGCGCGGGCTGCCCTGGCTCTACGGCGTCGGCGACGTCAACGGCCGCCGCCAGCTCACCCACATGGGCAAGTACCAGGCGCGCCAGGCCGCCGCGGCGATCGTCGCCCGCGCCCGCGGCGAGGAGGTCGCCGTCGAGGACTGGTCGCCGTACACCGCGACCGCCGACCGGGCCGCCACCCCCGCCGTCGTCTTCACCGACCCGCAGGTGGCCAGCGTCGGGCTGACCAGCGCGCAGGCCCGCGAGGCCGGCGTGCCGCACCGCGTCGTCGAGTACCCGATCGGCTCGGTCGCCGGCGCCTCGCTGTTCGCCGACGGCTACGAGGGCACCGCGATCGCCGTCGTCGACACCTCGCGGGAGGTGCTGCTGGGCGTCACCTTCGTCGGTCCGGCGGTCGCCGAGCTGCTGCAGGCGGCCACCATCGCCGTCGTCGGGGAGGTGCCGATCAGCCGGCTGTGGCACGCCGTCCCGGCCTACCCCACGGTCAACGAGATCTGGCTGCGGCTGCTCGAGACCTGGCGCGGGTGAGGCCGGGGGCGCGTGCTGAGGTGGTCGGGTGCCCGCACCGTCCCGCTCTCCCTGGCGCCGCTACGTCGCCCTCGGCGACTCGTTCACCGAGGGGCTGAGCGACCCCGACCCCGATCGCCCCGGCGAGTACCGCGGCTGGGCCGACCGGCTCGCCGGGCACCTGGCCGCTGCCGCGCCGCACGACGTCGAGTACGCCAACCTCGCCATCCGCGGCCGGCTGCTGCCCCAGGTGCTCGCCGAGCAGGTGCCGGTGGCCCGCGCCGCCCGGCCCGACCTGGTCAGCCTGGTCGCCGGCGGCAACGACCTGCTCCGCCCGGGCGCCGACCCCGACCGGCTGGCCGCCGCCCTGGAGGAGGCGGTGGCCGGCTTCCGGGCCGACGGCGCCGACGTGCTGCTGGCCACCGGCGTCGACCCGCGGCTGACGCCGATCATCCGGCGTACCCGCGGCCGGGTCGCGGTGTTCAACGCCTCGCTGTGGTCGATCGCGGCGCGGCACGGCGCCGTCGTGCTCGACCAGTGGGGTGCGGACTGGCTGCTGGACTGGCGGCTCTGGGACAGCGACCGCATCCACCTCACCGCCGAGGGCCACCGGCGGATCGCCCGTGCGGCGGCCGAGGCGCTCGGCGTGCCCGTGACCGGCGGCGACGACTGGCGCACCCCGCTGCCCCCGGCCCCGCCGCGCGCGCTGCGGGCGGCGCTGGCCGAGGAGGCGGCCTGGGTGCGCGGGTTCGTCGCCCCGTGGATCGCCCGCCGGGTGCGCGGCCGGTCCTCCGGCGACGGGCGCGCGCCGAAGCGGCCGGTGCCGCTGGCGCTGCCCCGCGCCTGAGGGTCAGGCGCGGGGCTCGTCCCCGTCGCGGTGGGGCTCGTCGGTGTCGTCGACGACCTTGAGGAACGGGCGCGGCGGGAACGGCAGGTCGTCGTCGTCCTCGAGCGCGATGAGGTCGATGCCGTCGCCGCCGGCCACCGGCAGGTCCTCGGCGACGACGGCCTCGAGCTCGCCGGTGACCGCCTCGAGCACCGCGGCAGCCTCCTCGGCGGCCTTGCCGACGATGACCTCGGCGGAGGTGGTGTCCGCGCGGCTGGGCAGCGGCGCGGGCCGGCCGAAGGCGTAGCCCTGGGCCATCGCGCAGCCGTGCCGGCGCAGCCACTCGGCCTGGTCGAGGTCCTCGATGCCCTCGGCGATGACCTGCAGGCCCATGCCCTGGCCCAGCTGCAGCAGCCCCTGCACCAGCGCGGCCGACGACGGCTCGCGGACCACCCCGGCGACGAAGGACCGGTCGATCTTCACCGTGTGGATCGGCAGCCGGTGCAGCGCGGTGATCGCCGAGTAGCCGGTACCGAAGTCGTCCAGCGCCAGCGTGACGCCCCGCTCGGTCACCTCCTGCACCGCCTGCAGCGTGGCCTCGGCGGCGAACAGCGCCGTCGACTCGGTGATCTCCAGCTCCAGCCGCTCGGGCGGCAGGCCCGACTCGTCGAGGGCGTCGGCGACCAGCCGGGTGAAGCCCTCCTCGGCCAGGTGCCGCGCGGACACGTTGACGTGCACCCGCAGCCCGGCCGGCCAGCCGGCGGCGTCGGTGCAGGCCCGGCGGAGCACCCAGGCGCCCAGCTTCGACGTCAGCCGGTTGTTCTCCGCGGCGTCGAGGAAGGCGCCCGGCGGCAGCAGCCCGCGGGTGGGGTGCTGCCAGCGGATCAGCGCCTCGTAGCCGAGCAGCGTCTCGTCGGAGAGGGACACGATCGGCTGGTAGAAGAGCCGGAGCTCGTCCTCCTCCAGCGCGCGGCGCAGGTCGGTCTCCAGCTGCAGCAGGTCGACCTCGTCCTCGGTGAGGCCGCCGTCGTGCACCTCGATGCGGCCCTGGCTGCCGTCGCGCTTGGCGCGGGTCATCGCGCTGTGCGCCTGCTTGAGCAGGTCGTCGGGGGCGACGTCGGAGCCGAGGGTCAGCCCGACGCTCGCCGACAGCACGATCTCCCGGCCGCCGAGCTGGAACGGGTCGTCGAGGACGGCGAGCAGCCGGTCGGCGAGCGCCCGCAGGCCGTCGAGGTCCTCGACGTCCTCGGCGAGGATGAGGAACTCGTCGGCGCCCAGGCGCACGGCGGTGTCCTCGACGCGGGTGCTCCAGCGCAGCCGGTCGGCGACCTGGCTGAGCAGCTGGTCGCCGGCCTCGGTGCCGAGGGTGTCGTTGACCGCCTGGAACCGGTCGAGGTCCAGGTGCACCAGGCCCACCTGCAGCCCGCGGCGGCGGGACAGGGCGAGGGCGTGGGCGAGCCGGTCGGTCAGCGCCCGCCGGTTGGGCAGGCCGGTCAGCGGGTCGGTGAACGCCCGGCGGACGAGGTCCTCCTCCGCCCGGCGGCGGTCGGTGACGTCGACCAGCGACAGGACGGCGAACTGCGGCTCGCCGGTGCTGCGGTGGACGACGTCGTGGCTCTGCTGCACCCACAGCTCGGTGCCGTCGGCGCGGCGCAGGCGGCGCTCGCCGTCCTGGCGCAGCCACGGGTCGAGGGCGGCGTCCTCGCCGGGAGCGGGGGCGTCGGGCAGCGGGGCGTCGTCGGGGTGGGCCAGCAGGTCGACGTGCCGGCCGACCATGTCGTCCATCCCGCGGCCGGCCAGCGCGCACAGCGCGTCGTTGACGACCAGGAGGTGCCCGTCGAGGTCGACGAGGGCCTTGGGGACGGGGGAGGAGAGGAAGAGGGCCCGGAACATCTGGCCGCGGTCGGCCAGCAGCGTGTCGATGGCCCGCAGCCTCGTCCCCGCCGGTGCACTGCCGCGCTCGCCGGGCTGGTCGGCCCGGGGCCGCGGCACGTGGGGGGCGCTGAGAGTCACCCGGACAGCCTCGCCGACGTCCCTGCCGGAGTGACGGAACCCGCCCTCGGAATGTCGTGGTCACCTGGTCACATCCGGTGACGACACCGTCCCAACGGGAACATCCGCCCCGCCCCTCGCGCTGGTCTCCGGCGTGGACAAGAAGATCGGGTTCCTGAGCTTCGGTCACTGGCAGCCGATCGCGGGCTCGCGGGTGCGCACCGGGCGCGACGCGCTGGTGCAGACCGTCGAGCTCGCCGTCGCCGCCGAGGAGCTCGGCCTCGACGGGGCGTTCGTCCGGGTGCACCACTTCGCCCGGCAGCTGGCCTCGCCGTTCCCGCTGCTGTCGGCGATGGCCGCGCGGACCTCGCGCATCGAGCTGGGCACCGGCGTGATCGACATGCGCTACGAGAACCCGCTGTACATGGCCGAGGAGGCCGCGGCCACCGACCTGCTCGCCGACGGCCGGCTGCAGCTCGGCGTGAGCCGGGGATCCCCGGAGACGGCGCTGCGCGGCTCGGAGGCCTTCGGCTACGTCCCGCCGGAGGGCGCCACCGACGCCGACCTGGCGCGGGAGAAGACGGCGCTGTTCCTCGCCGCGGTGCGCGGCGCGACCGTCGTCGACGCCGCCCCCGGCATGACCGGCGGCGCCCGCGGCCGGCTCGCCGTCCAGCCGCAGTCGCCCGGCCTCGCCGACCGCATCTGGTGGGGCGCCG
Source organism: Geodermatophilus nigrescens (assembly GCF_900129495.1). Taxonomy (GTDB): domain Bacteria; phylum Actinomycetota; class Actinomycetes; order Mycobacteriales; family Geodermatophilaceae; genus Geodermatophilus; species Geodermatophilus nigrescens. Next base: position 1,145,406 of record NZ_FQVX01000001.1, read on the forward strand.
GCACCCGGGCCACGGGCGAGTGGGCGGCCCGCCAGGGGCTGAACCTGATGAGCTCGACGCTGCTGTCGGAGGACACCGGAGTGCCGTTCGACGAGCTGCAGGCCGAGCAGATCGCTCGCTACCGCGCCGCGTGGGCGGAGGCCGGTTGGGAGCACGAGCCGCGGGTGTCGGTGAGCCGCAGCGTCGTCCCGATCGTGTCCGACCTCGACCGCGTCTACTTCGGCGACGAGCGCCGCTCGTCCGACCAGGTCGGCCTGCTGGAGGGCGTGCGCGCCCGCTTCGGCCGCAGCTACGCCGGCGAGCCCGACGAGGTCGCCGAGGAGCTGGCCAAGGACGCCGCCGTCCGCGAGGCCGACACCCTGCTCATCACCGTGCCGAACATGCTCGGGGTCGAGTACAACGCCGCGCTGCTGGAGAACGTCGCGCGGCACGTGGCACCGGCCATCGGCTGGTCACCCTCGCGCTGACCTGCACCACGACGAGTGGCCCGGGACCTGTGCGGTCCCGGGCCACTCGTCTGTGAGGAGGTGTCGCGGCGCCCGGGGTCAGGGGGCGCCCGCGGGGCGGTCGGTCAGGAGGCGTCGAAGGTGACGTTGCCCGCGGCGTCGACGTTCGCCAGGACCTCGCCGGTGTTGGCCGGGTCGTCGGTGAGGGCGACGGTGCAGGTCAGCTGCAGGCCGTCGGCGGCGACGAGCACGGTGCGCTCGCCGGCGTCGCAGGTGGAGCTCACGGTCAGGCCGGCCTCGGTGGCGAACTGCTCGGTCAGCAGCGCCTCCACGTCGGCCACCGGCACGTAGACCTGGTCGCTCTCGATGGTCACGTTGCCCTCGTCGTCGGTCTGCTCGACGGTGAAGGTGACGTCCTGGCCCTCGAGCGAGCCGGTGCACGTGGTGACGGTGCCGGCGGCGAGGTCGACGTCGTCGGGGCAGCTGACGTCGGTCAGCGTCACGCCCACCTGCTCCTGCGCCAGCGAGGCGATCTCCCGCTCGGCCTCGGCGGTGTCGAGCACCCGCGGGGCGAAGAGCAGGAACGCGCCGATGCCGAGGCCGGCGAGCACGAGGACGGCGACGACGCTGCCGACGATCGCGCCGGTGCGCTTCTTCCTCGGCTGCTGCGCCGGGGCGCCGAAGCCGGGGGCCGGGAACGGCGGCGGGGCGTAGGGGCCGTGTCCCTGGGGGGCGTACGGCTGGGCGGTGTGGCGGGGGTCGTGGACCTGGGTCATGTCCGGCTCCTCGATCGGGCCCGGGACCGTCCCCGGGTGCTCGGGAGCACCGTGCCGCGCGCCACTTGCGGCGACCTTCGGCGTCACTTGCACGCGACGACAAGTGCGCGGCGACCGATCGGAGGAGCGCGCCCGGCAGGGATCGAACCTGCGACCAAGTGCTTAGAAGGCACCTGCTCTATCCGCTGAGCTACGGGCGCTCGGTCGCCGATGATGGCACCTCCCGCGGCACCCGTGTGCGCCGTGGCACGGCGGGGTGACGATCCGCTCGTGCGGCGTCCACAGGCGCCGGTGGGTCCACAGGCCGCCGCGGACGCCGTCCGCGGGCCGCCGGCGGGCCCAGGGTCGTCGTCGGGCCGGCACCGCGCCGGCCGCGAGACCCCGAGGAGCACCGTGAGCGCCACCGAGATCACCGTCACCGGCAACGTCGTCGCCTCACCCACCCGCGTGCGCACGCAGAACGGCGCCGTGACCAACTTCCGCGTCGCCTCCACCGAGCGCCGCTACGACGCGGCCACCGGCACCTACGTCGACGGGTCCAGCTTCTTCGTCGACGTCGAGTGCTGGAACGAGCTGGGCGCCAACGTGGCGTCCAGCGTCAGCAAGGGCGACCCGGTCGTCGTCCGCGGCCTCCTGCGCACCGAGGAGTGGGAGAACGAGAAGGGCCGGGGCAGCCGGCCGCGGATCCGGGCCCGGGCCGTCGGCCTCGACCTGAGCCGGGGCACGGCCGAGTTCCGCAAGACGCAGCGCAGCACGACCGCCGCGCCCCCGGTGCAGGAGGCCGTGGACGAGGCGCTGCGGGAGGCGCTCGACGGGACGCCGGAGGACGAGATGGACGGCCGGGACTACTCCGGGCCCTCCGAGCCGTTGTACGAGCTGGACCCCGACTCGTCCGCGGGTGGCACGGCGCACGGCGCCCTGCCCGAACCGGCTCTCCACTAGCCGCCCGCGACTGGGAGGATCGGGACCGAGAACGCACGGGGGCCGGGCCGGACCACGCACCGGCCCGCCCTCCCTGCGCACGGACACCGCGCACCGACGGAAGGCTCGAACGCCCAGTGGCTCAGTACATCTACACCATGGCCCGTGCCCGCAAGGCGCACGGCGACAAGGTCATCCTGGACAACGTCACGCTGTCCTTCCTGCCCGGCGCCAAGATCGGCGTGGTCGGCCCCAACGGCGCCGGCAAGTCGACCGTCCTCAAGATCATGGCCGGCCTCGACCAGCCCTCCAACGGCGACGCGTCGCTGGCGCCCGAGGCGACCGTCGGCATCCTGCTGCAGGAGCCGCCGCTCAACGAGGAGCTCGACGTGCGCGGCAACGTCGAGGAGGCGGTCAAGCCGCTGCGCGACGCGCTGACCCGCTTCGAGGAGGTCAGCGCGGCGATGGGTGAGCCCGACGCCGACTTCGACTCGCTGCTCGCCGAGCAGGGCGAGCTCATGGAGGTCATCGAGCAGAACGACGGCTGGGAGCTCGACAACCGCATCGAGCAGGCCATGGACGCGCTGCGCTGCCCGCCCGGCGACGCCGACGTCTCGGTCCTGTCCGGTGGTGAGCGCCGCCGCGTCGCGCTGTGCAAGCTGCTGCTCGAGGCGCCCGACCTGCTGCTGCTCGACGAGCCCACCAACCACCTCGACGCCGAGAGCGTCGCGTGGCTGGAGCAGCACCTCGAGAAGTACGCCGGCACCGTCGTCGCCGTCACCCACGACCGGTACTTCCTCGACAACGTCGCCCAGTGGATCCTCGAGCTGGACCGCGGCCGGGCCTACCCCTACGAGGGCAACTACTCCACCTACCTGGAGACCAAGGCCACCCGCCTCAAGGTCGAGGGCGCCAAGGACGCCAAGCGGCAGAAGCGCCTCGCCGAGGAGCTCGAGTGGGTGCGCTCGGGCGCCAAGGCCCGCCAGGCCAAGAGCAAGGCCCGCCTGCAGCGGTACGAGGAGATGGCCGCCGAGGCCGACAAGTTCCGCAAGCTCGACTTCGAGGAGATCCAGATCCCGCCGGGCCCCCGGCTGGGCAGCGTGGTCGTGGAGACGAAGGACCTGACCAAGGGCTTCGGCGACCGCCTCCTCATCGACGACCTGTCCTTCACGCTGCCGCGCAACGGCATCGTCGGCGTCGTCGGCCCGAACGGGGCCGGCAAGACCACGCTGTTCAAGATGCTGGTCGGCGAGGAGAAGCCCGACGACGGCGACATCAAGGTCGGCGAGACGGTCAAGGTTTCCTACGTCGAGCAGAGCCGCAGCGGCATCGACCCGAAGAAGACGCTGTGGGACGTCGTCTCCGACGGTCTCGACCACATCAAGGTCGGCAACGTCGAGATGCCCTCGCGGGCCTACGTCGCGGCCTTCGGTTTCAAGGGCCCGGACCAGCAGAAGCCGGCCGGCGTCCTGTCCGGCGGTGAGCGCAATCGGCTGAACCTGGCGCTGACGCTCAAGCAGGGGGGCAACCTGCTGCTGCTCGACGAGCCGACCAACGACCTCGACGTCGAGACGCTCAGCAGCCTGGAGAACGCGCTCCTGGAGTTCCCCGGCTGCGCCGTGGTGGTCAGCCACGACCGCTGGTTCCTCGACCGCGTGGCCACCCACATCCTCGCCTACGAGGGCGACTCGAAGTGGTTCTGGTTCGAGGGCAACTTCGCCGACTACGAGAAGAACAAGGTGCAGCGGCTCGGCCCCGAGGCCGCCCGCCCGCACCGGGCCACCTACCGCAAGCTCACCCGCGACTAGTCCGCGGCCAGTCCGCGGCGAGGCCCCCCGACGGCCGGCCGGAGCACCCGCTCCGGCCGGCCGTCGGCGTCTCCGGGCCGCTCACGGGCGGAACGCGGCGACGAGGCGGGCCTGCCGGCGGGTCTCCACGGCGCGGGCCCGGTAGCGGCGGCGCACGAACGCCACCGCCTCCTCCGGCGGGACGCCGTCGAGCACGGCCAGGCACGCCAGCGCCGTCCCCGTGCGGCCAGTCCCGCCGCCGCAGGCGACCTCGACCCGCTGGGTCGCCGAGCGCTCCCAGGCCTCGGTCAGCGCGGCCCGCAGGTCGCCGGGGTCGGCCGGCAGCCGGAAGTCCGGCCAGCGCACCCAGCGGCCCTCCCAGGCGAGGGCCGGCGGGCGCCGCCCGAGCAGGTAGACGCCGAAGCCCGGCTCCGGTCCTGCCGGCAGGGGACGGCGCAGCCCGCGGCCGCGCACGCGGCGTCCCGACGGCAGGACGAGCACGCCCGGTGCGCCGTCGTCCCACGGGTCCACGGTCCCGACGGTAGGTCGCGGTCGACGGGCACGGGACCGGTGCGGCAGGGTGTCGGACCGTGCGGTTCACGGTGCAGGTCCCGATGCGCTGGTCGGACATGGACGCCTACGGGCACGTCAACAACGTCGTGTACTTGCAGTACTTCGAGATGGCCCGCGTGGCGCTGTTCTTCGAGCGGGCGTCGCTGGAGGAGCGGACCGGCCTGCGCCGCGGCACCGTCGTCGCCGCCCACGAGATCGCCTACAAGCGGCCGGTCGTCTACTCCGCCCGCCCGCTCGACGTGCAGATCTGGGTGTCGGGCATCCGCGCGGCCGCCTTCACCTGCCACTACGAGGTGTTCGACCACGAGCGCCTGGCGGTCACCGGCAGCACCCTGCTCGTGCCGTTCGACTTCACGATCGACCGGCCGCGCCGGCTCAGCCCCGACGAGAAGGAGTTCCTGCTCCGCTGGGCCGACGAGCCCGAGCCGGCCGCCGCCGCGGGGGAGTAGGCCTCAGCGGTACGCGCCGGCCTGCACCACGCCGCCGCCGGCGTGCATCCAGTCGCGCGGCGGCGCCGTCTCGACCACCCGCTTGCCCAGCGGGAACAGCCCGACGGCGGCCAGCTTGAACGACGCCACGCCGAACGGGATGCCGACGATCGTCAGGCAGAAGACGACGCCCGCGGCGAGGTGCACCAGCGCCAGCCACCAGCCGGCGACCAGGAACCACAGCAGGTTGCCCACCGCCGACGCCACCCCGGCGCCCGGCGCGCGCACCGTCGTCCGCCCGAAGGGCCAGACCACGAAGCCGGCCAGCCGGAACGCGGCGATCCCGAACGGGATGGTGACCACGAGGACGCAGGCGATCAGCCCGGCCAGCGCGTAGGCCAGCGCCAGCATCCAGCCGTGCAGGACGAGCCAGACCAGGTTCAGCAGCGTGCGGAGGGTGTCCACACCGGTTCGACGGACCGGCGGGCGCCGGGGTTCCGCCGGGCGGCCGGGCGGACGGAGGAGCCGACGGCTCAGCCCGCGACCAGCCGCGGCACGGGCCGGTCGGCACCGGTCGGCGCGCCGCGGCGGGCGGCCTCCTCGTCGGTCACCGGCCGGACGACGGCGCCCTCGGCGATCTCCGCGCCGGCGAACACCGCGGCGTTGATCCCGCCGCGGTGCACCATCGCCTTCACCAGCCGCGCACCGGTCAGCCGCTCGAGGTGCGCGCACGGCGGGCAGCGCTTCATGCCGAACAGCAGCGCGTCGCCCACCGCGAAGAAGCGGCCCACCAGCGCGGGCAGGTCGACGCCGGTGGTCACCAGGTTGCGGCGGGTGTCGCCCGGCGTCAGCGGCACCCCCACCTCGGCGGCCACCGCCGCCACGTCGGCGCCGTCGATCAGCGTCAGCTGCTTCTCCAGGTCCGGGTACCGCGCCCAGGTGCCGCCGCCGAGCGCGTAGCGGTCGCCCTCCAGCCCCAGCCCGGCCACCAGCCGCGCGGTGGGCACCCGGCGCATCGGGGCGGCGGCCTCGGTGGTCAACCAGATCTCGGTCACGGTCACGGGGAGGCCTCCGCAGGAGCCGGGCGCCGGCGGCGCCGGGGCGGGTCGTCGTCGGCGCCGCGGGCGTCGAGCGCCTCGCTGACGTCGTGGGCCATCTGCAGCACCTGCACCAGCAGCGGGGCGACCGTCGTCCGCAGCGCCCGCACCCCGCGGGGGGACCCGCCGCGCGCGGCCTGTGCGGCGCGGATCCGGTCGGCGCGCTCCACGAGCACGGGGATGAACCGCAGCGCCATCGCCACCACGAGCCCGATCCGCGCCGGGCGGACGCCGACCAGGCGCAGCGGGCCGCACAGCCGCTCGACCACCGCGACCATCTCGCTGACCCGCGTCGTCGCCGTCACCACCGCCGCGGCCAGCACGAGGGCGAGCAGCCGCAGCGCCACGTGCGCCCCGGTGCGCAGGTCGGTGGTCAGTGCGTGCACCACGAGCAGCGCCAGCAGCCACCAGCGCACCGCCCGCGCCTGCCGGGCCAGCACGGCCGGCGGCAGCCGCGCGACCGCCAGGCCCACCACCAGCACGCCGGCCAGCGCGCCAGCGGCGGCGGGCAGCGTCGGCAGGAGGAACAGCGCGACGGCGAGGGCCGCGAGGCACAGCAGCTTCGCCCCGGCCGGCAGCCGGTGCACGAGGCTCGCCCGCGGGACGTACAGCGCGAGGGTCACCGGCCGGCCATCAGCGCGCGGTAGGCGGCGACCGCCGGGCCGGGGGAGGCGTCCTCGACCACGCGGCCGCCGTCGACCACCAGCACCCGGTCGAAGCCGTCGAGCAGGTCGAGCTGGTGGGTCACCACGACGACCTGCTGCTCCAGCCCCGCGATGAGCCCCGCCACGCGGCGCGCGTTCACCAGGTCCAGCAGCGTCGTCGGCTCGTCGAACACGATGCGGGCCGGGCGCATGACGAGCACCCCGGCGATGGCCAGCAGCTGCTTCTGCCCGCCGGAGAGCAGGTGGGCGGGGTGGTCGGCGTGCCCGGCCAGGCCGTACCGCTCGAGCACCTCCGCCACGCGCGCGGCCCGCTCGGCGGGCGGCACGCCCTGGTTCTCCAGCCCGTAGGCGACGTCCTCGGCCACCGTCGGGTGCACGATCTGCGCGTCGGGGTCCTGGAAGACGAAGCCCACCCGCCGGCGCACCGCCCGCACCTGGGTGCGGGTGTCCAGCCCGTCGACGGTGACGCTGCCGGAGGTGGGCACCACCAGCCCGTTGAGCAGCCGGGCGAACGTCGACTTGCCCGACCCGTTGGCGCCGACGACGCCCACGCGCGCCTCGGTGAGGGTCAGGTCGATGCCGTCGAGCACCACCCGCTCGCCGTACCGGTGCCCGACCCCGCGCAGCTCGATGCCGCGGCCGGGGTCGGCGACGTCGGCCGCGGCGGGCGCCCCGGCCGTCCCGGGACGGCGGAACCTCACCGGCTGCCGACGGCCCGCCGGGGACGCTCGATCACCGGGTAGCTGCGCCGCACGACGTCGGCGATGGCCGCCGCGACGAACGCCTTGAGCAGGTCGCCGGGGACGAAGGCGAGCGCGCTGGTGGCCGTGGCCCACAGCGGCGCGTCCAGGACGGCGGCGGTCACCGGGATGCCGACGGCGTAGACGAGCACCATGCCGCCGAGGACGTTGACGGCCATGCCCCAGGCGACGTTGTAGCGGTCCCACAGGCGCTCGGTGAGCCAGCCGATGAGCGCCGCGGCGAACGGCCAGCTGAACAGGTAGCCCGCCGTCGGGCCGGCGAAGGGCGCGAGGCCGCCGGCGCCGCTCGAGAGCAGCGGCAGGCCGACCGCGACCAGCAGGAGGAACAGCAGCACGGCGAGGAAGCCGCGGCGGGCACCCAGGACGGCGCCGGCGAGCATCACGCCGAGGGTCTGCGCGGTGATCGGCACGGCGCCGACGGGGATGGCCGGCAGGGTCCCCAGCACCGCGATGATCGCGGCGAAGAGGGCGACGTAGGCGAGGTCCCGGGTCTTCACGGCGTCTCCTCCACAGGCGGCGGGCGGGCCCGCGAGTTCCCGGCGGAAGGTACCGGAGTGCGCCGGGGCGGCGGCCGGGCGGGCGCGCCCGCGGGCCCGCCGGGCCGCCTCCGGCGGGTCGCCGGGACCGTCGCGGTGGGTGGCGGCCCGCTCACCTGCAGAGACGCCCGCCGGTTTGCCCGGCCCTCCCGGGACGTGTTGTCTGGGTGGTGCAAGGCCCTCGGCGAAGGCGGAACACAGGCATGGCAACCGGGTGGTGGGCATCGCTGTGGTCGTGGGGACGCCATGACCTGGTGGACCCCGTCGATCCCGCGGACACAGGAGGACCGGAGCGGTCGCAGGTCCCCGACCGGGACCCGCGGCCGGGGCCGGACGCGGGTCCCGCCCCGGAGGAGCGCCCGGCGGCACCACCGGCCGAGCCCCCGCCGGCAGCCCCGGCGGCCCCGGCAGCGCGGCCGGGACCCCAACCGGGACCCCGACCGGGCCCCCCGCCGGGACCGCCGCCCCCGGATCCCGCACCGGACCGTCCCGCCGTCGCCGTACCGGCCCAGCGTCAGGCTCCGCACCCGGCTCCGGCCGGGGCGGTGCGGAACGGGACCGGGGCACCGCCCCGGCCCGCCCCGCAGCACCACCACGCCGGCCCTCCCGGCCGGCCCGGGTCACCCCCCGACCCGGTGCGCAGCGCCCCGCTGCGTCCCCCTCCGAGAACGACAGGAGCCCCATCCGTGGCACAGCTCGACAACGTCATCGCCGACCTGCTCTCCATCGACGGCGCCAGCGGCGCGGCCATCGTCGACATCGACAGCGGCATGGCCCTCGCCTACGGCGGCACGCCCGGCTTCGACCTCAACGTCGCGGCCGCGGGCAACTCCAACGTGGTCCGCGCCAAGCTCCGCACGATCTCCGACCTGGAGCTCAAGGACGAGATCGAGGACATCCTCATCACGCTGGCCGGCCAGTACCACCTGATCAACGTGCTCAAGGGCCAGGGCAACGCCGGCCTGTTCATCTACCTGGTGCTCAACCGCGTCACCGGGAACCTGGCGCTGGCCCGGCACAAGCTGCGCGCCGTCGCGGGCGCCGTCGCCGTCTGACCCGCTCCGGCGCTCTCCCCGGACGGGGGCCGGGGAGGGCGCCGGGCAGGGACGGCCGGGGCGGGGTGACCCGGCCGCTCAGGCGGCGGTGGCGGCCTCGACGATGCGGTCGCGGACGGCGTCGACGGCGAGCTCGCTCGTGTCGATCCACCGCGCGACGCGGCCACCGGAGACGATGCCGACGCGGTCGCAGCACTCGGCCAGCTCGTCGGGGTCGACCGAGACGACGACCACCGAGGTGCCGTCCGCGGTGGCCTCGTCGAGCAGCTTGCGCACCTGCGTGCGCGCCCGGACGTCGAGGCCGCGGGTCGGCTCGTGCAGCACGACGACGTCGCGCGGCGCCGAGGACATCCACCGCGCCAGCGCCAGCTTGTGCTGGTCGCCGCCGGACAACGCCCCGAACATCGTCGTGATGCTCAGCGTCTTCACGTCGAGCTGGTGCACGGTGCGGATGACGCCGCGCAGGGTGGCGATCTCGCTGCGCACGTCGGTGAGCGCGCCCCACGCCTCCTGGCTCAGGGTGCGGGCGATCGTCTCGCCCGGGTCGACCCCGTAGGCGTCGTCGTCGGGCCGGTAGGCCGGCAGGTGCAGCGCGGCGTCGTCCTCGCCGAGGCAGCGCTCCTCGCCGTGCAGGACCAGCTCGTCGGTGATCGCCGGCAGCTCGCCGCTCAGCGCGCCCGCGATCTCGCGGACGCCGGAGGAGCGGTGGCCGGTCAGGCCGATCACCTCGCCGCGGCGCAGCACGAGGTCCACGCCCTCCACGGCGCCGGGCACCCGCAGGTTGCGCACGCGCAGCGCCACCTCGTCCGACGGCGCCAGCCGCGGGGAGGTGCGCGCCGGCACCGGCGCCGCTCCGGCGGGCTCCGGGACGGCGGGCTCGGGGACGGCGGGCTCCGGGACCGAGGCGGCTGCCGACGCCACGCGGGGCGCCGGCAGGGACACCGGCTCGCCGACGGTCTCGGCGGCCAGGCGGACCGGGTCGAGCTCGGCGGCGGGGCGGTCGAGGGCGATCCGGCCGTCGCGCAGCACGAGCACCCGGTCGACGACCTCGAGCATCTCGGGGAGCCGGTGGCTGATGTAGAGGACGCCGCGGCCCTGACGGCTGAGCCGGCCGGTGACGGCGTGCAGGCTCGACACCTCCATCGGCAGCAGCGCCGCGGACACCTCGTCGAGCACGACCATCCGGGTGTCCTCGGCGAGCACCCGGGCGGTCTCCACCAGGCCGTGCACGAAGTGCGGCAGGTCGCCGACCGGGGTGTCGGGGTCGACGTCGAGCGCCACCTCGGCGAGCAGCACCTGGGCCTGCCGGCGCAGCTCGGCCTGCGGCCGGCCGGCCTGCGGGGTGCCGCGGAAGACGGCCTGGGCGACGGTGAGCGCGGGGTCGATCCGCACCAGCTGCTGGACCACGCCGACGCCGAGGTGGCGGGCGTCGTCGGGGGACAGCGGCGCGTACGGGTGGCCCATCAGCGTCATCGAGCCGGCGTCGGCGGCGGTGATGCCCGCGAGGACGTCGCCGAGGGTGGACTTGCCGGCCCCGTTGGTGCCGACGAGCCCGACGACCTCGCCGTCGTCGACGGTGAAGGAGACGTCCCGCAGGACCCGGCGGGCCCCGAAGGACTTCCGCAGACCCTGGACCTGCAGCAGCGCCATGGCTGGGCGAGCCTCCCCCGGAGAAGGTCACCCGACCAGGGGTCGAGGACCGCGTGGCAGCGTCCCCCGTGACGCTCTGTTCCGTTCCGGATGCTACCCGCGCGGGCCGGAGGCGCCTCCCGGGACGGCGAGTCCCGGGAGGCGCGCCGTCAGGCGACCAGCCAGACCGCCGCGTCGGCCGGCAGGGTGCCCCCGGCGACGTCCTCGCTGGCCAGCAGGACCCGCCCCTCGGGCAGCGGGACCGGCGCCGCCGAGAGGTTCACCAGGCACACCAGCCCGCCCGGGCGGCGGAACGCCAGGCACCGCTCGGGCGCCGGCAGCCACTCCAGCGACTCGCCGTCGAAGGCGGGGGAGGTGCGGCGCAGCGCCAGCGCGGCCCGGTACAGCGAGAGGACCGAGCCGGGGTCGGCGGCCTGCGCCTCGGCGGTCAGCGGCGCCCAGCCCGCGGGCATCGGCAGCCAGGTGTCCGGCGAGGTGGAGAACCCGTAGGACGGCGCGTCGCCCGACCACGGCACCGGGATGCGGCAGGCGTCGCGGCCGCGCTCGGTGTGCCCGGACCGCTCCCAGATCGGGTCCTGCAGCGCCTCGTCGGGCAGGTCGACGTCGGGCATGCCGAGCTCGTCGCCGTTGTAGACGTAGGCAGCGCCCGGCAGCGCCAGCTGCAGCAGCGCGGCGGCCCGGGCCCGCCGGGTGCCGGTCTCCCCGCCGCCGTAGCGGGTGACGTGCCGCGGCCGGTCGTGGTTGGACAGCACCCAGCAGGCGGGCGCGGGCACGCCCGCCACCGAATCCAGCGAGTGGACGACGGCGTCGCGCAGGTCGTCGGCGTCCCAGTCGGCGGTCAGCAGCTTGAAGTTGAACGCCAGCTGCAGCTCGTCGGGGCGCAGGTAGCGGGCCAGCCGGGCGTCGTCGGACACCCAGACCTCGCCCACGGCCATCGTGCCCGGGTAGCCGTCGAGGACGGCGCGGACGCGGCGGTGCACGTCGTGCACGCCCTCCTGGTCGAAGCGCAGGTCGCCGGGGCCGTGGTCGTCGAGCAGGCCGGTGTCCTCCATCGGCTGCATGTCCGGCAGGCCCGCGGGCTTGGCCATGCCGTGCGCGACGTCGATGCGGAACCCGTCGACGCCGCGGTCCAGCCAGAACCGCATCGTCGTCTCGAGGTCGGCGACGACCTCCGGGTGCGTGAAGTCCAGGTCGGGCTGCTCCGGCGCGAAGACGTGCAGGTACCACTGGCCGTCGGGCACCCGCGACCACGCCGGCCCGCCGAAGACCGACGGCCAGTTGTTCGGGGGCTGCGACCCGTCGGGCCCGCGGCCGTCGCGGAACAGGTAGCGCGCCCGCTCCGGGGAGCCGGGGCCGGCGGCCAGCGCCGCCTGGAACCAGGCGTGCCGGTCGGAGGTGTGGTTGGGCACCAGGTCGACGGTGATCCGGATGCCGGCGGCGTGCGCCTCGGCGAGCAGCGCGTCGAACTCCGCCAGGTCGCCGAAGACGGGCTCGACGTCACGCGGGTCGGCGACGTCGTAGCCGTGGTCGGCCATCGGCGAGGGGTAGAACGGCGTGATCCACAGCGCGTCGACGCCGAGGGCGGCCAGGTGCGGCAGGCGGGCGCGGATGCCGGCGAGGTCGCCGACGCCGTCGCCGCTGCCGTCGGCGAAGCTGCGGATGTAGACCTGGTAGAAGACCGCGTCGCGCCACCAGTCGGCGTCGGTGCGGCGGAACGGGGCGGGGGCAGGGGAGGTCACCGGGCTCCTCGGGGGTGCGGGCGCGCGCTCCTGACCGGCGTCGGTGACGGCGGGCGGCAGGGGTCGGGGCTCAGGCGGGGGAGAGGTCGCCGGGCGCGTCGTCGGGCCAGCGGTTCTGCATGCTGTGCGCCGCCATCGTCAGGTAGCCCCACAGGGCCGCGTCCTGCTCGGCGGTCAGGTCGAGGGAGTCGACGGCGTCGCGCATGTGCCGCAGCCACGCGTCGCGCTCGGCCGGGCCGATGGCGAACGGGGCGTGCCGCATGCGCAGCCGGGGGTGGCCGCGCTCCTGCGAATACGTCGTCGGGCCGCCCCAGTACTGCTCCAGGAAGCGGCGCAGGCGGGTCTCGGCCCCCTCCCAGTCGTCCTGGGGGTACAGCGGCGCCAGCACCGGGTCGCTGCGGACACCGGCGTAGAAGCGGGCGACCAGCCGACGGAAGACCGGCTCGCCGCCGACCTCGTCGTAGAAGGTCCGCGCCGAGGGCAGGGACCGGCTCGCCTCGCTCATGACACCGATGGTCCCGCAGCGCGGTGCCGTCCCGCCACGCCGGGTCGGGTGCGGACCAGCCCGAGCAGCCCGGGGAGGACGGCGACCAGGCCCAGCCCGCCCGCGACGGCGACGACGGCGGCGGGCGGCACCCGCTCGGCCGCAAGCCCCGCGCCCAGCGCGCCGAGGCCCTGAACGCCGTAGAGACCGCTGACGGCGACGCCGAAGGCCCGGCCGCGGAACGCCGCCGGCACGGCCTGCACGAAGGCGACGTTGAGCGGGATGAGCCAGCTGCAGCCGAGCCCGCCGACGAACAGCAGGACGACGACCGTGACGAACGCCGCACGCCCGGGGCCGGCCACGAGCGCGACCAGCCCGGCCAGGAGCACCGGCACCAGCGACGCGACGACGAGCCCCGGGACCATCCGCCCGGCCCGCTCGGTGCCGAGGAACCGGGCCACCACCAGCCCGCCGACGGTCTGCCCGAGCGGGTTGGCGGCGAGCAGGACGCCGAGCTGCAGCGCGGCGCCGCCCAGGTCGTCGGTGAGCGGCGCGGCGATGCCCTCGGCCACGTTGGTGAACAGCACGCCGGGCCACAGCAGCGCGATGATCGCCGTCAGGCGCGGGATCCCGCGGATCAGCCGCAGGCCCTCGGCGGTCTCCCGCCACACCGACGCCGGCTCGTCCGACGACGCGGCCGGCGCCGGCCGCCGCTGCAGGCCGGCGGAGAGCCACACCGCCGAGACGGCGAAGGTGGCGGCGTCCAGCAGCAGCACCGCCGACGGGCCGAGCAGGCCCACGAGGGCGCCCGCGCCGACGAAGCCGATGACCTGGGCGAGCTGGGAGCTGGTGTTGGTCAGCGAGGAGGCGACGGCGTAGCGCTCGCCGTCGAGGACGTCGGCCATCAGCGCCGACCGCGCCGACTCGAACGGCGGCGCGCACAGCGAGACGGTGAGCAGCAGCGCCAGCAGGGCCCACAGCGGGAGGCCGGGGAGGGCCATGAGCGCGACGAGCACGGCCCGGACGACGTCGCTGACGATCAGCACGCGGTGCCGGGGGAAGCGGTCGGCGATGGTGGCCAGCACCGGGCCGCCGACCACCCAGGGCAGGAAGCTCAGCCCGAAGGTGACCGCCGCGAGCAGCGGGGAGTCGGTGCGCTGGTAGACGAGGACGGTCAGCGCCACCCGGGCGAGCTCGTCGCCGATCGTCGACAGGGTGTAGGTGCCGAACAGCGGCCGGAACTCCGGGACGGCGAAGACCGCGCGGAAGGAGGGCCGCTCGCCTCCGCCGGCCTCCCCGGTCACGGGACGCCCGTCCCGGTCGCGGTGCTCGCCCCGAGCAGCGGGGGAGGCGTGCGGATGCCCTCGGTGGCGAACCGCTCCTGCAGCCGCATCCGCAGCTCGCGGGCGACCCTCCACTGGTCGGCGCTGGTGGAGCGGACCTGCAGCCGCATCGTGACGCCGGCAGCGGTGATCTGCTCGGCGCCCAGCGACTCCGGCTCGGCCAGCAGCACCGCCGACCACTCCTCCTCGACGTACATCGCGTCGGCGACCTCCTGCATCACCGAGCGGCAGCGCTCGAGGTCGGTGTCGTGCGCGACGGGCATGTCGATGACCACCTGCGCGAAGCCCTGGCTCTTGTTGCCGACCCGCAGGACCTCGCCGTTGCGGGCGTACCAGACGACGCCGTTGACGTCGCGCAGCCGGGTGATCCGCAGGCCCACGGCCTCGACCGTGCCGCTGGCCTCGCCGAGGTCGACGACGTCTCCGACGCCGTACTGGTCCTCGAGGATGATCCCGATCCCGGCGATGAAGTCCTTGACCAGGTTCTGCGCGCCGAAGCCGAGCGCGACGCCCACGACGCCGGCGCTGGCCACGATCGGCGCGAGGTCGAGGCCGAGCTCACCGAGCACCAGCACGACGGCGATCCCCATGACCACGAACGACGCGACGCTGCGCAGCACCGAGCCGATCGCCTCCGCGCGCTGCGTGCGGCGGGCGGCGACCTGCTCGATGACCTGCCCGGCGGCGCCCCGGTTGCGCAGCGGGCGCAGCAGGGTGGGCACCCCGCCGGTGGCGGTGCGGTCGGTGAGCCGCCGGATGGCGCGGTGGAGCATGAACCGGGCGACGAAGGCGACGACGAGGACCAGCAGGATCCGCGCCGGCTTCTCGATCAGCGCCTCGGCGTTGTTCGCCAGCCAGTCGATCCCGGACAGGTCGTAGACCTTCGCGCACAGCGTCGTCGGGTCCGAGACGCACTCGGGCATCGAGTCGGCCAGCCCCGAGTCGGCGGCCGTCACGGAGGGTAGGGCAGTCATCACCGCCCATCGTGTCAGGTCGCGGCGCCGTCCCCGCCACCCGCCGCGCCCCACCCGGACAGCCCGGTGGCCGCCGCCAGGAACGCCAGCTGGTCGGCCGCGAGACCCACCGTGCGGCTCACCGCCCGGGCGCCGTGGCCCACCGACGTCTCCCGCCGCAGCAGCACCGGCGCCTCGCCGCTCGTCGCGGCCTGCAGCGCCGCGGCGAGCTTGCGCGCGTGCAGCGGGTCGACCCGGGTGTCGGACTCGAACGTCGTGAACAGCGTCGCCGGGTAGGCGGTGCCCTCGCGGACCGCGTGGTACGGCGAGTAGCCCAGCAGCCAGCCGAGCTCCTCGGGGTCCTCGGCGGTGCCGTACTCGTCGTTCCAGGTGCGCCCGAGGCCGAAGCGCTCGTACCGCACCATGTCCAGCAGCGGCGCGCTGCACACGACGCCGGCGGCGAGGTCGGGGCGCTGGGTGAGCGTCGCGCCGACGAGCAGCCCGCCGTTCGAGCCGCCCATCACCGCGAGCTGCGCGTGCGTCGTCCAGCCCTGCGCGACCAGGTGCTCGCCGGCCGCGGCGAAGTCGTCGAACACGTTCTGCTTGCGCTCGCGCATGCCGGCGCGGTGCCATTCCTCGCCGTGCTCGGAGCCGCCGCGCAGGTTGGCCACCGCCCACACCCCGCCTGCGGCCACCCAGGCCAGCGCCTGCGCCGAGTACGCGGGGGTGAGCGCCACGTTGAAGCCGCCGTAGCCGTACAGCACGGCCGGGCGCGGGGTGTCGGGCACCCCGCCGGCCGACAGGACGAACAGGTGCACCGGCGTCCCGTCGCGCGAGGTCGCGTGCGTCTCGACGACGGTCAGGTCCGGCACCTCGCCGGCCACGGGGGCGCGCTCGTCCTCGACCAGCGCGGTGGGCTCGGCGGCGTCCCAGCGCAGCACCGACGGCGGGGTGGAGTGGTCGGTGTACCCGACCCAGGCGGTCGTCCCGCCCTCCGGCGGGGCGCTCACCCCGGAGACGCTGCCGGCGCCGAGGCCGGTCACCCCGGCCAGGCGGCCGGAGCCGTCCCCGGCCCAGACCGACAGCCGGTCGGTGGCGTCCACCGAGTGGACGGCGAGCACCTGCAGCGACCCGTCCGCGCCGTCGACCAGCGCGACGTCGGAGAGCACACCGTCCTCCGCCTCCGGGACGACGTCGGCCCACGCGCCGACCGGCCAGGTCGCCTCGTCGGCCGGGTCGGCGACGGCGAGCCGCCAGCGCGGGGTGCCGCGGTCGCTCAGCAGCCAGAGCCGGCCGTCGCGGGCCACCCAGGCGGCGGTCTGCGCGTCGACGCCGACCTGCAGCTCGCGCAGCTCCCCGGTCCCGCCCAGGTCGGCGAGCCACACGTCGTCGCGGGGGGCGGTGCCGGCCGAGGCGGAGACGACCAGCCAGCGGCCGTCGCGGCTGACCCGCACGCCGTAGTAGTTCGTGGGGTCGAGCCCCTCCCCGTGCACGAGGACGTCGCCGTCGGGGTCCGCGCCGACGCGGTGGCGCCACACCCGGCGGTGGAACTGCTCCTCGCCGGCGGGTACCTGTCCCGGCGCCAGCCGGCGGACGTAGAACAGCTCCTCGCCGCCGGGCAGCCAGGCGACGGGGGAGTAGCGGCAGCGGTCGACCGGCCCGTCGAGCTGCTCGCCGGTCGCGACGTCGAGGACGTACAGCCGCGACTCCTCGTCGCCGCCGGTGGACAGCTGGTAGGCCAGCCGGTCGCCCTCCCACGACGGCGACCAGGCGTCGAGCGTCGTCGTGCCGGAGGGGTCGACCGCCACCGGGTCGACCAGGACGCGCACGGTGCCGTCGGCCTCGCGGACCCGCAGGACGGCGTGCTCCTGGCCGGGGTCGCGGCGGGTGGAGAAGGCGCGGCCGCCGCGGTGCACCGGGACGCCCACGGCGCCGGCGTGCACGAGCCGCTCGAGCCGGGCGGCGAACCCCGGCCGCAACGGCAGGGCGCCGAGGACGCCGGCGGTCAGCGCGTCCTGCGCCTCCGTCCAGGCCCGCGTCCGCGGGTCGGCCGGGTCCTCGAGCCAGCGGTAGGGGTCGGCCACGCGGTGGCCGTGCAGGTCCTCGACGAGGTCGAGCCGTTCGGCGTCGGGGTAGCGCACCGCCCGACCGTAACCGGGCGGGCGGGAGGTGCCCCGGACTTCCCCCGCGCGCCGTTCCCGCTCGTCAGGGCAGGATGGGCACAACCCCGCGGGCCGCCCCGGTACGGCGGTCCGGGGTGTCGGAGGTGCTCCGTGTCGCGTTCCGCGTCCGGGTCGTCGCCGGTGGGCCACCCAGGTCCGCGACGCGACCCCGTCCCCGTCCCCCGGCTGCCCGTGCCCTCGTCCGGCACGACGGCCGCCACGTTGCTGCTCAACGCCACCTACGAGCCGCTGTGCGTGGTCTCCAGCCGCCGCGCGATCGTGCTCGTGCTCGCGGAGAAGGCGGTGCCGGTCGACGCCGCCGCCGAGGTGGTCCACGCCGAGCGGGTGAGCCTGCCGGTGCCCGTCGTCGTCCGGCTGACCCGCTACGTCCGGGTGCCCTACCCGGCGCAGGTGCCGCTGTCCCGCCGGGCGGTGTTCACCCGCGACGGGCAGACCTGCGTCTACTGCGGGAGCTCGGCCACCAGCATCGACCACGTCGTCCCGCGCAGCCGCGGCGGCACCCACACCTGGGACAACGTCGTGGCGGCCTGCCGGAAGTGCAACCACACCAAGGCCGACCGGTCGCTGGCCGAGCTCGGCTGGAAGCTGCCGCACCCACCGCGGACGCCGAGCGGGGCGGCCTGGCGGCTGCTCGGCGCCCGCACGGTCGACCCGCGCTGGCGCGAGTGGCTCGGCGTGCCCGAGAGCGTCAGCGCGTGAGCGGGGCCCCGGCATGACGTCGGCGGGCACCGCCCGGCGGATGTGGGCGCTGGCCGAGCCGTTCCACGCACTGACCTACTTCGCCGAGGAGGCGCGGGCGGCCGGTGAGGCGGCCGGCACCACCGGCTTCTGGTCCACCTACTTCGCGCTGCGGGCGGCCCCCCTGGGCCCGGTCGGCCCGGAGGTGGTGACGGCGGTCTTCTACAACTTCGCGCCGTCCTTCGTGGCCCGGCGGGTGCCGGCCGTGTGGGACGCGGTGACCCCGGCCGCGGCGCTCGACGCGCGGCTGGCCGGGGTCGACGCCGCGGTGCGCCGGGTGCTGGGGGAGTGGGCGGCGTCCCCGGAGGCGGCCGAGGCGGCCGCGCTGGCGTCCACCGCCGCGGCGGCCGTCGACCTGCCCGGCCGGCCGCTGGCGGCGGCCAACGCGGGGCTGCCCGCGCCCGACGAACCGCACCTGGCGCTGTGGCAGGCGCTGACCACCCTGCGCGAGCACCGCGGCGACGGGCACACCGCGGCGCTGCTCGGGCGCGAGGTCCCCGGCGCCGGGGCCCACGTGCTCGTCGCGGCCGCCGGCCGGGTCGACCGCGAGTGGCTGCAGCGCGCCCGCGGCTGGGACGACGACGCGTGGGCCGCCGCGGCCGACGAGCTCCGGACCCGCGGCTGGCTCGACGGCGACGAGCTGTCGGCCGAGGGCCTGGCGATGACCACCGCCATCGAGGCCGACACCGACCGGCTGGCCCTCGGGCCGTGGCGCGCGCTGGGCGACCCGGGCTGCGACCGGCTGGGCGAGCTGCTCGTGCCGGTGCGCCGCGCCGTCGTCACCGCCGGCCTGTTCCCCGACCGCAACCCGATCGGCGTCGCCCCCGACGAGACCTGAGGGCCGGCAGCGCACCGTCAGTTGCCGACGTCCTTCGGCGGCGCTCTTCGGCAACTCGCGCCCTCCCGCGGCGCCGTCGGGGCCTCGCGGACGGCAGATCGTGTCGAGGTCGGCGCCACCCGATCGCACCATCCGCCCGTCCCGTCCCACGCGTCCCACGTCGCGTGTCCTCCACCCAGCGAGACCGCCCGGTGACGCTACGTTCCGCGGCAATCGGCGCCGACCGGGCGCTGCGGTCGACAGAGGTGTCCCCGTGACCAGCTCCACCCCCGTGCGCCGGCAGGTCCAGCGCTTCGGCCTCGCCGGCATCGGCTCGGCCGTGCTCTTCGTCTCCATCGCCGGTCCCGCCGCCGCGGCGACCGACGTCGTCATCCCGCTGCAGCCCTCCGAGGTCGTGCTGAGCGCCCTCCCGGTCGAGAACTTCGGCGGCGCCATGGACCCCATGACCATGGGCGATCCCAGCGCCGGTGGCGTCTTCACGCCCGTCGAGGTGCAGTACTCCGGCACCCTCGAGGTCGAGGTGCCCGTCGAGCTCGACGACACCGCCGCCGAGGTCGAGCTGTCCTTCGACGACGACGGCGACGGCAGCTACGACGTCACCTACTCCTCGGCCCTCGCGCCCCTCGACCCGCTGTACCTCGCGGTCAGCGGCCAGGGCACCGGGACGCTGACGGTCACGCTCCCCGCCGACGACGGTGCCGGCGTCGACGACGCGACGCTGTTCGTCGAGCCCCTCACCGACACCCTCGGCACGGCGCTGACCTACTACGACCCGGTCGGCTACGAGCTGACCTTCGACGCCGCGGCGCCCGCCTCGGTGACGGTCACCCCCGAGCTGCTCGCCTTCTCGCAGGTGCCCTGTGACGTGACCTCCGGCGTCCGGTGCCCCTTCCCGACCCCGGTGACGGCCGGCTCGACCGTGACGCTCGACCTCACCGCCGCCTCGCCGCTGCGCGAGCTGGGGCTTCCCGACCTCACCGGCGTCGAGGTCGGCCTGGTGAACCTGGACGCGAACGGTGACCCGACCGGCGCCGCCGCGCCGCTCGCCACGCAGGTCGCCGGGTCGCGCGCGACCTTCGTGCTGCCGGCCGGCACGGCCGCCGGCCAGTACGGCGTGGTCGTCGCCCAGCAGGCGCCGTCCGGCGCCGTCTCGGTGGTCCTCGTCGAGGTCACCGTCGTCGCCGCGGACACCCCGGCCGTCGTGCCGCCGGCCGCGCCGACCACCCAGGCCGTCACCGGGAACGCGGGCCTCCGCTCCAACACCGGCGTGACCGCCCCGGCGGCCGAGGGCGCGACCGGCTTCGCCGCCGCGGGTGCGGGCCTGCTGGTCCTCGCCGGCGCCGGTGGCCTCGCCCTCGCCCGCACCCGCCGCCGCCCCGCGGTGGAGGACGGCACGGACCAGGCCTGATGCGACCGGGGCGGCGCACCGCCGCGATCACGGCGGTCGCCGCCCTGGGCGTCGCCGGCAGCGCACTGCTCGCCGTCGGCGTCGCCCCCGACGGGCGGTCCGCCGCGGCCACCGGGTCCCTCGACCCGGTGGCCGCGGCCCCTGCGGGGGAGCCCGCCCAGCCGACCCTGCCCCCCGAGGGGACGGTCCTCCCGACGCCGTCGTCGGACGTCCACGTGGCGGTGCCGGCGCTGGGCCTCGACCTGCCGGTCCTGCCGCTCACCCCGAGCGGCGGGGTCATCAACCCGCCGCTGCTCACCGCGGCCTACTGGATCGACTCCTACGGCGACCCGGTCGGCGACGCCGCGCAGGCCGACAACACCGTGTACATCGCCGCCCACGCCACCGGCACCGGCGAGTACGGCTTCGACGCCCTGGTCGACGCCGAGGCCGACGACGAGGGCCTGCGCGCCGGCGACGTCGTCGAGGTCAGCACGCCCGAGGGCACGGTCGACTACACCGTCGAGCGCACCCAGCGCTACGACAAGGACGAGCTCGCCGGCGCCGCCGACATCTGGGCGGCGGTCCCGGGTCGGCTCGTCCTCATCACCTGCTTCCAGCGCGCCGGCCAGGCCTCGACCGAGAACCTCGTCGTCGTCGCGCACGCCTGACCGGGCTCAGGTGACGCGGGACCGCTCCTCGGGGTAGCCCTCCCAGGAGCGGTCCTCGAGCACGCCGCGGAACACGTCGAGGGCGTCCCACACGTCCACGAAGCGCGTGTAGAGCGGTGCCGGGCCCAGCCGCACCCGGTCGGGCGTGCGGAAGTCGGGCACCACGCCGCGGTCGACCAGCGCCTGGGTCAGCTGCCAGGCGTGCGGGTGCGCCAGCGTCACGTGCGCGCCGCGGCGGGCGGGGTCGCGCGGGCTGGCCAGCGCCACCCCGTGCGGGGCGAGCCAGGCGTCGGCGAGGTCGACCAGCAGCGCGGTCAGCGCGCGCCCCTTGGCCGCCAGCCGGCCGATGCCCGCCTCGGCCACCAGCCGCACCCCCACCTCCACCGCCGCCGCGGCCAGCACCGGCGGCGTGCCCACCGCGAACCGGCCGATCCCCGGCACCGGGTCGTAGGCCGGGCCCATGGCGAACTGGTCGCGCTGCCCGAACCAGCCCCAGATCGGCTGCCGCAGTTCCTCCTGCAGCTCCCGCCGCACGTACAGGAACGCCGGCGCCCCCGGCCCGCCGTTGAGGTACTTGTACGTGCAGCCGACGGCGAGGTCGGCGCCGGCGGCCGCGAGGTCGAGCTCCACCGCCCCGGCCGCGTGCGACAGGTCCCAGACCACCAGGGCGCCGGCCTCCCGCGCGGCCGCCGTCACCGCCGCGACGTCGACCAGCGCGCCCGAGCGGTAGGCCACCGCCGACAGCACGACGACGGCGACCCGCCCGTCCAGCGCCCCGGCCAGCACCGCCGGGTCGAGGCCCTCGTCGACGTCGGCGGGCACCTCCCGCACGGTCATCCCGCGGGCGGCGGCCACCCCGGCCACGACGTAGCGGTCGGTCGGGAAGTCGTCGGCGCAGCAGACGAGGGCGTCGCGGCCCGGCCGGGCGTCGGCGGCGGCCACCAGCAGCTTGTAGAGGTCGACCGAGGTGGAGTCCGCCAGCAGCACCTCGCCGGGTCGGGCGCCCAGCACGCCGGTGCCGACCAGGTCGCCCACCCGCGTGCCGACGTCGATCCACGACGCCCAGGAGCCGACGAGGCCCCGGCCCCACTCCTGCTCGGCCACCCGGGCCAGGGCGGCCGGGGTCTCGCGCGGCATGCGGCCGAGCGAGTTGCCGTCGAGGTAGCGCAGGCCGTCGTCGCCCGCCCCGGTGAAGCGGGCGCGGAAGCCGGCGAGGGGGTCGGCGTCGTCGAGCGCCTGGGCCGCGGCGCGGGTCGGGTCCACGGCGCCGGTTCTACATGCCGGGGCTAGCGTCGCCGTCCGTGACGCAGCTGCACGACCTCACCGCGCTCGAGCAGGCGGCCGCCGTCCGCGCCGGGGAGGTCTCCCCGACCGAGCTCGTGCGGCACGCCCTTGACCGGGTCGCGGCCCTCGACGCCGGGCTCGGCGCGTTCGTCACCGTCACCCCCGAGCGGGCGCTGGCCGCGGCCGCCGCCGCGGAGGCGCGGGTGCGGGCCGGGGGCGAGCTGCCGCCCCTGCTCGGCGTGCCGACGGCCATCAAGGACCTCAACAACACCGCGGGCGTGCGCACCACCTTCGGCTGTCCGGTCTTCGCCGACTTCGTGCCCACCACCGACGACGCCGTCGTCACCAAGCTCGCCGCCGCCGGGACGATCAGCCTGGGCAAGACCAACACCCCCGAGTTCGGCTTCCCCTGCTACACCGACAACGACCTCGTCGGCCCGGCCCGCAGCCCCTGGGACCCGCAGCGGCTGGCCGGCGGCTCCAGCGGCGGCGCGGCGGTGGCGGTGGCCGCCGGGATGGTGCCCTTCGCGCAGGGCAGCGACGGCGGGGGCTCCATCCGCATCCCGGCGAGCGTCAACGGGCTGTTCGGCATCAAGCCCACCCGCGGCCGAGTGAGCAACGCGCCGTTCGGCAGCGACGTGACGGGCCTGGGCACCAACGGGCCGCTGGCCCGTACCGTCCGCGACGCCGCGGCCATGCTCGACGCGATGGCGGGCCCGGTCACCGGGGACGCCGCGTGGGCGCCGCCGCTGCCGCCGGGGGAGACCTTCCTGGCCGCCGCCGACCGCCCGGTCGGCCGGCTGCGGATCGGGCGGGCGCTGGAGTCGCCGATGCCCGGCGCCGTCCTGCAGCCGGAGGTGACCGCGGCCCTCGACGACGCCGCCGCCCTGCTGGAGTCGCTCGGGCACGAGGTGGCCGACGTCCCCGGTGGGCTGCTCACCCCCGACGTGCTGGCCGCCTTCGAGCGGGTGTGGTCGCTGTCGGGGACGCTGCTGCCCGTCCCGCCCGAGCGGGTGGGGGAGCTGCGGCCGCTCACCCGCGAGCTGCGCGGCCGCGGCCTGGCGCTGTCGGCCCAGGCGGCGATGGAGGCGCTCACCGCGCTGCGGCTGTTCTCCCGCCGCTACGTCGAGGCCACCGACGCGTTCGACGTCCTGCTCTCGCCCGTGACGACGATGACGCCGCGGCCGCTGGGCTGGTTCGACGCCGACGGCGACGGAGCGGCCGACTTCGAGCGGCAGAAGGCCTACGCCGCCTTCACCGCGCTGTACAACGTCACCGGGCAGCCCGCCGTCAGCGTGCCGCTGCACTGGACCGGCGACGGCCTGCCGGTGGGCACGATGCTGGTCGGGCGCCCCGCGGACGAGGTCACGCTCGTCGCGCTCGCCGCGCAGCTGGAGCAGGCCCGCCCGTGGGCGCACCGGCACCCGCCGGGCTGGCATGCCGACGCATAGCTGATCTCCCCGGACGGTAGATTCCGGGGCGTGACCGTCGTCGAGACCCTGCTCGTCTTCCTCGTCGCGCCGCTGGCCGTCTACCTCCTCCTGTGGGCCCTCACCTACCTGCCCGGCGGCCGCAGGCGCCAGGGCGTGCGGTACCGGCCCGGCCAGGCGTGGGACCACGAGCCGGTCTGGTACGAGCCGCAGCCCACGGGCGCCCCGACCCACGCGGCCGGTGAGGGCGACACCCAGGCCGTCGGCTCCTCGCTCTACGGCGAGCCCGCGGCGATCGGCTCCGGCGACGGCCACGGCGGTGCGCACGGCGGCGGGCACGGCGGCGGGCACGGCTCGAGCGCCGTGGGCTCGCACGTCATCGCCGGCAGCGCGAGTGGTGCCTCGCACGGTGCCACCGCCGTCTCGGCCGGCGCGCCGGCCCCCGCGGCGGGCGGCCCGCTCGGCGGCGCCCGCGGCACCTGGTGACCCGGGGACCCGTGACCCGTTGACCCCGACCTCCCCGACGACACTCCCCGGAGACCCGCGATGACCCGCGTGCTGGATGCCGACGCCCACGACACCGGAACGGTCGACACCGCGCCGAACCGGGCCGACGAGGGCTACGACAACGTCTTCAGCTACCGCGAGCTGGCCCGCCTCGACGAGGCGCTGACCATGTCCTCGCGCGAGACCGGCCTGCGCTTCACGCTCTGGATCGGCGACCTCGGCCCGAAGACCCGCATCCGCGCCGAGGAGCTGCACGCCCGCGGCGGCCACCCGGCCGACTCGGTGCTGCTGGCCGTCTCGCCGGGCCAGCGGGTGATCGAGGTGGTCACCGGCGCCTCCGCCGCCCGCCGGCTGCCCGACCGCGCGTGCGCCCTGGCCGTGCTGTCGATGACGAACTCCTTCGCCGCCGGCGACCTGGTGGGCGGCATCGTCAACGGCCTGCGCCAGCTGTCCGACCAGGCCGGGCACCCGCGGAGCTCCCGCGCCGCCCACTGAGCGACCCGCGCGCCCCGGGCGCACGGCCCCTCCACGACCGAGGCCCAGGACCCCGCGGGGTCCTGGGCCTCGGTCGTCCCTGCCGGTCAGCCGGCGGCGGCGTCCCGCTCGCGGGCGCGCAGCGCGCGGGCGATGCCGTCGCGGCCCTCGCTCACCAGCCGGCGCAGCGGCGCGGGGTGCTCCCCGCCGGACAGCCAGGCGTCGGCCGCCTCGACCGTGCGCTCCTCGACCACCGGCGGGAAGAGGTACTGGACGGCGTTCTTGGCGATCTCCCCGGGGCGGCGGTCCCACATGGGGCCGATCTCGGCGAAGTAGCGGTCGACGTAGCCGGCGGTGAGCTCGCGCTGCGCCGGGTGCCAGAAGCCGGCCACCAGCGCCTCGTGCACCGCGTTCGGCACGTCGGCGTCGTGGAAGGCCTGCTGCCACGCCTCCTCCTTGGCCTCCGCCGTCGGGCGCAGCGCCCGCGCGGTGGCCGCCCGGCGCACGCCGGTGGCGGTGGCGTCCCGCTCGGCCTCCGCGTCGATCTCCGCGCCGCCGGCCGCGCCGATCGCCACCAGCCCGTTGAGGAACGCCCAGCGGGCGTCGGCGTCGACGGCCAGCCCCTCGTACGCCCGGGAGCCGTCGAGGAGGCCGCGCAGCACGGCGGCGTGCTCGTCGGTGCGCGCGGCGGCGGCGAAGGTGCGCGACCACTGCAGCTGCTCGTCGCTCTCCGGCGCGGCGGCCTCGAGCGCCTGCAGCGCCTTGTCGGCCAGCGCCGTCCAGCCGGTCTCGGCCCAGGCCGGGTCGGCGTAGGACGTCAGGGCCGACTGCACCCGCATCAGCAGCGACTGCACGACGCTGATCTCGGTCTCGGCGTCGATGCCGGCGAGCACCAGCTGCACCCAGTCGCGGGCGGGCAGCTCGGCGTCGCGGGTCATGTCCCACGCCGCCGACCAGCACAGCGCGCGGGGCAGCGAGTCGGGCAGCGCGCCGATGTCGGTGCGCAGCGTGGCCAGCGACCGCTCGTCGAGCCGGAGCTTGGCGTAGGTGAGGTCGTCGTCGTTGACCAGCACCAGGTCGGCCACCGGGTGCCCGACCAGCTCGGCGACCTCGGTGCGCTCGCCGTCGACGTCGAGCTCCACCCGGGTGGTGCGGGTCAGCCCGTCGGGGCCGCGGTCGTAGAGGCCGACGGCCAGCCGGTGCCGGCGCAGCACGGGGTGCTCGGCGACGGCGGTCTGCTCGATGGCGAACGAGGCGTAGCGGCCGTCGTCGGTGAGCTCGAACACCGGGCGCAGGGTGTTGACCTGGCTGGTCTGCAGCCACTGCTGCGACCACTCGGTGAGGTCGCGGCCGGTGGCCTCCGACAGCGGGTCGAGCAGGTCGGCGAGGGTGGTGTTGCCGTACTCGTGGGTGCGGAAGTAGCGGCGGATGCCGGCGAGGAACTCCTCGCGGCCGACGTAGGCCACCAGCTGCTTGAGCACCGAGGCGCCCTTGGCGTAGGTGATCCCGTCGAAGTTCACTTCGACGGCGGCCACGTCGACCATGTCGGCGGCGATCGGGTGGGTGGAGGGGAGCTGGTCCTGCGCGTACGCCCAGGCCTTCTCGGCGTTGGCGAACGTCGTCCAGGCCGTCTCGTACTCGGTGGCCTCGGCCTGGCACAGCGTGGAGATGTAGGTGGCGAAGGACTCGTTGAGCCACAGGTCGTCCCACCAGCGCATGGTCACGAGGTCGCCGAACCACATGTGCGCGAGCTCGTGCAGCACCGTCTCGGCGCGGCGCTCGTAGCGGGCGCGGCTGGTGCGGGACCGGAAGACGTAGTCCTCGAGCACGGTGACCGCGCCGGCGTTCTCCATGGCGCCGGCGTTGAACTCCGGCACGAAGAGCTGGTCGTACTTGTCGAACGGGTACGGGTAGTCGAACACCCGGTGGTAGAACTCGAACCCCTGCTTGGTCACCCGGAACAGCTCCTCCGGGTCGAGGTGCTGGGCCAGCGACGCGCGGCAGTACAGCCCCAGCGGGATGCCCTCGTAGGCGTCGGTCACCCGGGCGTAGGGGCCGGCGATCAGCGCGACCAGGTAGGTCGACAGGCGCTTGGTCGGCTCGAAGTGCACGAGCTGGCTGCCCTGCGGCCCGGCCTCGATCGTGCGCCCGCCGGTGTTGGAGACGACCTGCCAGTCGAACGGCGCGACGACGTGCACCGTGTAGGTGCCCTTGAGGTCGGGCTGGTCGAAGCAGGCGAAGACGCGCTTGGCCTCGGCCGGCTCGAAGTGCGTGTAGAGGTAGACCTGGCCGTCCTCGGGGTCGACGAAGCGGTGCAGGCCCTCGCCGGAGTTGGAGTACCGGCAGTCGGCGTCGACGACGAGGGTGTTGTCGGCGGCGAGGCCGGGCAGCGGCAGGCCGCCCTCCTCGGTGTAGGTGGAGACGTCGAGCTCCACCCCGTTGAGCGTGGCCGAGCGGACGGTCGCGGCGACCAGGTCGACGAAGGTGTCCGCGCCGGGCTCGCGGCAGGTGAAGGTCACCGTCGTCGTCGAGCGGAAGGTGCCGGCGCCGGGGCGACCGTCCCCGTCGGTCAGGTCGAACTGCAGGTCGTAGGCGTCGACGGCGAGCAGGCGGGCGCGTGCGGCGGCGTCGTCGCGGGTCAGGTTGGGTACGGCCACGACCGGCAGCTTCCCACGGACGGCCGACACGCCCGGCGGGCACGGGGAACAAGGGCAGGTCCGGGGCACTTGGCAGCCGGCAGGGACGCGGGGTGCACAGGCCCCGCGCCGCCGACGACGAGAGGGAGACGACGGATGACCGAGGCAGTGCAGAGCGCCCCCACGAAGGCGCGGGTGGACTTCTGGTTCGACCCGCTGTGCCCGTGGGCCTGGCTGACCAGCCGCTGGGTCCTGGAGGCGGCGAAGGTCCGCGACATCGACCTGCACTGGCACGTCATGTCGCTGGCGGTGCTCAACCGCGGGCGCGACCTGCCCGAGCAGTACCAGCGGATCATGGAGCAGGCGTGGGGCCCGGTGCGGGTCGCGATCGCCGCCGCCCAGCAGCACGGCGACGAGGTCCTCGGCGACCTCTACACCGCCATGGGCACGCTGCGGCACCACGAGGGCCGCGAGCTCGACGAGATCATCGCGCCGGCGCTGGAGAAGGTGGGCCTGCCCGCCGAGCTCGCCGGGGCCGCGACCTCCACCGAGTACGACGAGGCGCTGGAGAAGAGCCACCACGAGGGCATGGACCCCGTCGGTGACGACGTCGGCACGCCGGTCATGCACATCGACGGCGTCGCGTTCTTCGGCCCCGTCATCAGCAAGGTGCCCACGGGCGAGGACGCCGGGCGGGCCTTCGACGGCGCCGTCCTGCTGGCGAACCTCCCCGACTTCTGGGAGCTCAAGCGCACCCGCACGTCCGAGCCCGACATGTCCTCGGTGCCGGCCGACGCCCTGGAGCTCACCCGCCGCTGAGCCGGTCCGGACGGGCGCGGCATGCTGAGCGCGTGCCGCGACCCGTCCGCCAGCGCATCCTGGTCACCGGCGCCAGCTCCGGCCTCGGCCGGGGCATGGCCCGCCGCTTCGCCGCCCGCGGCCGCGACCTCGCGCTCGTCGCCCGCCGCGGCGAGCTGCTCGAGGAGCTCCGCGACGAGCTGCTCGCCGCGTCCCCGGGCATCCGGGTGGTCACCGCGGCGATCGACGTCGACGACGCCGACGCCGTCGCGCGCGGCGTCCCCGAGCTCGCGGCGGAGCTCGGCGGCATCGACCGGTTCGTCGCCAACGCGGGCATCGGCAGGGGCGCCTCGGTGGGCACCGGCGCCGGCCGGGCCAACCGGGCCACGCTGCTCACCAACGTGCTCGGCACCCACGCCCAGTGCGAGGCGGCCGTCGAGCTGTTCCGCGCGCAGGGCTCCGGGCACCTCGTCGTCATCAGCTCGGTGGCCTCGGTGCGCGGGATGCGCGGCACCCGCACCGCCTACGGCGCCGGCAAGGCCGCGCTCAACGCGCTCGCCGAGGGCATCCGGTCCGACCTCCTCGGCACCGGCATCCGGGTGACGACCGTGCTGCCCGGCTACATCGAGACCGACATCAACGTGGGCCGCCGCGGGCCGTTCACCGTCGACCTCGACACCGGCGTCGACGCGCTGGTCGCCGCCATCGAGCGGGAGCCGGTCCGCGCCTACGTGCCGGAGTGGCCGTGGCGGCCGGTGTCGGCGCTGCTGCGGGTGCTCCCGCTGCCGGTGGTCCGCCGCCTCACCTGACCCCGCCCCACCTGAGCCGGGACGCGGCCACGCGCATGGTCGCCGCGTCGTAGGGGCCGCGGTCGGGCCGGCCGGCGCGGACGGCGGCCAGGACCGCCAGCAGCTCCTCGCGCTGCGCGCCGACGAAGTCGGCGTCCACCACCGCGCCGTGCCCCGGGACGACGGCGCCGCGGGCCATGGCGTGCAGCCGGCCCAGCGTGGCCGGCCACTCGGCGGGGAAGGCGTCCTCGAACGCCGGCGGGGCGCCCTGCTCGACGAGGTCCCCGGCGAACACGGTCCCGTCCTCCACCTCGACGACGAGGTCGTGCCCGGTGTGCCCCCGCCCGAGGAACCGCAGGACCACCTCGACGCCGCCGACGTCGAGGACCGCGACGTCGTCGACGAGCGCGTCCGGCGGGTCGAGGGGCGCCCCGGCGACCTGCGCCGCCGCCTCGGCGTCCCCGGCGGCCGACAGCTCGGCCACCCGGGCGGCGCGCTGCGCCTCCCCGGTGGCGCGCAGGTCCGCCGCACAGCCCCGGCTGCCCCAGACGGTCGCCGGCCGGAACGCGGCGTTGCCGAAGCAGTGGTCGTAGTGGGCGTGGGTGTTCACCACGGCCCACGGGTGCGGCGTCACGCGGCGCACGGCGGCGGCGAGGTCGGCGGCCTCGGCGGGGGAGGAGCGGGTGTCGACGACGAGGCAGGCGCCGTCGCCCACGACCAGGCCGCAGTTGAGGTCCAGGGACGCGTGCCGGCGGACGAAGACCCCGTCGCCGACCTCGCGGAAGGTCACCAGCAGATCCGCATCGGCCGGGCGCGGGCATCGAGGGCGCCGTCGCCCACGCACGCGTTCGTGCCGTCGGCGACGCGCCGGGCCGACCACGCCGCGGCGCACGCGTCGAGCGCGTCGACCGCCGGCACCCGCGGCGGCGCGGCGAGCATCGCCTCCTCGACGTCCATCACCGCGCGCAGGGCGGCGAGCCGCTGCGCCGCCCCGCGTGCTGTGCCCTTCGGGTCGCTGACGCCGCCGAGGCCGACGCGGAACGCGAGCTCCGGGTGCACCTCGACGACGTGGTCGGCCGGCGGCTCGCCGAGGGCGTCGTCGAGCGCGCGGATGGACGGGACCAGCTGGAACGCCTGCGCGGACAGCGACGTGCCGCCGGTGGCGGCGACGGAGATGCGGCGCCCCTCGGCGTAGTCGTCCGTCGCGAGCACCGGCCGCACGGGCGAGGCGAACACCGAGCTCCCCGCGCTGCCCAGGAGGGCCTTGGCCTCCTGGTCGCAGACGCGGGGGCCGTCGTCGGAGAGGCCGATGGGCATGTCGATGGCGACCACCTCGACGTCCGGGACGGCGAGGACCGCCTCGGCGTCGCGCAAGTGCAGCAACCGGACGGATCGTCCGTCGAGCAGCGCCCCGACCCAGGCCCCGCGCCAGCCGTCGACCCCGAGCACCGCCACGCGCCGACCCTGACAGACTCGGGCCATGCGCGTCTTCGTGGGCACCGATCACGCCGGCCTGGAGTTCAAGGAGCACCTCAAGCAGGCGCTCACCGAGGCCGGCCACGAGCCGGTGGACTGCGGCGCCTTCGAGTACGACCCGGTCGACGACTACCCGCCGTTCTGCTTCGAGGTGGGCGAGCGCGTCGTCGTCGAGCCCGGCACCCTCGGCGTGGTCATCGGCGGCTCCGGCAACGGCGAGCAGATCGCCGCCAACAAGGTCCCCGGCGTACGCGCGGCGCTGGTGTGGAACACCGAGACCGCCCAGCTCGCCCGCCAGCACAACGACGCGAACGTCGTGTCCATCGGCGCCCGGCAGCACTCCGTGGAGGAGGCCACCGAGCTGGTGCTCGAGTTCCTCCGGACGCCGTTCAGCGAGGACGAGCGGCACGTCCGCCGCATCGGCCTGGTCCACGACTACGAGCAGAACCGGCACCGCCCCGCGGGCGGCCTGCCCACCCGCGAGGACGTCGTCTAGGACCCGCCGCCGGCACGGCTCAGAACTGGTCGTTGCACCACGGGGTCACCGGCCAGGAGAACGCCGTCGCGGCCTGGGTGACCGCGCCGGGGCTCACCTCGGTGACCCGGCCGGCCGCCTGCAGCGTGCCCAGCGACGTGCCGCCGAGGTAGGCCGCGGCCAGCGCGTCGACGTCGACCACCAGGTCGGGGTCGCCCTCGCTGGGCGCGCAGAACGCCCCGGCCGGGTGGCCGCGCAGCCACCAGCGCCCGTCGTTCCACGGGCAGAACGGGTCGCGCACCTCGAGGACCATGTCGATCGGGGCCGGGTAGCGGCGCGCGGCCAGCGCCCGGCCGACGTCGACCAGCCGCAGCCACAGCCCGTCGAGCGGGCGGGTGTGCAGCGCGCGCGGGTCGGCGAGCAGGTGGCGCAGCGGGTCGTCGACCGGGCCGTAGCCGAACTCGGCCGAGCGCACCAGGTCGAGGTCGAGCAGGTACCGCCACAGCGCCGCGTACCCGGCCGTGCTGCGCGCCCGCACGTCGTCGACCAGGACGGTGCCGTCGGCCTCGCCGTCGTCGGTCCAGCGGGAGCGCACCCGGTAGGCGGCGTGGCCGGTCACCTCGCCGTCGGCCTCGCGGTGCAGCAGGAACCGCAGCGCGCTCGCCCCGTTCCGCCGCCCGGCCGGGTCGCGCAGCGAGCGCCGCCACCACCGCTCGTCGCGGTCGAGGACGCCGGGCACCCAGCGGCGCAGCGCCTCGGCCACGCCCGAGGCGCCGGCCAGGTAGGTGTCGGCGTCGGCCGGCGCGACGGTGCCGGTGCCCACGTCGACGCCCGGCCGGAAGCCCAGCCGGCGGGTGCTGCCCCGCCAGTTGCCGCGCAGGGTGGCCGGCGCGTAGCCGAACCGGCCGTAGATGGAGCCCTCCGAGGCCCACAGCGCCGCCAGCGGCTCGCGCTCCTGCTCGTGCAGCTCGGTGAGCTGCCGCCGCATCACCGCGGTGAGGACGCCCCGGCGGCGGTGGGTGGGGGAGACGGTCACCCAGGTGACGCCCGCGCACGGGACGACGGCGCCGGGCACGGTGAGCTGCCGGCTGTAGAGGCCCGCGGTGGCGGCGACCCGGCCGTCGGCGGACCACAGCGACAGCGACCGGTCGAGCTCCGCCGTGGCCGGCACCTTCTCGGTGAAGTCGTCGATCGGCTCGTCGCCGAAGACCTCGAGCATCGCCCGGCTGAAGGCGGGCCACTCCTCGGCGGTGACGGGGCGGAGGTCGGCGGGATCGGTCACCCCCGCTGTCTACCCGGCGGCACCGACGGCCCGCGACCGCGTTCCGGCTCAGCCGGGCAGCGCGACCCCGTCGTCGAGCAGGCTGAGGTCGCCGCAGGTGACCGAGCGGGCCGCCTCCACCTGGGCGGGCGGGGCGTCGGAGACGGTGATGCTCACGTCCGTGTTGCTGGCCCGCGGGCCGTCGAGGCGCACGGCGGTGGCGGTGTAGCCCGTGCCGTCGTCGGCGGCGTCGAGGCCGGCCAGGTCGCGCACGCCGTCGCCGTCGACGTCGACGCAGCCCACCCCGGTGCCGTAGCCGGTGAACCCGAGGTCGAAGGCGTACGGGGCGCCCTCCGGGTCCGTCACCGGCACGATCTCGCAGCCGCTGAGCGCGAACAGCAGCACCTGCCGGCCGTCGTCGGCGAGCGCCACCAGCTCGCCCTCGCCGGTGACGTCGGCGACCAGGACCGAGCGCGTCACCGGGCTGGCCGACGGGAACGGCGCGGACGCGCCGCCGCCGGAGGCCGTCGCGACGCCGAAGCGCACCTCGCCGTCGCCGGCGTCGGCGATCCACGCGGTGTCGGGCCGGTCGTCGCCGTCGACGTCGATCGTCGGCCGGGAGGCCGCGCCGTCGGGCACGCCCGCCGCGCCGTCGACGGGGCAGCCAGCCGGGTCGTCGGAGGCCGGGGTCGGCGAGGGGGTGGCGGAGGCCGACGTCGACGACGGCGCCGCGCCCGGCAGCTCCTCGTCGTCGGGGGTGGCCACGTCGGCGCAGCCGGAGAGCAGGACGGCGGTCAGCAGCAGGAGCACCGGGCGGCGGGTCACGGGCACCACCGTGGTCTGCCGGAGGGCCGGGGGCCAGTCAGCCACGCAGGTAGGCCAGCGTCGCCATGACCCGGCTGTTGCGGTCCTCGTCCGGCGCGAGGCCGAGCTTGGCGAAGATCCGCTGCGTGTGCTTCTCCACCGCGCCCGGGGTGACCACCAGCGCCCGGGCGATGGCGGTGTTCGAGTGGCCCTCGGCGATGAGGCCGAGCACCTCCCGCTCCCGCGGGGTGAGCCGGCGCACCGGGTCGTCGCCGCGGCGGCGGGCGAACAGCTGGGCCACCACCTGCGGGTCGAGCACCGTGCCGCCGGCGACCACCTCGGCGAGCGCGGCGAGCAGCTGGTCGAGGTCGGTCACCCGGTCCTTGAGCAGGTAGCCGGCGCCGCCGCGGCCGTCGGCGAGCAGCTCGTCGGCGTAGGCCACCTCGACGTACTGCGACAGCACCAGCACCGCCGTCCCCGGCACCGCCCGGCGGACCTCGACGGCGGCGCGCAGCCCCTCGTCGGTGTGGGTGGGCGGCATCCGCACGTCGACGACGGCCACGTCGGGCCGGTGCTCGCCGACGGCGCGCACCAGCGACGGGCCGTCGCCGACCGCGGCCACCACGGTGGTGCCCGCCTCCTCGAGCAGCCGGACCAGCCCCTCGCGGAGCAGGACCGAGTCCTCGGCGAGCACCACCCGCAGCGGCCGGCCCTCCGGGGTCAGCCCCACGGCAGCTCGGCGGTGGTCCGGGTGGGGCCCCCGCGCGGGCTCTCGACGGTCAGCACGCCGTCGACGGCGCGCAGCCGGTCGGCCAGCCCCGCCAGGCCGTGCCCGGGCACCAGCTGCGCCCCGCCGATGCCGTCGTCCTCGACGACGACCCGCAGCGCGTCGCCCGCCCGCGCCACCTCGACCCGGCAGACCCCGGCGCCGCTGTGCTTGGCCACGTTGGCCAGCGCCTCGCTGACGACGAAGTAGGCGGTGTTCTCGGTGACCGGGGCCAGCCGCCCCTCGGGCAGGTCGACGGCGAGCTCCACCGGCACCGGCGAGCGGGCGGCCAGCGCGGCGAGCGCGGCGGCCAGGCCGCGGTCGGCGAGCACCGGCGGGGCGATGCCGCGGGACAGCGCCCGCAGCTCCTCCAGCGCCTCGCGGGCGAGGACGCCGGCCTCGGCGAGGGTGGTGCGGGCGGCGGCCGGGTCGCGGTCGAGCTGCCGCTGGGCGCGGGAGAGGTCCATGCCCAGGCGGACGAGGTGCTGCTGCGGGCCGTCGTGGATGTCGCGCTCGAGCCGGCGCAGCGCCACCGCCTCGGCGGCGACGGCGGCGTCACGGCCGCGCGACAGCCGGCCGATCTCGGCCTGCGTGGCGGCGCGGGAGGTCAGCAGCACCCGGCCGAGGGACGCCTGCAGCACCGCCACGGCGCGGACGGCGAAGGGCAGCACCAGCGCGCCGACCAGGCCGATGAGCGTGTAGCCGGTGACGCGCAGCAGGCTGCCGCCCTCGAACCCGAGCAGCTCGAAGAGGTCCTCGTTGTCCCCCTGCGGCAGCGCCCAGTCCCACAGGCCGTAGCTCAACCCGCCGAGGGCGAGCGCCCAGAACGCCACGGTGACCGAGAACGCCAGCACCGCCAGCGGGAAGCGGAGCACCGCGTGCAGCACGTCGAGCCAGGACTGCGGGTCGCGCAGCGGGGTGAGCATCCGCCGCACCCGGCCGCCGTCGGGCCGCAGGTAGGCCGGGCGGGGGAGCGGGCGGCCGAGCACCGCGGGCAGCTGCGCCCGCTCGATGCCGGCCAGGCCGCGGGCGGCGAGCAGGGTGACGGCGAGGACGGCGACGCCCACCCAGATCACCAGGGTGCCCACGCCGAGGGCGATCCCGGTGACGGCGAGGACGAAGCCGGCGATCCCGAGCGGGAAGGACAGCAGGGCGTAGCCGGAGTCGACCAGCAGCTGGCGCACGCGCGGGGACCGGGCGTGCGACGGGGCGGTGTCGGTGGGCATCACGAGGGTGTCGGTGGTCATGTCCCGAGCCTGGCGACGCGGCGGCGCCCGGCCGATCCCGTCAGCCGGTCGATCCGCTGTCGGGCTGGCCCGACACCCTGCGCCGCCGCGTCCATGTCGGGCGCGATGCTCCCGGCTCCCGGGCCGCGGTGTCCAGCACCTCGTAGGGTCGTCGGGGTCGGGCGAGCCGCCGTCGTCGCGTCCCCCGCGACCGGGCGCCCGGCGGACGGAGGTCCCCGCGTGCGACACAGGGCCGCGCCCCTCGCCGTCAGTGCCCTGCTGCTGGCCGCCGGCTGCACCTCGTCGGGGTCCGGCGGGGACGACGACGCCGGCCCCGCGTCGGTCGCCGCCGCGGCGCCCGGCGAGCGGCTCACCGTGGTCGCCGACGCCGAGCCCGTGGCCGCCGCGGTGAGCACCAGCCGCGCGCTGTTCGAGGAGGCCGGCGTCGTGGTGGTCGCGCCCGACGGCGACCGCGCCGCCGCGCTGCTCGGCGCCTCGGCCGCCGTCGGCCTCGGCGTGCCGCTGCTGCTCGACCCCGAGGGCGAGGACGGCGACGAGGCCGTCGCCGGGGAGCTCGACCGGCTCGGCGCCACCACCGTGCTCGCCGTCGGCGCCGACACCGCGCCCGGCGACGCCGACGTCGTCTCCGTGCCCGCCACCGCCGACGCCGTCGCCGCGGCCACCGGCCTCGACCTCGCCGAGGCCGACCCGGTGGCCGAGGGCGGCGAGGCCGCGGCGGTCGCCGGGCTGGACCCCGAGGCCCCGGCCGCGCTGCGCCCCGAGGACGGCGACGACGCGGCCGAGGGCGAGGCCTCCGGGGAGCTGTCCGAGGTCGAGCGCGCCGAGCCGCTGGAGGGCACCGTCGTCCTCTCCGACGGCGACCCCGCGGCGCTGGCCGGTGTCGCCACCGCGCGGGCCGCCGGCGCCACCGTGCAGGTGACCGACGGGCAGACCGACCCGCGCGGCTCGGCCGACGTCGTCGACGCGGTCGCGGGCGCCGACACCGTCGTCGCGCTGGGCGCGGGCTTCGGCGCCGAGGACGGGCTGGACTGGAAGCTGGAGACCGCGGCCACCGGCGCCCAGCTCCCGGGCGGTGGCCAGGTGCTGTTCCCGCAGCACTTCCTCGTCGCCCTGTACGGCCACCCCGGCACCGGCGCGCTCGGCGTGCTGGGGGAGCAGGACGTGCCGGCCACCGTGCAGCGCGCCCGCGACACCGCCGCGCCCTACGAGGCGCTGGTGCCCGACGCCACCGTCGTGCCGGCCTTCGAGATCATCGCCACCGTCGCCTCGGAGTTCCCGACCGAGGGCAACGACTACTCCTACGAGGCGCCGGTCGAGGAGCTGCGGCCGCTGGTCGAGGCCGCCGGCGAGGCCGGGATCTACGTCGTCCTGGACCTGCAGCCCGGCCGCACCGACTTCGTCACGCAGGCCGAGGTCTACCGGCCGCTGCTGGAGCTGCCGCACGTCGGGCTGGCGCTGGACCCCGAGTGGCGGCTGGGCCCGAACGAGGTGCACCTGACCCAGATCGGCTCGGTCGACGTCGAGGAGGTCAACCGCGTGGTCACCTGGCTGGCCGACCTCACCCGCGAGAACCGGCTGCCGCAGAAGCTGCTCGTGCTGCACCAGTTCCGGGTGGACATGATCCCGGGCCGCGAGCGGGTGGACCTCTCCCGCGACGAGCTCTCGGTGATGGTGCACGCCGACGGGCAGGGGCCCCAGCCGAGCAAGCAGGACACCTGGCGGGTGCTGCGCGGCATCGGCCCCGAGGGGCTGACCTGGGGCTGGAAGAACTTCTACGACGAGGACGCCCCGATGCTCACGCCCGAGGAGACGATCGCCCAGGTCTCCCCGCGCCCGGAGCTGGTCACCTACCAGTAGCCCGCCGGGGACTCCCGTTCGGTCGGTGCCCCGTGGTGGACTGACGCCCGCCGACGGGGTTGTCGACGAGGAGAGGTGGTCTGCGGTGACCAGCGTGCTGCGCGGGGTGTCCGGCGAGCTCGACCCACGGTTGCTCGAGCACCGGCGGGAGCTGACCGGCTACTGCTACCGGATGCTCGGGTCGAGCTTCGACGCCGACGACGCGGTGCAGGAGACGATGGTCCGCGCCTGGAAGAGCCTGGGCGACTTCGAGGGCCGCTCGTCGCTGCGCTCCTGGCTGTACCGGATCGCCACCAACGTCTGCCTCGACCAGCTCTCGGGCCGCCAGCGCCGGGCGCTGCCCATGGACCTCTCGGGCCAGTCGTGGTCGCCGGTGGAGGCGTCGCTGGCCGCCAAGCGGCCGGCCGAGGCGTGGGTGGAGCCGGTGCTCGACCGGCAGGTCCTGCCCGAGGACGGCGACCCGGCCGAGCGCGCGGTGGCCCGCGAGTCGGTGCGGCTGGCGTTCGTCGCGGCGCTGCAGCACCTGCCGCCCCGCCAGCGCGTGGTGCTGCTGCTGCGCGACGTGCTGCGCTGGCGGGCCGACGAGGTGGCCGAGCTGCTCGACAGCACGGTCGCCTCGGTGAACAGCGCGCTGCAGCGGGCCCGCGCCACGCTCGCGGCCGTGGGCGGCGACCCGGAGGAGCGCCCGCTCGACGCCGACCACCGCGAGCTGCTCACCCGCTACCTCGACGCGTTCGAGCGCTACGACATCGACGCGTTCGTCAAGCTGCTGCACGAGGACGCCACGCAGCACATGCCGCCGTTCGAGATGTGGCTGGGCAGCGCCGCCGACATCGGCACCTGGATGCTCGGCCCGGGCAGCGGCTGCCGGAACTCGCGGCTCATGCTCACCGAGGCGAACGGCTCGCCGGCCGTCGCGCAGTGGCGGCCCACCGACGACGGCGGCCACGTGCCCTGGGCGCTGCACGTGCTGGAGATCGAGGACGGCCGGATCCGGCACATCACCAGCTTCCTCGACCTCGACAACGACCTGTTCGCCCGTCTCGGGCTGCCCGTCGCGGCCCCGGAGGGCGTCGCCGTCCCCTGACGCCGCCCGCTCCTCGCCACCGCCGCTCCGCCCGCCCGGGTGGGGCGGCGGTGCCGTGTCCGGGGTGGTTGCGTTGTATACCCCCGGGGGGTACAACGGTCGCGTCGACCGGAGGAGGGGACATGCACACCGACCACACGCCCGCGACGACCCACGGCACCCACGGGACGGCGGGCTACGCGGCGCACGGACACGGATCCCACGGCGGCCCGGTCAGCTGGGCCGCGGCCGCGCAGGCCACGCTGCACTGCCTCGTCGGCTGCGCCATCGGCGAGGTGCTCGGCATGGTGATCGGCACGGCGCTCGGGTGGTCCGCCGGCGCCACGGTCGCGCTGGCCGTCGGGCTGGCGTTCGTCTTCGGCTACGCGTTCACCATGCGCGGCGTGCTGCGCGCCGGGCTGCCGTTCCGCCGGGCGCTGCGGGTGGCGCTGGCCGCCGACACCGTCTCGATCGCGGTCATGGAGCTCGTCGACAACGGCGTCATGCTCGGCGTCCCCGGCGCGATGGAGGCGGGCCTGGACTCGGCGTTCTTCTGGGGCGCGCTCGCCGTCGCGCTGGCCGTGGCGTTCGTCGTCACCACGCCGGTGAACCGCTGGCTGATGGGCCGTGGGCGCGGGCACGCCGTCGTCCACGCCCTGCACTGAGCCGGCCGCCGGCCCGCTCGGGCCTCACTCGTCGGGCAGCACCTTGCCGGGGTTGAGGATGCCGAGCGGGTCGAGCGCCGCCTTGACCGCGCGCTGCATCGCCACCACCGCGGGGCTCTGCTCGAGCGCCAGGCCCGACCGCTTGAGCAGGCCCACGCCGTGCTCGCCGGTGACGGTGCCGCCGAGCGCGACGGCGTCGCGCATGATCTCGGCGAACGCCACCTGGGCGCGCTCGCGGGCGGCGTCGTCGCCGGGCGGCGTGATGATCAGCGGGTGCAGGTTGCCGTCGCCGGCGTGCGCGATGTTGGCGATGAGCACGTCGTTGCGCCGGGCCGCGGCCTCCACCCGGCCGAGCATCTCCGGGACGGCGGCCTTCGGCACGCACACGTCCTCGGTGAGCACCGGGCCCAGCCGCTCGACGGCGGGGTAGGCGAGCCGGCGGGCGGAGAACAGCGCCTCGGCCTCGGCGGGGTCGGTGGAGGCGGCGGCCCAGGTGGCGCCGGCGTCGGTGAAGCAGCGCAGCATCCCGTCGGCCTCGGCGTCGCCGGCCGGGCCGGGGGCGTCGGAGCGGCCGAGCAGGACGACGTCGGCATCGACCGACAGGCCCATGTTCTTCCAGGCGTCGACGGCGGCCAGGCAGTGCCGGTCCACCAGCTCCAGCGCCGACGGCACGATGCCCGCCGCGCCGACCGCCTCCACCGCGCGGCCGGCGTCGACCACCGAGGCGAAGTAGCCGACGACCGTGCGCTCGGCCGGGCGGGCCGGGCGCAGCCGCACGGTCACCTCGGTGACGATCCCGAGGGTGCCCTCCGAGCCGACCATCAGCCCGGCGAGGTCGTAGCCGACGACGCCCTTCGCCGTCCGCCGGCCCAGCCGCACCAGCTCGCCGGTGCCGGTGACCACCTCGAGCTCGAGGACGTAGTCGCGGGTGACGCCGTACTTCACGCAGCACAGCCCGCCGGCGTTGGTGGCCACGTTGCCGCCGATGGTCGACCACGGCGCGCTCGCCGGGTCCGGCGGGTACCACAGGCCCTGCGCCGCGCAGGCCGCGCGCAGGTCGTCGTTGACCACGCCGGGCTGGACGACGGCGTAGCGCTCGACCGGGTCGATGGCCCGGATCTCCCGCATGGCCTCGGTGGAGACGACCACGCACCCGTCGACGGCGTTGGCCCCGCCGGACAGGCCGGTGCCGGCGCCACGGGTCACGACCGGCGCCCGGTGCGCCACGCAGGCGCGCACGACGGCCTGCACCTCGGCCGACGTCCGCGGCCGGACGACGGCGACCGGCCGGCCGTGCGGCGCCCACTCGGCCTCGTCGTGCACGTAGGAGGCGACGACGTCGTCGTCGAGCAGCAGCCGGTCGGCGGGGAGCGCGGCGCGGAGGGCCTCGACGACCCCGGTGCTGAGGGTGGTCACGGGGACAGTCAACCCCTGCGTCGAGGATGGGCCGGTGAAGGTCTACCTCTCCTCCGACATGGAGGGCACCGCCGGAGTCGTCGACTGGGACCAGTGCCGCGGCCCGGGCGGCGAGTACGAGCACTACCGGCGGCTGCTGCAGGACGAGGTCAACGCGGCGATCGCCGGCGCCCTCGACGCGGGGGCCACGCAGTTCCTCGTCAACGACTCGCACTCGACGATGCAGAACCTGCGGCCCGGCGAGCTGCTCGGGCGGGCGCGCTACCTGTCGGGCCGGCACAAGCCGATGTACATGATGGAGGGCCTCGACGCGTCCTTCGACGCCGTCTTCCTGGTCAGCTACCACGGCTCGATGGCCGCGGAGCCCTCCACGCTGTCGCACACCTACAACCCGCGGGCGATCGCGCGGGTGACGCTGAACGGCGTCGAGGTGGGGGAGTCGGGCATCAACGCGCTGGTGGCGCTCGGCCACGGCGTGCCGGTGGTGCTGGTGACCGGTGACGACACGACGGCCGACGAGGCGCGGGCCGTGTGTCCGGGGGTCACCGCCGTCGTGGTGAAGCGGTCGGTGAGCCGGTTCGCCGCCGACAGCCTGCACCCCGACGAGGCCTGCCGGCTGATCCGCGAGGGCGCGGCCGCGGCCCTGCGCGGCCTCGACGGCGCGCGGCTGCCGGCGATCGACCTGCCGGCGACGCTGGAGGTCACCTTCCGCAACGCGGACCTGGCCGAGATGGCCACGAGGATCGTCGGGGTGGAGCGGGCCGGGACGCTCGCGGTGACGATCACCGGCGAGGACCCGGTGGAGCTCTACCGGACGTTCGTGACCGTCGTGCTGCTGACGCGGGGGATCGCGGAGTAGGGGCGGCCGCCGTCACCAGGGGACGGGCACGCCCTCCCACGTGGTGAACGTGCCCGTCGGGCCGTCCGGCCCGAGGCGGGCGACCCGCACCACCTCCCGCGCGGCGTCCTCGACCGAGTCCGTCCCCTCGAAGTTGGTGAGGGCGGTCCGGGCGAAGCCCGGCGAGACCAGGTTGACCTTGATGCCGGTCCCCTCCAGCTCGAGCGCCATGGCCAGCGTGACGGCGTTGAGGGCGGTCTTCGAGGCGCCGTAGACCGGCTCGAACGCGGAGCGGAGCGGGAAGGCCGGGTCGGCGACGGTCGTCAGGGAGCCGAGCGCGCTGGTGACGTTGACGATGCGCGCGTCGGGCGACCGCCGGAGCAGCGGCAGGACGGCCTGGTACAGCGCCAGGACGCCGAAGACGTTCACTCCCCACACCGCGCGCACGTCGTCGAGCGGGGCGGTGCTGGGCCTCGACGTCGCGCGGAACGCGGCCACGTCCAGGCCGGTGCGCGTGGTGGAGATGCCGGCGTTGTTGACGAGGAGGTCGAGCCGGCCGGCCTCCTCGCCGATCCGCGCGGCGGCCGCCGCGATCGAGACCGCGTCGGTGACGTCGAGCTGGAGGGCGGTGGCGCCGCCGCCGATCCCGGCCGCCGCCTCCCGGCCGCGGGCGAGGTCGCGGGAGCCGACGTAGACGGCCACCCCGTCGGCGGCCAGCTCCCGTGCCACCTGCCTGCCCATCCCTTGGTTGGCCCCCGTGACGAGGGCGGTGCGTGTGGCGGGCACGGCGGGCATGGCGGACCTCGTCTCGTCGGCGGTCGGAGCCGGGCGGACGGAGTCGGCGCCGCGCCCTCGACGACGAGCCTGGGCGACCGCCGGCGGGCGAGGGAGGGCCTGCGGGTCCTGGGATCGGCGGTCCCCGCGGACGGGGACGGAGGTGTGGAGCGGGTGACGAGAATCGAACTCGCGTAGCCAGTTTGGAAGACTGGGGCTCTACCATTGAGCTACACCCGCGAGGTGCCCGACCAGCGTACCGGCACCCCCGATAGCGTCCGCCGCGTGACGCAGACCACCGAGCTCGACGCCACCGCGCAGGCCGACCTCGTCCGCCGCGGTGAGGTGTCCCCGGCCGAGCTGGTCGACGCCGCGATCGCCCGCATCGAGGCCACGAACCCGCAGCTCGACGCCGTCCTCCGGGACCGCTTCGACGCCGCCCGCGCCGAGGCCGCGGGCGACCTGCCCGACGGTCCTTTCCGCGGCGTGCCGCTGCTGCTCAAGGACATGGGCTGCCACATGGCGGGGGAGGAGACCGCCTACGGGCTGGCGCCGCTGCAGCAGGCCGGCATCCGCTGGCGCCGCGACAGCCACCTCGCCACGGCCTTCCGCGCCGCCGGGTTCGTCGTCCTCGGCCGCACCAACGTGCCGGAGCTCGGCACCACCGTCACCACGGAGCCCGCCGCCAACGCGCCCGCCCGCAACCCGTGGGACCCGGCCCGCTCCACCGGCGGGTCCAGCGGCGGATCGGCCGCGGCGGTCGCCGCCGGGATGGTGCCGGTCGCGCACGCCAGCGACGGCGGCGGCTCCATCCGCATCCCGGCGAGCGAGTGCGGCCTGGTCGGCCTCAAGCCCACCCGCGCCCGCGTGAGCCAGGGTCCCGACGTCGGCGAGGGCTGGGCCGGCGCCACGATCGACGGGGTCGTCACCCGCACCGTCCGCGACACCGCCGCCGTCCTCGACGTCATCGGCCGCCCGATGCCCGGCGACCCCTACGCCGCCCCGCCGCTGCCGCGCCTGCTGCTCGAGGAGCTCGGCGCCCCGGTCGCCGGGCTGCGTGCCGGCCTGTGCGCCTCCCCGCCCGACGACCGGTGGCTCGACGACCCGGCCTGCCGCGAGGCGGTCGCCGTCGCCGGGCGGCTGCTCGAGGCCCTCGGCGTCGTCGTCGAGGAGGCACACCCGGCCGCGTTCTTCGAGGACGACTTCTCCCGGCACTTCAACACCACGGTCGCCGCCGACACCGCCCGCACCCTCGCCGACCTCGAGCGCGTGGTCGGCCGCCCGATCCCCGACGACGAGATCGAGCCGCGCAACGCCCGCTACCGCGTCACCGGCGGCCGGCTGACCGCCCCCGACTACCTCGCCGCCCGCGCCTGGCTCGGCTCCTGGTCCCGCCGGATGGCCGCCTTTTGGACGCCGGCCCCCGACGGCGGCCGGGGCTTCGACCTGCTGGTCACCCCGACCGTGGGCGCCCCGCCGCCGGAGCTCGGCTGGTTCACCGCGGCCGGCCCGCGCGAGGAGGGCCGCCGCGTCTCCTCCTTCATCCCCTGGACGGCGCAGCTCAACGTCACCGGCCAGCCCGCCGTCAGCCTGCCGCTGCACACCACCGACGGCGGCCTGCCGGTCGGCGTCCAGGTGGTCGCCGCGGCCGGCCGGGAGGACCTGCTGGTCCGCGTGGCGGCCGCGCTGGAGGAGGCGGCGCCGTGGGCGGGACGGCGTCCGGCCGTCCGACCGGGGAGGCCCGCCTAGACTCGACGGCGCCACGGGGTGTGGCGCAGCTTGGTAGCGCACCCGCTTTGGGAGCGGGGGGCCGTGGGTTCGAATCCCGCCACCCCGACCCCGCCCCCGGCGTCTCTAGACTCGGGGGTCGACCCGGCGCCGTCCCGGCGTCCCCGTCCGTCGTACCGAGGAGCACTGCCGCTGTGAAGAGCACCATCGAGGAACTG
This sequence comes from Geodermatophilus nigrescens, assembly GCF_900129495.1. Classification (GTDB taxonomy): domain Bacteria; phylum Actinomycetota; class Actinomycetes; order Mycobacteriales; family Geodermatophilaceae; genus Geodermatophilus; species Geodermatophilus nigrescens. The sequence continues at coordinate 1,188,945 of NZ_FQVX01000001.1, forward strand.
GGCCCCACGCGGGTCCGGATGGCGATCGAGGTGCCGTGGGGGGACCTGGACCACGCCTTCGGTGAGGTCTACAAGGAGCTCAAGAAGCAGGTCCGCGTCCCCGGCTTCCGCCCCGGCAAGGTGCCCGAGCGGGTGCTCGACCAGCGCGTCGGCCGCCCCGTCGTCCTCGAGCAGGTCGTGCAGCACGCGATCCCCGAGGTCTACTCCGAGGTCGTCCGCGAGAACCAGGTCCGCGTCCTGGGCCAGCCCGACATCGAGGTGACCCGCCTCGACGACAACGACACCCTCGCCTTCACCGCCGAGGTCGACGTCGCGCCGAAGATCGAGCTGCCGTCCCTGGACGACCTCGCGGTCACCGTCGACGACGTCGAGGTCACCGACGAGGAGATCGACGAGCAGGTCGCGGTCATGCGCGAGCGCTTCGCGATGCTCACCGCCGTCGAGCGGGCCGCGGAGGACGGCGACCACGTGTCCCTCGACCTCGAGGCGCGCGTCGACGACGAGGTCCTCGAGGACGGCACCACCAGCGGCATGTCCTACGAGGTGGGCTCCGGCTCGCTCATGGAGGGCCTCGACGACGCCGTCCGCGGGCTGTCGGCCGACGAGTCGGCGACCTTCCGGACGGACCTGCACCAGGGCCCCTACGCCGGCCAGCAGGCCGACGTCACCGTCACCGTCCGCTCGGTGAAGGCCAAGGACCTGCCCGAGCTCGACGACGAGTTCGCCTCCACCGCGAGCGAGTTCGACACCCTCGCCGAGCTGCGCGACGACGTCCGCACCCGCCTGGGCCGCGCCAAGACGATGCAGCAGGGTGCGCAGGCCCGCGACAAGTTGGTCGAGCACCTGCTCGAGGCCACCGAGGTGCCCGTGCCCGAGGGCCTGGTCGCCCGCGAGGTCGAGTGGCGCAACCAGTCGCTGTCGCAGGAGCTGCAGCGCGCCGGCATGACCTGGGAGACCTTCCTGCAGGCCGGCGGCGTCGAGAGCCGCGAGGCCTACGACGCGGACCTGTCGAAGCAGGTCGAGGAGGCCGTCCGCACCCAGTTCATCCTGGACGCGGTCGCCGACGCCCGGGAGATCACCGTCGACAACGACGACCTCTCCGCGCAGATCATGGCCCAGGCCTCCCGCCAGCGCGTGAGCCCGGAGCAGTACGCCCAGCAGCTGCAGCAGGGCGGCAACATCGCCGAGTTCGTCGCCGACGTGCGCCGCACCAAGGCGCTGGCCCAGCTGCTCGAGCAGACGACGATCACCGACGCCTCGGGCAACACCGTCGACCTCGACGCGCTGCGCCCGCAGACCGTCCGGGCCGGCGCCGGGTCCGAGGACGCCGAGGAGACCGCCGCCGAGGAGACCGCCGCCGAGGAGACCGCCGCCGAGGAGACCGCCGCCGAGACCGACGCCGACGCCGACGAGGCGCCCGACGCCGAGGTCGCCGACGCGGCCGCCGTCGAGGCGACCGAGGGTGCCACCGAGGACACCGAGGACGTCGCCAAGAGCTGACGCGCCGGACCGTCCGACGACGCCGTCCTGCCCCGCACGCGCGGGGGAGGGCGGCGTCGTCGCGTCCGGGGCCGGGTCCCGCTGCGCCGACGGCGAACAGGCCCCCGCGCCGGGACTCCGGGCCCGGGGGTGCGCGTTAGGGTCGACGTGACTCGGGGTGGAGGCCGGGGGTACGGCCCGCCAGGGCCGCCGGCCCCGCTCCCGCCCACCGAGACCGACTCGAACCACCGCCAACGGAGGTCACCACACCCGTGAGCACCGACCCGAACCCGGCGTACTCCCCGCTCCTGCGGGGCGGCGCCGGTGGGATGAACCTCAACGACTCGGTCTACGAGCGCCTGCTGCGCGAGCGCATCATCTTCCTGGGCACCCAGGTCGACGACGTCATCGCCAACCAGCTGGCCGCGCAGATGCTCCTGCTGTCGGCCGAGGACCCCAAGAGCGACATCCACCTGTACATCAACTCGCCCGGCGGCTCCGTCAGCGCGGGCATGGCCATCTACGACACGATGCAGTTCATCGACTGCGACGTCGCCACCTACGGGATGGGCCTGGCCGCCTCGATGGGCCAGTTCCTGCTCACCGCGGGCACCAAGGGCAAGCGCTACGCCCTGCCGCACGCGCGGATCATGATGCACCAGCCCTCCGCCGGCGTCGGCGGCACCGCGGCCGACATCGCCATCCAGGCCGACCTGTTCCGCCGCACCAAGCGCGAGCTCAACGAGCTGCAGTCGCTGCACACCGGCCAGCCGGTCGAGCAGATCGAGCGCGACTCCGACCGCGACCGCTGGTTCACCGCGCAGGAGGCGCTCGAGTACGGCTTCGTCGACCACGTCGTCAGCCGCGCCACCATGACCGACAGCGCCAACCCGGTCACCGACAACTGAGTCCGGAGGGATCCCGATGAGCAACCCCCAGATGCCCTCCAGCCGTTACGTGCTGCCCTCCTTCGTGGAGCGGACCAGCTACGGCATGAAGGAGTCGAACCCGTACAACAAGCTCTTCGAGGAGCGCATCATCTTCCTCGGGGTGCAGATCGACGACGCGTCGGCCAACGACGTCATGGCCCAGCTGATCACGCTGGAGTCGGCCGACCCGGACCGCGACATCACCATCTACATCAACTCGCCCGGTGGCTCGTTCACGTCGCTGATGGCCATCTACGACACGATGATGTTCGTCCGGCCCGACATCCAGACCGTGTGCATGGGCCAGGCCGCCTCGGCCGCCGCCGTCCTGCTCGCCGCCGGCACCCCCGGCAAGCGGCTGGCGCTGCCGTACTCCCGCGTGCTGATCCACCAGCCCTCCGGTGAGGCCGGCGGCCAGGTGTCGGACCTCGAGATCCACGCCGCCGAGATCGAGCGGGTGCGCACGCAGATGGAGGAGATCCTCGCGCGCCACACCGGCCGCACCGCCGAGCAGGTCCGCTCCGACATCGACCGCGACAAGATCCTGACGGCCAACGAGGCCAAGGAGTACGGCCTCGTCGACCAGGTCGTGCAGAGCCGGAAGCTCAACGCGTTCGCCACGGCGTGAGCCGGTCGTCCCCCGGACGGTGCGGGAAGAGTTCGCGCGTGTCGCGTCCGCAGCCCGTACCGTTCGGGGGGCAGTGCCGGGAGTGACGAGCGAGTCGAGCGCCCCCGGCGCACCGGGGCGTCGGAGCCCCGCGGCGTCGGCGGTGACAGGTACCGTCGGCGAGCGCCCGATCCCCGGCCGGCAACGCCGGGAGGACCGTCCTCGCGGCACCCGCCACCAGCGGGACCGAGCACGGGCACATCAGTGACACATCATCTGCAGGTCCGCTTCCCCCAGGGCCTGCATCCCCCGAGGTGGAGGTCAGCAGGTGGCACGAATCGGTGAGAGCGGTGACCTGCTCAAGTGCTCGTTCTGCGGGAAGAGCCAGAAGCAGGTCAAGAAGCTCATCGCTGGCCCCGGCGTCTACATCTGCGACGAGTGCATCGACCTCTGCAACGAGATCATCGAGGAGGAGCTCTCGGAGTCGTCGGACCTCAAGTTCGACGAGCTGCCGAAGCCCCGAGAGATCCACGACTTCCTCGAGCAGTACGTCATCGGCCAGGAGAAGGCCAAGCGCACGCTCGCCGTCGCCGTCTACAACCACTACAAGCGGGTCCAGGCCGGCGGTGAGCGCTCCAGCCGCGACGACTCCGTCGAGCTGGCGAAGTCCAACATCCTGCTGATGGGCCCCACCGGCTGCGGCAAGACGCACCTGGCCCAGACGCTGGCCCGGATGCTCAACGTCCCGTTCGCGATCGCCGACGCCACGGCCCTCACCGAGGCCGGCTACGTCGGCGAGGACGTCGAGAACATCCTGCTCAAGCTGATCCAGGCCGCCGACTACGACGTCAAGCGCGCCGAGACGGGGATCATCTACATCGACGAGGTCGACAAGATCGCCCGCAAGAGCGAGAACCCGTCGATCACCCGCGACGTGTCCGGCGAGGGCGTGCAGCAGGCGCTGCTGAAGATCCTCGAGGGCACGACGGCGTCGGTGCCGCCGCAGGGTGGCCGCAAGCACCCGCACCAGGAGTTCATCCAGATCGACACGACGAACGTGCTGTTCATCGTGGGCGGTGCCTTCGCCGGCCTGGAGAAGGTCATCGAGCAGCGCGTGGGCAAGCAGGGCATCGGCTTCGGCGCGGAGATCCGCGGCAAGAAGGAGATCGAGGCCTCCAGCGCGTTCGCCGAGGTCATGCCCGAGGACCTGCTGAAGTTCGGCATGATCCCCGAGTTCATCGGCCGGCTCCCGGTGATCACCAGCGTGCAGGCCCTCGACCGCGACGCGCTGATCCAGATCCTCACCGAGCCGAAGAACGCCCTGGTGCGCCAGTACCGGCGGCTGTTCGAGCTCGACGGCGTGGAGCTGGAGTTCACCGACGACGCGCTCGAGGCGATCGCCGACCAGGCGATCCTCCGTGGCACCGGCGCCCGCGGGCTCCGGGCGATCATGGAGGAGGTGCTGCAGTCGGTGATGTACGAGGTGCCCAGCCGCGAGGACGTCGCCTCCGTGGTGATCTCCAAGGAGGTCGTGCTGGAGCACGTCAACCCGACGATCGTGCCGCGCAAGCCCTCCCGCGAGCGCCGCGAGAAGAGCGCCTGACCCCGCGCTGACAGTCCGGCCGACGGCCCGTCCCCGACGAGGGGGCGGGCCGTCGCCGTTCCCGGGCGTGGTCGATCCCGGGGGTGGTCCCCGCGGTGATGTGCGGGTGTGGCAAATCTGCGGTGCGGAATGCACCATGAGCGCACATCACCGGAGCACCTGGGCCTCCCGCGCCCGGCAGACGCGCAGGATCTCCCGGCGGCAGGCGTCCGGCTCGGTCGTCAGCCGCCGGTGACTGAAGCGGAGCACGACCCAGCCGAGGGCGGCCAGCTCGACGTCGCGGCGGGTGTCCCGCTCGCGGTCCTCGGCGCTGCCGTGGAAGGCGGCGCCGTCGAGCTCGACGGCGATCCGCAGCTCCGGGACGGCAGCGTCCAGGTGGACCGTCCGGCCTGATCCCAGCGTCACGGGGTGCTGCTGCACGAAGCGCGGCATCCCTGAGCCGGTCAGGACGTGCCGGACGCCCCAGATCTCCAGCTCGCTCTGGCAGCCCTGGTCGACCAGCCGCAGCAGCTCCTCCAGCGCGCGGCGGCCGGGGAGCGCGGGTCGCCGCTCCACCTCCACGTGCAGGTGCGCCGACGGCACCCGACGGTCCCGGAGCGTGCCGATCACCGCGCCGCGCAACTGGTCGACCGCCCGGCGTGAGCCGCGCCGCCCGTTCGCCCACCCCCAGCCGTCGACAAGGGACCGGGGGAGTGACGTCACCGGGAAAGGACCGAGCCGGTCGGGATCGAGGTCGTGCGCGCGGTGGACCACCAAGCCGCGGCTTCGCAGGGCCCGGCGCTCCGCCGGAACGGACACGTGCACCGGGCCGCGGACGTCAGGGAGCACACGCCAGACGGCCAGCGCCGTCCCGTGGCTGAGCGTTCCGCCGGTGGCGAGCACGCCCGCGAGCGCCCGGGTGCGCCAGTCGTCCCAGCAGTCCGGCACCGCGACGACACCGCGGTGGGGGCGGAGCAGCCGGCCGTCAGCGACGTGGCGGGCGAGGGTGTGGCGGTCGACCCGGCCGGCCAGGTCGGCAGTGCGCCCGACGCCGAACGGGCCGAGGAGCGGGCGCAGGTCACGGGTCACCCGGTCACGGTCGCCGACCGTTGCCCGGGCACGGCCGCCCTGCGCTGGTCTGTGGAGGTGTCGGTGAGCTGTGGAGCAGACAGGCGGTGATGTGCAGTTGCGGTGCAGTTCGGCGCGAGAGGGCGCCGCAACCGCACATCACCGCCGACGTGACGCCGGCGGGAACAACGCGGTCGGCGGGCCGGGGGAGCGGGCGGCTGGCACCCTCGGAGGGGTGCGCGCGCTGACGTCCCTGCCGGAGATGGCGCGCGAGGCGTTCCGCGCCCGCGTCTCGGGTGACCCGACCGGCGCGCCGGACTGGGTGCGCGACATCGCCCGCGTCGGCAGCGGCCTCGGCTGGTTCGAGCCCGACGGCGTCGTCTGGCGGGTGCACGGCGACCTGTCCACGCTGGTCGGCGGGGTCGCGGCGCTGCTCGGCCAGGCGGCGCACCCGCTCGCGCTCGCCGGCGTCCAGCAGCACTCCGCCTACCGCGAGGACCCGTGGAAGCGCCTCGCCGGCACCGCCCGCTGGCTCGTGGTGAGCACCTTCGGGTCCGAGGAGCTCGCCGAGCGCGAGGCCGCCCGCGTCCGCGGCATGCACGCCACCGTACGGGGCAGGGTGCGGGGCCGGCCGTACTCCGCGTCCGACCCGGACCTGCTGCGCTGGGTGCACCTCGCCTTCACCGACGCCTTCCTCGCCGCCCAGCAGGCCGTCGGCACCGACCTCACCGCCCGCTTCGGCCGCGGCTGGCCCGACGTCTACGTCCGCGACTGGGCCCGCAGCGCCGAGCAGCTCGGCACCACCGACCTCCCGCGCAGCGCCGCCGAGCTGGCCGAGGCGCTCGCCGCCTACCGCCCGCAGCTCGCCCCCGTCCCCGACTCGCTGCGCGCCTTCCTCGCCGCCCCGCCCGGGCTGAGCACCCCCGAGCGGGTCTTCTACCGCGGGCTGTCCGGCGCCGCGGCGCACCTGGTCTCACCGACGCTGGCCGGGTGCGCCGGCGTCCCCGGCCGCGGGCGCGGCGGCGCCCCGCAGATCGCCGTCGCCCGGGCGCAGCTCCGCGGGCTGCGGCTCGCGCTGGGCAGCCACAGCCCGTCGGAGGAGGCGGCCCGCTGGCGGCTCGGGATGGGACCCGCCCCGGCCTGGGCGGACGAGGACGCCGCCTGAGCCCCGGCCGGGACGAGCGGGGGATCAGCCCTCGGCGGGCGGGGCCAGCACGACGTCGACCGACAGCGGACCGTCGCCGGCGACCAGCGACAGCGACGCGATCCGCCCGGCGTCGGTGAGGTCGGCTCGGCCGGCCTCCAGCAGCGGCAGCTGGGCCTCCGGCGCGGTCACCGTGGCGGACTCGACGTCGGCGCGCATCGACACCTTGGCGTCGGACTTCGCCTTGCGGACCCCGGCCAGCGCGGCGGCCACCACCGGCACGACCTCCGGGTCGCCGCCCGCGGGCAGCTCATCGGCGGAAGGCCAGGACGCGCGGTGCACCGAGCCTGCCTGCCACCAGGACCAGACCTCCTCGGTGACGAACGGCAGCACCGGCGCGAACAGCCGCAGCTGCACCGACAGCGCCAGCGCCAGCGTGGCCTGCGCCGACTCGGCCGCAGCCCCCGTGCCGTAGGCGCGGGACTTCACCAGCTCCACGTAGTCGTCGCAGAACGTCCAGAAGAACGACTCGGTGACCTCGAGCGCGCGGGTGTAGTTGTAGGCCTCCATCGCGGCGGTCGCCTCGTCGACGACGCCGGCCAGCCGGCGCAGCAGCCCGAGGTCGATCGGCTCGGTGACCTGGCCCGCGGAGAGGTCGGCGGTGACGCCCAGGCCCAGCACGAACTTGCCGACGTTGAGGATCTTCATGGCCAGCCGGCGGCCGACCTTCATCTGCGCCTCGTCGAACGGCGAGTCCGCGCCCGGGCGGGCGCCGGCGGCGCGCCACCGGACGGCGTCGGTGCCGTAGCGCTCCAGCACGTCGACCGGGGTGACGACGTTGCCCTTCGACTTCGACATCTTCTTGCGGTCGGGGTCGACGACGAAGCCGGAGATGGTGGCGTGCGTCCACGGCACCGCACCGAACTCGAAGTGCGAGCGGACGACGGTCGAGAACAGCCAGGTCCGGATGATGTCGTGTGCCTGCGGCCGCTGGTCCATCGGGAAGACGTGCGCGAACAGCTCCGAGTCGGTGTCCCAGCCCGACGCCACCTGCGGCGACAGCGACGACGTCGCCCAGGTGTCCATGACGTCGGGGTCGGCCATGAACCCGCCCGGGACGCCGCGCTGCGACTCGTCGTAGCCCTCGGGCACGTCCGAGGACGGGTCCACCGGCAGCGACGCCTCCGGCGCGAGCAGCGGCGCGGAGTAGTCCGGCTCGCCGGCGTCGTCGAGCCGGTACCAGACCGGGAACGGGACGCCGAAGAACCGCTGCCGGCTGATCAGCCAGTCGCCGTTGAGGCCCTCGACCCAGTTCTCGTAGCGGTGCCGCATGTGCTCGGGCACCCACTGGATCTCCCGGCCGCGGGCGACCAGGGCGTCCCGGAGCGACGCGTCGCGCCCGCCGTTGCGGATGTACCACTGCCGCGTGGTGACGATCTCGAGCGGGCGCTCGCCCTTCTCGAAGAACTTCACCGGGTGGGTGATGGCCTTCGGCTCGCCCTGCAGGTCGCCGCTCTCCCGCAGCAGCTCCACGATCCGCTGCTGGGCGCTGAACGCCGTCTTCCCGGCGAGCTCGGCGTAGACGTCGGCGGGCACGCCGTCGGGGGCGTCGGCGACGAAGCGGCCGTCCCAGCCGACGACGGCGCGGGTGGGCAGCTGCAGCTCGCGCCACCAGGTGACGTCGTTGAGGTCGCCGAAGGTGCAGATCATCGCGATGCCCGAGCCCTTGTCCGGCTCGGCGAGGCGGTGCGCGACCACGGGCACCTCGACGCCGAACAGCGGCGTGCGCACCGTCTGCCCGAACAGCGGCCGGTACCGCTCGTCGTCGGGGTGGGCGACCAGCGCCACGCACGCCGGCAGCAGCTCGGGCCGGGTGGTCTCGATGGAGACGGGGCCCTCGGGGCCGGCGAACGCGATCCGGTGGTAGGCGCCGGGCCGCTCGCGGTCCTCGAGCTCGGCCTGCGCGACGGCGGTGCGGAAGGTGACGTCCCAGAGGGTCGGCGCCTCCTGCGCGTAGGCCTCACCACGCGCCAGGTTGTGCAGGAACATGCGCTGCGCGGTGGCCCGGGAGGTGGCCGAGATCGTCCGGTAGACGTTCGACCAGTCCACGGACAGGCCCACCCGGCGCCACAGCTGCTCGAAGGCGCGCTCGTCCTCCTCGGTCAGCCGCTCGCACAGCTCGACGAAGTTCCGCCGCGAGACCGGCACCTGGTCCTTGCCGGGCTTCGCCGGCGGCTCGAAGGACGGGTCGTAGGGGAGGGCGGGGTCACAGCGCACGCCGTAGTAGTTCTGCACCCGCCGCTCGGTCGGCAGGCCGTTGTCGTCCCAGCCCATCGGGTAGAAGACGTGCTTGCCGCGCATGCGCTGGTAGCGGGCGACGATGTCGGTGTGCGTGTAGCTGAACACGTGGCCCACGTGCAGTGACCCGCTCGCGGTCGGCGGCGGGGTGTCGATCGAGTAGACGTCGGAGCGCGGGGCGGCCAGCGCGGCGGCGCGGTCGAACGCGTAGGTGTCCTGCTCGGCCCAGCGGGCCACCCAGGTGTCCTCGAGACCGTCGAGGGTGGGCTTGTCGGGTACGCCCGCTCCGGCTCCCGGAGCGGTGCTGACCGGGGTGCGGGTGTCGGCGACCATGGCCTCCATCCTAGGAACCCGGTGGCTGGCATCCTGGGGAGGATGAGCAGCGACCTGTCACGCGTGGAGAAGGAGCTGCTGGCGCGCTGGCCGGAGACGCGGCTGGAGCCCTCGCTCGGCCGCATCGCCGCCCTCGTCGACCTGCTCGGCAGCCCGCACCGGGCCTACCCGGTGGTGCAGGTGGCCGGCACCAACGGCAAGACGACGACGGCGCGGATGGTCGACGAGCTGCTGCGCGGCTTCGGCCTGCGCGTCGGCCGGTTCACCAGCCCGCACCTGCAGTCGGTGCGCGAGCGGATCGTCCTCGACGGCGAGCCCGTCGACGCCGAGCGGTTCGTCGAGACCTACGACGACATCGCGCCGTACGTCCAGATGGTCGACGCCGCCGGCGAGCACCCGATGAGCTTCTTCGAGGTCACCGTCGGCATGGCGTACGCGCTGTTCGCCGAGGCGCCGGTCGACGTCGCCGTCATCGAGGTCGGCATGGGCGGCACGTGGGACGCCACCAACGTCGTCGACGCGCGGGTCGCCGTCGTGACGCCGGTGTCCCTGGACCACGCCGAGTACCTGGGCCCCGACGTGACGACCATCGCCGGCGAGAAGGCCGGGATCATCAAGCCCGACGCGATCGCCGTCCTCGCCCGCCAGCAGCCCGGCGCGCTCGACGCCCTGGTGCGCCGCGCCGTCGAGGTGGAGGCCGTGGTGGCCCGCGAGGGCACCGAGTTCGGCGTGCTCGACCGGAAGGTCGCCGTCGGCGGGCAGCAGCTGCGGCTGCAGGGCCTGGGCGGGGAGTACGAGGACGTCTACCTCCCGCTGTTCGGTGCGCACCAGGCGCAGAACGCCGCCACCGCGCTGGCCGCCGTCGAGGCGTTCCTCGGCGCGGGCGCGGCCACCGGGCCGGTCGACGTCGAGACGGTGCGCGCCGCCTTCGCCGCCGTGCGCTCGCCCGGCCGGCTGGAGCGGGTGCGCACCAGCCCCAGCGTGCTCGTCGACGCCGCCCACAACCCGGCCGGGATGGCCGCCACCGTCGAGGCGATCCGGGAGTCCTTCGACTTCACCCGGCTCGTCGGCGTCGTCGCCTGCGTGCGCGGCAAGGACGTCGAGGGGATGCTGCGCGAGCTGGAGACCGTCTGCGCCGAGCTGGTCGTCACGGAGAACGGCTCGGCGCGGTCGATGCCCGCCGACGAGCTCGGCGCGCTCGCCGTCGACGTCTTCGGCGCCGACCGGGTGAGCGTGTCGCCGCGGCTGCCCGAGGCGATCACCGAGGCGATCGAGCTGGCCGAGGCCGGTCCCGACGACGCCCTCGGCGGCTCCGGCGTGCTCGTCACCGGCAGCGTGATCACCGCGGGGGAGGCCCGCACCGTGCTCGGCGGGACCGCGTGACGGCGCCCGACCCGGTCCGCGCCGCGCGGGCGCTGCGCGGCGCGGCCGCCGCCGTCCTGCTGCTCGAGGGCATCGCCGTGCTGTTCGTGCCGCGGGCCATCGCGCAGACCGAGGCGGGCCTCGGCGGCGCCCGGCTGACGATCCTGCTCGTCCTGGCGCTGCTCCTGGTGCTGGCCAGCGGCATCCAGCGGCGGCCGCGCGGCCTGGAGATCGGCACCGCGCTGCAGGTCCCGCTGCTGCTGACCGGCCTGATCGACGCCTCGATGTGGTTCGTCGGCGGGCTGTTCCTGCTCATCTGGCTGTACCTGCTGCAGATCCGCAAGGACCTGCTGGGCTCCCCGTTCCGCGAGCCCACCGCGCCGCCGGAGGCGCCCCCCGGCAGCTAGGCCGCGTCGGAGGCGCCGTCGAGCGCGTCCCGCAGCCGAACGACGTCGGTGCCCAGCGAGCGCAGCACCCGCTGCACCACCGGGTCGGCGACGGCGAGGACGCCGACGACGAGGTGCCCGGTGTCGATGACCCGCGCCCGGCGCCGGCGCGGCTGCGCCAGGACGTGCCGGAGCGCGGCCTCCAGCGCCCGCTTGGCGCCATCGGTGAAGGGCAGGTGGCCGGTGCGGACGCCCGGTGCCCGGTCGAGCGCGCCGGCGCCGAACGCCGACTCCGCCGCCGCGCGCACCCGGTCGAGGTCGATGCCGACGGCGGCCAGCGCGTCGGCGTCCAGCGGCCCGGCCGACCGGGTCAGCGCGTCGCGGACGGTGGCGTGGTCGAGGCCGGCGGCGCGCAGGGCCGCCCCGCCGCGGCCGGGGTCGCGGGCCAGCGCGAGCAGCAGGTGCACCGGCTCGATGCGCCCGGCCCGCAGGCCGCGGGCCTCCTCCTGGGCCACGACCACCGCGGTGCGGGCCTCCTGGGCGAAGCGTTCGAACACCTCAGACGTCCTTCCTGCTCCGGGCGTGCTTCTTGTGGACGGCCTGCCGGCTGACGCCGAGGGCCCCGGCGATCTGCTGCCACGACCAGCCGCGCGCCCGCGCGTTGCCGACCTGCAGCGCCTCGAGGCGCTCTGCCAGCTCGCGCAGCGCCCGGACGGCGCGCAGGCCGGTGTCCGGGTCGTCGGCCGCGGCTGCGGTGGTGACGTCGGTAGGAGTGGCCATGTGTCAACCATCGTTGACATCCGGCCCGGTGTCAACCCGGGTTGACACGCGACGTCCCGTAGGGTGCCGCCTCGTGACTGATCGCACCCTGGTCCTCGTCAAGCCCGACGGCGTCGCCCGCGGCCTGGTCGGAGAGGTCGTCTCGCGGCTGGAGGCCAAGGGCCTGCGCCTGGTGGCCGCCGAGCTGCGCACCCTGACCCGCGAGGTCGCCGAGGAGCACTACGGCGAGCACCGCGAGAAGCCCTTCTTCGGCTCGCTGGTCGAGTTCATCACCGGCGGCCCGCTCCTCGCCCTCGTCGTCGAGGGCCCGCGCGCCGTCGAGGCGTTCCGCGCGCTGGCCGGCGCCACCGACCCGGTGAAGGCCGCCCCCGGCACCATCCGCGGCGACTTCGCCCTCGAGGTGCAGTCCAACATCGTCCACGGCTCGGACTCCGCCGAGTCGGCCGCGCGCGAGATCGGGCTGTTCTTCCCCGGTCTGTAATCGGGTGGACCGCGCCCCTGGGGCCCGGGTGAGCATGGGAGCCATGGCAGAACCGCTCGTCCGGGCCCGGGGGCTGGTCAAGCGCTTCGGCACGTACACCGCCGTCGACGGCATCGACGTCGACATCGCGCCCGGCCAGGCCTTCGGCTTCCTCGGGCCCAACGGCGCGGGCAAGAGCACGACCATGCGGATGGTGGGTGCGGTCTCCCCGCCCACCGCGGGCGAGCTGCGCATCCTCGGCATGGACCCGGCCGTCGACGGCCCGGCCATCCGCGCCCGGCTCGGCGTCGTCCCGCAGACCGACAACCTCGACCTCGAGCTCACGGTCGCCGAGAACCTGCTGGTCTACGGCCGGTACTTCGGCCTGCCGCGGGCCGTCGTCCGCGAGCGGACGGCGGAGCTGCTCGACTTCGTCCAGCTCGCCGACCGGGCCGGCGACCGCGTCGAGCCGCTGTCGGGCGGCATGCGCCGGCGGGTGACCATCGCCCGCGCGCTGGTCAACGACCCCGACGTCGTCCTGCTCGACGAGCCCACCACCGGCCTGGACCCGCAGGCCCGGCACGTGCTGTGGGAGCGGCTCTACCGGCTCAAGCAGCGCGGGGTGACCCTCGTGCTCACCACGCACTACATGGACGAGGCCGAGCAGCTGTGCGACCGGCTGGTGGTCATGGACCGCGGCCGGATCGCCGCCGAGGGCAGCCCCGCGGAGCTCATCGCCACCTGGTCGACCCGCGAGGTCTGCGAGCTGCGCTTCCCGCTGACCGAGGGCGGGCCCGGGCCCGCCGCGCACGCCGACGCCCTGGCGCCGCTGGTCGCCCGCGGGCTGGCCGAGCGGGTGGAGGTGCTGCCCGACCGGCTGCTGCTCTACACCGCCGACGGCGACGCGGCCCTGTCGGCGGTGCTGGCGCACGGGCTGCAGCCGGTCTCCTCGCTGGTGCGGCGCAGCTCGCTGGAGGACGTCTTCCTCCGCCTCACCGGCCGCACCCTGGTGGACTGACCGTGCCCAGCGCCGCGGCGGTCTCCTTCTTCCGCCAGCGCCTCACCGCGCACCGCCACTACTGGCGCAGCAGCGCGATCGGCAGCGTGCTGGAGCCGGTGCTCTTCCTCGCCGCGATGGGCCTGACCCTCGGCGCGCTGGTCGACCGCGGCCCCGGCGTGCCCGGTGGCGCCGGCTACCTCGCCTTCCTCGCACCCGGCCTGCTCGTGGCCGCCGCCATGCAGACCGCCACCGGCGAGTCGAGCTACCCGGTGCTCGGCGCCATCAAGTGGGACCGCGTCTACGAGGCGGTGCTGGCCACCCCGGCCTGCGCCGTCGACCTGCTCGCCGGGCACCTGCTCTACGTCGGGTTCCGGGTGGCGACGTCGGCCACCGCCTTCCTCCTCGTCCTGCTGCTCTTCGGCGCCGCGGAGAGCCCGCTGGTGGTGCTCGCCGTGCCGGTCGCGCTGCTCACCGGGCTGGCGTTCGCCGCGCCGGTCACGGCCATGGCCGCCCGGCTGGAGGAGGACGCCGCGTTCGCCGCGCTGCAGCGCTTCCTCGTCGTCCCGCTGTTCCTGTTCAGCGGCACGTTCTTCCCGGTCAGCCAGCTGCCGGCGGCGCTGGAGTGGTTCGCGTACGCCACCCCGCTGTGGCACGGGGTCACCCTGGCGCGGGAGCTGGCGCTGGGCACCGTCGACGGCGGCTCGGCGCTGCTGCACCTGGGCTACCTGCTGGCGTGGACGGCGGCCTGGGCGGCGCTGGCGGCCCGCGCGCTGGAGCGGCGGCTGGTCCGGTGACGGCGTCCCCGACCCCCGCGACCCCCGCGCCCGCGATCCCCGCCCCGGTGGCCCTGCTGCTGCGGGTCGTGCCGCTGTACCCGCTCTCGCCCCGCCGGGCCGGGCAGCTCGTGTACCGCAACCTGCTCGTGGCCCGGCGCAGTTGGCTGGTGTTCGTCTCCGGCTTCTTCGAGCCGTTCTTCTACCTGCTGTCGATCGGCGTGGGCATCGGTGCCCTGGTCGGCGACGTGGTCACCGACACCGGCGCGGCGCTGACCTACCAGGAGTTCGTCGCGCCGGCGCTGCTCGCCTCGGCGGCGATGAACGGCGCGGTCTACGACGCCGTGTTCAACCTCTACTTCAAGCTGAGGCACGCCAAGACCTACGACGCCGTGCTGGCCACGCCGCTGTCGGCCGCGGACACCGCGGTGGGGGAGACCGTCTGGGCGCTGCTGCGCGGCGCGGTCTACTCGACGGCGTTCCTGCTGGTGATGCTCGCGATGGGCCTGGTCGGCTCGTGGTGGGCGCTGCTCGCGCTGCCGGCCGCGGTGCTCATCGGCTTCGCCTTCGCCGCGGTGGGCCTCGCCGCCACCACCTGGCTGCGCGGCTGGCAGGACTTCGAGTTCGTGCAGGTCGCCGTGCTGCCGCTGTTCCTGTTCTCGACCACCTTCTACCCGCTGTCGACCTATCCGCGGGCGCTGCAGGTGCTGGTCGAGTGCACGCCGCTCTACCACGGCATCGAGCTGGTCCGGGGGCTCGTGACCGGCGACGTCCGCTGGGGCCTGCTCGGGTCGGCGGCCTACCTGGTGGTCATGGGCGTCGCCGGGCTGGCCGTCGGCGCCCGCCGCCTGGAGCGGCTGCTGCTGCGCTGACGCTCGCGCGTCACGCCACGGCGATGAGCGGGCGGCCCGAGCGCACCATGTGCTCCACGGCGGACGCCGGCACCGGCGAGCCGAACAGGTGCCCCTGGGCGGCGTCGCAGCCCAGCGACCGCAGCGCGGCGAGCTGGCCGGGCTGCTCGACGCCCTCGGCCACCACCTGCAGGCCCAGGCTGTTGCCCAGCGCGATGACGGCGTCGGCCAGCGAGCCGGCCGCCTGGCCCGCCGCGAGCAGCGCCACCGACGACGAGTCGATCTTCAGCCGGTCCAGCGGCAGGTCCTGCAGCCGGGCCAGCGAGGAGGAGCCGGTGCCGAAGTCGTCGATCGCCACGTGCACGCCGAGCGCCCGGACGTCGCGGATGCCGGCCGCGGCGTCGGGCCCGGACGCCACCGCCTCGGGCACCTCGATCTCCAGCCGGGACGGGTGGACGCCGGAGGCGCGGGTGGCCGCGGCCAGCGTGACGGCGAGGTCGCCGGTGGCCAGCCGCCGCGGCGACACGTTGACCGCCATCCGCAGCTCGGGCAGGCCCGCGTCGTCCCAGGCGCGCAGCTGGCCGCAGGCCTGGCCGATCACCCAGTCGTCGATCGCGTCGATGACGCCGGTGGCCTCCGCGACCGGGATGAACCCGGCCGGCTCGACCAGGCCGCGGCTGCCCGACTGCCAGCGCGCGAGGGCCTCCACGCCGGTGACCGCGCCGGTGCGCAGGTCCACCTGCGGCTGGTAGAGCACCCGCAGCTCCCCGCCGTCGACGGCGGCGCGCAGGTCGCGCACCAGCTCGTCCTGCGCGGCGACCTCCTCGCGCATGCCCCGCTCGAACACCCGCACCCGGTTCTTGCCGCCGGACTTCGCCACGTACATCGCGAGGTCGGCGTCGCGCAGCAGGTCGTCCATGCCGCGGCGGTCGGTCGGGTCGGTGAGGGTGACGCCGACGCTGCCGCCGACGGTGAACCGCTCGTCGCCCCACGGCACCGGCTCGCGCAGCGCCCCGAGCAGCCGCTCGGCGACGGTGACGACGTCGCGGCGGCCCTCGACGTCCTCCATGAGCACCACGAACTCGTCGCCGCCGAGGCGGGCCACGGTGTCGGCCGGGCGCACGTGCGACTCCAGCCGCCGGGCCACCGCGACCAGCACCGCGTCGCCGGCCTCGTGGCCGCACTCGTCGTTGACCGCCTTGAAGTCGTCGAGGTCGAGCAGCAGCACCGCGTGCCGGCGCACCCGCCGGTCCGCGAGGGCGTGCTCGAGCCGGTCCTGCATGAGCGCGCGGTTGGCCAGGCCCGTGAGCGGGTCGTGCAGCGCGCGGCGGGCGAGCTCGCCGGCCTGCGCCTCCAGCTGCCGGGCGGCGGCGCGGGCCTCGGCCTCGCGGCGCTTGGTCCCGGTGATGTCGCGGCTGATGCCGGCGACGCCGGTGGGCCGGCCGTCCTCGCCGCGGATGAGGGAGAAGGTCACCAGGGCGTCGAACACCGAGCCGTCGCGGCGGCGGTGCACCCGCTCCTGGGCGCCGGGCGGCAGCGTCGTCATGTCGGCGGGCAGCGGGGCGCCGCCGGACAGCAGCGAGGCGTGCCGGCCGAGCACCTCCTCGGCCCGCCAGCCGTAGAGCCGCTCCGCGCCGGGGTTCCAGCTGGTGATCGTCCCGTCGACGGTGGTGGTGACCACGGCGTCGTCGGTCGACTGCACGACGGCGGCCAGCCGGGCCAGCTCGTCGCGCTGGGCGCGCAGTTCGCCGGTCCGTTCGGCGACCACCTGCTCGATCTGCTCGCGCCGGTCGTCGAAGCGGCGCCACGCCGCCAGGCAGGCCCAGCTCTCGAGCAGGACGAACCCGGCGTGCAGGGCGGCCATGGGCAGCGGCGCGGCGGAGTGCGAGAAGACGGCGTGCGGCACGAGGGTGCCGAGCAGGAGGTGGTGCGCCGCGACGAAGCCGACGGCGAGCAGGAACGGCGCCCGCGCGGCGTACAGCGCGGCCAGCGGCAGCAGCGCGAAGAACAGGAAGTGCGCCTCGGTGGCGCCGTCGGACAGGTACACCACCACCGCGGCGGTGGCCATGAGCCCGAGGGCGGCGGCGGCGGCGCGGGTGCTGCGGTGCAGCGAGGGCAGCCGGGCGACGGAGGCGAGCGCCAGCAGGGGAGCGGTGGCCAGCACCGCCGGCCCCGGCCCGGTGCCCCGCAGCAGCGCGTAGACCGGCACCGCGGCGACCAGGACGGCCAGCGCGCGCAGGACGAAGGCGTGGTGGGCGTCCCACTGCTCGGCCGGCATCGCGCGGCCGTGCGGGAGCGCGGGGAGGACCGCCCGCGCCCAGCCGCGGGGTCGGGTCGGAGCGACGCCCTCGGCGTCGGGCTGCGTACCGGTGGTCCCGGCCGGCTGGGTCATGCTCCCCCTCGGAACCGCCCCCGCTGGTCACCGTCAGTGTAGAGGCGATCACGCATCGGCGCCTCCCGACGGAGGCGGTCGGAACCGGGCGGGACGGCGTCTACCCTGGACCGGTCATGAGCGGAGAGAGCCTCTACCCCCGTCTCGAGCCCCTGCTGGCCCAGGTGCAGAAGCCCATCCAGTACGTGGGCGGTGAGCTGAACGCCCAGGTCAAGGCCTGGGACGACGTCGCCGTGCACTGGGCGCTGATGTACCCCGACGCCTACGAGGTGGGGCTGCCCAACCAGGGGCTCATGATCCTCTACGAGGTGCTCAACGAGCGCCCCGATGCGCTGGCCGAGCGCACGTACGCCGTCTGGCCCGACCTCGCCGCCCTCATGCGCGAGCACGGCGTCGGCCAGTTCACCGTCGACGCGCACCGCCCGGTGCGCGACTTCGACGTCCTCGGCGTCAGCTTCGCCACCGAGCTCGGCTACACCAACCTCCTCGAGGCCCTCGACCTCGCCGGCGTCCCGCTGCACGCGGTCGACCGCGACGAGACGCACCCCGTCGTCGTCGCCGGCGGTCACGCGGCGTTCAACCCGGAGCCGGTCGCCGACTTCGTCGACTGCGCCGTCCTCGGCGACGGCGAGCAGGTCGTCGGCGACGTCACCGACGTGGTGGCGGCGTGGAAGGAGCAGGGCCGCCCGGGCGGCCGCGAGGAGCTCCTCGCGCGCCTCTCCCGCGTCGACGGCGTGTACGTGCCGCGCTTCTACGCCGTCTCCTACGGCCCCGACGGCGCGATCGCCGCGGTGACCCCGACCCGCGACGACGTGCCCGCCCGGGTCGGCAAGCGCACCGTCATGGACCTCGACGAGTGGCCCTACCCGAAGACGCCGCTGGTGCCGCTGGCGGAGAGCGTGCACGAGCGGATGAGCGTGGAGATCTTCCGCGGCTGCACGCGCGGCTGCCGGTTCTGCCAGGCCGGGATGATCACCCGCCCGGTGCGCGAGCGCACGATCACGGGCATCGGCTCGATGGTCGACCAGGGGCTGCGCGCCACCGGGTACGAGGAGGTCGGGCTGCTCTCGCTGTCGAGCGCCGACCACTCCGAGATCGCGCAGGTGGCCAAGGAGCTCGCCGACCGCTACGAGGGCACCAACACCGGCCTGTCGCTGCCCTCCACCCGCGTCGACGCCTTCAACGTCACCCTCGCCAACGAGCTGTCCCGCAACGGCCGCCGGTCGGGGCTCACCTTCGCCCCCGAGGGCGGCAGCGAGCGGATCCGCCGGGTGATCAACAAGACCGTGTCCAAGGAGGACCTGGTCCGCACGGTCACCACCGCGTACGCCAACGGCTGGACGCAGGTGAAGCTGTACTTCATGTGCGGCCTCCCCACGGAGACCGACGAGGACGTGCTCGAGATCGCCGAGCTCGCCGTCGAGGTCATCCGCGCCGGCCGCGAGGCCAGCGGGCGCAGGGACATCCGCTGCACCGTCTCGATCGGCGGGTTCGTGCCCAAGCCGCACACCCCGTTCCAGTGGGCCGCGCAGGCCAGCGCCGAGACGATCGACCACCGGCTGCGGGTGCTGCGGCAGGCCATCAACGCCGACCGCCGCATCGGCCGCTCCATCGGCCTGCGCTACCACGACGGCAAGCCCGGCGTGATCGAGGGACTGCTCTCCCGCGGCGACCGCCGCGTCGGGCGGGTCATCGAGCGGGTGTGGCGCGAGGGCGGCCGCTTCGACGGCTGGAGCGAGCACTTCTCCTACGAGCGGTGGACGGCCGCCGCGGCCGAGGAGCTGGCCGCTTTCGGCGTCGACCTCGACTGGTTCACCACCCGCGAGCGCACCCAGCACGAGGTCCTGCCCTGGGACCACCTGGACTCGGGGCTGGACAAGGAGTGGCTCTGGGACGACTGGCAGGAGGCGCTCTCGGAGGAGGAGGTCGCCGACTGCCGGTGGACCCCCTGCTACGACTGCGGCGTCTGCCCGACCATGGGCACCGAGATCCAGATCGGCCCCACCGGGCGCAGCCTGCTGCCGCTCACCGTCGTCGGGCGCTGACGGGTGGCCCGCTCGCCGGAGGGCCCGCCTCCGCCGCCCACGGTCCAGAAGCTGCGGCTGCGCTACGCCAAGCGCGGCCCGCTGCGCTTCGCATCCCACCGCGACCTCGCCCGCGCGCTCGAGCGGGCGCTGCGCCGGTCGCGGGTGCCCATGGCCTACTCGGCCGGCTTCACCCCGCACCCGAAGATCAGCTACGTCGGGGCGGCGCCCACCGGGGCGGCCAGCGAGGCCGAGTACCTGGAGATCGGGCTGGCCGAGCGGCGCGACCCGGAGGAGGTCCGCGCGGCGCTGGACGCGTCGCTGCCGCCGGGCATCGACGTCCTCGAGTGCGTCGAGGCGGCCGAGGGCGGGGGGTCGCTGGCCGACCGGATCGACGCGGCGCGGTGGAGCATCGAGCTGCCCGGGATCGAGCCCGAGCACCTGTCGGCGGTGGTCGCGGAGTTCCTCGCCCGCGACGAGGTGACCGTGGCCAAGCGCACGAAGAACGGCCTGCGCGACGTCGATGCGCGCGGCCCCGTGGCGTCGGCGTCCGTGGGCGGTGCGGCAGGGCGTGCCATACTGCACGTGGTCGTCCGGCAGGTGACGCCCGCCGTTCGACCCGACGACGTGGTGGCCGCTCTGGCTGCCGTCGCCGACCTGCGCCCGCCGTCGCCCCCACGGGCCGTGCGTGAGGCGCAGGGCCGGCTCGACGGCAGTGGGACCGTGGCCGATCCGCTCGGTCCCGACCGAGAGGCGCGCACCCGCTGCCAGGGGGAGCACGCCGCGGTCTGACCGGAGCAGCCCGGGAGCCACCCGCCGTCGCGCGACACGGCTGCCAGACGTGCCGCACCCCGACCGGTACCACCCGAGACCACCGGCACCACCGCACCACCCAGACCACCGCACCACCTGCAGTCCGCACCACCTGCAGTCCGGCCCCGGCCGCGGCGACCGCCGACCCGGGACCGACCCACAGACTTCGCAGGCCGGGCGAGCCCGCCGTACCCAGTGCGGCCGCCCGGCCCGCCCAACCCGTGCTCCTGCGCGGCCGCCTGTCCCCGCCGGGGACCGGCGCCCGGGAGCACCACACAGGAGGCGAGCCCTCGTGGCCGACCAGGACGACGACACCACCACCACGCCCGGGGGAGCCGGCAGCGGCACCCCCGACCTCCCGCCCGGCGACGCCGCGGCCGCGGAGGTCCTCACCGGGGAGGCGGCGACCGGCGAGAGCGGCGGCGAGCCGCTCCCGGAGCCGGAGGCCTCCGCCGGGGAGGCTCCCGCCGAGGACGCCCCCGCCGCGGAGGCGCCTCCCGCCGAGGCCCCTGCTGAGGCCACCGCCGAGGACCCCGCCGCGGACCCCGTCGACGAGGCCGAGGACGAGGAGCCGGTCGGCCCCCGCTTCGGCGCCCAGTTCAGCTCCCCGGAGCCCACCGCCGTCATCGCCCGGCCCCGCCGCCGGGCCACCCGCCCCGCCGGCGCCGCCGACCCCGGCAACGTCGAGGCCGCACCTCCGCCGCCGGCACCGCCGCGGCCGGCCTTCGTCAGCTTCGTGGCACCGCTCGAGCCCGAGGTCGCGCCTGCCCCGCGCCGCCGCAGCCGCCGCCCGCTGCCCGAGTCGCCCGACGTCGAGGAGCTCGAGGGCCTCGACGACGTCCCCGCGCCCGCCGCGGACGACGAGGACGCGCCCGCGCCGCGCTCCCGCCGCGGCCGCTCCCGCCGCCGCGCCGCCGCGGACGCCGAGGCGCCCGCCGAGGAGACCCCGCTCGAGGACACCTCCGACACCGGCCGGGACACCGGCCGGGACGACGACGCCGACGACGAGGTCGACCGCGACGACGCCGAGGACGGAGACCGCGAGGAGGCCGGCGGGAGCAGCCGCCGCCGTCGCCGGGGCCGCCGGGGCCGCGGGCGGGGCCGCAGCGGCGAGGACGCCGCCGACGACACCGACCGCGACGACGCCGACGCCGACGAGGACGCCGGGCGCAGCGGCGAGCGCGGTGGCGAGCGCGCCGCCGACGAGGACGCCGAGGACACCGACGACGACGCCGACACCGGCGAGGACGCCGAGGGCGACGAGGCCGAGGGCGGCTCGACCACCCGGCGCCGCCGCCGTCGCCGCCGCCGTGGCGGGGAGCCCGCGGGCGAGGCGGCGGCCGAGGACGACGACGACCGTCCCGAGCGCGCCGGCCGCAACGGCCGCGCGACCAGCGACGACGACGTCCGCGGGGTCACCGGCTCCACCCGGCTCGAGGCCAAGCGCCAGCGCCGCCGGGAGGGCCGTGACAGCGGGCGCCGCCGCGCGCCGATCCTCACCGAGGCCGAGTTCCTCGCCCGCCGCGAGGCGGTGGAGCGCCGCATGGTCATCCGCCAGCGCGGTGAGCGCACCCAGATCGCCGTCCTCGAGGACGGCGTGCTCGTGGAGCACTACGTCACCCAGGCGCAGGCGACGTCCTTCGCCGGCAACGTCTACCTCGGCCGGGTGCAGAACGTGCTGCCCAGCATGGAGGCGGCGTTCGTCGACATCGGCAAGGGGCGCAACGCCGTCCTGTACGCCGGTGAGGTCAACTGGGACGCCGCCGGCCTGACCGGCAAGCAGCGCTCCATCGAGCAGGCGCTCAAGTCCGGCGACAAGGTGCTGGTGCAGGTCACCAAGGACCCGATCGGCCACAAGGGCGCCCGGCTGACCCAGCAGGTGAACCTGCCCGGCCGGTTCCTCGTCTACGTGCCCGGCGGGTCGATGACCGGGATCAGCCGCAAGCTGCCCGACACCGAGCGGCAGCGGCTCAAGGACATCCTCAAGAAGATCGTCCCCGAGGACGCCGGCGTGATCATCCGGACTGCCGCGGAGGGTGCCTCGGAGGAGGAGCTCACCCGCGACGTCGCCCGGCTGCAGGCGCAGTGGGAGGTCATCCAGCAGAAGTCGCAGTCGACGAGCAACGCCCCGACGCTGCTCTACGGCGAGCCCGACCTCGCCATCCGGGTGATCCGCGACGTCTTCAACGAGGACTTCACCGAGCTCGTCGTCCAGGGCGACGACGCGTGGGACACCGTCGAGGCCTACGTCGCGCACGTCTCCCCGGAGCTGACCGGTCGGCTGACCCGGCACACCGGCGAGGGCGACGTCTTCCGCGACCTGCGCGTCGACGAGCAGCTGGCCAAGGCGCTCGACCGCAAGGTGTGGCTGCCCTCGGGCGGCTCGCTGGTCATCGACCGCACCGAGGCGATGACCGTCGTCGACGTCAACACCGGCAAGTTCACCGGGTCCGGCGGCAACCTCGAGCAGACCGTCACGCGCAACAACATGGAGGCGGCCGAGGAGATCGTCCGCCAGCTCCGGCTCCGCGACATCGGCGGCATCATCGTCATCGACTTCATCGACATGGTGCTCGAGAGCAACCGCGACCTGGTGCTGCGCCGGCTCACCGAGTGCCTGGGCCGCGACCGCACCAAGCACCAGGTGGCCGAGGTGACCTCGCTGGGCCTGGTCCAGATGACCCGCAAGCGGGTCGGCCAGGGCCTGCTCGAGGTGTTCTCCGAGCCGTGCGAGCACTGCCGCGGCCGCGGGGTCCTGGTGCACACCGACCCGGTGGACGACAAGCGCCGCGGCGGCTCCGGCTCCGGCGGCTCCGGCGGGGGCAACGGCGGCAACGGCCGGCGGGACCAGCGCGGTGACCAGCGCAAGGACGCCGAGCGCAAGGAGACCGAGCGCAAGGAGACCGAGCGCAAGGAGACCGAGCGCACCGAGGCCGCCTCGGCCGAGCAGGCCGCGACGGACGCCGACGGCTCCGGCGACGGGTCCGGCGCCGCCAACGGCTCGGGGGAGGGGCAGCGCTCGGGCGGCCGCCGCAACCGGGGACGCCGCAACCGCGGCCAGTCCGGTGAGGAGCGCGCCGCCGAGGACGCCGCCGTGCTCGCCGCGGCCGCCGGGGGCGACACGGCGTCCGGGGACACCGCGTCCGGCGACACCGCCGCCGAGGACACCGCCGCCGACGCCGCCCAGGACGTCGCGCCGGCCGAGGACGTCCCCACCGAGGACGCCCCGGCCCAGGACCCGACGCCCGCCGACGTCGCCACCGAGGTCACCGTCCCCGACGAGGCCACCCCGGAGTTGCCCGCGGCCGACGCGGTCGCCGGGCCGGCCGAGGTCGACGTCACGGTGCAGTTCGGCGCCGAGGTCCCGGGGGCCGAGGTGACCGAGCGCGAACCCGCCGCGGCCGAGCCCGAGCCGGAGACCGCCGCGGCGGCGGACGAGGACGTGCCCCCGGGTGCCGGCCCGGACGACGCCGGCCCCGGGGACGACGAGCCGGTGCCCGCCGACGGCGTCGCGGGGAACGGCACCGGCGACGCCGCAGGCGCCGAGGACGCGGCCGTCCCGCCCGCCCGCCCGCGCCGGCGCCGGGCCGCCAGCCGCCCGGCGGGCCCGCCCGCCAGCTGACCTCCGGGCGCCCGGGGCCGCGTTCGACCTGGTCCCGGGCGCTCGGGTACGCTGGTCGGGTTGCACCGCCCCGGACCGGGCTCCCTCCCGGGGCCGAGGAGGCGGTGCGGCCCGTCCAGCACCCGGTGCCCGCGCCGGGGTGCGCCCAGGACGCATCGCGGGACAGACAGCAGCGATCGAGGAGTTCAGTGGTGTACGCAGTCGTGAAGGCCGGTGGCCGGCAGCACAAGGTGGCCGTGGGCGACCGGTTCACGGTCAACCGTCTCGCGGGTGAGGCGGGCGACTCCGTCACCCTCCCGGCCCTGCTCCTGGTCGACGGCGACACCGTCACCAGCGACGCGCAGGCGCTGGCCGGCGTGACCGTGACCGGCGAGATCGTCGGGCACGGCAAGGGCCCGAAGATCCGCATCCACAAGTTCAAGAACAAGACGGGCTACCACAAGCGTCAGGGCCACCGTCAGCCGCTGACCGACGTGGTCGTCCGCGACATCACGAAGGGCTGACGACGACATGGCACACAAGAAGGGCGCCTCGTCCTCCCGCAACGGCCGCGACTCGAACGCCCAGCGCCTCGGCGTGAAGCGCTTCGGCGGCCAGGTCGTCAAGGCCGGCGAGATCATCGTGCGCCAGCGCGGCACCCACTTCCACCCGGGTCTCGGCGTCGGCCGTGGCGGCGACGACACGCTGTTCGCCCTGACCCCGGGCGCGGTCACCTTCGGCACCAGCCGTGGCCGCAAGACCGTCTCGATCACGACGGTCGACGCCTGAGCCGCAGGCTCGGGACCAGATCTCCGTACCGCCACGAGCGCACGGGCCGTCCGGCCCGTGCGCTCGTCGGCGTTGAGCAGGCAGTGAGCAGGTAGAGCAGAGATGGCCGCGTTCGTCGACCGCGTCGTCGTGCACGTCGCCGCGGGCAACGGCGGTCACGGCGTCGCGTCCGTGCACCGCGAGAAGTACAAGCCCCTCGGCGGCCCCGACGGCGGCAACGGGGGCAACGGGGGCGACGTCGTCCTCGAGGTGGACCCCAACGTCCACACCCTCCTGGACTTCCACCACCGCCCGCACCAGAAGGCCGGCAACGGCCGCCCCGGCGCCGGCAGCCACCGGCACGGCGCCAACGGCGAGGAGCGCGTGCTGCGCGTCCCCGAGGGCACCGTGGTCAGCGTCGACGGCGAGGTGGTCGCCGACCTGGTGGGCGCCGGCACCCGCGTCGTGCTGGCGCAGGGCGGGAAGGGCGGCCTGGGCAACGCGGCGCTGGCCAACCCCCGCCGCAAGGCGCCGGGCTTCGCGCTGCTCGGCGAGCCGGGCGAGGCCTTCGACGCCGTGCTGGAGCTCAAGAGCGTCGCCGACGTCGGCCTGGTCGGCTTCCCCTCGGCCGGCAAGTCCTCGCTGATCGCCGCCATGTCCGCGGCGCGGCCGAAGATCGCCGACTACCCGTTCACCACGCTGGTGCCCAACCTCGGCGTGGTGCGGGCGGGCGACACCGTCTTCACGATGGCCGACGTCCCCGGGCTCATCCCCGGCGCGGCCACCGGCAAGGGCCTCGGCCTGCAGTTCCTCCGGCACGTCGAGCGCTGCGCGGTGCTGGTGCACGTGGTCGACATGGCCACCCTCGAGCCCGGCCGCGACCCCGAGACCGACATCGACGCGCTCACCCGGGAGCTCGCGGAGTACGGCGGCGACGAGCTGGACCTCGTCGGCCGGCTGCGGGTCGCCGTCCTCAACAAGATCGACGTCCCCGACGGGCGGGAGCTGGTCGACCTGGTGCGCCCGGCGCTGGAGGCGCGCGGGCTGCGGGTCTTCCCGGTCAGCGCCGCGACGGGTGAGGGCCTCGACGCGCTCGGCTACGCCCTGGCTGCCGCCGTCGAGGAGTACCGGGCCGCGCTGCCGGCGCCGGAGCCCGCGCGGGTGACGATCGTGCCGCGCGCCGTCGACGACTCCGGCTTCACCGTCACGGCCGAGGACGAGGACACCTTCGTCGTCCGCGGCGCCAAGCCCGAGCGCTGGGTGCGCCAGACCGACTTCAGCAACGACGAGGCCGTGGGCTACCTCGCCGACCGGCTCAACCGGCTCGGCGTGGAGGAGGAGCTCACCCGCCTCGGTGCGCAGGAGGGCGACACCGTCGTCATCGGCGATGTCGCCTTCGACTTCCAGCCGAGCCTGCCCGCCGGCACGCCGCTGGCGGAGGAGACCGCGGGCCTCGGCGGCCGCGGCACCGACAGCCGCATCGACGCCCCGCACCGCGTGCGCGCCGCCGAGCGGCTGGCGGCCAAGAAGGCCCGCCGGGTGCCCTACGAGGTCACCGACACCTGGACCGACGAGGAGCTGCCCGGCGAGGAGCTGCCTGCCGACGACCCGACCGGCGAGGACGAGGCGTGACCGCCCGCCCGGGGATCGCCGGGGCGGGCCGGGTCGTCGTCAAGGTCGGCTCCTCCTCGCTCACCACGCTGCCCGGCGGGCTCGACCCGGCCCGGCTGACCGCGCTGGTCGACGTCCTCGCCGCCGTGCGGGCGCAGGGCCGCGAGGTCGTGCTCGTGTCCTCCGGCGCGATCGCCGCGGGCCTCGCGCCGCTCGGCGTGGAGGGCCGCCCGCGCGACCTCGCGACCGCCCAGGCGGCGGCCAGCGTCGGGCAGCTGCGGCTGGTGCAGACCTACGCCGACGCCTTCGACCGGCACGGCATCACCGTCGGCCAGGTGCTGCTGACCGCCGACGACCTCACCCGGCGCGGTCACTACCGCAACGCCCGCCAGACGCTGGAGCGGCTGCTCACCCTGGGCGCGCTGCCGATCGTCAACGAGAACGACACGGTCGCCACCGAGGAGATCCGCTTCGGCGACAACGACCGCCTCGCCGCGCTCGTCGCGCACGTGGCCGCCGCGGACGCGCTGGTGCTGCTCTCCGACGTCGACGGCGTCTACGACGGCGACCCGCGCACCGGCCCGGCGCAGCTGGTCGACCGGGTGACCGGGCCGGCCGACCTCGCCGCGGTCACCCTCGGCACCGCCCGCCGCAACGGCGTGGGCACCGGCGGCATGGCGACCAAGGTGGAGGCCGCGTTCATCGCGTCCGGCGCCGGCGTGCCCGTCGTCGTCACCTCCACGCCGCAGGCCGCCGCCGCGCTGGCGGGGGAGCGGGTGGGCACGCTGTTCGAGCCCTCGGGCCGCCGCCCGTCAGGCCGCCAGTTCTGGCTGCGCTACGCCAGCCGCCCCCGCGGGCGCCTGCTGCTCGACGACGGCGCGGTGCGCGCGGTGCGCGAGCGGTCGGCGTCGCTGCTGGCCGCCGGGATCACCGGGGTGGACGGCGACTTCCTCGCCGACGACCCGGTGGAGCTGGTCGGCCCCGACGGCGCCGTCGTCGCCCGCGGGCTGGTCGCCTACGACGCCCGCGAGCTGCCCGGCTTGCTCGGCCGGCGCACGCCCGACCTCGACCCGGAGTACCGCCGCGAGGTGGTGCACCGCGACGAGATGGTGCTGGTCGGGCGCCCGCGGGCGGCTGGGAGACTGCCCGGGTGACGATCCGCCCCATCCGCGAGCTCGGTGACCCCGTGCTCCGCACCCCCGCCGACGAGGTGCGGGCCTTCGACCGGGAACTGGCCGCCCTCGTCCGCGACCTCGAGCAGACCGTCGACCACCCCGGCCGCGCCGGGCTGGCCGCGCCGCAGATCGGCGTGAGCGCGCGGGTGTTCAGCTACAACGTCGACGGCGAAATCGGCCACCTGGTCAACCCGCGGGTCGTCGAGCTGTCGGAGGAGACCCAGGACGGCGACGAGGGCTGCCTGTCGATCCCGGGCATCTGGGCGCCCACGGTGCGGGCGATGCACGCCGTCGTCGAGGGGTTCGACGTGCACGGTGAGCCGCTGCGGCTGTCCGGCTCGGGCCTCATGGCGCGCTGCCTGCAGCACGAGGTCGACCACCTCGACGGGAAGGTGTTCCTCGACCGGCTCACCGGGGACGCCCGCAAGGCGGCCCTGCGGGCGCTGCGCGACCGTTGATGGAGGACCTCGTCCTCCTCACCCCTCGCAGGCTCGGGGCGAGCCTCTGGACGAGGCCTTACGGTCAGGTCTCGTGACCGACCTCGCGACCCGCGCCCGCACCCTCCTCGACCTGCACACCGCCCCGGAGATCCTGGTCCTCACCAACGTGTGGGACGTCGTCTCCGCGCAGGTGGTCGCCGCCACCGAGGGGGTGCGCGCCCTCGCCACCGCCAGCCACGGGATCGCCGCGACCTTCGGCTACGAGGACGGCGAGAACATCCCGCTCGACCTGCACCTGGACATGGTCGGCCGGATCGCCGCCGCCGTGGACCTGCCGGTGAGCATGGACATGGAGGCCGGCTACGGCGACGCCGGGGAGACCACCCGCCGGGCGATCGGGAAGGGCGTCGTCGGGGGCAACCTCGAGGACCAGATGAAGCCCCTCGACGACGCCGTGGCCGCCGTCGAGGCCGTGGTCCGCGCCGGGCGCGACGCCGGCATCGACTTCGTGCTCAACGCCCGCACCGACGTCTTCGTGCGGGCGGCCCAGGGCGCCGACCGCGGCGAGCTGGTGGCCGAGGCGATCCGCCGCGGGAGGGCGTTCCTCGAGGCCGGCGCGCCGGTGGTCTTCGTGCCGCGCCTGGTCGACCGCGACGAGATCGCGCAGGTGGTCGAGGGCCTCGGCCGCAACAAGCTGACGCTGATCAGCCCGCCCGGTGCCGCGCTGCCGGCCCGCGAGATGCAGGAGCTCGGCGTCGCCCGCGTCTCCACCGGCCCCTTCACCCAGCGCGTGGCGCTCACCGCGCTGCAGGACGCCGTCGTCGACATGGTCGGCGGCGGGGTGCTGCCGCCCGGCACCCGCGCGCTCAACTGAGGCCGGGCGGTCAGTCCGCGTAGGTGTCGGCCGGCGGGTCGACCGGGGTCACGGACTCCGGGGCGATGACCGGCTCGGGCCAGCCGCGGGTGGGGTGGGGGACTGGCGGCGCCCAGGTGCCGACGACGTCGACCCACTGGTCGGCGGGCAGGTCGCCCCGCGGGCCGTCGACCACGACGGTGTGGGCGACGGCGTCGGCGGCGCAGCACTGGATGGCGATGCGGGTGACGTACCAGCCGCCGCCCTCCCGCGGGGTGACGAAGCCGGTGAGCCGCACGCGCCGGCCCTCGAACGCCGACGTGTCCTCCGCGACGGCGCGGATGGCGTAGGCCGACAGCGGCAGGGTCCGGAAGTCCTCGCCGGGGTCGTCGGGTCCGATGCCCACCGCGACCGGCTGCTCGGCCACCACCTGCTGCGGCTGCCGGGCGGCGGTGAAGGACCCGAGCGCGGGCGGCGCCACGAGCAGCAGCACGGCGACCGGGGCCAGCATCAGCCAGGCCACCCGGGGCCCGTGCGCGTGGCCGTGGTCGTGCCCGTGGTCGTGCCCGTGGTCGTGGTCGTGGTCGTGAGCCTGGTCGTGCCTGTGGTCGTCGGTCCCCAGGGCGCGGCCGGGCCGCTCCCGGACCGCCCCGATCACGCCGAGCACGAGCAGGACGGCCGCGGCGGCGAGCAGGAACGGCCGGAAGCCGGCCTGCACGTAGGCGAGGTACGCGTCGGTGAGCGACACCCGCAGCGTGACGCCGCCGAGCAGCAGTAGCACCAGGGAGGCGGTCAGGCGGTCCACGGCCGGCTCCTCACCACACGACCCAGGCGACGGCCAGCGCCGCGAGCACGGCGACCGCGAACGTCGCCGGAGCGAAGCGCAGCGCGAACCGCCGGCCGAAGGTCCCCGACTGCAGGGCGACGAGCTTGACGTCGACGACCGGGCCGACGACGAGGAACACCAGCCGCGAGGTCAGGCTGAACGACGTCAGGCTCGCCGCCACGAACGCGTCGGCCTCCGAGCAGACGGCCAGCAGCACCGCGAGGACCGCGAGCACGAGCACCGACAGCACCGCCGAGCCCGCCACCGAGTCCAGCCACTCGCGGGGGACGGCGACGTTGAGGGTGGCCGCGGTGAGGCCGCCGACGACGAGGTAGCCGCCGGCGTGCACGAGGTCGTGCTGCGCCGCCTCCCGGAACACCGCGGACCGGGGCGTGCCCGCGGGGGCGCCGGCGCGGGCGGGCAGCCGCAGCCACTCGCCGCGGCCGAACCGCGCCCACAGCCAGCCCATGACCAGGGCGACCGCCAGCGAGGCGGCGAAGCGGGCCGGGGCCATCCACGGCTCGTCGGGGAAGGCGACCGCCGTCGCCACGAGGACGACGGGGTTGATCGCCGGCGCCGACAGCAGGAACGCCAGCGCGGCGGCCGGGGCGACCCCGCGCCGGACGAGGCTGCCGGCCACCGGCACCGCCGCGCACTCGCAGCCGGGCAGCACCGCGCCGCTGAGCCCCGCCACCGGCACCGCCAGCCCGGCACGCCGCGGCATCGCCCGCTCGAAGAAGTCGGCCGGGACGAACGCGGTGATCGCCGCCGACAGCAGCACGCCGAGCACCAGGAAGGGCAGCGCCTGCAGGCAGACGGCGACGAACACCGTGGACCACGCCTGCAGCGCCGGCGCGGTGAACGCCCCGGGCGCGAGGAACCGCACCGCCACGATGGCCAGGCAGGCGACGACCAGGACGTCGGTGGGCAGCAGCCGGCGCCGCGGCGGCGCGGGCGGCGCCTCCGCGGTGGTGGTCGGGCCGGTCACGACCGGCCATCCTGCCGCACGGACCTCGACCGGCGACAAGGGATGAGAACGATACTCATTGACGTTAGTGTGCTCCGCACGGGCGGCCGCAGGACGACGGCGCGCCCGACCGTCCCAGAGGAGCACTCCTGATGCGTCCCGGCATCCACCCCGAGTACCGCACCGTCGTCTTCCGCGACGCCTCGACCGGCACCACCTGGCGCACCCGGTCGACGATCACCACCTCGGCCACCGTCGAGGTCGACGGCGAGGTGCTGCCACTGGTCGTCGTCGACACCAGCGCGGCCTCGCACCCGTTCTGGACCGGCAACCAGCGGGTGCTGGACACCGCCGGCCGGGTCGAGCGGTTCCGCCGCCGCTACGGCGACCGCGGGCGCGGCTGACGTGGCCGCCCCGGTCCGGCAGCGCGTCACCGACCCCGGCGGGCCGGTCCTGGCCCTGTGCCTGGGGCGCCGCTGCTCCGCGCTGCGCGAGCTCTCCGGCACGTCCGGCACCGTCGAGGCGCTGCGGGAGGCCGTCGCCCGCACCCGCGGCGCCGTGCTGGTGACCGCCGGGTGTCTGGGCCCGTGCGCGCTGGCTGCGGTGGGCGCGGTCGCCCACCGCGACGGCGAGAGCGGGTGCTCCGGGCGGACCGTCTGGCTCGCCGGCGTCCACGAGGGCGAGCGGGCCGACGCGCTGGCCGGCTGGATCGGTGCGGGAGGGCCGGCGCCGGACGAGGACCCCGACGCCGGCCTCCCGGTCCCGCTCGTGCCCGCCGTCGCGGGACTCGGCCCGCCGATGCGCCTGGGCGGCTGAGGCGGGCGGCCGGCTCAGACGGTGACGCCGGCCCGGGGGAGCACCAGGCCGCGGACCTCGAACTCGGTCACCGTCGTGGGCGGGAGCTCCCGGCCGCCCAGGACCTCCGCGGACACCGGCCCGACCACCTCCCGGATCCCGCGCTCGTAGGCCTCGCGCGACTCCCACACGTCGATCACCTGGAAGCCGTCCGCGGTCGCGCGGGCCAGGTGCAGCAGCAGCCCCGTCGTCGCCGGGTCCATCCGCGCGAGCATCGCCGCATGGACCGCGTCGTAGGTCTCGACCGGCGCGGACACGTCCGTGATCACACCCAGGGTCATGTCGCCCTCCTCGGCTCCTCCCGGCGGCCCTGCGCCGCCGGCAGTCCCTGCAGGCCCTCCCCGGAGAGCCGGTGCACCGTCGCGGTGCGCCCCGTGACGAGCAGCAGCAGGTCCCCGGTCGTGCCCTCGACGGGTGCGCCCTCGCCGAGCACGAGGTCGCTGTCGGTGGCCCGCAGCTGCAGGCCGGCCAGCCGCCTCCGCACGCCGAACGGGAAGCTCATCGCCCAGGCGCGCCGCGCCGACACGGCCGCGGCGGCCGGCGGGACCGGCCGCGTGCGCCCCAGCGGCAGCGCGATGTCCTGGCCGTGCACGAGGACGTCGGTGAGCGGCTCGACGGGGGAGACGAACGGCGCCCGCCGGCGGGAGCCGACCATAGCCCGGATCCGGCGGCCGTACTCCCGGTCGGGCAGCGGCCCGAGGCGCAGCGCGGTGTCCCGGATCATCCGGTCGAAGCTGCCCCCGGCGCGGATCGCGGCGACCGTCGCCGGCCACGGGCCCATCTGCGCCAGCGTGAGGTGCGCGGCGACGTCGCGGACCCGCCAGGCGCCGCACAGCGACGGCGTCTCCCACTCGGCGGGCGAGAGGTCGTCGAGCAGGTCGGCGAGGTTCGCCCGCTCGGAGTCGATCGTGCGCCAGACGTCGTCGGTGTCCATGGCGGTCTCCGCGAGATCGGTACGATGTCCTGACCATCTAGTCAGAACATCTGACCATCGTCAAGGGGTCCCGTGACCGAGCCCGACCACCAGAACCTGGGCCTGCTCTGCTTCTACCCGCACCGGGCCATGGAGGCCCGGCTGCTCGCGGCGATGGCCGAGGAGGGGTTCGACGACATCACCGCCGCCCAGGGGCGCATCGCCGCGCGGATCGGCCCGCAGGGGACGCGGCTGACCGACCTCGCCGAGCAGGCGCTGGTGACCAAGCAGACGGCGGGCCACCTCGTCGACCAGCTCGAGCGCGCCGGCTACGTGCGGCACGTGCCCGACCCCACCGACGCCCGCGCCCGGCTGGTCCAGATCGCCGAGCGCGGCTGGGCCGTCATCGCGCTGGCCCGTGAGGTGGAGGCGCGGGTGGAGGCCGAGTGGACCGCCCACCTGGGGGAGGAGACGACGGCGCAGCTGCGCGCGGCCCTCACTCGGCTGCGCGAGGTGACCGACCCCTACCGCTGAGCGGCGTGGCAGGCGGCGCAGGTGCCGAAGACCTCGACCTGGTGGGAGACGTCGGTGAACCCGTGCTCGGCGGCCACGCGGGCGGCCCAGCGCTCCACGGGCGCGTCGGCGACCTCGACCGTCGTCCCGCACGAGCGGCAGACCAGGTGGTGGTGGTGCACCGGCGAGCAGCGCCGGTAGGACGCCTCGCCGTCGTCGCCCCGCAGCACGTCGAGCAGGCCGTCGTCGACCAGGGCCTGCAGCGCGCGGTAGACGGTGGCCAGGCCCACGGCGTCGCCGCGGTCGCGGAGCAGGGCGTGCAGGTCCTGCGCGCTGCGGAAGCCGTCCTGCTGCTCGAGCAGCGCGAGCACCGCCGTCCGCTGGCGCGTCTGCCGGCGGGCGGGCGCCTCGGTCGTCTCCGGGCTGCTCACGCGCGCTCCGTCCTCCCCGCCGGGGGCGTCCCGACCGGGTCGCCCGTGTGCTCGTCCGTGTGCTCGTCGTAGTGCACGCCGCTGTCCGTCCGGTGCGGCGCGTGCAGGTGGCCGTCGTGGTCGTAGTCCACGTGGTCGCCGTGCGGCACCGCCCGGTGCCCGCAGCCGGTGCCGTGCTCGTGCGGGTGGGCGGCGTGGACGACGACCCTACGCCCGTGTCGCCGCCGCGCCGTCGCGTCGCGGAGGGCGACGGCGGCCGTGACGGCCAGGAACAGCGCGATCGCCAGCAGCACGATGGTGCCGCCCGAGGGAGTGCCCGTGTAGTACGAGCCGGCGGTGCCGGAGACGCTGACGACGACGCCGATCGCGCACGCCAGGTACAGCGTGGTGCGGAAGCTGCGCCCCACCAGCTGGGCCACGGCGCTGGGCAGGATCATCAGCGCGCTGATGAGCAGCAGGCCCACGACCCGCATCGACAGCACGACCGTCGAGGCCACGAGCGCCGCGAGCACCGTGTTGAGCGGCAGCACCGGCAGCCCGACGGCGCGGGCGTACTCCTCGTCGTCGCTCACCGCGTACAGCCGCTGCCCGAGCAGCCAGACCACGCCCAGCACGACGACGGTGATCACGCCGAACACCGCGACGTCGGCGGCCGTGGTCGTGGTGATCGCGCCGAACAGGTAGGCGTCGAGGTTGGTGGCCTGCCCGCGCGGCGCCAGGGACAGCAGCACGACGCCGCCGGCGATGCCGCCGTAGAAGAGGACGGCGAGGGCGACGTCGCCGCTGGTGCGCCCGCGCGCGCGGACCAGCTCGATGAGCACCGCGCCGAGGACGGCGGCCACCAGGGCAGTGCCCACCGGGGCGCTGGAGGTGAGCACGCCGACGCCGACGCCGGTGAGCGCGACGTGGCCGAGGCCGTCGCCGAGCAGCGACAGCCGCCGCTGGACGAGGAAGACGCCGACGGCGGGCGCGACCAGGCCGACCATCAGCGAGGCCAGCAGCGCCCGCTGCATGAAGCCGTACTCGAGCAGTTCCACGTCAGCGGCTCCCGTCGCGCACCCGGACGGCGTCGGGCGCCGGGCGCGGCTGGTCGAGCGAGTAGCCGCGGGCCGGCCGCCCGGCGGCCTCCGCGGGGTGGTGGCAGTCGGGCCCGGCCGGGGCGCCCGCGCCGGCCAGCGGCCCGTCGTAGGTCAGCAGCCCCGAGTCGACGACGACCGCGCGGGTGAGCACCCCCGCCAGCGGGCCGGTCTCGTGGGTCACGACCACCAGTGTCGTGCCGCCCGCGGACACCCGGGCGAGCACGCCGGCCAGCGCCGCCTGGCTGGCCGCGTCCACCCCGGCGGTCGGCTCGTCCATGATCAGCAGCTCGGGCTCGGCGGCCAGCGCGCGGGCCACGAGCACCCGCCGCTGCTGACCGCCGGACAGCGAGGCCACCGGGTCCTCGAGCCGGTCGGCCAGGCCCACGGCGGCCACGGCCTCGGCGACGGCGGCGCGGTCGCGCGGACCGGGCCGGCGGAACAGCCCCAGGCGGGGCAGTCGGCCGACGGTGACGACCTCGCGGACGGTCGCCGGCATCGCGCCGCTGACCGTGTGGCGCTGCGGCACGTACCCGACCCGGCCGCGCTCGCGCAGCCGGCCGACCGGGGCGCCGAGCACCTCCACGGTGCCGCCGAGCACCGTGGCCAGGCCGAGCACCCCGCGGGAGAGCGTGGTCTTGCCCGACCCGTTGGAGCCGAGCACCGCGACGGCCTCGCCGCGCCGCACGGTCAGGTCGGCGTCACGGACGATCGCGACGTCGCCGTACCCGATGGTGGCGCCGGCGAGGCGTAGCGCGGGGTCGTTCATGCGCAGCCCTGTCCCTCCTGCAGCGTGGCCAGGTCGGCGCGCATGACCTCGAGGTAGTCCGAGCCGGCCGACTCGTCGGTGAGGCCCTCGAGCGGGTCGAGCACGGCGGTCTGCACGCCGGCCTCCTGCGCGACGGTCTCGGCGACGGCGGGGTCGACGAGGGTCTCGGTGTAGACGGTGGTCACGCCGGTCTCGCGCACCAGGGTGGAGATCTCGGCGAGCTGCCCGGGGCTGGGCTCCGTCGAGGGGCTCAGGCCGCTGATGCCGACCACCTCCAGACCGTACCGGTCGGCGAGGTAGCCGAAGGCGTCGTGGGAGGTGACCAGGGTGCTCACCGCGCAGTCGGCCAGCCCCTCCTGCATCTCGGCGTCGAGGGCCTCGAGGTCGGTGCGCAGCGCGGCGGCGTTCTCCTCGTAGGTGGCGGCGCCGTCGGGGTCGGTCTCGGCGAGCCGCTCGGCCAGCGCGTCGCCGACGTCGGCCAGCCGGGTCGGGTCGAGCCAGAAGTGGGGGTCGGTGACCTCCTCACCCTCGGCGTGCTCCTCCTCGCCGCCCTCCTCCTCGGCGTGTTCGGCGTGCTCCTCCTCGCTCTCGCCCTCGTGCGAGTGCTCCTCGGTCGTCAGCGAGAGGTCGGCCGCCTGGCCGGCGTCCCAGGTGTTGTCGCCGGCCTCGGCCGCGGCGTCGTCGAGCGCCGGCTGGAAGCCCTGGAGGTAGACGACGAGGTCGGCCTCGGTGAGGGAGGCGACGTCGCGCGGGGTCAGCTCGAGGTCGTGCGGCTCCGCGCCCGGCGGGGTGAGCGAGGTGACGTCGACCCGGTCGCCGCCGACCCGCTCGGCCGCCCACTGCAGCGGGTAGAAGGCCGCGACGACGCCGACGCCGTCCGACGCCGCGGCCGCGTCGTCGCCGGACCCGCAGGCGGTCAGCAGGAGGGCGGTGGCCGAGGCGGCGGTCGCGGCGAGCACGCGCGTCGAGATCGTGGGCATGAGAACCATTCTCACACATCGGCGACACGCCCGGCCGGGAGGGGCGCCGGGTAGCGTGAGGGGGTGTCCGACGCCGCCGAGCTGCCGCTGATCGGGGCCGCCGTCACGCGCGCCCGCGCCGCCTCCCGGGTGCTGCGCACCCTGCCGACCGACGTCAAGGACGCCGCGCTGTCCGCGATGGCCGACGCGCTGGTCGAGCGCACCGACGAGGTGCTCGCCGCCAACGCGCGCGACGTCGAGGCCGCGGCCGCCGACGGCACCCCGGCGTCGGTGCTCGACCGGCTGCGCCTCGACGCCGGCCGGGTCGCCGGGGTGGCCGCGGCGCTGCGCGAGCTGGTCGCGCTGCCCGACCCGGTGGGCGACGTCGTCCGCGGGTCCCGGCTGCCCAACGGGCTCGAGCTGCGCCAGGTCCGGGTGCCCTTCGGCGTGATCGGGATCGTCTACGAGGCGCGGCCCAACGTGACCGTCGACGCCGCGGGCCTGTGCCTGAAGAGCGGCAACGCGGCGCTGCTGCGCGGCTCGGCGTCGGCGTTCGGCACGAACACCGCGCTGGTCGCCGTCCTGTCCGAGGCGGGGCAGAAGGCCGGGCTGCCGGAGGGCGCCGTCGAGCTGCTGCCGGCCGACCGCGCCTCGGTGGGCGAGCTGCTCTCCGCGCGCGGGCTGGTCGACCTCGTCATCCCGCGCGGCGGGGCCTCGCTCATCCAGCGGGTGGTCCGCGAGGCGCAGGTGCCGGTCATCGAGACCGGCGTCGGCAACTGCCACGTCTACGTCGACGCCTCCGCCGACGCCGCCATGGCCGAGGCGGTCGTGCTCAACTCCAAGACGCACCGGGTCAGCGTGTGCAACTCCGCGGAGACGCTGCTCGTGCACCGCGACGCGCCGTTCCTGCCGCGGCTGCTCAGCGCGCTCGCCGACGCCGGCGTGACGCTGCACGGCGACGACGCCGCCCGCGCCGCGCACGACGCCGTCGTCCCGGCCACCGACGAGGACTGGGCCACCGAGTACCTGTCGATGGACATGGCCGTGCGGGTGGTCGACGACCTGCCGCAGGCCCTCGACCACATCGCGCGGTGGGGGAGCGGGCACAGCGAGGCGATCGTCGCCGACTCCGCGACCGCCATCGCCGCGTTCACCGCCGGGGTCGACGCGGCCGCCGTCCTGGTCAACGCCTCCACCCGGTTCACCGACGGCGGCGAGTTCGGGTTCGGCGCCGAGATCGGCATCTCCACCCAGAAGCTGCACGCGCGCGGGCCGCTGGGTCTGCCCGAGCTGACCAGCACCACCTACGTCGTCACCGGGAACGGCCACACGCGCTGATCCCGCACCCCTGAGGAGTCCGATGCCCCGCCCGCCGACGCAGTTGCCGCAGTTCTCCTCCGTCGCCGACGTCGAGAAGCGGCTGTCCACGGCGGGGTACCTGCCCGACGAGCGGATCGCGACGACGGTCTTCCTCGCCGACCGGCTGGGCAAGCCGCTGCTGGTCGAGGGACCGGCCGGCACCGGCAAGACCGAGCTCGCCAAGGCGCTGGCGGCGGCGACGAGCGCGGAACTGATCCGGCTGCAGTGCTACGAGGGCCTCGACGAGGCGCGGGCGCTGTACGAGTGGAACTACAAGAAGCAGCTGCTGCGCATCCAGGCGGCGCAGGGGGACGGCGGCGCGGACTGGGACACCGTCCACGACGACATCTTCGGCGAGGAGTTCCTGCTGTCGCGGCCGCTGCTCACCGCGATCCGGCGCACCGAGCCCACCGTGCTGCTCATCGACGAGACCGACAAGGCCGACGTCGAGGTCGAGGGCCTGCTGCTCGAGGTGCTCAGCGACTTCCAGGTGACCATCCCCGAGCTCGGCACGGTCGCCGCCACCCGCCGGCCCACGGTGGTGCTCACCTCCAACGCCACGCGTGAGCTGTCCGAGGCGCTCAAGCGGCGCTGCCTGTACCTGTCGCTGGACTACCCGTCGGCCGAGCGGGAGCGGGAGATCGTGCTCTCCCGGGTGCCCGACCTCGCGCCGGCGCTGGCCGAGCAGCTCGTGCGCACCATCCGGGCGCTGCGGGCGATGGAGCTGAAGAAGTCGCCGTCGATCTCCGAGACCCTCGACTGGGCGCAGACGCTGCTGGAGCTGGGTCTGGACACCCTCGACGAGACGGCGGTGCGCGCGACGCTCGGCGTGGTGCTCAAGCACGCCAGCGACCAGGACCGGGCCGCCGCCGAGCTGCGGCTCAACTGATGAGCGCGCCGGCGGCTCCCGGCCCGGTCGCCGCGGGCGGTCTGGCCGGGCACCTCGACGGGTTCGTGCGCGCGGTGCGCGAGGCCGGCATCCCGGTCGGCATCAGCCAGGCCGTCGACGCCGCCGAGATCCTCACCGTCGTCGACCTGCTCGAGCGCGAGCAGCTGCGGCACGGCCTGGCGGCGGTGCTGCTGCAGCGGGCGTCGCAGCGGCCGGCCTACGACGTGCTGTTCGACCTGTGGTGGCCGCTGTCCGACCGCCCCGCGTCCGGCCCCGACGCCGACGGGGACCCCGACGGCGGGGCCAGCGGGGATGCGGACGAGGACGCCGACGACGGCGCGACGCTCGACCTGCCCGACGGGCACGGCGACGGCGACGAGCGCGACCTCGCCGAGCGGATGCGCGCCGAGCTCGCCCGCCTGCTCGCTGACGGCGACGACGAGGCGCTGCGCCGCTTCGCCCGGAGGGCCGTGGAGCAGCTCGGCCGGGCGCCGGCGTCGCCGTCGGGGCAGTCGTTCTTCGGGTACCGGGTGATGCGGGCGCTGTCGCCCGACACCCTGGTCGCCCAGCTGCTCGCCGGGCTCCTCGGGGACGGCGGCCGTGGCGGCCTGGCCGAGCAGGTGGCGCGGCAGACGGTCCGCGAGCGGCTGGCCGCGTTCCGGGCGGCCGTCGACGCCGAGGTGCGGCGGCGGGCGGCGGCCGAGCGCGGCCGGGACCGCGTGGCGAAGAGCGCGGTGCGGCCGCTGGCCGAGCAGGTCGACTTCCTGCGCGCGCAGCAGGCCGACCTCGCCGAGCTGCGGCGGGCGGTGGCCCCGCTGGCCCGCCGGCTGGCGGTGCGGCTGTCGGCGCGGCGGCGGATGGGCCGCGAGGGCCGGCTGGACTTCCGCAAGACCGTGCGCGCCTCGCTGGGCACCGGCGGCGTCCCGGTGGTCACCCACCACCGGCCGCGCAAGGTGCACAAGCCGGAGCTGGTCGTGCTGTGCGACGTCAGCGGCTCGGTCGCCGGGTTCAGCCACTTCACGCTGATGCTCACCCAGGCGCTGCGCGAGCACTTCTCCGGCGTGCGGGCGTTCGCGTTCGTCGACGCCACCGACGAGGTGACCCGCTTCTTCCGGCCCGGCGCCGACGTCGCCCAGGCGATCGCCCGGATCGGCCGGGAGGCCGACGTGGTGGCCTTCGACGGGCACAGCGACTACGGCAACGCCCTCGAGGTGTTCGCCGACCGCTGGCCGACCGCCGTCGGGCCGAAGACGTCGCTGCTCGTGCTCGGCGACGGGCGGACCAACTACCGCCAGCCGGGGCTGCCGGTGCTCGCCGACCTGGTGCGCCGTGCCCGCTCGGCGCACTGGCTCAACCCGGAGCCGCGGCGGCTGTGGGGGAGCGGCGACTCGGCGGCCGACCGCTACGGCGAGGTCATCGACATGGTCGAGTGCCGCAACGCCACCCAGCTCGCCGACTTCGTCACCACCCTCTGAGCCGTAACCGCCGCGGTGCGCTCCGTGGCGGCACGCGTGCCCGACACGCCCGGGACGGTGGATCCGCGCCGCGGCCGTAACCGGATCCCGCTCGTTCCGTTGGTCAGCGCGGTGCCGGGTCCGGTCCGGCGCCACCCCGGCTCCTCCGCCCCGGCGGCGGAGCCCGGGGGAGCGACCGACGGCACGGGGGTGCCGGTCGTGACCGGACCCCGGTCCCGGCGGCCGGGTGCGGCGACGACCGCGCCCGGCCGTCCGGACCGGGCGCCGTCCACCGCCCGTTCCACCGGGGCCGGACCGGTCCGGCCCGCATCGCCCCGCCCGGCTAGGCTCGATCGGTGGCTGGGACGCGGATCGGCGTGATGGGCGGGACGTTCGACCCCGTCCACCACGGCCACCTGGTCGCCGCCAGCGAGGTCGCCGGTCTGTTCGGTCTCGACGAGGTCGTCTTCGTGCCGACCGGCCAGCCCTGGCAGAAGACCGAGCGCGAGGTCAGCCCCGCCGAGGACCGCTACCTCATGACCGTCATCGCCACCGCCTCCAACCCGCGGTTCTCCGTCAGCCGGGTCGACGTCGACCGCGAGGGGCCGACGTACACGATCGACACCCTCTCCGACCTGCACGCCCAGCGCCCCGACGCCGAGCTGTTCTTCATCACCGGCGCCGACGCGCTCGCCCAGATCCTCAGCTGGCGCGACAGCGACCGCTTCCTCCGGCTGGCGCACTTCGTCGGGGTCACCCGCCCCGGGTACGCGCTCGCCGACGGCCACCTGCCCGAGGGCGCGGTGAGCCTGGTCGAGATCCCGGCCCTGGCCATCAGCTCCACCGACTGCCGCGACCGCGTCGCCCGCGGGATGCCGGTCTGGTACCTCGTGCCCGACGGGGTCGTGCAGTACATCGAGAAGCGCGGGCTGTACCGGACCGGGCAGACCGCCCGCCGCCCCGGCGCCCCGCGCACCGGCCGGCCCGCCGCCGGCCCCGCCGACCCACCCACCGAAGACCTCCGGGAGATGCCCCGATGACCGCCTCCGCCGAGGCGCGGGAGACCGCACTGCTCGCAGCCCAGGCCGCCGCCGACAAGCTCGCCACCGACGTCTCGATCGTCGACGTCAGCGACCGGCTCGCCATCACCGACGCCTTCGTGCTCGCCTCCGCGCCCAACGAGCGCCAGGTGCAGTCGATCGTCGACGAGGTCGAGGAGCGGCTGCGCCGCCACGGCGTGAAGCCGGTGCGCCGCGAGGGCGTCGCCGAGGCGCGCTGGGTGCTGCTGGACTTCGTCGACGTCGTCGTGCACGTCCAGCACACCGAGGAGCGGGCCTACTACGCGCTCGAGCGCCTGTGGAAGGACTGCCCGACGATCCCCTTCGTCGACCGGGCGCTGCCCGCCGACGGCGGCACCGGCCCGGCCGGAGACCGTGCCGTCGCTGACGGTGCGGTCTCCGGCGGTGTCGTCTCCGGGGACGACGTCGACCCGGCCGGCGCCTCGCCTGTGCTGCTCGCGCCCGACCCGGACGCCGAGCAGGCCGACGCGGGCGGCGCGACCGACGAGGACCTCCTCGACGACGACCTGCTCGAGGCCGACCCGCTGCTCGACGGGGGGACCGGCGGGGACGGCGCGACCGGGGACGCGACCGGTGAGCCGGGGGCGTCCGGCCGCTGACGGCCGCACACCCCCGATGAGCCTGCCCGAGCTGCCGCCCCTGCCCGTCCCGCGCCTGCTCGTCTGGCGGCACGGCCGGACGGAGTGGAACGCCACCGGCCGCTTCCAGGGCCAGATGGACCCGCCGCTCGACGCCGAGGGCCGCGCCCAGGCCGCC
Source organism: Geodermatophilus nigrescens (assembly GCF_900129495.1). Taxonomy (GTDB): domain Bacteria; phylum Actinomycetota; class Actinomycetes; order Mycobacteriales; family Geodermatophilaceae; genus Geodermatophilus; species Geodermatophilus nigrescens. The sequence continues at coordinate 1,230,520 of NZ_FQVX01000001.1, forward strand.
CGCACCGCGCCGCACCTCGCGGCGGGCGGACTGCGCACCGGGTCGTCCGTCGTCGTCTCCAGCGACCTCGTGCGCGCCGCCGACACCGCGCTGGCCCTCACCGACCTCCTCGGTGTGGACCTGCGGATCGACGAGCGGCTGCGCGAGCACGGGCTCGGCTGCTGGGAGGGCCTGACCCGCGGCGAGGTCGAGCAGCGGTACCCCGAGCAGTTCGCCGACTGGCTCGCCGGCCGGCCGGTGCACGGCCGCGGCGGCGAGGAGAACGCGGCGGTCGTCGCCCGGGCGCTGGCCGCGCTCGTGGACCTCCCGCCCGTCGACGTCGCCGTCGTCGTCACCCACGGCGGCACGGCCGGGCGGCTGATCGAGGCGCTGCTGGGCCTGGGCCCCGAGCACCGGCGGGTGTTCGGCCCGCTGTCGAACTGCGGCTGGAGCGAGGTCGCGCGGCAGGGCGACCGCTGGCGGCTAATGCGGCACAACAGCACGGTGGCCGCCGTCCCCGCGGCCGAGGGCGACGGCCGGGTCGCGAGGCCCGCCGACGGCGCCACCCCCGAGGCCGCCCCGCCGCCCGCCTCGGACGCCGACGCGCTGTCCTGAGGACACCCGCCGGACGCCCGCCGGCTCCCTCCGCGACACGCCACCGCCGGCGCGCGGTCTAGCCTCGCCTGGTGTCCGTCGCCGTGGTCACCGACTCCACGGCCTACCTGCCCCCGGACGTCGTCGCCCGGTACGGCATCGAGGTGGTGCCCTGCTACGTCGTCCTGGCCGGCCGGTCGGGGCGCGAGGGCGAGGAGATCACACCGGAGGACGTCGCCCGGGCTCTCGGCACCCGCGGGCAGCGGGTCTCCACGTCGCGGCCCACGCCCGGCGACTTCGTCGCCGCCTACCGCCGACGGCTGGCCGAGGGCGCCGACCGCGTGGTGTCGGTCCACCTGTCCGCCGACCTCTCCGGCACCTGGGACGCCGCTCGACTGGCCGCCGGGCAGGTCGGCGAGCACGTGGTGACCGTCGTCGACACCCGCTCCACCGCCATGGGCACCGGCTTCGCCGTCCTCGCGGCCGCGCGGGCGGCCGCCGAGGGCGCCACCGCGCAGGAGGTGGCCGCGGTCGCCAACGGCACCGCCGCCCGCACCCGCACGCTGTTCGTCGTCGACACCCTCGAGCACCTGCGCCGCGGCGGCCGCATCGGGCCCGCCGCCTCGCTGCTCGGCACGGCGCTGTCGATCAAGCCGCTGCTGCACGTCGTCGACGGCACGGTGGTGCCGCTGGAGCGGGTCCGCACGACCGGGCGGGCGATGACCCGCCTCGTGCAGCGCGCGGTCGAGGCGGCCGGCGGGGCGGGCGCGTCGGTCGCCGTGCACCACCTGGCCGCGGCCGACCGCGCGGAGAAGCTCGCCGCGCAGCTGCGGGAGGCCCTCCCCGGGATCCGCGAGATGCACGTCAGCGAGCTCGGCGCGGTGATCGGCGCGCATGTGGGCCCCGGCGCGGTGGGCGTCGTCGTGGCGCCGGCCGAGGTGGCGCCGGAGGAGCCGGAGGACACCCCGGAGGGCACCGCGGAGGACCCCGGGGAGGGCTGAGCAGGAGGCGGGCACGGGCGCAGGCTGCACCCGGGGACCCCTCGAACGGCTCCGCGCGTCCACAGGCGCGGTCGCCGTCCACAGCCCCGCCGCGACCGGCGTGGTGACCGGTGGAGCTGCCTAGCGTCCGCCGCGTGCGCCTGACCTCCCGCCGCGACGACGACGCCGACGTCATCCGTGCCCGGCTGCGGGTGCTGCTGGCGGAGGGCCGGCGGTCGGGCTGGCTGCCCGAGGACGACCCCCGGGACCACGACGCCCCCGACGAGGACCGCTGGGGCGAGGAGCCGGAGGAGGACGCCGGACGGGACGCCTCTGGCGCACCCGGCGACGACCTCTCCGACGGGCTCCCTCCCGGGCTCGGCCGCCACCGCGCGCCGGCGCGGACGGTCCGCGTCGACCCCGGCCGGCGGGGCAGCCGGGCGCTGTGGGCCGCCGGGCTGCTGGCCGCGCTGCTGCTCGCGGGCTGGACCTGGCTCGACCGGCCCGCCGTCGAGATGGCCCCGCCGGCTCCCGCCCCGGCCTCGGCGTCGCCACCGCCCGCCGACCCGCCGGGAGGGGCGGCCGCCGACGTCCAGCCCGCCGACGCCCAGCCCGCCGATGCGCAGCTCACCGTCGTCGTCTCGGTCGTGGGTCTCGTGGTGCGCCCCGGCCTGGTCACGCTGCCGCAGGGCTCGCGCGTCGCCGACGCGGTCGCCGCGGCGGGCGGACTGCTGCCGGAGGCCGACCCGGCGTCGGTGAACCTCGCCGCGGTGGTCGCCGACGGCGAGCAGGTGGCCGTCGGCGTGCCCGGCGCCGCACCGGCGGCCGCGCCGGCCGGAGGTGCCGCGACCGCCGGGCCCGTCGACCTCAACACCGCCACCGTGGCCGACCTGGACGCGCTGCCGGGCATCGGCCCGGTCCTGGCGCAGCGGATCGTCGACCACCGGCAGAGCGCCGGCCGGTTCACCAGCGTCGAGCAGCTCGACGACGTCCCGGGCATCGGCCCGTCGATCTACGCCGACCTCGCCGACCGGGTGCGGGTGTGAGCCGCGCGCGGGAGGGCCGCTGGACGTGGGTGGACCTCCGGCTCGTGCCGGTGGCCGTCGCCGTGTGGGCCGTGACGCTGGCCGCCGGAGCGCTGCCCCCGCTCGTCCCGGCGCTGGTGGCGGCCGGCGCGGTCCTCACCGCCGCCGTCCTGCTCCGCGCCCGCGACCGGCCGCGGGTCCTGGTGGCGCTGGCCGTCCTCGCCGCGGTCGGCACGACGGCCGGTGCGGCCGCGGTCCGGGGTGCGGCGCGGGCCACCTCGCCGCTCCTCGACGTCGCCGGTGCGGGCCCGGTGGCGCTGGTCCTGGAGGTGGACGGCGACCCGCGGCTCGTCGGTGCGGCCGCCACGCCGCGGCTCGCTCTCGACGCCACGGTCCTCGTCCTCGAGCACGCGGGCGGCCGGGTCCACTTGACCGCGGACGTGGTCGTCTTCGCGCCGGTGGAGGGCTGGGCGGGCCTGCTGCCCGGCCAGCAGGTGCGCGCCCGAGCCGCGGTCACCGCCGCCGCACCGGCCGAGGGCGTGGTCGCCCGGTTGTCGGCGCGGGGCCCGCCGGAGGCCGTCGGTGCGGTGCCGGGGTTCCAGGCACTGGCGGGCGGGCTGCGCGACGGCCTGGCCGCCTCGGCGGCGCGGGTGCTCGGCGATCCCGCGGCGGGGCTGCTGCCCGGCCTGGTCGTGGGGGACACGCGGGCGATGGACCCGGTCCTCGCGGAGGACTTCCGCCGCGCCGGCCTGTCCCACCTGACCGCGGTCTCCGGTGCGAACGTGGCGATCGTGCTGGCCGGCGTGCTGGCGCCGCTGCGCCGCCGCGCGGTCGACCGGCGCGTGCAGGCGGGAGTGGCGCTGGTCGCCCTCGCCGGCTTCGTCGTCCTGGCCCGGCCGAGCGCGAGCGTCGTCCGGGCCGCGGCGATGGGCGGGGTCGGGCTGCTGGCGCTCGCGTCGGGGCGGTCGCGGGTGGCGGTGCCCGCGCTGGCGGCCGCGGTGACCGTCCTGCTGCTCCTCGACCCCAGACTGGCCCGCGACGCCGGCTTCGCGCTGTCGGTGGGCGCCACCGCGGCCATCGTGCTGCTCGCGCCGGGCTGGTCCCGCCGGCTGCGCGACCGCGGCTGGCCGGGGCCGGTCGCCGACGCCGTCGCCGTCGCGGCGGCCGCGGGGCTGGCCACCGCACCGCTGGTCGCCGGCCTGTCGGGCCTGGTCAGCCCGGTCTCGCTGCCGGCCAACCTGCTCGCCGCGCCCGCGGTGCCGCCGGCCACCGTCCTCGGCCTGCTGGCGGCCCTCGCCGGCGCCGTCGTGCCGCCGCTGGGTGACACGCTGACCTGGCTCGCCGGCTGGCCCGTGCGGTGGCTGGTCGCCGTGGCCCGGGTCGCGGCGGGCCTCCCCGACGGGGCGGTCGGCTGGCCTGCCGGCACCCGCGGCGCGCTGCTGCTCACCGCCCTGCTGCTCGCCGCCGGCCTGCTGATGTGGCGGTTCCGGCGGCTGCGCGCCCTGGCCCTCGCCGCCGCCGTGGGCCTGGTGCTGCTCGGCTGGCCGCTGCGGCAGGCGGCCGACGGCTGGCCGCCGGACGACGCCGTCCTCGTCGCCTGCGACGTCGGCCAGGGCGACGGCCTGGTGGTGCCCACCGGACCGGGGGAGGGCGTGCTCGTCGACGCCGGCCCCGAGGTCGGGCCGATCGACCGCTGCCTCGACCGGCTGGGCATCGACGCGCTGCCGCTGGTCCTGCTGTCCCACCTCGACGCCGACCACGCCGGCGGGCTGGCCGGCGCGCTCACGGGCCGGGAGGTCGGCACCGTCGCCACCGGCGCGCTGTCCCCGGCCGACGACCGCCTGCCCGCCCTCGACGCGCTCACCGCCCGGGCCGGCGCGCGCCGCGAGGTGCTCGCGCCCGGCGACGTGCGCACCGTGGGCGGCGCGACGCTGGAGGTCCTCGCCCCGCCGCCGGAGATCGCGACGGCGGCCGCCGAGCCCAACGACCTGTCGCTGGTCGTCCGGGTCACCGTGCGCGGCATCCGGGTGCTGCTCACCGGCGACCTGAGCGCGGCGGCCGAGGCGCGGGTGCTCGCCCGCGGGGTCGACCTGCGCGCCGACGTCCTCAAGGTGCCGCACCACGGCAGCGCCGACGCCGACCCGGCGTTCCTCGCGGCGTCGGGCGCCCGGGTGGCGCTGGTCAGCGTCGGCGCGGACAACACCTACGGGCACCCGGCGCCGAGGCTGCTGACCTGGCTGTCCCGCGCGGGCATGCAGGTGCACCGCACCGACCGGGAGGGCGACCTCGCGGTGGTCGGCTCGGCGGGGGAGTGGGGCGTCGCGGCGCGCGGTGCCCCGGGTGCCGGCGCGGTGGCGGCCGAGAGCGCCGGCAGCGAGCCCGGCGGGGGCGCTCCCCGGCACGCACTGCCGGAGCGCCGGTCCCGTCGGCACCGCGTGACACCATCGGGACGTGGCAGCGGCACCCCCGGCACCGACCTCCCGCCTGCGGGCCGTCGTCGGCGAGGAGGAGCTGCTGCGCTCCCGGGCCGTGGCCGCCGTGCGTGCCGCCGTCCTCGAGCGCCACCCGCAGGCCGAGCTGCACGAGCTGACCGCCCTCGGCCTGCCCGTCGGTCAGCTGGCCGACGTGCTGGCGCCCTCCCTGTTCGGCGAGCACCGCCTCGTCGTCGTGTCCGGGGTGCAGGAGGCGGCCGGCGCCCTGGTCGACGCGCTGACCGCCTACTGCAAGGACCCCGACCCGGAGCTGACGCTGGTGGTCGTCCACCACGGCGGCAAGCGCAACGAGGCCCTCATCAAGACGCTCACCGCCGCCGGCGGGGCCGTCGACGAGTGCGCCAAGATCTCCTCCCCGGGCGACCGCGCGGCGTTCGTGCGCAACGAGGTGCGGTCGGCCGGCGGCCGGATCACCCCCGACGCGATCGGCGCCCTGGTCGACGCGGTCGGCGGTGACCTGCGGGCGCTGTCGTCGGCGGCCACCCAGCTCGTGGCCGACTTCGGCGGCACCATCGACGCCGACGCCGTCGCCCGGTTCCACCGGGGTCAGGCCGAGGTCACCGGGTTCACCGTCGCCGAGCGGGTGCTGGTGGGCGACCGCACGGGGTCGCTGGAGATGCTGCGCTGGGCGCTCGACCGCGGCGTCGCGCACGTGCTCATCGCCGACGCGATCGCCGACGGCATCCGCACCGCGGCCCGGGTGACCTCGCTGAACACCGCCAACACCGGCGACCTGGCCCGCGCGCTCAAGCTGCCGCCGTGGAAGGTCAAGAAGGCCCAGACGCAGGCGCGCGGCTGGAGCATCGACGGGCTGCAGCAGGCCATCGGCGTGGCCGCCGAGCTCAACGCCGACGTGAAGGGCGTCGCCGCGAGCGCCGACTACGCCCTGGAGCGGGCGATCCGCCGGATCGTCGACATCCGCGCCACCACCGGCCGCGACGCCCGGGCCCGCAGCCTGCGCTGACGTGGCGGGCCGCCGGGCCGCCCGGACGCGCCGTTCCGAGCCGGAGGGCCCCGGAACGCGACGAGCCCCGTCCCTCACGGGGACGGGGCTCGTCGCAGGAGCGCTGGGACGCAGCTCAGAGGCTGGTCAGCTGCTTGGCCATGCCCGACTTGCGGTTGGCGGCCTGGTTCTTGTGGATGATGCCCTTGCTGGCGGCCTTGTCGAGGGCCTTGCCGGCCTTCTGCAGGGCGGTCGTCGCGGCCTCGGTGTCGCCGGCGGCGGCGGCCTCGCGGAAGCGGCGGACGGCCGTCTTCAGGGCGGACTTGACGGCGACGTTGCGCTGCCGCGCCTTCTCGTTCGTCTTGTTCCGCTTGATCTGGGACTTGATGTTCGCCACGCGTGAGCCTCGGTGTCTCGCAGGAAGGGAGTCTGTCAGTGCGTCCGGACGTCATGCGTCAGCGGACCGGCCTGCCAGGTTACCAGCGCCCCGACCGCCACCCCAACCCGCGTCGCACCCGGCCCGGGGCGGGTGCTCGGCAGGGCGGCGAGGTCGTGGGACGATGGCGGCACTGTGACGACTCCCGCTGCCACCGATCCCGCCCGGATCCGGAACTTCTGCATCATCGCCCACATCGACCACGGCAAGTCGACGCTGGCCGACCGGATGCTCGAGGTGACCGGGATCATCGAGGCGCGGCAGATGCGCGCGCAGTACCTCGACCGGATGGACATCGAGCGCGAGCGCGGCATCACCATCAAGGCGCAGAACGTGCGCCTGCCCTGGAAGGTCGGCGACGCCGAGTACGTCCTCGACATGATCGACACCCCGGGCCACGTCGACTTCACCTACGAGGTGTCCCGGTCGCTGGCCGCCTGCGAGGGCGCGGTCCTGCTGGTCGACGCCGCGCAGGGCATCGAGGCGCAGACCCTGGCCAACCTCTACCTGGCCCTGGAGAACGACCTCACGATCATCCCGGTCCTCAACAAGATCGACCTGCCGGCCGCCCAGCCGGAGAAGTACGCCGCCGAGATCGCGCACATCATCGGCTGCGACCCCGAGGACGTCCTGCGGGTCAGCGGCAAGACCGGCGAGGGCGTGCCCGAGCTGCTGGACGAGATCGTCGCCCAGATCCCCGCCCCGGTCGGCGACGCGCAGGCGCCGGCCCGCGCGATGATCTTCGACTCGGTCTACGACATCTACCGCGGCGTCATCACCTACGTGCGCGTCGTCGACGGCCGGATCTCCAGCCGCGAGCGCATCAAGATGATGTCCACCGGCGCCACGCACGAGCTGCTCGAGATCGGCGTCATCTCACCCGAGCCCAAGCCGGTCGAGGGCCTCGGCGTCGGCGAGGTCGGCTACTTCATCACCGGCGTGAAGGACGTCCGCCAGTCCCGCGTCGGCGACACCGTCACGCTGCAGCACAAGCCGGCCGCCGAGCCGATCGGCGGCTACAGCGACCCCAAGCCGATGGTCTACTCCGGGCTCTACCCGATCGACGGCAGCGAGTACCCGCTGCTGCGCGAGGCCCTGGACAAGCTGCTGCTCAACGACGCCGCGCTCACCTACGAGCCGGAGACGTCGGCGGCGCTGGGCTTCGGCTTCCGCGTCGGCTTCCTCGGCCTGCTGCACCTGGAGATCGTGCGCGAGCGGCTGGAGCGCGAGGCGGGCATCAGCCTCATCTCCACCGCGCCCAACGTCGTCTACCGGGTGGTGATGGAGGACGGCACCGAGCACACCGTCACCAACCCCAGCGACTGGCCCGAGGGCAAGATCGACCGCGTCTTCGAGCCGATCGTCAACGCCACGATCATCGCGCCGAGCGACTACACCGGCGCGATCATGGAGCTGTGCCAGAGCCGGCGCGGCCAGCTCGGCGGCATGGACTACCTGAGCGAGTCCCGGGTCGAGCTGCGCTACACGCTGCCCCTCGGCGAGATCATCTTCGACTTCTTCGACGCTCTGAAGTCGCGCACCCGCGGCTACGCCAGCCTCGACTACGCCGAGGCGGGCGAGCAGGAGTCCTCGCTGGTCAAGGTGGACATCCTGCTGCAGGGCGAGGCCGTCGACGCGTTCAGCGCCATCGTCCACAAGGACAAGGCGTACAGCTACGGCGTGATGATGGCCGGGAAGCTGCGCGAGCTCATCCCGCGGCAGCAGTTCGAGGTGCCCATCCAGGCCGCCGTCGGCTCCCGGGTCATCGCCCGCGAGACGGTGCGCGCCATCCGCAAGGACGTCCTCGCCAAGTGCTACGGCGGTGACATCACCCGCAAGCGGAAGCTGCTGGAGAAGCAGAAGGAGGGCAAGAAGCGGATGAAGATGGTCGGCCGCGTCGAGGTCCCCCAGGAGGCGTTCGTCGCCGCGCTCTCCACCAACGAGCCGTCCGCCGCGAAGAAGTGAGCGGCCGGCTCCTCGCCGTCTGCGTCTCCGGCTCCGACCTGCTGCCCCTGCCCGGGCGCCGGCCCGACCGCAGTGGCATCGACAAGCGCCCGCGGGAGGGCCGCGTCGCCGTGCACGAGCTGGGTCTCGACGGCGACGTCCAGGTCAACCGCAAGTACCACGGCGGCGAGGGGCAGGCGGTCTACGCCTTCGCCCAGGAGGACGCCGACGTCTGGGCCGCCGAGCTCGGCCGCGACCTGCCGCCGGGCCGGTTCGGGGAGAACCTGCGGACGGCGGGCGTCGACCTCACCGCCGCCGAGGTGGGGGAGCGCTGGCGGGTCGGGACGGCGCTGGTCGAGGTGACCGCGCCGCGCATCCCGTGCGCCAACTTCGCCCGCTTCTGGGACGTCCCGGACCTGGTCAAGCGGTTCACCGCTCGCGGTGCCACCGGCGCCTACCTGCGGGTGCTCGAGACCGGCGACGTCGGCGCGGGCGACGAGGTGACCGTCGTCCACCGGCCGGGTCATGGCGTCACCACCGGCCTCGCGTTCCGGGCGCTGACCACCCAGCGGTACCGGGTCGCGCAGCTGGAGCCGGCGCTCGCGTCGTTCCCGGTCAAGGACCGGCCGAAGCTCGCCGAGCGGATCGCGCGCGCCACGGCCACGGCCGCCCGGACCTGACCCGAGCGGCGCGCTACCGTGCCCGCGCCGGGCGCACCCGGCACGAACGGGGAGGTCGGGATGCTGTTGCGCCGCGCTGCCGCGCTGGGGGCCGGGCTGGTGGTCGCGCTCGCCGGCTGCGGGGGCGGTGAGCCGGAGGAGTCCGCCGGCGACCTGCTCCAGCGCGCCAAGACGACGCTCGACGAGACCAGCAGCCTGCACTTCGTGCTCACCAGCGAGGGCGCCCCGACCACCGGCACCGCGCTGACCGGCGGCGAGGGCGACGTCCTGCGACCGGCCTCCTTCGAGGGCACCCTGCAGGTCCTGGCCGCGGGCTCCTCCCTGGACCTGGCCGTGGTCTCCGTCGACGGGACCGTCTACGCCCAGCTGCCGTTCACCAGCGGCTACAGCGAGGTCGACCCCGCCCAGTTCGGCTTCGGCGACCCGGGCGCGCTGCTCGACCCGGACACCGGCATCTCGCAGCTGCTCGCCGAGGCCGACTCGGCGCAGCTGGGCGAGGAGCGGCGGGTCGACGGCGAGGTGGTGCGCGAGGTGACCGCCGAGCTGCCCGGCGAGCTGGTCGAGCAGGTGCTCACCAGCGCGGACCCGGCCCAGCCGGTGCAGGCGCGCTTCTCCGTGGCCCCCGACAGCGGCGAGCTGCGCCGCGCCGAGCTGACCGGCCCGTTCTACGCCTCCGGCCAGGACGCCACCTTCACGATCGAGCTGTCCGACCCCGGCGCCGATGTCGAGATCACCGCACCGCCAGTCGGCTGAGCCGCGGGAGGACGCCCGCCCGGTCCCGGGGCTGCCGCTGGTCGTCCTCGCGACGCTGGCGGTCCTGGTCACCGCGGCCGACACCTACGTCGTCGTCCTGGCGCTGCCCGACATCCTCGCCGGGGTCGGCGTCGGCATCGACGAGCTGCAGCGGGCGACGCCGATCATCGGCGGCTTCCTGCTCGGCTACACCGCCACGCTGCCGCTGCTGGGCCGGCTGGCCGACCTGCGCGGCCGCGTCCCCGTGCTGGCCGGCTGCCTGCTGCTGTTCGCCCTCGGGTCGCTGCTGACGGCGACGGCGGACGGTCTCGGGCTCGCGGTGGCCGGCCGCGGCCTGCAGGGCGTGGGTGCCGGCGGGCTCGTCCCGGCCACGCTGGCGCTGGTGGCCGACCGGTGGCCGCCGGAGCGCCGCGCGGTCCCGCTGGGCGTCGTCGGCGCGGTGCAGGAGGCGGGCGCGGTGCTCGGGCCGCTGGCCGGCGCCGCGGTGCTCGCCGTCGCCGACTGGCGCGCGGTCTTCTGGCTCAACCTGCTGCTCGGCCTGGCGCTGACCGCCGGGGTCGTCGTCACCGGGGGACGGCGGCCGGACCCCGTGGGGCTCGCGCTGCTCGCGCTGGCCGGCGCCGCGGGCGGCCTGCAGCTCGCCGAGCCGGCCGCGCTGGCCGAGGACGTCACGCTCGGGCTGGCCTGGGTGCCGCTGCTCGACGGCGTCCCGGCGACGACGCCGCTGGTGCTCGTCGCCGTCCTCGCCGGGGTCGCGCTCGGAGCGCGCAGCCTCGCCGCACCGGACGGCGCCGTGCTGCCGCTGCGCGGGGTGCCGCGGCTGGTGCGCGAGGTCGACGTCGTCGGCTCGCTGCTGGCCGTCGTCGCGCTGGGGGCGCTGGTGTGGTCCTTCGCCGCGGCCGACCCGGCCACCGAGGTCGTCGCCCACGGGCCGGTCCTGCTGCCGGTGGCCGCGGCCGCCGCCGTCGCGTTCTGGCTGCACGAGCGGCGCACGCCCGACCCGGTGCTGCCCCTGGGGGCGCTGCGCCCGGCCGGCGCCTGGGGCGCGCTGCTGGTCAACCTGCTGGTCGGCGTGGCGCTGGTGGCCGCGCTGGTCGACGTGCCGCTGTTCGCCCGCGCCACCACCACGCCCGGCGACCAGCTGGGCGCGGCACTGGTGCTGCTGCGGCTGCTGGTCGCGGTCCCGGTGGGCGCGGTGGCCGGCGGGTGGCTGTGCCGGCGGGTGGCGTCCCGGCTGGTCGCCGCGGCCGGCATGGCGCTGGCCGCGCTGGCACTGTGGGCGATGACCGGCTGGGGCGAGACCTCGCTGGACTCGTGGACCTCGACCGTCGTGCTGCTCGCCGCGGGTCTCGGCTTCGGCCTGGCGATCGCGCCGGTCAACGCGGTGCTGCTCGCCGTCACCGGGCCGGAGGTGCACGGCAGTGCCAGCGCGCTCGCCGTCGTCGCCCGGACCGTGGGGATGCTGGTCGGGCTGTCGCTGCTGACCGCCGTCGCGCTGCGGAGGTTCACCGCCGAGGTCGAGGCGATCGGCTCGCCGCTCACCGTCTGCCCCGACACCCCGGCCGACTGCCCCGCGTACGACGCCGCCGCGAACGCCGCCGTCCTCACCCAGCTGCACACGGTCTTCGCCGGCGCCGCGGTCGCCGCGGGACTCGCGGCGGTCGCGGCGCTGGTGCTGCTGCGGGAGCGCCCCGTCAGAGCGTGAAGACGATCTTCCCGGCGGTGCGGCCCTCGAGCATGCGGGCGAACCCCTCGCGGGCTTCGGTCACGGGCAGCTCGACGTCGATGACCGGGCGCACGCCGGTGACCGCGCACATCCGCATCAGGGACTCGAGCTCGTCGCGCGTGCCCATGGTGGAGCCGACGACCGACAGCTGGGTGAAGAAGACGCGGTTGAGCTCGGCGCTCGGGTCGAAGCCGGTGGTGGCGCCGGAGGTGACGATGACGCCACCGGGCTTGAGCGACTTGACGCTGTGGCCCCACGTCGCCTTGCCGACGGTCTCCATGACGCCGTCGACCCGCTCGGGCAGCCGGGCGCCGGTCTCGAAGGCCTGCTCCGCGCCGAGCTCCAGCGCGGCGGCCCGCTTCTCCTCGCTGCGCCCGGTGACCCACATCCGGTAGCCGGCGGCCCGGCCGAGCACGACGAGCGCGGTGGCCACGCCGCCGCTGGCGCCCTGGACGAGCACGGTCTGGCCGGGGCGCAGGCCGGAGCGGACGAACAGCATCCGGTAGGCGGTCAGCCAGGCCGTGGGCAGGCAGGCCGCCTCGGCGAAGGACAGCTCGGCGGGCTTGGGCAGCACGTTGCGCCGGGGGACGGCGACGCGCTCGGCCATCGTGCCCTGGTGCAGCTCGGAGAACAGCGAGCGCTTGGGGTCCATCGTCTCGTCGCCGGTCCAGCCGGGGCTGGCGACGACGCCGTGGACGACGACCTCGTTGCCGTCCTCGTCGAGCCCGGCCGCGTCGGTGCCCAGGATCATCGGCATCCGCTCCTGCGGCAGCCCGATGCCGCGCAGGCTGAACAGGTCGTGGTGGTTGAGCGAGACGGCCTTCACCTGCACCGTCGTCCAGCCGTCGGGGACCTCGGGCTCGGGGCGCTCGCCGACCTCCAGGACGGAGAGCGGGTCGTCGGACGAGGGCGAGGAGACGAAGACGGCGCGCATGCGCCGGACGTTAGGACACCCCGGTCCGGCGGGCGACACCGCGCCCGCCGGACCGGGACGCGCGGTCAGCGCGGTGCCGCGCAGTTCGACAGGGCCGAGCGGATCGTCCCGGGGACCCCGTCGAGCGCCGCCGTCGCGTCGACCAGCCCGGGGACGTCGACGGTGACCGAGCCGGTCACGTCGGCGGCGCGCTCGAGGACGCGCAGCCGGCACTCCGACGGGACGGGCGGCTGGGCGGTGACCGGCCCGCGGCCGCGCCAGGCCACGTCGACGGTGAGCGTCCCGGTGAGGTCGGGCACCTCGAACCCGGAGCAGGTGAGCGTCGCCGTCCCGGCGGCGCTGACCGCGCCGAGACCGGAGAACGCGGCGGGCACCCGCTCCTCGGTCACGCACTCGTAGCGGCCGGCGAACACCTCCGGCACCACGAACGCCGCCTCCCCGTCCGGGTCGAAGGCGCTTAGGAACACCCCCGCGCCGCCGACGAGCGGGAAGGCGTAGGCCGACCCCGTCGTCGTGTTCCCGGGCGGTGCCGCTGCCGCCGTGCCGGTCAGCGTGCCCAGGGTCCCGGCAGCCAGCAGCAGGGTCACCGCCGCGGCCGTCCTCGTCCTCATCGTCGTCCTCCTCCGCGCCGCCCGGGCCCTCCGGGTCCGGCGCGGGCGGGAGGGTGGCAGCGGCGCGCGAGCCGCGGAACGGATCCGGACGCGGGCGGGCCGGGGGACGGCGCGTCGCCCCGGACGCGCCGGGGTCAGCGGACGACGACGTCAGCGGACGACGACCTCAGCGGACGACGACGACCGCGTCCTGCCGGGGCACGAACTCGCCGATCACCGGGGCGCCGGGCACCTCGCCGGCCAGCAGCAGCCCGCCGGAGGTCTGCGCGTCGGCCAGCAGCAGCGCCTCGTCCTCGCCGACGGCCGACAGGTCGGTGTGCGGCCGCACCCAGTCGAGGTTGCGCCGGGTGCCGCCGGACACGAAGCCGTCGGCCAGCGCCTGCCGCGCGCCGGCGAGGTAGGGGACGGCGGCGGCGTCGACCACCGCGGTCACCCCGCTGGCCCGGGCCATCTTGTAGAGGTGGCCGAGCAGGCCGAACCCGGTGACGTCGGTGCCGGCCCGGATGCCCGCGGCGACGGCGGCCCGCGCGGCGTCCCGGTTGAGCGCCGTCATCGAGGCGACGGCCTCCTCGCTCACCTCGCCGGTGGCCTTCATGCGGCTGTTGAGCACGCCGACGCCGAGCGGCTTGGTCAGCGACAGCGGCGTGCCGGCGACGGCGGTGTCGTTCCGGATGACCCGGTCGAGGTCGAGCAGGCCGGTGACCGCCATGCCGTACTTCGGCTCGGGGTCGTCGATGGAGTGCCCGCCGCCGACGTGGCAGCCGGCCTCCTGCGCCACCTCCAGCCCGCCGCGCAGCACCTCGGCGGCGAGCTCGGCGGACAGCACGTCGCGCGGCCAGCCGAGCAGGTTGACGGCGACGACGGGGGTGCCGCCCATGGCGTAGACGTCGGACAGCGCGTTGGCCGCGGCGATCCGGCCGAAGGTGTACGCGTCGTCGACGACCGGGGTGAAGAAGTCGGTGGTCAGCACCAGGCCCTGGCCGCCAGGGATCCGGACGACGGCCGCGTCGTCGCCGTCGTCGAGGCCGACCACCAGCTCGGCGGCCGGGTCGGCCGGGCCGGTGCGGGTGAGCCCCGCGACGACGGCCTCGAGCTCGCCGGGCGGGATCTTGCAGGCGCAGCCGCCCCCGTGCGCGTACTGGGTGAGCCGGACGGTGGCGGGCGCGCTGGTCACCCGGCCGACGCTAGTCCGCCGCGGCTGGACACGTCGGGCGCGCGCGAGGACGCTCGCGGCAGACCCCGGGAGGCCGCCCGTGACCCGCCTGCTGCCCGCCGCGCTGCTGGTGCTGCTCGCCGGCTGCGCGACCGGCGCCGGGCCCCCACCGGCGGCGTCGACGGCGTCGCCGCCCGCCGCGGCGGCACCCGCCACCGGGTCCGCCGCGCCCACCGCGGCGACGCCGGTGCCGACCGGCTCGGACCCGGCGCTGCGCGCGGAGCTGCTGGCCATGCTCGAGCGCGACCAGAGCGGGCGCACCGGCGGCCCCGACCCGGAGGGCGACGCCGCGCGCACCGAGCGGCTGGCGCAGATCCTCGACGAGCACGGCTGGCCCGGCCGCGACCTGGTGGGGGAGGACGGCGCGGAGGCGGCGTGGGCGATCGCCCAGCACTCCGACCTCGACCCGGCGTTCCAGCAGCGGGCGCTGGAGCTGCTGCGCGCGGCGGTCGACGAGGGGCGGGCCTCGCCCGGCGACCTCGCCTACCTGACCGACCGGGTCGCGGCGAACACCGGGCAGCCGCAGACCTACGGCACCCAGGTGTCCTGCACGCCGGAGGGGCCCGAGCCGGCGGTACCGCTGGCCGACGAGGCCGCCGTCGAGCAGCTGCGCGCCGACGCCGGCCTGGACCCCTGGGCCGACTACCTGGAGGAGATGTCCGCGATCTGCGCGGAGGAGTGAACGCGCCGTAGGCTGCCCGGCGGAGGCGTCAGGGTGCCTGGTGGCCCCCGCGGCCTCTAAAGCCGACGTGGCCGAGCAGCTCGGTCAGGCGGGTTCGATTCCCGTCCGCCTCCGCCAGCCTCCCCGCGGGCCGGCGCGCATACGCTGCGACAGCGATGAGCGCCGACCCGCGGCGGGCAGTGCCCCGCACCGACACGCTGCTGGCCGACCCGGCGCTGGCCGAGGCCGCCGCCCGGCTGGGCCGCGACCTGGTGAAGGACGCCGTCCGCGCCGTCCAGTCCCGCGTCCGCGCGGGCGAGCTCCCGCCGGACGACGCCGTCGCCGCGGTGCTCGCCGGCCTGCCCCCGACCGCGTCGTCGCTGCGCCCGGTGCTCAACGCCACCGGCGTCCTGGTGCACACCAACCTCGGGCGGGCGCCGCTGTCGTCGGCCGCGGTCGAGGCGGTGGTCGCCGCCAGCGGCACGACCGACGTCGAGCTCGACCTGGCCACCGGCCGCCGCGGGCCGCGCGGGGAGGCGGCGCTCGCGGCGCTGCTCGACGCCGTGCCCGCGGCCGGGGCGGCGATCGTGGTGAACAACTGCGCGGCCGCCCTCGCGCTCGTGGCGACGGCGCTCGGCGGCGAGCTGGTCATCGCCCGCGGCGAGCTGGTCGAGATCGGCGACGGCTTCCGCATCCCCGAGCTGCTGGAGGCCACCGGCGCACGCCTGCGCGAGGTCGGCACCACGAATCGGGTCGCGCTCGAGGACTACACGCGGGCGGTCGGAACGGGCACCGGCGCGGTGCTCAAGGTGCACCCGTCGAACTTCGTCGTCCGCGGCTTCACCCGCGCGGTGCCGGTCGCCGACCTCGCCGCCGGGCTGGCCGGCACCGGCGTCCCGCTGGTGGCCGACGTCGGCTCCGGCCTCCTCCGCCCGCACCCGGCGCTCCCCGACGAGCCGGACCTGCAGACCACGCTCGCCGACGGCGCCGACCTCGTCCTCTCCAGCGGCGACAAGCTGCTCGGCGGCCCGCAGGCGGGACTGGTGCTCGGCCGCGCCGACCTCGTGCAGCGGCTGCGCCGGCACCCGCTCTACCGGGCGCTGCGGGTGGACAAGACGACGCTGGCCGCCCTGGAGGCGACGCTGCGCGGACCGCTGCCGCCGGTGCCGCGGATGCTGGCCGCCGACGTCGCCGGACTGCGCGCCCGCGCCGGCGCGCTGGCTGCCCGGCTGGCCGCCGCGGGGATCGACGCCCGCGCCGTCGACTCCGCCGCCCGGGTCGGCGGCGGGGGAGCGCCGGAGCACCCGCTGCCCAGCGCCGCCGTCTCGCTGCCGGAGGCCTTCGCGGAGCCGCTGCGGCGCGGCGCGCGTCCCGTCGTCGGGTACGTGGCCGACGGCCGCACCCTGCTCGACGTGCGCAGCGTCCCTCCGTCGGCCGACGACGACCTGGCCGCCGCGGTGCTGGAGGTGGCCCGCCGGTGGACGTGATCGCCACCGCGGGGCACGTCGACCACGGCAAGTCGACGCTGGTCCGCGCCCTCACCGGGATGGAGCCCGACCGGTGGGAGGAGGAGCGCCGCCGCGGGCTGACCATCGACCTCGGCTTCGCCTGGACGACGCTGCCCTCGGGCCGGGTGCTGGCCGTCGTCGACGTGCCGGGCCACGAGCGGTTCGTCGGCAACATGCTCGCCGGCGTCGGGTCGGTGCCCGCGGCGCTCGTGGTGGTGGCGGCCGACGACGGCTGGTCGGCGCAGACCACTGAACACGTCGCCGTCCTGGACGCGCTCGGCGTGCGCCACGCGCTGCTCGCCGTCACCAAGGCCGACATCGCCGACCCGGGGCCGGTGCTCGCCGACGCCACGGAGCGGCTGGCGGCCACGTCGATGGGTGCGGTGCCCGGCGTGGCGGTCAGTGCGCCGTCGGGACGGGGCGTGCCGGAGCTCGCGGCCGCGCTGGAGACGCTGCTGGCGGGCCTGCCGGCGCCCGACCCCGCGGCGCCGGTGCGGCTGTGGATCGACCGGGCCTTCCCGATCCGCGGGGCGGGCACGGTGGTCACCGGCACGCTGGCCGCGGGCTCCGTGGCGGCGGGGGACCGCCTGGCGCTGGGCGGCCGGGAGGTGGCGGTGCGCGGGGTGCAGTCGCTGGGCCGGCCCGTGGAGGGGGCGCGGGCGACCGCGCGCGTGGCACTGAACCTGCGCGGCATCGCCGTCGAGGACCTCTCCCGCGGCGACGCGCTGCTCACGCCGGATGCGTTCCGGGACACCGCCGAGGTCGACGTCACGCTGGCCCGCGAGCCCGCCGACCGGCTGCCCGCCGAGGCGGTGCTGCACGTGGGCTCGGCGGCGGTGGCCGCGCGGCTGCGGCCGTTGGAGGGGACGGCGGTGCGCCTGCGGCTGGCCGCGCCGCTGCCGCTGCGGGTGGGCGACCGGGTGCTGCTGCGCGACCCGGGTGCCCGGCGGGTGCTGGGCGCCGACGTCCGCGACGTCGCCCCGCCGGAGCTGCGCCGCCGCGGTGCCGCCCGGCAGCGGGCCGCCGACCTCGACGCGCAGTCGGCCGGGCCCGCGGGCGCGGTGGCCGACCTGGCCAGGCGCCGGGTGGTGCGGGCCGACGACTTCACCGCGATGGGCTGGCCGGTGCCCGAGGACGCGGTGCGGTCCGGGCCCTGGCTGCTGGCGCCGGGTCTCGTGGACACCCTGGCCCGCCGGGTGCCGGGGCTGGTCGCCGCGCACCGCCAGGCGCACCCGCTGGAGCCGGGGCCGCCGGTCGCCGTCGTGCGCCGGGAGCTGGAGCTGCCGGCCGACGACCTGGTGGCGCTCGTGGTCCGCCCGCCGCTGGCGCTGCGCGAGGGCCGGGTGGTGGTGGCCGCGGCGGGGCTGCCGCCGGCGGTGCAGCGCGCGGTCGACGGGATCCGCGCCCGGCTGGCGTCCGACCCGTTCGCGGCGCCGGACGCCGAGGAGCTGCGCGCCGCGCGGCTGGGCCCCCGGGAGCTGGCGGCGGCGGTGCGCGACGGGCAGCTGGTGCGGATCGCCGACGGCGTCTACCTGGCGCCGGGCGTGGAGGCGGCGGCGCGGCAGCGGCTGGCGGCGGTGCCGCCGCCGTTCACGCTGAGCCAGGCGCGGTCGGCGTGGGGCACGACCCGGCGCGTGGCGGTGCCCCTCATGGAGTGGCTGGACGCCCGCGGGGTGACCGAGCGGCTGCCCGACGCCTCCCGCCGGCTGCGCTGAGGTACGCCGGCCGGAGCGCGACACCTGTCCCGGGCGCGGTCGTGCTCTGCCCACGGAGGCGGGGCAGAGCACGACCCGCCGCGGTATCGGGACACCGCGGCGGCGTGGGAGGCGGACGGTGACGTTCCGGCGACCTAGCGTGTCCGGGTGATCGACTTCTCCAGCGGCTCGGTCTTCAAGCTGAGCCAGTGCAACCCCCAGGACGTCGCCGGCGACGTGGCCCCGCTGCTCGTCCCGGGTGAGCAGCTGTACTACGCCTTCAAGACGGTGCGCGACTTCGTCGTCTTCACCGACAAGCGGCTGATCGCCGTCAACATCCAGGGCATGACCGGCCGCAAGCGGGACTTCACCTCGCTGCCGTACAGCAAGATCCAGGCCTTCTCCGTCGAGACGGCCGGCACCTTCGACCTCGACGCCGAGCTGGACCTGTGGTTCAGCGGCCTGGGCAAGGTGCGGCTGGAGTTCAAGGGCAACTCCGACATCCGGGCCCTCGGCCAGCTGGTCGCCAGTCGCGTCCTCTGACCCAGGGCTGGTCGTGCTCTGCCCACGGGGGCGGGGCAGAGCACGACCCGGCCGGGGAGGGCACCCGGCCGGAGAGGGCACCCGGCCGGAGAGGTCCGGGAGGTCAGCCGCCGGCCTCGCGGAGCAGCGCGTCGCGCGCGTCGCCGTCGTCGAGCAGCGGCCGCGCGTCGGTGTCGAGTGAGGTCACGGTGTCCTCGGAGCGGACCGGCTCGGGGAGGGTGCGGAACCGCTCGCGCGGGTCCTCGGGCGGGGTGGTCACGGCCGCAGCGTCCCGCGGGGACGGGCCCGGCGCTAGAGCGAGGGCACCCACCGGGCCGGGCGCTTCTCCCGGAACGCCGCGATGCCCTCCTGCCCGTCCTCGCCGGCGAAGGCCCGCGCCGAGAGCTCGAGCAGGTCGTCGAACGAGCCCCGCAGCCCGCCCGCGCGCAGCAGCCGCTTCGTCTCGGCCAGCGCCCACGGCGACCCGGCGGCCAGCGCCCGCACCTGCACATCCACCGCGGCGTCGAGCTCGTCGTCGGCGGCCACGAGGTCCACCAGCCCGCCGGCGGCCGCAGCGGGCGCGTCGAACACCTCGCCGGTGAGCATCAGCCGGTGCGCCACGTGCGGCAGCATCCGCGGCAGCACCACGGCGGAGATGACGGCCGGCACCAGCCCGAGCCGCACCTCCGACATCCCGAACGTCGCCGTCGACGCCGCGACCACCACGTCGCAGGCGGCCGCGAGCCCCACCCCGCCCGCTCGCGCCGGCCCGCGGACCACGGCCAGCACCGGCTTGGGCGAGGTCCAGATCGTCTCGAGCAGGTCGGGCAGCTCCCGCACGCCCTGGTCGCCCGCGCCCGCCCCGGCCGCCTCGGACAGGTCCATCCCGGAGCAGAACACCCGCCCCGTGTGGTCGAGCACCACGACGCGGACGGCGTCGTCGTCCAGCGCCGCGTCCAGCGCCCCGCGCAGCTGCGCCCGCATCGCCCGGGACAGCGCGTTGCGGTTGGCGGGGGAGTCCAGGACGAGCCGGGCCACGCCCCCCGCGACGGTCACCTGCAGCAGCCGGTCCTCACCCACGGGCGCAGAGCTCACCCGGGCATCCTGCCCGGGGTGGCGGCCGCGCGGCACACTGGGAGCAGATGACCACCACCCTGCCGCTGCTGCCGGCGCGGCCGCCGGCGGACGACGCACTGCCGGCCGGCGCCCGCGAGCACCTGACGACGACGCCCTTCGGCCTGTACGTGCACGTGCCCTTCTGCGCCACGCGCTGCGGCTACTGCGACTTCAACACCTACACCTCCGACGAGCTCGGCCCCGGCGCCAACCGCGCCGAGTACGCCGGCACCGCGATCGCCGAGTTGCGCCGCGCCGCGGAGGTCCTCGGCCCCGACTTGCCGACGGTCTCCACCGTCTTCGTCGGCGGCGGCACCCCGACCCTGCTGCCCGCCGAGGACCTGGCCGCCGTCATGGCCGCCGTCCGCGAGCTGTTCCCCGTCGCGCCCGGCGTCGAGGTGACCACGGAGGCCAACCCCGAGTCGGTGACCCCGGCGTCGCTCGCCACCCTGCGCGCGGCCGGCTTCACCCGGCTCAGCCTCGGCATGCAGTCCGCGGCCGAGCACGTGCTCGCCGTCCTCGACCGCCGGCACACCCCCGGCCGGGCCGCGCAGGCCGCGCGTGAGGCGGTCGCCGCGGGCTTCGAGCACGTCAACCTCGACCTCATCTACGGCACCCCGGGCGAGACCGACGCCGACTGGGCCGCCTCGCTCGACGCCGTCCTCGCCGCGCCGGTCGACCACGTCAGCGCCTACGCGCTGATCGTGGAGGACGGCACGCGCCTGGCCCGCCGGATCTCCCGCGGCGAGCTCCCCATGCCCGACGACGACGTCCTCGCCGACCGTTACGTGCAGGCCGACACCGTGCTGCGCGGCGCCGGCTTCGACTGGTACGAGGTGAGCAACTGGTCGCGCGGCGACGCCGCCCGCTGCCGGCACAACGAGCTCTACTGGGCCAACGCCAACTGGTGGGGGATCGGCCCGGGCGCGCACAGCCACGTCGGCGGCGTGCGCTGGTGGAACGTCAAGCACCCGGCCGCGTACGCGCAGCGGCTGGCCGCGGGGGAGAGCCCGGCCGCCGACCGCGAGGTGCTCGAGCCCGCCGACCGGACGCTGGAGACGGTCATGCTCGGCCTGCGGCTGCGCGACGGCCTGCCGCTCACGGCGCTGTCCGACGCCGGCCGGCTGCGCGCCGCGGACGCCGTCGCCCGCGGCCTGCTCGACCCGGGCGCGCACGAGGCGGGGCGCGCGGTGCTCACCGACCGCGGCCGCCTGCTCGCCGACGCCGTCGTCCGCGACCTGACCGACTGACAGGTGTCACGGCGGGACGACGACGTCCCGCACTACTGCCCGGGCGGGCCCCGCGGCCAGGCTCGGCGCATGCCCTCGGACGCCCTCGACGTCGCCGGTCTCACCGTCCGCCACCGCGACGTGCTCGCCGTCGACGGCCTCGACCTGCGCATCGGCCAGGGCGAGACCGTCGCGCTGCTCGGCCCCAACGGCGCCGGCAAGTCCTCCACCGTCTCCGCGGTCCTCGGGCTGGTGCGCCCGGCCGCCGGGAGGGTCCGCGTGCTCGGCCGCGCCCCGGCCGACGCCGTCCGCGCCGGCTGCGTCGGCGCGATGCTGCAGCACGGCGGGCTGCCCGGCGAGGCGCGGGTCGGGGAGGTCGTGCACCTGGTGCGCCGCAGCTACCCCGACCCGTGGCCGCTGGACGACCTCGTCGCCACCACCGGGATCGGCGGGCTGCTCGGCCGGCCGGTCGACGCGCTGTCCGGCGGTCAGCGCCAGCGCGTGATGCTGGCCCTCGCGCTGGCCGGCCAGCCGCCGCTGCTGCTGCTCGACGAGGCCACCTCGGCCATGGACGTCGAGGGACGCTGCGCCTTCTGGGCCACGATGCGCGACCTCGCCGCGCGCGGCACCACCGTCGTCTTCGCCACCCACCACCTCGAGGAGGCCGACGCCGTCGCCGACCGCGTGGTCGTCCTCGCCGGCGGCCGGGTCGTCGCCGACGGGTCCTCGGCCGCGGTGCGCTCCGCGGTGGCCGGGCGCAGCGTCCGGCTCACCGCCGACCGGGTCCCCGACGACGTCCCCGGGGTCACCGCCGGCACCCGGCGGGGCGGCGTCGTCACCCTCGCCACCACCGACGTCGAAGCGACCCTGCGCGGGCTGCTCGACGCCGGCGTCCCGCTGACCGACCTCGAGGTCCGCGGCGCCAGCCTCGAGGACGCCGTCCTCAGCCTCACGACGGGAGCCGCCCGATGAGCCCGCTGTTCGCCTTCCAGCTGCGCCGGGTCGGCCGCAACCGGCAGTACCTGCTGTTCACCGTGGTGCTGCCGGCCGCGTTCACCGTCTTCTTCACCCAGGTCTTCGCCGGCGCGCCGGGCGGCGTCAGCCAGGAGCAGGCCGCCGCCACGATGGTCGCGATGATGGCCTACGGCGCCATCGGGGCGGCCCTCGGCGCCACGGTCCGGCTGTCGTTCGACCGGGCGTCGGGCTGGCTGCGCCAGCTGCGGGTGACGCCGGTGCCGCAGACGACGGTGGTCGCCGTCGACGTCGCCGTCGGCATGCTGCTCACCCTCCCGCCGCTGCTGGTCGTGGCCGGGGTCGGCCGGTTCGTCAACGGCGTGCGGCTCGGCGCCGCGGAGTGGGCCGGGCTGGTCGGCGTGCTGTGGCTCGGCTCGGCGGTGTTCGTCGCGCTGGGCCTGCTGCTCGGCTGGGCGCTGGAGGAGAAGGCGGCCGGCGGCGCGATCGGCATCCTCACCACCGTGCTCGCCGCGCTGGGCGGGCTGTGGGTGCCGGTCGAGCTGTTCCCGTCGGGGCTGCGGGCGTTCGCACGGGTCCTGCCCTCGTACTGGTACGCCGAGGCCGGCCGGGACGTCGCCGCCGGCGGGGTGCCCGCGGTGCTGCCACTGGCGCTGCTCACCGGGTTCGCCGTCGCGTTCGCCGCGCTCGCGGTCGGGGTCGCGCGCCGTCGCCCGCTGACCGCGACCGCCGGCTGACCCGGATACGGTCGCGCCGTGGACGTCCACAGCCGCTGGCAGCAGATCGGCTGGTCGCTGCCCTGGCTGCTCTTCCAGGTGTTCCCCGCCGCGGACCTGGTCACCACCGAGCGGCCCCTGGCGGTCCGCGTGCTGGCCGGCGCGGCGCTGCTGGCGTTCACCGTCGTCTACCTCGACGTGTTCCGCCGGTCCTTCGGCGGCTGCCGCACCGAGGGGACGCTGGTCCGGCTGGCGGTGGTCGGAGCGCTCGGCGTCGGGCTCGCCGTCGCGATGGGGCCGTCCTGGGCCGGGCTGATGATCTACGTGTCGGCGGCCTCGGCGGTGGCCCTGCCCCAGCGCCGGGTGTGGTGGGCGGTCGTCGGCGCCGCGGCCGTGTGCGTCGCCGTCGTGGCGGCCGACGGCCAGCTGGCCAACCTCTTCATCCTGCCGGTGATGTGCGTGCTCACGGCGTTCGCGCTGCTCGGCACCCGGCACCTCGTCTCGGTCAACACCGAGCTCGCCGCGGCGCGCGAGGAGCTGGCCCGCAACGCCGTCGCCGAGGAGCGGCTGCGCTTCGCCCGCGACCTGCACGACCTGCTCGGCCACAGCCTGTCGCTCATCGCGCTCAAGAGCGAGCTCGCCGGCCGGCTGGCCGAGGCCGACCCGGCGCGCGCCCGCACCGAGATGGCCGACGTCGAGGGGGTGGCCCGCCGGGCCCTGGCCGAGGTGCGCGACGCCGTGAGCGGCTACCGCCAGGTCAGCTGCGCGCAGGCGCTCGCCGAGGCGCGCTCGGCGCTGTCGGGCGCGGGCATCGCCGTCCGGCTGCCCGCCCGCGTGCCCACCCTGCCCGGGCCGGTCGACGCGGCGCTGGGCTGGGTGGTCCGCGAGGCGACGACGAACGTGCTGCGGCACAGCGGCGCCCGGGCGGTCGCCGTCACGCTCACCGACGACGGCGTCGAGGCGGTCCTCACCGTCGCCGACGACGGCCGCGGCCCGGCCGAGGACACCGAGCCCGGCTCCGGGCTGGCCGGCCTCGCCGAGCGGGTCGGCAAGCTCGGCGGGGCGCTCACCGGCGGCGCCGGGCGCGACGGCGGCTACGAGCTGCGCGCCGTCCTCCCGCTGGCCCCCGTGCCGGCCGGGACGGCCCCGTGAGCGACGGGGTGACCGACGGCGCGACCGGTGTCATCCGGGTGCTCGTCGCCGAGGACCAGTCGATGGTCCGCGGGGCCCTCCGGGCGCTGCTGGAACTCGAGCCCGACCTCACCGTCGTCGCCGAGGTCGGCCGCGGCGACGAGGTGCTGGCCGCCGCCCGCGAGCACCGGCCCGACGTCGCCCTGCTCGACATCGAGATGCCCGGGCAGGACGGGCTGGAGGCCGCCCGCGAGCTGGCCGCCGAGCTGCCCGACGTGCGCGCGGTCGTGCTGACCACCTTCGGCCGACCCGGCTTCCTGCGCCGCGCCATGGAGGTCGGCGCCGCCGGGTTCCTCGTCAAGGACGCCCCCGTGGCCGAGCTGGCGAAGGCCATCCGCGCCGTCGTCGCAGGGGAGCGGGTCATCGACCGCGACCTCGCCGCCGCGGCCCTCGCCATCGGGGCCACACCGCTGTCGGGGCGCGAGGCCGACGTGCTGCGCGAGGCCGCCGACGGCGCCACCGTCGCCGACATCGCCCGCAAGCTGTTCCTGTCCGAGGGCACGGTGCGCAACTACCTGTCCTCGGCGATCGGCAAGACCGGCGCCCGCACCCGGGTGGAGGCCGCCCGCGTCGCCGCGGACAAGGGCTGGCTCTAGACGGTCAGCCGGGGAAGACCCACGGGGCGTTCCCGAACGGGGCGCCGGTCTGCTTCCCGCAGAGCCGGCACACCTTGTCGTCCGGCCCGGAGGGCCGCTCGCGGTCGGGTGGGCGCCGGACGTAGGAGTGCATCCCGAACCGGCACCGCATCGGCTTCCGAGTCATGGGCCGACGCTAGGAGCGGCCCACCCCGCCGGACAGGGGAGTTGGACCTGACCCCGGCCGCTGCGGTCGCGGCCTACAGCGGCAGCTTCATCCCGACGTGCGACGCCTCGAAGCCCAGCCGCTCGTAGAACCGCCGGGCGTCGGGACGGCGGACGTCGGTGGTGAGCTGCAGCAGTGCCGCGCCCCGGCGGCGGGCCTCCGCGGCGCACCAGCGCAGCATCGCCTCGCCGAGCCCCCGCCCGCGCGCTGCCGCGGCCACCCGCACGCCCTCGACCTGCGCCCGCAGCGCCCCGCCGCGGGAGAGCCCCGGCAGGAACGACAGCTGCAGCGTGCCGGCGACCGTGCCGCCGTCGTCGGCCACGACCAGCAGGTGCGCGGGGTCGGCGTCGACGGCGGCGAACGCCCGCTCGTAGGGCGCCGGGTCGGCGGTCTCCCGGCCGGCGCCGAGCACGTCGTCGGTCAGCAGCGCGACGACGGCCGGCAGGTCGGCGGCCACCATCCGGCGCAGCACGACCCCGCCGCCGAGGTCGGCCGGGACGGCGCTCAGAGGGGACGGGTGGGGTCGGCGGGCATGAGCGCGTCGAGGTCGAGCACCCGCACGTGGATGACCGTGCGCTGCTGCAGCGCCGCCCGCAGCGCCCGGTGCAGCCCGTCCTCCAGGTAGAGGTCGCCGTGCCACTGGACGGCGTGCGGGAACAGGTCGCCGTAGAACGTCGAGTCGTCGGCCAGCAGCGTGTCCAGCGCCAGCTCGCTCTTGGTGGTGACCAGCGTGTCGAGCCGGATCTGACGGGGCGGGATCATCGCCCAGTCCTTGGTGGACAGGCCGTGCTCGGGATAGGGACGCCCGTTGCGCACCGCTTTGAAGATCAGGGCCCGACCTCCGTCCGACCACCCCGCACCGGCACCGTCCGCGGCCACCCTATCCACCGTGCGGGCAGCCCGCCGCCGCCCCCCGGAGGGTGTGGCGCCCGTCCGGCTCCGCGACGGAACGCCCCGCCGGTCGTATGCTGGGCTGGCACTCAGTCCGTGCGAGTGCCAGCCCTCCGGGGCCGCCGGCACCGCCGCCGGGGCCGCCCCGCGGCGGCCCGCACGGCAGACGTCGACCGGTACGGGGAGGTGTCACCGTGGCGCACGACGAACGCCGGCTCCAGGTCCTGCGGGCCATCGTCCAGGACTTCGTCTCCACCAACGACCCGGTGGGCAGCAAGGCCCTGGCCGACCGCCACGACCTGGGCGTCTCGCCGGCCACCATCCGCAACGACATGGCGGTGCTCGAGGAGCAGGGCTACATCACCCAGCCGCACACCAGCGCCGGCCGGGTGCCCACCGACAAGGGCTACCGCCTGTTCGTCGACCGGCTGTCGTCGGTCAAGCCGCTGTCGGGCGCCGAGCGCAAGGCGATCGAGCGGTTCCTCGACGGCGCCGTCGACCTGCACGACGTCCTCGGCCGCACGGTGCGGCTGCTCGCGCAGCTGACCCACCAGGTCGCCGTCGTCCAGTACCCGACGCTGTCGCGCAGCGCCGTGCGCCACCTCGAGGTGGTGCAGCTGACCGGCTCGCGGCTGCTGCTGGTGCTCATCACCGACACCGGCCGGGTCGAGCAGCGCGTGGTCGAGTGCCCCGCCGACGTGGCCCGCGACGACGTCGCCGACCTGCGGGCGCTGCTGAACTCCGCGTTCACCGGCGCGCGCCTGGCCGACGCCGGCGGCAAGGTGCCCGAGCTGCTCGACACCGCCCCGCCGCACCTGCGGGCGCTCGTCGCGGCGGTCGGCGCCGCCCTGGTGGAGACGCTGGTCGAGCCGGGGGAGGACCGGCTCGTCGTCGGCGGGACGGCGAACCTCGCCCGGGTCGCCGTCGACTTCCCCGGCAGCCTGCGGCCGCTGCTCGAGGCGCTCGAGGAGCAGGTCGTGGTGCTCAAGCTGATCAGCGAGGTCGACAGCGGCGGCACGGTGCTGGTGCGCATCGGCGAGGAGAACGCGCACGAGGCGCTCGCGGGCGCGTCGGTGGTCTCCGTCGGGTACGGCACCGGCGACCGCGCACTGGGCGGGCTCGGCATCGTCGGCCCGACCCGCATGGACTATCCGGGCAACATGGCCGCGGTGCGCGCCGTGGCCCGCTACGTCGGCCACCTGCTGGCCGAGAGCTGAGGACTCGAACACCTGATGGCAACCGACTACTACGGCGTCCTGGGGCTCGCCCGGGGCGCGTCCGACGCCGACATCAAGAAGGCCTACCGGCGGCTGGCGCGCGACCTGCACCCCGACGTCAACCCGGACCCCGAGGCCAAGGAGCGCTTCCAGGAGGTCAGCCGCGCCTACCAGGCGCTGACCGACCCGGACAAGCGCCGCATCGTCGACCTCGGCGGCGACCCGTTCGACAGCAGCGCCGGCGCCGGCGCGGGCTCCCCGTTCGGCGGGGCCGGCTTCGGCGGGCTCGGCGACATCATGGACGCGTTCTTCGGCGGCGGGGTGGGCGGCCGCGGCCCCCGCAGCCGGGTCCGCGCCGGCGACGACGCGCTCATCGTGCTCGAGCTCGACCTGGAGCAGACGGTCTTCGGGACCACGGAGGACATCACCGTCGACACCGCGGTGCTCTGCGGCACCTGCAGCGGCGCCGGCACCGCCCCGGGCACCCACCCGACCACCTGCGCCACCTGCTCCGGCCGCGGCGAGGTGCAGAGCGTGCAGCGCTCCTTCCTCGGCCAGGTCGTGTCCACCCGCCCCTGCCCGACCTGCGCGGGCACCGGCCAGGTCATCCCCGACCCGTGCCCCGAGTGCGGCAGCGAGGGCCGCGTGCGCGCCCGCCGGACCATCCCGGTGAAGGTGCCCGCCGGCGTCGAGGACGGCATGCGGATCCGGCTCACCGGCCGCGGCGAGGTCGGCCCCGGCGGCGGCCCGGCCGGCGACCTGTACGTCGAGATCCGCGAGCGCCCGCACGAGGTCTTCACCCGCGACGGGGAGGACCTGCACTGCCACGTCACGCTGCCGATGACGGCCGCGGCGCTGGGCACCACGCTGCCGCTGACGCTGCTCGACGGCGAGGAGACCGACGTCGACGTCCGCCCCGGCACGCAGGCGGGCACCGTGACGACGCTGCGCGGCAAGGGCGCGCCGCGGCTGCGCGCGACCGGCCGGGGCAACCTGCAGGTGCACGTCGACGTGCAGACCCCCACCAAGCTCGACGCCGAGCAGGAGAAGCTGCTGCGCGAGCTCGCCGCGCTGCGCGGGGAGGACCGCCGGGAACCGGCCGGCGAGGGCCACGGCGGGCTGTTCTCCCGCGTCCGGAAGCCCTTCCGGTGACGGCCCCGGCCGCCGACGACCAGCGCCCGGTGCAGGACGGCTCGCCGCTGTTCCTGCTCGACGAGCTGCCCGAGGCGGCCGAGGTCCTGGTCGACGGCGCCGAGGGCCGGCACGCCGTCGACGTCCTGCGGCTGGCCGCCGGGGAGCCGGTGCGGGTCGGCGACGGCCGCGGCACCGTCGTCGAGGGCGCGGTCCTCGACGCGGGCCCGCGCGGCCTGCGCGTGCAGGTGACCGCCCGCCACGAGGTGCCCGCGCCCGAGCCGGAGTTCCTGCTCGTCCAGGCGCTGCCCAAGGGCGACCGCGGGCAGCTGGCCGTGGAGCTGGCCACCGAGCTCGGCGTGGACCGGATCGTCCCGTGGGCCGCGGCCCGCTGCGTCACCCGCTGGCGCGAGGACCGCGTCGACAAGGGCCTGGCGAAGTGGCGTGCGGCGGCGCGGGCGGCGGCCAAGCAGTCGCGCCGGCCGCGGGTGCCCGAGGTGGGTGAGCTGATGACCACCCGCCAGGTGTGCGGCGAGCTCGCCGACGTCGACCTCGCCCTGGTGCTGCACGAGCAGGCCCGCCGGCCGCTGTCCGGCATCGACGTGCCCTCCCGCGGCACGATCGCGGTCGTCGTCGGCCCCGAGGGCGGGCTCACCGACGGCGAGGTCGTGGCGCTGCGCGCCGCCGGTGCCCAGGCCGTGCGGCTCGGCCCCGAGGTGCTGCGGACCTCCACCGCCGGCGCCGCCGCGCTCGCCGCCCTGTCGGTCCGCACCCGCTGGGCATGAGTGACGCGCCACGATCAGGTCGCCTGATCGTGGCGCCTCCTCCCTCGTGGTGGGACGTGAGGGAGGAGGCGCGGCGGTGAGGGAGGACGCGCTCAGCGCAGGGCCCGCCCCGCCGGGCGCTGACCGGGCCATCCTGGCCCGCGGCGCCCGCCCCCGCCCCCTAGGGTCGGGGAGGTGAGCGACTGCCTCTTCTGCCGGATCGTGGCCGGGGAGATCCCCGCCGACGTCGTGCACGAGACCGACCGCACGCTGGCGTTCCGCGACGTCAACCCGCAGGCCCCCACGCACGTCCTGGTCATCCCGAAGGACCACCACGCGACGGCGGGGCTGCTCGTGGGCGCCGACCCGCAGCTGCTGGCGGAGGTCGTGGCGGCCGCGCACGCCGTCGCCGTCCAGGAGGGCCTCGCGACGCAGGACGGGCCCGAGCCCGGCTACCGCCTGGTGGCCAACACCGGCCCCGCGGCCGGGCAGACCGTCCACCACCTGCACCTGCACGTCCTCGGCGGCCGCTCGCTGGGCTGGCCTCCGGGCTGAGCCGCCGGGGAGGGTCCCCGCCCGGGCTGGCAGGGTGGCCGCCATGACCGACAGCGCCGTCGCCCCCGTCCGGATCGAGCGCGACGGCGACGTCGCCGTCGTCGTGCTGGACCGGCCGCCGCTGAACCTGTTCGACGAGTCGGTCTTCGCCGCGCTGGAGCAGGTGGCCGCCGAGCTGGCCGCGCTCACCGCCCCCGGCCGCGCCGACCGCGCCCGCGCGGTGCTCGTCGAGGCCCGCGGGAAGGTCGTCTCCGGCGGGGTCGACGTCACCGCCTTCCGGGCGATCGCCGAGGGCCCCGACCCGGCCGGGGAGGGGGCCGCGCTGTGGGCCCGGCTGCTGCGGGTGGCGCAGACGGTCGAGGACCTGCCGGTGCCCACGGTGTTCGCCGCGCACGGGCTCACCCTCACCGCCGCGTTCGAGCTGGCGCTGGCCTGCGACGTGCTGCTGGCCGCCGAGCGAGCGTCGTTCGGGCTGGTCGAGATCGTCGTCGGGCTGACGCCGTCGATGGGCGGGCCGCAGCGGCTTGCCGAGCGCGCCGGACCCGCGCGGGCCAAGGAGTTGATCTTCACCGGCGAGCGCTACCCGGCCGCGGTGCTCGAGCGCTGGGACGTGGTCAACCGGGTGCTGCCCGACGAGGGCTTCGCCGAGGCGGCCCGCGAGTACGCCCGCCGGGTCGCCGCCGGCCCGACCGCCGCGCACGCGGCGACCAAGAGGCTCGTGGCCACCGCCGTCCGGCACGGGGTCCGCGCCGCCGACGACGTGACGCCGCAGGTCTCCGGCCCGCTGTTCGCCACCGACGACCTGCGCGGCGCCGTCGTCTCCTTCCTCGAGGAGGGCCCCGGGAAGGCCGGCTACCGGGGCCGGTGACGCCCGTCCGGGCGGGATTCCCCCTCGACGCGCGCGGGTAGACTCGGGAAGGTCTCATCCCCGTGCCAGGAAGGCAGGGTCGAGGGTTCTTGCCCGACACCTCCCCGAACGTCCCCGTGCCGGGCGCGCCCACGTCCCGTGAGGCCTCCGCGCAGGCCGTCGCCGCCGACAGCGCCAGCGCCCTCGCGAGCGCCGCCCCCACCGCGGTCCGCGCCACGATCACCGTCCCGGACTCCGTCTCGATGGTCGCCCTGCTCGGCTCCGGCGACGAGCTGCTGCGGCTGGTCGAGGGCGAGGTCGAGGCCGACGTGCACGTCCGCGGCAACGAGATCGCCGTGACCGGGCAGCCGGCCGACAACGCCTTCGCCGTCCGCGTCTTCGACGAGCTGATCGCGCTGCTCGGCACCGGGCAGGCGCTGCGCCCCGACTCGGTGCGCCGCGTCATCGGCATGCTCAAGAGCGGCGGCTCCGAGCGCCCGGCCGACGTGCTGAGCCTCGACATCATCAGCCGCCGGGGCCGCACCATCCGGCCCAAGACGCTGAACCAGAAGCGCTACGTCGACGCGATCGACCAGCACACCATCGTCTTCGGCATCGGCCCGGCCGGTACCGGCAAGACGTACCTGGCGATGGCCAAGGCCGTGCAGGCGCTGCAGACCAAGCAGGTCAACCGGATTATCCTCACCCGGCCCGCGGTCGAGGCCGGCGAGCGGCTGGGCTACCTGCCCGGCACGCTCAGCGAGAAGATCGACCCCTACCTGCGGCCGCTGTACGACGCGCTGCACGACATGGTCGACCCCGAGTCGATCCCGCGGCTCATGCAGTCCGGGACGATCGAGGTCGCCCCGCTGGCCTACATGCGCGGGCGCACGCTCAACGACGCGTTCGTCATCCTCGACGAGGCGCAGAACACCACCGCCGAGCAGATGAAGATGTTTCTCACCCGCCTCGGCTTCGGCTCGAAGATCGTCGTCACCGGTGACGTCACGCAGGTCGACCTGCCCGGCGGCGCGCAGAGCGGCCTCAAGGTGGTGCGGGAGATCCTCGACGGCGTCGAGGACGTGCACTTCGCCAACCTGACCAGCTCCGACGTCGTCCGCCACCGCCTGGTCGGCGACATCGTCGACGCCTACGAGCGCTGGGATGCCGCCCACCAGCAGGGCGCCGGCCGTCCCGCCGTGCCCGCCCGCCCCGCGCGGCCGCGCCGGCAGGGGAACTGAGCGCCGTGCCGGTCGAGGTGGCCAACGAGTCCGAGATCGCCGTCGACGAGGCGGAGCTGACCGGGATCTGCCGGTACGTGCTCGCCGAGATGGGCGTCAACCCGATGGCCGAGCTGTCGGTGCTGTGCGTCGACCCCGACTACATGTCGGTGCTGCACGAGCGCTGGATGGGGGAGAAGGGCCCGACCGACGTCCTGGCCTTCCCCATGGACGAGCTCGACACCGCCCGCCCGGACGACCCCGAGCCCGGTCCGGCACTGCTCGGCGACGTCGTGCTGTGCCCGTCGGTGGCCGTCCGGCAGGCCCGCGCCGCCGGTCACTCCATGGACGACGAGCTGCTGCTGCTCGCCACGCACGGCGTGCTGCACCTGCTCGGCTACGACCACATGGAGCCGGAGGAGGAGCGGGAGATGTTCGGCCTGCAGACCCGCCTCCTGGAGGGCTGGCGCTCGGCCCCGCGGCAGCCGGTCACCGGCGAGCCGGCGGAACGGGGACCCGGGTCCCGATGAGCGCCGGCGCGGTCACCCTGCTGGTGGTCGCGGTCTGCCTGGTGCCGCTGGCGGGTGCCTTCGGCGCCATGGACGCCGCGCTCCAGCGGGTCTCGCCGGCCCGCGTGGAGGAGCTGCGTCGCGACGGCGTCCGCCGGGCACCGCGCCTGGAGCAGGTGCTCGGCGAGCGCGCCCGCGCGGTCGCGCTGCTGCTCCTGCTGCGGATCGCCTGCGAGATGGTGGCGGCGGTGCTCGTCGCCGTGCTGTCCGTGCGGGCCCTCGGCACGGGCTGGCAGGCGGTGCTCGCCGCGGCCGGCGTCATGGTGGTCGTCAGCTACGTGCTGGTCGGCGTCGGCCCGCGCACGCTCGGCCGCCAGCACGCCTACCCGATCGCGCTGGCCACCGCCGGCGTCGTGCGGCTGCTGGTGCGCCTCCTCGGGCCGGTCGCGACGCTGCTCATCCTGCTCGGCAACGCCATCACGCCCGGCCGCGGCTACCGCGACGGCCCGTTCTCCACCGAGGTCGAGCTGCGCGAGCTCGTCGACCTCGCCGAGGAGCGCGGCGTCGTGGAGTCCGGCGAGCGCAACATGATCCACTCGGTGTTCGAGCTCGGCGACACCATCGCCCGCGAGGTCATGGTGCCGCGCACCGACGTCGTGTGGATCGAGCGCACCAAGACCGTCCGGCAGGCCCTGGCGCTGGCGCTGCGCAGCGGGTTCAGCCGCATCCCGGTGATCGGCGAGAACGTCGACGACGTCGTCGGGATCGTCTACCTGAAGGACCTCGTCCGCCGGTCGCAGAACCTCGGCGACGGCCGCGGCCCGCGGGTCGAGGAGCTCATGCGCCCGCCGGCGTTCGTGCCGGAGTCCAAGCCGGTCGACGAGCTGCTGCGCGACATGCAGGCCCGCCGCACCCACATCGCGGTCGTCGTCGACGAGTACGGCGGGTTCGCGGGTCTCGTCACCATCGAGGACATCCTCGAGGAGATCGTCGGCGAGATCGCCGACGAGCACGACGCCGTGCAGCGCCCGCCGGTCGAGCGCCTCGACGACGGCTCGGTGCGGATCACCGCCCGCCTGCCGGTCGAGGACCTCGCCGAGCTGTTCGACGTCGAGCTGCCCTCCGACGACGACGTCGAGACCGTCGGCGGCCTGCTCGCCCGCGAGCTCGGCCTGGTGCCGATCGAGGGCTCGTCGGCGGAGGTGGCGGGGCTGCGGCTGGTCGCGGAGAGCACCGGCGGGCGGCGCAACCGCATCGACACGATCGTCGTCACGAAGGCGCCCGACACCGATCCCGACGCCCAGTCGGGGGCCACCCGCGCGGAGGTCCCGGCCGGCGCCGAGAGCTGACGTGGAAGGCTCCTGGAGGACCCTCCCGCCCCCACCGCTCGCAGGCTCGCGGCGGGCCCCTGCGCGAGGGCCGGATCCACCGGTAGGACACTCATCCGGTGCCCGACCTGCAGCCCGAGGACGCCAAGCTCGTCACGCTCGCCCGCTCCGCGCGCGGCCGCACCGGCGCGCCGGAGGGCGCCGCGGTCCGCGACACCGACGGGCGCACCTACGTCGCCGCGTCGGTGGCGCTGCCCTCGCTGCGGCTGTCCGCGCTGCAGGCCGCCGTCGCCGCGGCGGTGTCCAGCGGCGTCGAGGGCCTGGAGGCCGCGGCGGTCGTGTCCGCCGCCGACGCCGTCGAGGCCGACGGCCTGGCCGCCGTGCACGACCTGACGCCGTCGGCGCCCGTGCACCTCGCCGGCCCCGACGGGGTGCTGCGCACCACGGTCTGAGGGCCGGCGCCTCCGCCGGGGTGTCGGTGTGCAGTGGGAGACTGGGCCGGTGAGCACGCCGGACCAGCCGTACCGCAGCGGCTTCGCCTGTCTGGTGGGCCGTCCCAACGCGGGCAAGACCACGCTGACCAACGCGATGGTCGGCGAGAAGGTCGGCATCGTCAGCAACCGCCCGCAGACCACCCGGCACGCCATCCGCGGCGTCGTGCACCGGCCCGCCGGTCAGCTCGTGCTGGTCGACACCCCCGGCCTGCACAAGCCCAAGAGCCTGCTCGGCCGCCGGCTCAACGACGTCGTCCGGGACACGCTGTCCGAGGTCGACGTCGTGGTGTTCTGCATCCCCGCCGACCAGCCGGTGGGCACCGGTGACCGGTTCATCGCCCGCCAGCTGCGGGAGGTGAAGGCGCCGGTCGTCGTCGTGGTGACCAAGACCGACGCCGCCTCGAAGAAGCAGGTCGCCGAGCAGCTCGTGGCGGCCAGCCAGCTGGTCGAGGCCGCCGAGGTCGTGCCGGTGAGCGCGGTGGAGGGGGACCAGGTCGAGCTGCTGGAGGACCTGCTGGTCGGCCTGCTGCCCGAGGGCCCGCCGCTGTACCCCGAGGAGCAGGTCACCGACGAGGACACCGACCGCCAGATCGCCGAGCTCATCCGCGAGGCGGCGCTGGAGAAGGTGTTCCAGGAGGTGCCGCACTCCCTGGCCGTCACCGTCGAGGAGCTGAACCGCCGGCCCGACCCCAAGCGGGAGGGCTCGGAGCTCGTCGAGGTGCACGCGCTGCTGCACTGCGAGCGGCCCAGCCAGAAGCCGATGCTGCTCGGCAAGGGCGGGTCGGTCATCAAGGCGATCGGCACCGAGGCCCGCGCGGGCCTGGAGCAGCTGCTCGGCGCGCGCGTCCACCTCGACCTGCACGTCACCGTGCTCGGCGAGTGGCAGGACGACCCGAAGAAGCTGAACAGGCTCGGGTACTGACGTGAGCACGACGCCGAAGTCGCTGTACCGCGACGAGGGGATCGTCCTGCGCACCCAGAAGCTGGGCGAGGCCGACCGGATCGTCACGGTCCTCACCCGCCGCACCGGCAAGGTGCGCGCGGTGGCCAAGGGCGTGCGCCGCACCAAGAGCAAGTTCGGGGCCCGGCTCGAGCCGTTCAGCCACGTCGACCTGCAGCTCTACACCGGCCGCACCCTCGACATCGTCAGCCAGGCGGAGTCGATCCGCTCCTACGGCCCGGCGATCGTCGGCGACTACCCGGCCTACACCGCCGGCACCGCCGTGCTGGAGACCGCCGACCGGCTCACCGCGGAGGAGAAGGAGCCCTCGCTGCGGATGTTCCTGCTCGTCGTCGGGGCGCTGCGGACGCTGTCGGAGCGCACCCGCCCGGCGGGCCTCGTGCTCGACGCGTTCCTGCTCCGCGCGATGTCGGTGGCCGGCTGGGAGCCCGCGCTCGGCGACTGCGCGCGCTGCGGCGTCGAGGGCCCGCACCGGCACTTCTCCGTCCCCGCCGGCGGCTCGGTCTGCCGCGAGTGCCGCCCGACCGGGTCGGCGATGCCCAACCCGGTCACCATCGAGCACCTGGAGGCCCTGCTGTCCGGCGACTGGGAGACGGCCGAGGCCAGCGAGCGGGCCCAGTGCCGCGAGGGCAGCGGCCTGGTCGCCGCGCTGCTGCAGTGGCACCTCGAGCGCGGGCTGCGCTCCCTGCCGCTCGTCGACCGCTCCGACGTCGCCCCGCGGCGGGAGGTGGACCTGCTCCGTGAGGCGTGAGGTGAAGGCACCGAACCCGCACCCCTCCGGCGTCCGCCCGCCGGCGATCCCCGCCGACCGGGTGCCCGGCCACGTCGCGATCGTCATGGACGGCAACGGCCGGTGGGCCAAGGAGCGCGGCCTGCCCCGCACGGCCGGCCACGAGGCGGGGGAGTCCTCGCTGTTCGACTGCGTCGAGGGCGCCATCGAACTCGGCGTGAAGGCGATCAGCGCCTACGCGTTCTCCACGGAGAACTGGCGGCGCAGCCCCGAGGAGGTCCGCTTCCTCATGGGCTTCAACCGCGACGTCATCCGCCGCCGCCGCGACGAGATGCACGAGCTGGGTGTGCGGGTGCGCTGGGCCGGCCGCCGCCCGCGGCTGTGGCGCAGCGTCATCAAGGAGCTCGAGGTCGCCGAGGAGCTCACCCGCGACAACGACGTCCTCACCCTCACCATGTGCGTGAACTACGGCGGCCGGGCCGAGATCGCCGACGCCGCCGCCGCGATCGCCCGCGAGGTGGCCGCCGGCCGGCTCGACCCGGGCAAGGTCGACGAGGACACCGTCGCCCGCTTCCTCGACGAGCCGGACATGGCCGACGTCGACCTGTTCGTGCGCAGCTCGGGGGAGAACCGCACCAGCAACTTCCTGCTGTGGCAGTCGGCCTACGCGGAGTTCGTCTTCCTCGACACGCTCTGGCCCGACTTCGACCGCCGGCACCTCTGGGCGGCGTGCGAGGAGTACGCCTCCCGCCAGCGGCGGTTCGGCAAGGCCTGAGCGGGCGACCGGCTCAGGCCCCGAAGCCCGACAGGTCGGCCTCGTTCCACCACTCGACCAGCATGGCCAGGCCCGCCGTGCCGCCGTTGCGGACGGTCACCACCGCCTCGGTGGCGTCGTCGGTCTCGGTCCAGATGAGCACCGCGGTGTTGGTCTCGTCGACGTAGCAGGCCACCTGCCCCATGACGACGTCGTCGACGGTCCAGTCCTGGTGGCCCTGCGACGCCGGGCAGCTCGCGCCGTTCTCCAGCGCCGGCAGCCCGAGGCCGGTGACGTCGGCGGTGAAGACCTCGTCGGCGGTCGCGCCGTCGGGGTAGAGGAAGAACCGGGCGGTGCGCGGGCCGGTCTCGCTGGCCGACCGCCCGCAGTCGACCGCGGCCACGTCGCCGTCACCGGCCGACGGCGCCGGCCGGCAGGAGGACGGGTCGAAGTCGGCGGGCACGATCGCCAGCAGCGCGTCGTGCTGCGGTCCGGCGGTCGGGCGCTCCGGCGGGTCCGCCCCGGCCGCGCCGCCCGACCCGGCGACCAGGGCGACGACGAGCACCGCCGCGGCCAGCAGCGCCGCCGCCGTGAGCAGCAGCGCCGGCAGCACCGGACGCCGGCGCCGGGCGGGGGTGGGGGAGGGGACGGGTGCCGGGCCGGCGAGGGGGAGCGGCCGCGGGGCGGGCGGCACGGGCGGCTGCCCGGACGGCGGCACGGACGCCGACCCGGACGGCGGGACGGGCCGCGGCGCGGACGGTGGGAGCGGCGCGGTGCCGGCCCGCGGGACGGCGGCGGGGACGGCGGCGGGCGCGGGCGCCGGGGCGGCCAGCGCGCGCCGGGCGGCGGAGGCCATCGCGCCGGCGGAGCGCCAGCGGTCGTCGGGGTCCTTGGCCAGCCCGCGGGCGACGACGTCGTCCAGCCCCGCCGGCAGCCCCGGCCGCAGGCGCGACACCGGCGGCGGGGTGTCGTTGAGGTGCGCCCACATCAGCGGCGCGAGGTCGCGGGCCAGGTGCGGGCGGCGCCCGGTCAGCGCCTCGAACAGCACGCACGCCAGGGAGTAGACGTCGGCGCGGGCGTCGGCCGGCCGCTCGAGGAAG
Organism: Geodermatophilus nigrescens; assembly: GCF_900129495.1. GTDB lineage: Bacteria > Actinomycetota > Actinomycetes > Mycobacteriales > Geodermatophilaceae > Geodermatophilus > Geodermatophilus nigrescens. Next base: position 1,267,741 of record NZ_FQVX01000001.1, read on the forward strand.
CGCTCGGGCGCCATGTAGTCGAAGGACCCGACCGCCGAGCCCGCTTGCGTGAGCACGGTGGTGCCGCCGTCGGTGCCGACGGAGCGGGCGATGCCGAAGTCGACGAGGTAGACGAACTCGTCGTCGTCCTCGGCCGGCTCGCCGGAGGTGGAGCACACGAGCACGTTGCTCGGCTTCACGTCGCGGTGCACCAGGCCCTCGGCGTGCGCGGCGTCGAGCGCGTGCGCCACCTGCCCGACGACGGACACGGCGCGGGCCGGCGCGAGCGGGCCCTCCTCGGTGAGCACGGTGGCGAGGTCGCGGCCGCGGACCAGGCGCATGTCGAGGAACAGCCGCCCGTCGAACTCGCCGTACCGGTGGATGGGCACCACGTGCGGCTCGGACAGCCGGGCCGCGGCGTGCGCCTCGCGGCGGAAGCGCTCGCGGTAGGCGCGGTCGGCGGCCAGGCTCTCGGTGAGCACCTTGAGCGCCACGGTCCGCTGGTGCTCGGTGTCGAAGGCCCGGTAGACCTCGCCCATGCCACCCCGGCCGATGAGCTCCTCGAGCCGGTAGGGACCGAACTGGCGCTGTTCCACCCTGGCCTCCCGCGGCGGTGGCGGGCCCCGGGCCGGCCACGACGGACGTCGCGGAGTGTAGGCGGCGGGTGCCTGCGCGGGACCGCCGCGGACGCCGCCGGGACCTGCGGCGACAGGTCGCAGGACCCGCGCCGGAATCCGTTGACAGTCCCGCGAGGTCGCCCCGACAGTGGCGGCTCCCCACAGAGGACGGAAGAACCCCCCGTGAGCGAGCGCACCATCTCCCCCCAGCACGCCCCCGCCCCGGCGCAGCCGGGCGACCTCACCGACGCCCTCGTCGCCACCGACGTCTGGACCGACCAGATGCTGGCCGAGGCCGGCATCCCGATCGTCGACGTCCCGTTCGTGACCGTCGGCGGCGGCATCGGCTCCTTCGTCACCGTCGACTACCTGCGCATCTGCGGCGTCCCCACGAGCGCGATGCGGGTGCTCACCCCGCTGCGCACCCCGTGGGAGAGCTACGAGTACCTGACGACGGTGTCGCAGATCCCCCGCGGGGAGCGGCTGCGGTCGGACTCCTCGTCGTGCCCCGACAACATCTGGGGCTTCCCGAGCTATGCCATCCGCGAGGCGCTGCAGGGCAACGTCAAGCAGGCCTGGAACGTGCTGGTCGAGCCGATCTTCGCGAACTACTACACGCCGAAGGCCGGCCACGCGTTCGAGTCGATGGAGAAGGAGATGCACCGGATCCGGTACCCGGAGATGGTCGTGCACGGCCAGGTCCGGATGGTCCGGCGCCGCGCGGGCGGCGGGTACTTCACCATCCTCACCCCGCCGGAGGGCGCGACGCCGACCCGCCGGATCGCCTACCGCAGCCAGTGGGTGCACATCGCCGTCGGCTACCCGGGCCTGAAGTTCCTCCCCGACCTGCAGCGCTACCGCACCGAGCACAACGACTACTCGAAGGTGGTCAACGCCTACGAGCGGCACGAGCACGTGTACGAGCGGCTGCACCAGCGCCCCGGCACGATCCTCATCCGCGGCGGCGGCATCGTCGCCTCGCGCGTGCTGCAGCGGCTCATCGACGACCGCGACGCCCGCGGCCTGCAGACCCAGATCGTCCACCTGTTCCGCACCTACGTGGACAAGCCGCACGGCACCGGCATCCTCAAGCGCCGCAAGGGCGCCGACGGCTGGGCCTACCAGGGCTTCAACTACCCGAAGTCGGTGTGGGGCGGGCAGCTCAAGCAGCAGGTCCGCAACAGCGAGGGCGCCGAGCGCAAGCGCCTGTACGAGGAGATGGGCGGCACCAACACGCCCGTCCGGCGGGACTGGCAGGAGCAGCTGCGGCGCGGGCGCGCCGAGGGCTGGTACCGGGTCATGATCGGCAAGATCGACGAGATGGAGCCCGTCGGCGACCTGGTCGAGGTCACCGTCACCACGCCCGACCAGGGCCGCCACGTGGGCACCTTCGACGCCGTCATCGACTGCACCGGCCTCGAGGCCGACATCCGCGAGCACCGGCTGCTGGCCGACCTGCTCGACCACTCCAACGCACAGCGCAACCCGGTCGGCCGGCTCGACGTGCAGCGCGACTTCGAGGTCACCGGCACCCGCAACGGCGGCAAGATGTACGCCTCCGGCAGCGCCACCCTGGGCGGCCCGTTCCCCGGCGTCGACACCTTCTTCGGCCTGCAGATCGCCGCCCAGGAGATCGCCGACGACCTCATCCGGGCGGGCTTCGCGCAGAAGCTCGGCCCCGGCCGGTCGACCAGCCAGTGGTGGAAGTGGGTCCGCAACAAGCAGATCTGACCGGCCCGACCCCGACACCCGCGACGACCGAGAGAGACAACCGTGCTGCCCACCCTGAACGGCCGCATCCAGACCAGGGTCTTCCTGCTGGCCGTGGTCGGTTCGATCTGGACCCTGCTCATCACCCCCGTCCTGCCGACCGGGACGACGCTCGCCGCGTCCTACGGCGCCACCTTCTCCGTCCTGGTGGTCACCCTCGTGCTCGGCGTGCTGTGGGAGTTCGTCTACCACGGCATCCAGCAGTTCCGGTGGGAGAAGGACTGGCCGACCCTGTTCGGCCTGCTCACCGGCATCCCCGAGGGCCTGCTGGTGTGGTTCCTCTTCGCCGGCGGGGTCACCTGGATCGGCTCGCTGCCCGGCGCCGCGTTCGTCATCCACTTCGCCAGCACCTGGCTGATCGTGTGGCTGGTGGCCAACGGCCCGATGCGCGTCCCCTTCATCCACTGGCGGATCAACGGTGGGAGGCTCATCTGATGTCGGCTCCGACCCCACCGCTCACCGGCACCAGCGGGGCGCCTGCCACGGTGCCGCCCTTCGACCAGGTCGCCGTCCGGGTCGCCCCCGGCCCCGACCTCGTCGTCCGGGTCCCCGGTGTGCTGCTCGTCGTCGGCGTGACCCCCCGGCCGGCCGGTGCCGCCCCGGCGCCCGCCCGGCCGGCGTTGGTCGGCTGGGGACCGGCGCCCGTCCCGGCGCCGCCGGCGGCCGCCCCGGCCGGAGACGCCGTCGTCGGGGAGCTCGTGCAGCTGTGCCGCCGCGTCTCGGCGGCCGGCAGCCGGGCTCCCGGCACCCGGCTGCACGAGGAGCTGCGCAGCTGGCTCGGCACGGTCGCCGAGCCGCCGTCGTTCGCCGTGGCCGCCGCGACCGAGGACGGGCTGGCGCTCGTGCTGGCCGGCGGCGGCACCGCCGAGGTGCCCGACCTGGGCCTGCGGCTGACGCCGGCGCAGGGGGAGAAGCTCGACAACGGCACCCTCGTGCTCGACCGCTTCGTCACCTGGCCGCCCGCGGCGCTGCACCTGTCGGCCGGGTCGCCGGCCGACTCCGCGCCGCACCCGCTGGCCGACCTCGAGGCCGGCGCGGTCCCGGGCGCGGCCGCGGTGCTCTCGCCCGCGCCCGCCCCGTCGGCGGCCCCCGCGCCGCCGCCGTCGGGCACGACGATGGTGCGCCTGCCCGCGCCGCACGCCGCGAAGCCGGGCCTGCCGCTCGTCCCGCCGCGGCCGGCGCGCACCCCGGCGGGCTCGACGCCGCCGCCGCCTCCGCCGCCCGCGGAGGAGCCCGCCGCCGGTCCCGCACCCGCGCACGCGGACCACGACCACGCCGGTCACGACCATGCCGGTCACGACCATGCCGGTCACGACCATGCCGGTCACGACCACGGGCACGCCGCCCCGGTCGCCGCCGAGCCGCCGGCGCCGGTCGTGGAGCTGCCGGCACCGAAGAAGTCGACGCTGCTGTTCGGCGGGCCCGCCGAGGCGGAGCCTCCCCGCGAGCCGCTGCCGACGCCGGGCGCGGAGCCCGCCTCGGCCGGCGCGGAGGAGCCCGACGACGGCCGCGCCACGGTCAAGGGGATCCTCTGCAAGAACGGGCACCTCAACGACCCCCGCGCCGGTTTCTGCGCGCTCTGCGGCATCCGCACCACGCAGCAGACCGCCGTCCTGATCGAGGGCGTGCGCCCGCCGCTCGGGCTGCTGGTCTTCGACGACGGCGCCACCGTCAGCCTGGACATGGACTACCTGCTCGGCCGGGAGCCCGAGACCGACGAGCGGGTGGCGTCCGGGCTGCTGCGGCCGCTGCTCGTCGTCGACCACACCGGCGGGGTCAGCCGGCACCACGCGGAGATCCGGCTCGAGGGCTGGGACGTGCTGCTGCTCGACACCGGCTCGGCCAACGGCACCCTGGTCGCCCCGCGCGGGGCGCCGGGCTGGTCGTCGCTGGTGCCGCACCAGCCGGTGCGGCTCACCCCCGGCATGGCCGTGCGGATGGGTGGCCGCCAGTTCGCGTTCGAGTCCCCGCACGGCGGCTTCTGACCGCGGGGCACCGCCTCCGGCACCTCCGGCGCCCGTCTCCCTCCGGGGAGGCGGGCGCCGTCGCGTCCCCGGAGGTCCCCGTCCCGTCCGGCCGCGTCCCCTCCGACCGCCCCCCGACCGCAGCCCCTCCGGCGCACCGTCGTGCTCTGCACGCGGGGGCGTGCAGAGCACGACCCGCCGGGAGGAGGCACCTGACCTCCGGAGCTGGGTCGTGCTCTGCCCACCACGGCGGGGCAGAGCACGAGGGCGTGCCCCGGACGGGCTCGTGCCCTGCCCACGGAGGCGGGGCAGAGCACGAGCCGCCGCGGGGGAGAGGTGCCCGGAGACGACGGAGCCCGCGTCCCCTCGCACGGGACGCGGGCTCCACCACGGGGAGGACCGGCGCTCAGACGGTCCCGGGCCGGGCCGCACTGCCGGCGGCGATCCCGGCCAGCGTCTCGTCCATGTCGCGGTCGGCGTCGGCCGTGCCGGCGTGCACCAGCAGGATCGGCGTCAGGTCGTCGGCGGGCGGCACCGTGCCGGCATCCGCCGGGGCGACCAGCAGGGAGGGCAGCGCCGTGCTCTCCGGCTCGACGGTCACCCCCGCCTTGCGCAGCGAGTCGGCCACCCCGCGGCGCAGCCCGCGGCGGCCCTCACCGGCGCGCAGCTGCAGCGGCGCCGACCGGCCGAGCGCCGCGTGCGCGGCCAGCCGGAGCGCGGCCCGGCCGTCGGCGCCGCCGTCCTGCACGACCGCCACCGCGCCGCGCGGGGCCAGGCCCGGCTCGCCGAGCTCGCCGGACACCGTGACCACCGACCCGTGCAGGGACGCCGGCCACGGGGTGCCCGCCTGCCCGTCGGCGAGGGCGCCCTCGGCGATGCCCCAGCCGCTGCGCACGAGGACGACGTCGGCCTCGCTGCTGCCGGCGAGGTCGGTGACCTCCGCCCAGGGGTCCTCGCTGAAGCGGGAGGCCACCGAGGCCTGCATGCCCCGCTCCTCCACCCGCCGGGCCAGCGCCCGGAGCTCGCCGGCCACGGTCGCCATGAGCGCGAGGTCGGCCCCCAGGCCGCTGGAGACCTCCGGCTTGGGTCGGGAGCGACGCACCACCCGGGTGAGCACCACCTGCGCCGGACGCTCCCGGCCGGCCAGGTCGCAGGCGAGGTCGACCAGCCCGGCGTCGCGCACCGGGTCGTCGACGACGACCACCACCGTGTAGGCGTCGGTCAGCCCCATGGCGGCGCGCTCGGCCGCGGCGATGTCCCGGGCGAGGACCCGCTTCGGGTAGACGAGGTTGAGCAGCGGCGAGGTCATCACCGTGGTGACGATCGCCATGATCACCATCAGCGTGAACATGGTGTCGTCGAGCACGCCGTTCTCGCGGCCCAGGTTCAGGATGACCAGCTCGGTCAGTCCGCGGGTGTTCATGAGGACGCCGAGCGCCGTGGCCTGCCGGCGGGGCACCCGCTGCGCGCGGGCGGCGGTGAACGCGCCGACGAACTTGCCGGAGATCGCCACGAGCAGGATCAGCCCGAGCTCGCCGACGCCGGTCAGGTCGATCGCGCCGACGTCGACGTTGAGGCCGGTGACCACGAAGAAGACGGGCAGGAGCAGCAGGACGCTCACCTGCTCGAGCCGGTCGATGATCTCGTGGTTCAGCGCGCCGGCGCCCTGACGCGGCATGACGACGCCGAACACGAAGGCGCCGAAGATGAAGTGGATGCCGATCTCCTCGGTCACCCAGGCGCTGCCGAGGATGCCGACGAGCACGAGGGCCAGCATCTCCGGCGTCAGCCGGCCCAGGCGCTCGTACCGGGTGACCAGCTGCTTGAGCAGCGGCTTGACGACCAGGAACATCACCAGCGCGAAGACGACCGACCAGAGCAGGATCAGCAGCACCCCGCTGAAGGACCCGGCCGACACGACCGCGACGACGACCGCCAGCAGCGCCCAGGCCAGGACGTCGTCGACGGCGGCGCACGCGAGCGCCAGCACGCCCGTGGGGATCCGGTGCATCTGCCGCTCGGCGAGGATCCGGGCCAGGACCGGGAACGCCGTGATCGACATGGCCACGCCCATGAACAGCGCGAAGCCGACGAAGGAGATCGTCGACGTGGCGCCGTCGTCGGCGGTGAAGACGTCGTGCGCCTCGTGCAGGTAGGTGGCCAGCAGCACGCCGAGCGCGAACGGCAGGACGATCGAGGCGACCGACACCGAGACGGCGATGCGCTCGCGGCCGCGGATGAACGACAGGTCGACCTCGAGGCCGACCAGGAACATGAACAGCACCAGGCCCAGCTGCGCCAGCACGTTGAGGAACGGGCGCACGTCGGGCGGGAAGAGCGCGGTGTCCAGGTCGCCCGGGAGGGCGCCGAGCAGCGTCGGGCCGAGCAGGATGCCGGCCACGATCTCGCCCATGACCGCGGGCTGGCCGAGCATCACCGCCAGCCGTCCCATGAGGCGGGCGATCACGATGATCACGGCGAGGTCGAGGAACACGTAGGCCGTGATCTCCGCGACGGAGTGCGCTTCCACTGGGTCTCCGGGGTCGTCGCGAGCCGCGCGGGACAGCGCGGGGGATGGGGTGCGTGCCGGTCACGGCACCGCACCGGGCGCGGACTGTATCGGCGCTCCGCGCCACGCGGGACCCCTCCGTGCGCGGCGTCCGACGGGGCCGATCGGGGTTCCCGGACGGCGGGCGGCGGGGCACACTGTCGCGCTGCCGCACCGGCGGCGTCCCGGGCCGCCCCGGGGGGAACAGCAGCTTCAGGAGGACTCAGGATGGATGCCGTCGGCCTGGTGGGCGCGGCGCCCGCCACCATCGCGGACTACCAGGTGGTCCGGGTGCTCGGGGAGGGCAACAACGGCCGCTTCTACCTCGCGCGGCCGCCGGCGCGGCTCGGCCTGCCCGACGAGTACGTGGCGGTGAAGGTCTTCACGGGGACGCACAGCGAGCAGGCCTACGAGCGGGGTGTCCGCGAGCTGCGGGCCTTCGCCCAGGTGGCCTCGCCCTACCTGGTCAAGGTGTACGACGCCGTCCTGCAGGACAGCTTCCTGTACGCGATGGAGTACTGCCCGCTCGGCAGCCTCGCCGCCCCGGCCCGGCCGCTCAGCCGCGGCGAGGTGCTGCGCGCGGTGGCGCACGCCGCGCACGCCGCGCACGCGCTGCACGAGGCCGGCCTCACCCACGGCGACATCAAGCCGGCCAACATCCTGCTCACCGAGGACGGCGGCAAGCTCTCCGACCTGGGCCTGGCCCGCTACCTGGCACCCGGCGTCACGCTCACCGGCATGGCCAGCGCCGCCTCGGTCGAGTACCTCGACCCGGCGCTGCTGCGCGGCGACCGGCCCTCCCGCGCCACGGAGGTCTTCGCGCTCGGCGCCACGCTGAACCGGGCGCTCACCGGCACCGGCCTGTACGGCGAGCTGCCCGACGGCGAGCCGCTGCTGGCCATCCGCCGGGTGATGAGCGCCGAGCCGGCGATCAGCCCCGGCCTGACCGACGACGAGGCCGCCCTGGTGTCGGCCTGCCTCGCCCCGGTCGGGCAGCGGCCGGTCACCGCGCTGCAGGTGGCCGAGCGCCTCGACCGGCTGGCCGCGACCGCCACCGCCTGACCGCCCCGCACGACGACGGGCCCCGCTCCTCCGGCCGGAGGAGCGGGGCCCGTCGTCGTGCGGGGCCGCGGGGCGTCCGTCAGGGCGTCTGGAAGTCGCTCTGCTCGCCCATCCGCCACCAGGCGTACAGGTCGGCCAGCCCGGTCTCGCCGCCGCCGGGGATGGACACCACGGCCTCGCCGCCGACGTCGTCCTGCGTCCAGGCCACGTTCGCGTCGCCCTCGGTGTCCACCCAGCAGGCGACGCGGCCGGCCTGCTGGCCGTCGCCGTCGCGGTAGGGCTGGTGGCCCTGGGTGCCGGGGCAGCCGTTCTCGCCGGTCAGCGGTGCGAGGCCGACGTCGGCGACGTCGGACAGGAAGACCGCGTCGACGGCGGCCGCGTCCTCGTACAGGTAGAAGAAGGCGACCTGCGGTCCGGGCTGGGAGGTAGCCGGGCCGCATCGGAGCGCGGCGAGGTCGCCGTCGCCCACCAGCGGCTCGGTGGTGCACGACGCCGCGTCGAAGCCGGCCGGCAGGGCGGCGCGCAGCTGCTCCTCGGGGGAGGCGGGGTCCCCGGTCGAGCCGCCGCCCGTGTCGCCGGACGACGACGAGGAGGAGGACGAGGACGACGAGTCGTCGGCGACGTCGCCGCCACCTCCGGAGCCGCTGGTCAGCGCGATCACGCCCACGACCACCAGGACCAGCAGCACCGCCAGGCCGGCCAGCACCAGCGGGATGCGGTTGGGCTGCTTCTGGCCCGACGGCGTCGCGCCGCCGCCGTGCGGGGGGACCGGTCCCGTCGGCGGGCGGAAGCCACCGGGCGGGGGCGCCACGAAGCCGGCCGGCGGGCCGGGGTTCGACGGCGGCCCGTACCCGGGCGCGCCGGGGTGCGACGGCGGCCGGTAGCCGGGGGGCCCGGGCTGGGACGGCGGGCCGTAGGCCGCGGGCACGCCGGGACTCGACGGCGGGCCGTACCCGCCCGGGTTCGACGGCGGGCCGTAGCCGCCGGGCGGGCCGGGGTTGGAGAAGCCGACCGTCTGCGGCCGGAACAGCGGGGACACCGACGTCGGCGGCGCGGCCTCGGCGCGCGGGGTGACGCCGGCCGAGGTCAGCGCGGCCCGTGCGGCCGCGGCGAGCTCGCCGCAGGTCGCGTACCGCTCGTCGGGCTCCTTGGCCAGGCCCTTCTGCACGACGTCGTCGAGCGCGCGGGGCAGGTCGGGGCGCAACTGCGAGGGCGCGACCGGCGTCGTGTTCAGGTGCGCGTACATGAGCGTGGCCAGGCCGTCGCCGGTGAAGGGGCGGCGGCCGGTGAGGCACTCGAAGAGCACGCACGCCAGCGCGTAGACGTCGACCCGCCGGTCGATCGGCTTCTCGAGGAACCGCTCGGGCGCCATGTAGTCGAACGACCCGAGCGCCGCGCCGGTCTGCGTGAGCGCCGGGCCCTGCCCGTCGCTGGTGGAGCGCGCGATGCCGAAGTCGACGAGGTAGACGAACTCGTCGTCGGCGCTGCCGCTGAGCAGCACGTTGGACGGCTTGACGTCGCGGTGCACCAGGCCGTCGGCGTGCGCGGCGTCGAGCGCCCGGGCGGTCTGGCCGACGATCGACACGGCGCGCTCGGGGCTCATCGGCCCGTCCTCGGCCAGCGCGGCGGCGACGTCGCGGCCGGGCACCAGGCGCATGTCGAGGAACAGCCGCCCGTCGATCTCACCGTAGCGGTGGATCGGCACGATGTGCGGCTCGTTCAGGCGGGCGGCCAGGTGCGCCTCGCGCCGGAACCGCTCGCGGTAGCCGCTGTCGGCGGCCAGGTGCTCGCTGAGCACCTTGAGCGCGACCGTGCGGTCGTGCTCGGTGTCGAAGGCGCGGTAGACCTCGCCCATCCCGCCGCGGCCGAGCAGCGACTCGATGCGATACGGGCCGAACTGTTGCAACTCCACCGGTCGTCCTCCGTGTGCCGCTGCGCCGGCGCCCACGGGTCCCGGGCGGCGCGTGCGGGTCGTCGGCGGAGTGTAGGGACGCCGACCGGACCCGACCAGCGCCGACGCCGCGGGGAGGTGTCCGCTCCGATCCGTGACCGGGACGTGACCCGAGGCGCGCGCGAACCCGTGGCCGGGACGCCGGGTCGTCACTAGCTTGCTCCCGCTCCCCGGGCCCTCGGGCCCGCTCCCTCCCGGAACGGAACCCCACGATGTCCCAGCCCCCCGGCCCCTACGGCGCCCCCGCCCCCTCCGCGCCGCCCGGCCAGTACGGCGCACCCGGCCAGTACGGCGCCCCCGGGCAGTACGGAGCGCCCGGCCCGTACGGCGCCCCCGGGCAGTACGGCCCCGGCCCGGGCGGCCCCGGCGGGTACGGGCAGCCGCCGCGGAGGAACAGCGTGCTGCCGTGGGTCATCACGGCCGTCGTCGTGGTGGCGGCCGGCGTCGGCGTCCTGCTGTTCCTCCTGCTCGGCCGCGACGACGACGGGACGCAGGCCGCGTCGGCCACCACGAGCGCGCCGGCGTCCGAGAGCGCGCCGGAGAGCGGGTCCGAGAGCGGCTCGGGGTCCGAGGGCGGCTCCGGCATGGAGATGGGCGGTCCGGTGGAGGTCCCCGGCGGGGCCGGCTCCCCGGGCGGCGGCGGCTCCGGCGGCGGCTCCGGCAGCGGCTCGGGGACCGGGTCCGGCAGCGGTTCCGGCACCGGCTCCGGCGGCGGCATGACCGAGCAGACCGGCGGGGGCGCCGACACCAGCGAGATCCCCGGCTCCGGCGACGTCGCGCTGGCCTGGGTGCAGGCCGTCTACGACCTCGACACCGCCACGGTCTTCGACCTGTCCTGCTCGACGCTGCAGGCCGCGGCGATCGCCGGCTCGGCGGGCACCGACTACACCCCCGACGAGTACCTGACCTACTACTTCTACACGCAGACCCTCGGCGGCGAGGGCATCACCGCGGGCACCCTGGTCGCCCTCGAGCACGACGCCGCCAACGCCGTCGACGTCGCCACCTTCGAGCTGACGCTGGAGAGCGGCGGCACCCAGGTCGTCGAGCTGTGGGTGGACCAGACCCTGACGGTCTGCGACTTCTACTGACCCGCTCCCGACCGGCACCGCGGACACCGGCCCGGGCACGATGGGCCGGTGTTCGCGGTGACCCGGTTGCGGGTGTCCCCGGAGGCGGCGGCCGGCCTGCCCGCCGACCTCGACCGGCTGCTCGCCGCCCTGGCGGCCCGGCCCGGCTGGCTCGGTGGCGAGGCCGGCCGCTGCGCCGACGACCCGGGCCTCTGGGCGCTGGTGACCCGCTGGGACGGCGTCGGCTCCTACCGCCGCGCGCTGTCGGCCGCCGAGGTGAAGATCGCCGGGGCGCCGGTCTGGGTGCACGCCGTCGACGAGCCCGGCGCCTTCCTGCCGCCCGGGTGAACCGCCGCGCCCGCCCGCGTCCGGGTGCGTAGCCTGCGTCGGACAGCACCAGCAGGGAGGACGGGCGCGATGACCCAGCCGCCGCAGGACGGGACACCGCCGGACCGCACCCGCGAGGTGCGCCTCCCCCCGCCGCCGCCCGCGGGCCGCCCGCCGGTGCCGCCGGTGCCGCCGGACCAGCCCACCGACCGGCTCGCCGGCGGCCCGCCCGACCAGCGCGACCCCACCCTGCGCCTCGGCGGCCCGGTACCGCAGCAGCCGCCGCCGTACGGGCAGCAGCCGCCGTACGGGCAGCCGCCCTACGGGCAGCAGTCGCCCTACGGCCAGCAGCCCCCGCAGCAGCCGCCGTACGGCGGGCCCGGGTACGGGCAGCAGCCGCCCTGGGGCGGCCCCGGCCAGCCGGGGTACGGGGCGCCCGGGCAGGGCGGGTACGGCTACCCGGCGCCGCCGCCGCGGAAGCGCGGCCGCGGCCCGCTGATCGCCGCGCTGGCCACCCTCGCCGTCCTGCTCGTCGGCGGCGGTGTCCTGCTGTTCCTCCTGCTCGGCCGCGACGACGAGGCGCCGGTCGCCGCGCCGTCGTCGACCGCGTCCTCGTCCCCGTCGTCCTCGTCGTCCCCGGGCTCGTCGTCTGCCCCGTCGTCGTCGGCGGAGCCGGGCGACGAGGGCGGCTTCGGCGGCGGGGCGTCCACCCCCACGCCCGGAGGGGGCGGCACCGGGGGAGGGGAGCTCAACGTCCCCGCCAGCCCGGAGTTCGCGGCGTCGTGGGTGCAGTCGGTCGTCGACCGCGACGGCGCGGCCGCCTACGAGGGCCTGTGCGGCGACGGGCGGGCCCAGTTCGCCGACGCGGACGCCCTGCTCGCCGACTTCGACGCGTTCCTCGGCGGCCAGATCACCGAGGGCACCGCGACCGACGCGGCGCCCGCCGGCGATGTCGACGAGGTCACCTTCGACGTCACCCTCGACACCGGCAGCCAGACCACGTTCGTGGTCACCGTCGCCGACGAGGGCGGCCCGACCGTCTGCGGGTACACCCGGCCCTGACCGGCGGCGGGCGGGCGACCGGCGGCGACTACCGTTGGCGGGTCGACCGCCGACCGCCAGCCGGATGGAGCACCCCGCCCGTGAGCGCCAGCACCACACACGACCCCGCCCGCCTCGACAAGGTGGTCAACCTCTGCAAGCGCCGGGGGTTCGTCTTCCCCTCCGGCGAGATCTACGGCGGCACCCGCTCCGCCTGGGACTACGGGCCCCTGGGCGTCGAGCTCAAGGAGAACATCAAGCGCCAGTGGTGGCGCACCGTCGTGCAGAGCCGCGACGACATCGTCGGCCTGGACTCCTCGGTGATCCTGCCGCGCCAGACCTGGGTGGCCTCCGGTCACGTCGGCGTCTTCACCGACCCGCTGACCGAGTGCCAGAACTGCCACAAGCGGTTCCGGGCCGACCACCTCGAGGAGGCCTTCGAGGAGAAGAAGGGCCGGCTGCCGGAGAACGGCCTGGCCGAGATCACCTGCCCGAACTGCGGCGTCACCGGCCAGTGGACCGAGCCGCGCGACTTCAACATGATGCTGAAGACGTACCTCGGCCCGGTCGAGGACGAGTCGGGGCTGCACTACCTGCGCCCGGAGACCGCGCAGGGCATCTTCGTGAACTTCGCCAACGTCATGGGCGCCGCGCGCAAGAAGCCGCCGTTCGGCATCGGCCAGATCGGCAAGTCGTTCCGCAACGAGATCACGCCGGGCAACTTCATCTTCCGCACCCGCGAGTTCGAGCAGATGGAGATGGAGTTCTTCGTCGAGCCGGGCAGCGACGAGGAGTGGCACCAGTACTGGATCGACGAGCGGACCCGCTGGTACACCGACCTCGGTATCGCGCCGGACAACCTGCGGCACTTCGAGCACCCGCAGGAGAAGCTCAGCCACTACTCCAAGCGCACCGTCGACATCGAGTACCGCTTCGGCTTCCAGGGTTCGGAGTGGGGCGAGCTCGAGGGCATCGCCAACCGCACCGACTTCGACCTGTCCACCCACTCGCAGCACTCGGGCGTGGACCTGTCCTACTTCGACCAGGCGAGCAACACCCGCTGGACGCCGTACGTCATCGAGCCGGCGGCCGGGCTCACCCGGTCGCTCATGGCGTTCCTCGTCGAGGCCTACACCGAGGACGAGGCGCCCAACGCCAAGGGCGGCGTCGACACCCGCACGGTGCTCAAGCTCGACCCGCGCCTGTCGCCGGTGAAGGCCGCCGTGCTGCCGCTGTCGCGCAACGCCGACCTCTCGCCCAAGGCCCGGGACCTGGCCGCCACGCTGCGCCGCAACTGGAACGTCGACTTCGACGACGCCGGCGCGATCGGCCGCCGCTACCGCCGCCAGGACGAGATCGGCACGCCGTTCTGCCTCACCGTCGACTTCGACACCCTCACCGACGACGCGGTGACGGTGCGCGAGCGCGACTCGATGAGCCAGGAGCGGATCGGGCTGGCGCAGGTGGAGTCCTACCTGGCCGCCCGCCTGCCCGGCTGCTGAACCGGGCCGGACACCGCCGGGCCGTCGTCCTCGAGGAGATCGAGGGCGGCGGCCCGCACCGTCTCCAGGGACACGCCGGCCACCAGTGACCGGTCGTGCCCGCAGCGGGTGACGCGCTGGTCGGTGCCGCAGACCGGGCAGTCGGTGCGGGCCGAGACGGCGACCCGGTGCCGGGCCCGGGTGAGCGGGCCGGCGTTGAGCAGGTTCCGCTCGAGGAACACGCCCACGGTCGCGGTCCCCACCGCCGCGGCGAGGTGCCTCGGGCCGGAGTCGTTGGCCACCACGAGCCGGCAGCGGGCCAGCACGCCCGCGAGCGCCGGCAGCGAGAGGGCGCCGACGAGGTCGAGCAGCGGGGCCGACGACGCCGCGCGGATCGCGTCGGCCGCCCGCCGGTCGTCGTCGCCGGAACCGACGAGGACGACGCGCGCGCCGGCGTCGGTGAGCGCGTCGGCGAGGGCGGCGAAGCAGCCGGGCGGCCAGCGGCGGCGCGGGTCCTGGGCGCCGGCGTGCAGAACCACCAGCGGCGCGGGCCCGGCCGGCAGCACGGCGGCGGCCGCGGCAGCGTCGCCCGGGGTGAGCGCCAGCCGCGGCTCCAGGGTGACCGGCGCGGCGCCGACCAGGCCCACCACGTCCAGGCAGCGCAGCACCTCGTGCTGGTCGTGCGCGTAGGGCAGCCAGCGGTCCAGCGGCGGGGCGCCGGTGTCGCGGGCGCCGGCGGTCACCCGGGCGCCGAGCGCGGCGACCAGCGGGTTGGAGTTGCCGCCCCCGCCGTGCAGCTGCAGCGCGAGGTCGTAGCCCTCCGCGCGCTGCTCGGCGAGGAAGCGGCGGACGGCGAGGCTCCCGCGGTCGGCGCCCGGCTCGTCGCGCACGCCCGGCCACGGCGGGACGACGACCACGCGGTCCCACGGCCCCGGCCGACCCTCCAGCAGGCCCGGGTGCCACGGCGCGCCCAGGTAGGTGACCTCCGCGTCCGGATAGGCCGCCCGCAGCGCCTCGAGCGCCGGCAGCGTGAGCACCAGGTCGCCGAGGAAGTTGGCGCGCAGCACCGCGATCCTCGTGACGCCGGGGACCGGCGCACCGCCGGCCGCCGGCGGGGCGGGGGACGACCTGCGCACGAGCACCCTCCTGGACCGTGTGGGGGACGCCCCCCTGCCCGGACGCGCCGTCCCCCGAACCTGAGCCGCTCCTCAGCCGCCCATGCGGATGACCGGCTTGACCACCTCGCCGCTGTAGGAGGCCTCGGCGGCGTCCTCGATGCGCTCGAGCGCGAAGGACTCGACGAGCCGGTCGAAGGGGAAGCGGCCCTGGAGGTGCAGGTCCATGAGCGCGGCGATCAGCGCCTGGCCGTGGCCGCTGCCGCCGAGCGTCCCGCGGATCGTCTTGCCCCACAGCGTCGTCAGGTGGTCGGCGGTGAACTCCGCGCCCGCGGGCGCGCCGCCGATGAGGACGGCGGTGCCGAGCATGCCGACCGAGTCGATGGCCTGCCGGACGACCGGCAGCACGCCGGTGCACTCCAGCGCGGCGTCGGCCGGCCCGCCGCAGATGTCGGTGACCGCCTGCACGGCGTCGGTGTCGGTGGCGTCGACGGTGTGCGTGGCCCCGAGCTCGCTCGCCAGCCGCAGCCGGGAGGCGTGCCGGTCGACGGCGATGATCGTCGTGGCGGCCGAGTTGCGGGCCGCCATGACCGCGGCCAGCCCCACCGTCCCGACGCCGTACACGACGATCGACGTGCCGGGCTCCGGGCGGACGGTGTTGAGCACCGCGCCCGCGCCGGTGGCCAGGCCGCAGGCGAGCGGCCCGGCGATCTCGACCGGCAGGCCCTCGGGCACCGGCACGAGCGAGGACGCGGTGGTCATCGCGTGCGTCGCGAACGACGACTGCCCGAAGAAGTGGCTCGACAGCGGGGCGCCGTCCGTCGTGCGCAGGGCGGAGGCGCCGTCGAGGCGGTGCCCGCCGCCGACGAGCTCGCCCATCCGCAGGCAGTAGCGCGGCTGACCGGCCTGGCAGTTGCGGCACGCGCCGCAGGACGGCCAGCCCAGGACGACGGCCTGCCCCTCCCGCACGCCGGTCACCCCCTCGCCGACCGCGACGACGGTGCCGGCGCCCTCGTGGCCGAGCACCCCGGGCAGCGGGAAGGGCAGGTCGCCGTCGCGCGCGATGCCGTCGGTGTGGCAGAAGCCGGTGCCGGCCACCTCGACGAGCACGTCGCCGGGACCGGGCTCGTCGATCTCGACCTCCCGGACGACGAACGGGCCGTGCAGCTCCTCGACGACGGCGGCGGTGATCCTCATGAGTCCTCCTGGCGGTCGGGGTGGTCCCCCGGCAGTGCCCAGCACGGCCGCCCGCACGCGTGGCGGCGGCTCCGGTGCGGCGAGGCCCGCCCGGGTGACCCCGGCCACCGGGCGCCGCCACCTACCCTGGACGGCGTGACGAGCACCCTGGCGCCGGCGGTCGCCCCGCTGCGGCTGGGGCCGCTGACCGTCGACCCCGCCGTCGTGCTCGCGCCGATGGCCGGCATCACCAACCCCGCGTTCCGCACGCTGTGCCGCGAGTTCGGCGCCGGCCTCTACGTGTGCGAGATGATCACCACGCGGGCGCTCGTGGAGCGCAACGAGAAGACGCTGCGGATGATCCGGGCCACGCCCGAGGAGGCGGCGGCCGGCTTCTCCGTGCAGCTCTACGGCGTCGACCCGGCCACCGTCGGGCGCGCGGTCGAGATGCTCGTCGACGAGGAGGTGGCCGGCACCCGCCCGGCGCACGTCGACCTCAACTTCGGCTGCCCGGTGCCCAAGGTGACCCGCAAGGGCGGCGGCTCGGCGCTGCCGTGGCGGCGGGTGCTGTTCCGCGACATCGTGCGCGCCGCCGTCCGCGCCGCCCGCGACGTGCCCGTCACGGTCAAGACCCGCATCGGCATCGACGCCGACCACGTCACCTACCTCGACGCCGGCCGGATCGCCCAGGACGAGGGCGCCGCGGCGATCACCCTGCACGGGCGCACCGCCGACCAGCTCTACAGCGGCACCGCCGACTGGGCGCCGATCGCCCGGCTGGTGGAGACCGTCGACATCCCGGTGCTCGGCAACGGCGACGTCTGGGAGGCCGACGACGCGCTGCGGATGGTCGCCGAGACCGGCTGCGCGGGCGTCGTCATCGGCCGCGGCTGCCTGGGCCGGCCGTGGCTGTTCGGCGACCTCGCCGCCGCCTTCGCCGGCGGGTCCCGGCGGGCGCTGCCGACGCTGCGCGAGGTCGCCGGGGTGATGTACCGGCACGCCGAGCTGCTGTCGGCCGAGCAGGGCGAGCTGCACGGCTGCACCGACTTCCGCAAGCACGTGGCCTGGTACCTCAAGGGCTTCTCGGTCGGCTCCGACGTCCGCCGCGCCCTGGCGATGGTGAGCTCGCTCGACGAGCTCGCCGGCCTGCTCGCCCGCATCGAGGACCAGCCCTACCCGACGGCGGTGCTCGGCGGCCCCCGCGGGCGCACCAGCAGCCCCCGCCCGGTGGCGCTGCCCGAGGGCTGGCTCGACGACCGCGACGACCCGCGGCCGCCCGCCGGCGCGGAACTGGAGACGAGCGGCGGATGACCGGCCCGTACCTCTACGACGAGGGCCCCGAGGCGCTGCACACCGGCACCCCGCGCCGCCGCAACGGGCTCATCCTCGCCGTCTTCGGCGCCACCCTCGCCGTCGGCGTCGGCATGGTCGTCGCGCTGCCGCTGGTCAAGGGGTCGGGGGACGAGCAGGCGCGCGAGGCGGTCGGCGTCTTCACCGCCGCCCTCGCCGCCGGCGACACCGAGACCGCCGGCGACCTGCTCTGCGAGGCCGAGCGCGACCGCGCCGACGCCGAGGGCCGCACCGCCGAGGAGCTGGCCGTCGCCTACGCCCCGGCCGGCGGCGCCGGGAGCGGCGGCGAGGTCACCGGCGTCGAGCCCGGCGAGCTCGACGGCAAGGACGCCCGGCAGGTCGGCGTGCGCTGGGACGACGGCAGCGAGAGCACGCTCCTGGTGGTGCTGGAGGACGGCCCGCGGGTCTGCGGGACCACGTCCGGCGACTGACCTCCGAGCCGCGCCGGGATCCCTTCCGGGCCCGCCCCGGGGCTGCCACGATGTGCGCCGCCCGGCCGGGGGAGACCGCCCGGGCCCGCTCGAGAGGAACCCCCGTTGTCGCAGCCGTATCCGCCGCCCGCGCCGTACGCGCCCGCCGCCCCGCAGGCGCCGGCGGCCCCGTACGCGCCCCCCGCCGTCCCGGCCCCGGCCGCGGCCACCCAGGTCGTGTACCCGGGCCAGGTGCAGCTGCCGCCGCAGCCGCAGTACGCGCCCACGCCGCAGCAGGCCGCCGCCCGGCACGCCGCGCCGGCCACCGGCTTCCCGCACTACGTCCCGCCGCCGCCGTCGCCGGTGAACCGGACCGGCCTCTACGTCGGCACCCTCGTCGTCGTCCTGACCGTGCTGTTCGCCGTGATCGGGTTCCTGCTGGTCGGCTGATCTCCCCGCGGACGGGACAGCGTCCGGCCGCCGCGGCTCCCGGGCGCCCGCGGAGCCCGCGCCACGCCTGTCCCGGCTGCCACGGGCGTCGCGCGGCCCGTGTCATCCTCGACCGGTGACACGGGTCGGGGCGCTGGTGACGCGGGTGTTCGCCGCGGCCGTCCTGGCCGGCCTGCTCCTGGTCGTGTCGACGGCGGTGGCCATCTGGTGGACCGCCCGGCAGGACGCGCGGCCGGCGTCGGACGCGATCGTGGTGCTGGGGTCGGCGCAGTACAACGGCGTCCCCTCGTCGATCTTCGAGGCGCGCCTGGAGCACGCGCTGTCGCTGTGGGAGGACGGCGTCGCGCCCGTCGTCGTCACCGTGGGCGGCAAGGCGGCCGGCGACCAGTTCACCGAGGCCGAGGCCGGCCGCGACTACCTGCGGGCCGCCGGCGTCCCGGAGGACGCGCTGCTCGCGGTGCCCGAGGGCGTGGACACGCTGGAGAGCATGCGCGCGGTCGGCGCGGCGTTCGCGGAGCGCGGGTGGTCCAGCGCGGTCCTGGTCACCGACCCGTGGCACGCGATGCGCGCGGAGCGGATGGCCGAGGACGCCGGCATGACCGCGGAGAGCTCGCCCACCCGCCAGGGGCCGGCCGTGCAGACGCGCGGCACTCAGTTCCGGTACATCCTCAGGGAGACCGCCGCCTACCTGCTCTACCGCGTGACCGGGGAGAGCGTCGCCGGGGCGCCGGGCATCGGCTGACACCGCGGGAGGCAGCGTGCTGGAGCTGGGGAGGGCCGGGACCGCCGGCGCGGAGCGGGGTGAGGTGCCCGTCCTGCGCGACGGGGAGCCGGTCGGCCGGCTACGGTCGACGGACTTCTGGAAGGAGGGCTCGGCCGCCGTCGTGGGGGACCGGCAGTGGGTCCTCGAGCGGCGGAAGGGGGGCGCGCTCGTCGGCCGCTGGGCGACCGAGCCGGAGGACGCCGCCCGGCTGCGCGCCGAGCAGGTGTCGGTGTGGCGGGGAACCTGGCGCGCCGACCTGGAGGGCGCCGTCGTCGACGTCGCCCCCGCCTCGTGGTGGCAGGGCACCTACCGGTTCACCGCGGGGGAGCGCACGGTCGCCGAGAGCGGGACGACGGGCGGCTGGTCACCGCGGCCGACGCTCACCGCCGGCGAGGACCTGCCCCTCGACGCCCAGGTGTTCCTGCTGTGGCTGGTCCTCGTGCTGCAGCGGCGCACGTACGGCGCGGCGATCGGGGCCGCGGTCGCCGGCGGGGCCGTGGCGGGGAGCAGCTGAGTCCACACGGGTCACCGCCCCGTCGTCGCGGGAGGGGATGATCGGTGCGGGACGCCCGCCGGCGTCCCGGCGAGCAGCACGACGGAGGGGGCCCATGGCCGGCCGGGGACGCATCCGGGCAGCGGACATCGCGCTGGTGCGCGAGCGCAGCCGGATCGACGAGGTGGTCGGCGAGCACCTGCAGCTCAAGCGCGCCGGGGGCGGCAGCCTCAAGGGCCTGTGCCCGTTCCACGACGAGAAGTCGCCGTCGTTCCACGTCACCCCGGCGAGGAACCTCTTCCACTGCCTGGCGGGGGAGACCGGGGTCCTCACCGAGGACGGCGTGGTCCCGATCGCCGAGCTGGCAGGACGGACGGTCCGGGTCCTCAACGGGGACGGCGGCTGGGTGGAGGCCCCGTTCCGCTCGTACGGCGTGCAACGGCTCATGCGGGTCGTCCTGTCCCGCAACGGCCGCGAGAAGGAGCTCTTCGCCACCGACGAGCACCGCTGGTTCGTCCCGTCCGGGAGGCTGCGGCAGGACCGCCGGGAGAAGCTGACCAGGGACCTGCGGCCCGGTGACCAGCTGTCGGCGTCGTTCCCGATGAGCCGGGTGCTCAACCCGGCGACCCGGCCGTCCCCGGTCGGCATCGCGCGTGGTCTGGTCTACGGCGACGGGACCCGCTCCGGAGCCGGCTCGATCGCGGTCCTCTACGGCGAGAAGGACGCCGAGCTCGCCGGCTTCTTCGAGGGGTGCCGCAGTTGGTCCGATGAGCGGGGGACCCGCTACTACGGCCTCCCGGCCTACTTCAAGGACGAGCGGCCGTCACTCGACGAGGACGCGTCCTACCTGCTCGGGTGGCTGGCCGGGTACTTCGCAGCCGACGGCTGCGTGGTCGAGGACGGCGACGCGATCCTCAGCTCGGCGCGCGTCGACGACCTCGAGTACGTCCGCACGCTGTGCACGCGCCTCGGCATCGGCACCTACGGCGTCGCCAAGCAGACCCGGCTCGGCATCGACGGTGTCGTGAGCGACATCTACAACGTCCGCTTCATGACGAAGGGCCTGCCCGACTCCTTCTTCCTCCTCACACACCACCGCGAGCGGATCCTGGGGAACCGGAAGAAGGACGAGCGCAAGCGCTGGGTCGTCCGGTCGGTCGAGTGGAGCGACCGCGTGGAGGAGGTCTACTGCGCGGAGGTGCCCGGCACGCACGCCTTCACGCTCGAGGACAACGTCCTGACCGGGAACTGCTTCGGCTGCGGGGCGGGCGGCGACGTCATCAGCTTCGTGCAGCAGATCGACCACCTGAGCTTCACCGAGGCCGTCGAGCGGCTGGCGGGGCGCGCCAACATCGACCTCAAGTACGAGGACGACGGCGGCCGGCCGACCGGGGCGCCCGACCGCCCGCAGGCCGGCCAGCGTGCCCGGCTGGTCGCGGCCAACACCGAGGCCGCGGCCTTCTACGCCGAGCAGCTGCGCAGCCCCGACGCCGCCCCCGCCCGGCAGTTCCTCGCCGACCGCGGCTTCGACCGGCAGGTGGCGCTCGACTTCGGCTGCGGTTTCGCGCCCGCCGGCTGGGACGCCCTCACCCGGCACCTGCGGGGCAAGGGGTACAGCCAGCAGGAGCTGGTCACCGGGGGCCTGGCGAAGGAGAGCTCGCGCGGCACGCTCATCGACCGCTTCCACCGGCGGCTGGTCTGGCCGATCCGCGACATCACCGGCGACGTGATCGGCTTCGGCGCCCGCAAGCTCATGGACGACGACCCGGGGCCGAAGTACCTCAACACCCCCGAGACGCCGCTGTACAAGAAGAGCACCGTCCTCTACGGCATCGAGCGGGCCAAGCGCGACATCGCCAAGAGGCACCAGGCCGTCGTCGTCGAGGGCTACACCGACGTGATGGCCTGCCACCTGGCCGGCGTGACCACCGCCGTCGCCTCGTGCGGCACCGCCTTCGGGCCCGAGCACATCAGCGTGCTGCGCCGGCTGCTCATGGACCAGGACGAGTTCCGCGGGGAGGTCGTCTACACCTTCGACGGCGACGCCGCGGGCCAGGCCGCCGCGATGAAGACGTTCAAGGAGGACCAGCGCTTCGTCGCGCAGACCTTCGTGGCCGTCGAGCCCGACGGGCGCGACCCCTGCGAGCTGCGCCAGGCGCACGGTGACGCCGCCGTCCGCGACCTGGTGGCCCGCCGGACGCCGCTGATCGAGTTCGTCCTGCGCACCACGCTCGCCGAGTACGACCTCGACACCGTCGAGGGGCGGGTCGCCGCGCTCGACCGGACGGCGCCGCTGCTGGCCCAGGTCAAGGACCACGCGCTGCGCCCGGCGTACGCGCGGCGCCTGGCCGGGCTGATCGGCGACACCGACGAGGCCGAGGTGCTCGAGCGGGTGCGCCGGGTCACCGGGGGCGACACCGCGCCGCCGCGCCGCCCGCGGACGCCGCGGCGCACGCCCGACGACGCCGCCCTCGCCGTCGAGCGGGAGGCGCTGAAGGCCGCGCTGCAGGTGCCCGAGGTCGCCGGCCCGTCGTTCGACGCGGTGCCGGTGGACGCCTTCACCGATCCCGACCACGCCGCGGTCGCGGCGGCCGTGGCGCAGGCCGGGGGCGCGGCGGCGGCCACGGTCACCGGGCCGGCGTGGCTGGACGAGGTGGCCGCGCACTGCGACCGGGAGACCGCCCGCGCCCAGCTCACCGCGCTGGCGGTGGAGCCGCTGCGGTCGGTGGGGGAGGCCGACGCCGGCTACGTGGCGGCGGTGCTCGCCCGGCTGGAGGAGATGCACACCAACCGGCAGGTCGGGGGCATCAAGGGCCGGCTGCAGCGGATGAACCCCGTCGAGCAGGGCGACGAGTACATGCGCCTGTTCTCCTCGCTCATGGAGCTGGAGCAGAAGGCCATCTCGCTGCGCAAGCGGGCGATCGGCGGGCTGGCCGAGTGAGGCTGGCCGCGCACCTGCGCCGCCGGTTCACCCGCCCGCCGGAGCCGGTGCGCGCTGTCGTCCAGGCGTCCCCGGACCCGGACGAGCGGGTGCTCGCGTGGGGCGCGCTGGTGCGGGAGCGGGGCTGGCTGGTGGCCACCAGCCGGGGCCTGCGCGTCGTGCCGGCCGACCTGTCGCTCGGCGAGGCCGGCGACGTCGGCGTGCTGCGCTGGCACGAGGTGGGGGCGGCCCGCTGGGCGGCCACCAACGACGGTGGCGGCTCGTTCACCGTGACCGCGCTGACCGAGGTCGAGCCCGGGGTGCAGGCCCGCGAGGCGGCCGAGCGGTACGCGCTCGCCGACGCCGGCGACCTGCCGGCCGTGGTGCGCCGCCGGGTGGACGAGACGGTGGTGGCCAGCCGGCGCTCGCCGCTGCCGGGCGGGGGCGGGGTGCTGCTGGTGGCCCGCCGCGTGCCGGGTCAGGCCGCGCGGGAGTGGACGGTCGTGTTCGACGACGACGCCGACCGCGGCGACCCGGGGGCGCGGGCGGCCGCGCGGGCGAAGCTCGAGGAGGCGCTGGCCGCCGAGCAGCCGGGCTGAGTGCGCCCCGGCCGCCCGGCGGTGCGGCTCAGCCGACGGGCGGCGGGTCCGCCGGCAGCGCGGTCAGGTCGGGTGCCTCGGTCGTCGTCGCCGGCGGGATCGTCGTGGTCCCGGTGCTGCGGGCGCTGAGCGCGCCGTCGCTGTCGGCTCCGGTGTCGCGGCCCATCTTCGACTTCACCGAGCTGACGACGTCGTCGGCGCGGGCCTGCGCCATGCCGGCCAGGCCCTGCAGCTGCGGGTTGTCCTTGGCGTCGGACCACAGGCCGACGATCTGCTCGTAGCGCTCGCGGCCGGCCCTCGCGCCGAGCACGTAGCCGGCACCGAAGCCGAGCAGGAAGGAGAACTTGGCCACGGGGACCTCCGGGTTCGAGACGGACACGGACCGGGTGATCACGCTACGGGCGGACGCCGTCGTCCGCGATCGGAGGAGCCTCCGCGGGACGCCCGGAGGCGTGCGGTACTCTCGACGGGCGCGCGGGTCGTCCCCGCCCGTCCCCCGTAGCTCAATTGGCAGAGCATGCGACTGTTAATCGCAGGGTTATTGGTTCGAGTCCAATCGGGGGAGCACCACCGCAGGCCGCGCACCGCTGCCGTCGCCCGATGCGGTCGTGGCGTCCCGGCGGAGGCGGTGTGAGCACCCAGCCGCCCGACCGTCCCGAGGTCGAGGTCGTGGCCCACCGCGGCGCCTCCGCGACCGCGCCGGAGCACACCCTCGCGGCGTACCGGCAGGCCGTGGCGCTCGGCGCGGACGCCGTCGAGTGCGACGTCCGGATGACCCGCGACGGCGTCCTCGTGTGCGTGCACGACCGCCGCATCCACCGGACGTCGACCGGCCGGGGCGTGGTGTCGGCACTGGACCTGGCCGAGCTCGAGCAGTACCAGGTGGTGCACCGCCGTCCGCGCGGCGCCCGACGCGCCGCGGCCCCGGTCGCCGCCCCGGTGCTCGGGGAGGACGACGACCTGGAGGCCGACGACGTGGAGGCCGACGAGGACGCGGGCCGGGTGCTGACCCTGGACCGGCTGCTGGACTACGCGACCTCCTCTCCCGGGCGGGTGCGGCTGGCGATCGAGACCAAGCACCCGACGCGCCACTCCGGCCAGGTCGAGGTGGCGCTGCTGGCCAGCCTGCAGCGGTTCGGCCTGCTCACCGGTGGGCGCCCGCTGGAGTGGTCGGGGCGGGCCGCGGTGCGCGTCATGAGCTTCTCGCCGACGGCGTTGCGACGGGTCCGGCTGCTGGCGCCGGACCTGCCCACCGTGCAGCTCTTCGGGCAGGTGCGGCCGTGGATGTCCGCCCGGCGGCCGCACCTGGCGGGCCGCGTCGTCGGGCCCTCGCTGGCCCTGCTGCGCCAGCACCCGGCGCTCGTGGCCCGGCTGCACCGGGCGGGCGCGCAGGTGCACGTCTGGGTCGTGAACGAGCCGGAGGACATGCGCTTCGTGCTGTCGCTGGGCGTCGACGCCGTCATCACCGACGAGCCCGCGCGGCTGCTGCACCTGCTGGGACGGGGAGGGCCGTCCTCGCCGGGGGACGCGTGACGCTACGACGAGCTGCGCGGCGCCGGGTCGCGCCCGCGTCGTCGGGGACGGGGCGGGCGAGAGGGCGAGCGCGTCGGTGCTGCTGACGCCGAGCCCGGAGGTGACGGAGCCCATCGCCTCCCCGGCGGCCGGGCGGCGACGGCGTCAGTCCCGCCGCACGGGACCGAGCCCGCGCACGAACGCCCGCAGGTCGGCGACCAGGCTCGCCGGCTGCTCCAGTGCGGCGAAGTGCCCGCCGTCGTCGACGTCGGTCCAGCGCACGATGGTGTTGCCCTGCTCGGCGAAGCGGCGGATGGCGACGTCCTCGGCGTAGGCCAGCACCGCCGTCGGCACCCCGGAGTCGGCGAAGGCCAGCGGGTCGGCGAACAGGTCGCCGTAGGAGGCGTAGACGACGTCGGCGGCGGAGGTGGCCGTCCGGGTCAGCCAGTAGACGAGCACGTCGGCCAGGTGGCGGTCGCGGTAGTGCCGGTCGCCGAGCCGCGCCGGGTCGTGCGTCCAGGCCTCGACCTTCTCCACGATCCAGGTCAGCAGGGCGGCGGGGGAGTCCTCCAGGCCGTAGCCGATCGTCTGCGGCCGCGTCGCCTGGATGACGGTGTAGCCGTTGCCGTCGGTCATGAACTCGGCGATGCGGGCGAGCCGGCGCTGCTCGAGCGGCGACAGGCCCGCCGCGGTCTCCTCGTCGACCTCTCCCATCGGGATGAAGCCGACCGTCGCGGCGTTCACGTGCACGCCGCGCACATGGGCGGGGTCGACGCGTCCCACCTGCGGGGCGAGCACCGCGCCGTGGTCGCCGCCCTGCACCACGTAGGACCCGTAGCCCAGCCGGGCCATCAGCTCCGCGTAGGCCCGGGCGGTGCGCGGGACGCCCCAGCCCGGCTCGGCGGTCCGGCCGGACAGCCCGACGCCGGGGTGCGAGGGGATGACGACGGAGAAGGCCGGGTCGTCGTCGGACTCCGGGGAGGTCAGCGGCTCGACCAGGTCGACCAGCTCGACGACGGTGCCCGGCCAGCCGTGCAGCACGAGCAGCGGGACGGCGTCCGCGCGCGCGGAGCGGGCGTGCACGAGATGGACGGTCGCGCCGTCGATCTCGGTGGTGAACTGCGGCAGCGCGTTGAGCTCGTCCTGGAGGGCGCGCCAGTCGAACGCGGCCAGGTCGCGGGCCCAGGCGCGGGCCTCGGCCACGGGGACGCCCTTGGCCCAGCCCGTGTCGCCGGGCAGCTGCTCGGGCCAGCGGGTGCGCGCCAGGCGGTCGCGGAGGTCCTCGATGTCGGCGGCGGAGATGTCGAGCTGGAAGGGCTGCACGGGAGCTCCCTGGGTCTCGGGGTGGCCGGTGCACCCATCCTGGGGAACCTGCAGGTCAGATCCTGTCCGCTGTGCTGCCGAGCGGGCCCTGGCGGGCGGCGGCGCGGCGCCCGTGCTCGTTGCCCCTGCCGCGAGCACCGTGGTGTGATCCGGCCGACGCGACACCGGGGTCGCGCGGGCGCCCCGGGAGGGCTCATGGCCGAGGTCCACGGCACGTTCGACGACCGCTTCCGCGGGGTTCGCGACGCCTTCGCCGCGCAGCTGGAGGGCGACGAGCTCGGCGGCTCGATCGCCGTCGACGTCGACGGCGAGACCGTCGTCGACGTCTGGGGCGGCTGGCGGGACGAGGCGCGCACGACGCCCTGGACGCGGGACACGATCGTCAACGTCTGGTCGACGACGAAGACGGTCACCGCGCTGGCGGTCCTCACGCTGGCCGACCAGGGCCGCCTCGACCTCGACGCCCCGGTCGCCGAGTACTGGCCGGAGTTCGCCGCCAACGGCAAGGCCGGCGTCCTCGTCCGGCACCTGATGGCGCACACCTCCGGCGTCGCCGGCTGGGACCCGCCGTTCGCCCTCGAGGACATGTACGACTGGGAGACCTCGGTCGCCCGCCTCGCCGCGCAGGCGCCGTGGTGGGAGCCGGGGACGGCGTCGGGCTACCACGCGCAGGACCAGGGCCACCTGCTCGGCGAGGTGCTGCGGCGGGTCGACGGGCGGTCGCTCAAGCGGTACGTGGCCGAGGAGCTCGCCGGGCCGCTGGGCGCGGACTTCCAGATCGGCGCGCGGCCGGAGGACGAGGGCCGGATCGCGCCGGTCGTCCCGCCCCCGCCGCTGCCGATGGACCTCGCCGCGCTCGACCCGGCCAGCCCGATGGTGCGCTGCTTCACCGGCCCCGTCGCCGACGCGAGCCGGGCCAACACCCCGGAGTGGCGGGCCGCCGACATGGGCGCGCTCAACGGGCACTCCAACGCCCGCGGCGTCCTCGACGTCATGCGGGTGCTCTCGCTCGGCGGGGAGGCCGGCGGCGTCCGGCTGCTGTCGGAGAAGACGATCGACCGCGTCTTCGAGGTCCAGGCCGACGGCGTCGACCTCGTGCTCGGGGTGCCGTTCCGGATGGGCATCGGCTTCGGGCTCTCGCCGTCGGCCGCCGTGCCCTACCTGCCCGAGGGGCGGGTCGCGTTCTGGGGCGGCTGGGGCGGCTCGCTGATCGTCATGGACCTCGACCGCCGCGTGACGACGAGCTACATGATGAACCGGATGGCGCCCGGGATCGTCGGGTCGCCGCGGTCGGAGGCGTACCTCGGCGCCCTCTACGCCGCCCTGTGACCCGCCTCCCGGTGGGGGCGTCCCCGGAACGCGCGCCGGGGCTGCTCCGTTCTCGGGGGACAACGCCGCTGTGCCCATCCGGCCGTCGAAGAGAGTCATGAGCCCCTATCACAGTCCCCAGGCCACGTCCCCCGGAACCGCTGAGGGGGTGCGTGGCCGGTGACCGAGGTCCTGTCTCTGCTCCTGGGCGTCCTGGTCGTCCTCGCGATCACCGCCGCCACGGGCTACTTCGTGGCGCAGGAGTTCGCCTACATGGCGGTCGACCGCTCGACGCTGGCCGCCCGCGCCGAGGCCGGTGACGGCGCGGCGAAGCGTGCGCTGGCGGTCACCCGCCGCACGTCGTTCATGCTGTCCGGCGCCCAGCTCGGCATCACCGTCACCGGCCTGCTGGTCGGCTACGTCGCCGAGCCGCTGATCGGGGAGTCCCTGGGCTCGCTGCTCGGCGGCGTCGGCATCCCGACGGCGGTCGGCGTCGGCATCGGCGCGGTCCTCGCGCTGCTGTTCTCCACGCTGGTGCAGATGCTCTTCGGCGAGCTGTTCCCGAAGAACCTCGCCATCGCCCGGCCCGAGCCCGTGGCCCGCTGGCTGGCCGCCTCCACCACCGTCTACCTGACGGTGCTCGGCTGGCTGATCCGGGTGTTCGACCAGGCCTCGAACCTGCTGCTGCGCGCGCTGCGCATCGAGCCGGTGCACGACGTCGAGCACGCCGCCACCGCCCGCGACCTGGAGCACATCGTCGACGAGTCCCGCGAGAGCGGTGACCTGACGCCCGAGCTGTCGATGATGGTCGACCGGATCCTCGACTTCCCCGACCGCGACGTCGAGCACGCGATGATCCCGCGGCCCCGGGTGGGCACCGTGTCCGACGCCGAGACGGTCGGCCGGCTGCGCGAGCTGATGGCCTCCGGGCACTCGCGCTACCCGGTGCTGGAGTCGGGCACCGGCGACGTCGTCGGCGTCGTGCACCTCGCCGACGTCCTGACCACCACCGAGCCCGACGCCGCGCCGGTCACCGCCATCGCCCGCCCGCCCCTGGTGGTCTCCACGCTCGCCTCGCTGCCCGACGTGCTGCGCCAGCTGACCGAGTCGCGCAACCAGCTGGCCTGCGCCGTCGACGAGTACGGCGGGTTCGCCGGCGTCGTCACGCTGGAGGACCTCGCCGAGGAGCTGGTCGGCGAGATCACCGACGAGCACGACGCCGACGTCGACCCGGAGTACGTGCCGGTCGAGGGCGACGGCGTGTGGGAGATGGCCGGCGACGTGCACGTCGACGAGGTGGAGCGCGCTCTCGGCGTCGACCTGCCGCGCGGCGACTACGAGACGATCGCCGGGCTGGTGATCGCCGCCCACGGCGACCTGCCCGAGCCGGGCACGACGCTGACGGTCGAGCTGCCGCCCGACCCCGGTGACCTGGTCCACGAGGACGTCCCCGTCGGCCGGGCCCTCGCCGTCGAGGTGCTCGCCGTCGAGCGGCACGTGCCGTCCCGGGTGCGCCTGGAGCTGCCCGACGACCCCGCGAGCCACACCACCGACCGGACCGCCGCCGAGGAGACCTCCCGATGACCGGCGACCCGTGGGTGATCGTCCCGGTCACCGTCCTGATCGTGGCGCTGTCGGCGTTCTTCGTCGCCGTCGAGTTCGCCGCGCTGGCCGCCAAGCGGCACCGGCTGGAGGAGGCCGCGCCCACCAGCCGCTCGGCGCGCGCCGCACTGCGCAACTCCTCGGAGCTGACCCTGCTGCTGGCCGGCTCGCAGCTGGGCATCACCGCGGCCACCCTCGCCCTCGGTGCCGTCAGCAAGCCGGCGGTGCACCACTGGCTGACGCCGCTCTTCGAGGACTGGGGCCTGCCGCTGGTCGCCGCCGACGTCACCGGCTTCGTGCTGGCACTGCTGGTCGTCACCTTCCTCCACCTCGTGGTGGGCGAGATGGCGCCCAAGTCGTGGGCGATCGCCCACCCGGAGCGCTCGGCCACCCTGCTCGCCGGGCCCATGCGGGCGTTCATGGCGGTGTTCCGGCCGCTGCTGCGGCTGCTCAACTCCGCGGCCAACGCGCTGCTGCGCCGGGTCGGCGTCGAGCCGGTCGACGAGGTCGCCGTCGGCCACAGCCCCGACGCGCTGCGGCACCTGGTGGAGCACTCGGCCAACGTGGGCGCGCTCGACGCGAGCTTCTCCGCGCAGATCTCCGGCGCCCTGGAGCTGGAGCGGCTGACGGTCCGCGAGCTGCTCGGCACCGGCTCGCGCCCGACCGGCGTGCGGACGACCGCCACCGCCGGCGAGGTCCGCGCCGCCACCCGGGCCTCCGGGCACCTGCGGATCCTGCTCGGCGCGGTCGACGGTGAGCAGGTCACCGGGGTGGTGCACGTCCGCGACACCCTCACCGCCCCCGACGACGCGCCGGCCGCCCCGTTCGCCCGACCGGTGTTCACCCTGGAGGCCGACACCACCGTGCACGCGGCCCTCAAGGCGATGCGCGAGACCCGCAACCACCTCGCACTCGTGATCGACGGCGGTGCGGTGGCCGGCGTCGTCACCCTCGCCGACGTGCTCCGCCGGCTGTTCCCGCAGCCGGCGGCGGCCTGACCGTGGAGCGACGCGTGAGCACCGTCCCGCTCTGGCAGGACGAGCCGTACGCCCCGCGCCCGCCGCTCGAGGGCGCGGTGACCGCCGACGTCTGCGTGGTCGGAGCGGGCGCCGGCGGCCTGGCCACCGCACACCGGCTGTCCGCCGCCGGGCTGTCGGTCGTCGTCGTCGACCGCGCGGAGGTGGCCTCCGGCGCCAGCGGGCGCAACGGCGGCTTCTTCCTCGCCGGCGCCGCCCCCGCCTACGGCGAGACCCGCGCCCTGTGGGGCCGCGAGCGGGCCGCGGCCGTGCACGCGGCGACCCTGGCCGCGCAGCGGGAGATGCTCGCGGTCGCCGAGGCCGTGGGCGCGCGCGGGGCGTTCCGGGTGGACGGGCTGATGCGGGTCGCCGCCGACGCGGCGGAGGCCGCCGAGGTGCGCGCGGACGCCGCCGCGCTGGCCCAGGACGGCTTCCCGGGCGACCCGGTCGCCGGCGAGGACCTCCCCGGCCGGCTGGCCCGGCCGGACCGGGCGGGGCTGTTCTTCCCGCACGACGGGTCGGTGCACCCGGTCCGCTGGCTGCGGGCGCTCGCCGCCGCCCTGGAGCGGGACGGGGTGCGCTTCCACGAGCGCACCGCGGTCGTCGCGCCGCCGTCGGTGGACGGCGACGGCGTCCGGGTGTCGACGATCGCGGGGGAGGTGCGCTGCGACCGGGCGGTCGTGGCCGCCGACGGCGACCTCGCGGCGCTGGTCCCCTCGGCGGCGGCGGTGCGCCCGCGGCGGCTCAACATGCTGGCGACCGCGCCGCTCGGGGAGACGGTCCTGCCGTTCCCCGTCTACGTCCGTCACGGCTACGAGTACGCCCACCAGACCGCCGACGGCCGGATCGCGCTC
Organism: Geodermatophilus nigrescens; assembly: GCF_900129495.1. Lineage (GTDB taxonomy): Bacteria > Actinomycetota > Actinomycetes > Mycobacteriales > Geodermatophilaceae > Geodermatophilus > Geodermatophilus nigrescens. The sequence continues at coordinate 1,298,442 of NZ_FQVX01000001.1, forward strand.
GGCGGCTTCTCCGACCTCGACGGGCCGGCGAGCTGGACCGACCGCGCCGAGGTGTCCGCGCCGGTGCAGGCACGGCTGGACCGGTGGCTGGCCGAGGAGCTCGGCGTGACCGCCCCGGTGACGCACCGGTGGGCGGGGGTCGTGGGCTTCGCCGACGACCCCCTGCCCCGGTGCGGCCCGGTGCCCGGCAGCGACGGGCGGGTGCTCGCGCTCGGCGGCTACAACGGCACGGGCCACGTGCAGGCGTGGGTGGCCTCCCGCGTGGTGGCCGACCTGGTCACCACCGGGACGAGCGCCGACGCCGGGCTCTACGCGCCGGTCGACGCCTGAGGCCGCGGCTCCTCGGACGGGAGGGGCGGCTCCGGGTCGGCGTGCACCTCGTTCCTGAGGATGCGCATCGAGCGGCCCAGCGAGCGCGCGGCGTCGGGCAGCTTCCGGTAGCCGAACAGCAGCATGACGGCGAGGACGACGAGGCCGATCTCGGCCGGTCCGAGGTTCACGGGTCCCCCTGCCGCGTCAGGCCGGCGGGCTCGGCCGGGTGCCCCCGGGACCGCCCGGAGGCGCGCCGGAGGGGGCGCCGTCACCGCCGGGGGCCGCGCCGCCGCCGCTGGGTGTCGTCGTGGTGTCCACGCCGGCGGTGAGCGCGACGGTGTAGCCGCCGCTGACGTCGCCGGTGACCGTGGCGAGCTGGCTCGCGCCGCCGTCGTCGCCGAAGACGTTGTCGCCGTCGAGCGACACCCGGGCCAGGTTGGCGACGGAGGCCTCGTAGCCCGCGGTGGCGTAGACGGCCTCGCAGACGTCGTGCGGCAGGGCCACCTGGGAGGTGGCGACGGCGTTCGTCGAGTCGGTGATGGAGGCCTGGTCGGGGTAGACCTCGACGTGCACGTGCGGCCAGCGCCCGTCGTAGCAGGCGGGGAAGACGCTGGTGAACGTCACGGTCCCGTCGGACCCGGCGACCTGCACGCCGCGCAGGTAGTTCTGGTCGGTGATCCCCTCGGAGTAGAGCGAGTAGCCGCCCTCGCGGGTGCAGTGCCAGACGTAGACGGCGGCCCCCGCGAACGGGACGCCGCCGTTCGCGAGGTCGGTGACCGTCAGGCGCAGGGTCATCGGCACGCCCTCGGCGGTGCCGCTGTACTCGCCGAAGCTGGAGCGGATGTCGCTGCGCACGACGCCGGACTGCTCGAGCACGTCGGGCCCGTTCGACCCGTCGCCGGGGTAGGGGCCGGCGGTCTCGTCGGGGATCTCCCCGGCCGCGGCGGCCGCGGAGGACGACGGGGACGACGACGAGCCGGCGGCCGACGAGGAGCCGGAGCCGCACGCGGCGAGGCCGACGGTCGCCGCGCCGATCCCGAACAGCCCGAGCAGCCGGCGGCGGCTCATGAGGGTGCCGATGTCGAAGGCCAGCCCCTGGTCGACCACCTCCTCGTCGGGGCGGGGCAGCGGGCGGCCCTCGTAGGCGGGGACGGTCGGGGGGTGCGGGGGCACGGGCTCTCCTGGCGGACGGTGGTGCTCGGTCACCGACCACCGTCGTCGCCGGTCCGCCGCGCCCGCTGGACGCGGGCTGTGGGGATGCTGGGAGCGCCGGCTCAGGGGAGCAGCAGCAGCTTGCCCGTGGTGCGCCGGCCCTCGAGGTCCTCGTGCGCCCGCCGCGCCTGTGCCAGCGGGTACCGGCCGCCGACGCGCACGTCGAGCCGGCCGTCGGCGACCAGGCCGAGCACCCGCCCGGCGAGCTCCCGCAGCAGCTGCGGCGTGCGGGTGTAGGTGCCGAGCGTCGGGCGCTGCACGTACAGCGAGCCGTGCGAGGCGAGCGACTGCACCTCCAGCGGCTCGGGCTGCCCGCTGGAGGCGCCGTAGACGACCATCCGCCCCGTCGGGCGCAGCGCGCGCAGCCCGTCGGCGAACGTCGTCCGGCCGACCCCGTCGTAGACCGCGGCCACGCCCTCGCCGTCGGTGAGCTCCCGCGCCCGCTCGGCGAACCCGTCGTAGCCGACGACGACCTCGTCGGCGCCGGCCGCGCGGGCGAGCTCCGCCTTCTCGCCGGTCGACGTCGTCGCGAGCACGTGCCCGCCGCGCAGCCGCACCAGCTGGGTGAGCAGCAGTCCGACGCCGCCGGCGGCGCTGTGCACCACCACCCACTCGCCCTCGGCCACCGGGTGGGAGTCGGCGGCGAGGTAGTGCGCCGTGCAGCCCTGCAGCATCACCGCGGCCGCGGTCTCGGCGGAGACGCCGTCGGGGACCGGCACCAGCTCCTCCCGGGGTGCGGCGACCCGGCCCGCGTAGCTGCCGGGCACGTCCAGCCAGGCGACCCGCTCCCCGGTGCCGGCCACCCGGCCGGCGCCCTCGCTGCCCACCACGGCGGGCAGGTCATGGCCGTAGGGCGGGCGGCCCTCGCGCTCGTACACGTCGCGGAAGTTGACGCCGACCGCCTCGACGTCGACCAGCACCTGCCCCTCGCCGGGCGAGGGGTCGGGCACGTCGCGCACCGAGAGCACCTCGGGCCCGCCGGTGGACTCGACGAGGACCGCCTGCACGTCGCCTCCCTGGCTGTCGCCTGCGGCCCCACGCTAGGGCGTGGCGGGCCTGGTGGCACCGCGTCGCGGCTGAGAGGCTGCCCGCCATGCAGCGTGCCTTCGGCCTGGACGTGCCCGAGTCCGTGGCGGAGATGTGCCGCCCGGGCGCGGCCGCGGTCCTGGTCTACGACGCCCAGGTGGGCATCCTCGCCGCCGTCCGCGACCGGGACGGGCTCACCGCCCGGATCGCCGCCGTGCTGGCCGCGGCCCGCGCGGCCGGCGTCCCCGTCTTCTACGTGCGGCACGTGTCGCTGCCCCCGTCGCACCTGGGCGTGGCCGCGCTGCGCACCGCGATGGCCTGGCAGCGCAGGGACCGGGCCGACGCCGTCACCTCCTCCTTCCCGCCCGACGCCGCGCACACCCAGCTCGACCCCGAGCTCGCGCCGGCCGACGGCGAGCCGGTGTTCGACAAGCTCGGGATGTCGGCGCTGGTCGGCACCCCGCTGGAGGCGGCGCTGCGCGACCGCGGCGTCACCACGCTGGTCGTCGTCGGCGCGGTGCTCGAGATCGGCATCGAGCCGACCGCCCGCCACGCCGCCGACCTCGGGCTGCTGCCGGTGGTGGTCGACGACGCCTGCGGGGTGGTCGACGACGAGGCCGCGCAGCGCTCGCTGGCGAGCCTGGACTACAGCCTGCTCAGCCACCGCTGCTCCACCGCCGAGGTCGTCGCGGCGTTCGGGGGTGCGGCGTGAGCGCGGCGCTGCCGGAGGAGGCGTCGGTCGTCGTCGTCGGCGGGGGGCTCACCGGCCTGGCCAGCGCCTACGAGCTCGCCCGCGCCGGGGTGCCCGACGTCGTCCTGCTCGACCGGGACTCGTTCGGCTCCGGCTCCACCAGCCGGGCGGCCGGGGGAGTGCGGGCGATGTTCTCCGACCCGGTCAACGTCACCCTCGGCGCCCGCAGCCTGGAGACCTTCCGCGACTTCCCGGCCCGCTTCGGCCAGGAGATCGACTACGCCGAGGTCGGCTACCTGTTCCTGCTGTCCACGCCCGAGGCGGTGACCGCCTTCGAGGACGCCGTCGCGCTGCAGAACTCCCTCGGCGTGCCCAGCCGGATGGTCGACGTCGCCGAGGCGCGGCGGCTGTCCCCGCTGATCGAGACCGACGGGCTGCTCGCCGCCGCGTTCTCGCCCACCGACGGGCACTGCACCCCGGAGTCGGTGGTGCTCGGGTACGCCTCGGCCGCCCGCCGGGCCGGCGCCACGCTGCTGCCGGGCCGCGCGGCCACCGGCATCGACGTCACCGGCGGGCGGGTCACCGCGGTGCACACCGCGGACGGCAGCATCCGCACCGGCGCGGTCGTGTGCGCCGCGGGCCCGTGGTCGGCGGAGGTGGGCGCCTGGGCCGGCGTCGACCTGCCGGTGACCCCGCTGCGGCGGCAGATCCTGGTGACCGAGCCGGTGCCGGGCCTCGACCCGCACACCCCGTTCACCATCGACTTCGCCACCTCCTTCTACTTCCACCGCGAGGGCCGGGGGCTGCTCATGGGCATGTCTGACCCCGAGGAGACGCCGGGCTTCCGGCTCACCCGCTCCGACGCGTGGCTGCCGCGCCTCGGCGAGGCGATCGAGCGGCGCGCGCCCGCGCTGGCCGGCGTCGGCGTCACCGGTGGCTGGGCCGGGCTGTACGAGATGACGCCGGACCACAACGCGCTCATCGGCCGGGCCCGCGACGTCGAGGGGTTCCTCTACGCGACCGGCTTCTCCGGGCACGGGTTCCTCATGGGCCCGGCCGTCGGGGAGGTCGTGCGCGACCTGTACCTGGGCCGTGAACCCCTCGTCGACGTGTCGGTCTTCGATGCGGGACGCTTCGAGGGCGCGGCCGTCCGGCCCGAACTGAACGTCGTCTAGACGAAGGACCACCCTGCCCCCCGCCGCTCGCACGCTCGCGGCGGGACCCTGCAGGGCGGCCGAGATGCATAGAGGAAGAAGGACATCCCTGTGACCAGCCTGCCCACCGCCGAGGAGCTCCGCCGACTCGCCGAGGAGGCCGCCCGCCGCTGCGGGGTCGACCTCGACGCCGTCGCCGGCGACCACCCGGTGACCTCCCCGGTCAACGGGCAGCACCTGCTGTCGGTGCGCCGGCAGACCGCGGCCGACGTCGCGGCCGCCGTCGAGCGCGCGGGCGCGGCGTTCCGGCAGTGGCGGACCGTGCCGGCGCCGGTGCGCGGCGGGCTGGTGCGCCGGCTCGGCGAGCTGCTGCGCGAGCACAAGGCCGACCTGGCCACCCTGGTGAGCATCGAGGTCGGGAAGATCACCTCCGAGGCGGCCGGCGAGGTCCAGGAGATGATCGACATCTGCGAGTTCGCCGTCGGCCTCTCGCGGCAGCTCTACGGCCGCACCATCGCCTCCGAGCGGCCCGGCCACCGGCTCACCGAGAACTGGCACCCGCTCGGCGTGGTCGGCGTCATCAGCGCCTTCAACTTCCCGGTCGCCGTCTGGTCGTGGAACACCGCGCTCGCGCTGGTCTGCGGCGACCCGGTGGTGTGGAAGCCCTCGGAGCTCGCCCCGCTGTCGGCGCTGGCGTCGGCCGCGCTGCTCGACCGGGCCATCGCCGAGACCGGCGCGCCCGAGGGGCTCAGCCAGGTGCTGATCGGCGGCGCCGACGTCGGCGAGGCGCTCGTGGACTCGCCCGGCATCGCGCTGCTGTCGGCCACCGGGTCCACCCGCATGGGCCGCGCGGTGGGCCCGCGGGTGGCCGACCGGTTCGGCCGCTCGCTGCTGGAGCTCGGAGGCAACAACGCGGCGATCGTCACGCCGTCGGCCGACCTCGACCTCACCACCCGCGGCGTCGTGTTCTCCGCCGCCGGCACCGCCGGGCAGCGCTGCACCACCATGCGGCGGGTGATCGTGCACGAGGACGTCGCCGACGCCCTCGTCGAGCGGGTCGCCGCGGCCTACCGCAACCTGCCGATCGGTTCGCCGCTGGAGGGCGGCACGCTCGTGGGCCCGCTCATCCACGACGCCGCCTACAAGGGCATGCAGGACGCGCTGCAGGCGGCGCGGCAGCAGGGCGGCGAGGTCGTCGTCGGCGGCGGGCGGCGGCTGGCCGAGGAGGCCCCCGACGCCTGGTACGCAGAGCCCGCGCTGGTGCGGATGCCGGGGCAGACCGACATCGTCCGGCAGGAGACGTTCGCGCCGGTGCTCTACGTGCTGACCTACCGCACGCTGGAGGAGGCGGTGGCGCTCAACAACGACGTCCCGCAGGGGCTGTCGTCGACCATCTTCACCTCCGACCAGGCCGAGGCCGAGCGGTTCCTCGCCGCCGACGGCTCCGACTGCGGCATCGCCAACGTCAACATCGGCACGTCGGGCGCGGAGATCGGCGGCGCGTTCGGCGGCGAGAAGGCCACCGGCGGCGGCCGCGAGTCCGGGTCGGACGCCTGGAAGGGCTACATGCGCCGGGCCACCAACACGATCAACTTCTCCGGCGAGCTGCCGCTGGCGCAGGGCGTCGAGTTCCCCATCTGAGGGGAGGGGCCGGGCCCTCGCGGGCCCGGCCCCGGCTCACAGCCCGAGCGTGCGGGCGACGAGCATGAGCTGCACCTCGGTGGTGCCCTCGCCGACCTCGAGGATCTTCGAGTCCCGGTAGTGCCGGGAGACCGGGTACTCGTTCATGAAGCCGTAGCCGCCGTGCACCTGGGTGGCGTCGCGGGCGTTGTCCATGGCGGCCTCGCCGGCGACGAGCTTGGCGATCGCCGCCTCCTTCTTGAACGGCAGGCCGGCGAGCATCTTCGCCGCGGCGTCGTAGTAGGCGGCGCGCGCGGCCACCACCCGCGCCTCCATCCGGGCGATCTTGAACGCGATCGCCTGGTTCTGCGCGATCGGGCGGCCGAACGCCGACCGCTCCCGCGCGTACCTCACGCTCTCGTCCACGCAGCCCTGGGCGGCCCCGACCGAGAGGGCCGCGATCGCGATGCGGCCCTCGTCGAGGATCGACAGGAAGTTGGCGTAGCCGCGGCCGCGCTGCCCGAGCAGGTTCTCCTCGGGCACCCGCACGTCGTCGAACGACAGCGGGTGGGTGTCGCTGGCGTGCCAGCCGACCTTGTCGTAGGCGGGCTCGGCGGTGAACCCGGCCGTGGGCACCGGCACGAGGATCGAGCTGATCTCCTTGCGGCCGTCGGCGAGCTCGCCGGTGACGGCGGTGACCGTGACCAGCCGGGTGATGTCGGTGCCGGAGTTGGTGATGAACGCCTTGCTGCCGTTGATCGTCCACTGCCCGTCGGCGAGCACCGCCGTCGTCCGGGTGCCCCCGGCGTCGCTACCGGCGCCGGCCTCGGTCAGGCCGAAGGCGCCCAGCGCCTCCCCGCTGGTGAGCAGCGGCAGCCACTGCTGCCGCTGCTCCTCGCTGCCGAACCGGTAGACCGGCATGGCGCCGAGCGAGCAGCCGGCCTCCAGGGTGATGGCGACGCTCTGGTCGACCCGCGCGAGCTCCTCGATGGCCAGGCACAGGGCGAAGTAGTCGCCGCCCATGCCGCCGTACTCCTCGGGGAAGGGCAGGCCGAACAGGCCCATCTCGGCCATGCCGCGCACGACCTCGTAGGGGAACGTCCTGTCGCGGTCGTGCTGGTAGGAGACCGGCGCGACGACCTCGCGCGCGAACTCCTCCACGGTCTTGCGCAGCTGCTGCTGCTCGTCGGTGAGGCGGGTGTCGAGCACGTCACGACTCCTGTGTCGGTGCTGCGGGGGGTGCCGCGGGAGTTGCCGCGGGGTGGACGACGGCCAGTTCCTGGCCCAGGGCGACCTGGTCGCCGACGCGGACGGAGACGTCGACGGTGCCGTCGGCGGGAGCGGTGAGCGTGTGCTCCATCTTCATCGCCTCGACGACGACGAGCGGGGCGTCCGCGGCCACCTCGGCGCCCGCGGCCACGTGCACCGCCACGACGGTGCCCGGCAGCGGGCTGCGCACCGTGCGGTCGGCGGTGCCGGCGTCGGCGTGCAGCCGGGCGGGCGGCAGCTCGGTCAGCGCCGCGGTGACGCCGTCGACGTGCACCCACGTGGTGGCGCCGTCGACGGCGGTGCGGGCGGACGTGGTGCGGCCGTCGACGGTGAGCAGCAGCCCGCCGTCCGCGGGTACGGCTGCGACCGCGTGCTCGTCGCCGTCGCCCACCCGCAGCCGGGTGCCGCCGGTGAGGGCGACGGTCAGCCGCTCGCCGTCGGGGCCGGCGACGTCCCACCGCAGGGGCGCGCGCCGGCCGCCGGTGCGCCAGCCGCTGGGCACGTCCCACGGGTCGACGACGGGGCCGGCGGGGGACAGCGCGGCCAGGCGGGTGAGCGCGAACGCGGCGTACGCCTCCACCGGGACGGCGCTGCTCGTCAGCGCGTCGAGGTCGCGCTCGACGAGCCCGGTGTCGAGCCGGCCGGCGCGGACGTCGGGGGAGGCGAGCAGCGCCCGGAGGAACGCGGTGTTGGTGCCGACGCCGAGGACGACGGTGCCGGCCAGCGCGCGGTCGAGGCGGGTGAGCGCGGTCTCCCGGTCGGGCCCGTGCGCGATCACCTTGGCGAGCATCGGGTCGTAGGTGGTGCCCACGACCGAGCCCTCGAGCAGGCCGCTGTCGACCCGCACGCCCGCGCCCGCGGGCTCGGCGAGGACGAGCGCGGTGCCGCCGGTGGGCAGGAAGCCGCGCGCCGGGTCCTCGGCGTACAGCCGCGCCTCGACCGCGTGCCCGGTGAGGACGACGTCGTCCTGGCCGAACGCCAGCGGCTCGCCGGCCGCCACCCGCAGCTGCTGCTCGACCAGGTCGGTGCCGGTGACCAGCTCGGTGACCGGGTGCTCCACCTGCAGCCGGGTGTTCATCTCCATGAAGAACGGCTCGTCGGGGGCGTCGCCGGCGACGATGAACTCCACGGTGCCGGCGCCGGTGTAGCCGACGGAGCGGGCGACCTCGCAGGCCAGCGCGCCGTAGCGGGCGCGCTGCGCCGGGGTGAGCAGCGGCGAGGGCGCCTCCTCGACGATCTTCTGGTGCCGCCGCTGGAGGCTGCACTCGCGCTCGCCGAGGTGCACCACGGTGCCGTGGGTGTCGGCGAGCACCTGCACCTCGACGTGCCGCGGGTCGGGCACGAACCGCTCGAGGAAGAGGGTGTCGTCGCCGAAACTGGTGGCGGCCTCGCGGCGGGCGGAGACCAGCGCGGCGCGCAGGTCGGCGTCGCGGTGCACCAGCCGCATGCCCTTGCCGCCGCCGCCGGCCGAGGGCTTGACCAGCACCGGGTAGCCGACCTCGGCGGCCGCCTCGACCAGGTCGTCGTCGGTCATGCCCGGGTCGGTGCGGCCGGGGACGACGGGGACGCCGGCCGCGCTCACGGTCTGCTTGGCGCGGATCTTGTCGCCCATGATCTCCACCGCCTTGGCCGGCGGGCCGACGAAGACGAGCCCGGCGTCGGCGCAGGCCTGGGCGAAGGCGGTGTTCTCCGAGAGGAAGCCGTAGCCGGGGTGCACCGCCTGGGCGCCGGTGGCCGCCGCCGCCTCGAGCAGGCGCTCGACGGCGAGGTAGGACTGCGCCGCGGGGGCGGGGCCGAGCCGCACGGCGACGTCGGCCTCACGGACGTGCCGGGCGCCGGCGTCGGCGTCGGAGAAGACGGCGACGCCGCGGACGCCGAGGCGGCGCAGGGTGCGGATGACCCGGACGGCGATCTCGCCCCGGTTGGCGACGAGGACGGTGTCGAACACGCTCACATCCGGAAGACGCCGTAGGAGACCGGCGCGAGCGGCGCGTTCGCGCACGCCGACAGCGCCAGGCCGAGGACGGTGCGGGTGTCGAGGGGGTCGACGACCCCGTCGTCCCAGAGGCGCGCGGTCGCGTACCAGGCGTTGCCCTGGGACTCGTACTGCGCGCGGATCGGCTCCTTGAACGCCTCCTCGTCCTCGGCGCTCCACGAGTCGCCGAGCTGGTCGCGGCGGACGGTGGCCAGCACGCTGGCCGCCTGCTCGCCGCCCATCACGGAGATGCGGGCGCCGGGCCAGGTGAACAGGAAGCGGGGGGAGTAGGCCCGGCCGCACATCGAGTAGTTGCCGGCGCCGAACGAACCGCCGATGACGACGGTCAGCTTGGGCACCCGGGCGCAGGCGACGGCGGTGACCATCTTCGCGCCGTGCTTGGCGATGCCGCCGGCCTCGTAGTCGCGGCCGACCATGAACCCGGTGATGTTCTGCAGGAACAGCAGCGGGATCGACCGCTGGTCGCACAGCTCGATGAAGTGCGCCCCCTTGAGCGCCGACTCCCCGAAGAGCACGCCGTTGTTGGCGACGATGCCCACCGGGTGGCCCTCGACGTGCGCGAACCCGCAGACCAGCGTGGTGCCGTACAGCGCCTTGAACTCCGAGAACCGGCTGCCGTCGACCAGCCGCGCGATGACCTCGCGGACGTCGTAGGGCGTGCGCGGGTCGGCGGGGACGACGCCGGGCAGCTCCGCGGGGTCGACGGCGGGCGGCTCGGCCGGGCGCACCTCCCACGGGCGCGGGGCGCGCGGGCCCAGGTTCGCCACGATGTCGCGGACGATCCGCAGGGCGTGCGCGTCGTCGTCGGCGAGGTGGTCGGTGACGCCGGAGGTGCGGCTGTGCAGCAGCCCGCCGCCGAGGTCCTCGGCGCTGACGACCTCCCCGGTCGCGGCCTTCACCAGCGGCGGGCCGCCCAGGAAGATCGTGCCCTGGTCGCGGACGATGACCGCCTCGTCGGCCATCGCCGGCACGTAGGCGCCGCCGGCGGTGCACGAGCCGAGCACCGCCGCGATCTGCGGGATGCCCTGGGCGCTCATGGTGGCCTGGTTGAAGAAGATCCGGCCGAAGTGCTCCCGGTCGGGGAAGACCTCGTCCTGCATCGGCAGGAAGGCCCCGCCGGAGTCGACGAGGTAGACGCAGGGCAGCCGGTTGTGCAGCGCCACCTCCTGCGCGCGCAGGTGCTTCTTCACCGTCATCGGGTAGTAGGTGCCGCCCTTGACGGTGGCGTCGTTGGCCACGACGACGACCTCGCGGCCGCTGACCCGCCCGACGCCGGTGATGATCCCGGCGCCCGGGGCGTCGCCGTCGTACATGCCGTCGGCCGCGAGCGGGGAGAGCTCGAGGAACGGGCTGCCCGGGTCGAGCAGGGCGTCGACGCGCTCGCGGGGGAGCAGCTTGCCCCGGGCGACGTGCCGCTCCCGGGTGCGGGCGGGGCCGCCGAGGGCCGCGGCGGCGAGCCGGTCGTGCAGCTCGGCGCGCAGCTGGTCCTGGGCGGCGGCGTTGCGGGCGAAGGTCTCGCCGCGGACGTCCGCCTTGGAGGCGAGCGGCGTCCCCGACGTGTTAACCGCAGTTAACGTCACGGGCGTCACGTTAACGCACGTTCACACCCGGCGCTACCATCCCGGCGTGGCAGCGGCCGGGGGCGACGTCGACAGCGCGCTGGCCGCCGACGCGGCCCGGCCGTCCCGGCGCGAGCAGATCCTGCGGGCGGCGGCGCAGCTGTTCGCCGAGCGCGGCGCCCGGTCGGTCGGCGTCGACGACGTCGGCGCGGCGATCGGGGTGACGGGGCCGGCGATCTACCGGCACTTCGCCAGCAAGGACGCGATGCTCGCCGAGATGCTCGAGGGCATCAGCGAGCGGCTGCTCGCCGGCGGGCGGGAGCGGGTGGCCGCGGCCGGCGACGACCCGGCCGCGCAGTTGCGCGCGCTGGTCGCCTTCCAGGTCGACTTCGCGCTCGACAACCCGGCGCTGATCACCGTGCACGACCGCGATCTCGGCTCGCTGGCGCCCGAGCACGCCGCGCGGGTGCGCCGGCTGCAGCGCCGCTACGTCGAGGTGTGGGTGGACGTGCTGGCCCGCCTGCTGCCGGAGGAGGGGACGGCGGCCAGCCGCGCCCGCGCGCACGCCGTCTTCGGGTTGGTCAACTCCACCCCGCACAGCGCCGGCCGGCTGTCCCGGGAGCGGACCGCCGCCCTGCTCGCCGCGATGGCCGAGGCCGCCGCCACCGCCTGACCCCGCCATCCGCGCGCGGACGGCGGGTCCGGGGGCCGACCCGAGCCCGCAGGCGGCCGGCGATGTGCGCCTGTCGCGCGTTTCCGCCCCGGGATGCGCCGCAGATGCACATCACCTCGACCGGACCCTCGCCCGGCGGCCACCGCCTGGGCCTCGCCTCCCGCGCGCGGACGGCGGGCCTCGACGTGACAGCGCGTGCGGACGTGCAGCTCCGCGGCTCGGAACTGCACCTCCGCGCACACCGTCAGCCCGCCGCCGGCCGCCCTTCGCCGCCAGCCGGGCTCAGGCGTTCCTGACCGCGGCGGCCGACTGCAGGCCCAGCTCCTCGACCGACACCTCGCGCATCTCGACCTTGCGCACCTTGCCGGTGACGGTCATCGGGAAGGCGTCGACGACCTTCACGTAGCGGGGGACCTTGTAGTGGGCGAGCTTGCCCGCGCAGAACTCGCGCAGCGCCTCCGAGGTCAGCGGCGCGGCGCCCTCGCGCAGCCGCACCCACGCCATCAGCTCCTCGCCGTAGCGCTCGTCGGGGACGCCGATCACCTGCGCGTCGACGACGTCGGGGTGGGTGTAGAGGAACTCCTCCACCTCCCGCGGGTACACGTTCTCCCCGCCGCGGATCACCATGTCCTTGATCCGGCCGACGATGTTGAGGTAACCGGCCTCGTCCATGACGGCGAGGTCCCCGGTGTGCATCCAGCGGGCGGCGTCGATCACCTCGGCGGTCTTCTCCGGCTCGTCCCAGTAGCCGAGCATCACCGAGTAGCCGCGGGTGCAGAACTCCCCGGGCGTCCCGCGCGGCACGGTGATGCCGGTGGCCGGGTCGACCACCTTGACCTCCAGGTGCGGGTGCACGCGGCCGACGGTGGAGGTGCGGCGGTCGAGGTCGTCGTCGGCGCCGGTCTGGGTGGACACCGGCGAGGTCTCGGTCATGCCGTAGCAGATGGTCACCTCGGTCATGCCCATCTCGGCGACCACCCGCTTCATCACCTCCACCGGGCACGGCGAGCCGGCCATGATCCCGGTGCGCAGGCTGGACAGGTCGTAGGTGCCGAAGTCGGGCAGGGCGAGCTCGGCGATGAACATCGTCGGGACGCCGTACAGGGAGGTGCAGCGCTCCTCCTGCACCGCGCGCAGGGTGGCCACCGGGTCGAAGGCGGGCGCCGGGATCACCATCGTGGCGCCGTGGCTGGTGGCCCCGAGGTTGCCCATCCCCATGCCGAAGCAGTGGTAGAAGGGCACCGGGATGCAGATCCGGTCGGCCTCGGTGTAGCCGCAGCCCTCGCCCACGAAGAACCCGTTGTTGAGCAGGTTGTGGTGGGTGAGCGTGGCGCCCTTCGGGAAGCCCGTGGTGCCCGACGTGTACTGGATGTTGATCGGGTCGTCGGGGGAGAGCTCCGCGGCGCGGGCGGCGAGCAGCGAGCGGTCGGCGGCGCGGCCGGTCTCCAGCAGCCGCTCCCACTCGGGGTCGCCGAGGAACACGACCTCGCGCAGGTCGGGACAGTCGCCGCGCACCTCGGCCACCATCGCGCGGTAGTCGCTGGTCTTGAACTCCGGCGCCGCGACGAGCACCGAGATGCCGGCCTGGCGCAGCACGAACGCCAGCTCGTGGGTGCGGTAGGCCGGGTTGATGTTGACCATGACGGCGCCGAGCTTCGCCGTCCCGTACTGCACGAACACCCACTCGGCGCAGTTGGGCGACCAGATGCCGACCCGGTCGCCCTTCGCCACGCCCAGCGCGTCCAGGCCCAGCGCGCAGGCGTCGACGTCGGCGACCAGCTGCGGATAGGTCCACCGGCGGCCGGTGGCGCACTCGACGAGCGCCTCGTGGTCGCCGACCCGCGCCGCCGTCCGGTCCAGGTTGTCCCCGATCGTGTCGCCGAGCAGCGGGACCGTCGAGGTGCCGCTCGCGTAGGAGGGCAGGGCCGGGGGCGTGCCGTGCTGGGTCACTGCTGGTCCTCTCCGTCCGGGCATGGGTGGGTAGAGGCTGCACCCTCCGGGCGGCCGGCGGCACCCCCGAACGGCCGGGGTGGGACGTCTCGACGGCTGTACCTACTGGTGTGTACGGTCGCCGTGTGAACGCCCGCGAGCGACTGGTCGAGGCCGCGCAGGACCTGCTGTGGGAGCGCGGGTACGTCGGTACCAGCCCCAAGGCGATCCAGGACCGCGCCGGTGCGGGCCAGGGCAGCATGTACCACCACTTCACCGGCAAGGCCGACCTCGCGCGCACCGCCCTGCAGCGCACCGCTGACCGCGAGCGCGCCGGCGCGGAGGCCCTGCTCGGCGGGACCGGCACGGCGCTCGAGCGGCTGACCGCCTACCTGCAGCGCGAGCGCCAGGTGATGCGCGGCTGCCCGGTCGGCCGGCACGCCCAGGACCCCGACCTCGTCGCCGACGCCGCGCTGCGCGCACCGGTGGAGACGACGTTCGCCTGGCTGCGCGCCCGCCTCGCGGAGGTCGTGGCCGAGGGGCAGGCGGCGGGGGAGCTGCGGGCCGACGCCGACCCCGCGGCGGTGGCGGCGGCCGTCGTCGCCACCGTCCAGGGCGGCTACGTCCTGGCCCGCGCCGCCGGGCGGCCGGAGCCGTTCGACGAGGCCGTCGAGGGCGCCGTCGCGCTGCTCGGCGCCCTGGCCCGCTGAGACCCGGAGGAGGGGACGACGTGCACGTCATGCAGTACGAGATCGGCCTGCCCGCCGATCAGGACATGGCGGTGATCGAGCGCCGGGTGGCCACCCGGGGCACGGCCACCGACGACTTCCCGCACCTGGGCGTCAAGGCCTACGCCGTCCGCCGGGTCGGCCGGCACGGGTCGGCGGTCAACGCCTACGCGCCGTTCTACCTGTGGCGCGACCCCGCGGGCCTCGACGCGTTCCTCTACGGCCCGTTCCGGAACATCGTCGCCGACTTCGGGCGGCCGCCGGTGCGCTCCTGGATCGGCGTCTCGTTCGACCGCGGCCCGGCATTCGCGGGGGCGCCGGTGTTCGCCACCCGTGCGGTGCGGTCGCTGCCGGCCGACGTCGCACCGGGGGAGGCGGTGGAGCGGGAGGCCGCCCAGGCCGGGCCGGCGGACGACCGGTGGCACAGCCAGGCCGTCGCCGTCGACCCCTCCCGCTGGGAGCTGGTCCGGTTCGTGCTGTGGAGCGCGGTGCCCGACACGGTGCCCGCCGGGTCGACGCCCTTCGACGTGCTGCACGCGAGCACCCCGCACCTGGCCGACCTGCCGACCGGCCGCCTCTGGTGACGCGGTCCGGCCCGCCTCCCCGGGAGGGGGGACGGGCCGGACCGGGACACGGGGTGGGTCAGCGCGGGTCGCCGACCAGCTCCCGCTCGCGGGACGTGGCCGGGTCGCGCTCCAGCGCCGCACCCTCGACGTCGAGCACCGGCAGCCAGCGCAGCCAGCGCGGCAGCCACCACGCGCGCTCGCCGAGCAGTGCCAGCGCCGCGGGCACGAGCACCATCCGGACGACGAACGCGTCGACCAGGATGCCGACCGCCAGCGCGAACGCGATCGACTTGATCGTCGCCTCGCCCGCCGGCACGAACCCGGCGAACACGCTGAACATGATCAGCGCGGCGGCCACGACCACCGGCGCGGCCTGGCGGAACCCGGTGCGGATCGCCTGCAGCGGCGGGGTGCCGTGGCTGTGCGCCTCGTGCATCCGCGACACCAGGAACACCTGGTAGTCCATCGCCAGGCCGAACAGGATCCCGATCACGAGGATCGGGGTGAGGCTCAGCAGCGGCCCGGTGGTGTCGAGGTTGACCACGTCGGCCAGCCAGCCCCACTGGAACACCGCCACGGTCGCGCCGAGCGAGGCGCCGATCGTGAGCAGGAAGCCCAGGACGCCGACCAGCGGCACCAGCAGCGACCGGAAGACCAGGACCAGCAGCACGAGCGCCAGCCCGACGACGAGCGCCAGGTACTTCGGCAGCGCCTCGTCCAGGCTCTGCGCGACGTCGACGCTGACCGCCGTCTGCCCGGTGACCGAGGCCTCGACGCCGTCGAGCGAGCGGAACTGGTCGCGCAGGTCGGCGACCAGCTGCTCGGTGGCCGCGCTGCTCGGGCTCGACTGCGGGACCACCGTCAGCAGGGCAGCGGTCCCGTCGGCGTTCGGGATCGGCGGGGCGACGACGGCGACGTCGTCGAGGGCGGGGATCTCCTGCGCCTGCCGTGCTGCGGCCTCGACGGCGCCGTCGCCCTCGAACAGCACGGTGATCGGACCGTTGAAGCCCTCGCCGAAGCCCTCGGCGAGCAGCGCGTCGGCGCGAGCGGCCGACGTGTCCTCCGCCGGCTGCTGGATGAGCGTCGTGCGCATCGAGGCGACCGGGATCGCGACGACGCCGAGCGCGACGATCGCCAGCAGCAGCGAGGCGACCCGGCGGGAGGTGACGCCGTCGGCCCAGCGGGCGAGGATGCCGCGGCCGCGGGCGGCGACGGGCGTGCCCTCTGCGGCCGCCGCGCGCATCCGCTTCGGCAGCACCCGGGTGCCCAGCAGAGCGAGCACCGCGGGCACCAGGGTCAGCGCGACGAGCACCGCGACGACGATCGTGCCGGCCGCGGCCAGACCCATCTGCGTGAGGAAGGGGATGCCGGCGACGAACAGGCCGGCCAGCGCGATGACCACGGTGAGGCCGGCGGTGACGACCGCGGAGCCCGCGGTGCCGACGGCCAGGCCGATCGAGCGGCGCACGTCGGTGCCGCGCAGCAGCTCCTGGCGGTGCCGCGTGACGATGAACAGCGTGTAGTCGATGCCGACGGCGAGGCCGAGCATCGCGGCGAGGATCGGCGTCGTGGAGGACAGGTCGACGAAGCCGGTGGCGATCGTGATGCCGAGGACGCCGACGCCCACGCCGACGAGCGCGGTCAGCAGGTTCATCCCGGCGATCGCCAGCGCGCCGTAGGTGACGGCGAGGACGACGAGGGCGACGACGACGCCGATGACCTCCGACGGGCCGCCGACCGCGGGCACCTCCTGCACCGCCTCGCCGGTGACCTCGACGGTCAGGCCGCCCTCGCCGGCGTCGGCGACGGCGTCCTGCAGCGCCTCCTGCTCCTCGGGCGTGACCCCGCCGGGCGCGGCGTCGTAGCTGACCGTGCTGTAGGCGGTGGTCTGCTGCTGGTTGACCGCGGGCGCGGCCGGGTCCAGCGGGTTGGTGGCGGAGGTGACGCCGGGCAGCTCGCCGAGCGTGGTGACCAGCTCGGTCACCGCCGCGGCGTTCTCCGGCGTCGTCAGCGTCTGCCCCTCGGGGGCGACGACGACGACCCGCGCGGTCGCCCCGCCGGCACCGGCGCCGAACTGCGACTGGATCCGGTCGAGCGCGGTCGTCGACTCCTGGCCCGGGATGGAGAAGTTCGTCGACGTCGGCCCGGAGAGCGTGGCCGCGCCGACGCCGCCCGCCACGAGGACGAGCAGCCACACGGCCAGGACGGCGAACCGGTGCCGCGCGGAGAAGGTCCCGAGTCGGGACAACAGGACAGCCATGGATCAGGCCTCCGCCTGGTGGGGGTGGGAAGGGACCGCGCGGGGACGGCGGTGTCCGAGCGCGTCGAGGCACGTGGCGACCACGAGGGGCCGCCACGCGCTGGTCTGGTCCGCCTCGTGGGCGGCGAGGGTGAGGACGGCGAGGGCGGCGACGGCGCCGAGCACGCGCACGAGCCGTTCGGGGTCGGCGTCCTCGGCGTGGGGGTCGACGCCGAAGCACTCGAAGACCGCGGTCTCGGGTCCGCCGGGCTCGTGCGCGCCGCCGTCGGGGAGCTCGGTCACCGGGGCGAGCAGCATGGCCACGAAGCCGGGGTGGCCGAGGGCGACGTCGACGAGGACCTCGATCGCCCGTCGGTCGCGGGCGGGGCCCGCGGGCAGGGGCCGGACGGCCTCGAGCACCCGCCGGCCGAGCGCGTCGGCGTGCGCGAGCACCGCCTCGTGCAAGGCGTCCTTGCTGGGGAAGTGGTGCAGCAGGCCGGCCTTCGACAGCCCGACGGCATCCGCCACGTCCTGCAGCGAGGTCTTGGCGTAGCCGCGGCGGGCGAACAGGCCGGCGGCGCGGTCGAGGATGCCCTCGTCGATCTGCTGCCGGAACGGTCGTGCCACGTCCCCAGACGGTACGCGCGACCGACCGAATCGGTCGGTCCGCCGTCCGATCCGGTCGGGTGGGGTGTGTCACGTCCCGCTGGCCGGGAGTCGGCTCGGTCCTCGCGGCCGCGGACGGGAGGATGACGTCATGACGACACGCAGGAGGGTCGGCCCCGCGGACGCGCGTTCGTGGCTGCTGGTCAACGGGGCGCGCCCCGAGCTGTTCGACGAGCGGTACGCCTCGCGCGCCGACCAGGTGGTCCTCGACATCGAGGACGCCGTGGACCCGGCCCACAAGGACGAGGCGCGCGCCGGCGTCGTCGAGTGGCTCGGGGACGCCGGCCGCTCGGCGTGGGTGCGCATCAACGACCACTCGACGCCCTGGTGGGAGCACGACGTCGCCGCGCTGGCCGGCCTCCCCGGCCTCGCCGGCGTGATGCTGGCCAAGACCGAGGCCGGCGAGCACGTCACCGAGACCTTCGACCGGCTCGGCGGCGCGACCCCCGTGCTCGCGCTCGTGGAGTCGGCGCTGGGCATCGAGGAGGCGGTGGGCATCGCCCGCGCCCGCGGCGCCTTCCGGCTCGCCTTCGGCAGCGGCGACTACCGCCGCGACACCGGCACCAGCGCCGACGACCTGGCGATGGCCTACCCGCGCTCCCGCCTGGTCGTGGCCAGCCGGATCGGCGGGCTGCCCGGGCCGATCGACGGCCCGACGGTGAGCACCAGCCACCCGGTGCTGCGCGAGCAGTCCGCCGTCACCGTGTCCCTCGGCCTCACCGGCAAGCTGTGCCTCGACCCCGACCAGGCGCCGGTGATCAACGAGGTCATCAGCCCCGCGCCGTCCGACGTCGCCTGGGCCCTGGACTTCCTCGCCGACTTCGAGGCGCGCGGCCAGGTCATCCGCGACGGCAGCGACCTGCCCCGCCTCGGCCGCGCCCGCAAGATCGAGCGGCTGGCCGCCACCTTCGGGGTGCAGCCCAGCTGACCCCGCCCCTGCGGTCCTCCCGGACGACGCGGCCGGGAGGACCGCAGGCCGCCGTCCCCGGTGGTGTGCGGTCGCGGCGCGTTCCCGGCCCGGGATGCGCCACGGGTGCACGTCACCGTGGGGGAGTGACCGCTAGACCGCCGTCGCGGTGACGAAGGTGCAGACGCCGTCGCCGGAGGTGGCGCGCTGGCGGACGCCCAGCAGCCACAGCACCGCCATCTCCACGCGGTAGGCGATCCGCATCGGCCCCGTGTAGAGGGTGTCGCCGGCGGTGGTGACCTCCACCGAGCCGAAGCCCGCCCGCTGCACGTGCCGGGTGAGCATCCAGTCCGGCAGCAGCGTGATGTGGCCGGGGGAGTCGTAGTGCCGCGGCCCGAAGATGTAGGGGGCGCCGCGCAGGAGGGTCAGCAGCCGCGAGTGCGGGTGCGTGACGTTCGGCGTGCTCACCAGCAGCCGCCCGCCGGGCCGCAGCAGCGCGCGGATCGAGCGCAGCACCTGCCGCGGGTTCTCCACGTGCTCCAGGGTCTCCACGCAGACGACGAGGTCGAACGGGCCGCGGGTGTCGTCGGTCCACTCGGGGTCGTCGAGGTCGAGCCGGGCGATCCAGTCGTGCGGCGGGTCGAGGTCGGTGGGGACGACGTCGATGCCGGCGTCGCGCAGCCGCAGCGCCAGCGCACCGCACCCCGAGCCGACCTCGAGCACCCGGCCGCCGTCGGGCAGCGCGGCGCGCACCTGCGCGGCGGCGTACTCGTGCACCCCGGGCGCGGCGTGGATGCCGTGCCCGCGGTAGGTGCGGACCGCTTCGGTCCGCCGGCCGTCGCGGTGCTGGAGGTCGGTCACCGGAACAGCCTGTCAGCCTCCCGGGTGACCCGCAGACCTCACCCTGCGCACCGCGGAGCGTCACCGGGGCGTCATCAGCGAGTCACCTCGCTGCCGACGATTGGGGGACGCCGGACCGCGATCGGCGGCCGGCCCGCTCCGCCCACGAGGAGAGACGTGTCCGGTCCGCACCACCACCACGACCACCACCACGACCACCACCACGGTCCCGAGCACGGTCACGGTCACGCGCACCAGCCCGGCGCCCCCGCCTGGACCCCCTACGGCGACACCTCGGTCCCCGACACGGACCTCTCGCCGGTCGACCTCTCCCGGCGCCGGTTCCTCCAGGCGGCCGGCGTCCTGGGCCTCGCCGTCGGTGCCACGGTGGCCGGCACGCCGCGCGTCGCGCAGGCCGCGCCCCGCCCGGGCGGCGGGGGCGGCGGCTCCTACACGTGGCTCAACGGCGACCACCACATCTACACGCAGTACAGCTCCGACGGCCTCTACACCGTGCGCCAGCAGGTGGAGCAGGCCCGGCGCAACGGCGTGAACTGGCTGGTCATCACCGACCACGGCTCGGCCACGCACGCGCGCCTCGGCGTCGACCTGGTCAACCCCGACGTCGTCGCCGCCCGCCGGGCCCACCGGGACATGCTGGTCTTCCAGGGCCTGGAGTGGAACATCCCGGCCGCCGAGCACGGCACCGTCTTCGTCGTGCCGAACGCCGACGAGGTCGCCGTCCTGCGGGAGTTCGAGCAGCAGTTCGACGGCTCGCTGGGCAACGTGACCGAGGACCGCGCGGTGGCCGGCATCCAGTGGCTCGGCCGGCAGATGACCGACCGCCGCACCTCCAACGCGCTGTTCCTCGCCAACCACCCGGCGCGCAACGGCATCGACTCGCCGCACGAGATCCGCGCCTGGCGCGACGCCGACCCGCGGGTCGCGATCGGCATGGAGGGCGCGCCCGGCCACCAGGCCGCCGGCATCCCGGCACCGGAGGGCCCGGGGGAGGCGCGCGGCTACTACGGCAACAGCCGCCGCGCCGACAGCTTCCCCGGCTACCCCGACGAGTCCTACCGGACCTTCGGCGGCTTCGACTGGATGACGGCGAAGCTCGGCGGCGTCTGGGACTCGCTGCTCGCCGAGGGCAGGCCGTGGTGGATCACCGCCAACTCCGACTCGCACTCGGTGTACCGCGACCAGCTCGTGCGCCCCACCGGGCAGGACAGCACGGCGTACTTCACCGCCAACGGCCGCTACGGGGACCCGGTGGACAGCGGCGTGCCGCAGATCGACCGCGGCGACTTCTTCCCCGGCTACTACTCGCGCACCTGGGTCGGGGCGGGCAGCCGCGACTACGGCGCCGTCATGGACGGCCTGCGGGCCGGGCGCGCCTTCGTCGTCCACGGCGACCTGATCGACGGTCTCGAGGTCAGCGTCCGGGGCGACGGCGGCGGGAACGCGCCGGCCACCCTGGGCGAGCAGGTGCGGATCGGCCGCGGCGAGAACGTGCACATGCAGATCCGGATCACCCAGCGCCGGCAGCCCAACGCCCACGGCGACGTGCCGCGGCTGCGCCGGGTCGACCTGATCACCGGGCCCGTCACGGGCCCGGTGGCCGACCGGGACACGCAGACCGCGCCGGAGACCCGCGTCGCGCAGTCCTTCGAGGTGCGCGGCAACGGCCAGGTCGTGCTCAACCACGTGTTCCGGCGGGTCGACCGGCCGTTCTTCCTGCGGCTGCGCGGGACCGACGGCAACTTCTCCGCGCCCGGCAGCATCGAGCCGCGGCAGGACCCGGTGGGCAACAGCGACCCGTGGACCGACCTCTGGTTCTACTCGAACCCGGTGTTCGTCTCCGTTGGCTGACACCCCCTCCGGGGACCGCTGGGTCGCCGTCTGCGGCGACACCGGCGCGTCACCGGCCGCGCTGGCCGAGGTCGAGCACCGCCTGCTCGACCTCGGCCGGCGGGTCGGCGCCACCGAGGTGGCGACCCACGTCGTCCGCGCGGACGGCACCGGCCACCACGCCGGGTCGCTGCGCGTCCCGGCACCGGACGGCCTGGCCGGGGCGCTGGCCGGGTGGGCCCGTCCCGGCGAGTCGGTGGTGCTGTCCGGGGACGACGGCCCTGACGACGGCGGGGGCGACGTCGCGCTCGGCGACCCGGCCCACGCCGGGCACGCGGCGGACGTGGCCCGGGCGCACCGCGCCCGGACGTCGGGGCGGCTCGTCCGCTTCCCCGGCCAGGACGGCCTGCCCGACCGGTTCCCGCTGGCCGAGCTGACCACCCGGTGCGCCGTCGAGGCGGTGCACCTGCTCGGCGTCGCCGACGACCCCGCGCTGGTGCTGCGGACCCGCGGCCACGTCCGCCCGGAGTTCCGCGACGGCGTGCTCGTGCTGGTGGTCAACGCCTGGGACGACCGCGAGGTCTGCCCGTTCGAGCCGCCGGTGCAGCGGGAGTGCTGCGCCGACCACTGAGACCGCCCGGCTGGGCGGGGAGGTCGGGGAGGTCAGGCGGGCGCGCCGTGGTGGACGACGCGGCCCTTGCCGGCGCGCTTGGCGGCGTACATCGCGGCGTCGGCGCGGGCCATGAGCTCGTCGGCGCCGACGGCGGCGTCACCCGGCCCGAGCGCGACCACGCCGGTGCTGGCGCCCACCGGGCGCAGCGTGCCCGCGACGGTGAACGGCAGGGCCATCGCGGCCGCCACCCGGGTGGCGGCCTCGCCGGCGTCGCCGCCGTCCTCGAGCACCACGGCGAACTCGTCGCCGCCCAGGCGGGCCACGGTGTCGCCGGCGCGCAGCGATCCCGTCAGCCGGCCGGCCACCCCCCGCAGCAGCTCGTCGCCGGCCGCGTGCCCGAGGGTGTCGTTGACCGCCTTGAAGTCGTCGAGGTCGAGGAAGACGACGGCGACCGGCCGCATGTCGCGGGCGTGCAGCGCGAGGGCGTGCTCGAGCCGGTCGAGGAACAGCGCGCGGTTGGCCAGGCCGGTGAGCGGGTCGGAGAAGGCCAGCCGGCGCAGCTGCGCCTCGCGGGCGGCCAGGTCGTCGGCGAGCCGCACGTTCTCGCGCACGGTGCCGTACTGGCGGGCGAGCAGGGCGGCGACGACCAGGGCGGCCACGAGCTCCTCGCCCTGCGTCAGGGCGGCGCCGGAGAGGGTCCGGACGAGGGCGGTGCCGAGGGCCAGGGTGACCGGGGCGTAGGGGAGCAGCGACGCCGCGGCGCTGGTCCGGCGGGCGGCGTGGCCGGCGGGCGCGGCGCCCGCGGCGGTCGCCGGCCGGCACAGGCCCGCCACCGCGAGCAGCACGAAGGCCAGCGTCCAGCCGGCGTCCGCGGTGCCGCCGTCGTAGGCGCTGGTCGCGGCGAGGTAGGTGAAGGCGCTGTCGGCGACCGCCATCGCGGTGACGCCGGCGGCGACCAGGTTGAGCGGGCGGCGGTCGCCGGCGGTGCGGGTGACGAGCAGGACCGCCAGCACCACGAGGGCGACGTCGGCGACCGGGTAGGCGGCCAGCAGCAGGCGGGCGGCGACGTCGTGGCCGGTGTCCTCGCGCAGCACCGCGCCGAGCGCGGTCTGCCAGCTGACCAGGCCCACGGCGCCGGTGGTCATCACCGCGTCGAGGCAGCGCTGCCACCGCCCGGTGCGCCCCCCGCCGGCCGGGTGGACCGCCAGCGCCAGCACCGCGCACGCGGAGAAGCCGAGGAAACCGACGTCGGCCAGCGACGGGAACGGCGACTCCCCGCGGGCGGCGAGCACCGTCCAGTACGCCTGCCCCGCCGACCACGACCCGCAGGCCGCGGCCAGCAGCCACCACGCCGTGCGCATCCGCAGCCCGGCCGACGCGACGGCGTGCCGGGCGGTGGCCGCCGCGGCGGCGGCCGCGGCCAGTGCCTGGACGACGTCGGAGACCAGCGTCGCGGCGGAGGAGGGCAGCACGGCGGTCGCGAGCACGCCCGCCGCGCAGACGGCGACGAGCAGCGCCCCCAGGTGCCGGGGGGCCGGGCCGGTGCGGGCCACCTCGTGCTCCTCTCGTCGACGGCGGTCTCCTCCTGTCATCGGCGCGCGGCGGCGCCGGGGAGATGACCCGTCGGGGTGAGGGAGCGCGCGGCTCAGCGTGCGGCGAGCGCCGCCGTCTGCTCCGCGCACAGCTCGGCCAGCGCCTGGGGCGCCGACCGGCACAGCCGCGGGAAGGCGAGGAAGCCGTGCGGCATGCCCACGTACTCGGTGTGCCGCACCGGCACCCCGGCCGCGCGCAGCACCGCGGTGTAGCGGGCTCCGTCGTCGCGGATCGGGTCGTGCTCGGCCACCTGCACCAGTGCCGGGGGCAGGCCCGTGTGGTCCGGGGCGAACAGCGGGGAGGCGTAGGGGTCGGTGGGGTCCTGGCCGCCCAGGTAGTGGTCGCGGAACGCGAGGCAGTCGGCCTTCGTCAGCACCGGCGCGGAGGCGTTCTCGTCGATCGAGGGGCTGCTCATCGTCAGGTCCACCGAGGGGTAGACCAGTCCCTGGTGGGCGATCCGCGGGCCCGAGCGGTCCCGCGCCATGAGGCACACGACGGCGGCCAGGTTGCCGCCCGCGCTGTCGCCCATCACCGCCACCCGCTCCGGGTCGGCGCCGAGGTCGGCCGCCCGGGCGACGACGTCGACCAGCGCGGCGTAGCAGTCCTCCGCCGCGGCGGGCCAGCGGTGCCCGGGCGCGAGCCGGTAGTCGACCGACACGACGACGGCGCCGACCGCGGCGGTCACGTTGCTGCACAGCCAGTCGGCGGAGTCCAGGTTGCCGAGCGTCCAGCCGCCGCCGTGGAAGTTGACGACCAGCGGCAGCGCGCCGTCGCCGTCCTGCGGCCGGTAGGTGCGCACCGGCACGTCCCCGGCCGCGCCGCGCGCCGTGCCGTCGGTGAGCCGCACGCCGCGGGCCACCCCGCCGAGCAGCGCGTCGGTGAGCGGGTTGTGCGGGATGCGCTGCGCCTGCGCCCGGCGGATCCGCTCCTCGTCCATCGACGAGACCGACATCCGGCCCAGCAGCCGGCCCAGCACCCGCACCCGCAGGTCCATCCCTGCCACGCGCTCCTCCTCAGATCTGGTCGACGACGGTCTCGGCGTACCAGGCGAACCCGTGGCCGGGCACCACGACCCGGCCGTCGGCCACCGGCAGCACCCCGTCGCTGCCGTGCACCTGGGCGAACGTCCCCAGCCCGGTGACCGTGTCGGCGTCGACGGACGCGGGGTCCGCGGCCACGTTGGCCACCCCGACGAACGTGCCGTGCCGCGGGTGCCGGCGGCGCCACACCAGGACGGCGTCGCTGCCGGCGTCCAGGGGCTCGGCGCCGACGTCGCCGGTCAGGGACGGCAGCGACCGGCGGGCCGCACCGAGTTCCCGCAGCGCGGCGCAGACCCGCCCCTCCACGGTGGCGGGGTCGGCGGCGCGCCCGGCGGCGGCCCAGTCCAGCGGCGGCCGGTGCATCCAGCGGTTGTCCGGGGCGAGCTCCGGGTCGGCGAGGTAGCCGGCGTCGTTGCGCTGGGCGAGCTCGTCGCCGGAGAACAGCAGCGGGATGCCGCCGAAGCCGTAGGCGACCGCGTGGAGGAGCACGAACCGGCGGACGGCGGCGTCCAGTGCAGCGTCGTCGCCGGCCTCGAGGGCGGCCTCGACGCCGCACAGCGAGGCGGTGGTGCCGGAGATCCGCGCGTCGCCGGTGGCCTCGTTCTCCTGGAACAGCGCGCCGCGGGCGAACGAGCCGGGGAAGCGGCCGGCGTAGAAGTCGTTGAGGAACCGGCGGTGCGCGAAGCCGTCCAGGCCGACCGCCGCGGCGTCGGTGTCGGTGACCGCCCAGCCGATGTCGTCGTGCCCGCGCACGTAGGTGCACCAGGTGGTCGTGCGGGGGATCGGCCGCATCCGGCCCAGCGACTGCCGCGCCAGCCGCACGTCGCCGGTGGCCAGGCTGCTCCACAGCAGCACCATGAGCTGGTTGTGGTACGCCAGCTCGCACTCGGGCCGCTCGCGCTCGTGGGCGCCGAGGTACCGCACCAGGTCGTCGGGCGCGACGATCGCCTCGGCCTTGAACACCACGCCCGGCGCGGCCAGCCGGGTGAGCGCGTGCAGCACCTGCAGCAGCAGGTGCGCCTCGGGCTGGTTCTGGCAGTCGGTGCCCCGCCGCTTCCACATGAACGGGACGGCGTCCATCCGGAAGACGTCGACGCCGCGGTTGGCCAGCCAGGTGATCTCGCCGAGCACCGCGAGCGCGACCTCGGGGTTCGTGTAGTCGAGGTCCCACTGGTAGGGCCAGAACGTCGTCCACACCCAGCCGCCGGCGCCGCCGAGCGCCTCCGGCACCCAGGAGAACGAGCCCGGCGCCCGGTCGGGGAAGACCTCCGGGATCGTCGCGTCCCAGGCGTCGGGCTCCGCCCGGTCGGGGTAGGCGGTGTAGAAGCCGGCGTACGCGGGGTCGCCGGCCAGCCAGCCGCGCGCCCACGGGTGCTCGCGGGCGGTGTGGTTGAGCACCAGGTCGATGCACAGGCTCATCCCGCGCCCGTGCAGCGCGGCGGCGACCGCCTCGAGGTCGGCCATCGTGCCCAGCCGCGGGTCGACCGCGCGGTAGTCGGCCACCGCGTAGCCGCCGTCGTTCTCGCCCTCCCGCGGGCGCAGCAGCGGCATGAGGTGCAGGTAGGTGGTGCCGAGGTCCTGCAGGTGGTCCAGCCGGGCGGGCAGGTCGCGCAGCGTGCCGCAGAACCGGTCGACGTAGCAGACGTAGCCCTGCACGCCGGGGGACTGGAACCATCCCGGGTCGATCTCGCGGCGCCGGTCGATCCGCCGCAGCGGCGCGGGCCGCTCGGCGGCGGCGGCCAGGGCGGTCCGCAGCCCGCGGGCGAGGAAGTCGCCGGCGCGGTCGCCGTACAGCCCGGTCAGCGCGGCGGTGAGGTCGGGCAGGGCGAGCCCGACCCGGGTGAGGAAGGCGTCGGCCTCGTCCGCGCCGAGCGCGGTGGCCACCTCCCCGGAGAACCCCACCGGCAGCCTGCTGTCCTCCGCGCCCCCGCTCACGTGTCCTCCGTAGCGCGTCCCGGGCCCACCCGCACCCGGGCGAGCGCCTCGTCGGCGAGCCGGGCGAACTCCTCCGCGGGCGACGCCGGGTCCCAGGTGCGGAACGCCGCCCCGAGCGCCGCGCCGGCCGCGGCGGCCAGCAGCCGCGGGCCGAGCTCGTCGCCGGGCAGCCGCCGGGTGGCCCACGCCTCCAGCGCCGCCTGCACGTGCCGGTGCACCTCGACCGGGTAGTCGCCGAGCTCGCCCGAGCCGGCCACCCGGCGGTAGACGCGCAGCGCGTCGTGCGGGCCCCAGCGGACGAACACCGCGCAGATGCCGCGCAGATCGGCCCACACGTCGCCGGTGTCCGGCGCCTCGGCGGTCAGCCGCTCCAACCGCTGGGCGAGCTCCGGGTCGGGGTCGAACAGCGCGGCGGCCTTGGTGGGGAAGTAGTTGAAGAAGGTCCGCCGCGACGTGCCGGCCGCCGCCGCGACGTCGTCGACGCTCACCGCCGCGAAGCCGTGCTCGGCCACCAGCCGCAGCGTGGCCTCGCGCAGCGCCCGCCACGTCTCCAGCCGGGTGGGGTGCCGGGCCTGCGTCACGGCCCCGACCCTAGGGCCTTGCACTCAGTGCAAGCGATCCCTAGCGTGACGCGCGGCACACGGCCGAGCGGAGGAGACGACATGGCGGGACGGGTCGAGGGCAAGGTGGCGCTGGTGACCGGCGCGGCGCGCGGGCAGGGGCGGGCGCACGCCGTCCGGCTCGCCGCCGAGGGCGCCGACGTCGTGGTGGTCGACGTCTGCGGGCCGCTGCCCGACGTCAGCTACCCCTCGGCCACCGAGGAGGACCTGGCCGAGACGGTGCGCCAGGTGGAGGCCCACGACCGGCGGGCGGTGTCGGCGGTCGTCGACGTCCGCGACCTCGACGGGCTGCGCGCGGCCGCCGACCGGGGCGTGGCCGAGCTCGGCCGGCTCGACGTCGTCGTCGCCAACGCCGGCATCTGCAGCCCGCGCGCGTGGGACCAGGTGGGCGCGGAGGTCTTCGCCAACACCCTGGACGTCAACGTGACCGGCGTCTGGAACACCGTGATGGCCACCGCGCCGCACCTGGTCGCGGCCGGCGGCGGCTCGATCGTGCTGGTCAGCTCCGCGGCGGGCCTCAAGGTGCAGCCGTTCATGGTCCACTACACGACCAGCAAGTGGGCCGTCCGCGGGATGGCCAAGGCCTTCGCCACCGAACTCGCGCAGCACGCGATCCGGGTCAACAGCCTGCACCCGACCGGCGTCGCGACGCCGATGGGCGAGGGCGACATGCAGGCGACGCTGGGCGCCGCGATGGCCGGCGACCCCAGACTGGCGCCCATGTTCAGCAACCTGCTGCCGGTGCAGATCACGCAGCCCGAGGACGTCGCCGACGTCGTCCTGTTCCTCGCCTCCGACGAGTCCCGGTACGTGACGGCGCACGAAATGGCCGTCGACGCCGGCGTCTCGGAGTTCTGAGGTGGGCGGCTCCCCGGGCAGCCGGGCGCTGGTCCTCGGCGGCGGCGGGATCGCGGGCATCGCGTGGGAGCTCGGGCTGCTGTCCGGGCTGGCCGCGGCCGGCGTCGACGTCCGCGACGCCGACACCGTGGTGGGCACCTCGGCCGGCTCGATCGTGGGCACGCTGGTGCGCACCGGCGCCGACCTGGAGGAGGCCTACGCCGCCCAGCTCGGCCCGGTGCCGCCCACCGAGCGGGCCGTCGACTTCGACGGCGCCGGGTTCTTCGCCGCGATGGCCGAGGCGCTGGCCGGCGTCTCCTCCCCGCAGGAGGCGCGGGCCCGGATCGGCGCGCTGGCGCTGCGGGCGCGGACCATGCCCGAGTCCGAGCGGCTCGCGGTCATCGGCGGGCGGATCGGGACGCCGGGGTGGCCGGCCGCGCGCCTGGTGGTCACCGCGATCGACACCGCCGACGGGGAGTTCCTCGCCGTCGACAGCGGCTCCGGGTTCGACCTGCTGCAGGCCGTCGCCGCGTCCTGCGCGGTGCCCGGGGTGTACCCGCCGATCACCATCGGCGACCGGCGGTTCATGGACGGCGGCCTGCGCTCGCCGACGAACGCCGACCTCGCGGCCGGGCACGACCGGGTGCTCGTCGTCGCGCCGATGGGCGGCTTCCCGGGCAGCCCGCTCGGGCCCTCCCTCGACGAGGAGATGGCCACGCTGCGCCGCGACGGGCAGGCGCACCTGGTGCTCGCGGACGAGGCGGCCCTGGCGGCGTTCGGGTCCAACCCGCTGGACCCGGCCACCCGCGAGCCCGCCGCCCGGGCCGGCCGGGCCCAGGCCGAGCGCGTCGCCGCGGAGGTCGCCGCCGTCTGGGGCTGAGGCCTCACCCCTCCGGGGAGGGGCGTCGCCGGACCGACTCCAGCACACGCCCGTCCCGCCGATGACCAGGATGCCCGGCCGGCTCTGGGCGACCTGGTCCCGGACGGCGGATGCCGTCCCCGGAGGAGAGGAGGTGGCGGCGTGACGGCAGCGACGGCGGCACCCGGCACCCCCACCTACAGCGCCACCGCCGTCGACGCGACGGCCCTCCTCGTCGTCGACGCCGTCGGCAGCGGGGCGCTGCCCATCAGCTGGGCCAACGAGGGCGCCGCCCGCCTGCTCGGTGCGCGCGCCGCCGACCTCCGCGGTCACGACCTGCGCTCCTTCCTCCCCGGCGTGGCGCCCGACGTGCTGCACGCGCTGCTGCACTCCGGGCGCACCGCGCAGCTCACCGCCCCGGTGCGGCGGGCGACCGGGGAGCAGGTCGAGGCCGTCGTCGTCGCCATGCCCGAGCCCTCCGGCACCCGCTGGACCCTCCGCGTCATCTCCACCGCCGACGAGCTCGAGCGGGCGCTGCGCGCCACCGCCGACGCCCACGAGCGGCGCTTCGCCGCGGTCACCGAGCGCTCGCCGGTGCCGCTGCTGCTCAGCGAGCAGGGCATGCGGCTCACCCACGTCAACGAGGCCATGTGCGCCCTCGTCGGCGCCCGCGCCGAGCAGCTGCTCGGCGTCGGCTGGCTGGACTTCCTGCACCCCGACGACATCGACGACGTCGTCGACCAGGTCGCCGGCGTCCTCGAGGGCGCCGACGGCGTCACCTCGGTGCGCGTGGTGCGCGCCGACGGGGACGTGCGGACGGCGGTGCTGCGCCTGTCGCACGTGACCACCCCGGGCGTGGGCGCCGGCTTCGTGGCCACGCTCGAGGACGTCACCGAGCGGATGGCCTTCGAGGCGCGCCTGGCCCACCAGGCCAACCACGACCCGCTGACCGGCCTGCCCAACCGCACCCTGCTGTCCGGCTGGATCGCCGAGCACTTCACCCCGGGCGCCGGAGGCCTGGCGTGCCTCTTCCTCGACCTCGACGACTTCAAGGTGGTCAACGACTCCCTCGGCCACGCGGCCGGCGACGTGCTGCTGGTCGAGGTCGCCGACCGGCTGCGCGCCGCCGTCCGGCCCGGCGACCTGGTCGCCCGCTTCGGCGGCGACGAGTTCGTCGTCGTCGCGACGTCGGTGGACGAGGCCGAGGCGGTGCTCCTCGCCGAGCGGCTGGTCGCGGCCGTGGCGCTGCCGGTGCGGCTCAGCGGTGTGGAGGTGCGGCCCACCACCAGCGTCGGGGTCACCGTGCAGACCGGCGCGCACGTCACCGCCGACGACCTCGTCCGCGACTGCGACATCGCCATGTACCAGGCCAAGGCCGGCGGCAAGGGCCGGGTGGCCGTGCTCGACGAGCGCGCCCGGGTGGCCGCCCGCGAGCGGCTGGCCCTGGTCGCCGACCTGCGCGACGCCATCTCCGGCGGCGGCATCGCGGTGTGGTTCCAGCCCATCCTCTCCGCCGCGGACGGGCGCCCCAGCGGCGTCGAGTCGCTGGCGCGGTGGATGCACCCGGAGCGCGGCGCCGTCAGCCCCGAGGAGTTCGTCCCGCTGGCGGAGACCAGCGGGCTCATCGGGCCGCTCGGCCTGCACGTGCTCGACGAGACCTGCCGGCAGCTGGCCGCGTGGGACGCCGAGCTGGGCGACGCCGCCCCGCGGCGCGCCAACGTCAACGTGTCCGCGCTGCAGCTCGACGCCTCGCTGCCCGGCCGCGTCGCCGCGGCCCTGACCCGGCACGGGCTCAACCCCGAGCGGCTGTCGATCGAGCTCACCGAGTCGGCGCTCATGACCGACCCGGCCGCGGCCCGGGAGGTCCTGCAGCGGCTGCGCGACCTCGGCGTCCACCTCGCGATCGACGACTTCGGCACCGGCTACTCGTCGCTGGCCTACCTGCGGCACCTGCCGGTCGACTGCCTGAAGGTCGACCGCTCCTTCGTCGCCGAGCTCACCACCGGCGGCGACGCGATCGCCGCGGCGGTCATCGGCCTCGCCCGGACGCTGGGGCTGAGCACGGTCGCCGAGGGGGTCGAGACGCACGCCCAGGCGGGGGAGCTCGCCCGGCTGGGCGTCACCCACCTGCAGGGCTTCCTGCACGCCCGCCCGATGGCCGGCGCCGACTGCGCCGCCTGGTTCGCCGCCCGACGGGAGACCCCGTGACCGTCCTCGACACCCCGGTCCCGCTCGACGTCGACCGGCTCCTGGCCCGCATCGACACGCTCGCCGCCAGCCGGCCCGTGGCAGCCCAGCTGGTCGCCATGACCAGCGCCGAGGACGCCGGGGCCCGCGACCTCGCCCGCGTGCTCGCCGGTGACGTGGCGCTGGCCGGCCGGGTGATGAAGCTGGCCAACTCCGCCTACTTCGGCATGTGCGGCCGGGTGACCTCGCTGCAGTTCGCCGTCACCGTCGTCGGCCTCATGACCGTGCGGACGATGGCGACCGTCGCCCTCACCGACCTCGGCGACGAGTCCGCGCTGCCGGAGGACTTCTGGCTGACCAGCACCCACGTCGCCCAGGCGGCGGCCGCGCTCGCGCCGCGCTTCGGCGAGCGCCCGCCCGACGCCCTGTGCCTGGGCATGCTGTCCCAGATCGGGGCGGCGCTGCTGCACCACGAGGACCCGGAGGGCCGTCCCGCGCTCGTGGCCGGGGCGGAGGACGCGCCCGCCCGCCGGCTGGCCGAGACCCGGCGCTACGGCGTGCACGCGCTGCGGCTGAGCGCCCTGGCCCTGCGGCACTGGGGCTTCCCGCAGCGGATGGTGACCGCGCTGGAGCTCGCCGACGACCTGACCGCTCCCGAGGGGGCCCTGCTGCGCGTGGCCACCGAGGTCGCCGCCCGGCTCTCGGGCCGGCCGCACCGGCCGGTGCCCGTCGGGCGCCTGTGCGGCGGCCTGCTGCAGGAGGACGCGCTGGACCTGGTCGTGGACCGGGTGCGCGCCGAGGCCGAGGAGCTGCGGCTGGCCCTGCTGGGCTGAGCCGCCCGGTCGGGCCCGCCGTCGGCGCCCGCGGTCAGAGCACGCGGACGGCGAGCACGGCGACGTCGTCGTCCGTGCGGTCGGGCAGGACCCGCGTGAGCAGCCGGTCGCACAGCGCGTCCGCCGGCAGCCGGGAGAGCCCCGCCAGCGCCCCGGCGACCGCGGCCATGCCCTCGTCGATGTCCCGCCGGCCGACCTCCACCAGCCCGTCGGTGACCAGCACCAGCGTCTCGCCGGGCTCCAGCGCCACCTCGTGGTCCCGGCGGGTGCCGGGCTCGTCGACGCCGAGCAGCCGCTCGGGCGGGGTGGCCAGCGTCCGCACCCCGCCGCCGGCGTCGAGCACCAGCGGGGGCAGGTGGCCGGCCGACGACCAGCGCAGCACCCGGCGCGGGCCGGTCCCGTCGGGCGGCAGCACGTGGGCGACCAGCGCGGTGGCCAGCGTGCCCACGTGCAGGCCGGCGAGCACCCGGTCGACCCGGTCGAGGGTGCCGGCGGGGCCGTCGGGGGAGTCGTAGGCCAGCGTCCGCACGGCGCTGCGCAGCTGCGCCATCGCCGCGGCCGCCTCCACCCCGTGGCCGACGACGTCGCCGATGACGAGCACCGTGGCGCCGTCGGGGCGGCCGAACGCGTCGTACCAGTCCCCGCCGACCAGGTCCTGGGACACCGCGGCCCGGTAGCGGACGGCGAGCTCCAGGCCGGCGGGCTGCGGCGGCGGGGTGAGCAGGCTGTGCTGCAGCGTCTCGGCCACCCGCAGCTGCCGGCCGAACAGCCGGGCGTTGTCCAGCGCCAGCCCGCCGCGGCGGGCCACCTCGACGGCGAGCGCGACGTCGTCCGGCCCCGCCGGCGGACGGTCCCCGCAGCGCACGAGGGAGAGGACGCCGAAGCCGGAGCCGCGCGCCTGCAGCGGGACGAACAGGCTCGAGCGCGGGTCCAGCCGGTCCCAGGCGGCGCGCACCGGGCCCTCCGGCAGCGACTCGGGGCCGAGGTCGGGCTCGAGCGCGGTGAGGTGCACCGGCTCGCCGGACAGCAGCGCCGAGGCCAGCGCGGACTGGTCGCGCGGGGCGGTGACCCGCCCGGCGAGGTAGGTGTCGACGGCGTCGAGCAGGCCGGGGTCGCGGTGCGCGCGGGCCGAGCTGCCGGGGGCGCCGTCGCCGGCGAGCAGCGTGACGGTGGCCCAGTCGGCCAGCCGCGGCACCACCAGGCGGGCCAGCTGGTCGGCGGCCGTGCCGGTGTCGAGGCTCTGCGTGAGGGACTCGGTGACCTCGGCCAGGTAGCGGAACCGGTCGCGCTCGACGCCGGCTCCGCCGTCGTCGGTCGGTGTCCTCACCCAGGCTCCGTCCCGGCCCGCGGTCCCCGCACGTGCCGGGTACGGAGGGTACGGCAGCCCGCACCGGCCGGAACGAGATCGTGCCCGGCGCCGTCCCCCGGGCCACACTGGACGCGGACGGGAGGTGCGCCATGACCACCGAGGTGCTCGACGCGGGCGGCTACGCGGACGCGGTGGCCGGGCCCGGGATCGTGCTGGTCGACTTCCGCACGGACCGCTCGGGCAGCAGCCGGGCGTTCAGCGCGGTGTTCGACGCGGCCGCCGCGCGCCACCCGGACCTGCGCCTGGCCGCCGTCGACACCGGCGCCGAGGAGGCGCTGACGGCGGAGCTCGGCGTGCGGTCGGCGCCGACGCTCATGGCCTACCGCGACGGCGTGCTGGTGTTCGCCGAGCCCGGCTGGCTCCCGGCCGACTCCCTGGACCTGCTGGTGGACACCATCCGCGCGCTCGACATGCCGGCCGTCCGCGCGGTCTACCCCGAGCCGCTGCGCCAGGAGCACTAGCCGGCGAGCACGACCACCAGCGTCCGCGGGCCGTGCACGCCCTCGACGCGCTGCAGCTCGATGTCGCTGGTCGCCGACGGGCCGCTGACCATCGTGAGCGGCGCGACCGGGTCGAGCCGGCCCAGCGCGTCGGGCACGTCGGGCACCACCTGCGCGGCCTCGACCACGCACACCAGGACGTCGGGCAGCAGCGACAGCGCCCGCCGCCCCGACAGCGGCGCGCCGTCGAGCACCAGGGTGCCGGTCTCGGCGACCGCCGTCGCCACGCCGGTGAGGGTCGCGGCGAAGGCGGCCAGCTCGACCGGCGGCCGGCCGTCGTCCTCCGTCGCGCCGTCGGGCCGCCAGGCGGCCGGCACCCCGGGGGCGACGACGACGCCCGCCGGGTCCCAGCCCCCGCCCAGCGCCGCGTGCAGGCCGCGGGCGACGGTCGGGCCGATCTGGCCGGGCGCGCAGCGCAGCACCGTGGCGCGGTAGTCCTCCACCCGCTCCGCGAGCAGGTCGAGCAGCTCGCCGGGCGGCAGCTCGCGCGGCGCCGGCACCGTCGGGACGGCGACGGGCGGGCGCTGCTCGCCCAGCGCCGTCCGGATCCGCCCGAGCACCTCCTCGCGCGCCCTCACGACCGGTGCTCCTCGTTCCACTGCTGCACGAACGTCCTCCCCGGCGGGGTGGGCAGGTCGCGGGTGCGGGTCCAGGCGCTCGCCGGGGGCGGCAGCGCGGCCGGCAGCGTCGGCCTCCCGCGGGCGAGCAGCCGGCCGAGCCCGGCGGCGCGCTGGGCGAGGTGCCACAGCCGCGGGCTGCTCATCACCCTCGCCAGTCCTCGGAAGGCGACGGCCTCCGCCGTGGGCTTCTCCTGCGCCTCGACGTGCTCCGCGCGCAGGTGCACGAGGATCGAGGGGATGTCGATCGCCACCGGGCAGACGTCGTAGCAGGCGCCGCACAGGGACGAGGCGTACGGCAGCGAGGCGTTGTCCTCGACGCCGGTCAGCTGCGGGGACAGCACCGCCCCGATCGGGCCCGGGTAGACCGAGCCGTACGCGTGCCCGCCGGTGCGCTCGTACACCGGGCACACGTTCAGGCAGGCCGAGCAGCGGATGCAGTGCAGCGCCTCGCGGCCCACCTCGTCGGCGAGCACCGCGGTGCGGCCGTTGTCGAGCAGCACGAGGTGGAACTCCTGCGGCCCGTCGCCGGGCGTCACGCCGGCCCAGGTCGAGGTGTAGGGGTTCATCCGCTCGCCGGTGGAGGAGCGGGGGAGCAGCTGCAGGAAGACGCCGAGGTCCGCCCAGCGCGGCACGACCTTCTCGATGCCCATGACGGTGATGAGCGTCTGCGGCAGCGTCAGGCACATCCGCCCGTTGCCCTCGCTCTCGACCACCGACAGCGTGCCGGTCTCGGCGACGGCGAAGTTCGCCCCGCTGACGGCGACCCGCGCGCGCAGGAACCGCTCGCGCAGGTGGGCGCGGGCGGCCATCGCCAGCTGCCGGGGGTCGTCGGTCAGCCCGGGAGAGGCGCCGGGACCCTGGAGGTGCGGCAGGGTGCGGCTGAAGATCTCGCGGATCTCCGAGCGGTTCTTGTGGATCGCCGGCACCAGGATGTGGCTGGGGGAGTCCTGGCCGAGCTGCACGATCAGCTCGGCCAGGTCGGTCTCGACCGCCTCGATGCCCGCGGCCTCCAGCGCCTCGTTGAGGCCGATCTCCTGGGTGGCCATCGACTTGACCTTGACCACCTCGGAGCTGCCGGTGGCCCGCACGAGCTCGGTGACGATGCGGTTGGCCTCGGCGGCGTCGCGCGCCCAGTGCACCGTGCCGCCGCGCGCGGTCACCTGCCGCTCGAGCTCCTCGAGGTGCTCGTCGAGCCGGGCCATGGTGGCGGCCTTGAGCGCCTTGCCGGCCTGGCGCAGCTGCTCCCAGTGCGGCACCTCCGACACGACGGCGGCGCGCTTGCCGCGGATCGTCGTCGTGGCGCGGCCGAGGTTGGCGCGCAGCTGCCCGTCGCGCAGGGCGGTGCGGGCGGCGTCGGGGAAGGGCCGGTCACCGCGCAGGTGGCCGACGCCGGGGGGCGCGGTGGGCAGGCCGAGGAACGTGGTGCCCGACCGCGGGGCGCCGGGGGCCAGCGGGGAGGCGCTCACGCGGGCACCGCGGGGGCGGTGGTCTGGGTGGGGGACACGTTCTCCTCCGTCGAGGCGAGGATCTCGGCCAGGTGCACCGTGCGGGTGCCCGAGCGCAGCCGCGACAGCCCGCCGCCGATGTGCATCAGGCAGGACGCGTCGCCGGCGGTGCAGACCTCGGCGTGCGTGGACAGCACGGCGGCCATCTTGTCGGTGAGCATCGCCGTCGAGGTGTCGGCGTTCTTCACCGCGAAGGTGCCGCCGAACCCGCAGCAGGACTCCGCGCCGGGCAGCTCGACGAGGTCGAGGCCGCGCACCGCCCGCAGCAGCTGCAGCGGCCGGTCGCCCACCTTCAGCATCCGCAGCGAGTGGCAGGTCGGGTGGTAGGTGACCCGGTGCGGGTAGTAGGCGCCGACGTCGGTGACGCCGAGGACGTCGACGAGGAACTGGCTCAGCTCGTACGTGCGGGCCGCGAGCGCCTCCGCGTCGTCGGCCAGGGCGTGCTCCCCGGCGCGCCGGGCGACCATCGCCTGCTGGTGGTGGATCGAGGCCACGCAGGACCCGGAGGGGGCGACGACGGCCTCGGCGCCCGCGAACGCCCGCACGTGGTTGGCCACGATCGGCACCGCCTCGCGCCGGTAGCCGGTGTTGACGTGCATCTGCCCGCAGCAGGCCTGCGACGGCGGCACGACCACCTCGTGGCCCAGCCGCTGCAGCAGCGTCGCGGTGGCCCGCGCGACCTGCGGCACCATCGTGTCCACCAGGCAGGTGGCGAACAGCGCGACCCTCACGGGGTCCCCTCTCGATCGCGGAAGACCATGCTCGACTCGCGCACCACCAGCGTGGGCTCGACGACCTCCTGCACGTGCGCGTGCTCCCCGCCGCGGGCCTCGTCGAGTAGCAGCTCGGCGGCCCGGGAGCCCAGCGCCTGGCGTGGCTTGCGCACGCTGGTCAGCGGCACGGCGGCCGAGGCGGCGAAGTCGATGTCGTCGTAGCCGACGATCGCGAAGTCGTCGGGCACCCGCACGCCCTGGCGCACCATCTCCTGCAGCACCCCGAGCGCCATGAGGTCGTTGGCGCAGATCGCCGCCGTGGGCCGGCGCGCGGCGGGCATGCCGACGATGCGCGCCGCGGCCTCGCGGCCGGCGTCGACGGTGAGCTGCTCGGGGGAGAAGACGACGAGCGCGTCGTCGCCCCCGGTGGCGTCCCGGACGGCGGTCTCGATGCCCGCGTGGCGCTCCTGCACCTGCGGCAGGCCCGAGGCGCCGCCGATGAAGGCGATCCGCCGGTGTCCGCGCTCGAGCAGGTGCTCGGCGGCCAGACGGCCGCCGAGGACGTCGTCGACGGCGACGGCGCACTGGTCGGGCCCGGGCGCCCGCCGGTCGACCAGCACCACCGGGACGCCGCGCCGGCGCAGCGTCTGCAGGTGGGGCGAGAGCTCCGCCGTCGGGGTGATGAGCACGCCCTGCACCCGCTGCTCGGCGAGCACGTCGAGGTAGGCGCTCTCCTTCTCCGGCCGGTCGTCGGAGTTGCACAGGATGACCGCGAGGCCGGCGGAGTTGGCGACGTCCTCGACGCCGCGGGCGACGTCGGTGAAGAACGGGTTGGCGATGTCGAGCACCACCAGGCCGATGGTCCGGCTGTGCCCGGCGCGCAGCTGGCGGGCCGACTCGTTGCGCACGAACCCGAGGGCGGCGATCGCGTCGAGCACCCGCTCGCGGGTGGCGGCGCTGACGACGTCGGGCCGGTTGAGGACGTTGCTCACGGTGCCCACCGACACCCCGGCGTGCTCGGCGACGTCGCGGATGCTCGCGGCCACGGCGCCTCCTCGCGCTGGTCGGACGGGGTGACGGGGGACACCCGTCGGCAGAGATGGTCGCTGCTGCGCTGAAACGTGTCAAATGGCGCGGTGCCGTGCCGGATCGCGGTCCCGCAACGGCCACAGGGTGGGCGTTGACACGTTCTCGAACCGGCCCCTATGGTCTGCGCCACAGGTCGTCTGAATCGTTTCACAACGGAGGTGGTCGTCGTGGACCACGCCTCGGCGCCAGCGGCGCCGCCGGCGGAGGGCCGGGTCGTCCTGGCCCTGGAGGACGTCGGCAAGAGCTTCGGCGCGGTCGCCGCGCTGCGCGGCGCGCAGCTCGAGCTGCGCGCGGGGGAGGCCCACGCGCTCGTCGGCGAGAACGGCGCCGGCAAGTCGACCCTCGTCAAGATCCTCGCCGGCGTGCACGGTCCCGACACCGGCCGCGTGCTGCTGGACGGGCAGCCGGTCACCCTCGCCGACCCCGCCGCCGCGCGTGCCGCCGGCATCGCGGTCATCTACCAGGAGCCGACGCTGTTCCCCGACCTGTCGGTCGCGGAGAACATCTTCATGGGCCGCCAGCCGCTGCTGTCCGGCCGCCGGATCGACCGCCGCGGCCTCGCCCAGCGGTGCCGGGCGCTGTTCGACCGCCTCGGCGTCGCCCTCGACCCCGACCGGCCGGCGCGCGGCCTGTCGATCGCCGACCAGCAGATGGTCGAGATCGCCAAGGCGCTGTCGTTCGACGCACGGGTGCTGGTCATGGACGAGCCCACCGCGGCCCTGTCCGGCGTCGAGGTGGAGCGGCTGTTCGCCGTCGCCCGGTCGCTGCGCGAGTCGGGTGCCGCGGTGCTGTTCATCTCCCACCGGTTCGACGAGGTCTTCGACCTCTGCGACCGGATCACCGTCATGCGCGACGGCCAGTGGGTCTCCACCGACCTCGCCCGCGACCTCACCGTCGACGCCGTCGTGCGCCGGATGGTCGGCCGCGAGGTCTCCTCGCTGTTCCCGAAGACCGACGTCACCCCGGGCGAGGTCGTGCTCGAGGTCCGCGGCCTGACCCGCCGCGGTGTGTTCTCCGACGTCTCCTTCGACGTGCGGGCCGGCGAGATCGTCGCCCTGGCCGGCCTCGTCGGCGCCGGACGCAGCGAGATCGTGCGCGCCGTCTTCGGCGTCGACCCCTACGACGCCGGCACCGTCCGGGTCGCCGGCAAGGAGCTCAGGGGCGGCAGCCCCGCCGTCGCCATGGCCGCCGGCCTCGCGCTGGTCCCCGAGGACCGCCGCCAGCAGGGCCTGGTCATGGAGCTCTCGGTGGAGAGGAACGCGACCCTCACCCGGCGCTGGAAGCTGGCCCGGGGCGGGTTGCTCAGCTCGCGCACCGAGCGCGCGCAGGCCGCCGAGTGGTCCAAGCGGCTGCAGGTCAAGGCCGGGAAGCTCTCCGACCCGGTGTCCACGCTGTCCGGCGGCAACCAGCAGAAGGTCGTCCTGGCCAAGTGGCTGTCGACCGAGCCGCGCGTGCTGATCGTCGACGAGCCCACCCGCGGCATCGACGTCGGCACCAAGTCCGAGGTGCACCGGCTGCTGTCGCAGCTGGCCGCCGAGGGACTGGCCGTCGTCATGGTGTCCAGCGAGCTCCCGGAGGTGCTCGGCATGGCCGA
Organism: Geodermatophilus nigrescens; assembly: GCF_900129495.1. Lineage (GTDB taxonomy): Bacteria > Actinomycetota > Actinomycetes > Mycobacteriales > Geodermatophilaceae > Geodermatophilus > Geodermatophilus nigrescens. The sequence continues at coordinate 1,337,587 of NZ_FQVX01000001.1, forward strand.
CCGCGTCCTCGTCGTCTCCGAGGGCCGCCTCGTCGACGACATCCCCCGCGCCCGCGCCGACGAGGACAGCGTGATGCTGGCCGCGACCGGCCAGGGCAGCTCCCTCGCGGGAGGTGCCCGGTGAGCGCGCCCCTCACGAAGCCCGCGCCGCTGCCCGAGGAGCTCGCCGCCCCCGAGCGCACCGGCCGCCGCGGCTCGGCGCTCGTCCAGCGCCTCGTCGTCGTCCGCGAGCTCGGCATCGTCGCCGCGCTGGTCCTGCTGGTCGTGGCCACGGTCGTCGCCAACCCGCGGTTCCTGTCGGGGCAGAACGTCCGGGACCTGCTGCTGTCCGCGGCGATCCTCACGGTGCTCGCCGCCGGCCAGACGATGGTGATCATCACCCGCAACGTCGACCTGTCGGTCGGCTCGGTGCTCGGCCTGTCGGCCTACGCCTCGGGCACGCTGATGGTGGTCACGCCGGGCACGCCGGTCGTCGTCGTGGTGCTCGCCGGCATGGCCGTCGGCGCGGTGTGCGGCCTGCTCAACGGCGCGATCGTCGCCGTCGCCGGGGTGCCCTCGCTGGTGGTCACCCTGGGCACGCTCTACGCCTTCCGCGGCCTGGACTCGCTGTGGGCGTCGAGCGCCGACCGGCTGCAGATCAACGCCGCCGACCTGCCCGGCGGGTTCAAGGCGCTCGGCACCGCCCGCCTGCTCGGGGTCCCGGTGCTCTTCCTCGTCGCCGTCGTCGTGGTGCTGGTCGTCGGCTACTACCTGCGCACCTTCCGCAGCGGCCGCGAGCTCTACGGCATCGGCTCCGCCCCGGAGGCGGCGCGGCTGTCGGGCATCCCGGTCGGCCGCCGCGTGCTCACCGCCTTCGTCGTCAACGGCGCCCTCGCGGGCCTGGCCGGCGTGCTCTACGCCGCCCGGTTCCAGACGCTGGACACCACCGCCGGCACCGGCCAGGAGCTGTTCGTCGTGGCCGCCGCCGTCGTCGGTGGCGTGGCCATCTTCGGCGGCAGCGGCTCGGTCTACGGCGCCGCGCTCGGCGCGCTGCTGCTCACCACGATCGGCACCGCGCTCCCGCAGCTGGGCCTCGACCCGTTCTGGCGCGACGCCGCCGTCGGCGGGCTGATCCTCGCCGCCATCGCCCTCGACCGGGCGCTGCAGCTGCGCCTGGCCGCCCGTCTCCGGGGGAGGAACGCCCGCCGTGACCGTTGAGACCCCGCCCGCGCCGGCCCCGGCCGCCGCGGCGCCCGCCCGCCGCGGGCCGACCCTGCCCAGCGGCAGCGTCATCACCACGTTCCTCGTGCTGTTCCTGGTGGTCGCCGCCTTCTCCGTCGAGGGCTTCGCCAGCACCCGCAACGCCGGCTTCCTGCTGCTCGACGTCGTCGTCATCGCGCTCATCGCGCTGCCGCTGACGCTCGTCGTGGTCACCGGCGAGATCGACCTGTCGGTGGCCAGCACCGTCGGCCTGTGCAGCGCGGTCATGGGCCAGCTGTGGGTGGCCGGCCTGCCGCTCGAGGCGATCGTCCCGCTGGTCCTCGTGCTCGGCGGCGTGCTCGGCGCGGTCAACGGCTTCCTCGTCACGCGGCTCGGCCTGCCCTCGCTGGCGGTCACCATCGGCACCCTGGCGCTCTACCGCGGCCTGGCGTTCGTCGTCCTCGGCGACCAGGCGGTGGCCGACTTCCCGCGGGCCTGGACCACCTGGGCGATCAGCTCGATCGGCTCCACCGGCATCCCGACCGTCGTCGTCCCGCTGCTGGTGCTCGTCGCGGTCACGGCCGTCGTCCTGCACGCCACCCCGATCGGCCGCTCGCTCTACGCCATGGGCAACAGCGAGGACGCCGCCCGGTTCAGCGGCATCGACGTCGCCCGCACCAAGCTCTGGCTGTTCGTCGTCACCGGCGTCGTCAGCGCCCTGGGCGGCGTCTACTGGACGCTGCGCTACGGCAGCGCCCGCGCCGACAACGCCACGGGCCTCGAGCTGCAGGTCATCGCGGCGATCCTGCTCGGCGGCGTGTCCATCTTCGGCGGCAGCGGCGGCCTGCTCGGTGTCATCGCCGGCGCGCTCCTGCTGGCCTCGGTCCGCAACGCGCTCCAGCTGGTCAACGTGCCCTCCGACGTCCTCAACATCGTCACCGGCGTCCTGCTGATCACCGCGGTCGTCGCGCCGCAGGTCGCCGCCCGGGTCAAGGGCCGGCGACGCCGGGCCCCCGCCTGACCCCCCCGATCCGCACCACCGCACCACCCCCATCCACCCGAAGAGAGGGACCCCGATGTCGCTGTTCCTGACCAGCCGCCGCGTGCGCGGTGGCCTGACCGGCCTGGCGGTGGCCGCCATGGTGCTCACCACGGCCGCCTGCGGCGGCACCACCCGCGGCGAGGACGAGGGCAGCTCCGGCGGCGGCGACGCCGCCGGCGCCTCGGCCGACCCCGACGCCGAGATCCCCGCGGACCTCGCGATCGCCTTCCTGCCCAAGCAGCTGAACAACCCGTACTTCGACGTCGCCGCCACCGGCTCCGAGCGGGCCGTCGGCGAGATCGAGGGCGAGTTCAGCCAGGTGGGCCCGTCCGAGGCCAGCGCCTCCTCGCAGGTCAGCTACATCAACACGCTGACCCAGCAGGGCGCCGACGTCATCCTGACCTCGGCCAACGACCCGAACGCCATCTGCAGCGCGCTCGACCAGGCCCGCAGCGGTGGCGCCAGCGTCGTCACCTTCGACTCCGACACCGACCCCGAGTGCCGCGACCTGTTCATCAACCAGGCCACCGCCGAGGGCATCGCGCAGACGCAGATCGACACGATGGCCGAGCAGATCGGCGGCACGGGCCAGGTGGCGATCCTGTCGGCCACCGCCAACGCCACGAACCAGAACACCTGGATCGAGCTCATGACCGAGTACGCCGCCCAGGAGTACCCGGACATGGAGATCGTCACGACGGTCTACGGCGACGACGAGGACGAGAAGTCCTTCCAGGAGACCCAGGGCCTGCTGCAGACCTACCCCGACCTCAAGGGCATCATCTCGCCCACCACGGTCGGCATCTCCGCCGCGGCGCGCTACCTGTCCGGCTCCGAGTACAAGGGCCGGGTCGCGCTGACCGGCCTCGGCACCCCGAACCAGATGCGCGAGTTCGTCCAGGACGGGACCGTCACCGCCTTCGCGCTGTGGAACCCCGAGGACCTGGGCTACCTGGCCGCGTACGCCGGCGCCGCGCTGGCCGCCGGCCAGATCACCGGCGAGGAGGGCGAGACCTTCACCGCCGGTGACCTCGGCGAGTACGAGATCGGCGCCGACGGCGTCGTCGTCCTCGGCGAGCCCACCGTGTTCAGCGCCGACAACATCGACGACTTCGACTTCTGAGTCGTCTCCCCGCCGCCGCCGGTCCCGGGCGGGCGGCGGCGGGGACCCCCTCCCGAGAGGACCCAGCGTGCCCCGCGCCGTGTTCACCCTCCAGGTCCGCCCCGACCGGCTGGCCGAGTACCGCGAGCGGCACGCGGCCGTCTGGCCGGACATGCTGTGCGCGCTGCGCGACGCCGGCTGGCACGACTACCGGCTCTACCTCCGCGACGACGGCCTGCTCGTCGGCGTCGTGGAGACCGACGACCTCGCCGCCGCCCAGACCGCCGTGGACGCCACCGAGGTGAGCGCCCGCTGGGAGGCCTCCATGGCGCCCTTCTTCGTCACCGGCGACGGCTCCGGCAAGGCCGAGCTGTCCCTCGTCTTCGACCTCGACGCCCAGCTGACCGCGCTCGGCGAACCCACCACCGCCGCTCCAGGAGACCCCTCGTGACCGACCCCGGCACCCCCGACCGCAGGGCCGCCGCCCTCGCCGCGCTGGCCGAGCAGACCATCGAGCTGCCCTCGTGGGCGTTCGGCAACTCCGGCACCCGGTTCAAGGTCTTCGGCCAGCCCGGGGTGGCCCGCGACCCGTTCGAGAAGATCGAGGACGCCGCGCAGGTGCACCGCTACACCGGCGCCGCGCCGCGGGTGTCGCTGCACGTCCCGTGGGACCTCGTCGACGACTTCGGCAAGCTCGCCGCCCACGCCGCCGACCTCGGCGTCTCGATCGGCGCGATCAACTCCAACCTGTTCCAGGACGACGACTACCGCCTCGGGTCGCTGACCCACCCGGAGAAGCGGGTGCGCGACAAGGCGATCGCGCACCACACCCAGTGCATCGACGTCATGCGGGCCACCGGCTCCACGGACCTGAAGCTGTGGCTTCCCGACGGCACCAACTACGCCGGCCAGGACGACCTGCGCGGCCGCCAGGACCGGCTCGCCGACTCCCTGCAGCAGATCTACGCCCAGCTCGACCCGGGCATGCGCCTGCTGCTGGAGTACAAGTTCTACGAGCCCTACTTCTACGCGATGGACATCCCCGACTGGGGCACCTCGCTGCTGCACTGCCTGGCCCTCGGCGAGCAGGCGACCGTCGTCCTCGACACCGGCCACCACGCGCCGGGCACCAACATCGAGTTCATCGTCATGCAGCTGCTGCGGGCCGGCCGCCTCGGAGCGTTCGACTTCAACTCCCGCTACTACGGCGACGACGACCTCATCGTCGGCTCGGCCGACCCGTTCCAGCTGTTCCGGATCATGAACGAGATCGTGGCCGCCGACGCGCTGCGCCCCGACTCCGGCGTCAACTTCATGCTCGACCAGTGCCACAACATCGAGCCGAAGATCCCCGGCCAGATCCGCTCGGTGACCAACGTGCAGGAGGCCACCGCCAAGGCGCTGCTGGTCGACCGCGAGGCGCTGGCCGCCGCGCAGCAGTCCGGTGACGTGCTCGGCGCGCACGGCGCGCTGACCGACGCCTTCTCCACCGACGTCCGCCCGCTGCTCGCCGAGCTCCGCGAGAGCAAGGGGCTCGACGCCGACCCGTACGCCGCCTACGCCCGCTCCGGCCACGCCGAGCGCATCGCCCGCGAGCGCGTCGGCGGCACCCAGGCCTCCTGGGGCGCGTGACGAGAGGACTCGTAGCGCCATGGCCCCCCACCTCCCGGAAGGAACCACCCCCGTGACCAACCCCGTCGTCCGGAAGCTGCTCGAGCGCAGCAACCGGCTGGGCGCCGACCCGCGCAACACCAACTACGCCGGCGGCAACACCTCCGCCAAGGGCACCGAGACCGACCCGGTCACCGGGCAGCCGGTCGAGCTGCTGTGGGTCAAGGGCTCCGGCGGCGACCTCGGCACCCTGAAGGAGAGCGGCCTCGCCGTCCTCCGGCTGGACCGGTTGCGCTCGCTGGCCGACGTCTACCCGGGCGTCGGGCGCGAGGACGAGATGGTCGCCGCGTTCGACTTCTGCCTGCACGGCCGCGGCGGCGCCGCCCCCTCCATCGACACCGCGATGCACGGCCTGGTCGACGCCGCGCACGTCGACCACCTGCACCCCGACTCGGGCATCGCCCTGGCGACGGCGGCCGACGGCGAGGCGCTGACCCGCGAGTGCTTCGGCGACCGCGTCGTCTGGGTGCCGTGGCGCCGTCCGGGCTTCCAGCTCGGCCTCGACATCGCCGCCATCAAGGAGAAGAACCCGCAGGCCATCGGCTGCGTCCTGGGCGGCCACGGCATCACCGCGTGGGGCGCGACCAGCGAGGAGGCCGAGGCCAACTCCCTCGACATCATCCGCACCGCGGAGCGTTTTCTGGCCGAGAAGGGGAAGGCGGAGCCGTTCGGCGCCGTCGTCCCCGGCTTCGAGGCGCTGCCCGAGGACGAGCGCCGGGCGAAGGCGGCCGCGCTCGCGCCGGTGATCCGCGGGCTGGCCTCCACCGACCGGCCGCAGGTCGGTTCCTTCACCGACTCGGACGTCGTCCTGGAGTTCCTGTCCCGCGAGAAGCTCGCCCCGCTCGCGGCGCTCGGCACCTCGTGCCCCGACCACTTCCTGCGCACCAAGGTGCGGCCGCTGGTCGTCGACCTGCCGGCGACCGCGCCGGTGGAGGACGTCGTCGCGCGGCTGAAGGAGCTGCACGAGGAGTACCGCGCCGAGTACGCCGCCTACTACCAGCGGCACGCGACGCCGGACTCGCCGGCCATGCGCGGCGCCGACCCGGCGATCGTGCTGGTGCCCGGCGTCGGCATGTTCAGCTTCGGCGCCAACAAGCAGACCGCGCGGGTGGCCGGCGAGTTCTACGTCAACGCCATCAACGTCATGCGCGGCGCCGAGGCCGTCTCCACCTACGCGCCCATCGACGAGAGCGAGAAGTTCCGCATCGAGTACTGGGCGCTGGAGGAGGCCAAGCTGCAGCGGATGCCCAAGCCGAAGCCGCTGGCCACCCGGGTCGCGCTCGTCACCGGCGCGGCGAGCGGCATCGGCAAGGCCATCGCCGAGCGGCTGGCCGCCGAGGGCGCGTGCGTCGTCGTCGCCGACCTCGACCTGCAGAAGGCCACCGACGCCGCGGCCGGGATCGGCGGTCCCGACGTCGCGATCGGCGTGGCCGCCGACGTGTCCGACGCCGAGGCCGTGGCCGCCGCGTTCCGCGAGGCGGTGCTCGCCTTCGGCGGCGTCGACCTGGTGGTCAACAACGCCGGCCTGTCGATCTCCAAGCCGCTGCTGGAGACCACCGAGCGCGACTGGGACCTGCAGCACGACGTCATGGCCAAGGGCAGCTTCCTCGTCTCCCGCGAGGCGGCCCGGATCATGATCGAGCAGGGGATGGGCGGCGACGTCGTCTACATCTCCTCGAAGAACGCCGTGTTCGCCGGCCCGAGCAACATCGCCTACTCCTCGACCAAGGCCGACCAGGCCCACCAGGTCCGGCTGCTGGCCGCCGAGCTCGGCGAGCACCAGATCCGGGTCAACGGCATCAACCCCGACGGCGTCGTCCGCGGGTCGGGCATCTTCGCCGGCGGCTGGGGCGCCCAGCGCGCCGCCGTCTACGGGGTGCCGGAGGAGGAGCTCGGGCAGTTCTACGCCCAGCGCACGCTGCTCAAGCGCGAGGTGCTGCCCGAGCACGTCGCCGACGCCGTGTTCGCCCTCACCGGCGGGGAGCTCAGCCGGACCACCGGCCTGCACGTCCCGGTCGACTCCGGCGTCGCCGCCGCGTTCCTCCGGTGAGCCCGCGGGAGCTGACCCTCGCGGCCGTCGACCTGGGCGCCTCCAGCGGCCGGGTCATGGCCGCGCGGGTCGGCCCCGGCCGGCTCGACCTCACCGAGGTGCACCGGTTCCCCAACCGGCCGGTGCGCACCGCGGGGACGCTGCAGTGGGACGTGCTCGGCCTGTACGCCGGCGTGCTCGACGGCCTGCGCGCGGCCGGGCACGAGGCGGACGGGCGGGGACTGGACGGGATCGGCATCGACAGCTGGGCGGTCGACGTCGGGCTGCTCGACGCCGACGGCGCGCTGCTCGGCAACCCCGTGCACTACCGCGACGCCCGGCACGAGACGGCGGTGCCGGCCGTGCACGCGCTCGTCCCGCCCGGCGAGCTGTACCGGGTCAACGGGCTGCAGCACCTGCCGTTCAACACGGTGTTCCAGCTCGCCGCGATGCGCGGCACGGCGCGGTTCGCCGCCGCCCGGCAGGCGCTGCTGGTCCCCGACCTGCTGGCCCACTGGCTCACCGGGGCGCGGGTCGCGGAGGTCACCAACGCGTCCACCACCGGGCTGCTCGACGCCACCACCCGGCAGTGGGCGACCGGCCTGCTCGACCGGTTGGACCTGCCGCGCGACCTGTTCCCGGCGCTCGTCCAGCCCGGGGAGGAGATCGGCCGGCTCACCGCCGAGGTGCGCGCCGAGACCGGGTTGGGCGCGGTGCCGGTGCTCGCCGTCGGCTCGCACGACACCGCTTCGGCGGTGGTCGGCGTCCCGGCGCGCGGGGACCGGTTCGCCTACGTCTCCTGCGGCACCTGGTCGCTGGTCGGCGTGGAGCTGGACGGACCGGTGCTCACCGAGGCCGGCCGGACGGCCGGTTTCACCAACGAGATCGGCGTCGACGGCACCGTCCGGTACCTGCACAACGTCATGGGGCTGTGGCTGCTGCAGGAGTCGCTGCGCACCTGGGCCGCCGCCGGGCTCCCGGCCGACCTGCCCGAGCTGCTCGCCGCCGCGGCGCGGGTGCCCGCGTTCACCGCGGTGGTCGACGCCGACGACCCGCGCTTCCTCCCGCCCGGCGACATGCCGGCCCGCATCGCGCAGGCCTGCGCCGACACCGGGCAGACGCCGCCGCAGAGCCAGGCGGAGACCGTCCGCTGCATCGTCGACAGCCTCGCGCTGGCCTACCGGCGCACCGTCCGGAGGGCCGTCGAGCTGTCGGGCCGCGACGTCGACGTCGTCCACCTGGTCGGCGGGGGAGCGCGCAACGCGCTGCTGTGCCAGCTCACCGCCGACGCCTGCGGGCGGCCGGTGCTCGCCGGGCCGGTGGAGGCCGCGGCGCTGGGGAACGCGCTGGTGCAGGCGCGGGCGCTCGGCGGGCTCGAGGGCGGGCTGGGGGAGATGCGCGAGCTGCTGCGCGCCACCCAGTCCCTGGTCGAGTACCGGCCGTCGGGCACCGACGCCGGGTGGGCCGCCGCGGAGGCGCGCCTGTCCTGAGCGGGAACGAGGGGCGGGGCCGGGCGGTTGCACGCGGCGTCCGGCCCCGACCGTCAGGAGACGCCCGTGACCCTCGCCGTGACCGGATCGACCGGGCAGCTGGGCGGGCGGGTCGCGCGCCGGCTCGCCGACGCCGGGGTGGAGCAGCGGCTGCTCGTCCGCGATCCCTCGCGCGCGCCCCGGCTGCCCGGCGCCACCGCCGTCGCCGCGCCCTACGCCGACGGGGACGCGGTCCGGGCCGCGCTGGACGGCGTCGGCACGGTGCTCATGGTCTCGGCGTCGGAGACGCTCGACCGCGTGGAGCAGCACCGCACCTTCGTCGACGCCGCGGCCGACGCCGGGGTGGCGCACCTGGTCTACGTGTCGTTCCTCGGCGCCGCCCCGGACGCCACGTTCACCCTCGCCCGCGACCACTGGGCCACCGAGGAGCACGTGCGCGCCCGCGGGCTCCCGGCGACGTTCCTCCGCGACTCCCTCTACGCCGACTTCGCGCCGGTGCTCGTGGGCGAGGACGGCGCCATCCGCGGCCCGGCCGGCGACGGGCGGGTGGCGCCGGTCGCCCAGGACGACATCGCCGACGTCGCCGTCGCGGTGCTGCGCGACCCCGCCGCGCACGCCGGCCGCACGTACGACCTCACCGGCCCGGAGGCGCTGACCTTCGCCGGGCTGGCCGCGACTCTGTCGGCCGCGACCGGGCGGGACGTGCGCTACGTGCCCGAGACGCTCGAGGAGGCGTACGCCTCGCGGGCCTCCTACGGCGCGCCGGACTGGCAGGTGGAGGCCTGGGTGTCCACCTACACCGCCGTCGCGGCGGGCGAGCTGGACGTCGTCAGCCCCGCCGTGCCCGACCTGCTCGGCCGGCCGGCGCGCACGCTGGAGCAGGTGCTGCGCGCACGCGGCTGACGCAGGGGCTCGGCGGTCGGGGCGTCAGGGGCACCGGCGCGGGTAGACGACGCCCGTGCGCCTGCCCGGTCCCTCGGACCTCCTCGACCTGCCCTGGACGCTCGCCGACTCGGTCCGCTCGCTGAGCGCGGCCCTGCCGCGCGCGGAGACGCTGCTGCCGCTGGCCGACGACGTCCTGCGCCGCACCCGCGCCCTGCTCGAGGGCGCCGCGCCGGCGGTGTCCCGCGCGGCGGCGGTCGGCCCGGAGGCGGTGGAGGTGGCGGCCGACCTCGTGCGGCGGTTCGCCGCGGTCGCCACGCCCGAGCGGGTCGCGACCGTGGGCGCGCTGGTCGACCGGCTCGGCGCCGCGCTCGCCCCGGAGCGGGTCGAGGCGGTCACCCGGACCGTGGACACGCTGCGCTCGCGCGCCGACGTCGTGCCCCGGCTCCTCGACGCCGCCGACGGCCTGCTGTCCTCCGGCCGGCTGGACCGGCTCGCCGACGGGCTCGACCGGCTGCTGGACGCCGACCTGCTGCCCCGCGTCGACCGCCTGCTCGACCACCTCGCCGACGAGCGGGTGGAGCGCGCGCTGGACCTCGCGGGCGACGACCGCGTCGTGCGGGCCCTCGAGCTCGTCACCGGTGACCGGGTCGAGCGGACCCTGGACGTGCTCACCGACCCGCGGGTCGACCGGAGCCTCGACGTCCTCACCGACCCCCGGGTGGACCGCACCCTGGACCTGCTGACCGGCGACCGGGTGCAGCAGGCCCTCGACCTCGCCGCCGACCAGCGCGTGCGCACGCTGCTGGACCTCGCGGCCGACGAGCGGGTGCTGCGCCTGCTGGGCCGGCTCGACGACCTGCTCGCCGAGGAGCGCGTCCCGCGCCTGGTGGACCGCGCCGGCGCGCTGCTGGAGGACGAGCGCCTCGCGCGGCTGGGCGCCCGGGCGGACGCGCTGCTGACCGACGAGCGCCTCGACCGCGTCGAGGAGGTGCTCGACGGGGGGACCGCGGACGCCGTCCTCGACCTCGTGACCCGGCTGGACCGCGAGCTCACCGACGACGCGGCCCGCGCGCTCGGCACCCTCCTCGGCCGCCTGCCCGGCCTGCTCACCGAGGAGCGGGTCGCCGTCCTCGCGGCGCTCGCCGACCAGGCGCCGCGGCTGCTGCGCGGCCTGGAGGCCGGCACCCTGCCGACCACCGCCGACCTCGGGCGGGTGCCGACCGACCTGCACGCCCTGCTCGAGCTCGTCGACGACGTCCACCAGGTGGTGTCGGGCCTGCCCGGCGCCGGCCGCGCCCGCGACCGCGGCGACGACCCGCACCCGCAGGTCGAGGACCCCCGCCCGCCCGACGACGCGCCGCAGACCCGGGACGCGCAGCCGCAGGCCTGATCACCCGTCCTGGCTCACCGTGACGCGTCCTGGCTCGCCGCCCATCGTGAGCCCGGACGCAGCACGATCAGCCGGCCTGATCGTGCCCGGCCTGCCACTGCCGCACCCAGGCGCGGCCGTAGTCGTTGCCGTGCGGGGTCCGCAGCACCGTGTGGACGTGGAACGGCTGCGGAGTGGCGTGGTCGAGGAAGACGCCGCAGTGGTGGTCGAGCTCGGCGATCACCACCGGCGACTGCACCCGGTAGTAGAAGACGTCGCCGGGCGCGTGCCCGCCGATCCAGGAGAACCACGTGTCGTCGAGGTGCACCCCGACCTCGCGCAGCCGCGCCGCCCGCGGGCCCTCGGGGAGCAGCCGCACGAACGTCGACACCAGGTGCAGCACCCGGGCGCGGGCGTCCGCCGAGAGGTCCGCGCCGCGCACGCCCTCGGCCGGGATCACCCGGTTGTCCTGGAACGCGCCGGCCAGGTGCCGCTCGTCGCCGGGGTGCACGCGGCCGGGCGGCATCGCCGGGTCGACCATCCGCTCGTAGACGGTGGCGGCCGCCCGCTGCTCCGGCGTCAGCGCGGCCATGACCGACAGGCCGGCCTCGATGCGGTCGGCGAACAGGCCGGCGATCCCGGCGTGCGGGCCCTCGTCGATCTCGTCGGGTTCGGCGCCGACGAACACCGGCGAGACCACCATCCGGCCCTCGACGACCAGCACGTTGACCGCGCAGTGGTGGCCGTAGAGCTGCCAGCCCCACGGCGCGCGGAGGTCGGGGGCGCCGTAGAGCGCGAGGTTGTAGCTCCACTCGCCGAGCACGGTGGGCAGGTCGACGACGTCGCCGAGGAAGCCGTTGACCAGCATCGCGGCGTGCACGAGGCCCGCGCCCTCGGGCGACAGCGACGCGCGCACGAGGCCCAGCGCCGCCTCGCGCACCTCCTCGGGCTGGGACTCCAGGCGCAGGCCGGTGTCGAACTGCATGAACTCCGGGTTGGCCCAGGTCTGCCACTCGGGCGCGTCGACGGGGAAGCACACGCGCGCGCGGTCCTCGGCCGACAGGAGGGAGAGCAGGGACCCCGCGGCGGCCACCATCGCGGCCACCGGCGCCTCCTCGCCGGGGCGCGCGGGCTCTAAACGGTGCACCTCCGGGCGCAGCGTGCCGTCCTCGGTCACCCCGCGGAACGGCGCCAGGTACAGCGGCGTCCAGCCCTCGACCAGGCCGCCGGTGAACGTCCCGGGCGTGCGGGCGTGCTCGCGGTAGGCGTACGGGTCCATCCCGCGGACCTCCGCCAGCCGCGGGTGGTCGTGCGGGAACAGGTACCGCCGGAACTCACCGGGCACGGCGCGCCCCGCTCCCCACGATGCGGTTGGTGAGCACGCCGAGCCGCTCGACCTCGACCTCGACGACGTCGCCGGGCTGCATGAGCCACGGGGGCGTGCGGGCGTAGCCGACGCCGGACGGCGTGCCGGTGGCCAGCAGGTCGCCCGGGCGCAGCGTGAATGTGCGCGAGACGAGGGCGAGGGTGTCGCCGACCGTGTAGACCATCTCGTCGGTGCGCCCGTCCTGGACGGTCTCCCCATTGACCCGGGTCCGGACCCGCAGGCCCTCGCGCAGGTCGCCCACCTCGGCGGCGGGGACCAGCGGCCCGAGCGGGCCCGACTCGTCGCCGTTCTTGCCGAGGATCCACTGGCTGGTCAGCTTCTGCGCCCGCCGCGAGGTGACGTCGTTGAAGGTGGAGTAGCCGACGACGGCGGCCAGCGCCTCCTCCGGCGTCGCGTCGGTCAGCGTCGAGCCGACGTAGGCCACCACCTCGCCCTCCCAGTCGAGGCCGTCCTCATCGGCGGGCACCGGGATCTCCGCCCCGTCGACGGTGAGCGACTGCGTCCAGCGGGCGAACAGCGTCGGGTACGGCGGCACGCCGTCGCCGGCGAAGGAGCCTTCCGCGACGTGCTTCAGGTAGTTCAGCCCGATGCAGACCACCCGGGCGCCGGGCAGCACGGGCGGCACGAACTCCACGTCGCCGACCGGGACCGGCTCCCCGTCCACCTGGCGCGCGAGGTGCCCGGCGGCGTCGGCCCAGAAGTCCTCCAGCCCGGCGAGCACCGTCACCGTCGCGCCGTCCTCCGAGAGCGCCGCCACCTCCACCGGCCCGCCGTCGCGGCGGATGCCCACGACCCGCATCAGGCGAGCCCGTTACGGCGGGCGACCTCGCCGAGCCAGATGAGGCTCGGCTTGGGCGTGCGGGCGAAGGTCCGCCGGTCGACGGCGACCAGGCCGAAGGTGGGCCGGTAGCCGAGCATCCACTCGAAGTTGTCCAGCAGCGACCAGTGCAGGTAGCCGCGGACGTCGGCACCGCCCTCGACCGCGCCGGCCAGGGAGGTCAGCGCGTCGCGGGTGAAGGCGATGCGGTCGTCGTCGTCGGCGGTGGCGATGCCGTTTTCGGTGACCAGCAGCGGCAGGCCGGGCAGCACCTCGGCGGCGCGGGCGACGGCGGCGCCGAGCGCCTGCGGCCGGCGCTCCATCCCGTGGGCCAGCGTCTGCAGCTCCGGGGCGGGCGCGACCAGGCCGCCGCCGTCGAAGCGGGCGGCGGTGTAGACCTGCAGGCCCAGGAAGTCGTCGTCGCGGGCCACCTCGAGGAACTGGTCCTCGAACGCGGCGCGCTCCTCGCGCATCCGCTCCTCCCCGCCGGGCTCCGCGAGGTGCTCGCGGCCGACGAGCGTCATGCCGGCGGCGCGCACGTTCCCGCGGAGCACGTCCATCGCCCGGCCGTGCAGGCCGAGCAGGGCCTCGGCGACGCCCTGGTCGGGCCGGGGGAGGCCGCGGATCTCCTCGCCCCGCATCGCCATCGCGCCCATCACCGGCTGGGCCGCCATGAGGTTGGGCTCGTTGAGCGTGCAGACGTACTCGGCGTCGGCGAGCACCGGCAGCGCGTACTCGGCGAAGCGGGCGAGCCGGTCAAGGGTCTTCTGCCCGGTCCAGCCGCCGTCGCGCAGCAGCCAGCGCGGCTGGGTGAAGTGCACGAGCGTCACGACCGGCGCCAGGCCGCGGTCGCGGCAGCCGTCGAGGACCCGGCGGTAGTGGTCGAGGGCCGCGCGGGAGAACTCGCCCTCCTCCGGCTCGATGCGGCTCCACTCGAGGCTGAACCGGTAGGCGGTGAGTCCCGCGCCGGCGACCAGGTCGAGGTCCTCGGGCCAGCGGTGCCAGGAGTCGCAGGCGTCGCCGCTGGGCTCGGCGAACGGCGAGTGCGGCGAGTGCTCGGCCTCCCAGTGGTCGTTGTTGACGTTGCCGCCCTCGACCTGGTGGGCGGCGGTGGCGGCACCCCAGAGGAAGCCCTCCGGGAACTGTGCGGCGGTCATGGGCGGATCTCCTTCGGGGAGGGTCAGCGGAGGGCGGGGACGGCGGCGCCGAGCACGCGGGCCAGCAGCGCGTCCGGGTCGGGGACGGACGCGCCGCGCCAGGCGACGTGCTGGTCGGGCCGCACGAGCACCAGGTCGGCGTCCACCAGGTCGCGCAGGCCCGGCTCGCCGGCCAGGTCCACGACGGCGAGCGGCACGCCGCGGGCGGCCGCGGCGGCCGCGAGGGCGCCGGGGTCCGCTGCGGGGTCGAGCCGCAGGAGCGTGAACCCGTCGCCGAGCCGGTCGAACAGCGAGTCGCCGCCGGCCAGCCAGGCGTGTGGCAGCCGCGCGCCGGGGTGCGCCGACGGGGTGAAGGTCGCGAGCGCGGGCCCGGGCACCGGCCGGCCGTCGGGGACGACGACGGGGGAGTCGGGGTAGTCGTAGCCGAGGACCAGGCCGAGGCTGTGGAACTCGGGGTCCTTGACCTGCAGCGCCTCCGCCAGCGCGGCGCGCAGCTCCACGCCGGTCGGGCCGTCGTCGTCCAGGTCGCGGCCGGTGAAGGCGGGGGCGAGGAACGCCTCCTGGCTGCCGGCGGCGTCGATGGTGCGCCGTGCGACCGGCCGGCGCTCGGGCTCGTAGCTGTCGAGCAGTGCGGCGGGCGCCCAGCCCTGCAGCACGGCGGCGAGCTTCCAGCCGACGTTGACCGCGTCGCCGACGCAGGTGTTGAAGCCGTGGCCACCCCACGGCGGGTTGAGGTGCGCGGCGTCGCCGACGAGGAACACCCGCTCGCCGCGGTAGCGGTCGGCGAGCAGCATCCGCGCCTGCCACGGGTCGGTGGCCAGCACCTCGACGTCGATGTCGTCCCCGACCATCGCGCGCACCAGCGCGGCGGCGTCGGCGTCGCCGGCCACCGTGTCGACGCCCTGGACGATCGCCCACCAGGTGCCGTCGAGGTCGAGGCGGCCCATGAGCCCGCCGCGCTCGGTGCCGATCACCCAGTGGTGCACGCCGTGCGCGCACAGCGGCCGCTCCTCCAGCGCGCGCGAGCGGAAGGTGACGCTGAGGTTGGGCAGCGCGCCGGATGAGCCCTCGTAGCGCGCGCCGATCGCGCGGCGGGAGACGCCGGCGCTGCCGTCGCAGCCGAGCACGTACTCGGCGGTCACCTCGGCGGTCCCGCCGTCGCGTCCCTCGACGACGGCGCGCACCTCGTCGGGGCCGTCGGTGACGGCGGTGACCCGGGAGCCGAGGAGCAGCGTGACGGCGGGCAGTTCCGCGGCGGCCTCGCGCAGCAGCCGCTCGACCTCCGACTGCGGCGCCTGCTGGCCGGCCTCGGCGGCGATCTGCCGCGGCCGGGTCCACAGCCCGAACGCCTCCGGGAAGCGGGTGATCTCGTGGCCGAACAGCCCGGTGCAGAAGACGACGTCCTGCGCGTACGAGACCGGCAGCGGCGCGGCGGCGCGCAGCCGGTCGGCCAGGCCCCAGCGGCGCAGGTGCTCCATGGTCCGGACGCTGGTGGTCTTGGCGCGGGGGCGCAGCGGGTCCAGCGCCGTGCGCGGCTCGACGACGAGGACCTCGATCCCGCGCCGGCCCAGCTCGATCGCCGCGGCCAGGCCGCTGGGACCGCCGCCGGCCACGAGGACCGGGACCCGCGGGGGGACGTGCGCTTCGGTCACGGGGGACTCCTGTCGAACAGCGGTGCGGGAGCAGTCTCTGGCGCGATGGAGGCCGAGGAGGGGGGCCGGCGGGCTCGGGGGGCCGCGTCCGGACGGGGACGAGCATCCGTGGCGCGGGTCACCCTGCCGAGTGCCGATTCCATTGACCGGCAAGCGGACCCCGGCCGTTCCGGATCAGCCGCCGAGCAGCCGCGCGCGGAGGAAGGCGACGGTCCGGTCGAGGGCGTCGGCCGCCGCCTCGGGGGCGTCGAGCCACATGTGGTCGGCGCCGGGGTAGGTGTGCAGCGCGACGTCCGCGCCTGCCGCGCGGAGGGCGTCGGCGAGTCGCTCGGACTGCACGCACGGGACGAACCGGTCGGCGCGGCCGTGCAGCAGCAGGAACGGCGGCGCCCCGGCCGACACGTGGGCGAGCGGGCTCGCCTCCGCCGCGGCGTCGGGGGCGTCCGCGGGCGCAGCGCCGAGCAGCTGCGCCTCGCGGGTGCCGGCGTCGGCGGGGTCCGCGCCGGCGTCCCCGGCGAAGCCCACGAGGTCGGTCGGCGGGTACCAGGCGGCCACCCCGACGACGGCGCTGGACGGGCCCGTCACGCCGACGTCGCCCTCCAGCTCCGGGTCGGTGACCAGGCCGAGCAGCGCGGCCAGGTGCCCGCCGGCCGACTCGCCCCACGCGGCCGGCCGGTCGCCGTCGATCCCGAGCTCGTGCGCCCGGGACCGCAGCCAGCGGACGGCGGCCTTCGCGTCGGACAGTTGCGCGGGCCACACCGCCTCGCCGGAGAGCCGGTAGTCGGCGCTGGCGACGGCGATCCCGGCGGCCGCCACGCGCCCGAACAGCGTGCGGCCGGGGAAGGCCGGCCCGCCGGAGCGCCGGCTGCCCAGCCGCCAGCCGCCGCCGTGCAGGAAGAGCACGACCGGGTGCGGGCCGTCGCCGGCCGGCAGGTACAGGTCGAGCTCGAGCGGGCGGGCGCCGGGGAGCGCCGCGTAGGGGACCCCGGGGAGGAGGCGGGTGCCGTCCGGGCCGGGCAGGGCCGGCGGCAGCGGGGCGGCGTGTGCCGGCGGGGGCAGCGGCAGGGCGGGCGTGGGCACGGGGCCTCCTCGGGACGCGCGACGGGCGCGGCTCCACGCAGGAGCCGCGCCCGGTGAGGGGATGCGGGACTCAGCCCTGCTCGGGCCAGGTGTAGTCGCGCAGGAACCGCATCCGGTGCTGCTGCGCCGCCGCCTGCATGCGCGGGAAGTCCGGGACGAACGGCGGCTGGTCCGTCGCCGTGGAGTCGGTCGGGGTGCCCATGTGCTGGAAGAACCGCTCGAAGCCGCCCGACAGCGTGCCCATCATCCGGGCGTCCTCGACGATCTGGTACGCGTGGGCGAAGCCGGCGGGGACGTAGCCGAAGTCGCCGGGGGTGAGCAGCTGGGACTGCTTGCCGCCCTCGGCGTCCTCGAAGAACAGCCGCACCTTCCCGTCGAGGACGAAGAACGTCTCGTGCGTCGCGTCGTGCGAGTGCGTGGGGATGACGTCGCCGGCGGGGGAGTCGCTGACGACGATCCCGAACTGGTTCTCCGTCTCCTCACCGGAGAGCAGCACGGTGAACAGGTCGCCGAAGAGCTTCGCGTGCTCGCCCTCGCCGCGCCGGAGCACGTAGGGGACGGGCTTGCCGGGCAGGACCCCCTGCCACTGCGGCCCCTTCTCCGGGTCGATCAGGTACTCGAAGCTCATCTGCACTCCCGGGTCGGGTCGACGCTGACCGGTCGAGCATCCGTGACCCCGGTCACCCGACCAACGGCCGTGCCATTGAGCGGCACACGTCGCTGTGGCTCCCGCGATCATGGAGCCGGCGTGAGGACGCGCCGGCGCCCGCCGGGGTGTCGCCACCGCAGCTCCATGATCGCGGAGGTACGGCCCGCGCGGCGGGACGGCGCGGCGGGGAGGGGTCGCAGCCTGAGGTGCTCGCTCAGCGGCCGGGACCGAGGGGGCGGCGTGCGCCCAGGCCGCGGGAGATCGCGCGGGCGGCGGTGCGCACCGCGGGCCCGAGCACCCGCGCATCGGCGCCCTCCTGTGGCACGACCACCGAGACGGCGGCGGCGAGCCGGTCGGCGGCGTCGAACACCGGCGCGGCCACCGACACGATCGGCCGCGGCACCTTCCGGCGGAAGTGCGCCATGCCCTCGCGGCGGACGTCGGCCAGCGTCCGCCGCAGCGCCGCCTCCGACACCGGCGTGCGCTCCGGCTCGTGCAGCAGCGGCCGGGACAGGTACTCCTCCTGCACGTCGGCCTCGGCGTAGGCGAGCAGCACCAGGCCCACGCCCGTGGAGTGCAGCGGCAGCCGGCCGCCCACGCTGTAGAGCACCGGGATCGCCGCGTGCGCCGACAGCCGCTCGAGCAGCACGGCGTCCCCGCCCTCCCGGACGGCGAGCAGCACGTGCTGGCGGGTGACCTCCTCCAGGTCACCGAGGAACGGCATCGCCACCTGGCGCAGCCCGCGGGCCCGCGGGGCCAGCGAGGCGACCTCCCACAGCCGCAGGCCCACCGTGAACCGGCCCTCGGCGTCGCGCTCCAAGGCGCCCCACGCGACGAGCCGGCCGGCCAGCCGCAGCGCCGAGCTGGTCGGGATGCCGCTGCGCCGGGCCAGCTCGCCGAGGGTCAGCGACGGGTGGGCTGCGTCGAACGCGGACAGCAGCGCCAGCGCCCGGTCGACCACCGGATCGCCCTGCGGCGGGCGCTTGCCCCGCACCCGGGGCACGTCCCCGGGCGACGTCTCCGACACCTGTCGGCCACCTCCCCGTCAGCTGAGGCGCGCACCACACTCGCGTGCCATTGGCCGGAATTGTGCCTGACGCCACAGGGGAGACGTCCGCATCGTCTTGGAGCAGTCGGGCGGAGCAGCCCGCACGGCCGCCGGTCGGCCGTCCAGACCCCTCGCGTCCGTCGAGGATGAGGAGCCAGGACACGATGAATCGATTCACCACGCGGACCTCCCGGCAGACCCGGCCGGCGACCGTGCGGATCGGCGCCGCGGTGCTCGCGACGGCGACCGCGGCCACGCTCGCGGCCTGCGGCGGCAACGGCGGCGGCGGGGGTGGCGGCAGTCAGAGCGCCGACGGCACGCTCACCATCGCCTTCGACGCCGACGCCGCCCCGACCGGGTACGACCCGCTGCTGTACTCCCAGCGCCAGTTCGAGTTCTTCGCGTCGCTCTACGACTCGCTGTTCGTCACCCAGCCCGACGGGTCGGTGGAGCCGAGCCTGGTGACGGAGTTCTCCAACAACCCCGAAAACACCCAGACCACCCTCATCCTGCGCGAGGGCGTCACCTTCACCGACGGGTCCCCGCTGGACGCCGAGGTGGTCAAGGCCAACCTCGACCGGCGCAGCGACCCCGACCTGGAGGCGTACGGCTCCCTGGCGCCGGGCCAGGCGTCGGAGATCACCGACGTCACGGTCCAGGACCCCCGCACGGTCGTCATCACCTGGGCGCAGCCGCAGGCGACGCCCGAGCAGAACCTGGCCGACACGACCGGCGTCATCGTCGGGCCCACCGGCGTCGCCGACCCCTCCTCGCTGGAGACCACCCCGGACGGCTCGGGCGCCTACGTCCTCGACGAGGACGCGACCACCCGGGCGAGCACCTACACCGTGGTCAAGAACGACGACGCCTGGGCCGCCGACGAGTGGGTCTGGGACACCATCGAGTACGACGTCATCACCGACCCGCAGTCGCTGGCCAACGCGGTCGTCTCCGGCCAGGCCGACATCGCCACCCAGCTGGACCCCACCACGATCGACCTGGTCCAGTCCCGGCAGAGCACCGTGGACGTCGGCGGCACCATCGTCGGCTTCCCGGTGATCGACAAGCTGGGGAGCAGCAACCCGGCCTTCGGCAGCGAGCAGGTGCGCCAGGCCCTGCTGTTCGCCACCGACCGCGAGTCGCTGGTCAGCGACCTGCACGACGGCTCCCGACCGACGTCGCAGTTCTTCCCCGAGGACGCCCCGGGCTTCGACCCCGCCCTCGACGAGGAGTTCGCCTACGACCCCGACCGCGCCCGCGAGCTGCTGACCGAGGCCGGCTACCCGGACGGCATCGACGTCGACCTGACCGTGCTCGGCCAGCCGGACGAGGACGCCGTCGCCGTGCAGAGCCAGTGGGCCGAGGTCGGCATCCGGCTGAACTTCGTCACCGCGACCTCGACCGACCAGGTCTTCGCGGCCGTCCGCACCGACCCGGTGATCTTCGGGCCCTTCTCCGTGGGGTCCAACCCGGCCGGCTTCGTCGCGGGCGTCCTCTACGGCGGGTTCATGAACATGCAGCAGGCGCAGGAGCCCGACATCCAGTCGGCCCTCGGCGCCGCGCTCGGCGCGACCGGTGACGCGCAGCAGCAGGCGCTCACCGACCTGAACCGGGCCATCACCGAGCACGGCTGGTTCATCCCGGTCTACGAGGACGTCACCTACGCCGGCTACAACGCCGACTCGGTGAGCGAGCCCGCCTTCGCCGGGACGAACAACTACCTCGTGCTGTCGGCCGTCCAGCCGGCCAGCTGAGGTCCCCGGCCGGTGGCCGCGGTCCCCGCCGCGGCCACCGGCCCCCTCCTCGACACCCCTGACACGAGGACCCAGATGCTCGCCTACGTCGCCCGGCGACTCGCCCTGGCGGTCGGCACCCTCCTGGCCGCCGTCCTGATCACCTTCCTGCTCGTCCACGCCAGCGACAGCTCCCCGGGAGCGGTCCGGCTGGGCCCCGGCGCCACCGCGGAGGCGGTGGCCGCGGAGAACGAGGCCCTGGGCTGGAACCGCCCGCTGTACGCGCAGTTCCTCGACTACGTGGGCGCCCTGTTCCGCGGGGACCTCGGCACCTCCCTGATCGACGGCCGCGACATCGCCGCGGACCTCGCCGACCGGCTGCCGGTCACCGCCTCCATCGCCTTCCTCGCCACCCTGCTGTCCGGTGTCGTCGGGGTGCTGCTCGGCGTGACCGCCGCGGTGCGCGGCGGCCGCCTGGGCAAGGGCATCACCACCGGCAGCGGCGTCGCCCTGTCGCTGCCGGCGTTCTGGGTCGGGATCCTGCTGGTCTACCTCATCTCCCTGCAGCTGGGCTGGCTCCCGGCGACCGGCTACGTCGACTTCTCCGCCGACCCGGCCGCGTGGCTGCAGAGCCTGCTGCTGCCGGTGCTCACCCTCACCGTCGGCGGCGCGGCGATCGTCGCCCGGACCGCCAACGCCGGCATGCGCGAGGCGCTGGCGCAGGAGCACGTCCGCACGCTGCGGGCGATGGGGACGCCGCCGTGGCGGATCCGCTACGTGCACGCGCTCCGCTACGCCAGCGTGCCGGTCGTCTCCACGCTCGGCATCCAGTTCATCGCGCTGTTCGGCGGCTCGGTGATCATCGAGAACCTCTTCGCCCTGCCGGGCCTCGGACAGGCCAGCCAGGCCGCCGCCACGGCGAGCGACTTCCCGGCCCTGGTGGGCGTGGTCGTCGTCGCCACCGCTGTCGTCGTCGTCATCAACCTGCTGCTGGACCTGCTGGTCGCGGCGCTGGACCCGAAGGTGCGTGCGGCATGAGCGTGCTGCCCCTCCCTGGCGCCGAGGCCGCGGCCGACGAGGTCGCCACCGAGCCCGTCCCGCAGGCCCGCCGCCGACGCGGCCTGCCCGGCTTCCTGCGCCGCCCCGGCGGGGTCTTCGGCGCCGGCTGGCTGGTCCTCGTCGTGGTCGCCTCGCTCAGCGCGCCGCTGTGGCGGCCCTACGAGCCGGGGCAGCAGGACACCGCGAACCGGCTCGCGCTGCCATCGGCCGAGCACTGGCTGGGCACCGACCCGCTGGGCCGCGACCTGCTCAGCCGGATCTTCACCGCCGGCGCGCTGCCGCTGCTGGCGTCGGCGCTGATGCTCGTCGTCGCCTTCGGCATCGGCCTGCCACTGGCTCTGGTGGCCGCCGAGCGCGGCCGCCGCGTCGAGCGGGTCATCAGCCGGGCCACCGAGGTGTTCCTCGCGCTGCCGGCGACGATCCTGCTGCTCGCCGTCATCGGCGTGATCGGCAACCGGCTCTACCCGGTCATGGCGGTCATGGGCGTGCTCATCTCGGCCGCCGTCTACCGGGTGCTGCTCGGCGTGGCCCAGTCGGTGCGCCAGCGCCTCTACGTCGACGCCGCCCGCGTGAACGGCCTCGGCTCGCTGCGGGTCAACCTCGTGCACGTGCTGCCGTCGATGGCCACGGTGGTCGCCGTGCAGGCCGCGCAGCTGTTCGGCATCGGCCTGCTGGTCGTGGCGGGACTGGCGTTCCTCGGCTTCGGTCCGGGGGAGCCGGAGCCGAGCTGGGGCTTCATGATCCAGGACGCCTCGGGCTACATCTACAACGCGCCGTGGCTCATGGTGCCCACCGGCCTGGTGCTGGCGCTGACCGTCGTCGCGGCCAACGAGCTCGCCGACGCCCTCGCCGGCCGGGCCGCCGCACCGACCGTGCGGCGCCGCCGCCGGCCGCTGCGCCGGGCCGTGCAGGCGGTCACCCCGGCGACCCCGGCCGACCCCGAGGCGGTGCTCGAGGTCCGCGACCTCACCGTCTCCGTCGACGACGGCCCCGACCTGGTCACCGGTGTCTCCTTCTCCCTGCGGCAGGGGCAGGTGCTCGGCCTGGTCGGCGAGTCCGGCTGCGGCAAGACGATGACCGCGCGCTCGCTCCTGGGCCTGCTGCCCGACGGCGTGGCGGTGACCGGGGGCTCGATCCGCTGGCAGGGCCGGGAGCTGGCCGGGCTGACCGAGCGGGAGATCGACCGGGTGCGCGGCCGCGAGATCGCGATGATCTCCCAGGAGCCGATGGTGGCGCTGGACCCGATGTTCTCGATCGCCACCCAGCTCGTCGGGCCGATCCGCCGCTTCCGCGGGGTGGGCCGGAAGCAAGCGAGACGGATCGCCGCGGAGCTGCTGCGCAACGTCGGCATCGTCGACGCGCAGCGGGTCCTGAGGAGCCACCCGCACCAGCTCTCGGGCGGCATGGCGCAGCGGGTCTGCATCGCGCTGGCGCTCACCGGCGAGCCGCGGCTGCTGGTCGCCGACGAGCCCACGACGGCGCTCGACGTCACCGTGCAGGCGGAGATCCTGTCGCTGCTGCGGGCGCTGGTGCGCGACACCGGTCTGTCGGTGGTCCTGGTCAGCCACGACCTCGGCGTCGTCGCCGACATCTGCGACACGGTCGCCGTCATGTACGCCGGCGAGGTCGTGGAGTCCGGGACCGCCGCCGCCGTGCTCGACGCCCCCGCGCACCCGTACACGATGGCCCTGCTGGGGGCGAACCCGCACGTGCCCGAGGGCGAGCCGGTCCCCGAGCGGCTGGCCTCGATCGCGGGCACGGTCCCGCCGCCGGGTTCCTGGCCGGCCGGCTGCCGGTTCGCCAGCCGCTGCCGCTTCGCGGAGGAGCGCTGCACCGCCCCGTTCCCGGCACTGCCCGCGCACGACACCGGGTCGGTGCTCTGCATCCGGGTCGACGAGCTGTCCCGCGAGCACGCCACCTGGGAGCCGGAGTCCGCCGGCGACGAGACCCACGTCCAGCCCACCCCGACCGCCGGAGTCCCCGCATGACCGCCCCCGCCACGGCCGCGCCCGCCGCGGCCACCACCACCCCTGCGCTGGAGATCCGCGACCTCGTCGTCCGCTACGGCTCGGGCCGCAGGGCGCGGCAGGCGCCGCCGGCGATCGACCGGGTCAGCTTCGACATCGCCCCCGGCGAGACCGTCGGCCTGGTCGGCGAGTCCGGCTCGGGCAAGTCGACGATCGGCAAGGCCGTGCTCGGCCTGCAGCCGGCCGCCGGCGGCACGATCCGGGTCAACGGCACGGACGTCACCGCGATGTCGCTCAAGCAGCGCAGCCGCCAGGTCGCCGACCTGCGCGTCGTCTTCCAGGACCCGTACTCCTCGCTCAACCCGGCGCGCACCATCGGCCAGACGCTCGCCGAGCCGCTCCGGCTCATGGGCGTGCGGGGCCCGGAGGCGGCGGCGCGGGCGCGCAGCGGCCTGGAGTCCGTCGGCCTGCCCGGCGACGCCGTCGACCGCTACCCGGCGCAGTTCTCCGGCGGCCAGCGGCAGCGCATCGCCATCGCGCGGGCGCTGGTGTGCGACCCGAGGGTCGTCGTCCTCGACGAGCCGGTCAGCGCGCTGGACCTCTCCACCCAGGCGCAGGTGCTCAACCTGCTCGCCGACCTGCGTGACCAGCACGGCCTGGCGTTCCTGTTCATCGCCCACGACCTCGGCGTCGTCCGGTTCCTCTCCCAGCGGACCGTGGTGCTCTACCGCGGGCAGGTGATGGAGACCGGGCCGGTGGAGGCGGTCAGCAGCGCGCCGCGCCACCCGTACACCGTGGCGCTGACCGCCGCCGCGCCGGTGCCGCGTCCCGCCGAGCAGGCGGCCCGCCGGGCGGCCCGCGAGGCCGCCGGCTTCGGCACCGCCGGCGTCGCCCAGCCGTCGGCCACCGGCTGCCCGTTCGTGCCGCGCTGCCCGCTGGCCACCGACGTGTGCGGGACCGAGCGGCCCGCGCTGCGGCTGGTCGAGGGCACCGAGGCGGCCTGCCACCACGCCGACCGGGTCCCCGCCCTGTGACGGGTGCGGCACCGCACGGCCTGCGCGTCGAGCACCTCGACGAGCCGCTCGGCCTCGGCACGACGTCGCCGCGCCTGTCCTGGCGGCTCCCCGACGGCGCCCGGGAGCAGCACGCGTACCGGCTGACCACCGACGACGGCTGGGACTCCGGCTGGGTGGAGGACGAGGAGCACGTCCTGGTCCCGTGGCCCGGCCCGGCGCTGTCCTCCGCGCAGCGGGTCGCCTGGCGGGTGCGGGTGCGCACCGACCTCGGCGCGAGCCCGGAGTCGGTCCCGGCGTGGTTCGAGACCGGACTGCTGCACGCCACCGACTGGTCGGCCGACTGGATCGAGCCGGGCACCATGCCGGCCGGCCCGGCGGGGGAGCGGGCGGCCGCCCTGCTGCGGTGGGAGTTCGACGCGGACCGGCCGGTCACCTCCGCCCGGCTGTACGCCACCGCGCAGGGGCTCTACGAGGCGTTCCTCGACGGCGCGCGCATCGGCGACGCCGAGCTGACCCCGGGCTACACCCAGTACGACCGGCGGCTGCAGGTGCAGACGCTGGACCCCGGCCCGGTCGCGCCCGGGCGGCACGCGCTGGCCGTCGTCCTCGCCGACGGCTGGTTCCGCGGGCAGACCGGCGTCACGCGCTCGGCCGACCAGTGGGGCGACCGCGTCGCGTTCCTCGCGCAGCTGCACCTCACCCACGACGACGGCACCGTCACCGTGCTCGGCACCGGCCCGGGCTGGCGCAGCGCGACCGGCCACGTCACCGCCGCCGACCTCATCGCCGGCGAGCGGTGGGACCTCACGCGGCTGCCGCGCGGCTGGGACGCCCCCGGCTTCGACGACGCCGCGTGGGAGCCGGTCACCGTGGCCGAGCACGGCTCCGGCGGGCTGGTCGACAGCCCGGCCCCGCCGGTGCGCCGGGTGGAGGAGATCGTCCCGGTCTCGATGACCCGGCTGCCGTCCGGCGTCCAGGTCGCCGACCTCGGTCAGAACGTCAACGGCTGGGTGCGGCTGACCGACCTCGGCCCCGCCGGCACCACGCTCACGCTCACCCACGGCGAGTGGCTCGGCCCCGACGGCGACGTCACGGTCGAGCACCTGCGGCCCGACCTGCCGTTCCTGCCGCACCCGCTGCCGGCCGGCCAGGTCGACGTCGTGGTCTCCGCCGGGGCGCCCGGCGAGGTGTTCGAGCCGCGCCGCACCACCCACGGGTTCCGGTACGTGCGGATCGAGGGCCATCCGCGCGACCTCACGCCCGACGACCTGCGCGGCGTCGTGGTGCACACCGACCTGCGCCGCACCGGCACGTTCGCCTGCAGCGACGCCCGGGTGGACGCCCTCCACGAGGCGGCCGTGTGGAGCTTCCGCGGCAACGCCTGCGACATCCCGACCGACTGCCCGCACCGCGAGCGGCACGGCTGGACCGGCGACTGGCAGCTGTTCGTGCCGACGGCCGCGTTCCTCTACGACGTCGCCGGGTTCTCCACCAAGTGGCTGCGCGACGTGGTGGCCGACCAGTGGCCCGACGGCACGGTCGCCAACGTCAGCCCCTGCCCGCGCGGAGAGGGGCGGGAGAGCCCGGTGTCGTTCCTCAACGGCTCGGCCGGGTGGGGCGACGCGGTCGTCGTCGTGCCGTGGCAGCTGTACCGCGCCTACGGGGACACCCGCGTGCTCGAGGAGACCTGGCCGGCGATGGTGCGCTGGCTGGACCGGGCGGAGCGGATGGCGCGCGAGCAGCGGCACCCCGACCGCGCGGCCCGGCGGCCGGAGCCCGCGCCGCACGAGCGGTGGCTGTGGGACACCGGCTTCCACTGGGGCGAGTGGCTCGTCCCCGGCGAGGAGGTGGGTGACTTCGGCGCGTTCGTCGCCGCCGACGAGGGCGTCGTCGCCACCGCCTGGTTCGCGCACAGCGCGGGGCTGCTGGCGGAGATCGCCGCCGTGCTCGGCCGCGACGACGACGCCGCCCGCTACGCCGAACTCGCCGCGCGGGTGCGCGCCGCCTGGCAGGCCGAGTACCTCGACGGCGACGGGCGGCTGGTCAGCGACACCCAGGCCGACCACGTGCGCGCGCTCGCCTTCGGCCTGGTGCCCGGGGAGCTGCGGCCCGCCGTCGCCGAGCGGCTGGTAGAGCTGGTGCGCGAGGCGGGCACCCACCTGGGCACCGGCTTCCTGGCGACGCCGTACCTGCTGCCCGTGCTGGCCGACGCCGGGCACCTCGACGTCGCCTACGAGCTGCTGCTGCAGGACACCGAGCCCGGCTGGCTGGTGATGGTCGACCGCGGCTCGACGACGGTGTGGGAGCACTGGGACGGCGTGGACGCCGAGGGCAGGCCGCGCGACTCGCTCAACCACTACTCGAAGGGCGCGGTCGTCTCCTTCCTGCACCGGTACACCGCGGGCATCGAGCCGCTGGAGCCCGCGTACCGCCGGTTCCGCGTCCGGCCCCGGCCCGGCGGCGGCCTCACCTCCGCCGTGGCCACCCACGAGTCCCCGTACGGCCGGATCGCCTCGTCCTGGCGAGTCGACGGCGACCGCTTCGCGCTGACCGTCGAGGTCCCCGCCGGCACGCAGGCCGAGGTGGTGCTGCCCGACGGCACCGCGACGACGGCCGGCCCCGGCACCCACACGTTCCCGAGCGCCCTGGAGGACGCCGCATGACCACCACCGAGTGGGCCGGTCCGGCCCGGTTCCTGCCCCCGCCGCCGCCGGTCCGGCGCGCGGACGGCGCCCGCCACTTCTCCGGCGTCACCTACGCCGTCGCCTTCGGCTACCGCCCGCTGCAGCTCGACGTGTGGGTGCCCGACACCCCGGCGCCCGCGCCGCTGGTCGTCTGGGTGCACGGCGGCGCGTTCATGATGGGCGACCGCCGGTACCTGCCCGAGACGCTGCGGGTGGACCAGGTCTTCGACGCGTTGCTCGCCGCCGGGCTCGCGGTGGCCACCATCGACTACCGGCACGCGCTGGAGGCGCCGTTCCCCGCGCTGCTCCACGACGCGAAGGCCGCCGTCCGCTACCTGCGCCGGTTCGCCGGCGACCTCGGCGTCGACACCACCCGGATCGGCGCGTGGGGCGAGTCGGCCGGCGGGCACGTCGCTGCGCTGCTCGGCCTCACCGGGCACCGGCCCGACCTGGAGGGGACGCACGGCGTGGTCGGGGAGTCCAGCGCGGTCGACGTCGTCGTCGACTGGTACGGCGTCTCCGACCTCGCCACCATGCCCCGGCAGGAGCCGCCGCCGGAGATCGCGGCCCTGCTCCCCGAGGAGCTGCGGGGACCGCCGGAGGAGCACCTGGTCGCGGGCCTCACCGACGCCACCCGCGCCGACGCCAGCCCGGTCACCCACGTGACCGCGGACGCGCCCCCGTTCCTGCTGCTGCACGGCACCGCCGACTGGCTGGTCCCGTACGCGCAGAGCGAGGCGCTGCACGCCGCGCTGCAGGAGGCCGGCGCCACCTCGGAGCTGGAGCCGGTCGAGGGTGCCGGGCACATCTGGCTCGGGTGCGACCACGTCGACGGGATCGTCGACCGTTCCGTCGCGTACCTCGCCGACGCGCTGCTCGGGGACCGGGTCCGATGAGCGACGTGACCGTCGCCCCCGTCACCGCCGAGCACCACCGGGAGCCGCTGGGCATCGGCGAGACGACGCCGCGGCTGTCGTGGGTCACCTCCACCGACCTGCCCGGCTGGCGGCAGGTGGCCTACGAGCTGGAGATCGGCACCTGGTCCTCGGGCCGGGTCGACTCCGCCGACTCGGTGCTCGTGCCGTGGGACGCACCGCCGCTCGCCTCCCGGGAGCGGCGCACCGTCCGCGTCCGCGTGTGGGGAGAGGACGACGCCGAGCCGTCGGCGTGGAGCGAGGAGGTCGCCGTCGAGGCGGGCCTGCTGTCGCCCGCCGACTGGAGCGCGCGGCTGGTGCGCCCGGTGCTGCCCGCCCGGGAGGAGGCCGTGGCCCTGCTGCGGCGCGAGTTCGTCCTCGACCGGCCGGTGGCCCGCGCCCGGCTGTACGCCACCGCGCAGGGGGTGTACGAGGCCGAGCTCAACGGCGCCGCCGTCTCCGACGTCGTGCTGGCACCCGGCTGGACCAGCTACCGGCACCGGCTCCGCTACCGGACCCACGACGTCACGGGACTGCTCACCGAGGGCCCCAACGCGATCGGCGTGCACCTGGCCGAGGGCTGGTTCGCCGGGTACCTCGGCTTCACCGGCAAGCGCGGGTGGTACGGCGACCGCACCGGCGCCCTCCTGCAGCTGGAGGTCGACCACCCCGACGGCTCGCGCACCGTGGTGACCACCGACGGCGCCTGGCGCTCGACGACCGACGGGCCCACCGTCCGCTCCGGCCTCTACTCCGGCGAGACGGTCGACTTCCGCCGCGACCTGCCCGGGTGGTCCGCGCCCGGGTTCGACGACGCCGCCTGGACGCCGGTCGAGGTCGCCGACCTCGACGCCGCCACGCTGGTGGCCCCCACCGGACCGCCGGTGCGCCGCACGCAGGTCCTCCCCGTGCGGGCGGTCACCACCTCGCCGTCGGGGAGGGTGCTCGTCGACCTCGGCCAGAACCTGGTGGGCCGCCTCCGGCTGTCCCTGCCCGACGGTCCGGCCGGCACCGAGATCACCGTCCGGCACGCGGAGGTGCTCGAGCACGGCGAGCTCGGCACCCGGCCGCTGAAGGCCGCCCGTGCCACCGACGTCGCCGTCCTCGACGGGCGCGGCCCGCGCACCTGGGAGCCCCGGTCGACGTTCCACGGCTTCCGGTACGCCGAGGTGACCGGCTGGCCCGGCGAGCTGCGGCCGGAGGACCTGCAGGCGGTGGTGCTGCACACGGACATGCGCCGGACCGGCACGTTCACGTGCTCGGACCCGGACGTCAGCCGGCTGCACGAGAACGTCGTCTGGGGGATGCGGGGCAACTTCCTCGACATCCCGACCGACTGCCCCCAGCGCGACGAGCGGCTCGGCTGGACCGGTGACCTGCAGGTGTTCGCGCCCACCGCGTCGTTCCTCCACGACACCACCGGCATGCTCCGCTCCTGGCTGACCGACCTCGCCGCCGAGCAGCGGGAGCTCGACGGCGTCGTGCCCATGTACGTGCCGTTCCTGCCGCTGCTGCCCTTCCCGCAGCAGCCGGAGACCGGGTGGGGCGACGCCGCCGTCGTCGTCCCGTGGGTGCTCTACCAGCGCACCGGCGACACCGGGCTGCTCGCCGCCCAGTGGGACTCGATGACCGCGTGGATCGACGCGTTCGCCGCGCGGGCGGGGGAACACCTCGACTTCCCCGGGGGCGGGTTCTCCTTCGGCGACTGGCTCGACACCGCCGCCCCGCCGGACAACCCGGCCGCCGCCCGCACCCCCTGGCAGTGCGTGGCCACCGCCTACCTCGCCCGCTCGGCGCGCACCGTGGCGCAGGCGGCGGAGGTGCTCGGGCGCGACGGCGCCCGGTTCGCCCAGCTGGGCGAGCGGGCCGCGGCCCGCTTCCGCGCCGAGTACGTCTCCCCGAACGGCCGGGTCGCCTTCCCGTCGCAGACGGCCTACGCCCTGGCGCTGGAGTTCGACCTGCTCGAGCCCGGGCAGCGGGAGCACGCCGGCCGGCTGCTGGCCCAGCAGGTGCTGGCGGACGGGTTCCACATCGCGAGCGGCTTCCTCGGGACGCCGCTGGTCACCGACGCCCTGACGAACGCGGGCGAGCTGGCCACCGCCTACGAGCTGCTGCTGCAACGCGGCAACCCGTCGTGGCTGTACGCGGTGACGATGGGCGCGACGACGATCTGGGAGCGCTGGGACTCCATGCTCCCCGACGGGACGATCAACCCCGGCGAGATGACGTCGTTCAACCACTACGCCTTCGGCGCGGTCGCCGACTGGCTGCACCGCACGGTGGCCGGGCTGGCGCCGGCCGCGCCGGGCTACCGGCGGATCCGGTTCGCCCCGCGCCCGGGGCCCGGCCTCACCTCGGCGGCGGCCACGCACGAGACGCCGTACGGGACGGCGTCGGTGTCCTGGGCGCTGACCGGGGGGACGGCGTTCGCGCTCGACGTCGTCGTCCCGCCGAACACGACGGCGGAGGTGGTGCTGCCCGACGGCAGCGCGCCGCGGGAGGCCGGCCCGGGCCGGCACGCGTTCACCTGCACGATCGAGGAGCCGCGCCCGGTGGAGAGGCCGGCACTGTTCTTCGACCCGGACGCGCACGCGTGACGCCGCGCCCCGTCGTCCCCGGCTTCCACCCCGACCCGAGCGTCGTCCGGGTCGGGGACGCCTACTGGATGGTGCACTCGTCCTTCGAGTACGCCCCGGGCGTCCCGCTGTACCGCTCGGCCGACCTCGTGTCCTGGGAGCAGGTGGGGCACGTGCTGGCCCGGCCCTCGCAGCTCGACGTCTCCGCGGCGCCCGGGTCGGGCGGGATCACCGCGCCCACCCTCCGCCACCACGACGGCCGGTTCTGGCTGGTCACCACCAACCTCGCCGACGGCGGGTGGCAGCTGCTCACCTCCGCGGAGGACCCGCTGGGGGACTGGTCGGACCCCGTGCGGATGCCGGACGTGCGTGGCATCGACCCCGACCTCACCTGGGACGACGACGGCACGTTGCTGGTCAGCTACGCCGGCTTCGGGGCGGGCGGCCCCGCCGGGCTGGTGCAGCAGGCGGTCGACCCGGCCACGGGGACGCCGCTCACCGGGCGGCGGCGGCTGTGGCAGGGCACCGGCGGGCGGTTCCCCGAGGGGCCGCACCTGTACCGGGTGGGCGGCCACTGGTACCTGCTGATCGCCGAGGGCGGCACCGAGCGCGGGCACGCGGTGACGATGGCCCGCGGCCCGTCGCCGGCCGGGCCGTGGGAGCCCTGTCCGCACAACCCACTGCTCACCCACCGGGGCGTCGAGTCGCCGGTGCAGAACACCGGGCACGCCGACCTGGTGCAGCGGGCCGACGGCTCGTGGGCGGTCGTCTTCCACGGCGTGCGCCCGCGCGGCACCAGCCCCCAGTTCCACGTCCTCGGCCGCGAGACCTTCGCCGCCGAGGTCGAGTGGGCCGACGGCTGGCCCCGGCTCGGGGAGTGGCTGACCCCGCCCGGCGGCGCGGTCGCGGTCACCGAGGACCTCGCGGGCCCGGCGTGGGCGGCACCGCGGCGGTTCCCCGGCGACGTGCTCACCCGGGTGGAGGGCGGCTGGCGGCTGACCGCCGCCGACCCCGACCCGGCGTCGGAGGACGTGGCCTTCGTGGGCCGCCGCCAGGAGCACGAGCACGCGCTGTTCCGCGCCGTCGTGCG
This sequence comes from Geodermatophilus nigrescens, assembly GCF_900129495.1. Lineage (GTDB taxonomy): Bacteria > Actinomycetota > Actinomycetes > Mycobacteriales > Geodermatophilaceae > Geodermatophilus > Geodermatophilus nigrescens. Next base: position 1,369,183 of record NZ_FQVX01000001.1, read on the forward strand.
GGCCTCCGACGGGGTCGGCGGGCTGACGCTGCGGATCGACGCCCGCCACTCCCTCGACGTCGAGGTCGAGGGCACCCGGGTGCGCGCGGTGGCGCAGGTCGGCCCGCTGCGGCAGGTCCTGGGGGAGGCGGAGGTGACCGGCGGCGACGTGACCCTGGAGATCCGGACGCTCCCCGGCGAGGGCCACTTCTCCTCGACGGCGCTGGCGCCCGACGTGCTCGTGGCCTGCCTCGTCGGCGCGGGCGGCTCCGTCGAGCTCGGCCGCCTGGACGGGCGCTACGTGTCCACCGAGGTCGCCGGTGGGATGACCGGCCGGCTCGGCGGCGTCTGGTGCGCCCGCGGCTCGCTCGTGGTGCGCTCGTTCGCGTACGCCGGCGCCGACGACCCGCAGGAGCTCCCGTGACCGACCCCGCCGACCTGCCCCTCGAGCGGAAGGCGATGCTGCTGTCCGGGCAGGACTTCTGGTCGACGCCCGCGGTGGAGGAGGCCGGGCTGCCGTCGGTCGTCCTCACCGACGGACCGCACGGCGTCCGCCGGCAGGCCGACGACTTCGACCGGATCGGCCTGCTGCAGAGCCTGCCGGCCACCTGCTTCCCGCCGGCCGTCGCCGTCGGGTCGAGCTGGGACCCCGACGTCGCCGAGCGGGTCGGTGCGGCGGTCGGCCGGGAGGCGCGCGCCCTCGGCGTGCCGGTCGTCCTCGGCCCGGGGGTGAACATCAAGCGGTCCCCGCTGTGCGGGCGGAACTTCGAGTACTACTCCGAGGACCCGTTGCTCACGGGCGTGCTCGGCGCAGCACACGTGCCCGGCCAGCAGGCGCAGGGTGTCGGCGCCTCGGTCAAGCACTTCGCGGCCAACAACCAGGAGACGCAGCGCATGCAGGTCAGCGCCGACGTCGACGAGCGGTCCCTGCGCGAGATCTACCTGCCCGCCTTCGAGCGGATCGTGACCTCGGCGCGGCCGGCCACGGTCATGTGCGCCTACAACCGGGTCAACGGCGTGTACGCGTCGCAGGACCGCTGGCTGCTCACCGAGGTGCTGCGCGAGCAGTGGGGCTTCGAGGGCGTCGTCGTCTCCGACTGGGGCGCCGTGGACGACCGGGTCGCCGCGCTGGCCGCCGGCCTGGACCTGCAGATGCCCGGCGACTCCGGTGCGGGCAACCGCCGCGTGGTCGAGGCCGTCCGCGCCGGGGACCTCGACGAGGCGCTCGTCGACCGCAGCGCCCGGCGGGTGGCCGCGCTCGCGGACCTCGTCGCCGAGCCGACCGACGGCTTCGACGCCGACGCGCACCACACGCTGGCCCGCGAGCTCGCGGCGCAGTGCGCGGTGCTGCTCAGGAACGACGGCGCCGTGCTCCCGCTGGCCCCGGGGACGAGGGTGGCCGTCGTCGGCGAGTTCGCCCGCACGCCGCGCTACCAGGGCGGCGGCAGCTCGCACGTCAACGCCACCCGGGTCGACGACGCGCTGACCGCGCTGCGGGCGGCGCTCCCGGCGCTGTCGTTCGCGCCCGGCTTCTCCCTCGACGGCTCCGGCGACGCCGCCGCGCTCCGCGAGGAGGCCGTCGCCGCGGCCGGCGACGCCGAGGTCGCCGTCGTCTTCGCCGGACTGGCCGAGGACGACGAGTCCGAGGGCTTCGACCGCACCACCCTCGACCTGCCCGCCGTGCAGGTCGAGCTCATCCGGGCGGTGGCCCGAGCCGCCCCGCGCACCGTCGTCGTGCTGTCCTCGGGCGGCGTCGTGTCCCTGGAGGGCTGGCACGACGACGTCGACGCGGTCCTGGCCGGCTTCCTGCTCGGCCAGGCGGGCGGCAGCGCGCTGGCCGACCTGCTCACGGGAGCGGTGAGCCCCTCCGGGCGGCTGGCCGAGTCGATCCCGCTGCGCCTGGAGGACACCCCCAGCTTCCTGACCTTCCCCGGCGAGCAGGGGCACGTCCGCTACGGCGAGGGCGTGATGGTCGGCTACCGCCACCACTGCACCGTCGGCCGCCCGGTGCGCTACCCGTTCGGCCACGGGCTGGGGTACACGACCGTGGAGACCTCCGGCCTGCGGGTGGCCGTCACCGGCGACGACGCGGCGAGCGTGTCGGTGACGGTGACCAACACCGGCGAGCGGGCCGGCCGGCACGTGGTCCAGGTCTATGTCGCGACGACGGCCGGCCCGGTCCGCCGCCCCGCCCGGGAGCTGCGCGCCTTCACGAAGGTGCCGCTGGAGCCGGGGGAGTCGCGGACGGTGGAGCTGGCGCTCGACCGGAGGGCCTTCGCCCACTGGGACGTCCGGGAGAGCGGCTGGGTCGTCGCGCCGGGTCAGTACACGGTGCAGGTCTGCGCGAACGCCGCCGAGGTCCTGGCCGAGGAGAGGGTGACGCTGACCGGCGACACCGTCGTCCCGGAGCTCACGCTGGGCTCGTCGGTGGCCGAGTGGTTCGAGCACCCGGTGGTCGGGCCGCAGCTGCTCGAGGGGTTCCTCGCCGCCCTGCCGGACGGCGCCGCGGAGATGCACGCCGGGATGCTGCAGATGATCGGGTCGATGCCGATGCGCCGGTTCGCCGCCGACTTCGGCGCCGCCATCCCGCCCGCGGAGCTCGACCGCCTGGTCGCCGTCGCCCGGGCCGCCCGCGCCGGCTGACGCGCCCGGGCCAGGGAGTGCTGGAACCCGGGGGCGCGGGATCCGCACGGTGCCGGGCCACCGGGGTACAGCGGTCGGTCAGAGTTGCAGGTGGAGCCGGAGCGCGTCGTCGAGGGCGGCCATCGCCGCCGCGGGGACGCGGCCCAGCACGGCGCCCACGCGCTCGACCGCGACCGCGCGTACCTGTTCTGCCTGCGCCTTGCTGTCGACCCGGAGGCCGGTGTCCTCGGCAGAGAGCAGGGTCTGGAAGGGGAAGACCCTGGTGGTGTTGCTGGTGACCGGTACGACGGTCACCACACCCCGCCGGAGCCGGTCGGCCACCGCGTTCGCCCGGTCGTTGCTGACGACCACCGCGGGTCGGCGCTTGCCCGCCTCGCTGCCGCGGACGGGCTCGAGGTCGACGAGCCGGATCTCACCGCGGAGCATCGTCCAGCCCGTCGCCCGTCGTCGTCTGCCACACGGCCTCCTCGCCCGAGGTCTGCCACTCCTCCCACGCCGCGGCGTAGTCGTCCTCGAGGTCCGGATGGCGGAGCAGCCGGATCGCGTGGTGCAGGGCCGCCGATCGGGACCGCAGGCCGGCCGACCGGGCGTAGTCGTCGAGGACCGCGACGTCCTCCTCGGTCAAGCTCACGCTCAGCTTCACACCGCGATGCTACCCGGGTAGCACGAACCGCGGCGGTGGATGCAACCGAGGGGTGAGGTGATGTGCAGCCGGGGCGTGTCCGGGGTCCGCACCGCACCCCAGCCGCACATCCCCTCCGGTCAGGACGCGCTCAGACGCGCAGCTGGTCGTCGTCGCGGGGTCCGTGCAGGGTCGGCTCGGGCGCCGGGACGGCGGCCTGCGCGCCCGACCGCAGCAGCGTCGCGAGTTCCTCCTCGGACTCGACCGCCTCGCCGCGGGCGACCATGCCGGCGTGCTCGGCGAGCGGGATCTCGCGCAGCAGGAACGACAGCAGCAGCGCGACGGCGAGGACCGGCACCAGGTACCAGAACACCGGGGCGAGGGAGCCCGCGTAGGCGTCGACGATCGCCGTCCGCAGCGGCTCCCCGGCCGCGTCGACCGCCGAGGGGACCAGGGTGTCCGGCGAGCTGATGCCCGCGGCGGCCGCCTGCGGGGCGTTCGCGGTCAGCGCGCCGGTGAGGTTCTCCGCCAGCCGGCTGGTGAACAGCGTGCCGAAGACCGCGACGCCCAGGGTGGCGCCCACCTCGCGGAAGTAGTTGTTCGTGGAGGTGGCGGTGCCGATCTGGGTGGCCGGGACGGCGTTCTGCGCGGCCAGCACGACGTTCTGCATGATCAGCCCGAGCCCGCAGCCGAGGGCGAAGAACATCGCGCCGATCACCCACAGCGACGTCCCGCCGGTCAGCGTGGTCATCCAGACCATCGTCGCGAGGATGACCGCCACGCCAGCGACCGTGAACCGCTTGTACCGGCCCGTGCGCAGGATGACCGCCGCGGAGGACTGGATCGTGAGGATGATCCCGGCGGTCATCGGCAACATGAGCAGGCCGGAGCCCGCCGCCGAGAGGCCGGAGCTCATCTGCAGGAACGTCGGCATGAACGCGATGGCCGAGAACATGCCGAGGCCCACGGCCATGCCCATGGCGGTGGCGACGACGAAGGTCGGGTTGCGGAACAGCGTCAGCGGCACGATCGGCTCGACCGCGCGCCGCTCGACGAGCACGAACACGACCGCGCAGACGACGAACGCCGCGGCGAGCGCCAGCGTCCACGGGTCGGTCCAGCCGTCGCTGCCGCCGAGGTCGGTGAACAGCACCAGCGACGTCGTCGTGGCCGACAGCGCGGCGATGCCGGCGACGTCGAGCGGGGTGGTGCTGCGCCGGCGCGGCAGGGACAGCGCGATCCACCCGATGAGGAACGCGCCCACGCCGACCGGCACGTTGATCCAGAAGCACCACTCCCAGCCCAGGGCCGCGGTGTCGGTGAAGAAGCCGCCGACCAGCGGGCCGGCGACGGCCGACAGCCCGAACAGCGCGCCGATCGGGCCCATGTACCGCGCGCGCTCCCGCGCCGGGACGATGTCGGCGATGATCGCCTGCGACAGGATCATCAGCCCGCCGCCGCCGAGGCCCTGCACGCCGCGCCAGAAGACGAACCAGCCGAAGTCGGGCGCCAGCGCGGCCCCGACGCTGGCCACGGTGAACAGGCCGATCGCGACGAGGAACAGGGTGCGGCGACCCCACAGGTCGCCGAACTTGCCGTAGACGGGCATGACCAGCGTGGTGGCCAGCAGGTAGGCGGTGGTCACCCACGCCATGTGCGAGACGCCGCCGAGCTCGCCGACGATGGTCGGCATCGACGTCGAGACGATCGTCTGGTCGAGGGCGGCGACGAGCATCCCGGCGAGCAGCGCCGAGAAGATCACGTTGATGCGGCGCCGGGTCAGGACGATGGGCGGGGCGGTGCCGTCGGGCGGCGGGTTCACTCGTTCTCCACGGGTCGTGCGACGGTGCCGCGGGCGCGCGGCACCGGGGGGCGAGCGGACGGCGCCGGCCGCTCGGGGGATCAGGGGCGCGGGGCGGGCAGCCCGGCGGCGAGCACGTCCCAGGCCTCGTCGACGAGGGCGGGCAGGGACTCGGTGAAGTCGCTGGCGAGCCAGGCGTGCAGGGCGGCGCGCACGGCCACCCCGGACACCGCGGCGAGCAGCGTCGGGTAGAGGTCGGCACCGACGGTGGTGCCGGTGCGGACGGCGATCGCCTCGGCCAGGGCCCGCTCGGCGGAGCCGAAGACCGCGTGCAGCCGGGCGATCAGGACCGGGTGCTCGTCGATGACCCGCAGCCGCAGCGGCCACAGAGTCTCGGGCTCGCCGGCCATCTCGGCGGCCTGCTGGGCGTGAACGGCGCGCAGCGCCTCGACCGGGGACTCGTGCGCCGGCCGCGCGGCGAACCGCTCGGCGGCCTGCCCGACGGCGGAGGCGTCGATCCCGACGACGGCGTCGTCCTTGGTCGGGAAGTAGTTGAAGAAGGTGCGCGGGGAGACGCCGGCCCGGCCGGCGATGTCGTCGACAGAGACGCCGTCCAGGCCGCGCTCGGCCACCAGCTGCAGCGCCGTCTGGTGCAGCGCCAGGCGGGTGGCGAGCTTCTTGCGCTCGCGCAGGCCGGAGGTCACCCGCTCATCATCGCCCGAAAGGTGCAGTCAGTGCAAAGTTGCGCGTACTGCACGGCGTGTCGATCGGCGTCCTGGCGCACCGCCGCGCGTCCTGGCTCACCGCAGACCGCGAGTCAGGACGCAGCACGATCAGGCCGCCTGATCCTGTTGCGTGTCGCTCAGTCCCGGTCGCGCTGCCGCTCGATCGCCTCGAGCACCGTCTTGCGGCCCTTCCCGAGGTCGCGCTCGGCCTTCTCCGCGCGGTCGAGCTGCGAGTCGCCGTGCATGCGGCCCACCGCGCGCCTCGCCTCGTCGGCCTTCGCGTCGAGCAGCTCGGCGGCCTTCCGCGCCTCCTTGGCGGCGTCGGTGTTGGCGACGTGCTGCTCCTCGCCGTGCCGCTTGCGGGAGTCCGTGGCGCGCTTCTCCTCGTCGGAGAGCAGCTCCCAGGCGGCGTCCGGCAGGTACCGCTTCGTGCCGCCCTCGCCCCGGGCACGGTCGCCGCCGTCGGCGGTGTGCCAGTCCTGGCCGGTCCACTCCTGCAGGTGCCGCTGGGACTCGGTGCGCTCGCCCTCGTGCACGTAGCCGCCGCCCTGGGCCTCGTACTCGTGCGCGAGGAGCTGGCTCTTGCGGGCGCTCCACTGGCCGGGCTGCCCGCCCCTGTCGCCGGCCTTGATCTCCTCCTTGAGCCGCTCGCGCAGCTCCGGGTCCGTGTAGTCCCTGGCGTAGTCCTCCGCCGACTTCCCGCTCATGGGCCGGGGGTACCCGATCCCGCCGCGTCTCATCCGGCGGACCGCGACCGGTCCACCTCCACGTGCGGCCGGGACTGCCACCGCGCCCAGTCGGCGCTCACCTCGCCGGCGGTGCGCAGCAGCGCGGGCAGGTGCTCGGCGAGCAGGACCTCGGTGGAGGTCTCCGCGGCGTGCACGGTCACGTTCATCGCCGCCCGCACCGCGCCGTGCCCGTCGCGCACCGGGACGGCGACCGACCGGACCCCGGGCGCGAGCTCCTCGTCGGCCAGCGCCCAGCCGCGGGCGCGCACCTCCGTGAGCTCCTCGCGCAGCTGCTCGGGCGAGCGCCCGATGTAGGGCGGCAGGCCCGAGCGGCTCGGCTGGGCGAGGACGGCGTCCAGCTCCCCGGCCGGCAGCGCGGCCAGCAGCACCTTGCCCTGCGACGTCTGCGCGGCGGGGAAGCGCGTGCCGATCTCCACGCGCAGGGTGATCAGCTTGGGCACCGACACCCGGGCCACGTAGACGATGTCGGACCCGTCGAGCTGCGCCATCGACGACGACTCGCCGGTGCGCGCGACCAGCGCCTCCAGGTGCGGCCGGGCGACGTCCCACAGCCCCAGCGCGCCGACGTAGGCCATGCCGAGCGACAGCACCTTCGGCGTCAGCGAGAACGTCCCCCCGGCCGACCGGACGTAGCCGAGCTCCTCGAGCGTGAGCAGCAGCCGCCGCGCCGTCGGGCGGGCGAGCCCGGCGGCCGCGGCGACCTCCGACAGGGACATCGCCGGCCGGTCGGCACCGAAGGAGGTGAGCACGTCCAGGCCGCGCGCCAGCGCCTCGACGAAGTCCGGTCCCTCACCGCGTCCGGCCACGGCGGTGCCTCAGCGCTCCCCGGCCAGGTGCCGCTCGAAGGCCTCCTCGCGGGCGGCGTGCGTGGTCTCCGAGCGGTAGTCGGTGTACTGGTACGGGTTGTCGAGCACCTTGCCCTCGGGCAGCTCCGGGTCCATGCCGGACTCCCAGACGTCCGCGCCCATGTCGGCGCGCAGGTGCTCCACGGTCGCCTCGACCTCGCGCCGCACGGCGGCCAGGTCGACGCCGACCAGCCGGTGCTGCGACTTCACGACCCGCCCGTCGACGAGCACCGTGTGCACGTCGCCGCGCTGCGCCTGGAAGGCCACGTGGCCGTAGGGGTGCAGCAGCGGGAAGGACACCGGCGAGGCGTCGTTCTTGAGCAGCACGACGTCGGCCTTCGCGCCCGGCACGAGGCGCCCGAGGTCGTCGCGGCCGAGCGCCGCCGCCCCGCCGCGGGTGGCCCACTGCACGACGTGCTGCGCGCGCAGCGCCAGGTGGGTGACCGTCTCGCCCTTGAGGTGGGCCTCGAAGTGCTCGCGGGAGCGGTCGGCGCCGAGCGTCGTGCGCATCGCGGAGAACAGGTCGCCGCTCCACCACACGCTGGTGTCCATCGACAGCGACACCGGGATGCCGTGGGCGCGCACCTGCCAGGTGGGCGGGTAGCCCTGGCCGGCGCTCTGCTCGGACTCCGTGGACACCGAGATCGACCCGCCGGTGGCGGCGATGCGGTGGTAGCTGTCGGGGGACAGCGACGCGGCGTGCACGTAGACGGTCTCCGGGGTGGCGAAGCCGTGCTCGTGCATGAGCCGGATGCCGTCGTCGTTGGTGGCGCCCCAGACGCCGGCGTGCGTGGTCACCGGCAGGCCGAGGTCGCGGGCCACCTCGAACGCCGCCTTCTCGGGGAAGGCCGGGTCGCCGGTGACGTCGAAGGCGAGCTGGACGTCGAACAGGTCGCCGGCGCCGGTGCGGCGGCGCTCGAGGAAGGCCTGCACGGCCTTGTCGGCGGTCCACTCCCACGGCGCGGCCTGGATGTTGCCGTAGGCGAGCACGTACCGGCCGGGCACCGACTGCAGGGCGTCGACGGCGGCCTCCGCGTGGTCGACCGTCTGCAGCCCGTGCGACCAGTCGACGACGGTGGTGACGCCGGCGTCCAGCGCCTCGACGGCGGCCAGCCGGTTGCCGGCGGCGACGTCCTCGGGGCGGAAGCGGCGGCCGTGCTCGAGGTAGTACCAGACGAAGTACTGGGTGAGGGACCAGTCGGCGCCGTAGCCGCGCATGGCCGTCTGCCACATGTGCCGGTGGGTGTCGATCATCCCGGGCATCACGATGCCCCCGGTGGCGTCGACCTCCTCGGTGCCCTCGGGGACCTCCAGCGCCGGCCCGACGGCGGCGATGCGGTCGCCGACGACGAGGACGTCGGCGTCGCGCAGCACGGTGCCGGCGTCGTCCATGGTGAGCACCGTGCCGCCGCGGAGGACGACGGGGCGGCCGGCCTGCGGGGCGGGGGTCTCGGGCTGGGTCACGGAGGTCTCCTCGGACGTCGGGCGACGAGAGCGGACGAGCGTCCGTCCAGCGGACGCGAGCTCGGATCGGCGTCACCCTGCGCGTGACCTGCTGCACATGTCAAGCGCAGGGCTGTGCGGTTGACACAGGTCAGCACCGGTGCCCAGGATCGGCGCCACCGGCGGACGCCCGTCCGTGCCAGCGGCACCCGAGCACGAGGAGCGCGGAGCGACGATGACGGCAGGACCGGCCGGAACCGGCGCACCGCCACCCTCGGGCCCGCTCGCCGGGCTGCTGGTGGCCGACTTCTCCCGCATCCTCGCCGGCCCCTACGCCACGATGTTGATGGCCGACCTCGGCGCGGAGGTGGTCAAGGTCGAGGGGCCCGGCGGCGACGACACCCGCACCTGGCAGCCCCCCGTCCGGGACGGCGTGTCCACCTACTACCTGGGTGTCAACCGCAACAAGCGGTCGGTGGCCCTGGACCTGAAGGACGACGCCGACCTCGCCGCCGCGCGCGAGCTCGCCCGCCGCGCCGACGTCGTGGTGGAGAACTTCAAGCCCGGCGGCCTGGCCCGCTTCGGCCTGGACTACGACTCGGTCGCCGCGACCAACCCCGCCGTCGTGTACGCCTCGATCAGCGGCTTCGGCAGCGGTCCCGGCGGGCGCTCGCTGCCGGGCTACGACCTCATCGTGCAGGCGATCTCGGGCCTGATGAGCCTCACCGGCGACCCGGACGGCGACCCGTACCGCGCCGGCGTCGCCGTCTTCGACGTGATGGCCGGGCTGCACGCCACCATCGGCGTGCTGTCGGCGCTCAACGCCCGGCACGCCACCGGGCGGGGCCAGCACGTCGAGGTCAACCTGCTCGCGAGCGCTCTGTCGGGGCTGGTCAACCAGTCGTCGGCGTTCGTGGCCGGCGACGTCGTCCCGTTCCGGATGGGCAACAGCCACCCGAGCCTGTTCCCCTACGAGCCGCTGCCCTGCGCCGACGGCGACCTCATCGTGACCGCCGGCAACGACGGCCAGTTCCGCAGGCTGTGCGAGGTGCTCGGCCTCCCGGAGCTGCCCGAGGACCCGCGCTTCCTGCACAACGAGGACCGCACCGCGAACCGCGAGGAGCTGCGGCCGCTGCTGGTCGAGCGGCTGCGCACCCGCACCAAGATGGAGTGGTTCCGCGACATCATCGCCGCGGGCGTGCCGTGCGGGCCGATCAACACGATCGACCAGGGCGTCGCCTTCGCCGAGGAGGTCGGCCTCGACCCGGTCGTCGTCGCCGGCGAGGGCGCGGCGGCCGTGCCGTCGATCCGCAACCCGATCCGCTTCTCCGCCACCGCCGCCGAGTACCGGCTGCCGCCGCCGGGGCTCGACGAGCACGGCGCGGAGATCCGCCGCTGGCTGGCTGAGGGGGAGGAGACGCCGTGAGCGCGGAGGAGGGCTACCCGACGGCGCTGGGCGCCTCGAGCCGGGAGTCGATCACCCTGCTCGGCACCGACCTCGCCCGCGACGTCATGGGCTCGGTCGGCTTCGGCGAGCTCGCCTTCTGGCTGGCCACCCAGCGCCGGCCCACCGCGGGGGAGACGCGGGTGTTCGAGGCGGTGCTCGCCGCGCTCGCCGACCACGGTTTCACCCCGACGGCGATCGTCACCCGGCTGACCTGGCTGTCCGCGCCGGACTCGGTGCAGGGCGCGCTGGCCGCGGGCCTGCTCGGCGGCGGCTCGCGGTTCCTCGGCGTCACGGAGGACTGCGGCCGCTTCCTGCACGGGGTCCTGGCCGCCACCGGGGAGCTGCCGACCGACGACGCCGGCTGGGACGCCCTCGCGCTGGAGACCGTCACCGCGCAGCGGGCCGCCGGCCGGTTCGTCCCGGGCCTCGGGCACCACGTGCACAAGGACGGCGACCCGCGCACCCCGCGGCTGTTCGAGATCGCCGCCGAGGAGGGCCTGGTCGGCCCGCACCTGTCCCTGTTCGCCGCGATCGGCCGGGCGCACCCGCAGGTGCTCGGGCGGACGCTGCCGCTCAACGGCGCCGGTGTCTGCGGGGCGGCGCTGGCCGACCTCGGCCTGCCGCTGGAGCTGCTGCGCGGCTTCGCGCTGCTCGCCCGCACCGCCGGGCTCATCGGCCAGCTCGCCGAGGAGATCCGGCACCCGGTCGCCAACGAGGTCTTCCTGTCGGTCGACCTGCACAACCGCTCCGTCGCCCCGGACCCGTACGAGCCCGAGACCCTGGGAGGCAGTCGTGGCTGAGCTGGCCGCGGTCATCGCATCGACCCACCACCCCTTCTACTATCGGGCGAGCACCTCGACCGGTGCCGACCGGCCGCCGTTCGCCGACGAGTGGGTGGCCAAGATCGAGCGGTTCCGCGAGACCCTGACGCGGGCGGAGCCCGACGTGCTGGTGATGGTCGGCAGCGACCACTTCCACCAGCTGTGGCTGGACAACATGCCGCAGTTCCTCGTGGGCAAGGCGCCGTTCTTCGACGCCAACTTCTACAACGAGGAGCGCGAGTTCGGCCTGCCGCGGATGACGCTGCGCGGCGAGGAGGACCTGGCCGCGCACCTGCTGCGCGACGGCCTCGACCGCGACTTCGACCTCGCGTTCTCCAACGAGCTGCGGATCGACCACAGCATCACGTGCCCGATCATCACGCTGCGCCCGCAGGCCGACCTGCCGATCGTGCCGGTGTACACGAACATCTTCGCCCCGCCCCTGCCACAGCCGAGGCGCTTCGTGCAGCTGGGCCGGGCGATCCGCGAGATGGTCGAGTCCTGGGAGTCCGACAAGCGGGTCGCGGTCATCGGCACCGGCCACCTGAGCCTCGAGCTCGGCGGCCCGCGCCAGTTCGGCGAGCACGGGCCCGACCCGGAGTTCGACCGCAAGGCCGTCGAGTGGATCGCCTCCGGCGACATCGAGGGCTGCCTCGCCGAGGTGTCGCTGGACTCCCTGCACCAGCCGGGCAACGCCACCCACGGCTTCATGGACTTCATGCTGATGATGGGCGTGGCCGGGGAGGGCCGGAAGGCCGACCACGTGGACACCCTCGACCTGTTCCACACCATGGAGGCGTACTTCACCTGGTACCCGAACGGCGTCCCCGGAGAGGCGGCCTCGGCATGAGCCGGTACCTGCTGGACAAGTTCCTCTACACCGTCGACCGCGACCCCGAGCTGGTCGAGCGCTACCGCGAGGACCCGGCCGGCACGGTCGAGTGGTGGGAGGCCGAGATGGCCAACCGCATCCTCAACTGCACCTCCGACGAGCGCTCCACCTGGCTGGAGTTCACCGAGGACGAGCGGCGGGCGCTGCGCGAGCACGACCACGTGACGCTGTTCCAGATGGGCGCCCACCCGTTCCTCACGCTCACGCTCTTCATCGCGATGTTCGAGCGCGACCACGGGCCGCTGGAGTACCAGAAGGCCTACGGGAAGGCGATGGAGCACATCACGCTGCCCTATCCCGACATCACCACCTGACGTGCGGGCGACCTGACGTGCGCGCCGCCGTCGTCCGCGCGCCCGGGACGCCGCCCGGGCACGCCGAGCACCCCGACCCGGCCCCGGCGCCCGGCCGCAGCCTGGTCCGGGTCACCGCGGCGCCGATCGTGCCGCTGGACCTGCTCTGCGCGTCGGGCACCTCCTACCTCGGCGCCCCGGCCGTGCCGTACGTGCCGGGCGTGCAGGGGGTGGGGGTCGTCGAGGAGGGTGGCCGGCTGCCGGCCGGCACCCGGGTGTGGTTCGCGACGTCGGCCGGCATGGCCCCCGGCGACGGCGGCCTCGCCGAGCGGTGCTCGGTGGCCGACGACGACCTCGTGCCGCTGACCGCCGACCTGCCCGACGCCGCCGTCGCCGCGATCGGCCTGTCCGGCGTGGCCGCCTGGATGGCGCTGACCTGGCGCGGCCGGCTGCGGGCGGGCGAGCGGGTGCTCGTCCTCGGCGCGGGCGGCGCGGTCGGGCAGGCGGCGGTCGGCGCGGCGCGGGTGCTCGGCGCGTCCCGGGTGGTGGCGCTGGCGCGGTCGGCGGCCGGGCAGGAGCGGGCCCGCGCGGCCGGGGCGGACGCCGTCGTGCCCGCCCACGGCGACGCCGGCGTGTTGGCCGCGGCGCTCGGGGACGCGCTCGGCGGCGGGGCGGACGTCGTCGTCGACCCGGTCTTCGGCGTCGCCGCGACGGCCGCCGCGCGGGTGCTCGCGCCCGGCGGGCGGCTGGTCAACCTCGGCGGGGCGTCCGGCGACGAGGCGGTGTTCTCCTCCGCGGTGCTGCGCGGCCGGTCGGCGGAGGTGCTCGGCTACACGAACAACGCGCTCACCCCGGCGCAGCGCCGCACCGCGCTCGACGCCGTCCTCGCCGCCGCCGCGGCCGGGCAGGTCGCCGTCGCGCACGAGACGGTGCCGCTGGTCGAGGTGACCCGGGGGTGGGAGCGCCAGGCCGCCGGGGACGCCGGGACCCGCCTGGTCGTCGTCCCCTAGCCGCGGGACCGGCGGCCCGGGGCGCCGTCCTCCCGGCCGGGCCGGTGGTCCTCCTGTCCGCCGGGCGTCACGAGGCCGCTCTCGTAGGCGAGCACCACCGCCTGGACCCGTCCGCGGAGCCCGAGTTTTCCGAGGACGTGGTTGACGTGCGTCTTCACGGTGGCCTCCCCGACGACGAGCCGGGCGGCGATCGCGGCGTTGTCCAGTCCGCGCGCGACGAGCACGAGGACCTCCCGCTCGCGCTCGGTCAGGCCGCGCAGCGCGGGAGGCGCCCCGGCGCTGGGCGGCGGGCGCCGGACGTGCTCCTCGATGAGGCGCCGGGTGAGCTCGGGGGAGAGCAGGGCGTCCCCGGCCGCGACCGTCCCGATGCCGTCGACCAGGCGGTCGGGCGGCGTCGTCTTGAGCAGGAAGCCCGCGGCCCCCGCTCGCAGCGCGGCGTGCACGTACTCGTCCAGGCCGTAGGTGGTCAGGACCAGGACGCGGGCCGGGCTGCCCAGCCGGGTGAGCTCCCGCGTGGCCGCGATCCCGTCGAGGCCCGGCATGCGGACGTCCATGAGGACGACGTCCGGACCGGTGCGACGGACGGCGTCCACGGCACGCCGTCCGTCGGGGGCCTCCGCGACCACCTCCACGCCGCGGGCCTCGAGGACCAGCCGCAGGCCGGAGCGGACCAGCTCCTGGTCGTCGGCGACCACCACCCTGGTCACGGGCAGCGGCCCGGGAGCGGCAGGGACACGTCGAGCAGGTAGCGGCCGTCCGCCGTGGGGCCGTGGTGCATGCGCCCGCCGAGGACGGCGACCCGCTCGCCCACGCCCACGAGCCCCAGGCCGCTGCCGGCCGTGCCCGCGGGGCCGAGGGGGTTCGCGACGTGGATCTCGAGGGTGGTCGGGCCGAGGGTGACCGCCACGGACGCCTCCTCGCCGGACCCGTGCCGGAGAGCGTTGGTCAGGGCCTCCTGCACCACCCGGTAGGCCGACAGGTCCAGGGCCGCCGGGAGCCCGTCGACCGACGCGGGCAGGGACAGGTCCACCCGCATGCCGGTGCGCTCGGCACGTTCGACGAGCTCGCCGACCCGCGCGAGGCCGGCGTCGGGTCCGAGGGGGGCGTCGTCGCCGGGGTCCCTGACCCGGTGCAGCAGCCGGGACGTCTCGGCGAGCGCCCGGCGGCCGGTGACCGCCACGTCCCCGAGCACCTGGGCGGCCCGCTCGGGGGCGGTCCGGACCAGGTCCTCGGCGGCGGCTGCCTGCAGCACCATGGCGCTCACAGAGTGGGCGAGGACGTCGTGCAGCTCACGGGCGATCCGCGCCCGCTCGGTGGTCACGGCCTCCTGCCGGACGCGCTCCTGCTCCGCGGCGGCGCGGGCGGCCTCTGCCGCGACCGTCCGGATCCGGTCGGCCCAGACCCGGACCAGGACGCCGGCCGCGTAGGGGGACAGCACCAGGACGCCGACCCAGACGACGTCGCCGACGGCGGAGACCGGATCGCCGGTCCCGACGACCATGCCGAGCAGGACGCCGAGGTACAGGAGCACGAGCGGCAGGCCGCGGAGGTCCCGGAGGTGGCGGCCGAGGCTGAAGGCCGCCAGGAAGAGCACCAGGAGCGGGCCGGTGAGGTCGCTGACCTCCGGGCCGGCGAGGGGGACCAGCAGCACACCGCCGGCCACGGAACAGGCGGGCACCGTCCACCTGCGGCGGGAGCAGAGTGCCAGGCAGGCGACGAGCTCGAGGGCGAGCGCCGGCACCGCGCCGGCGGGTCGCACCGCCAGGGTCTCCACCGTGGTCAGCACGGCCAGGGCGCCGGGCAGTGCGGCGTCGGCAGGCCGGGGGAGCGACGGGTGCTCCATGGCGGGACGGTAGACCCGCGGCGGCCTCCCGGACGTCCACCCGGAGGTGGAGGTCCGACCGATCCGGGGGCTGACGTCCGCAGCCGCCGTCGTCCCTACCGTCGGGGCGGTCGACGGTGCCGCCCGTGCCCCGCGACGACGGAGGTGCGAGGTGCAGCCAGGAGGAGCCGTCCCCCTGTCGGGGCGCATCGCGTTCGCCGCGGCGTGCGCCGCCACCGTCCTCGCACCGGTGCACGCACTGAGCCGGTACGCCACACCGGACGGCCGGGAGGACCTGGAGGACCCGGTGGTGCGCGCCTGGGCGGAGCCCGCCGCCCGTGCGCTGCGCGCCCTGCTGGACTGGTCGGACCCGGAGACCGTGTACACGGCCTACGGCCGCCTCTGGCTGCCGGTCCTGCTCGCCGCCACGGTGCACGCCCTCGTCGTCCGGCGCGGGCGCGTCCCCTCGGGGGCGGAACGGTGGGGCTGGCGGATCGCCCTGGCCGGGTACGTGCTGGCGACGGCCTCCGTCCTCGGGGACTACTGGACGCCGTGGAGGGACGAGTCGTTCGTCGTCCTCGGGGTCCCCGGCATGCTGACGAGCGTGGCGGGCTCGGCCGTGCTGGGCGTCGCCCTGCTCTGCCGTGGGGTCCGGCCCCGGTCCACCGGCTGGCTGCTCGCGACGTGGCCCCTCACCCTGGTGGCGCTGAGCGCCGTCGTCGCCCTGGGGGCGGCGCTGCTGCCGATGCTCTGGGCCTGGGGGCTCGCCCGCGGCACCGGCGCCTCGCTCCGGCCCGAGCCCGTGTCGCGCTAGTGGCCCTTCGGGGCGGCGCGCACGTGGATGCGCTCGCCCTGCGGGCCGAACAGGGCGAGCACCTCGGCGGCCCGGTCGTCGGGGTTGCCCAGCCAGTGCGGGGTGCGGGTGTCGAACTCGGCCACCTCGCCGGGGGTCAGGGTGACGTCGGCGTCGCCGAGCAGCAGCCGCAGCCGGCCCGACAGCACGTAGACCCACTCCCAGCCCTCGTGCGAGCGCAGCTCGCCGGGCTCCCCGCCCCACCGCGGCGGCAGCACCATCTTGTAGGCCTGCAGCCCGCCGGGGCGCCGGGTGAGCGGCAGGAACGTGGCGCCGTGCCGGGTGAGCGGGCGCAGGCGCACGCGGGGGTCGCCGGTCTCGGGGGCGTCGACGAGCTCGTCGAGCGGCACCTGGTGGGCGCGGGCCAGGGGCAGCAGCAGCTCGAGGGTGGGCCGGCGCTGCCCCGACTCCAGCCGCGAGAGCGTGGACACCGAGATGCCGGTGTCGTCGGCGAGCTGCTGCAGCGTGGCGCCGCGCCGCCGCCGCAGTTCGCGCAGCCGCGGGCCCACCGCGTCGAGGACGGCGTCGAGGCCGGGGTCCAGGTCGGTCACGCCGTCGAGTTTGCCACTATGGCAACGGGATTTGTCGAGGTGGCATGGGCGGGTGCACCGTTCAGGGCATGGACGAGACGTACGACGTGGTGGTCATCGGCGGGGGAGCGGCCGGCCTGTCCGGTGCCCTCGCCCTGGGACGGGCGCGCCGCTCCGTGGCGGTGGTCGACGAGGGGACGCCGCGCAACGCGCCGGCGCACGCGATGCACAACTACCTGGGCCGCGACGGCACGCCGCCCGCCGACCTGCTCGCCGCGGGGCGCGCGGAGGTCGCCGGCTACGGCGGGGTGCTGGTGTCCGACACGGTCACCGAGGCCGGCGGGGAGGTCGGCGCGTTCACGGTGCGCACGGCCGGCGGGCGGACGCTGCAGGCCCGCCGGCTGCTGGTCACCACCGGCCTGACCGACGAGCTCCCGGACATCCCGGGCGTGCGGGAGCTGTGGGGCACCGACGTGCTGCACTGCCCCTACTGCCACGGCTGGGAGGTGCGGGACCAGGCCATCGGCGTCGTCGCCACGGGCCCCCTGTCGCTGCACCAGGCGCAGCTGTGGCGGCAGTGGAGCGCCGACGTCGTGCTCTTCCAGCACACCGTGGGGGAGCTGCCCGCCGAGGCCGCGGAGGCGCTGGCCGCGCGCGGCGTGCGGGTCGTCCCCGGGGAGGTCGCGGGCCTGGAGTCCGACGGCGGCCGGCTCACCGGCGTCCGGCTGGCCTCCGGCGAGGTCGTGCCGCGCGCGGCCGTCGTCGTCGCGCCGCGGTTCACCGCCCGCTCGGCCGTGCTGGCCGGGCTCGGCATCGAGGCGGCGCCCTTCGCGATGGGCGAGGTGGTCATGGGCTCGCACGTGCCCGTCGACGCCCGCGGCGCGACGTCGGTGCCCGGCGTCTGGGCGGCCGGCAACGTCGCCGACCTGGGCGCGCAGGTCATCTCCTCGGCCGCCCAGGGCCTCTGGGCGGCGGGGCAGATCAACGCCGACCTGGTCGCCGAGGACACCCGCTTCGCCGTCGAGGTGCTGCGCGCGCAGACCGACCCGGAGTTCGGCGAGCAGTGGTGGGAGGACCGCTACCGGTCCACCGACCGCGCGTGGAGCGGGCGGGTCAACGACGTGCTGGCCACCGAGGCCGCCGACCTGCCGCCGGGCCGCGCGCTCGACGCCGGGGCCGGCGAGGGCGGCGACGCCGTGTGGCTGGCCCGCCGCGGCTGGGCGGTCACCGCGCTCGACCTCTCCCGCGTGGCGCTCGACCGGGCCGCCGCGGCGGCCGCGGCGGCCGGGGTGCCGCTCGACACCCGCAAGACCGACATCTCCTCCTGGGAGCCGGGCGAGGAGCGGTGGGACCTGGTGACGGCGTCGTTCCTGCACTTCCTGCCCGCCACCCGCGACGACGTGCTGCGCCGGCTCGCCTCCGCGGTGGCGCCCGGCGGCACGCTGCTGGTGACCATGCACGACGGCAGCGACGTCTCGCACGGCGTGCAGCGCCCCGGCCTGCCCGAGTGGTACGCCACCGGCGAGCAGCTCGCGGCGGTCCTCGACGGCGAGGAGTGGGAGGTCGAGGTGGCCGAGACGCGGCCCCGGGCGGCGCGGAGCCACGAGCGCGGTGGAGGCGGCCACGCGCACGGCGAGGGCGGCCAGGGCCACGGCGGCCACGCGCACGTGGCCGACGCCGTGCTGCGGGCGCGGCGGCGTCAGCCGGCCGTGTCGCCGTCCTCGCGCGGGTAGAGGAAGCGCAGCCGGGCCGGCGGGCGGAACGGCTCCCAGCCCTCCCGGGTCTGGGCCAGCCGGTCGGCGACCAGCCACAGCACCGCGGGGTCGTGCCCCATCCCGAGGTGGCTGGCGTGGACGCCGACGTTCTCCGCCCGCGGCCCGGCCTGCTGCCGGCAGGCGCGCCAGTCGACGACGCCGTCCCACCGCGAGTAGACGGCGGTGCTCGGCACCGGCAGCCCGCCGCCGAGCCCGCCGCGCCCGCGGGGGACGGCGTGCAGGTGGCGGTAGCGGGCGTAGGCGCGGGCGCCGGGGCTGTCGTCACCCGCCCCGCCGCCCCCGCCGGCCAGCCCGAAGGGGGAGCCCAGGCTGATCACCTGGCGGACCAGGCGCGGCACCCGCAGCGCGAGCCGCCGGGCGTAGATGCCGCCGAGGCTCTGCCCGACGATGCTCACCGGCCCGGCGTGCCGCTCCGCCAGCCGCTCCACCAGGCGGGGCAGCTCGTCGGTGATCTCCTTGGTCGGGCCGCGGTTGCGGCCGAGCTCCCAGCCGACGACCGGGTACCCGAGCCCGGCCAGCCAGCGGCGCAGGGTGACGGTGGAGACGTCGGAGGCGAGCAGGCCCGGCAGCACGAGCACGCCGTGCGGTTCGCCCCTCGGGGCGCCGCGCAGCAGCGGATAGGCGAGCGCCAGCGCGCCGGCGCTGGCGGCGGCCCGCACCGGCTCGGTGGCGGCGAGCAGCGTGCGGCGCCGGTCCTGGTCGGTCACGGACCTCCGCTACCCGGCCGGGCGCCCGGGTGCACCCCGGGCGCCCGGACCGGGGTCAGCGCTGGGCCAGGTAGGCCGCGGCGGTGGCCCGCAGCCGCTCGTGCACGCCGTCGGCCGCCGTCGCGCCCGGCAGGTACCGCTTGGCCAGCTTCGCCACCATCGTGTAGTTGGTGTCGACGACGTTGCCCGCCGGCGCGAGCCCCGCCTGGCTGACCAGCTGGAGGGCGTCGAGCCGGTCCCAGCCGGTGAGCTCGGCGGCCCAGGTGACCAGGTCGTGCTGGCTCACCCGGTAGGCGTCCTCCAGCGGGCGCACCGACCCGGTGGACATGAGGAACTCGTCGGTCTCCAGCCGCGGCCAGGCGGGCCCGCCGCCCTTGACCAGGTCCACGACGACGACGGTGCGCATGGCCGACTCGACCGCCGTCCCGCAGACCTCGCCCTCGCCCTGCCGGCAGTGCCCGTCGCCGATGGACAGCTGCCCGCCGGGCACGTTGACGCCGAAGTAGGCGGTCGTGCCGGCCCGCATCTCGGGGGTGTCCATGTTCCCGCCGTGCGCACCGGGCGTGATGCTGGCGAAGACCTCCCCGGAGGCCGGTGCGACGCCGATCGTGCCGTGCATCGGGTCGAGCGGGAGCTCCACCTCCGGCCCGCCGCGGCGCGGCCGGAACAGGCAGGTGCCGCGCTCCCGGTCGATCTCGTAGAGCCAGACCAGCTCCTCGAGCGGCTCGTGCAGCATCGCCGTCGAGTGGGTGGTGGTCAGCGCGCCGAAGTGCGGGAACGTGCTGGACACCGCCCAGTCGCGGGCCGGCGCGATGTCGACCAGGTGCACCGCGAGGGTGTCGCCGGGCTCGGCGCCCTCGACGGCGATCGGGCCGGTGACCGGGTTGAGGTAGGGGAACTGGCAGACCACGCTCGGCAGGTCGTCGACGCCGCGCACCTTGCCGGCGTAGCAGTCCTCGGTGGTCAGCTCGACCACCGTGCCGGGGGCGACGGTCAGCAGCGGCTCGCCGCCGCCGAAGGACCACCGCCACTGGTCGGGGGTCGGCTCCAGCGAGACGACCTCGAGGGACTGCGTCACAGCTTCTCCTCCGCACGGATCTCGGGCTTCCGGCCGGTGAGGAGCAGGAAGCCCATGAGCCCCAGGCCGACGAGCAGCCAGACGAAGCCCAGCCGCTGCGCCGTCACCTGGGCGTTGACGACGACGTACACCAGGATGGCGAACCCGAGGAGCGGGACCACCAGGTGCAGCCACCAGTTCCGGCTCCTCTGCCGCAGCACGTAGTGGACGACGACGGACACGTGCAGCAGCAGGAACGCCGACAGCGCGCCGAAGTTCACCAGCGTCGACAGCAGCGTGATGCCGTCCTCGCGCGTCGTCATGTACCAGCCGAGGACGAGCGAGACGGCCGCGACGAGCAGCGTGGCGTTCACCGGCACCCGGCGGGTCGGGTGCACCTGCTTGAGGAACGCCGGCAGCTGCCGGTCGCGCGCCATGGCGAACAGCAGCCGCGAGGTGGCGGCCTGGGCGACCAGCGAGTTGGCGAAGCCCCACGCGACCGCCGTCGCCACCGCCGTCAGGGTGCCCAGCCACGCGCCGCCCGCGACCTCGGCCGCGTCGTAGAAGGCGGTGCCGGCGGCGTCGCCCTCGGCGATGAGGGTGTCCGGGTCGGGCACGAGCAGGGCGGCGACCCAGGTCTGGACGATGAACAGCGTCCCGGCCAGCGCCAGCGCGGCGATCATCGCCTTGCCGATCGAGCGGGCGGAGTCGCGGTTCTCCTCGGCGAGGGTGGAGATGCCGTCGAAGCCGAGGAAGCTCAGCACCGCGACCGACACGGCGCCGAAGACCAGCTCGAGGGAGAACGTGTCGGCGTCGTAGATCGGGGAGAGGTCGAAGCCGCGGCCCTCACCGGAGGCCAGCGCGGCGACGCCGATCACCAGGAAGATCGCCAGCACGATGAGCTCGCCGACCAGCATGATCTTGTTGACACGCGCCGTGAACTCGATGCCGAAGTAGTTGACGACGGTGTTGAGCACGACGAAGCCGATCAGCCAGACCAGCACCGGCACCGAGGTGATGATCGAGTTCATCGCGATCGCGGCGATGAGGTAGAGCAGCGCCGGGACGAGCACGTAGTCGAGCAGGATCATCCAGCCGGCGATGAAGCCGACCGGCTGGGCGATGCCGCGGCCGGCGTAGGTGTACACCGACCCGGCCATCGGGAACGCCCGCGACATCTGCGAGTACGACGCCGCGGTGAAGGCCATGGCCAGGGCACCGATCGCGTAGGCGAGGGCGACCATGCCGCCCGACGCCTGGAAGACGCCGCCGAAGATGCCGAACGGCGCGATCGGGACCATGAAGACCAGGCCGTAGACCAGCAGGTCGGTGAAGGTCAGGGAGCGCTTGAGCTCCTGGCGGTAGCCGAACTCCTCGACGCCGGCCGCGCCGGCGGCGGGCACCGCTCCGGCGCCGGTCCCGGACAGGTCGGGTGAGTGGGTGGTGCGGGGGTCGCTCACGGCTCCTCCTCTCGGCCGGCTCGGGGCCGGACGCGGGGGAGGGTAGACCCCAGTTGTTTCCAACTGGAAGCACCGGTGTCTCGGCGGTGTCTAGCCGACCTCGCGGAAGACCAGCCCGTCGGCGCGCGCCAGCCGCGACGGCGCCGGCCGGGCGGGCGCCGCGTCCCCGCCCGCGAGCAGCGCGGCCGCGGTGCGGACGCCGTCGTGCACGCCGCGGGCGTAGGCGCAGACCACCGGCGCCGACGGGCCGGCGCGCGCGGCGAGCCGCTCCTGCAGGTCGAGCTGGCCCTCGTCGCCGGTGCCGTCGGCCGCGGCGAACGACGGCATGCAGGCGTAGAGCTCGCCGGTGCCGTCGCCGCCCACGGCGTAGAGGCCGTTCTCCTCCAGCGCGCCGGACAGCCGCACCACCCGCCGGTCGAGCCCGGCGCGTGCGAAGGCGCGGTTGAACGCCACGAGGTCGCGGCCGACGAGGCTGAGCAGGACGGCGTCGGCCCGGGTGCGGCGCACCAGGTCCAGTGCCGGGCCCGGGTCGGTCGGGCCGAAGGGGACCAGCCGCTCGCCGACCACCTCGGCGCCGAGGTCGGCGAGCACGGCGCGGGCGGCGCGGTGCACGGCCTGCGGCCACACGTAGTCGGTGCCGAGCAGGACCCAGCGCCGCGCCCGGCGGGAGCGCACCAGCCAGGCGAGCGCGGCGGCGTGCTGGGCGAGCGGGGACGAGCCGATGCGCAGCACGCCGGGCCGCGACCGGCCGCCCTCGTGGGGCGGGGTGAACACGTACCCGGCCCGGCCGGCCAGCGCCGCGGCGACGGCCCGGGAGACGTCGCTGGTCGAGAAGCCGACGAAGACGTCGACGGCGCCGGCCGCGTGCAGGGCCGCGACGTCGGCCGCGACCTCCGCGGGGCGCCGGCCGGCGTCGACGGTGACCAGCTCGACGGCGCGCCCGCGCACCCCGCCGGCGTCGTTGAGCTCGTCGGCGGCGAGGCCCGCGAGGTCGAGCGCGGAGGGCGCCGTCATCGCCAGCGGGCCGGAGAGCGGGACGGCCAGGCCGACGCGCACGACACCGGGGGAGCGGCCGGTGACCGCGGCCTCCCAGGCGTCGATCGGGACGGTCGGTCCGGGCACTCCCTGAGTATGGTGCGGTCCATGCCGGTCGAGCAGCAAGCCCCGGGGTCCCCCGTGCCGCCGGCGACCGCGCCGTCGCTGGTCGAGCTGCTCGCCGTCGTCAGCCGGAGGGTGGCCCGCGGGGTGGGGGCGGTGCTCGCCGAGGACGGCGCCACGCTCGACACCTACCGCCTGCTGCGGGCGCTCGGCGCGGGCCCCGGCCGGACGATGACCGAGCTGTGCGCCGCGCTGGCCGTGCCGGCGGCCACCGCCACCCGGCTGGTCGACGGCCTCACCGACGCCGCGCTGGCCTACCGGCTGCCCGACCCCGACGACGGCCGGCGGGTGCGCGTGCACCTGTCCGCGCGCGGGCGGACGCGGCTGGACCGGCTCGAGGCGCTGGTGGCCGCGCACGAGGCGGCGCTGGCCGCCGAGCTCGGCGCCGGGCGGGTGGCCGCGCTGACCGCCGCGCTCACCGACCTGGCGACCCCGCCGGAGCCCGCGGGGTCCTGACCGCGGGATCCGGACCGGCGGAGCTCACTCCGCCGGCGGGAGGACGCGGGGGACGAACACCTCGTCGATCGGGCGCGGGCCGACGTACTGCCGGCACGTGCAGGGCACCCACGTGTGGCCGGCCCAGCGCCCGCGCTTGTCGTAGGCGTCGCGGCGCAGCTCGGCGTAGCAGGTGTTGGTCTCGGTGTCGTGCTGGCTCAGCGTGTGGCCGCAGCCGCAGACCGGCTGCGGGTTGGCCGGGGGAGCCGGCGGCCGGCGCCGCCCGACCCGGCCCGCCAGGAACCCGGCGGCCAGCAACGCCGCACCGACCACCAGGCTGACTGGTTCCACCGCTGATCTCCTCCCACCGCGAACGTCCTCCCGACGGTAACGCCGGGCGCGCGGCCGGGGTGCCGGAGGAGCTCAGGCCTCGTGCCGGCCCCGCCCGCTCACCGCGTCGCGCAGGTGGTCGACGAGCGCCGCCACCGGGCCCAGCGCCGTCCGGATGCCGCCCTCGTTGGGCACCAGCGGGTGCGGCCGGGTGGGGGAGATGGCCTTGATGCGCTCCACCTGCTCGGCCATCCGGACCAGCTCGGCGTGGTCGAAGCGGGCCTTGAGCTCGGTGAACATGCGGCCCTCCTCGTGCTCGACGTGCTCCCGGATCTCGGTGATCAGCGAGCGGATGCCGGCGTCGTACTGCGGGTCGGCGGGGTCGAGCCGCTCGAGCTGCTTCATGGTGTGCTCGGCCTGGTCGTGCTCGTGCTTGGAGCGCTCGGCCTCCTCGGCGTCGACCTCGGCCTCCACCCGCGGGTAGACCTGCGTCTCCTCGGCCACCGAGTGCTTGACCAGGCCGATGCTCACCTCGTCGACGAGGGCGCGCTTGCGCTCGAGGTCGGCGGGGTCGGTGCTCCCCAGGAGCTGCTCGAGCTCGCGGAAGATGCGGTCGAACTCGCGGTGGTCGGCGCTGAGCAGTTCCACCACGTCGCGCTGGGTCTCGGTCACCCCCTGTCGGTTCCCGCGCCGGGACGGCGGCACACGCTCACCCGGACGGCGGGTTTCGGACGGTTGTGGCGCGGGGCACAGCAGGGACGTGGAGTCCTACGCGGTCGGGTTCGCGCGCCCGGACCGGTGGTCGCAGAATAGCCAGGGGTCAGCGCGGACCCCGTGGCACGCCGTACCCGCGCTCCGTCCGCTCCGCGAGCTGGACGGCGAGGTGGAGCTCGCGCTGTGCGGCGCGATCACCCAGATCTGGGGCGGGCAGCAGTGGAGCCGCGTCGGGGCCGGCCGCACCGGCTGCGCCGAGTGCCGCCGGTTGTCCGGACTCGCCTTCGAGGTCGCGCAGCTCAGCCGCGCCGGGTGACGGGCCGGGTGATGGTCAGCGGCGCCGGCCGCTGATCGCCGACAGGCCGGTGATCTCCCGGCCGACGATGAGCGCCTGCACGTGGTCGGTGCCCTCGAAGGTGTAGATCGCCTCGATGTCGGCGTGGTGCCGCGCGATGTGGTGCTGCAGCAGGATGCCGTCGCCGCCGAAGAGGTCGCGGGCGTCCGCCACGATCTGCCGCGCCGTCGCGCAGCAGTGCCGCTTGGCCAGCGACGCCATGGCCGCCGTCATCCGGCCGGCGTCGGCCAGGCTGGACAGCCGCCAGCACATCAGCTGCATGTTCGTGATCTCGGCCAGCATCGTGGCGAGCTTCTCCTGCACCAGCTGGTAGCCGGCGATCGGCTGCCCGAACTGCTCGCGGCCCAGGCAGTGCGCCAGCGCCAGCTCGTAGGCGGCCATCGCCACGCCCAGCGCCCGCCAGGCGACGGTGTAGCGGGTGCGGTCGAGGATGGTGGAGACGTCCTTGAACGACCGGCAGTTCTCCAGCTTGTTCTCCGCCGGCACGCGGGCGCCCTCGAGGGTGATCTCCGCCTGCCACACCGCCCGCAGCGCCGTCTTGCCGGTCATCACCGTCGCGGTGAAGCCGGGCGTGCCCTTCTCGACGACGTAGCCGCCGACCTGACCGTCCTCGTCGCGCGCCCAGATGAGCACGTAGTCGGCGATCGACCCGTTGCCGATCCACTTCTTCTGCCCGTCGAGGACGAAGACGTCGCCGTCGCGGCGGGCGGTGGTCTCCAGGGCGACGGCGTCGCTGCCGTGCCGCGGCTCGGTCAGTCCGAACGCGCCGATCTTCTCCATGCGCGCCATCTCCGGCAGGAACCGCTCGCGCTGCTCCTCCGAGCCCAGCAGCGCGATCGACTGCATGGCGAGGAAGCTGTGCACCCCGTTGAAGGTGCCGATGCTGCCGTCGGCGCGGGCGAGCTCGGCGGCGACCAGCCCGGCGGCGACCGCGCTCATCCCCGGCGAGCCGTAGCCCTGCACCGTGCCGCCGGCGATGCCGAGCTGCGCGAACCCGGGCACGAGCTCGAAGGGGAACTCCGCGCGCTCCCAGTAGTCGTTGATGCGCGGGGTGACCTCCTTGGCGCACCAGTCCGCCACCCGGTCGCGGATCTCGAGCTCCTCGGGCGCCAGCAGCTCGTCGAGGGCGTAGAAGTCGGTGCGCTCGGTCTCGGCCACGCACCGACGCTACGCGCGGGCCGGCGTCGCCGCCGGTCGTGCGGACGGTGCCGGGTCAGGCTCCCAGGAGGCCGCGCACGTAGGCCGCCTGGCCCACGTGCTGCAGGTCGTCGGACAGGACGCTGACCAGCCGGACGCCGAGGGTCACCGGCGGGTCCCAGCGCTCGTCGACGACGCGGTCGAGGTCCTCGTCGGTCAGCCCGCCGAGGTACTCGGCGCTGCGGGCGGCGACGGCGTCGGCGTACTCGAGCAGCAGGTCCGCGGACGGCACCCGCAGCGCCTCGACCTCCAGGCTGCTCATCCCGTAGCCGGTGGCGGTGTCGTCGGCGGGGCGGCCGAAGCGGGCGGCGAACCCCTGCGCGGTGTAGACCTGCTCGCTGCCGGCGACCTCGGCGACGTGGTCGTCCTGCACGCGCAGCAGGTGCCATGCCAGCCAGCCGATCGGGTTGGCGTCGGGCGCGACGCGCGCGGCGAGCTGCTCGGGGGTGAGGCCCTCGACGGCGGCGTGCAGCGTCTCGCCGATCTGGGAGTAGGCGTACGTGAGGAGGTCGCGGGTGCGCATGGCGCCCCGCTACCCGTCCCGCTCGCGGGGGACGCCTGTCGCCGCGGCGGAACGGTAGGTTGCGGTGTCCGCCGCGCCGTCGAGGAGCCCCGTTGCCGTTCTTCCTGCACCGGCTGCTGCGCTTCGCCCGCATCCGGCTGCCGGGCTGGCGCCTGCCGCTGGCCGTGGCGCTCGCCGTCTTCCTCACCAGCTGGGGGCTGATGGCGCTGGCCGAGCCGGCGGGCAGCGAGCTCGTCGCCCCGGGCAACTACTGGTGGTACTTCGTCGTCACCGCCGCCACCGTCGGCTACGGCGACTTCTTCCCGGAGACCCTCGCCGGCCACGCCGTCGGGGCGTACGTGATCGTCGGCGGGATCGTCACGCTGACGCTGCTGTTCACCGAGCTGGCCACCGCCCTGCAGAACGCGCGGGGCAAGCGTCTGAGAGGGGTGGTGGCCCTGGACCTCCGGGACCACGTCGTCGTCCTGGGCTACACCGCGGGCCGGACCGAGCGGATCGTCGCCGAGCTGACCGTCGAGCCGGGTACGCAGGTCGTGCTCTGCGCCCACGACGACGTGCCGGGCAACCCGATGCCCGAGCAGCCGGCCGTCTCCTTCGTCCGCGGCGACCTCACCCGCGCCGACGTGATGGAGCGCGCCTGCGTCGCCCGCGCCCGCACCGCCGTCATCGACGGCCGCGACGACAACGAGACGCTGGCGATCGCCGTCGCCGTCGACCACGCCAACCCGGGCGTGCACATGGTCGCCGCGGTGCGCGACCTCAGCCGGCGCGAGACCCTGCGCTACGTCAACCCCGGCGTGCAGGTGGTGCAGTGGCACATGCCGTTCCTGCTGTCGGAGGAGGCGGCCGACCCGGGGCTCACCCAGGTCTACAACGAGCTGATGACCGCCGGCGGGCACGGCAACACCTACTCGGTGCCCGTGCCGGCGGGGTGCCGGCACCGCAGCTTCGGCGACGTCCAGACCGCCTTCGGCCGCGAGCACGGCGCCACCGTGCTGGCCATCCGCACGGGCGAGGGCCTGCTGGTCAGCCCCGCCTGGGACACCCCGCTGCCGGAGGGCGCGACGCTGTACTACGTGGCGGCCAGCCGCCTGGACCCCGCGCGGCTGCTGCAGCGCGCCTGACTCACCAGACGCCGAACGCCGCCGCCAGCAGCGCCACGGCCCCGCCCAGGGCGGCGAGCACCGCGAGGACGGCGAGCACCACCGGGACGACGACCCAGCGGCGCTTGAACCGGCGGCGGCGCGCGGCCGGCCGCGGGGGTGCGGCCACCGGCGGCGGCGGAGGGGCCGGTCGCGGGGGAGCCGGTCGTGAGGGAGGCGGGGCGGCCGCGCGGGCCTGTTTCTCCGCCCTGCGCTCGCGGCGCTTGTCGGCGAGGTGGCGGGCCTGGTCGCGGGCGTCGCGGGCCACAGTGCCGATGACCGAGGCGAGCGCCCGCAGGTCGTCGACGTCGAAGCGCTCCACCTGCCCGCCGAGCGAGGGCGCGTCGCCGCGCGGCGGGCCGTCGGCGGCCGGCGGCGACCAGGCCTGCTGCGGCCCGGCCTCCTCAGCCGCCCGGCGCAGCGCCGTCCGGGTGCGCGCGACGTCCCACCGCTCGGCGACGTCGCGGGTGAGCAGGCCCTCGAGCACCGGGCCCAGCGGCCCGGCCAGCCGGGGCGGCTCGGGGTCCTCGTGGACGACGGCGAACAGCGTCGCCATCGGCTCGGGCCGGTCGAAGGCCAGCCGCCCCTCGACGGCGGTGTAGAGCGTGGCGCCCAGCGACCACAGGTCGACGGCGGGGCCCGGCTCCTCGCCGCGTGCGCGCTCCGGCGACATGTAGGCCGGCGACCCGAGGATCGCGCCCGAGGTGGTGATCGAGGGGTTGCCGGTGGCCGTGGCGATGCCGAAGTCGGTGAGGTGGGCGGCGCAGTCGGCGCCGACGAGCACGTTGGCCGGCTTCACGTCGCGGTGCACGATCCCGGCGGCGTGCGCGGCCTCCAGCGCCTCGAGCACGTCGAGGCCGATCCGCGCGACGGTGGGCCAGGGCAGCGGGCCCGAGCGCTGCACGACCTCCTGCAGGCTGCGGGCGTCGACGTGCTCCATGACCAGCCAGGGCCGGCCGTCCTCCTCGACGACGTCGTAGAGCGTGGTCACGTTCGGGTGCAGCAGCCGCGCCGCGGTGCGGGCCTCCCGCAGGGTGCGCGAGCGCAGCGCCTCGCGCTCGTCGTCGCTGAGGTGCGTGGGGAACACGACCTCCTTGAGGGCGACGGGCCGGCCCAGCACCTCGTCGGTGGCGCGCCAGACGACGCCCATCCCCCCGCGGCCGATCACCTCGGTGACGGTGTAGCGACCGGCGACCAGCCGTCCGGTACCCGCTTCGGCGGACATGCGGGGGACAGTACGCCCGGGGTCGTGCCCGCGTCCCGGCTCAGGCCGGGTTCGCGGGCTCTTCCGGGTCGCTCTTGGCCTCGAGGTCCGCGGCGACCTCCGGCGTCTCCATCTCCAGCGCGATGTCGCGCGGCTGCGGGGTCTCCGGGTCGGGCTGCGGCGTCGTCATGCCTGCAGCCTGCCCCGGATCGCGGCCGCCCGCTCCCTAGACTCCCGCGACCGTGAGCGTCACGCGGCTGCTGGTCGCCAACCGCGGGGAGGTCGCCGTCCGCGTGCTGCGGACCGCCGCGGCCCTCGGCCTGTCCACCGTCGCCGTCGCGCCGGAGGACGACGCCGGCGGCCTGCACGTGCGCCGGGCCGACGACGCCGTCCGGCTGCCCGGTGCCGGGCCGGCCGCCTACCTCGACGTCGCCGCGGTGGTCGGCGCGGCCGTGCGCAGCGGCGCCGACGCCCTGCACCCGGGCTGGGGCTTCCTCTCCGAGAGCCCGGCGCTCGCGCGGGCCTGCGCCGGGGCGGGGGTGGTGTTCGTCGGGCCGTCCGCGGAGACGCTGGCGCTGTTCGGCGACAAGACGGCGGCCCGCGCCCGGGCGGCGGGGCTCGGCCTGCCCGTGCCGGCCGCGA
Source organism: Geodermatophilus nigrescens (assembly GCF_900129495.1). Classification (GTDB taxonomy): domain Bacteria; phylum Actinomycetota; class Actinomycetes; order Mycobacteriales; family Geodermatophilaceae; genus Geodermatophilus; species Geodermatophilus nigrescens. Next base: position 1,398,357 of record NZ_FQVX01000001.1, read on the forward strand.
CCGGCCCGGACCCCGCGCCGGAGGAGGCGGCCGCGTTCCTCGCCGGCGGGCCCGTGATGGTCAAGGCGGTGTCCGGCGGCGGCGGGCGCGGGATGCGGCCGGTGACCGACCCCGCCGACCTGCCCGCCGCGCTGGAGCGGTGCCGTTCGGAGGCGCAGGCGGCGTCCGGCGACGGCGCCGTCTACCTGGAGCGGCTGCTCCCCGGCGCCCGGCACGTGGAGGTGCAGGTGGCCGGTGACGGCGCGGCGGTGGTGGTCCTCGGCGACCGCGACTGCTCGCTGCAGCGGCGCCGCCAGAAGCTGGTGGAGGTGGCGCCGGCACCGGGGCTCGACGACGCCACGCGGGACCGCCTCTCCGGGTGGGCGGCGGCGCTGTGCGGGTCGGCCGGCCTGCGCGGGCTGGCCACCGTCGAGTTCCTGGTGCGCGGGGACGAGGTCGCCTTCCTCGAGGTGAACCCGCGGCTGCAGGTGGAGCACACGGTCACCGAGGAGGTGACCGGCCTGGACCTGGTGGAGGTGGGCATCCGGCTGGCGTCGGGCGACTCGCTGGCCGCGCTCGGGCTGTCCGCGCCGCCCCCGGTCCACGGCGCCGCCGTCCAGGTGCGGGTCAACGCCGAGGCCCTGCGGCGCGACGGGACGGTGCTGCCCGGCGCCGGCGTGCTCGGGCGGTTCGTGCCGCCGAGCGGGCGGGGCGTGCGGGTGGACACCGGGGTGGTCGCCGGCGACGAGGTGTCCGCGCGCTACGACTCGCTGCTCGCCAAGGTGGTGGTGCACGACCGCGACCTGCCGCGGGCGCTGGCCGGGTGCCGCCGCGCGCTGGCCGAGCTCGACGTCGACGGGGTGCCGACCGGCCGCGACCTGCTGGCCGCGCTGCTCGGGCTGCCCGAGGTGGCGGCCGGACGGGCGACCACCGACCTGGTCGACGCGCGGCTGGCGGACCTGCTGCCCGCCGAGGAGCCCGCGGTCGCGGCCGGGCCGGTCGACGGCGTGCTGCCGGTGACCGCGCCGCTGTCGGGGGCCGTGGTCGAGGTGGCCGCCGCGGACGGGGACGCCGTCGCCGCCGGGGCGCCGCTGCTGGTGCTCGAGGCGATGAAGATGGAGCACGTGGTGCCCGCGCCGGGCGCCGGCCGGGTCACCGGGCTCGCCGCGCGGGTGGGCGACGTCGTGACCGCCGGGACGGTGCTCGCCGGCGTCGTGCCCGGCGACGTGGACGCCGTCGACGGCCCGGACGACGGCGACCCCGACGCCGTCCGGCCCGAGCTCGCCGAGCTGCACGAGCGGCGGGCGGCCACCCTCGACGACGCCCGGCCCGACGCCGTCGCGCGGCGGCACGGGGCGGGGCGGATGACCGCGCGGGAGACGGTGGCCGCGCTGGTCGACGAGGGCACCTTCGTCGAGTACGGGCAGCTGGGCCTCGCCGCGCAGCGGGCCCGCCGGTCGCTGGAGGAGCTCGTCGCCCGCACACCGGGGGACGGGATGGTGACCGGCCTCGGCGAGGTCGGCGGCGTCGCGTGCGCGGTGCTCGCCTACGACTACACGGTGCTGGCCGGCACGCAGGGCCACGTCAACCACCGCAAGACCGACCGGCTGCTGGAGCTCGCCGCCGAGCGCGGGCTGCCGGTGGTGCTGGTCGCCGAGGGCGGCGGCGGACGGCCTGGGGACACCGACGGCGCGGGCGTCTCGTGGCTCGACGTCCCGACCTTCACGACGATGGCGCGGCTCGCCGGGCGGGTGCCGACGGTCGCCGTCGTCTCGGGGTTCTGCTTCGCGGGCAACGCGGCGCTGGTGGGCTGCTGCGACGTCGTCATCGCGACCGAGGACAGCAGCATCGGGATGGGCGGCCCGGCGATGATCGAGGCCGGCGGGCTCGGCGTCGTCGCGCCGGAGGACGTCGGGCCGACGGCGGTGCACGCGGCCACCGGCGTCGTCGACGTCGTGGTGCCCGACGACGCCGCCGCGGTGGCCGCCGCCCGGGAGGCGCTCGGCCTGCTCGCCGGGCGGCGGCGCCCGGGGGAGGCCGCCGACCAGCGGCCGCTGCGGACGGCGCTGCCGGCCAACCGGGTGCGCAGCTACGACGTGCGGCCGGTCGTGAGCACGCTGGCCGACGCCGGCAGCGTGCTGGAGCTGCGGCCGGCGTTCGGGCGGGGCGTGGTCACGGCGCTGGCCCGGCTCGGCGGCCGGCCGGTGGGCCTGCTGGCCAACGACCCGCGGCACCTCGGCGGGGCGATCGACGGCGAGTCGGCGGACAAGGCGGCGGCGTTCCTGCGGCTGTGCGGGTCGGCGGGGCTGCCGGTGGTGTCGCTGGTGGACACCCCGGGGTTCATGGTCGGGCCGGAGTCGGAGCGGACCGGCACGGTGCGCCGCTTCGGCGGGCTGTACGTCGCCGGGGCGCAGCTGCCCGTGCCGCTGCTGGCCGTGGTGCTGCGCAAGGCGTACGGACTGGGCGCGATGGCGATGCTCGGCGGCGACCTGCGGGCCCCGCTGCTCACGCTGGCCTGGCCCACCGGCGAGTTCGGGCCGATGAGCCTCGAGGGCGCGGTGCGGCTGGGTGCGCGGCGGGAGCTGGAGGCGCTGGCCCCGCCCGAGCGGGAGGCGCGGTTCGCCGAGCTGGTGGCGGAGTCCTACGCGCAGGGGAGGGCGCTCAACGTGGCGTCGGTGTTCGAGGTGGACGACGTCGTCGACCCGGCCGACACCCGGGAGGTGCTGCTGCGCGCGCTCGCCGGGCTGGCCTGAGGGTCCTACGGTCCCGGCATGCCCCGATTCCGCCTGACCACCGGCGACGGTTCCGTGCTGCAGGAGTGGGACGCCGCCGACGCGGCGACCGCGGAGTCCGAGGCGGTGGAGACCGTGGCGCGGCACCGGGCGGAGGACCCGCCCGGCGCCGCCGAGTACGTGCTCGCCGACGACGCCGGTTCGGACGTGGCGCGCTGGGGGTCCGAGGCGCCCTGACCCGGCTCAGGCCAGGCGGCGCTCGAGGACCTCGTGCTCGCGGCGCAGCACCACCTGGCTGACCAGGTCCCGGACGGCGGCCTCGGCCTGCTTGCCGATGAACGGGGCGTCGACCTTCGCGTCGCCGGTGACGGTGGCGTGGGTGCCGCCGCCCGGCGCCGGGACCAGCCGCCGGTCGCACGTCACCCGGGCCTCGCGGCCCATGATCTCGGCGCGCAGGTCGAGGCTGCCGCGCCAGCCGCCGTCGCCGTCGGGGGTCCAGGTGGTCACCTGGGAGACCGGGACCGTCTTGCCGACGAAGCGCGCGAAGACCGGCGGGATGCCCGTGGTCGGGGCCGACAGGCGGGTCGTCGTGCGGGTGTCGCTGCCGTCCCTCGCGCTGGACACCTCCTGCACCTGCGCCTCCAGGGCCTGCGCTACCTCGCGCAGGAACGTCTCGTCGGTGAGGACGGCGAGCACGCGGTCGGGGTCGGCGGCGTAGGTGGTGGTGGCGTCGATGGGCACGCCCCATCCTCATCTGCGCCGCCGGGCCGCGCGCTACGGGGTGCCGGCGGGGCGGGCGGGGACGGTGGGACGACCGGCTCCCGACGCGATGCGGACCTCCCCGGTCTCCCATCTCGCGGCACCTAGCGTCCCGCGCAGCGCGCCGGACACCGGGGACCGGCGCATCTCTCGAGGAGACGACACGTGCGCCGCAGCACCGCCGTCGCCGGGGCCTTCGCCGCCGGTCTGACGATCCTGTTCACCGGTCCCGCCGCCCAGGCCGCCGCGACCGACACCGTCTACGTGCCCGAGGACTTCGTGACCTCCCTCAGCCAGACCCGGGCAACGGGTCACTACGAGGTGGTCGGGACCGGGCTGCGCGTCTGGACCGAGAGCAACAAGTCGACGGACAAGGTGGCCGAGTACGTCGCCACGACCACGCCGCTGGCCGGTGTGGGTTCGCCGCGGCTCAACGTCACCACCACCGCCGGGACCATCGCGCCGGGATTCCAGCTCGTTGTCGACCTCGATGGCAACGGCACGAAGGACGGCATCCTGGTGGGCGAGCCGACGGCTCCGGGTTACGGGGACAACTGGTGGCTCGCCTCGAGCACTCTGCCGTTCCAGCGGCTCGCTCCGCACACCGGCGGTGGCTTCGGCAGCCCCTACTACGGCACCCTCGCCGAGTGGACCGCGGTCTTCGACGGCGACACCGACGTCAACGGCGACGGCGTCGTGGACGCGCAGGATGACATCACCGCTGATGGCGTCGATGACAAGGCGGCCGTAGTCCAGGCGTTCGGCTTCTCGCTCGGCTCCGGCGTCTACGGGGACCACACCATCACGTCGATGGACTTCGCCGGGACGCGGTACACGTTCGCCGAGCACGTCCGGCTGAGCACCAAGAACCAGTGCAAGAACGGCGGGTGGGCCACGAGCACGCTGCCCGAGTTCCGCAACCAGGGCGAGTGCGTCGCGTCGTTCGCCAAGGGCGCCGAGCGCTGACCCGCTCCGCAGCACGACGGAGGCCCGTCACCCGGTCCGGGTGGCGGGCCTCCGTCGTGCCGGTGAGCGGTCAGGGCGCCGGAGCGGGTGCGGGCTCCCCGGTCGCCGGTTCGGTGGCGGCGCAGGAGTCGTCGGTCGCGCCGTCGGCGGCCGCCGCGTCCGGGGTGACCTCCGTGGGGACGGGCTCCGCGGGGTCGGTCATCGACGCGTCGGCGGAGACCTCGCAGCCGGCGTCCTCGACGGCCGGCTCGGCGGGTGCAGGGGCGGGCTCGACGGGTGCGGGCTCGACCGGAGCGGGCTCTGCGGGCGCAGGCTCCGCGGGAGCCGGCACGGTCGGCGTCGGCTCTGCGGGCGTCGGCTCTGCGGGCGTCGGCTCTGCGGGCGTCGGCTCTGCGGGCGTCGGCTCGGTCGGCTCGACGGGCGTCGGCTCGGCCGGGGTGGGCTCGGCCGGGGTGGGCTCGGTCGGCTCGACGGGCGCGGGCTCGACGGGCGCGGGCTCGACAGGCTCGGGCTCGACAGGCTCGGGCTCGACCGGGGCCGGCTCACTGGGGGCGGGCTCGGTCGGCGTCGGCTCGACGGGCGCGGGCTCAGTCGGCTCAACGGGCGCCGGGTCCACGGGCGCTGGGTCCACGGGCGCTGGGTCCACGGGCGCTGGCTCCACGGGCGCCGGCGGGACGTCGACCGGGGTCGGCGGTGTCTCGACCGCGGGCTCCTCGACCGGCGGCACGTCGGCAGGCGGGACCTCCACGGGCGGCACGACGGCGGGCGGGGGCTCCGTGGGCGGGGCCTCGGTCGGCGGGACGTCGGACGGCGGGATCTCCAGCGGCGGCGGGTCAGCAGGCGGCGCCACCGGCGGCGCCTCGACGGGTGGGTCGGCCGGGGGGCTCTCCGCCGGCACGTCGAGCGGAGCCGTACCGGAGTCGTCGAGGTACTGCTGCAGCAGCGCGTCGAGGTAGGCCTCGGACTCGGCGTCCAGGTCCGGGAACGGGTCGGCGGGCGTCGGTGCCGCCACGGGCGCCACCGGCGCGGGCGGCGCGGGAGGAGGCGGCGCCCAGCCGTCCTCGAAGCCGGGCGCCACGACGCCGATGCTCGGCAGCGCGAGCGGTCCGCCGTCGGGCTCGGCCTCGCTCATCCGCGCGGCGGTGTCTCCCGCGGGTTCGATGCCCGTGGTGCTGGCGTCGGCGACCGGCGGCCCCGAGACCGCGGCCAGCGCGGCCGCCATCCCGAGCGCGCAGGCGCTCGCGCCGACCGCCGGGATGAACCGGGCGGACCGGATGCCTCGTCTCGACCTGTCCACTGCTCTTCCCCCTGAGCCGTAGGACTCTCCGCACCCATCGTGACCCGGCCGGTACCGGACGTCTACGCGAGCGGGCACGCCGGCGGCGTCGGTTCACCCGTCAGGCGTGCGGGCGACACCCGGACGCGCGGGTCATCACCGCGCGTGCACGCGTCAGAAGGGCGGGAGGTCGAGGTCGGTGCCGAACCGGGGTGGTGGACTCGCCCGGGTCCCGCCGTCGGGGGACGTGACCAGCAGCGCGCCGTCGTCACCGACGTCGAAGCGCCAGCCCGGCGCCTGGTGCTTGAGGCGGTGGTGGTGCTCGCACAGGCAGCAGAGGTTCCGGGCGGTGGTGGGCCCGTCGGGCCAGCGGCGGCAGTGGTCGAGGTCGCAGGTGCGCGCCCGTGCCCGGCAGCCGGGGAACCGGCAGCGCCTGTCGCGGAGCCGGACGAAGCGGTCGAGGGCGGCACCCGGGTCGTGGGCGTCGGTGCCGGCGGGCGGCCCGAGCGCGGCCCCGCGGCGGAGACCGGTGGCATCGGTCAGGGCGACGAGGCTGCCGCGGAGCATGTCGGTGACCGCGACCCGCGGCCGCTCGGCCAGCGCGGTGCCACCGAGGGCGCGGACGTCGAGCAGCGCGCCGACGTCGAGCAGGCCGCGGAGCTCGCCGTCGGTCCACGTCCCGCGCAGCACCGCCCGACGGGCACCGGCCGTGGCCTGCCGCACCGCGTCCGCGTGCCGCGCCGCGGCCTCGGCCATCGGTCCCGCGTCGGCCGGGGTCCGGGGCGTGGGATCGGACGGCGGCCCGGACGCGGGCTCGTCGCCGACCGGGTCGCACACCCCGCCGTCGTCCCCGGGCTCGTCGGCTGCCGGCTCGTCGTCCTGGGGCTCGTCCGCTCCCGGCTGGTCGGCTCCCGGCTGATCGGCTCCCGGCTCCTCGACTCCCGGCTCGTCGTCCTGGGGCTCGTCGGCTCCCGGTTCGTCGGCTTCGGGTTCGTCGTCCTGCGGCCCGTCGTCCCCCGTCGGCAGGTCGTCCACCGCGGCGGCCGGGCGGGGGAGCAGGCCGAGCGCGTACGCCAGCTCGCGCACCATCTCGGCCGGCACGACGGCGCCCTCCACCAGCCCGGGCTCGCTGCCGCCGAGCATCGTCTCCAGCGCGACGACGAGGGTCAGCGCGACGGTGACCGGCGGGCGGCCGTCCTCACCGGGCCGCAGCACCAGGTCGGCGAGGGCGTCGGCCATGCGCTGCTGCCGCGTGCGCTCGTCGCCCTCGACCCGGTTCTGCTCGGCGTAGGCCTCCAGCGCGCGGTGGATCGCCGCGCAGGTGGGGAGGGGGAGGTCGATGACGAGGGTGGCGGAGCCGTCGCGCCGGTCGTGCATGCGCACCCCACGGCCGCGCACCGCGGCGACCAGCCGCCGCCCGGCCGCCTCGGCGTCCTTCCGCAGCACGACGCGGCGGGCGCAGTCGCCGAGCTGCGGCGGCGTCTTGCCGCCGAGGAGGCGCAGCACGTGCGCCTCGATGTCGGTGCGCAGCGCGTCGTCGCGCACTGGCCCGACGACGCTGACCATCTGCCGCGCGTGCGCCGGGCTGATCTCCCCGCGGGCGAGCAGCGCCAGGGTGGCGGGCAGCCGCTCGACGAGCGTCACCGCCTCCTCGAGCATCGCGCCGGCGGCCGGGCCGGAGGTCCGCAGGGCGAGCGCCACCTCGTCGACGGCCCACTCGCTCACCCCGGTGAGGACCGCCGGGCGGGCGGCGCGGCTCGCCGCCGACATCGCGCCCCGCTCGCCGGGCTGTCGGTCGAACCGCCCCGCCGGGCGGCAGCGGGCGAGGTCGGCGAGCGAGACGGCGAGGACCGCGGCCTCACGGGCGCTCCGCCGCGCCGCGGCCGTCGCCCGCGACAGCGCCTCCGACCCCAGGACGAGCAGCCGGTCGAGCTCGTCGGCGCCCGGCGTCCTGCGGTGGTGCTGCCTTCCCGCGACCTCCCACCGTCTCCCGCTCCGCGCCTCGGGACGGACCAGGTCGAGGACGGCGGGCCGGGGACCGAGGGCGGCGCGCAGCGCCTCCTCCACCGGACCCACCGCATCGAACACGTGTTCGATGATACCGACACGGCAGGGCTCCGACCAGCGGAGACGCCGCCTGTGGACGGGCGGTCAGGCGCGGTTGCGGCGCGCGATCTCCGTGCTCAACGCCGTCGCGAAGGCGGTCCAGCCGGCGTAGGGGAGGAGCAGGGCGCCGGCCGTCCGGTCGACCGACCAGGCCCGCCTCGCGAGGTCCGCGGTCGAGGTGGCGAGCAGCGCCGCCTCCGCCGCGGCCAGCGGCGGCCGGTGCGCCCGGAAGAACACCCACGGCCAGGCGGCGTTGAGCGCGAGGTTGGCGGCGTACGCCCGCCGGAAGCCACGTCCCGAGCGGCCGGCCCGCGCACCGGCCACGGCCATCAGCGCGTACAGCGCCGTCCACGCGATCCCGAAGACCGGACCGGGCGGCTGCCAGCGCGGCGTGTCCAGCCGCCGGTACCAGTCCGAGGAGACGTCGGTGCCCGCCGTGCCCACCAGTGCGGTGAGCACGACGGGCACGGAGGCGGACACTGCCGGGGAGGCGCGCACGTCCCGAGCATGGCCGCCCGGACGGACGGCGGCAGCACGCTCGGGCGAGCACGGTCGGGCGAGCACGGTCAGACGAGCGCGGGCTCCCGCGGCGCGGGCGCGGCCGGCGCCGGCGGCACCCGCCGGGCCCGCGCGGCGCCCAGGCCGAGCAGCGTCAGCCCCGCGGCGCACCAGACGGCGAGGGTGAGCAGCGCGGGCCCGGCGCCGGCGCCGTCGAACCAGGAGGTGGCGCGCAGTAGCGTCCCGGTGGCGCCCGGCGGCATCCACTGGCCGACGGCACCCCAGGCACCCGGCAGCAGGTCCGGCGCGCCGGCCAGGCCGGACAGTGGGTTGCCGAGCAGGACCGTGGTCGCCGCCCCGAGCGCCAGCCCCGGCGTGCCGAGCAGGTCGTGCAGGCCGAGCAACACGAGCGCCGTGGCGGCGATGCCCAGGGCCACCACGCCCGTCGTCGTCCACCACCCGGCCTCCACCGAGCCGAGCCAGCTGCCGAGGACCGTCGCGGTCACCATGCCGCCGGCCAGCGCCGCGGCCAGCGCCGTCGCTGCCCGCCGCAGGCGGCCGCGGACCAGCCGTGAGGTGAGCGCCGCGGTGAGGATCCCGCCGATCGCCAGCGGCAGGGCGGCCGCGGCCAGGCCGGCACCGCGCGGGTCCGCCTCGGGTGCCGGGACGACGTCCTCCACCGGCACCGTCGTGCCGGTGGTCGCGCCGAGGCCGGCGGCCACCTGGCGCAGGGAGGCCGCCACGGTGGGCGAGGCCGCGGAGGCGACGAGCAGCCGCGGCCCGGAGGGGCCGACGACGACCGCGCCGTACACCTCGCGGTCGGCGATCGCCGCGCGGGCGGCGGTCTCGTCGTCGACCGGCCGGACGGCGAAGGCGCCGGGGGCGGCGGTGTCGAGGGCGGTCTCCACCTGGGTCACGGCGGGAGCGGGCCCGGCGACGGCGAGCGGCAGGTCGTGCGGCGCCGAGCGGACGGCGAACCAGGCGAAGGCCGTGAGGACCACGGCGAGGAGGGCGGCGACCGCCACCGGCACGGCCAGGCCGGCGCGGGCGGGAGGGGCTGCGGGCATGGGGACCACTCCAGTAAAACGAAGGACCGTTCGCTTACCCGGACGAGTGTGGCGGCCGCCCTCCCCGCCGTCAAGAACGGTCGTTCGCTTTACAGTGGACGGCGTGCCCCGCGTCCCGGAGTCCCACCTCGCCGCCCGCCGCGACCAGATCCTCGACGCGGCCACCGCCCGCTTCGCCGCCAACGGCTTCCAGGCCACCGGCATGGCCGACGTCATCGCCGCCTCTGGGCTGTCGGCCGGCGCCGTCTACCGCTACTTCCGCAGCAAGGACGAGCTGATCGCCGCGATCGTCGAGCGGGTCGTGGGCGCCGCGGCGGCGCGCTTCGAGCAGCTGCTCGAGGACGACGCCGCGCCGGACCCGGCCGAGGCGGTGGCGGCCGCGGTCGAGATGGTGGCCGAGCTGACCACGCGCGGGCCGGTCGACCTCAGCCGCGTCGCCGTCCAGGCCTGGGGCGAGGCGCTGCGCAACCCCGGCGTGCACGCCGTCGTCGACCCGGCCTACCGCACGATGCGCGGCTACTTCGTCGAGATCGCGCGGCGGGGGCAGGCGGCCGGCCGGTTCCCGGCCGACGCCGACCCGCTGCACCTCGGGGCCACGATGATGTCGTCGGTGTTCGGGTTCGTCCTGCAGCGGCTGCTGCTCGGCGACGTCGACCCGGCCGCCTACGCCGCCGCGCTGCGGGTGACCTGGGCCGGCGCTCCGTCCACCACCGGGTAGGCCCGCGGCGGCCGGCTGCCGTACAGCACCCCGGCCACCACCAGCGCGCCGCAGGCGACCTCCACCAGCGGCAGGCGCTCGCCGAAGAACAGCCACGACGACGCCGTGCCGACCACCGGCACCAGCATGGAGAACGGCGCCACCGTGCCCGACGGGTGCCGGCTCATCAGCGCCGTCCAGATGCCCGAGCCGAGCAGGGTCGCGACGACGACGGTGAACAGCAGCCCGGCCAGCGCGAGCAGGCCGCGCTGCGTGCCGAGCGTGGTGAGCGAGGCGCCGATCCGCGCCGGGCCCTCCGTCGCCAGCGACAGCGCGAGCATCGGCAGCGGCGGCACGACGGTCATCCAGAGCATCAGCCGGAACGGCCGCGCCGGGCGGGCCTGCCGGTTGCAGAGGTTGCCCAGCGCCCAGCCCAGCCCGCCGCAGAGGGTGAGCAGCACCGGCAGCAGCGTCGCGCCGCCGTCGAGCCCGGCCCGGTGGACGGCGATCCCCGCCAGCCCCGCGACGGCGAGCGCCACCCCGGCCGCCTGCCGGCCGGTCAGCCGCTCGCGCAGCAGCAGCCCGGCGAGCACGACGGTGAACGGCGCCGAGGACTGCAGCACCAGCGAGGCCAGCCCGGTCGGCATCCCGGTGTCCATCGCGACGTACAGGAAGACGAACTGCAGGACGCCGAACCCGAGCCCGTAGCCGACCACCCACCGCCACGGGACGCCCGGCCGCGGCACGAAGAGCAGTGTCGGGACGGCGACCAGCGCGAACCGCAGCGCCACGAGGAAGAACGGCGGGAACTGCTCGAGCGACAGGTGGATCGCCGGGAAGTTCAGCCCCCAGACGACGGCGACGACGAGGGCGAGGAGGCGGTCGCGGACGGGCACGCGGTCGAGCCTGCGCCCGCCGAAGCGTCAGCACCAGCGAAAGGTGCTGCACCGACGATGTAGCGTCGCTGCATGGACGTCCGCGCCTTGGAGACGCTGCGGACGGTGCGCACGCAGGGCGGCGTCGCGGCCGCGGCGGCCGTGCTGCACCTCACGCCGTCGGCGGTCTCCCAGCAGCTCGCGGCGCTGTCCCGGGAGGCCGGCGTCCCGCTCACCGAGCGCGTCGGGCGCGGGCTGCGGCTCACCGCGGCCGGCGACGCTCTGGCCGACGCCGCCGTCGACGTCGCGGTGGCCGTCGAGCGGGCGCGGGCATCGCTCGCGGCGTTCACCGGGGCGGCCGAGGGGACGGTGCGCGTCTCGGCGTTCCAGAGCGGCGCCCGGCTGCTGCTCCCGCCGCTGCTCACCCGCGTGCGGGCGCTCGGCGGGGTGCGGGTCGAGTGCTCCGACGAGGACGTCGCGCAGGACGCCTTCCCCGCGCTCACCGACCGGGTCGACGTCGTGGTCGCGCACCGGCCCGACGGCGGCGCGGAGTGGGCGGGTGACGGCAGCCGGCTGCGGGTCGTGCCGCTGCTGCGCGAGCCGCTCGACGTGGCCGTGCCGCGCGAGCACCCGCTGGCCGGCCGCGACCGGGTGCGGGCCGGCGACCTGGTCGGCGAGGAGTGGATCGCCGTCCGCGAGGGCTTCCCGGTGGCCACCGTGCTGGCCGCCGTCGCCGCGGGGTCGGGCGCCGCGCCGCGGATCGCGCACCGGATCAACGACTTCTCCATCGCCGAGGCGATGGTCGCCGCCGGGCACGGCATCTCGCTGCTGCCGCGCTTCACCGGCGGCGGCCACCCCGGCGTGCGGCTGCTCCCGCTGGCGGGCGTGCGCGCCGGGCGGAGGGTGGAGGCGCTGCTGCGCCCGGACACCGCCGAGCGGCTGGTCGTGCGGCGGGTGCTCGACGAGCTGGTCGCCGTCGCCGCGGAGGTCACCGGCGCCTCGGCCTGAGGCCGTGCCGTCAGCGGCGGCCCCGGGGGCCGGAGCCCGCGGGGACCCGTCGTGCGCGGTGCCGCGCGTGCACGCGGGCCGGCCGGACGGCGGGACGGGGCGGGTCGGCGAGCAGGGCTGCCTCGGCCGCGAGCAGGGCCGCGCCGGGGTCGAGCCCGAGCTCGGCGGCGAGGACGCGCCGGACCCGGCGGAGCGCGGCGAGCGCGTCGGCCCGCCGGCCGCCCTCGGCCAGGGCGCGCGCGAGCAGCACCCAGCCGCGCTCGCGCAACGGGGAGCGGGCCGTCAGCTCCCGGGCCCGCCCGGCCGCCTCCGCCACCCGGCCGGTGCGCAGCAGCGCCTCGGCCAGGTCCTCCTCGGCCGCCGTCCGCAGCTCGGTGAGCCGCGCGGCCGCGGGGGCCAGGCCTGGCAGGTCGGCGAGGCCCGCCAGCGCCTCGCCGCGCCACAGCCCGAGCGCCCCGCCCAGAGTGGTCGCCGCCACCGCGGGGGAGCCGGTCGCGAGGGCCGCGGCGCCCCCGGCCGCGAGGCGGGCGAACCGGACGGCGTCGACGGCACCGGGGTCCAGGTCCAGCGCGTAGCCGCCGCCCCGGCGGGTCACGCCCCCGCCGAGGCCGCGCCGCAGCCGGGAGACGTGGTGCTGCAGGGTCCCCGGCCGCGCGTCCGCACCCGGCGGCCACGCGCCGGTGAGCAGCCCGCCGTCGGACACGCTCGCCGGGACGGCCGTGGCGAGCACCGCGAGGACGGCACGCGGCCGCGGTCCGCCGAGGTCGAGCGGCCGCCCGTCGCGGGTCGCCGTCACCGGTCCCAGCAGGCACAGGTCCAGGCCGGGCACCCCGCGCGCCTCAGGCGCGTGCCGGCGCGCCGGCCAGCATCGGCAGCAGCAGCTCCAGGCGGCCGACCTCCTCGACGTTGTGCCGCACCCAGGCCCGCACCATGGGGTCGGGGAACCGGCGCCGCAGCACCCGGTTGACCGGCGCGGACAGCGGGCCGCGCGCGCCGAGGTCGAGCACGCTGACGTAGTGGGTGCGCCCGCGCCCGGCCGACCACGTGTGCTCCAGCTGGGTGACGACGGCGCCGCCGATCCGCTGGACGAGCCGGATGCCGGTCCGGTCGAGCTTCTCCACCCGTTCCACGACGTCGATCGCGTACTCGGGCCGGCCGGCGAAGCGCTCGACGATCCGGAAGCGGGCGCCCTCGGCCGCGCCGCCACCGGGCGCCGGCCGGGCGAGCTCCCACCGGACGTGGTCGAGCGGGTGCCAGGCCAGGTATCGCGACACGACCCCACCGTCGTAGTCCATCGTCGCGCCCAGCGAGCCGAACCAGTCGAGCACCTGGTCCGGGGTCACGCCCTCCAGCGGTGCGTGGTCGATGGTGACGCGGCGGCGACCGTGCGGGTGCTCCTCGTACCGGACCGTGGCGGTGTCCGGCGTGCGGAGCGGGACGACGAGCGGCAGGGCCATGACTCCTCCTGGGGAAACGCGACCGTATCTCGCGCGGCGGACGCTAGGGTGGCGTCCGGAGATACGCAAGCGTTTCCTGCACGGGAGGTCGGGATGGCCGTGGAGTCCCCCGTCGCCCGGCCCGCGCGCCGCCGCGGCGCCGAGCTGGAGGCCGCGATCGAGGCCGCCGTCGTCGGGCTCGTCGTCGAGCAGGGCGCGGCGGCGGTGACGATGGAGGCGGTCGCCGCCCGGTGCGGGACCAGCAAGCCCGTGCTCTACCGGCGCTGGCCCGACCGCGCCGCCCTCCTGCGCGACGTGCTGCTGCGGCAGGCCACCGCCGCCATCCCCGCCGAGGACACCGGCAGCTACCGCACCGACATGCTCGCGGTCATGCGCGGCTGGGCGGCCGTCCTCACCGGGCCCGGCAGCCGGGTCGTGCACGCCGTCGTCACCGCCATGGCCACCGACCCGGCCTTCGCCACCGCCTTCCGGGACGGCGTCATCGGCTGGCGCAAGGAGGAGATGGCGCGCCTGCTCGCCCGTGGCGTCGCGCGCGGCGACGTCCGTCCCGGCGTCCCGGTGGACCTGCTGCGCGAGCTCGGGCAGTCGGTGCTCTGGCACCGCTTCCTCGTCACGGGCGACCCCATCACCGACGACGTCGTCGTGCGGGTGGTCGACGAGGTGCTCGTGCCGCTGGTGCGGCCCTGACGACCGTCAGGCGTGAGGGAGCGCCCAGGCCTCGACGGCGGCGAGCTGCCGGCCCGCGGCCGACGGCGGGGTGAGCCGCAAGACGGTGTCGCGCACCCGGGAGGTGACCGACCCGCGCGCCTGGGCGACCCGGCCGACGGCGCGCGCCCGGCGGGCGATCCGCCGCACCCGCGGCCGGCGCAGCCGGTCGTAGCGGTCGAGGGCCTCGTCGGGGTCGAGACCCGGGCCGCCGCCGGACAGCAGCGCGGTCAGGGTGGCCGCGTCCTCGAGTGCCTGGTTGGCGCCCTGGCCGAGGTCGGGCGTCATCGCGTGCGCGGCGTCGCCGAGCAGCACCACCCGGCCGCGCCGGAGGGACGGCATCGGTCCCGCCAGGTCGTGCACGTCCGAGCGACTGACGTCGGCCGGGCGGGTGGCCGCCAGCAGCTCCCCGACCGGCTCGTGCCAGCCGGCGAACAGGTGGGCCACCGCGGCGTGCTCGTCGTCGGCCCGCCCGCCGGCCGGTGCCGACGCGACGGCGAACCAGTAGACGCGGCCGTCGGCGAGCGGAGCCATCCCGAACCGCAGCCCGCGACCCCAGGTCTCCCCGGCGGCGCCGCGCAGGTCGACCGGGACCGCGGTGACGCCCCGCCAGGCGGTGTAGCCCGCGTAGCGGAGGCCCGGGTCGCCCGGCCAGCCCGCGCGCACCCGGCTGCGGATGCCGTCGGCGGCGACCACGACGTCGGCCCGCTCCGCGCCGTCGCGCAGCCGGACCGTCCCGTCGTCGTCCACCCCGGTGACCTCGCAGCCCCAGTGCACCGTTCCGGGGGCCAGCGCGTCCTCGAGCAGCCGGTGGAGGTCCGCCCGGTGGACGACCCGCAGCCGGCGCACCGCGTCCGGCGGGGTCCGGGACAGCCAGGAGCCGTCCGGCCGGCGCTGACCGGCGAGGAGCCGGTGCCCGGGGCCCGTGGCCGCGCGGGCGGCGTCCCCGAGGCCCAGGACGTCGAGGGCGGTGAGCCCGTTGCCGAACAGCGACAGGCCCGAGCCGACGACCCGCGCGCCCGGTGCCCGTTCCAGGACGGTCACCCGCGTGCCTGCCCGCTGCAGGCCGGCGGCGGTGGCGAGCCCGCCGATGCCGGCGCCAACGACGATCACGTGCACGAGGTCCTCCTGTCGCGGGTGGTGCCGACAGGGGAGCGCGCCGCGCTGAGCGGCGGCTGAGGGACCGCTGAGGGGCCGGTGGGGATCAGGGCCGCCAGCGGTGCAGGCCGGTGACCCGCCGGACGGCGGCCGCGGTGACCCGGTGGGGGAGCGCGCCGAGGACCGTGGCGAGCTTCGCGTCCGGGCCGACCGTCACCCGGAACCGCGGGCGCCGGGCCTCGAGCACGCCGGCGACGGCGCGGGCCACCTCGCGGGGGTCGCGCGAGCGGGGCAGGTGCTCGGTCTCGACGAACCGCTCGACCGCCTGGAGCAGGCCGGTGTAGGCGCTGTCGGGCGGGACCACGCGCGGCGTCGTCTCCCAGATGGCCGTGTCGTAGTTGCCGGGCTCCATCAGGACCACCCGGACGCCGAAGGGCTCCACCTCGTAGGCCAGCGACTCCGCCCAGCCCTCCAGGGCCCACTTCGACGCGCAGTACAGCGACAGGCCGGGGTTGCCGTAGCGCGCCGAGTCGCTGGAGACCAGCACCAGCCGCCCGGCCCGCTGTGCCCGCATCACCGGCAGCACCTCGCGGGTCAGCCGCATCGCGCCGAGCAGGTTGGTGTCGAGGACCCGCTGCCACTCGGCCTCGTCGGTGTCCTCGAAGGCGCCCCCGGACGCGGTGCCGGCGTTGCTGACCAGCGCGTCGAGCCGGCCGCCGGTGAGCTCGAGGGTCTCCTTGACGGCGTGGGCCACCGACCCGGCGTCGGTGACGTCGAGTTGGACGACGTCGAGCGGGTCGAGGCCGGCCTCGCGGGTGCGGGCGTCGAGCGCGGCCCGCTTCCCGGGGTCGCGCATCGAGGCGACGACGTGCCGGCCGCGCGCCGCGAGCTCGACGGCCGTCTCCAGGCCGAGGCCGGAGGAGCAGCCGGTGATCAGGACGGTCGGTCGCTGGTTGCGCACGGCAACGTCATCGGCAGTCGCGGGGCCCGTGGCGACCGGCTCCCCGCACCCTCGGCTGCCACACTGCCGCCGTGCTCGCCCCGCCGCCCCCCGCCCCGGCCTCGCGTCGCCCCGTGCGGGACGCGCTCCGGCACGCCGCCCTGGCCGGGGTCCTCGGGACGGGTGCCGCCCTCGCCGGCACGCCCCTGGTGGTCGGCGCGCTGTTCGGCGGGTGGCCGGTGCTGCTGCCGGTCCTCGGCGTGCTCGTGGCGGCGGTGTCCGCGCTGGCCGTAGTGCTCGACCGGGCCGCCGGCCCGCGGGCCGAGGGGTCGGCCGGGCGGGGGACCGCGGTGGGCGTCCTCGGCACGCTCGCCGTCGTCGTGCTGGCCGCCGTCGCGATCGCCGCCGACCTCGACGCCGTGCTGCCCGTGCCGCTGCGCTACGCCGCGGCCGGGCTGCCGTACGCGGTGGTGGCCGCGCTGCAGTGGCGCGGGCCGGTGCGGGTGGTCACCGCGCTCGCGGTCGCCGTCGCCGTGGCCGCCGTCGCGGTGCCCGCCGCGGTGGACGGCTCCCGCCGGCACGCGGAGGAGCAGGTGCGCGCGGAGGTCGGGACGACGGCGCACCCGTGGGTCACCGACGTCGACGGTCTGCGGCAGGGGACCCCGCAGGCCACCGGCAGTGACCTCGTCTGGACGCCGTACCGCCCGGCCGACGGCGCCCTCGAGCCCGAGCTGTGGCTCTCCCGCGGGGACGGCCCCGCGCCCGGCACCGGGGCGCCGGTCGCCGACCCGTGCGCCGCTCCGGAGGTCCTCACGCCGGCGGGGTACCAGCCTGTCGGCTCCTGCACCCCGGCCGGGCAGGACCGCTGGCTGCGCACCGCCGGGACCTGGCGCGAGCTGCTCACCCGCGACGGCGCGACATGGGTCGGCGTGACGACGACCTCCGGTGCGCCGCGGGCACAGCTCGACGAGGCGCTGGACCGCGCCCGCCCGATGACCGACGACGAGTACGACGCGTGGCTCGACGAGGTGCTCGACGGGGTGCTGCCCCCTCCGGGGTGACCCGCGGTCAGCGGCGCACCAGTGCCAGGGCGAGCCCTGCCGCGGCGAGCGCGGCGGCGGTGAGGACCAGCGCGCCCGCGTCGGCGACGAGCAGGCCGCCGATCACGCCGCCGCCGGCGATGCCGACGTTCGTCGTCGCGTTGGTGAGACCGGGGGCCGCGTCGCCGGCGTCGGGGGCGGCGTTGCGGGCCGCCGTCTGGGTGAGCGTCGGCAGCGCGCCGTAGGCCACGCCCCAGACCACCGTCGCGACGACGGTGACCGCCGCCGAGGAGCCGAGCACCCCGATGACGCCGAGAGCGAGCACGAGGACCGCGACGGTGACGGCGAGCGCGCGTCGGGGGAACCGGTCGGCCAGCACGCCGGCGAGCGCCAGCCCGACGGCCCCCGCGGCGCCGTAGCCGAACAGCACCAGGCTCACCCCGCCCTCGCCGACGCCGGCCGCGCGCAGGACCGGCGAGACGTAGGTGAACGCGGTGTAGTGCCCGAGCATCACGACGACGGTCAGCGCGGCGGCCAGCTGCACCGGGCGGCGGCGCAGCACCTGCCGCAGCGGGGCGGGCGACGTCGCGGCCGGCGGCGGGGCGGCCGGCAGCAGGGTCGCCGCCAGGACCGCGAGCGCCAGCAGGACGGCGGCGATCCCGGCGAACGCCCATCGCCAGCCCACCGCCGTCCCCAGCGCGGTGCCGGCGGGGACGCCCGCCGTGAAGGCGACGGTCACGCCCGCGAGCACCAGCGCGGTGGCCCGCCCGGCGCGCGCCGCGGGGACCAGCGCCACGGCGGCGCCCACCGCGACGGAGAAGAAGCCGGCGTGCGCCAGCCCGGCGAGCACGCGCGCGACGACCGCGACCCCGTAGTCGCTCGTGGCGGCGAAGACGGCGTTGCCCACCGCGTAGGTGACCAGCAGCCCGGTGAGCGCCCGCCGCCGCGACCACCGGGCGAGCAGCGCGGTGAGCGGCAGCGACGCCGCGGCGACCACCACCGCGTAGGCGGAGACGAGCAGGCCCACCCGGTCCTCGCCGGTGCCCAGGTCGCGGGCGATCATCGGGAGCAGCCCGACCGGCATCATCTCGGCCGTCACGGCGGCGAAGACGGCCAGCGTCAGCACCCCGAGCGCCACCGGGACGCGGGCTCCCCCGTCCGGGCGGGCGGGCGCGGTCGTCGCGGGGGCGGAGGTCACCTCCCCATTAGACTCCGCGTCAGAGCAAAATGGGAGGTGGCGGTGGGCGCGTTGCCCGAGCGGGCGGTCGCGATGCTCGCCGCCGTCCACGCCCGGCCCGGCCTGACCCGCGCCGAGGCCAGCCGGGTGCTCGGCATCGGCACCGGCGGGGCGGCCGAGGTGGTCGGCCGGCTGGTGGGCGAGCGGCTGCTCGCCGAGGGGCCGGTGGTCCCCGCCGTCGGCCGCGGGCGGCCCACCCGGCGGCTCACCGCCCACCCGGAGGGGCCGCTGGTGCTGGCCGCCGTCGTCACGCACGAGTCGTGGCGGGTCGACGCCGTCGAGCTCGGCGGGGCGTCGGTGGCCGGGTTGTCCGGGCGGCACAGCGGGGAGCCCGCCGGGGCCGTCCTCGCGGAGCTGCGCCGGTCGGTGGAGGACCTGCGCGCGCGGTTCGGCGACCGGGTGCGCGGGCTCGGCCTGGCCGGCCCCGGCATCGTCCTGGACGAGAGGTGGCTCGACGCCACCGTGCTCGGCTGGACCGACGTCGACCTGTGGTCGGTGTGGCCCGACGCCGGGGTGCTCGTCGCCGACAACGACGCGACCCTCGCCGCGCTGGCCGAGTCCCGTCGCGGCGCCGCCGTCGACGCGCGGCTGGCGCTGCACCTGCGGGTCGACGCGGGCCTCGGCGGCGCCGTCGTCGAGGCGGGCCGGCTGCTCGGCGGCGCGCGCGGCGCGGCGGGGGAGTTCGGCCACCTGCCGATGGGCGACCCCGCGGTCCGCTGCGCGTGCGGCGCGCGCGGGTGCTGGGGCACGGCGGTCGACGGCGGCGCGCTGGCCCGGCTGCTGGACGCCCCGGAGCCGCGCGACCCGGTGACCTACGCCCGGCAGGTGCTCGCCCGCGACGACGACGCCGCCCGGGCCGCGGTCGCGACCGTCGCCGCCGCGCTGGGCCGGGGCGTCGCCGGGCTGGTCAACGCCCTCGACCCCGACGTCGTCACCCTCGGCGGCCTCGGCGCCGAGCTGCTGGCCGCCGCGCCCGGCGAGCTCGACGCCGCCTGCCGGGCCGGCCTCATGCGCTTCCGCGGCGGCACGCCCCCGCCCGTGGTGGCCGCCCGGCTCGGGGAGGACGGGCCGCTCACCGGCGCGGCCGAGCGGGTGTGGGACCGGTGGTGGGCCCGGCTCCGTCGGTGAGGCGCCCTACGGTCCCGGCCGTGCCCCGCCGCATCGACCCGCCCGCCGACCTCGACGCCGTCCGCGCCTCCTACGACCGGGTCGCCGCGAACTACGTGGCGATGAGAGCCGGGGAGCTCGGCCCGCACCCGTGGCTGCGCGCCGTGCTGGGCGCCTTCGCCGAGACCGTGCGGGAGCGCGGCCCGGTCCTCGACGTCGGCTGCGGCCCCGGGTTCGTCACCGCCCACCTGGCCGGTCTCGGCGTCGACGTCGCCGGCGTGGACCTGTCGCCGGGGATGGTGGCGCAGGCGCGGCGCCTGCACCCGGGCCTGCGGTTCGACGTCGCCCCGGCCACCGACCTCGGCCTGGCCGACGGGTCGCTGGGCGGCGTCCTCGGCTGGTGGTCGCTGTTCAACCTGCCGCGCGACGTGCTGCCCGCCGTCCTGCGGTCCTTCGCCGAGGCCCTCGTGCCGGGCGGGCAGGTGCTCGTCGGCACGCACGTGGGGGAGGGCGACCTGGTGCGCACGCAGGGCTACGGCGGCGTGCCGGTGACCTGGACGACCCACCTGTGGCTGCCCGGGCAGCTGACCGCGATGCTCGCCGACGCCGGCCTGGAGCCGGTCGCGGAGCTGCGGCTGCCGGCCGACGCGTCGGGGCACCCGCAGGTGGCGGTCACCGCCCGCCGGCCGGGCTGACCGGGCCCCCGCCGGTCACTTCTTCTTCTTCTTCTTCTTGCCGCCCTTCTTGCCGAGCTCGCTCTGGGCGGCCGAGCTCGTGCGGGGGTTCTTCTTCCCCTCGTCCTTCGCCTTCTTGTTCGCCTTCTTCGCGGTGTCGCTGCCCTTGCCGCTCGTGCCGGCCACGGTGCCTCCCCGTTCGTCGTCGCCGCCCGGGTCCGGGTGGCGGGCGGTCGCACTACCCGCCGTCACCCGCCCGGAACGCCCCGGTCGGGTGACGGCCGCGCCGGCCGGCGGTCAGCGGTCGAGCAGCGCCGCGAGCTCCCGCACGGTGTTCCAGTCCCGCACCGTCGTCACCGGCCCGCCCCGGCCCCTGCCCAGCGCCGTCACGAGGGGACTGTCCATCTGCCCGTGCGGGCACCACAGGTACAGCTCGCGGCCCACGACGGCCCACCGGTCGTCGCCCGGCTCGGTGGAGCCGAGCAGCTCCGCGAGGCCGGGCCCCGGCGGCTCGGCCATGAACGCCACCAGGGAGCGCGACCCGTCGACGACGACCTCCCCGAGCGGGTCCAGGTCGACCACCGCGCGCACCTCGTCGCGGGTGCGGACGACCGCGGCCACGTCCATGCCGAGGCGCTCCCGGATCGCCTCCTCGACGGCCCGCCCCACGGCGGAGCCCGGCAGGTCGGACGCCAGGACGACGTTGCCGCTCTGCAGCAGCGTCGCGACGTCGCCGAAGCCGGCGTCGCCGAGGAGCGCCCGCAGGTGGGCCAGGGTGCCCGATCCGGTCGCTTGACCGGGGGCGTCCCGGCCCGGGAGGGTCCGCGGGGCCGCCACACCGGCCGGAGCCGTGACCTGGGAGGACGCCCGTGCGCCGTGTCACCTACTCGATGGGCGTCTCGCTCGACGGCTACGTCGTCGGCCCCGACGGCGACTTCGCCTGGCCGGGGTTCAGCGACGAGGTCTTCCGGTTCTCCATCCAGGAGATCCAGGACGTCGGCGTGCACCTCATGGGGCGGCGGCTCTACGAGACGATGCTGTACTGGGAGGACGCCGCGCAGGACCTGGGCCTCGACGGCGACCGGCGCACGTGGGTCGGGCTCTGGAACCCGCTGCCGAAGGTCGTCTTCTCCCGGACGCTCACGTCCGTCCGCGGCGCCGCGCGCCTGGCCACCGGCGGCCTGGCGGAGGAGATCGAGCGGCTGCGGGCGGAGCCGGGCGACGGCGACATCGCCATCGGCGGCGCCACCCTCGCGGCCCAGGTGGCCGACCTCGGGCTGATCGACGCGTACCGCATCCGCGTCTTCCCGGTGCTGGCCGGCGGCGGCCTGCCCTTCTTCGACCACCACGCCCGGCGGGTGGACCTCGAGCTCGTCGAGACGCGCACCTTCGGCACCGGCGTCGTCTACCTGCACCACCGCGTCGTCCGCTGAGCGGACCGATGAGTCGGCGCCCGCCGCGCGGTCTGTACTCCTGAACCGCACCGGAGCCGCCCGCGGACCCGGTGCCCACCACAGGAGGACACCGTGAGCGACCGCGCACCCGCCCTGGACCTGCGCTCGGGACCCGAGCGGGTGTTCGCGCACCTGCTGGTCAACAACGTGCTGGTGTCGGTGGTGAACTACACCGTCTGGTTCGCGGTCACCTTCTGGGTGTTCCTCGAGACCGGCTCGGTGTTCGCCACCGGCATGATCGCCGGCATCTTCCTGGTGGCCACGGCGGGCACCGGGATCTGGTTCGGCAGCCTCGTCGACCACCACCGCAAGCACACGGTCCTGCAGGCCTCGGCCGCGGCGTCGACGGCGTTCTACGCGCTGGCGCTCGCGGTGTACCTGGTGACGCCGGCGGAGTCCTTCACGACGGCGGGCAGCCTGTCGCTGTGGGTCTTCGTCGTCCTGCTGATGCTCGGCGTCATCGCCGGCAACCCGCGGATGATCGCCCTGCCCACGCTGGTGACGCTGCTGGTCCCGGAGGACCGGCGGGACCGGGCCAACGGCCTGGCCGGGTCGGCGTCGGGGCTGTCCATGCTGGTCACCTCGGTGATCAGCGGACTGCTGGTGGCCTTCGGCGGCATGGCCGCCGTCCTCGCGCTCACCCTCACCGTCCTGGTGCTCTCGATCGGCCACCTGACCCTGGTGCGGGTCCCGGAGGACCGCCCGGCGGCCTCGGCCCCAGGTGGGGACGGCGCGGGCGCCGGGGTGGACCTGCGCGGGACGCTGCGCCTGGTCCGCGGCGTGCCGGGCCTGCTGCCGCTGATCCTGTTCAGCTGCTTCAACAACTTCCTCGGCGGCGCCTTCATGGCGCTGATGGACCCCTACGGCCTGTCGCTGATGTCGGTGCAGGCGTGGGGCCTGCTGTGGGGCGGGCTGTCGGCGCTGATGATCGTCGGCGGGCTGCTGGTGGCCCGGGTCGGCCTGGGCAGCCGTCCGATCCGGGTGCTGCTGCTGGTCAACGCGGCGATGTGGGCCGTCACGATGCTGTTCCCGCTGGTCTCGTCGGTGCTGACGCTGACCGTCGCGATGGCCGTCTTCATGACCGTGATGCCCTTCGCCGAGGCGGCCGAGCAGACGGTGCTGCAGCGGGTGGTGCCCTTCGAGCGGCAGGGCCGGGTGTTCGGGTTCGCCCAGAGCGTCGAGCAGGCGGCGTCCCCGCTGACCGCCTTCCTCATGGCGCCCTTCACGCAGTTCGTCGTCATCCCGTTCATGACCGACGGCGCCGGCGCGCGGGCGATCGGCGGCTGGTTCGGCACCGGCGCCGACCGGGGCATCGCGCTCGTGTTCGTGGTCACCGGGCTGATCGGCGTCGTCGTCGTCCTGGCGGCGCTGGCCAGCCCCGCCTACCGGCGCCTCAGCGCGGCCTACGCCGCGGCCCGGGAGGACGCGCCCGCGGACGAGCCGCCTCCTGCGCCGGTCGACGACGCCGTCGTCCTCGACCGCCTCGTGCCGCAGGCCGCGTCGTGCTGACGCGGGTGGCCGACGGCGTCCTGGTCCACCGGAGTGAGCTGCTGCGGAACAACACCGTGGTGGTGGAGGGCCCGTCGGGCGTGCTGGTCGTCGACGCCGGGATCACCGACGCCGAGATGGCCTGCCTCGCCGCCGACCTCGCCGCGGCGGGGCAGCGGGTCGCGGCCGGCTTCTCCACCCACCCGGACTGGGACCACGTGCTGTGGCACGCCGCGCTCGGCGGGGCGCCGCGCTACGGGACGGCCCGGTGCGCGGAGGTCCTGCGAGAGCTGCGGTCGGCGCCCGGGTGGGAGGCCCGCGAGGCCGAGGGGCTGCCGGAGGAGCTCGCCGGCGAGGTGTCGCTGGACCTGTACGGCCTGGTCACCGCGCTGCCCGCCGGGGTGTCGGAGGTGCCGTGGGACGGGCCGTGCGTGCGGGTCGTCGAGCACCCGGCCCACTCGCCGGGGCACGCGGCGCTGCTCGTCGAGGGGAGCGGGGTGCTCGTGGCCGGCGACATGCTCTCCGACGTCTTCGTCCCGATGCTCGACGAGCCGGGCCCCATCGATCCCGTGGAGGGCTACCTCGCCGGGCTGGACCTGCTCGAGGCGCCGGCCGACGAGGCCGACGTCGTCGTCCCGGGCCACGGGTCGGTCGGCGGGGCCGG
Organism: Geodermatophilus nigrescens; assembly: GCF_900129495.1. Lineage (GTDB taxonomy): Bacteria > Actinomycetota > Actinomycetes > Mycobacteriales > Geodermatophilaceae > Geodermatophilus > Geodermatophilus nigrescens. Next base: position 1,422,184 of record NZ_FQVX01000001.1, read on the forward strand.
CCAGGCGCGTGCCCGGCTCGACCTGGACCGCGCCTACGTGCACGCCCTCCGCGACGGCCGCGACCCCCGCGACCCGCGGCTCGTCTCGCCCGAGCCGGGCTGGGAGTGGGTGAGTGCCATCCACGAGGGCCAGGTCGCGAGCGTCGCCGCGAAGCGCGTCTGACCTGGGGTTCCCTGCGTGGGGCGGGTGGGGCTCGAACCCACGACCCAGGGATTATGAGCTCGTCCGGAGGTCCTCAGTCACCTGCGCGGCTTGTGCCGAATGCCGGGTTGACCTGCATGTTCAGTGTTAACCGTCGTTGACCTGAGATGGTGATTCACGGGCCTTCTGTGGGCGTCCTGTGGGCGTCTCGTGGGTGCGAGGGGTCGATCCGAGGCCGACGGGTGCCACCGGTCAGCGCCGCGCGGACTCGGCGTCCTGCTGGCCGTCGATCCAGAGATCGAGGTCCCTGCGGCGATACATGACCCGCCGTCCGATGCGGAAGCCGGCCGGACCGATGCCGAGGTGCCGCCAGTACCGCAGCGTCGCGATGGGCGCGCGGAGGTAGTCGGCAGCTTCGGCGAGGGTCAGCAGTCCGGACGCGGGATCCGGTGCGGTGCGATCCGTCATCAGGGTGTCCTCCTGGAGCGGAGATGGGGCGGAGAGAGCACGAACGTGGAGATCCGCCCACGGTTGCCGACGGCTGCTGATGGATGTTCGCGACGCCTCCTCCAGTTCGCCGCCAGCCGGCTGAGAACGCTCAGGGTCAGGCAGGATGCGCGGGCCCCGTCTCTCCGGTGATCCTCCAGGCCGAGGAGGAGCCCGCCCTCGACATGAGGGGTAGTGCCGTTAGGTCGGCGACAGGGACGTCCCACCGCGTCTGCCGTGCTTCAGCGTCGGTGAAACGGGGTGAGGGCCTGCCGGCGAGACCGTTCCAGTGATTCGCGTTCCACTGCGCCGCTCCGCACGTGAGAGCGCCGCTCGTACGCCGCGAGCACGGTGCTGAGGGCGTCAGACAGGTTCAGCAGGTCGCGGTCGTAGATACGGCCGTCGTCGATCTGGTGTGCGAGCTCGGCGAGCAGGCCGGGCCAGTCGCGGCGGGCCGGGGAGACGGTGATGGGGACGGGGACCTCGACGCGCCGCTCGACGACCTGCACGGCGGCCCGACCCGATGCTGCAGCCCGGGTCTGCTCCCACGCCCGGTGCCTGCAGGTGGCCGAGCACCACTTGGGGATCGGGCCGCGGTTACGTGGGGTGATGGGTCCGCCGCACCACGCGCAGTGCCGGGCCGCGTCACGTCGTCCCGGCAAGGGCAACTCGGCCTCGCCCGGTCCTGGACGCTTCGGCTCGTTCAGCACCCCCTCCGCCCTGTTGCGGCGCCGACGCTCCGTCTCTGCTCGTCGTCTCCGATGGTCCGCTGATCCCCTGGTTGGCATGCCGCAGGGTCGCCGACGGCCCTCCGGTTTCTCGTCACCACGGATTGCGGGATCCGACAGTGCATGAGGTGTGTCGCCTCATGTCAGGGGGCTTCTGCAGTGCCGCGGACGAGAGTCGCGGCATGCGTACGCTGCCGAGGTCGTGATCGCCCGATGGACGGATGAGCTCGGTGACTGACCCATTGAGCTCGCTGTTGCGGGCCGCGCACCTGATGGCCCCAGCGGCACTGGCGGCGACCGTCGCCACACACGGCCGGGCGCTGGGGATCGCCGAGACGGTGCTGTACCTGGCCGACTACGAGCAGGTCACCCTGCTGCCCCTGCCCGGGGAGGGCGTGCCGGAGCGGCAGGAGCTGCTCATCGAGGGCACGCTGGCCGGGCGGTCGTTCGCCCGGGTGGAGGTGCTCACCGGTGTCGCCGACGGCAGGGTGCGGCTGTGGATGCCACTGCTCAACGGGGTGCAGCGCCTCGGCGTGGCCGAGCTGACCCTGCGTACAGCCCCGGACGACGATTTGCAGGCGCGGCTCCGAGCCTTCATCAGCTTGATCGCCGAGCTGGTGGTGGTCAACGACGCCTACACCGACGTGTTCGCCCGGCTCCGGCGGCGCAAGACCCTGAGCCTGGCGGCGGAGATGCAGTGGGAGCTGCTGCCGCCACTGACGTTCGGCGCCGACCGGGTGGTCATCACCGGAGGACTCGAGCCGGCCTACGACGTTGGTGGGGACTCCTTCGACTACGCGGTCAATGGCGACCTCGCCGACCTGATGGTCATCGACTCCGTCGGCCACGGACTACCGGCGGCGATCCTGGCCAGCGTCGCGATCAGCGCCTATCGCCACGCGCGACGGAACATGCTCGACCTGCCCGACATCGCCGCGGAGATCGACGCGACCATCGCCGGGCAGTTCACGGGCAGCCAGTTCGCCACCGCCGTCATCGCCCGCCTCGACCTGTCCACCGGCCGGCTGCGGTGGATCAACGCTGGTCACCCCGAGCCGCTGATCCTGCGCGGCACGTCGCCGATCGCTCCGCCACGGTGCCCGCCTTCGAGGCCTCTGGGCCTGCAGGACGGCAAGCCGGTGGCGTGTGAGGTCCGGCTGGAGCCCGGTGACCGACTGCTGCTCTACACCGACGGGATCACCGAGGCCCGCTCGCCGGACGGGGAGTTCTTCGGCGAGCGGCGACTGGCCGACTTCATCAGTTCCGGCCTGGCCGCCGGGGACCCCGCACCGGAGATGGTGCGCCGGCTGATGCGCCGCCTGCTGACGTACCAAGCGGACCAGCTGCAGGATGACGCGAGCATCGTGGTCCTGGAGTGGGCGACCGGCCGGGAGCAGCGACTGCAGCTGTAGCCGCCGCTGCTCACCCGCCAGGGCAGGAGGTCGGCAGGCGGATTGCGGCGGGCGCGTCGGTCCCTGCGCAAGGACGGACGCCGATGCCGTGCCGGTCGGCTGTGGGCGGGTGGGGCGCCTACGTTTCGGGCCCCGGTTCCACGACGTCGGAGAGCGGTGCTGTCGGCCAGCGCCGCGGAGCGGTGCCGGCGCGTGTGCTGCCGGATGACGCGAGTAGCACTTGATGGTCGATTCCGCCCGGTCCGGCGGATCACGCTGTGGCAGCAGCGTGAGCGCACTGAGGCGGGGTAGACAGGTCCCGGGTGCCCTCGCGTGCGTCGGCCCTACCGCACCGGTCAGGACCACGGGGAGACACCAGCATTGCACCGCGAGAACACCGTGCCACCTGCCGGCGGCCTGGGCCCGGCTGCCGGCAGCGCTCCACCGGGATACCGGCACGACGCACTGGTCTACGCCGACGTCGACGAACTCGTTGCGATCGCGGCTCCATGGTTGCTCGACGGGCTGGCGTCCGGCGATGCCGCGCTCATCGCCACCGGACCCATGACCGCTGGCCCGCTGCGCGACGCTGTCGGGAACGACCCGCGGGTGTTCGTCGTCGAGCGGCACGCCCTCTACCGGGCTCGCACACCGACGGCCCTCACGGCCTTTCGCCGGTACGCCGAGGAGCACGCTCCGGCGGGTCGCCGGCTGCGCGTCGTCGGTGAGACCGACTACGGCGCCACGCCCGCGGACTGGCGGGAGTGGCAGGCCTACGAGGCGGTCATCAACACCGCTCTACGCCCTTGGCCGCTGTGGGGCCTGTGCGTGTTCGACGCTGCGCTGCCCGCGCCCATCCTGGACTCGGTCCGGCAGACCCACCCGCGACTGGTCACCACCTCAGGGTGGACGGCCAGCCCCGACTTCGTCGACCCGGCCACCTACCTGCGCACCCTGCCGATGTCCTCTGAGCCGCTGGAGTCCACCCCGCCCGCGCTTGCCGACGACGACATCGGCGACTACACCGGCCTGCGCCGCCGGGTGCGCACCTGGCTGACCACCGTCGACGGACCGGACGACGTGCTGGAGGACTTCCTCCTGGCCGTCGACGAGATGACCTCCAACGCCGTCCGGCACGGGACACCCCCCGCTGGCCTGCGGCTGTGGGCCGCGCCCGGTCGGCTGGTGGCGACCATCCGCGACTCCGGCACTGGCCTGGACGATCCCTTCGCCGGGTACGGGCCGGCGCATGGCGAGGACCTCTCCGCCGGCGGTATGGGACTCTGGCTTGCTCGGCAACTGTGCGACCACGTCGCCATTCGCCGTAACGACCACGGCGTTGATGTGCGGCTCTCCACCAGCTGGAGCTGATGGGACGGCAGTGCGGCGGATGGGCCTCAGTCGGCAGGCACGTTCGGCGGCACCCGGTTGGGTCCGGCCTGTGGCGGCCGCGGCCGGTCCTGCGGGTGCAGCTGGATGGCGACGAGGGCGACGTCATCGCCGGGGTTGGTCGGCAGCATCCGCGCCAGCACCTCGTCGCAGAGCTCGTCGAGATCGCGGCCGGCCAGCTCGCCGAGGAGTCTTTGCAACCGGGCCAGGCCGTGGTCGATGTCCTCGTGTCGGGTCTCGACGAGCCCGTCGGTGTAGAGCAACACGACGCTGCGCCAAGGCAAGGTCACCTGTGCCTCCCGACGTGGTGCGTCGGGACGGACGCCGAGCAACAGGTCGGGACGGCCGCCGTCGAGGACCCGGACCTCACCGTCGGGGCTGACCACCATCGGAGGCGGATGACCGGCGTTGGACCAGCGCAGCCGGGCCAGCCCGGCGGCGTGCTCCTCGTCGGTCTGCTCCAGTCGTGCCACCACCGCGGTGGCCATGATCCCCGACTGCAGGGTCTGCATGACCTGCTCGACCTCGGTCATCACCGCGGCCGGCCCGTCGTGATCCCGTGCTGCCAGTGCCCGGACGATGGTTCGTGCCTGCCCCATCGCCGCCGCGGCCTGCACGTCGTGGCCGACGACGTCCCCGATGACCAGCACGGTGGCACCGGAGGGCTGCAGGAAGGCGTCGTACCAGTCGCCCCCGACCTCGGCTGCCTGCCCTGCGGGGACGTACCGCACGACGATCTGCACGTGGTCGGGTTCGGGTGGCGGGGTCAGCAGGGACCGCTGGAAGCCCTCGGCCAGGCCGCGCTGCTGCCGGAACAGGCGGGCGTTGTCCAGCACCAGCCCGGAGCGGGCAGCGGCATGCCGTGCGGTGACCAGGTCTTCGGGCGTGAAGGACCCCCGGGCGGCGCCGTTGGCCAGGCTGAGGATCCCCACCGGGCCGTGCCGGCCGGGCAGGGGCAGGACCGCGACCGCCTCCGGGGCGAGCGCGCCCATGAGCTCTTGCGCCGGTCCTTCCGCGAGCATCTCCTCCACCTGGGCGGTGGCGTGGGCGTCGATGAGCTGCAGCTGCCCGGTGCGCATCGCGCGGACCAGGACGGCGTCGTCCTCCAGAGAACCCAGCCGCGCCTGGGCATACGCGGCGGTGGTCTCCCGCATCGCGGCGTCGCGGTGCCAGGAGGCGGCCGAGCGCAGGCCGCGGCGGGCGCCGGCAGCCAGGTCATCGTCGCCGAGAGTGACGATGCACCAGTCGGCGATCGCCGGGACGACCAACCGGGACAGCCGCTGGGCGGCCTCGTCGGCATCGAGGGTGCCGACCAGCTCTTCGGTGATCCGGCCCAGAAGCTGCTCCCGTGCGGCAGCCCGTTCGGACTGCTGCTGCACGCCCACTCGGGTGGTGATGTCGGTGAAGTAGAGCGCGACGCCGCCGTGCTCGGGATTGGCCCTGACCTCGTACCAGGCGTTGAGCGGTTCGGGGTAGTGCGCGTCGAAGGTGTAGGGCTCCCCGGTGTCCGCCGCCCGGCGGTAGCCGGCCTCGAACTCGGTGCCCACGGTGCCCGGGAACAGCTCCCAGATGATCCCGCCGACCAGCTGGTCGCGGGGCAGCCCGAGCGCGTGCTCGGCCTCGTCGTTGACATAGGTGATCCGCCAGTCAACGTCCATCGTCAGGTAGCCGACGGCCATCGACTCCAAGGCCTGCGCGGCGAGCTGGAGCGGGCTCCGCTGTGCGGTGATGTCGTGGACCACGCCGACCAACCGCCGGGCTGCGTTGCCCGTTCCTCCGACCACCTCACCACGGGCGGTCAGCCAGCGGCACGAGCCGTCGCCGAGCACGATGCGGTACTCCGCGGCGTAGGTCCCCCCGGTGTCGACGGCGTGCTCGACCCGGGCGACGACGTCGGCGACGTCGTCGGGGTGGACGCGGGCGTAGACGTCCTCGGGACGGCCGGTGAAGGTGGCCCGGTCCATGCCCGAGAGCTCCAAGAGCCGGTCATCGACCGTCAGCGCCCCGGTGGCCAGGTCCATGTCGAAGGTGCCCACCTGGCCGGCGGCCAGCGCCAGTGCCGACCGGGCCCGGTCGACGTCCTGCTGCACTGACACCTGCTCCGCTCGCGCCCCAGCTTCGCTGACGCGTTGCTGCGCCTGGCCCAGTTGCAGCTCCGAGCTGCACGCGCCGGCCAGGTCGGTGAGCACCGCCAGGTCCTCGTCGGACCAGGTGCGCGGTCGGTGGTCGATGGCGCACAGCGAGCCGACCACTGTCCCGTCGGCGTCGGTGAGGGGCACGCCGGCGTAGGCGATGACGTGCAGATCAGGGATGGCCAGGTTGTCGGCAACCAGTGGCTCGGTGCGGGCATCGGTGATGACCAACGGCGCTGCCGAGCGGACCACGTGCTGGCAGAAGGAGTGGCTCAGCGGCGTGCATCGCGTGCTCTGCCAGGGCTCGGGCAGCCCCACCGCACCGGGGAACACCTGCTGCTCGCCTGACACCAGCGTGACCAGCGCGACCGGGACGTCCAACTGCCGGCGCACCAGACGGGCGAAGCGCTCGAACGCCGGATCCGGGCGTGAGGGCAGCGCGGTGCTCGGCGGCAGCGAGCCCGTCACACAACCCCCCGCAGAGCAGGATTCCTGACCGCCGTGACTTCGACGAGCACGCCCACGTTACCTCGTTGATCGTCGTGGTCCGCGGTCCGATGAGTAGCTGACCGCAAGCGCCGCGACACCGTGGCAACCATGTGCAGCCCCATGCCGCCCTGCGCGGGATCGCGACCCCACAGCGGGTACAGGCGGTCGGTCAGGAGCCGTGTCGGTGACCGGGCCTGCAGCCGCTCGGGCTCGCCACCCGAGGCCGTGCCACGGCCCTGGCGCGGGGGTTCGACGACCACGCCAGGGCCGGTTGCCGTGCGCGTGCCCGCCTGCCCTGGTGTCCAAACCAGCCACCTGCTCGACCGCCGAGGCCGTGCCGCTGTCGGTCACCGGCCGCCTCGTCGACCGGCTCGTCGCGGCCGTCTTCGCCGAACGTCGCCCCTCGATCAGCTGCGGCCGGGAGGTCAGTCCCTGGCCGGCCGGCGAGCGGATCCTGCGTCGCGACGACGCCCTCCGGGTGAGGGAGGTCCCCGAACGGCTGCGCGACCTGCCTCGAGCGGGACGTCGAGGTGGTGCTGTCGGCACCCCAGAGCCTGATCGCAACGGTCGGCGGCTCGATGAGGACGCCGACGTAGGTCCCAGCCGTCCACCGCTCGTGGTGAGGTTTCGAGCCGTCGTGGCGTCGCCATCCTCTGACGGTTGCCTCAGGCAATGGTTCGGTCTGTGGGCCGAGGACGGAGGTCGGCGTGGAGCTGACGACTACGCAGAGTGTCTTGGGTGCCCTGTTGATCGCGGTGCTCCTTGCGGGACTGCACCTGGCGGCGCCATGCATCAGGAAGCTGCCGGCCGTGCCGGAGCGTGCGACGGGCTCGTTCGCCGGCGGGCTCGCCGTCGCCTATGTCTTCCTCCACCTGCTGCCGGAGATCGCCGAGGGCAACGAGGCGATCGGGGAAGCGCTGTCCGATGTCGTGGAGCCGACGCCGTTGACCGACCTCGGCATCTTCGTCGTCGCGCTGGCCGGGTTCGCCGCCTTCTACGGTCTCCAGAGGCTGGCGGACCGACGCGCCCCGCGGCCTGTGGGCGGCGGAGACCGGACACCGGGAGGTGGAGGCGCCCGCGAGCCGGCCGGCGTCTACTGGCTGCACCTGGGCTCGTTCATGGTCTACAACGGGCTCATCACCTACACCATGGCGCTGCGGCTGCGCACCGGGATCGCCTTCGCGGTCCTCTTCACCGTGGCGATGGGACTGCACTTCGTACTCACCGACCGGTCGCTGGAGGAGCACTACCCGCATCGGTTCCCCCGCAGCGGACGACTGCTGCTCGCTGCGGCTCTCCTGGCGGGCTGGTTGGTTTCCGCCGTGCTGGCGCCCAGTAGCGCCCTCGCTGTCGCGCTGCTCACGGCGCTGCTGGGCGGCTCCATCCTGCTCAACGTCTTCAAGGAGGAACTGCCGTCGACCGGCCGGTCCAGCTACCCGTGGTTCCTCGTGGGGCTTCTCCTCTACGGCGGACTGTTGGCGCTCATCACCAGCATCAGCGCCTGAGGGGCAGAACCGGTGCCCTGCCGTCCCCGACGTCACTCGGCGGCCCGCTCCGGATCGGCACTGTCGCCTGCCGCAGGGCTGGTCGGCCGACTGCCGAACTGGAGGAGGCAGCGAGAGAGGCTGTGGTCGGCCTCTGCCGTCGTGCCCCTGCTGGTCTGCGGCGGGAGGTCAGCTCCGACATCCTCGCGGGGACGGAGGCATCCGCCTTCAGCCGGCCCGCGACGCCGGCCTCGTGACCGTCCGGGAGCCGCGCCGGAGGAACGGGGCATTCCTCCGTTCAGGCAAGGGGGAGCGGGAGCCCGGGCCCCGAGGTCTGCGGGGGGACGCGGTCTCGGCTCTGCAGCGGCTCGACTCGGTCGGTGCCGTCCACCGGCATCGTCCACAGGTCGCCGCGATCCACAGGCCCGCTGACCTGTCATTGACGCGGGGATCGCCTGTGGGCAGCGTCGGTGCATGGCGGGCTCTATCAGCACGATCGTGGTCTCGGATGGCGCCAAGCGGTACCGCGCCCGGTTCCGGGACGCGGGTGGGCGGCAGCACGAGAAGCGCTTCCGACGCAAGGTCGACGCCCAGCAGTGGCTCGACGAGCAGACCTCGGCTCTCGTGACGCAGACCTGGACGGCGCCGGAGCGGGGACGTGTCACGGTCGCGCTCTGGGCCGATCAATGGGTCGGGGCTCAGACGGGCCTCAGGCCCAGCACGCTCTACCGGTACCGGTCCCTGCTGCGGGCACAGATCCTGCCGCGCTGGGGCAGTCACCGACTGGCCGACGTCTCGCACGCCGACGTCGCGACCTGGGTGGCTCAGATGGCGGCTGGGGGCCTTGCTCCGGCGTCCGTCCGGCAAGCGCACCGCGTCCTGGCGCTCGTTCTCACCCTCGCGGTGAGGGACGGCCGCATCCCGCGGAATCCGGCCGAGGGTGTGCCGCTGCCCCGGGTCCGCCGGGCGGAGCCGCGCTTCCTCACCCGGGAGCAGGTCGAGCGGCTGGCGGAGGAGTCGGGCGACTACGCCGACGTCGTCCGTCTGCTCGCCTACACCGGCCTGCGTTTCGGCGAGATGGCCGCGCTACGGGTACGGCGCATCGACTTCCTGCGCCGGAGGCTGGTCGTCGCCGAGAGCGCGACGGAGGTCGGGGGAGTGGTCGAGTTCGGCGGCCCGAAGACGCACCAGCACCGCACGGTCCCCATCCCTGCAGTACTCCTCGAGCCGCTGTCCCGGCGGTGCGCCGGCAAGCGCGCCGACGACCTCGTGCTCACGTCCCCGGAGGGCGGTGTCCTCCGGTCCGGCAACTTCCGCCGCCGGTTCTTCGACCCGGCGGCCACGGCAGCAGGGCTGGAGGACCTCACCCCTCACGACCTCCGGCACACCGCAGCCAGCCTCCTGGTCGCCAGCGGCGCCAACGTCAAGGCGGTCCAGCGGATGCTCGGCCACGCCTCCGCGGCGATGACCCTGGACGTCTACTCCGGCCTGTTCGACGACGACCTCGGGGCCCTCGCCGACCGCATGGACGCTGCCCACGAGGCCTCGGTGACGAGACGTAACGGTGCGTAGTGTGGGCGCCATGTGGGCGGGGCGCCCGCACCAGGCCTCCGTCGACCTGGCAGCAGGGCGTTGACCTGCGCTTCCCCGAGTGGGGCGGGTGGGGCTCGAACCCACGACCCAGGGATTATGAGTCCCATGCTCTGACCGGCTGAGCTACCGCCCCCGACGTGTGCCACCCAGCCTGCCAGACGCCCGCGCGCCTCTCAGCGGACCCACAGCGACGCCCCGGCTCCGGTCCAGCGGGGTCCGCGAACGTCGGTGCTCCCCGGACGACGAGGAGCACCGTGGACGACCAGCAGACCCCTGCCGGCGCGCGCTGGCAGCCGCCGGCCTGGCACCCCGAGCACCCCTCCGGCGCGCGGTCGGCCACCGCCGAGCTGCCGATGCCCGCGGCTGCCCCACCCGCCGCGCCTCCACCGGCCGCCGAGCGCCCGCGCCGCTCGCTGCCGCCGCGGCTGCGCAAGCGTGCCGCGGTCGGTGCGGCCGCCGCCGCGCTCCTGGCGATCGGTGGTGCCGGCGGCTACGCCGTCGGTTCGGCGACCGCCGGCGACGACGCGGCCGGCACCGCGGTGGTCCAGCCCGGCACGACCGAGGACGGGACCACCGGCACGCTGCCCGGCGGCGGTCAGGGTCTCCCGGGCGGCGGCGTCCCCGGCACCCCGCCCGGCCTCGGCGGCACCGACGACGGCACCGACGACGGCACCACCGACGACGGGACGGGCGGCACCATCTGAGCCCCGCGGCCCGGCCGGGCCGTCAGTCCCGGCCGGGCCCGTCGAAGTCCGGTCCGCCGAACCCGTGGTCGCCGGGACCGTCCATGCCGAGGCCGTCGGCCAGTCCGTGCACCACCAGCGAGACCAGCGTCGCCAGGAGCACCAGCGCCACCACCGCAGCGATCGCCAGCCGCACCGCCGCCGGGCCGCCGGACCGTGCGCCCGCCACCGTCGCCCGCACCTGCTCCCACGCCATCGACCCGAGCGGGCGCCACCCCGGCGGGCCGAGGCGCACGGGCGCCGCCGCGGGCAGGTCCGCCGTCAGCGGCGGGAGGTCGCGCAGGTGCACCGCCGCGAAGGCGGCCGCCATCCGGTCGCTGCCCTCGTCCGGCGTCAGCAGCCCCCGTGCCACGGCGTCCTGCAGCGCGTGCACGGTGGCCGCGCGGTCGCTGTCGGCCGCGCGCATCGGCGGCGCCTGCTGCGGCATGCCCGTTGCGTCCACGTCGCTCCTCCCTCTCGAGCTGGTCCGGCGCGCCAGCGTGCCCGCGGCACCTGTGACGCACCTGTGAGCCGCGACACCGACGCGACGGGCCACGGGACGCGCAGTGGCAGTCCGTGCTTCGTCCCACACGTCCCGTCAGAACCGCAGGTCACACGCTTGAGAGCGCAAGTACCCGCGCCGTCTCCTTGACCGTTTCGTTACCTGACCTGCCCAACCCGTAGTACGTTCGCCCGCGGTCCTGCCGGGCCCTCCCGCTCCTCGATCCCCGAGGACACCGGCCGGGCCCCGCCTGACCGCCGGCCTCCGCGCCGGGGGACCGGGACCTCTCCGAGGCCCCGGCTCGGTCACGTCCACGCACGGGGAGCGTGGACGAGCCGCGCGCCCTCCCGGGGGCCGTGGTGACCCGGGGAGGCGGTCGCGAGGAACGGAGACCCGCCGTCTTGGCGTCCCTGCACCACCGGACCGTCCGCACACCCCGTCTGCGCCGCGCCGTGCTCGCCGCCGGTGCCGCCGCGGGCCTGCTGCTCACCGCACCGTCCGTCGCGCACGCCGACCCCGACGACGACGTCGCTGCTGCTGAGGCCGCCGAGCGGGACCTCGTCGCCGAGGTCGCCCGGATCCAGGGCGAGGTCACCGCGGCCGAGGAGCAGCTGCAGCGGATGACCGTCGAGGCCGAGGCCGCCGCGGACGCCGCGCTGGTCGCCCAGGCCGAGCTGCAGGCCGCCCAGCAGCAGGCCGCCGTCGCCGCCGCCGAGCTCCAGGCCGCGCGGGACGCCGTGGCCGCGGCGCAGGCCGAGGTCGTCGAGCTCGGCCGCGAGGCCTACATGGGCGGCGGGGGAGCCGACCTGGGCGGCACCGCCTCCGTGCTGCTCGACAGCGAGGGCCCCCGCGAGGTGCTCGAGCGGGCCGCCACCCTCGACCTGCTCGGCGCCCAGCGCTCGGAGACGCTCGAGCAGTACGAGATCCTGGAGACCCAGGAGGCGGCGGCCGACGCCGCCGCCCGCGCCGCCGTGGCCGAGCGCGACGCCGCCTCCCGTGCCGCCGCCGAGGCGCAGGCCGCCGCCGACGCCCGCCTCGCGGGCGCTCAGGCCGAGTTCGACGCCCGCGCCGCCGAGAAGGCCCGTCTCGACGAGCGGCTGCGCGCGGCCGAGGTGGAGCTGCTGCGCCTGCGCGGCGTCCGCGACGCCGAGGCCGCCTACGCCGCCCAGCAGGCCGCCGCGCAGCAGGCCGCCGTCAACGTGCGGTCCGCCCCCGCCGCCTCCGGCGGCGGCATCGCCCCGACCACCGGCCGGGTCACCTCCTGTTACGGCGCCCGCTGGGGGACCATGCACTACGGCGTCGACATCGCCGCGCCGATCGGCACCCCGATCTACGCGCCCGAGCCCGGCGTCGTCCTGCAGGCCGGGCCCGCCAGCGGCTTCGGGCAGGCCGTCTACGTCCAGCACGGCGACGGCTCGATCACCCTCTACGGGCACGTCGACAGCTTCGACGTCTCGGCCGGCCAGGTCGTCAGTGCCGGCCAGAAGATCGCCGAGGTGGGCAACCGCGGCCAGTCGACCGGCCCGCACCTGCACTTCGAGGTGCACCAGGGCGGGCTGTACGCCAGCCGCGTCAACCCAGTGCCGTGGCTGGCGGCGAACGGGGTGTCGCTCGGCAGCTGCTGAGCGGGGCCTCAGCCCCGGCGGCCGCGCAGCCGGCCGAGCAGGTCGCCCGTGCCCCCGACGGTGCGGGCGGCCAGCGCCAGGATCGGCCCGCCCGGGATGCCCGGCGCCGCCTCCACGATCGGCGCCAGCCGCATGAGCTCGGGCAGGTCGCGCACCCGCAGGCGGCGGCGCACCAGGGCCGCGGCCGGGTTGGCCCGCCCGGAGGCCGCCTCGAGCAGCACGTCGGCGGGCGCCTCGACCACGGCGCCCGCCGGCCGGCCGCCGTCGACCCGGGTGACCGTCCACCCCGGCGGGTCCGCGGCGAACACCCACCCGCCGTCCGGCGTCAGCAGCGCCGCCCCGCCGCGGATGCCGGAGGCCGCCGCGAGCGACCCGGTCACCTCGGCCAGCGCGGCCAGGCCCGCCTGCAGCACCGACGGCGGGACCGGGGGAGCGCCGGCCGCCGCGAGGTCCAGGCCGTGGACGGCGAGCTCGTAGGCCTGCCCGAGCACCACCGACAGCAGCGGCAGCCGGCCCACCGTGGACACCGCGGGCGCGAGGTCGAGCTCCGGGGGCGCATCCGCCAGGTACCGCACGGTGGCCTCGCGGTTGCGGCGCAGCGCGGCGAGGACCTCCTCGCGGGAGGCGTCGCGGTGCGCGGCGGTCACCCGGGCGTTGGTGCCGTCGACGTCCGCCGGCGTCCCGGCCCCGCCGGCGCGGGCGGAGGCGGTCAGGTCGGCCAGCGCCTCGTGGTCGGGCCAGGCGCCCAGGTGCACGCACACCTCGTGCGCCCGCCAGCCCGGCAGGCGGCTGGACCGCGCGAGGTCCACCGCCTCCGCCTGCACCAGGAAGGCGTCCCACGCCTCCAGCACCAGCGGCCCGACCACCTCCCGGCCGGCACCGGCCAGCCCGCGCTGCGCACCCGTCACGCCCGGCCCCTACCCCGGCCGCGGCGCGGGCACCCCGACGGGGGAGACACGCGCGTCCCGACTGCAGAACGGAACGGTTCCGGCCGTAGTCCCCGTCGTGACGGTGCTGGACAGCGGACGGCGGGCGCGCACGGGGGCGCCCGCCGCGCCGCTGCGCCGCACCCCCGGCTGGCTGTCCGCCGGCCTCTACCGCCCGCTGGCCGAGGACGACGAGCGCGCCCGCTACTGGGTGCGGCACGTGCAGACCGGCGTGCTGCTCAGCGAGATCGCCGGCTGGGCGTGCCTGGTCTACACGATGACCACCCCGACGCCCGGGCACCGGCACCCCGTGCTGCTCGCGCTGGCGGGCGCCGTCGTCGTCCTGACGCCGCTCGTGCTGCTGCTGCCGCTGGACCGCGTGGTCCGCGACCTGCGGGGGCCGCTGCTGTTCTACGCGTGGAACGTCGCGGTGACAGCCATCGTCACCACCGCGGCCGCCTTCGACGGCGGCGCCGACAGCCCGCTGCCGGTGCTCTTCTTCCTGGTCCTCGTCTTCATGGCGGTGGCCTACCCGCCGGCCGGCGTGGTGCTCACCGGCGCGCTCATGACGACCGCCTACGTCCTGCTCGTCGACGGGCCGCTCGGGCCGCAGACGCTGCTCGTGACCACGGTCCTCGCCACCGTCACGCTCATCTGCACGCTGTCCTCGGCCAACCAGTGGGCGGCCCAGGACCGGCAGGTCCTGCTGCTGCGCACGCAGGAGGCGCTGGCCACCACCGACCCGCTCACCGGCGTCCCCAACCGCCGGGTCTTCCTCGACCGGGTCGGGCGCGCGGTCGCCACCCGGGACGGGCGCTCGGTGGTCTGCATCGTCGACCTGGACGGCTTCAAGGGGGTCAACGACCGCGACGGGCACGCCGCCGGCGACGCCGTGCTGCGCCGGGTTGCCGCCGCGCTCGGCGCCGCGGTCCGCGAGACCGACACGGTGGCCCGGCTCGGTGGCGACGAGTTCGCCGTCCTGGCCCTCTCCCCGGGGCCCGCCGACGACGCCGCCCTCGCCGACCGGGTGCGCGCGGCCGTCGCCGGTGCGGGCGCCGGCTGCGGGGTGACCGCCAGCGTCGGGCTGGCGCTCGTGGGCCCCGGGGACGACGTCGCGGGGGTGCTGCACCGCGCGGACGGGGCCATGTACCGGGCCAAGGCGGCCGGCGGCGACAGGGTGGGCGATCTCGCAGGGTGACGGCCACGCCCGCCTGACGAGTACGCAGAGTCACCGGAGCGTCGTCGTCGCCGTTCGGCGACACCCCGCGCGGCAACGGGGTGTGAGGGCCGGTCCGGTGTACCGTCAGGGCGGCCCGGAGCCGGGTTGGACACCTCCGGCCGGGTCGTGCTATGGCGCTGACCAGCACTTCCGTGCCCCGAGCGGCGTGTGGGACCTCTCCTGCACCAGCCGCCCCATCCGCACTGGCGCGACCGGCACTCCATCGTGCACACTGTCCCCAGTACCCCTGGTCCACCCGTGCCGACCACAGCCTGTCACCGAACCGATCGTCCGTTGGGGAAGACGAGACCGATCGAGTCGATGGAGGTGCCTCGTGCGGCAACGGTCTACCCAGGGTGTGGTCTTCGTGCACGCCTGCCCGAAGGCGCTCTGCCAGCACGTCGAGTGGGCGCTCGAGCGCGTCATCGGCGCGCCGGTCTCCCTGTCGTGGGCCGACCAGCCCGCGGCGCACGGGTCCTACCGTGCCGAGGTCGCCTGGACCGGTGCCCCCGGGACGGGCGCCAAGCTGGTCGCCGCGCTGCGCGCGTGGCCGATGCTGCGCTTCGAGGTGACCGAGGAGGCGAGCTCCGGCAACGACGGCGAGCGCATGTCCTACGTGCCCGGGCACGGGGTCTACCGCGCGCCGACGAGCGCCAACGGCGACCTCGTCGTCACCGAGCAGCAGCTGCGCACCCTCGCGGCCACCGCCACGTCGGTGGAGGCCTTCCGCCACGGCGTCGACCAGCTCCTGGGCGCGGCGTGGGACGCCGACCTCGAGGTGTACCGCTACGCCGGTGACGGCAGCCAGACCACCTGGCTGCACCAGGTCGTCTGAGCCGGCGCCCGCGGGAACGCGCAGGTCACGATCCGGGCACGACGACGTGAGCGCCCCCGGCACCCCGTCGTAGGCTCGTCGCAGGTCGTCCGGACGCCGTCGGGGAAGCGGCGTCCGGACGGCCTCGACGCGAGAGGGCCCGCCACCGCAGCAGCGGTGGCGGGCCCTCTGGCGTGTGGGGACTCAGAGCGGGATGTTGCCGTGCGCGCCGCGGCCGGCGGGGGCGGCGGCCAGGGCCTCCACGAGCCGGCGGCGGGTGCGGGAGGGCTCCACGACCTCGTCGACGACGCCGATCTGCAGCGCCCGGTTCACCCCGCCGGCGATCCGCTCGTGCTCCTCGGCCAGCTGCGCGTGCAGCGCCTCGCGCTCGGCCGGCGGCACCGCGGCCAGCTTCTTGCGGTGCAGGATGCCGACGGCGGCCTTGGCGCCCATGACCGCCACCTCCGCGCCCGGCCAGGCGAACACCGACGTCGCGCCGAGCGAGCGGGCATTCATGGCGATGTAGGCGCCGCCGTAGGACTTGCGGGTCACCAGCGTCACCCGCGGCACCACCGCCTCGGCGAAGGCGTGCAGCAGCTTCGCGCCGCGGCGCACGACGCCGTCCCACTCCTGGCCGACGCCGGGCAGGTAGCCGGGCACGTCGACGAGCACGACCAGCGGGACGCCGAACGCGTCGCACATCCGCACGAAGCGGGCCGCCTTCTCCGCCGACGCGGAGTCCAGGCAGCCGCCGAGGCGCAGCGGGTTGTTGGCGATGACGCCGACCGTCCGCCCGGCCAGCCGGCCCAGCGTGGTGACCACGTTGGGCGCCCAGCGCGGGTGCAGCTCCAGGCCGGGGCCGTCGAGCACCGCGGCCACCACCGGCTTGACGTCGTAGGCGCGGTTGGTCTGCTCGGGCAGCAGCGCCCGCAGGTCGACGTCGGGCTCGTCGGCGGCCGGGGCGAACGACCCCTGCGCGGCGAGCAGGTCGACGGCCTGGCGGGCGGTCTCCAGCGCCGCGGCCTCGGAGTCGGTCACCACGTGCACGACGCCGCTGCGCCGGCCGTGGGTGTCGGGCCCGCCGAGGCTCTCCATGTCGACGTCCTCGCCGGTGACCGACCGGACGACGTCGGGACCGGTGACGAACACCCGCCCGGCCGGGCCCATGATCACCAGGTCGGTGAGCGCGGGGCCGTAGGCGGCGCCACCGGCGGCGGGGCCGAGGACGACGGAGATCTGCGGGATCCGCCCCGAGGAGCGGACCATCGCGGCGAACACCTCGCCGACGGCGTGCAGGGCGGTGACGCCCTCGGCGAGCCGGGCGCCGCCGGAGTGCCAGATGCCCACGACGGGCACCCGCTCCCGCAGCGCGGTGTCGATGGCGTCGACGATGTGCCGGCAGCCGTCGATGCCCATCGCCCCGCCCATGACCGTGGCGTCGGTGCAGAAGGCGACCACCCGCGAGCCGGCGACGGTGCCGCGGGCGGCCATGACGCCGGAGGTGTCGCGGGGGACGAGCAGGCTCATCGACCCGGCGTCGAAGAACCGCAGCAGGCGGTCCTCGGGGTCGCGCGGGTCGGGGCTGGGCAGGGTCGGGACGGCGTGGACGGTGGTGGTCACCGGGCCTCCAGGGACTCCCGGCACCGGGCCGGGCGGGAAGTGGGTCAGGCGGTCGTGAAGACCAGCGCGAGGTTGTGCCCGCCGAAGCCGAAGGAGTCGTTGACCGCGGCGCTGAGGCTCGCCTTCCGCGGCTCGTGGCGGACGATGTCGAGTGCCTGGACCGCGGCGTCGTCGTCGGGGTCGTCGAGGTTCGCCGTCGCCGGGACCACCTGCTCGCGCAGGGCGAGCACGGTGAACACCGCCTCCAGCGCGCCGGCGGCACCGAGCAGGTGGCCGGTCTGGCTCTTGGTGGCCGCCACCAGCGCGTGCTCGCCGACGGAGCTGCGGATGGCCGCGGCCTCCGCGGTGTCGCCCACCGGCGTGGAGGTGGCGTGCGCGTTGACGTGGCCGATGTCGGCGGGGGACAGGCCCGCGTCGCGCAGCGCGGCGGTGATGGCGCGGGCGGCGCCCTCGCCCTCCGGGTGCGGCGCGACGAGGTCGTAGCCGTCGGCGGTGGCGCCGGCGCCGGCGAGCCGGGCGTGCACCCGGGCGCCGCGGGCCTGCGCGGAGGAGGCGCGCTCGAGCACGAGGGCGGCGGCGCCCTCGCCGAGCACGAAGCCGTCGCGGCCCTTGTCGAAGGGACGGGAGGCGCGGCCGGGCTCGTCGTTGCGGGTGCTCATCGCCCGCATCGCGGCGAAGCCGGCCATGGGCAGCGGGTGCACGACGGCCTCGGCGCCGCCCACCAGGACGACGTCGGCGCGGTCGAAGCGCAGCAGGTCCAGGCCCCAGCGGATGGCCTCGGCGCCGGAGGCGCAGGCGCTGACCGGGGCGTGCACGCCGCCGCGGGCGCCGATCGCGAGGCCGACGGCCGCGGCCGGGCCGTTGGGCATGAGCATCGGGATGGTGAAGGGCGAGACGCGCTTGGCGCCCTTGGCCTCCAGGACGTCGTCCTGGCCGAGCAGGGTCATCGCCCCGCCGATGCCGGTGCCGAAGACGACGGCGATCCGCTCGGGCGCCACGCCCGCGTCGGCGGCGCCGGACTCGGCCCACGCCTGCTCGGCGGCGACGACCGCCACCTGCTGGCTGCGGTCGAGCCGGCGGGCGCGGACCCGGTCGATCTGCTCGGAGGGCTCCACCGCGAGGGTGGCGGCGAGCTGGGCCGGCATCTCCTTCACCCACTCGTCGTCGAGGCGGCGGACCCCCGACCGTCCGGCCAGCAGCGCGTCCCAGGTGCTGGCGACGTCGCCACCCAGCGGCGTGGTGGCTCCGAGGCCGGTGACGACCGCGTCGTCGTTCGAGCTCATGACGGTCCTTCCCTGGGGACGTGCGGGCGCGGGCGGCCGGGGGACCGGCTCAGCCCTTGTTCTTCTGGATGAAGCTGATCGCGTCGCCGACGGTCTTGATGTTGCCGAGCTCGTCGTCGGGGATGGCCACGCCGAACTTGTCCTCGACGGCGGTGGCGATCTCGACCATCGACAGCGAGTCGACGTCGAGGTCCTCGGTGAACGACTTCTCCGGGGTGGCGTCGGCGGGGGCGACCCCGGCGACCTCCTCCAGGATCTCGGCCAGACCTGCCTGGATGTCCTCGCTCACGCGGGGTCCTCTCTCTCGGTGGAGGCGGGGGTTGCCCGCCGTCGGGTCCCGGTGGTCCGGGGGTCTGTGGGGCCGGTCAGGGCAGGACGAGCACCTGGCCGGCGAAGGTGAGCCCGGCGCCGTAGCCGAGGACGAGGGCGAGGTCGCCGCTCTTGGCCTCGCCGGACTCCAGCAGCGCGGTGAGCGCCAGCGGGATGGAGGCGGCCGACGTGTTGCCCGACTGCACGATGTCGCGGGCGACGACGACGTCCTCGCCGAAGCCGAGCCGCTTCGTCATCGACTCGACGATGCGCAGGTTGGCCTGGTGCGGGGCGAAGACGTCGACGTCCTTGGCCTCCACGCCGGCGGACTCCATGGCCTGCACGAGCGTGTCGGTGAGCCGGGTGGTGGCCCAGCGGTAGACGGCCTGGCCGGCCATGGTCATCGTGCCGGTGCCCGCGGCGATCTCGATCGCGGAGAACTGGTCGCCGTCGCTGCCCCACGCGACCGGACCGATGCCGGGCTCGTCGGAGGCGCCGAGGACGGCCGCGCCGGCGCCGTCGGCGAAGATCACCGCGGTGGAGCGGTCGGTCTTGTCGACGACGTCGGTGAGCCGCTCGACGCCGACCACGAGCGCGTTGCGCGCCGAGCCCGCGCGGATGGCGGACGAGGCCACCTCCAGCGCGTAGCAGAACCCGGCGCACCCGGCGTTGAGGTCGAAGGCGCCGGGGCGGGGGATGCCCAGGCGGTGGGCCACCTGCGGGCCGATGCCCGGGATGGGCTCGGTGAGGCTGGCGCTGGCGAGGATCACCAGGTCGACCTCGTCGGGGGCCAGGCCGCTGGCCGCCAGCGCCTTGCCGCCGGCGGCGACCGACATCTCCACGAGGGTCTCGTCCTCGGACGCCCAGCGGCGCTCGGCGATGCCGACGCGGGTGCGGATCCACTCGTCGTTGGTCTCCATGACCTGCGCGAGCTCGTCGTTGGTCACGCGGCGCCGCGGGCGGTAGCCGCCCAGGCCGAGGATGCGCGCGCCGGGCGCGCCGGCGGGCAGTCGGATGCTCACGCGGGGACCTCCGGGTAGAGACGGGCGAGGGGGTCGCCGGCGTCGACCAGGTCGCCCTCGTGCACCAGCCACTCGGCGAGCACGCCGTCGTAGCCGGCCGAGACCTTGACCTCCTCGCGGCGGCTGCGCACGCAGCCCAGCGGGGTGCCGGCGGGCAGGTGGGTGCCCTCGGGGACGTCGGCGGGGCTGACCGTGCCGCGGGCGGGGGAGACGACGACCCGCCAGTCGGGCTGGTGCTCGGCCTCGGGGCGGCCGCGGGCGGCGTCGATGAGGGCGCGGGCGCGGTCGAGGTCGTCGGGGCCGGCCAGCGCCAGCACCTCGACGTCGGAGCCCTTCCACTCCCGCTTGGCCAGGCCCGCCAGGGCGCCGGCCGGCGGCAGCTCGATCGCGGCGGTGACGCCGAGCTCGCGCAGGGTGGTGAGGCAGGCGTCGAAGCGCACCGGGCTGGTGACCTGGCTGACCAGGCGGGAGAGCGCCTCGGCGCCGGAGCCGACGGCCGCGCCGTCGGCGTTGGACAGCAGCAGCCGGCTCGGGTCGGCCGGGCGCAGGCCGCCGACGAGGCCCTCGAGCTCCTCGCGGGCGGGCGCCATGTAGGCAGTGTGGAACGCGCCGGCCACCGACAGCGGCACCACCCGGGCCTTGGCCGGCGGCTCGGCCTTCAGCGCGGCGAGCCCGTCGACCGGGCCGGCGACGACGGTCTGCCCGCCGCCGTTGAGGTTGGCCGCGACCAAGCCGTGCCGCTCCAGCGCCGCCGCGAGCTCGTCGGGGTCGCCGCCCAGCACGGCCGACATGCCGGTGGGGGTGAGCGCACAGGCGCGGGCCATGGCCCGGCCGCGGACGGCGGTCAGCGCGATCGCGGCCTCCACGGACAGCACGCCGGCCAGCGCGGCCGCGGTGAGCTCGCCGACGCTGTGGCCGGTGATGACGACGTCGCGGCCGGTGTGCGGCGAGTGCGCCACCGGGCCGGGCAGGCCGCCGAGCTCGCGGGCGACGAACAGGCTCATGGCGACGACCAGCGGCTGGGTGACCGCGGTGTCGCGGATGGCCTCGGCGTCGCCGGTGGTGCCCATCGTCAGCAGGTCGGCGTCGGCGATCGCGCCGGCCCAGCGGAAGAACGACTCGGCTCCGGGGAGATCCAGCCAGGGGGTGAGCATCCCGGGCTTCTGGGCACCCTGTCCGGGGGCGAGGACGGCCAGCACCTCCTCACCGTGTCAGAGGAGCGGGCCTCCCGCGCGCTCGGCCGCGACGAAAGGACACCACCGCTCTTTGGAGGGTCCCTACAAGTGGCGGGCCTCGCCGGGCCGTCGCGGCGCCGATCCGTGGTGGGGACCACACTGCGGTCGCGCGCTCAGTGCCAGAGCGAGCGGCCGCCGTCGAGGTCGGCGAGGGCGAGCGCGACGTGCAGCGTCCAGGCCCCGCGCGGGTCGGTGGCCACCTGCCCGGTGAGCTCGGCGGCGCGCTTGAGCCGGTAGCGCACGGTGTTCGGGTGCACGAACAGCGCCCGGGCGCTGGCCTCGAGGTTGCCGCCGCCGGCGAGCACCGCGCGCACCGTCTCGAGCACCTCGCCGCCGGCGCCGCGCAGCGGCAGCACCACCCGCTCGGAGAGCGCGGCGCGGGCCAGCGGGTCGCCGTCGAGGGCGCGCTCGGGCAGCAGGGCGTCGGCCGACACCGGGCGCGGGGCGCCGGGCCACGCGCGGGCCGCGCGCAGCCCCGCCAGCGCCGCCGCGGCCGACCCGCCCGCGGCGCTGAGCCGGTCGACCACCGGCCCGAGCACCACCGGGCCCGGACCGAACTCCTCGGCCACCCGGGCGGCGGCGGCCGCCACGTCCTCGGCGCCGCCGAGCACCACCACCAGCTGCTCGGCGTGCACGCCGACGAGCACCTCCCCGCCACTGGAACGGGCGGCGCGGCGGACCGCGGCGTGCGCGTCGCCGTCGGGCGGCGCGGCGCCGACGAGCACGGTGACCGGCTCGGTGCCCGCCCAGCCCAGGGCGGCGGTGCGGCCGGGCAGCTCCTCGGTGCGCTCGCCGCGCACCAGCGCGTCGACGACGAGGGCCTCCAGCCGGGCGTCCCAGGCGCCGCGGTTCTCCGCGAAGCTGGCGTAGACGTGCGCGGTGGCGAAGGCGACCTCGCGGCTGAACTGCAGCACCGCCATCCGCAGGGGCACCGCGTCGCCGGGCTCGGCCACCGACTCGACGTGGTCGTCCATCACCTCGACGGTGAGCTTGACCAGGTCGACGGTCTGCTTGAGCGGCACCGCGCGCACCAGGTCGCGGGGCGCCGCGCCGAACACCTCGCCGGTCAGCCGCGGCGGTCGGCCGGGGTTGCGGCACCACTCGACCAGCGAGGCGATGCCGGCCTGCGCGACGAGCATGACCCAGGACCGCTGGTCGGCCGGCATGGCGCGGAACCACGGCAGGTCCTCGTCCATGCGGGCGACGGCGCGGGTGGCGATGGCCCCCGACGCGCGCTCGAGCCGCCGCAGCGTCGCGGCGGACGGCGGCGGGTCGGTCCCGCGGGCTGGCACGGCGGCCAGCGTGTCACGCGTGCGGGCGTCGGGGAGAGTGGGGGAGTGGTCCCCGCCCCGCCGCTGTCCCGGCCCGCCCGCGCCCGCCGCCGGGTGCTGACCGCGATCGGGGGCGGCCTGGCGGTGCTGGGGGTGCTCGGCGCCGGGGTGGTCACCGGGTGGACCCCGCAGGTCCGCCTCGACGACGCGCTCAGCCGGGCGCTCTACGCCGGCGACGACCGCTCGCCGTTCGTCGGCGGCCTGCTCGAGGTGCTCACCACCCCCGGCGTCACCTGGTTCCGCGTGCTGGTGTTCCTCCCGGTGCTGGCCTGGCTCGGAGCCCGCCGCGCCTGGCGCACGCTGCTGTGGGTGGTCGTGGCGATCACCGCGATCGGGCCGGTCACGACCGGGCTCAAGGAGCTGGCCGGCCGCGCCCGCCCGGCCTTCGAGCACGGCGGGCTGGACTACCCGGGCCTCAGCTACCCGAGCGGGCACTCCTCCGGCATCGCCACGCTGGTCACCGTGGCGCTGGTGCTGGCCTGGCCGCGGCTGACCGCCCCGGGCCGGCGGGCCGCGGTCGCCGCCGGCGTGGCGCTGGCGGTGCTCGTCGGCCTCACCCGCGCCTGGCTCGGCGTGCACTTCGTCTCCGACGTCGTCGGCGGGCTCTCTCTGGGCCTGGCCTGGTCGCTGGCGGTGGCGCTCGTCCTCGGCGGCCTGCCCGGCGGCCCGGCGGCGCTGCCCGAGCGGGAGGCCGAGGAGGCCGCGCGGTGACCGCCGTCGAGGGGGTCCCGCTGCTCGAGCCCGGCGACGGGTCGCTCGGCCCGCTGCTGCGCGTCACCGACGACCGGCTCCCGCCCGGCGCCGGCTACGGCGTGCACGCCCACCGCGCGGTCGACGTCGTCGCCGTCGTCCTCGAGGGGTCGCTCACCCACCGCTGGGGCGGGGACGCGCCGCTGGCGGCGGGTGACGTCGGGGTGCTCCGCGCCGGGACGGGCCTGGACCACGACGAGGTCGCCGGTCCCGCGGGCGCCCGCGTGCTCCAGTGCCACCTGCGCGCCGCCGACCCGGGCGCCGCGCCGTCGCACGAGGTGCTGCGCGCCCCGGCCGGGTGGGTCGACCTCGGCCGGCCCGACGCCCGGCTGTGGCTCGGCGACGACGGGCCGGGCGTGCCGGACGGGGTCGTGCTGCGGCCCGGCGGCGGCCGCGCCGTCGTCTGGGCGGTCGACGCCGCCCGTCCCGACTGGGCGGGGTGACCGGGGACCCTCCGGCGGAGGGCCCCCGGTCGTGCCTCAGGGCGCGCAGAGCTCCGCGGGGACGCTGGACCCGCAGACGTTGTCCTCGAACTCGACCGCCCCGACGTCCCGCAGGAACGGGCTGACCTGCGGCGAGCTGAGCAGCACGTCGACCGGCGCGTTGCCGGTCAGGTCGTTGTCCGTGACGACGACGCCGTCCACCGGGCCGGGGTCGACCCCGCCGGCGTTGTTGAACGGCGGCAGTGACACCAGGGTCAGGCCGCCGGCCGGGAACTGCAGCGAGGCCGGGTCGACGGCGGGCACGTTGTCGTGCACGTCGTTGTGCCGGATCGACACGGTGTCGGCGTTGACCACCGAGATCCCGGTGCCCGAGACGCGCAGCGACGCCTGCGCCTCACCGACGCCGGCGAGGCAGAAGCGGTCGTTGCCGGTCACCTCGTTCCACTTCAGCTGCCAGTCGCCGCCCTCGACGCGGCCGCTGAAGTCGGGGATCTCGGTCGCCGCGTCGTCGAAGACGAGGATGCCGACGCAGTTGCCCGCCACGTAGTTGTTGCGGACGACGCCGACGCGCGACTCGCGGGCGAAGACGCCGAGGTTGTAGCCGCGGACGTCGTTGGCGACGACGTCGGCGTAGGCCTCGTGCGAGTCGGTGACGCCGATGCCCGCGGTGCCGCTGTTCGGCGCCTCGGCCGTTCCCCGGTCGAGGCCCCGGAGGACGTTGCGCGAGATCCGGGTGTGCGTGGAGTCCGCGGCGAGGATGCCGTAGCGCTCGTGCGCGTGCGCCGCGGTCTTGTGCACGCGGAACCCGTCGGCGCCCCAGGCGGCGATGCCGTTGGCCGGGTGGTTCCAGGTGGACAGGTGGCTGACCCGCACCGGGCCGTCGGGGTGGAGGAAGAACAGGCCGGAGACGTCGTCGCGCAGGGTGCCCGGGTCGGTCTCCGGGTCCCCGCCGTTCTGCGCCTCCCAGCAGGCGGTCGGCGCGACCTCGGGCAGCTGGTCGGGGGTGGTCCACTCGGGCCACACGATCCGCGTGCCGTCCTCCCCGCGGCCCTCGCCGACGATGGTCAGGCCCTTGCCGTCGACGCAGACGGCTTCCTCGTAGGTGCCCGCCTCGATGCGGATCGTGTCGCCGGAGCTCGCCTGGTCCACCGCGGCCTGGATCGACTCGCCGGGGGAGACCACCCAGGTGGTGCCCCCGCCCGCCGCCGCGACGCCGGCCGGCAGCGCGGCGAGCGCCAGGGCGGCGGAGGCGGTGACGGTCAGCCCGCGGGCGGCCGCCGACGGGCGGGGACGTCTCGCCGTACCGGAGTGCTGCATGTGTCCTCCATCGTGTGCCGGGCGCGCCGGGGCCCGGCGCGTGCGGCAACGATGGGGACGGTGTGACGGACGGGTCCGGTGACACGGCGGGGACGCGTGGGACCTCATCCCCGGGTCGCGGGCCCGCCTCCGACCCGGGGCGTGGGTCGAGTTCCTCCCCTAGGCGCTTGCGCGCCGGACCAGGCGGGTGGGGCAGACCCGCGCCCGCACCCCCTCCTGGCCCTCGACCTGCGACAACAGCAGCTCCTTCATCAGCCGGGTCATGTCCTCCAGCGGCTGCGCCACCGTGGTGAGCGGCGGGTCGCAGGTGGCCGCCACGGCCGCGTCGTCGAAGCCGACCACCGCCACGTCGCCGGGCACGGTGCGCCCGGCCTCGCGCAGCGCCCGCAGGGCGCCCACCGCCATCGGGTCGGAGGCGACGAAGACGGCGTCGAGGTCGGGGGCGCGCTCCAGCAGCGCGGCCATGGCGCGGGCGCCGCCGGCCTCGGTGAAGTCGCCCTCGGCCACCAGCCGCTCGTCGACCGGCAGCCCGGCGGCCTCGAGGGCCTCGCGGTACCCGGCGTGGCGGTCGAGGCCGGCGATCATGTCCTGCGGGCCGGTCACCGTGGCCACCCGCCGCCGGCCCGAGCCGAGCAGGTGCTCGGTGGCCGTGCGCGCCCCGCCGGTGTTGTCGGCGTCGACGTAGCAGAGGTCGCGGCCGTCGGGCGGCCGGCCGGACAGCACCAGCGGGACACCGGCCTCGTCGAGCATGCGGGGCAGCGTGTCGTCGCGGTGCGGGGAGACCAGGACGACGCCGTCGACGTGGCCCTGCCGCACGAAGCGGCCGACCTTCTCCTGCTCGCGCTCGCCCCGCGCGGCGAGCAGCACGAGGTTCATCTCGGTGTCGGCCAGGGACTCCGACAGCTCGCGGAAGACGCGGGCGAAGAACGGGTCGGAGAACACCTGGGCGTTGGACTCCGACAGCACCAGGGCGATGGTGTCGGTGCGCCGGGTGACCAGGCTGCGGGCCATCGGGTTGGGCACGTAGTGCAGCTGCGCGACGGCGGCCTCGACGGCGCGGCGGGCCTCCGGGCGGACCTTCGGCGAGCCGTTGACCACCCGCGACACGGTGGCCCGGGAGACGCCGGCGAGCTCGGCGACCTCGTCGAGCGTGGGTGAGGAGCCGCGTCCGGCCAGCGTCGTCACGGGTCCTCCTGGGGTCGCGGTCGGGGTCCATGGTGCACGGCCCGGGCGGTTCCGCGAATCGCACGAAGTCGTACTTGACAGGCGGGTGTGGTCCCCATCACTCTCCTCCCAGCCGGTCGTGAGAGCGCTTTCACGCCGGACACAGTAGCCCGGACGAGGTCGTTCGGGAACCGATCCAGGAGGACCGATGACCGTTCCCCCGAGACGCAGGGCCGCACTGGGCGCCGCCCTCGTCGCCTCGCTCCTGGCCGCCGGCTGCGGGGGCTCCAGCTCCGCCGACGACGGCACCGTCACGCTCGACCTGGGCCTGTTCGGGACCTTCGGGTTCGAGCAGGCCGGGCTGTACGACGAGTACATGCGCCTGAACCCCGACATCCGCATCGAGGAGACCTCGGTGGAGCGGTCGGCGGACTACTACCGGGCCCTGCAGACCCGGCTCGCGGCGGGCTCCGGCCTCGCCGACATCCAGGGCATCGAGATCGGCTTCGTCGCCGACGTCGTCGAGAACCACGCCGACGCGTTCGTCGACTTCGCCGCCGAGGGCAACGCCGACGAGCTGCTCGGCCACTACTACGACTGGAAGGTCGAGCCGGCCACGACGGAGGACGGCCGGGTCATCGGCCTGGGCACCGACGCCGGTCCCGAGGCCATGTGCTTCCGCCGCGACCTGTTCGAGCAGGCCGGCCTGCCCACCGACCGCACGGAGCTCGCCTCCCGCTGGTCGACCTGGGAGGGCTACCTGGAGCTCGGCCGCGAGTACGACGCCTCGCCGACCAAGCCGGAGGGCACCTCGTTCGTCGACAGCCCGGCGAGCGTCTTCTCCGCCGCGGTCTACCAGGGCGAGACCGCCTACAACGACGAGAGCGGCAACCCCATCCCCGAGACCAGCCCCGGCGTCACCGCCGCCTGGGAGGACGCCGCCGTGGCGGCCGCCGAGGGGATGACCGCCAACCTCATCCAGTTCGGCGACGAGTGGAACTCCGCCTTCGCCAACGGCGCCTTCGCCACCATCTCCTGCCCGGCCTGGATGCTCGGCTACATCAGCGAGCAGGCCGGCGAGGAGGCCTCGGGCGCCTGGGACGTCGCGCCGCTGCCCGGCGGTGCCGGCAACTGGGGCGGCTCCTGGCTCGGCGTGACCGAGAACAGCGAGCACCGCGAGGAGGCCATCGCCCTCGTCGAGTGGCTGACCGCCCCCGAGCAGCAGATCAAGATGTTCACCGAGGAGGCCCACTTCCCCTCCAGCCAGGAGGCGGCGGAGGACCCGCAGGTGTCGAGCGCGACCAACGAGTACTTCAGCGGCGCGCCGGTCGGGCAGATCTTCGCGGACTCGGCGGCAGCGCTGCAGTTCACGCCGATCGGCCCCTACGACACCCAGATCCAGGAGGCGTTCACCAACGCCCTGAGCACGGTCGCCGACGGGACCTCACCCGACGACGCCTTCCAGGCAGCACTCGCGGAGATCGAGCAGGTCACCGGAGGCTGACAGACCCCGGCCGGTGCCCGAGCGCGTCCACCCGCCCGGGCACCGGCCGGCACCACGTCGGCGGCACCTCGCCGGCCCCCGCACCTCCCGCCCGCACACCGCAGTGAGGCACCCCGCATGACCATCGCCAGCGACGACCCCCGGGTCGCGGCGGCCGCCGCACCACCGCCGTCCGTCCCGCCCGCACCCGCAACGGCCGCCCGCCGGCGGCGGTCCCGGCTCACCCGCAACCGCTGGGGCTACGCCTACGTCGCCCCGTTCTTCCTCCTCTTCGCCGCCTTCAGCCTCTACCCGTTCCTCTACACCGCCTACATCTCGCTGCACGACGTGCGGCTCTCCGACCTCGACGGCGCGGTCTTCGTCGGCTTCGGCAACTACACCGAGCTGCTGCAGGACGAGTTCTTCTGGAACGCCGCGAGGAACACCCTCACCATCGGCATCCTCTCCACGGTGCCCCAGCTGGCCATCGCCCTGGGACTGGCGCACCTGCTGAACTACCGGCTCCGCGGCCGCACCTTCTTCCGCGTCGCGATGCTCATGCCCTACGCGACCAGCATCGCCGCCGCCACGCTCGTGTTCGCGCAGCTGTTCGGCCACGACTACGGCCTGATCAACACGCTGCTGGAGGCCGTCGGCTTCGACCGCATCGACTGGGAGAGCGGCAGCTGGACCAGCCAGATCGCCATCTCGGTGATCGTCACCTGGCGCTGGACCGGCTACAACGCGCTCATCTACCTGGCCGCGATGCAGGCCATCCCGAACGACCTCTACGAGGCCGCCACCCTCGACGGCGCCAGCCGCTGGAAGCAGTTCGTGCACGTCACGATCCCGGCCCTGCGGCCCACGATCCTGTTCACCATCGTGGTCTCGACCATCGGCGCGGTGCAGCTGTTCGGTGAGCCGCTGCTGTTCAGCGGCAACGGCATGACCAACGGCGGCGTCTCGAACCAGTACCAGACCCTCGGCCTGCTCATGTACGACCAGGGCTGGACGAACTTCCGCCTCGGCCAGGCCGCCGCGACCGCCTGGACCATGTTCCTGATCATCCTCGTCGTCGTCGGCGTCTACGGGCTGATCGCCCGCCGCCGCGCCCGGGCCGAGCGGTAGGAGCCGTCATGACCACCCTCGCCTCCGCACCGGAGCAGACGGCGACCGCGCCGGCCGCCACCCCCACCCGGACCCGCCGCCGCGGCGCCCGCAAGGTCACCTCCGCCGGGCCGCTCACCCACGTGCTGCTGGTCCTGACCGCGTTCCTGTCGGTCTTCCCGCTGTACTGGACGGCGGTCGCGGCGTCGAAGACCAACGCCGAGCTCGCCGGCACCCCGCCGCCGTTCCTCCCCGACGCCGACCTGTTCACCAACATCGGCCGGGCCATGGAGGAGGCGCCGATCGGGCTGGCCATCGTCAACTCGGTCATCGTCGCCGGCTGCATCACGGTGGGCACCGTCCTGTGCAGCACGCTCGCCGGGTTCGCCTTCGCCAAGCTGCGCTTCCGGGGCAACAAGACGCTGCTCGGGCTGGTGATCGGCACGATGATGGTGCCGACGCAGCTGGCGATCATCCCGCTGTTCATCCTCATCGCCCAGCTGCAGTGGGTCGACCACCTCCAGGCGGTCGTGCTGCCCACGCTGGTCAGCGCGTTCGGCGTCTTCTTCATGCGGCAGTTCCTGTCGCAGGCGCTGCCCGACGAGCTGCTCGAGGCCGCCCGCGTCGACGGCGCCTCGACGATGCGGACCTTCTGGTCGGTCGTCGTCCCGGTCGCCCGCCCGGCCATGGCGGTGCTCGCGATGCTCACCTTCCTCACCGCGTGGAACGACTTCTTCTGGCCGATCATCGCCCTCACGAGCGAGAACCCGACCGTGCAGGTCGCGCTGGCCGGTCTCGGTGGCGGCTACGTCCCTGACACCGCGGTGATCATGGCCGGCACGCTCGTCGGCACCCTGCCGGTGCTCGTCGTCTTCGTCGTCCTCGGCAAGCAGATCGTCGGCGGCATCATGCAGGGCGCGGTGAAGGGATGAGGCGCCCGTCCACCCCCGTTCCCCCCACCTCCTGCCCGGAAGGCGCCTGAGCCATGGCCACCGTCACCTTCGACTCCGCGACCCGCATCTACCCGAAGTCCGACCGCCCGGCGGTCGACGGCCTGGACCTGCAGATCGGCGACGGCGAGTTCCTCGTCCTCGTCGGCCCCTCCGGGTGCGGCAAGTCCACCTCGCTGCGCATGCTCGCCGGCCTCGAGGAGATCGACGCCGGCAGCATCCGGATCGGCGACCGCGACGTCACCGACGCGCCGCCCAAGGACCGCGACATCGCGATGGTCTTCCAGAACTACGCGCTCTACCCGCACATGACCGTCGAGCAGAACATGGGCTTCGCGCTCAAGATCGCGGGCGTCCCCAAGTCGGAGATCGCCACCCGGGTCGCCGAGGCGGCGAAGATCCTCGACCTCGAGGACTACCTGGGCCGGCGCCCCAAGGCGCTGTCCGGCGGCCAGCGGCAGCGGGTGGCCATGGGCCGCGCGATCGTCCGCAGCCCGCAGGTGTTCCTCATGGACGAGCCGCTGTCCAACCTCGACGCCAAGCTCCGCGTGCAGACCCGCACCCAGATCGCGGCGCTGCAGCGGCGCCTCGGCGTCACCACCGTCTACGTCACCCACGACCAGGTCGAGGCCATGACGATGGGCGACCGGGTGGCCGTGCTCAAGGACGGCCTCCTGCAGCAGTGCGACACCCCCGGGACGCTCTACGAGCGGCCGGCCAACACCTTCGTCGCGGGCTTCATCGGCTCGCCGGCGATGAACGTCATCACCGGTCCGGTGGTCGACGGCGGCGTCCGGCTCGCGGGTGCGGTGCTGCCGGTGCCGCGCGAGCGGCTGCTGCGCGCCGCCGGCGACGGCGGGCGGGTGACCGTCGGCTTCCGCCCCGAGGCCGTCGAGCTCGCCCCCGAGGGCGTGCCTGTGGTGGTGAACGTGGTCGAGCAGCTCGGCTCGGACGCCTTCCTCTACGCCACCCTGGGTGCCTCCGACGACGGCGACGTCCTGCACACTGCCGACCTGGTGGTGCGCACCGAGCCGCGCTCCGCCCCCGCGGTGGGGGAGACGGTGCACCTGCGGGTCCGCGAGGGCGGCCTGCACGTGTTCGACCCGGTCTCCCAGCAGCGCATCGACTAGCGCCCGATCCATCCCCCCACCAGCGACGGCGTCGCCGCGGCGCCGCCGCGATGGCCCCTGACCTCCGCCCGACCTCCTGCTCCCGATCCCCTGCTCCGAGGAGAACCCCCGCCGTGACCACCACCGACGCCCGCGAGGACCTGCTCGCCGGCCTGACGTTCCCGCCCGGCTTCGTCTTCGGCGCCGCGACCGCCGCGTACCAGATCGAGGGCGCCGTCACCGAGGACGGGCGGGGCCCCTCGATCTGGGACACCTACAGCCACACGCCCGGCCGCACCTTCCAGGGCCACACCGGCGACGTCGCCGTCGACCACTACCACCGCTACCCGGCCGACGTGGCGCTGATGGAGGAGCTGGGGCTCTCGGCCTACCGGTTCTCCGTGTCGTGGCCGCGGGTGCTGCCCGAGGGCAGCGGCCGCGTCGAGCAGCGCGGCCTGGACTTCTACCGGCGGCTGGTCGACGAGCTGCTCGGCGCCGGCGTCGACCCGTGGCTGACGCTGTACCACTGGGACCTGCCGCAGGCGCTGCAGGACCGCGGCGGCTGGGCCGACCGCGACACCGCCGAGCGGTTCGCCGACTACGCGGCCGTCGTCGTCGACGCCCTCGGCGACCGGGTGCGGCACTGGTCGACGCTCAACGAGCCGATGTGCAGCGCGCTGCTCGGCCACATGAGCGGCCTGCACGCCCCCGGCCTGCAGGACCCGGTCGCCGCCTCGGCCGCCACCCACCACCTGCTGCTCGGCCACGGCCTCGCCGCCGGCCGGCTGCGCGCCGCCGGGGTGGACTCGTTCGGCATCACGCTGAACTTCACGCCGATGAACCCGGCCTCGGACTCGGCCGCCGACCTCGACGCCGCCCGGCGCCTCGACGGCCAGCAGAACCGGATGTTCCTCGAGCCGGCCGTCAACGGCGAGTACCCGGCCGACGTCGTCGCCGACCTCGAGGCCGCCGGCGCCCCGCTGCCCATCCGCGACGGCGACCTCGAGGTCATCGCCGCGCCGCTGGACTGGCTGGGCGTCAACTATTACTTCGAGTCCACCGTGCAGGCGGGCCCGCGCCCCGCGGAGAAGCCGACGTCGTTCATCGGCGGTGAGGACGTCCTCGAGCTCGACCCGGTCGGCGTCACCACCACGATGGGCTGGGGCATCAGCCCCGAGGCCTTCACCGACCTGCTGCTGTGGATCGGCTCGCGGGCGCCCGGGGTGCCGCTGGTCATCACCGAGAACGGCTCGGCGTGGGACGACGTCGTCGACGCCGAGGGCGCGGTGCACGACCCCGAGCGCGTGGACTTCCTGCTCCGCCACCTCGCCGCGATGACCACCGCGATCGAGAAGGGCGCCGACGTCCGCGGCTACTTCGCCTGGTCGCTGCTGGACAACTTCGAGTGGGCCCGCGGCTACGCCCAGCGCTTCGGGCTGGTGCACGTCGACTACGAGACCCAGCGGCGCACCGTCAAGGACAGCGGCCGGGTCTACGCCGAGGTGCTCCGCCGCCACCGCGAGGCGCAGTGACGCAGGCATCCCCGGCAGGGCCGGCGGCCGGTCGCGACCTGACCGGCCGCCGGGTCCTCGTCACCGGCGCCTCCCGCGGCGTCGGGCGGGCCGTCGTCGGCGCCCTGGTGGCCGCCGGCGCCGACGTGCTCGGCACGGCGCGCGACGCCGGCCGGCTGGACGCCCTCGCCGCCGAGGTGACCGGCCCCGGCCGCTTCGAGCCGCTCGTCGCCGACCTGACCGACCCGGCCGCCCCGGCGGTCCTGGCCGAGGCGGTCGCCCGGCGCTGGGGCGGCCTCGACGTCCTGCTCAGCAACGCCGGGGTCATGCTCGCCCGCGACGAGCGGTTCGAGGACGAGCCGGCCGGCACGCTGGAGGACACGCTCGCGGTCAACCTCGTGGCCCCGCACCGGCTGGTGCTCGCGCTGCTGCCGTGCCTGCGGGCCGGGCGCGAGCCGCAGGTGGTGCACGTCAGCTCCGGCGCCGGCACCCGCGACGGCATGGGGGAGCCCGGGATCGGCAGCTACCGGGTGAGCAAGTACGCGCTCAACGGGCTGGTGCTCATGCAGGCCGCGCAGCTGCGCGGGGAGGTGGCGGTCAACGCCCTCGACCCGGGCTGGGTGCGCACCGACCTCGGCGGGCAGTCCGCGCCCGGCACCGTCGAGGAGAGCGCGGCCGGCGCGCTGGCGCTGCTGCGCGAGCCCGCGACCGTCACCGGCCGGATCTTCAAGGACGGCGAGGAGATCTCGTTCTAGCCGGGGAGACGCGCCGCCGCGTCCTGGACGCGCTGCTGGTCTGCCAGCGGCACTCCTGGGACCAGGGCCTCACCGCCGCCGTCCTCGACGCCGGCGGTGAGGCCGCGGCGCTGCGCGCGCTCGTCGACGACGCCGTCGCCCGGCAGCTGCCCGACGGCCGGCTGGCCGAGCTCGACCCGGCCTGCAGCGTCAACGGCGGCGTGGTGGGGGAGTACGTCGACCGGGTGGCCCGCCGCGACGGCGACGCCGGCCTCGCCGCCGCGGCCGCCCGCCAGCGCGACTGGCTGCTGACCGGCGCGCCCCGCGCCGCCGACGGCACGCTGTTCCACCTGCTCGGCGGCCGCGAGGTGTGGGCCGACACCGTGTTCATGGTGGTGCCGCCGCTGGCCGCGGCCGGGCACGGGGAGGCCGCGCTCGCGCAGCTGGCCGGGCACCGCGCCCGGCTGCGGCGCCCCGACGGGTTGTGGCGGGCGCGCTGGGACGACGACGCCGGCGCGCCGTCCGACGGCCGCGCCTGGGGCACCGGCAACGGCTGGGTGGCCGCGGCGCTCGCCCGGGCGGTGTCCCTCCTGCCGGGGTCAGGGCTCGCCGCGGAGGCCCGCGCGCACCTCGACGCCTGCCTCGCGCACCGCCGTCCCGACGGGTCGTTCGGGGACGTGCTCGACGACGCCGCCTCCCCGCCGGACACCGCGGTCGCCGCGATGCTCGCCTGGGCCGCGCTCGCCGGCGCGCGCGAGGGGTGGCTGCCGCGCGGGTACGCCGACGTCGGCCGCTCGCTGCTCGCACACGTCGTCGCGGCGCTCGACGTCCTCGGGCGGGTGACCGGCGCCGCGGCCGCGCCCCGGTTCGACCGCCCCGGGCACTCGCCCGAAGCGCAGGCCTGGCTCCTGCTGGCCGACGCTCAGGCCAGGGCGCTCGCCACGGCGGCCACCTCGTCCGCCACCTCGGCCGCGCAGCCCCAGGAGAGGGTGACGCCGGCGCCGCCGTGCCCGTAGCAGGCGACGACCGGCCGCCCGCCGACGTCGAGCCGCTCCAGCCGCACGGTCGGCCGGCCCGGCCGCAGCCCGACCGCCCGCGAGAGCACCGGCTGCCCGCGCAGCGCCGGGACCAGCGCGCACGCCCGCTCCAGGATCGCCGCCTCCACCGCCGGGTCGGGCTCGCGGCCGGTGGCGCCCTCGACCGCCGTCCCGCCGACGACGACGTCGCGGCCGCGGGGGACGACGTAGGTCAGCCCGGCCGGGCCCTCCTCGTCGAGCAGCCACTCGCCGATCCCGGGGTCGGCGAGGCGCACGACCTGGCCCTGCACGGGGACGCCGGTGTCGTCGCCGAGCAGCGGCCCGGACGCCAGGCCCGCGGCCACCACGACGACGTCGCCGGGCACGCCGTCCAGCGCGTCCACCCGGCCGGGCACGGTGGTCACGCCGGCCGCGGCGCACGCGGCGGCCAGCCAGGGGAGGTAGTCGCCGGTGTCGACCACCGGCAGCGTGCAGCGAGTGCCGGCGGGGACGCCCGGCGGCAGCTCCTCCGGCGTCGCCGGCCGCACGCCCGGGATGCCCGGCGTCCACCACGGGTCGGGGTCGGGCGTGCGGTGCAGGTAGGTGCCCGGGCGCATCCGCACGCCGGAGGCCGGGTCGCCGGCCAGCGCGGTGAGCACGCCGAGGGAGGTGGCGCCCCACCGCAGGACGGCGTCGGCGGGGGCGGCCCGGTAGGGGAACCAGATGGCGGCGGCCACGGCGGAGGTGGTCGCCGCCCACGGGTCGGCGGTGTGCAGCCGGACCCGGTGGCCGGCCCGCGCGAGCTCGAGCGCGCAGGTCAGGCCGACCACCCCGCCGCCGACGACGGCCACCGTGAGGTGGCCGCCGCCGGCGGCGGGCCGGTGCCCGCTCAGGTGGCCGGGCTCGGGTCGGTCCGCTCCTCGGCCGGGGCGGCCTGCACGTCGCGGATCCGGTACTTCTCGACCGCCTCGCGGACCGTCGAGCGCTCGACCAGCCCGCGGTCGGCCAGCGCGCCCAGCGTCCGGACGACGATCGACTCGGCGTCGACGTGGAAGTGCCGCCGCAGCGCCGGGCGGGTGTCGGACAGACCGAACCCGTCGGTGCCCAGCGTCGCCATGCCGCCCGGGACGAACGGGGCGATCAGGTCGGGCACCGCGCGCATCCAGTCCGACACCGCCACGACCGGGCCCTCGGCGTCCTGCAGCCGCTGGGTCACGTAGGGCACCTGCGGGTCGTCCTCGGGGTGCAGGAAGTTGTGCTCGGTGACTGCGTCGGCCTGTCGGCGCAGCTCGTTCCACGACGTCACCGACCACACGTCGGCCGACACGCCCCAGTCCTCGCGCAGCAGCTCCTGCGCCCGCAGCGCCCACGGCACCGCGACGCCCGACGCCAGCACCTGCGCCCGGTGCCCCTCGCCGGAGCCGGGGGCGTAGAGGTACATGCCGGCGAGCAGGCCCTGCACGTCCAGGCCCTCGGGCTCGGCCGGCTGCTGGAACGGCTCGTTGTAGACCGTCAGGTAGTACATGACGTCGGGGCTGCGGTGCCCGCCCAGCGGCGCGCCCGGGTCCTCGCCGTACATGCGGGCCAGCGCGTCCTTGACGATGTGGCCGACCTCGTAGGAGAAGGCCGGGTCGTAGGACACGACGGCGGGGTTGGTCTGCGCCAGCAGCAGCGAGTGGCCGTCCTCGTGCTGCAGGCCCTCGCCGTTGAGCGTCGTCCGCCCGGCGGTGGCGCCGAGGACGAAGCCGCGGGTCATCTGGTCGGCGGCCGCCCAGAACGAGTCGCCGGTCCGCTGGAACCCGAACATCGAGTAGAAGATGTAGATCGGGATCATCGGCTCGCCGTGCGTGGCGTACGACGTGCCGACCGCGGTGAACGACGCCGTCGACCCGGCCTCGTTGATGCCCTCGTGCAGGATCACGCCCTGCTCGGACTCCTTGTAGGCCAGCATCAGCTCGCGGTCGACCGAGGTGTAGCGCTGGCCGGCCGGGTTGTAGATCTTCTGCGACGGGAAGAGGCTGTCCATCCCGAAGGTGCGGGCCTCGTCCGGGATGATCGGCACGAAGCGCGGGCCGAGCTCCTTGTCCTTGAGCAGCTCCTTGAGCAGGCGGACGAACGCCATCGTCGTCGCCACCTCCTGCTTGCCGGAACCGCGGCGCAGGACGTCGAGGGCCTTGTCGTCGGGCGCCTTGAGCGTCTTGAACTCCGAGCGCCGCCGGGGCACCGCCCCGCCCAGGGCGCGCCGCCGCTCGAGCATGTACTGCATCTCGTCGGAGTCGGGAGCCGGCTTGTAGTAGGGCGGCAGCGTCTTGTCGAGCTGCTCGTCGGGGATGGGCAGGTAGAGCCGGTCGCGGAAGGCGGCGAGGTCCTCGGCGGTCAGCTTCTTCATCTGGTGGGTGGAGTTGCGGCCCTCGAAGTGGCTGCCGAGGGTCCAGCCCTTGATCGTCTTGGCGAGGATGACCGTGGGCTGGCCCTTGTGCTCCACGGCCGCCTTGAACGCCGCGTAGACCTTGCGGTAGTCGTGGCCGCCGCGGGAGAGGTCCCAGACCTCCTTGTCGCTCATGCCCTCGACGAGCTTGCGCGTGCGCGGGTCACGGCCGAAGAAGTGCTCGCGGACGAACGCGCCGTCCTCGGCCTTGTAGGTCTGGTAGTCGCCGTCGGGCGTCTGGTTCATGAGGTTGACCAGCGCGCCGTCGCGGTCGGCGGCCAGCAGGGCGTCCCACTCGCGGCCCCACACCACCTTGATCACGTTCCAGCCGGCGCCGCGGAAGAACGACTCCAGCTCCTGGATGACCTTGCCGTTGCCGCGCACCGGGCCGTCGAGCCGCTGCAGGTTGCAGTTGACGACGAAGGTGAGGTTGTCCAGCTCCTCGCGGGCGGCCAGGCCGATGAGACCGAGCGACTCGGGCTCGTCCATCTCGCCGTCGCCGAGGAACGCCCACACGTGCTGGTCGGAGGTGTCCTTGACGCCGCGGGAGTGCAGGTAGCGGTTGAACCGCGCCTGGTAGATCGCGTTCATCGGGCCGAGGCCCATGGACACGGTCGGGAACTCCCAGAAGTCCGGCATCAGCCGCGGGTGCGGGTAGCTCGACAGCCCGCCGCCCGGGTGACTGACCTCCTGGCGGAAGCCGTCGAGCTGGTCCTCGGACAGCCGGCCCTCGAGGTAGGCGCGGGCGTAGATGCCGGGGGAGGCGTGGCCCTGGAACCAGATCTGGTCGCCGCCGCCGGGGTGGTCCTTGCCGCGGAAGAAGTGGTTGAAGCCGACCTCGTAGAGGCTGGCGGAGGAGGCGTAGGAGGAGATGTGCCCGCCGACGCCGATGCCCGGCCGCTGCGCGCGGTGGACCATGATCGCGGCGTTCCACCGGATGTAGGCGCGGATGCGCCGCTCGACGTGCTCGTCGCCGGGGAAGTAGGGCTCCCGCTCGGGCGGGATCGTGTTGATGTAGTCGGTGCTGCGGAGGGCCGGGACGCCGACCTGCTGCTCACGGCTGCGCTGCAGCATCTTGAGCATGAGGTAGCGGGCGCGCCCGCGGCCTGCGTGCTCGACGACGCTGTCGAGCGACTCCACCCACTCCTGGGTCTCGTCGGGATCGGTGTCGACCAGCTGGCTGGGCAGTCCGTCGGTGATGACCGCGCGTGGCTGGCCGGCGTCGCGGGTGGGGTCCCCACCCTGCTGCGGTGCGCTCATGGCCCCATCGTCTCGCGCCGGGCGTCCCCGCGTCACGTACAGGTCCCGAGTCGGCCACGTCGGCGCCTGCAGACGGGCCTCCGCGACGGCTTGCGCCTGACCAGGCATGCCCTACGCTCCTGCCCACGTGCACCGACGCCGTCGGGACCGCGCGTCCGGGTCCGAGAGGGGTGACATGACCAGGCTGCGGGTGACATCCCCGCCGGTCGTGTCCGCCGTGGGCCTGCACACCCCCCACGCACGCGCGCTGCGCGGTCGCGTGCCCGCCGGTCGGCGACCGGACACCATCGGACCTTCGGAGGAACAGCAGGGATGAGCGTCGACTCGGGCAGCGCCAGCATGGCGGCCCGGCTGGGCATCAAGCCGGGCATGGTCGTGCAGGAGCTCGGCTGGGACGAGGACGCCGACGACGACCTGCGGGACTCGATCGTCGAGGCCTCGGGCAGCGACATGGTCGACGAGGACACCGACGAGGTCGCCGACGTCGTCCTCCTCTGGTGGCGCGAGGACGACGGCGACCTCTTCGACGCCCTCACCGACGCCCTGACCTCGCTGGCCGACGAGGGCGTCGTCTGGCTGCTGGTGCCCAAGTCCGGGCGACCCGGCCACGTCGAGCCCGGCGACGTCACCGAGGTGGCACCCACCGCGGGCCTGTCGCAGACCAGCAGCATCTCCGCGGCCAAGGACTGGTCGGGCATCCGGCTGGTCACCCCGAAGGCCGCCCGCTCCCGCCGCTAGGACGAAGGACCCCCTCGCTCCCCACCGCTCGCACGCTCGCGGCGGGCCCCTGCGAGGCGGCCGGTTCCAGCACGTCACCATGGGGGCATGACCCTCTCCGTCGGCGACGCCGCGCCCGAGTTCAGCCTGCCCGACCAGGACCGCCAGGTCGTCTCCCTCGCGGACCTGCGCGGCCGGCCGGTCCTCGTCGTCTTCTACCCGTTCGCCTTCTCCGGCATCTGCACCGGCGAGCTCTGCCAGCTGCGCGACGAGCTGACCACCTACACCGACGCCGGCGTGCAGGTCGTGGCCGTCAGCACCGACCCGGTGTTCAGCCTCAAGGCGTTCAAGGCCCAGGAGGGCTTCGACTTCCCGCTGCTGTCGGACTTCTGGCCGCACGGGGCCACCGCCCAGGCCTACGGCGTGTTCAACGACAAGGCCGGCATGGCGCTGCGCGGGACGTTCCTCGTCGACGCCGAGGGGAAGATCGCCTTCGCCGAGGTCAACTCGCCCGGCGACGCCCGCGAGCAGTCCGGCTGGAAGGACGCCGTCGCGGCGCTGGCCGCCTGAGCGGGATCCCCGTCCGGGGCCTCTACCCTGGTCGGGCGGGGCGCGTAGCTCAGCGGGAGAGCTCTCGCCTTACAAGCGAGCGGTCGCAGGTTCGATCCCTGCCGCGCCCACCCACCCGTCCTCCCGCCGTCGAGCGGTCGCCTGCCGGGGTCCCCGCCGGGCGGAGACCCCGGTCCGTGACCACTCGGCGCATGGGATCGCGCCCGTTGTCGACCTGCGGTCGTCTCGGGCCTGCCGAGACAGCCGTAGGTCGCCACGCCGCGGTGGCGAAGGGGCCGCGGTGTCGACGCGGCCCATCGCCAGTGTTCCTCGTGCACCGCCGGTGCTATAGCACGGGCAGTGCACGAGGAGCACCGGCAGTGCGACGACGGCCGACGGTCGACGCGCCCCGGCGTCAGGCCGCGGCGGCGGCCGCCCACGAGGGCTCGGGGACGTCGGCGCGCGGGAAGCACGGGCGCAGCGCCAGCGGGCTGCGGAACGGGCGCCACGTCCCCTCGCGCTGGGCCAGCCGGTCGGCCACCGCGTAGATGACCGCCGGGTGGTGGGCCATCCCCAGGTGGCTGGCGTACACGGCGACGTTCTCCGCGGTGGGGGAGAGCCGGTCGAGGCACGCCTGCCACGGCACGATGCCGTCCTGGTGCGAGTAGATCGACGTCGAGGGCACCGGCAGCGGCGTCGACTCGGTCTCCAGCGGCAGCACGCGCCGCTCCACGTGCAGGTGCGAGTAGCGCTCGAAGACCTTGTGCGCGCGGGTCTGGTCGTCGCGCTGCAGGGCGAAGGGGCTGCCCAGGGTGATCACCTGGCGCACCGAGTCGGGCGTCTTGCGGGCCAGGTCGCGGGCGAAGATGCCGCCCAGGCTCTGCCCGACGAGGCTGATCGGCCGGCCGTAGCGGTCGCTCAGGTCGGAGATGCGCTGCGCCATGCCCTCGACGCACTCGGCGGTCGGGCCGATGTTGCGGCCCAGCCGCCAGCCGTGCACCCGGTAGCCCAGGCGGCGCAGCGTGCGGCGCAGCGTCACGGTGGACATGTCGTCGGCCATCAGGCCGGGCAGCACGAGCACGGGGTGCCCGTCGCCGGCGGGCAGCCGCGACAGCAGCGGCCGTGCGGCCAGGTAGAGGCCGTAGTCGCCGAACGCGCGGCCCACCTCGGTGAGGTACAGCGGCAGTGCCGGCTGCTCGTACCCGGATCCCGACACGTCGTCCTCCTCGCCCGTGGCAGCGGTGCCACGTGTCCGCTCCGGTACCACTCTCGGCAGCCGGTCACACCTGACTGCCCGATCGCGGGCGATCCGGTGGACCGCAGTGTGTCCCACGCCACACGGACCACAGGGGTCCCGCTGCACGGTCCACCCGGTCGTGCAACCGTCGGGGGAGCGGGCGCGGGCGCGCCGGCGGAGCGGGAGGGACGGCGCGTGGAGCAGCCAGCAGGGACCGGCCGGACGATCGACCTGGGCGGGCCGGTGCACGTCGTCGACCACGG
Source organism: Geodermatophilus nigrescens (assembly GCF_900129495.1). Lineage (GTDB taxonomy): Bacteria > Actinomycetota > Actinomycetes > Mycobacteriales > Geodermatophilaceae > Geodermatophilus > Geodermatophilus nigrescens. The sequence goes on from NZ_FQVX01000001.1 coordinate 1,462,664, forward strand.
CGGGCTCGAGGGCGGCCCCGCCGTCGTGCTCGTGCACGGCCTCGGCGGCTCGCACGGCAACTGGGACCTGTTCGCGCCGCTGCTGACGCCGTCGGCCCGCGTGTGGGCCCTGGACCTGCCGGGCTTCGGCCGCAGCGAGCCCGGTGAGCGGCGGACGACGGTGCAGGCCAACGTGGGCGTCCTGCAGCGCTTCCTGCGCGAGGTGGTGGGGGAGCCGGCGGTGCTGGTCGGCAACTCGATGGGCGGGATGATCTCGCTGTTCACCGCCGCGGCCTCGCCGGACGCCGTCCGCGCGCTGGTGCTGCTCGACCCGGCGCTGCCCGGCGGCCGCCGGAGGCTGGACCCGCTCGTGGCGGCCACCTTCGCGCTGTACGCCGTCCCCGGGGTGGGGGAACGGTTCCTGCGCCTGCGGCGGGTCCGGTCGACGCCGCTGACCCGCGTGCGCGCGATGCTGGACCTGGTCGGCGTCGACCCCGACGAACTGCCCGCGCCGGTGGTCGACCGGGCGGTCACCCTGCTCGAGCAGCGCGAGGACGCCGCCGGCATGGACCGGGCGTTCCTCGCCGCGGCGCGCTCGCTGCTGTGGATCCTGCTCGACCCGCGCCGCTACCGGGGCGCGATGGCCCGGGTGACCGCGCCGGTCCTGCTGGTGCACGGCGACCGCGACCGGCTGGTGTCGGTGGACGCCGCGCGGCAGGCGGCGCGGGAGAACCCCGGCTGGCGCTACGAGGAGCTGGCCGGGGTCGGGCACGTGCCGCAGCTGCAGGTGCCCGACCGCCTGGCCGGCCTCGTCCTCTCCTGGCTCGGCGACGTCGCCGTCAGCGGCTCCGCAGCTCGGTCTTGAGCACCTTCCCGCTCGGGCCCTTGGGCAGCTCGTCGACCACCGTGACGTCGCGCGGGTACTTGTAGGCCGCCAGCCGCTCCTTGCAGAACGCGATGACGTCGGCGGGCTCGGCCGTCGCGCCGGGCCGCAGGCTGACGAACGCGACGACCTCCTCGCCGAGCCGCTCGTCGGGCCGGCCGATGACGGCGGCCTCGCGGATCGCGGGGTGCTCGTGCAGGACCTCCTCGATCTCGCGCGGGTAGACGTTGAAGCCGCCGCGGATGACCAGGTCCTTCTTGCGGTCGACGATGTAGAAGAAGCCGTCGTCGTCCTGGTAGCCGAGGTCGCCGGTGTGGAACCAGCCGCCCCGCATGGCCTCGGCGGTGGCGTCGGGCCGGCCGAGGTAGCCCTTCATGACGTTGTGGCCGCGCAGCACGATCTCCCCGACGTGCTCGGGGCCCCGCGGCAGCTCGGCGTCCTGGCCGTCGACGACGCGCACCTCGCAGCCCCACAGCCGCTTGCCGATCGACATGACGCGGCGCTCCTCGGCGCTGCGGTTGAAGGTGGCGATGGCGGCGGTCTCCGACAGGCCGTAGCCCTCGAGGATCGTCGCGGGGTAGGCGGCCTCGAAGCCCTTGATCACCTCGCCGGGGATCGAGGCGCCGCCGGAGACGCAGATCCGCAGCGCGGAGACGTCGCGGCCGGTGAGGTCGGCGTGCATCAGCGCCACGAACATCGTGGGCACGCCGCAGAACACCGTCACCCGGTGCTGCTCCATCGCGTCGAGGACCGCGCCGACGTCGAAGCGCGGCACCAGCACCAGCGTGGCCGCCGAGCGGACGGCGCAGTTCATCACGCTGGACAGGCCGAAGACGTGGAACAGCGGCAGCACGGCCATGCTGACGTCGTCCTCGCGGTAGGCGAAGGTCTCCGCCGCCACCGACGCGGCCATGTAGGCCTGGAAGTGGGTGAGCTCGGCGCCCTTGGGCCGCCCGGTCGTGCCGCTGGTGTAGATGATCACCGCGGTGTCCTCGGGGGACATCTGCTCGACCTCGGCCGGGTCGGCGCCCGCGCCGGCGGCGACGAGCTCGTCGAACGGCGTCGTGTCGGCGGGTGCGGCGGCCTGCCCGGCGGACACCACCCAGACCGGCACGCCGCCGGCCTCGGCCGCACCCGTGACCGCCTCGTCGGCGAAGGCGTCGAAGGTGACCAGCGCCTTGGCCCCGCTGTCGGACAGGTGGTAGGCCACCTCGGGCGCCTTGAGCAGCGGGTTGAGCGGGACGAGGGTCATCCCGGCCTTGAGCGCGCCGAAGTAGGCGAGGACGAACTGCGGCACGTTGGGCAGCTGCAGCGCGACCGAGTCGCCGCGCCGCAGCCCGGCCGCGCGCAGCCCCGCGGCCACCTGCCCGGAGAGGACGTCGACCTGCCGGTAGGTGAGCGTCGTCGGGCCGATGAGCAGCATCGGCTTGTCCGGCGAGGTGAGGGCCGACTCACGGAGGATGGTGGCGAGGTTGAAGCTCATGGCCGCTCCTGCCCTGTGACGGGGGTGACACCCGGTCCAGTACCGCCCCGGCGGCGTTCCACACCTCGCGGCGTCAGCCGCGGCCCAGCGCCACCACCTCGTCGAGGCCCGCCTGCAGGTCGGCGACCAGGCCCGCCGGGTCGCTGACGGCGGCCGCGTCGAGGTTCATGCCGATGCAGCACTGGGTCTCGTGCGACAGCAGCGTGATCATCGCCGCGCAGCCCGGCAGCGGGCCGAACGGGAACATCCGGGTGATCCGCGAGCCGGCGATGTACACAGGGTGCGCGACGCCGGGGACGTTGGAGATCTGGACGTCGTTGGCGCTGGTCAGCCGCCCCGACACCGCGCCGATCACCGGCGCGGGCAGCCAGCTGAGCGTGGGCGCGAGCAGGTCGTTGAGCACGCCGGAGCCGCTGTCGCCGCGCACCGAGAGGACGAACTCCCGGATCGCCCGGACGCGGGCGGCGGGGTCGGCCTCCTCCAGCGGGGCGGGGAAGCGGGCGCCGGTGAACCGGTTGCCGCCCTCGGGCGCGTCCTGGGAGCGCAGGCTGATCGGGATGCCGACGGTCAGCGTGCCCAGCGGCGCGCCGTGGCGCTGGTGGTAGCGGCGGAACCCGCCGACCATCGCGGCGAGGAAGCCGTCGTTGAGCGACCCGCCGGCCGCCTTCGCGCCGGCCTTGAGGTCGGCCAGCGGCACCTCGAGCACCTCCAGGTGCCAGCCGCCGCCGCGCGGGGCGAGCAGGTCCGAGCCCGGTCCCGGCGGCTGCAGCGTGCGCGACGCCGAGCGGGCCGAGCCCAGCGCGGAGGTGACGACCTCCCACGGCCGGGCACCGGTGGTCAGGGCCTCGACGCCGCGGCGCAGCACCGCGAGCGGCGCCGAGCGGGCGGTGCCGACCAGCTGCTCGGTGAGCAGGCCGGTGCGGGACACGTCGTCGCCGGGCAGCGGCACCGGCGGCTCGGGCCGCACAGGGTCGTGCTCGGCGGTGCGGCTGTGCAGCTTCCCCATGAGCTGCACGGCGCCGAGGCCGTCGGTGGTGCTGTGGTGGGTCTTGACGACGTAGCCGGCCCGCCCGTCGGCCATCCCCTCGACGTACAGCACCTGCCACAGCGGCCGGTCGCGGTCCAGCGGGGCGGACACGAACTCCCCGACGACGTCGAGCAGCTGCCGCATCGAGCCCGGCCCCTCCAGCCGCACCCGGTGCACGTGCGCGTCGAGGTCGAGCTCGTCGACGGTCACCCAGCGCGGCGTGCCGATGCCCAGCGCCGGCTCGACGACGCGCTGGCGCATCCGCGGCACCATCCGCGAGGCCCACTCGTGCGCGGCGCGCAGCCGCTCCCAGTCCGGCGCCGGGTCCAGCAGCTCGAGGAGGGCGACGTTGGCGCGCAGCCGCGGGTCGGCCACCTCCGCGCGCCACATCGCCGTCTCCAGCGGGTTCATCTCCGGCGCGCTGCCCCAGTCCAGCGGGGTGGCGGGCACCGCGGCCGGCTGGCCGGCGGTGGGCTCCTCGCTGACCACCGGGCGCTCGGCGCGGCCGCCCCAGTCGGCGAGCGTGCGCACGTACAGGTCGTGCACCTCGGCCACCCGGTCGCCGATCTCCTCGGCCGTCCAGCCCTCGGTGGGGATCGGCGGCAGGACCCGCACCTGGACGACGCCGGGGGAGACCGTGGTGGCCCCGCGCCACATCAGCTCGCCGGTGTTGCGCAGCACGATCGGCACGATCGGGACGCCGGCCTGCATGGCGACGTGGAAGGCGCCCTTCTTGAACGGGCCGAGCGTCGGGGTGACCGACCGGGTCCCCTCGGGCGCGATGACCAGCGAGATGCCGTCGCGCAGGCGCTGCACCGCGGGCTCGAGCGCCTTGCGGGCCTGCCCGGAGTCGGCGCGGTCGACGAAGGCGACGTCGGCGAGGCGGAAGGCCAGGCCGAAGCCGGGGGTGTTGGCCAGCTCCTTCTTCGCGACGGCGGTGAACCCGCCGCGCAGCATCTTGGCGAGCACCAGGACGTCGAGCTGGCTCTGGTGGTTGAACAGGAACACCGCCGGCCGGGTGGCCAGGTGCTCGGCGCCCTGCACGTCGACCCGGACGCCGGCGATCGCGCTGCCGAGCTCGCCGGCCAGGGTGATGCCGAGGTCGACCGCCTCCCGCCGGGAGCCGCCCAGCGCGCCCACGGCGACGCCGGTGGCGAACCCGCCCAGCATGCCGCCGATCCCGGCCACGGTGCGGGCGAGGTCGACCGGCGAGGTGCTCCCGCGGCGGCGGAAGCGGGCCACCGGCCACGAGTAGTGCCGCGCGGCGGCGACGAGCCCGCGCCCGGGGTTGAGCGCGCGGGCGCGCCCGACGGTGCGCAGGAAGGGCACGTCCTCGTCGCCGTTGGAGTAGGCGTAGCTCTGCAGCAGGTCGATGCCGTGCTCCTCGGCGAAGGCGCGCACGGCGGCGGCCTTGCCCTTGCGCCACAGCAGCGGCCCGCCGGGCCGGCCGGTGCACACGCCGTCGACGATCTCGACGGGGGAGACGAGCACGTGCTCGACGCCGAGCGCGCGGGCGGCCGGCTTCACCTGGAAGCGGGTGGCCGAGGAGGCCAGGACGACGGTGTGCCCGGCGTTGAGGTGCGCGGTGACCAGCCGCCACGCCTCCGGGTACAGCGAGCCGGCGATGCCCTGCACGAACAGCCGCTCGCCGAGCTCGAGCAGCTCGTCCTCGCTGCGCCCGGCCCAGGCCCGCATGCCGGCCACGGTGAACCGCTCGAAGTCCTCCTCGGTGGTGACGCCGCGCAGGCCGTTGAGCAGCAGCTCGCCCAGCGAGTTCGGCGTCACCTCCAGCGAGCGCAGGTGGTGGCGGGCGAAGGCCGCGAGCGAGTAACCGTCGATGACGGTGCCGTCGAAGTCGAAGAACGCGCCGATCCGGGGGCCCGGCGGGGCGGCCTCCACGTCCGCGACCAGCTGTTCCTCGGTCCACACGTTCGTCCGGGCCATGGCCGCGGCCTGCGCGCCCAGCCCGGCGGCCGGCGTCGTCCCGCCGTCGGTCACGGCTCCACCCCCACGTTCTCCCGCCGCGCCGCGGCGTCCAACTCGTCGATCACTCCTACTCGGCTCACGACGTCCCGGACTTGAGCGGCCCACTCCTGGCGGCGGCGGGCCAGCTCCTCGCGGCCGGGGTCGACGAGGTCGAGGTTGGCGGCCAGCTGGAGCGCGCTGGCGAACAGCTCGCGGGAGAGCGACTCCGGCCCGTGGAGCCGGCCCTGCAGCAGCATCTGCTGACCCACGCCGCTGCACTCGGCGAGGAAGTCGGCCTGCACCACGGGGGTGCGCGGGTCGCGGGCGGCCAGCCGCTCGGCGACGACGAGCTGCGCGTCGACGAACGAGCGCAGCACCCGGTGGGCGAGCAGCAGCGGGGCGCCGCAGAGCACCTCGCGGCCGTCGGCGGTCTCCCAGTGCGGGTCGAGCCGCTCGAGCTCGGCGGTGAGCCGCTCCCGGTAGGCCTCCCGCTCGGGGAAGAAGAACTCGAACTCCAGCAGCTTGCGCAGCCGGCCCGCCTCCTCCCAGCGGTCGACCGGGTCGCGCAGCATGACCAGCTCGGCGATCGCCCGGTCGACGACGTGGTGGATGGCGCTGTTGCGGTAGAAGGCGGCCACCAGGTGCTGGCCGCGCTCGATGGCGTAGACCGGCTCCTCGCCGCCCTCGTAGACGGTGACGACGCCCTGCTGCGCCAGCGCGCCGAGCACGTGCCGCACGCCGCGCGGGGTGTGCAGCGCGGCGCCGGAGTGCGGCCGGCCGGTCGCGGTGAGGTAGGCCAGCAGCGGCTCGAGCACCCGCTGCACCTGCGCGAGGGTGAGCGCCCGGTCGCGGACGCCGAGCAGCGCCAGGGTGACCAGCGCGGTCGCCGTCGCCGGGGTGACGGAGTTGATGCCGACGGCGACCTGGAAGGCCACCTTCTGCAGGGTGAGCCGGCGGGCGTCGGGGTCGGCCGGGTCGGCGCCGCCGCGCAGCGCCGCGGCCAGGGAGATCGGCTCGGCGAACCCGACGTGCACCGTGCCCAGCGGGGTGCGCACCTGCTCGCGGATGTAGGACGCCATCCACGACAGGCCCTCGCCGCGCTTGGCCGCGCCGCCCTGCTCGGCGGCCATGCCGGTGACCTCGCGCAGCTGGTCGTAGGTGATCGAGACGGGGACGACGTAGGCGTCCTCCACCCGGCCCCGCTCGACGGCGTCGGCGACGAAGCGCAGCAGCCCGTGGCGGGGCGGGCGCAGCTTGCCGGTGCGCGACCGGCCGCCCTCCATGTACCACTCGAGGTTGAACCGCTTGGCCAGCAGGAAGGCGAAGTACTCGCGGACGGCGAGCTTGTAGACCTGGTCGTCGCCGAAGCTGCGGCGGATGAAGACCAGCCCGGCGCGCTTGGCGATCGGGCCGACCGGCCAGAAGCGCAGGTTGTCCCCGCCGAGGACGTGGTTGCGCGGGAAGTCGTGGGCGGCGAGGACGTCGGCGAGCACGAGCGGGTCGACGTAGGAGCGGTGGCTGGGGAGGAACACCAGCGGGTGCCGGCGGTTGAGCTCGCGCAGGTCGTCGAGGCGGGCGGTGTCGGCCTGCACGTCCCACGCGCGGGCGTGCACCGGCCGCAGCAGCCCGGTGAACAGCTCGACGGCGACGGGGTCCATCGCCGCGACCAGCCCGCGCAGGTCCTCGACCGCCTCGGCGGTGACCTCCTCCTCGGGGCGCTCCAGCCGGTCGGCCAGCGCGGCCACCTCGGCGCGGAACTCCGGGCTGTACTGGATCGCCTCGGCGACGTGCCGCGGCACCTTGGCGCGGTCGCCGACCACCAGCCGCTCGGCGCGGTCGAGCGCGAGCGCGGCCTGGTGGGCGATGAAGGCGGCGACGTCGCCGGTGCCGTCCCAGCGCTCGCGCAGCTCGGCCACGGTGGCGGGCTCGGCGACGACGACCCGCGCCCGGTCGGGGTCGCGGCGCAGCGCGGCGGCCTGCAGCGCCGCGGGCGGGCGGCGCAGCAGCGAGGGCCGGGCGTCGTGCAGCCGGCGGCGGGTGCCCGTGCGGCGGCCGGGCGCGGCGGGGCGCCGGCCGGACCAGGCGACGCGCACCGCCGTCACCACGGTGTCGGGGGAGGCGTCGGCGAGCGGGCCGGCCAGCGCCTCGCCGCGCAGCGGGAGCACGGTGGCGCGCCCGGGGTCGGCGGGCAGGGCGTCGGCCACCAGCCGGCGCTCCACCTCGCTGCCCACGTCGGTCAGCACGATCAGCGGGACGTCGGTGTCCAGCGGCGGGGTCATGCGCACCTCTCTCCGGGGCTCACCCGGGATCGCTTGTTGCTGCACGCTTCGTGTCGACGGCCGGCGGCAGCTCGCTCACGCCCGGGGGACGCCGAGCCTGCCGGTCCGGCGCCGCGGGGAGAAGGCCCCTCACCCCGATCGGAGCGTGGCCCGCAGCGCCTCCAGCCCGGAGTAGTTCGGGCGCCAGCCCAGCTGCTCGCGGGCCTTGGTGGTGTCCATGATCGCCGGGTGGCTCGCCGCCTCCACCCACTCGGCCACCGGCGGCAGGAACGGCAGCCGCGCCACGGCCCGCGCGGCGAGCTGGGCCGGCGCCGCGGGCAGCGGCAGGGGCAGCGCGCCGTACTCGCGGGCGACGTCGGCGGCGGTCAGCACGCCGTCGCCGGCGATGTTGTAGGCCCCGGGCGGGCCGGCGGCGACGACGCACTGCAGCAGCGCGGAACCGACGTCGTCCTCGTGGATGAACTGCAGCGGCAGGGCGGGCACCGCCACCGGCACCGGGACCGGCAGCCGGCGGGTGGACTGCTCGGCGAGGCGCCGGCCGAGCGGCGCCAGCGGGCCCGGCAGCACGTCCTTGGCGCCGAGCGTGTGCGGGCCGAGCACCACCGGCGGGCGCAGCAGGTAGAGCCCGATCTCCGGGTGCCTCGCCGCCTCCTCCTGGAGCAGGTGCTCGAGCTCGGCCTTCTCCTGCGCGTAGAACAGCCGCGACGCCGGCCGGACCGGCCACTCCTCGGTCATGCCGACCGGGTTGTCGGCGTGGAAGCCGTAGGCGGCCACCGAGGAGGCGTAGACGAACCGCTCCGCGCCGGCGGCCGCGGCGGCCCGGAAGGCGTTGAGCGTGCCGTCGACGTTGATCGCGCGGGTGGTCTGCCGGGAGGCGTTGCCGGTGATGAGGAACGCCAGGTGCACGACGACGTCGGCGCCGGCGAAGGCCTCACGCAGCGCCCCGGCGTCGCGGACGTCGCCCCGCCGGTACTCCATCTTCGTCCAGCCGCGGGCGGCCGGGTCGAACGGTCGGCGGGCGATGCCCACGACCCGGCGCACCCGGTCGTCGGTCTGGAGCAGGGGCACGAGGCCCTCGCCGAAGGTGCCGGTGGGGCCGGTGACGGCGACGGTGAGGTCGGTCTGCGGAGCGGTCACGACGGTTCCGCTACCCGACCCCTCCGGAGGTGAACCGGGTCACCGGCTCGCCGCCGCGGGCTGGGCGGAGGCGAGGCCCACCAGCTCGTCGAGGCCCCGCCGGATGCCGTCGGAGAGGACGTCGAGGTCGGGGAAGGCGTCGAAGTCGGCGTTGATCCCGAACGTCATCGAGGTCAGGTAGCTGAAGATGCCGATCGAGATCCGGGTGCCGCCGCCGATGGGGACGTACGGGTGCGCGGAGACCATCCGCCTGCCGAGCACGTACAGCGGCACGCGGGGGCCGGGCACGTTGGTGGTCACCGCCTGGCACCACAGCTGGCCGGCCGAGGCCGCCGCGCGCACGCCGAGCGCGAGCAGCGTCGGGGCCATGTAGTCGCCCATCGCGATGATCGAGCGGGCGTCGACGGCCTGCATCGTCTTCTTGTACTCGTCCATCTGGCGCCGGATGGACGCCAGCCGGGCCACGGGGTCGGGCTCGCCCACGGGCAGGTCGACGAAGACCGCCGTCACCTGGTTGTTGAGCGACCCGCGCTCGTCCTCCCGGCGCACCGAGATCGGCACCATGGTGCGCACGACCGTGTCCCCGCCGAGCGCGCCGCGGCCCTGCAGCAGGTCGCGGAAGCCGCGGGTGATCGCGGTGAGGACGACGTCGTTGACCGTGCCGCCGAGTCCCGCGCGCGCCGCCTTGATCTCGGCGAGCTCCGCGTCCGACCACGCCCACCGCCGGTGCGGGCCGATCGGGCCGGTGAGCGTGCGGGCCAGCGGGGTGAGCGCCTGGCGGGCGAGCGTGGGCAGGCTCGCGGCCGCGGCGCGGGCGCTGGACACCAGGCCCTTCGCGCCGTGGGAGACCGCCTCCGGGCCGGGCAGCGAGGTCAGCTGGCGCAGCGGCGCCGTCATCGTCTCGGCGACCGCGCCGGCGGCCATCGCGAGACCCGAGGGGGTGCGCTGCGGCGACCAGTCGCGCGGCGCGGGGTGCTCGGCGTTCGGGTCGAGGTCGAACATGACCTGCATCAGGTCGGTGCCGGCGACGCCGTCGACCATGCAGTGGTGGACCTTGGAGATGATCGCCCACCGGTCGTCCTCCAGGCCCTCGACCAGCCACACCTCCCACAGCGGCTTGGCCATGTCCAGGCGCTGGCCGAGCACGCGCCCCGCGAGGTTGCGCAGCTGCTCCTGGCCGCCGGGCTTGGGCAGGGCGGTGTGCCGGACGTGGTAGAGGATCTGGAAGTGCGGGTCGTCGACCCACAGCGGCCGGCCCAGGTTCAGCGGCACCTCGCGCACCCGCTGCCGGTAGCGCGGCACCTGGGGCAGCTTGCTGAGCAGCAGCCGCACGAGGTCGCCGTAGGAGGGCGCCGGGCCCTCGAAGACGGCGACCGACCCCACGTGCAGCGGCGCGTTCTCGCTCTCGGCGTAGTAGAAGCCGGCGTCGGTGGAGCTCAGGCGGTCCACGGTCGCTCCTTCGCTGGTCGAGACTGTTCCGTCCGGTCCTGTGTCCACCGACCGGCCGGCCGAACCCCGTGCTGTGGTGCCGGACACAGTAGGACGGCGCGTCGTCAGCCCGCCCGGCGGGCGTCCCCGGCCGCCACCCGGTCGAGCAGGCCGACCAGGGCCTCGTCCACCACGGACGTGCGGGTCAGGTTGACGCTGTGCCCGGCCCCCGGGACGACGACGAGCTCGCAGCCGGGCCCGAGCAGCTCGGCCAGCCGGCGGCCGTGCGCGGCGGGGGTGAGGCGGTCGTACTCCGCGGCGACGACGGCCGTGGGCACCCGGCCGAGCACCGGCAGCGCCGCGGTCTCGTCGTGGTCGAGGAAGGTGCCGTAGAAGGCCATGGTCACCGTCAGCGGCGTCTCCTCGAGCATGTCCTGCACCACGCGGACGGCCTCGGGCGTCGCGTCGTCGCGGCCGAAGAGGTACTTCCGCATGGCGCGGCGGCCGATCCGGGTGCCGCGGCGGCGGTACCGCTCGAGGAACGGGGCGAGCAGCCGCAGCCACCACAGGTAGAGCGGGAGCAGGTGCAGCCGGCGCATCAGCCCCACGGCCGCGCCGAGCAGGCCCTCGGACACCAGGCCGCCCGCGGAGGTGGCCAGCAGGAAGGCCCCGACGACGCGGGCGCCGATCTCCTGCGGCCGCTGCCGGGCGTAGGCCATGACCGTCATGCCGCCCATCGAGTGCCCGGCCAGCACGACCGGCCGGCCCGCGGGGACGACGGTGTCGAGCACCTGGCCGAGGTCGCGGGCGGTGCGGTCGATGGTCGCCGTCGTCGGGTCGGCCCAGCTCGACCGGCCGTGGCCGCGGTGGTCCCACAGCACCAGGCGGGCGCGGTCGCGGACGGCCTCGCGCTGCAGCTGCCACTCGCCCAGGCGGGCGGTGAAGCCGTGGCAGAAGACGACGGTGACCGGCGCGTCCTCGGGGCCGTCGAACTCCACGTGCAGGTCGACGCCGTCGTCGGTGCGGACGGTGCGCGAGCCCGGCGGCGGGGGACCGCCGGTGCCCGGGACGATCGGGATGCGGGGCGCGGGCGGGGTGGCCCGGCGGCGGCGCGGCATCCGTCCATGACAACGCAGGTCCCCGCGGGCGGCGACCGGGGGCCGATAGGACGACAAATGCCCTTCAGCCGCCCGGGGCCGCCGTCTCCGGCCGCTTGCCCGGCGCGGCGTCGCGCACGAGCCGGCGGGCGGCGTCGACCTCGCGCGCCACCGGGGCGAGGACGCCGTCGGCGTGGATCTCGGCGTCGTCGGGCGGCCGGTGCGCGCGGACGTCGTCCTCCAGCTCGCGCAGGGCGCGCCGCAGCACCGCCACCTGCGCCGGGTCGGGGGAGTGCCCGCCGTGCCGGACGGCGATGACCGCCTCGGTGACGGCGTCGGCCGTCCGCTCCAGCTGCACGATCACCGGCCACCACGCCCCGGCGCGGGTGCTGATCGGCGGTGGCTCGGCCAGCCGCCGCTGCAGCTGGGTGTGCAGCTCGGTGAGCGCGCGGTAGGCGCGCCGGCGCGCCCGCCGCCGGACGACGGCGTCCTCACCGAACGCCGCGCCGACGAACTCGTCGAGGGCGAGGGCGGCCGCGCGCATCGCCTCGTCCAGCGGCGCCCGCCACGTCTGCGGCCACAGCAGGTAGCCCGCGACCAGCACGATCGCGCAGCCGATGAGGGTGTCGACCAGCCGGGCGCCGACCAGCCCCGGCCCGCCCGGCACGGCGAGGTCGAGCAGCAGGATGATCACCGGCGTCTGGAACACCGAGAACAGGCCGAAGTTCGCGCCCCGGGCCCACGGCAGCAGCCCGGCGCCGACGGCCATCGCCGCGACCACCCAGGCGTTGCCGGGCAGCACCGACAGCAGCAGCGAGCCGATCAGGACGCCGAGGAGCGTGCCCGCGCCGCGCTGCACCGCGCGGGTGAACACCGACCCGAAGTCGGGCTTGAGCACGATCGCCACGGTGAGCAGCACCCAGTAGGGCCGCTCGATGGGCAGCAGCTGGCGGGCGACCTCGGCGATCGTCATGCACAGCACGAGGCGCAGCGCGAAGTCGCGGGTGTCGGGGCTGCCGAGGGTGCGGTCGGCGACGTCGCGCAGCCGCTCGCGCCACGGCGGGCGGTCCTGGGCGACGGCGGCGCCGGCCCGCTCCTCGGGGTCGCCGACCACCGCCCACGCCAGCCGCACGCCGTGGCGGACCGCGCGCCGCTGCGGCGGGCCCTCCTCCAGCGCCGGGGGCCGGTCGGGCGGCAGCGAGCGGCTCCCGGTGACGGCCGCGGCCAGCGCGTGCACCGCGGTGACGTCGTGCGGGTCGGCGTGCACGCCCGCCCGGGCCGAGGCGACGGCGGCCTCCACCAGCGGCGCGGTGGAGTTGAGGACGCCGGCCAGTTCCGCGAGCTCCCGGTTGCGGCCAGCGGCGAGGCTGCGGGTGCGGATCACCCGGTCGTAGGCGGCGTTCAGGGCGGTGGTGAGCTCGCGGCGGGCGCCGTCGGCGCCGTCGGTGCCGACGGCGGTGAGCAGCCCGGTGATCCGGGTGAGGACGGCGGCCACCGCGGTGCGGTCGGGGTCGGCGGGGTCGGTCGCGGCCTGCAGGAGCGTCAGGAGCGTCGCCCACCCGGCGCCCGCGGCGAAGAACGCCACCTCCGCCTCTGCCGGCAGCGAGGTGACCAGGCCGGACGCGAGCGCGGTGTAGACGAGCAGCTGGAGCGCGCCCAGCGACATCGCCGAGTTGACCGCGCTGATCAGCGCCGCCGCGGCCGCCAGCAGCGCGACCACGAGGACGGGCAGCACCCCGCCACCGCTGGCGTACTGCCCGGCGACGAGGCCCACGGCCCCGAAGCCGACCGCGGCCGCGGTGCGCCGCAGCCGGTCGCGCAGCGGCCCGCCCTGCGGGGCGAGGGTGGCGGCGAGCGCGCCGGTGGTGCCGAAGACGCCGGCGCCCAGGGCGTGCTGGCCGCCGACGAGCAGCGCCACGGCCAGCGGGGCGGGCACCGCGACGGCGAAGCGGGCGACGTCGCGCCACGGCACCGGCGGCGGCGAGGTGCGCACCAGCTCCTCGAGCCACGCGGGTGCGCGCAGCGACCTGTCCGCCACGGGACCGAGCCTGCCACCCGGCGGGCGGAGGGCCGGGGCGGCGCATGATCAGGTGGGCTGATCGCGTCGCGTCCTGGCTCACCGCCGACGGTGAGCCAGGACGTCCCACGCTGAGCCAGGACGCCGGCGGCGCCACCGCCGCGGCGGACGGCCGGCGCGGTCGCCCGCCCCCGGCGCCGGTCGGCTGCTCGCCCTCCTGCCGGCTTCCGCCGACCGGCCCGGCCTCTAGGGTCGGCGCCCGTGACCGCCACCTTGGGCGAGGTCGTCGCCGCGCTGGAGGCCCGCTACGACCCGGCGCTGGCCGAGAGCTGGGACGCCGTCGGGCTCGTGTGCGGCGACCCGGCCGAACCGGTCGGGCGCGTGCTCGTCGCCGTCGACCCGGTCGCCGACGTCGTCGACGAGGCGATCGACACCGGCGCGCAGCTGCTCGTCACCCACCACCCGCTGTTCCTGACCGCGGTGCACGGCGTCCCCGCCGACGACCCGAAGGGGCGGCTGGTGCACCGGCTGGTCCGAGCGGGGTGCGGGTTGTTCGTCGCGCACACCAACGCCGACCGCGCCGCCGACGTCGGCGTCAACGACGCGCTGGCCGCCGTCCTCGGGCTGACCGGCACCCGGCCGCTGGAGCCGGTGGCACCGGGCTCGCGGCAGGGACACGGCCGGGTGGGGGAGCTGCCCGAGCCGACCACGCTGGCGGGGTTCGCCGCGCTCGCCGCGGCGGTGCTCCCCGCCACCGAGGGCGGCGTCCGCGCGGCCGGGGACCCGGACCGGCCCGTGCGCACGGTCGCCGTCTGCGGGGGCAGCGGCGGCTCACTGCTGCCGGCCGCCGCGGCCGCCGGCGCCGACGTCCTGCTCACCAGCGACCTGCGCCACCACCCCGTGTCGGAGTCCCGGGAGTCGGACGGGCCCGCGGTCTGTGACGTGGCACACTTCGCCTCCGAGTGGCCCTGGGTGCCCGTGGCCGCGGACGTGCTGGCCGGGGACCTGTCGGGCAGGGTCTCGGTGGCCGCGTCGCGGCTGCGCACCGATCCCTGGACGGTGCACCGGGGCCCGCGCACGGGGGACGACCCGGCCCGACGGGCCGGTGGACGAGGAGGGGACGGATGGCCAGCGCAGTGACACCGCCCGCGGGGGGACCGCGGGGGACCGACGGGGCGCCGGTGCGCAGCGACCGCAGCCCGTGGAACTGGCTGCTGCTGGTGCCGATCGTGGTGCCGCTGCTCGTCCCGCTGTTCAACCGCGTGGAGCCGACGCTGTTCGGCTGGCCGTTCTTCTACTGGGTGCAGCTGCTGTTCGTCGCCCTCGGCGTGCTGACCACCGTGGTCGTCTACCGGGCCACCCGGCGCAGCCCGGCCGAGCAGGCCGCCGCCCGGGCCGCCGTCGCGCGGGACACCACGCCGCGGGACACCGCCGCACGCGACACCACCGCGCGGGGCACGACGCCGCGCGACACCGACCGGGACGGGGGGCGCTGAGCCGTGGACGGGGTCAACGTCGTCGAGCTGTCGATCGTCATCTTCTTCTTCGTCGTCGTCACGGTGCTGGGGTTCGTCGCCTCGCGCTGGCGGCGGGCGGAGAGCCTCATGCACCTCGACGAGTGGGGCCTGGGCGGGCGCAACTTCGGTACCTGGGTCACCTGGTTCCTGCTCGGCGGTGACCTCTACACCGCCTACACGTTCGTCGCCGTCCCGGCGCTGATGTTCGGCGCGGGCGCGGCCGGCTTCTTCGCCGTCCCGTACACGGTGGTCATCTACCCGCTGGTCTTCCTCGTGGTGATCCGCCTGTGGTCGGTCAGCCACGTGCGCGGCTACGTCACCCCGGCCGACTTCGTGCGCGCCCGGTTCGACTCCCCGGGCCTGGCGCTGCTGGTCGCCCTCACCGGGATCGTCGCGACGATGCCCTACATCGCCCTCCAGCTGGTCGGCATCGAGGCGATCCTCAAGGCGATGGGCGTCGAGGGCGAGCTGCCCCTGATCGTCGCGTTCGTGATCCTGGCGCTCTACACCTACAACTCCGGGCTGCGGGCGCCGGCGCTCATCGCGTTCGTCAAGGACACGCTGATCTACCTGACGATCATCGTCGCGGTCATCGTCATCCCGGTGAAGCTGGGCGGCTGGGACGCCATCTTCGGCGCGGCCGAGGAGAAGTTCTCCGCCGGCACCGGCGCCGGGGTCATCCTCCCGGCGACCGGGCAGCTGGGGTACGCGACGCTGGCCCTCGGCTCGGCGCTGGCGCTGTTCCTCTACCCGCACTCGCTCACCGGCGTGCTGGCCGCCAGCAACCGCGACGTGCTCAAGCGCAACATGAGCGCGCTGCCGGTCTACAGCCTGGCGCTCGGCTTCATCGCGCTGCTGGGCTTCATGGCGATCGCCGCCGGGGTCACGCCGATCGGCGAGGACGGCAACACGATCGTGCCGGTCCTGTTCCAGGAGATGTTCCCGAGCTGGTTCGCCGGCGTCGCGTTCGCCGCCATCGGCATCGGCGCGCTGGTGCCGGCGGCGATCATGTCGATCGCCGCGGCGAACCTGTTCACCCGCAACATCTACAAGGAGTTCCTGAAGCGGGACGCCACCCCGCGGCAGGAGGCGCAGGTCGCCAAGATCGTCTCGCTGGTGGTCAAGTTCGGCGCGGTCGCGGCGATCCTGTTCATCGACCCGCAGTTCTCCATCGACCTGCAGCTCATCGGCGGCGTGATCATCCTGCAGACGCTGCCCGCGGTCGCGCTGGGCCTCTACACCCGCTGGCTGCACCGCGGCGGGCTCATCGCCGGCTGGTTCGCCGGCATGGCCTCCGGCCTGCTGATGCTCTACAACATCCCGCGCCTGGGCCCGGACGGCACGGTCGTCCGCGAGCACTTCGGCGGCTCGTCGTTCGCGCTGTCCAAGCTCGGCCTCGACAGCGCCTCCAGCGTCTACACCGGGCTGCTCGCGCTGCTGGCCAACCTGCTGGTGGCCGTGCTCGTCACCGTGGTCCTGCGGGCGATGAAGGTGTCCGACGGCGTCGACGCGACGGCGCCGGCCGACTACACCGCCGAGCGCGAGGACCCGACGTTCCGCGAGCTCCCCGACCCGCTGGAGTCCGCCCCGCCCGGAGCGACGGGAGGGGAGACCGCCCGCAGGTAAGTCGAAGGACCCCCGTGCCCCCCACCGCTCGCAGGCTCGCGGCGGGACCCTGCACGGGGGCCGAGGGCCAGGGGACGGGGCGGAGCCCCGGTAGGTTGTCCTGGTGAAGGCCGACCACTTCGAGCAGCAGAAGCTCCTGGCGCTGGCCGACGAGGACGTCGCGCTCACCCAGCTCGCCCACCGGAAGCGGACACTGCCGGAGACGGCCGCCGTCGAGGCCGCGCTGGAGTCCGAGCGGACCTTCGCCGAGGCGGAGGTCCGCGCGGAGACCGAGGTGCGCGACCTCGACCGGGAGCAGAAGCGGCTCGAGGGCGACGTCGACACCGTCCGGCAGCGCGCCGACCGCGACCGGTCCCGGATCGACTCCGGGGCGGCGACGCCGAAGGAGATCACCTCGCTGCAGTCGGAGCTGCAGTCGCTGGGGCGGCGGCAGTCCGACCTGGAGGACCAGGTGCTCGAGCTGATGGAGCGCCGGGAGACCGCCGACGCCGCGCTGGTCGCCGCGCAGACCGGCCGGGCCTCGGCCGTCGCCGACCGCGAGCGGGCCGAGCAGCTCCGCGACGACTCCCTGGCCGACATCGCCGACTCGACCTCGCGGCACCAGGCCGCTCGGGACGAGGTCGCCGCCGCCATCTCGGCCCCGCTGCTGACGCTGTACGACCGCATCCGCACCCAGACCGGCACCACCGGCGCGGCCATGCTCAAGGCCCGCCAGTGCCAGGGCTGCCGCATCGAGCTCAACGGCCGCGAGCTCGCCGCGGTCCGCAACGCCGACCCGCACGAGGTGGTGCGCTGCGAGAACTGCGGCCGGATCCTCGTCCGCACCGCCGAGTCCGGGCTGTGAGCAGGCGGTTCGTCGTCGAGGCCGACGGCGGCTCGCGGGGCAACCCCGGGCCGGCCGGCTACGGCGCCCTGGTGCGCGACGCCGACACCGGGCGGGTGCTCGCCGAGCGAGCGGCGTCGGTCGGTCGGGCGACCAACAACGTGGCCGAGTACGGCGGGCTGGTGGCCGGGCTGCAGGCGGCGCTCGACCTGGACGCGAGCGCCGACGTCGAGGTCCGGATGGACTCCAAGCTCGTCGTCGAGCAGATGTCGGGGCGCTGGAAGATCAAGCACCCCGACATGCAGAAGCTGGCCGTGCAGGCCCGCGAGATCGCCCGGCGGCTGGGCAGCGTCCGCTACACCTGGGTGCCGCGCGCGCAGAACGGCGCCGCCGACGCCCTGGCCAACAGCGCGATGGACGGCCGGCCCGTGCACCGCGACCTCGCCGCCGAGCCGACCGTGGTCGAGGACGACGTCCAGCCGGCCGCCGAGCCCGCGCCGCCGGTCACCACGGTGACGCACCTGCTGCGGCACGGGCGCACCGAGCACACCCCCGAGCGCCGCTACAGCGGCCGCAACGACCTGCCCCTGTCGGCCACCGGGCGCGCGGAGGCCGAGGCGGCCGCCGTCCGGGCGAAGGAGCTCGGCATCGAGGTCGTCGTCGCCTCGCCGCTGCGCCGGACGCGGGAGACCGCCGAGGTCGTGGCCGGCGCGCTCGGCCTGCCGGTGGACCTCGACGACGACCTGGTCGAGCTCGACTTCGGCGACCTCGAGGGGCTGACCGGCGCCGAGGCGCAGCAGCGGCACCCGCTGGCCGCGCGCCGGTTCATGTCCGACGTGACGGTGGCCGCGCCGGGCGGCGAGTCGGTGGCCGACGTGTCGCGGCGGGTGGCCCGGGCGCGGGCGCGGCTGCTCGAGCGGCACGCCGGGAAGACGGTGCTGCTGGTCAGCCACGTCACGCCGATCAAGCTGATGCTCGCCGCGGGCCTCGGCGTCGGCGACGAGGTGGTGCACCGGGTGTTCCTCGAGGCGGCGTCGCTGTCGACGGTCGCGTGGAGCTCCGACGGCCGCACCTCGGTCCGCGTCGTCAACGACACGGCGCACCTGCGGTGACACCGCGGTCCTCCGGACCGCACCGCCGCCAGGAACTACAGGCGCCCCGCGTCGATGACCCGGGCGAGGAACTGCCGCGTGCGCGGGTGCTCCGGCTCGCCGAGCACCTGCGCCGGCGGGCCGGACTCCAGCAGCACCCCGCCGTCGAGGAAGGCCACCGTGTCGGCCACCTGGCGGGCGAAGCCCATCTCGTGGGTGGCCATCACGATCGTCATGCCCTGACCGGCCACCTCGCGCACCAGCGCGAGCACCTCACCGACGAGCTCGGGGTCCAGCGCGCTGGTCACCTCGTCGAGCAGCAGCACCCGCGGGCGGACGGCGAGCGCGCGCACGATCGCCACCCGCTGCTGCTGGCCGCCCGACAGCCGGTCGGGGTACTCGGCGGCCTTGTCGGCCAGCCCGATCCGCGCCAGCAGGCCGCGCGCCTCCTCGACCGCCTCCGCCCGCGGCCGCCCGTGCACGGCGGTCGGCGCGAGCGTCACGTTGTCGAGCACCGACAGGTGGGGGAAGAGGTTGTAGGCCTGGAAGACGACGCCCATCCGCCGGCGCACCCGGTCGGCGTCGACCCGCGGGTCGGTGACGTCCTCGCCGTCGAGCAGCACCTGGCCGTCGTCGACGGTCTCCAGCAGCGACGCGCAGCGCAGCAGCGTCGACTTGCCCGACCCCGACCCGCCGATGAGCGCCACCACCCGGTGCTCGTCGACGGCGAGGTCCACGCCGCGCAGCACGACGTTCGACCCGAACGCCTTCACGATGTTCCGCAGCTCGAGGACGCTCACAGCAGCGACCCGCTCTGCTGGCGGCGGCGCGCCCGCGCGGTGACGGCGTCGGCCAGCCGGGCCGACGGGACGGCGAGCAGCACGAACAGCAGCCCGGCGACGACGTAGGGCGTGAAGTTGAAGGTCTGCCCGACCTGGATCTGCGCCGAGCGGACGGCGTCGATCGCGCCGAGCACGGAGATCAGGCCGACGTCCTTCTGCAGCGCGACGAAGTCGTTGAGCAGGGCCGGGGTGACCGTGCGCAGCGCCTGCGGCAGCACCACGATCCGCATCGTCTGGCGGTGGGTGAGCCCGAGGGAGCGGGCGGCGGCGCGCTGGCTGGGGTGCACCGACTCGATGCCGGCGCGGAACACCTCGGCCACGTAGGCGGAGTAGACGAGCACGATCGCCGCCGTCCCGAGGACGAACGGCGACGTCGGCACGCCCTGCAGGCCGAGCGCGGGGAACCCGAAGCCGACCAGGTACAGCACGATGATCAGCGGGATGCCGCGGAACAGGTCGACGTAGACCGTGGCGAGGATCCGCAGCGGCGCCCACGCCGGCCCGCGCAGGGTCCGCAGTGCGGCGGTGCCGAGCCCGACGAGGAGCACGAGCAGCCCGCCGACGACGAGCACCTGCAGGTTGACCAGCAGCCCCTCGGCGATCTCCGGCAGCGCGTCGAGCGCGGCCGACGGCGAGAAGAACGTGGCCTGCACCCGCGGCCAGCCCGGCGAGCGGGTGACCGCGAGGTAGGCGACGACGGCGAACAGCAGCGTCGAGGCCAGCGCGACCAGCGTCGAGCGCCGGGCCCGGCGGGTGCGCCAGGCCCGGCGCTCGAGCTCGAGCGCGCTCGGCGGGGGCAGCGCCCCGCCGGGGAGGACGGTGCTCAGGACAGGACGGGCGCGTCGGCGACGTCGGAGAGCCACTGCTGCTCGAGGTCGGCGAGCGTGCCGTCCTCGCGCAGGGCGTCGACGGCCTGGCTGACGCAGTCGGTGAGCGGGCTGTCCTTGGCGAGGAGCAGGCCGAACTGGTCGCCCTCGGCCGTGGAGCTCTCGCCCGAGTCCTCGATCTGGCCCACGATCACGCCGTTGTCGAGCTCGGCGGCGGTGATGTAGAAGGCCGTCGGCAGGTCGACGACGATCGCGTCCACCTGGCCGTTCTGCAGCGCGAGCTTGGCGTCGTCGTTGGTGTTGAACACGACCGGGTCGGACTCGGGGTCGATCACCGTGGTGAGGACGTCGAGGCTGGTGGTGGCCACCTGGGCGCCGAGGCGGAGGCCGCGCAGCTCGTCGAGGCTCGCCGCGCCGTCGGCCGCGGAGCCGGCGGTGGTGATGACGGCCTGGCTGACCGTGTAGTACGGCGAGGAGAAGTCGACGGCCTGCCGGCGCTCCTCGGTGATCGAGAACTGGTTGATGTCGAAGTCGAAGGGCCGCGGGCCGGGCTGGATGGCGGCGTTGAACGGCACGCGGGTCCAGGTGACGTCGTCCTCGGCGTAGCCCAGCTGCTCGGCGACGGCGTAGGCGACGGCGGACTCGAAGCCCTCGCCGTTCTCCGGGGTGTCGTCGACCATCCACGGCTCGTAGGCGGGCTGGTCGGTGGCGATGGTCAGGGTGCCCGGCTCGAGGGTGTCGAGCTCGTCGGGCGTGCACGCGCCGGTGGTGGCCGAGCCGCCGCCGGAGGAGGCGCCGGCGTCGGTCGACTCCTCCTGCGGGGCGCAGGCCACGACTGCGAGGGTGGTGGCGGCGGCCAGGACGAGGGGGAGGGGGCGACGGCGCATGGGAGTCCCTTGGCTGAGGTCGGTGCGGCGCGGGAATCGTAGGTCCGGGGGCGGTGTGTCCGGCCTCACCTCGCTTGCTCAACCGACGAGTTGAGCACGGCGGCGCGGTCTGACCCCCAGCGGCTCCGCCGGGGAGCCGGGACGCAGGAGGTGCGCCATGGGCGCGGTGGTGCTGTTCGCGGCGGTCTCGCTGGACGGGTTCGTCGGCCGCGACGACGACATGCCGGGGCCGCTGTTCGACTGGTACGGCAACGGGGACGTGGAGCTGACCTTCAGCGACCCCGCCCGGCCGTTCCGGGTGACCGCCCCGACGGCGGAGTTCCTGCGCGAGTTCGCCGGCCGGGTGGGCGTCATGGTCTGCGGCCGCCGGCTGTTCGACATCACCGACGGCTGGGGCGGCGTGCCGCCGAACGGCGAGCACGTCGTCGTCGTGACGCACCGGCCGGCCGACGACTGGCCGCACCGGGGCACCGCGCCCTTCACCTTCGCGCCGGACGTGCCGGCGGCGGTGGAGCGCGCCCGGGAGATCGCCGGCGATCGGGACGTCACGGTGACCGCCGGCGACGTCGGCGGGCAGGCGCTGCGGGCGGGCCTGGTCGACCGGGTGGTGCTGGCGCAGGTCCCGGTGGTGCTCGGCTCGGGCCGCCCCTACTTCGGCGCGGGCGGCCCGCCGGAGATCGCGTTCGAGGACCCGCGGGTGGTGCAGGGCAGCCGGGTGACCTTCCTGTCGTTCGACGTCCGGGGCTGACGACCGGCGCTGCCGTCCGACGGTGAGCGGGAAGCGGGCCGGGGCGGCCGGCGTTGTACCCGGCGCACCCCGGTCCGGCCTCCGACGGCGGGACGGGGACGATGAGCCCCCCGCATCTCCGAGGAGCCCCGTGACCGCGACCATCGCGCCCGCCACCCCCGCCGTCGCCGGCGACGAGCGCACCCTGTCGCCCGCCGAGTACGAGACCTGGGCGGCCGAGGTCCGCCGGCTGGCCGACGAGCGCGGCGCGGTCGTGCTCGCGCACAACTACCAGGTGCCCGAGATCCAGGACGTCGCCCACTTCACCGGCGACTCGCTCTACCTCTCGCGGGTCGCGGCGCAGACCGACGCCCGCGAGATCGTCTTCTGCGGCGTCCACTTCATGGCCGAGACCGCGAAGATCCTCTCGCCGGACAAGACGGTGCTGCTGCCCGACCACGCGGCCGGCTGCTCGCTGGCCGACTCGATCACCGCCGAGCAGCTGCGCGAGTGGAAGGCCGAGCACCCGGGCGCCGTCGTGGTCAGCTACGTCAACACCACCGCCGCGGTGAAGGCCGAGACCGACATCTGCTGCACGTCGTCGAACGCCGCCGACGTCATTCGCTCGATCCCCGAGGACCGCGAGATCCTCTTCTGCCCCGACCAGTTCCTCGGCGCGCACGTCAAGCGCGTGACCGGGCGGGAGAACATCCACGTGTGGGCGGGGGAGTGCCACGTGCACGCGGGCATCAGCCCGGCCGACGTGCGCGCGCAGATCGCCGCGCACCCGGACGCGGAGATCCTCGTGCACCCCGAGTGCGGCTGCACCACCTCGGTGCTCGACCTGGTCAGCCACGGCGACCTGCCCGCCGACCGCACCCGCGTGCTGTCCACCGGGGGCATGGTCGAGGCCGCGGCGCGGACCTCGTCGGGCCAGGTGCTGGTGGCCACCGAGGTCGGCATCCTGCACCAGCTGCGGGCGCTCAACAGCGGGACGGCGTTCATCCCGATGAACGAGCGCGCCGCCTGCCGCTACATGAAGATGATCACCCCGGCCAAGCTGCTGCACACGCTGCGCACCGGCGAGGGCGCGATCGACGTCGACCCGGAGACCGCCGCCCGCGCCCGCCGTGCCGTCGAGGCGATGGTCGCCATCGGCGAGCCCGGCCGCGGCGGCGAATGAAGGACCACCCTTCCCCGCACGCCTCGCAAGCTCGGCGCGGGACCCTGAAGGGCGGCCGTTCCATCACCTGACCATGAGCCAGAGGGCGACGGTGGCCGCGAGCAGCGTCAGCGGCACCGTCGCCAGGCCGAGCGCGCCGAACCGCGCCGCCGACGGCGCCTCCGCCCCGAGGGCCCGGCGCCACAGCAGGTTGGCCAGCGACCCGGCGTAGGTGAGGTTCGGCCCCACGTTGACGCCGACCAGGACGGCGAGCACCGCACCCGGCCCCACGGCCGCGGCCACCGGCAGCAGCGCCAGCGTGGCCGGCAGGTTGTTGACGACGTTGGCCAGCACCGCGGCGACGACGGCGACCGCGAGCAGCTCGGCCAGCCCCTCGCCGTCGGGCAGCAGCCGCGCCAGCCCCTGCTCGAGCCCGGCACCCAGGACGGCCTGCACGACCACCGCGAGCCCGCAGACGAACAGCGCGAACGGCAGGTCGGCGGCGGTCACGACGTCGGCCGCCCGCAGCCGCCCGGCCCGCGCCAGCCGGACGGCGAGCACGGCGACCCCGGCCACGGCCGGCCACACCGGCGGCAGGCCCGCGAGCGAGGCGGCGCCGAAGCCGAGCGCGGTCAGCCCGACCACCGCCAGGGCGGCCCGCGGCGCCGGCGGCACCTCGGCCACGGGCGCCGCGACGGGCACCGCGAGGTCGGCGCGGAACAGCCGCCGCAGCACCAGGTACTCCACGGCGACCGCGGCTCCCCAGGGGCCGGCCATCAGCCCGGCGAAGGCGAGGAACGACAGCCCGCTCGCGGAGAACGCCAGCAGGTTGGTCAGGTTCGACACCGGCAGCAACAGCGACGCGGAGTTGGCCAGGTGCCCGGTGGCGACGGCGTGCGGGCGCGCCGGCAGCCCCATCCGGGCGGCGGTGGCCAGCACGACCGGGGTGAGCAGGACGACCGTGGCGTCCAGGCTGAGCAGCGCCGTCACCCCGGCGGCGAGCAGCACGACCCGGCCGAGCAGCGCGCCGGCCGACCGCCCCGCCCGCCGGGCCGTCGCCGCGGCCGCCCAGGTGAACACGCCCTCCCGGTCGGCGAGGTCGGCGAGCACCAGCACGACGACGAGGAACGCCACGGTGGGCAGCACCCCGCGCACCGCCGTCTCGGCCGCGGCGAAGCCGACCGCGCCGACGGCCACCAGGTAGACCGCGCCCACCACGGCGACCGCCGCCGGAGGCACGCGGCGGGTGCCGGCCGTGGCCGCCGCGAGGGTCGCGGCCAGCACGACGCCGGCGGTGCCGAGCGCGACCGGGTCGGTCACCTCAGATGCGGGTGAACAGGTAGACCGAGACCGCGACGCCGAAGGCCACGATGAGCACCCGCAGCGGCGTCGCGGGGATGCGGCTGGCGATCCGCGCGCCGGCGAACCCGCCGACCAGGCTGGCCGGCGCCGCGACGGCGACCACCTCCCAGGCGATCGGCCCGAACAGCCCGAAGACGACGAGGGTGACCGTCGCCGTCACCGCCGACAGCGCCGACTTGAGCGCGTTGGCCAGCGCCAGCCGGTGCAGCGCCGTCCCGAGGACCCCGACCAGGATGACGCCGAGCGCCCCGCCGAAGTAGCCGCCGTAGACGGTGGCGAGGAACAGCGCGACGTAGAGCCACCACGGGTCGCGCACGGCGCCGTCGTCGCGGTCGCGCAGCCGGCGGGTGAGCAGCGGCTGCACCGCCAGCAGCAGGCTGGCGAGCAGCACGAGCACCGGCACGACGACGTCGAAGGCCTCGCTGGGCGTGGTCAGCAGCAGCACGCTGCCGGCCGTGCCGCCGAGCACCGCGACGACGCCGAGGCGCACGAGCCGCCCGCGCTGGCCGGCGTACTCGCGGCGGAAGCCGAGCATCCCGCCGAGGTAGCCGGGCCACTGCGACACCGAGTTGGTCACGTTGGCCGCCACGGTGGGCAGGCCGAGCGCGACGAGGGTGGGGAAGAGGATCAGCGAGCCGCCGCCGGCGATCGAGTTGATGACGCCGGCGAGCAGGGAGACCGCCGCGGCGATGACCAGGTCGGCGGCGGACACGGGGCGGGAGCCTACGGTGGCGCCATGCGCCTCCCCGCCCCGGCGACCTGGCTGGCCGCCGCCCTCGGCGGATCCGGCGTGCTGCACCTGGTGCGGCCGCGGACCTACGAGTGGCTGGTGCCCCCGGAGCTCGGCGACGCCCGCTCCTGGGTGCTCGGCAGCGGGGTGGCCGAGGTGGCCACCGCGGCGCTCCTGGCCGCGCCGCCCACCCGCCGGGCCGGGGGCTGGGCCGCCGCCGGGCTGCTGGCGTCGTTCGTGCCGGCGCACCTGCACCACCTCCGCATCGCGCGGGGGAGGCCGGCGCTGCTGGCCGCCGGGGTGCTGCGGCTGCCGCTGCAGGCGCCGATGATCGGCGCGGCGCTGCGGGTGGCCCGGGGCCGGGCGTGACCGAGCCCTTCCCCACGGACTGGGAGCGCGCGCTGGTCGTCGTCGCCCACCCCGACGACGTCGAGTACGGGAGCGCGGCCGCCGTCGCCGCGTGGACCGACGCCGGGCGGGACGTCCGGTACCTGCTGGCCACCCGCGGGGAGGCCGGCATCGCCGGGCTGCCGCCGGGGGAGGCGGGGCCGCTGCGCGAGCGGGAGCAGCGGGCGTCGGCGGCGGTGGTCGGCGTCTCGGAGGTCGAGTTCCTCGGGTTCCCCGACGGCCGGCTCGTCGAGGGGCTGGAGCTGCGCCGGTCGCTGGCCGCGGCGATCCGCCGGCACCGGCCGGAGCTGGTGGTGACGATGCACTTCGGCGAGACGTGGACGCCGCCGGGCGTGGCCCCGGCGTACTGGAACAGCGCCGACCACCGGGCGCTCGGCCGCTCTGTGATCGACGCGGTGGGCGACGCCGCCAACGAGTGGATCTTCCCCGAGCTCGCCGGGCAGGAGCCGTGGCGGGGCGTGCGCTGGGTCGCCGTCGCCACGCCGGTCGGGGCGACGCACGCCGTCGACGTCACCGACGTCGTCGACCGGGCGGTGGCCTCGCTGGCCGAGCACCGCCGCTACCTCGAGGCGCTGTCGGACGACCCGGTCGAGGAGCAGGCACGGCGACAGGTCGAGATGGCGACGCCGGAGGTGGACGGCCGGCGCAGGACCGGCTTCGCGCTGTACGCCGGCTGAGCGCGCCGGCCGTCCACCCCTCAGGCGGGCGTCACGGCAGGAAGCTCACGTGGACGTGGTCCATGTGGTTGGCCGTCGGCGAGCCGCGGTCGGCCATGGCCTGCCAGCCGGACCCGCCGACCAGCCAGATCCGCTGCTGCCAGATGACGTACTCGACGCGCAGCCGTGCCGCGTTGTCGATGACGAACTGGGCGACCGCGTGCCCCTTCGCCGCGTCGGCGTAGACCATGAAGTCGGCGGCCAGTTCCTGCGTGGGGGAGTGCCCGGGCCGGGTCAGGACGGTGGACACCGCGAAGGCCTGCGTGACCTCCGCGACGGCCGGCCGCACGTGCGGCGCCCAGGCGCTGTAGGCGGTCGACGTCGGGGTCGGTGCCCCGGTGAGGTCCGTGGCGACGGCGACGACGGCGGTGGCCGCCGCGGCGGCGGGCGCGGGTGCGGGAGCCGCCGCCGGTGCGGGAGCCGCTGCCGGCGCGGCAGCGGGGGCGGGTGCCGGGACGGCGTCGCCGCGGCCGGACCAGTGCTCGGACCAGCCGCCCCGGTCGGGACGGTCGCCGTCCCAGGATCGGTCCGCGGAGGCGGCCGACTGGCCGGCCAGGCAGATCGCGACGGTGGCGGTGCCGACGGTGAGCGTGCGGCGGAGGGCGTGTCTGCGCATGACGAGGAGAGCTCCTGTCGTGTGGCCCCGCGCGGTCCCGCCGTCTGCTCGGCAGGGGACCGCCCCGGGGCAGGGGAGGGCACGGGGTCCGGGACGGCGCGCGGCAGCCCGGGCGGGCGTGTGCGGAGGCCGGTCGGGTCCGGATCCCGGAGGCGCGGCGGCCGGCGCGGGTGCGCGGGCCACGGCGAGGTGTCTGGGGGCGGGGCGCGTCGGGGCAGGCGCCGACGGCGCTCCCCGTGTCGCGGCTCTCCGTTTCTCCCGTGGCCGCCTACCGGGTCAGCTGACGGGTTCGGGCGGGGATGTCGCCCTACCCACCTCCCGGGAGGACCGGGCGGTGGGACTCACCCCGGTGACGCGGTGGGTCCCCGGCTCGCGGCCACAGGCGTGGTCCGCGACTCGGCGGCGTCCGGGCGGATCACCCCGGCTGGGGCGGAACGGCCGTCCGGACGGGTCGACCGTAGGGAGGCCCGCGGGACCCGGCAACGGGGACCGGGGAGTTCCGGTGGACCGGGAGGCTCCCGTCGCCGGGTGTTCGCCGAGCGGACACCCCGGGCCGGACTGCGGCGCGCCCGGGGGTCCGCCAGGGTGGGGGCGTCGAGCGCGACCACCCCCGGGAGGACGACGGTGACCGAGGCCAGCACGCGCGAGGAGATCGCCGCGACCGACGGCGCCGGGCCGCTGACCCCGGAGGAGCTGACCCGCATCCACGCCTGGTGGCGGGCGGCCAACTACCTGTCGGTCGGCCAGATCTACCTCATGGACAACCCGCTGCTGCGCGAGCCGCTGCGCCCGGAGCACGTCAAGCCGCGGCTGCTCGGCCACTGGGGCACGACGCCGGGGCTGAACTTCGTCTACGCGCACCTCAACCGGGCCATCGCCGCGCGCGACCTCGACTGCATGTACGTGATGGGCCCCGGCCACGGCGGCCCCGGCCCGGTCGCGTCGGCCTGGCTGGAGGGCACCTACAGCGAGGTCTACCCCGACGTGTCGCAGGACGAGCCGGGGATGAAGCGGCTGTTCACCCAGTTCAGTTTCCCCGGCGGGATCCCGAGCCACGTGGCGCCCGAGACCCCCGGCTCGATCCACGAGGGCGGCGAGCTCGGCTACGCCCTGGTGCACGCCTACGGCGCCGCCTTCGACAACCCGGACCTCGTCGTCGCAGCCGTCGTGGGCGACGGCGAGGCCGAGACCGGGCCGCTGGCCGCGAGCTGGCACGCCACGAAGTTCGTCGACCCGGCCCGCGACGGCGCGGTGCTGCCGATCCTGCACCTCAACGGCTACAAGATCGCCAACCCGACGGTGCTGGCCCGCATCGAGCCCGACGAGCTCGACGCCCTGCTGCGCGGCTACGGGCACACGCCGTACGTCGTCGAGGGCGACGACCCGGCGCTCATGCACCAGCAGTTCGCCGCGACGCTCGACCGCTGCCTCGACGCGATCGCCGACATCCAGCGGCGGGCCCGGGAGGGCGGCGCCGCGGAGCGGCCGCGCTGGCCGATGATCGTGCTGCGGTCGCCCAAGGGGTGGACCGGGCCGGCGGAGGTCGACGGGCACCGCGTCGAGGGCTCGTGGCGCTCGCACCAGGTGCCCTTCGCCAACGCGCGGGAGGACGACGGCCACCGGCGGGTGCTCGAGGAGTGGCTGCGCAGCTACCGCCCCGAGGAGCTGTTCGACGACGCCGGTGCGCCCGTCCCGGCCGTGCGGGACCTGCACCCGGAGGGCACGCGCCGGATGAGCGCCAACCCGCACGCCAACGGCGGGTTGCTGCTCCAGCCGCTGCGGATACCCGCGTTCGCCGACTACGCCGTCCCCGTGCCCGAGCCGGGCACCGGCGCGGTGGAGGCCACCCGGGTGCTGGGGGAGTTCCTCCGCGACGTCATGCGCGGCAACCCGCAGACCTTCCGCGTCTTCGCGCCCGACGAGAACAACTCCAACCGGCTCGGCGCGGTGCTCGAGGCGACCGACCGCACCTGGATGGCGCGGCGCGAGCCCGAGGACGACCACCTGGCGCCTGACGGCCGGGTCATGGAGGTGCTCTCCGAGCACCTGTGCCAGGGCTGGCTGGAGGGCTACCTCCTGACCGGCCGGCACGGGTTCTTCTCCTGCTACGAGGCGTTCATCCACGTCGTGGACTCGATGGTCAACCAGCACGCCAAGTGGCTGAAGACGACCAACGACATCCCGTGGCGGCGGCCGGTCGCGTCGCTGAACTACCTGCTCACCTCGCACGTGTGGCGGCAGGACCACAACGGCTTCTCCCACCAGGACCCGGGCTTCATCGACCACGTCGTCAACAAGAAGGCCGACGTCATCCGGGTGTACCTGCCGCCGGACGCGAACACGCTGCTGTCGGTCGCCGACCACTGCCTGCGCACCCGGCAGTACGTCAACGTGATCGTCGCGGGCAAGCAGCCGGCGCTGCAGTACCTCGACATGGACGCCGCCGTCGAGCACTGCACCAAGGGCATCGGCATCTGGCAGTGGGCGAGCACCGACGCCGGCGCCGAGCCCGACGTCGTCCTCGCCTGCGCCGGCGACGTGCCGACGATGGAGACGCTCGCGGCCGCGGAGATCCTCACCTCGGCCTTCCCGGACCTGCGGGTGCGGGTGGTCAACGTCGTCGACCTGATGCGGCTGCAGGACGACCGCGAGCACCCGCACGGCCTGTCGGACGCCGAGTTCGACGCGTACTTCACCACCGACAGGCCGGTCGTGTTCGCGTACCACGGCTACCCGTGGCTGATCCACCGGCTGACCTACCGGCGCACCAACCACGGCAACATCCACGTGCGCGGCTACGTGGAGGAGGGCACGACGACGACGCCGTTCGACATGTGCGTGGTCAACGGCATCGACCGCTACGACCTGGCGATCGACGTGATCGACCGGGTGCCGCGGCTGCGCTCCCGCGGCGCCCACCTGCGCGACCGGCTGCGGGACCGGTTGATCGAGCACAAGCGGTACATCCGCACCCACGGCGAGGACCTGCCGGAGGTGGCGGGCTGGCAGTGGGGCTCGGGTGCCGGGCCGGTCGTCGTCGGCGGGGGCAACGAGCCGCTGCACGAGCCGGAGAACTGACCCGGCGGCGACCCGTAGACTGGCCGGCACGACGGACGAGTCGGCCGGGCGGTCGCGTCGGCGGGGGAGACCCCGTCGCCGAGGAACGTCCGGGCTCCACAGGGCAGGGTGGTCGTTAACGGCGACCCGGGGTGACCCGCGGGACAGTGCCACAGAGAACAGACCGCCAGCAGCGCCTCTCCGGAGACGCGGCTGGTGAGGGTGAAACGGTGGTGTAAGAGACCACCAGCGCACCGGGTGACCGGTGCGGCTCGGTAAACCCCACCCGGAGCAAGGTCGAGAAGGGACGGCGGGCGACCGCCGTCCTGCGCAGGCGTTCGAGGGCTGCCCGCCCGATGCCTGCGGGTGGACCGCTCGAGCCCGCCGGCAACGGCGGGCCTAGATGGATGACCGCCCATCGGGAGGCCGCGAGGCGCCCGAGGACAGAACCCGGCGTACAGGCCGACTCGTCCGTCGCACCCCTCTGACCAGCACATACACGGTCAGAGGGGGTGCTCAGTCCGCACATAGTCCGCAGATCCGCGCATGACCGAGTCGACGGCGGCGCGCGTCCGGTCGTCCGAGTCGGGCCACAGGTGGCTGTAGGTGTCGAGCGTCTCGGCGGCCGACGCGTGGCCCAGTCGGGCCTGGACGGTCTTCACCGACTCGCCGTGCCGGATGAGCAGGCTGGCGTAGAAGTGCCGCAGCGAGTGGAAGGTGACGCCGCTGAGGCCGGCCCGCCGCACGGCCGGCCGCCACACGCGGGCGGAGAAGGCCGTCCGGCGGATGGGCGCCCCGAGCTCCGTGGTGAAGACCAGCTCGTCGGCCGGCCACTCCGCCAGGTGGGCCGCCAGGGCGTCGAGGACGACCTGGGGGAGCGGGACCACGCGCACCGACGCCTGGGTCTTGGGCGGCGCGAGATACGGAGCGCGATCGGGGATGGTGACCAGCTGCCGGTCGACGGTGAGCTGGCGGCGGAGGAAGTCGATGCGGTCGACCGTGAGGCCGAACACCTCGCCCTGCCGGAGGCCGGTGCCGGCGGCCAGCGTGGCGAGCGCCTGGTAGCGGTCGGGCATCGCGTCGGTGAGCGCCTGGACGGCCTCCCAGGACAGCGGCTCGATGCGGCCTCGGTGCACCTTCGGCAGCCGGGTGCCCTCGCAGGGCGAGGCGACGATCCGGCGGTCCCGGACGGCGGCCTTGAAGACCGCGGCGAGGATGCGGTGGACGACGCCGACGGTGGCCGGCGCGAGGTCGGCCGACAACCGCTTGACGAGTGTCTGGACGTCGCTCGGCAGGACCGAGGCGAGGCGCTTGTGCCCGAGCGTCGGGTAGACGTGCCGACGCAGCATCGTCTCGACATGTGCGGCCGTGCTGGGCCGGTGCACCTGAGCAGCCCGCCACTGCTCGGCGTACTCGCGGACGGTCAGCCGGCCCGCCGCGGGGTCGACGTACTGGCCGGTGACCATCGCCGCGGTCATCTCGTCGAGCCACCGCTGGGCGTCGACCTTCCGCTTGAAGTGCCGGGCGTGCTCCCGGCCGGCTGCGTCGCAGAAGCGTGCGCGGTGGGTTCCGTCCGGGCGGCGGGCGATGCTGGCCACGTCGCACTCCTCGAGTGGGATGGAGCGACCCAGTTGCCGCTCTCGTCCCGGACCTAGCGCTGTCCCATCTCAGTGAGGCCGGCTGAGCGAGGATCTGTGGATCCGCGCGGCCCTGTGGAAAGCCTCAGCGAGGCGAGGAACGTCTCTCGACCTTCTCCAGTGCTCCTGCAGTCCGACCTGATGCGTCGACGGACCACCAGGGGAGGGCGGTCCTGGCTCCAGCCGGCTGCGGACGCGACCCACCGGTGCGAATGGCCCGTACGGGGGTGTCGAGGCGTCGGTTGCGGCGATGGCGGGCGGTCGGTCCGCGAGACTGCTCATGTCGCTGATAGGCCGCTTGAGGGGTGCTGGTGCCGTACTTCCGGACCGTGGAGGTCTACCCGACGTCCGGGTGGTGGGGCACGCGGTGGCACGAGCACGACCGGGACGGCGATGCCTTCGCGAAGGTCTCGCGCGGCATCTGCGACGCCTACAGCGCATCTCTCGGCGACGACGCCGTACCGCACACCGTCTCGACCCTGCGCATCTTCATCGACACCGACGGCCGGCTGGTGCGGGTGCCCGTGGATCCGCGCCGGACCGTCGTCGTGTCCCCGACCTTCACCGACCGCGTGTGGGAAGGCTTCGAGTCGGCTGCCGTCCGCGTGGTCCCGGGCTTCGCGGATCTAGCGCTGGCTGTGCAGCGTCGAGTGGTCCTGCAAGCGGTCCACGCCGCAGCCCGGGGTCTAGCGTCCTTCCGCGGCCTGGACCCGTCCGCCCTGGAAGCCGCGAGACAGGCGGTCATCGACGCCGACTTCGTCTTCACCTGGGCAAGCGAATGGAAGTCCTCGCCCGGACGGCGTTGGCGCGCACGTTGCGTCTTCCGGACGATGCCCGACGGCTTCGGCCGCCTGGTCCTGGAAGTCACCGACGGAGACGGCACGAAGCGCGCCGCGTCACCGGAGCAGGTCGCTTTCACGACCGTGGAGGGCTACCGACGCGCGGCAAGGACGCTCCGCTGGTCCGCCGCCGATCGCCTCGAGGTGGTGCCGTGCGTCGACCCCTTCGGCGACGACGCCGGGTCCTGTGCGGTCGCCGTCGACGAGGGAGTGGGTGGCGCCCCGCGGCTCACGGTGCTGCAGTCGGCGGGACTGCCGGGGCGGCCGGACGCTGCGGTCGAGGAGCCGTCGTCCACCCCGGAACCCGTGGAGACCGACCGTCGCTCTGCTGAGAGAGACGGTCCTGAGGAGACGGTCCTCCTAGTGGTCCCCGATCCGGCGGAGCGCCGGATCCTGGGCATCGGCGGTGGACCGACCAACGACGTCCCCGAGCTCTACTGGCGGACCCTGCACGATCTCTTCGACCGGCTCGACAGCCCTGAGTGGGCAGCGTGGTGGGCGCCGTCGTCCGTCCCGACCCTGCAGCTGTCGTGGTGGGCTGACGTCGCGCAGGACCGGTTGTTCGTGCGGCGCGGCAAGGACAAGGTCATCGCCCGGATCGAGCGGACACCGACTGGGCTCCGTGAGGTTGATCCGGTGCAGGCTGCCCGTGACGACCTCGAAGGGCTGCTTGCTCTCGTACAGCGGCGGATGAGCTTGGCCGTTCCGCCCGCCCTCTCCTGACAAGCGGTCGCTTACGCGGCTGAGTCGCCCCGCCCAGGCGTTCCCAACCCGTCGCAACGAGTTCCTGGACGCCGAGTGCATGAGGTGTGTCCCTCTCGATCTCGCGTGTCTCCAGTGCGAGCTGCGGGCCCTGGGTGAGGCGTGAAGTCGGGTTGCGCAGGGCTCAAGACGACTCCCCGAGTCGGCGGATCGGTGGACCGAGCTGTCCCTGAAGGCGGCCTTAGGGTCAGTCCGCCTGCCACGGGTAATGCACACCCTGACGACGGCTAGTTAGGCCCAACCTGTCCTCGTTGGTGAAGTCAGGGCTACGGCTGGTAGCAGCGGCGTAGTCAACCCATGTCTGCACTGGCCGACCAGGTTCTGCCGGGGCGAGAGCCCAAAAGCCGATGTCAGTGTTGTAGCTCCATGCGCCGGTACCCGGAAGGCGTTTGTCCACGACGATGCCCCGGCTGCGGAGCTGCCCGAGAGCCATTCCAATGCGGTTGCTGGCGGTGTTTCTGATGTCGCCGAACGCCACGTGGCCCATCTCGTCGACGTGGCGCGCAAACACGTCCCACGCGGTTTGTCGGAGCCGGGCCTCGATGATGCCGTGCTCAAGAAAGGGCTCACCAGGCTTCAGCACAGCCACTAGTGGGTCATAGAGGTCATCGAGCACACCGTCCCCAGCAGCAGAGGAACGCGCGTCAGACTCGGGATTTGCATGCCAGACGGCCGACTGGAGGTCATCATGGCGTCGCACATTCGTGCAGCTGTAGAGGAAGCCGAACCCATCTGGAGCCCTCTTCGCGGCGACGTCGTCAGCCGAGAAGCAGGCCGGACACGTGAGGATGACCCGTCTGCTCACCTCGCACCGGCCGACTGCTCGTTGCGGGCCGCCTGCCACCAAGCGGCAATCTCCGGCAGGGTGCGGTAGACGTACACCCCGTCCTCTCGGCGCTTCCACTCCATCGGCCAGTAGCTGCGGCCGTCGAAGTCTCGCTTGATGAGCTTCGTCATGGCGCTGAGCTGATTTCGAACGTGGTAAGGGGATTCCGCTCGCTCCACAGGGGGGACGACCCAGTCCCCCTTGGCAGCCGCCAGGTCCATCAGGTCCACGACGAGGTCGTACTTGCGCTCCACCATGCGGCCGGCGAGTCGGCCGATCTCCTCGGCAGTCCACGGACCCTGCTGGGGGACGAAGACGCGGTCGCCTTCGAGGGTCCCAGCCAGCCCTCCTCTGCCTGCTTGGAAGTCGTACTCGTCCAGGAGGTCGGCCACGCGACCGACGAGTGACAGGGGGACTGGCATCAGAACGCTTCGCTCCACGGCATTTCTCCTACGGTTGACGGTCGGGTCAACGCAGGGTTTCACATCCGGGCATCCCAGCGCAAGTCCTGCGTCACCCCTACGCAGGGATGTCTCGAGGGTCTGCCGGGCTCGCGCCCGAGAGCCCGTTAAGTAGTCACCGACTCCGCCGCCTGGACTGTGGAGTGGTAGCGCCTGCTCAGATCGTGGCGCTGACTGGCACAGGGAGGATCGGCTGACACTGGCCGCCGCTAAAGCCGCCCCGGGGGCGAGCCGACCGGGTGTCCTCAAGCGGCCCACTTGGGGACGTTGCCGGTCGACTGGAAGCCAGCATGTGGGGCGTCTGGTGTCGATGCCTCCCATGAGGCCGACACGTACTCGGAGCGCAGCAGTTGCGCGACGGCTGGTCGGGGACTATCGCGCCGTGAGCTTCTTGCGTCGTCGCAGTGGCCGGAGACCGGCACGTCTCGACCCGCCCGCGGATGGTGCGACGGGATTCCACTGCTCGGTCTGCGGTGGGTGGCACCGCGAGTTGCCGCAGGCATTCCACATCGCAGGCCCGGACGCCTGGTCGCGGAAACTGTGGCGGGTCAAGGGCTGCGAGCTGAGCAGCGACATGTGCGTCATCCGCGACGAAGAGTTCTTCGTTCGGGGGCTCGTCCGAGTACCCGTCGCGGGATTGGACGAGCCTTTCCAGTGGGGCCTCTGGGTCTCGGTCGCGCGCGACGACCTCGTTCAGATGGCAGAGGCTTGGGAGACGCCCGGAAGGGAGTCGATGCCGGCAGCACAGGGTCAACTCGCCAACAACCTCCCGGTCTTCGACGAACCGACGCTCGGACTGCACGTGCTAGTCCACACGCAGCCGGTCGGCGAGCGCCCGCACATTGAACTCGTCGAGGACGGTCATCCCCTCACAGCGGAACAACGCAACGGCACGTCGCACGAGGCCTTCGTCGCGCGGGTGGCGCGCCTGCTACACGCCTCCTGAGCCAGGAGCCCGCCGGGTGCCCGGCCGACGCGCGGGACCTGTGCCCCGTGTCCCTGAAGCCGCCTTCAGGGACACCTGCACCCAGCTGCTGTCGAGCCACCCAGACCTGGCGCTAGTCCGCACTAAGTCCGCAGAAGGCCCACGGACAGTCCAATACGGCAAGCGACAGTCGAAGGTGAATGCGCAGGTCAGAGGCCCAACCAAGCCTCAGCCATCAGTGATCAACATCCCCGGATCCGTCCCCGGCGTACAGGCCGACTCGTCCGTCGCCCACCGCCTGATCTGCGCCTTCAGGTCCGGCGGGTCCCCTTGTCCGCCGCAGGTGTCGCGCAGGCACCCCGCGGAGGAGGCTCGGCCGATGGACATCACCACCGTCAATGACCGGCACCTCTACCAGGCCCGCGTCGGTCCAGGACCCGGCGGATCCGTCCCGTCAACTGGAGCTGGTGCGGAGGGTCGTCCGGTTCGGGCCCGCCGGCTGGCTGACGGTGATGGCGGCGGCGACCGAGGACGCCGAGATCGAGCTCTACCCGACCGGCCGGGTCCTGGCGGTCACCGACCTGCGTGAGGTCGGGGCGCCCGGGATCCACGGGTGACGGCGCCGGTCACCAGCGGAGCGGGTCGGTCAGGCGGGACTGGGCCGTGCGGCACGCGCGGCAGTTCCCCCAGCAGGACAGCGCTCGCGCCGACGTAGGAGCGCCGCACTCGGGGCACTCGACGGCCTGGTGTGACGGGATCTGGGCGTCGGTGAGCTGGGCGGCCGGTTCCCCGTCGGTCGTCTCCCCGCCCTGCGCGGGGGAGTCGAGACGGGCGTCGGCGTCGCGTCCACGGTCTGTGGCGATGGAGCCTCCTCGTTCCGCGCCGACGCTACCCGTCGGTGATCGGCCAACAGGCGGACCGGAGCCTGCCGGCCTCAGGGCTCGCGGTCGGCCAGCTCGCGGAGGCGGTCAGCCAGCAGCTGGGCCTGCTCGGCGGCCTCCCGTAGGCCCTCCCGGCCGGGCGGAGGAGAGGGCGGAGGAGAGCCGGACGGGTCCGCCGGGCCGGCCTCCAGGTCGACGTCGAAGGCGATGTCCTCGGCGCGGTGCCAGGTGGCGAACACCTCGAGCGGCCGGCCGTCCTGGTCCTGGGTCCGGCCCTCGAGCAGCAGCAGGGGAGCCCCCGGCCGCGTCTCCAGCTCCCGGGCGAGGTCGACGTCGGCGGCCACCGCCCGCACCTGCCGCCGCCCGCTCGTCGGCCGGGCGCTGAAGCGCTGGGTGAGCACCTCGTGCAGCGAGGCGTCGGTGAGCTCCTCGGCCGTCAGGCCGGCGCAGCGGGGGAGTGGCAGGGCGGTGCGGATGCGGGCCAGCGGCCGGCCGTCCACCCGCCGCAGCCGCTCCAGCCGCAGCACCCGGTCCCCACCCAGCCAGCGGTCCTCGGCGGAGGCCGCCGGCTCCTCGTCGAGCGACAGCACCTCGGTGGTGACCTCGAGGCCCTCGGCGGCCATCTGGGCGTAGAGCCCGCTGGCGCGCTGCACCAGCCGGTGGTGCTGCCGCGCGGGCGCCACCATGCTGCCCCGCCCGCGGCTGCGCTCGACCAGCCCCTCGGCCACCAGGGTCGACAGCGCCTGTCGCACCACCGACCGGGCCACCCCGAAGCGCTCCTGCAGGACGATCTCGCCGTCCAGCGGGGACCCCGGCGGCAGGCGGTGGTCGCGGATCTGCGCGCGCAGCGCGTCCGCCACCTGCACGTGCAGCGGCCGCCCGGCGGCCCGGTCGAGACCCGGCACGGGTGGCGAGCCTAGGCGCCGAGCTGGGCGGCCGAGGCCTGCGCCGTCTGCCAGACCTGGTCCCACCCCCGGGCGAGTGCGGCCGCGCGCCGGCAGGACAGCACCAGGCTGCCCTCGCGGGCGATGCCCTGGCCGGCGATGTCGAAGGCGGTGCCGTGGTCCACCGACACCCGCACCACCGGCAGGCCCACGGTGATGTTCACGCCGTCGTCGCCGTAGACGGCCTTGAACGGCGCGTGCCCCTGGTCGTGGTAGCAGACGACGACCATCTCGTACTTGCCCTTGACGGCCGCCGGGATGAGCGCGTCGGCCGGCAGCGGGCCCACGGCGTTGACCCCGTCGGCGCGCACGGCCTCGACCGCCGGGGCCAGCACGTCGGCGTCCTCGTCGCCGAAGATGCGGTTCTCCCCGGCGTGCGGGTTGAGCCCGGCCAGCGCCACCTCCGCGTCGGGCTTGCCCAGCGCGCGGGTGAAGGCGCCGGCCAGCCGGAGCACCGCCTGCGTGCGCTCCGGGGTGACCGCCTCGATCGCCTGCCGCAGGGAGACGTGCGTGGTCAGGTGGAACAGGTAGAGGTCGCCGGCCGACAGGACGAGGCTGAAGTTCTCCACGCCGAATTCGTGCGCGAGCAGCTCGGTGTGCCCGGGCCAGGCGTGGCCGGCCGAGTGCATGGCCGCCTTGTTCAGCGGCGCGGTCACGATGCCGTCGACCGCCCCGGACTTCGCCAGGTCGCAGGCGGCGACGACGAAGCGGTAGGAGCCGTCGCCGGCCACCTCGCTGAGCCGGCCGAGCGGGACCTCGGGCATCGGGTCGCCGACCTGGACGACCTCCACGGTGCCGGGCTCGTTCGTGGCGGCGCGCGGGTCGTCGATCGGCCGCACGACGGCCGGGTCGCCCCCGACGGCCTGCACGGCCCGGCGCACCGCGCCGACGTCGCCGACGACCACGGGCACGCACTCGGCGCGCAGGTCGTCGTGCCCGAGCAGGGCCTTGGCGGTGATCTCCGGGCCGATGCCGGCGACGTCGCCGATGGTGACGGCGAGCGTGGGCTTGTCCATGACTGTCCTCTTCCTCGTGTGCGGGCTCAGGGTCGTCCGGCCGGGGAGACGGCGCGGACGAGGGTGTCCGGGTCGCCGAAGCCGCCGGCCTTGGTGGTGACGGGCAGCCCGTCGGCGTCCCCACCGACCAGGCGGCCGTGCGGCACGCCCTCGGTGACCGCGCCGAGGACCTCGATGCCGGTGCAGCCCCACCGGTCCACCAGCGCCCGGGCGCCGTCGCCGCCGGTCACCACCACCCGGGCGTACGGCCGGTGTGCGTGCAGCCGGGCGACCAGCCCGGCCAGCGCGGCAGCCACCGCGTCGGCGCGCGCCCCGGCGGCGCGCTCCTCCGGGGCGGTGACGACGGTCAGGTCCGGCACCGGGCCGGAGGGGACGGCGCCCTCGACCCAGGCCGCCCACGCCGCCTCGTCGGCCAGGTCGGCCGCGGTGGGCGCCAGGTGCAGCAGGTCGCCGTCGTATACCCGGCGCAACCGGGCCTCCTGCTCGCGGGCGGTGCGGTGCAGGGAGGTGACCAGCACCAGGACCGGCCGCTCGCCGGACGGCGGTGCGCCGCCGTCGGCAGCCGGCGTCGCGGGGCGCCAGCGGGCGGCCAGCGCCCCGGCCAGCCCGGCCGAGCCGGCGGGCACCGCGTCGGGGCCGACCCGGTCGACGGCGTCGGCGAGGCGGGCGAGGTCGGCGTCGTCGCGGGCGTCGACGGTGACCACCCGGGCGTCGCGGCCGGCCACGGCGAGCGCCGCGGCCAGCGTGGCCGGGTCGCCGTCGGCGGGCTGGCGGACGTGCACGGAGCCGGGCAGCAGCTCGTCGAGCCGGGAGGTGGTCACCGGGGTGACCGGGTCCCGTCCCGCCGGGCCCTCCTCCAGGAGCTGCCCCCCGGCCAGCGCGACGCCGTCGGTGACCACGCGGTCCATCGCCGGGTAGGCGGGGCAGACGACGGCGAAGGCGGCCGGGCGCACCGCCGACCAGCTCTCCAGGGCGCCGCGGACCTGGGCCGCGACCGAGCCGCGCAGCGTGGAGTCGACCTTGACATACAGCCGCTCGACGCCGGACCGGTGCAGCCGCATGACGGCCGCGCCGGTCACCGGGGCGGCCTCGTCGCCCAGGGCGCGGGCGTCAGTGCACTCGGCGAGCACCGCGTCGGCGGGTAGTCGGTCGGCGCCGGGGCGCAGGCGCAGCAGCGTCGGCCAGCCCTGGCGGGCGAACTGCACCGACGTGTCGGTGGCGCCGGTCAGGTCGTCGGCGACGACACCGGTGCGGCTCACCGGCCGTCCCCCGTCGTCCTCCCGCCGGGGCCGGACGGGTCGGGACCGGGGGTGTCGGGACCGGGGGCACCGCGGTCGGGCGCCTCGTGGGCGGGCTCCGTGACGGTGGCGACCGGCACGCCCACCTCGTCCTCGGTGGTCAGCCCGCCGGCGCGCTTGAGCACGAAGGAGGCGACGATCGGCGCGAGGATCGCGGTGACCAGGGCGGAGGCCGCCACCTGGGCCGTCGCCGTCCCCGCGAACTCGGCGAAGCGGGGGTCGGCGGCCGCGACGATGCCCGGGGTGGCGATGGCATTGCCGGCCGTCGTCGCCGACGCGAAGCCGATGCCGGCCTTGCGCCCGCGCCGCAGCACGAACCGGTAGCCGATGTAGACCAGCGAGCCGGTGATCAGGACGACGGCGACGCCGACCGCGATGCCGCCGATGCCACCGGTGACCACCGCGCCGAGGTCGATGCCGGTGCCCAGGGCGAAGGCGAAGAACGGGATGACGATGTTCGGCACCGGGCGCAGCACCTCGCGCCACTGCGGGTCGAGGTTGCCCACGAGAGCGCCGAGCAGGAACGGCACGATCGCCGCCACGAGCGTGAGCACCGGGATGTCACCGAGGCCGGAGGCGCCGAGGAACAGCAGGCTGAAGAACGGGCCGTCGTTGATGGCGGAGGCCATGTAGGCACCGCGGTCGCGGCTGTCCCCGTACTTGCCGGTGAAGGCGAGCCACAGCCCGCCGTTGCTGTTGTCGAAGGCGGCCAGCAGGCCGAGGATCGACAGCCCCCAGAAGCCGTCGATGCCCACGGCCAGGCCCAGCAGAACGATCAGGCCGGCCGGGATCAGGCTCTTGAACAGCAGGATGACGCCGGTGTGCGCCAGCACCGGGCCACTGGTGCGGAGGGTGACCTGGGTGCCGGTCGCGAAGATCAGCAGCGCGATGAGGGGCAGCGCACTGTCCTGGAACAGCGCGGTGGTGAAGCTGCCGATGCCGAGGGCGTCCGGGGC
This sequence comes from Geodermatophilus nigrescens, assembly GCF_900129495.1. Lineage (GTDB taxonomy): Bacteria > Actinomycetota > Actinomycetes > Mycobacteriales > Geodermatophilaceae > Geodermatophilus > Geodermatophilus nigrescens. The sequence continues at coordinate 1,502,895 of NZ_FQVX01000001.1, forward strand.
GAAGGTGCCGATCACCGAGCCGAGCACCAGCGGGATGAGCATCAGCCCACCCGGGATCCGGTTCATCGTGGCGAACAGCGGCACCCGGGACCGCTCGGGGGCGGAGGCGGGGGAACTCATGGAGCACTCCTCGGGGCGCAGCCCTGCGCCATCGGTTGTGCGTACAAGATGTCCGTACAGTTGTACCCGTCACAGCAGCGGATGGGAAGAGCAGCCGCGGGGCGGCGTCCGGCCGTGTACGCCCGACGGTCGATGTCCGGCGGGCCGTCCGGCTGCGATGCTCGACCGCGTGCTCCTCGCCCAGCCCGTCATCCCGGCCTAGTGGAGCGCCTCCTGGGCGTCGCCTCGCTCGCCGTGGCCCTGTTCCTCGCCACGCTCGGCAGCTTCGGCGCGTCCTTCGGCGTCATGACGAACTGCACGAACACGTACAGCTGCACGGTGACCGGCTGCCGGCCCTGCAGCACGGCGCAGACCTGGCTGACCGCGGGGTGGGTGCTGCAGGGCGTCCTGCTCGTCGTCGGGCTGGTGCTGGTGGTCCTCGCCGCCCGGAGCCGGCCGCCGTGGGCGCGAGCCGCCGCGCTCGCCGTCGGGCCGGTGGCCCTGGCCGCCTTCGCCGCGACGACCGCGCTGGCCGTCGGCAGCTTCTAGCCGCTGCTCACGGCTGCATGCGGGGGTCCTCGGTGGGGTCCGCGTACGGGGCCGGGCAGCCGTCCTCGACGGCGGCCGGTCGGAACTCGTGGTGCCACGGCTCGTTGCCGTAGACCTGGCACAGCCCGAAGTCCGCGCCGTGTTGCGACAGCCACGACATGGCGTCCGTGGGCCCGACGTCGACTGCGTCTCCCGTCACGTGCGCCGACGTCTCCGCCGTCGCCACCCAGCGGGCCGCCTCCTCCAGGGAGCCGTACTCGTCGACCGCCTCGCGCAGCAGCTGGTCCTGGTACTCCGGCGACCGCCAGCCGCTGGTGACGACGAACTCCACGCCGTCGCGGGAGGCCGCCGACGCCGCCGCGCGAAGGGCGGCCAGCAGCTCGGCGTCGAGCCGGGACACCGCCGGGTACCGGTCGTCGAAGACGCCGGCGCCGTCGGGGAGCACGCCGTCGTCCACCGTGACGCCCACCGGCGGAGCGGGCGGGCTCCCGCTGTGCCGGAGGGACGGGGTGGGACCGGCGACCGCGCAGCCGGCGGCCAGGACCAGGGCGACGGCGGCCAGCGGCCGGGCGCGGCGGAGCAGGGGAGCGGGCATGCCCCGCAGCAAAGGCGCGGGCCTGTTGCCGGGGCGTATGCCGCCGTGGATACGCCGGCGATACGCCCCCGCTCCCTACCCTCGCCGCATGCGCGTGCTGATCGTCGAGGACGAGCCCGTGCTGGCCGGCGCCATCCGCGACGGGCTGGGCCTGGAGGCGATCGCGGCCGACGTCGCCGGCGACGGGCACGCCGCCCTCGAGATGCTCGCCGTCAACACCTACGACGTCGCCGTGCTCGACCGCGACGTCCCGGGCCCCTCCGGGGACGAGATCGCCCGGGGCATCGTCGCCTCGGGCAGCGGCCTGCCGATCTTGATGCTCACCGCGGCGGACCGGCTCGACGACAAGGCCTCCGGCTTCGAGCTCGGCGCCGACGACTACCTCACCAAGCCCTTCGCGCTGCGCGAGCTCGTGCTCCGGCTCCGCGCGCTCGACCGCCGGCGGGCCCACCACCGGCCGCCCGTGCGGGAGATCGCCGGTCTGCGGCTGGACCCCTTCCGCCGCGAGGTGTTCCGCGACGGCCGCTACGTCGCGCTGACCCGCAAGCAGTTCGCCGTCCTCGAGGTGCTCGTCGCCGCGGAGGGCGGGGTGGTCAGCGCCGAGGAGCTGCTCGAGCGCGCCTGGGACGAGAACGCCGACCCCTTCACCAACGCCGTCCGCATCACCATCTCCGCGCTGCGCCGGCGTCTCGGAGAGCCGTGGCTGATCGCCACCGTCCCCGGCGTCGGCTACCGGATCGAGGCCCCGGCCGGAGGCGGCCGGTGACCCGGGCGCCCGGCCCGAGCGTCCGCCTGCGCCTCACCCTCAGCTACGCCGGCCTCGTCGTCCTCACCGGCGCCCTGCTCCTGGCGGTCGTGTGGGTCTTCCTGCTCCGGTACGTGCCCGACGCCGTCCTGGTCACCGGCGGCGGTCCCGGACGCGGCCCCGGGCTGTTCGTCCCCAACCGCTCCGACCTCGAGCGTGCCTTCGTCCCGCGGGCCGCCGCGGCCCTCGCCTTCCTGCTGCTCGTCGGCCTCGCGGGCGGCTGGTTCCTCGCCGGCCGGGTGCTCGCCCCGCTGACCCGGATCACCGAGGCCACCCGCACCGCGGCGACCGGCTCGCTGTCGCACCGGATCGCGCTGCCCGGGCGGATGGACGAGTTCCGCGAGCTCGCCGACGCCTTCGACGGCATGCTCGCCCGGCTCGAGGCGCACGTCGCCGAGCAGCGCCGGTTCGCCGCGAACGCCTCCCACGAGCTGCGCACGCCGCTGGCGATCACCCGGACGCTCCTCGACGTCGCCCGGCAGGACCCCGGCCGCGACCCGGACGTCCTCGTCGAGCGGCTGCACGAGGTGAACACCCGAGCCATCGAGCTCACCGAGGCGCTGCTGCTGCTCAGCCGCGCCGACCACCGCCCGCCCGACCGCGAGCGGGTCGACCTGTCCCTGCTCGTCGAGGAGGCGGCCGAGACGCTGCTGCCCCTGGCGGAGTCGCTGGGCGTCCAGGTGCAGACCGCCGGCGAGGTCGCCTCCGCCTGCGGCTCGCCCGCCCTGCTGCTGCAGCTGACGGCGAACCTCGTCCAGAACGCGGTGGTGCACAACGTGCCCGGCGGCTGCGTGTGGATCTCGACGACGGCGCGTCCCGGCGCCGTGGTGCTCACGGTCGAGAACACCGGCGAGGAGCTCGCACCCGAGCTGGTCGCCACCCTGACCGAGCCGTTCCAGCGCGGCGGCCGGCGCGTCCGCACCGGGCACGCGGGCGTGGGCCTCGGCCTGGCGACCGTCGAGCGGGTGACCGCGGCGCACGACGGCGCGCTCACCCTGACGCCGCGCGCCGGCGGGGGCCTCCGCGTCACGGTGCGGCTGCCCGCCGCGGGTTAGCCGAACAGCAGCGTGTCGAGCCCGCGGCGCACGCCGGGCTGCTCGGCCACCCGGCGCACGGCGAGCAGCGTGCCGGCGACGTAGGGGTCCGGCGACTCGCCGGTGTCGTGCCGCATGACCAGCCGCTCGCCCGTGCCGCCGAAGACGATCTCGGTGCTGACGACGAAGCTCGGCAGCCGCACCGAGTGCACGCGGCTGCCGGCCACGTCCGCGCCGCGGGCCTCGACCGGGCCGTGCAGCTCCGCCAGCGGGACGGCGGGCAGCGGCGCCCGCACCTCGCCGAGGGCCTCCGCGAGCTGGCGCGCGGTCCCGCTCGGCACGTCGGGCTTGCCGGCGCTCGCGTAGTCGACGATCTCCCAGCGGTCGAGCTGCGCGGCGGCGAGCTTCGCGGCCTGCTGCAGGACGGCGGCCTGCAGGGAGAAGTTGCCGGCGGCGACCACGCCCACGCCGCGGTCACGGGCGAGCCGGTCGAGGTCGGCGTAGTCCGCGGCGGTCAGCCCGCTGGTGCCGACGACGGCGTGCACCCCGGCGGCGACGGCGGTCTCCACGTGACCGCGCACCGCGGTGGCGCTCGTGTAGTCGACCAGGACGTCGACCTCGGCCGCGGCGAGCGCGCCGGCCACGGTCGCGTGCACCAGGCCCTCGGCGGTCGAGGCGGTGGCCTCCGACAGCGCCCGGCCCGCCGCGGACCGGGAGACCCCGGCGACGAGCTCGAGGTCCTCGGCGGCATCGATCGCCGCCAGGACGGGCGGTGCGGTCCAGCCGGTCACCCCGGCGAAGCAGACGCGGATCACGGGCCCGACCCTAGGGGTGGTCCAGCTCCCGCCCGGCCGCCGCGAGCACGGCCTCCCGGACGCGGTCGAGCGTCGCCGAGCGCAGCTTCCACTGCTGCCAGTACAGGGTGACCTCGACGGCGGCGGACGGGTCGAGGTCCGTCAGCTGCGCGTCGAGGTCGCGCGCCTGCAGGTCGGGCACCATGCCCCAGCCGAGGCCGAGCGCGACGGCGCGGACGAAGTCGGCCGAGGCCGGCACGAAGTGCAGCGGGGGAGTGGCGTCGCTGCCGGCCCAGGCGTGCAGCAGCCGGTGCTGCAGCTCGTCCTCGCGGTCGAAGACGACGACCGGCGCCCGCGCCAGGCCCTCGGCGGTGAGCCCGTCGGGGAACCAGCGCCGCGCGAACGGCGGGGCGGCCATCGGCCGGTAGCGCATCGAGCCGAGCCGGGTGGAGGTGCAGCCGGGCACCGGCTCGGCCTCCGCCGTCACCGCCGCCATCACCGTGCCGGCGCGCAGCAGGGCGCTGGTGTGCTCCTGGTCGGCGCGGTGCAGGTCGAAGCAGACCTCCCCGGCCAGCGGCGCCAGCGCGGGCAGCACCCACGTGGCCATCGAGTCGGCGTTGACGGCCACCGGCAGCGTCGGGACGGCCGCGGTCGCCGGGTCGTCGCCGAGCTCGCGGGCGACGTCGGCGGTGAGCAGGTCGACCTGCCGCGCGAGGCGCAGGACCGCCTGCCCCGACTCGGTCACCCGCACCGGCTTGCTGCGCACGAGCAGGATCCGGCCGGTGGCCACCTCCAGCGCGCGCAGCCGCTGGCTCACCGCCGACGGCGTCACGTGCAGCGCCCGCGCCGCCGCCTCCAGCGTCCCGCCCCGCACCGTCGCGTCCAGTGCCCGCAGCTGCGCCAGGTCCAGCTCCACGGACAGCGAGGCTAACGGTGCAACAGGATCCTTAGCTGGACCCGTGGTGCGGCACTTCCTAGCGTCGGGCACGTGCCCACGACGCCCGCCCTGCTCGCCGCCGCCTCCGGACTCGCGCTGGGCCTGGGCCTGATCGTCGCGATCGGCGCGCAGAACGCCTTCGTCCTGCGCCAGGGCCTGCGCCTCGAGCACGTCGCCGCCGTCGTCGCGGTGTGCGCCCTGTCCGACCTCGCCCTCATCCTCGCCGGCGTCGCCGGAGCCGGTGCGGCGCTGGACCGGCTGCCCTGGCTGGTGCCCGTCGTCTGTTTCGCCGGCGCCGCCTTCCTCCTCGGCTACGGCGCGTTCGCCGCCCGGCGGGCGCTGCGGCCGGGGACGCTGCTGCCCGACGCCGGCGGGATCCGCGCCGGCCTCGCGGTCACCGTCGGCACCTGCCTCGCGCTCACCTGGCTGAACCCGCACGTCTACCTCGACACCGTCGTCCTGCTCGGGTCGACGGCCTCCACCTACGGCGAGCAGCGGTGGGCGTTCGCGGCGGGGGCGGGGCTGGGCAGCGTCGTCTGGTTCACCGCGCTCGGGTTCGGCGCGCGGCTGCTGCGCCCGGTGTTCGCCCGCCCCGCCGCCTGGCGGGTCCTCGACGGCGTCATCGCCGCCGTGATGACCGCCCTCGCCGTCTCCCTCGCCGCCCGCGGGTTCGCCGAGCTCTGAGCCGGCTCAGCCGATCCCGGCCTCGGCCTCCGCGGCCGCGCGCAGCCGGTCGCGGTCGACGCCGAGCGCGGCCAGCGCGCGGGCCGCCGTGCCGTGCTCGAGCCGGGCGGTCGCGACGACGACGTGCGCGCCGGTCAGCCCGCCCCGCCCGGCCTTCGCCAGCGCGACGGCGTCCTGGAACACCTGCTGCGCCTGCGGCGTCGAGCGGAAGGCGCCCGTCGGCGCCGCCTGGAGCGCGGGCGCTGCGGGGGCGGGCCCGGCCTCGATCCCGACGGCGGCCAGCGCGCCGGCGTGCGCCTCCTCGACGGCGGCGCGCAGCCGCTGCGGCTCGACGCCGACCCGGGCGAGCGCGCGGCCGGCGGTCCCGTCGGGCAGCGTCGTCGCGGCCAGCAGCAGGTGCTCCGCGCCCGGCGCGTCCTCCCCGCCTGCCCGCGCCTCCGCCTCGGCCGTCGTCAGCAGCTGCTCGATCGTGCGCACGTCCCGCACGGCGGTCAGGAGCCCCATGGTCTGTCCTCTCGGTCAGGAGCCGCGCCGGGCGCGGACCTCGGATGCGAACTTCTTGTGCGCGGCCTGGCCGCTGATCCCCAGCGCCTCGCCGACCTGGGCCCACGTCCAGCCCTGGCCGATCGCCTCGGCCACCGCCGCGGACTCCAGCCGGCCCGCGAGCCGGCGGAGGGCCACGACGGCGGCCAGGGCGGCCTCCGGGTCCTCGGGACCCGGGAGGGACTGCAGCTCGGCCATGTCCATCAACCTAGGTTGATGACAAGTACCCGTCAACCCTGGTTGATGGGCGAGGTCAGGACGACGAGCCGCGACGTCGCGCGGGTCATCGCCACGTACCGGTCCACCGCGCCCTCGACCCCGGTGCCGAGGCGGTCGGGGTCCATGAGCACCACCAGGTCGAACTCCAGCCCCTTCGCCAGCACCGGCGTCAGCGACCGGACCCGCTCGCTCCCGCGGAACCCCGGCGCCCCGATCACGCACGCGGTGCCCTCGGCGTGCGCGGCCAGCCAGCCGTCGACGACCGCGGACAGCTCCGCGGCCGCCCCGTGCGAGACGGGGACGCCGCTGCTGCGGACCGACGTCGGCACGTTCGCGTCCGGCAGCGCCGCCCGGATGACGGGCTCGGCCTCGGCCATCACCTCCGCCGGCGTCCGGTAGTTCACCGTCAGCGAGGCCACCGACACCTCGGGGACGCCGACCCGCGCCAGCCGCTCCTCCCACGACTCGGCGAACCCGTGGCGTGCCTGCGCCCGGTCGCCCACCACGGTCAGGCTCCGCGACGGGCAGCGCAGCAGGAGCATCTGCCACTCGGCGTCGGTGAGCTCCTGCGCCTCGTCGACGACGACGTGCGCGAACGGGCCGGCCAGCGCGTCGGGCGTGGGGGCGGGCAGCGCGGCGTCGTCGACCAGGGCGCCGCGCAGGTCCTGTCCCCGCAGCATGGACATCACGCCCATGTCGGAGTCGTCGGTGGTGATGAGGTGCTCCACGACGTCGGACATCCGGGCGCGGTCGGCGGCCACCTCGGCCTCCCGCCGGCGGCGGAGCCGGGCCGCGGCCGGGTCGCCGAGCCGCTGCCGGGCGGCGTCGAGCAGCGGCAGGTCCGCGACCGTCCACGCGGCCGGGTCCGGGCGCTGCAGCAGCGCGACCTCCTCCGGCGTCAGCCAGGGCGCGCAGCGCCGCAGGTAGGCCGGCACCGACCACAGGTCGCCGACGAGGTCGGCCGGCTCGAGCAGCGGCCAGGCCCGGCCGAACGCGCCGACCAGCTCGCGGTTGCCCGCCAGCGCCCGGCGGTACCGCGCGTGCGGGTCGGAGTGCCCGAGCCCGTAGGCGTCGAACTGGTCGTCGTCCTCGTCGTCGCCGTCGTCGTCCTCGTCGGTCTCCTCGGTCAGCTTGTCGACCAGGACGTCGAGCAGCGCCTCCCACACCCGGTCCCGGGCGTCGTTGTGCCGCGACCCCGGCTCGGCCGCCGCGAACGCCTCCGACCAGTCGGCCGGGTCGAGCCGCACGTCGCCCCACGGCGTGACGACGTCGGTGCCGGTGGCCGGCGGCACCTCGTAGAGGCGGACCGCGGGCTCGACCGCCGCCACCATCCGGGCGTCGGCCTTGAGCCGGGCCACCTCCGGGTCGGGCTCGGGGACGGCGGCGGCGCCCTCGGGCACCAGGTCGCGCAGGGTGCAGGTGCGCACGCCCTCCTCGCCGAGGCCGGGCAGCACGTCGGCGACGTAGGTCAGGTAGGGCCGGCTCGGGCCGACGAACAGCACGCCGCCGCGCCGGTGCCCGAGCCGCGGGTCGGCGTAGAGCAGGTAGGCGGTGCGGTGCAGGGCGACGACGGTCTTGCCGGTGCCCGGGCCGCCGTCGACGACCAGCGCCCCGCGGGAGCCGGCGCGGATGATCGCGTCCTGGTCGGCCTGGATGGTGCCGAGGACGTCGCGCATCCGCGGCGACCGGCTGGTGCCGAGGCTCGCGACGAACGCCGACTGGTCGTCGAGCGCGGCGTGCCCCTCGAGCCCGTCGGGGGTGAACACCTCGTCCCAGTAGTCGGTGATCCGGCCCCGGGTCCAGCGGTACCGGCGCCGGCTGGCCAGGCCCATCGGGTCGGCGTGGGTGGCGCCGAAGAACGGCTCGGCGGCGGGGGAGCGCCAGTCGACCAGCAGCCGCCCGCCCGCGCCGTCGGTCAGCCCCAGCCGGCCGACGTAGACCGGCGCCCCGCCGTCGGCGGGCACCATCCGGCCCAGGCACAGGTCCAGGCCGAAGCGGCGCAGCGTCCGCAGCCGGGCGGTGAGCCGGTGCACCTCCAGGTCGCGGTCGAGCGCCTCCTGGCCGGTCCCGCCCGGCGCGCGGCGCTCGGCGTCGAGCCGGCCGGAGAGCTCGGCGACCGTGCGCCGGAGGCTGTCGGCCATCGCGGCGAAGTGCGCCTCGTCGGCGGCCACGAGGGCCGGGGCGGCCTTCGCGGCGAGGCGGGCGGGGAGGTCGAACGCGCTGGTCGGGAGGGAAGTCTGTGCAGCCACGGCCGGGGATCCTCGACCCCTCCCCGGGTCTTGCCGCAAGCCCCGGCAGGCGCTATACGTTGAGGTGGGACGAGGAACGGCGATGAGTGTCGCCCGCCTCCCGGGTCCCTCCCGCGTGACGACGACCGCGGTCGACCACTGGCCCCTCATCCACGCCGAGCGCCGCGCGCTGGCGGCCGACCTGCGCGGCCTGGACGAGGACCGGTGGGCCACGCCCTCGCTGTGCGGCGGGCTCACCGTCCGCGAGGTGCTCGCCCACCTGACCGCCGGCGCGCGCCTCGGCGGGTTCCGCTGGCTGGCCGGGGCGCTGCGCCCCCGGGTCGACCCCGACCGGCAGGTGGCGGTGCACCTGCGCGCGCACCTGGGCAGCTCCGGCGCGGACACCCTGGCCCGCTTCGAGCGGGTCGTCGCACGCACCACCGCCCCGCCGCTGCCGCGGATCGCGCTGCTCGGGGAGGTGGTCGTGCACGGCGCCGACGTGCGCCGGCCGCTCGGGCTCCCCGGCACTCCACCGATCGACGTCCTCACCCGCGTGGCCGCCTACTCCTCCCGCGGCGACCGGGCGGCCGCCGCGCGCGGCCGCGCCGCCGGCCTCCGGTTGGAGGCCACCGACGGGCCGTTCGCCGCCGGGGCCGGGCCGCTCGTCCGCGGCCCGACCCTGGCCCTGGTCATGGCGACGGCCGGCCGCGCCGCCTTCCTCGGCGACCTGTCCGGCGACGGCATCCAGGTGCTGCGCGCCCGCTGCTGAGCGAGCGGGTCGGCGGCCGCCGGCCCGGGTAGGCGGTCGGCATGCCCCTCCGTTCCCTGGACCCGCTCGCCGTCCCCCGTGCCCTCACGTCGTCGGCCCTCGCGCTCGGGACGGCGGTGCGCGGTGCCCGGGTGTTCCACCCGCGGGGCGCCGCGCGGGCCGCGACGGTCGAGACCGACGGCGGGGGCTCGTGGGGCGCGCGGCTGCTCGACGAGGCCGGCCGGCACGACGCCGTCGTCCGGATCTCCCGGGGGGCCGGGCTGCCCGAGCCGTTGCCCGACGTCGTCGGCCTGGCGGTCCGGCTCGACGGGCTCGGCCGCGGCGGCGGGCCGCTGGACCTCCTGGTCAACACCGCCGGCGGCCCGCCCGGACTGCGGCACGTGTTCCTGCCCGCGCCGCTGGGCCGCACGTTCTCCTCCGTGCTGCCCTACCGCACCGGCAGCGGGCGCACCGTCCTGCTCGGCGCGCGGGAGGCCGGCGACGGCTACGACCTGCTGGCCGCCCCGCTCGCCGGCGGCTGGGCGCGGTGGGGCCGGCTCACCCTCGGCGACCCGCTGCCGAGCACGGTGTCGGAGGAGCTGCGGTTCCGGCCGACGCTCGGCGCCGACGACCTGCAGCCGGTCGCGCTGTTCCGCGCCGTGCGGGACCTGTCCTACCGGCTGAGCCAGGCCGTCCGTCCCTGACGGTCCGCTCAGACGTCGGCCTGCCGGCGGTGGTGGGGGCTGTCGGGGTTGAGCAGCGAGTGCTTGCGGCCGTAGGCGAAGTAGAGGACCAGCCCGATGAGCAGCCAGACCCCGAAGCGCGCCCAGGTCTCCCACGGCAGCTGCCAGATCAGGAACAGCGACGCGAGGACCCCGAAGGCGGGCACCACGGGCATGAGGGGCAGGCGGAACGAGCGCGGCGTGTCCGGGCGCGTGTAGCGGAACAGGATGACCGCGACGCAGACGACGATGAACGCCGACAGGATGCCGATGTTCGTCAGGTCGGCCACGGCGCGGATGGGGAAGACGCCGGCCAGCACGGCCGACCCGACGCCGGCAATCCAGGTGACCCGCTGCGGCGTGCCGCTCCGGTCGACCTTCGCGAACCACGGGGGCAGCAGCCCGTCGCGGCTCATGGAGAACCAGACGCGGGTGACGCCGAGCAGGAAGGTCAGCATCACCGTCAGGATCGACAGCACCGCGAAGACCGAGATGATGCTGGCGATCACCGGCAGGCCCACGCCCTCGAAGGCCGAGGCGAAGCCGGCGGTCGGGTCGATGTCGCGGTAGTCCTGCATCCCGGTGAGCACCAGGGTGGCGGCGACGTAGAGCAGCATCGCGATGACCAGCGACAGGATGATCGCCCTGGGCATGTGCCGCTTGCCGTCCTCCGCCTCCTCGGCGGCGGTGCTCATGGCGTCGTAGCCGAAGACCGCGAAGAACACGGTGGCCGCGCCGGTGAGCACCGGGCCGAAGCCCGAGGGCAGGAACGGGTCGTAGTTGCCGGCCTCGACGTAGAACACGCCGAGCCCGATGATGCCGAGGATCAGCAGGATCTTGACGGCGACGGCCACCAGCTCGAAGCGGCCGAAGGTCTTCGTGCCGCGGCTGAGGATGAACGTGACGAGCAGGCAGATCAGGACGGCGGGGACATTGACGACGCCGCCCTCCTCCGCCGACGCGGTGAGCGACGTCGGCAGGGTGAGCCCGAGGTTGTCCAGCAGCTCCCCGAGGTAGCCGGAGATGCCGATCGCCACGACCGCGACGATCGCGATGTACTCCAGGAGCAGGTCCCAGCCGATGAACCAGCCGATGACCTCGCCGAGGGCCACGTAGCCGTAGGTGTAGGCGGACCCGGCCCGCGGGATCATGCCGGCGAACTCGGCGTAGGACAGCGCCGCGGCCGCCGACGCCAGGCCGGCGATGAGGAACGCGATGAGCACGGCCGGGCCGACGCCCTCGTTGCTCTCGTCCCCGGCGGCCACCAGCCCAGCCAGCGAGAAGATGCCGACGCCGATGATGCCGCCGACGCCGATCGCGGTCAGCTGCCACAGGCCCAGGCTCTTGGCGAGCGCGCCGCCGGCGGTGCGCTCCTCCTCGTCGTGCATCGACTCCACCGGCATGCGCCGCCAGATCGAGTGCGCATCGCGGGTGCTCATGGGCGTCCCCTCGTCGCTGGCCCCGTGGTGGGGGAGAGGGTGCTCCCACCGCGCCCGATCGGCAAAGCGGAGGGGCGCGCCGGCCCACGGGCCGCGCGCGGGGGCTCGCGCCGGACCGGCGGCAGGACCAGCATCGGCGCATGGACGTCGACGCGAGACTGCGCGAGCTCGGCCTGGAGCTGCCCGAGCCGATGACCCCGGCGGGTAACTACCTCCCCGCGAAGGCGGCCGGCGACCTGCTGTACCTGTCCGGCATGGGGCCGATCCGCCCCGACGGGACCCTCGTGGCCGGCAAGGTGGGCGACGGCGGCCTCGACCTCGACACCGCGCGGGAGGCGGCCCGGCTCACCGGCCTGCAGATGCTCGCCGCGATGCGCGCGGAGCTCGGCGACCTCGACCGCGTCCGCTCGGTGGTGAAGCTCTTCGGGATGGTCAACTGCCGGCCCGGCTTCACCCGCACGCCCGCGGTGATCGACGGCTGCTCGGACCTGCTCGTCGCGGTCCTCGGCGACCGCGGCCGCGGCGCCCGCTCGGCGGTGGGCATGGCCGAGCTGCCCTTCGACATCGCCGTCGAGATCGAGGCCGTCGTCCAGGTCGCTCCCTGACGGCTCAGCCGGCGGCGGCCCGCTGCCACTCCCGCGGGCTCATCCCGTACGCCGCGCGGAAGCGGCGGGCGAAGTGGCTGGCGTCGGCGAAGCCGCACGCGCGGGCGGTGGCGGCGATCGGCCGGTGCCGCCCCGCGGGGCTGGCCAGCCGTGACCGCGCGGCCTCGAGCCGGCCGGCGATCACCTCCTGCTCCAGGCTCGCGCCGGCCGCCGCGAACGCCTTGTAGAGGTGCCGCACCGAGACGCCGTGGGCGCGGGCGACCGCGGCCGGCGTCAGCGCGGGGTCGGTGAGGTGCCGGGCGACGTGCGCGCGCACGCGGGTCACCAGCGTGTCCTCGCGCACCGCGGGGCCGTGCCGGTCGTCGCCGGCCGCCGAGACGACCAGGGCCCGCAGCAGCTCGACGGTCGCCGTCCCCAGCGCCGCGGCGCCCGGGTCGGCCGACAGCTCCGGCGCGGCGTCGGCCAGCCGCTGCAGGTGGTCGCGGACCAGGTCGTGCAGCGGGCTCGCGCGCAGCCGCGGCGTCGCCCGGCGGACGACGTCGACCGGCAGCCCCAGCCGGTCCAGCGGGACCAGCACCGCCCGCGACCCGCCGCCGGTCGCGCAGCCGAAGCCGTAGGGCGAGCTCATGTCGACGAGCATCAGGTCCCCGCCCTGCACGTGCTGCTCGTGGCCGAGCTGGTCGAACTCGCCGCGGCCGCGGTGCTGGAAGGCCAGGGCCACCACCGCGTCGTCGTCGCGGGACACGTGCCGGCGGGTGCGGACCATCCGGAACCGCGTGGCGTCGGTGGCCAGCAGCGTCACCGACCCGTACGGCCACGCCTGCATCCGGGCCGCCATGGCCCCGGGGTCCTCGCGGTGCTCGACGCGGCAGGGCGCGGCGGCCTCCTGCATCGCCACGCGGAAGGCCTCGGCGCGGTCGGTGCGGGGCAGCGGGGCGGTGTCGAAGAGCAGCATGGCGCCGTCCTGGGCTGGTCTGCGGAGGTCCCCGTGGACGGCGACGAGCCTGGCAGAGCGGCCGCGCGCCGGGAAGCAGCGGACGTGCGGGCAGGGACCGTGGTCGTGCAGGCAGGGCACGGTCGGCCCGGCGTCCCGCTGCCAGGCTCCCGATCACCGGCCACCACCTGCGAGGGAGCGACCATGACCGTGCCGCCGTCAGCCCAGCCGCCCGTCCCCGACACCATCGTCCTCGTCCACGGCTTCTGGGTGACCCCGCGCAGCTGGGAGCACTGGAAGGCGCACTACGAGGCGCGCGGGTTCCGCGTGCTGACGCCCACCTACCCCGGTTTCGAGGTGGAGGTCGAGGCGCTCGTCGCCGACCCGACGCCGGTGGCCGAGGTGACGCTGCCGGCGATCGTCGACTCCATCGCCGACGTGGTCCGCGGCCTCGACCGCCCGCCCGTCCTGATCGGCCACTCGGCCGGCGGCACGATCGTGCAGCTGCTGCTCGACCGCGGGCTCGGCGCGTGCGGTGTGGTGCTCAACTCCGCGCCCACCGAGGGCGTGCGGGTGGTCCCGCTGTCGCAGCTGCGCTCGACGTGGGCGGTGCTCAAGAACCCGGCCAACCGGCACCGCGCCGTCGGGCTGACCGAGGAGCAGTGGCACTACGCGTTCACCAACACGTTCTCCGAGGAGGAGTCCCGGGAGCTGTACCGGCGCTACCACGTGCCGGCGTCGGGCCGGATCCTGTGGAACTCGGTGCTGGCCAACCTGATGCCCGGCCCGCAGGACGCGCACGTCGACTACGCCAACCCGGCCCGCCCGCCGCTGCTGTTCGTCTCCGGCGGGGAGGACCACATCATGCCGCCGGCGATCCAGCGGTCGAACGCGGCGCACTACCGCGGCGAGCCGGTGCCCGAGCTGCGCGAGTACCCCGGCTACGCCCACCTGCTGCCGGCCCAGCCGGGGTGGGAGCGGATCGCCGACGAGGTCCTCGACTGGGCGCTGGCCCACGCCACCGGCGCCCGGACCGAGCCGGCCGGGGCGCAGTGAGGCTGACGCACGTCGGCGGGCCGACGCTGCTCGTCGAGGTCGACGGGTGGCGGCTGCTCACCGACCCCACCTTCGACCCGCCCGGTCGCTCCTACTCCTTCGGCTGGGGCACCGGGTCGACGAAGACCGCCGGTCCGGCGCTGACGCCGGAGGACCTGCTGCCGGTCGACGCCGTCCTGCTCACCCACGACCACCACGCCGACAACCTCGACGACGCCGGCCGGGCGCTGCTGGACCGGGTGCCGGTGGTGGTGACCACCGCGCCGGGCGCCCGGCGGCTCGGCGGGGACGCCCGGGGGCTGCGGCCCTGGGAGTCGACGGTGCTCGCGAGTCCGGGGCTGGCGCCGCTGGAGGTCACCGCCACGCCGGCGCGGCACGGCCCGCCGCTGAGCCGCCCGGTGGTCGGCGACGTCGTCGGGTTCGCGCTGCGGGAGCCGGGCCGGACCGACGGCGTGCTGTGGATCTCCGGGGACACGGTCGCCTTCCGCGGGCTCCGGGAGGTCGCCGAGCGGCTGCGGGTCGACGTCGCCGTGCTGCACCTGGGCGGCGTGCGGTTCCCGGTGAGCGGGCCGCTGCGGTACTCGATGACCGGGCGGCAGGCGGCGCGGGTGGCCAGGCTGACCGCGCCGCGGGTGGTCGTGCCGGTGCACCACGAGGGGTGGAGCCACTTCCGGCAGGGCCGCGCGGGCGCCGAGCGGGAGCTCGCGGCGGCGCCGGAGGACGTGCGGCGGCGGTTCCGGTGGGTCGAGCGCGGGGTCGCGACGGAGGTCTGAGCGGCGGGGGTCCGAGCGGCGCCGCGCTCGTAGACTGGCCGGGGTGAGTGCCGCGCCCGCCGCCCCGACCGTCGCCCTCGGCGACCGGTTCGCCCGCACCCTGCCGGAGATGGCGGTGCCCTGGCAGGCCGCCGGGGTGCCCGAGCCGCGGCTGCTGGCCCTCGACGACGACCTGGCCGCCGAGCTCGGCCTCGACGCCGCCGCGCTGCGCACCCCCGCCGGGCTGGGGCTGCTCACCGGCACCGCGGTCCCCGAGGGCGCCCGGCCGGTCGCGCAGGCCTACGCCGGCCACCAGTTCGGCTACTACAACCCGCGCCTCGGCGACGGCCGGGCGCTGCTGCTCGGCGAGCTGACCGACCGCGCGGGCCGGCTGCGCGACCTGCACCTCAAGGGGTCGGGTGGCACGCCGTTCTCCCGCGGTGGCGACGGGTTCGCCGCGGTCGGGCCGATGCTGCGCGAGTTCGTCGTCGGCCGGGCCCTGCACGCGCTCGGCATCCCGACCACGCGCGCGCTCGCCGTCGTCGCCACCGGCCGGCCGGTGCGGCGCGAGACGGTGCTGCCCGGCGCGGTCCTGGCGCGGGTGGCGGCCAGCCACCTGCGGGTCGGCAGCGCGCAGTACGCGCGCGCCACCGACGACCGCGACCTGCTGCGGCGCCTGGCCGACGAGGCGATCGACCGGCACCACCCGGCCGCGGCGGACGCGCCGAACCGGTACCTGGCGCTGTACGAGGCCGTCGTCGCCGCGCAGGCCCGGCTCGTGGCGCGGTGGATGCTCGTCGGGTTCGTGCACGGCGTGATGAACACCGACAACGTGACGCTGTCCGGCGAGACCATCGACCTCGGGCCCTGCGCGTTCATGGAGGGCTACGACGCCGACGCCTGGTACAGCTCGGTCGACCAGGGCGGGCGCTACCGGTACGGCAACCAGCCGCTGGTGGCGGAGTGGGACCTCGCCCGGCTCGCCGAGGCGCTGCTGCCGCTGTTCGCCGAGGAGCAGGAGGAGGCGGTCGAGCTCGCCGTCGCCGCGCTGGGCGGCTTCCGCCCCGCCTACGACGCCGCGTGGCTCGGCGGGTGGCGGGCCAAGCTGGGCCTGCCGGCCGGACTCGACGACGCCGTCGCCACCGCGCTGGTCACCGACCTGCTCGACCTGCTGCAGGCCGGGAAGGTCGACCTGACGTCCTTCGCGCGCCGGCTGTCGTCGGCGGCCCGGGGCGACGCCGAGCCGGTGCGCCGGCTGGTGCTCGACCTCGCCGGCATCGACGCCTGGCTCGAGCGGTGGCGGGCGACCGGCCCGGACGCCGGCGCGATGGACCGGGTCAACCCCGTGTACGTGCCGCGCAACCACCTCGTGGAGGAGGCGCTGGCCGCCGCGACCGCCGGCGACCTCGCGCCGTTCGACCGGCTGGTCGACGTGGTGAGCCGGCCGTTCGAGGAGCGCTCGGGGCTGGAGCGCTACGCCGAGCCCGGCCCGGCCGGCCCGTACGTCACCTTCTGCGGCACCTGAGGGCGCGCGGCCGCCCGGTTGCCCCCGGACGGCGGCGGGTCGATGCTGCGGCATGGCCACCAAGCAGCGGTCCGGGCACTCCGTCGAGGAGGCGCCGACCTCCACCGGCAAGGTCGACACGGCCTGGTACGAGAAGGAGGTCGCGCGGCTGCAGGTCGAGCTGGTGAAGCAGCAGGAGTTCATCCGCGCCCGCGGGCTGCGCGTCGTCGTCGTTTTCGAGGGACGGGACGCGGCCGGCAAGGGCGGCGCGATCCAGCGGATCACCGAGACCCTCAACCCGCGGGCCGCGCGGGTCGTGGCGCTCCCGGCGCCGACCGAGCGCGAGCGCGGGCAGTGGTACTTCCAGCGCTACGTGGCGCACCTGCCCACCCGCGGCGAGATGGTCCTGCTCGACCGGTCCTGGTACAACCGCGCCGGCGTCGAGCGGGTCATGGGGTTCTGCACCGACGAGGAGTACGAGGAGTTCCTCCGCTCCTGCCCGGAGTTCGAGCGGATGCTCGTGCGCAGCGGGATCGTGCTGGTCAAGTACTGGTTCTCCGTCAGCGACACCGAGCAGGAGAAGCGCTTCCAGAAGCGGCTCGAGGACCCGACGAAGCGCTGGAAGCTCAGCCCGATGGACCTCGAGGCGCGCAACCGCTGGGTCGACTTTTCCAAGGCCAAGGACGCGATGTTCGCCGCCACCGACATCCCCGAGGCGCCGTGGTGGGTGGTCGAGGCCGACGTGAAGAAGCGCGCCCGGATCAACGTGATGACCCACCTGCTCGCCCAGGTGCCCTACGAGGACCTCACGCCGGAGCCGCCGCAGCTGCCGCCGCGCCCGCCGGTCGACGAGGACTACGTCCGCCCGCCCAAGGACAGCCAGCGCTTCGTCCCCGACGTCGTCCCGTGAGCCCCTCCCGCGGGTGAGGCGTCCGCGGCGCGACCTGCCCGACGATGTCGGGCGTGGCACAGCGCGCGCGGGGAACGTGGTCGGCCGGTGAGGTCGGGATGGCCGTCGCCATCCCGCTGCTCGCGGCCGGCGCGCTGGTCGTCGCGCTGACCGGCCCGGGCGGGGCGCCGTCCGCCGCGACAGCGTCCCCTCCGGTCGCGTCCCCTCCGGTCGGTGCGCCCGTGTCCGGCACGCCGTCGGGAGGTGTGCAGGTGGATCCCGACGTACTGGCGCAGGGTGAGCCCCACGTGGAGCCCGACGGCGAGGTGACCGGCTGGACGACCGACCCGGCGTTCCTCGTCTCCCCGGGGGACACGCAGGACGCCGTCGAGGCGGTCCTGGACGCGGCGGACCGCATGGTGAGGGTCGAGGAGTCGGGGCGAGAGCTCGAGGTGTGGGAGTCGTCCGACGCGTACACCGCACCCTGGACCGGGGTGTACCGCACCGGGCAGGGGCTCGTGGTGGCCGTCGACACCGAGGGCTACCTGGCACGGGCGCACGGCGAGGGCCTCGTCGCGGTGCTCGTCGACTCGCTCAGCGCCCGCGGGGTCAGCGCCTCGGTCAGCGCCGCACCGGAGGTCGTCGAGACCGACGAGCCGATCGAGCGGCCGGCCCCGCCGGCCCGGGACCGCTCCGCGGACCTGACCTTCGTCTGGCGCCCCGTCGGCACGTGGACGACGACCGGCGTCCCCTACACCGAGTCCGAGTACTGGTGCGCCGACGGCCGCTGGACCCGCGACCGTTCAGAGGCGGCGTCCTTCCAGGGGCGGGCGCCCGAGGGCCTGGTCGACTCCCTCCGGGCGCAGCCGCAGCCCGAGCGCACCGGCGAGGTGACGACGATCATCCTGCCCGCCGACCCGGCGTACGAGCCGTTGCCCCTGCCGCCCGAGGAGATCCGCGCACCCCGGTGAGCGAGCGGCCCGTTCAGCCCAGCAGCTCCGGGACGACGGCCGCGCAGAAGTCGTCGGTGCGACCGGTCGACCCCTTCGTCAGGCCGCGGTCCTCGAGGACCTCACCGGTCGCCGCGTCGATGACGAGCTGGAAGCGGACCTGCCCGGGGTTGCGGGCGATGGCCTTCCCGTCCGAGCCGTAGGTGGTGGCGTTGCCCGTCGCCAGGAGGTCGACGAGCAGGCGGCCGCGGCCGAGGTCGGTGACCAGCAGGTCCTTCTCCAGGACGCGGCTGGTGGAGGTCACGACGTCGGCGCGCAGCACGGTCCCGTCGGCGGCGACGACGGAGAGGGACTCCTCGACGGTGCCGTGCTGCATGAAGTACAGGAGACCGCCGGCACGCCTCGGGGCCACGCTGTACCGGGCCTCGACGTGGGTCTCGGCCGAGACGGTCAGGCCGGGTTCACCGCAGAAGTCTGTGAACGTCGTGGTGGACGTGTCACTGATGACGCCCCGCTCGGGCGGCGCCGCCACGGCGGTGCCGGCGGTGAGGAGGGCGGTGCCGGCGGTCAGCACCCCGATCGTCGTCGCCCGGACCGCGTGCATGGCTCCTCCTGCCGGTGGGGGACCGAGGTCCCGCACGTTGCTCCGCACCGCGCCCCCGGGACAGAGGCCAACTCCCCTGTGCGCTGGTCAGGCGGCCGCGCCCAGCCGCTCGCGCACCCAGGCGACCGCGGCGTCGTGGTCGTCGAAGGTCCGCTGCGGATAGCCGGGGCCGTGGTCGTCGGATGCGCCGTCGCGCGTGAGCGACCGGTACCGGCGCTCGTCGAGGACGTCGGCCCAGGCGGCGATCGCGGGGACGTGCGCCGGCAGGTCCTCCGCGGCCCACCGCTCCAGGGCGGCGCGGCCGTCAGCGGTGGGCGCGCCGAGCAGGCGCCGGTCGAGGACGACGCCGAAACGGTCGCCCGCGGACGACAGCGCCGTCGCGATCAGCCCGATGTGCTCCGCGGTGAGCCGGCCGACGAGCGCCACGTGCAGGACGTCGCCGTCCCAGGCGGCCGTGGACTCAGACACCGGTGAACTCCGCGAACCGCTCGGGCGCCTCGGCGCCGGTGGCTGCCGTCCCGCCGTCGAGGAGGACGGCGCGCAGGTCGTCGAGCACCCACGCGACCGAGAAGGCCGACGCCGACAGCCACACCTCGCCGCTCACCTCGTGCACCGCGTCGTCGCGGACGGCCTGCAGCCCGCTCCACAGCGGCGACCCGGTGAGCCCCTCGGTGAGGTACGGCCCGCCGGCGAGGAGGAAGAGGACGTCGCCGTCGTGGTCGGTCAGCGTCTCCGCGCCGAAGAGCGCGAAGGGGCTCTCGGCGCTGCCCGCGGTCTCCTGCGCCGGCGGCCGGGTGAGGCCGACCCCGGCGAGCAGCGAGCCGACGGCGGTCGCGCCGGGCGGTGAGAAGAAGCCGCCGTTGTCGCCGACGACGGAGACGACCGACCCGGCCACGCCCGCCTCCTGGAGGTCGGCGGCGAGGTCCGCCGTCTGCTCGTCGAGCCGCTCGCGGACGGCGGCGGCCTCGTCCTCGCGGCCGAGCGCCCCGGCCACCGTGGCCAGCTGCTCGTCCCAGCCGGCGGTGTAGTCGACGACCGTGGTGGGGGCGATGGCCTCGAGCTGCGCCTCCGCCGCGACGGTGGTGGGCAGCGAGACCCCGATGACGACGTCGGGGTCCGCGGCGGCCACGGCCTCGGGGTCGAGGGCGTCGCCGTAGGGCTGGGTCGGGAGGTCGAGGTCGTCGAAGACGGCGGACGTCGACTCGTAGGCGAAGGCCTCGAGGACCAGGTCGGGCTCGACGCCCAGGGCGAGCGCGTGCATGGCCGCGAAGTCGTCGAGCGCCACGACCACCTGGTCGTCGGCGCTGCCGCCGGACGTCGGTGCGGCGGCGGTGGGCTCGTCGTCGGTGCCGCACCCGGCGAGGACGAGCAGACCGGCGGCGGCGCAGGAGGCGATGCGGAGACGGGTCACGGACACAGGGATAGTGAGGACAGCCTTGCCTCACAAGACGGTCCGGCGTCCGTTCTCGATCCGCTGTGCTCCGGGGGTGGGAGGAGGCGGCGCGCGGACCTACGCTCGGGGCTCCCGGCGGAGGGGGCTGCCATGGAACGGATCCCGGACTCGCTGCCGGTGCTCGGCCGCGGCCGGCACCGCACACCCGCACGCGGCGCGTGCTTCCTCGAGTACACGGCGCTGCTGGCGGGCGAGGCGTTCACCGACGCGCCGCGCTGCGTCGACGCCGAGCTCGCCGCCGTGCTGCGGCACGCCAACGACGTCCTCTCCGACGCCGACCGGCCCCGGCTGCTGCCGCTGCTCGGCCGCGCGATCGGCCTCGTCGCCCCGGGACCGGCGACGGGCCGGCTGCAGCGCCGGGTCGCGCAGGACCTCGCCGCCGCCGTCGGGAGCCCGCTGTCGGCGGAGGAGCTGCGGTGGGTGCGGGCGGGCGCCGTCGACCGGCTGTTCTGGTCGCTGATGTTCGAGCCGGTGCCGGTGAGCACCTCGCCGGCGTGGGTGGCCCGGCTGGTGGAGCGCCTCGACCTGCTGCACGGCTGCTTCGAGGCGGCGCTGGCCGTGCCCGCGCGGTCGCGCGTGTGACCGCTGTCGTGCGCGTCCGCGGGGAGGCGAGCGCCGAGCACGCGCCGGACGCCGCGGTGCTGGCGGTGCACGCCCGCGCGGTGTCGCCGTCGTCGCGGGCCGAGGCCCTGGAGCGGGCCTCGGCGCTGGCGGCGGGCCTGCGCGCGGCGCTCGAGCCGGCGGCCGGGGTGCGCCGGGTGGTGCTGTCGCGGGTGTCGGTGCACGAGCGGCACGCCTGGGACCCCGACACCGGCCGGCACCGGCCCGATGGGTGGGAGGCGTCGGTGAGCGGGTCGGTGCGGGTCGACGCCGGCGCGGCCGACTCCGTCGCCGAGGTGGCCGCCGGCGCCGGTGCGGAGATCGGCGGGGTGGCGTGGGAGCTCGACGACCCCGCGTCCGCGCGGCGCGCCGTCCGCCGGGATGCCGTCGACGCCGCCCGGGAGGCCGCCGAGGATCTCGCCGACGCCGTCGGCCGGCCGCTGGGCGCGCTGGTGGAGCTGGCCGACGCGGGGCTGTCGTCGACGACGGCCGGAGGGCCCGAGCTCATGATGGCCAAGGGCCGCGGCGCGATGGGCGGGGAGCCCGAGCTGCACCTCGACCCGCAGGACGTGACGGTGCACGCCGTCGTCGAGGCCACCTACGCCCTGGACTGACCGGCCGGGCGTGCCATGATCGGCCCGGCCGGCGCGGCCCCCGACCGGGGACCCCCGCCGGCCCCGACCCGCGACGCACCCCGCGGGCCCGGCGCCGGCGCGGCACCTCCCGCCGCCACCCCGCCGCGGCCCGGGGCGCGCCCGCGTGGAGACGCCATGACCGCCACCGCACCCCACCCGCCGTCGCCCTGGCCGGGCTCCCGGCACGAGACCGAGCACCGCTGGCAGCTCGACGGCGCCCGCACGCTCGACGACGTGGTCGCCCGGCTCACCGCGCTCGCGGCCGAGCTGCGGGCCGCACATGCCGCCGGGTGGGTCCCGGCGCAGCCGCTGCGCGACGGCCACCTGCTCGCCACGCGGCCCTCCCGCCGGGCGCGCGCCCGCGACGGGGTCGCCGTCCCGCCCGGGGACGGGCAGGCGCCGCCGCTGCCGCTCTGGCGGGTGCGGGTGGTCGACGAGCCGCCGGTGCCGGGCGACGACGTCCTCGACCTCGACGCCGTGCCGCGGACGCCCGTGGTCGCGTGGGACCGCTCCGGTCCGCGGCAGGTGTCGGGCACCGGGCTCGCCGCCGGGGTGCTCGACGTGCTCGGCCGGCAGGTGACGGCGGCCGACGCGGGGGAGCGCCGGTGGGCGGTGGTGCCGGCGCGCGTGGGGCCGGGCCACGACCTGGTCGCCGACGCCGCCGCGCTGCGCGTGCACGCGGTCGAGGACGGCGCGCTCGTGCGCACGACGGAGGCGCTGACCTTCCGGCACGCCGCCGACCGGGCCGCCACGCTGGCCGACGCCGCCGCGGCCTACGAGCGGCTGGCGCGGGTGGCCGCGGCGATGGCCGCCGCCGGTGGCCGGCTGGCCGACTCCGACGACGGGCTGCTGACCGTCCGGTACGGCCGATGAGTGCGGTGGACCTGCACGCCGACGTCCTGGGACGGGCCGACGGACCGACGGTGCTGGTGCTGGCCGGTGGCGCGGCGGCCCACCCGTCCTACCTCGGGGACCTGGCCGGGCTGGGGGAGCGGTACCGGCTGGTCGTGCCGCACCTGCGCGGGGTCGGCCGGTCGAGCGCCGCGCCGCTCGCCTCACGGTGGGAGCAGGGGGACGACGTCGACCGGCTGCGGGCCTCGTCCGGTCTGGACCGGTGCGCGGTCGTGGCGCACTCGGCCGGCACCCGCCTCGCGGTGGCGTACGCGGCTCGCTTCCCGGAGCGCCTCTCGGCGCTGGTGCTGGTGACGCCGCCCGCCGAGTACCTGGTGGACGTGCCGTCCGACGTCCCGGACCTGCTGGCCGCCCGGGCGGGGGAGCCGGCCGTGGCGTCGGCGCTGGCAGCGCTCGAGGAAGGCCCCGGCCTCACCGACGACGACTTCACCGCCTGGCGCCTGCGCACCGCGCCGCTCGGCTACGCCCGGTGGGACGCCACGACGCGCGCGCACGCGGAGGGGATGCGGTACTCGCTCGCCGCGGCCCGGGCGTTCATGGCCGGGGACGCCCCGGACGGCCTCCGCGACCGGCTGGCCGCGGTGACCGCACCGGTCCTCGTCGTCGCGGGCGCGCAGGACACGGCCGCCGGCTGTGTGCCGGTGCTCGCGGTGGCCGACGCCTTCCCCCGCGGGGAGGCCGCGGTCGTCGACGGCTGCGGCCACTTCCCGTGGGTGGAGCAGCCGGCCGCCTTCCGTGCCGTCGTGGGGTCGTTCCTCGACCGGGCTCTCGGCTGACGCGCGCGCCGTCGCGGGCGCGCGTCAGAACGGCGGCGGCTCGGGTGCCGTCGGCGGTGGCGGGTCGGGTTCGGGTGGTGGGGGTGGTCGCATGCCCGGTGGGCGGGTGGTGCGGGTGATGCCCGACGGGGTGGTCACCGTCAGCACCCCGTCCGGTGAGAGGGAGAAGTGCCAGCCGCGGGCGAAGGTCTTGAGGCGGTGGTGGCTGCGGCACAGGCAGCAGAGGTTGGCGCAGTCGGTTCGGCCGCCGTGTGCGTGGGGGATGACGTGGTCGGCGTCGGCCCAGCCGACGCGCTGGCCGCAGGTGGGGAAGCGGCAGGTGCGGTCGCGGGTGCGCACGAACCGCTGCTGCGGCCGGGTGGGCGTGTAGCCGTCGGTGGGCTCG
>NZ_FQVX01000002.1 GCF_900129495.1 Geodermatophilus nigrescens
CGCCCGGACCCATTCCGAACCCGGAAGCTAAGCCTCTCAGCGCCGATGGTACTGCCCTGGAGACGGGGTGGGAGAGTAGGACGCCGCCGGACAACCATTCGAGACGGGGGTCGGAGCCATTGGCTCCGGCCCCCGTTTTCGTGCGTTGTCCGCAGATTCCATCCCACGGAGCGCCCACAGGAGTGCTCCCCGCCGTACGAGGTATTCAGGACTCCATGACATCTCCCCGACGAGGCTCCCCCGGCCGTGGCCGGCCCGACGGCCAGGACGGTCGCGGGCAGGGCCGATCCGGCCGCGACGACCGCCAGGGTCCGCGATCGGGTGGCCGCCCCTCGGGCGCGGGACGCGGATCGGGCGGCTACGGCTCCCGACGTGACGAAACCAGCGGCAGCCGCGAGGGCGGGTCCGCCCGCGGCGGTCAGGGTGCCCGCGGGGACCGTCCCCAGGGTGACCGCGCCGGCCGCCCGGTCGCCGGGAGCCGCGGCGCCGGGGACTGGCGCGACCGTCGTCCGAGCACCGACCGCGCCGGCGGGAACTGGCGGGACCGGCGTCCCGACAGCGACCGCAGCGGCGACGACCGTCAGGACCGCCGTCCGGCTCGGTCGTCCGGGGACTGGCGCGACCGCCGGCCCGGTGGCGATCGTCCGACGGGCGACCGGCAGGACCGCCGCCCCACCGGCGGTGGCGGGGGAGGCTGGCGCGACCGGCGTCCGGAGGGCGAGCGGTCGTCGGGTTCGTGGCAGGACCGTCGCAGCGACGTGGGCCCGGCCCGGGACCGGTCCGCCGGTGGCTGGAGGGACCGTCGCCCGGGCGGCGACCGCGTGGAGGGCGGACGTCCGGCCCGCCGCGACGACGCCGCGCGCGGCGCCCGGCCGTACGAGGACCGTCCGCGGCGCCAGGACGTCGATGCGCGCCCCGAGTGGCGGGACCGTCGTCCGCAGGGGGAGCGTCCCGCTCGCGCCGGTGGCTACGAGGGCGGCAGGGGCCGTCCGGAGCCGCGCGGTGCCGGCGGTCGGCCCGACCGCGCCGGGGGCCGTGACTGGCGCGACCGCCGTCCCACCGACGACCGCCGTCCCCGCCCGGACCGCGACCGCACCCCGCCGGCCACGCCCGGTCCCGACCTGCCCGACTGGGCCGACCCGCGCGAGCTCGACCCGGCCGTGCGTGCCGCCCTCCGGGGGCTCGACTCGCGTAACGCGGAGAAGGTCGCCAAGCACCTGGTCGTCGCCGGGACGCTCGTCGACGAGGACCCCGAGCTCGCGCTCGCGCACGCCCGTGCCGCCCGTGACCGCGCGTCGCGTCTCGCCGTCGTCCGGGAGGCCGTGGGCGTCGCCGCGTACCACGCCGGGGACTACGCCGAGGCGTCCCGCGAGCTGCGGGCCTACCGGCGGATGAGCGGCGAGGAGGGCTACCGCGCCGTCCTCGCCGACTGCGAGCGGGCGCTGGGCCGGCCCGAGGTCGCGCTGCGGCTGGTGCGCGAGGCGCTCGCCGACCGTCCGGACCGCGAGGAGACCGTCGAGCTGCAGCTCGTCGAGGCCGGGGCGCGCCAGGACCTCGGCGAGGTCGCCGCGGCGCGGCTGGTGCTCGAGGGCGCCCTGGGCGGCCGCCCGGCCCCGGGCCGGGTGGACCTGCGCGACGAGGGCACCCTGCGCCTCGCCTCCGCCTACGCCGACCTGCTCGCGGCGTCCGGGGACGCGTCCGCGGACGCGTGGCGCGAGGTCGTCACCGCCGCCGAGCCGGAGGCCGAGGACATCGCCTTCGGCGAGGAGGAGGTCCCGCTCGCCGAGCTGGCGGTGGACGACGAGCCGCAACTGGCGCCGACCGCTGAGGCAGCGGCGTCGGACGGCGACGCGGACGAGGACGAGGACGAGGACGACTCGGACGGCGACGCGGACCTCGACGACGACGCGGACGACGACGAGCTCGACTTCGACTCCGACGTCGAGCGCGAGGTGGCCGAGCTCCTCGGTGAGGTCGAGCCGCCGGCGGGGGACCAGCCCGGGCACTGACCGCCGACAGTCATGGCGGCGCCGTCCACACCGGCGTCTCCCGTCCACAGCCACCCCGTCGGCCCACCGCCGGGGAGGAGGCGGCCGCACGCTGCCGTCATGAGCGTGGCTGTGATCGACCGCAACGACGTCGTGCTCCGCGGGCGCCTCTCGGCTCCCGCGGAGCTCCGCACCCTGCCGAGCGGCGACCCGCTGGTGACCTTCCGGCTCGTCGTCCGCCGGCCCGAGCCGCGGGCGCGCGGGTCCTCGGTCGACGTCCTCCCCTGCATCACCTACGACCGGGCGCTGCAGCGCCGTGTCGCCGCCTGGGAGGCCGGTGACGTCGTGGAGGTGGAGGGGGCGCTGCAGCGGCGCTTCTGGCGCACGGGCGCCGGCACAGCCTCGGTGTGCGAGGTCAACTGCCGCCGGGGGCGGAAGGTGCCGCGGTCGTCGGCCGGCGGCGGCGTCCGGACGGCGTGAGCGCCCGCCGGTCAGCCGCCGTGCGGGCGGAGCACCAGGCCGGTGCGCGGCTTGGGCACGAACAGCGTCGACTTGCGCGGCATGCGGGCGCCCGCGCGGGCCACGGCCGCCACGTCGGCGGGGGAGGGTGGGCGCAGCAGCACGGCCACCCCCGACCGCGCCCCGGCCAGGCGGAGCGCCTCCGGGACGCTGTGGGCCACGAGCAGCGACCCCGGCTCGTCGCTGCGGCCCCACAGCGCGCCGACCAAGCCCGTGGTGGCCAGCACGACGTCGAGCCCGCGCCAGGCCGGCGGTGCCTCCGCCGGCACCGTGGCGCGCACCTCGGCGCTGGGGCCGGTCAGGTGCAGCAGGCGCTCCCCGTCGGTGACGAGGAAGCCGTCGAGGTCGGGCAGCAGCGACGCCACGTGGGCGGACACCGCGCCGGGTCCGCCGGGGACGGGCACCTCGGCCACCGCGAACCCGCGCGCGGCGGCGTCGGCGGCCTCCCGCAGCCCCAGGTCGGGCACGACCCGGTGGATGGACTCGACGCGCAGCCCGCCGGTGCCCATGGGGGTGAGCAGGGCCAGGACGCGGCAGTCGCCGTCGGGATGGGTGCGGTGCAGGGCCTGCGCGGCGGCGAAGCGGTGGTGCCCGTCGGCGATCACCGCGCCGGTGCGGCCCAGCGCGCCAGTCAGCTCCCGCAGCACGTCGGGGTCGGCGACGCGCCAGAGCAGGTGCGCGACGCCGTCGTCGTCGACGACGTGCAGGTCCGGGGCGGCGCCCGCCACGGCGGCGGTGAGGGCGGCCACGCGCGGCTCGGGGTCGTGCGCCAGCACGATGGGCTCGAGGTCGGTGGCGGTCGCCGCGAGCAGCGCGCGGCGGCCCTCGACGGCGGCGGGGAAGGTGTCCTCGTGCGGCAGCACCGCCCGGCCGCCCGCGGCGGACACCGCGACGGCGCCGAGCCAGCCGACCGTCGGCGTCCCCGTCGCCGGCCGCATCTCGTAGCGCCACAGGGCCGGCTCGCCGTCCCGGACCAAGACGCCGTCGCGCTCCCAGTCGCGCAGGGTGGCGGCGGCGCGGGCGGCGACGTCCCCGGCCGCGACCGGGCCACCGGCGCCGGCGGTCCCCGGACCGGACGTGCCCCCGGGCAGGATCAGGCGCACGATGTTGTGCGGGTCGGCGGCCGCCAGCCGCTCGGCGCCGTCGGGCGTCACCAGGTCGTAGGCTGGCGAGCTCACCCGGGCCAGGTGCCCGGGGTCCTGCTCCCGGTAGGTGAGAGCCCGGAAGGGCCGGACGTCGATCCCCGTCGCGACGGGGAGCGGGGGACCCGCCGGCGACGACTGCACCACCGGATCGTAGGAGCCGCCGTCCCCGGCCCGCCGACGCGACCGGTCAGCGGGGGCGGGCGGGGGCGACCGCGGGAGATCGGGAGGGCATCGGTGTCGACAGCAGGACCGCCGGAGGACGCCGGGGCGGAGACCACGCCCGAGGGAGCGGCCGGCCGCACCGGGCCCGAGGGCGGGGTCTACGAGTGGTACCGCCGGGGGCTGGACCTGCTGGGCAGCGGGGACCCGGCCGCCGCGGCCACGCTGCTCAGCCGGGCCGCCGAGGCCGAGCCGGGCTCGCGGAGCGTGCTCGAGGCCCTCGCCCGCGCCCAGTACGACGCCGGCCGCTACCGGGAGGCCGTCGACAGCTTCGGGGAGCTGGCCGCCGTGAACCCCACCGACGACTACGCCCAGTTCGGGCTCGGCCTGGCCGCGAGCCGGGCCGGCGACCTGGAGACGGCGGCCGAGCACCTGGCCCTGGCGGTCGCCATGCGGCCGGACCTGCCGCACTACGCCCGTGCGCTGCGCGGCGTGCGCGCCCGCCGCGGTTCCGGGCCGGGGGCGGCGTGAGCACCGGACGCCCGCCGGCGCTGGCCGCCGGCAGCACCCGCCCGCCGGCCGAGCTGTTCGACGTGGCGCTGCTCGACCTCGACGGCGTCGTCTACGTCGGCCCCGACGCGGTGCCCGGGGTCCCGGAGGGGCTGGCGGCCGCCCGCGCGGCCGGCATGCGCCTCGGGTTCGTGACCAACAACGCGGCCCGCCCGCCCGAGGAGGTGGCCGCGCACCTCAGCGAGCTCGGCGTGCCGGCCGTCCCCGACCAGGTCATCACCAGCTCGCAGGCCGCGGCCACGGTGGTCGCCGAGACGTTCGGCGCCGGCGCGCGCGTGCTCCCGGTCGGCGGCCCCGGGGTGGCGGCGGCCCTGCGCGCGGCCGGGCTGACGGTGGTCGAGCGGGCCGAGGACGAGCCGGTGGCCGTCGTGCAGGGCTACGGCCGCGAGGTCGGGTGGCAGCAGGTCGCCGAGGCGGTCGTGGCCGTCCGGCGCGGTGCCCGGCACGTGGCCACCAACGCCGACGCGACCATCCCCTCACCGCGCGGGCCGCTGCCGGGCAACGGCGCGATGGTCGGGGTGGTGCGGGACGTCACGGGCGTCGAGCCGCTGGTCACCGGCAAGCCCGACCCGGCGATGCACGCCGAGTGCGTCCGCCGCACCGGGGCGCAGCGGCCCCTCGTGGTCGGCGACCGGCTGGACACCGACATCGAGGGCAGCCACCGCGCCGGCGCCGCGAGCCTGCTGGTGCTCAGCGGCGTCACCGTGCCCGCGACGCTGCTGGCCGCCCGCCCGGACCACCGGCCCGACCTGCTCGCACCCGACGCCCGGGGCGTCCTGGTCGCCCACCCGCCGGTCACGGCCGCGGACGGCGGCTGGCGCTGCGGCGGCTGGGTGGCGGCCGCCGACGGCGACGGCACGCTGGTGCTGCGCACGGCCGGCAGGACGGAGCCGGACGGGGACGACCGGGACGGCGACGGGCTCGACGGGCTCCGGGCGCTGTGCGTGGCGGCCTGGTCGCGGGAGAGCGGAGCCGACGGCGTCCGGGTGCGGGCGGGGGACGAGCGCGCCCGGGCGGCGCTGGCCGGCTGGGACCTGGAGCCGCGGTGAGGAGGGCCGGGAGGCTCTCCTGCGGGGCGGCCCCGGGGGCACCGGCCGGCTCCCGCGGGCGGGCGGCGGTGTCGTCCCCGGCCGGTAGTCTCGCGGGCCGGGGACACCGCGTCCCCTCCGCCGAGGCCCCCGCTCCCCGGGCTGCCCGCCCCGCCTCCGCCCTCTCTCCCGGAAGGTCCCCGCGATGACCGAGCCGAGCCGACCGCGACCGGTCCCGGGCCCGCCGCGGCCCGGTCCCGTCGCGGACCCGGCCCGCGCGTCCGCGTCGGTGCTCGAGGGCCTGGACGAGCGGCCGGTCGCCGAGCACGTGGCCGTCTTCGAGGCCGAGCACGACCGCCTGGCCCGCGAGCTCGCCACGATCGACCAGCTCTGATGCCGCGCCGCAGCCGACTCGACGCCGAGCTCGTGCGGCGGGGCCTGGCCCGCTCCCGCGAGCACGCCGTCGCGTTGATCAGCGAGGGACGGGTCGCCGTCGCCGGGCAGGCCGCCACCAAGCCGGCCACCGGCGTGGACCCCGCCACCCCGGTGGTCGTCCGCACCGACCCCGACGAGCAGCGCTGGGTGTCCCGGGGCGCGCACAAGCTCCTCGGCGCCCTCGAGGCGTTCCCGGTGGAGGTCGCCGGCCGCCGCGCGCTCGACGCCGGCGCGTCCACCGGCGGCTTCACCGAGGTGCTGCTGTCCCGCGGCGCGCGCGAGGTCGTCGCCGTCGACGTCGGCTACGGCGAGCTGGCCTGGTCGCTGCGCACCGACGAGCGGGTGCGGGTGCACGAGCGCACCAACGTCCGCACGCTCGCGCCGGAGGACGTCGGCGGGCCGACCGAACTGGTCGTCGCCGACCTGTCGTTCATCTCGCTGCGCCTCGTGCTGCCGGCGCTCACCGCCTGCGCGACGGCGGAGGCCGACCTGCTGCCCATGGTCAAGCCGCAGTTCGAGGTGGGACGCGAGCGGCTCGGCGCCGGCGGGGTGGTGCGGGACCCGGCGCACCGCGCCGACGCCGTGCTCACCGTCGCCCGCGCGGCCGCCGAGCTGGGCTGGGGCACCGCCGGGGTGGTGGCCAGCCCGCTGCCCGGGCCGTCGGGCAACGTCGAGTTCTTCCTGTGGCTGCGCCGCGACGCGCCGCCGCCGGAGGAGGCCGACGTCGTCCGCGCCGTCGAGGAGGGGCCGCGGTGACCGGGCCGGGCGCGGGCGGCGATCCCGGGGGACGCTGGGACGGGACGCGGCCGCAGCAGCCGCAGGACGACAGCGACGAGCAGGGAGGACCGATGAGCGAGGCCGGCCAGGGCGGATGGCGTCCCGGGGGTACGCGGCACGTGCTGCTCGCCGTGCACACCGGGCGGGAGGACATCGTCGAGCTGGCCCGCAGCTCCGCCGCGCGGCTGGCGCGCGCCGGCATCACGGTGCGCGTCCTCGAGGACGAGGCGAAGGACCTGGGCATCGAGGGCGCCGAGGTGGTGGCCCCCGACGCCGAGGCCGCCCGCGGTGCGGAGATCGTCATGGTCTTCGGCGGCGACGGCACCTTCCTGCGCGCCGCCGAGCTCGCCCGCTACAGCCACGCCGCGCTCATGGGCGTCAATCTCGGCCGGGTCGGCTTCCTCGCCGAGACCGAGCCCGAGGCCGTCGAGGAGACCCTCACGGCCATCGAGCGCTGCGAGTACTCGGTGGAGAAGCGGCTGGCGGTGGAGGTCGACGTCATCGACGCTGGCGGCGCGGTCGTGGGCGGCACCTGGGCGCTCAACGAGGTGTCGGTGGAGAAGGCGCAGCGCTCGCGCGTCCTCGACGTCGTCATCTCCGTCGACGGCCGGCCGCTGACCAGCTTCGGCTGCGACGGCGTCCTGTTCGCCACGCCCACCGGCTCGACCGCCTACGCGTTCTCCGCCGGCGGTCCGGTGGTGTGGCCCGACGTCGAGGCGATGCTGCTCGTGCCCACGAACGCCCACGCGCTGTTCGCCCGGCCGCTGGTGACCTCGCCGGACGCCGTCCTGTCGGTCTCAATCCCGCCCGACGGCAACCGTGCCCGCGTGTCCGCCGACGGCCGCCGCGCCTTCGACGTGCCCGAGGGCGGCCGCGTCGACGTGCGCCGGGCCGCCCGGCCCGTGCGCATCGCCCGCGTGCACCCC
The DNA here is from genome assembly GCF_900129495.1 of Geodermatophilus nigrescens. Classification (GTDB taxonomy): domain Bacteria; phylum Actinomycetota; class Actinomycetes; order Mycobacteriales; family Geodermatophilaceae; genus Geodermatophilus; species Geodermatophilus nigrescens. The sequence goes on from NZ_FQVX01000002.1 coordinate 7,548, forward strand.
GCCACCTTCGGCGACCGGCTGGTGGCCAAGTTCGGCCTGCCCGTGCGCGGCTTCCGCGAGGTGCGCCGGCACGACCCGGGCCACGAGCTCACGCCCTCGCGCAACGTGCTGGCCCGCGACGTGGTGTCGCTGCCCCCGGCTCCCGGCCGCGGCCCGGCGCGGGAGGAGGTGCGCGGTGGCTCCGCGGACCCCGACGCGTGAGCGCGGTCCCCGCGCCCGGCGCACCGCGGCGCCCGCGGACACCGCCCCCGACGGCACCGATGCGGCCGGCAGCGCGCCGGCCGCGGACGCCCGCCCCGCCGAGGACGCGACGGCGGCCGGGCGGGACGCGCCCGCCGGCGACGGCCTCGCCCCGGCGCCCCGCGCGCCGCACGGCCGGGGCCGCCTGACCGAGCTGCGCATCCGCGGCCTGGGCGCCATCGACGACGTCACCCTCGAGCTCGGCCGCGGCCTGACCGTGGTCACCGGCGAGACGGGCGCGGGCAAGACGATGGTGGTCACCGGGCTGACGCTGCTGTTCGGCGGCCGCGCCGACCCCGGCCGCGTGCGCGCCACCGGGCGGGCCGGCGTCGAGGGCCGCCTCGAGCTGCCGGAGGGCTCTCCGGTGTGGGAGCGCGCCGCCGAGGCCGGCGCCGAGCCGGACGACGACGGGTCGCTCATCCTCGCCCGCACCGTCAGTGCCGAGGGCCGGTCCCGGGCGCACCTGGGCGGGCGCAGCGTGCCGGTCGGCGTCGTGGCCGAGCTCGCCGAGGGCCTGCTCGCCGTGCACGGGCAGAGCGACCAGCTGCGGCTGTCGCGCCCCGCCGAGCAGCGGCACGCCCTCGACCGCTACGCCGGGCCCGCGCACCTCCAGCTGCTCGAGACCTACCGCACCGCGTACGCCGGCTGGCGCGAGCTGTCGGCCGACCTCGACCGCCGCCGCGGCCAGGCCCGCGAGCTCGCCCAGGCCGCCGAGGTGCTGCGCCACGGCCTGGAGGAGATCGAGGGCCTGGCGCCCGAGCCCGGCGAGGACGAGGCCCTCGACGCGCAGGCCAAGCGGCTCGGCGACGCCGACGCGCTGCGGGCCGCCGTCGACGAGGCGCGCATGGCGCTGGTCGGCGACGTCACCGGCGACCTCGGCGGCGAGGGCCTGCCGCAGGACGCCACCGCCGCCCTGGCCGCCGCCGAGCGGGCACTGTCCTCCACCGACGACCCCGCGCTGGTGCTCCTGGCCCGCGACCTCGCCGACGCCGTCGCGGTCGTGTCCGACGTCAGCGTCCAGCTCGCGGGCTACGTCGCCGACCTCGACGCCGACCCGGCGCGGCTGGCCGAGGTCCTCGACCGGCGGGCCGCGCTCACCGCGCTGGTGCGCAAGTACGCCGACCCGGGCGAGGGGCTCGCCGGGGTGCTCGCCTGGGCCGACGACGCCCGGGCCAAGCTGTCCGCGCTCGACGTCTCCGACGAGGCGCTCGAGGCGCTGGAGGCCGCCCGCGACACCGCCCGCGCCGAGGTCGACGACCTCGCCGGCCGGATCTCCGCCGGCCGCCGCGCCGCCGCCGACGGGTTCGCCGCCGAGGTGGGCCGCGAGCTGGCGGGCCTCGCGATGAAGAGCGCCCGGGTGTCCTTCTCGATCGACAGCCACCCCGGCGAGCCCGGCGCCGACGGCATCGACGAGGTCGCGCTGCTCATGGCCGCCCACCCCGGCGCCCCGCCGCGGCCGGTGCACCGCGGGGCGTCCGGCGGTGAGCTCTCCCGGGTGATGCTGGCCATCGAGGTGGTCTTCGCCGGCGCCGACCCGGTGCCGGTGATGGTGTTCGACGAGGTCGACGCGGGCGTCGGCGGGCAGGCGGCCGGCGAGATCGGGCGGCGGCTGGCGCGGCTGGCGCGCGACCACCAGGTCGTCGTCGTGACCCACCTCGCGCAGGTGGCCGCCTTCGCCGACACCCACCTGGTCGTCGACAAGTCCCCGGACACCGCCGCCGGCGTCACCGCCACCGACATCCGCGCCGTCGACGGCGAGGACCGGGTGCGCGAGCTGGCCCGGATGCTGTCCGGCCTCGCAGACAGCGACACCGGCCAGGCGCACGCCCGGGAGCTGCTGGCCGTCGCCGCCACCGCCCGAGCGGAGTAGTTGCCGCGCCGCTCGGTCGTGGGCGATCGGGTGACGGAACGCAGGAGTGTCGATCGCGGTCGCCGGGTAGGCGTTCCCCGTGCGCACCGATGCCCGATCCCGAACCGCCCCCCGATGCCCCGCGGGGGGTGCCCGATGAGCTGCTTCAGCTCGGCCGACGAGTCGGCGCACTACGGCTTCTCGGTCTGCATGCTGCTGCAGCAGTACCGGGAGCAGCTGGGCTGGGAGTCCGCGCCCGTGGTGGAGCTCGGCACCGGTGACGCCTCGGCGATCGCCGACGTCGTCGCGGGCCTGCCCGGCCTGCGCATCCGCAGCTACGACATCAGCGAGGACTCGGTGCGCAGGGCGCGGGCCAACGTGGCCGAGCGCGGCGTCGCCGACCGCTACACCGTCGAGCTCGGCGACTTCTTCGACCAGGCCGACGCGGCCGGCGGGGAGCCGGTGACCACGGCGATCTCCAACCCGCCGTACATCCCGGCGCCCGACCGCGACATCCTCATGCCCGAGCTGTGGGGCGGGGAGCGCGGCAACGACCTGACGCTGCAGCTGCTCAAGGCCGGCTACGACCACGTGGTCACCGCGGTCGCGAGCTACGCCGACCCGGTCACCACCGTGGGCACCGCCGCGGACCTCGGCTACCGGGTGGTCAACTTCCTCGCGATGGGCCTGGACTACGGCCCCTACAGCAGCGAGCCGAAGGTGCGCGAGCAGATCCGCCGGATCGTCGCCGAGGGCCGCGGCTGGGCGGGCGACGACGAGTACATGGTCGCCGTCGCCCTGTTCACCCGGGACCCCGACCTCCCCGGCGACCGCGGCGACCAGCTGCTGCACGCCCTGCAGCTGCCTGCTTGACCGCTCCGGGGCCCGATGGCTCCGGGACCTGACGGCTCAGCCCAGGGGCACGCAGAGCGCCGCCGGGTCGTCGGCGCAGGCCCCGGCGGCCACGGTCACCCGGTCCCACGGCCCGGTGGCGTTCGAGCCCGCCTCGTTGCGCAGCCCCGAGATCCGCAGCACCAGGTCGCTCGTCGGCGCCGCGTCGCGCGCGACGACGTGGACGCTCGCCGAGGCGCCGTCCCCGGCGCCGGCGGACAGGCCGAAGCCGTCGCGGGTGGGCGACGTCGTCCCGTCCTGGCACCAGCGCGTGCCCGGCGCCGACGACCCGACGAACACCGCCGTGCCCGCCCGCGGGGCGCCGCCGTCGGCCGCGGTGAGCTCGACGGCCGCCGCCAGGCCGGCCATGGCGAAGGTCTCGTTGGCGAACCCGACCTCGACGACGAGCGAGCGCACCGAGCCGTCGTCGGGGAGGGCGCAGTCGGCGGCGAAGGACCCCGGCAGCGGCGGGACGCCGACCGACACCGGGGAGCGGGTCGCCCGCACCGACGCGGTGAACAGCAGCTCGCCGGAGCGGTCGGACAGCCGCGCCGCGCCCACCTCGACCGGCGCGGGCGGCGGCGGGACGTGGACCGACGGCGTCGGGGCCGACACCGCGACCGGGGGCTCCTCGTCCGGCGTGGCGACGGCGGTCAGCAGCGCGCAGCCGGAGGTGGCCAGCACCGCGCAGGGCAGGAGGAGGGCGGTCCGGCGCAGGCGCACGCCGCGCACCCTGGCAGACGCGGCCCCGTTCCGGAACTCCCCGTCAGCGGCGTTTCGCGTACCCGGCCAGGCCGAACTGCAGCAGGGACAGCCCGCGGCGGCCGGCGGCCCGCAGCTCCGCGCCGAGCTCCGGCCCGGTCACCCCGGCCAGCACCCGGTCGCGCGCCAGTTCCAGGAGCCGCCCGTAGAGCGCGGTGACCGCCGCCGCGGTGAGCTCCGGCTCGACCGAGCCGTCGTCGGACCCCGTCTCCTCCCGGATCTGGGCAGCCAGCGCCGCGGTGATCTCCCCGAGGATCTCCCGCTCGCGCGCCTGCAGGGTCCGCGAGCCGCGCACGATGCGCGCCATCGCGGCCACCCCGGCGGCGGCCTCCGGGTCGCCGAGGGAGGTCATCGCCGTGACGACGAACGTGCCGGCCGCCGCGGCCGCCGACTCGCCCGCCGGACGGCCGGCCACGGCGGCCAGCAGCGCCCGGCGCATCGGCGGGTCGGTGGCCAGCACCAGCCCCTCCTTGACCGGGAAGTGGTTGAACACCGTCTTCTCGACGACGCCGGCCCGCTGGGCGATCTCGACGACGCTGACCGCGTCGAAGCCGCGCTCGGCGAACAGCGCCGCGGCGGCCTCGACGATCCGGTCGTGGGTCTCCAGCCGGCGCCGCTCCCGGACGCCGGGGCCGCGCCGCTCCCGCCGCTCACGACGCCGGGCCGCGCGGCCGCCGTCCGCGGGCTCGGGGGCGGGACGGCCGCCCGGCGGCGCGGCCGGCGGGGAGGGCACGGGGGCGTCGACGGCGGGCGGCGGGGCCGGCGCGGGCGCCTCGACGGCGGGCGGGGTCCGGTCCACCGGGGGAGCGGCCGGGCCCCGCGGGGACGTGGCCGGGGCCGGCGCCGGGCGGGCACCCGGCACCGCGCGGACGAGCGCCGAGCCGCTGCCCACGCCTCCGCCTGCGTTCCCGTCCGTGCTCCCGCCCGTGCCCCCGTCCGCGGCCCCGGGGCGGGTCGCCGGGACGCTGACGGCTGGAGCCCCACGAGTCACAGCGACGAACGCTAGACAGCGATCGGGGCGGTGTCGGCGGTGCGGGTGGGGCGTACGCGCCGGGCGTGTCGCGCTGTCCGTGGTGTCGGACACCCTCCGTGAGCAGGTCGTCGCCGATGCGCGTCGGAGGTCGGCCCCTCCAGGCGTGCGTGGGAGCATCGGTCAATGCGCATCGGCACCCTGCGACGGAGCCGGGCCCAGGAGACGGAACCCGGGGTGAGCGGCACCGTCCGGCTGGACCGTCGCACGAAGAACCTCACCAAGCGCCTGCGGCCCGGCGACATCGCCGTCATCGACCACGTCGACATCGACCGCGTGAGCGCCGACTCCCTCGTCGCCGCCCGGGTCGGTGCCGTGGTCAACGCCGCGCCGAGCATCTCCGGCCGCTATCCGAACCTCGGCCCGGAGATCCTCACCGCCGCGGGGATCCCGCTCGTCGACGGCGTCGGCAAGGAGGTCTTCGCCGCGCTCAAGGAGGGCGCGCAGGTCCGCGTCGAGGGCAACGTGCTCTACGGCCCCGACGGCCAGCAGGTGGCCACCGGCACCGAGCAGACCCCGGACACCGTCGCCGCCGCCATGGCCGACGCGAAGGCCGGGCTGTCCACGCAGTTGGAGGCGTTCGCCACCAACACGATGGAGTACATGAAGCGCGAGCGCGCGCTGCTGCTCGACGGCGTCGGCGTCCCCGACGTCAGGACGGCGATCGAGGGCCGGCACGTCCTCGTCGTCGTCCGCGGGTACGACTACAAGGAGGACCTGCAGGCGCTGCGGTCCTACATCCGCGACTACCGGCCGGTGCTCGTCGGCGTCGACGGCGGCGCGGACGCGCTGGTCGAGGCCGGCTACCAGCCGGACATGATCATCGGCGACATGGACTCGGTCAGCGACCACGTCCTGCGCAGCGGCGCCGAGGTGGTCGTGCACGCCTACGCCGACGGCCGCGCCCCTGGCCTGCAGCGCGTGCAGGACCTCGGCGTCGACGCGATCACGTTCCCGGCCGCGGCCACCAGCGAGGACATCGCGATGCTGCTGGCCGACGAGAAGGGCGCCAAGCTCATCGTCGCCGTCGGCACCCACGCCACCCTCGTGGAGTTCCTCGACAAGGGCCGCGGCGGCATGGCCTCGACGTTCCTCACCCGGCTGCGCCTGGGCGGCAAGCTCGTCGACGCCAAGGGCGTGAGCCGCCTGTACCGCAGCCGCATCTCGACCGCCGCGCTCGTCGTGCTCGTGCTCGCCGCGCTGGTCGCCATCGTCGCCGCCGTGGCCGTCACCACCGCCGGGCGCATCTACCTCGACCTGCTGGTCGACCAGTGGGACAGCTTCGTGTTCTGGTTGGAGAACCTCTTCTCGTGATCGACTTCCGCTACCACCTGGTCTCCCTGATCGCGGTGTTCCTCGCGATCGCCCTGGGGCTGGTGATCGGCGCGACCCAGCTGTCGGGCCCGCTGCTGGACAACCTCCAGGGGCAGGTCACCTCGCTGCAGGAGGACAAGCGCGAGCTCGAGGACACCACCCAGGGCCTGCAGGCCCAGGTCGACGGCAGCCAGGCGTTCGAGTCCGCCGTCGCCCCCGCCCTCGTGGAGGGCGCCCTGGCCGGCCGCAGCGTCCTGTTCGTCGTGGCCTCCGAGGACGTCACCACCGACACCGTCGAGGAGGTCACCGCGCTGGTGACCGAGGCCGGCGGCACGGTGGCCGGCCAGCTCACCCTGGCGCCGGAGTACAGCGACCCCGCCAGCGAGCCGGCGCTGCAGAGCTACGTGACCACGCCCGCCGGCCGCCCCGCCGGCGTCGAGCTGCCCGAGACCGACGACACCGGCCGGCTGGTCGGCGGGCTGCTCGCCGAGGTGCTCATGGTCCCGGCCGGCGGCCCCGCGCCCGACGCCGCGGGGGTCTCCACCGTCGTCGCGGGCCTCCAGGCGCTCGACGTCCTCACCCAGGACTCCGCCTCGCTCACCCCGGCCGACTTCGCCGTGGTGCTCACCTCCGGCACGGTCTCCGGCGACGACGCCGCCGACCGCAACGGCGTGCTGCTCGACCTGGTCACCGCCCTCGACGCCGCGGGCTCCGGCGCCATGGTGGCCGGTGACGCCGCGTCGGCGGGCGAGGACGGTCTGGTCGGCGTCGTGCGCGCCGACCCCGAGACCGCCGCGGCCGTCTCCACCGTCGACAACGTGACCAGCCCCTCGGGCCAGGTCAGCACCGTGCTGGCCCTGCGCAGCGAGAGCGAGGGCACCTCCGGCGCCTACGGCACCGGGGAGGACGCCCAGCCGGTGCCGCCGGTGCCGGCCACCACCCCGTGACCGCCCGCCCGGTCCTGGCCGCGCTGGCCGGGGCGGCCGCCGCCCGGGCCGGCCTGGCCGCGGGCCGCGCGCTCGACGCCCGCCCGGCCGGCGCGCCCTGGCGGCGCACCAACTACGCCGGCCGCCCGGTGACCCTGCTCGGCGGGCCCGCGCTCGCCGCCGCCGCGACCGCCGGCGCCGCCCTCGGCGCGCCGGCCGGCACCCGCGCCGCCGCCGTCGTGGCGGGCGCGGTGTCCGGGCTGGTCGGCGGCTACGACGACCTCGCCGGCGCCCGGCCCGAGCAGGCCCGGGACAAGGGCCTGGCCGGGCACCTGCGGGCGCTGCGCGCCGGGCGGGTGTCGGCCGGGGCGGTGAAGGTCGCCGGCATCGGCGCGGCGGCCGCCGTGACCGCGCTGCTGACCCGCCGCGAGCGGGGGCTCGCCGACGCCGTCCTCACCACCGGCCTCGTGGCCGGCACCGCCAACCTCGTCAACCTGCTCGACCTGCGCCCCGGCCGCGCGGCCAAGGCCGGGGCGATCGCCGCCGCGGCCGGCCTCGGCGGTCCCGCGGGCGGTCTGGTGGCCGGCCCGCTCGGCGCCGCGCTCGCCGTGCTGCCCGACGACCTCGGCGAGCGGGTGATGCTCGGCGACGCCGGCGCCAACGCGCTCGGCGCGCTGCTGGGCCTGCGGCTGTCGCAGGTGCCCTCGCGGCCCGCGCGGGCGGGCGCGCTCGCCGTCGTCACCGCCCTCACGCTCGCCAGCGAGCGGGTCAGCTTCACCCGGGTCATCGAGGCCACCCCCGGGCTGCGCGAGCTGGACCGGCTCGGCCGCCGCCCGGCGTGAGCACGGCGGGGCCGGCGTGAGCACCGCGGGGCCGGCGACGACCGGACGCCGGGTCGCCCAGGGCGTGGCCGGCGCGGCGCTCCTCATCGCCGTCCTCACCGTGCTCGCCCGGCTCGCCGGGTTCGGCCGCACGCTGGTCTTCACCAACGCCGTCGGGCTGGACAGCACCGGCGACACCTACACCGCCGCCAACACCGTCCCGAACATCGTCTTCGAGGTGGTGGCCGGGGGAGCGCTGGCCTCCCTCGTGGTGCCCATGCTCGCCGGCGGCATCGCCACCGGCGACCGCGAGCAGGTCCGCCGCACGGCGAGCGCGCTGCTCGGCTGGACGCTGCTGGTGCTCGTGCCGCTGGGCGCGCTGCTCGCGCTGCTCGCCGAGCCGATCGCCCGGCTGCTGCTCGGCGCCGGCACCGACGCCGAGGTGGCGCTGGCCGCCCGCTTCCTGCTCGTCTTCGCCCCGCAGGTGGTGCTCTACGGCCTCGCCGTCGTGCTCACCGGCGTGCTGCAGGCGCACCGCCGGTTCGCCGCCCCCGCGGTCGCGCCGCTGGTGTCGAGCGTCGTCGTCGCCGGGGCGTACGCGCTGTTCGCGTGGCTGGGCGGCTCCCGGGACGTCGAGGGGCTCTCGACGCCGGCCGAGCTGGTCCTCGGGGTGGGGACGACGCTCGGCGTGGTCGCGCTGACCCTGCCGCTGCTGCTGCCGCTGCGCCGGCTGCGGCTGGGCCTGCGCCCGTCGCTGCGCTTCCCGGTCGGCGCGGCGCCGCGCGTGCGCCGGCTGGCGCTGGCCGGGGTGCTCACCCTGGCCGGGCAGCAGCTGGTGGCCGCCGTGGCGATCCGGCTGGCCAGCGGCGCCCCCGACGGCACCCAGGTGGCCTACACCGCCGGCCTGACGCTGTTCCTCGTGCCCTGGGCCGCGGTCGCCGTCCCGCTGGCCACGTCGGCCTACCCGCTGCTGGCCGAGCGGGCCGGCACCGGTGACGAGGCCGGATACCGCCGCGCACTGGCGCCGGTGACCACGCTGGTGCTCGTCGCCTCGCTCGGCGCCGCCGCGGTGCTCGCCGCCGTCGCCGGGCCCATGGCGCGGGTGTTCCTCGTCGGCGGGCCCGACGCCGGCGTCGCCGCGCTGCGCGACACGATCCTCGGCTTCGCCCCGGGCCTGGCGGGCTACGGGCTGGTCGCCGTGCTCACCCGCGCGCTGTACGCCCGGGGGCTGTGGAAGGCACCCACCGCGTGCGTGCTCGGCGGGTGGCTGCTCGCCGTCGCCGCCGACCTCGTCCTCTCCGCGCTGCTGCCGCCCGCCGACCGGGCGCTGGCGCTGGCCGCCGGGCACAGCACCGGCGTCACGGTGGCCGGGCTCGCGCTGCTCGCCGTCACCGCCCGGGTGGCGCCCGGCGGGCTGGCCGGCGTGGCCCGCACCGGACTGCCCGCCCTGCTCGCGGCGCTGGCCGGCGCCGCCGCCGGGCTGCTCACCGCCCGCGCGCTGGGCGCCGACCCCGTGCCCGGCGGGTCGCTGCCCGGCGCGGTCGGGGCCGGGGTGCTCGCCGCCGCGGCCGTGACCGCCGTGGCGGCGGCGGTCATGATGGGGACGGCGCGCCGGCCCCTGCTGGCGGCGGTGCGCGGGCTGCGGACGCCCGGGGGGACGGAGGTGCACGGTGACTGACGCGGGAGGCGCGCCGGGACCGCTCGCCGGCCGCCGCGTCGCCGAGGTGCTGGCCACGAGCACCGGCGGCGTGGGCACCCACCTGCGCTCGGTGCTGCCCGCGCTCGCCGGGGCGGGGGCGGCGGTCACCGTCTGCGGGCCCGCCGCCACCGACGCCCTCTTCGGCTTCTCCGCCGCCGCCCGCTTCACCCCGGTCGAGATCTCCGCCGGCCTCGACCCGCTCGCCGACGCCCGCGCCGTGCTGGCCCTGCGCAGGGCGCTGGCCGGCGCCGACCTGGTGCACGCCCACGGCCTGCGCGCGGGGCTGGTGGCCGCCGCCGCGGTGCGCACCGGGCCGCCGCGCCGGCTCGTCGTCACCCTGCACAACGCCCTGCCCGACCGCGCCGGCCCGCTGCGCCGCGTGCTCGCGCAGGCCGAGCGGGCCACCGTCCGCGCCGCCGACGTCGTGCTGGCGGCCTCGGCCGACCTCGCGGAGAACGCGCACCGGCTGGGCGCCCGCGACGTCCGGGTGGCGCCCGTGTCGGCGCCCGCGTTGCCCCCGCCGACCCGCACCCGCGAGGAGGTCCGCGCCGGTCTCGGCCTCGCCGACGGGCGCCCGCTGGTCCTCGCCGTCGGCCGGCTGCACCCGCAGAAGGGCTACGACGTCCTGCTCGACGCCGCCGCCACCTGGACGGGGGAGCCGCGGCCGCTGGTCGCGATCGCCGGCGACGGGCCGCTGGAGGCGGAGCTGTCGGCGCGGATCACCCAGGGGTCCCTGCCGGTGGCACTGCTCGGCCGGCGCGACGACGTCGCCGACCTGCTCGCCGCCGCCGACCTCGTCGTGCTGCCCTCCCGCTGGGAGGCCCGCTCACTCACCGCCCAGGAGGCGCTGCGGGCCGGCACGCCGCTGGTGGCCACCCGCGCCGGCGGGCTGCCCGAGCTGCTCGGCGACGCCGCGGTGCTGGTCCCGCCCGGCGACGCCCCGGCGCTCGCGTCCGCGGTGCGCGAGCTGCTCGCCGACCCCGCCCGCGCCGCCGCCCTGGCCGCCGCCGGGCGCGAGCGGGCCGCCGGCTGGCCCGACGAGGCGGCCACCGCCCGCACGCTGGCCGCCGTCTACCGCGAGCTGCTGGGCCCGCCGGAGAGCGGCGCGGCATGAGGCGGGCCGCCGTCCTCCTGCTCGCGGTGCTGGGGGTGCTGGCGCTCGCGCTGCCGGGCGCCGGCCCCGCGGCGGCGGCCGGCGACCCCTCGGCCGACCGGGTGCTCGTCGTCGGCGTGCCGGGGCTCGTCTGGGACGACGTCGACCCCGAGGCGACGCCCGCGCTCTGGGAGCTGGCCGACACCTCGCCGATCGGCGCCGGGTCGGTGCGGGCGGCGCGCTCCACCACCTGCCTGCTCGACGGCTGGGCCACCCTGGGCGCCGGCAACCGCGCCCGCTTCCCCGCGCCCGACGAGGCCGCGCCGCCGGTCCCGCTGCCCACCGTGCCGCTGCCCGGGGAGACGCCGGGGGCCGGGCCCGACGCCACGCCGTCGCCCGAGCCGGTGCCCGCCGGCCCGCCGGCCAGCCCCGAGCTGTCGCACTGCGGCCTGCAGGAGCGGCTGGCGCAGGTGGGCCTGGCCGACCCGCTGACCGCCGTGCGCGCCGTCGCCGAGGACCCGGCCACGACCCGCTTCGGCGCCGAGCCCGGCGCGCTGGGCACCGCCGTCGGCTGCGCCACCGCCGTCGGGCGGGCCGCCACGCTGGCCGTGGCCGCGCCGGGGGTGGGGCTGACCCGGGAGGAAGCGCTGCCGGAGGACCCGGCCGCCGTCGCCGCGCTGCTCGAGCCCTGCCCGCTCACGCTGGTGTCCCTCGACGGGCTGGTCGACGCCGGCGTCCCCGCGCCCGAGGGCAGCGAGACCGGTACCGAGCCCGCCTCCCGCGAGGCGGCGCTGGCCGGCATCGACGACGCCGTCGCGCGGCTGCGGGCCGCCGTCGCCGCCCTGCCCGGCGAGACGCTGCTGCTCCTCCACGGCGTGTCGGAGGTCAACGACGGCCGCCCGCAGCTGCACGTGGCCATCGCGTCCGGGCCGGGGTTCACCGAGCCGGGCTGGCTGACCTCCGCGAGCACCGGCCGGGCGCCGTTCACCCAGCTCATCGACGTCGCGCCCACCGTGCTGCGGGCCCTCGACGCCGAGCGGCCGGCGTCGGTCAACGGGCAGCCGCTGGCCGTCGCGGAGGGCCGGCCGGGCACCGTCGAGGCCGTCGCCGAGCTCGAGCGGGCCAACACCGCCGCCGTCACCCACCACCGCAGCACCGGCACGTTCTTCGTCGGGTTGGTCGCCGTCGACGCCGCCGTCGTCGCCCTCGGCCTGCTCGTGCTGGGCCTGCGCGGGCGGGCGCGCCCCCGGCTGCGGCCCCTGCTGGAGGCCGCCGCCCTCGCCGCCGCGTCGCTGCCGGTGGCCACCTACCTCGCCGGGCTGCTGCCCTGGGAGCGCACCGGCGCGCCGCGGTGGGCGCTGGCCGGGTCGGTGCTCCTGGCCACCGCCGTCGTGGCCGCGCTCGCGCTCCTCGGCCCGTGGCGGCGCCGGCGGCTCGGCCCGCCGCTGGTCGTCCTCGGCGTCACGCTCGCCACCCTCGTCGGCGACGTGCTCGCCGGCTCGCCGCTGGAGCTCGACGGCCTGCTCGGGTACGACGCGATCGTCGCCGGGCGGTTCACCGGCTACGGCAACCTGAGCTCCGGGCTGCTCGCCGCCGCCGCGCTGCTGTCCACCGCGGTGCTCGCCACCGCCGCCGGCCGCCGCGCCGGCCGGGGCCGCGACGACGGCGGGCGGGACGACGGCGGGCGGCGGCAGCGGCGGGTGACCGGCGCGGTCGTGCTCGGCGCCGGGGCGCTCACCACCGTGCTCGTCGGCACGCCGTCGCTGGGCCGCGACTTCGGCGGCGTGCTCGCGGCGCTGCCCGGCTTCCTGCTGCTGGCGATGCTGCTCACCGGCGTGCGGGTGACCCTCGTCCGGCTCGGCGCGGTGCTCGCCGCCGGGGTGGTCGCCGTCGGCGCGCTCGCCGTCCTCGACTGGACCCGCCCGGCCGACGAGCGCAGCCACCTCGGCCGGTTCGTCGAGCAGCTGCTCACCGGCGAGGCGTGGACGGTGGTCAGCCGCAAGGCGCAGGCCAACGTCGACATCCTGCTCGGCAGCGCGCTGGCCTGGCTGCTGCCCGTGGCGCTGGTGGCCGCGCTGTGGCTGGTCCGCAGCCGGCCGGTCCGCGGCCGGCTGGGCCGCGGGCCGCTGCGGGGACCGGGGCTGCTGCGCGACGGCGGCTCGGGGCTGGCCCGCGCCGACGCCGCGGTGCTGCGCGCGGGGCTGGTCGCGACCGCCCTGAGCCTCGCCCTGGGGGCCGCCGTCAACGACTCCGGGGTGGCGCTGCCGGCCACCGCCGCGGCGCTGCTGGTGCCGCTGCTGGTGGCGCTGGCGGCGACGTCCCCCGCCCGGGGGGACGTGTCCGACGGCACCGCGGGCGAGGACGCCGGTGGTGTTACGGTTGCCTCCCGTGGGTCGACCTGGAACACGTGATCGCGGGCTCCTCCACAACTCCCAGCCGACGAAGTTCGTCTTCGTCACCGGTGGAGTTGTCTCCTCTCTCGGCAAGGGCCTGACGGCCAGCTCGCTCGGCGCGCTGCTGTCCGCCCGAGGCCTGCGGGTGACCATGCAGAAGCTGGACCCGTACCTGAACGTCGATCCCGGGACGATGAACCCGTTCCAGCACGGCGAGGTCTTCGTCACCGAGGACGGCGCCGAGACCGACCTCGACGTCGGTCACTACGAGCGGTTCCTCGACACCGACCTGGGCGCGCGCTCGAACGTCACCACCGGGCAGGTGTACTCCGACGTCATCGCCAAGGAGCGGCGCGGGGAGTACCTCGGGGACACCGTGCAGGTGATCCCGCACATCACCAACGAGATCAAGGCGCGCATCCTCGCCGCGGCCGAGACCGGCGCCGCCGGGGACGATGAGGACGGTGCCGACGGCGGCGTGGACGTCGTCATCACCGAGATCGGCGGCACCGTCGGCGACATCGAGTCGCTGCCCTTCCTCGAGGCCGCCCGGCAGGTGCGCCACGAGATCGGCCGCGACAACTGCTTCTTCCTGCACATCTCGCTGGTGCCCTACATCGCGCCCTCCGGCGAGCTGAAGACCAAGCCGACGCAGCACTCGGTGGCGGCGCTGCGCAACATCGGCATCCAGCCCGACGCGCTGGTCTGCCGCGCCGACCGCGAGATCGGCACCGCGCTCAAGCGCAAGATCAGCCTGATGTGCGACGTCGACACCGAGGGCGTCATCGCCTGCCCCGACGCGCCGTCGATCTACGACATCCCGAAGGTGCTGCACCGCGAGGGCCTCGACGCCTACGTCGTGCGCCGCCTGGGCCTGCCGTTCCGCGACGTGGACTGGACGGTGTGGGGTGACCTGCTCGACCGCGTCCACCGGCCGAAGCAGACGGTGACCATCGCGCTGGTCGGCAAGTACGTCGACCTGCCCGACGCCTACCTGTCGGTCAGCGAGGCGCTGCGGGCCGGCGGGTTCGCCCACCGCAGCCGGGTGCAGATCCGCTGGGTGCCGTCGGACGAGTGCCAGACCCCCGAGGGCGCGGCGGCCGCGCTCGGCGACGTCGACGGCGTCTGCATCCCCGGCGGGTTCGGCGTGCGCGGCATCGAGGGCAAGCTCGGCGCCATCCGCTACAGCCGCACCAACGGCATCCCGACGCTGGGCCTGTGCCTGGGCCTGCAGTGCATGGTCATCGAGTACGCCCGCGACGTCGCCGGCCTCGAGCAGGCCAACTCCGCCGAGTTCGACCCCGACACCCCGGACGCGGTGATCGCGACCATGGCCAGCCAGGTCGACGTCATCGCCGGCGAGCGCGGCCTCGGCGGCACGATGCGGCTGGGCAGCTACCCGGCGGCGCTGCTCAAGGGCTCGCAGGCCGCGGCCGCCTACGGCTCCACGGAGATCACCGAGCGGCACCGGCACCGCTACGAGGTGGCCAACGCCTACCGCGACCGGCTTTCCGAGGCCGGCCTGGTGTTCAGCGGCACCTCGCCCGACGGCCTGCTGGTCGAGTTCGCCGAGCTGCCGCGCGAGGTGCACCCGTTCTTCGTCGGCACCCAGGCCCACCCCGAGCTCAAGAGCCGCCCGACCCGCCCGCACCCGCTGTTCGCCGCGTTCGTGGCCGCGGCGATCGAGCGCCAGGAGTCCGCGCGGCTCCCCGTGCCGCTCGACGAGGCCGAGAAGGTCGGCATCTGATGACGGAGCCGGCCGCCGAGGGCGACTACCGCGTTCTCGGCACCGAGACCGTCTACGAGGGCCGGGTCATCCGGCTGGTCAAGGACACCGTCGCGATGCCCGGCGGCGGGGACAGCGTGCGCGAGGTGGTCCGCCACCCCGGCGCGGTCGCCGTCGTCGCGCTCGACGACGACGACAACGTCGTCCTGGTCCGGCAGTACCGGCACCCGGTGGGCGGCTACCTGTGGGAGCTGCCGGCCGGGCTGCGCGACGCCGACGGCGAGGCCCCGCTGCTCACCGGCCAGCGCGAGCTCGCCGAGGAGGCGCTGCTGTCGGCGGAGCGCTGGTCGCTGCTGACGACGACGTTCAGCACGCCCGGCTTCTGCGACGAGCAGGTGCTGGTCTACCTCGCCGAGGGCCTGTCCGACGTCGGCCGGCCCGAGGGCTTCACCGTCGAGCACGAGGAGCTCGACATGACGATCGAGCGGGTGCCGCTGGCCGACGCGGTGCAGCGGGTGTTCGACGGCGCGATCCGCAACTCGGCCGCCGTCATCGGCCTGCTGGCCGCCGCCCAGCACCGCGCCGCGCAGCCGCGGCTGCGTCCCCTCGACGCCACCTGAGGTGTCCTCCCTCTGACGCTCGTGCTCTGCCCACCACCGTGTGCAGAGCACGAGCATCGGCGGGAGGACCTGCCGGCCGGTCGGGCTCGGCGCGCGCCCGGGCGTCGCTCAGCCGACGACGACGGGGCTCGACCAGCCGACCTGCACGTACTCGACCACCTGGGTGTCGAGGTCGAGCACGGCCTCCTCGAGCCAGAACACGTACGGGGTGCCCGGCGTCAGCCCGGTGAGCACCGCGCTCACCTCGCCGCAGTCGCCCCGCTGCGGCGCGTCCACCCGCGGGGGCGCCGGCTGCTCGCCGGCCACCAGCCGCTGGCTGACCGCCGTCACGCGGTAGCCCTGCACGGTCTCGCGGCCGTCGGCCTGCCAGGTGACGGTGGCGGAGCCCGGGCCCGGGACGACGCCCGGCGGCATCTGCCGCAGGCTGCCGTAGCCGCCGCACTGCGCGGGCGGCGGCGTGACCTCCAGCGGCTCGCCGCGGGGGACCATCGGCGCGGGCAGCTGGACGTCCATCCGGCGCGGCACCGGCAGGGCGAGCACGGGCGTGTCGACGGCGGGCTCCGGCAGCGCGGGAACCGCCTGCGGGGTGAGCACCGGCGCGGGCTCCGGGCCGTCGGCGGTGCCGGCGTTGCGGAACGGCGCCCAGGACGCGCTGACCTCCGCGGCGATCTCGGTGGCGGGCGCCGACAGCGCCACCAGCCCGACGGCCGCGGCGGCGGTCACGCGCCCGGCGATCCCGGCGGCCGACGCGCCCCGGCGGCCCCGCCGTCGTCCCCGCGTGCGTCCCGCTCGTCCCACCGACACCTCCCGATCCGCCCGGGACATCGGCACCGGCGGGAGCGATGTCAACCCGAGAACGGGGGAGCAGTGGCGCCGGGACCAGGGGTGGTGGCGCCCGACCCGGGGCCGTCCGGGGCGGGCAGCCGCAGGCCCAGCCGCCCGGCCTCCAGCGCCGCCAGGGCACGCACCGCCGCCGGGTCGCCGGCCCGCCACGCCTCCCCGGTGCCCGGCGGCAGGGCGGCCAGCCGGGGCAGGGGAGCGGTGGCGACGGCGCGGGCGGCCAGCAGGTGCAGGTCGGGGTGCCGGCCGCCGGCCAGCCGGGTCACCGCCGTCGCCTCCCGGATCCAGCCCAGCCGCCACGGCAGCCAGCGCAGCAGCGCCCAGCAGACCGGCAGCACCACCAGCACGACGGCGAGCACGAACGCCAGCGTGCCGACGGCGTCCTGCGCGGCCTGCCCCGCGCCGCGCACCGAGCCCGCGGCGTCGCCGAGCGCGTCGAACGGCGACGACAGCTCGTCGCCGACCACCGGCACGTCCTGCGCCGCGTCGGCCGCCGAGCCCATGCTGTCGGCCACCGAGGAGCCGAGGTCCTCCACCGCGCGGCCGGGCTCGGCGAGCACGAGCACCGCCCCGTGCACCGTGCGCGCCACCACCACCCACAGCACGACCCAGGCC
The DNA here is from genome assembly GCF_900129495.1 of Geodermatophilus nigrescens. GTDB lineage: Bacteria > Actinomycetota > Actinomycetes > Mycobacteriales > Geodermatophilaceae > Geodermatophilus > Geodermatophilus nigrescens. The sequence continues at coordinate 24,367 of NZ_FQVX01000002.1, forward strand.
AGCAGCCCCGCGTCGGCGAGCAGCTGGCGCAGCCGGTGGTCGGGTCGGGCGGCGTACAGGCGCATGGATCAGCCTTCCGGGTGGACGCACGGGGACTCGCGCCATCGTCGGCGCTGCGCGGACTGGCGGCAGCCCGGGCGCTGGCTAGGGTCCGATCTGGTTCCCCACCGGGAGCCACGTCACAGGCGCGGGACCGACGACCTCGGCCCGGCCGTCGCAGAACGGGAGCGGATCGCATGCACGTCGGGGTGCCTCGCGAGGTCAAGAACAGGGAGTACCGGGTCGCGCTGACCCCCGCCGGGGTCACCGAGCTGACCCGGGCCGGGCACACGGTGCTCGTCGAGCGGGGCGCCGGCGAGGGGAGCTCCATCCCCGACGCCGACTTCACCGCCGCCGGCGCGCGGATCGTCGGCAGCGCCGACGACGTCTGGGCCGACGCCGACCTGCTGCTCAAGGTCAAGGAGCCGGTCGAGGAGGAGTACGGCCGGCTCCGCTCCGGGCAGACGCTGTTCACCTACCTGCACCTGGCGGCGTCGAAGGCGTGCACCGACGCGCTCGTGGCCTCCGGCACCACCGCCATCGCCTACGAGACGGTGCAGACGGCGAACGGCGCCCTGCCGCTGCTCGCCCCCATGAGCGAGGTCGCCGGCCGGATGGCGCCGCAGGTCGGGGCGCACAGCCTCGAGCGGGCGCACGGCGGCCGCGGCGTGCTGCTCGGCGGGGTGTCGGGCGTCTACGCGGCCAAGGTCGTCGTCATCGGCGCCGGGGTGTCGGGGATGAACGCCGCCACCATCGCGCTGGGCATGCAGGCCGAGGTCGTCGTCCTCGACCGCGACGTCGACAAGCTGCGCGCCGCCGACGCCATCTACCGCGGGCACCTGCAGACGGTCACCTCCAACTCCTACGAGGTGGAGCGGGCCGTCCTCGACGCCGACCTGGTGATCGGCGCCGTGCTCGTCCCCGGCGCCAAGGCGCCGACGCTGGTGAGCAACGAGCTGGTCTCGCGGATGAAGCCGGGCTCGGTGCTCGTGGACATCGCCGTCGACCAGGGCGGCTGCTTCGAGGACAGCCGGCCCACGACACACGACGAGCCGACCTTCCGCGTGCACGGGTCGGTGTTCTACTGCGTGGCGAACATGCCGGGCGCGGTCCCCAACACCTCCACCTACGCACTGACCAACGTGACGCTGCCCTACGTCATGGCCCTGGCCGGGAAGGGCACGCGGGCGGCGGTCGCCGACGACCCGGCGCTGGCCCACGGGGTCAACGTCGTGGCCGGCGAGGTGGTGCTGCCGGAGGTCGCGGAGGCGCACGGCATGACCGCCGTGCCGTGGGAGGAGCTGCTGTCCTGACCGCCGTCCTGTCGCCCGGTCCCGCCGTCGAGCGGGTGGTGTCCGGCTACCTCGACCACCTCACCGTCGAGCGTGGCCTGGCCGCCAACACCATCGCCTCCTACCGTCGCGACCTGCGGCGGTACACGCAGTTCCTCGCCGGCGCCGGCGTGCGCGGGCTGGGGGAGGTGGCCGAGAGCGACGTCGCCGGGTTCCTCGCCGCGCTGCGCGCCGGGGACGACGAGCACCCGCCGCTGTCGGCCACCTCGGCGGCGCGCGCCGTCGTCGCCGTCCGCGGGCTGCACCGGTTCGCGCTGCTCGACGGGCTGGTCACCGGCGACGTCGCCGCCGAGGTCCGCCCGCCGGCCCCGGCGCGGCGGCTGCCCAAGGCGGTGCCGGTGGAGGCGGTGGTGGCGCTCATCGAGGCGGCGGGGTCGGTCGAGGGGCCGCGCGGGCTGCGCGACCGGGCGCTGCTGGAGGTGCTCTACGGCACCGGGGCGCGCATCTCCGAGGCGGTGGGGCTGGCCGTCAACGACCTCGACCGCGGCCAGGCGGTGGTGCGGCTGGCGGGCAAGGGCGGCAAGGAGCGGATCGTCCCGGTGGGCAGCTTCGCGCTGCGCGCCGTCGAGGAGTACCTGGTGCGCGCCCGTCCGGCCCTGGCCGCCGCCGGGAGGGGCGGCGTCCGGGGCGGGCGGCTGTTCCTCAACGCCCGCGGCGGCCCGCTGTCGCGGCAGAGCGCCTGGGCGATCCTGCGCTCGGCGGCAGAGCGCACCGGCGACGCGTCCCTGGCCGAGCACGTCTCCCCGCACACGCTGCGCCACTCGTTCGCCACCCACCTGCTCGACGGCGGCGCCGACGTCCGCGTGGTGCAGGAGCTGCTCGGCCACGCGTCGGTGACGACGACGCAGGTCTACACGCTCGTCACGGTCGACAAGCTGCGCGAGGTCTACGCGGGGAGCCACCCGCGGGCCCTGTCCTGACGACGGCAGGGCGCCCCGTTCGGCAGGTCCTGCCCACGGCTACCCGCCGGTACGCAGGAACCTGGGCGAGATCCGCCAGCGACCGGCGTGTCCCGTGGATCGGCGCAGGTGATCTCCCTACCGTCGTGCCCGGACCCGAGCGGACCGGGCCGGCCGACCGCGGCCGGCACCGCCGGGGAGCACGGAGGAAGGGCGACTCATGGCGATCCGAGGGGACGTGGCCGGTCAGGCTCTCGCACTCCCGGCCGACGGCGGCGAGATGGGTGCGGCCGCCTCGCGGCTGGACCCGGCCCGCGCGCGTCAGCGCAAGCTGCCGGAGCCCCCGCCGCTGAAGCAGCACGGCCCGGCGCGCGTCATCGCGATGTGCAACCAGAAGGGCGGCGTCGGCAAGACGACGTCGACGATCAACCTGGGTGCCTCGCTGGTGGAGTACGGCCGCCGCGTGCTGCTGGTCGACCTCGACCCGCAGGGCGCGCTGTCGGTCGGCCTCGGCGTCCCCGCGCAGCAGCTCGACCGCACGATCTACAACGCCCTCATGGAGCGGCGCACCACGCTGGCCGACGTCCGCGTGGGCACCGACGTGCCCGGCCTGGACCTGGTGCCCAGCAACATCGACCTGTCCGCCGCCGAGGTGCAGCTGGTCAGCGAGGTCGCCCGCGAGCAGACCCTGCTGCGCGCCCTGGACTCCGTGCGCGACGAGTACGACTACATCCTCATCGACTGCCAGCCCTCGCTCGGCCTGCTCACGGTCAACGCCCTGACCGCGGCGCACGGCGTGGTGATCCCGCTGGAGTGCGAGTTCTTCTCCCTGCGCGGCGTGGCCCTGCTCGTGGACACGATCGACAAGGTCAAGGAGCGGCTCAACCCGTCGCTGGAGATCGACGGCATCCTCGCCACGATGTACGACTCGCGGACCGTGCACTGCCGCGAGGTGTTCAGCCGGGTGGTCGAGGCCTTCGGCGACACCGTCTTCCGGACCGTCATCCAGCGCACCGTGCGGTTCCCGGAGACCACCGTCGCCGGCCAGCCGATCACCACCTGGGCGCCCACCTCCTCGGGTGCGGCCGCCTACCGCGACCTGGCGAAGGAGGTCATCTCCCTGTGACCCGCCGTCCCGTGCTCCCGGGCGCTGCGGAGCTGTTCCGGCGCACCGACACCCCGCCCGCGGCGGAGGTCACCGAGCTGCCCAACCTGGCGTCGGCCACGGCCTCCCCGGCGCTGCGCTCGACGCGCCGCCGTCCGGAGCCCGAGCCCGAGGCGGAGGTCGAGCAGCCCGCGGCGCCGCTCACCCTCGTCCCCGGCGGCGCGCCCGCGGACCCGCTGGCCGCCTACCGCGCGCCCGCCACGCTGCCCGCCCCGGGCGCGCGCACCCGCGGCAAGGCCGCCCGCGCCGCCGGCGCCGGCCGCACCCGGCACGACGAGAAGATCACCGTCTACATCTCGGCCGAGGACCTGCTGGCGCTGGAGAGCGCCCGGCTGTCGCTGCGTGCCGAGCACGGCGTGGCCGCCGACCGCGGCCGGATCGTCCGCGAGGCGATCTCGGTGCTGCTGGCCGACCTCGCCGACAACGGCGAGGACTCCGTCCTCGTCCGCCGCCTGAAGGGCTGACGTCCGAGTCGCCTCCCGCACGCGGGAGGCGACCCAGGGGCCATCAGCGCGACAGAGGCCCCTCCCGGCCGCCGTCCGGAGGCCGGCAGAGTCCGCCTTCCGCGCGCGGGTGACCGGAACTGTCGGTGGGACCGGATACCCTTGCGTTCCGTGAGCACGGGAACGCACGCGGTCGCAGCCGCGCCGGAGGTCGCCGACCCCGGCCGGTTCACCGTGCGGCTCACCAACTTCGAGGGCCCGTTCGACCTGCTGCTGCAGCTGATCGGCCGCCACCAGCTCGACGTCACGGAGATCGCGCTGTCGGTCGTCACCGACGACTTCATCGCCCACCTGCGGGCGCTCGGCGACGAGCTCGACCTCGACCAGGCCAGCGAGTTCCTCGTCGTCGCGGCCACCCTGCTCGACCTCAAGGCCGCCCGGCTGCTGCCCGCCGCCGAGGTGGAGGACGAGGAGGACCTCGAGCTGCTCGAGGCCCGCGACCTGCTGTTCGCCCGGCTGCTGCAGTACCGCGCCTACAAGGAGGCCGCGGGGGTGCTGCGCGAGCGGGAGGCCGAGGGTGTCCGGCGCTTCCCGCGCTCGGCGCCGCTGGAGCCCCGGTTCGCCGGCCTGCTGCCCGAGGTGCTGCTCGGCATCACCCCCGAGCGCTTCGCCGCCCTGGCGGCGCGGGCGCTCGCGCCCAAGGAGCCGCCGACCGTCGGCGTGACCCACCTGCACGCGCCGCCGGTCAGCGTGGCCGAGCAGCTGCTCGCCGTCCGCGCGGCCCTGCTCGGCGCCGGGGCGGTCAGCTTCCGGGCGCTCACCGTCGACTGCTCCTCCACGCTGGAGGTCGTGGCCCGCTTCCTCGCCCTGCTCGAGCTCTACCGCCAGCAGCGGGTCGTGTTCGACCAGCCCACCCCCCTCGGCGAGCTGCACGTGCAGTGGACCGGCCCGGCCACCGTCTCCGCCGTCTCCGACCTCGGGGGAGCGGGGGACGACCGCGCCGACGAGCGGGTCGCCTCGTGAGCGAGCGGGAGGACGAGCGCGGGCCGATCTCCTGGGAGGCGCTGGCCGCCGAGCTGGAGGCCACGCGGGACGACGAGGACGAGGCCGCCGGCGCCGACCCGGCCGTCTGGGACGCCGTCGCCGCCCGGCTCGCCGCGCGGGTGGCCGACCGGCCCGCCCCGCCGGCCGACGACGTCCCGGCCGTCCCCGACGAGCCGCTGGTGCTGCCCGGCATGCCGGAGCCGCCCGCGCCCGAGCCGGTACCCGAGCCGGAGGCCGACCTCGACGACGACCTCGACGACGACGAGGTGCGCGGCGGGGTCGAGGCGCTGCTGTTCGTCGCCGAGGGCCCGGCCGACGAGGAGACGCTGGCCGCCACGCTGCGGGTCGGCGTGCCCCGCGTGCGGGCGGCGCTGGCCGAGCTCGCCGAGGGCTACGACGCCCGGCGCGCCGGCATCGCGCTGCGCCGGGCGGGGGAGGGCTGGCGGCTCTACACCCGCGAGGAGTTCGCGCCGGTCGTCGAGCGCTCGCTCACCGGCGGCGGGCGCAGCCGGCTCACCCAGGCCGCGCTGGAGACCCTCGCCGTCATCGCCTACCGGCAGCCGGTCACCCGGGCGCGCATCTCGGCGATCCGCGGCGTCGGCGTCGACGGCGTCATGCGCACCCTGCTCACCCGCGGCCTGGTCGTCGAGGTGGGCACCGACCCCGACAGCGGCGGCGGGCTCTACGGCACGACGCCGCTGTTCCTCGAGCGCATGGGGCTCACCGGGCTGCACGAGCTGCCGCCGCTGGCCCCGCTGCTGCCCGACGCCACCGCGCTCGCCCGGGAGCAGCAGGAGGGCTGAGGCCGCCGGTGGCACCGGGTGCCGCCCTGGCTACGGTCGGCTCATGACCTCGCGCTCCGCCGCCCGGACGACCGCCGCTCGCACGCTCGCCGCCTCGCTCGCCGTCCCGGCCCTGCTGCTGACCGGCTGCGGCGCCTCGGCGGACGAGCAGCGCCTGGAGGCGTTCTGCGAGCAGGTGCCCGACCTGCTGTCGGACATCACCGACGACGTCAACGCCGTCTACTCCGACCCGCAGAGCGCACCCGACGTGCTGAACGAGGCCGTCGGGAAGCTGGAGGAGGTGCAGCCCCCGGCCGACGCCGAGGAGGTCTGGGGCGACCTGGTGAGCTCCTGGCGGGCCTTCACCGACCTCATCGAGTCGGCCGACCTGAGCGACCCGTCGGCCAACACCGACCTCGCCGAGGAGGCCACCCGGCTGCAGGGCGACCTCGTCTCCGCCGGTGAGGCCGTCGACACCTTCGGCCAGGAGAACTGCTGACCCCTCCGGCACCGGCCGGCGCCGCCGGCGGGGGTGGGAGGATGGAGGGGATGGACACCGCACCGCATCCCGACGACCTCCCCGCCACCCCCGGCGGTGAGGGCTGGTCGGAGGACATGGAGCTCGCCCCCGCCCACCCCGGCGACCGCGAGCCCGCCGCCGCACCCGACGAGCGCGAGGGGGAGCGCCTGCAGAAGGTGCTCGCCCGCGCCGGCGTCGGCTCCCGCCGCGTCTGCGAGGACATGATCGACGCCGGCCGGATCAGCGTGAACGGCTCGGTCGTGCGCGTGCAGGGCATGCGCGTCGACCCGGCCACCGACAAGATCGCCGTCGACGGGCAGCGCATCGAGCTGCGCGACGACCGCGTCACCTACGCGCTCAACAAGCCCTTCGGCGTCATCACCGCGATGAGCGACGACCGCGACCGGCCGACCATCGGCGACATGATCGGCGACCTCGCGCCGGGCCTGGTGCACGTCGGCCGGCTCGACCAGGACACCGAGGGCCTGCTGATCGTCACCAACGACGGCGAGCTCGCCCACCGGCTGGCCCACCCGAGCTACGGCGTCAAGAAGACCTACCTCGCGCAGGTGTCGGGCTCGGTCGGCCGCGACCTGCACCGCACGCTGCGCGGCGGCGTCGAGCTCGACGACGGCCCGGTCAAGGTCGACTCGTTCCGCGTGGTCGACACCCACGCCGGCCAGTCGGTGGTGGAGGTCGTCCTGCACGAGGGCCGCAAGCACATCGTGCGCCGGCTGCTGGCCGCCGTCGGCCTGCCGGTCTCGCGGCTGACCCGCACCGCCGTCGGCCCCATCTCCCTGCAGCGCATGCGCACCGGCTCGATCCGCCGGCTCAGCCGCGCCGAGGTCGGGGCGCTCGAGGAGCTCGTCGGCCTCTAGGAGGCCCGGTAGGGCACCCCGCCCCGGCCGGAGCGCGGCCGGGGCGGGGGAGCAGGGACCCGCTCAGCGGGGCAGGGACTCCCGCAGGGGCGCGGCCGTCGTCTCCACCGTCACCGGGGTGCTGAGCACCCGGTCGGCGCCGACCACGCGGTCCGGGCCGGTGAGCGGCACGGTCGCCCGCAGCCGCAGGTCCTCGCTGGAGGCGCCGACGGCCAGGACGACGTCGCCGGCCTCCACCACGCGGCGCAGGTCGCGGCCGGTGAAGGACGCCCGGTCGGCGTGCAGCCGGAACGACACCCGCGCCGACGCCCCGGCCGGCAGCTCCACCCGGGCGAACCCGACCAGCCGGCGCAGCGGCTGCACGGTGCTCGCCACCGGGTCGGACAGGTACAGCTGCACCACCTCGGCGCCGTCGCGGGCGCCGGTGTTGCGGACCGTGCAGGAGACGGTCACCTCGCCGTCGGTGGCCCAGGTGTCGCCGGAGAGCTCCAGCCCGGAGTACTCGACGGTGGTGTAGCCCAGGCCGTGCCCGAAGGGCCACAGCGGCGTCGGGTCGGCCGAGCTGATCCCGCCGGCGCGGCCCAGCGTCGGGGCGAGGTAGGTGGCCGGCGACCCGCCCGGGCCGCGCGGCACCGACACCGGCAGCCGCCCCGAGGGCGACACCCGGCCGCTGAGCACGCCCGCGACCGCGCCGGCGCCCTCCTCGCCCGGGAAGAAGGCCTGCACGACCGCCGCGGCCCGGCCGGCGACCGCGCCGAGCGCGTAGGGGCGACCGGTGAGCAGCACGACGACGACCGGGGTGCCGGTCTCCAGCAGCGCCTCGAGCAGCTCCTGCTGCACGCCGGGCAGCGCCAGGTCCGCGGCGTCGCAGCCCTCGCCGGAGGTGCCGCGGCCGAAGAGGCCCGAGCGGTCACCGACGACGGCGACGCAGACGTCGGCCTCCCGGGCGGCGCGCACGGCGTCGGCGATCCCGCTGCGGTCGGTCTCCTGGACCGGGCAGCCCCGCGCGGTGTCGACCGCCGCACCCGGGAACTCGGCCCGCAGCGCGTCGAGCAGGGTCGGCACCTCCAGGCCCAGCGGCACGTCGGGGTGCTGGACGCCCACGTGGTTGGGGAAGGCGTAGCAACCCATCAGCGACAGCACCTCGTCGGCGCACGGGCCGACGACGGCGAGGCGGCCCGGCGCGGCCAGCGGCAGCGTGCCCCCGGGGTTGTCGAGCAGCACGACCGAGCGCTCGGCGAGGACCCGGGCCAGCTCGCGCAGGTGCGGCGGGTCGAAGTCCAGCGAGCCGCCGTCGCGCAGCACCGGCGGCTCGGGGTCCCACCCGGCGTCGAGCAGGCCGAGCTCGCCCTTCTGCAGCAGCACGCGCTCCACGGCCCGGTCCACGAGCTCCAGGGGCACCGCGCCCGAGCGCAGCCGCTCCAGCAGCGGCTCGCCGTAGCAGCGCACGGTGGGCAGCTCGACGTCGACGCCGGCGGTCAGCGCGAGCTCCGCGGCCTCGCCGGGGGAGCCGGCCACGGACTGGGTGGTCTCGAGGAACGAGACGCCGAAGTAGTCGGCCACCACGACGCCGTCGAAGCCGAGGGTGCCGCGCAGCAGGTCGGTGAGCAGGGCCGGGTCGGCGGCGGGCGGGACACCGTCGACGGCGGCGTAGGAGTGCATGACCGAGCGGGCGCCGCCCTCGCGCAGCGCCGTCTCGAACGGCGGCAGGACGACGTCGGCGAGCTCGCGGGCGCCCATCCGCACCGGGGCGTGGTTGCGCCCGGCGCCGGAGGCGGCGTAGCCGGCGAAGTGCTTGAGGGTGGAGACGATCCCGGCGCCCTCGAGGCCGCGCACGTAGGCGGTGCCGAGCGCCGCGACGAGGTACGGGTCCTCGCCGATGGTCTCCTCGGTACGGCCCCACCGGGCGTCCATGGTGACGTCGAGGACCGGCGCGAGGCCCTGGTGGACGCCGATGGAGCGCATGAGCTCGCCGATGCCGGCGGCCATCCGCTGCACGGTGGCCGGGTCGAAGGTGGCGCCCCAGGCCAGCGGGGTCGGGAAGACGGTGGCCTGCCAGGCGGCCAGGCCGGTGAGGCACTCCTCGTGGGCGAGCGCCGGGATGCCCAGCCGCGAGCCCTCGACGATGCCGCGCTGGGTGGCGGCGAGCACCCTCGCGCCGGTGAGCGGCTCGACCGGCACGGTGCCGAACACCCGGGTGAGCTGGCCCAGGCCGGGCCGCGTGAGCTCCTCCCACGGCGGCAGCGGCTCGGAGAACTCGTGCTGGTTGGGGGCGACGTCGGCGCCGCCGTCGGACCCCTGGTCGATCGTCGTCCAGACGCCGTAGAGCTGGGCGACCTTCTCCTCGAGGGTCATCTGCGCCATCAGCTCGCGCACCCGCTCGGCCAGCGGCCGGGCCGGGTCCCGCCAGTCGCCGGCGGGGGGTGCGTCGAGCAGGGAACGGTCGGTCACGCGGGGACTCCAGACGTGCGGGGAGGACGGCCGGGGCTGGTGCCGCCCGGCCGGGGGAGGGAGGTCAGGGACGCCGGGCCGTGGAGGCGCGCGGCACGAGGGTGGTGGCCAGCTCGACGCGCTGGCTGGCGAGCTCCTGGCCGTGGATCAGCTCGAGCAGCATGCGGCCGGCCATGCGGCCCATGTCGACCAGCGGCTGGCGGACGGTGGTCAGGGGAGGGGAGGACCAGCGGGCCATCGGCAGGTCGTCGAAGCCGACGACCGAGAGGTCGTCGGGCACCGACAGGCCGGCCTGCCGCGCGGCCTCGAGGACGCCGAAGGCCTGCTCGTCGCTGCCGGCGAACACCGCCGTCGGGCGGTCGGGCAGCTCGAGCAGCTCGCGGGCCCGCTCGTAGCCGCTGTCGTGGTGGAAGTTCCCGTGCCGGACCAGCGCCGGGTCGGCGGGGATGCCGGCGCGGTCGAGGGCGGCCCGGTAGCCGTCGATGCGCGCCCGGCTGCACAGGTAGTCCTCGGGCCCGCCGATCACCGCGATCCGCCGGTGGCCCAGCTCGATCAGGTGCTCGGTGGCGGCCATCCCGCCCGACCAGTTGGTGGCGCCGACGCTGGGCACGTCGGGGCCGGGCATGTCGGCCGGGTCGATGACCACGACGGGCAGGTGCGAGCGGCCCAGCCGGCGCTGGTCGGCGGCGGTGATCCGGGAGGCGACGACGATCGCGCCGCGGCGGCCGCCGGCGATCAGCGAGCGCACCCAGTCCCCGCCCTGTGGCCGGGCGGCGAGGGAGTCGAGGACCATCTCCAGCCCGCTCTCGGTGATGCCGCGCAGCAGCTCCACCGCCCACGGGCTGTCCAGGGCGGTGAAGACGACGTCGACCAGCGGGCTCTCGGGCTCGGCGACCGCGCGGCGGGCCTGCGGCACGTAGTCGTACTGGTCGAGCAGGGCGAGGACGCGCTGCCGGGTGGCGGGGGCGACGTCGGTCTTGCCGTTGACGACCTTGGAGACGGTGGGCAGCGAGACGCCGGCCGCGGCTGCGATGCTCGCGAGGGTGGGGCGGCCGGCCGTCTGCTCGGTCACTGTCCGTCCTCCGTCGGTTCGCCGGGGTCCGGCCTGCGACGGGGAGCGGCACACCGCCCACCGGCGTCGGTGCCGGACGATCGTGGTCCGAGAAGCTATCGAAACATCTCCGAAACCGCTAGCCCCGACCCATCCACGCTGGTCAGTCCGCGAGCCCGCCCGGCGAGGCCGGATCGTGACCCGCGACACGCCGTCCGCATCGGGACCCCGGCGTTGACACGTCCGGTGACCTGCCTTACGTTCTCGCACCACCCCGAAACTTTCGGTTTTCAACGTCGAAACAGAAAGGCGGCCATGGGATGACATCCCGGCGTCTGACCCGAGGCACCGCAACTGCCGGCGCTCTCCTCCTCGCAGCGAGCCTGGTCGCCTGCGGCTCCTCCGGCCCTGCCGGCGGCGGCGGCGGTGGCGGCGGCGACGCCGCCCAGGTGTGGGCCCTGCAGGACACGGTCCTCAACCCGATCGAGCAGGCCTCGATCGACCGCTTCAACGAGTCCTCCGAGGCCGGCGACTTCGAGCTGGCGACGTTCGGCAACGACCCGTACAAGCAGCGCCTGCGCACCGCGATCAACTCCCCGCAGGCCCCCGACCTGTTCTTCAACTGGGGCGGCGGCAACCTCAAGGAGTACGTCGACGCGGGCCGGATCGAGGACCTGACCCCGCTGCTCGACGAGAACCCCGAGCTGCGCGACGCGTTCCTGCCCAGCGTGCTCGCCGGCGCCGAGCTCGACGGCAGCGTCTACGGCCTGCCCATGCGCGGCATGCAGCCGGTCGTCCTCTTCTACAACAAGGACGTCCTGGACGCCGCGGGCGTCGCCGTCCCCACCACCTGGGACGAGATGCTCGCCGCCGTCGACGGCCTCAAGGCCTCGGGCGTCACCCCGATCGCCCTGGCCGGCAGCCAGGCCTGGACCGAGCTCATGTGGGCCGAGTACCTGCTCGACCGCGTCGGCGGCCCGGAGGTCTTCCAGAACATCCGCGACGGCGAGAACGGCGGCTGGCAGCAGCCCGAGGTGCTCGAGGCCATGGGCCTGCTGCAGGACCTCATCGAGCGCGGCGCGTTCGGCGAGGACTTCGCCTCCGTCGGCTACGACGTCGGTGGCGCCTCGACGATCCTCGCCCAGGGCGACGCCGGGTTCCACCTGATGGGCTCGTGGGAGTTCACCAACCAGCTCGGCCAGAGCCCCGACTTCGTCACCGGCGGCGGCCTCGGCTGGGCGCCGTTCCCGGCCGTGACCGGCGGCGCGGGCGACCCGACGAACCTGGTCGGCAACGTGTCGAACTTCTACTCGCTCACCGCCGACTCCCCGAACCGCGAGGCGGCCGAGGAGTTCCTCACCACCGCGCTGACCGACGAGGAGTACATCTCCGACCTCATCGAGGCCGGTGACGTCCCGCCGGTGCAGGGTGTCCGTGAGCAGCTGCAGGAGACCGACAACGCCGAGTACTCGACCTTCATCTACGACCAGACGGTCGAGGCGGCCAACTTCCAGCTCTCCTGGGACCAGGACCTGAGCGCGGACGAGGCCACCGTGATGCTCGAGCAGCTGTCGCGCTTCTTCCTCGGCGAGATCGACGCCCAGGGCTTCGTCGACGCCCTGGCTGCCTGACCGAACGGAGTACGACGGATCGTGGCCATCCGAGGGTCGTCCGCGGTGTCGACGCAGAAGCGTCCGTCCGCACCGACGACACAGCAGCGGACCTCCGCGCCGGCGGCGCAGCAGCGTCCGTCCGCGTGGTACGCGGTGCCGGCAGTCGCCTTCTTCGGGCTGTTCGCCGTGGTGCCGATGGTGCTGGTCGTCTTCCTCAGCTTCACCGACTGGTCGGGCTTCGGGTTCCCCGAGCTGTCCGGGGCGGGCAACTGGAGCCGCCTGGTGGAGGACACCGAGGCGCGTGACGCACTGGGGCTGACCCTCCTGTTCATGGTCCTGTCCTGGGTCGTCCAGACCCCGATCGCCATCCTGATCGGGGTCTGGGCGGCCGGGCGGCAGCGCAACCGCGCCGTCCTCAGCTCGCTGTTCTTCCTGCCGCTCCTGCTGTCGACGGCGGCCATCGCGCTGCTGTGGCGCTCGGTGCTCGACCCGAACTTCGGCGTCACCCAGTCGCTGCCGCTGCTGGACCGGTTCAACTTCCTCGGTGACACCGACGTCGTCGTCTACACGGTCGTCTTCGTGATCGCCTGGCAGTACATCCCGTTCCACACGCTGCTGTTCCAGGCCGCGGCCCGCGGGATCCCGGCCAGCCTCTACGAGGCGGCCACCATCGACGGCGCCGGCCGCTACCGGCAGTTCTTCACCATCACGCTGCCGCTGCTCAAGTACACGGTCGTCACCTCGACGGTGCTGCAGCTGGTCGGGTCGTTCACGACCTTCGACACGATCCTCATCCTCACCGGCGGCGGTCCCGGGGACGCCACCCGCATCGCGCCGCTGTACATGTACATCCGCGGGTTCAGCGGCTTCGAGTTCGGCTACGCCAGCGCGATCGCCACGCTGCTGCTCGTCCTGGGCGCCGGCCTCTCGCTCGTCGTCACCCGGGCGACCGGCTTCCGCAGCATGCAGAGCCAGCAGGAAGGGGCCTGACCGTGGCCACCACCGCAGCCCTGGCCGAGCCGGGCGCCGTGCCCCCGGCCGCCCCGCGGCGGGTCCGGCGCGGCCGGCCCGCCGGCCGGCGGGAGAAGCCGAACTGGCTGGCCGGCGTCCTGGCGACCGTCTGGCTGGTCATCGTCGCCGTCCCGCTGTACTACCTGGTCTCGGCGAGCCTGCGCACCCGCCAGGACTACCTGAGCACCAGCCCACTGACCCCGACCGGTGAGCCCACGGGGGAGAACTACTCCACCGTGCTCTCGGGCGGGTTCGCCCAGTACCTGCTCAACAACATGATCGTCACGGTCGCGACGGTCGCGATCGTGGTCGCGGTGACCGTGCCGGCGGCCTACACCGTGGCCCGCAACGCCGGCCGGACCGTGCAGCGGATCTTCTCGGTCATGCTCATCGGCCTGGCCATCCCGGCGCAGGCCACGATCATCCCGGTCTACCTGCTCATCACCCAGATGCGCCTGTACGACACCCTGCTGGCGATCATCCTGCCGACGGCGGCGTTCGCCCTGCCGGTCGCGCTGCTGGTGATGACCAACAGCCTCCGCGACATCCCGTCGGAGCTCTACGAGGCCCAGACCCTCGACGGCGCCGGGCCGCTGGCGGTGCTGCGCCACCTGGTGCTGCCGCTGGCCAAGCCCGCGATCACCACGGTCGCGGTGTTCACCGCGCTCAACGCGTGGAACGGCTTCCTCTTCCCGCTGGTCCTCACCCAGTCCCGCGACACCCGGGTGCTCACCCTCGGCCTCTGGGACTTCCAGGGCCAGTTCGGCACCAACGTCCCGGGCCTGCTGGCGGCGGTCACACTGTCCGTCGTCCCCATCTTCGTCCTGTACCTCGTGGGCCGCCGCTACCTGCTCAGCGGACTCACCGCCGGTTTCGGCAAGTAGAGAGGAACCGTCTTGGCCACCGTCACCTACGACGCGGCGACCCGGGTCTACGCCGGCGCGGACCGCCCGGCGGTCGACGCGCTCGACCTCGAGGTCGCCGACGGCGAGTTCCTCGTCCTGGTCGGGCCCTCGGGCTGCGGCAAGTCCACGTCGCTGCGCATGCTCGCCGGCCTCGAGGACGTCGACGGCGGGCGCATCCTCATCGGCGACCGCGACGTCACCGGCGTCGCCGCCAAGGACCGCGACATCGCCATGGTGTTCCAGAACTACGCGCTCTACCCGCACATGACCGTCGCGGAGAACATGGGCTTCGCCCTCAAGATGGCGCGCGTCGGCAAGGCCGAGGCGGCCGAGCGGGTGCGCGAGGCCGCCCGCCTGCTCGACCTCGAGCAGTACCTCGACCGGCGCCCCAAGGCCCTGTCCGGCGGCCAGCGGCAGCGCGTGGCCATGGGCCGGGCCATCGTCCGCCAGCCGCAGGTCTTCCTCATGGACGAGCCGCTGTCGAACCTCGACGCCAAGCTCCGGGTGCAGACCCGCACCCAGATCGCCTCCCTGCAGCGCCGCCTGGGCATCACCACGGTCTACGTCACCCACGACCAGACCGAGGCGATGACGATGGGCGACCGCGTGGCGGTGCTCAAGGACGGCCTGCTCATGCAGGTGGGCCGGCCCCGCGAGCTCTACGACCGGCCGCGCAACGTCTTCGTCGCCGGGTTCATCGGCTCGCCGGCCATGAACCTGCTGACCCTGCCGGTCGCCGACGGCGGCGTGCGCCTCGGCGGCGAGGTGCACCCGGTGGAGCGCTCGGTCCTCGGCGAGGCGCACGCGCCGTCGGTGGTGCTCGGCGTCCGGCCGGAGGACCTCGAGGTCACCGGGTCGGGCCTGCCGGTGGAGGTCGAGGTGGTCGAGGAGCTCGGCGCCGACGCCTACGTCTACGGCACCGCGCTGGTCGGCGACGACCGCCACCCGGTCACCGTGCGCGTCGACGGCCGCCGTCCGCCCCTGAAGGGCGACCGGATCGCCGTCACCCCGCGGGTCGGCCACGTGCACCTGTTCTCCACGGTGGACGGCGAGCGCCTCGGGTGAGCGTGCTCCCCAGCGGCGAGCAGCACGTCCTGCGCAGCGGGGACGCCGAGGCCGTCGTCGTCGAGGTCGGCGGCGGCCTGCGCACCTACACCGCGGGCGACCGGCACGTCCTCGACGGGTGGTCCGAGCGGGAGATGGCGCCGGACGTGCGCGGGCACCTGCTCGCGCCCTGGCCCAACCGGCTGCGCGACGGCGTCTACACCTGGGACGGCGCCGAGCACGTCACCCCGGTCACCGAGCGCGCGCTCGGCACGGCCATCCACGGGCTGGTGCGCTTCGTGCCGTGGCGGGTGCTCGCCCGCTCGGCGGACTCCGTGGTGCTCGAGCACCTGCTGCACCCGCAGCCGGGCTACCCGTTCGCGCTGCGCCTGCGGGTGGGCTACGAGCTGTCGGCCGGCGGGCTGCGGGTGACGACGACGGCCACCAACGAGGGCGACGCCGACGCCCCCTACGGCGAGGGCCACCACCCCTACCTCGCCGCGCCGGCCGGCCTGCGGGTCGACGACTGCACGCTGGTGCTCCCGGCCGCCACCCGCGTGCTCACCGACGACCGGCTGCTGCCCGTGGGCACCGAGTCGGTGCACGAGACGCCGTTCGACCTGCGCGCCGGCCGGGTGCTCGGCGACCTGCGGATCGACGACTGCTTCACCGACCTCGACCGCGACGCCGACGGCACCGCCGAGGTGCGGTTCACCGGCCCCGACGGGCACGGGGCCGCCGTCTGGATGGACGCCTCCTACACGCACGTGCAGGTGTTCACCGGCGACGTCGTCGAGCCGCCGTCGCGGCGCCGGCACGGCCTGGCCGTCGAGCCGATGACCTGCGCGCCCGACGCGCTGCGCACCGGGGCGGTCCGCCGGCTGGCGCCGGGGGAGTCGGTCACCGGCACCTGGGGCATCCGCCCGCTCTGACCCGCACGGCACTGCTCGAGTGCCGCACGTCGCCCCATGAGCCGTTATCCCCAACGCGGCCCCCCCACCGAGGTCGGTCCTCCGCGCGCGAAGGCGGCGAGAGGGGCCTTTGTAGCGCTATTGGCCCATACGGGTCGGCGGACGGCGGGGAGGCGGGTGGCGCGCCGCACCTAGACTCGACCGGGCACCCCAGATCCGGGAGCCGGTACCGATCGAGGAGGGTGCACGTGGCCGTACGGGCCATCCGGGGCGCGACACAGGTGGACGCCGACGACCGCGACCAGGTGCTCGAGGCCACCCGGGAGCTGGTGAGCGAGGTGGTCGGGCGCAACGGCCTCGACCACGCCGACATCATCAGCATCCTGTTCACCGCGACCCCGGACCTGGTGTCGGAGTTCCCGGCGCTGGCCGCGCGCGAGCTCGGCATGGGCGACGTCCCGCTGATGTGCGCCACCGAGATCGCCGTGCCGCACGCGCTGCCGCGGGTGCTGCGCCTCATGGCGCACGTGGAGACGCCGAAGGAGCGCGCCGACATCCAGCACGTCTACCTGCGGGGTGCCGTGGCGCTGCGACGGGACATCGCCCAGTGAGCGCCGCACGCTTCGCCGGCCAGGTCACCCTCGACGGCCCCTCGGGCACGGGCAAGAGCAGCGTCGCGCGCGCCGCGGCCACCCGGCTGGGTGCGGCCTATCTCGACACCGGCGCCATGTACCGCGCCGCCACGGTGGCCGTGCTCGACGCCGGGGTCGACCCCGAGGACGCCGAGGCGGTGGCCCGCGTGGTCGCCGCGGCCCGCATCGAGGTGGGGACGACGGCTGCGACCGAGCGCGTGGAGGTCGACGGCACCGACGTCGCCGAACGCATCCGCGGCGCCGAGGTCACCCGCAACGTGTCGGCGGTGTCGGCGGTGCCCGCGGTGCGCCGCCAGCTGGTCGACCAGCAGCGCGACCTGGTCGCCGCGGCCGACGCCGTCGTCGTCGAGGGACGCGACATCGGCACCGTGGTGCTGCCCGGGGCGACCGTGAAGATCTACCTGACCGCCGCGCCGGAGGCGCGCGCCCAGCGGCGCGCGGCCCAGCTCGGCCTGACCACCCCGGAGGAGGTCGCCGCGCTCGCGGCCGACCTGCGCCGCCGGGACGAGTGCGACAGCAGCCGCGCGGACAGCCCGCTGCGGCCCGCCGCGGACGCGGTGGTCGTGGACAGCACCGACCTCGACCGCGAGGCCGTCGTCGACCGGGTGGTCGACCTCGCTCTCGCGGCGGCCGGGGCACGAGGAGTGGACGCATGAGCGAGGAGGGCACCGGCGGTCCGCTGCCGGTGGTGGCGATCGTCGGCCGGCCGAACGTGGGCAAGTCGACGCTGGTGAACCGCGTGCTGGGCCGGCGCGCGGCGGTGGTGCAGGACGTGCCGGGCGTGACCCGCGACCGCATCTCCTACGAGGCGCTGTGGAACGGGCGGCGGTTCACCGTCACCGACACCGGCGGCTGGGACCCCAAGGCCGAGGGGCTGGGCGCGTCGATCAGCCGGCAGGCGGAGTTCGCGATGCGCACCGCCGACGTCATCGTGTTCGTCGTCGACAGCCAGGTGGGCGCCACCGACACCGACCTGGCCGCCGCGCGCATCCTGCGCCGCAGCGACCGGCCGGTGATCGTCGTCGCCAACAAGGTCGACGACGAGCGCAGCGAGGCCAACGCCGCCGAGCTGTGGTCGCTGGGCCTGGGCGAGCCGCAGCCGGTGAGCGCGCTGCACGGGCGGGGGAGCGGTGACCTGCTCGACCTGGTGCTCGACGCGCTGCCCGAGGCGCCGCGCGAGCAGCCCGAGGAGGGCGGCCCCCGCCGCGTGGCGCTGGTCGGGCGGCCCAACGTGGGCAAGTCCAGCCTGCTCAACCGGCTGGCCAAGGAGGAGCGCTCGGTCGTCGACTCGGTGGCCGGCACGACCGTCGACCCGGTCGACTCGCTCATCACCCTCGGCGGCGAGGAGTGGCGGTTCGTCGACACCGCCGGCCTGCGCCGCAAGGTGAACACCGCCAGCGGCATGGAGTACTACGCGAGCCTGCGCACCGAGGCCGCGATCCAGGCCGCCGAGGTCGCCGTCGTGCTGCTGGCCGCCGACGAGGTGATCAGCGAGCAGGACCAGCGGGTGATCACCCAGGTGATCGAGGCCGGGCGCGCGCTGGTCATCGCGTTCAACAAGTGGGACACCCTCGACGAGGACCGGCACGCCCAGCTCGAGCGCGAGATCGAGCGCGACCTGTCCCGCATCAAGTGGGCCAGCCGGGTGAACATCTCGGCGCTCAGCGGCCGCGGCGTCGGCAAGCTCGCCGACCACCTGCGCGCCGCGCTCGCCTCGTGGGAGACCCGGGTGCCGACGGCGGAGCTCAACGCCTACGTGCGCCAGCTGGTCATGGAGACCCCGCCGCCGGCCCGTGGCGGGCGCGCCCCGAAGATCAAGTACGTGACGCAGGCCGACGTCCGGCCGCCGCGGTTCGTCGTCTTCTCCACCGGCTTCCTCGAGGCCGGCTACCGCCGGTTCCTGGAGCGCAAGCTGCGCGAGCGCTTCGGTTTCCACGGCACGCCGATCGACATCTCGGTGAAGGTCCGCGAGGGCCGGGGGAACGACAAGCGCGGCTGAGGCGGCCCGGGCGGTCAGCGGGGTGTAGTCGCCCGCCGACCGCCCGGGGCGACCGGCCGCGCCGCCGCGCGCGGTCGCCGGACGACCCTCACAGGGACCTCGCAGCGACCTCCCAGCGGGAGTTCACTACCCGGATCCGGAACGGATCCGGCCCATGGACGGGGGTAGTGATGCACCGCAGGCTGACAGTGATCACGACGGCGGGTGTCCTGGTCGTCGCGGGCGCGGGTACCGCCGCGGCCGACGGCGGGCCGGAGGCCTCGCACCCCGGCGCGCCGAGCCCCGGCGCGCCGGGCATCGGCGACCCGTACTTCCCGCTCGACGGGAACGGCGGCTACGACGTCCAGCACTACGGGCTGGACCTGCGCTACGACCCGGCCACCGACGTCCTCGCCGGGACGGCGCTCATCTCGGCCCGGGCGACCCAGTCCCTCTCCAGCTTCGACCTGGACCTGCAGGGCATGGAGGTCCGGTCGGTCACCGTGGGCGGGCACCCGGCGGCCTGGACCCGCGACGGCCAGGAGCTGGTCGTCACGCCCGCGCACCCGCTGCACCAGGGGCGGCGGTTCCTCGTCGAGGTCGTCTACGACGGCGTCCCGCAGACCCTCCAGGACGAGCTCGGAGCCTCGGGCTTCTTCCACACCGACGACGGCGCCGTCGTCGCCGGCCAGCCGCACGGCGCGGCGACCTGGTTCCCGGCCAACGACCACCCCCGCGACGCCGCCTCGCTCGACGTCGCGATCACCGTGCCCGAGGGGCTGGAGGGCATCTCCAACGGCGTGCTGTGCGGCTCGTGGACCACCGACGGGTGGACGACGTGGTCGTGGTCGGCCGAGGAGCCCATGGCCACCTACCTGGTCACCCTGGCCGTCGGCGAGTTCGACGTGCGGGCCTACGAGGCCGACGGCATCGCCTACTGGGACGCCGTCGACCCGCGCCTGGCGGAGTTCGACGCCGACCCGGAGACCGAGGGGCCACTGGCCGGTGAGGTGGTCGACCACTCCTTCGGCCGGCAGCCCGAGATCGTCGCGGCGCAGGAGGAGTGGTTCGGCCCGTATCCGTTCACCGCCGCGGGCGGGATCGCCGACCACGCCCCCGAGCTGGGCTTCGCGCTGGAGACCCAGACCCGGCCGGTGTACTCGCCGTACTTCTTCTCCGACCCGCTGTTCGGGGAGCTCGTCGTCGTCCACGAGTACGCCCACCAGTGGTACGGCGACTCGGTGCGGCTCGACACCTGGCAGCACATCTGGCTCAACGAGGGCATCGCCACCTACGCCGAGTGGCTGTGGCTGGAGCACGAGGGCGTGAGCACGCCGCAGCAGGAGTTCGACGCCCTCGCCGCCGCACCGGAGGAGGCGCTGCAGCCGGGCTTCTGGGACGTCGTCATCGGCGATCCCGGGGCGAGCGCCGACCAGCTGTTCCACTCGGCGGTCTACTACCGCGGCGCGATGACGCTGCAGGCGCTGCGCGTGCAGGTGGGTGACGAGGCCTTCTTCACCCTCCTGCGCGAGTGGGCGGCGACCAAGGCGGGGCAGACGGCGACCACGGAGGAGTTCATCGGCCACGCCGAGGAGGTCTCGGGGCAGGAACTCGACGACCTGTTCACCGTCTGGCTGTTCACCCCGGGCCGCCCGGCCGGGCTCCCCGAGCCCGCGCCGGCGCCGGAGCCGGCCCCGGCTCCCTGAGCCGGTCCCGGTCGCACGAGGGCCGTCCGCGGGCACGCTGCCCGCGGGCGGCCCTCCGCGTGTCAGCCCGCCGGGGCCGGGTCCTGCGCGTCGTCCGACGGGTCGTCGTCGAAGTGCAGCGGCTCGGTCCGGCCGGGCATGGCCAGCACCGCCAGCGCGATGACGACGGCGGTCACGGCGGTCGCGACGAACACGCCGTGCGAGGCGGCGTGCAGGCTCTCCCGGGCGAAGTCGGCGACGGCCCCGCCCTGCCCGAGCGCCGCCGTCGTGCTGTCGACGTCGGTGGGCACCTCGCCGTCGAGCCCTGCCGGCGGGGCGGCGAAGCGCGCGGCGAGGGTGGTGTTGGCGATGGCGCCGAACACCGCCGCGCCGAGGGCCGAGCCCATCGAGCGGGAGAACATGTTGGTGGCGGTGACGACGCCGCGACGGTCCCAGCCGACCACCGACTGCACCGCGACGATCAGCGGCGACGACGACAGGCCGAGGCCCAGGCCGGTGACGAACATCCAGGCGCCGACCTCCCACAGGGAGGCGTCGGGGCCGAGGAACGCCGTCCCGGCCGTGCCGACCAGCACGAGGGCGACGCCGAGCAGCGCGGTGGTGCGGAACCCCAGCCGCAGGTAGACGCGGCCGGCGAGGCTCGCCGCGACGGGCCAGCCGAGGGTGAGGGCGGCGAGGGCGAAGCCGGCCTCCAGCGCGCTCGCGCCGAGCACGCCCTGTGCCCAGGTGGGCAGGTAGGAGCTCAGGCCGATGAGCAGCGCGCCCAGGCCGAGGGCGGCGACGTTGCCGCTGGCCAGGATGCGGCGGCGCAGCACCCACAGCGGCAGCACGGGCTCGGCGGCCCGCCGCTCGACCAGCGCGAACGCGGCCAGGAGCGCGACCGCCGTCGCGAGGACCGCGATGCCGGGCGCGGACGCCCACGCCCAGGCGTTGCCGCCCTCGAGCAGGCCGAGGACCAGCAGCGCGGCACCGGCGGACAGCAGGACGGCGCCGGCGACGTCGAGGCGGTGGGCGCTCCGCTCGACCTTCTCCGTCCAGCGGCGGGACAGGGCCCAGAACGCGAGCGCGCCCAGCGGCAGGTTGATCAGGAAGATCCAGCGCCAGGAGAGGGCGTCGCTGAACAGGCCGCCGAGGGTGGGGCCGAGCACCGAGGAGATGCCCCACACCGAGGCGAGGTAGCCCTGGACGCGGGCGCGCTCCTCGACGGTGTAGATGTCGCCGATGACGGTGATGCCCATCGGCTGGACGGCGCCGGCGCCGATGCCCTGCAGCGCCCGGCCCACGATCAGCGCCGGCATCGACCACGCCAGCCCGCAGAACAGGGACGCGGCGACGAACACCGCGATGCCGAACAGGAGCACCGGCTTGCGGCCGTGCACGTCGGCGAGCTTGCCGTAGACCGGCACCGTCACCGCCTGCGTGAGCAGGTAGACGCTGAACAGCCAGGGGAACTGGCTGAACCCGCCGAGGTCGTCGACGACGGCCGGGACGGCGGTGGCGATGATCGTGCTGTCGAGCGCGATGAGGGCGGTGCTGAGCATGACCGCCCCGAGCACGGGCCCGCGCTCGGATCGGAGTCCCACCGCGGCGCGGGTACCGGTTGTCACGAGCAACTGTGACACCTCGGGGTGGCCGGGCATTCCCGCGCCCGACCACCGCGGAGGGCGGCCGACGGCGTGCGGTAACCTCGTCGGCGCAGCGATCGGGCGGTGCGAGCCGCCCGGCGCTCGGGCTGTAGCGCAGCTTGGTAGCGCACCTGACTGGGGGTCAGGGGGTCGCAGGTTCAAATCCTGTCAGCCCGACAGCGCAGGTCGAGGGCCGTTCCGGAGCGATCCGGGACGGCCCTCGACCGCCTTCCGGGGGTCACCCGGGCGGGTCCGGCGGTGCTGCCGCCCGCGACGCGAGGGGGGAGCGATGCCCGAGGGCGACACCGTCCACCGCCTCGCCCGGCGCCTCGGGGTCCTGACGGGCACCACCGTCCGCGGCAGCGACTTCCGCATCCCCCGTCACGCCACCGCCGACCTGTCCGGCGCAGCGGTGCTCGGGACGACCGCCCGGGGCAAGCACCTGCTCACCCGCTTCGACCACGCGGGCCAGGCGCTGACCCTGCACACGCACCTGCGGATGGACGGCGAGTGGACGGTCCTCGCGGCCGGGCGCTCGCTGCCCCGCCGCCTGCAGGCCGACGCGCGAGTGGTGCTGACGACGACCGGGCCCACGGCGGCCGCGCTGCGCATGCCGGTGGTCGAGCTGCTGCCCACCGACGCCGAGGAGTCCGTCGTCGGGCACCTGGGCCCCGACCTGCTCGACCCCGGGCGCTCCGCCGACGACCTGGTCGAGGACGCCGTCGGCCGGCTGGCGGCGCAGCCGGACCGGCCCCTCGTGACGGCGCTGCTCGACCAGCGGACCGTGGCCGGCCTGGGCAACGTCTGGGTCAACGAGCTCTGCTTCCTGCGGGGGCACCTGCCGCGCACGCCGGTCGGCGAGGTCGACGCCGAGCCGCTCGTGCGGCTGGCGATCCGGGCGATGCGGTTCGCGATCGCGCCCGGCGGGCCCGGGCGCGTGACCACCGGCGACACCCGGCCCGGCCGCCGGTACTGGGTGTACGGCCGCACCCACCAGCCGTGCCTTCGGTGCGGGACGGCGCTGCTGTTCAGCGAGCAGGGGAGCGAGGACCCGGAGGGCCGGCACACCTGGTGGTGCCCCCGCTGCCAGACCTGAGCGCGCGCCCGGGCCGGTCGGTCAGCGGTCGCGCAGGCCGAGCAGGCGGTCGAGCACGTCGCCGGCGCGCAGGCCGTCGTGCTCGAACTCGTTGGTGACCCAGGTGCGCACGTTGCCGACGGCGTCCGCCGTCTGCAGCGACAGGTCCGCGTCGACGTACATGTCGTCGAAGTAGACGACGGCGTCGACCGGCACCTCGTTGGCCGCCAGCCGCGCCGGGTCGTACAGCGGCGGGTGCTCCGGCAGTGCGGCGAGCGCGTGCGCGGCGTCCCGGAAGGGCCGCAGCGAGGCGATCTCGTCGAACATCCAGGGGTAGACCATCTCGCCGGTGAACGGCAGGGGGCGCAGGTCGGGGGAGAGGTCGGGCCCGCGCTCGGCCTCGGCGGCCCAGCCGGTGGCGCCCTGCCCGCTGCCGTAGATGCTCTCGTGCAGCACCGCGTAGAGCGGGTTGTCCCAGTACGACGTGCGCCGGGCGACCTCGTCGAGGAAGCCGGCGGACGGCTCGCCGTCGACCAGCGCCTCGTCGAAGAGCCAGTGCAGCTGCTCGGCGCCGGTCCCGGTGCCCAGCGCGTGGCCGAGGGTCTGCAGCCGGCGCACGGTGAGCCGGTCACCGTCGGGGAGCCGGACGTCCTCGGCGGCCAGCAGGTCGGCGACCGCGGCCACCCGGTCGACGTCGCCGGGGAACCGCTCGTAGAAG
Source organism: Geodermatophilus nigrescens (assembly GCF_900129495.1). GTDB lineage: Bacteria > Actinomycetota > Actinomycetes > Mycobacteriales > Geodermatophilaceae > Geodermatophilus > Geodermatophilus nigrescens. The sequence goes on from NZ_FQVX01000002.1 coordinate 48,230, forward strand.
CGGCGGGTCTTCGCGGCCACCCGCGGGCCGGTGCGCCGGTACACCTCGCGCGCGTCCGCCGTCAGGCCCGGCAGCCCGCCGGTGACCAGGCAGCGGTCGAGCGCCTGCGGGGCCCGCGAGAGGTAGGTGAGGGTGAGGAAGCCGCCGTAGCTCTGGCCGAGCGTCGTCCAGCGGCGGCCGCCGTAGAGCGATGCCCGCACGTGCTCGGCGTCGGCGACGATCGAGTCGGCCCGGAAGGCCATGAGGTGGGCGGCGGCCGCCGCCGGGTCGGTGAGGGCGCCGATCCGCCGGGCGGTCACCGGGGTGCTCCGGCCGGTGCCCCGCTGGTCGAGCAGCACCACCCGGAAGTCCCGCAGCGCCCGGTCGACCCAGTCGCCGCGCCCGACCGGCCGCGGTCCCTTGCCGCCGGGCCCGCCCTGCAGGAACAGCAGCAGCGGCAGGTCGTCGGCGTCCCGGGACGGGCGGACGAGCTCCCGCACGAAGACGTCGATCGTCGCGCCGTCGTCGGCGTCCCAGTGCAGCGGCACGGGCACCGTGTGCTCGCGCACCCGCATGCCGGGCAGGTCGTACTCGGTCACCGCCCGATCCTGTCAGTGCGCCCGGTGCCGACCTGCCGCCGTCTCCCGGTCGGGGAGGCAGCCGCAGGTCGACACCGGGCGCATGGCGCCGCGAGCGGCGTCAGCCGGGGTACGGCCGGTTGAACCGCGGCGGGGTGTAGCCGACGTAGCGGGGCGCCGGGTCGGCCCCGAGCTCCGCAGCCCGGGCGTTCATGGCCTGCGGCGACGTCGCCGGCCAGGAGCCGCTCTCGAGGCGGTCGCCCATCGTGCGCAGCGCCGCCTGCTGCTCGGCCCCCGAGAACGTGCAGTGGCCGACGGACTCGACGTACGTCTGCCGCAGGAGCCGGTTCGCCCCCTCCCGCCGCACCCGGTCCTCGTAGGACTGCTGCTGCGCGACGGTCGAGATCTGGTCGCCGGTGCCGGACACCGTGAGGACCGGCACCTGCAGGTCCCCGTCGAGGACGATGCCCCGTGCGAAGCGCTCCACCGCGGCGGGGTCCGCGGCGATGCGCGGGGCCGCGGCGAGGGCGTCCAGGTCGGCCCCGAGGTCGAGCCCGGCCGCCGCGTACAGCTCGCGGACGGCGCGGCGCAGCTCCGGGTCGGCCCGGCGCAGCTGCTCGGCGTAGTCGACGCCGGTGTTCCACGACGGGTTGCCGCCGACGACCGCGGTGATCTGCCGCCGGCTGCTCATCGCCTGCCCGACGTAGGGCAGCGGCCCGCCGGCGAGGGCGAGGTAGGCGCCCTCCTGCAGTGCCGCGGCGTCGCGCGGGTCTGGGGGCGGCGGCGCCGTCCCGTCCGGCCGGACGCCCCAGGCGGGCAGCTGGCCGATCGCGGCGGCCAGCGCGATGCGCGCCCGGCCCTCCGCCGTCTGCTGTGCGGCCGCGAGGGCGTCGATCCACGCCCGCTGGGCACCCGCGACGTCGGCGGGGACGTCGACGACCGGCAGGCCCGGTGCCACCAGGTGCTCGAGCACGAAGACGGTGTCGAGCTTCTGGTTCCACTGCCCGACCGAGCCGCCGAGCCCGCCGCAGAACGGCACGGCCGCGTCGAAGACCTCGGGGTGGACCTGGGCGACCCCGGCGGACACGAACCCGCCCATCGAGGTGCCGGAGGCGATCGCGTACCGCGCCGGGCCGTAGGCCTCCTCGAACCGGGCCAGCGCCTCGGCCTGGTTGTCGATGGCCGACGCGATGTCCCAGCCGGTCACCGCGCGGGTGGTGCCGCCGCGGGCCACGCCGTCGGACAGCAGGCGGGCCGTGAGCTCCTGCGCCGGGCCGGGGCCGGCGAAGTCGAGGGCGACCACGACCGTGCCGTCCCAGTCGGCCGGCACGACGAACTCGTAGGGCGTGCCGTCCTCGAGGGTCCCCGAGATGCAGGTCGGCCGGTCGGGGGAGCCGGGCAGGCAGGGCGTGCCGCCGGGCGCGGCCGGTGCGGCGGTGGCCGTGCCGGTGCCCAGGACGGTGGCCGCGGCGAGGGCGGCCGTCAGGGTCCGCACGGTCGTGGTGCGTGAGAGCACGTCGTGTTCCTCCACGTCGAGGCGATGGGACGGGCGAGGGGAAGGGATGGGGCGGCCGACTCCGTGTCGGCCGGAGCCCCTGTGACCGGCATTACTGCCGCATGTTTGGACGAGCGTTCAGCGATGTGTCGTCCGTGTCAACCCGGTCGGGGGGTGGTCCCGGCGGCCCCGGGACGTACGGTGGGTGCTCGCCGAGCCAGCCGAGGACGGACGAGACACATGACGCCGATCGACCTCCCCCGGAACCAGACGGGGCCCGAGCCGCAGCTGCTCCTGACGTCGCTGCTGGGCGACTTCTGGTACTGGCGGGACGAGCACATCCCCTCCAGCGCCCTCGTCCGGCTGCTGGCGGAGTTCGGCACCACCGCCGACGGCGCCCGTGCGGCGATGCGCCGGCTGGCATCCCGGGGGCTGCTCACCGTCTCCCGCAGCGGCCGGACCACCGCCTACGGCATCCCGCCGCGGACCTCGGAGGTCATCGTCCGGCGCACCCACCGCCTGCTGACCTTCGGGGCGTCGGCGCCGCGGTGGGACGGGAGCTGGACGGTCGTCGCCTTCTCCGTGCCCGAGCAGTCGCGGGAGCTGCGCGGTGCCCTGCGGGCCCGCCTGCGGGTGCTGCGCTTCGCCGCCCTCTACGACGGCGTGTGGGTGTCCCCGCACGACAGCGGGGCGGCCGCGCGCAGGCTGCTCGACGAGCTCGGCGTCGAGACGGCCACCGTGCTGCGCTCCACCGAGGTGCCCGGGGCCGGGCGGCTCGGCAGCCCGCGGTCGGCCTTCGACCTCGAGCCGCTGGTCAAGGAGTACCGGCAGTTCGTCGAGCGCTACGAGCCGCTGCTGGCCGCCGCCGCGGCGGGCCGGATCGGTCCGGCCGACGCCCTGCGCGCCCGGACCGAGCTCCGGGTCGACTGGCGCCACTTCCCGGAGACCGATCCCGACATGCCGGCCGAGCTCCTGCCCGCCGACTGGCCGCGGGCGCGGGCGCAGCGGGTCTTCGTCGAGATCTACGACCGGCTCGGGCCCCTGGCCGAGATGCGCTTCCGCGAGGTGCTGGCGCAGTCGGACCCGGACCTCGCCGCGCTGGCCCGCCACCACGACTCCCGGACCGTGGCCGAGCTGTTCGCCCAGCTCGGCGACCCGCAGCCCACCGGGGGCACGCCGTTCGAGCGGGCGGTCGAGGAGCGCCGGCTGCGCGAGGCCGCACCGCGGGGCCGTGGGCTCTGACGCGGCGCCCGGGCGTACCGGATCCGTTGCGGCCGTCACGGGAACGGTGAGGAACGCCGCCGGGGTGCGCCCGTGAGCGCGGAGCCGGCGGCGCCCGACGTCCCGGCGGTGCCGGCCGGCGCCGCCCGGCCGCAGGCCCTCCTGCTCACGCTCCTCGGCCGGCACGTCCTCGGCCGTGCCGTCCTCGTGTCGCAGACCAGCGTCTCGGAGGTGATGGCGCGGGTCGGTGTCTCCGACCCCGCCACCCGCTCGGTCCTGCTCCGGATGGAGAAGCGCGGCCTGCTCCGCCGGGAGCGGCGCGGCCGGCCCGTGTTCCTGGGGCTGACCCCGCGCTCCCGGGAGCTGCTCGCGGACGGCCAGCGGCGGCTGTGGGCGGCGGCTGCGGTCAGCGGCCACTGGGACGGCGCCTGGACGCTGCTGACCTTCTCGCTGCCCGAGGCCTGGCAGCGCCAGCGCCACCAGATCCGGTCCCGCCTGCAGTGGGCGGGCTTCGGCATGCTGCAGGGCGGGCTGTGGATCGCGCCGTCCGCCCTCGACGTCGGGCAGGTGCTGGCCGGCGTCGAGGGGGCCGACCGGGTCAGGGCGTTCGTCGCCCGCCCCGGTCCCGACGTCGACGTCCCCGAGATGGTGCGGGACGCCTGGGACCTCGCCGAGCTGCGGGCCCGGTACGACGAGTTCCTCGCCCGCTGGGGCGACTGCGGGCCCGCCGGGGCCGCCGGCGACGCGCTCGCCGCCCAGCTGGCCCTCACCACCGACTGGCTGGCCGTCCTGCGCAGCGACCCGCGCCTGCCGCTGGAGCACCTCCCCGCCGACTGGCCCGCCCGCCGGGCGCAGGAGGTCTTCCGCCGGTGGCACGCCGAGCTCGACCCGCCGGCGCGCGCCGCCGCGGCCGACATCCTGGTGACGGCGCCCGACCTGTCCTGAGGGCCCGCCCGGCGACACGGGGGCCGGGCGGTGACGTGGTCGTTGCCGGGGCGTTTCGTTGACAGCCGTTGTGGCGGTGGTTACTTTCGCCCCCTGTAACCGGCGACACTTTCTCGTACTGCCGACCGCGCACCTGTGACGTACGACTGGAGACCCCATGCGCCACACCACTGCTCGACTCGCGCTGCCCCTGGCCGTCTCCATGGCCGTCCTGGCCGCCTGTGGCGGGTCGGGGGAGACCTCGTCGGCCGCCCCGGGGCCGGACCCGGCGGCGGGACCCTCCGGCGGCGTCGACACCGAGGCGGAGCTGTACGACCGGCTCCCGCAGGAGATCAAGGACGCGGGGGAGATCGTGTTCGCGGGCGACTCGCACCCGCCCTACCGCACGGTCGGCGCCGACGGGCAGACCGTGACGGGGATCGACGCCGACCTGCAGGCCGCGCTCTCCGAGGTGCTCGGCGTGCCCATCCGGACGGAGATCACCACGGGTCTCCCGGCGATGCTCTCCGGGATGCTGTCCGGGCGCTACGACGCCTTCAACGGGCCGGTGCGGACCACCCCGGAGCGCGAGGCGGAGTTCGACGCCGTCGTCTGGATGACGACCGTGACCTCCTACGTCGTCCCCGAGGGCAGCGACGCCGGCATCGAGGACAGCGGCGACCTGTGCGGCAAGACGGTCGCCGGCACCGAGGGGTCGGTGACCCAGGAGATGGTCACCCGGCTCTCGCAGTGGTGCGAGGGGCAGGGGGAGGGGCCGGTGGAGTTCACCGGGCTCGCCGACACCAACGCCACGATCCTCGCCGTCGACGCCGGCCGGGTCGACGCCGCCGCGGTCACCGAGGCCGCCGCCATCGACATCGTCAGCGCCAGCGAGGACTACTACTACGTCTCGCAGACCGAGGACCAGGGCGCCGGCGTGGACCAGATGGCCCTGCTGACCCCGAAGTCCAACGAGCTCGGTCCCGTGGTGTTCGAGGCCTTCCAGGTCCTCTTCGAGAACGGCGACTACGAGCGCGTGATGGAGGAGTGGAACCTCCAGGACGTCACCATCGACGAGCCCCTCCTCAACCCCGCCACCGAGCAGTGACCCTCCTGTCAGGGGACGCCTCCATGACCACCACGCACCCCGCTCCCGACCCCGCCGTCCAGGAGCGACCACCGGACGACGTCGCGGCCGCCCGGCCCCGGTTCCGCCCGGGGCGCTGGCTGCTGGGGGCCGTGCTCCTCGTGGTCGGCGCGCAGCTGGCCACCTTCCTCGTGGGCAACGAGCGCTTCGAGTGGGACGTCGTCGGGGAGTACCTCTTCCACCCGACCGTGCTGCAGGGCCTCGGCATGTCCGTGATGCTCACGGTGATCGCCATGGTCGTCGGGTCGGCGCTCGGCGTCGTGCTCGCCGCCGGGCAGCTCTCCGACTTCGGGCCGGTCCGGTGGGCGTCGACCCTCTACGTCGGCGTCTTCCGCGGCATCCCGCCGCTGGTCCAGCTCATCTTCTGGTACAACCTCGCGTTCCTGGTGCCCGACGTGTCGATCGGCATCCCGTTCGGCCCGACGTTCGCGTCGTGGTCGGCCAACGAGGTCATCACCCCGCTCACCGCGGCCCTGATCGGCCTGACCCTGCACGAGGCGGCCTACATGGCCGAGATCGTCCGCGCCGGCATCCTCGCCGTGGACCCCGGCCAGCGCGACGCCGCCCGCGCCATGGGCTTCAACGGCCGCCAGGCCTTCTTCAAGGTCGTCCTGCCGCAGGCGATGCGGGTGATCATCCCGCCCACCGGCAGCCAGTTCATCAGCCTGCTGAAGGGCACCTCGCTGGTCAGCGTCATCGCCATGAGCGACCTGCTGCACTCGGTCCAGGTCATCTACAACCGCACCTACGACGTCATCCCGATGCTGGTCGTCGCCTGCATCTGGTACCTGACCGTCGTCACGGTCCTCTCGCTCGGCCAGAAGCGCCTCGAGCGCCACTTCGGCCGCGGCCACGACCGCACCGCCACCGTCGCCGGCGGCCGCCGCCGGCCCCGCCTCGGCCTCGCCGGAGCGCGGGCATGACCGCCCCGGGGAGCGGGCCCGCACGCCCGGTGCTGTCCGTCCGCGGGCTGCGGAAGGTCTTCGGCGACCACGTCGCGCTCGACGGCGTCGACCTCGACGTGCACGAGGGCGAGGTCGTCGTCGTCCTCGGGCCGTCCGGGTCGGGCAAGTCCACCCTGGTCCGCTGCGTCCACCAGCTCGAGTCGGTCGACGGCGGCGCGGCCTACCTGGACGGCGAGCTGCTCGGCTACGAGCAGCACCGCGGCCACCTGCGGCCCCTGCCCGAGGCCCGCGTCGCCCGCCAGCGCCGCCGGATGGGCATGGTCTTCCAGCAGTTCAACCTGTTCCCGCACTGGACGGTCCTGCGCAACATCACCGAGGCCGCCGTCAAGGTGCACGGCCAGCGTCCCGAGGAGGCCCGCCGCCGGGCGGTGGAGCTGCTGGAGCGGACCGGCCTGGCCGACAAGCACCAGGCCCACCCCAAGCAGCTCTCCGGCGGTCAGCAGCAGCGGGTGGCCATCGCCCGCGCCGTCGCCACCGACCCGCGGATCATGCTCTTCGACGAGCCGACCAGCGCCCTGGACCCGGAGCTCGTCGACGAGGTGCTCTCGGTGGTCCGCGACCTCGCGAGGACCGGGATGACGATGGTCGTCGTCACCCACGAGATGGACTTCGCCCGCGAGGTGGCCGACCGCTGCGTCTTCATGGACCGCGGCCGCGTCGTCGAGGTGGGGACGCCGCAGGAGGTCTTCGAGGCCCCGCGCTCCCCGCGCCTGCAGGCCTTCCTCACCCGTTTCGCCCAGCGGCAGCAGCGCGCCGACGCCGCGGCTCCCGCCGTCTGACCCGAGGAGACACCCCGTGGACCACCCCGTGACGGTCATGGCCGTCGGCGACCTGGTGCTCGACGAGCCCGATCCCGACAGCTTCTTCGCCCCGTCGACCGACACCCTGCGGCGCGCCGACCTGGCCATCGGCCACGTCGAGGTGCCGCACAGCACCACGACCACCAGCGCCAGCACCGACGTCCCGGCGCCCCCGGCCGACCCCGAGCACCTCAAGGCGGTCACCGCCGCCGGCTTCGACGTCGTCACCCTCGCCGGCAACCACGTCTACGACGCCGGCACCGAGGGCGTCGCCGACACCATCGCCCACGCCCGCGCGGCCGGGCTGCTCACCGCCGGCGCCGGCATGGACCTCGAGCAGGCGCGCACCCCGGCCGTCGTCGAGCGCGGCGGGCTGCGGATCGCGGTGCTCAGCTACAACTGCGTGGGACCGAAGGAGTCCTGGGCGACGTCGCGCAAGGCCGGCTGCGCCTACGTCAAGGTGCTCACGCACTACGACCTGGAGTACGCCAACCCGGGCGGCCCGCCGACCGTCTACACCTTCGCGGCCCCGGACAGCCTGCGGCGCATGCAGGACGACGTCCGCGCGGCGGCCGCCTCCGCCGACGTCGTCTGCGTGTCCCTGCACAAGGGGATCGGCCACACGCCCGTGCACGTCGCCGACTACGAGCGGCAGGTGTCGCACGCGGCGGTCGACGCCGGCGCGTCCGTGGTGTTCGGCCACCACGCGCACATCATGCGCGGCATCGAGGTGTACCGCGGCCGGCCGGTCTACCACGGGCTCGGCAACTTCGTGACGGTCACGCGGGCCCTCACCCCGTCCGGCGGCAACGCCGCGGAGCTGGAGGCCTGGGCGCGCAAGCGCCGCGAGATGTTCGGCTTCGCGCCCGACCCGCGCATGCCGACCTACCCCTTCCACCCGGAGAGCCGGGCCACGGCGATCGCGGTGTGCCGGTTCGGCGCGGACGGCCGGGTCGAGGCGGGCTTCGTGCCGTGCTGGATCGACGACGACGCCCGACCGGTCCCGCTGGGGCGCGGGGTGAAGGGCGAGGAGGTGGCCGGCTACGTCGAGCGCATCTCGCGCGAGGCCGGCCTGGACACGCGGTTCGAGTGGTCCGGCGACGAGGTGCTCGTCCGCGCGGCCGGCGAGGAGGTCCCCGGTGAGTGAGCGTCCCCTGCAGGGCAAGGTCGTCGTCGACCTGACCACCGCGCTGGCCGGTCCCTACGCGACCCTGCTGCTCGGCGGGCTCGGTGCCCGGGTCATCAAGGTCGAGAACCCCGACACCGGCGGTGACGCCTCCCGCAACAACTCGCCGTACCTGACCGCCGACGGCCTGGGCGTGCGCCGCCAGGACGCCGACGACATGTCGGTCTCGATGCTGGTGCGCGGCCGCAACAAGGAGAGCGTCACCCTCAACCTCAAGGACCCGCAGGGGCGCGAGGTGCTCGCCGACCTGGTGCGCGCCGCCGACGTCGTGGTGGAGAACTACAGCGCCGGCGTGACCGCGCGCCTGGGCATCGACCACGAGTGGGCGCGGGAGCTCAACCCCCGCGTCGTCTACACGTCGATCAGCGGGTTCGGTGCGCAGGGCGGGCCCGGGTCGGGCAAGGCCATGGACACGATCATCCAGGCGCTCAGCGGCGTGATGATGACCGCCGGCGCCCCCGGCGAGCCCCCGGTCCGCTTCGGCCTGCCCGTCGGCGACCTGGTGGCGCCGCTGTACGCGGTGATCGGCACGCTCGCCGCCGTCGTGCAGGCCGACCGCACCGGGCGGGGCCAGCACGTCGACGTCTCGATGCTGGGCGCGCTCACCTCGCTCGTGGCCTGCGAGCCCTTCGACGCGCTCGAGGAGATCGGCCTGCCCACCCGCACCGGGCCGACGGTGCCCCGGCTGGCGCCGTTCGGGATCTTCGCCGCCCGGGACGGGTGGCTCGCGCTGTGCGCGCCCACCAACTCCTTCGCGCACGGCGCGCTCCGGGCGATCGAGCGGCCCGACCTCGTCGGCGACCCGCGCTTCGCCGAGCGGGACGGGCGGGTCGCGAACGCCGCGGCGCTGCACGACCTCATCGCCGACTGGGCGCGGGACCGGGACGTGGCCACCGTGTGCGCCGCGTTCACCGCGCACGGCGCGCCCGCGGCCGAGGTCCGCGACCCCCGGGCCGCGGTCCGCGACCCCCTGGTCGCGCAGCGCGGCGAGGTGGTGCCGCTCGCCGACCCCCGGTTCGGGACCGTCGCCGAGCTCCGGGCGACCGGCGTGCCGATCCGGATGTCGGACAGCGACACGACGCTGGACCGGCCCGCGCCGCGGCTGGGGCAGCACACGGAGGCCGTGCTCGGGGAGCTCCTCGGCTACGGCGAGGACCGGATCGAGGACCTCCTCAAGGCCGGGGTGCTCTGAGTGCTGGACACCGGAGCCGGCTCCGACCCCACCTGGTGGCGGGACGCCGTCGACGGCCGCCGGGACCGGGCCCGGGAGCGGGCCGCCGGCGGGGTGCCCGTGGTCGGGTACGTCGGCGCCGACGTGCCGGGAGAGCTCGTGGAGGCGGCCGGGGCCTGCCCGGTCCGGTTGTCCGGGATCCCCGGGCGGACCTCGGCCGAGGCGGACCGCCTGCTGGGCGCCGCGGTCGACCCCGCGGTGTCCTCGGTCCTGGCGCAGCTCCTCGACGGCGACTGGCGGTTCCTCACCGGGCTGGTCGTGTCCCGGGACAGCCAGGCGTCGCTCGCGCTGTTCTACGTGCTCCGGGAGCTGCGCCGGCTCGAGCCGGGGCTGCAGTTGCCGCCGGTCCACCTGCTCGACCTCCTGCACCTGCCCCGGGCGTCCACCACCCGCTACGACGCCGCCCGGGTGGCGCAGCTCGCGGAGGTGCTCGCGGGGTGGACGGGCACCGCGGTGACCGGTGACGGGCTGGCCCGCGCGGTCGCGGGCGCCCGGCGGGTGCGGTCGCTGCTGCGGGACGCCCAGCGGCTGCGCCGCGCCGACCGTCCCGGGCTGTCGGGGACCACGGCCCTGCACGTCCACGGCGCCGTGACCGCGATGCCCGGGGCGGAGGCGGCCGAGCGGCTCGGCGAGCTGCTGGCCGCCGCGGCCGCGGGCCCCGCGCTGCCCGCGCGCCCGCGCCTGTTCCTGACCGGGAGCGCCCAGGACCACGACCGGCTCTACGTCGCGGTCGAGGACGAGGGCTGGCACGTGGTGGGGGAGGACCACGACCGGGGGGACCTCGCCCTGACCGTCGACGTCCCCGGGTGGGCCGGCACGGACGAGATCGCCCGCGCCTACCAGCACCGCGGGCCGGCGGCGGCCACCTCCTCGATCCGCGCGCACGCCGAGTGGACCGCGGCGGAGGCGGCCGCGTGCCGCGCCGACCTCCTGCTCGCCGTGGTCCGGGAGCACGACGAGGCGCCGGCCTGGGACCTGCCCGTCCAGCGGGAGCGGGCCGCGGCGCTCGGGATCGGGACGGCGGCGCTGCTGCGCCAGCCGTACGTCAGCCGCACCTCCGACGTCCGCGCGGTGCTCGCGACGGCGTCCGCCGCGACGAGGGAGTCCGCATGAGCCGCCTGGCCTCGGCCACCGCCGCGACCGCGCACCAGAAGCAGTGGTTCCGCTCGATCCAGGAGCGGGTCGCCGCGGGCGAGCCGCTCGCGCTGGTCAACGCCGACGCACCGCAGGAGGTGCTCAAGGCGATGGACATCCCGTACGTGGTCAACCAGTGGTGGGCGTCGGTCGTCTCCGCCAAGCGGCAGGCCGACGCGAGCCTGCAGGTGCTGCGCGACCGGGGGTTCCCCGACCACAGCCGGCAGTACGACGCGATCTCCCTCGGCTCGACGAGCCTCCCGCCGGAGACGGCGCCGTGGGGCGGCCTCCCGGAGCCGAGCATCGTGATCGCCGAGACCAGCGGGGACGCGGCGCGCAAGGTGTTCGACCTGTGGGCCGAGCGGCCCGGCGTCGACTTCTTCCCCTTCGAGCGGTCGTCGGCGGTCACCGCGCCCGCCCGGTGGTGGGAGCTGGTCCCGCACCGCTGGGAGGAGGCCTACGGCAGCGAGCGGCTGGACCTGATGGTCGCCGAGATCGAGGAGCTCGTGAGCTTCCTCGAGGAGCGCACCGGCAGGACCCTCGACGTCGGCCGGCTGCGGCGCGTGATGGACCTGGTCAACGAGCAGGCGGAGTGGAACCGCCGGACCCGCGACCTCCTCGCGGCGACCCGGCCGACGCCGGTGGCGGTGAACGACACCATCCCGGGCGTGATGGTCCCGCAGTGGCACCGCGGGACCGAGTGGGCCGTGGACGCGGCCCGCCGCCTGTACGAGGAGGTCGCGGAGCTCGCCTCGTCCGGCGCCGCGCTGTGCCCGGACGAGCGCGTCCGGCTGATGTGGATCGGCCGGGGCCTCTGGTTCGACCTCGACCTGTACCGGCGCTTCCAGGAGAGCCACGGCGCGGTGTTCGTCTGGTCGATGTACCTGGCCATCGCCGCCGACGGCTACCCGCGCCACGGCGACGACCCGGTCCGGGCCCTCGCGGCGCGGTTCGCCGGCTTCACCGACCAGCTCTACACCCCGCCGTGGTCGGGGGAGTGGTACGTGAAGGAGGCCCGCGCGCACGGCGTCGACGGGGTGGTGCACCTCGTGGCCGACGACGTGCCGGCCAGCTCGTTCACGACCCGGGCGCTGGAGGACGCCGGCATCCCGGTCCTCGAGATCCGGGCCGACAACGCCGACCCGCGGGCCAGCGACCCGGACGCGCTCACCGCCGCGATCACCGGCTTCATCGACGGCCGGCTCAGCTGAGCGTGCGCCGGCCGCCGTCCTCCCTGCGCATCGGCAACTTCCGGCTCTTCTTCGCGGGACAGGTCGTCTCGAACACCGGCACCTGGTTCCAGAACCTGACGCTGTCCCTCATCGTCCTGGAGGAGACCGGCCGGGCGAGCGCGCTGGCGCTGGTGACGGTCTGCCAGTTCACCCCGCTCCTGCTGGTCGGGATGTACGCCGGGACGCTGGCCGACCGGCGCGACGTCCGGCGGATCCTGCTCGCGACCTCCCTCGCGTCGGCGGTGGCGGTCGCGGGCCTGGCGTGGGTCGTGTCGCGGGACCCGCTGCGGCTGCCGCTGGTGCTCGGCCTGGTGGCGGTCCTCGGGGCGGCGCAGGCCTTCGAGCGGGTGGCGGCGCAGGCCTTCGTCTACGAGCTGGTCGGGCCGGAGCGGCTGGCCAACGGCGTCGCGCTGAACACCGTGGCGGTGTCCTCGGCGCGCTCGGTCGGGCCGGCGCTGGCCGGCGTGGCCTACGGCGCGGCCGGCGGCGTCGCCTGCCTGCTCGTCAACACCGCGTCCTACCTGGTCATCGCCGGGTGCCTGGCGCGGATCGACCGCACCGCGCTGACCTCCCGGCGGGGAGACGGCGCGGCGCCACCGGGCCTCCGGGCGGCGCTGCGGGAGATCCGCGGGAACCGGCCGCTGGTCGCCGTCCTCGCCGTCAACACGGCGGTGACCGTCGGCGCGCTGAACCTCATGGTGGTGATCACCGCGATGGTCTCGCTCACCCTCGGCGGGGACGCGGAGGTGCTGGGGGCGGCCCACGCCCTCAACGCGGTGGGCGCGGTGGCCGGCGGGCTCGCCGTGTCCTCCCGCCGGCAGGTCGGCCTCACGGCCCTCGGGGTGTCCTGCGCGGGGTACGGGTGTGCGCTCGCGGTCAACGCGGCCGCCCCGTCGGTGACGCTGTTCCTGCTCGCCGCGCCCCTGCTCGGCCTGGGGCTCGGCGCCTACCAGGGCGCCGTCAACGGTGCCGCCCAGTCCCTGGCCCCGGCCGTCCTGCTGGGCCGGGTGACGGCGCTGCTCACCCTCGGCAGCGTCGGCACGGCCCCCGTCGGCGCCCTGCTCGTGGGGGCGCTGGTCGACGCGTCGAGCGCCCGGGTCGCCATGGGCGTGGGTGCGGTCGTCTGCGCCCTCTGCGCGGTGGCCCTCGTGCTCGTCCGGCGGTCGGTCGCCGCGGGTGTCCCGGTCGGCCCGGGAGCCGTGGCGGCCGACCGCGCCGGCGCGTGAGGGCGCCGGCCGGCCGAGGGGACGGCCGGCCGGGGGGACCGTCAGCCGAGGAAGCGGAAGACCGGCTCGGCGATGCAGACCGGCTTGTCGCCGCCCTCGCGCTCGATGATCGCGGAGACGGTGAGCTGGTAGCCGCCCCGGACCTCCTCGACGTCGGCGAGGGTGGCGGTGAGGCGCACCTTGGAGCCGACGGGCACGGGCGCGGGGAACCGGACCTTGTTGAGCCCGTAGTTCACCGCCATGGCCGTGTCGGTCACCGTGAGGACCTGCGACCACATCGGGATGAGCAGCGACAGCGTCAGGTAGCCGTGGCCGATCGGGCCGCCGAAGGGGCTCTCGGCGTTCGCGCGCTCGACGTCGACGTGGATCCACTGGTGGTCACCGGTGGCGTCGGCGAACGTGTTGACGCGGTCCTGGGTGACCTCGATCCAGTCGCTGGTGCCGAGCTCGGTGCCCTTGAGGCCGGGCAGCTCGGCGAGGGTCGTGGTGGTGGTCATGCGGGGGTCTCCTCGGGGGTGACGTAGCGGTCGCGCAGGTCGGGTTTGCGGATCTTGCCGGTGGCGGTCTTGGGCAGCTCGGCGACGAACTCGACGTGGCGCGGCACCTTGAAGCCGGCCAGCCGGGCGCGGAGTGCGGTGCGGATCGCCTCGGGGTCCTCGGCCGATCCGGGTGCCGGGACGACGACGGCGAGGCCGACCTCGCCCCACCGCGCGTCGGGGACGCCGATGACGGCGGCCTCGAGCACGTCGGGCAGCTCGAGGAGGGCCGACTCCACCTCGGCGGGGTACACGTTCTCCCCGCCCGAGATGATCATGTCCTTGTAACGGTCGCGGATGTAGAGGTAGCCGTCCTCGTCGGTCGAGCCGGCGTCCCCGGAGTGGTACCAGCCGTCGACGATCGCGGCCGCCGTCGCCTCGGGGGCGTTCCAGTAGCCGGCCATGATGTTGGGCCCGGACAGCACGACCTCCCCGATCTCACCCGGGTCGCACTCGGTCCCGTCGGGGCGGACGACCCGCACGTCGACGAAGAACTGCGACCGGCCGGCCGAGCCGACCTTGGCCACGGCGTCGGCGCTGTCCAGGGCGGTGCCGGCCGGTGCCGACTCGGTCATCCCGTACGCCTGCTGCACGGTGATCCCACGGTCCAGCCACGTGCGCAGGAGCGGCAGCGGGAGCGGGGCGCCGGCCGCGCCGATGGTGCGCAGCGCGGACAGGTCGACGGTGTGGAAGTCCGGCTGCCGGCTGATCGCGTCGAGCATCGTCGGGACGGCGAAGAACGACGTGACCCGCTGCTCGACGACCACCCGGAGCGTCGCCGGCGGGTCGAAGCCGCGGACCAGGACGACGCACCCGCCGCGCAGCAGCGTCGGGTTGAGCGTGCCGTTGAGCCCGCCGATGTGGAACAGCGGCGCCAGCCCCAGCGTGCGCTCGTCCGGCGTGAAGTCGAACCCGAGTATCTGGTTCATGCAGGACCACGTCATGTTGCCGTGGGTCAGCGTGGCGCCCTTGGGCCGGCCGGTCGTGCCGGACGTATACATGATCAGGCAGACGTCGTCGAGGGTGACCGGCTCGTCGCGCAGCACCGGCTCGGCGTCGGCCAGCAGGCGCTGCCAGTCGAGGGAGTCCGCGCCCCCCTCGAGCGGGGGCTCCGCGGCCGCCCAGTGGCGGACGGCGGGCACCTGCGCCCGCAGCGTGTCCGCCGTCGTCCCGTGCTCCCGCCCGTGGACGACGACGGTCGCGCCGGAGTGCTCGAGCACGTACCGGGCCTCGGGAGCGGTGAACCGGGCGTTGACCGGCACCCAGATCGCCCCGAGCTGGCCGCAGGCGTAGAGCGTCTCCAGCGCGGCCGGGTGGTTGGCGCCGAACCAGGCGACCCGGTCGCCCCGCGCCACGCCGAGGGCGTCCAGCGCCGCGGCCGCCCGGCGGACCCGGTGCGCGAACTCGCCGTGGGTGGTCGTGGTCCCCTCGAACCAGATCGCCGGCTTGCGCGGCGAGATGCGCAGCCGGCGCTCGGGCCAGCTGCCCAGGCCCGCGTTCCTCACCGCTGGGCGGCCGGGGCGAGGTTCAGCGCGCGGATCGCGTTCTCCTTCATGATCAGCGGCCGGACCTCGTCCTTGATCTCGAGGGTCTCGAAGTCGCGGATCCACCGCTCGGGGCGGATGAGCGGGTAGTCCGAGCCGAAGAGCACCTTCCTCTTCAGGAGCCCGTTGGCCGCCTTCACCAGCTGCGGCGGGAAGTACTTCGGCGACCAGCCGGACAGGTCGATGTAGACGTTGGCCTTGTGGGTGGCCACCGAGATGGCGGCGTCCTGCCAGGGCACCGACGGGTGGGCCATGATGATCGTGAGGCCGGGGAAGTCGGCGGCGACGTCGTCGAGCAGCATCGGGTCGGAGTAGCGCAGCTTGATGCCGCGCCCGCCGGGCAGGCCGGCCCCGATGCCGGTCTGCCCGGTGTGGAACAGCGCCGGGACGCCGAGGCTCTCCAGCTCCTCGTAGAGCGGGTAGTGCCGGCGGTCGTTCGGCTCGAAGTCCTGGAAGCTGGGGTGGAACTTGAAGCCCCGCACGCCGTGCGACTCGACCAGCCGGCGGGCGGTGCGGATGCCGGCCCGGCCGCGTGCGGGGTCGACCGAGCCGAACGGGATGAGCACGTCGGGGTGCTGGGCGGCGGCCTCGGCGATCTCCTCGTTGGACAGCGTCATCTGGCCGGTCGCCGCCTCGGCGTCGACGGTGAAGACGACCGCCGCCATCCCCTTCTCGCGGTAGTCGGCGGCGATGTCGTGCACGGTGGGGTCGTACGGGTCGCCCTTGAAGTACTGCGCCGCCGCGGCGCCCAGCTCGTCGTCCAGCGCCTTGTGGCCGTGCGCGTCGGCGTGCACGTGGGTGTGCACGTCGATCGCGACCAGCGCGTCGAGGTCGAGTCCGGTCGGGGTGCTCACTTCGGGGGCTCCGGGAGCTGCTGGCCCACCGTCTGCTGAGAGGGGGCGAACCGCTCGGCCCAGATGCCGGCGATGGCGTCGGGGGACCAGCCGGTGCCGTCGGCGAACTCGACGACGACCTCCGCCGGGTGGCTCCACAGGGCCAGCCGGTCGCCGCCGATGCCGATGGCCTGCCCGGTGATCCCGGCGGCGGCGTCGGAGGCGAGGAAGGCGACCAGCCCGGCGGCGTCCTCCGGCGAGCCGAAGCCGAGCTGCTGGCGGGCGAAGGCGGGCAGGGGCTCGCCGGCGGCCAGCGCGTCGACGTACGGCTTGAGGAAGGGCACGGTCTCGGTCATCGCGGTGGCGGCCACCGGCACGACCGCGTTGACGGTGATCTCCGCCCGCGCGAGCTCCATCGCCCAGGTGCGGACCATCCCGACGATGCCGGCCTTGGCCGCGGCGTAGTTGGTCTGGCCGAAGTTGCCGACCTGCCCGGTGGGGGAGCCGACGCCGATGACCCGCCCGCCCTCGCCCTGCTCGCGCATGCGGACGGCCGCGGCGCGGGTGCAGGTGAAGGTGCCGCGCAGGTGGGTGGTGACGACGGCGTCGAACTGCTCGTCGGTCATCTTCCACAGCGTGGTGTCGCGCAGGATGCCGGCGTTGTTGACCAGCACGTCGAGCCGGCCGAACTCGTCGACCGCGCGGTCGACCAGCGCCTGCGCGGCCTCGGAGGTGCCCACCGGCACGACCTCGGCGACGGCGCTGCCGCCCGCGCCGGTGATGGTCTTCACGGCGGCCTCGGCGACGGCGGCGTCGACGTCGTTGACCACGACGGCGGCGCCGCAGCGGGCGAGCTCGGTGGCGTAGGCGAGGCCGAGGCCCCGCCCGCTGCCGGTGACGATGGCGACCTTGCCGGTCAGGTCCACGGGACTCCTCGGGCGACGATGGGGAGGACGCCGGGCCGGTCGGCCGCGCGGCGTGACACGGGCCACGCTAGGGCGATATCGTGGAGGTTGTCAACGATTGAGGAGTGCATGAACCTGGGCTCGCTGGCCGACGACGCCGGCTTCCTGCTGTCCCGCGCCAGCGGTCTCGTCGTCCGCGGCGCCAACGCGGTCCTGGCCGAGCACGGGCTGCGCGTCCGGCAGTACTCGGTGCTGTCCCTCGCCGTCGACGCGGCCGACGGGATCTCCCAGCGCGACCTCGCCGGGGCGCTCGGCCTCGACCCCAGCCAGGTGGTCGGGCTCGTCGACGAGCTGCAGGCCGCGGGCCTGGTCGACCGGCGGCCGTCACCGGGCGACCGGCGCACCCGGCTGGTCGTGGCGACGGCGCGGGGGTGCGAGGTCCGGGCGGCGGCGGCCGAGGGCGCGCGGGCCGACGTGCGACGGCAACTGGGCGCGCTGACCGGTGCCGAGCAGGAGACGCTGCGCGCCCTGCTTGCCCGGGTGGTGACCGAGGCCGGCTCCCGCGGCGACTGAGGCGGGAACCGCCGGCGCGGTCCGGTTGGTCCTGTCCGTGCGCCCGGGTGTCGACCTGCTGCCGTCTCCCGGCCCGGGAGGCAGCAACGAGTCGACACCCGGCGGTGTCGACGCCGGGCCGGCGGGCGTGCGCGCCGCCGGCCCGGCGGGACTCAGTGCGCGGCCCCCGCCTCGCGGGTCTCGTCCGCGCCGTGGGCGATCGACCGGGTGTCCTGGAACGCCCGGACGCCCTCGATGCCCTGCTCCCGGCCCATGCCCGAGGACTTCATGCCGCCGAACGGCGCCCGCAGGTCCAGCCGCGCCGCGCCGTGGTCGTTGACCCAGACGTAGCCGCACTCGAGCCGCCCGCCCAGCCGGTTGGCGGCATCGGCGTCCGCGGTCCAGACCGAGGCGCACAGGCCCGCCCACGTGTCGTTGGCCAGCCGGACCGCCTCGTCGTCGTCGTCGAAGGGCAGCACCGGGATGACCGGGCCGAACTGCTCCTGGGTGACGACGCGCAGCGACGGGTCGGGGTCGACGACGACGGCCGGGCGCAGGAAGTTGCCCTCGGCGAACTCGCCGCCGGGGAGCTCGCCGAACTCCAGCACGGTCGCCCCGGAGTCCTTCGCCTCCTCGATGATCTCCGCGACGAAGGCCTTCTGCGCCGGCTGGTGCAGCGGGCCCATCGTGGTGCCCTCGGCCAGCCCGTGGCCAAGGACGGTCCGCTCGAGCCGGGCCGACAGGCCGGCCACCAGCTCGTCCATCCGCGACCGGTGCACGTAGATCCGCTTGGCGTTCATGCAGATCTGGCCGGTGGTGTCGTAGACGGCGCTGAACAGCCGGTCCAGGTGCTCGTCGTCGAGGACGGCGTCGGCCCGGACGATCGCCGGGTCGTTGCCGCCGAGCTCGAGGGTGACCCGGGTGAGGCTCCGCGAGGCCATCTCCATGATCTTCTTGCCGCCGTTGACGCTGCCGGTGAAGCAGACCTTGGCGACGGCGGGGTTCTCGATCAGCCCGGCCATCTCGCTGTCCCGGCCGGTGACCACGTTGACCACGCCGGGCGGCAGCTTCTCCGCCACGCGCTGCACCAGCCGGGTGGTGGCCAGCGGCGTCGACGGCGGTGGCTTGACGATGACGGTGTTGCCGGCCAGCAGCGCGTGCGGGAGCGACGCGGCGAGGATGGCGATCGGCCAGTTGAACGGCACGATGATCGTCACCACGCCGAGCGGCTGGTGGGCGACGGTGGTCTGCACGGGGATCCCCGGCGCGGGCGGCAGCACCTTGGTGGCCTCCACCTCGTCGGCGAGGGAGAGCGCGAGCTGCCACCGGATCTCGAAGACCAGGGCGTCCACCCAGGCCTCGTGGACGATCTTGCCGTTCTCCAGCGAGAGGACCCGGGCGTCCTCGTCGCGCTCGTCGGCCAGGCCCTCGATCGCGGCGGCCATGGCGGCGGCACGCTCGGTCGCGGGCATCGCCGACCAGGCGGGGTAGGCCGACCGGGCGGCTGCGACGGCGTCGGCGACGTCGTCGGCGGTGGCCGCCGCCGCCGTGCCGACGACGACGCCCGGCCGGGCCGGGTCGACGACCTCGAGCACCTCCGCCGTGGTCCGTGCCTCGCCACCGATGTAGAGCCCCGTGGTGACCGGGGCCGCCGTGTCGATCGTGCTCGTCATGCGGATCGATCCCTTCCTTCTCCTGCGTGGTGGGTGCTGTGCGGTCGAGCATCGGGAAGCGGGCGCCCCGCGTCCACGGTCCTGTCGACGGCCGCGAGGAGGCGGACCGCGTCCGCGCTGCCGGCGACGTCGTGCACCCGCACGCCCCAGGCGCCGGCGCGGGCGGCCAGCACGGTGGTGGCCAGGGTCGCGGCGTCGCGCCGGGCGGGCGGCGGGGGAGGCTCGCCGGGTGGCGCCAGCACGGCGCCGAGGAAGCGCTTGCGGGAGGCGCCGACCAGGACGGGGAAGCCGAGGTCGGCGATCCGGTCCAGGCCGGCCAGCAGCGCGAGGTCGTGCCCGGGCAGCTTCGCGAACCCCAGCCCGGGGTCGACGACGATCCGGTCGGCCGCCACGCCCGCCGCCATGGCCGCGTCGACGCGCCGGCACAGCTCCCGCCGCACGTCGGCCACCACGTCCCCGTAGGCGGCCTCGGCGTACATGTCGCGGCTCCCGCCCCGCCGGTGCATGAGCACCCAGGGCACGCCGGCGTCGGCGACCACGCGGGCCATGTCCGGGTCCGCGAGGCCCCCGCTGACGTCGTTGACCATCGCTGCCCCCGCCCCGAGGGCCGCCGTGGCCACCGCGGCGCGGGTCGTGTCGACGCTGACCGCGACGCCCGCCCGCGCGAGGGCGGCGACCACCGGCAGGACGCGGCGGCACTCCTCCCCGGCGTCCACCCTCCCGGCGCCGGGCCGCGTGGACTCCCCGCCGACGTCCACCCAGTCGGCGCCGTCGGCGGCCAGCGCGAGCCCGTGCGCGACCGCGGCCTCGGCGGTGGCGTGGCGGCCGCCGTCGGAGAACGAGTCCGGCGTGACGTTGAGGACCCCCATGACGACGCAGCGGCCGGCGGTCACGGGCCGCCACCCGGGGACGCGGCCACCACCGGCTCGCGGGCGGGGACGAGGTGCGCCGGGCGCCGGCCGCGCAGCGAGTTGAGCACCGCGACCTCCTCGGCGGCGTGAAGGTCGGCGACGGTGAGCACCCGCTCGGCCAGCAGCCCATGCTCCAGCAGCCGCGCCCGCTCGACGCCGGGGAGGCAGCCGGAGGAGGTCGGCGGGGTCCACCACCGGCCGCCGAGCCGGAGGGCCACGTTCGCCGTGGTGGTCTCGGTGAGCTCGCCCCGCCGGTTGACCAGCACGACGTCGTCTGCCTCCGGGTGGGCCAGCGCCCGGGTCAGGTAGACGTCGCGGCGGGTGCTCTTGTGCTGCAGCCACGGGTCGGCGTCGTCCACGGGGTCGTCGCTGAGCGCGAGCCGCACGGGCCCGGCCGGCGGAGGGGGCGCGGGCCCGACCTCGACGTCGAGGTCGCCGTCGCGGGACAGCAGGAGCCGGACCCGGGCCGGCCCGGCGCACCCCGCGACCGCGCGGTGCAGCGCCGCGAGGGCCGCCGCCGCGTCGAACCGGAAGCCGGCCCAGTGGGCCGAGTCGCCCATCCGGGCCAGGTGCCGGGCGGCGTGGCGGAGCTCCCCGCCGGCGGTGAGGGCCAGGGTCTCGAGCAGCCGGTGCTCGGTGACGTCGTGCGTGAGGACGACGGCCTTCGCGTGCAGCTCGGCCCGCTCGCGGGCGGGGTCGGAGTCCCAGGTGATGCCGCCGCCCGCGCCGTAGACGGCCCCGCCGGTGGCGCGGTCGACGACGGCGGTGCGGATGGCGACGGAGAAGCGCGCCCGGACCGGGGCCGACGGCGGCCCGACCAGGCCGACGGCGCCGCAGTACACCCCGCGCGGCGCCGGCTCCAGCTCCCCGATCAGCCGCATGGTGGCCCGCTTCGGGGCGCCGGTGACCGAGCCGCACGGGAACAGCGCGGTGAACAGGTCCAGCAGCGTGGTCCCGGCCGGCACCCGGGCGCTCACCTGCGAGGTCAGCTGCCAGACGGTGGGGTAGCGCTCGAGCGCGAACAGCTCGTCGACCACCACGCTGCCCACCTCCGCCACCCGGCCCAGGTCGTTGCGGAGCAGGTCGACGATCATCAGGTTCTCGGCCCGCTCCTTGGCGCTCGCGAGCAGGGCGCGGCTGCGCTCGGTGTCCTCGGCGGTGGTGCGGCCGCGGGGGGCGGTGCCCTTCATCGGGCGGGTCCGGACGACGTCGCCCGCCCACTCGAAGAACAGCTCCGGGCTGGCGCCGGCGACCACGTGCCGGCCGAGGTCGAGGTAGGCGTTGTGCGCGCCGCGCTGGGCGAGGGCGAGGCGGGCGTAGAGGGCCCCGGGGTCGCCGGCGGCGGGGGAGCGGAGCCGGTCGGTGAGGTTGCACTGGTAGGTCTCGCCCGCGGCGATCCGCTCGCGGACGACCGCGACCGCGTGCGCGTGCTCGGCGTCGGTCCGGTCGGGGCGCCACGCCGGGCCCGGGGGAGCGGCGGCCGCGGGCGGGCGCACCGGCTCGACGCGGGTGGGCTCGCCGCACAGGCCGAACCACACCAGCGGCGGCTGCCCCGGCGGCGTCGGGCCGCCCGGCAGCCGGGGGTCCAGGCCGGAGGCGGCCTCGTAGGCGACGTACCCGTAGGCCCAGCTCCCGGCCTCCGTGGCGTCGTGCACCTCCCGGAGCACCCCGGCGACCTCGTCGGGGTGCACCGCGGTGAGCACCCGGGACGGCGGCGGGCACAGCAGCGCCTCCCCGGCGCGCAGGTCGTCGAACCGTGCCCAGGGGGCGGCCATCAGGCCGGGACCTCCCGCGGGACCTCCTGCTCGACGCCCTGCTCGGCGCCCTGCTCGACGTCCTGCTGCGCCCGCGCCGCGGCCAGCGTGTTGGCGAGCAGCATCGCGATCGTCATCGGCCCGACGCCGCCGGGCACCGGCGTGAGCGCGCCCGCCACCTCCGCGGCCGGGTCGTGGTCGACGTCGCCGCGCAGCCCGTCCTCGCCGCGGTGGATGCCCACGTCGACGACGACCGCCCCGGGCTTGACGGCGTCCGCGCCGACCAGGCCGGGGATGCCCGCCGCGACGACGAGCACGTCCGCGCGCCGGCACACCTCGGCGAGGTCGCGCGTGCGCGAGTGGCAGATCGTCACGGTCGCGTCGCGGGCCAGCAGCAGCTGCGCCATGGGCCGGCCGACCAGCACCGACCGGCCGACGACGACGGCCTCGGCGCCCGCGAGGGGGACCTCGTACTCGTCGAGCAGCGCCATCACCCCGGCCGGCGTGCACGGGCGCAGCCCCGGCCG
The DNA here is from genome assembly GCF_900129495.1 of Geodermatophilus nigrescens. Taxonomy (GTDB): domain Bacteria; phylum Actinomycetota; class Actinomycetes; order Mycobacteriales; family Geodermatophilaceae; genus Geodermatophilus; species Geodermatophilus nigrescens. The sequence continues at coordinate 70,583 of NZ_FQVX01000002.1, forward strand.
GCCCTGGGCGAGCAGGCCGGCGTTGTCCGTCGTCAGGCCGTCGACGTCCTTCGCCGCGGGGATGCGGGCGACGAGGGCGTCGGCGTCGAGGTGGGCCGGCAACGGCAGCTGCAGGAGGATCCCGGACACCGCCGGGTCGGCGGCCAGCTCGTCGACGAGCGCGGCCACGGTCTCCTGGCCGGCGTCGGCGGGCAGGTGCCGGTGCAGGTCGCGCATGCCCGCCTCGACCGACAGCCGGCGCTTGTTGCGGACGTAGACCTCCGACGCGGGGTCGTCCCCGACCAGCACGGTCGCGAGTCCCGGGGCGGTGCCGCCCGCGGCGACCAGCTCCGCCACCCCGGCCGCGACCTCCTCGCGGACCCGCCGCGCCACCGCCTTGCCGTCGATCACCCGTGCGGTCACCGTGCTGTCCTCCAGGGGGTCGGCCGCGCGGGACGCGCCGGCGCGTGCGTCGTGGACCGCCGTCTCAGGCGATGAGGTGCGGCGAGGTCGTCAGGCGAGGTCGGCCAGCGTCCGCCGGCGCCACGCCTCGGTCGGCTCGAGGTCGTTGAAGGTGAAGACGTGGAAGCCCTCGATGGCGTTGTCCGGCTTCCCGATGTGCGGGGCCAGCCCCTTGATGATCTTGTCGGGGCTGTAGCCGCCGGGGACGAAGAAGCGCCAGAGCAGGTTCTGCTGCTTCTTGAGGAACTTGGCCGACTCGCCGATGCCCAGGCCGCCGGAGACCCGGATCAGCTTCTGCCGGTGCACCGCGCCGGGGACGCCGACGTGCACGGGCAGGTCGATGCCGCGGGTCCTGAGCTCCCGCGCCCAGCGCAGGATGGCCGCCGGGTCGAACACGATCTGGGTGACGATGTGCGTGGCCAGCGGCGCCTTGTCCACGAGCGCCTGGAACATGACGTCCTCGGCCGCGCTCGGGTGGCCCTCGGGGTGCCCGCCGATGCCGATGTCGGTGAAGCCGTGGTCGAGCTCGTGCAGGGCGACCAGCAGGTCGTGGGCGTGCCGGAACTCCGTGGGGTCCTCGGTGGGGTCCCCGCCGACGACGAAGACGTCGGTGATGCCGGCCTCGCGGCAGCGGTCGACGACGTCGGCGAGGTGCGCGCGGTCGCGGACCTGGCGCGCCGACAGGTGCGGGGCCACCGAGTAGCCGTGCGCGGCGAGCGCGACGGCGAGGTCGATGGTGGCGTCCTGGCCCTTGGCCGGCGAGGCCGTCACGGTCAGGCGGACGTCCTTCGGGACGTGCGCGAGGACCGACTGCTCGGTCTTCTTGAACGGGATCACCTCGTAGCCGAGGCCCTGGAAGGCGTGCCGCAGCGTGGCCCGGGTGGTCGTGTCCCGGACGGCCAGCGAGCGCTTCACGTGGTCTCTCCTCCGACGGTGGGGCGGAACCTGCCGTCGTCCATCGTGACCTGCGCCACGCCCCTCCGGGCACGGTGCCATGACGGCACCTCGGGGGCCGGATCGGCAGCAGCGGATGGGTCAATCGTCGCGGTCGGCGGGCCCGGACGGGTGGCGGTGCGGGTATGCCGCGCCGCGGGCGGCGACGGCCGGGTGCCGGCGTGTCAGCATTCCCCCGTGGTGAGCCGCGTCACGGACGGCCCGGGAGGTGCGGCCGGGGAGGAGCGACACGTGCGACGAGGAGGACCGGCCGCGCCCGGCACGGTCACCTCCGCGGAGGAGCTGGTGCGGCGCGCCCCCGACGGCCTCGCGGTGGTCGACGGCCGGGCCCGCTTCGTGGAGGCCAACCCCGCGGCGGTGCTGCTGTGCGGGCTGGACCCCGACGCCGTCGCCGGCTCCCCGTCGCCGTTCCCGGTGCCGGACGACCCCGCCGCCGCCCGGCCGGGGGAGCTGACCGTGGCCTGGGAGCCCGGGCCCGGGCAGCGGCGCGAGTTCGCCTACGTGCTCGCCCCGGTGCCCGGGGAGGACCGCTGGGTCGTCTCCTTCCGGGACGTGACCCTGAGCCGGCTGCGGGAGCGGCGCCTCGCGGCCATCGCCAAGGCGGCGTCGAGCGTGGCGTCCAAGCGCTCGCTGGTGGGCACCCTCGAGGCGCTCGCGCAGGAGGTGGCGGGCACCGACGCGCTCGCCGGCGTCCAGGTCCTCACCGTCAACTCCTCCGGCGACCGGCTGCACGTCATGGGCGCCGCGGGCTTCGGGCGGGCGGCCGACTTCTTCGACCGGCTCATGGAGTGCCACGCCCTGGGCGCCGAGCTCAAGATGCTCGAGGCGCTGCGCCGGCGCGAGCCGCTCGTGGTGCCCGACCGGTACGAGCAGACGATGCGGGACCCGGCCTGGGCGCCCCTGCACGAGCTGCTGCGCCACCCGCGCTGGGACTGGTTCGTCAGCGTGCCGCTGCTCGCCCGCGGGGAGCCGGTGGGCATCCTCAACGCCTTCTACGCGCCGGGGCAGGTGGTCGGCGACACCGAGCTGGAGTTCCTGCTGGCGATGGCCGAGCAGGCGGCGATGGCCGTCGACCACGCCGCGCAGCGCCAGCGCGAGCGCGACGTCGCCCGCCGGGAGGAGCGCCAGAAGCTCGCCCGCGACCTGCACGACTCGGTGGTGCAGCAGGTCTTCTCGATGATGATGCAGGCCCGCTCGCTCGGGGTGCTGGTGGAGCGGGGGCTGCCGCCCACGCCGGACCGGGTGGCCCAGGTGGCCGACGACCTCAGCACGAGCGCCGAGGCCGTGCTGGCCGACCTCCGGGGCATGGTCGTGGAGCTGCGGCCGGCGGCCACCACCGGCGACGGCCTGCACTCGGCGCTGCAGTCGCTGGTCGACACCACGACCGCCCGCACCGGGGTGGCCGTGGCGCTCGACGTGCACGACCCCGACGACGAGCTGTCCGCGCAGGACGGCGACCTCCTGGAGGACGTCTACCGGGTGCTCGCCGAGGCGCTGCACAACAGCGTCAAGCACGCCGACGCCTCGACGATCACCGTCCGGCTGGTGGTCGGCCCCCGCGGCCGCCGGCGGCGGCTGGTCGCCGACGTGACCGACGACGGCCGGGGGATGACCGACGCGGACGCCGCCGGCGGCGCCGCCGTGCCGACCGGCGCGGGCGACTCCGCGTCGAGCGGCTACGGCATGACGGTCATGCGCGAGCGCGCGGACCGGTGGGGCGGCGCCGTCCGGGTGCGCCGCCCCGCGGCCGGGGGCACGACCGTGCGGCTGACCCTGCCCCTGCGGACCTCGCTGCCCGCGTCGCCGGCCGGCGACCGTACGGTCGCCCCGTGACCGCGCCGCACCCCATCCGCGTCCTCGTCGTCGACGACCACGCCGTCGTGCGCCGCGGCGTGGTGGCCTACCTCGAGGCGCTCGAGGACGTCGAGGTCGCCGCCGAGGCCGGCGACGGGCAGGAGGCGCTCGACCAGCTGGCCCGCGCCGCGGCGCACGGCGAGCTGCCGCACGTCGTCCTCATGGACCTGCAGATGCCGGGCATGGACGGCGTGACCGCGACCGGCGAGGTGCTGCGCCGGTTCCCCGAGCTCAAGGTCGTGATCCTGACCAGCTTCGGGGAGACCGAGCGCGTGCACGCGGCCCTGGAGAGCGGCGCCTCGGGCTACCTGCTCAAGGACGCCGGGCCGGCCGAGGTCGACGCGGCGCTGCGCGCGGCCGTCCGCGACGAGGTGTTCCTCGACGCCGCGGTCACCCGCCGGCTCACCCAGGAGATGCGGGCGCCCCGCAGCGGCCTCGGGGCGCTCACCTCGCGGGAGAAGGAGGTGCTCGTCCTCGTGGCCGAGGGCCGGTCCAACAAGGACATCGCCCGGCACCTGGTGATCAGCGAGCGGACCGCGCGCACGCACGTCAGCCACCTGCTCACCAAGATGGGCCTCACCTCCCGCACCCAGGCCGCGCTGCTCGCGGTGAAGGAGGGCCTCGTCCAGCCGCGCTGAGTCCAGCCGCGCTGAGGGGGCACCGGGACGGATGACGTAGCGCGCACCCGCCGCGGCGGTGGCGCGGCCGTGACATCGGACGGATCCGTCCCGGCCCCCGGGTGCCTAGCGTGGGGTGCCGCCGGGACGCGGCAGGGGACATCCGGCCCCCGGACGACCTCGACGAGGAGGGGCAGCGTGGCCACGTTCGTGCTCGTCCACGGCGCCTGGCACGGCGGCTGGTGCTGGGACCGGGTGGCCCGCCCGCTGCGCGCGGCCGGCCACGAGGTGCACGCCCCCACGCTGACCGGGCTGTCGGAGCGGGCGCACCTGCTCTCCCCGCTCGTGGGCCTGGAGACGCACGTGGAGGACGTCGTCCGGCTGATCGACGTGCTCGGGCTGACCAACGTCGTCCTCGTCGGGCACAGCTACGCCGGCCAGGTCGTCACCGCGGTCGCCGACCGCCGGCCGGACGCCGTCGCGCGGCGCGTCCACCTCGACGCCTTCGTGGGCGCCGACGGCGAGGCCGCCCGCGACCTGCTCCCGGAGACGGTCGAGCACCACTGGGCGCAGTCGGCCGCCGAGCAGGGCTTCGGCTGGCTGGTGCCGGTCCGGAAGCTGTCGGTGCTCGGCGTGACCGAGCAGGCCGACGTCGACTGGCTCACCCCCCGGCTCACCCCGCACCCGTGGAAGACCTACACCGACCCGCTGCGGCTCACCGGCGCGGCCGACGCCGTGCCCGCGGCCTTCGTCGAGTGCACCGACTGGATGCGTGTCTTCGCCGCCCAGGCCGACCGCGCCCGCGCGCTCGGGTGGCCGGTGCACGAGATCGCGACCGGCCACGAGGCGATGGTGACCGCGCCCGGCGAGCTGGCGGCGGTGCTCACGGAGATCGCCGGCAGCGTGCCGGGCGGCAGCGGAGGAGGCTGACGTGGAGTTCCTGGTCCGGTCGGAGAACCGGCTGCCGGCCGACACCCCGGCGCAGCGGCGGGAGGAGCTGCGGGCGGGGGAGCGCGCCCGCGCGATGGAGCTGCGCGCCGCCGGCGTCCTCAAGCGGCTGTGGCGGGTCCCCGGGCGCAACGCGACCATCGGCCTGTACGAGGCCGAGGACCCGGCGGCCCTGCACGACGCGCTCATGTCGCTGCCGATGGCCCCGTGGCTCGACGTCTCCGTCGAGGCGCTGGCCACCCACCCCCAGGAGCGGACGTGACGCAGGCGCCCGCGACGCGGGCACCGGTACGGGAGAGAGGAACGACGGCCATGGGCACCACCGCCGGCCCGGGACGCCGGGACCTGCCGGGGACGCCGGTCTTCGACGGCGACAGCAGCCGGCGGGGACTGCGCATGAACCGGCTGTTCATGAGCCTGCGCCACGCCGAGGCGCGGGAGCGGTTCGCCGCCGACGAGGCCGCCTACTGCCGGGAGTTCGGCCTGAGCGCCGAGCAGGAGCGGGCCGTGCTCGACCGCGACTGGCAGGCGATGATCGACCTCGGCGGCAGCATCTTCTACGTCTACAAGCTGGCGATGATCGACGGCCTGTCGATGCAGTACCTCGGTGGGGTGTTCACCGGCATGGGCGAGGAGGACTTCCTCGCCGCGATGCGCGCGGGAGGCCGCCGCGATGGCTGAGGTGATCTGGGGCCTGGCGACCTCGCACGTGCCCTCGATCGGCGCCGCGATGGACCGCGGGAAGACCGACGACCCGAACTGGAAGGCGCTCTTCGACGGGTACGCCCCGGCGCGCGCCTGGCTGGCCGAGCACCGGCCCGACGTCGCGATCGTCGTCTACAACGACCACGCCAACGGCATCGACCTCGACTTCGTGCCGACGTTCGGGCTGGGCACCGCCGAGCGCTACGAGGTCGCCGACGAGGGCTTCGGTCGGCGCCCGGTCCCCGACGTCGTCGGGCACCCCGAGCTGTCGCTGCACCTGGTGGAGAGCCTGGTCGACGAGGAGTTCGACCTCACCGTCTTCCAGGAGCTGCAGGTCGACCACGGCTTCACCGTGCCGCTGTCGGTGTGGACCCCCGACCCGGGCGACGCCTGGCCCTGCCCGGTGGTGCCGCTGCTGGTCAACGTCATCCAGTACCCGCAGCCGACGGCGGCCCGCTGCTACGCGCTCGGCCAGGCGCTCGGGCGGGCCATCCGCAGCTTCCCCGAGGACCTCACGGTCGGCGTCCTCGGCACCGGCGGGATGTCCCACCAGCTGGCCGGCGCCCGGGCGGGGTTCATCAACCCCGAGTTCGACGCGCTGTGGATGCAGGCGATCGAGACCGACCCGGCGCGGCTGGCGGCCATGTCCCGGGAGGAGCTCATCCGGCAGGCGGGCTCCGAGGGCATCGAGCTGATCATGTGGCTGGTCATGCGCGGGGCGATGGACGAACAGATCACGAAGGTCCACTCGGACTACTTCGTGCCGGCGTCCAACACCGCGGCCGGCATCGCGCTGTTCGAGAACCGGGCGCCGCGGCCGGCCTGACCGCCGCGCCCCTGACACGCGGAGGCCCCCCGGGACGACGTCCCGGGGGGCCTCCGCGCGTGTGCCGTCAGCGCGACCGGTAGGTGTCCCGCGCGTCGTACGGGCACGGGGCCACCGTCGCGCGGATCTCGACCTGCACGTGGTCCTCGACCGCGGGCTTCGCCGACACCGGCCGCTCGCCCCAGACGACGACGACCTCGGTGCCCGGCTCGGCGAGCGCGGTGTCGACGGTGGCCAGGGAGACCATCTCGCGCTCGTTGGCGAGGTAACCGCAGTCCAGCGAGATGCCGACTCGCTGCCCGTCCTTGAGCACCACGTCCTCGTGGTGGGTGGCGTAGCGGGCCTTGGGCATCTCGATGTACTTGGCGCCGGGCCCGGGCCGGTAGAGCGAGCCGACCGCCGCGGTGACGTCCTCGGCGTCCCAGACCAGCGTCACCTTCGTGCGCGGCGGGGCCGCCTCCGCCAGGCGCTCGAGGGCCTCGCGGCCGACGAAGTCGTGGTCGAACTTGACGGTCTTGCCGTAGCCGACGTCGTAGGGCGTCAGGTAGTAGTCGGCGATGTCGGGGGAGTCGAGGCTGCCGCCGAGGGAGCCCACGCTCGTGACGGGGAGCCAATCGCGGTACTCGGCGAGCAGCGGGTCGTCGCCGAAGACGGCCGGCAGCGGGGCGGGGACCCAGCCCGAGCCGAGGTTGGCGGTGGAGTAGGCCTTCGACCCGACCCGGACGAGCCCGTGGTCCTCCCCGGCGCGCAGCAGGGCGTCGAGGACGGCCTCGCCGTCCTCCCAGGGGCCGAAGAGCTCGAAGCCGGGCTGGCCGGCCATGCCGTGCCGCAGGCCGTGGACGCGCCGGCCGGCAACGGTGAACTCGGTCATCGAGAAGAAGCGCACCTCCGGCACCGTGGTGCCGAGCACCGCCTCCATCAGGGCGGGGGCGGTCGGGCCCTGCAGCTCGTAGCGGTAGAACCGCGGCGGGCCGGACCGGCGCACGATCGAGTTGTCGTCCCGCTCGACCTTCGCGTCGTAGCCGCCGCGCTCGACGTGGAAGGTGACCCAGTCGATGACCATCGGGTGGCCCACGAGGTCGAACAGCTCCTCCTCGAGGTGGAAGAGGATGGCGTCGCCGATGAGGTGGCCGTCGGGGGCGACGGCGACGAACTGCTTGGCCCGGCCGACGCCGAAGTTCGCGAACGTGTTGACGGCGAGGTCGCTGAGCAGCCGCAGCGCGTCGGGGCCCTCGATGAACAGGTCGGTCATGTGGTGCGACTGGTCGAGCAGCGCGCAGGTCTCCAGCCAGGACCGCTGCTCGGACCGCCAGTTGGTGAACTCCGGCCGGACCGGGAAGGTGCTCGGCGGGAAGGCCAGGTTGCGCAGCAGCTCGACCGGGCTGCCGGCGCGGGCGAGCGCCGCGGCCAGACTCTCGGTGGACATGACGGGGGACCCTCTCGTCGCGGGACGGCAGGAATGCTCCTGCCCGGGGTGCCGCGGAGCCTCTCCGGCCCACCTCCTGCGGCGCAGCCCACGCTAGGGAGCGCGGGTGTGCAGCGGATCACTCCGATGACGCTGTCCGGCGTCCACCCCGGCCCGTCCGCGCCGCGACATGTGACGTAGCCGTCACCCCACCCTGCCTCGCCTCGCCCTGCCGGGGTCCGGAGACGGCCGTGGCCGGGTGACGACGGGATCGTCACCCGGCCACGCCGGTCGGTGCGGGGTGCGGGTCAGGCGCGCCCGCTGGTGCGCCAGCCGCCCTGGTAGGTCTCCCGGGCCATCTTCGCGTAGGGGACCGGGCTGACGATGGCGCGCACCTCGAACTGCTCGTGCGGCTCGACGGTGGTCTTGCGGCTGCCGCCGTCGGGCTCGCCCCAGACCACGCGGACCTCGGCGCCGTGCGGGACGTCCGGGCTGACGGTCGCCAGCGACAGGCCCTTCTTCTCGTTGGCCGAGATGCCGGTGAACATCGAGACCCCGAGGACGGTGCCGTCCGCGTCGAGGACGGAGTCGAAGTTCGACGACCCGTAGTTGGCGTTGGGCAGGTCGAAGAACTGGTAGCGGGCGTCCTCCACCTGGTTGGCGAGGAGCTTGGCCAGGTCCTCGGAGTTCCACTCGAGGGTGACCTTGCGGCGCTGCGCGTCCTTGTCCAGGGCCTCGAGGGCGTCCCGGCCGACGAAGTCGTGGTCGAACTTGACGAAGGAGCCGTACCCGAGCTCCCACGGGTTGGTGTAGTAGTCCTCGATGTCGGAGGACACGAAGCTGCCCGCGATGGCGTTCGTCGCCTCGTAGCTGTCGGCCCCGAGCCACTCGCGGTAGGGGCGCAGCTCCTCGCCGGTGTAGATCGCCGGGAGCGGCGAGGGGATCCAGCCCGACTCGAGGGTGTTGGTCGAGTAGGCGCGCGAGCCCACCGGCTCCATGCCGAACTCGCGGCCGGCCTCGAGGATGGCCTCCCGGACCCGGTCGTAGCTCTCGTACGGGCCCCAGATCTCCAGGCCCGGCGCGCCGGCCATGCCGTGGCGCAGCGTGCGCACCGTCTCGCCGGCGATCGTCATCGTGCTCATGCGGAAGAACTTGAGCTGCTCGACGGTGCCGCCGTTCAGCTTCTCGATGATCGGCCAGGCGTTGGGCCCCTGGATCTGGAAGCGCCAGAGGTCGCGGGTGACGGCCTTGCCGTAGGGCCGCGACGGCGACCGCGGGTCGTTGCGGATCTCGACGTCGTAGCCGCCGGTCTCCCCACGGAACTGCAGCCAGTTCGCGCCCGGCGCGCGGCCGACGTAGACGAACTCCTCCTCGGCCAGGTGGAAGAGGATGCCGTCGCCGATGACGTTGCCGGCGGGCGTCACGGGCACGAACTGCTTGGCCATGTCCACCGGGAAGTTGGCCACGCTGTTGATGCCGCTGTCGGAGATCAGCTTGAGCGCGTCCGGGCCGCGCATGAACAGGTTGAACATGTGGTGCGACTGGTCGAAGAGCACGGCGGTCTCCTGCCACGCCTTCTGCTCCCGCCGCCAGTTGGTGAACTCGGAGGGGACGACCGGGTAGATGTAGGCCCCCAGCTGGGAGTTGCGCAGCAGGCCCACGGTGTCGCCGCTCTGGTCCAGGAGCTCCTGGAGGTTCTTCGCAGTCATCTCGGTCCGTTCTCGTCGGTTGTTCCTGCCGCGGGCCGGCGGAGGGCCGGGCCGTGCCCGGTGTCCCCGCGGGCGCCCCTGGACGCGCGGGACCGCGGTCCCGGCACCGTCGCGGGTCGAGCCTAGGCCGCCTGCTGTGGCCCAGCACACAGTCATCCGTCACCCGGCCCCGGCCGATCCGGCGGGAGCGTCGTGCGTCGGATGGCCGGGGGCCCGCGTCATTTGACGTACCCGCCCGCGCGTCGGTGCCCCCGGCCCGGCGCGGGCGCGGGTGGTGGGTGAGGCTGGCGCGGGTCCGGACCGCAGCGGGACCGGACCGGAGGGGACCGGCCCGTGGAGGGAGCAGCCCGTGACGCGTCGGCCGCTCGGCCGCCGGGAGCCGCCGGGAGCCGCTCCCGGTCCCGGCCGGACCTCCTGGGCCGCCGTGGCGGCCCTGCTCGGGGCCGGGGTGGTCGCCGCCGCGCAGATCGGCGGGGCGGCGGCCGCGCTGCCGGTGCTCACGGACTCCTTCGGGCTCGGGCCCGGCACCGCGGCCTGGTACCTGTCGACGGTCAGCGCGCTCGGGGCCGCGGGCGGGGCGCTGCTCGGGTGGCTCGGCCAGGGCCTGGGCTTCGGCCGGCAGGTCCGGCTCGGCCTCGCGGCGATCGTCGCCGCGGACCTCGGCGGCGCGCTGGTCGACTCGCTGGCGGGGCTGATGGTGGCCCGGGTGGGGGAGGGCCTGGGGCTGGTCCTGGTCATCCTGGCCGCGCCGCCGCTGCTCGCGGAGGTGGCCGCGCCCGGGCAGCGGCGCCTCGTGGCCGGCACGTGGGGCGCGTACATGCCCGTCGGGTCGGGCCTGGCCGCCCTGCTCGTGCCCGTCGCGATCGGGCTGGTCGGCTGGCGGGGGGCGTCGGTGGCCGACGGGTGCGTCGCGGCGGTCGCGCTCGCGGTGGTCGCCCGCTGGGTGCCGTCGGTCGGGGAGCGCCGGCGGCCGTCGTCCGCGGGGCTGCTCGGTGCCCTGCGCTCGCCGACCGTGGTGCTCACCGCGGCGGTCTTCGCCCTCTACGCGGCCCAGTACCTCGCCGTGGTCGGGCTGTTCCCGGCGGCGCTCGTCGCCGACGCCGGGTTCTCGGTCGCCGACGCCGGGTGGGTGGGCGCGCTGGTCTTCCTCGTCAACGCGCCCGCCAACGTCCTCGGCGCCTACCTGCTGCACCGGGGCGTGCCGCTGCGGTGGGTGGTCGCCGGCGGGTGCGCGGGCATGGCGCTGGCCGTGTGGGGGGTGCTCGACCCGGGGCTGCCGGTGGGCGTGCGGATCGCCGCGGCGGTCGCCTTCTCCGGGGTCTCCGGGGTGGTCCCGGCCGCGCTGTTCGCCGGGCTCGCGGCGGTGTCGGGGGGCACCCGGTCCGCCGGCGCCGCCATCGGCCTGGTGACCCAGGGGTCCGCGGTGGGGCAGCTGCTGGGGCCGCCGCTGGTGGTCGCGGTGGGGGCGGGCCTGGGCTCCGGCGCGCCGCAGGCGGCGGTGCTCGTGGGCGTGTCCGGCCTGGTCGCGACCGGCGCGTCCCTGCTGCCGCGGGGCCCGCGGGCGACCTGAGCGCGGGGTCGCGCGGGGTCGCGTGCGCCCGCGGGAGGGGCCGGGCCGGCGCGACACGACCGTGGACACGACCTTCAGATCAGATCGTTGACAATCCCCCGAGGCCGTCCGTACGTTGCGGCGCACGCACCGGAGCAACACCCAATGGCGGGAGATGCGGGTATGGCGGGTGGGCTGACGCTGCAGGACGTGAGCCTGCGGTTCGGCGGTGTCACGGTGCTCCAGGACGTGGGCTTCGCGGTCGAGCCGGGCCAGATCCTCGGGCTCGTCGGGCCCAACGGCGCGGGCAAGACGTCGCTGTTCAACTGCATCAGCGGGCACTACCGGCCGACGTCGGGGCGGGTGCTCATCGACGGCGCCGAGGTGCAGGGCGCGCGCCCGGCCACGCTGGCCAAGCACGGCCTGGCCCGCACGTTCCAGCACCCCGCGCTGCAGCTGCGCGCGACGGTGCTGGAGAACGTGCTGCTGGGGGCGCACACGCGGCTGCCCGGCGGGGCGCTGGAGTGGGCCTTCCGCACGCCGCGCACCCGGCGGGCCGAGCGGGAGCTGCGCGCGGAGGCCCTCGCGCTGCTCGAGCGCAACGGCCTCGGCTGGGCGGCGCACCTGCCGGCCGACGAGCTCTCGCACGGCCTGCACAAGGGCGTGGAGCTGTGCCGGGCGCTGCTGATGCGGCCGAGCCTGCTGCTCCTCGACGAGCCGGCCGCCGGCCTCTCGCACGGCGAGGTCGAGCAGCTCATCACCACCGTCCGTCGGCTGCGCACCGACGACGACATCACCGTCGTGGTCGTCGAGCACCACATGGGTCTCATCGCCGCGCTCACCGACCGCGTCGTCGTCCTCGACCACGGCGCGAAGCTCATGGAGGGCACGGCCGCCGAGGCGCAGTCCGACCCCCGCGTGATCGAGGCCTACATCGGGAAGGACGCCGCCGCCGATGACGCTGCTTGAGCTCGAGGGGGTCACCGCGGCCTACGGCCCGGTGCAGGTGCTCGAGGACGTCTCGCTGACCGTCCCGGACGGCGGCGCCGTGGGCATCCTCGGCGCCAACGGCGCCGGCAAGACCACCACGCTGCGCGCGATCAGCGGCACCGTCCGCGCCGGCGGGCGGATCGTCTTCGACGGCCGCGACGTCCGCGGCCTGCGCCCCGACCAGGTCGCCGCCCTCGGCATCGCGCACGTGCCCGAGGGGCGCGGCACGCTCGGCGACCTCACGGTCCGGGAGAACCTCCGGGTCGGCGCCTACCTCCGCAAGGACGCCAAGGGCGTCGAGCGCGACATCGACTACTGCCTCGACCTGTTCCCCAACCTGCAGGCGCGGATCCGGTCGAACGCCTCCGCCCTGTCCGGCGGCGAGCAGCAGATGCTGGCAGTCGGTCGGGCGATCATGTCCAAGCCGCGGCTGATGCTGCTCGACGAGGCGTCCCTGGGGCTGGCACCCAGCACCGCGAAGACCGTCTACGACGCGATCCGGCGCCTGCGCGTGGAGTCCGGCATCGCGATGCTCGTGGTCGAGCAGAACGCCAACCTCGCCTTCACCCTCGTCGACACCGCCGCGGTGCTCGAGACCGGGCGGACCGTCCTCACGGGCACGTCCGCCGAGCTCAAGGGCATGGACGAGATCCGTCGCGCCTACCTGGGAGGCTGACATGGAGAAGTTCGTCCAGCTCGTCGTCGACGGCCTGTCGACCGGCTCGGTGTACGCCGCGCTCGCGCTGGCCATCGTGCTCGTCCACTCCGCGACCGGCCTGATCAACTTCGCGCAGGGCGGCCTGGCCGTCCTGGCCGCGTACGTGGCCTGGGTGCTCACCAACCAGGGGCTCCCGGTGGGCCTCGCGATCGTCGCGGCGATCCTGGTCTCGTTCGTGCTGGGCGCGGTGGTGGAGCGCTACCTCATCCGGCGCTTCGAGCGCGGTGACCCCGACACCGCCGTGGTCGTCACGATCGGCCTGCTCACCCTGGTCACCGGCGTCGCCGGCTGGATCTGGGGCTACAACAACCAGCAGTTCCCCTCGCTGTTCCCCCTCGACACGGTGTCGCTGCTGGGCGTCTCGGTGAGCATCCGCTCCCTCGGCACGACCGCGGTGATCGTCGTGGCGATGGTGCTGCTGCAGGTCCTCTTCGTCCGCACGAAGATCGGCCTCGCGCTGCGGGCGGTCGCGATCAACCCGCAGTCGGCGGCCTTCAGCGGCCTCCCGGTCGGCCGGCTGCTCATGGTCGGCTGGGGGCTCGCGGCGGCGCTCGGCGCGGTCGCCGGCACCCTCGTGGCGCCCCAGCTCACGCTGACGCCCGGCATGCTCGACAACGCCCTGGTCTACGCGCTGGCCGCCGTCATCCTGGGCGGTCTCACGAGCCCGGTCGGCGTCGTCGTCGCGGCGTGGATCATCGGCGTCCTCGAGAACCTCGCCGCGGTCTACGTCGGCTTCATCGGCTTCGACCTCAAGGTCGCCGTGCCGTTCATCCTGATCTTCGTCGTCCTCCTCGTCCGACCCCAGGGCCTGTTCGGCCGGAAGACCGTGGTGCGTGTGTGATGGCCCGAGTCCTGGACACCCCGACCCCCTCCACCCCGCCCCCGCCGGCGCGGTCCCTCCGGCAGACGCCGTGGGTGCGCTGGGGAGCACCGCTGCTGCTGGTCGCCGCGCTCGCCGTGCTGCCCCTGGTGGGCACGGAGTCGTTCAACGACACGCTGGCGCGCATCGGGGTCTTCGCCGTGGCCGTGCTCGGGCTCAACGTGGTCATGGGCTACACCGGCCAGGTCTCGCTGGGGCAGATCTTCTTCCTCGGCCTCGGCGCCTACGTCACCGCCTACGGGGTCCAGCAGGGCTGGAACGTCGTCCTCGTCTTCGTGCTCGCCTGCCTGCTCCCCGCGGTCGCCGGCCTGCTCGTGGCGCTGGCCGCCGCCCGCCTGGGCGGCCTGGCCATCGCGATGGTCACGATCGCCCTGCCCATCGTCGGCGTGCCCCTGGCCAAGCGGCTCAGCGAGTTCACCGGCGGCTCGCAGGGCCTGTCCGCGCGCTTCACCGACGCGCCCGAGGGCAGCGGTCTCTACGACGACCAGTTCCAGCTGTACCTGGTGCTCGGCATCGGCGGCGTGGTGTTCCTGCTGACCGCCTGCCTGGTCCGCGGCAAGTACGGCCGGGCCTTCGCCATCGTCAAGGACAACGAGAACGTGGCGTCGTCCATGGGGATCTCGCCCTACCGGTACAAGGTGCTCGCCTTCACCATCGCGTCGCTCATCGGCGGGGTCAGCGGGTTCCTGTACATGGTCGTCGTCCAGTACACGTCGCCGGAGACCATGAGCTTCGGGCACTCGATCGAGCTGCTCGTCGCGATGGTCATCGGCGGCGCCGGCAGCATCGCCGGGTCGCTGCTCGGCGGCGTGTTCTACGTCGTCGTCCCGGACCTCACCAACGCCGTCGACCCCAGCCTGACGTCGCTGCTGCAGGGCGCGCTCCTGCTGCTGGTGCTGTTCCTGCTCCCCGGTGGCCTCGTGTCGCTGCCCCGTGCGCTCGCGCGCCGGCTGCGGCGCTCTCCCGCCGGCCGCGGCTCCGCCGCGCCACCGACCCCTCCGTCGTCGACCCCCGGGTCGGCCACCGCGGCGGAGCGACCCCAGACAGAGAGGCAAGGGCACGCATGAACGGACACGTCCGGTCGCGGAGGACGCTCGGCATCGCCGTGGCGTCGGCGCTCGCGGTCACGCTCAGCGCCTGTGGCGGTGCCACCGACGCCGGTCGCGGTGGCGACACCGCCGAGGGGGCGCCCAGCCCGGGGATCACCGACGACTCGGTGACGCTCGGCATCACCACCCCGCTCAGCGGCTCGACGGCCGGCCCGGGCACCTGCACGGTCGCCGGCGTCCGGGCCTACTTCGGCATGCGCAACGCGGAGGGCGGGATCGAGTTCGGCGACGGGCAGACCCGCACGGTCGAGATCGAGGCGCTCGACGACACCTACGACCCGCAGCAGGCGGCGGCGAATTACGACCAGCTCAAGAACGAGGTCTTCGCGATGACCGCGGGGCTGGGCACGCCGACCAACCGCGCCTGGCGCGACGCGGCGATCGCCGACGAGGTGCCGCAGGCGCTGATCATGACCGGCGACCCGATCTTCAGCGACACCGAGCAGAGCCCCTGGCAGCTGGGCTTCGTGCCGATCTACCAGAACGAGGGCGAGGCGTTCGGCGAGCTGCTGGCCGCCTCCGGGCAGCAGCACCGGGTCGCGATCCTGTCCCAGAACGACGACTACGGCGAGGGCTACGTCGAGGGCTTCAAGGCCGCCGTCGAGGGCGCGGACAACATCGAGATCGTCGACGAGCTCACCTACGAGGCGACCGACACCTCGGTCGACGCGCAGATCACCGAGCTGGCCAACAGCGGCGCGGACGTCATCTTCAACGCCATGTCGCTCGTGCCGCTCGTGGTCGGCGCGCTGCAGAAGGCGCAGCAGCTCGGCTGGACGCCGAGCTGGTTCCTGCCCTCGAACACCTCCAGCCCCGGCGCGGTCCTCGAGCCCGGCGGCGGCGGGGCGTTCCCCGGCATCTACTCGGTGTCCTTCGCCAAGGCGCCGGCCAGCCCGGCCTTCGCCGAGGACGAGGACGTGCAGACCTACCTGTCGGCCCTCGCGGAGTACGGCGACTACCCGGAGCCCCCGGCGTTCCCGCACTGCCAGTGGAGCTGGATGGTCGGTGCCACCCTCGAGCAGGCCTTCACGCAGATGGAGGAGCCGACCCGGGACAGCTTCATGGAGGCGCTGCGCGGCATCCAGGGCTACGAGGCGCCGCTGATGCTGCCGGGCACGTCGGTCGACACCACGCAGGACGGGCAGCCCGCGGTGTCCAGCGTCGTGGTGCAGAAGTACAACGGCCGGGGCTACGACACCGTCGAGTCCTTCGGCTGAGCCCGGCATGACGAGCGGGGGCGGTCCGGGTCGACCCGGGCCGCCCCCGCGCGCGTCGGGTACCCGGCGTGACCCTCCCGGGGGATCCCGGCGCCCGGGACCCCCGGGGCGCTCGACCCGCGCTCCGGCCGCTGCCTACGGTGACCGGATGCCCCAGGGGACCGGTGAGGGTGCGCGCCTGCTGACCGGCGTGCAGGCCCGGCGCACCGCCGAGCGGCGCCTGCGCGAGGAGATCACCCGGGGGGTCGTCGTCCCCGGGCAGCGGCTGGTCGAGCCCGAGCTCGGCGAGCGCTACGGCGTCACCCGCAACAGCGCCCGGCTGGCGCTGGACGCCCTGATCGCCGAGGGCCTGGTGGAGCGCATCCCCAACCGGGGGGCGCGGGTCCGGGTGATGTCCGGCGCCGAGGCGGTCGCCGTGCTGGAGTGCCGCCAGGTCCTCGACGGGCTGCTCGCGGCGAAGGCCGCCGAGCACGCCACCGGCGCCCAGGTCGAGCGCCTGCGCGCAACGCTCGAGCGCCTGCGGCGGGCCGTCGCCGACCACGAGCTGCTGGAGTGCTGGGACCTTCTCCAGGAGCACCACCGGCTGGTCGCCGACGCGGCCCGCCAGCCCCTCGCCTCCTCGCTCGTCGCCCGCCTGCAGGGGCGCGTGGCGCGCTCGCAGTTCCAGCTCCTGCTGCGCCCCGGGCGGGCGCAGCAGGCCCTCGCGGAGCTGGCCGACGTCGTCGACGCCGTCGCCGGCGGCCGCCCCGCCGACGCCGACCGGGCCGCCCGGGCGCACGTGCAGAGCGGCATCGACGCCCTCGCCGCGGAGTCCCCGGAGGGCTGACGCCGGGCCCGCGGAGGACCCGCGCGGACGTCGGACCGGATCGCTCACAGGATCGTTGGCAATCCTGCGGACGTGGGCTACCGTGCCGCCATGGTGTCCGGCGCGCAGGAGACGGCCGAGCGCGCCCTGCGCCTCGCCATCGCGCGCGGGGACATGCCGCCCGGCTACCGGCTGGTCGAGGCCGAGCTGGTCTCGCGCACCGGGGTGAGCCGCGGCGCCGTCCGGCTGGCGATCGACGCGCTGGTCGCCGAGGGCCTGGTCGAGCGCATCCCCAACCGCGGGGCGCGGGTGCGGGTGGTCACCACCGAGGAGGCCGTCGCGATCACCGAGGTGCGGCTGCCGCTGGAGGCGCTGCTCGCCCGCAAGGCGGCCGAGCGGGTCACCGACGCCGAGATCGGGCGGCTGCGCGCCCACCTGGAGACGATGACCGACGCCGTCGGCTCCGGCGACGTCCGGAAGTACTCCGAGCTCATCCAGCAGCTCTACGCCATGGTCGGCGAGGTCGCGCGGCACCCCATCGCCGCGGACCTGGTCGGCCGCCTGCAGGCCCAGCTCGTCCGCCACCAGTTCCGCCTGTCGCTGCGCCCCGGCCGGCCCCGCGTGAGCCTCGCCGGCTTCACCGAGCTCGTGGAGGCGCTCACCGCGCGGGACCCGGCACGCGCCGAGGCCGCCGTCGCCACCCACCTGCGCGGGGTGATCGCGGCGCTCTCCGAACCGACCCCCGACCTGGGAGGACCCGCATGAGGACCGTCGTCGTCACCGACCCGCCGCGCGCCGACGCGGCCGACGCCGAGACGCTCGGGGGGTTCGGCGTCGCCACCGTGCACGAGGCGCTGGGGCGGGTCGGCTACCTCGGCCCGCAGTTCCGCCCGGCCTGGGCCGGGGCGCGCATCGGCGGCACCGCCGTCACGGTGCTGTGCTGGCCCGGGGACAACCTGATGATCCACGTCGCCGTGGAGCAGTGCCGGCCCGGCGACGTGCTCGTCGTCGCCACCGCCTCGCCCTCCAGCGACGGCCTGTTCGGCGAGCTGTTCGCCACGGCGCTGGCCCACCGAGGGGTCCGCGGGGTCGTGCTGGGCAGCGGGGTGCGCGACGTCGCCGAGCTCCGGGGGATGGGCTTCCCCGCCTGGTCGACCGCGGTGAGCGCGCAGGGGTCGGTGAAGGCCACCGCCGGGGCGGTCAACGTGCCGGTCGTCCTGGGCGGCCAGCGGATCTGCCCCGGCGACGTGATGGTGGCCGACGACGACGGCGTGATGGTCGTGCCGCGCGCCGACGTGCCGCGCGCGCTCACCGCGTCCCGGGCGCGCGCCGAGAAGGAGGAGGCCACCCGCGAGGCCTTCCGCCGGGGCGAGCTCGGGCTCGACCGCTACGGCCTGCGGGGCAAGCTCCCCGCCTTCGGCATCGAGTACGTCAGCCACGCCGACGAGCACGCCGAGGAGGCGGGGGAGCGGTGAGCCACGGCGGCACGAGCTACGACGACACCGGCGTCCGAACCACGATGCTGCGGTCCGGCACGTCCCGCGGCCTCTACCTCGAGGCCCGCGACCTGCCCGCCGACCCGGCCGAGCGCGACGACCTCCTGCTGCGCCTCATGGGCACCCCCGACCCCCGGCAGATCGACGGCCTGGGCGGGTCGACCACGCTGACCAGCAAGGTCGCCGTCGTCTCGCCGTCGGAGGACCCGGAGGTCGACGTCGACTACCTGTTCCTGCAGCTCGGCGTCGACGAGGCCACCGTCAGCGACCGGCAGAACTGCGGCAACATCCTGGCCGGCGTCGGGCCGTTCGCCGTCGAGCGCGGGCTGGTGCCCGCCGCCGGCGAGGAGACCAGCGTGCGGATCCGGATGGTCAACTCCGGCAGCGTCGCCGTCGCCACCTTCCCCACGCCCGGCGGGCGGGTCGAGTACCGCGGGAACGTCGAGATCGCCGGGGTGCCCGGGCGGGCCGCCGGGATCGTCCTCGACTTCGCCGACACCGAGGGGTCGGCCACCGGCGCGCTGCTGCCGACCGGGCACGTCCGCGACACGGTCGAGGGCGTCGAGGTCACCTGCGTCGACAACGGCATGCCGGTCGTGCTGGCGCTCGCCTCGTCGTTCGGGCTCACCGGGTACGAGACGCACGAGGAGCTCGCGGCCGACGCCGCGCTGCTCGCCCGGGTCGACGCCTTCCGCCGCAAGGCCGCCGACCTCATGGGCATGGGCGACGTGTCGCAGGCGTCGGTGCCCAAGACGGTGCTGCTCGCCCCGGCCCGCGACGGCGGGCAGGTGAGCACCCGCTCGTTCATCCCGGTGCAGCCGCACACCTCGATCGGCGTCCTCGGCGCGGTCAGCGTCGTCACCGGGATGCTGCTGCCGGGCGCCGTCGGCCACGAGCTCACCGCGGACTGGCCGGCGGGCACCTCGCAGGTCGACGTCGAACACCCGACCGGGCACCTGCTCGTCGACGTCGTCGTCGACACCGCCGCCTCGCCGCCCCGGGTGGTCCGCTCCGGCGTCGTCCGCACCGCCCGCAAGCTCTTCGACGGCACCGCCTTCCCGCGCGCCTGAACCCCTTCGCCCCCAGAGGAGAGTCCCGTGCCGCCGCTCCACGAGATCGCGCACCTGGCCCACGTCGAGCTGCTCACCCACAAGCCGGAGGAGAGCCTCGACTTCTTCGTGCGCTACCTCGGGATGACGGAGAACGGCTCGTCCGGGGACTCGGTGTTCCTGCGCGCGTGGGACGACTACGAGAACACCACGATCAAGCTGACGGCGGCCGCGCAGTCGGGCGTCGGCCGGACGAACTTCCGCGCCGCCACCCCGGAGGCCCTGCAGCGCCGGGTGGCCGCGATCGAGGCGACCGGGCTCGGGAGGGGCTGGCAGGACGGGGACCCCGGCTACGGGCCGGTCTACGTCTTCACCGATCCCGACGGCCACGAGATGGGCGTCTACTACGAGACGGAGTGGTACCGCCCGCAGGGCGACCTCGTGCCCGCGCTCAAGAACCAGGCGCAGGCCTACCCGGGCCGCGGGGTCAGCGTCCGGCGGATCGACCACATCAACTACCTCGGCGTGGACCCGCGGGCGAACCGCGACTTCTTCGTCGACACCCTCGGGGCGATGACCACCGAGCAGATCGTCCTCGACAGCGGCGAGATCGCCGGCACCTGGACCACCTTCACCAACCAGGGCTACAACGCGGTCTGGACGAAGGACCGCACGGGCACCTCCGGCCGGCTGCACCACGTCTCGTTCGCCGTGGACAGCCGGGACGACATCATCCGCGCGGCCGACCTCGCCCTCGAGCACGGCGTCCACATCGAGACCGGGCCGCACAAGCACACGATCCAGCAGAGCTTCTTCCTCTACGTCTGGGAGCCGGCCGGCAACCGGATCGAGCTGGACAACCCGGCCGCCCGCCTCGTGTTCGCCCCCGACTGGGAGCCGGTCGACTGGTCGGAGGCCGAGCGCGCCAAGGGGCAGGCCTGGGGCCTGCAGACCATCTCGACCTTCCACACCCACGGCACGCCCCCGGTCCAGCAGTGACGCGCATCGCCGTCCTGGGCCTCGGGGAGGCGGGCTCGGAGATCGCCCGGGACCTCGTGGCGGCCGGCGCCGACGTGCGCGGCTACGACCCCAAGGGCCTCGCCGTCGACGGCGTCGCCACGCGGGGCAGCGAGGCCGAGGCGGTGGCCGACGCCGACCTGGTGCTCAGCGTGAACAGCTCGCACGACGCCGCGGTCGCCCTGGACAACGCGCTGCCGGCGCTGCGGCCCGGCACGCTGTGGGCCGACCTCAACACCGCGAGCCCGGGACTCAAGGCGGCCCTGGCCGAGCGGGCCGCGCCGGCCGGGGTCGACGTCGTCGACGTGGCGCTCATGTCGCCGGTGCCGGGCAAGGGCCTGCGCACCCCGATGCTGGTGTCGGGGGAGGCGGCCGGCCGCTACGTCGGGCTCGTCACCGGGCTCGGCGCGGACGCCCGGGTGCAGGAGGGCCCGGTCGGCACCGCCATCTCCCGCAAGCTGCTGCGCAGCGTCTTCTACAAGGGCCTGGCCGCCGCCGTCACCGAGGCGCTGCGGGGCGCCGAGGCCGCCGGCTGCGAGGACTGGCTGCGCGGCAACGTCGCCGCCGAGCTGGCCGGGTTCGACGAGCGCACGCTCGACCGGCTGGTCGAGGGCACCCGCGTGCACGCCCGCCGGCGGGCCGACGAGATGGCCGCCGCCACCGAGCAGCTGGAGGAACTGGGGGTGCCGGCGCGCATCGCCCCGGCCGCCCGCGACCTGCTCGTGGAGCTGCGCGACGCCGCCCCGGGAGGGACCGCGTGATCATCGACTGCCACGGCCACTACACGACCGCCCCGGCCGCGCACACCGCCTGGCGCGAGCAGCAGGTGGCGGCCTGGGAGGCCGGGACGACGCCGCCGCCCTACCCGGCGATCAGCGACGACGAGATCCGCGAGACGATCGAGGGCAGCCAGCTGCGGCTGATGGACGAGCGCGGCATCGACGTCACGCTGTTCTCCCCCCGCGCCTCGGCGATGGCCCCGCACGTGGGCGACGCGGCCGTGAGCCTGGAGTGGTCCCGCCGCAGCAACGACCTCGTGCACCGGGTGGCCGCCCTCTACCCGGGCCGCTTCGTCCCGGTCGCCCAGCTGCCCCAGTCGCCCGGGGCGGACCTCACCGCCTCGGTCGCCGAGCTGCGCCGCTGCGTGGAGGAGCTCGGGTTCGTCGGCTGCAACCTCAACCCCGACCCCAGCGGCGGGTCCTGGTCCTCCCCGCCGCTGACCGACCGCAGCTGGTACCCGGTCTACGAGGCGATGGTCGAGCTCGACGTGCCGGCGATGGTGCACGTCTCGGCGTCGGCGACCCCGGTGTTCCACGCGACCGGGGCGTACTACATCAACGCCGACACGACGGCGTTCATGCAGCTCGTGCAGGGCGACCTGTTCGGCGACCTGCCGGACCTGCGGCTGGTGATCCCGCACGGCGGGGGAGCGGTGCCCTACCACTGGGGCCGCTACCGGGGGCTGGCGGACATGCTCGGCCGGCCGCCGGTGGAGACCACCGTGATGACCAACGTCTTCTTCGACACCTGCGTCTACCACCAGCCGGGCATCGACCTGCTGCTCGACGTCGTCGACACCGCCAACGTGCTGTTCGGGTCGGAGATGGTGGGCGCCGTCCGCGGCATCGACCCGCGGACCGGGCACCACTTCGACGACACCCGGCGCTACGTCGAGGCGGCCGCGGCGCGGGGGGCGCTCTCCGGCGAGGCGCGGGCCGCGGTGTTCGAGGGCAACGTGCGGCGGGTCTACCCGCGGCTCGGGCCGGCGCTGGCGGCCGCCGCGCGCTGACCGGAGGGTCCCCGGGCGTCTCCGGACCGCTGGGGTCAGGTCGTCTCGGGGACCCGCAGGTGGGCGACGGCGACGTCGAACTCGGCGGTGTCGAGCACCTCGAGGCCCATCGCCGGGGCGAGGCCCTCGCGGAACTCCCGCGCGCCGTCGGCGGCCGCCTCGGCGTCCTCCCGGCTGCCGTAGGACACCGCGGCCACGGTGAGCCCCTCGTCCCGGCGGACCAGCACGCTCACGCTGCAGAAGCCGGGCAGGTCGTCGAGCTTGGGCATCAGCGACAGCCGGACGGCGTCCACGGCGCGGTCCACGGCGTCCGGCGGCGTGCGGAGCCAGGTGACGCGGGCGCGGGCGCCGTCGCCGGCGTCCAGGACGCGGTGCATGGCCGCGACCTCCCACTCCCGGACCTCCGGCTCCCCACCCAGCAGCGCGGCGGTCCGCTCGGCGAAGGGGCGGACCTCCTCGCGGCTGTCGGCCAGCGCCTGCCCGTCGCGCCACGACGTGGTCACGATGCAGCGGCCGCCCCGCGGGTCGGCGAGGACCGACAGGCCCAGGCACCCGGGCATCCGCTGCACCGCCGGGAGCACCTCGTCGCGGGCGTGCGCGACCGCCGCCGCCACGGACGCCGGGGTCCCGGCGACCTCGGTGGACCGGGCACGGATCTCGGCCACGCGGCCTCCCGTCGGGGTCTCGGGCCGGGGTCTGGCCCGGTCGGGCCGGCGGGGTCCCGGGCGGGTGCCGGCCCGGCCCAGCGTGCCCGCCGCGCCCGCGCCCGGGCAACCGAGTCAATCGTCGCGGCCGGAGCGCGACGGGGAGGGGCTGTGACCCCGGTCACCCGCGCCGAGGATCGGGAGGCCGGCCCGCGTCCCGATCCGTCCGGCGGCCGGCCCGACCCCAGGGGGAACCGCCCATGCGGACACGTCCACGACTCGCCGTCCTCTCGGTGCTGGCGGCCACCGCCGCCGCGGTGCTCGCCGCGCCGACCGCGCAGGCCGCGCCACCACCGCCCGATCCCGGGCCGCTGCTGCCCGTGGCCGACTGCGGGGAGATGGCGGGCTTCACCCGCCCGGGCACGACGGTGACCGCCGTCGAGGAGCACCGCGGCGACGACCGGACGCCGGCGTCGTGCCGGGTCACCCTGCGGGTGGAGGACCCCGAGGACGGCGGCGTGGTGACCGTCTGGGTGGCCCTGCCCGAGGAGACGTGGAACGGCCGGTTCCAGGCCGTCGGCGGCGGGGGCTTCTCCGGCGGCAGCGCCGGCAGCCTCGAGGCGCCGCTGCGCGACGGCTACGCCGCGGCGGCCACCGACGCCGGTCACGTGGGGCCCTCGGGCACCTTCGGCCTGCGCCCCGACGGCACCCCCGACCAGGCCGCCCGCGAGGACTTCGGTCATGAGGGCGTGCACGACATGACCGTCACCGCGAAGGCCGTCGTCGCCGAGTACTACGGGCGCGACCCGGCCTACTCGTACTGGAACGGTTGCTCCACCGGCGGCCGCCAGGGGCTCATGGAGGCGCAGCGGTACCCCGACGACTACGACGGCGTCCTCGCCGGCGCCCCGGTGGTCAACTTCCCGGAGATGCAGACCGGCCAGATCTGGGGCCAGGTCGTCATGCTGCAGGAGGACGCCCCGATCCCCGCGTGCGAGTTCGAGGCCGCCCTGGCCGCCGCGGTCGAGGCCTGCGACACCGTGGGCGACGGCGTGGTCGACGGCGTCATCGGCGACCCGTTCGCCTGCGACTTCGACCTCACCACGCTCATCGGCACGGTGACCCCCTGCGGGACCATCACCGCCGAGGACGTCGCGGTGATGCAGCGCATCCACGAGGGCCCGCGCGGCACCGACGGCCGGTTCCTCTGGTACGGCCTGCCCTACGGCGCCCCCTACGCCGGCCTGCACGACGTCACGCTCGACGAGTCCGGGCGGCTGGTGGGCAACCCGTTCCTCTACGACATCTGGTGGATCCGGTACTTCCTGACCGACGACCCCGATTTCGACTGGCGCACCATCGGCTACGAGGAGTTCGAGGGCCTGTTCGACCTGGCCGTCGAGCGGTACGGCGACATGATGGGCGCGAGCGACCCGGACCTGTCAGCGTTCCGCGACAGCGGCGGGAAGCTGCTGATGTGGCACGGCCTCGCCGACTTCGGGGTCACCGTGCAGGGCACCGTCGACTACCACGAGCGGGTCCTCGAGGAGCTCGGCCCGGGCCACACGCAGCAGTTCGCGCGACTGTTCCTGGCGCCCGGCGTGGGCCACTGCCGCGGTGGGGCCGGCGCCCAGCCGGTCGACCCGTTCGGCGCGCTGGTCGCGTGGGTGGAGGGCGGGCAGGTGCCGCGCACCCTCGACGGCGTGACCGCCGACGGGGCCACCCGCCCGATCTGCGCCTACCCGACGGTGGCGCGGTGGACGGGCCGGGGCGACCCGGCCGACGGCGCCACGTACCGCTGCGTCCCGGCGACGCGCATGGAGCTGCGGCAGCCGTGACGACGACGGCGCAGGCCGGGGACGCGCGTCCCCGGCCTGCGCCGTCCCGGCCTGCGTCGATTGTCGCGCCCCGGGTGCGGTCTTCCGCCGACGGAGAGACGTCATCTGTGGCGTGCGGCACACCGGCGACCGGCCATAGGTTCGCCGCACGGCGGCCGGCGAACGCCCGGCGCCCACCACTCGCGGAGGAGGTCCGATGACCCGGCCCGTCGACGCCCAGCACGGCGTCCTGGTGCTGTCCTGCGAGGACGCGCCCGGCATCGTGCACGCGGTGTCCGGCCTGCTCCTGCAGGAGCGGTGCACCATCCTGGAGAGCCACCAGTTCGACAGCCCGACCAGCGGCATGTTCTACATGCGGGTCGAGTTCGCCCACGTCGACGGCTCACCGCTGGACGTCGACGCGCTGCGCGCCGCCTTCGAGGAGACCGCACAGCGGTTCGCGATGGACTGGCGGATGGTCGACTCCGCGCAGCGGCCGCGGGTGCTCATCCTGGTCAGCAGGTACGCGCACTGCCTCAACGACCTGCTGTTCCGCAACTCGATCGGCGAGCTCGACCTCGACGTCGTCGCCGTCGTCTCCAACCACCCCGACCTCGCCGGCACCGCCGAGTTCTACGGCGTCCCCTTCCGGCACGTGCCGGTCACCCCGGAGACCAAGCCCGAGGCCGAGGCAGCGCTGCTGGAGATGGTGCGCGCGGAGCGGATCGACCTCGTGGTGCTCGCCCGCTACATGCAGATCCTGTCCGACGGGCTGTGCAAGGAACTCGAGGGCCGGGCGATCAACATCCACCACTCGATGCTGCCGAGCTTCAAGGGCGCGCGGCCCTACCACCAGGCGCACGCGCGCGGGGTCAAGTTCATCGGGGCGACGGCGCACTACGTCACCGCCGACCTCGACGAGGGCCCGATCATCGAGCAGGAGATGCTGCGCGTGGACCACGCGCTGACCCCCGAGGAGCTCGCCGCCCGCGGCCGGGAGGCCGAGACCCGCGCGCTCGCGCACGCGGTGCGCTGGCACACCGAGAACCGGGTGCTGATCCGGGGGAACCGGACCGTCGTCTTCGAGTGAGCCGGTCCGGCAATCCCCGCCGGGATCAGGCGGGGGTCAGCCGGACCGGGAGGCTCTCCCACGCGCGCAGCGTGTTGTTGTGGTGCCGCACGGGCGTGCCGGCGGGCGCGATCGCGCGCACCCGCCGGGCCAGCGCGGTGAGCAGCGCCTCGGCCTCCAGGCGCGCGACGTGCTGGCCCACGCACTGGTGGATGCCCATGCCGAACCCGACGTGCCCGGAGGGGTCGCGGGACAGGTCGAAGGCGTCGGGGTCCGCCCAGCGGCGCGGGTCGCGGTTGGCCGCGCCCAGGAACATGAGGATCTTGCGCCCCTCGGGGACGACGACGTCGCCGACCCGCACGTCGGTGGTGGCGGTGCGGAAGAAGGTCTGCACCGGGGACTCCCAGCGCACCGCCTCGTCGAAGGCGACGCGGGCCAGCGACGGCTCGGCGCGCAGCCGGTCCCACTGCGCGGGGTGGGTGGCGAAGGCGTGCAGGATCGCCGACAGCGCGTGCACGGTGGTGTCCACCCCGGCGGTGAGCAGCGAGCGCACGACCAGCGGCGCCTGCTCCGGGGTGATCTCGCCGCGGTCGCTGGCCGCCCAGATCTCGGCGCCGAACCCGCCGGGGGCGAGCACCTCGCGGCGGCACTGCGCGGCGACCCACCCCGACAGCTCGGCCACCCGGGGCGCGCCCTTCGCGACCAGGTCGTTGGCCGGGCCGAACGCGTTGAAGGCGTGGTCGCCGTAGGGCAGCAGGTTCTCCCGGCCGTCGTCCGGGATGCCCACGGCGTCGGGGAAGACGCGCAGCGGGAACACCTCGGTGAGCACGGGGACGGCGTCGAACTCCGTCCCGGCGGCGAGCACCTCGTCGACGAGGGCCTCGGCGTCGGCCCGCCAGTGCTCGTGCAGCCGGCGCAGCGCCCGGGGCCCGAGGACCTTCT
This sequence comes from Geodermatophilus nigrescens, assembly GCF_900129495.1. Taxonomy (GTDB): domain Bacteria; phylum Actinomycetota; class Actinomycetes; order Mycobacteriales; family Geodermatophilaceae; genus Geodermatophilus; species Geodermatophilus nigrescens. The sequence continues at coordinate 97,133 of NZ_FQVX01000002.1, forward strand.
GCAGCACCCGGCGGGGCGCGTCGTGCCGGGGCGGGTCGGCCTCGAGCAGCAGGCTCGGCGGCCGCCACGGCTCCTCGTACCGGAAGTTGGACAGGCCCACGCCGGCGGCGGACTGGAAGCCCTGCCAGTCGGTGAGAGCCGCGTGCACCTCCGCGTAGCGGGCCATCGCGTAGACGTCGTGGCGGGACAGGTGCACGACCGGGCCCGCCTCGCGCAGGGCGGCGTGCATCGGCAGCGGGTCCTCGAGCACCTCGTGCGCGAACGGGTCGACGTCGCTGGTGGGGATCGTCGTGGGGACGGTGGCGGTCATGGCGGACTCCGGTCGGTGATCGGTCCTCAGAGCTCGGTGCTCACAGGTCGAGGACGAGGCGCTCGTCGCGGGAGCGGGACACGCAGACGTACATGCAGTCGTTCGCGGCGCGCTCGTCGTCGTCGAGCAGCGCGTCGCGGTGGTCGGGCCGCCCGGCCAGGACCGTCGTCTCGCAGGTGCCGCAGACGCCGCGGCGGCAGGAGGACAGCACCTCCACGCCGACCCGGCCCAGGGCGTCGAGCACGGTGCTGCCGGGGTCGACGACGACCGTCGTCCCGGTGCGGGCGAGCTCGACCTCGAACGGCGCGGTGCGCGCCGGGGCGCCGCCGTCCACCGCCACGAACCGCTCGGTGCGCAGCGTGTACGGCGGCCAGTCCGCGCAGGCCCGCTCCATCGCCGCGAGCAGGGGCGCCGGGCCGCAGGAGTAGACGCGGACACCGGGGCGCGGCCGCCCGAGGAAGCCGGCGAGGTCCAGCAGCCCGGTCTCGTCCTGCGGCCGGACGAGCACGCGGTCGCCGAACGCGGCCAGCTCGTCGAGGAACGCCATCGAGCGCCGCTCCCGCCCGCCGTAGAGCAGCCGCCAGTCCGCGCCGAGGGCCTCGGCCTGGCGCACCATCGGCAGCAGCGGGGTGATCCCGATCCCGCCGGCCACGAACAGGTAGCGCTCCGAGGGGACCAGCGGGAAGTTGTTGCGCGGGCCGCCGACGCCCACGAGGTCGCCCACCGCGAGCTCCCGGTGCACGTACGCCGACCCGCCGCGGCTGCCCGGCTCCAGCAGCACCCCGACCCGGTAGGTCGCGGGGTCGAAGCGGTCGCCGCACAGCGAGTACTGCCGGGTCAGGCCGCCGGGCAGGACCAGGTCGACGTGCGCCCCGGGCGTCCAGTCCCGCAGCCGCCCGCCCGAGGGGGACGCCAGGTCGAGGGTCACGACGCCGTCGGCCCGCACCTGCTTGTCGACGACGCGCAGCGTGGCGACGTCGGCTGAGGCAGGCGCGGAGGCGAGCGCGGGCGCGGAGACGGAGGCGGTCACACCGGCAGGGTGACGGGCCCGGCTGTGACGTGGACAACGCCGTCTCAATGGACGAGAGTCCGGACGTGCCTCGGGTCGCGACGGGTGAGTCGTCGCTGGACCGCGCCGTCCGGGTGCTCGAGGCCTTCACGCCGGACCGGCCGGAGCTCGGCGTCACCGAGGTGGCCCGCCGCGCCGGGCTGCACGTGGCGACGGCGTCGCGCATCGTCGCCCGGCTCGCCGACCACGGCCTGCTCGAGCGCACGCCCGACCGGCGGGTGCGCATCGGCGTGCGAATGTGGGAGCTGGCGGCCCGCGCCTCGCCGACCCGTTCCCTGCGCGACGCCGCGATGCCCTACCTGGAGGACCTGCACGCGGTCGTCGGGCACCACGCGCAGCTGGCCGTCCGGGACGGGGACGACGTGCTGTTCGTCGAGCGGCTCTCGGCCCGGGACGCGGTGGTCAACTTCTCCCGCATCGCCGGGCGGCTGCCGGTGCACGTCTCGTCGTCGGGGGTGGTGCTGCTCGCGCACGCCCCGGCCGAGGTGCAGGAGCGCGTGCTGGCGCGGCCGCTCGAGCGGCTCACCGCCGCCACGGTGAGCTCCCCGGCGCAGTTGCGCGCGCTGCTGGCGCAGGTGCGCCGGCAGGGGTGGGCGCTGCTCCCGGGCTTCGTGCACGCCGACGCCACCGGGGTCGCCGTCCCGGTGCGCGACGGGCTCGGGGAGGTGGTGGCGGCGCTGTCGGTCATCGTCCCGAACGACGACCGGGCGGCGTCCGCCGTGCCGGTGCTGCTCGCCGCCGCGCGCGGCATCGGCCGGTCCCTGCCGGTGGTCGCCCGGCCCTGACCCGCCGGGCCGCGTCTCGCACCCGGTGTCGACCTGCGGTCGTCTCCGGCACCGGGAGGCGACCACAGGTCGACACCCGGCGAAGAGGAGTCCCCGCTGCGGTCAGCCGGTCGCGCGGCGGGCGCGGTAGGCGGCCGCGTGCGACCGGTTCGCGCAGGCGGTGCCGCAGAAGCGCCGGCCGGCGTTCTTGGTGAGGTCGACCAGCACGTCGTCGCAGCCGGTGGCCGCGCAGCGGCGCAGCCGGTCGAGGGCGCCCGAGCGGACGACGTCGGCGACCGCCAGCGCCGCCTCCACGCCCATCCGGTCGGCCACGGAGGCGGTCGGCTCGGTCGCGTGCAGGTGGTAGGGCCACCCGTCGTGGCGGACCAGCTGCGGCAGCGCCTGCCCCTCGCGCAGCAGCCGGTTGACCACCTCGACGACCTCGTCCTCCCCGGCGGTCCAGGCGCCGGCGAGGACGGCGCGCAGCCGGTGCACGGCGGCGAGCTCCGCGTCGTCGCCGACGCGGCTGCCGGTGAACTGCCACTCGTCGAGGAACGCGGCCAGCGCCGGCGGGTCGGGCAGGCGCTCGGTGCCGTCCGCGGAGGTGTTCACCAGCGCGGCGGCGGCGGCGAGCGCCACCTCCGTGTCATGAGCGAAGAGCATGTCGGTCCTGACTACGCTACGGTCTCGGCGTCAGGAGTGTACGGACGATCGCTCCTGACGGGAGGAGGTCGTCGTGCCCGGACGCCGGACGGGAGCGGTCGGACTGCTGCTGGCGCTGCTCTCGGCGGCCGCCTTCGGCACGAGCGGGGTGTTCGCCACCGCCCTGATGGACGCCGGATGGAGCGCCGGGGCGGCGGTCACCGCCCGCCTCGGCATCGCCGCGCTCGTCATGACCGTGCCCGCCGTCGTCGCGCTGCGCGGCCGCTGGCACCTGTTGCGGGCCGACGTCCTCGGCGTCCTGCGCTACGGCGCGCTGGCCGTCGCGCTGCCGCAGCTGGCCTACTTCCTCGCCGTCGGCCGGCTGTCGGTGGGGGTGGCCCTGCTGCTCGAGTACTCGGCCGTCGTGGTCGTGGTGCTGTGGACGTGGGCCCTGCACGGCCAGCGGCCCTCCGCGCTGACCGGCGCCGGCGTGGTTGTCGCGCTGGCCGGCCTGGTGCTCGTGCTCGACGTCGTCTCCGGAGCCCGCCTCGACCCGCTCGGCGTCCTGTGGGGGCTCGTCGCCGCGTGCGGGCTGGCCGCGTACTTCCTGCTCTCCGCCCGCACCGAGGGCGCGCTCCCGCCGCTGGTCAGCGCGTGGGCCGGCCTGGCCGTCGGGGCACTGGTGGTCGGGGCAGCCGCGCTGGTCGGCGTCGTGCCGTGGCGGACGTCGGCCGCCGGGGTGGAGCTCGCCGGGTGGTCCACCAGCTGGCTCGTGCCGGTCCTCGGCCTGTCGCTCGTGGCGGCGGCCCTCGCCTACGTCACCGGCATCGCCGCCGTCCGCCGGCTCGGGTCGCGGGTGGCGTCCTTCGTCGGCCTGAGCGAGGTGCTGTTCGCCGTCGCGGCCGCCTGGCTGGCCCTGGGGCAGCAGCCGGGGGCGGTGCAGCTCGTCGGCGGCGTCGTCGTGCTGGCCGGGATCGTGCTCGTGCGGGTGGGGGAGCGGCCGCCCGCGGCGCCGGCCCCGTCCCCGGACCCGGTCCCGGCGGCCCCGCGGGCGCGGGGGTGAGCGCACCGCTCAGCCCGGGACGGCGCGCTGCTCCGGCGCCGCCTGCGCGCCCAGGACCGCCAGCAGCTGCAGGCGCTCGGCGGTCTCGCTGCCGGGGACGGCGGTGTAGACGAGCAGCCGGTGCGACTGGTCGGGGTCGACCAGCGACTGGCAGGAGAGCTCCAGCGGGCCGACGACGGGGTGCACGAAGCGCTTGACGTCGCGCGGGCGGAGGCCGACCTCGTGCGCGTCCCACAGCCGCCGCAGCTCCTCGCTCTCGGCGAGGGTCAGCTCGGCGAGCCGCGCCGCGCGTGAGCGGGGGCCGCGCAGGGTGACCAGCTCGCGCAGGCCCGAGGCGTAGAGCCGGGAGAGGAACGCGTGCTCCTCCGGGGCGTAGAGCGCACGGGTGGCCGGGTCGGTGAACCAGCGGTAGCCGAGGCTGCGCGCCGGCCCCGTGCGCTCGGTGGCGTCGCCGGTGAGCGCGACGCCGAGCGGCGTCTGCCGCAGCGTCTCGCCCAGCTCGGTGACGATCTCCGCCGGGGTGTCGCCGAGGCGGTCGAGGATGCGCAGCAGGCCGGGGCTCACGTGCTCGCCCTCCGTGCCGCGGGCGGGTGGCCGGTGCCCGGCCAGCCGGAACAGGTGGTCGCGCTCGTCGAGGGACAGGTGCAGGCCCTGCGCGATGGCGGCGACCATCTGCTCCGACGGGTGCGGCCCGCGCTCCTGCTCAAGCCGCGTGTAGTAGTCGGTCGACATGTGGCAGAGGACGGCGAGCTCCTCCCGCCGCAGCCCGCTCGTGCGCCGGCGCGGCCCGCGGGGGAGGCCGACGTCCTCCGGCTGCAGCGCCTCCCGCCGTCGTCGCAGGAAGTCCGCCAGCCCGGCCCGGTCGATCACGTCGCCTCCACTCGCGGGTCCCGGCGCGGGTCGCGGCACGGGTCCCGCCGTCGTTCCTACCGGTGCCGGCGGCGCTCATCCACGGACCGCCGGTCCCTCCCTCGTGACCGGATCGCGGACGGACGTGTACCGGATGCCCCTCCGCGGGATGATGTCCCCGGAGCCGCGGTGCTGTAGGACAACGGATCGGTCCCCGCACCCGGGACAGGGACACGACGCAGGAGGAGGCCCGGCCGTGCCGAGCGACCGCTACACCGGCCTCGCCGCGGTGCTGGCCGCCATCCGGAACTCCGAGGACAGCACCCAGCCGCAGATCGTCGAGCGGGTGGGGCTGGGCCGCAGCGTCGTCGCCCAGCGGGTGGCCGAGCTGGAGGCCGCCGGGCTGGTCGTGTCCGACGGCTTCGGGCCCTCGACCGGAGGGCGCGCGCCGCGCCGGCTGCGCCTGCACGCCGAGGCCGGCCACGTCCTCGGCGCCGACATCGCCACCAACGAGCTCGTCGTGGGCATCGCCGACCTCGGCGGCAGGCTCCTGGCCACCCGGCACCGTGAGGTCGAGGTCGTCGCCGGTCCCGAGGCCGTCCTCGGGCACCTCGAGCGGCTGGCCGCCGAGCTCGTCGAGGAGGCCGGCGCCGCCGACAGCCTGTGGTCCTTCGGCGTGGGGATGCCCGGCCCGGTGGCCTGGGACAGCGGCGCGCCGGCGGCCATGCCGACCCTGCCGGACTGGAGCCGGCACCCCACCCGGGCGCAGCTGGCCGAACGGTTCGGCGTCCCGGTCTGGATCGACAACAGGACCAACCTCTCCGCTCTGGGTGAGCGGCGGGTCAACCCCGTCGCCGCGGCGTCCCGGCACATGGTCTACCTGGGTGGCGGCTACGGGATCGGTGCGGCGGTGGTGGTGGACGGCCGCATCCACCGTGGGGCCCACGGCCTGGCCGGCGCCATCGACCACGTGCCGGTGCCGGGCGTCGGCGACGTCGTCTGCCACTGCGGCCGCACCGGCTGCCTCGAGGCGGTCGCCGGCCGCGCCGCCCTCGTGCGCGACGGCCGGCTGCTGGCCGAGACGCGGCAGAGCCCGGCGCTCGCCGAGGTCCTCGAGCGCACGGGCCGCATCCGCCCGGTCGACGTCACCGAGGCGGCCGGCCGGGGGGACACCGCCGCCCGCGCCCTCCTGCACCGCAGCGCCACGCTGATCGGGCGGAGCCTCTCCACGCTGGTCAACGTCTTCGACCCCGACCTGGTGGTGGTCGGCGGCGGCATCGCCCGTGCCCGGGCGCACGTGCTGGCCGCCATCCGGGAGGAGATCTACCGGTCGGCCCTGCCGGCGGCCACCCGCGACCTGCGGATCGAGCCGTCGGCCTTCGACCAGGAGATCGCCGGCATCACCGGCGCGGTCGAGTTCGCCCTCGGGGAGCTGTTCAGCCCCGAGCACCTGCCCGCCGTCCTCGACGCCCGCGACCGCGTCCGGTCGCTGGACGAGGACATGCCGGCCTGACTTCCGTCACGGAGTCGGCTCACTTCCTCCGCGGAGAGGCATAAGTCCGGCTAGGCTGCGCGGGTGAGCACGGGCACCCCCGACGGGCTGGTCGCCGTCCTCGACGCCATCCGGAACGCCGACGGGGTCACCCAGCCGCAGCTGGTGCAGCGCCTCGACCTGGGCCGCACGGTCGTCGCCCAGCGGGTCGCCCAGCTGGAGGCGGCCGGCCTCGTGGTCCAGGACGGACGCGCGCCGTCCAGCGGCGGACGCGCCCCGCGGAGGCTGCGGTTGCGGGCCGGGGCCGGCTTGGTCGCCGGCGCGGACGTCGGGGCCACGGGGATGGCCGTCGGTGTGGCCGACCTGTCGGGGCGGGTGCTCGCGACGGTGCACGAGCCCGTCGACGTGGCCGACGGGCCCGACCCGGTCCTCGGTCGCGTGGAGGAGCTCGTCGCGCGCCTGGTCGAGGGCCTGCCGGGCGCGCCGCCGCTCTGGGGGGTCGGCGTCGGGGTCCCGGGCCCGGTCGAGTTCGCCACCTCGCGCCCCGTCGCGCCGCCGATCATGCCCGGCTGGGACGGCTATCCGATCCGGGAGCGGCTGTCGGGCCGCTTCGCCGTCCCCGTCTGGGTGGACAACGACGTCAACGTCTTGGCCCTCGGGGAGCTGCGCACCAACCCGGCCGCGGCCGCGGCGGGCGACCTGCTCTACCTCAAGATCGGCACGGGCATCGGCGCGGGCCTCGTCTCCGGGGGGCGGGTGCACCGCGGGGTCAACGGCTGCGCCGGGGACATCGGGCACGTGGCGGTGACCGAGGCCGACTCGGTCATCTGCCGGTGCGGGAACGTCGGCTGTCTGGAGGCCGTCGCCGGCGGCGCAGCTCTGGCCCGGGACGGACGCCGGCTGGCCGAGAGCGGCGGCAGCGCGGTGATGGCCGAGATCCTGGCCCACCGCGGCGGGCTCACCGCGGCGGACGTGACAGCCGCCGCCGAGCGCGGCGACCCCGCCGCCACCGCGATGCTCGCCCGTGCCGGCCGGCTCGTCGGTGGCACGCTGGCCACCCTCGTGAGCTTCTACAACCCGGGACTGGTCGTCCTCGGCGGCGGCGTCGTGCACGCCGGCGACCACGTCCTCGCCGCCATCCGCGAGTCGGTCTACCGGCGGTCGCTCCCGCTGGCCACCCGCACGCTGCGCATCGAGCCGTCGCTGCTCGGTGAGGCAGCCGGCCTGGCGGGCGCCGTGCACCTTGCGCTCGACGCGCTGTTCGCGCCCGGCCGGCTGTCCCGGTGGTTGCCGTCGGGCTCCCCGGCCGGACGGCCGGATCTCGCGCCCGACGCCGAGCCCGCGCTCGTCTGACGCCGGGCGCGGGCCGCTGCTGTGGCCTGCGTCATCAGCAGCGCTGATGTCGGGCATCACCACGGTTACGTCCCTGTTGCATTGACTTCCTCCGTCGACTGGCAGAAGTATGTGGTTGCCATCACGCGGACGGGATCCTGAGCGGACCCGACGCGGCGCTCGGAACCACCGTCGCAGTCGTCGTCCGGTCGCCGGACACGTGGAGAGAGGCAACAGATGACCCAGCACCGTTCGAGGGGGATCCGCCGCATCGGTGTCCTCGTCGCCGTCCCGGCCCTGAGCGCGCTGACGCTCGCCGCATGCGGCGGTGGCGACGACGGCGGGTCCGGCGGGTCCGGCGGGTCCGGCGCGGCCGACGGCTTCTCCTTCGCCTTCGAGAACGCCTCGGGCGGTCAGGAGAACCCCTGGCAGCTGCTCGCCGACCAGTACGCCGAGGAGACCGGCGTCGAGATCGAGACCCAGGGCCTGCCGCCGGACAGCTACGGCCTGTCGATGCGCACGCAGCTGCAGGGCGGCAGCGCCCCCGACGTCATGATGTTCTCGCCGGGCGCGGGCAACTCCAACGCGGTCCTGCCCCTGGCCGAGGCCGGCTACATCGAGGCGCTCGGGGAGGAGTCCGCGTCCCTGGTCCCGGCCGGCAACGAGTCGCTGTTCGAGATCGACGGCGAGGTCTACGCCCAGCCGACGAGCATCATCCCGGTCGGCATGGCGTGGAACTCCGCCGCCGCCTCCGACGGCGGGGTGGACGTCCCCGCGGACGAGTCGGCGATGCTCGACGCGTGCGGCACCCTCGCGGGCGAGGGCAAGTCCTTCCTCGCGGTCGCGGGCTCGGCCCCGCCCAACATGGGGTTGATGGCCATGGCCATCTCCGCCACCCGGGTCTACGCCGAGACGCCGGACTGGAACGAGCAGCGCGCGGCCGGTGACGTCAGCTTCGCCGACAGCGAGGGCTGGCAGGCCACCCTGCAGACCGTCGTGGACATGAACGAGGCCGGCTGCTTCCAGCAGGGCGCCGCCGGCGGTGGCTTCGACGCCATCACCCAGGGCCTCACGCAGGGCACGTCGCTGGCGGCCTTCGTGCCGGGCGCGGCGGCCACCGAGCTCGCCAACGCCAGCCCGGGCCTGAACCTGCAGGTGCAGCCGTTCCCGCCGGCCGACGGCGGTGACCCCTTCATGCTCGCCAGCCCGAACTACGCGCTGTCCATCAACGCCTCGGCCGAGGACGGCGCCAAGGAGGCGGCGCGCGAGTTCCTGGCCTGGATGGCCGAGCCGGAGAACGCCGCTCGCTTCGTCGAGCTGCAGGGCGGGGTCGCCATCACCGGACCCGACGAGAACCTCTCGCCGGTCTACGAGCCGGTCGCCGACCTGCTCGAGTCCGGGGACTACGCGCCGCTGCCGAACCTGACCTGGCCGAACCCCGGCGTCTACGACGCGCTGTCGACGGGCGTCCAGGGGCTGCTCGCCGGCCAGGGCGACATCGCGTCGGTGCTCGAGTCGATCGACCAGGCCTGGGACCAGTGACCGGGGCCGGCTGACCCGGCGCCACCCCCCGACCGCACCTCCGGACGCACCGAGGGACTGACGATGACCGCAACCATGGGCACCCCGCAGGACACCGGTCCGCTCGTCCGGGGCACGGTCCCGGCCGCCGGGGGCGGGCAGCCCGCCCGCCCCCGGCGCAGCCGGCCGCTCATCACCTACGGCCGCTGGTGGTGGGCGCTGCCCGCCATCCTCGCGGTCCTGCTCATCCACTACGTCGCCACGGCCGGCGGGGCGCTCTACGCCTTCACGAACTGGACCGGCATCGGCGACTTCGACTGGGTCGGGCTGGACAACTTCCGCCGCATCCTCGACGACCCCGCCCTCATCGGGTCGCTCGAGAACACGCTGTTCCTCGCCTTCGGCTTCCTGATCGCGACCAACGTCGTGGGGCTGCTGCTGGCCCTCGCGCTCAACCGCACGCTCAGGACGCGCTACCTGCTCCGGGTGCTGTTCTTCATGCCGGTGGTGCTCAGCCCGCTGGCGGTGTCCTACATCTGGAAGTTCATCTTCGACTTCAACGGGCCGCTCAACGACGTGCTCGCCTGGTTCGGTGCGGCGCCGAAGACCTGGCTCGCCGACCCGACCCTCGCGCTGTGGGCGGTCCTGGTCGTCATGGCCTGGCAGACCACCGGCATGGTCATGGTCATCTACCTCGCCGGCCTGGCCACCGTGCCGGCCGAGATCGAGGAGGCCGCGGCGCTCGACGGGGCCAGCACCTGGCGGAGGTTCCGGTACATCACGCTGCCGTCGATCCGCCCGTCGCTGGCGATCGCCTCGACCCTCATGCTCATCCAGGGTCTGCGCGTCTTCGACCAGGTCATGGCCCTGACCGGAGGCGGCCCCGCCGGCGCCACCGAGACGCTGGCCACGCAGGTCTACAAGGAGACGTTCGCGTTGAGCAACTTCGGCTTCGGCGCCGCGCTCGCGCTCCTCCTGACCCTCATCATGCTCGTCTTCTCGGTGCTGCAGCAGGCTGCCACCAGGGACCGGTCGTAAGGGATCCGTGCCATGTTCCGCTACACCAAGGCGACCGCGCTGCGCGAGGTGCTGGTCTGGGCCTTCGCCCTGCTGACCCTGCTCCCGTTCTACTTCCTGGTGATCAACGCCCTCAAGCCGGACGAGGAGCTGCTCACCACGGGCTCCTCGACCCCGCCCAGCCGGCCGACGGTGGAGAACTTCACCGAGGTGCTGACGGCGACCGGGGACTCCAACATCCTGCTGGGGCTGCTGCACAGCGCGGTGATCACCGTGGGGAGCATCGCCGGCCTGGTGGCCTTCGGCTCGCTGGCCGCCTACGTGCTCGCCCGGACGACGGCGCGGTGGGGGAGCGTCGCCTTCTACCTCTTCCTCGTGGCGATCGTGCTGCCGACGCAGCTCGGCCTGATCCCGCTCTACATCGGCGCCCGCCAGCTCGGGCTGGTCGGGTCGCTGTGGGGCATGATCGTCCTGTACGTCGGCACGCTCATGCCGCTGGCGGTCTTCCTCTACGCCGGGTTCTTCCGCAACCTGCCGCGTGACTACGAGGAGGCGGCGGCGCTCGACGGGGCCGGCCCCGCCCGGGTGTTCTTCCGCGTCGTGCTGCCGCTCATGGCGCCGGCCACCGGGACCGTGGCGATCCTGGCCGGCCTCATCGTCTGGAACGACTTCTTCTCCGCGCTGATCTTCCTCGGCGGCTCGGACAACCAGACGCTGCCGGTGTCCATGTACTACTACGTCGGCTCGCTCGTCTCCGCCTGGAACAAGATCTTCGCCATCGTGCTCATCTCGATGGTCCCGATCCTGGCCTTCTACCTCTTCGCGCAGAAGCGCTTCATCCAGGGCTTCGCCGGCGGCATCAAGTAGCGCCGGCGCGGGCCTCCCCGGCGGAGGTCCGCCCCCATCCACCGCGCCGATGACCCCCATCAGCACGGACAGGCACCCGCGTCATTGACTTCCTCCGGTTGTCGGAGGAAGTGTGTATCCCAGGTCACGGACGTGACCGAGACCCGAAGGAGGACCCGTGGCCGATCGGATCCGCGCCGGCATCGTCGGGACCGGCTTCATGGGCACGGTGCACGCCCGGGCGATCCGCCGCAGCGGCGGCGTGGTCACCCGGGTCGCCGGCTCGACGCCGGAGTCGTCGGCCGCGGGCCGGGAGCGCATCGGGGCGGAGTCGGCTACCGAGTCGGTCGACGAGCTGATCGCCGCCGACGACGTGGACGTCGTCCACGTGTGCACGCCGAACGCCACCCACGCGCCGCTGGTGCGTGCGGCGATCGCGGCCGGCAAGTCCGTGGTGTGCGAGAAGCCGCTCGCCGTCGACGCCGCCGAGGCCCAGGAGCTGCTGGACCTCGCCACCGCCGCCGGCGTCACCGCCACCGTGCCCTTCGTCTACCGCTTCTACCCGACGGTCCGCGAGGCCCGCGCCCGGGTGGCCGACGGCAGCGCCGGCCCCGTGCGGCTGTTGCACGGCTCCTACCTGCAGGACTGGCTGGCCGACGCCACCGACGACGACTGGCGGGTCGACGCCGCGGCCGGCGGGGCCTCCCGGGCCTTCGCCGACATCGGCGTGCACTGGTGCGACCTGGTCGAGTTCGTCTCCGGCCACCGGATCACCCGGCTGGCCGCCCGCACGCTCACCGTCCACCCCGAGCGGGGCGGGCGCCCCGTCACCACCGAGGACGCCGCCGTCGTGCTCTTCGAGACCGACCGCGGCGCCGCCGGGAACGTGACGGTCAGCCAGGTGACCCCGGGCCGGAAGAACCGGCTCTGGTTCTCCGTCGACGGCGCCACCGAGAGCCTGTGCTTCGACCAGGAGAACCCCGACTCGCTGTGGATCGGGGGCCGCGAGGTCAACCGGCAGCTGCTGCGCGGCAGCGGCGGGCACCCGGCCGCCGAGCGCTACTCCGTCGTCCCGGCCGGCCACCCGCAGGGCTACCAGGACTGCTTCGACGCGTTCGTCGCCGACACCCACGCCGCCGTCGCCGGCTCCGCGCCCGACGGCCTGCCGACCTTCGCCGACGGCGTGCGCGCCGCCCGCGTCACCGCCGCCGTCCTCGAGTCGGCGGCCGCGCGGACCTGGGTGGAGGTCGCCGCGTGACCGGCACCCGGCTGACCGTGGGCGACCCCGCCCCGGCGTTCGCGCTCCCCGACACCGCGGGGGAGCAGGTCCGGCTCGACCCCGCGGCGCACGCCGCCACGGTCGTCGTCTTCACCGCCGACGGCTGCCCCTTCGCCCTCGCCTGGCACGACCGGGTCCAGGACGTCGCCCGCCGGTACGCCGCCCGCGGCGTGGCGGTGCTGCAGGTGGTCAGCAACGACGACACCGACCACCCGGAGGACTCGCTCGACGGCATGCGCCGCCGGGTCGACGCCGGGGAGCTCGCCGGGCCGTTCCTCCGCGACGCCGAGCAGTCCGTCGCCCAGGCCTACGGCGCCACCGCCACCCCGGAGGTCTTCGTCGTCGACCCGACCGGGGTGGTCCGCTACCACGGCGCCCCCGACGCCGACCACGACGACCCGGCGCAGGACGCCGCCTGGCTGCGCGCGGCCCTCGACGACGTCCTCGCCGGCCGTGAGGTCGCCCGGCCGGTGACCTCTCCGGCGGGCTGCTCGATCAAGTGGCGGGTCGAGCTGCTGTGGTGGGCCGGCTGCCCGTCGCACGACGGCGCCGCCGCGCTGCTGCGCGACACGCTCGCCGGCCTCGGCCGGGGCGACGTCCGAGTCGCCGAGCGCGAGGTCCGCACCCGCGAGGAGGCGGCGCGTCTCGGCTTCCCGGGCTCGCCGACGTTCGCCGTCGGCCGGCGTGACCTCTACCCGGTCGACGCGCCCCCCGCCCTCACCTGCCGCGTCTACCCGCGGGCCGACGGGCGCAGCTCGCCGCTGCCGGAGCCGGCCGGCCTCGCCGACCGCCTGCGCACCGCCCTCGCCCGGCCCTGGGACCTCCCGCACTGGGTCGACCCCCGCCGACCGGCGCCCGCCGACAGCCCGTCCTGACCGACCACCACCCGCAGCAGGAGCAGTCATGGCATCGATCACCTTCGACCGCATCACCAAGCGGTACCCGGACGGGACGCAGGCCGTCTCCGAGCTCGACCTCGCCATCCGGGACGGCGAGTTCCTCGTCCTCGTCGGCCCCTCGGGGTGCGGCAAGACGACCGCGCTGCGCATGGCGGCCGGCCTGGAGGAGATCTCCGAGGGCCGGCTGCTCATCGGTGACCGCGTGGTCAACGAGGTGCACCCCTCGCAGCGCGACATCGCGATGGTGTTCCAGAGCTACGCGCTCTACCCGCACATGTCGGTGCGCGAGAACATCGCCTTCCCGCTGCAGTGCGCGGGCCTGGCGAAGGCCGAGGTGCGCGAGCGGGTGGACCGCGCCGCGGACGCGCTGGGCCTCACCGAGCTGCTCGAGCGCAGGCCGAAGGCCCTGTCGGGCGGCCAGCGGCAGCGGGTGGCCATGGGCCGGGCCATCGTCCGGCAGCCGCAGGCCTTCCTCATGGACGAGCCGCTGTCCAACCTCGACGCCAAGCTGCGCGGGCAGATGCGCGCCGAGATCCGCAACCTGCAGCGCGAGTACCGCACCACCACGCTCTACGTCACCCACGACCAGGTCGAGGCCATGACGATGGGCGACCGCATCGCCGTGCTGCGCAAGGGCGTGCTGCAGCAGCTCGGGACCCCGGAGGAGCTCTACGAGTCCCCGGCGAACCTCTTCGTCGCCGAGTTCATCGGCTCCCCGCCGATGAACGTCCTGAGCGCGACGGTGACCCGCGCGGGCTCCGGCTCCGAGCTGCTGCTCGGCTCGCAGCGGCTGGTCCTGCCGGCCGGTGCGCTGGACGCCTACCCGGAGCTGGCCGGCGCCGACGCCACCCCGGTCGCCCTCGGCCTGCGCCCCGAGGCGCTGCGGGACGCCGCCGGCGCCGACCCGTCCTGGCCGCGGCTGCTCGCCGACGTCGAGCTGGTGGAGAACCTGCCGCCGGAGAAGCTCGTGCACCTGCGCCTGGACGCCGAGCCGGTGGTCACCGAGGCGACCCTGGAGCTCGCCGCCGACGTCGACCAGGCCGCCGCCGAGGACCTGCGCGCGCTCGGCCGGGGATCGGTCCTGCACGCCCGCCTGCCCGGGACGACGCCGGTCCGCGAGGGGACCCGCGCGCAGTTCGCCGTCCCGCCGTCGGCCCTGCACTTCTTCGACCTGTCCACCGGGCAGGCCATCGCCCCGCAGTCGCCGCGCCTGGCCGCGGCGACCGCCTGACCGGGAGGGATCCCGTGACCACACCGGCACACCAGATCAAGCGGGGCGTCAGCCTCTACTCGTTCCAGGAGGAGTACTTCCTCCGCACCCTGTCCCTCGAGGACTGCATCCGGGTCGCCGGCGAGATCGGCGCCACGGGCATCGAGCTCATCCCCGAGCAGATGATCCCCGGCTTCCCCACGGTGACCGACGAGTTCGTGCAGCAGTGGTTCGCCTGGATGGAGCGGTACGGGACCCGGCCGGTCGCCACCGACCTGTTCCTCGACACCAAGCTCCACCCCGACCGGTGGCTGACCCAGGAGGAGCAGGTCGCCTCCGTCTGCCGCGACGTCGACATCGCCGTCCGGCTCGGCGCCGGCATCGTCCGGGCGATCATCAACACCCCGCCGGAGGTCATGGAGGAGGCGGCGCCCTACGCCGAGGAGAAGGGCGTCCGCCTGCTCCTCGAGGTCCACGCGCCCTTCCACTACGAGCACCCGTGGATCCTCGAGCACCTCGAGGTCATGTACCGCACGGGGTCGCCGGCACTGGGCCTCATGCCCGACATGGGCACCTACGTCGAGCGCTTCCCCCGGGTGGTCAGCGAGCGCGCCCTGCGCGACGGCGCCCGGCCGGAGCTGGTCGACCTGGTCGTGCAGACCTACGACGACCACGGCGACACCCACGCGCTCATGGACATCGTCAACTACCGCGGCGGCGGCCCGGTGGACTTCGGCCTGGCCCGCCAGGCGACCCACTACATCTGGTCCGAGCCCAAGGCGATGCTCGAGCACATGCCCCTCATCGGGCACATCCAGGCGAAGTTCTACGAGATGACCGACGAGGGCGTCGAGTACTCGATCCCCTACGACCGGATCGTGCCCGTGCTCCTCGAGGGCGGCTTCGACGGCCACCTGTCCAGCGAGTACGAGGGCAACCGCCACATCCAGGACGTGCACCCCGTGGACAGCGTCGAGCAGGTCCGCCGCCAGCACGCCATGTTCGCCCGCCTGCTCGGCGAGACCCCCGGAGAGGACGCCTGATGTTCGACAGGTACATCGTCTGCGAGGAGGGCTTCCGCGCCCTCGACGACGGCCGCACCGGCGGCGTCGTGGAGGTCCGGATGCCGTACTACCGCGGCCTCGCGCTGTCGATGGTCGAGGCCGTCGACCTCGTCGTCGACGGCCGGCCCGTGCCGCCCGCCCGCACCAGCTTCACCGTGCACGGCAACACCTACCGCTTCGACCAGCTGCCGCGGACCACCGACGACCGGTGGGAGATGGGGGAGCGGGCCCAGCTCGCCTTCGAGACCGACGAGCCGCTCGCCCCCGGCGAGCACGAGGTCGCCGTCGCCGTGCGGCTGCGCATCTCCTACATGCCCGTCCCCAGCGGGGGGCGCGACAGCAAGCGCCTCACGCTGGCCGCCTGAGAGGACCGGACATGGGACCCCTCGACGACCAGGTGGTGCGCGCCGACTCGCTCACCGCCGGCCCCGACGGCCTGGAGATCGCCGTCTGGTCGCACTGGTACCGCGCCCTGCCGCTGCCGTCGCTGGCCCGCGTCGACCTCACCGTCGACGGGCGCCGCATCGACCCGGCCGAGCTGTCGGTCACCGTCAACGGCACCCGCCGCCCGCTGTCCGAGGTGGCCGGGGCCGGGGACGAGTACTGGTTCACCACCGACCCGCTGGTCCTGCACACGCCGGTGGAGACCGCCCCCGGCCGGGAGCACCGCGTCCAGCTGCTGCTGGGCCTGTCGATCCCCTACATCCTCACCGGCCCGGACCGGGTGCCCCTCGTGGCGCCCAGCGCCACCGACAAGACCCTCACCGCGGCGGGAGCACGCACGTGACCGACACCGCGCCGGGGCTGCCCCGCCTCGGCACCACCCTGTTCAGCCTCACGCTGGAGCAGCGCCGCGCCGGCGGGGACCTCGCGGGCCTCGTCCGCGAGGTGGCCGCACGCGACCTCGGGCCCGGCCTGGAGATGGTCGCCTTCCAGAGCCTGCGCGGCTGGCCCCGGCTGTCCCCGGAGCAGGAGCGGGAGGTCCGCGGCGTCCTCGACTCCTCGGGGCTCACCCCGTCGTGCCTGGCGATCAACAACGACCTCGGCCTCTACCCGGGCCGGCTGCTCTCCGACGACGAGTCCTACGAGTACGTCGCCGTCCAGCTGCGCGGGGCGGCCGCGCTCGGCTTCCCCGTCGCCCGCGTGGGGGTGGAGACCGGCCCGGCGATCCTCGAGCGGCTGCTGCCGCTCGCCGAGCAGCTCGGCGTGAAGGTCGGCGTCGAGATCCACGCCCCGCTCACCATCGAGGCCGCGCCGGTGGCCGCGCTCAAGGAGCTCTTCACGCGGCTGGACACCCCCTGGCTGGGGTTCGTCCCCGACATGAGCGCGAGCATGCGGGCGGTCCCGGACGCCGTCGACGACGCCCACCGCGTCGCCGGCATCGCACCGGAGCTCACCGCGCTCACCAAGCAGCTGTGGGCCGAGCCCGGCCCCACGATGGCGAAGTTCCCGGAGCTGGAGCGGCGGGCGGCCGAGGCCGGCGCCACCCCGCCCCAGGTCGGCAACCTGAAGATGCTGTTCACCATGCACGGGCGGATGGCGCCCGAGCGGTGGGCCGACTTCTTCCCGCACGTCGTGCACGTGCACGGCAAGTTCTACGGGATCGTCGAGGGGCCCGACGGGCTCACCGACCCCTCGATCGACTGGCCGGCCGTCGCCCGCGTCCTGCGCGAGCAGGGGTACGACGGCGTCGTCTCCAGCGAGTACGAGGCGCACGCCTACAGCGACCGGTACAGCGCCTTCGACCAGATCCGCGCCCAGCACGACATGCTCAAGCGGCTGCTCGAGGCCGAGCCCGCGGTGGCCGCGCGATGAGCACGTCCCCCGGTCCCGACGTCGCCGTCCCCGGTGTGGCCGACGTCGTCGACGTCGTCGTGGTCGGCTCCGGCCCGGTCGGCACCGCCGTCGCGCGGGAGCTGGCCGACGGCGGCAGCGGCGTGCGGGTCCTCGTGCTCGAGGCGGGGCAGCCGCTGGGCGAGCCCGCCGGCGGCCACGTGAAGAACATCGCCGACGCGGCGGCCCGCGACGCCGTCCTCGCGGCGCTGGCCACCGGCCCCGGCCCGCTGCCCGGCGGCACGCCCGCCCGGCCGGGCACGACCCTGGTCGGCGCCCCGGACATGCCCAACGCCGCGGTGTCCACCAACGTCGGCGGGATGGGCGCGCACTGGACCGCGGCCTGCCCGCGCCCGGCCGACGACGAGGTGCCCGGCTGCGTCGACCCCGCCGTGCTCGACGAGGCGCTCACCCGCGCCGAGCAGCTGCTCGCGGTCACCACGCACGCCTTCGACCGGGCGCCGCTGACCGGCGCGGTGCAGCAGGTGCTCGGCGAGCTGTTCGACCGGCCGCAGCGCCGGCCGGCCGGGCCGATGCCCGTGGCGGTGACGGTCGGCGAGGACGGCTCCCTGCACTGGACCGGCCCGGCGATCGTCGCCGGCGACCTGTGGGACCGCCCCGACGTCGAGTTGCGCACCGGCACGCTGGCCCGGCGCCTCCTGCGCGACGGCGACCGGGTGACCGGCGTCGAGGCCGTCGACCTGTCCTCCGGCCGGCGGTACGCGATCGGTGCCCGCGCCGTGGTGGTCGCCGCCGACGCGTTCCGGACGCCGCAGCTGCTGTGGGCCTCCGGCATCCGCCCCGGCGCGCTCGGCCGGTACCTCACCGAGCACCCGCAGGTCATGGCCGCCTCGCTGCTCGACGAGCGGCACGTCCCCGCGGACGCCCCGGTCGACGCCGACCTCCCGGTCACGGCCGCCGCCGCCCCCGGGGGAGGGGCGATCGTCCCCGTCTCCGGTGTCTCCTGGGTGCCCTACGCCGCGGACCGCCCCTTCCACGGCCAGGTCATGCAGATGGACGCCTCCCCGGTCCCCCTCGACCCCGGGGTGGCCGTCCGCCCCGGGCAGGTCGTCGGGCTGGGCTGGTTCTGCCGCAAGGAGCTCTCCCCGGACAACCGCGTGTGGTTCGACGAGGACGCCGCCGACGAGCACGGGCTGCCGGCGATCCGCATCGCCTACGCCCTCAGCGACGCCGACCGGGCCTCCGTCGCCGCGGCCGTCGAGGAGGTGGGTGCCGCGGCACGCGCCCTCGGGCGGCCGCTCGGGGAGCCGTTCGTCATGCCGCCCGGCAGCTCCCTGCACTACCTCGGCACCACCCGGATGGGCCGCGCCGACGACGGCACCAGCGTCTGCGACCCGGCCGGGCGGGTCTGGGGCACCGAGAACCTCTACGTCGGCGGCAACAACGTCATCCCGACCGCGACGGCCTGCAACCCCACCCTCACCGCCGTCGCGCTCGGCGTGCTCACCGCCCGGGCCGTGGCCGCGCAACTGGCCGCGCAACTGGCCGCGCAGCCGGCCATCCAGCCGGCCACCCCGCCGGCCACCCCGGCGGCCGCCCAGCCGGCCCCGTCCCCCGTCGCCGAGGAGGCGCACGCATGACCGCCCGGATCCTGATCGTCGGCAGCGGGCCGACCGGGGCCACCCACGCCCGGGTGCTGCTCGAGCGGCTGACCGACGTCTCGGTGCTCATGGTGGAGGCCGGGCCGCTGGTCACCCGGCCGGCCGGCATGAACGTCAAGAACGTCCCCGACGCCGAGGGGCAGGCCGCGGCGCGCCTGGCCTCGCAGGGGCGGTCCAGCGAGAGCGGGGTGTCCGGGATCCCCGGCGGCGTCGTCGTCGAGGGGACCGTCACCGCCCGGCAGGGCACGCACCTCATCGGCACGGCCGCCGACGGCTCCCCGGGGATGCCCGCCGCCGCCGGCGCCACGTGCGTCGGGGGACAGGGCGTGCACTGGACGTGCGCCACGCCCCGGCCCGTGGGCAGCGAGCGCATCCCGTTCCTCGACGCCGGCGAGTGGGACGCGCTGGTCGCCGAGGCCGAGGAGCTGCTGCACGTCCACCGGCCGAGCTTCGAGGGGTCCCCGCAGGCCGCGGCCATCCTCGAGACCGTCCGCGCCGAGTTCGCGCCCGACGGCATCACGGTCCGGCCCCTGCCCGTGGCCGCCGACCCCCGGCCGGACGGCTCGCTGCGCTGGAGCGGCACCGACGTCGTCCTCGACGGCGTCCCCGACGACGAGCGCTTCACCCTGCGCACGGAGACCCTCTGCGTGCGGCTGGTGCGCGAGGGCGACCGGGTGGTCGGCGCGGTGCTGCGCGACCTGCGCACCGGCGCCGAGGAGGAGGTCCGCGCCGACGCCGTCGTCGTGGCCGCCGACGCCCTGCGCACGCCCCAGTTGCTGTGGGCCTCGGGCATCCGGCCCGACGCGCTCGGCCGGTACCTCACGGAGCACCCGCTGCTGTTCGCCGTGGTGGCGGTGCGGCCGGACCTGCTGCCCGAGCGGGAGGACCCCGGGGCGCCGGTCGACCCCATCCGGGCGATCGTCTCGGTCGGCTTCGACGAGGAGCGGCACCCCTACCACGCGCAGCTCATGTGGAACCCGGTGTCCCCGGCACCGCTGCCGGAGGGCAGCCGCTTCCGCGACAACCCGGCCGGCTACGTCGGCATGGGCTGGGGGATCCGGAAGTGGCCGCGCCCCGAGGACCGGCTCACGTTCGAGGACGACCGGCCCGACGAGCACGGGCTCCCCGGCATCCGCATCGCCTACGAGCTCACCGAGCGCGAGGAGGCGGAGTTCGCCAGGGCCCGCGTCCACCAGGCCCGGGCCGCCGCTGCTCTCGGCGAGTTCCTCGACGGCATGCCCCGGGTGATGCCCGCCGGCTCGTCCCTGCACTACATGGGCACGGTCCGCATGGGTCCGGCCGACGACGGGACGAGCGTCTGCGACCCGGACTCGCGCGTGTGGGGCGTTCCCGGCCTCGTGCTCGCCGGCAACGGGCTCATCCCCACCGCCAACTCGTGCAACCCGACGCTCACCAGCGTGGCCCTGGCGATCCGGGCCGCCCGCGCGCTCGCCGCCGACCTCGCCGCCCTGCCCGCCGTGGCCGGCGCAGCGGCCGAGTGACGACCCGACCCACCCCACCCCCGACAGGAGCCCCCATGACGACCACGGAGATCTCGATCGAGGCGCTCGCCCGCCGCGTCGACGAGCTGCAGCAACAGCTCGAGACGACGCGGCTCGAGGCCACCCGCGCTGCCGACCGCGGCGCGGTCGACAACGTCTTCAACCGCTACATGCACTACCACAACGCCTACGAGGACGAGCGGATCATCGCCGAGCTCTGGGCCGCGCCGGGCACCCCCGGGATGTGGTCGCGCTACAACAACGTCGGCCGCTACACGACCTACGAGTCGGTGACCGCCTACCACCGCGGCCGTCCGCGTCCGGTCGGCAAGCTGCTCTTCCACTACGCGACGACGCCGGTCATCGAGGTCGGCGCCGACGGTCGGACGGCCAAGGGGATCTGGATCATGGCCGGCCTCGAGTCCGGGCTCATGGACCCCGAGGTCGCGAGGAACGTCCCCCCGTGGGTGCTGTCGGGCGGCGACGTCGACGGCAAGCCGGTGTGGGCGCACTGGGTGTGGTGCAAGTACGGCGTCGACTTCGTCAAGCAGGACGGCGAGTGGCGCATCTGGCACTTCCGCTGCTATGAGGTCGCCCGCGCGCCGTTCAACCGGGACTGGATCTCCTTCGCGAAGGACAACCAGGAGAGCCACGACTCGCAGCTCGCCTGGTTCGGTGACGACGGGGTGCCGGTGTTCCTGCCGCCGGTCGACGAGCCGGTGGAGACCGACTACCACCCCTACGCCAACGACCGGGCGCAGACCCTCGAGCCCCTCCCGCCGGTGCCCTACACCGACTTCGAGGACACGTTCAAGTAGTGGACACCACGGTTCCCGCGGCGGGGCGGGCCGCCGCCCCGCCGCGGCGGCCGGGCGCACTGCTCGCGATCGCCTGCGCCGCGCAGTTCATCTGCGTCCTGGACACCTCGATCGTCAACGTGGCCCTGCCCCCGATGCAGGACAGCCTCGGGCTCTCGGCCACCGGCCTGCAGTGGGTGGTGAGCAGCTACACGCTCACGTTCGCCGGCTTCCTCCTGCTCGGCGGGCGGATCGGCGACCTGTGGGGGCGCAGGCGCGCGTTCCTCGGGGGCCTGGCGCTGTTCGCCCTCGCGAGCCTGGCCGGCGGCCTGGCCCAGGAGGGCTGGCAACTGGTCGCGGCGCGCTTCGTGCAGGGCGTCGGCGGCGCGGTCCTCGTGCCCACGACGCTCAGCCTCATCACGACCGGGTTCACCGAACCCGGGGCGCGCGCCCGCGCGCTCGGCCTGCTCACCGCGGCCGCTGCGTCGGGCAGCGCCCTGGGAGGGGTGGTCGGCGGACTGCTCACCGGCCTGCTCAGCTGGCGGTGGGTGTTCTTCGTCAACGTGCCGCTGGGCGCGGTGCTCGTCGTCGCGGCCCTGTGGGCGCTCACCGGCCGGCAGCCCGGCTCCGTCCGGGGCCGGCTGGACCTGCCCGGCTCGGCCACGGTGACCGCCGGGACGGCGCTGCTCGTGGCGGCGGTGATCCTCGGCGAGGAGCGGGGCTGGTCATCGGGTCCGGCCCTGGCCTGCCTCGTGGGCGCCGGAGCGTCGTTCACGGCGTTCGTGGCCGCCGAGCGGCGTGCCGAGCACCCCGTCGTCCCGCTGTCGGTGCTGCGGGTGCGGCCGGTGACCGTCGCCAACTCCCTGTCGGCGCTGACCGGCGGCGTGCTCCCCGCGATGATGTTCTTCCTCGTCCTGTACCTGCAGCAGGTGCTCGGCCTGGACCCGCTCACGGCCGGGCTCGCCCTGGCGCCGGCGGCGGTCGGGATCGCGCTCGGCGCCCAGGTCGCCTCGCGCACCATCGAGCGCCTCGGGCCGGCCCGGCTCTTCCAGCTCGGCACCCTGGTGGCCGCCGCGTCGCTGTTCTGGCTGTCCCGGCTGGAGGTCGGCGGGTCCTACTGGACCGACGTCCTGGCACCCAGCGTCCTGGCCATGGCCGGCTTCGGGGCGGCCGGGCTCCCGCTGACGGTCACCGCCACCACCGGACTCGGGCCCGAGCGCGCGGGGCTCGCCTCCGGGCTGCTGTCCATGTCGCGCCAGGTGGGCAGCGCCGTCGGCCTGGCCGCGCTCGTCGCCGTCGCCAGCACGGGGACGGCATCGGCCGGTGGGGGGGCCGAGGCGCTCACCCAGGGGTTCGGGACCGGGCTGCTCGCCGGTGCCGGGCTCCAGGTCGCTGCCTGCCTGGGCGGCTCCGCACTGCCCCGCCGGACCCACCACCCGGCCTGATCCCCGCCCGGGCGAGTGGGGCCGCACGGTGCGCCGGTGGCCTCACCGGCGGCGGGATCCCCCCACGACAACCACCAGACGACGTCGCAGGAAGCGAGGCCAGCATGGCTTGGACCAAGTGGTCCTACATGGACCACTGGGTGACGGAGACGCCGCAGGGGCCGCAGCCCCCGTCGTTCAACCGCGCCTACATGGACCGGTACGTCAAGGAGCTGTCCGCCCTGGGCTTCACGGGCTTCGACACCTTCTTCTTCTACCTGCCCCTCTACGCCGGGATGTACGGCGGCGTGCCGGGCTTCGAGCGGTTCCTGCAGGACAACGGGTTCGAGAAGATCACCGGCATCTTCTCCGCGTACCCCTCCGCGACGAAGTACGCGGCACCGCACGTCCGGGAGACCCACGACCGGATCGTCGCCGACTGCACGAACACGCTGCGCATGTGCGAGGGGCTCACCGGCGTCGAGAACTTCATCGTCATGCCGACGTCGACGTACTGGCAGACCGAGCCGGTCACCGACGACACGATCAAGGTCGTGGCCGACCTGTGGAACCGGGTCGGGGAGCTGACCCGCCGGCACGGCATGACGACGACCTGCCACTTCGAGTTCTGGGGCGCCATCCGCACGCGCGAGCAGGTCGACACGTTCCTGGCCCACACCGACCCGGAGCTCGTCCGCTTCTTCTGCGACACCGCGCAGCACACCATCGCCGGCGTCGACCCGGTCCAGCTCTTCCGCGACTACGCCGACCGCTGCACGGGGTTCCACTTCAAGGACACGAAGGACGTCGACGAGCACGAGGCCTACCGCACGCCGCCGGACCCGGAGCTCATGGCGCCCCAGGTGACGCGCTGGTTCTACGAGATGGGCGAGGGCGGCCTGGTCGACTTCCCGGCGCTGATGAAGGAGATCGTCGCCAGCGGCTACGACGGCTGGCTCACGGTCGAGCACGACAAGGCCGAGCTCGGCGGCGGCAGCTACGCCGAGGCCACCGCCGTCGCGAAGTGGTACATCGACAACGTGCTCGCCGAGGCCGAGGCCGAGGCGCGCGCCGAGCTGGGGAGTGCGCGATGAGGGACACCCTGCGCTGGGCCTACGCGCTCAACCAGTGGAACGTCCGGCTCGACGTCTTCGTCCGGCACGAGGACCAGCAGCGGGCGCTCAAGACCGTGTCCGCCTGCGGGTTCGACACGATCGAGCTCGCGTCCGGTACCGGCCGCTGGGACAACATCAGCCGGCCCGAGGTCATCCTGACCAACCACGGCAGCCACGCCGGCTTCCTCGACTTCCTGCGCCGGGCGCGGGTGCAGGGCGTCTCCAGCATGTTCTGGGACCCGCAGGCGCCCGCGGAGGAGGAGGAGGGCTACGCCTTCCGGTCGACGGCGGACCCGGACGACGCCGACGCGATCGTCGAGTGGTCGCGGCCGTTCGTCGACTTCGTGGCCGGCGTGGGCGCCGAGCAGCTCGTCGTCCGCCCGGTCGGGTCGGCCTGGATGACGCCGCCGCTGGACGCCGACGGGATCAAGCGCGTCGGCGACGTGTGGAACCGGGTCGGCGAACTCACCTCGGCCGCCGGGATCGGTCTGGCCGTGCACTACGACTGCCTGGGCGCCGTGCACACCGAGGCGGAGCTGACCGGCCTGCTCGACGCCACCGACCCGGCGCGCGTCGGCTTCGCGCTCGACACGGCCGAGCTGACGGTCGGCGGCATCGACCCGGTGGCCTTCTACCGGGCGCACGCCGACCGGGTCGCGCACGTGCACCTCAAGGACACCCGTCACGCGGACACCGGCGAGGAGTACCGGATGCCCGGGGCGGAGTCGACCATGCTGAAGGGCGGCGCCGGCCGGCGGATCGAGCGCTGGTTCTTCGAGCTCGGCACCGAGGGCGGGCTGGTCGACGTCCCCGGGTTCGTCGCGGCGCTGCGCGAGCACGACTACCCGGGATGGGTCGTCGTCGAGAGCGACCACGGCGGCAACCCGGCCGAGCTCGCGATGCTCAACAGCTGGTACCTGCAGCACGAGCTCGGGATCGCGAAGTGACCGCCCCCGAGCGCGCCATCAAGTGGTCGTACATGGACCACTGGCGGAGCAACGGCCCCTCCGGGCCCGTCGACCAGTGGCACTCGCGGAAGACGATGTCGGCCTTCCTCAAGCAGGTGAAGGCCGTGGGCTTCGACGCGATCGACACGTTCGACTTCCGCATCTGGCAGATGTACGGCGACTACGGCGGCCCGGCCAAGTACCAGGAGATGGTGCAGGACCACGGCCTGGAGCGGATCGTGAACACGTTCCACGCCGCCGACTACGACGTCCGGAACTACGCGCCGCACGTCCCGGAGACGCACGAGGCCGTCTTCGAGGACTTCCGCGTCACGATGGGCCGCTGGTCGGAGATCCGGCTCGACAACATCATCGTGATGCCGGCGACGCTCTTCTACGACATGGAGCCGATCACCGAGGACAAGCTGAAGTACTCGGCGGAGTGCTGGAACAAGGTCGGTGAGATCACCGCCGGCTTCGGGGTGAAGCTCACCTGCCACCACGAGTTCTTCTGCGGCATCCAGAGCGAGCCCGACATCGAGACCTTCTACTCCTACACCGACCCGCGGTACGTGAACCTGTTCGTCGACACCGCCCAGCACTGCATCGCCGGGCTCGACCCGGTGGCGCTCTACGACCGGCACGCGCACCGGGTCAGCGGGTTCCACTTCAAGGACACCCGCCACGTGGCCACCGGCGACGACCACCGGCACCGGCCCGACTCCGAGATCATGGCGCCGACCACCGGCAAGTGGTTCTACGAGATGGGCACCGACCAGGGCCTCGTCGACTTCGAGGCGATGATGCGGGCGGTCCGCGACAACGGCTA
Organism: Geodermatophilus nigrescens; assembly: GCF_900129495.1. GTDB lineage: Bacteria > Actinomycetota > Actinomycetes > Mycobacteriales > Geodermatophilaceae > Geodermatophilus > Geodermatophilus nigrescens. Next base: position 122,559 of record NZ_FQVX01000002.1, read on the forward strand.
CCGCGGCTGGATCTCCGTCGAGCACGACAAGGCCAACAAGGAGGGCGGCGACTACTCCGAGAGCACCGCGATCTCCCGCTGGTACGCGAAGAACGTCCTCGAGGAGATCTACCGGTGAGCGGCATCCGTTGGGCCTACGCGATCAACCAGTGGAAGCCCCAGTTCGACGACTTCGTCCGCCGCGAGCAGCACGAGCGCGCGCTGAAGACCATCTCGATCGCCGGCTTCGAGGGCGTCGAGCTGACCTACGGCACCGGCCGGTGGGAGCCGCTGGGCAACCCGCAGCAGCTGGCCGCCAACTTCGGCTCCGTCGCGGGCTTCGGGGAGTTCCTGCGCAGCTGCGCCGTCGACGCGGTCAGCAGCTGGTACTGGGACCCGGCGGAGCGCTCGATGGAGGACCTCACCGGGCCGCTGTCCCCGCTGGCGGAGGCCGACGCCCCCGCCATCGCGCAGCGGGCCGGCCTGCTCGCCGGGGCGCTCGCCGAGCTCGGCGGGTCCGTGCTGCTCGTGCGCCCCGTCCCGGGCGCCGGGGACGTCGAGCCGCTCGACGACGACGCCCTCGCCCGGGTCGCCGCCTGCTGGGACGCGGCCGGCCGCACGACGGCGGAGCACGGGATCCGGCTGGCCCTGCACGTGGACTTCCTGTCCGCGCTGCGCCGCGACCACGTGCCCGCCCTGCTCGACCGCACCGACCCCGCCCTGGTGGGCCTCGCGCTCGACACCGGCGAGCTGACCGCCGGGGGCATCGACCCCCTGGGGGTGATCGAGCGCAGCGGCGACCGGATCTGGCACGTGCAGTTCAAGGACGCCCTCGCCGTCGACGACGCCGGGGAGTACCTCCAGCCGCACGCGCACTGGACCGTGCGGGTCCGCGGCGGCGCCCGGGAGGTCCCGCGCTGGTTCGCCGAGCCCGGCGCCGACGGCGGTCTCGTCGACTTCCCGGCCGTCACCCGGGCCCTGCTCGGCGCGGGGTACTCCGGCTGGATCGTCGTCGAGAGCGACCAGAGCCCGCACCCGGCGGCCAGCGCCCTGCTCGCCGGCTACCACGTGCAGCGCGAGCTGCGTCCCCTCGTCGAGGAGGAGCCCGCCTGATGGCCACCGGCGACACCGTCCTCACCGACGACAGCCTCATCGCCCGCCCCGGGGGACTGGGCATCGCGCTGACGGTGCCCTGGTACCGCAGCCTCTGGCTGTCCAGCGTCACCGACATCACCGTCTCCGTGGCGGGTCGCGAGATCGCGAGGGACGACCTGCGGGTCGAGCTGGGGGAGCGGACCCACCGGGTCGACGAGCTGCCCGACCAGTGGGACGTCCTCTGGTTCGTCCAGGACCGGCTCGTCGTGGTCGTGCCGCTCGACGAGCCGCCCACCGAGGGCCGGGCGGTCGACGTCGAGGTGACCGTGGACCTGCGGCTGCCCTACATGCAGATCGCCCCGCGGGTCTACGTGACCAACCACGCGAGCGACCGCCGGTCGCTGACCGTGGGGAGCACGCGATGACCGCCACCGCTCCGACCCGCGTCGCCGAGCCGGCCGTCCCGGGCAGCGGGATCAGGCTGGGCCTGACGCTGTACTCCCTCACCAGCGAGTGGGCGGCCGGCCGCTACGACCTCGCGGGCCTGCTCGACGTCGTCCACTCCGCCGGCATCGGCCCCGGCGTCGAGATCGTCGCCTCGCAGACGATCCGCACCTACCCGGACGTCACCGACGAGTTCGTCCGCGACTGGCGCGACGCCGTCGACCGGCACGGCTTCGTCCCGAGCTCGTTCGGCTGCAACCTCGACATGGGCCGCCGCCGCGACCGGGACATGACCGAGGACGAGGAGTACGAGTTCACCGTTCCGCAGTTCCGCAGCGCGCACGCGCTCGGCTTCCCGCTGGTGCGCATCCAGAGCGCCAAGCCGTCGCTGATCCGCCGGCTGCTGCCGGTGGCCGAGGAACTCGACCTGACCATGGGCTGGGAGCTGCACGCGCCGCTCGGCCCGAACTCGCCGAAGGTGCTGGAGATCCGCGAGACCTACGCCGAGATCGACTCGCCGCGGCTCGGTTTCGTCGCCGACTTCAGCGCGACGATGCGCGCGATGTCGCCCACGATCCTGCGCAAGCTCGCGAGGACGGGCCTCGGCGCCGACGAGCTGCGGAAGCTCCAGGAGATCTGGGCGACCGATGCCGACATCGACGCCCGGCACGGCGAGTTCGTCGAGTACCTGCACTCCCGCGGGATCGCCCCGGAGTCGCTCGGCTCGTTCGCGCGGCTGGCGTTCACCATGCACGGCCACGTCGACCCGGCCGAGTGGGCCGACATCATGCCGCTCGTCAAGCACGTGCACGCCAAGTTCTACGACATCGACGAGCACGGCGACGAGCCCGCCATCGACTACCCGGCGATCGTCCGCGAGTTCGTCCGCGCCGGCTGGTCGGGCTTCTTCTCCAGCGAGTGGGAGGGCCACGCCTTCGCCGACCTCGACGAGGCCGACCCCGTGGACCTCGTCCGCAAGCAGCACGACCTCATCCGCCGGTCCATCGCGACCGCCCTGGCCGCCCCCTCCGAGGACAAGGACGCCTGACGTGTACCAGCTCTCCGCCAACATCGAACTGCTCTTCACCGAGGCCGGCGACGACGCCGGTGACCGGGTCCGCGCCGCGGCCGCTGCCGGCTTCGACGCCGTCGAGATGTGGTTCTCCACCGACAAGGACCTCGACTCGCTGGAGAAGGCGCTCGCCGACACCGGCGTGCAGCTCACCTCCATGCTCGCCGGGCCCCGGATGACCTACACGTACCCGGGCACCGACCTCGCGCCGTTCCACCAGGGCCTCGACCTCGCCGTCGAGCACGCCCGCCGGCTCGGCTGCCCGCGCATCGTCCTCGCCTCCGGCATGGGCTTCCCGGGGATGAGCCGGCAGCGGAACCACCAGTTCCTGGTCGACATGTTCGGGGAGGCCCTCGAGCGGAACCGCGGTGCCGACGTCGACTTCATCCTGGAGCCGGTCAACTCGCGGGTGGACCACCCCGGTGCGCTCACCGACCGCACCGAGGACGCCGTGGACATCGCCCGGGCGATGGGCACCGACCGGTTCGGGATCCTCTACGACCTCTACCACTCGATCGTGCAGGGCGAGGACCCGGCGACCGAGCTGGCCGGCGCCGCGGGCCTCGTGAAGTACGTGCAGCTCGCCGACGCCCCCGGCCGGCACGAGCCCGGCAGCGGCGACGTCGACTGGCCGGCACAGCTGGCCGTGGTCCGCGCGTCCGGCTACGACGGCCCGATCGGCCTGGAGTACTTCCCGGCCGTCGAGTCGGCGGCGTCGGTCGGGTACATCCGGTCGGTCGCGGCGGACGCGTGACCGAGCCGACGGGGAAGCTCGACGTCCTGGTCGCGACCGGGCGGGTCAGCGTCGAGCACGACAACGAGCACCGCAGCTTCCGCCTGCACACCTCGATGCTCACCACGCTCCTGGAGTCGACCGGGCGGTTCCGGGTGCGGGTGCTCGAGGAGTTCCGGGGGATCGGCGACGAGCTGCTGGACCGCTTCGACGTCGCCCTGGTGATGTACGAGGGCCGCGACGACTACCACTCGGTCGCCGAGCGGCTGGGGGAGACCACGGAGCAGGCGCTCCTCCGCTTCGTCCGGGAGCGGGGGCGCGGCGTCCTGTGGTTCCACGGCTCGTCGGTGCAGGAGCCGGAGTGGGGCTTCCCCGAGGAGTTCGACCGGATGCGGGGCGCGACCCTGAGCCGGCGCACCGGCCTGCGGCCGCGACCCCAGGCGGAGGTCACGGTGCGCTTCCCGGAGCCGCGGCACCCGATCACCGAGGGGCTGCCGGCCGAGTGGGCCGTGGTGAACGACGACGTGCTCACCGGCGCCCGGATGGACCCCTCGGCGACCGTGCTGCTCACCGTGTTCGACGACTCGGAGACCTACCGCCGGGCCGGCTGGCCGAACGCCCACACCCCGGTCGACGTCCCGCCCGGCGGGATCGGCGAGCTCCCCGGGATGGACACCGACCAGCCGCTGGCCTGGGTCAACGAGTGGGGCGCGGGCCGCAGCGCGAGCATCGTCCTCGGGCACGACTGGGACACGTTCCGCAAGGTGCCGTTCATGACCGTGCTCGTACGGGCCGTCGAGTGGGCCGCCACGGGGGAGGTCACGCTGGGCCCGCCCGAGCGCACGGGCGCGGCGCGGTGGCGGGTGTGGCCGTACTACGACGGGGACACGTCCCGCTTCGACCGGTCCACGCCGGCGGCCGAGGCCGCCGCGAGGCACTGAGACCCGTGACGGCACGGGGGGAGGCGCCGTGAGGGTCCTCGTCGTCGGTGCCGGACCGGCCGGGTGCACCGCGGCGGTCGCGCTCGCCCGCCGGGGTGCCGACGTCGTGCTCGTCGAGGCGGAGGACGCCGTCCGGCCGGCGGGCCCCGGCCTCGTGCTGCAGGGCGCACCGATGCGGGCCCTCGACAGCCTGGAGCTGCTCGACGCCTGCCTCGAGCGGGCGTACCCGCACGAGGAGATCGACCTGTGCGACGCCGCCGGGACGGTCCGCACGGTGCTCGCCCCGCCACCGCTGCTCCCCGGGCGGCCGGCCTCGGTCGCGCTCTCGCGCGCCGCGCTGGGGGAGGTGCTCGCCGGCGCGGTGACGGCCGCCGGCATCGAGCTGCGCCTCGGGACGACGGTGACGGCGGTCGTGGACCGGCCGGACCGCGTGGACGTCCGGCTGTCCGGCGGCGCCGTGGAGGGCGTCGACGTCGTCGTCGGTGCCGACGGGCTCCACTCGGCCACCCGCGGGCTGGTGCTGCCCGGCGCGCCGTCCCCGCGTCCCACCGGCCAGGTGATCTGGCGCGCGCCCGCGCCGCGGCCGCCGGCGGTCACCCGCTACTCGATGCTCGACGGCGGACCCGCGCTCGGCCGGGCCGGGGTGGTGCCCGTCTCGGCGGACTCCCTGTACGTCTGGCTGCTGGAGCCCGACCACGGCGCGCCGCGCCCGCCCGCCGGCCGTGAGGCCGAGGCGTTCCGCGAGCGGCTGCGCCCCTTCGGTGGCGACGTGCCGCGGGCGGCCGAGGGGGTCGCGGACGTCGACGTCCGGTCGTTGCAGTCCCTGCTGGTCCCGCTGCCGTGGTCCCGCGGACGGGGCGTGCTCGTCGGGGACGCCGTGCACACGGCCACCCCGCACCTGGCCTACGGGGTGGGCATGGCGATCGAGGACGCGGTCGTCCTCGCCGACGTGCTGGCGGACGTGCCATCGCAGGACGTGCCCGCCGCGCTGCGCCGCTTCGGCGAGCGCCGGTTCGACCGCTGCCGGCTCGTCGTCGAGACGTCGGTGCAGCTGGGGGAGTGGGAGCGCCGCTCGCCGGCCGACCCGTCGCTGCCGGGACGGCTCATGGGAGAGGCGCTGGCCGAGCTGGCCCGTCCGGCCTGACGGCGAGGCCCGACGGGCGAGCGCCGGCGGCGCCGGGGTGGTGGACTCGCCCCGGCGCCGTCGGGCGCCGTCCGTCGGCGGTGCGGAGGTGGCGGCGTGCGGGTGCGTCCACGCGGGCTTGTCCTGCTCGTGGCGCTGGCCTCCGCCGTCGCGCAGGCGTTCGGGCGGTTCTCCTACGCGCTGCTGCTGCCCTCGATCGACCGGGACCTGCTCGGCTCCTACGCGCTGGCCGGCCTGGTCGCCACGGCCAACGTCGCCGCCTACCTGCTCGGCACCGTGGCGGTCAGCGCGCTGTCCCGCCGCGCCCGGCCGGCCGCGCTGATCAAGGCCGGCCTGGCCTGCAGCGCCCTGGGGCTCGGCCTGCTGTCGGCCGCCGGCGGCGCCGGCAGCCTGGCCGCCGGGCTCACCCTCACCGGCGTGGGCGGGGCGTTCATCTGGGTGCCGGCGCCGGGGCTCGCCGGCTCCGTCGTCCGCCCCTCCCGCCGCGGCGCGGCGATCGGCGTCGCGGGCTCCGGCATCGGCGGCGGGATCGTGCTGGCCAGCGCGCTGACCTGGACGCTGCACGCGCAGGCCGGGGACGCGTCCTGGCGCACCGTCTACCTGGTGGAGACGGCGGTCGCCGTCGTCGTCCTCGTGGCGTGCGTGCTGCTGCTCCGCCCGGCCCCGCGCCGCGACGACGACGCCCCCGTGCGCACCGGCGCCCTGCGCCGCGTGCCCGGCTGGATCGGCCTGACCGGCGGCTACGCCGCGTACGGCCTGGCCTACTCGATCTACACCAGCTACCTGGTCACCGCGCTCGAGGACGACGCCGGGTTCTCCGCCGGCCACGCGTCGGCGGTCTACACGCTCGTCGGCGTGGGCCTGGTCGCCGGCGGCATCGTGTTCGGCCCGCTGTCGGACCGGTGGGGCCGCGGACCGACGCTGGTCGGCGGCTACGCCCTCATGGCCGCGGCGATCCTGCTCGTGCCGCTGGGCACGGAGCCGCCGGCCTCGGCGTCGGCGCTGCTGTTCGGGCTGACGATGTCCGGGCTGCCCGCGGTCATCGCCGCGCACCTGTCGGACACCCTCACCCCGCGGGAGTTCGCCGGCGCCTTCGGCCGCTGCACGCTCGCGTTCGGCCTCGCTCAGCTCGCCGGCCCGCCGCTGGGCGGCTGGCTCGCGGAGACGGCGGGCGGGTTCCTGCTGCCGTTCGTGCTCGCCGGCGCGGTGGCGGCCGCCGGGGCCGCGCTGAGCGTCGACGTCGTGCGGGCGCGACGCCGCCGGCGCGACGGCGTGGCGGCCTGACCCGGCGCGGCGTCCCGGCCGATGCGGCGCAGCCCGCGGTCGGCTGCGGTGAGCACCAGCAGCGCCCCCGCGAGGCCCAGCACCCCCCACGCCAGCGCGTGCAGCCCGCCGGTGCCGGCCCGCTGCGGGAAGGCCAGCGCGATCGCGCCGGTCGCGACGATCGCGCCCAGGTAGGAGAACGTCCGCAGCAGCCCGGCCGACGACGCGGTGCGCGCCGGGTCGGACTGCACGTACACCGCCGTCTGGTTGGCCAGCCCGACGAGCCCGAGCGGCAGACCGGCGAGGACGGTCACCGCCACGAGCAGCCAGACGGGGCTGCCGGGCGCGAGCAGGAGCAGCAGCCCGGCGACCGCCGCCTGGCCCAGCGCCCCGACGACGAGCTTGCCCGCCACGCGCCGCCGCCGGCCGGTGAGCGCCGAGACCCCGATCGCCGTGGCGAACATCGGCGCCAGCAGCAGCCCCGCCTGGCCAGCGGACAGGCCGCGGCCGTCCTGCAGCCACTGGGTGAACCCGTAGAAGAAGACGTAGGCCGCGCACTGCGCCAGCAGCGCCCGCCCGTAGGTCGCCAGCAGCGACGGCGTGCGCGCCAGCAGCCGGAGGTCGACGAAGGGGTCGGCGGCCCGCAGCTCCCGCCAGGCGAAGCCGGCCAGGGCGACCGCCGACGGCACGGCGAGCCACCACAGCCCCGCGGCCGGGGCCGTGAGCGCGAACAGCAGCGGGACCAGCACCGCGGTGAACAGGACGACGCCGGCGACGTCGAGCCGCCCCCGCGCGCCGGCCGCGGGGCGCTCCCGCGGCAGGAACAGCCACCCGAGGACCAGGCAGGCGGCGGCGAGCGGGACGTTGACGGCGAAGGTCGCCCGCCAGCCGCCCACCGCGACCAGCAGCCCGCCCAGCGGCGGCCCGAGGACGGCGACCGTCTGCGCCGACACGGCCAGCACGGTCAGCACCCCCTGCGGCCGGTCGACGCCGGTGCGCCGGCCCTCTTTGCGGACCAGCGCCATGGCGGCGGGGTAGCCGGCGCACGTGCCGAGCCCGATGACCACCCGCGCGGCCACCAGCACCGGCAGCGACGGCGCCAGCGTGCCGAGCACCCCGCCGGCGGCCACCAGCACCGCCCCGGCGAGGTAGAGCGGGCGGGGGCCGTGCCGGTCGACCAGCCGGCCGACCACGGGCTGCCCGATCGCGGTGGCGAGGTACAGCGAGGACACCAGCCACGCCGTCTGCGCCGGCGGGGCACCCAGGGCCGCGCCGATCGGCACCAGCGACACCGCGATGACCGACGAGTTGACCGGGTTGAGCACCGCCCCGAGCACCAGCGGCGCGACCAGCCGGCGGTCGAAGCGCGGGCCGGCGGGGGAGCGGCTCACGGCGCCCGGCGCCGGGCCAGGTCGCCGGCGGCGACCCGCAGCCAGCGGACGGGGTCGGCGAGCGCGGGCCCCGCGCCGCCCGCGACGTCGGCCAGCGCGACGGCGTCGGCGAACGGCGTCGTCGGCGCCGCCACGCTCCCGGCGACGAGCAGCACCGGGACGCCGGCGGCGCGGGCCAGCGCCAGCACGTGCGCGGGCACCTTGCCGCCGGCGGTCTGGTCGTCGTAGCGGCCCTCGCCGGTGACCACGACGTCGGCCCCGGCCACCGACCGCGGCAGGTCCAGCGCCGCGGCCACCGCGGCCGCGCCCGGCGACAGCGTGGCGCCCCAGAGCCGCAGGCCGTAGCCGGTCCCGCCGGCCGCCCCCGCCCCGGGCTCGCCGGGGTCGCCGCCGGCCCGCGCGGCCAGCCGCCGCAGCCCGGCCTCGAGCGCGGGCACGTCGTCCGGGCCGGCGCCCTTCTGCGGGCCGAAGACGGCGGCCGCCCCCCGGGGCCCGAGCAGCGGCGCGTCGACGTCGGAGAGCACGGTCGCGCCGCCCGGGGGCAGCGGCCGCAGCGCGGCGAGGTCGACCCGGTCGAGCGCGGTCAGCCCCGCGGCGCCGAGGGGGACCGGCCGCCCCGCGGCGTCGAGGAACCGGGCGCCGAGCGCGGTGAGCAGCCCGGTGCCGCCGTCGGTGCTCGCGCTGCCGCCGATGCCGAGCAGCAGCCGGTCCACCCCGGCGTCCAGCGCGGCCGCGACCGCCTGCCCGAGGCCGAGGGTGTGCGCGGCGAACGGCGCCGGGCGGCCCATCAGCGGCAGCCCGGAGCAGGCCGCGAGCTCCACCACGCCGGTGCCGTCGGGCAGCAGCACCCACCCGGCCCGCACCCGGCGGCCGTCGGGGCCGTCGACCTCCACCGGCACCCGCCGGGCCCCGGGCACCGCCGAGGTGAAGGCGTCGAGCGTGCCCTCGCCGCCGTCGGCCATGGGCGCGAGGGCCACCCGGTCGGCGGGCCGCGCCGCCAGCCACCCGTCGCGGACCGCGGCGGCCACCTCGGCGGCGGTCGCCGTCCCCTTGAACGAGTCCGGCGCGACCAGCACGCGCAGCGGCCCCGCGGTGCTCATGCCGGGCTCACGCGCCCGGGGCGCCGAGCTCGCGGACCCGGTCGGCGATCGCGCCGCCGAGCTCCGCCGTCGTCCCGCGGCCGTGCAGGTCGGGGGTGAGCGGGGCGCCGCCGGGCCCGGCGGCCAGCACGTCCTCGATCGCGGTGAGCACCGCAGCGGCGGCCGCGGGGGCGCCGAGGTGGTCGAGCATCATCGAGGCGCACCAGATCTGGCCGACCGGGTTGGCGACGCCGCGCCCGGCGATGTCGGGCGCCGAGCCGTGCACCGGCTCGAACAGGCTGGGGGAGGTGCGGTCGGGGTTGATGTTCGCGCTCGGTGCGATGCCGATCGTGCCGGTGCAGGCCGGCCCGAGGTCGGACAGGATGTCGCCGAACAGGTTGCTCGCCACCACGACGTCGAACCGGTCAGGGTGCAGCACGAAGGCCGCGGCCAGGGCGTCGATGTGCTGCTTGTCCCAGCGGACGCCGGGGAACCGCGCCGCCACCGCCTCGACCCGCTCGTCCCAGTACGGCATGGAGATCGAGATGCCGTTGCTCTTGGTCGCCGAGGTCAGGTGCCGGGCGGGGCGCCCCTCGGCGACCTCGAAGGCGTACCGGAGCACCCGGTCGACGCCGACGCGGGTCATGACCGTCTCCTGCAGCACCGTCTCCCGCTCGGTGCCCTCGAAGATCCGCCCGCCGATGCTCGAGTACTCGCCCTCGGTGTTCTCCCGCACCACCAGGAAGTCGACCTCGCCGGGCTCGCGGCCGGCCAGCGGGCTGCGCACCCCCGGCATCAGGCGGCAGGGCCGCAGGTTGACGTACTGGTCGAAGGTGCGGCGGAACTGCAGCAGGCTGCCCCACAGCGAGACGTGGTCGGGGACGACGTCGGGCCAGCCGACGGCGCCGAAGAAGATCGCGTCGTAGGGGCGCAGGGTCTGCTCCCAGTCCGGCGGGAGCATGGTGCCGTGCCGCTGCCAGTGCGCGGCGCTGGCGAAGCCGTACTCGTCGAAGGCGAGGTCCAGCCCGTGCGTGCCGGCCACGGCGTCGAGCACCGCGAGGCCCTGCGGCACCACCTCGGTGCCGATCCCGTCGCCCGGCACGACGGCGATGCGGGAGGCGCTCACGGCCGCTCCTCCCGCCGGCGCGCCCGCAGCGCGTCGAGCCCGCCCTGGGCGTCGGCGGTGTCGATCCGCTCGGCTGCCGCGGCGTCCCCGGCCCGCAGCGCGCGGACCAGCGCGCGGTGGCTGCCGTAGCGGTCGAGGCCGAAGCTGCCGTCGGCGGCGATCAGCTCCAGCAGCCGCGCCCGGCGCTCGGGGCGGGAGAACACCCGCGACTGCTCGAGCAGCCGGACCAGCACCGGGTTGTTCGCGCACGCCTCGAGGGTGTCGTTGAACTCCTGCATGAGGTCCAGCAGCGCCGTCACGTGCCGCTCGACGTCCTCGCCCTGGCGGTAGCGGGTGGTCAGCACGATGAGCGCGTCGTCGGCCCGGTCGAGGACCGCGTCGAGCCGGTCGAGCTGCTCGGGCGTCGCGTGCCGGGCCGCGAAGCGGGCCACCAGGCCCCGCAGGGCGACCTCGACCTCCGCGAGGTCGTCGATCGCGCGGTCGTGCAGGTCGGTGACGACGACGGTGCGCGGCCCGAGGCGCTGGATCAGCCCGTCCTGCTCGAGCCGCCGGATGGCCTCGCGCACCGGGGTCGGGCTCACCGCGAGCTCCTCGGCCAGGCCGCGCTCGGTGACCTTCTGCCCGGGCCGCAGCTCCCCGGAGCCGATCCGTCCCCGGACGGCGCGGTACACGAGCTCGGCGCGCGTCGTCCCCGTCTCCTCGGCCGTCCCCGGCCCTCCCGACAGCGTCATGGCGTCACCGTACCGCCCTCCATGGCATCCGCACATGACACCCCTTGACGCATTTGCCATAGCAACTACGGTGACCGCAGCCACAGTCGAGGAGGACCGCATGGCAGATCGCATGGCAGCGCGCACCGCCGACGCCCCGGCCGCCGACCCCCGGGTCGCCCAGCGCGCCGGCACCCGCCGGATCACCTTCTACGTCGCCCTCGCGGTCTTCGCGCAGGAGTCGACCTGGAACTTCTACGACAACCGGGTGCCGGAGCTGCTGCGCGAGCTCGTGCCCAGCGTGGCGGTCATCGGCCTGCTCATGGGCATGGACAACCTGCTCGGCATCGTCATCCAGCCCTGGATCGGCAACCGGTCGGACAACACCCGCACCCGGTGGGGCCGGCGCATCCCGTACCTGGCGGTGATGATGCCGCTGGCCGCGGTGCTGTTCCTGCTCATCCCGCACGCGCCCTCGCTGGGCTGGCTGATCGTGGTGATCTTCGCCTACGCGCTGGTCATGAACTCCTTCAAGCCGATCAGCGAGTCACTGATGCCGGACTTCATCGCCCCCGAGCGGCGCAGCCGGGCCAACGCCGCGGTGAAGATCGCCTCCGCGCTGACGACGATCGTCGCCGCGCTGGTCAGCCTGCTGCTCGTCGACGACCACCCGAGGCTCGCGTTCGCCGTCCCCTCGGCGCTCATGCTCGTGGCGGCCGGCGTGCTGGTGTGGCGGGTCCGCGACAGCCGCTCCCCGGCCTACCAGGCCGCGCTCGCCGAGGACCGGCGCGCGGCCGGCGGCGGTCCGGGAGGGGAGCAGCGGGAACGGGACGCGCAGGGCCGGGCCGCCCAGGCGGCGGAGGAGGACGCCGCGACGCTCAGCTCCGGCGGCGCCGGGGTCGGCCTGCCGCTGCGGGCCGTCGTCGGGGAGCTGATGCGCTCCCCGGACCGCAGCCGGGTCCTGCTGCTGGTCGCCGTCCTCGCCTTCGGCGGCGCCTGGGCCGGCGTGCGCTCGCTGATGACGCCCTACGGCGTCACCGCGCTGGGCCTGTCCGACGGCGCCGCCGGCGGGCTGACGCTGCCCAGCGGCATCGCGTTCATCCTCGCCGCCTACCCCGCGGCGCTGTTCGCCGAGCGGGTCGGCCGGCTGCGGATCATGGCCGCCGGCGTCACCGTCTTCGCCGCGGCGATGGTGCTCGGCCTGCTCGTCCGCACGCCGACGGTGACCGTCGTCGCGCTGTGCCTGGGCGCGGCCGGCGCCGCCGGGTTCATCGTCAACGCCGTCGTCGTGCTGTGGAACCTGGCGCCCACCTCGCGGGTGCTCGGCGCCTACACCGGCATCTACACCGTCGCCTGGGTCTCCGGCGGTTTCCTCGGCCCGGCGCTGCTCGGGCTGCTCATCGACCTCACCACCTGGGACCTCCTGCTGCTGCACACCGCCGTGCTCGCCGCGCTGGCCCTGGCGGTGCTGCTGCGGCTCGCGCGCCGGCACCGGCGGCGCGCCGCGGCCGGCGAGGAGGTCGTCGCCCTGTGACGACGACGGGCACGGTGCTGGTCACCACCGACCACCTGGTCCCCGGCGACGAGGTCGACGTGCTGCTGCGCGAGGCCGGCTGGAGCACGCGGCACCGGCCGCTGCGAGGCGCGCGGACGGAGGACGACCTCGTCGCCGCGCTGGACGGCGCGGCCGGCGCGCTCATCGCCAACGAGCCGGTGACCGCCGCGGTCCTCGCCCGGGCGCCGCGGCTGCGGGCCGTCGTGCGCACCGGGGTCGGGTACGACTCCGTGGACGTCGACGCCGCGACCGCCGCCGGCGTCTCGGTCAGCAACCTGCCGGGCGTCAACGCGGGCGCGGTGGCCGAGTACACCCTCGCGCTGCTGCTGGCGCAGGCCCGCCGGCTGGTGCCGGTGGCCACCGCGGTCGCGGCGGGCGGCTGGCCCCGGGAGGGCGGCACCGAGCTGCGGGGGAAGACCCTCGGCCTCGTCGGCCTGGGCGCCGCCGCGCGGGCCGTCGTCCCCCTGGCGCAGGCGTTCGGGATGCGCGTCGTCTGCACGACCGGGGTCCCGCCCGCGGAGCGCGACGTCCCCGGCGTCCGGTTCGTGGAGCTCGACGAGCTGCTCGCCACCTCCGACCTCGTCTCCGTGCACACCGCGCTCACGCCCCGCACCCGGGGCCTGCTCGACGCCGCCGCGCTCGCCCGGATGAAGCCGACGGCCCACCTGGTCAACACCGCGCGCGGGGCGGTCGTCGACGAGGCCGCGCTCGCCGACGCCGTCCGCGCCGGCCGGCTCGCCGGGGCCGCCCTCGACGTGACCGCCACCGAACCGCTCCCTGCTGACAGCCCGCTGCGCGGCGTCGACGGCATCACCGTCACCTCGCACCTCGCCGGCCAGACCGCCGAGGCGCGCCGCGCCGCCGGCCTGGAGGGCGCCCGCGAGCTGCTGGCCGCCCTCCGCGGCGAGCCGCGGCACTCCCTCAACGCCCACCTGATCGGGAGGACCCCGTGAGCACCGAGAACGCCGACGTCGTCGTCGTGGGGGCGGGCCTCGCCGGCCTCGCCGCGACCGCCGAGCTGGTGGACGCCGGCCGCCGCGTCGTGCTGGTCGACCAGGAGCCGGAGCAGAGCCTCGGCGGCCAGGCCTCCTGGTCCTTCGGCGGGCTCTTCCTCGTCGACTCCCCGGAGCAGCGGCGCATGGGCGTCCGCGACTCGCAGGAGCTGGCCTGGCAGGACTGGCTCGGCACCGCCGGCTTCGACCGGCCCGAGGACGGCTGGCCCCGCGCGTGGGCCGAGGCCTACGTCGACTTCGCGGCGGGTGAGAAGCGCGCCTGGCTGCACGGGATGGGCGTGCGGTTCTTCCCCCTCGTCGGCTGGGCCGAGCGCGGGGGCCACACCGCCACCGGTCCCGGCAACTCGGTGCCGCGCTTCCACATCACCTGGGGCACCGGCCCGGGCGTGCTCGAGCCGTTCCTGCGTCGCGTCCTCGCGGGGATCGCGCGCGGCCGGGTGCGGCTGGCCTGCCGCCACCGGGTCGACGAGCTCGTCGTCACCGCCGGCCGGGTGACCGGTGTGCGCGGCAGCGTGCTCGAGCCCAGCGACGCACCGCGCGGGGCGACGACGTCGCGCACCGTCGTCGGCGGGTTCGAGTTCGGCGCCCAGGCCGTCGTCGTGACCTCGGGCGGCATCGGCGGCAACCACGACCTGGTCCGCGCCCACTGGCCCGAGCGGCTGGGCACCCCGCCCGCGCGGATGGTCACCGGCGTCCCGGCGCACGTGGACGGCCGGATGCTGGCGATCGCGCAGGCGGCCGGGGGAGCGGTGGTCAACCCCGACCGCATGTGGCACTACGTCGAGGGCGTGCAGAACTGGGACCCGATCTGGCCCGGGCACGGCATCCGGATCCTGCCCGGGCCGTCGTCGCTGTGGTTCGACGCGCTGGGCCGGCGGCTGCCGGTGCCGCTGTTCCCCGGCTTCGACACCCTCGGCACCCTCGCCCACCTGCGCGCCACCGGGCACGACCACAGCTGGTTCGTCCTCACCCAGCGGATCATCGAGAAGGAGTTCGCCCTCTCGGGGTCGGAGCAGAACCCCGACCTGACCGGGAAGAGCGTCCGCCAGGTGCTCGGCCGGGTGCGGCCGGGCGCGGCGCCGCCGGTCGAGGCCTTCACGGAGAAGGGCGAGGACTTCGTCGTCGCGGACACCCTGGAGGAGCTGGTCGAGGGCATGAACGCCCTGACCCCGGAGGCGCCGCTCGACGTCGCGGACATCCGCCGCGAGGTGGAGGCCCGCGACCGGGAGGTCGACCACCCGTTCACCAAGGACCTGCAGGTCGCCGCCATCCGCAACGCGCGGCGCTACCGCGGGGACAGGCTGATGCGCACCGCCGCGCCGCACAGGATCCTCGACCCGGCGGCGGGACCGCTCATCGCCGTCCGGCTGCACGTGCTGACCCGCAAGACCCTCGGCGGCCTGCACACCGACCTGTCCGGACGCGTTCTCGGCGCCGGCGGCGAGCCCGTCGACGGGTTGTGGGCCGCCGGCGAGGCCAGCGGCTTCGGCGGCGGCGGCATGCACGGCTACCGCTCGCTCGAGGGCACGTTCCTCGGCGGGTGCCTCTTCTCCGGCCGACAGGCCGGCCGCGCCGTCGCCGAGGCGACGGCATGACCACCCCGCCCGGGACGTCCACCGACGACAGGAACGAGCACTCCGTGACCGCAACGACCCCTCCGGACGCCGTCCGCGTCCTCGTCCCCTCCGGCATGCTCGGCAGCGGCTTCGACCCCGCGGCGATCGAGCGCGGCCTGGCGATGGGCGCCGACGCCATCACCGTCGACGGCGGCTCCACCGACTCCGGCCCCCACTACCTGGGGTCGGGCACGCCGAAGACGACGGCGGCCGCCGTGGCCCGCGACCTGCGGTACCTGCTGCGGGCCGCCGCCACCGCCCGCATCCCGCTGATCGTCGGGTCGTGCGGCACCAGCGGCACCGACTCCGGCGTCGACTGGGTGGCCGGCATCGCCGCGACCGTCCTGCGCGAGGAGGAACTGGACCTCACCGTCGCCCGCGTCTACAGCGAGCAGGACGCCGCCGACCTCAAGGAGCGGCTCAACGAGGGCCGCATCTCCCCGCTGCCCCCGCTCGGCGAGCTCGACGCCGACACGCTGGAGAGCTGCACCCACGTCGTCGGCGTCATGGGGCACGAGCCGATCGTCGCGGCGCTGGAGGCCGGCGCCGACGTCGTGCTGGCCGGCCGCGCCACCGACACCGCCCTCGCCGCCGCCGTCCCGCTGATGCGCGGCATGCCGGCCGGGCCGAGCTGGCACGCGGCCAAGATCGTCGAGTGCGGCGGGCAGTGCACCACCAACCCGCGCGAGCGCGAGGTCTTCGTGACGGTCGACGCCACCGGCTTCACCGTCGAGCCGCTCGGCGAGGCCACCGCCTGCACGCCGACGTCGGTGGCGGCGCACATGCTCTACGAGACGGTGGACCCGTTCACCATGCGCGAGCCCGACGGCTGGATCGACGTCACCGACGCCACCTACACCGCCCTCGACGACCGCCGGGTCCGCGTGGAGGGCTCCCGGTTCGTGCCCGCCGCGCAGAAGACCATCAAGCTCGAGGGCGCCCGCGTCGCCGGCTACACGACCATGTCGTTCACCGGCATCCGCGACCCGCTGGTCCTCGCCGAGATCGACGACTGGGCGGCGTTCCTGCGCGAGGTGCTCACCGACCGGGTGCAGCAGACGCTCGGCCTGGAGCCGCCGCAGTACGCCGTCGACCTCCGGCTCTACGGCCACGACGCCGTCCTCGGGCACCTGGAGCGGCCGACCGCGCCACCCCGGGAGGTCGGCGTGATGCTGCTCGTGCAGGCCGCCGACCAGGCCACCGCGACCGCCGTCGCCAAGGTGGCGAACCCGCTGATGCTGCACCTGCCCACCCGCGGGATGCAGCACCTGCCGAGCTTCGCCTTCCCCACCTCCCCGGCCGAGACCGAGCGCGGCCCGTCCTACGAGTTCGTCCTGCACCACGTCGTCGACGTCGACGACCCCACCAGCATGTTCCGCACCGTGATCGACGGGAGCCCCGCGTGAGCGCCACCCTCGGCGACCTCGCCCTCGAGGTCCGCTCCAAGAACGCCGGCCCGTTCTGGGTGACGATGGAGGTGTTCCTGCGCGACGCCGAGGGCTACGCGATCGCCGCGGCCGCCGTCGACGAGCAGGTCGTCGCCCGCTTGTACGCCGTCGACCCGGCCACCGTGCGGGTGTTCCGCATCCCCGCGCTGCACGTGGTCAAGGTGTCCTTCCCCCGGCCGGTGCCGCAGGGCAGCCTGGCCGACCGGGACCTGCACGCCGGCCAGCACCACGTGCCGCTCGCCTCGCTGGTGCCGGGCGCCTGACCGCGGGGCCGCCCGCGCACGGGCGGCGCCGGCACCGATGAGCCGGGCGGCCCCGCGCGGTCACCCCTGCACCACGACGCAGGGGAGGGCGGGCGGCATGACCGAGTACGCGACCACGTCAGCCGGCGACCGGATCGGCTTCGACCGGCGGGGCAGCGGCCCGGCCGTCGTGTTCATCGCGGGGGCCGGGCCGTTCCGGGCCGTCGACCCGCAGACCACCGCGACCGCCGAGCTGCTGGCCGGGCGGGGGCGCACCACCGTGGTGCACGACCGCGTCGGCCGCGGCGACTCCTGGCGCGCGGGCCGGGTCGACCTCGACGACGAGCTCGCCGCGGTCGCCGCGCTGGTCGACGCCGCCGGCGGCCGGGCGGTGCTGTGCGGCCACTCCTCCGGCTGCGCCATCGCGCTGCGGGCGGCCGCCGAGGGCCTGCCGGTCGACGGGCTGGTGCTCTTCGAGGCCCCGCTCGACCCGCGCACCCCCGGGGTGGCGCAGTGGACGGCGGAGCTGTACCGCCTCCTCGACGCCGGCGACCGCCCCGGCGCGGTGGACCACTACATGCGCGACATCCCGCTCGACGTGCTCGCCGGCCTGCGGGAGTCCCCGCTGTGGGAGCCGTTCGTCCGGCACGCCGAGAGCCTGCGGGCCGACGCGCAGGCGCTGGAGTGGGCGATGTCCGCGCCGCACGCCGAGCTGTTCGGCGGGCTGGACCTGCCGGTGCTGCTCGTCGTCGGCCGGGACGCCCTCGACGAGATGCCGGCCGCGGCCGCCTCGCTGGCCGCCGCGCTGCCGCGGGCCGGGCGCGCCGAGGTCGACGGCGCCCAGCACACCTGGGAGCCCCGGGCGATGGCCGACCTGCTGGCGGGCTTCCCGCCCGGCCGCTGAGACCGGGCCCGGGCACCGCCGTGCGACCCCGGTCACCTGCACTGACAGACTCGGCCGGACCGTCCCCGAGCGTCCAGGAGGACCCGTGCGCGCCGCCCAGATCGCCACCCTCGACGGCCCCTCAGCCATCGCCGTCGTCGACGTCCCCGAGCCCGACAGCGCGGGGAAGGTCGTCGTCGACGTGCACGTGGCCGGGGTGACCTTCCCCGAGGTGCTGCTCAGCCGCGGCGAGTACCAGCTCAAGCCGCAGCCGCCGTTCGTGCCCGGCAGCGAGGTGGCCGGCGTGGTGCGCAGCGCCCCCGAGGGCAGCGGGTTCACCGCCGGCCAGCGGGTGGCCGCCTTCCCCGGCTTCGGCGGCTTCGCCGAGGTCGCCGCGGCCGACCCGGGCTTCGTCTTCCCGCTGCCCGACGCCGTCTCCTACGAGCAGGGTGCCGCGCTGCCGATGAACTACCTGACCATGCACTTCGCGCTGCGCCGGCGCGGGCAGCTGCGCGAGGGCGAGACGGTGCTCGTGCACGGCGCGGCCGGGGGCCTCGGCACCGCGGGCATCCAGCTCGCGAAGGCGTACGGCGCCCGGGTGATCGGCGTGGTCTCCAGCGAGGACAAGGCCGAGGCGGCCCGCGCCGCGGGTGCCGACGACGTCGTCCTCGCCGAGGGCTTCCGCGAGCGGGTCAAGGAGCTGACCGGGGGCCGCGGCGTCGACGTCGTCGCCGACCCGGTGGGCGGCGACCGGTTCACCGACTCGCTGCGCAGCCTCGCCCGCGAGGGCCGGCTGCTGGTGCTCGGCTTCACCGGCGGCGAGATCCCGACCGTGAAGGTCAACCGGCTGCTGCTCAACAACGTGTCCGTGGTCGGCGTCGGCTGGGGCGCCTTCTGGTCCGGCGAGCCGTCCTTCGTGCAGGAGCAGTGGGCCGACCTGCTGCCGCTGCTGGAGCGGGGCGCCCTGCAGCCGGTCCTCGGCACCGTGCACGACCTGGCCGACGCCGCGGCCGCCGTCACCGAGCTCGACGAGCGCCGCGCCACCGGCAAGGTGCTGCTGCGGGTGCGCTGACCCGCGCGGTCGGGCAGCCTCGGGGCATGACCGGCACCCCGAGCGACAGCGGCACCGGCGCGGTCCTCGAGGTGCCCGGCGCGCCCGGCGACTGCTGGGCCGACGCGGCCGTCGTCGAGGGCGAGCCGCTGCGGGCCGGGCAGGTGGTCACCGTCGAGTGGGCCACCCCCGGCGCGCACGGCCTGCCGGTGCGCGCGGTGCGGGTGCAGCGCCGCACCGACCTGGAGGGCACCCCCGGCGCCTGAGGGAGCGGTCAGTCCCGCGAGCGGCGGCGGAACGCGGCGACGGCGAGCGGCGCGAACACCGCGGTCAGCAGCAGCGACCAGCCCACCGACACCAGCACCGGGTGCTGCAGCGGCCACGCGGCGTCTGCGGGCGCCGGCAGGCCGTTGCCCCACAGCTCCCGGCAGGCCTGGGTGAGTGCCGAGACCGGGTTCCACTCGGCGATGGTCCGCAGCCAGGCGGGCATGCTCTCCGGCGGCGCGAACGTGTTGGCCACGAACGTCAGCGGGAACATGACGGTGAACATGAACCCCTGCACGGCCTCGACGGTCCGCATGAGCGAGCCGACCCAGATGCCCAGCCAGATCATCGCGAAGCCGAACAGCAGCAGGAGCGCGAACGCCAGGACGCCGTCGACGACGCCGTTGCGGACCCGCCAGCCGATGAGCAGCCCGGTGACGGCCATGACCGCGACGCCGATGCTCGAGTGGATGAGGCTGGAGATGCTGCGCCCGACCAGCACCGACGAGCGGGGCACCGGCAGCGAGCGGAACCGGTCGACGATGCCCTTCTGCAGGTCGCTGGTCAGCCCCATCGCCACGACGGCCGAGGCGAAGACCATCGTCTGCACCATGATCCCGGGGAGCAGGAACTCCTTGTAGCTGGCGCCGGCCACCGCGATCGCGCCGCCGAAGACGTAGGCGAACAGCAGCACGAACATCACCGACTGCACCGTGACGTCGAGCAGCATCTCCGGCATCCGGCGGATGTGCACCAGGTTGCGCCAGACGATCGCCGACGACGCCCGCAGCAGCGACGGCGGGCGGATCTCCGGCCGGACGGGGGCCCGGGGCGGGGTCTGGGTGACGGTCACGGCGCGGCTCCCTCGGTGGCGGGGGCGGACTCGGGGTCGGTCCCGGGGGCGGTGCCGGGCTCGGCCCGGTGCCCGGTGAGGTGCAGGAAGACGTCGTCGAGGCTGGGCCGGGCCAGGCCCAGGTCGTCGAGCTCGATGCCGCTGTCGTCGAAGACCGCGGCGATCCGGGTCATGTCGCGCAGCCCGCCGGCCTGGGCGGTGAGCCGCCGGCTGCCCGGCTCGACGTGCACCTCGGGGGAGTGGTCGCGCATGAGCGCGGCCGCGGCGTCGAGGTCGGCGGCGTGCGTCAGGGTGACGACGACGCTCGCCCGCCCGGCCCGGTCCTTGAGCTGCGTGGGCGTGCCGGCGGCGATCACCCGCCCCCGGTCGACGACGACGATCTCGTCGGCGAGGTGGTCGGCCTCCTCCAGGTACTGGGTGGTGAGCACCAGCGTGGTGCCCTCGGCGACGAGGTCGCGCAGCACGTCCCACAGGCCGGAGCGGCTCTGCGGGTCCAGCCCGGTCGTCGGCTCGTCGAGGAAGAGGATCGGCGGGACGGCGAGCAGGCTGACCGCGAGGTCGAGCCGGCGGCGCATGCCGCCCGAGTAGCCCTTGACCGGGCGGTCGGCGGCGTCGGCGAGGTCGAAGCGCTCGAGCAGCTCGTCGCCGGCCCGCCGGACGTGGGCGCGGGACAGGCCGTACAGGCTGCCGATCAGGCGCAGGTTCTCCCGGCCGGTGAGGATCTCGTCCACGGTGGCGGCCTGGCCGGTGAGGCCGATGCTGCGGCGCACCAGGTCGGGCTGCTCGCGGACGTCGAAGCCGGCCACCCGGCCGGTGCCGGCGGTCGGCACGCTGAGGGTGGTCAGCATCCGCACCAGCGTGGTCTTGCCGGCGCCGTTGGGCCCGAGCAGGCCCAGCACGGTGCCGGTGGGGACGACGAAGCTCACGCCGTCGACGGCGCGGTGCTCCCCGAAGTGCTTGGACAGGTCGACGGCCTCCACCGCCGGGGGCGCGGTCACGCCGCTTCCCGGGAGGTCGGGGCCACGGGGTCGGTGAGCGTGGTCACGTGGTCAGGATGGGACCTCCAGTGGACGTGAGGTCAACGCTTTTCCGGCTCGGGTCCCCGCCAGCGGTCCGCCGCCACCGGGAACACCCACCGGCGGCCCGGCCACTCGGAGACGCACCAGAGCTCCTCGCCGGGTACGGACCAGGCCAGGTCCTCCGGCCCGGCCGGCAGCACCCGGCGGTGGCGGCGCCACCTCCCCGGCGCACCGACGTACAGGTCCCCGCCGACCTCCGGGCCCGCGCTGGCCGTGACGAACCACGTCGAGCCGTGGACGGCCACCCCCTGCATGCGTCTCGGCTGGTCCTCGTACACCGCACGCGGGGCCACCGTCCCGCGGGAGTCGGCGGCCGGCAGCCCGGTGACGGGGTCCAGGGGGAAGCGGACCAGCCGGGGGGCCGCCTGACCGTTGCGGCGGTACTCCCCGACGACGAGCTCGGGCCGGCCGTCGACCGTCCCGACGGAGAGGAACGAGTGGCGCAGGCCCCGGAGCGCCGAGCGCAGCGGCACCCGGTAGGCCACGTACTGGGGGAGGACGTGCTCGTGGCCGCGCGACGCACGGCGTCCCCGGCCGCCCCGCCGCCGGGGCGCGCGCATGACGTCGGCGAGACGGAAGACCCGGACGCCGGACACGGTGTCGGCGACGTAGAGCAGCCCGCGGTGGACCGCGATGCCCCCGGCGTGCACCCGGACGGCGCCCGCGGTCAGGATCCCGAGACGACGGCGGGGCCGGACCAGCAGGACGTGCCGGTACCGGGGGCGGTCGGGGTCCGTGCGGTCGACGACGGAGATCCGCGTCCCCGGCCCGCGGAGGGACCGGCGCCGCCGCCCGTACCAGCTGACCAGCAGCACGCCTCCCGAGGGCAGGCTCGCGATGCCCTGCGGCCACCACACCGGGTCGTCGCGGTCGGCCTCGTCCCAGGTGAGGCCGCCGCCCGCGGCGGCGGCCGGGACCGCGCACGCCTCGGCGGCCCGGCCGGGGTCGGCGAGGACGCCCTCGAGGGAGACCCGCTCCAGCCGCCCGGCGAGCCGGTCGACGAGATCGGCCCGCGGGCGGGTCGCCACCAGGGCGTGGCGCGGCGCAGCCCCCACGCGCCGATCCTCGGCCGGGAGGGGCGGAAGCGCGATCCGAGCGCGGCGGTCCCGTCCCGGCCAGCGTGTTCGCCGTCCGGACGCCATGCTGGTGCCCGGCCGACACCGGGACGACGGGTCCCCGTCACCTCGCCACGGGGCGGCCACGGGGAGGGGATGGGTGGATGAGGGGCACGCCGGCCGAGGTCTCGCACGAGGGGGCCGCCGGTCCCGTGTCCACCCCCGGCGGGGAGGAGGGACGTCCTCCGGACGGCCGCCGGCCCGCTGCCGACGGGCCCGTGCCGCCGTCGCACGGGCGCGGCCGGGCACTCGGACGGGAGGCGTCCGGCTTCGCGGTGGTGGGCGCGGTCGGCCTGCTCGTCGACATCGGGGGCTACAACCTGCTGGTGCACCTGGGCGGCAACGGCGTGCTGGACGACCAGCCGCTCGTCGCCAAGACGCTCTCCCTGGTCGCCGGGACCTCCGTCGCCTACGTCGGCAACCGCTTCTGGACCTACCGCGACCGGCCGCGGGGCCGGCTCGCGCGCGAGTACGTGCTGTACATGGCGCTCAGCTCGGTCGCCCTCGTGATCTCCCTGCTCTGCCTGTGGGCCTCGCGCTACGTCCTCGACCTGCGGAGCCCGGTGGCCGACAACGTCTCCGCGAACGTCGTCGGCCTGGTCCTGGGCAGCCTCTTCCGCTTCGTGACCTACCGGCGCTTCGTGTTCCCGGAAGAGCGCACGGCCTGATGCCCGGCGGCGCCGGACGCCAGGCGGCGTCCTCCGTCTCAGGAGCCGGAGGGGGAGACCTGCGGGCGGCGCCGGAGCGCGCGCCGGAGCCGGGCGACCGCGTCCACCTCTGCGCCGTCCTGTTCCGCGCCGTCCTGTTCCGTGCCGTCCGCCCGGGCCCGCTCCGCCCGGCCGCGGAAGCGGCCCGTCCCCCAGGCGGCGAGCAGGACCGACGCCGCGCCGATCGCCAGTCCGGCGACGTCGTCCACGATGTAGTGCCACCCGAAGTACACCGTCGCGACGACGGTCAGCGCGAAGAACACCCACAGCGCCGCGCGCACCGCCACGGACCGGAGCGTGAACTGGGCGATGAGCGCCGCGGTGAACACGATCGACACGTGCAGCGACGCGAACGCGGCGATGCTGTTGAGGCGCTCGGTCCCCTCCGGATCGGCGAGGACCAGCAGGCGCGACCGCAGCAGGCTGTCCTGCAGCCGCGAGGTACCGGTCTCGGCGAGATCACGGAACAGCTGCCACTGCGCGTAGACCGGTCCCCGCGACGGCAGGACGTAGTAGCTGGCCGTGCCGAGCGCCCAGTTGAGGCACAGCGCGGTCACGTACCAACTGGCGTCACGAGAGCGACCCCGCGCCACGAGGGCGAGCCCGAGCGAGGCGGGCACGAACACCAGGAAGGCCAGGTACACCGACGACAGGACGTGCGCGGCGACGTCGGTGCCGAGCAGGTCGTGCAGCAGCTCCGCCGGCGCGGCCCCGCCGGTCAGCGCGCGGTCCGTCGCCTCGAGCTCGTCGTCGACCACACCGGGCCGCAGGAGCGGAAGGTAGTGCTTGAGGTTCCGGTAGGCCACGTACGTGACGTAGAAGGCCGCGAGCCCCACCAGCACCGGGCGGAGCCGGCGCCAGGGCCAGCGCTCCCGCGCGACGGCGACGACCTCCCGCGCCGGGGCCCGGGACGTCCGCGCGCGCAGCGCGGCCCGCGGCAGCACGTCCAGCCCCAGCAGCAGCGCCGCGATCAGCGGCAGGCGGACGTAGGTGGGGCCGAGGAACCCGTCGGGGTCGCGCACCGGCTGGCCGAGCGCCACGGCGCAGACGACCGCCACGGCACCGGTGACGAGGGCGACGGCCACGGCCATCGCGTAGGCGGTGTGGTCGCGACTTCCACGAGCGGCGGGTGGGACCATGCGCGGCTATCTTCTCTGGATCGTCGGCAAGAACACGTCGTCGCCCCGATCGCCGTCCAGGCCACCCGGAACGGAGCGTCGTGGGGACGTTGACCCTACCGGCCCTGCAGGGTCCGGCCCTCCGGCCGGGGGACCGCGGGTCCGGGTCCCGTTCCGGGTGGGCCGTCCTCGGGCTGGCGGCGGTCGTGCACCTGGCGCTGTGCTGGGTCCTCCGGGGGTTCCTCACCGACGACGCCTGGATCTCGGTGCGCTACGCGGAGAACCTGGCGGCCGGCGAGGGCTTCGTCTGGAACCCGGGCGGCCCCCGCGTCGAGGGCTTCAGCAACCCCCTGCTGGTCGCCCTGGAGGCGCTCGCCTCGTGGGCCGGCTGGTCGGCTCCCGCCGCGGCCCGTGTCCTGGGGATCGCCGGCGGTCTGGCGTGCCTGGTGCTGGTCCACCTCGGCGGCCGGGCGGTCGTCGGGGAGTCCACCGCCCGGGTGGCCACCGTCCTCACCGCCTGCGGCGCACCCTTCGCCCTCTGGGCGGTGGGCGGCCTGGAGACGCTCCTCGTGGCCGCCGCCGTCACGGCGGGCACCCTCGAGGTCGCCCGCCGGGACGGCGGCCGGGTCCTCCGCGCGGCCGCGGCGTTCGCGGTGCTGCCGTGGCTGCGCCCGGAGGGGCTCGCGGTGGCGGCGGCCGTGGTGGCGCTGGGGGAGCTCCCGGGGGTGTTCCGGACCGCGACCCGCCGGCGGGCGATCCGCCGCATCGCGGTGCTCGGCGGCGTCCCGCTCGGCTCGCAGCTCGTCCTGGAGGCGGCGCGGCTGGGGATCTACGGGCACCTGCTCCCCAACTCGGTGCTCTACAAGTCCGGCGCCGGGGACGCCCTCACGGTCCTGCAGAAGTTCCTCGACCAGGCGCTGCTGCCGCTCCTGCTGGCGACGGCGGGCGCGGTGCTGCTGACCGGCCGCGCGCGGCTGCTCGCGGTGCCGCCCGTGCTGTACGCCCTGGGGTCGATCGGGACCCTCGACAGCGCCAACGCCTACAGCCGGTTCTTCCAGCCGGTGTGGCCGCTGGTCGCGCTGCTCGCCGCGGTCGCGACGGTGCGCGCCGCGGAGCGCCTGGCCCGGCACCGCGGCGGGGGCCGCCCCGCCGCGGTCGCCGCCGTCACCGTGGGCCTGCTCCTGCTCCTCCTGCCCCCGGCCGGCCTCCGGAGCGTGCACGACTGGCAGCAGCGCTACACCGACTGCCGGGTCGGTGCCCGCGAGTCCGTCCTCGGCTGGCTGGCCACCACCCCGCCGGACACCTCGTTCGCCATCTCCGACGCGGGTCTGGTCCCGGCCCGTGCCGGAGGGCGGCACGTGGTGGACGACTTCTTCCTCAACGAGCCGCTGATCCAGGAGACCGGCCGGCTGCCCGTCGCCGAACGGGCGGACCTGGTGCACGGGCGCGCCCCCGACGTCCTCGTGCTCGCCAGCCGGGACGCCGGGCGGTTCGTGGGCTACTACCCGACGGAGCAGGCGATCTTCGACCACCCGGCCATGTCGGCCTACCGCCTGGCGTTCGTGGCGACCGGGCGCGGCGACTCCTGCGGCTACACCCTCATGGCGTTCCGGCGGTGACCGGCATGGCGTGGACGCTGCCCAACGGCCTCACCGGGCTGCGCCTGCTCGCCGTCCCCTTCCTGGGGGCGGTCCTCGTCCTCGAGGGGGACACCCCCGGCGGCCGGTGGGCGGCCCTCGCGCTGTTCGTGGCCGCGTCCGTCACCGACGTCGCGGACGGCTGGCTCGCGCGGCGCCGCGGCCAGTGCACCGACTTCGGCGCCCTCGTCGACCCCATCGCCGACAAGGCCCTGGTCGCCACGGTGCTGGTCTGCCTGTCCGCCCGGGACCTGCTCCCGTGGTGGGCGACCGTGGTGGTCCTCGCCCGCGAGGCCGCCGTCACGGTCGTGCGCCTCGCGGTCGTGCGCCACGGGGTCATCCCGGCCAGCCGCGGCGGCAAGCTCAAGACGGTGGCGCAGACGGTCGTGATCGTCCTCGCGCTGGCGGCGCCCGGCTGGACGGTGGTGCTGACGGTACTGGTCACCACGACGGTGCTGTGGACCGTCCTGACCGGCCTGGACTACGGCGTCAAGGCGCTGGCGCTCACCAGGGCCCCGGCGCCCGGCCTGGGGTCCTCGACCGTTCCCGGGGCGCCCGCCGGCCCGTGAGCAGGGTCCGGCCGCGGCAGGCAGGGCGGCTCGGCACCACCGGGCAGCTCAGCACCGCGGGGCCGGGGCGAGCTCGCGGGTGAGGTCCGCGCGCAGCCACACCGGGTGGCCGCAGACCTCGGCCACGACCCGGTAGCGCTCGCGCAGCAGGTCCCGCAGCCGGGACCCCTCGTCGATGCCCCACGCGTCCAGGCCGTTGACCTGGACGATCCACGCCGGCGCCTCCGGTCCCGCCAGGGTGGCCCGCAGCCGGGCCTGGTCGGGGTCGAGGGTGCGCATCGCCGCGCTCCACAGGTGCGGATAGGGCGACGGCAGGTCCGCGGCCTCCAGCACGGAGGGGAGGCCGTAGGCCACGAAGCCGGTGTCGCCCGCTGCCTTCGAGTCGGCCAGCCACTCGCCGGTCCGCTGGCCGGCCCACGCCGACGGGGCCGTGGCGTGGACCAGGGTGGAGGCCAGGGTGCCCACGAGTGCGGCGGCCACGGCCAGCCGGCAGCAGCCGCGCATCCAGGCGCCGGAGCGGGCGATCGACGGCGCCAGCACGCCGGCGGCGAGGACGGCGGCCGGCGCGAGCTGCAGCAGGTAGGGGGGCCAGTAGGCGCCACCCGACGCGATGCCGGCGACGCCGTACACCAGGAGCGGGGTGATCAGCCGCACGCCGGCCGGCTCCGTCCGCGGCGCGCGGCGGCCGGTGACGAGCCAGGTGACCACGACCGGCAGGAGGCCGGTCACCGTGCCCAGCACCAGCAGCTGCCCCGCCCGGCGGACCGAGTCGCCGGGACTGGTCGACCAGAGGACGTCGAACGCGACGCCGCGGGAGCCGACGAGGTCGTACCAGGCGTCGGCCGGGTCGATCCGGGCGGCCACCAGCCACAGCCCGAGCAGCGCGGTGGGCAGCAGCGCGCCCAGGAGGCCGCCTCCTGCCAGATGGAGGGCGCGGCGGCGGTCCGCGTCGCGTCCCCACCACCCCAGGAGGACAAGGCCGGCGAGCAGCAGCAGGCCCTCCACCAGGCTCTGCTTCACCAGCGGCGCGGCGGCGGCGACTGCGCCGGCGGCGACGGCCCAGCCGACCCGGCGCCCGGGAGAGGCGGTGTGCCACGCGGTCAGCGCGAGCGCGAGCGCCGCCATGACCAGGACGGCCCCGAACAGCTCGCCGTCCGCCTGCTCCGCGGCCAGCGCCGGCGAGCACGTGATCGCGGCGGCCACGACGGCGGCCCACCGGCCGCCGGCCGGCCCTGCCAGCAGCACGCCGGCCCGCCAGCCGGCGAGGACGAACACGAGGACGAAGGGGACGGCGAGGGCCCGGATGGCCTGGTCCCACCCGGTCAGCGACGCGATCCGGAAGAGGGCCATGAGCAGCGGCGGGCGGTCGACGAAGTAGTCGCCGTAGAGGAACTCGCCGCCGGTGTGCCACTGCCGCGCCACCAGCAGGTAGCCGCCCTCGTCGTTGCGCAGCGGCCGCAGCACGTAGCTCGCTCGCACGAGGGCCACGACCAGGCAGAGCGGGACGAGGAACCGCCCCGCCGGACTCCCGGGCGACGAGGCGGGCGCGAGGTCCGGGACCGCGGGCGAGGCTACGCCCCATACAACCGCGGACCACCGGCCGGCACCCGCCCGCTCCTGCGGCGTCCGGCCGGACCGGCGCGGCGGGTCCCCGCGCCCCTATCCTCCCCGCGTGGGGAGCGGGCCGGCCCTGGTGGCCGCGGCGGCGGTCGCCGTCGTGCACCTGGCGTTCCTCGGCTACGTCGTCTTCGGCGGCTTCCTGGCGTTGCGCGGGCTGGCCTGGCTGTGGCCCAGCATGGCGACCACCGTCTACGCCGCCGTCATCACCCTGGCCGGTTTCACGTGCCCGCTCACCACCCTCGAGAAGGCGCTGCTCGAGGCGGGCGGGCGGGTGCCCTACGAGGGCAGCTTCATCGCCCACCACCTGCACGGCGTCCTGTTCCCGGCGCGGTTCGAGACGGCGGCCTGGCTGACCTCGACGGGCATCGCGGTCACCTCCTACGTCCTGGCGCTGCGGCGGCACCGGCGCGCCGCCCGCTGACGGGGGCGCGGCCGGGACGGGCGTCCGTGCTGCGCCCCAGCCGGTTGCGTGCAACCCTCGTCCCCGGACGCCCGGCGACCTCGGCGCAGCACCGCGCCTCTCCCCGCGCCCGGCCTCCGGACGAGGTGGTGCGCCCGTGGACGTGGTCGACCTCAGCCGGTTCCAGTTCGCCTCGACCAGCATCTTCCACTTCTTCTTCGTCTCGCTGACCGTGGGACTGGCCTTCCTCATCGCGGTCATGGAGACGATCGCCTACGTCCGCAAGGACCGGCGCGAGGTGTACGGCAAGGCCACCGGCTTCTTCGGCCACCTGTTCCTCATCAACTTCGCCGTCGGCGTCGTCACCGGGATCGTGCAGGAGTTCCAGTTCGGGATGAACTGGAGCGAGTACTCCGACTTCGTCGGCAACATCTTCGGCGTCCCGCTGGCGCTCGAGGTGCTGATGGCGTTCTTCCTCGAGAGCACCTTCATCGGGCTGTGGTGGTTCGGGAAGGACCGGCTCAAGCCGTGGATGCGCCTGGCCAGCATCTGGCTGGTCGCCATCGGCACCCAGATCAGCGCGTTCTGGATCGTGCTGGCCAACGCCTGGATGCACCACCCGGTCGGCTACGAGGTGGTCGACGGCCAGGCGCGGCTCACCGACTTCGGCGCCGTCGTCTTCAACTACAAGGCCTGGCTGTACTTCGCCCACGTCCAGGGCAGCGCCTGGGTGGTCGCCGCGTTCTTCGTCCTCGGCATCAGCGCCTTCCACCTGCTGCGCCGCCAGGACACCGACGTCTACTCCCGGTCGCTGCGCATCGGTCTGGTCTTCGCCGCCGTCGGCACCGTCTTCTCCGTGGTCAGCGGGCACACCGAGGCCCAGGTCGCCCGCGAGGACCAGCCGATGAAGTTCGCGGCGATGGAGGCGCAGTGGGAGACCTCGGAGTCACCCGCCCCGTGGTCGCTGGTCGCGCTCATCGACCAGGACGCCCGGGAGAACCGGTGGAGCATCGAGATCCCCTACGTGGGCTCGATCCTCGCCTACAACAGCCTCGAGGGCCGCTACGACGGCATCAACCAGATCGAGGAGCAGTACGACGCCGCCTACGGCGAGGACGACTACACCCCGCCGGTGGCCTGGGTGTACTGGTCCTTCCGGATCATGGTCGCCATCGGCTCGCTGCTGCTGGCGACGGCGTTCCTCGGCCTGTTCCTCTGGTGGCGGCGCAAGGGCGGCCTGGACACCACCCGCTGGTTCCTGCGCGCGCTGGTCTGGTTCATCCCGCTGCCGTGGATCGCCAACTTCACCGGCTGGATGGTCACCGAGATGGGCCGCCAGCCGTTCATGGTCTACGGCGAGCTCACCGTCGCCGAGGGCGTCAGCGCCAACACCGCCGGGGAGGTCCTCGCCGGCCTGGTCGGGCTGTGGGCGGTGTACCTCGCGCTGATCGGCCTGGACATCTACCTGCTCAGCGTCACCGCCCGGGCCGGCATCCACCGCAAGCCGGAGGCCCAGCTGGTCGCCGCGCCCGCGCCGGACTACGAGGACGCCGGCTTCCAGGGGTACGAGAGGCGGAACTGACGGTGGACCTCGTCACGCTCTGGTTCTGGCTCATCGCGCTGACGTTCACCCTCTACTTCTTCCTCGAGGGCTTCGACTTCGGCGTCGACATCCTGCGGCCGACGCTGGCCCGCACCGAGGCCGAGGAGCGCGCGCTCACCGGCACCATCGGCCCGTTCTGGGACGGCAACGAGGTGTGGGTCATCGCCGCCGCCGGGCTGATGTTCTCGACGTTCCCCGTCTGGTACGGCGCGGTGTTCA
This sequence comes from Geodermatophilus nigrescens, assembly GCF_900129495.1. Classification (GTDB taxonomy): domain Bacteria; phylum Actinomycetota; class Actinomycetes; order Mycobacteriales; family Geodermatophilaceae; genus Geodermatophilus; species Geodermatophilus nigrescens. The sequence continues at coordinate 152,528 of NZ_FQVX01000002.1, forward strand.
GCGGCATGTACCCGCTGTTCGTGCTCATCCTGCTGGCGCTGCTGCTGCGCGGGGTCTCCTTCGAGTACCGCAACCAGGTCGACAGCGCGCGCTGGCGGGCGTTCTGGGACTGGATGTCCTTCGGCGGCAGCGTCGTCCCCTCGTTCCTGTGGGGCGTGATCATGGCGAAGCTCATCGAGGGCCTGCCGGTGAACGCCGAGTCCCGCGTCGAGGGCGGGTTCGCCGCGATGTTCACCCCGTTCTCGCTGGTGGGCGGGGTGACGACGCTGCTGCTGTTCATGCTGCACGGGGCGAACTTCCTGCTCCTGCGGCTGCACACCGACACCGTGCTCTACAACAGGGCGCGCACCGCGGCGCTGCGCTGGGGCGCGCTGGCCACCGTGGCGATCGTGGCGTTCGTCGTCATGGGCTACGTGACCGAGGGCCTGTTCGAGAGCTTCGGCGTCGTGCCGTGGGTGTTCCCGGTGCTGGCGTTCCTCACCCTGGCCACCATCTGGCTGGCGCTGTCGCGGCGCCGCGACACCCTGGCGTTCACGATGAGCGGGCTGACCATCCTGTTCGCCACCGTCACGGTGTTCCTCGCCCTGTTCACCCGCGGCGAGGTGCTGCCCTCCACGCTCGACCCCGCCTACGGGCTCACGCTGCGGGAGTCGGCCAGCCAGCACTACACGCTGGTGCTGATGACCTGGGTGGGCGGGATCTTCCTGCCGCTGATCATCGGCTACCAGATCTGGAACTACTACGTGTTCCGGGAGCGGGTGCGGCCCGACGAGGGCGCCCTGACCCACGGCTACTGACGCGCCGCCCGTGAGCGACCCGAGCCCGACGCGGCGGCTGCTCGCCCTGCCCGGTCCTCGCCGGCTGCTGGCCGGCTGCGCGGCCGCGGGCGTGCTGACCTGGGCGCTGCTGGTCGTGCAGTGGGCGCTCGTGGCCGCCGTCGTCTCCCGGGTGGCCCTCGGCCGCGCGGCCCCGGCGGAGCTGACCGGCGCCCTGGCCGGCGTGCTCGCCGCCTGGTTGGCGCGCGCCGCGCTGCTCGGCCTGCGCGACCGCGCGGCCGCCCGCACCTCGGCCCGTGTGCGCCGGGAGCTGCGCGCCGCGCTGCTGCGCCGGCTGCTCGACCTCGGCCCCGCGCACGCCGCCGGCGAGCGCGCCGGTGAGCTGGCCACCACCGTCACCGAGGGCGTGGCGAAGCTCGACGGCGTCGTCGGCCGGCTGGCGCCGGGCGCCGCGGCCGCGGCGGTCGTCCCGCCGCTGGTCGCGGTCACCGTCCTCGTGCTCGACCCGGCCAGCGGCGGCCTGCTGCTGCTCACCGGCCCGCTGCTGGTGTTCTTCCTGTGGCTCACCGGCACCTTCGCCGCGCGGGCCGCCCGCTCGTCGTGGGAGACCCTCGGCCGGCTCGGCGCGGTGCTGGCCGACACCGTGCGCGTGCTGCCGACGCTGGTCGCGCACGGCCGGGCGCGGGGCAGCACCCGGTGGCTCGCCGGCGTGAGCGAGGCGCACCGCGCGGGCACGATGCGGCTGCTGCGCACCGCCTTCCTGTCCGGCTTCGTGCTCGAGTTCGGCGCGGTGCTGTGCACGGCGCTGGTGGCCGTCACCGTCGGCGTGCGGCTGTTCGAGGGCGACCTGCAGCTCGAGCGGGCGCTGCTGGTGCTGCTGCTCACCCCCGAGTTCTTCGCGCCGCTGCGGGCCCTGGGCGCCGACCGGCACGCGAGCCTGGAGGGCCGCCCGGCCGCCGAGCGCGTGTTCGCGCTGCTCGACACCCCGGCGCCGCCCCGCGGCACCCGCCCCGCGCCCGCCGGTGTCCCGGCGCTGGCGCTGCGCGGCGTCACCGTCCGGTACGGCACCCGCACCGCGCTCGACGGCGTCGACCTGGACCTGCCGCCGGGCTCCCGCACCGCGCTCGTCGGGCCCAGCGGCGCCGGCAAGACCACGCTGGTGCGGCTGCTGCTCGGCCTCGCGCAGCCCGACGCCGGCACCGTGCTGGTCGACGGCGTCCCGCTCGCCGAGCTCGACCCCGCGGCCTGGCGCGCCCGCGTGGCGTACGTCCCCGAGCGGCCGTGGCTGCTGCCGGGCACCGTCGCCGACAACGTGCGGCTCGGCCGCCCCGGTGCCTCCGACGCCGACGTCGCCCGGGCGCTCGACCGGGCCGGGCTCACCGCCCTCGTGCGCGGCCTGCCCCGGGGCGCGGACACCCCGCTGGGGGAGGACGGGGCGCGGCTGTCCGGCGGCGAGCGGGTCCGGCTGGCGATCGCCCGCGCCCTCGTCGCCGACGCCGCGCTGCTCGTGCTCGACGAGCCGACCGGCCAGCTCGACGCCGCCACCGAGCAGCAGGTGCTCGCCGCCCTCGACGAGCTCGCGCGCGGCCGCACCCTGGTCACCGTCACGCACCGCGCCGCCCCGCTGGCCCTGCACGACCGCGTGGTCGGCCTCGACGGCGGGCGGCTGCGGGAGCCGGCGGTGCCCGGGTGAGGGAGGTCCTGGCGCTGGTCCGCGGGCCCCGCGCCGGCCTGGCCGTCGTCCTCGGCGCGCTCACCGTCCTCGCCGGGGCGGCGCTGCTGGCCACCTCCGGCGCGCTCATCACCGGGGCGGCGCAGCGCCCCCGCACCCTGCTGGTGCTCATGCCGCTGATCACCGGCGTGCGGCTGTTCGGCGTCGCGCGGGCGGCGCTGCGCTACGCCGAGCGGCTGGTCACCCACGACGTCACGCTGCGGGCGGTCGCCGCGGTGCGCGAGCGCGTGCTCGAGCGCCTCGTGCCGCTGGCGCCCGCGGCCCTCGTCGGGGTCCGCGGCGGGGAGCTGCTGGCCCGGGTGCGCGCCGACGTCGACGAGCTGCAGGGCGTCGTCGTCCGGCTGGTCGCGCCGGCCGGCGTCGCCGTGCTGGCCGGCGGGGCCGCCGTCACGCTCACCGCCCTGGTGTCCCCGCCCACCGCGGCCGTCCTCGCGGGACTGCTACTCGTGCTCGGGGTCGCCGTCCCGGCGGCCGCCGCGCGGGCCGGGCGCCGCGCCGCCGTGGCCGCCGCCCGGGCCGACGCCGACGTCACCGCCGACACCCTCGACCTGGTCCGGGGCCTGACCGACCACCTCACCGCCGACGGCGGGGCGACCGCCCTCCGCGCGCTCGACGGGCACCTGCAGCGGCAGGAGGAGGCCGAGCGGGCGGCCGCGCGGCTGGCCGCCGTCACCACCCTGTGCCGGGAGGGCGTCCCCGGCCTCGGCCTGGTGGCGGCGCTGTGGATCGTCGGGCAGGACGTCGCCCGCGGGGACACCGGCGCGCCGCTCCTGGCCGCCTGCGCGCTCGGCGTGCTCGGCGCCTTCGAGGCGGTCGGCGGCCTGGGCGCCGCCTGGAGCGCGGCCGGCGGCATCACGGCGGCCGCGCGGCGGGTGGCCGAGCTGGGGAACCGCCGTCCGGCGGTGGCCGACCCGCTGGACCCGCTGCCCCCGCCGGCCGGCTCCGTCCTGCGCCTCGAGGACGTGACCGTGGTCCACCCGGGCGCGCCCGCCCCGGTCCTCGCCGGGCTGGACCTCGACCTCCCCGCGGGTGCGAAGGTCGCGCTCACCGGGCCGAGCGGGGCGGGCAAGAGCACGGTGCTGGCGCTGGCCGCCCGCGTCCGCGACCCCGACGCCGGCCGGGTCACCCTCGGCGGCACCGACCTGCGCCGGCTCCCGCTCGACGGCGTCCGGTCGCGGGTGCTGTGGAGCGCGCAGGAACCGCAGGTGCTCGGCAGCACCCTGGCGGCCAACCTGCGCCTCGGCCGGCAGGACGCGACCGACGACGAGCTGCGCGCCGTCCTCGCCGACCTCGGGCTGGGGGCGCTCGCGGTGTCGCCGGGTCTGGGCGGCTGGGTGGGCGAGGGCGGGTCGCGGCTGTCGGCGGGGGAGCGGGCCCGGGTGGCGCTGGCGCGCGTGCTGCTGAGCCCGGCGGACGTGCTGCTGCTGGACGAGCCCACCGCGCACCTCGACCCGGCCACCGCGGAGCGGGTGCTCGGCCTGCTGGCCCGCGACCCGCGGGCCGTGCTGCTGGTCACGCACGACGTGGCCACCCTCGACGACCGCTGGCGGATCGTCGGGCTCGGCGCGCCCGCGCCGCTCAGCCGGTGAGCACCGCCCAGCCGTGCGGCGGCAGCTCGACGGCGTCGCGCCGGACCGTGGCGGCCCCGGCGAGGACCGTCCCCGCGCGGGGCGCGGGCACGCGGGCCGCGGCGTCGCCGAGGTTGAGCGCCACCAGCAGCCGCTGCCCGTCGCCGGCGACCGCGTAGACCAGCTGCTCGTTGGCCACGTGCACCTGCTCGGACGCGGCGGTGTGCAGCCAGCGGTGCCGGCGGCGCAGCCCGATGAGTTCCTGGTGCACGGCGAACGTCGGGGCGCCGAGCGGGGACAGCCCGGTGGGGTCGGCCGGGAACGGCGGCCGGACGGCGTCGTCGCCCCCGGCGCGGTGCTCCTTGACGCCGGTGAACGCGTGGTCGTCGCCGGCCCACACCGCCGGGGTGCCGCCCACGGTGAACAGCACCGCCAGCGCGTGCGGCAGGTGCCGCGGGTCGCCGACGGCGCTGGCGATGCGGGTGACGTCGTGGTTGCCCACGAAGGTCCACGGGACGAAGGAGCGCAGGAACTCCCCGTGCCGCTGCAGCGACCAGGCCAGCTCGAACAGGTTGCGCTCGGCGAGCCCGTGCCAGACCGCCTGCCACAGCTCGTACTGGGTGACCGAGTCCAGCCCGCCCTCGGCGACGATCCGCGGGTAGTCGCCGTGGATGACCTCGCCGACGACGTAGGCGCCGGGGTGCGCGGCGCGCACGGCGGGCAGCACCCGCGCCCAGAACGACGGCGGCACGGCGTAGGCGGCGTCCAGGCGCCACCCGTCGGCGCCGCGGTCGAGCCAGTGCGTCATCACCCGGGTGACCAGGTCGGCGACGGCGGGGGAGGAGTGGTCGAGCTCGACGAGGATGTCGTGGCCCTCGAAGACGTCGGCGCGCGGCGCGGTGCCCGGCGTCCAGCCCTCCGGCCAGGACAGCCGGAACAGCTCCGCCGTCGGGGCGCCTGGGCCCTGCTCGACCACGGCGCGGAAGGCGGGGTGCTCGCGACCGACGTGGTTGAACACCCCGTCGAGCAGCACCCGGATGCCCCGCTCGCGGGCCGCGGCGAACAGCGCGTCGACGTCGGCGTCGTCGCCCAGGCGCGGGTCGACCCGGAAGTGGTCGACGGTGTCGTAGCCGTGGGTGGAGCTGGCCGCGATCGGCCCCAGGGCCAGGCCGTTGCAGCCGAGGGCGAGCAGGTGGTCCAGCCACCGCTGCAGGTGCGGCAGCCGGTGCCGGACCTCCCCGGGCGGCAGGGCCTCCCGCTCGGCGCCGGTGAAGGACAGGGGGTGCACCTGCCACCAGATCGCGTCGGACGCCCAGGTCGGCACGGGTCCCCTCTCGCTCGCGCGCGACCGGCCGGCCGCCGGGACAGTCTCCCCGGCGGCCGCCTCAGACGTCGCGGCGGCCGAAGGACAGCGCGGCCAGCCCGCCGATCAGCACCAGCCAGACGGCCACCCACACCAGGTAGCCGCCGCTGAGCGGGGCGATCGCCAGGAACGGCGATCCCTCGAAGCCGGCCGCGGCCAGCGACGTCGTGTCCTGGAAGGCGTGCATGGCCCCGCGCCACAGCCCGTCGGTGGGCAGCAGCATCCGCGAGACCTCGCCGACCCGCGCCACGCCGTCGTTGCCGATCAGCTCGCCGACGCTGCCGACGACCCCGGCCACCCAGGTCGCGCCGAACAGGCCGACGGCGACGATGCCCGAGGCCATCGGGGAGACGGCGGTGGCCAGCAGCAGCGCCAGCGTCATGAGCACCGTCGTCTGCGCGGCGAGCAGCAGCAGCCCGACCACCGGGTCCGGCGGCCAGAAGCCCACCGCCCAGTACACGACGGCGAACTGCGCGAGCCCCGCGGCGAACACGTACCCGGTGCCGAAGGCGACCAGCCCGAGCCACTTGCCGGCGAGCACGGTGGCGCGGCGCACCGGCCGGGCCAGGATCGACAGCGCCTGCCCCGACTCGACCTCCCCGGACAGCGTCGGCCCGGCGAGGAAGGCGGTGCCCAGCGCCGCGATGAGGCTGTAGCCGAACATCACCAGGTTGAGCAGCTGGGAGGCGAACAGCCGGGCCTCGCCGCTGGTGAGCGCGCCGAACTCCGGGTCGACCGTGGCGAGCTTGGCGAAGCCCCACGCCGACAGGCCCAGCAGCGCGAGGGTGAGCAGGCCCAGGGCCCGCAGCACCTTGCGGCGGGCGGCCTCGCGCAGGGTGAGGCCCGCGAAGGTGAGCGCCGTGCTCATGCGTGCTCCTCCCGCAGGATGCCGAGCAGCCGCTCCTCGAGGCTGATCCGCACCGGCTCGACGGCGTGCACCCGCACGCCCAGGCCCACCAGGTCGGCCACCAGCGCGGGCACGACGGCGTCCTCCTCGCCGGCCGGCAGCGCCACGGTGACCTCGCGGCCGGTGCGGGTGACCGCGCCGACCGCCGCCATGCGTGCCTCCGCGGCGGGGGTGAGCCCATCCAGGCGTAGCCGCAGCTCGCGCTGGCCGAGCAGCTCGGCGAGCGTGCCGGAGGCGGCGACCCGACCGCGGTCGAGGATCACCACTCGGTCGCAGACCCGCTCCACCTCGCCGATCAGGTGCGAGTTGAGCAGCACGGCCACGCCGCGCTCGCGCAGGTCGAGCACCACGTCGCGGACGTCGACCCGGCCCAGCGGGTCCAGCGCGCTGGTGGGCTCGTCGAGGACCACCAGCTCCGGGCGGGCCACCAGCGCGACGGCCAGGCCGAGGCGCTGCTGCATGCCCTTGGAGAACCCGCCCACCCGGTCGCCGCTGCGCGCGGCCAGCCCGACCCGGGCCAGCACGTCGGCCTGCTCGGCGGCCGGCACCCGCGCCCCGGACAGGCGCACGTGCAGCGTGAGCACCTCGGCGGCGGTCAGCCACGGCTGGTAGCGGAAGAGCTCGGGCAGGTACCCGACCCGCTCGCGGGCGCGCGGGTCGCGGCCGGGGCGCCCGAGCAGCAGCACCTCGCCGTCGTCGGGCCGCACCAGGCCGAGCAGCATCTTGATGACGCTGGTCTTGCCGGCGCCGTTGGGGCCGAGCAGGCCGACCACCTCGCCGCGGCCGACGCTGAAGGAGACGCCGTCGACGGCGGTGCGCTTCCCGTACCGCTTGCGCAGCCCCGAGCACCACACCGCCGGGGACGGCGGCAGCTGCTCGAGCAGCGCTGCGGCGTCCCCGGCGGCGGCGGTGCGACCGGCGGTCAGCCGAGGTCCCGGGCGACGGCGAGGACCTCGTCCTCGGACAGCGACCCGGCCACGCCGGTGACCACGCCGTCCTCGACCCAGACGACGCCGTGCAGGGTGCCGTCGCGGGTGGCGAGCACCGTGGCCTCGGTGCCGTCGACGTCGGCGGTGGAGACGGTGGCGAGCTCGGCCGGGACCGGCAGCGGCAGCGTGGTCCCGTCGCCGGTGAAGGTGCGCAGCTGGGCGGCGAGCTCGTCGGGCAGGCCCGGCAGGCCGAGCAGGTAGTCCCGCGCGGTCTCGAACGGGACGCCGGACGAGTAGGCGACCGGCGCGGTGACCCGGCCGACCACCAGCGCCGGCACCCCGCGGGCCTCCGACCACACGGCGGCGACGCCGGGGCCGGCCTCGAGCCGGAAGGTGGCGCCGTCGAGCCCGGCCGGGGGCGGCGGCAGCGTCTCGCCGGCCGCCGCGGCGGCCTGCGCGGCCCGGTCGGCGGAGAAGGTGAACTCCGCGACCGCCCGGCCGCCGACGGTCCAGGCCGGCTCCCCGGTGACCCCGGTGGGCAGCTCGGCGACCTCCGGGGCCTCGAGGCCGGTGGCGTCCTCCGCGGCGGCGGCGTCGGCCACCTCGCGCACGTCGGGCTCGGACACGAACGTCACGTCGCCGTAGGCGGTGAGGTCGGGCAGGCCGACCAGGTCGGTGGTGCTCACCGGGACGGCGGCCACCTCCTCGGTGCGGAACACCTGCAGCCAGTCGGCGGCGGCTGCGGCACCGGCGCCGCCGAGGACGACGACCACGCCCATGGCGGCGACGACGGGGCTGCGCAGCGCGCCGCGCCAGCGGCTCGCCCGGGCCGGCGCGGGGGCCGGGACCAGGGCCGGGCGGGCCTGCGCGGCGACGGCGGCCGACAGCCGGTGCCAGGCGGCGTCGGTGCCGGCGGCCCCGGTGGTGCCGGCGAGGGTGAGGGCGGCGGGGGACAGGGCGGCCCCGACGGCGTCGGCGTCGGCGCGGGCCCGGGCGAGGCCGGCCAGGCAGACGTCGCAGCCGGCGACGTGCGCGCGGTCGGCGTCGGCCACGCCGGCCGGCTCGTCGACGAGGCGGCGCAGCGTGCCGTCGGTCGGGTGGCGGTCAGCGAACAGGCGCATGAGAGGTCAACTCCTCGCGAAGGGCGGACTCGGCGCGTCGGACGGTGGTGCCGACGCTGCCGGGGGACAGGCCGAGGGCGGCGGCGACGTCGGCGTAGCTCAGGCCGCTGTGCCGCAGCACCAGGGCCACGGCCTGCTTGCGCGGCAGCCGGGCGAGGGCGGCGCGGACGCGGCCGGACTCCTCGCGTGAGACGACGGTGTCGGCGACGTCGGGGGCGGACAGGGGACCGTCGGCGGCCGCCTCCTCCCGGGCGGCGCGGCGGCGGCCCGAGCGGAGGTGGTTGAGGGCGGTGTGGGCGGCGGCGACGGCGAGCCAGCCGGGCGCCTCGGCGGCGGGCACCGCCGAGCGGGCGAAGGACAGGAACACCTCCTGGGCGACGTCCTCCGCCTCGTCCCGCGAGCCGAGCACCCGGGCCGCGACGGAGACGACCGCCGGGTAGCCGGTGCGGAAGACCTGCTCCAGGTCGGCCCGGACGGCGCCCGGCGCTCCTGCCACGGCTGCGTCCCCCCGCCTGCCTCGCTCCCGCACGGCGCCCCGTACCGACGCGGTCCGGAGGGCGGCGGCCGGTGCCTGCCTCACGACGTCCACATCCCTACAGCACCGCCGGCGCCGCGGATGTGACACGCCGCCCGGACGGGAGCACGAGGCGACAGGATGGGCGGGCGTCCCGGCGCCCGCCGGGCCCGGGTCCAGGAGGTCGCCGTGAGCAACCACGTCTACCGGCTCAGCGAGATCGTCGGCAGCAGCCCCGCCGGCGTCGACGACGCCATCCGCACCGGCATCGCCAAGGCGGCGCAGACGGTGCGCAACGTCGAGTGGTTCGAGGTCACCCAGGTGCGGGGCCAGGTCGTCGACGGCGAGGTCGCCTACTTCCAGGTCGCGATGAAGATCGGCTTCCGCGTGGAGGACTGACGGCTCAGCGGGGGTCGAACGGCACCACCGCGTCGGGCCGGACCGGGATCGGGTTGGGCCACTGCGAGGCGGTGCCGGTGATGGGCTGCGCGTCGGTGACGACGCTGTGCGGCGTGCCCGGATAGACGGCCAGCACGCGGGCCGGGTCGGTCAGCGTCTCGGTGTGCTCGACGAGCTCCCCCCGGCGGAGGAACGACGTCGTCCGCTCCCCGCGCAGCTCCGCGCCCACCTCGGCCACCCAGCGCGCGCCCTCGTGGATCCAGGTGACGGAACGGACCCGCTCGCCCGGCGGGGCGGGCTCGACCCCGGCGAACTCCGCGAGGGCCTCGTAGAGCCGCTCGGCCTGGTCGTCGTCGGTGGCGCGGGGGAGGAAGAACGTCGGCACGCCGGCATCCTCCCCGGCGCCACCGACATCACCCGTCCGCGAGCCCGGCGTAGGTGGTGCGCAGCTCGCGCTTGAGGATCTTGCCGCTGGCGTTCTTCGGCAGCGCGTCGGCGAGCGCCACGTGCCGCGGCGTCTTGAACCCGGCCAGCCGCTCCCGGCAGAAGGCGACCAGCTCGCCGGGGTCGACCGGCTGCCCGTCCCGGGGGACGACGACGGCGGTGACCGCCTCGATCCAGCGCGGGTGCGGGATGCCGAAGACGGCGACCTCGGCGACGGCCGGGTGCTGGTAGAGCACCTCCTCGACCTCGCGGCTGGCCACGTTCTCCCCGCCGGTCTTGATGACGTCCTTCTTGCGGTCGACGACGGTGACGTAGCCGTCGGCGTCCATGACGCCGAGGTCGCCGCTGTGGAACCAGCCGTCGCGGAACGCCTCGGCGGTCTTCTCCGGGTCGTTCCAGTAGCCGGCCGTGGCGTGCGGGCTGCGGTGCACGATCTCGCCCTCGACGCCGGGCCCGACCGGCTGCCCGAGGTCGTCGACCAGGCGGGTCTCGCCGTTGAGGCAGGCGGTGCCGGCGGAGCCCGGCTTGCGCAGCTGGTCCTCCGGGGACAGGACGAGCGCCAGCGCCGACATCTCGGTCTGCCCGTAGAAGTTGAACAGCGCCATCCCCGGCAGCCGGCGGGACAGCTCCTCCACGGTGGCCACCGGCATGATCGAGGCGCCGTAGTAGCCCTTGGCCAGCGACGACAGGTCGCGCCGGTCGAAGTCGGGGTGCCGCAGCAGGCCGATCCACACCGTCGGCGGGCAGAACAGGCTGGTGATCCGCTCCCGCTCGATGGTCTCCAGCACGCGGGCGGGGTCGGGCGCGTCGAGGACGACGTTGGTGCCGCCGAGGTAGAGCGCCGGCATGAGGAACACGTGCTGGGCGGCGACGTGGAACAGCGGCAGCGCGTGCAGGGCGACGTCGTCGGGGGAGTAGCGGCCGTCGACGATGCAGCTGACGTACTGGGTGACCAGGCTGCGGCTGGTCATCATCACGCCCTTGGGCCGCGACTCGGTGCCGCTGGTGTACATCAGCTGCAGCACCTCGTCGTCGGCGACGGGGACGTCGACGGGAGTGGCGTCCCCGTGCGCGGCCCACGCCTCGTAGGGCTCCCACCCCTCGGGCGCGCCGCCCCCGCCGCCGAGCACGCCGCGCAGCACGACGTCGCCGTCGCGGCCGGACAGGGCCAGCGCCTCCTGCGCCACCGGGAGCAGGGCGGCCTCGGCGACGACGCCGGTGGCCCCGGAGTGCTCGAGGATGTAGGCGACCTCGCCGGCCTGGAGCATGAAGTTGACCGGGACGGCGATCGCGCCGAGGCGGGCGAGGGCGAAGGTGAGCACCACGTAGCCGTCCTCGTTGTGCGACAGCAGCGCCACCCGGTCGCCCCTCGCCACGCCGCGGGCGGTGAGGGCGTTCGCGGTCCGGTCGACGACGGTGTCGAGCTCGGCGTAGGTGTGGGAGCGGTCGCGGAAGCGCAGCGCCGTGCGGCCCGGTGCGCGGGCGGCGGAGCGGCGCAGCAGGTCGGCGAGGGCGTGCCGGCGCGCCCTCGTGGTGGTCGCGGTGAGCTGCTCGTCGAACACTGGGGGCTCCTCCGCCGCCGTCGGTCCCGGGACCCGCCGGGTGTAGCAGCAGCGGACACCCGGCGTCGAGGGAGCCGACGGCCCTGACACGGGCGCGGACTCCGGGCAATGTCGCCGGCCGCCGCATCACCGGCCCCGGATGTGGTGCCACGGCACACTCCGGCGCGATCCCCAGAGGAACTGGTCGGAGCCGTATCACCGACAGGTCACAGTCCTGTCGTTCCTGCCCGACGCGCCTTGACCTGCGCCCTATCGTTCCGCGCCATGTGGCCCATCTCACGTCCGGGACAGCCGCCCGCGGAGGCGCCGTGCTGACCGTCGACTCGCTGCGCGTGACCTACGGCGGCGCCGTCGAGGCCGTCCGCGGCGTCTCGATGGAGGTGCCCGACCGCTCCGTCGTCGCGGTGCTCGGCAGCAACGGCGCCGGCAAGAGCACGCTGCTGCGGACCATCTCCGGCACGCTGCGGCTGCACCGCGGCCGGGTCGACGCCGGCACGGTGCGCTTCGAGGACACCGATCTCACCCGGCGCGACGCCGGCCAGATCGTGCGCCGCGGCGTGGTGCAGGTGCCCGAGGGGCGGCGCATCTTCGGCCGGCTCACCGTCGAGGAGAACCTGCGCGCCGGCGGCATGGGCAACCGCGACCGCGCCGCCAAGGCGAAGGCCGTCGCCCGCGTGCACGACCTGTTCCCGGTGCTGCGCGAGCGCGCCGGGCAGCGGGCCGGCCTGCTGTCCGGCGGTGAGCAGCAGATGCTCGCCATCGGCCGCGCGCTGATGGCCAGCCCCCGCCTGCTGCTGCTCGACGAGCCCTCGCTCGGCCTCGCGCCGCGCGTCATCGGCCAGATCGGCGAGGTCATCGCCGAGATCAACCGCCAGGGGACGGCGGTGCTGCTGGTCGAGCAGAACGCCACCATGGCCCTCGGCGTCGCCGACCGCGCCTACGTCCTCGACGTCGGCCGGGTCTCGCTGTCCGGCGACGCCCGCGAGCTCGCCGCCACCGACGAGGTGCAGCGCCTCTACCTCGGCCACACCGGCGACGCCCCGGTCCGCCGGGAGGACACCGCCCCGCGCCGCACCCTCTCGCGGTGGACGGCGTGAGCGCCGCCGCGCCCGGCAGCACCCGGGACACCACCCGGGACGACGTCCCGCCGGTCGAGGTCGACGGCGTCAGCGTCGCCTTCGGCGCGATCAAGGCGCTGAACGACGTCTCCTTCACCGTCGCGCCCGGCTCCATCCACGCCGTCATCGGCCCCAACGGCGCCGGCAAGTCGACGCTGTTCAACGTCCTGTCCGGCGTCTACCGGGCCACCTCCGGCGAGGTGCGCTTCGGCGACGCGGTGCTGAGCTCCATGCGGCCGTTCCAGATCGCCGGCGTCGGCGTGGCCCGCGCCTTCCAGAACATCGCGCTGTCGGGCGCGCAGACCGTCGCCGAGAACCTCATGCTCGGCCGCCACCACCTGACGAAGGCGGGCTTCCTCTCCTCCGGGCTGCGGCTCCCGCGCGCCACCCGGGAGGGCCGGGTGCACGGCGAGCGGATCCGGGAGATCGCCGAGTTCCTCGACCTCGGCGACAAGCTGCACACCCCCGTCGGCGTGCTCTCCTACGGCGACCAGAAGCGGGTCGAGGTGGCCCGCGCCCTGTGCATCGAGCCGCGGCTGCTGCTGCTCGACGAGCCGGTGGCCGGCATGAACGCCCAGGAGACCGAGCGGATGGCGGGGGCGATCCGGGAGATCCGGGCGGCGCTGGGCATCTCGGTGATCCTCGTCGAGCACGACATGGGGATGGTCATGTCGCTGGCCGACCGGGTGACCGTCCTCGACTTCGGCCGGCGCATCGCCGACGGCACCCCCGCGCAGGTCCAGTCCGACCCCGAGGTCATCCGCGCCTACCTGGGCTCCGGCACCGAGACCGACCCGGCCGAGGCGGCCGCCGCCCACACCACCGACGCCACGGGGAGCCCGGCGTGACCCAGTTCCTGTCCCTGCTGCTCAACGGCATCTCGCTGGGCGCCATCTACGCGCTCATCGCGCTCGGCTTCGTGATCATCTTCAAGGCCAGCGAGGTCGTCAGCTTCACCCACGGGTCGCTGCTGCTGCTCGGCGCCTACTCGATCGCCCGGCTGTCGGAGCCCCTCGGCTTCCTGCCCGCCGTGCTCGTCGGCGTACTGATCACCGCGTTCGCGGCGTTCCTGGTGGAGCGGCTGATCATCAACCGGCTGCGCGGCGCCCCGGTGATCAGCCTCGCCATCGTCACCATCGGCGTCGACATCATCCTGCTCACCGAGCTCATCCGGCAGATCGGCCCGGACATCCTCAACGTGCCCCACCCGTGGGGCGGGGACTCCGTGCGCATCGGCGGCGTCGGCATCAGCGAGAACCGGCTCATCGCCATGGGTGTGGCCGGCATCCTCATCGTCGCCTTCTTCGTCGCCTTCAAGTACTCCAGCTGGGGCGTGGCCATGCGCGCCTCGGCCGAGGACGGCGAGGCGGCCGCGCTCATGGGCATCCGCCAGGGCCGGGTCTCGGCGCTGGCCTGGATCGTCGCCGGCGTGCTCGCCGCGGTGGCGGCGCTGTTCCTCGTCGGCGCCCCGACGCCCGGCGTGAGCGCCGCGGCCTACACGGTGGCGCTGCGCGCCTTCCCCGCGGCGATCCTCGGCGGCCTGGACTCCACCGGCGGCGCGCTGGTCGGCGGGCTGCTCATCGGGATCACCGAGGCGATGGCCGCGGGCTACCAGGAGCAGCTGTCCTTCCTCGGCCGCGGCTTCGGCGAGGTCGCCCCCTACGTCGTGATGATCATCGTGCTGCTGGTCCGCCCCTCCGGCCTGTTCGGGACCAAGGAGCTGACACGTGTCTGACACCCTCTCCGCCCCGGCCGGCGCCACCCGCACCGGCGCCGCGGCGCCGGCCCGCGCGGCCCGCTCGCCGATGCGGTTCCTCAAGCCGCTGCTGCTGCTCGCGCTGCTCGCCCTCCTGCTGGTCCTCCCGCTGTACGTGGAGGAGTTCTGGCTGCGCACCGGTTTCGCCGTCGCCGGGGCGATCGTGGGCGCGATCGGGCTGAACCTGCTGGTGGGCACCACCGGCCAGCTGTCGCTGGCGCACGCGTTCTTCCTGGCGGTCGGCGCGGTCAGCTACACGTTCATCTCCGGGGAGTCCGGCGGCCTGGGCACCCGGGCGGTGCTGCGCGGGCTCGGGCTGCCGCCGATCGTCGGCATGGTCGTCGGCGTGCTGCTCGCCGGCCTCGCGGGGCTGCTGTTCAGCCCGATCGCGGCCCGGCTGCGCGGCATCTACCTCGGCGTCGCCTCGCTCGGCCTGGTGTTCATCGGCGTCCACGTGCTCAACACCTGGACGCCGGTGACCGGCGGGTTCAACGGCCGCTCGGTGCCGGAGTTCTCGCTGTTCGGGTTCAGCTTCGGCAACGACGACCCGCAGCTGTTCGTCCTGGGCGTGCCGTTCCGCGAGGCCGAGCGCCTCTGGTACCTCGGCCTGGTCCTCGCGCTCGCCGCCTACGTCTTCGCCCGCAACCTGCTGCGCAGCCGGCCCGGCCGGGCGCTGCAGACGCTGCGCGACAGCGAGGTCGCGGCGTCGGTCATGGGCGTCAACGTCCAGGCCTACAAGGCCCGGGTGTTCCTGGTCAGCTCGATGTACGCCGGGCTGTCCGGGGTGATGTACGCGCTGAGCATCGGCAGCATCGCGCCGGAGTCCTTCGGCCTGACCGTGTCGATCCTGTACCTGGCGATGATCGTGCTGGGCGGGCTCGGCTCGGTGGCCGGTGCGGCCCTCGGCGCGGCGTTCGTCACCGCCCTGCCGCTGGTGTTCCAGCAGTTCGCCGACGTGCTGCCGCTGGTCAGCTCCCCGGGCGAGGGCGGCATCGCCGCGGGCATCGCCGCCCGCTACCTGTTCGGCGCCGCGGTCATCCTCGTCGTCCTCTTCGAGCCCGGCGGCCTCGCCGGCTTCGCCAACCGCTTCCGCCGCCGAGGGCGAGCCCCCGGCCGCGGATCCCCGAGCGCCTCCCCGGCCTCGGCGGCCGACCGTCCCACCGACACCGACCCGTCCGATCCACCAGCGCAAGGGAGCAGCACCAGATGAGAGCAGGTACGCGTCTGCGGGGGGCCACCGTCCTGACGGCGGCGGCGGTCGTCGCCGTCACCGGCTGCAGCACCAAGGCGCCGGACAGCGGCGGGGGCGGCGGCGGTGGCGGCGGTTCGGCCAGCGAGGTGACCACCGACGTCGGCGTCGAGGGCACCACCATCCGCCTCGGCGTCCTCACCGACCTGACCGGTGTGTTCGCCGCGCTCGGCACCGACATCACCAACGGCAACACGCTGTACTGGCAGGACAACCAGGTCTGCGACACCTACGACGTCGAGCTCGACGTCCAGGACACCGGCTACGTGCCGCAGCAGGGCGTGCAGCTCTACAGCGGCATGAAGGACAACGTCCTGGCCATGCAGCAGACGATCGGCTCGCCGATCAACACCGCGCTGGCGCCGGAGTACGAGGCCGACTCGATGGTCAACTTCCCGTCGGCGTGGGCGCGGACCCTCACCGAGATCCCGGGCACCGGCGTCCTCGGCGCCACCTACGACGTCGAGCTGGCCAACGGCTACCAGTACCTGTTCGACCAGGGCCTGCTGGCCGACGGCGACAAGGTCGGCCACATCTACTTCGAGGGCGAGTACGGCGAGAACGGTCTCGCCGGCACCCGCGCGGTGGCCGAGGCCCGCGGCCTGGAGGTGGTCGAGGCGCAGATCAAGTCCTCCGACCAGGACATGTCGGCGCAGATCACGCAGTTCGCCTCCGAGGGCGTCAACGCGATCGTGCTGACCGTCGCGCCGGCGCAGACCGCCTCGGCGGCCGCGGTGGCGCAGGCGGCCGGGCTCGACGTGCCGATCCTCGGCAGCAACCCGGTGTTCGCGCCGGGCCTGCTGCAGGGCCCGTCGGCGCAGTGGCTCAAGGACCACCTGTACGTGGCCTCGCCGATCACCGCGTGGGACGCCCAGCCCGAGCTGCTCGAGCAGTACCAGGCGGCCTACCCGAACACGACGCCGAGCCTCGGCGCGGTCTTCGGGTACGCGATGGGCGACGTGATGAACCAGGTGCTCACCGCGGCCTGCGAGAGCGGCGACCTCACCCGCGAGGGCGTCACCGCCGCGTTCGGCGAGCTGAGCGACGTCGACACCAGCGGCCTGCTGGTGCCGATCGACGCCTTCGAGACCGGCGTCTCGCCGAGCACGCAGAGCTTCATCCTGCGGCCGGCCGACGTCCCCGGCGGCGCCGAGGTCGTGCAGGACGCGTTCGAGGGCGAGCTGGCCGGCGAGCTCGCGGGCTAGGACCCCCGTCCCCCCGGCCCTCGCTGACGCTCGGGCCGGGCCCCTGCACGGGGGCCGTTCCAGCACGTCACCTGGCGCCCCCTCCCGACACGGGAGGGGGCGCCGGTGGCGTGTCCGGGGCCGCTCAGCCCAGGACGGGCAGCTCGATCCGCGAGGGGTGCGCGGCGTCGCCGAGGACCTCGAACCGGCACGGGCGGCCCGACGCCGGCACCGCGAACGGGTCGCCGGTGCCGAGGTTGCGGGCGAACCGCGGGAACGCGCCGCCGGCCACCTGCACCCGCAGCCGGTGCCCGGCGCGGAACCGGTAGGCGGTGGGGAAGAGCTCCACGTCGACGGCGAGCGCCCCGTCGGTGCCCACGGCGACGTCGGCGGCCGGCACCGAGCGCGGGTCCAGCCGCCGGATGCCGTCGACGACGTTGCGCGACACCCCGGCCGGGTCGACGTCGCACAGCCGCACGACCAGGTCGGCGTGCGCCAGCTCCGGGCGCACCGAGACCCGCGCGCGGACGTGCCCGACGACGTCGAGGTCGCGTTCCAGCACCGGCCCGGTCCACACGAGCACGTCGTCGCGGGCCTCGACGGCGCGGTTGTCGGCCTGCTTGCCGGGCCGCTCCAGCAGCGGGCCGCCGACGGTCGGCGTCGGGTCGGCGGGGTCGTGGGTGAAGGTGCGCGGCGCCTCGCCCGGCGTCCCGGCGCCGCCGGTGAGGGTGCCGTCGGCGCGCAGGTGCAGCACCTCGGCGCGGGTGCCCGGCGGCGGCCACGACGTCGTCTCCAGCCAGGTGCCGGCCTGCTGCAGGTACAGCCGCACCGGCGCGCCCGAGGGCGCCGGGCCGCCCTGGAGGTGGTGGCGCAGCCAGGCGACGTCGGTGCGCACCGCCTCCCGCAGCTCCGCCGGGTCGCCGTGCAGCCAGGGCCCGACGGTGAGGCGGACCGGGACGCCCGCGGCCTGCAGGCGGGTGACGTCGGTGAGCTGGGCGGCGGCGAACAGGTCCCACCAGCCGGTGACCATGTTGGCCGGCGGCATGCGGGAGAGGTCGGCGCCGTCGTGGTCGGCGACGGCCCAGAACGGGTCGCCGGGGGCGGCGTGGCCGGTGAAGTCGCGCCAGAACGGCACGGGCGCGCCGACGGCGGCGGTGTCGGCGGCCTGCAGCGGGAGCAGCCGCAGCGCCCGGTCCACCCGCGCCCGCAGGCGCGGGTTCAGCGGGCCGGGCAGCCCGCCGGCCTCCTGCCGCCCGATGGCCACCGACCAGCGCAGCGCGTTCTCCAGGCCGGGCGCCCCGTGGTCGTAGAAGGCGGTGGTGATCCGCGCGGCGGTCACGTGCGGGGAGACCGCGACCAGCGGCGGGTCGGCGTAGGGGGCCACCGCCCACTGGGTGTGGCCGAAGTAGCTGGCGCCGGTCATGGCCACCCGGCCGTCGCACCAGTCCTGCGCGCGCAGCCACGCCAGGGTGGCCAGGCCGTCCTCGCGCTCGGTGGTGAACGGCCGGAAGTGCCCGCCCGAGCCGAAGGTGCCGCGGGTCGACTGCACGAAGACCTGGAACCCGCGCCGGGCGAAGGGCGCGGCCAGGGCGTGCGCCAGCAGCCCGGCGCGGCCGTAGGGCAGCCGGATGAGCACGACCGGCAGCGGGCCGGACGCCGCGGCGGGGCGGTAGTGGTCGCCGAGCAACGTGACGCCGTCGGGCACGGGAACGGCGACGCCGCGCTCGACGGTGTAGCGGGTGGCCCGCAGCGGCAGCCCCAGGGCCGCGTCCGCGAGGAGCCCGCCCAGGCGTGCCGCTGCGCTCATCCCGCCGTCCTCCCGGTCGCCGACCCGACGCGGGCCACTCTGCCGGACCCCGCGCCGGGCCGCGTTCCCGGTCCCGGGCCGGGTGATGTGCGGTCGCGGCGCGTTCCGGCGGCCGGATGCGCCGCAACCGCACATCACCGGGGACCGGTGGACGCCGGTGGCCCGGAACGGGCGCCGGGACGGGCCGCGCGGGTCCGACGGTGTGCGCCGGCGCCGCATCCCGGGGCCGGGAGCGCGGCGTCCGCGCACCCGCTCGGCCGGCGGGGCGGGGTGATGTGCCCTCGGGGCGCGTTCCGGTGCGCGGATGCGCCGGAACCGCACATCACCGGGGACCGGTGGACGCCGGTGGCCCGGAACGGGGGCCGGGACGGGTCACCCGGGTCCGACGGTGTGCGCCGGCGCCTCAGCCGCGAGGGCGGGGCGGCGCGACCGGCTCCTCCAGCCAGTTCCAGCTGTGGTGGCTGAACAGCGTCTTGTTGCCGTGCGAGTCGTAGACGACGAGGTGGCCGGTGGCGGTGAAGCTGAAGCGGGCGGCGTCGTCGAAGCGGAGCACCTCGCCGTCGGCGCGGTGGAGGTCGAAGGCCATGCCGGAGCGTGGCACGGCGGCCGCGGCGCGGCAGGTCCGCACGGACCGATGACGCGCAGGACCGATGAGATGCGGCCGCGCCGGGCGTCTCTGCTGCACCACCCCACGTCCCGGCACCCGGAGGCCCCCGTGACCACCACCCCGACCCGCGAGATCCGCAGCGCGACCCTGACCGTCCCCGGCGCCGAGCTCGCCTGGGACGTGCGCCCCGCCGCCCCCGGCAGCATGCCCGCCCCGCCGCTGCTCCTCGTCGGCTCGCCGATGGCGGCCGCCGGCTTCGGCACGCTGTCCGGCTCCTTCCCCGACCGCACCGTCGTCACCTACGACCCGCGCGGCTCCGAGCGCAGCCGCCGCACCGACGGCGCGACGAGCAGCACGCCGCAGGAGCACGCGGGCGACCTGGCCGCCGTCATCGAGGCGGCCGGCGGCGGCCCGGTCGACGTCTTCGCCAGCAGCGGCGGCGCCGTCAACGCCCTCGAGCTGGTCGTCCACCGCCCGGAGCTAGTGCGCACGCTCGTGGCGCACGAGCCGCCGTCGATCCCGGTGCTGCCCGACCGCGCGGAGGCCTCGGCGGCCACCCACGCGGTGGCCGACGCCTACGCCCGCGACGGCTTCGGCGCCGGCATGGCGGGGTTCATCCGGCTGGTCTCGCACCGCGGCCCGGTGCCGGCCGACCTCGGGCCGATGCCCGACCCGGCCGCGTTCGGCCTGCCGGCCGGCGACGACGGCTCGCGCGACGACGTCATGCTCGGCCAGAACCTGGTCGCCAGCAGCCACCACGAGCACGACGTCGAGGCGCTGCGCGCGGCGCCCGTGCGGATCGTGCTGGCGGTGGGGGAGGAGTCGGCCGGGGAGCTCGCGCACCGGGGCGGCGAGGGCATGGCCGCGCGGCTGGGCACCGAGCCGGTGGTCTTCCCCGGCGGGCACGCGGGGTTCCTCGGCGGCGAGTACGGCCAGACCGGCGAGCCGGAGGCCTTCGCGGCCCGGCTGCGGGAGGTCCTCGACGGCGCCGCGTGACCCCGGCGCGCGCCGTGTGCACACGGCGCGGCGGGAGGGCCGCCCCGGGCGCGGTGCGTGCACACGGCGCGCCCGGGGCGGCGGGGACCGGGCGGGTCAGGCGTCGGGCGCCTGCGGGTCGCCGTCGTCGCCCGCGGTCTCCGGCCCCTCGGCGAGCAGCAGGTACAGCGCGCGGCGGGCCTGGGCGAGGACGTCGGCCGCGGCGGCGAGCTGGGCCTCGCTGCCGGTGCGGGTGACCTGGCGGACCGCGCCGTGCACCTGCTCGAGCAGCCCGCGCAGGTCGGTGCCGGGGGCGGCGGCCTGGACACCGGCGAACGGGTCGGCGCCGGTGCCGCGCAGCTGCTCGACCGCCGCGCGGCCGGTGTCGGTGAGGGTGGCGAGCTTGCGGCCGGCGTCGGCGGTCACGCTGACCAGGCCCTCGTCCTCGAGCTGGGCGAGCGTCGGGTAGATCGCGCCGGGGCTGGGGGTCCAGCGCCCGCCGCTGCGCTCGCCGATGGCCTGCATCAGCTGGTAGCCGTGCATGGGCTGCTCGGCGAGCAGGATGAGCACGGCGGCGCGGACGTCGCCGCGCGGGGCGCGCCCGCGCCGGCCGCGAGCGCCGGGCCCGAAGCCGGGGCCGAAGCCGGGGCCCTCGGGACCGCCGAAGCCGAAGCCGGGGCCGCCGCGGTGTCCGCGGCCGTGCCCGTGGCGGGGGCCGGGGCCGGCCTCGGGGTCCCCGCCCCGGCCCGGCCCGCCGGGGCCGAAGCCGAACGGGCCGCCGAACGGGCCGCCGAACGGGCCGCCGGCCGGCATGCCGCCCCACCGGGCGGCCCAGTCCTCACGGCCGCGCCGGCGACCGCCCCAGCCGGGGTGCCGGCCGGGCCAGGGAGCGGAGCCCTCGGGGGGCTCGAAGGGGTGCGAGTTCATTGCGTCCTCCTGACGTATCGGATGACGGTAACGATACATCGTTACATGAAGGCACTGCCAGTGGCGAAGGAGGACGCCGCGATCGCCTGCACGGCCGCCTCGCCCAGCGCGTCCACCTCCGCGGCCAGCGCGGGCAGCGTCACCGGGGCCGGGCCGGAGGCGGCGAGCAGCCGGGCCAGGCGGCCGGCGACCACCTCGACCTGCCGCGCCGGCGGGGTGCCCGGGGCCGGCGGGGTGGGCGGCAGCACCGACCAGGGCTGCCCGGTCTCCGCGCACAGCACCGGCATCCGGCGCAGCAGCGCCGCGCCCTCGGCCGCCAGCCGCCACAGCGCGCCGGTGCGCAGGTGCGCCGGCCCGGTGGACCCGGCGGTCGCCCAGCGGAGCAGGCGCACCACCTCGGTCCACACGAGGTCGGACACCACGTCGTCGACGGCGCGGCCGCCGGGCGGGCGCCGGGTGAGCACGAGGGTGCGCGTGGCGGAGGGGTCGAAGAGCCAGGCGGGCCGGTCCGCGTCCATGCCCTCGCACCCTCGCCGCCGTCCCTGGGGGCGACCTGGGTGCCGGCGGGGAGCCGCCTGCCGGTCAGGCGAGCGCGGCGAGCACCGCCGCGGCGGCGGTGTCCAGGGCGGTGCGGGCGCGGCCCCACGACGTCGAGGCCGGGAAGTCGCCGAGCAGCACGACGACGGTGCCGTCGGCGAGCACGCCGGCCGAGTGCAGCTGGCGGGTGCCGCCGACGCAGCACATCCACCCCTGCTTGGCCGCCACCCCGGAGGTCCCGGCGAGCAGCCCGAAGGCCTGGGAGAAGCCGTCGGCCGCGGTCGCCGAGGTGGCCCGCATCCAGCCGAGCAGCGTCTGCGCCGGCCCCGCCCCGAAGGTGGTCTCGAGGCCGGCCAGCAGCCGGGCGACGTCGGCCGCGCTGGTGGTCGCCTCGCCCCACTGCCCCGCCTCGGCCGGGGGAGCGGTGGCGGACAGGCCGGCCGCCGCGGCGGCGTCGGTCACGAGCGCGGCGCCGCCGAAGCGGTCCCACAGCAGGCTCATCGCGGTGTCGTCGGAGCGCACGACCGCCCGCTCCATGCGGCCGAGGTCGGTGCCGGTCAGCGTCACCGCGCCCTCGGCGCCGAGCTGCAGCAGCCGGCCGACGACGAGCAGCTTGACCAGCGAGGCGGTGGGCACGGCCTCACCGGCCGCGGGCCCGGTGACGACGTCCTCGCCGCCGGGGCCGACGACGGCCAGGGCCACCGAGCCGCGGGCCGTCGCGGCCGCCGCGTCGACCGCCGCGAGCACGGCGCCGGTGTCCACGGGCACCACCCGGTCCTGGACGGCGGCCCGCGTCGGCGGCCCGGCCGGGTCGGGTGCCGTCGTCGCGGTGGTCGCCGTACTGCTGGTCGCCGTCGTGCCGGTCGTCGTGCTGCTCGTCGCCGTCGTGGTCCCGGCGGGGGAGGACGAGGCGGTGTCCACGCGCGTCGCCGCGCTGCCGCCGAGCAGCGCCACGACGACCGGCAGCGCGACCAGCAGGGCCACCGGCGGTGCGGCCGGCCGGCGCGCGCGGGCGCCCGGCCCGGGGCGGCGGACGGCGCTCACGGCCGCAGCCTGCGCCGCGTTCCTGGCAGTTGCGTGAACGCCGTGTTGCCGGACGGGTCGCGGCGGCGGGCCTTGCCCGTCCGCGGTGGCGGGAGCACGCTCGGGGCACGGCTGGTCCGCACCGCTGGAGGTCGCCGTGGAGGCACGCGTCGGGGACCGGATCTGCGTCCGGTCCACCCACCAGGGAGAGCCGGAGCGCACCGGCACCGTGCTCGAGGTCCGCGGGGAGCGCGGCGGGCCGCCCTACGTCGTCCGCTGGGACGCCGACGGGCACACCGCCGTCTTCGTCCCGGCCGGCACCTGCACGGTGCTGCCCGAGCCCGCGGCCGGCTGAGCGGACGGCTGGGCGGTCAGCCGCGGGCGTAGCGGGCGCGGGCGAGGTCCAGCAGCCGCGGCAGCCCCGGCGGCGGGGCATCGGCCCACCACGCGAGGTCCACCGGCACCGGGGGCGCGTCGCGCAGCGGCCGGTAGGCCACCCCGGGCCGCGGGTGCTGGCGGGCGGTGGCCTCGGCGGTCACCCCGGCGACCTGGCCCGCGGCGATCGCGGTGAGCCACGGGTCGACGCCGCGGACGTCGCGGATGGCGGCCGGCTCGTGCGGCGCGGTCCACAGCGACGCCGTCGTCGTGCCGGTGGTGCCGTCGGAGGCGAGCACCCGGCCGGCGAGGTCGGCGAGCAGCAGGCTGCGGCGGCGGGCCAGCGGGTCGTCGGCGGCGAGCGCGGCGAACCGCCGCTCCTCGCCGAGCCGGGCGGTGCGCAGCCGCGGGTCGGCCGCCGGGCGGCGCAGCACCGCGACGTCGGCCAGGCCCTCGGTGAGCCCGGCGGTGGGGGTGTTGGACTGCACGAACACCAGCGCGGCCCCGGGCGAGGCGGCGGCCCAGGCCCGCTGCACGGCGGTGGTGTGCCGGCCCAGCGCCGCCCAGGCGTAGCCCACCCGCAGCTCGCCGCGTGCCCGCTCGGCCGCCCGGCGGATGGCCGCGACCTCCTCCAGCACCCGGCGGGCGTGCGCCACCACGCCGTGCCCGGCGGGGGTGAGCGCGACCTCGCGGGTGGTGCGGTGCAGCACCCGCACGCCCAGCGCCCGCTCCAGCGCGGCCACCGTGCGCGACACCGACGCCTGCGTGGTGGACAGCGCGTCGGCGGCCGCGGTGAAGGTCCCGGTGTCGACGACGGCGAGCAGCGCCCTCAGCTGCCGCACCTCCGGATCCATACGCCGACCGTATCGCCGGGCGCGACACCGGCATTTCCCCCGGGCCGGCGGCGTGCCCAGGATGGGACAGGTGACCGCGCCCGCCCCGACCGCCGCCCCGCGCGCCCGCACCGCCCGCGGCACCGCGACGCTGCTCGCCAGCTCGCTGAGCAACCAGGTCGGCGCGGCGCTGGGCGCGTCCGCCTTCCCGGCGGTCGGCCCGGCGGGCGTCGTCGCGGTGCGGCAGTGGGTGGCCGCGGCGGTGCTGGTGCCGCTGGCCCGCCCCGCCCTGCACCGGATGACCTGGGCGCAGTGGTGGCCGGTGCTGGCGCTCGCGGCCGTCTTCGGCGGCATGAACCTGGCGCTGTACTCGGCGATCGAGCGGATCGGCCTGGGCCTGGCGGTGACGCTGGAGTTCCTCGGCCCGCTCGCCGTCGCGCTGGCCGCCTCGCGCTCGCGCCGCGACCTGGCGGTGGCGCTCACCGCGGCCGCCGGCGTCTGGCTGCTCGTGCTGCCCGGCGGCGCCGGCGACTGGACCGGCATCGGCCTGGGACTCGCGGCCGCCGCCTGCTGGGCGGCCTACATCCGGCTCAACCGGGTCGCCGGCGCCCGGCTGCCCGGCCTGCAGGCACCCGCGGTGGCCACGGCGCTGTGCGCGCTGGCGGTCACGCCCGTCGTCGTCGTGCTCGTCGTGCAGGAGCGGCTGACCGGCGCGCCGCTGGCCTACGCCGTCGCCGCGGGGGTGCTCGCCTCGGCGGTGCCCTACGCCGCCGACCTGGTGGCGCTGCGCTGGGTGACGCCGCGCGCCTTCGCCGTGCTGTGCAGCGCCCACCCGGTGTGGGCCGCCCTCGCCGGCACCGTGCTGCTCGGCCAGGCCCTGCACCTGCACGAGTGGGCGGGCATCGGGGTGGTCGTGCTGGCCAACACCGCGGCCGTGCTCGGCTCCCGGGTCCACAGTCCCGCCACGGGCGCCTGACAGGTCCGGCACAGGAACCGCGCCGAGCCTCGACGACGAGGGCCGGACCTGCCGGCCACCCGCCCGAGGAGCTCCCCGTGCGCAAGAAGATCGTGCTCGCCACCGCGGCCGGCGCCCTGGCCGTCGGCGGCCTGGGCCTCGCCGCCCCCGCCATGGCCGCCGACGACGATCCCCCGACGGCCGCCGTCACCTCCGCCGAGGAGCGCATCCGCGGCGCGCTCACCGGGCTGGTCGACGACGGCTCGATCACCGCCGAGCAGGCCGACGAGGTGGCCACGACGCTCAGCGACGCCGGCGTCGGCGGGCGGGGCGGGCACGGCGGTCCTGGCTTCGGCGCCGGCCTGTCCGTCGCCGCGGAGACCCTCGGG
Source organism: Geodermatophilus nigrescens (assembly GCF_900129495.1). GTDB lineage: Bacteria > Actinomycetota > Actinomycetes > Mycobacteriales > Geodermatophilaceae > Geodermatophilus > Geodermatophilus nigrescens. Next base: position 177,578 of record NZ_FQVX01000002.1, read on the forward strand.
CTGTCCGAGGACGAGCTGCGCACCGCGCTGGAGGCCGACGACGCGAGCCTGGCCACCGTCGCCGCCGACCAGGGCGTCGCCGTCGAGGACCTCACCGCCGCCCTCGTGCAGGCCGCGCAGGAGCGGCTCGACGAGGCCGTCGCCGACGGCCGGCTCACCCAGGAGGAGGCCGACGAGCGCGCCGCCGACCTGGAGAGCCGCATCGCCGAGCTGGTCGAGTCCACCGACCTCGGCGCCCCTGGCGGCTCCGGCGGGTTCGGCGGCCGCGGCGGCCCGGGCGCGGACGACACCGACGACTGACCCCGCACCGCCCGCGGCGCCGTCCTCCCCCGGGGGGACGGCGCCGCGGCGTCGCCGGGGACGCGCGGGCCCCGCTGCGCGTTGGTGCAGGCAGACGCCGCGTCCGCGGACCGGCTGCCGGCCGGGCCGCGGCGGTACCGTCCCCCGCCACGCCGGACGGGCCGCGCCCGACGCCGGCGCCCGAGGAGGGACCCGTGACCACCGCCATGACCGCCCCCGTGCCCGCCCCCGGGACCGCTCCCGGCCCCGGGGCGCTCGCCGCGCCGCCCGCCCGCACGCTCGTCGTCGTCGGCGGGCTGCCCGGCAGCGGCAAGACCACGCTGGTCCGCCGCCTGCTCGGCCCGGGGGTGGACGGCGTCACCGCCGTCGACTCCGAGGACGTCGCCGCCCGCTGGCGCACCGGTCAGCTGGTGCCCTACCGCTACGTGCGGCCGCTGGTGCACGCCGCGCACCGCCTGCGGGTGCTCGCGGCGGTCGTCGGCCCGGCGCCGGCGGTCGTGCTCACCGACCCGTGGACCAGCCGCTCGTGGCGGCCGGTCGTGCTGCGGGCCGCCGCCCTGGCCGGCCGCGGGGTGCGGCTGGTCCTGCTCGACGTGTCGGCCGCCGACGCCGCCGACGGCCAGCGCATCCGCGGGCGGCGCATCCCCGAGGGCCGGATGCGCCGGCACGCCGGCCGCTGGGAGCGCTACCTGCCCGGCGCCGGCACCGGGGACGTGCTCGTCGTCGACCGCGCGCGGGCCGACCGGCTCACCCTGGCCGACCTGCTGGGGCGCCCGGCGGGCTGAGCGCGCCGGTCAGGCCCAGCGCCCGCTCGAGCAGCCGCAGCCGGTAGACCGCGGTGAGCACGGCGAACCACAGCAGCAGCGCCGGCAGCACCGTCTGGAACACCGGCTCGGCGGCGTCGGTGAGCCCGAAGTAGTCGGTGAACGCCGGCCAGAAGAGCCCCGCGGAGAAGACGGCGACCAGCGCCAGCACCAGCAGCGCCGGGCGGCGGTCGCCCGAGGGCCGGGTCCAGGCGGCGAACCAGCGGTTCGGCGGCGCGATGAACAGGATGAGCAGGAACGCCGCGTACGACACGAACGTCGACAGCGCGGTCTGCGCCCCGATCGTCGCCGCCGCCTCGGCGAAACCGACGTCGTCGGAGGACAGGCCCGTGTAGTCCTCGAACGCGGCGACGACGGACGACGGCGGCGTCGAGTCGGTGAAGTCGGTGAGCAGCTGCCGGTAGTGCCGGGCGTAGACGGCGACGCCGCCGGCCGCCGTCACGAGCATCGCCGGGACCACGAACCGCCACAGCGTGGTGAGCAGGTGCGGGTCCGGCCGCGCCGGGCGCGCCCAGGCGGTGAGGAACAGCGTGGGCAGGCCGACGGTGAGCAGCGTCAGCCCGACGTTGGCGGGGGAGTAGGGGAACCCCAGGCCGAGCATCGTGACGGCGAGGATCACCAGCCCCTGCGTGCCGACCCGGGCGAGGAACACCTGCATCGAGGTGCCGATCCCGGCGATGATCCGCCGGCCCTCGTGGGCCGCGGGCAGCAGCGCGGCCAGCGAGTCGCCGGTGAGCACGATGTCGGCGACGTCGCGGGTGACGGCGCTCCCGCTGGCCATCGCCACCCCGACCTGGGCCCGCTTGAGCGCACGCGCGTCGTTGACCCCGTCGCCGACCATCGCCACGTAGCGGCCCCGCCGGCGCAGCGCGTCGACCAGCCGCTCCTTCTGCTCCGGCGCCACCCGGCCGAACACCGTGGTGCGCGCGACGACGTCGTCGAGCTGCGCCTCCGACAGCCCCTCCAGCGCGGGGCCGGCCACCGGCTCGCCGGGCTCGAGGCCGGCCTGGCGGGCGAGGGCGGCGACGGTGCGCGGGTCGTCCCCGGACACCACCTTCACCGCGATCCCGTCGGCGGTGAGCCGGGCGAGGGTCTCCGGCACGCCGGGGCGCAGCTCGTCGGCCAGTGCCACCACGGCCAGCGGCTCCAGCGCCGGCAGAAGTGGGCGGCCGGCGCCGTCGCGCAGCGGCGCGTCCGCGGCCGCGCGGGCGAGCACCAGCACCCGCAGGCCCCGGCCGGCGAGCTCGCGTACCGGCCCGCCCAGCGGCGGTCCCGACAGCCGCGGGGCCAGGGTGTCCGGCGCGCCCAGCACCAGCACGGCGTCGGCGGTGCGCAGCGCGCTCCACCGCAGCGCCGAGGAGAACGGCACGTCCTCGATCACCGGCACCGGCTGCCCGGGCAGCGCCGCGGCCAGCGCCGTCGTCGTCAGGTTGGAGGCGGGGGTGCTGGCGGCGAGCGTGCCGAGCACCCGGCGGACGGCGGCGTCGTCGAGCGGCCCGGCCGGGCGCACCTCGGCGAGCGAGAGCCGGCCGGTGGTCAGGGTGCCGGTCTTGTCGGTGCAGACGACGTCGACGTTGCTCACCGACTCCACCGCGTTCACCTGCTGCACCAGCGCCCCGCGCCCGGCGCTGCGCGCGGCCCCGACGGTGTAGGCGACCGCGACGAGGAAGAACAGCCCGTAGGGCACCAGGCCCGAGAGCACGGCGGTGGTCTGCACCGTGCGCACCAGCGTGAAGCCCTCCAGCGCGGCCTGGGCCAGGATCGTCACGCTCATCAGCGCCACCAGGAGCATGACCAGCCGGACGACGAAGCCGATGCGCCGCTGCAGGGGTGTGCGGTCGGTGGACTCCCGCCGCGCCTCGGCGGTCAGCCGGCCGGCGTAGGAGGCCGCGCCGACGTCGCGGGCGAGCATCGTCCCCCCGCCGCCGACGACGAAGGAGCCCGACAGCAGCGCGTCGCCGGGCTCCTTCGGCAGCGCCTCGGACTCGCCGGTGAGCAGCGACTCGTCGACCTCCAGCCGCCCGGCGAGCACCGGCCCGTCGACGACGACCTGCGCGCCCGGGCGCAGCCGCAGCACGTCGCCGCGCACCACCTCCTCCGGCGGCACCTCGGCGGCGACGCCGTCGCGGACCACGGTGACCGTGCCGCGGGCCAGCAGCTGCAGCCGGTCGAGCTTGCGCTTGGCCCGGATCTCCTGGACCGCGCTGATCGCGGCGTTGACCAGGCCGAGGCCGACGCTGGTGAACGCGTCGCTGTAGCGGCCCAGCGCCAGCAGCGCCGCGCCGATGGTGAACAGCACGACGTTGAAGAAGGAGAGGACGTTGGTCCGCAGGATGCGGGCGTAGCCGCGGGCGGACGCGCTGACCGCGACGTTGCCCTCGCCGCGCCGGTGCCGCTCCCGGGCCTCGGTGGCGGTCAGGCCGGCGGGGGTGCCGCCAGGTGCGGTCCCGGCCTCCGTCTCCGTCTGCACGGCCCGACGATGACACCCGGCCCGGCACCCGGCAGCCCGCCGCCGGGTCGGAGCGGTCGCCGTCCAGCCGACTCCCGCCCGGCGCCCAGCGGGCGTGCAGGATCGGCGCGCACCGTGGCTGCCATGGACCTCCGTCGGCCGCGGTCGCTGCGCACCCGGCTGCTGTGCGCCTTCCTGGTCCCGCTCGCGGTCGTGCTGGCCGTCGTCGGGGTCGCGGCCACCACCGCGGTGCGCGGGGAGCTGCTCGGGCAGGTGGACGACCGGCTCGCCGCCGCCGTCGCCCGCTCCACCCAGGCCGACGACACCCAGGCCGACGACGACCCCGGGGACGGGCCCGGCCGGGACGGGACCGGGCCGGGGTTCCTGCTCACCCCCGGCCAGGGCGACGGCACGCTCGGCGCCCGGGTCGTCGACGGCGTGGTCACCGAGGCCGCCGTCATCGGCAAGGAGGGCGACGGCGAGGCGCTGACCGCCGCCGAGGCCGCCGCGCTGGCCCGCGTCCCCGCCGACGGCGAGCCGCGCACGGTCGACCTCGGCCCGCTCGGCGCCTACCGCGTCGTGGCCACCGGGGACGCCGGGGAGGTGGCCGGCGAGGTGCTCGTCACCGGCCTGCCGCTGGCGTCGGTGCGGGCGGCGCTGCTGCGGCTGGTCGTCGTCGAGGTGGCCGCGGGCCTGCTCGGGCTGCTGGCGGCGGGCGTCGTCGGCTCGGCGGTGATCGGCCGGACGCTGCGGCCGCTGCACCGGGTGGCGGCCACCGCCGGGCGGGTGGCACAGCTGCCCCTGTCCAGCGGCGAGGTGCGGCTGCCCGACCGGGTGCCGGCCGCCGACACCGACCCGCGCACCGAGGTCGGCCGGGTCGGCGCCGCGCTCAACCGGCTGCTCGACTCGGTGGAGTCCGGCATCGCCGCCCGGCAGGCGTCGGAGACCCGGCTGCGCCGCTTCGCCGCCGACGCCAGCCACGAGCTGCGCACGCCGGTCACCTCGATCCGCGGCTACACCGAGCTGGTGCGCCGCCGCGGGGGACTGCCCGAGGAGGTCGACGCCTCGCTGCGCCGGGTGGAGGCCGAGGCGGTGCGGATGTCGGGCCTGGTCGACGACCTGCTGCTGCTCGCCCGCCTCGACGCCGGCGCGGGCGCCGGTGCCGGTGCCGGCCGGGAGCTCGCCCGCGACGACGTCGACCTGACCGGGCTGGTCCTCGACGTCGTCAGCGACGCCCACGCCGCGGGGCCGGGACACCGCTGGCGGGTGGACCTGCCGCCGGGGGCGGTGCTGGTGCCCGGCGACGCCGCGCGGCTGCACCAGGTGCTCGCCAACCTGCTGGCCAACGTGCGCACCCACACCCCGCCCGGCACGACGGCGACGACCCGGCTGCGCACGCAGGGGACCGACGCGGTGCTCGAGGTGGCCGACGACGGGCCGGGCGTCCCCGAGGGGCTGCAGGCCGGGGTGTTCGAGCGGTTCGCCCGCGGCGACTCCTCCCGCTCGCGCGCCGCCGGCAGCACGGGGCTGGGGCTGGCGATCGTGACCGCGGTGGTGGAGGGGCACGGCGGGACGGTGTCGGTGGCCAGCCGCCCGGGGGCGACGGTGTTCACCGTCCGGCTGCCCGGCGCCACGGTGGCCGAGCCGGACGACGACGAGGAGCCGGCGCCCGCCCGCGCATGACCAGGCCGCCTGATCGTGCGGCGTCCTGGCTCACGGCCGGCGGTGAGCCAGGACGCGCGGCGGTGAGCCAGGACGCCCGCCCGGCCCCGGCTCAGGCGGGGGCGAGCTCGCGGCAGCGCGGGCAGACGTCGCCGGAGCCGAGCCCGCGCCGGCCGCCCCACGCGCCCTGGACGACGGCGACCGGGGTGCCGCACACCGCCACCCACGGCGGCGGGCCGTCGGCGGCCTCCCGCGGGACGGCGTGCGCCGTGCTGCTCTCCTGGTCCCGGCCGGCCGCGTGGCCGCTCCCCGCGCTCGTCACCGGCCCAGTCTCCCGGCCCGGCCGCACCCCGCGGTGCCCGACCTCGCCCCGCAGCGCGAGGTCGGGCACCGCGCGGCGAGGTCGACCTCCCGGCGGCACACGGGCACTCGACCGTTATCCCTAACTCAACGACCGAATCGGCGCGACAGCGGCTCCCGCCCCGGGGCACGCTGCAGGCCGTGAGGACGACGGAGCACCGGGTGACCGCAGGCGAGGGCGTGCAGCTGTGGGCCGAGGAGCGCGGCGACCCGGCCGCGCCGCCACTGCTGCTGGTCATGGGCGCCAACGCCAGCGGCGTCCTGTGGCCCGAGGAGCTGGTCGACCTGCTGGCCGCCGGGCACCGGGTCATCCGCTACGACCACCGCGACACCGGCCGCAGCTCCGCCGTCTTCGACCGGGTGCCCTACGCGATCGCCGACCTCGCGCGCGACGCCGTCGCCGTCCTCGACGCCCTCGGGATCGAGCGTGCGCACGTCGTGGGCATGTCGATGGGCGGCACCCTCATCCAGCTGCTCCTGCTCGACGCCCCGCACCGGCTCCGCAGCGCCACCGTGTTGTGCACCTCCGCACTCGGCGCCGGCCTCGCCGACGTCGCCGGGACGGGGGAGCTCCCCGGTCCCGCGCCCGAGCTGCTCGCGTACTGGCAGACCATGGGTGGCGACCGCGACCGGGCGGCCGAGCTCGACTGGCGGGTGGAGCACTGGCGCCTGCTGAGCGGCGGCGTGCTGCCCGTCGACGCCGGCTGGTTCCGCGCCCTGGAGGAGCGGGCGATGGACCACGCCGGCAGCGTCCGCGGGCCGGTGGCGCACGCGCTGGCCGACCAGTCCGGCCTGGACCGAGGCGCCGAGCTCGCCGCCGTCACGGTGCCCACTCTCGTCGTCGAGGCGCCCGAGGACCCGGTCAACCCGCCGCCGCACGCCGCGCACCTCGCCGCGGTGGTCGGCGGTGCCGGGCTGGTCACGGTGCCCGGGATGGGGCACGCGCTGCCGCCGGCGGTGCACGGACCGCTGGCCGCGGCGGTCGCCGCGCACACCGCGGCCGCCGACGCGGGCTGACGACGGGGGGCCGCGACCGTCACGCACGGTGACGGATCGGGTGATCTGCGACACGCCCGGCGGAACCGGCCGGTTCCGCCTGTGCTTGGCTCCGCGCACCCGTCCCACCCCCTGCGGAGGAACCCATGACCCGGTTGCGCCGGACCGCCCTCACCCTCGGCGCCGCGGTGGCGCTGGCCCTGACGACCGCCCCGGCGGCCGGCACGGTCGCCGCCCTGCCCGCCGACGTCGCCCCGTGCACCGACCCGCACGCCGGTGACGTGCACGCCGACGACGTCTCGCACGGTCCCGAGGAGGCGCGGGTCCGTCCCGGCGCCACCCGAGGCGAGCCCAACGCCGTCTCCGCCGACCAGGCCGCCGCCCTCGGCAAGCCGAAGACCCGCCCGGTCCTGCCGGCGGGCTCGGTGACGATCGAGACCGTCTTCCACGTGATCACCCCCGCGCCGCTGTCCCCGGAGCAGAAGGCGCTGCGCGATCGGCAGATCGCCGCCCAGGTCGCCGTGCTCAACGACGCCTACGCGGGCACCGGCGCCGCCGCGGCGTCCCCCGACAGCCCGTTCCGCTTCGTGTACGACCCCGCCGACACCGACTACGTCGCCAACCCGGCCTGGGCCGCGCTGGAGCCGGGCAGCCGTGAGGAGCGGGCCGCCAAGACGGCGCTGCGCGAGGGCGGTCCGGCCACCCTCAACGTCTACGTCGCCCCGATCGGCGGCGGGCTGCTCGGCTACGCGACGTTCCCGCAGTCGGCCAAGGGCGGCCAGCTGTGGCGCGACGGCGTCGTCATCCTCGACGAGTCGATGCCCGGCGGCACCGCCGCGCCCTACGCCGAGGGCGACACCGGCACCCACGAGGTCGGCCACTGGCTCGGGCTGTTCCACACCTTCCAGGGCGGCTGCACCGGCCCCGGCGACTATGTGCCCGACACCCCGGCCGAGGCCGGCCCCGCGTTCGAGTGCGAGGCCGACGCCGGCCGCGACAGCTGCCCCCGCGACCCGGGCCTCGACCCGATCACCAACTTCATGGACTACACCGAGGACTTCTGCATGAACACGTTCTCGGCCGGCCAGGTCGCCCGGATGAGCAACGCGTGGGAGGCCTACCGGGCCCCGGTGGTCTGACCCGTTCTCCGCAGGTCGCGCCGCCCGCGGGGACGCACCCCGCGGGCGGCGCGTGCCGTTCCTGTCCCCGGGCGGCCGCGGCGGTCCATGCTGTCGCCCGTGACCGCCCCCTCCGTGCCGCTGCCGTGGTTCCCCGCGGCACACGCGCCGGGCGGCCCGCCCGCCCCGCGGCCCGCGGGCCCCGGGCTCGACCGGCTCGTGCTCGACCCGGCCGCCGCCTCGCTGGCCGGCCCCCGGGGCGAGGACCAGGACGCCGGGTACGCCGGCCCCGACGCGCTGGTGGTGGCCGACGGCGTCGGCGGTGGCAACGGCGGCGCCACCGCCGCGCGGCTGGCCGTCGCCGAGGTCACCGCACGCCTCGCCGCGGGCCGGGCCGCGGGGGAGGACGCGCTGCCCGACGCCGGCCTCGCCGCCGCGCTCGCCGCGGCCGACGCCGCCGTGCGGGCCGCCGCCGCGGCCGACCCCGCGCTGCGTGGCATGGCCACCACCTGCACCGCCGCGGTGCTCACCCGCGACGGCCGGGTCGTCGTCGCGCACGTCGGCGACAGCCGCGCGCACCTGTACCGCGACGGCGTGCTCACCCGGCTCACCACCGACCACAGCCTCGTGCAGTCGCTGGTGGCCTCCGGGGACCTGACGCCGGAGGAGGCCGCGGCCTCCCCGATGCGGTCGATCCTGCTGCGCGCCCTCGGGGGATCGCAGGACCCCGGCCCCGCCGACCTGATCGCCGTCGCCGCCCGGCCCGGTGACCGGCTGCTGGTCTGCTCCGACGGCCTCTCCGGCGTCGTCCCCGCCGGCACGCTCACCCGCGTGCTCTCGGCCGAGCGGCGCCCGGCGGCCGCCGCCTCCCGGCTGGTGCTGGCCGCGCTGGCCGCCGGCACCCGCGACGACGTGACCGCCGCCGTCGCCGATGTCACCCCCGCCGGCTGGTCCACCACCGCCGGCCCGGTCCTGGTGGGGGCGGCCGGCCCCGCCTGAGCCCCGGGGGTCTTGCCCGGCGGCGCCTCCCCGGGGCAGGGTTGTGACCCAGACCACACCCTGCCGACCCCGGGAGGTCACCGTGCCCGACACCGACCAGGACGGCGACCGGCCCGGGGGCCCCCGTGGGTAGGGACGTCGCCGCGGCGCCCGCTCCGCGCGAGGCCGCCCGGGTACGCAACGTGGCGCTCGTCGGCCACGCCGGCGCCGGCAAGACCACCCTCGCCGAGGCGCTGCTCGCCGCCACCGGCGCGGTGCCGCGCGCCGGGCGGGTGGAGGACGGGACCACCTGCCTGGACAGCGACGAGGTCGAGGTCCGCCAGCAGCGCTCGGTCACCCTGGGCGTCGCCACCGTCGAGCACGACGGCACCCGCATCACGCTGCTCGACACCCCGGGCAGCCCCGACTTCGTCGGCGAGCTGCGGGCCGGCCTGCGCGCCGCCGACTCGGCCCTGTTCGTCGTCTCCGCCGTCGGCGGCGTCGACGCCACCACCGTGCAGCTGTGGGAGGAGTGCGCCGCCGTCGGCATGCCCCGCGCAGTCGTGGTCACCCAGCTCGACCGGGCGCGCGCCGACGTCGAGGAGACCGTCCGGCTGTGCCAGACGCTGCTCGGCGACGGCGTCTACCCCGTGCACCTGGTCGACCGCGGCCCCGACGGCGCCGTGCAGGGCGTGGTCAACCTCCTGCAGCCCGGCGCGCAGGCCCCCGACGCCGACCGCCTCCGCGGCGAGCTGATCGAGGGGATCATCGGCGAGAGCGAGGACGAGGCGCTCATGGAGCGCTACCTCGCCGGCGACGAGCTGGTGCAGGGCGACCTGATCAGCGACCTGGAGACCGCCGTCGCCCGCGCGCACTTCCACCCCGTGCTGTGCGCGGCACCGCTGCAGGGCATCGGCCTCGACGCGCTGCTCTACCTGCTGGTCAACGCCTTCCCGTGCCCGTTCGAGCACGGCTGCCCGCCGGTCACCCGCCCCGACGGGTCCCCGGCGCCGGCGCTGGCCTGCGACCCCGACGGCCCGCTGGTGGCCGAGGTGGTCAAGACGACGACCGACCCCTACCTCGGCCGGGTCTCCCTGCTGCGGGTGTTTTCCGGGACGCTCACCCCCGACACCCCGGTGCACGTCTCCGGCCACGGCGGCGCCGACCGCGGCCATCCCGACCACGACGCCGACGAGCGCGTCGGCGCCATCTCCTCCCCGCTGGGCGCCGCGCTGCGCCCGGTCCCCGCCTGCCCGGCCGGCGACGTCTGCGCGGTCACCCGGCTCGCCTCCGCCGAGACGGGCGACACCCTGTCCTCACCCGGCGACCCCCGCCTGGTGCCGCCCTGGACGCTGCCGGTGCCCCAGCACCCGGTCGCCGTCGAGGCCGCCTCCCGCGCCGACGAGGACCGGCTCGGCCCGGCGCTGACCCGGCTGGCCGCCGAGGACCCCACGCTGCGGGTGGAGCGCTCCCGCGACACCGGGCAGCTGCTGCTGTGGTGCGTCGGCGAGGCGCACGGCGAGGTGCTGCTCGAGCGGCTGCGCACCCGGCACGGCGTCGCGGTCACCACCGTCCCGGTGCGCGTGCCGATGGTGGAGACCCTCGCCGGGCCGGCGCGGGCCACCGGGCGGCTGGTCAAGCAGTCCGGCGGGCACGGGCAGTACGCCGTCGTCGTGGTGGAGGCCGAGCCCGGGGAGCCGGGCTCGGGCATCTCCTTCGAGCAGCGCGTCGTGGGTGGGGCGGTGCCCAACCAGTACCACGGCAGCGTGGAGAAGGGGATCCGCGCGCAGTGCGCCAAGGGCATCGAGGGGGACCGGCCGCTGGTCGACGTCCGCTTCGTGCTCGTCGACGGCAAGGCGCACTCGGTCGACTCCTCCGACGCGGCGTTCCAGTCCGCGGGCGCGCTGGCCGTGCGCGAGCTCGCCGCCGCGGCCGGCACCCGGGTGCTCGAGCCGTGGTGCGAGGTGGCCGTCGTGGTGCCCGGCGAGCACGTCGGCGCGGTGATGAGCGACCTGTCCTCCCGGCGGGCCCGGGTCACCGGCAGCGACGCCGACCCCGAGCGCGACCGCACCACCGTCCGCGCCGAGGTGCCCGAGATCGAGCTGCTCGGCTACGCGGGCGCCCTGCGCTCGGTCAGCCACGGCACCGGCTCGTTCACCCGCCGGCCGCTGGGCCACGAGCCGGCCCCGGCGTCGCTGCTCGTCCCGGCCTGACCCCTCCCCGTCCGGGGCCGGTTCCGCCATGATCGGTGGCGGACCCGGTCCCGCACGGAGGAGACGGTGCATGCCCCACGACGCCGAGCTGGCCGAGCGCGTCCGCCGCGCCCTCCCGGAGGGGCGGGAGGTCCGGGAGGTCGCCATGTTCGGCGGTCTGGCGTTCATGGTCGACGGCGCCATGGCCGCCTGCGTCTCCACCGGCGGGGGCGCCCTGCTGGCGCGGGTCCCCGCGGAGCGCGACGCCGAGTACCTCGCCCGGCCGGGGGCGCGGCGGGCGGAGATGGGCGCGGGCCGGTCGATGGGGGAGGGGTGGATCGCCGTCGACGACGCCGCGCTGGCCGCCGAGGAGGACCTGCGCTCCTGGGTCGAGGCCGTCCTGGAGCGCGACGCCGGGAGCGGCCGGCGCCGCTGACCCGGGCGACCGCCGAGCCCCCGGGCGGGCCTCCCGGCCGGGCAGGGGCGGCGGGACCGCCGGTGCGCCGCGTCCGGGGATGTCGCCGCGGGACACTAGCCTCGGCAACGGTGTGCAGCGGGGTGGAGGAGCAGTGACGTCGTCGCAGGGGCCGTCGGCCGCAGTCCCGGCGTCCCCGGGCCGTCCCGTCCCGGACGCCGGGGCGGGGTCCACCGTGTCCGACCGCAACGAGCTGCCCGACCGGGTGTGGACGGTCCCCAACGCGCTGTCGGTGCTGCGGCTGCTCGGCGTGCCGCTGTTCCTGTGGCTGCTGCTCGGCCCGGAGGAGGACGGCTGGGCGGTCGTCGTCCTCATGGTCTCCGGCGTCACCGACTGGGCCGACGGCAAGCTCGCCCGCCTGCTCGGCCAGTCCAGCCGGCTCGGCGCCCTGCTCGACCCGGCCGCCGACCGCCTCTACATCGTCGCGACGCTGGTCGCCTTCGTGCTGCGCGACGTCGTCCCGCTGTGGCTGGTCGCGGTGCTCGTCGGCCGGGAGCTCGTCCTCGGGGGGATGCTGGTACTGCTGCGCCGCGCCGGCTACCCGCCGCTGCAGGTGCACTACCTCGGCAAGGCGGCCACCTTCCTGCTGCTCTACGCCTTCCCGCTGCTGCTGCTGGCCAGCGGGGGCGGCGGCTGGTCGTGGGTGGCGCCGTTCGCCTGGGCGCTGACGATCTGGGGCAGCGCCCTGTACGTGCTCGCCGGGCTGCTCTACGTCGTCCAGGTCGTCGGCCTGTTGCGCGCCGAGCGCGCCGGGGCGTCCCCCGCGGGCACCGGACCCCGGCCGGGGCCGTGACCGCGCCCGGGCCCCGGCCCCGCGGCAGCGGGCCGCGGTCGATGGGCGCCTCGCTGCTCGACCAGGTCCTCGCCGAGACCCTCGACCCCGCCTACGCGCAGGCCGCCGCCGCGCGAGCCGCCCGCGCCGCCGACGGCGCGCCCGACCGCCCGCCGTGGCGGCGCCGGCTCGGCCCGCTCGCCGTCGCCACGACGATGGCCGCGGCCGGCCTGCTGTTCTCCGTCACCTACGACCAGGCCGCCTCCGGCGCCGAGGGCCGGGAGGAGCGGCGGGCGGCGCTCATCGAGGACATCCAGGCCCGCTCGGCCTCCACCGACGAGCTCGCCGCCGAGCTCGAGCGCCTGCGCGGCGAGGTCACCGGCGCCCGCGCCGACGCGCTGGCCGCCAGCGCCGTCGGCCAGCGCGCCCTCGACGACCTCGACGCCGCGGAGCTCGCCGCCGGCCTGGACGCGGTGAGCGGGCCGGGCCTGGTGGTCACCCTGGCCAACGCCGAGCCCGACGCCGACGCCGACCCGGTCGGGGGCTCGGCCACCGAGGACGAGCGCGGCCGCGTCCAGGACGGTGACCTGCAGCTGGTGGTCAACGCCCTGTGGGCCGCCGGCGCCGAGGCGGTCAGCATCAACGGCCAGCGCCTGGGCCCCACCACCGCGATCCGCTTCGCCGGCGAGGCGGTCCTCGTCGACTTCCGCCCCGTCACCAACCCCTACCTCGTCAGCGCGATCGGCGACCCGGACGAGCTCCGGCCCCGGTTCCTGGGCAGCCCCGAGGTGAACGCCCTCGCGGTCATCTCCGAGTCGTTCGGCCTGCGTTTCGAGTTCGCCCAGGAGGACGAGCTGTCCGTGCCCGCCGGGGGAGTCCCCGAACTGCGATCCGCCGACCCCTACACCGGGGTGCCGGCCGAGGCCGCCGCCGGCGGGACGGGGGGCTGAGCCGTGATCCCCGTGATCGGCCTGGCCGTCGGCATCGCGCTCGGCCTCGTCCTCGACCCGACCGTCCCGCTGTGGCTGCAGCCCTACCTGCCGATCGCCGTCGTCGCCGCGCTCGACGCGGTGTTCGGCGGCGCCCGCGCCCGGCTCGACGGCGTCTTCGACGCGAAGGTCTTCGTGATCTCGTTCGTGTCCAACGTCGTCGTCGCCGGCCTGATCGTCTTCCTCGGCGACCAGCTCGGCGTCGGCGCGCAGCTGTCCACGGCCGTCGTCGTGGTCCTCGGCATCCGCATCTTCGGCAACGCCGCGGCCATCCGCCGGCACCTGTTCCGGGCATGAGCGGCGACGGGCGTCCCGGCGACCGGCCGGAGGGCGCGGTGCCCGAGGAGACGGCGCCGGAGGACGCGGCGCCGGAGGGCGCGGTGCCCGAGGAGACGGCGCCCGAGGAGACGGCGCCGGAGGGCGCGGTGCCGGAGGACGCGGTGCCGGAGGACGCGGCGCCGGAGCCCCGCAACGACGTGCCGGAGTCCCCGGCGGAGCCCGTCGCGGCACGGGCGACGCCGCCCCGGCGACGGCGCTCGTCGCTGGTGGCCGCCTCCCTCATCGCGGTGCTCACCGTGCTGCTCGGCTTCGCGATCGCCGTCCAGGTGCGCAGCACCGACACCGGCGAGGCGCTCGAGGGCGTGCGCGAGGAGGACCTGATCGGCATCCTCGACGACCTCGACGCGCAGGAGGAGCGGCTGCGCGCCCAGATCGCCGACCAGCGGGCCGACCTGCGCGAGCTGTCCGACAGCGACAGCCAGGCGGCCGCCGCCCTCGAGGACGCCACCTCCCGCGCCGACTCCCTCGCGATCCTCAACGGCACCGTCGCCGCGGAGGGGCCCGGGCTGGTGGTCACCATCCGCGACCCCGAGGGCCAGGTGCGCGTCGCTGACCTCCTCGACGCCGTCCAGGAGCTGCGCGGCGCCGGCGCGGAGACCATGCAGATCGACGGCGTCCGGATCGGCGTCTCCACCGCCGTCACCGGCACCCCGGGCGCCCTGCGGATCGACGGGCGGCCCGTGGAGGCGCCCTACGAGGTGGTCGTCATCGGCTCGGCGCAGGACCTCCGGACGGCGATGAGCATCCCCGGCGGCGTCGTCGACCGGGTCGGCCGGCAGGGCGGCAGCGTCGACATCGAGCAGCGCGACCGGGTCGTGGTGGACGCGTTGCGGCCGCTCGACGAGCCTCAATACGCTCAGCCGGACCCCGGCGACTAGGCCGGTGGTCCCGTTCCGCACCGACCCCAGGAGACCCGCCGCATGACGACCACACCGGACGACCGCCGCTACACCGACCAGCACGAGTGGGCGCTGGTCCAGGACGGCACCGTCGTCCGCGTGGGCATCACCGACCACGCGCAGGACGCGCTCGGCGACATCGTGTTCGTCCAGCTGCCCGAGGTGGGGGAGGAGGTCGGCCCCGGCAACCCGATCGGCGAGGTGGAGTCGACCAAGTCGGTCTCCGACGTCTACTCGCCGGTGCCCGGCACCGTCTCGGCGGTCAACGAGGCGCTCGGCGACGCGCCCGAGACCATCAACGCCGACCCCTACGGGGCGGGCTGGCTGGTCGAGATCACCGTGGCCGGCGACGCCGCCGACGCCACCGCCGACCTGCTCGACGCGGCCGCCTACCAGGCGCTGGTCGACGCGTCCTGACCGCCCCCCGCCGAGGCCGGCCTCCCCGGGGCGATCACTATGCTGCCCCCGGGAACCGGCCCTCGGCCGGGCCGCTGGGACAGGTGTGACGTCGCCCCGACGTCCGGTTGACCCTCGGTCCGACCGCTGGTTCCATGACCAACGGCCCGCCGTGCGCCGCACGGCAGCCGACCCACGACGGCACCGACCGGACCGTCGTCCGCCGGCCGCCCGCGGACTCGCTCGCGGCGGTGCCGCCCTGCACCGGAGGAGAACAGACGTGCACTGCACTCGCTGTGGCCACGACAACCCCGAGGGCAGTCGCTTCTGTGCGCAGTGCGGCGCCGCCCTCTCCCAGGAGCGCGTCGGCGAGTCGACCAGCGTCATCCCGAAGGTCGGCGGCGAGGACACCACCGACGTCCCCGAGGTGAGCGAGCCCGCCGCGGACGCCCACGCGGGCGCCGTCGAGTCGCTGCCCGCCGGGTCGGCGCTGCTGGTCGTCAAGCGCGGCCCGAACGCCGGCAGCCGGTTCCTGCTCGACCAGGACGTCACCACCGCCGGCCGGCACCCCGACAGCGACATCTTCCTCGACGACGTGACCGTCAGCCGCCGGCACGTCGAGTTCCACCGCGAGGGCGGCGGCTTCTCGGTGCACGACGTCGGCAGCCTCAACGGCACCTACGTCAACCGCGAGCCGGTCGACGTCGCGACCCTGGCCGGGGGTGACGAGGTGCAGATCGGCAAGTTCCGCCTCGTCTACCTCACCGGCCCGCGCACCGGCGAGCCCGCGGCCCGCTGACCCCGTGCCCGGAGCGCCCGCCGGTGCGTCCCGGGACGGCGCCGACGCGCGCACGCCGCGCCTGGCCATCGGGGCGGTGCTGACCGCGCTGCGCGACGACTTCCCCGACGTCACCATCAGCAAGATCCGGTTCCTCGAGGCGGAGGGCCTGGTGTCCCCGGAGCGCACCGCCTCGGGGTACCGGAAGTTCTCCCGCGCCGACGTCGAGCGGCTGCGGTACGTGCTCACCGCCCAGCGGGACCACTACCTGCCGCTCAAGGTCATCAAGGAGCACCTCGAGGCGCTCGACCGCGGGCTGCCGGCACCCGGTGCCGGCAGCCCGCCGCCGGCCGCCCCCGGGGCCGCGGCCCCGCCGCCCGAGCCGTCGCCCGGCCCGCCGCCCGCGCCGTCGCCTTCGCAGGCGGCCGGCCCGGCGGGTGACGGCGGCATGTCCGGCCCGATGGACGCCGACGCCTTCGCCGCGGCGGCCGGCCTCGACCCGGGCCAGCTCGCCGACTGCGTCCAGTACGGCCTGCTCGTGCCCGACGCCGAGGGCCGCCACCCGGCGGCCGACCTGCCGGTCGCCCGCGCCGCCGCAGGGCTCGCCCGGCACGGCATCGAGGCCCGTCACCTGCGCTTCTTCCGCACCGCCGCGGAGCGCGAGGCGGACCTCGTCGAGCAGCTGCTCGCCCCCGTCCTGCGCTCCCGCGCGGAGGACGCCCGCGACCGCGCGGCGGCCAAGCTGGCGGAGCTCTCGGCGCTGTCCGTGCAGCTGCACCGGGGGCTGCTGGAGGCGCGCCTCCGGGGTCTCCTGCCCTCCTGAGTCCGGCGTACGGTGGACAGGCCCGGGAGGCCCGCCCGTCCGCGCCGCACCGGTGACCACCCGTACCGCCGCAGCTGAGGGAGCCCCACCGTGCAGGAACTCAGAGTCGTCGGGGTCCGGGTCGAGCTGCCCGGCAACCAGCCGATCCTGCTGCTCAAGGAGACGCAGGGCGAGCGCTACCTGCCCATCTGGATCGGCGCCGTCGAGGCCGCGGCCATCGCGTTCGAGCAGCAGGGTGTCCGGCCGGCGCGGCCCATGACGCACGACCTGCTCCGCGAGGTCGTCCGCACGCTGGGCGCCACCCTCGAGGCGGTCAACATCACCGAGATGCGCGACGGCATCTACATCGCCGAGCTCGTCTTCGGCGACGACCGCGTCGTCAGCGCCCGCCCGTCGGACGCCGTCGCCCTCGCCGTCCGCACCGGCGCGCCCATCTACGGGGCCGAGGACCTGCTCGACGAGGTGGGGATCGAGATCCCCGACGAGCAGGAGGACGAGGTCGAGAAGTTCCGCGAGTTCCTCGACCAGATCTCGCCCGAGGACTTCGGCGCCGGCTCCGGGTCGGCCTGAGCGCGCGGGACGGGTGGGACCCCGGGCGCCTCGCCCGTCACACGGGTCCCACCCGCACCGCGCCGGCTACAGCAGCCGCACGCACCTGCCGATACCCCCCGACCGGGGTGGTTGCGGCGACACGCCGCCCGCGTCAGTTGACCGCCCTGGTGGCCCGGCTTACGGTCGCGGACGACACCGGTGTGATCCGAGGGGAAGCGGATCGGACCGGAGTGGCCGTCGCGCCCGCGACGGCACGCGAAGGAGGACCGCTGTCGTGAGCGACCAGAGCGAGGGCTCCCAGGGTCAGCTCTTCAGCGACGCCGCCGTGGGGGTGACGGACTACGACGAGGTCGACACCGACCTCGTCGGGTACCGCGGCCCGACGGCGTGTGCCGCCGCCGGGATCACCTACCGCCAGCTGGACTACTGGGCCCGTACCGGCCTGGTCGCCCCGTCGGTCCGCAGTGCGACCGGCTCGGGGACGCAGCGGCTGTACTCGTTCCGGGACATCCTGGTGCTGAAGGTGGTCAAGCGGCTGCTCGACACCGGGGTGTCGCTGCAGAACATCCGCAAGGCCGTCGACCACCTGCGCAACCGCGGCATCAAGGACCTCGCCAACGTCACGCTGTTCAGCGACGGGGCCACGGTCTACGAGTGCACCTCCGCCGAGGAGGTCGTCGACCTGCTCGCCGGCGGGCAGGGCGTCTTCGGCATCGCCGTGTCTGGTGCGCTGCGCGAGCTGTCGGGGGAGCTCGCCGAGCTCCCGGCCGAGCGGCTCGACGGCGCCCCGCTGGTGGCCGCCGACGACGAGCTGGCGATGCGTCGCCGGCGCCGCGCCCAGCCCGCCTGACACATCGCGGTCCTCCGGACCGCACCGCGGCCCGGTGCCGTGCCCCACAGGCGCGGAGCCGTTCCTCGGCGTGCCTCGGGAGGCCTCCGGCCCCCGCTCGGCTCGCCGACCTCGCAGGGCGGCTCGCGTCCCGCGGTCCTCGTCCTGCGTCCCGTCCCGACTCGGGGGACCCTCCGGGCCCCCGCTCGTCCGGACCGCCGCCGGAGGACGCCCCGGGGGCCTGGGCCGGAGACCCCCACACGCGACATGCGTCGCGGCCACGGCGGGACGGGTGTCCGAGAGCCGCTGGTAGCGTCGTGACAATGGCGGACGCAGTCGCTGGCCCTCTCCCGTCACTCCGGTCGCTGAGCCCCGCGAGCTCGTTCGCGGCCCGTCACATCGGCCCACGCGCCGACGAGACCGCCGCGATGCTCGAGGCGGTCGGGTACGACTCGCTGCAGTCGCTGGTCGACGCGACCGTCCCCGAGACCGTCCGCGACCGCGACGCGCTGAGCCTCCCCGCCGCCGCCGACGAGGCCGCCGTCCTCGCCGAGCTGCGCGAGCGGGCCGCGGCCAACCGGGTGACCGTCCCGATGATCGGCCTCGGCTACTCCGGCACCGTCACCCCGGCGGTCATCCAGCGGAACATCCTCGAGAACCCCGCCTGGTACACCGCCTACACGCCCTACCAGCCCGAGATCAGCCAGGGCCGGCTCGAGGCGCTGCTGAACTTCCAGACGATGGTCGCCGACCTCACCGGCCTGCCCGTCGCCGGCGCCTCCATGCTCGACGAGGCCACCGCCGCCGCCGAGGCCATGACGCTGGTCCGCCGCGCCGGCCGGGCGAAGGCGGGCGCGGTCTTCGTCGTCGACGCCGACACGCTCCCGCAGACCCTCGCCGTCCTCGAGACCCGCGCCGAGCCCCTCGGCATCGGCCTGCACGTCGCCGACCTGAGCCTGGGCTGGCCCACCGACCTGCCCGAGGCCGGCGCGTTCGGCGTCCTCGTGTCCTACCCCGGGGCCAGCGGCGCCGTCCGCGACCACCGCGCCCTCGCCGAGGCCGCGCACGCCGCCGGCGCCTCGGTCGTCGTCGCCGCCGACGTCCTCGCCCTCACCCTGCTGGAGGCGCCGGGCGAGTGGGGCGCCGACGTCGCCTGCGGCAGCACCCAGCGCTTCGGCGTCCCCCTCGGCTACGGCGGCCCGCACGCCGGCTACCTGTCGGTCCGCGAGGGCCTGGCCCGCCAGCTGCCCGGACGGCTGGTCGGCGTCTCGGTCGACGCCGACGGCGACGTCGCCTACCGGCTGGCGCTGCAGACCCGCGAGCAGCACATCCGCCGCGAGAAGGCGACGAGCAACATCTGCACCGCGCAGGTGCTGCTGGCCGTGATGGCCGGCGCCTACGCCGTCTACCACGGGCCCGAGGGGCTCACCGCGATCGCCGCCCGCGTGCACCGCAGCGCCCTGGCGCTGGCCTCGTGGCTGCGCGCCGGCGGCGTCGAGGTCGTGCACGGGTCGTTCTTCGACACCGTGCAGGCCCGCGTCCCCGGCCGCGCCGCCGGGGTGGTCGCCGCAGCCGCCGAGCGCGACGTGGACCTGCGCCTGGTCGACGCCGACACCGTGGCCGTCGCCTGCGACGAGACGACGACGCCGGACGTGCTGCGCCTGGTCGCCGAGGCCTTCGGGGTGGCGGCGGACCTCGTCGACGTGGACGCGGCCCTGGACGACGACGGCCCCGACGCGCTGCCCGACGAGCTGCGCCGGCGCACCCCGTTCCTCACGCACCCGGTCTTCTCCGCGCACCGCTCGGAGACGGCGATGATGCGCTACCTGCGCTCGCTGTCGGACAAGGACCTCGCGCTGGACCGCACGATGATCCCGCTGGGCTCCTGCACGATGAAGCTCAACTCCGCCGTCGAGATGGCCGCGATCACCTGGCCGGAGTTCGCCGGGCTGCACCCCTTCGCCCCGGCCGACCGGGCCCGCGGCTACCGGCAGCTGATCGACGAGCTGTGCACCTGGCTCGCGGAGATCACCGGCTACGCCGCCGTCAGCGTGCAGCCCAACGCCGGCTCGCAGGGCGAGTTCGCCGGCCTGCTGGCCATCCGCGGCTACCACGCCTCCCGCGGCGAGCCCCACCGCGACGTCTGCCTCATCCCGAGCTCCGCGCACGGCACGAACGCCGCCAGCGCCGTCATGGCCGGGATGCGGGTGGTCGTGGTGGCCTGCGACGAGGCCGGCAACGTCGACGTCGCCGACCTGCGCGCGAAGATCGACCAGCACGCCGACCGGCTCGCGGCGATCATGATCACCTACCCGTCGACGCACGGGGTGTTCGAGACCGAGATCCGGGAGATCTGCGCCGCGGTGCACGACGCCGGCGGCCAGGTCTACGTCGACGGCGCCAACCTCAACGCGATGGTGGGGCTGGCGCGGCCGGGCCGGTTCGGCTCCGACGTCAGCCACCTCAACCTCCACAAGACGTTCTGCATCCCGCACGGCGGCGGCGGCCCCGGTGTCGGCCCGATCGGCGTCCGGGAGCACCTGGTGCCCTTCCTCCCCGGGCACCCGCTGGTGGAGACCGGCGGGCAGGGCCCGGCGGTGTCGGGGGCGCCGTTCGGGTCGGCCGGGATCCTGCCCATCTCGTGGGCCTACCTGCGGCTGATGGGCCCCGACGGGCTCCAGCGCGCCACCGAGCACGCGGTGCTGGGCGCCAACTACCTCGCCGCCCGGCTGCGCGAGCACTTCCCCGTGCTCTACGCCGGGGAGAACGGGCTGGTCGCCCACGAGTGCATCCTCGACATCCGGCCGCTCACCCGGGCCACCGGCATCACCAACGACGACGTCGCCAAGCGGCTGGTCGACTTCGGCTTCCACGCCCCGACGATGAGCTTCCCGGTGGCCGGCACGCTGATGGTCGAGCCCACCGAGAGCGAGGACAAGGACGAGCTCGACCGGTTCGTCGCGGCGATGGTGACCATCCGCGGCGAGATCGAGCGGGTCGCCAGCGGGGAGTACGACCGCGAGGACAACCCGCTGCGCAACGCCCCCCACACGCTGAAGATGCTCGCCGGGGAGTGGGAGCGGCCCTACCCGCGGTCGACGGCGGTGTTCCCGGTGTCCTCGCTGACCACCCGCGGCTACCTGGCGCCGGTGCGTCGGATCGACCAGGCCTTCGGTGACCGCAACCTGGTCTGCTCCTGCCCGCCGCCGGAGGCCTTCGCCGAGCCGGAGCCCGCCTCCGCGCCGCGGACGCACGTGCCCGACCGCGGTGAGGGCGCCCCCGACGACCTCGGCACCGCCGCCGACGTGGTGGGCGCCCCGGCCTGATGGAGGACCCCGCTGCCCCCCCACGCCTCGCACGCTCGGCGCGGGGCCCTGCAGCGGGGCCGTTCCATCACGTCACGGGGACCCGCCCGGACGCCGAGGCGATGCCGAGCCAGGTGTGCCGGTTGCCCGCCCAGCACCAGCCGACCTTGGGCGCGTTGCGGCGCTCCCGGCCGTCGCGGCCGGTGCCGTTGCTGATCCACAGCGCCGGGGTGCGTGCGTCGAGGGAGCCGTTCGCCCGCCGCAGCCGCGAGCCGACGGTCATCGTGCAGGCGTTGCGCTCGAGCACGTCGGGGCACTGCAGCAGCCAGGTGAGGCCCTCCGCCAGCGTGAGCGGCGAGCGCCCGGCCGCCCGGATCCGCGGCAGCGCCTCGTCCGGTGTCACGTCCAGGTACTCGTCGCCGCGGTCGGGCCCGCACAGCAGGTAGGCGGGGCCCGGCGGTGGCTCGGCGCCCGGGACCGGCGCGAAGTCGTCGAGGTCGGTCATGTCGACCACGACGAACGCCGGCCGGTCCCGCCACCGCACCTCGGGCACCAGCGCCGACGGCGGCACCGACGCGGGGTCGAGCACCAGCAGCGCGTCGTCCCCGGCCGCTCCGGCCGCCGACCGCAGCTCGGCGGCCGTGAGCCCGGCGCGCTCGTGCAGGCCGAGGGCGACCAGCCGGTCGGCCTGGGCGGGAACCGGGGGGAGGGAGAGCGAGGTGGTCGGCACGGGGACCTCCGGGGGAGGGAGCGGCGGCGGACCGTCCGGCAACGACCAGAGGCGCGGTCCGGTTCCGACCTGTGGCCGGTGACGCCGCCGTCGGCCGGGAGGACCATCGGCCCATGGGAGTGTCGCGGTCGAGCAGCAGGCGGCGGGTCCGGGCGGCGGGGGCGGCGCTGGCCGCGGGTGCCCTGCTGACGGCGGGCTGCGCCGGCGTCGGCGCCCGGGACCCGGGGCCGCTCGCCCCGGCAGCGGCCACCGAGGAGCCGACACCCTCCGCGACACCGTCCGCGACGCCGTCCCCGACGCCGTCCGAGACCGCGCCCGCCCCCTCACCGACGCCGTCCCCGAGCCCGGCCGAGGAGCCGGCCGGCGGCGGCGAGCTGCGTGACCGGCTGCTCCCGGCGGAGGCGTTCGGCGCGGACGCCACCGTCGTCACCGTCACCACCGACCAGCTCGGCACCGCCGGCGGCGGCTGGGGAGGGTGGGGAGGCTGGGGCGGCGGCTGGTACGGCGGCTGGTACGGCCCCTGGCACGACGACGACAGCGACACCGACGGGGACGGCGACGGCGACCGGTGGGACGAGTGGTCCGACGCGGTGACCGTGGAGCCGCCGGAGTGCGCCGCCGCGCTGGACGCGCTGCCCGCGCTCGACGGCCTCGAGGACTCGCTCAGCGTGGCCGCCCAGGTGGCCCGGACGCCGTCGACGCAGACGGTGGAGGCGATCGGGGAGTCCCCGGCCCTGGCGGACCTGCAGCTCCCGCTCGACCGGCTGCTGGCCGACTGCGCGTCGGTCACCACCAGCGGGCCGTGGGGCTGGAGCGCGACGGCCGAGGTGGCCGCCCTCGACGCGCCCGCGCTGGGGGAGCAGAGCGCCGCCGTCCGGGTGACGGTCGACGCGGAGGGAAGGGACCCGCGCAGCGTGCTCGTCGGCGTCGTCCTCGACGGCACGCGGGGGCTGCTGCTGGCCCAGTCGGCGGCGCCGGACGCGGCCGACCCCGACCCGGCGGCGTTCACCGCCTTGCTGACCGACGCGGCCGGCGCGGCGTTCGGCTGACCTCCCGCGCCGGCCCCGGGGAGGGTCAGGCGCTGACGAGGCCCGCCGTCCGCCACTGGTGGTGGTCGGCGACCGCGCGGCCGTCGGGCAGCAGCTCGCCGTCGTCGTCGAAGAGGACGACGCCGTTGCACAGCAGGCTCCAGCCCTGCTCGGGGTGGCCGCTCACGACGGCCGCGAGGTCACGGGCGTCGCTGGTCGCGTCGGGGCAGGGGGTGGGGTGTACGCACATCGGAGGCTCCCGATCTGTCCGCCGCGGACGGCGGCGGTGTGACGGTTCGTGGTCGTCCGGTGACCGGACGTCTTCGAGTGTGCGCCCGCTCCCCCCGCCCGTCAGGTGACGGAACTCACGACGTCACCCGCCCGGGTCGTCACACCTCGCCATGCCCGCACGCCCCGCCGACGGCCCGCTCAGTCCGTTATCCCCAACTTGCGGCCGACACCGCCGCGAGAACGGGACGGGCAGCGAGGGGGAGGGGTCAGAGCTTGCGGAGCAGGATGCGTCGCACCGAGTGGTCGGCGGACTTCTGCAGCACCAGCCGGGCCCGCGAGCGCGTCGGCGCGATGTTCTGCCGCAGGTTCGGCCCGTTCACCGCCGCCCAGATCGACAGCGCGGTGGCGCGGGCGTCGTCGTCGCTGAGGTCGGCGTAGCGGTGGAAGTAGGCCGAGGTGTCGGCGAAGGCGGTGCGCCGCAGGGCGAGGAACCGCTCGACGTACCACTGCTGGATGTCGGACTCGCCGGCGTCGACGTAGACGGAGAAGTCGAAGAAGTCCGACAGGAACACCTCCGGCACCCGGCCGTCGTCGCGGCGGCCGGCCTGCAGCACGTTGAGCCCCTCGAGCACGAGGATGTCGGGCCGGTCGACCAGCTGCCGCTGCCCGGGCAGCACGTCGTAGGACTGGTGGCTGTAGACCGGCGCGCTCACCTCGCCGCGGCCGGACTTGAGGTCGGCGAGGAAGCGGATCAGCGCCCGCCGGTCGTAGCTCTCCGGGAAGCCCTTGCGCGACATCAGCCCGCGCTGCTCGAGGACGGCGTTGGGCCAGAGGAACCCGTCGGTGGTCACCAGGTCGACGCGGGGGGAGTCCGGCCCGGCGGCGAGCAGGGTCTGCAGCAGCCGGGCGGTGGTGGACTTGCCGACGGCGACGCTGCCGGCGACGGCGATGACGTAGGGGACCTTGGCCGTGGTGTCGCCGAGGAACCGGCTCTGCGCGGCCCACAGGCGCTGGCTGGCGGTGACGTGCAGGCGCAGGAGCTCGGCCAGCGGCAGGTAGACGGTGGCGACCTCGTCGAGGTCGATGCGGTCGCCGAGGCTGCGCAGCGCGCGCAGCTCGGCCTCGTCGAGCGGGAGGGTGCCGGAGCCGGCGAGGGCGCGCCACGCCTCGCGGTCGAATGCCGCGTAGGGCGAGATCTGGGGCCGGGTCCCTGCCGTCACGCGGCCCATCGTGCCGCCCGTGGGCCGGTGCCCCGACCGGCGGGTCACCCGCCCGGGCGCACCGGGGTGTGATCCCGGGTCCGCCGGGGGCCGGGACGGGCCGCCGCGTCTAGGGTTCCGGTGTGCCGACCCGCCGAGGGCTGCTCGACTGCGTCGAGCGGTACGCCGCCGCCGCGCCGCTGCCCGACACGCGCGTCGTCCCGGTCGGCGGGCTCGACGTGCCGGTCGGCTCGGCGGCCTGGCCCCACCCGGCCCGCCCGCGCCGCGGGGTCGGCCGGGTGACCGCCGCCGACGTCCGCGCCGCCGTCGAGCTGCAGGAGGAGGCCGGGCTGCCGGCCGCCGTCGAGTGGGTGACCCAGCGGACGCCGTCGCTCGGGGCCGCCGCCCGCGAGGCGGGCCTCGTGGTGTCGGAGTTCCCGCTGCTGGTGGTCGACGACCCGGTGGAGCTGCTGCTGCCCCCCGGGGTGCGGCTCTACCTCGTGGGCTCCGAGGACCCGGCCCTGCCGCACTACCAGCACCTGCTGGAGACCGGCTTCGCCCCGCACGCCGACGACGCCCACCCCGACGACCTCGAGGGCCCCTCGGCCGCGCGGGCCGAGGTGCTGCGCGAGCGGGTGGCCACCGGCCGCACCGTCGTGATGGTGGCCCTGGAGGACGGGCAGCCGGTGGGGGTGGGCTCGCACTCGCCGGTCGACGTCGACGGCACCGAGATCACCGAGATCGTCGGGGTGGCGAGCTCCCCGCGCCGCCGCGGCCGGGGCGTGGGCGCGGCGCTGGCCTCCGCCCTGGTCGCGCAGGCCCGGGAGACCGCCGAGTTGGTCTTCCTCACCGCCGGGGACGACGACGTCGCGCGGGTGTACGAGCGGGTCGGCTTCGCCTGGCTCGGCGCCACCGGCGTCGCGGCCCGCCCGCCGGGTCCCTGAGCCGCCGGGAGCTCAGGCGCGGGGCGGCGGCAGCGCGGCCGCGGCGGCCGACAGCGCCGCGCGGGCCTGGTCGTAGGACACCGACCGCGGCACCTCGCTGAGCAGCACCACCACCCGGTCGCCGCTCACCGCGACCGAGTGCAGGTGCCGCTGGCCGTCCACGCAGCACATCCAGCCCTGCTTGACCGCGGGCATCCCGGGCAGCGTGCCGAAGGCGCCGAAGCGTTGGTCGAAGCCGTCGGCGGCCAGCGGCGTGGCGGTGCGCATCCAGGCGAGCAGGGTGGCGGCGTCGGCGGGGGCGGCCACCCGGGGCAGCTCGGCGAGGAAGCGGGCGAGGTCGCGGGCGGTGGTCGTCGTCTCGCCCCACTGCGACGGGTCGGCCGGCGGGGCGGTGCCGGTCAGGCCGTAGCGGGCGGCGACGTCGCGCACCATGCGCGGGCCGTCGAAGCGCACCCACAGCTCCGAGGCGGCGGGGTCGTCGGAGCTGCGGATCATCTCCTGCAGCAGCCGCCAGTCGCGGCCGTCGAGGGCCACGGAGCCTGCCCGGGCACGGTGCAGCAGGTCCTCGGCGAGGAACAGCTTGACCATCGAGGCGGTGGGGAACGGGCGGTCGGCGGCCGCGCCGTTGTCGGCGGTGCGCCGGCCCGTCCGGGCGTCCCCGGCGTCCAGGGCGCGCCGGGTGAGGCCCGCCGCGGGCTCGGCCTGGACGGTCAGCGCGACCGCCAGCGTGCCGGGCACCGTCCACGCGCCGGCGACCGCGGGGACGACCTCGGCCGCCGGCGGCCCGGCCGCCGCCCGCCCCGGGGCGCCCAGCAGGGACCCCAGGAGCAGCAGGACGGCGGCCGGGACCAGCAGCGCGCGCGCCGGCCGGCCGGCACGGGGTGGCGCCACTGCTTGAGCGCTCATGGACCCGGGGTACCCGGCGCCGGGCCGCGCGCACCCGTCCGGGGCGGACGGTGTCGTTCCGGCTGTGCCGGGGCTACTCCTGCGTGTAGGTGACCACCAGCGTCGCCCGGGCCAGCGTGTGCCCGAAGAGGTTGAAGCCGTGGAAGGCCGGGGTGGCGTCGGCCGGCACGCCCATGTCCTCGGTGTCGAGCGCGTGCACCACGACGAAGTAGCGGTGCGGGCCGTGCCCGGCCGGCGGAGCGGCACCGACGTAGCCGGGGAAGCCGCCGTCGTTGCGCAGCTGGCGGGCGCCCCCGGGCAGGCCCGACCCCTCCTGGTCGCCGGCACCCGAGGGCAGCTCGGTGACCGACCCGGGGATGCCGGTGACGACCCAGTGCCAGAAGCCGCTGGCGGTGGGGGCGTCGGGGTCGTAGACGGTGACGGCGTAGCCCCGCGTCCCCTCGGGCGCGCCCGACCACGACAGCTGGGGCGAGCGGTCCTCGCCGCCGGCGCCCATCACGCCGCTGACGTGCGGCATCGGCATGACCTCGCCGTCGGTGAGGTCGGTGCTCGTCACCGTGAACGACGGCACGGGCGGCAGGAAGTCGTACGGGTCGGGCGGGACGGGCCGGTCGGCCATGGCGGTCCTCTCCTCGGGCGCTCGGGCGGGCGGGGCGCGCGGACGCGCAACCCCGCGCCGACCCTAGGCAGCCGCCGTCCCCGGCGCCCTGCGACCGCCGCGTGGGTGATCGCGCGGGTGATCTCGACGCGCCGGTCCGCCGCCGCCGTGGGTAGCGTCGTCGCGTGCTCGGACTCCCGGACCGCATCCGCGCCTGCCTCTTCGACATGGACGGCGTCCTCACCCGGACGGCGACGGTCCACATGGCCGCCTGGAAGCGCACCTTCGACGAGTACCTGCGCTCCACCGACCCGCGGGCCGTCGAGTTCACCCAGCTCGACTACAACCGCTACGTCGACGGCAAGCCCCGCGCCGACGGCGTGCGCGACTTCCTCGCCAGCCGCGGCATCACCCTGCCCGAGGGCACGCCGGAGGACCCGCCCGACGCCGCCACGGTGCACGGCATCGGCAGCCGCAAGAACGAGCTGCTGCTCGCCGAGCTGGCGGAGAACGGCGTCGAGGTCTACCCGGCGTCGATGACCTACCTGCGCGCGGTGAAGGAGGCGGGCCTGGCCACCGCCGTCGTCACCGCCTCGGCCAACGGCGAGCAGGTGATCGCCGCCGGCGGGTTCGCCGACCTCATCGACGCCCGCGTCGACGGCGTGGTCACCGCCGTGCAGGGCCTGCGCGGCAAGCCCGCGCCCGACACCTTCCTCGCCGGCGCCCGCGCGCTCGGCGTGGAGCCCGGCGAGGCCGCCGTCTTCGAGGACGCGCTGGCCGGTGTGGCCGCCGGTCGGGCGGGCGACTTCGGCCTCGTCGTCGGCGTCGACCGGGTGGGCCAGGCCGACGCGCTGCGCGAGAACGGCGCCGACGTCGTCGTCACCGACCTGGACCAGCTGCTGGGCGGGGAGGCCCGGTGACCGAGGGACGGCCGGACTTCCCGGTCGAACCGTGGGCGCTCACCGAGATCGGCCTGGACCACGCCTCCCTCGGCGTGCACGAGTCGGTGTTCGCCCTCGCCAACGGGCACATCGGCATGCGCGGCTCGTTCGAGGAGGGCGAGCCGATCGTCGTCCCCGGCACCTACCTCAACGGCTTCTTCGAGGAGCGGCCGCTGCCCTACGCCGAGGCCGGCTACGGCTTCCCCGAGCAGGGGCAGACGGTCGTCAACGTCACCGACGGCAAGCTGGTGCGGCTGCTGGTCGGCGACACCCCGCTCGACCTCGACTACGGCGAGATCGTCGAGCACCGGCGCACCCTCGACCTGCGCCGCGGCGTGCTGCGCCGGGTCACCGAGTGGCGCTCGCCCAACGGGCGCACGGTCAAGGTCACCAGCACCCGGCTGGTGTCGCTGCGGCGCCGCTCGATCGCCGCCATCGAGTACTCCGTCGAGTGCACCGACAACCGCGGCGACCTGTACGTGGCGCTGCAGTCGGACCTGCTGGCCAACGAGCCGGTCGACAGCGGTAGCGAGAGCGACGACCCGCGCGCCGCCGCCGCGCTGCGCCGCCCGCTGGTCAACGAGCTCGCCGTCGGCCGCGGCCAGCGGGCGGTCCTGGTGCACCGCACCCGCCGCAGCAGGCTGCTCATGGC
Organism: Geodermatophilus nigrescens; assembly: GCF_900129495.1. GTDB lineage: Bacteria > Actinomycetota > Actinomycetes > Mycobacteriales > Geodermatophilaceae > Geodermatophilus > Geodermatophilus nigrescens. The sequence continues at coordinate 205,843 of NZ_FQVX01000002.1, forward strand.
CGCCGGCATGGACCACGTCGTCGACGTGCCCGACAGCGCCACCGAGGACATGGAGGCCGGCGAGGACCTCGCCCGCTTCACCCTCGCCGCCCGCCTGCCCCAGGGCTCGTCGCTGAAGCTGGTCAAGTACCTCGCCTACGGCTGGAGCTCCCGCCGCTCGGCCGCCGCGCTGCGCGACCAGGTGGAGGGCGCCCTGGCGACGGCGAAGCTCGCCGGCTTCGAGCGGCTGCTGCGCGAGCAGAAGGAGGTCCTCGACTCCCACTGGGCGCTGGCCGACGTCGAGATCGAGGGCGACGACGAGCTGCAGCAGGCGGTGCGCGTCGGCGTCTTCCACGTGCTGCAGGCCTCGCTGCGCGCCGAGCGCCAGCCCGTCCCGGCCAAGGGGCTCACCGGCCCCGGCTACGACGGGCACACCTTCTGGGACACCGAGACCTACGTGCTCCCCGTGCTCACCTACATCGCCCCCGACGCGGTCCGCGACGCGCTGCGCTGGCGCCACTCCACCCTCGACCTGGCCCGGGCACGGGCCAGCGAGCTCGGCCGGCAGGGGGCGGCGTTCCCGTGGCGGACCATCCGCGGCGAGGAGACCAGCGGCTACTGGCCGGCGGGGACGGCGGCCTTCCACATCAACGCCGACATCGCCGACGCCGTCGTCCGCTACTGGCACGCCACCGGCGACGACGAGTTCGACCGCGACTTCGGCACCGAGCTGCTCATCGAGACCGCCCGGCTGTGGGCCTCGCTCGGGCACTTCGACGCCGAGGACGGCTTCCGCATCGACGGGGTGACCGGCCCCGACGAGTACACCGCGGTGGTCGACAACAACGTCTACACGAACCTCATGGCGCAGCGGAACCTGCGCGAGGCGGCGCGGGCGGTCGAGCGGCAGCCCGACGTCGCCGGGCGGCTGCAGGTCACCGAGGAGGAGGTCGCGTACTGGCACCGGGCCGCGCGGCTCATGCGGGTGCCGTGGGACTCCCGGCTCGGGGTGCACATGCAGTCCGAGGCGTTCACCCACCACGAGGAGTGGGACTTCGCCGGGACGCCGGCCTCGCACTACCCGCTGCTGCTGCACTACCCCTACTTCGAGATCTACCGCAAGCAGGTGGTCAAGCAGGCCGACCTGGTGATGGCGCTGCACCTGCGCGGGGACGCCTTCACCCACGAGGAGAAGGTCGCCGACTTCGCCTACTACGAGGCCCGCACGGTGCGCGACTCGTCGCTGTCGGCGGCGCAGCAGGCCGTCGTCGCCGCCGAGACCGGGCACCTCGAGCTCGCCTACGACTACTGGGGCGAGGCCGCGCTCACCGACCTGCAGAACCTGCACGGCAACGCGGGTCACGGCCTGCACATCGCCTCCCTGGCCGGCGGCTGGACGGTGGCCGTCGCCGGGTTCGGCGGCATGCGCGACCACGACGGCCGGCTGCTGTTCGCGCCGCGGCTGCCCTCCCGGATCAGCCGGCTGCGGTTCCGGCTGGCCTACCAGGGGCGCACCGTGGAGGTGGCGATCGAGAAGGAGCGGACCACCTACCGGCTGCTCGACGGCGAGCCGCTCGACGTGCACCACCACGGCCGCCGGGTCACCGTCGACGAGGCCGAGCTGACGCTGGACAACCCGCCCGCGCCGGAGGTGGAGCCGGTGCGCCAGCCGCCGGGCGCGTCCCCCCGCCGCCGCGGCAACGGCCGGCGCGACTAGCGGTCAGCCGAGCACCCGGCCCAGGCGGGCGACCGCCTCCTGGAGCCGGCCGGGCGGGGACGCGGCGTAGCCGAGCACCAGCCCGGCCGGGCCGGGGCGCACCCGGTGCCAGGACAGCGGGTGCACCAGCACCCCGGCCTCCCGCGCCCGGCGGGCCAGCACGGTGTCGTCGAGCCCCGGCCGCCCGGGGAAGGTGAGCAGCAGGTGCAGGCCCGCCGCCACCCCCTCGACCCGCGCCCCGGGCAGGTGCGCCCGCACGGCGGCGACGACGGTGTCGCGGCGGGCCCGCTGGCGGGTGCGCACGCGGCGCAGGTGCCGGTCGTGCGCGCCGGAGGCCAGCAGCTCGGCCAGCACCAGCTGGGGCAGCACCGGGCCGCCGAGGTCGGCGGCGTGCCGGGCGGCGACCAGCTCGGCGTGCAGGTGCGGCGGCGGCACCGCCCAGCCCAGCCGCAGCCCGGGCGCCAGGCTCTTGGACACGCTCCCGGTGTGCAGCACCGACCCGGGGGCGGCGGCCTGCAGCGCGGCCACCGGCGGCCGGTCGTAGCGGTGCTCGGCGTCGTAGTCGTCCTCCACCACCAGCCCCCCGGTGTCCCGCGCCCAGGCCAGCACGGCGCGGCGCCGCGCGGGGGAGAGGACGACGCCGGTGGGGAACTGGTGCGCCGGGGTGAGCAGCACCGCGCCCGCGCCGCTGCCGGACAGCGCGGCGGCGACCAGGCCCTCGCCGTCGACCGGCACCGGGACGGTCGGGACGCCCCGGTGGGCCAGCGCCTCGCGGGCGCCGCGCGACCCGGGGTCCTCGACGGCGACCGCCGTGCCGGCGCCGGACGCCGCGTCGAGCAGCGGGCCGAGCAGCGCCAGCGTCTGGGCCACCCCGGCCACGACCACCAGGGCGTCGGCGTCGGCGCGCAGCCCGCGGGTGCGGGCCAGCCACGCGGCGAGCACCGTCCGCAGCCGCGGGTGGCCGCGCGGGTCGCCGTAGCCGAGGTCGGCGTCGCTCGCGCCGGCCAGCACCGCCCGCTCGGCCCGCAGCCAGGCGGCCCGCGGGAACGCGGCGAGGTCGGGGACGCCGGGGGAGAGGTCGAGGTCGACGCCCTCCGGCACCGGCGCCGGCAGCCGGGGGACGTCGGCCGGCGGCAGCGGGCTCACCGCCACCAGGGGCGCCGGGTGCGGCGCGGGGGAGGCCGGCACCGTGCCGGCGACCACCGTGCCCGCGACCACCGTGCCCGCGCCGGTGCGGGCGACCACCAGCCCCTCGTCGGCCAGCCGCCGCCACGCCTCGACGACGACGCCCCGGGAGGCGCCGAGGTCGCGGGCGAGCACCCGGGTCGGGGGCAGCGCCGCGCCGGGCGCCAGGCGGCCCTCGGCGACCGCCGCGCGCACCCGCTCGACCAGCCACGCGGTCAGGCCGTGGGGCGGTGCCTCGTCGCGGCGCAGCTGCAGGAAGTCGGCCCCGGCGGATCGGTCCACTGGATCTGCTCCTCATCGGACCTGTCCACCGGTCCGCTCGACGGTCAGGGTCGCACCGTGCCCGCCGGACCCGCCACCCCCGTCCCCCCGCCCGCCGTCCCCGGCGCTCCGCCCGCCGTCGCCCCCGGCGCGCTCCGGACCGCCCTGCCCGGCGCCCTGGCGATGGTCTTCGTCGGCGGCAGCGTCGCCGTCTCCGGCCTGCTCCCCGGCGGCGCGGACGCCACCGCGCAGGCCCTGCGCTACACCGCCGCCTGCGCCGTCCTCGTGCTGCTGGCGCGGGCCGGCGGGCGGCCGGTGCTGCGGCCCCGCGGCGCCGAGTGGGCGTGGCTCGCGGGCGTCGCCGGCGCCGGGCTGGTGCTGTTCAACGTGGCCCTCGTCGAGGGCGCCGCGCACGCCGAGCCCGCGGTGCTGGGGGTCGCCGTCGCGAGCGTCCCCCTGCTGCTGGCCACCGCCGGCCCGCTGCTGCAGGGGCAGCGCCCGGCGCCGCGGGTGCTGCTGGCCGCGGTCGTGGTCACCGCGGGCGCCGCGGCGGTGCAGGGGCTGGGGCGCACCGACGGCACCGGGCTGCTGTGGGCGCTCGTGGTGCTGCTCTGCGAGGCGGCCTTCACGCTGCTCGCCGTCCCCGTGCTCGCCCGGCACGGGGCGTGGGGCGTCTCGGTGCACACCACCTGGCTGGCCGCCGCCGGGTTCACCGTCCTCGGCCTGACCACCGAGGGACCCGGCACCCTCCTGCGGCTGGACGCCGGCGACCTGCTCGCCGTCGCCTACCTCGCGCTGGCGGTCACCGCCGCCGCGTTCGTCCTCTGGTACGCCACCGTCGGCCGGATGGGGCCCGGGCGCGCGGGGCTGCTCACCGGCCTCGCCCCCGTGGCGGCGGCCGCGGCCGGCGTCGCGCTGGGCGGCCCGCCGCCGGCGCCGGGGGTCTGGGCGGGCATCGCCCTGGTGGCCGCCGGGCTGGCGTGCGGCATGACGGGCGGGACCGCCGGCGGGACGGGGGGTCCCGGGCTCAGGGGAGCAGCAGCCAGGACCCGGCGAGGGCCAGCGCGCCGGCGTCCAGCAGCAGGAACAGCCCGACCCAGCCGAGTGCCGGCAGGCCGGTGAGCCGGGCCAGCTGGTCGGCGTCGGAGTCCGGCGCCGTCCGCCGGCGGCGGGCCCGCTGCAGCTCGAGCACCGTCCGCGGGGCGGCGAGCAGCAGGAACCAGGTGACGGCCGCGGCGAAGGCGGCCTGCCCGGCCGGGGGCAGCCAGGCGGTGACGCCCGCGACCACCGCGCCGGTGACCAGCACCGCCCAGAGTCCGTAGAAGTTGCGGATCTGCAGGAGCAGCAGCGCCAGCAGCGCGAGCACCGCCCACAGCACCCCGGCGGCGTGCCCGGTCGCCAGCAGCGCCGCGGCTCCGAGCCCGAACAAGGCCGGGCCGGGATAACCCGCCGCGCAGGTGAGGACCATGCCCGGCCCGGTGGGGCGGCCGCGGGAGACGGTCAGGCCGGAGGTGTCCGAGTGCAGCCGGATGCCCGACAACCGGCGTCCCGCGGCCAGCGCCGCGAGCCCGTGGGCGCCCTCGTGGGCGATCGTCACCACCGTGCGGGCCGGCCGCCACAGCGCGGGGGTGGCCACCACGAGCAGGGCGACGACGGCAGCTCCGGCGAGCACGCCCGGCGGCAGCGGGGCCTCGGCGGTGGCCCGGGTCCAGAGGCGCTCCACGACGTCCATCGCCGCGAGTCAACCGCACGCGTCTGGGAGCGGCCCGGATGCGGGAGGACCCCGTGTCGTCCGTTATCCCCAACTTACGTACAAGCCGACCGGTGGTCGCGTCCCGGGGGAGAAGAGCAGCGAGAGCGGGGAGGATCACGCCGCCCGCGGCTGCGGAGGCCCGGGCCGCCCGCTCATCCTGGACGGCGTGACGACGACGCCCGCTGTCGACGCCCGGGAGCTGCCGGTCACGGTCTCCTTCACCCGGCGCGCCGACCCCGCGCACACCCGCGAGATGACCGCCTGGATCCGCGCCGGATTGACGATGGCCGAGTCGTTCCCCGGCTTCCTCGGCGCGGGGTGGGTGCGCCCGCGCGGCGGCTCCGACGAGTGGCACATGCTCTGCCGGTTCACCGACCAGGTGGCGCTCGAGGCGTGGGAGGCGTCGGCGGAGCGGGCCTGGTGGCTGCGCTCGGCCGAGGGCCTGGCCGAGGTGACCCGCACCGAGCGGCGCACCGGCATCGAGGGCTGGTTCGACGAGCCGGCCGCGACCGAGGTGGTCACCCCGGCGGGGCCGGCGGCGCCGCCGCGGTGGAAGCAGGCGACGACGATCTGGCTGGTCTTCTACCCGCTCAACCTGCTGGCCACGGTGACGCTCGGGGTGTGGCTGGGCGGCCTGCCCGTCGCCCTGCGGGTGGCGGTCGTGACGCTCACCCTCACGCCCCTGATGACGTACCTGCTGCTCCCGTGGATCACCCGGCGCCTGCAGTGGTGGCTCGCCGGCCGCTCCTGGCGGGACCGCTGACCTCCGCATCCCCGTTATCCCGAACAACCTTTTAGTAGCGAAGGCGGACGGGAAAACAACACCAGCAGGGGAGGGTGGGGCGCGCGGGCACCCCGCCCCGCGTGCCCGGAGGAGGGGTGGTCGGACGTGGCGGCGGTGCGCTCGGCCGCCACGGCGACGGCGAGGGACCCGTCCGGCCGAGCCGCCGCGGGCGGAGCCGACCGGGAGCCCGGTGAGCAACTCGGGCTCCGTCTCGACGACCGGCGTGAGCGCCCGCCCCGGCCGCCGGGCGCGCGCTCGTCGCGGTGATCGACCCGGTCCGCCGCCGGCTCGTGGCCGATGGGGGTGTCGGACGCCCCGGCGCGGCCGGCCCGACTTCGTCCGCGCACCGGGCTGCCACCTGGACGGCGTGGCGGCACTCGCCAGGGACGGCGGGCACGGTACGAACTGACGCCGGGCGGCACGTCGTCGTCGTCGCTCCGGATCTCCTGTGTCCGTTATCCCCAACAAATGAACGGCAAGACGGTGGTCACCTCCCAAGGTGGAAAGGCAACAGCTACCGGGTGGGGGTCAGGTCCACCCGGTAGCCGTCGGGGTCCTGGACGTGGGCCACCCGCTGCCCCCAGGGCATGTCGTTCGCCGGGCCGGTCACCGTGCCGCCCAGCTCCTCGACCCGGGGGAGGGCGACGTCGACGTCGTCGACCTCGATGCCCACCAGGACTCGGCCGGGGGAGCCGGGCGCGATGCCGTCGTCGGCGACGATCCCGAGGTCGGAGTCGCCGATCCGCAGGCCCTGGAAGAAGACGGGACCGTCGTCGGGCACGCGCAGGGTGGGGACGGCGCCGGCGACGCCCGCGTAGAAGCGCACCAGGCGCGTGACGTCGCGGGTGGCCAGGATCGGCTGGACGGTGCTCGGCACGGGGGACCTCCGGAGTTCGGCGGCGACGTCCTCCCGACCGGCCGGGCGGCCGGGACTCATCGGGACCCGTCGTCGCGGCCGGCGGCGCGCAGGCCCTCGCCGAGGAGGACGAAGGCGGCCACCGCCACGACCAGCACGACGCTCGGCGCCACCAGCGCGTGCGGCGCCCGCGAGGCCGCGTCGCCGCCCTGCTCGAGCAGGATCCCCCAGGAGTCGGTGGGGCGCTGCAGGCCGACGCCGGCGAAGGTCAGGATGGCCTCGGCGGAGACCAGGAAGCCCGCGTAGGCGCTGGTGAACACGAGCAGTGGCCGCACCGCCGACGGCAGGACGTGGCGCCCGAGCAGCCGCACGGGGCCGGCGCCGAGCGCCCGGGCCGCCGTCACGTGGTCGAGGGCCAGCACCTGGCGGGTGCTCGCCCGGACGATCCGTACCATGGGCGGCCAGCTGAAGGCGGCCAGGACGACCACCACCTGCGCGACGCCGCGCCGGTCGGTCGCGCTGAGCAGGATGACGCCGCCCAGGACCAGCGGGATGCCCGACCAGACGTCGGTGACCCGGGTGACCAGCGCGTCCACCCAGCCGCCGGCGTAGGCCGCGAGGGTGCCGAGCAGCAGCGCGGCGGGCCCGGCGATGGCGACGACGGCCACGACGAGCAGCAGGGACGTCCGGGCGCCGTACACGACCTTGGCGGCCAGGTCGCAGCCGAAGAGGTCGAAGCCCAATGGGTGCGCCCACGACGGCGGGACGAGCGAGTCGGCCAGGTCGCAGGCGCGGGGGTCGGCCGGGGCGAGCGCGGCCGGCACCAGCGCCATCGCCGCGAACAGGGCGAGCAGCAGCGTGGCCACGACGAGCGGGGCGTTCCACCGGCGCCGCCCGGTCGGGGTGTCCGCGGACGGCAGGGGCGGCGGCACGGGCGGAGTGTGCCCGAGGCCGGACGGCGCCGTCGACCGGAGTGATCACCGTCCTGCCACGATGGGCCGCGTGCTCGCCTTCGCCGTCCGCCGGTCCGGGCAGGCACTGGTCAGCATCTGGGCGGCGGTGACCCTGGTCTTCGTCGCCGTGACGCAACTGCCGGGCGACCCGGTGCGGGCGCTGTTCGGCTTCCGCCCGCCGCCCCCGGAGCTCTACGCCCGCATCCGCAGCGACTACTCCCTCGACGAGCCGGTGGCCGTCCAGTACGGGCGGTACCTGCGCGACCTGCTCACCGGCGACTGGGGCCGCGGCCTGCCGAGCCTGCGCGGGGACGCGGTGGTGCCCGGGCCGGCCGTCCTGGACGTCGTCGCGGTCACCGCCCCGGTGAGCGCGGTCCTGCTCGGCGGCGCGGTGCTGGTGCAGCTGGTCGTCGGCGTGGTGGCCGGCGCGCTCGCCACGGGTGGGCGGTGGACCGGCACGGGCGTGTACGCCGTCGCGACGCTGCTGGTGGGCACGCCGGTCGTGGTGGCGGCCTACCTGCTGCGGTTCGTCTTCGTCTCCGAGCTCGGGTGGGCGCCGGTCAACGGGCGCACCGGGGAGCCCGCGGCCTATCTGCTGCCGGTGCTGGCCCTGGCCGCCCTGTCGACCGGCTACGTCGCGCTCATCGCGCGGGTGGAGGTGGGGGAGACGCTGCGCTCGCCGTTCGTGCTGGCCGCCCGGGGCCGCGGCCTGCCACCGTGGCGGGTGGTCGGCGTGCACGCGCTGCGCCCGGCGCTGACGCCGGTGGTGACCTACGTGGCGGCGAACCTGGGCCAGTTGTTCGTCGGGCTCATCGTCGTCGAGGGCGTCTTCGGCATGCCGGGCGTCGGCGGTGCGATCCTCGGGGCGATCCAGGGGCGGGACCGGGCGATGCTGGTCGGCCTGACGACGGTCGTCATCGCGGCGGTCATCGTGGCCAACGCGCTCGCCGACGTCGCGGCCGCGGCGGTCGACCCACGGGTGCGGGTGCGTCCCTGAGGACGAACCCGCGAGGGACTCGTCAACGGTGCGGGAGCGGGTCCTCTCCCGACTAGTTGACATAATGTGCATTATCGGCGCACTAGATCCGGGCGTGGGAAGGGGCTGATCCGGCTCGTCATCGGGCTCCGCGCGGGTCAGCACCCGACGATCACCTCGGACCGCTCGACGACGACGCACGCGCCGGGCGCCGGCGACCCGCGGCAGATCCTCGCCGGCGCTCGTCGGGTCGTCGGCCGACCCGGGTTCGGGCACCGCGGCGTTCTGCGTCACCCGAGCCGTTCCGACGCCTCCTCGGTCCACCAGCGGTCCCTCCGGCGACCGGGCGGCCCGGCACCCGGTCGCCGGCCCCCGCCCACCGGGACCCTGCTGGATCGCCGCCGGGACGCCACCCGGCGCCGGAACGCCACCCGGCCCGTCTCGCCCGGCTGTCCCCCGAGTCGCCGTGATCATCGACGGCGCCGCCGAGCCGCTCCTGCCGCCGACCGTCCGCCCCTCCCCGAGGCCCGCGACACCACCGTCTTTCCGTCACTGTGACGTTAGAACATTGGTGTCCGTGCTTCGACGGGCGGCCCGCCCGGTGCCTGCCTAGGGTCGACGCATGGAACTCCGACGTCCGATCGCAGCACTCCTGACCGCGCTGGCGCTGTTCGGAGGCGGCGCCACGCTCACGGCCTGCAACGCGGCCGGCGACACCCAGAACGACGGCACGACCGACGACAGCGAGAACTCCAGCGGCAACGACCCCTCGGGGGAGTCGCAGGACAACCTGCCGGACAACAGCAACCCGGACCCGGGCGCGCCCGAGGACCAGGACGACGACACGCAGGACCCGGACTGACCTCCCGCCCGGGACCGGACAGCGCGAGCCGGACGCCGGGACCCGGGGACGGCGACCGGACCCGGCGCACGCGTCAGCCGGCGCGCTCGGTGACCCAGAGCCGGTCGAGCCGCCCCGTCGAGCGCACCACGTCGGCCAGCATCTGCTCGAGCTCGGCCTTGGTGTGCCGTTCGCCGAGCAGCGTCTGCACGTCCTCGAGGGCACAGCGCAGCTGGAACAGCCGGTCCTGCAGCCCGTCGAGCTCGGCGCGCTTGACGAGGACGACGTCGTCGGACAGGCCGGCCTTGGCCGTCGCCGAGCGTTGCTCGTAGGCACGCTGCCGGCACGCCTGACCGCAGTACAGGCGCGGACGGCCGACGGACCCGGCCTGCGGGAGCACCCGCCGGCACCAGCCGCACCGGCGCTCGGTGCCGCTCCCCTGCTCGCCGGTGTTGCGCTTCCCCGACGTCCTGACCGCCCTCTCGACCGTTCCCGCGGCGGCGCCGCGGACCTGCTGCTCTGCCACGGCCGCGACGCTAGACGCCCCCACCGACAGTCCGGCGAGACACGCCCGGGAGGCGCCTCGTGACGGGGCCGGTCGGCGTGTCGGGAGCCCGCACTAGCGTGTCGCCCGTGCCCCCCGCCCGGTTCGCCTTCCTCGAGGGGCCGACTCCTCTCGCGATGGCCCACCGGGGCGGCGCGATCGAGCACCTCGAGAACACCATGCCGGCCTTCGCGGCCTGCGTGGCGATGGGCTACAGCTACCTGGAGACCGACGTGCGGGTGACCGCCGACGGCGTGCCGGTCGTCTTCCACGACCCCACCCTCGACCGGGTCACCGACCGCACCGGGCGGATCGAGCAGCTGCCGTGGGCGGAGGTCGCCGAGGCGCGCATCGGCGGGCGGGAGCCGGTCCTGCGGCTGGAGGAGCTGCTCGGCGCCTGGCCCGACGTCCGGTTCAACCTCGACATCAAGGCCGCCGGCGTCCTCGCGCCGCTGGTGCGGGTGCTGCGCCGCATGGACGTCCTGGACCGGGTCTGCCTCGGCTCGTTCTCCGACGCCCGGGTCGCCGCCGCCCGCCGGCTGCTCGGCCCCACGGTGTGCACCTCCCTGGGCCCGCGCGGGGTCGCGGCGCTGCGGCTGTCGTCGTACTCGCCGCGGGCGGCCGGGCTGGTGCGGATGCAGGCCGGCTGCGCGCAGGTGCCGCTGCAGCTGGGGGGCCGCGCGCTGGTCGACGAGCGGTTCGTCACCGCCGCGCACGCCCGCGGGCTGCAGGTGCACGTGTGGACCGTCGACACGGCCGAGGAGGCGACGGCGATGCTCGACCTCGGCGTGGACGGCATCATGACCGACCGGCCGGCGATGCTGAAGGAGATCCTCGAGGCCCGGGGCCAGTGGGCCGGCCGGTGAGAGACCGGGTACGGCGGCTGCGCGAGTGGCGGCCGGCTCCCCCGCCGCTGCCCGACCACCTCGAGCCGGTGCTGCGCGACACCGACCCCGAGTGGTTCGCCCGCGAGCTGGCCATCGCCGCGGCGCCGCCGTGGGACGGCTGGCTGCTCGCGCTGCGGCGGCTGTCCTGGCTGGTCGACCTGTTCGGCCGGGTGGAGATCACCGGCGGGATCCCCGACGAGCTGCGCCGCGGCCCGCTGCTGCTGGCCGCCAACCACGTCGGCGACTTCGACCCGTTCCTCATCGCCGTCGCCCTGCACCGCCTCGGCGTCGTCCCGCGGATCATGGCCACCGGCGGGATCATGTCCGCGCCGGTCGCCGGGCCGGTGCTCGAGCGGGCCGGCGGCATCCGGGTGGAGCGGGGCACCGAGGTCGCCCGGCACGCGGTGCGGGTGACCGAGGTGGCCCTGGTGCACGGCGGCCACGTCGTCGCCTATCCCGAGGGCCGGGTCGGGCTGTCACCGGACTGGTGGCCCGAGCGCGGCCGCACCGGGCTGGCCCGGCTGGCGCTCGGCGTCGGCGTGCCGGTGATCCCGGTCAGCCAGTGGGGCGCCCAGGACGTGCTGCAGTACGGCAACGACTGGGGCAAGCTGCGCACCCTCGCCCGCTCCCTGGTGCGGCGGCCGGTGCTGCGGGTGCACGTCGGCCCGCCGGTGTACCTGGAGGACCTGCGGCCGGGCCGGGTCGGCGACGCCAACCGGGCGCGGATGCGGATCGCCGCGGCGATCACCCGCGGGCTGGTGCCGCTGCGCGCGGCCGCCGCCCCGCTGCGTCCCGACCCCACCCGGCCGACGACGGGCGCGGCGGCGTTCCCCGGCGGCGTGGTCCCCGAGGACATCCCGTGACGGGCCGGTGCTGGAAGTGCCGACCCGCGGCTGGCACCCTGCGGCCGTGACTGCGCCCGACCTCCAGGCCGCTCCCGGCCCCGCCGACCGCGCGCTGCGCCACGAGCGCTTCGGCTGGTACTCCTACGACTGGGCGATGTCGGTGTTCAACACCAGCGTCACCACGGTCTTCCTCGGGCCCTACCTGACCAGCGTCGCCCAGGACGCCGCCGGCGCCGACGGCCGGCTGCCGTTCCTCGGCCTGTCCATCCCGCCGGGCAGCTGGTTCTCCTACGTCCTGTCGTTCTCCGTGGTCGTGCAGGTCGTCGTGCTGCCGCTCACCGGCGCCGTGGCCGACCGCAGCGGGCGCAAGAAGCAGCTGCTCGGGGCGCTCGCGCTGCTCGGCGCGCTGGCCGCCACCTGCCTGTTCTTCGTCGCCGACGGCCGCTACCTGCTCGGCGCGGCGCTGTTCGTCGTCGCGAACGTCGCCTTCGGCGCGGCCACCGTCGTCTACTACTCGTGGCTGCCCGACCTCGCCGGCCCCGACGAGCGCGACGCGGTCTCCAGCCGCGGGTGGGCCTTCGGCTACGTCGGCGGTGCGCTGCTGCTCGCCGTCCACCTGGGGCTGTTCCTCGGGGCGGAGTCCCTGGGGCTCACCGAGGGCGAGGCGGTGCGCATCTGCCTGGCGACGGCGGGCCTGTGGTGGGGCCTGTTCACCCTGGTCACGGTCACGCTGCTGCGGGACCGGCCGCCGGTGGCCGCGCACGGCGCCGGCACGAGCGGGTTCCGGCAGCTGTGGTCGACGCTCAAGGGGATGCGGGCGTTCCCGCTGACGCTGTGGTTCCTCGGCGCCTACCTGCTGTTCAACGACGGCGTGCAGACCGTCATCTCGCTGTCGGCCACCTACGCCAGCGAGGAGCTGGGCCTGTCGCAGTCGGTGCTCACCGGCGCGATCCTCATGGTCCAGGTGGTCGCCGTCTTCGGCGCCCTGGGGCTGGGCCGGGTGGCCGCCCGCTACGGCGCCAAGCGCACCGTGCTCGGCTGCCTGGTGGCCTGGACGGCGGTGCTCGTGGCCGCCTACACGCTGCAGGAGGGCGCCGTCGCGCAGTTCTACGCGCTGGCCGCCGTCATCGGCCTGGTGCAGGGCGGCACCCAGGCGCTGTCGCGGTCGCTGTTCAGCCACCTCATCCCGGCCGGCCGGGAGGCGGAGTACTACAGCTTCTACGAGATCAGCGACCGCGGGACCAGCTGGCTCGGGCCGCTGGCCTTCGGCCTGACCTACCAGCTCACCGGGTCCTACCGGTACGCGATCATCAGCCTGGTCGTGTTCTTCGTCGCCGGGTTCCTGCTGCTGCTGCGCCTGCCCATGCGGCGGGCGGTGGTCGCGGCCGGCAACACCCCGCCGGAGCGGCTGTGAGCGACGCGGAGGGGCTGCCGGCCTCGGTGCCCGCGGCCGGCGACCGGCGCCGCGCCCCGGCACCGGCGCACCTGCGCTTCTTCCACGGCCCGATGGACTGCGGCAAGTCCACGCTGGCGCTGCAGGTCGACCACAACCAGAGCCGGCAGGGCCGCTCGGGGCTGCTGCTCACCCAGGGCGACCGGTCGGCCCGGCCGCGGATCACCTCCCGCGTCGGGCTGGCCCGCGAGGCGGTCGAGGTCGACGCCGGCACCGACCTGCTGCTGCTGGTGCGCACCCGGTGGGCCGACGGCACCCGGGTGGACTACCTGATCGTCGACGAGGCGCAGTTCCTCACCCCGGGCCAGGTCGACCAGCTCGCCGAGCTCGTCGACGCGTCGCACGTCGACGTCTACGCCTTCGGGCTGACCACCGACTTCCGCGCCCGCCTGTTCCCGGGCACCCAGCGGCTGCTGGAGGTCGCCGACGACGTGCAGCGCATCCAGGTGGAGGTGCTGTGCTGGTGCGGGGCGCCCGGGCTGCTCAACGCCCGCGTCGTCGACGGGCAGATGGTGCGCGAGGGCGCCACCGTCGTCGTCGCCGACACCGCCCCCACCCCCGCGCCGGACAGCGTCGCCCCCGACGCGTCGACGACGGTGCCGGAGACGCACTACCAGGTGCTGTGCCGGCGGCACCACGTCCTGGGCCTGCTCGGTCCCGGGGCGGCCGGTCCCGGGCAGCTCGCCCTGCCCTGACCTCCCCCGCCGGGGTGGCGTCGCTCACCCCTGGGAGGGGCGGCGGGCGCCCCGATACCACTCCATGCGATGATGGGGAACCGACTCAGCGGAATCTCTCCGCGAAATCCGCCGTTGGTCTCCTTGACTCCCTCCTGCAGTGGGTACCCCCTGCAGCGAGGAGTCCTGACCGACACCACCAGCACGAGAGGACGGTGTGCCATGGGCGAGCGTTCCCTGCGCGGCAGCCGACTGGGCAGCGTGAGCTACGAGACCGAGCGGAACACCGCGCCGATCGAGCGGCAGTACGTCGAGTACAAGTGCCCCTCGGGTCACCAGTTCACCGTGCCGTTCGCGGACGACGCCGAGGTGCCCGACACCTGGGAGTGCAAGTTCGACGGCGCGGCGGCGAAGCTGGTCGGCGGCGCCGAGCCGGCTCCCAAGAAGGTGAAGCCCCCGCGGACGCACTGGGACATGCTCCTGGAGCGCCGCTCCGTCGAGGACCTCGAGGAGGTCCTGGCCGAGCGCCTCGAGGTGCTCCGCGGCCGGCGCACCCGCGCCAGCTGACCCCAGCACGCAGCAGGACGGCCCCGGTGGGACTCCCCCACCGGGGCCGTTCCGCGTCCGGGGCCGGGGACGCCGGCCCCCGGGGTGCTCAGGACGGGCGCGGGCCGCTGTCGACCACGTCGCCGGCCACCTCGCCCTCGATGACCCGCACCGGGGCGCCGAAGGCCCCGGACGCGGAGGCACGGGACGCGGTGGCACCGGACGGGGCGCCGGGCACCCGGGTGCTGTGCACCCGCACCGGGCCGGCGGCCGAGAGCCCCAGCCGGGCGGCCAGCCCGCGGCCCACGGCGGCGCGCACCAGTGGCCGGGTGGGCGGCAGCAGGCACAGCAGCCCGACGGCGTCGGACACGAAGCCCGGCAGCACCATCAGCGCCCCGCCGACCGCGCCCAGGCCCGCGTTGGACGCGGCGCGCCCCGGCGGCCGGTGCGCCACGGCCCGCTCCCGCAGGGCCTCCAGCGCGCGCGTGCCCTGGCGCGCCATGAGCGCCCAGCCCAGCACGGTGGTGGCCAGCGCCGCCAGCACGGTGGCACCCACGCCGATCCAGCTCGCCACCAGCACGAACACGGCGATCTCGGCGAGGGCCCACAGCCCTGCCAGCACCCGGATGCGTCGACCCACAGCTCTCCCCGGTCCGGCCACGCGGGCGGCCCGGGTCCGCCTACCGGACCTCGCTGGACCGCCCGCCGTCGCGGACCCGTCCTGGCACGGCGCGGGGGACCCGGCCCGGCAGGCGGTCGGCCAGCCGGTCCTGCAGGCCCCACCACGTGACCCGCACCAACGCCTCTTCAACGATCGAGGCGGTCATCTTGCTCCTGCCGAACTCGCGTTCGCTGAAGGTGATCGGCACCTCGGCCACCCGGGCGCCGGCGCGGACCGCCCGCCAGGCCCAGTCGACCTGGAAGCAGTAGCCCTGGCTGGCCACCTCGTCGAAGGGCAGCCGGTCGACCAGCTCCCCGCGGACGGCCCGGAACCCGCCGGTGGCGTCGGCCAGGGGCAGACGCAGCGCCCAGCGGGTGTACCGGTTGCCCAGGCGGGACAGCAGCAGCCGGCGCCGCGGCCAGTCCTCCACCCGGCCGCCGGGCACCCACCGCGACCCGAGCACCAGGTCGGCGTCCTCGAGCCCGGCCAGCAGCAGCGGCAGCTGCTCGGGGTGGTGCGAGCCGTCGGCGTCCATCTCGACCAGTACGTCGTAGCCGTGCGCGCGGCCCCATCGGAACCCGGCGACGTACGCCGGGCCCAGGCCGGACTTCTCCGTGCGCCGCAGCACGTGCACCCGCGGGTCCTGGGCGGCGATCTTCTCGGCCAGCTCGCCGGTGCCGTCCGGGGAGCCGTCGTCGACCACCAGGGCGTGCGCGTCGGGGACGGCGGCGTGCAGCCGGTCGAGGATCGGCTCGAGGTTCTCCACCTCGTCGTAGGTGGGGATGACGACGAGGACCCGCTGCCCCGCGCTCACCGCCGGCTCCGGCGGGCGCGCAGGGCGGGGACGGCGACGGCGAGCACGGCACCGGCGGCCACGGCGGACAGCGCCCACTCGGGGCCGGCGCCCAGCCGCTGGGCGAGGGTGGCGCCGTCGCGCCGGGCGATCTCCTCGACGAACACCGCGGAGGTGAACAGCCCCGAGGAGCGCACCAGGGAGCCGTCGGGGGCGATGACGGCGGAGATGCCGCTGGTGGAGGCCAGCGCCACCGACCGGCCGAACTCGACCGCGCGCACCTGGGCGGCGGCCACCTGCTGGGCGCTCTCGTCGGTGTAGCCGAAGGTGGCGTTGTTGGTCTGCACCACGAGCAGCTCCGCGCCGGCGTCGACGGTGTCGGCCACCAGGGAGTCGTAGACCACCTCGAAGCAGATGACGTCGCCGACCCGGGCGCCGCCCATGTCGAGCACGCCGACCTCGGTGCCGTGGGTGAAGTCGCGGCGGACGAGGTCGACCTTGTCGCTGAAGAACCGGAAGAAGGCGCGCGCCGGCACGTACTCGGCCAGCGGCACCGGGTGGCGCTTGACGTACGTGTCGCCGGGGCCGCTCTCGGGGTCCCAGACGATGCCGGTGTTGCTGAGGTACTCCCCGGGCCCCTCGACCACGGCGCCCACCAGGATCGGCGCGCCGATCGCCCCGGCGGCCCGGCTGATCGCCCGGGCGGCGTCGTCGTTGGTGTAGGGATCGATGTCGGAGCTGTTCTCCGGCCACACCACGAGGTCCGGCTGCGCCTCGTCGCCGGCCGCCACCCGGGCGGCCAGGTCGAGGGTCTGCTGCACGTGGTTGTCCAGGACCGCGCGGCGGCGGGCGTTGAACTCCAGGCCCGCCTCGGGGACGTCGCCCTGCACGACGGCGACGGTGACGGCCGGCCCGCCGTCGGTGAGCGAGGACCCCGGCAGGGGCAGCCACGCGGCGGCGCCGGCCAGCGGGACAGCGAGCGCGCCGGCGACCAGCGCGGCCGCTGCCTTCGGGGACGCCGCCCTCGGGGACGGTCCCCCGGGGGACGCCGACCGTCGGGCCCGCACGAGCGCGAGGACGGCGGCCGCCAGCAGCGCGCCGGTGAGGGCGACGGCGAAGCCGACCAGCGGCACCCCGCCGTAGGCGGCCAGCGACAGGAACGGCCCGTCGGTCTGGCTGAACCCCAGCCGGCCCCACGGGAACCCGCCCAGCGGCAGCCGGCCGCGCAGCGCCTCGTCGAGCACCCACAGCGCCGCGGTCCACAGCGGCCACAGGCGCAGCCGGGAGACCGCCGCGGTGGCCGCGCCGAGGGCGGCGAGGAACAGCGCCTGGGAGACCGCCAGCGCCAGCCACGGGAACGCGCCGACGTAGGTGCCGCTCCACGACAGCAGCGGCACGAAGAACGCCAGGCCGAGCACCAGCCCCAGCCACGCCCCGGAGCGGGCGCGCTGCCCGTGGACGGCGAGGGCGAGGGCAGCGGGGCCGAGGACGGCCAGCCCGGTCAGCGACCACCCGGGGAAGGCGGACAACAGCGCGAACCCGCCCGCGGCGGCCAGCGCCGTCCGCCAGGGCAGCCGCCGGGACCACTGCCGGGACCGGCTCCCGGACGGCCGCCCGGCGGCGTCGGGGACCGCGTCGAGCGTGTCCGTCGCGGCTGCTGGTGGCACCGCCGGCCTCCCCGCGACGTCGCGCCGCGGACCGGGTCCGGGCTGCAGTGGGCGCCCGCGGCTGTGCGTGCGCGGACCACGACGTGGCCCGCCGGACAGTCTCCCACCCCCGGCGGCGGGACCGGCCGCCCCGCCCGCGGTGTCCCCCGCCGGTGCGGCGACCGCACCCGCGCGGGCCCCGGCCCGTTACAGCGGCAGCACCCGGCCGGCCACCACCAGGCCGGAGCAGCCGGGACGGGCCCGGCCGGCCAGCACGGCCGAGAGCGTGTCCGCGGTGGCCCAGAGCGCGAGATCCGCGGGCGCGCCCGGAGCCAGCGGGCCGGCGGGGTGCTCGGCCCGCACGGCGTGCCAGCCGCCGTGGGTGGCCGCGTCGAAGGCGTCGAACGGGCGCAGCCCCGAGGCGCGCTCGTGGTGGTCGACGGCGGCGTGCACCCCGCCCCACGGGTCCATCGGCGTCACCGGGGCGTCGCTGCCCAACGCCAGGGCCACCCCGGCGTCGGCGAGGTCGGCGAACGGGTTGGCGCCCAGCGCCCGCTCCACGCCGAGGCGCTCGGCGTACATCCCGGCGTCCCCGCCCCAGGCGGCGTCGAAGGCCGGCTGCACGCTGGCCACCATCCCCCACGCGCGCATCCGCTCGACCGCCTCCGGCCCGGTCATCTCCACGTGCTCCAGGCGGTGCCGGCACGCCCGCACGGCGGCGACGCCGAGCTCGTCGACGACCGCGCCGACGGCGTCGAGCACCTGGTCGACGGCGGCGTCGCCGATGACGTGGAACCCGGCCTGGATCCCGGCGGCGGTGCAGGCGCGCACGTGCTCCACCAGCTGCGCGGTCTCGAAGCGCAGCGCCCCGGAGGTGTCGGGCCGGTCGCGGTAGGGCGCCGACAGCGCGGCGGTGTGCGAGCCGAGAGCGCCGTCGCAGAACAGGTCGCCGCCGGCCCCGGCCAGCCCGAGCTCCCGCACCAGGTCCAGCCCGCCGCGCTCGGCCAGCTCCCCCCAGTAGCCCAGCACGCGCGGGCCGGGCCGCCCGGCGGCCAGTGCGAGCAGGGCGCGCAGGTCCTCGGCACCGGACACCTCCGGCCCGGCCATCTCGTGCACCGTGCCGATGCCCAGGCGGGCGGCCGCGTCCAGGGTGGCGGCCTGCGCCGCCGCCCGCTGCGGGGCGCTCACCGCACCGTAGGCGGCCTGCCGGGCGGCGTGGTGGGCGTCGAGGCGCAGCTGCCCGTCCGCGGCGAAGCCGGGCAGGTCCCGGACCCCGGGCACCCGGTCGAGCAGCGCGGTGGACACGGTGGCCGAGTGCACGTCGACCCGCGCCAGGTACACCGGGCGGTCCCCGACGACGGCGTCCAGGTCGGCGCGGGTCAGCCCCCGGCCCTCCGGCCAGCCGGTCTCGTCCCAGCCGGTGCCGAGCAGCACCCCGGACGGGGCGGCGCGGTGCGCGGCCGCGACGGCCGCGACCGCCGCCGCGAGGCTCGACCTCGAGTGGAGGTCGAGACCGGTGAGCGCGAGGCCGGTCGCCGTCGCGTGCACGTGCGCGTCGACGAACGCCGGGGTCAGCAGGGCGCCGTCCCCGGCGAGCACCCGGTCGGCCCGCGGCGCGTCGCCGGTGTCGCCGAGCCAGGCGATCGCGCCGTCGGCGACGGCCACCGCGCGGCCGGGGCGGTCGCCGACGGTCACGTCGGTGATCAACAGGTCCACGGCAGCAGCATGACGGCGCCCCCCGGCCCGCCCGTTCCCGGGTGGCCGCGCACCGGCCGCGGCGGTAGGCAGGACCGATGGCGGACGGGGAGCTGCTCACCCCCCGGCTGCGGCTGCGCGCCTGGACCACCCGCCGCGACGACCTGGCCCGGCTCACCGACATCTACGGCCGCCCCGAGGTGACCCGCTGGCTCGGCGGCAGCCCGTCGGTGGGGCCGGTGGAGCTGGTCGCCCGGTGGGCGGAGGTCAGCCGCGCCGACCCGCGCTTCGGGTGCTGGGCGGTGGAGGTGCGCGCCGACCCGCCCGTCGTCGCCGGCACCGTGCTGCTCAAGCCGCTGCCCGACGGCGTCGGCGAGGTGGAGGTCGGCTGGCACCTGCACCCCGAGTGCTGGGGCCGCGGGTACGCCACCGAGGCCGCGCGCGCCGTCGTCGAACGGGCCTTCGGCGCCGGGCTGCCCGAGGTCTACGCCGTCGTCCGGCCCGGCAACGAGCCGTCGCTGGCGGTGTGCCGCCGGCTGGGCATGGCGCCGCTGGGCCGGATGCGCCGCTGGTACGACGTCGAGCTCGAGGCCTTCCGGCTCATGGCCCCGCCGGTGGTCGACTAGCCGCTCAGGCGGCCCGGTCCGGCCGCTCCGGCGACGGGCGCCCGGGTGCCGCCGACCCCGCGGCGCGCGGCCGGCGGCGCCCGGGCAGGCGGGCCAGCAGCCGGGCGCGGCGCGACGTGCGGGCCCGCACCCGGGCCCCGGCGGCGTCGGCGCTGTCGCGCTCGGCGGCCTCCTGCGGCGTGGGCGCGGTGCCGCCCAGGTGGGCCGGCACCCACCACGTGTCGTCGGGGCCGTCGGGCTGCTGCGGATAGGTGCGCTGCGCCTCGTCCAGCAGCGCCTCCATGGCCACCTTGGTGCGGGCCAGCAGCGCCGGGGGCGTCTCCCCGGGCTCGGGCACGACCGGCTCGCCGAACAGCACGGTGACCGCGCGGCCGCGGGTGAGGTCGACGGGGCGCTTCTTGGTGGCCACCCGGTGCCCGCCCCACACCGCGGCCGGGAGGATCGGCACCTGCGCGTCGAGGGCCATGCGGGCGGCGCCGGCCTTGAGCTCCTTCACGGTGAAGCTCTGGCTGATCGTGGCCTCCGGGAAGACGCCGACCACCTGTCCGTCCCGGAGCGACCGGACGGCGGCGTCGAAGGCCGCGGCGCCGGCCTTGCGGTCGACCGGGATGTGCCGCATGGCGCGCATGAACGGCCCGGCGAACCAGTGGCCGAACACCGACGCCTTGGCCATGAAGCGCACCAGCCGGTGCCGCGGCAGCGCGCCGAGGCCGAGGAAGGTGAAGTCCAGGTAGCTGACGTGGTTGCTGCAGATCACCGCGCCGCCGGAGGTGGGCACGTGCTCGGAGCCCCGGACGTCGAACCGCAGCCGCAGCAGCCGGAAGATGACCAGGGTGACGCGGACGACCAGGCGGTAGGGCCCGTCGCCGCGCTCCGGCCGGGGGCCGAACAGGTCGCGCCGGACGACGTCACGCCAGCTCGCGGTGTACATGGCGGGACGATAACCGGCGCCCCTGGGCGGTACCTGGGCGGTCAGCGGACGACGGTCAGGTCCGCCGCCGCCCGCACCACCGCGGCGAGGTCCCCGGTCTCGCGGTGGACGCGGCGCTGCAGGTCGGCGCCGGTCCCGCGCTCCAGCACCGCGTGCACGCCCTCCTCGACCCGCCGCCGGTCCCCGGAGGCATCGAGGGCCTCCCCGACGTGCGCCAGCAGCGCGGCGACGACGTCCGCGGCGGGCGCCGGCCGCCCGGTGAGCGGGGAGACCAGCTCGCCGGTGGTGCCCGAGCGGCCGGCGCGCCAGGCCGCCACCCGCAGCACCTCGCCGCGCACCGCCGGGGCCGGCCGCCCGGCGCGCCACTCGGCCGCGGCGGTGTCCACCAGCGCCCGCACCAGCCCGGCGTGCGTGACGGCGTCCTCCACCCGCAGCGCCACGTCGGCGACCCGGACCTCCACCGTGGGCCAGCTGCGGGAGAGGCGGGCGGCGAAGTAGACCTGGCCGGCGTCGACGATCGTGCGGGTGGCCACCAGGTCGTCGACGACGCGGGCGTAGGTCGCGGCGTCGCCGAACAGCTCCGTGGGACCCGAGGAGGGCCACCGGTCCCAGGCCTGCGAGCGGTAGCTGGCGTAGCCGCTGTCACGCCCCAGCCAGAACGGGGAGTTGGCGGTGAGCGCCGTGAGCACCGGCAGCCACACGCGGATCCGGTCGAGGACGGCGACGCCCTCCTCGTCGCCGTCGACCGACACGTGCACGTGGCAGCCGCAGGTGAGCTGGTCGGTGGCGATGAGCCCGAAGCGCTCCTCCATCTCGGCGTAGCGCTCGCCCGGCGTCGGCTCGGGGTCGACGGCGACCGGGGAGCTCGCCAGCGCCGCGACCCGGGCGCCCACCGCGCGCGCCGCCGCGTCGGCCCGGCCGCGCCAGAAGCGCAGCTCCCGCGTCACCTCGTCGAGGCCGGTGCACACCCGGGTGCCGAGCTCCACCTGCTCCTGCTTGAGCTCGGGCACCAGGTGGCCGGGCCGCTCTCCCGGGCCGTCGTCGCGGTCGTGCTCCTCGGGCGTCTGCCCCTCCCCCCGGCGGGAGGCGACCGCGAGCGCCTCGGGTCCCCGCGGCACCGGCCTCCCCGACGGGTCGACGACCAGCAGCTCCTCCTCGACCCCGACCGTGCGCACCGGGACATCCTCACCGCGCCCGGTCGCCCTCGCTCCCCGGTGTCGTCGTTGCTCTCGGCGCCGGAGGCGCCGCTGCGGGTCCGACCACCAAAGTAGGCATTTATTTTGTTAGGGATAACGGAGTAGGATGGTCGTCGTGAGCCGCACCTGGCAGGGCCCGCTCCCCGAGATGCCGTCGGTCCCGGCGGCCCGTGCGTGGCAGCGGCTGGTGCCGCCCGAGGGCTACGCCGTCCAGTGGCGCCGCCTGGTGGATGCCGCGCTGGAGCTGGGACTGGGCCCGGAGGAGCTTGCCACCGGCGGCATGGACGACGTGGCCGCGGCGCGCGGGTGGAAGCCCGCGACCGTGACGCTGTACAGCAAGGTGGCCCGCTACGGCGGCGTCCCGCTGCCCACCCCGCCGACGCCGGAGCCCGATCCCCGCACGCTCGACCTGAGGCCCCTGTGCGAGGTGCGCGGCGAGCAGCCCGAGCACCTGCGCACGGTCGTCTGGTGCGCGATCGCCCTGCACTGGCCGGCTCCGGTGGGCACGTTCCGCGACCTGCGCCGCGAGCAGGTGCACCCGACCGCCCGCCGGCTGGTGGTGCGCACCGAGGACGGCGAGTGGTCGGTGCCCGGGGCGCTGCGGGCCTGGCACGCCTGGGAGGACGTCCGCAACCGGTTCCCGGCCCTGGAGCGCAGCCCGTGGGTGCTGCCTGCCCTGCGCCGCGGCCCCGGGTTCTCCTCCGAGGTGGGCGGCCGGCTGTCCAGCCAGGCGCTGCAGGTGACCTTCGCCAAGCACGCCGTCCGTACCGCGCTGCACCTGCGCGGGACGACGACGGGCGGCGGGCGAGCGCGGGCGGACGCGCTGGCCGCCGTCTACGAGACGCTGTCCTACGACTCCTTCCGCCGCCTGGCGCTCGCCGGGGGCGCCGAGCCGGTGGCCGCCCGCGGCGCGGTGCGCGCCGAGCGGGCCGCTCGGGCGAACAAGGCCGCCGCGGCCCCGCCGGCGCCCGGGCGCTGAGCCGCGCCGGGCGTCAGATCAGGGCGAGCTGCCCGGGAACGGCGTCGTCGCGCGCGGGCGCCCGTCCCCTCCCCCGCCGGGCGGGCGCGGGTGCCGCGGGGCGGGCGGCGGGCAGGCTGCCGGCCGGGAAGCTCGCCTCGTCGTCGCCGGGGACCCCGGACGGCGCCTCCCCCGGCACGCCGCGCGCCCGGCCGCCCGAGTGCCCGTCGAGGCCGTGCCGGCGCAGCAGCGGCGCCACCCGCTCGGCCAGCCACGTCCGGTACTCCGCGGGCACGTAGGCGCCGCCGCGGTAGAGCTGCCGGTAGCGCGGGACGAGCGCTGGGTGCTCGCGGGCCAGCCAGGCCGAGAACCACTCCCGGGCGCCGGGGCGCAGGTGCAGCGGCACGACGGTCACCCCGGTGGCGCCGGCGGCGGCCACGGCCTCCAGGGCGGCGTCGAGGTCGGCCAGCCGGTCGGTGAGGCCGGGCAGCACGGGCGCGAGGAACACCCCGCACGGCAGGCCGGCGTCGGTGACGGCGCGCACCAGGTCGAGGCGCGCCCGCGGCGAGGGGACGCCCGGCTCGAGGCTCGCGTGCAGGTCGTCGTCCCAGATGGCCAGCGAGACGCCGAAGCCCACGGGCACGTCGCGCGCGGCGGAGGCCAGCAGCGGGACGTCGCGGCGGGCCAGCGTGCCCTTGGTGAGGACCGAGAACGGCGTCCCGGAGTCGGCCAGGGCCCGGATGACCCCGGGCATGAGCCGGTAGCGGCCCTCGGCCCGCTGGTAGGGGTCGGTGTTGGTCCCCAGCGCCACGTGCTCGCGCCGCCACGAGGGCTTCGCCAGCTCCCGGCGCAGCACCTCGACGAGGTTGGTCTTGACGACGATCTGGGTGTCGAAGTCGCGGCCGCTGTCCAGGTCCAGCCACTCGTGCGTCTTGCGAGCGAAGCAGTAAACACACTGATGAAGGCAGCCCCGATACGGGTTGATCGTGTAGCCGAAGGGCATCCGCGAACCGTCGGGCACCTTGTTCAGCGCCGACCGGGACAGCACCTCGTGCAGCGTCACACCCGGGAACTCCGGCACCTGGACGCTGCGCAGCAGGCCCCGCGTGCTCGGCATACCCGGGAGCAGCCCGCCGTCGTCGGCGTCGAGCCGCTGCCCCTCCCACCGCACGGGACCCATGCGAACACACGTTCGACGCAGGTGCCAGTCGGCGCGCCCCTCCCCCGGCAAGCGCGTTTTCCCCCGCATCGACGAAGTCGGCCCGATGTTGGGGATAACGGTTGTACGGAGAGCAACGGCGTCGGCGACCACCACCGGGAGCTCAGACGGGCGGGCGGTCCTCGTAGAAGGTGGACAGCACGACGGTGGTGCGGGTGCTGACGTTCGCCGTCGTGCGGATGTCGCGCAGCAGCTGCTCCAGCGCCTCCGGTGAGGCCACCCGCACCTTGAGCAGGTAGCTCTCCACCCCCGCCACCGAGTAGCAGGCCTCGATCGCGTCGAGGTGCACCAGCTTCCCCGGGGCGTCGTCGGCCTGCGCCTGGTCCAGCGGGGTGATGGCCACGAACGCCGTCAGCCCCCGCCCGAGCAGCCGCGCGTCGACGGTGGCGCGGTAGCCGGTGATCAGCCCGCGCTGCTCCAGGCGGCGCACGCGCTGGTGCACCGCGGACACCGACAGGCCCACCCGCTCGGCCAGCTCGGTGTAGCTGGCGCGCCCGTCGCGGGCGAGGGCGGCCAGCAGCCGGCGGTCGACGTCGGGGGCCGGCTCCCCGCCCGCCTCAGCCGGGGAGGACGACGAGCCCACGGGGACCGTTGTTCAGGACGCGGACGCCCTCGTCGGTGCAGACCACGATGTCCTCGATGCGCGCGCCCGCGCGCCCGGCGAGGTAGATGCCGGGCTCCACGGAGAACGCCATGCCGGCCTCCAGCGGCAGGTCGTTGCCGGCGACGATGTAGGGCGCCTCGTGGGTGTCCAGGCCGATGCCGTGCCCGGTGCGGTGGATGAAGTGCTCGCCCCAGCCGGCCGCGGCGATCCGGTCGCGGGCGACGGCGTCGACCTGCTCGGCGGTCACGCCGGGGCGGACGGCGGCCACGGCGGCCTCCTGCGCGTCCTGCAGCACGGCGTACCACCCGGCGGTCTCCGCGTCGGGCTCGCCGCCGACGACGTAGGTGCGGGTGCAGTCCGACCGGTAGCCGGTGGGCGTCTCCCCGCCGATGTCGACGACGACGACGTCGCCGGCCTGCACCACCCGGTCGGAGAGCTCGTGGTGCGGGCTGGCGCCGTTGGGGCCCGAGCCCACGATGGTGAAGTCGACGGCCACGTGCCCGTCGGCGAGGATCGCCGCGGCGATGTCGGCGCCCACGGCGGCCTCGGTGCGGCCCACCCGCAGCCACTCCCCCATCCGCGCGTGCACCCGGTCGATGGCGGCGCCGGCGAGGGCGAGCTCCTCCACCTCGGCCGGCGTCTTGACCATGCGCAGCCGGTCGAGCACCGGCGTCGCGAGCTCCAGCGCCGACCCTGGCAGCGCCCGGTGCACCCCGAGGGCGTGCTCGGCCCACGTGCGGGCGCCGACGGCGACCCGGCGGGGCGCCGTCCCCAGCCGGGCGGTGACCTCCCGGGCGACGACGGCGAACGGGTCGTCGGTCTCGTCCCAGGCGTGCACCTCGAGGCCCAGCGCGCCGGCCGGGGACGCGTCGACCATCGGTGCCTCGAGGCGCGGCACGACCAGCAGCGGCTCCCCGGCGCGGGGCACGACCAGCGCGGTCAGCCGCTCCATGGCGTGCGCGGCGTAGCCGCACAGGTAGCGCAGGTCCGACCCCGGGGTGAGCACCACGGCGTCGATGCCGAGCTCCTCCGCGACGGCGCGCGCGGCGTGCACGCGGTCGATGCTGACGAGGGCCCCCGCGCTGTCTCCCACGTCCGGACACTAACCCCGGGCACCGGCAGGACCGGACGGGGTTTCCCGGACCGTTACCGTCCCGGCCGTGACGACGATGCTGCTCGACGCCGCGAGCCTCTACTTCCGCGCGTTCTACGGCGTCCCGACCAGCGTGACCGCACCCGACGGGCGGCCGGTCAACGCCGTCCGCGGGTTCCTCGACATGACCGCCCGGCTGCTGACCGCGCACTCCCCCACCCGGCTGGTGGCCTGCTGGGACGACGACTGGCGGCCGGCGTTCCGCGTCGAGGCCCTGCCGTCGTACAAGGCGCACCGGCTGTCGCCCGAGGGCGGGGAGGAGACGCCCGACGAGCTCGGCCCGCAGGTGCCGGTGCTGGTCGACGTGCTGGCCGCGGCCGGCATCGCACGGGTCGGGGCGCCGGGCTACGAAGCCGACGACGTGATCGGCACGCTGGCCACCCGCGCCCGGGGCCCGGTCGACGTCGTCACCGGCGACCGCGACCTGTTCCAGCTCGTCGACGACGCCCGCGGCGTGCGGGTGCTCTACACCGCCCGGGGCATCGCCGACATCGAGGTGGTCGACGAGGCGGCGGTGACGGCGAGGTACGGCATCCCGGGGCGGGCCTACGCCGACTTCGCGGTGCTGCGCGGCGACCCGAGCGACGGGCTGCCCGGGGTGGCCGGGGTCGGGGCGAAGACGGCGGCGGCGCTGGTGACGGAGTTCGGCGACCTGGCCGGCATCCGCGCGGCCGCGGCCCGCACGGTCGTGCCGAGGGCGCCGCTGACGGCGGCGGTGCTCAAGCGGCTGGCCGCGGGCGCGGACTACCTCGACGCGGCGCCCGTGGTGGTGGCGCTGGCCCGCGACATCGACATGCCCGCCGTCGAGGGGGCGCTGCCCTCCCGGCCCGCCGACCCGGCGGCGCTGGCGTCGCTGGCCGACGCGCACGGGCTGCGCTCGTCGCTGGGCCGGCTGGGCGCGGCCCTGGGCTGGCCGGCCGACGTCCTCGACTGAGTCCGCCGGCCGGCCCTCAGCCGGTCAGGACGTGACGTCCCAGGTGTAGGCGGCGGAGTCGGCGTCGGTGATCGCGACCTGCAGCGTCACGTCCTCGTCGTCCTCGGTGACGCCGCTGCACTCGTAGGTGGCGCCGTTCTCCACGACCATCTCCTGGTCGCAGGTGACCTCGATGCCGACGCCGAAGGTCTCGGTGAACTGCTCGGCGATGTCCCGCTCGGCCCGGCCGGCGTCGAGGACGTCCTTGCCGAGCACCAGCGGCAGGATGATCGCCGCGGCGATGACGACGACGGCGAGGGCCACCAGGCCGATGACCAGCCCGGTGCGGGACTTCTTCGCCGGCGGCTGGCCGAACCCGCCGGGCTGCCCGTAGGGACCCTGCTGCCCGTACTGGCCCGGCTGCCCGTACTGCTGGCCGTAGGGCTGCTGCCCGTACTGCTGACCGCCGTACTGCCCCGGCTGCCCGTACTGGCCGGGCTGCCCCTGCGGCTGGCCGTACTGCCCACCCGGCTGGCCGTACTGGCCCGGCTGCCCGTACTGCCCGGGCTGGCCCTGCGGCTGACCGCCGTACTGGCCCGGCTGGCCGTACTGCCCACCCGGCTGGCCGTACTGGCCGGGCTGCCCGTACTGGCCCGGCTGCCCGGGCTGCTGGCCGCCGTACTGCCCCGGCTGCCCGTACTGGCCCGGCTGGCCACCCTGCGGTGGGTTGGTCATCGTCGCTCCTGGTCGATCGCGCGCCGTTCCCCTGACCGTGCGTCACGGGAGCGGGGCGATTGTGCACCACCCCGGCCCGGTCGCGGCCCGCGCGCGCCGTGCGCGCGCCCCGCCCGGGTCACCCGCTGACCGCGACGGCCACCACGCCGCGGCGGATGCGGCCGACCGCCGCCCGGGCCACCCCGGCCACCGCCTCGTCGGCGACCTTGGCCAGCTGGTCCAGGACGTCGAGGAGCTGCCGCGCCCAGCGGACGAAGTCGCCGCCGGAGAGCTCCGTGCCGGCCTGCTCGGCGCCGGCGAGGACCCGGTCGAGGGTCTGGCCGTCGGCCCACCGGTAGGCCGCCCAGGCGAAGCCGAGGTCGAGGTCGCGGGTGGCGGGGATGCCGCGGTCGAGTTCGACGTCCTGCAGGCGGGCGCGGATCCGGCGCATCTCGCCGATCGCCGCGGCCACCTGCCCGGCGGGGACCGCCGGCTGCCCGGGGGTCTCCCGCCGCGCCTCGAACACCAGCGTGGACACCACCGCGGCGAGCTCGGGCGGGGTGAGCCCGCGCCAGGCGCCGGCGCGCAGGCACTCGGCGATGAGCAGGTCGCCCTCCGACCAGATCCGCGCCAGCCGGCGTCCCTCGTCGGTGACCCGCGGGACGTCGTCGACGGGCGTGGGCTCCTCGGTGTCGGCCGGCACCAGCGGCACGACCTCCGGCACCAGGTAGCCCAGCTCCTCGAGGACGTCGCAGGTGCGGTCGAACTGGCGGGTGAGCGAGCCGGTGCGCTCGGCCATCTTGCGGTGGGTGGCCTCGGCGTCGGCGACCGCGCGCAGGTACCGCTCGGCGAAGCGCACCCGCTCCTCCCGGTCGGGCAGGCCGTGTACCGGGTGGTTGCGCACCGCGCGGCGCAGGTCGTGCAGCACCGGGTCGTCGGCGGCGGCGGAGCGCTGCTTGGTGCGCCGGGCGCCCAGGTCGTTCTCCAGCCGGGCGGTGCGCAGCGTGGCGGCGAGGTCGCGGCGGGCGTGCGGGCTGCGGTGGTTGAAGTTCTTGGGCACCCGCACCCGCGCGAGCGCGGTGACCGGCGTCGGGAAGTCGATGCTGGCCAGCCGGCCGGCCCACTTGTCCTCGGTGAGCACCAGCGGCCGCGGGTCGGCGAGGTCGGTGACGCCGGGGTCGAGGACGACGGCGAGGCCCTGGCGCCGCCCGGAGGGCACCCGGATGACGTCGCCGGGCCGCAGTGCACCGAGCGCGTCGGCGGCCTCGATGCGGCGCTTGGCCGCCGAGTCGCGGGAGAGCTCCTTCTCCCGGTCGGCGATCTCGCGGCGCAGGCGGGCGTAGGCGAGCACGTCGCCGCCCTCGGTGCTCATCTCCGCGGCGAACTGCTCGGCGTCCCGCTCCGAGCGGGCCGCCTGCCGGGCCAGCCCCACGACCGACCGGTCGGCCTGGAACTGGGCGAAGGAGGAGGCGAGCAGCTCGCGGGCGCGGGCCCGGCCGAAGGAGCCGACGAGGTTGACGGCCATGTTGTAGCTGGGCCGGAAGCTCGAGCGCAGCGGGTAGGTGCGGGTGCTGGCCAGCCCGGCCACCACGGCCGGGTCCACCCCGGGGGCCCAGACGACGACGGCGTGCCCCTCGACGTCGATCCCGCGGCGGCCGGCGCGGCCGGTGAGCTGGGTGTACTCCCCCGGCGTCACGTCGACGTGCGCCTCGCCGTTCCACTTGACCAGCCGCTCGAGCACCACGGTGCGGGCGGGCATGTTGATGCCCAGGGCCAGGGTCTCGGTGGCGAACACCGCCTTGACCAGGCCGCGGACGAAGCACTCCTCGACGGTTTCCTTGAACGCCGGCACGAGCCCGGCGTGGTGGGCGGCGATGCCGGCGAGCAGGCCCTCGCGCCACTCCCAGAAGCCGAGGACGTGCAGGTCCTCGTCCGGCAGGCTGCCGGTGCGCTCGTCGACGATGCGGGCGATCTCGGCGCGCTCGGCCTCGTCGGTGAGCCGCAGGCCCGACTGCAGGCACTGGGCGACGGCGGCGTCGCAGCCGTTCCGGCTGAAGATGAACGTGATCGCCGGCAGCAGCCCGGCGCGGTCGAGCCGCTCGACCACCTCGGGCCGGGCCGGCGGGCGGTACCGCGGCTTGTGCCAGTCCCGCTCGCGGCGGGAGCCGCCGTTGCCGCCGCCCCAGCTGTCCAGGCGCCGCTCGTGCTCGCGGACGTAGCGCACCAGCTCGGGGTCGACGACGCTGGCGCCGCGGTCGCGGGTGGACAGCGTGCGGGGCGTCTCGCCCTGCTCGGCGGCGTGCGCGGCCGGGCGCAGGCTGAACAGGTCGAACACCCGGCTGCCCACGAGCATGTGCTGCCACAGCGGGATGGGGCGCACCTCGCTGACGACGACCCTCGTGTGCCCGCGGACGGTGACCAGCCAGTCGCCGAACTCCTCGGCGTTGCTCACCGTCGCCGACAGCGACACCAGGGTCACCGACGGCGGGAGGTGGATGATCACCTCCTCCCAGACCGCGCCGCGGAACCGGTCGGCCAGGTAGTGCACCTCGTCCATGACGACGTAGCCGAGGCCGGCGATGGCCGGGGACTCCGCGTACAGCATGTTGCGCAGCACCTCGGTGGTCATCACGACCACCGGGGCGTCGCCGTTGATGGCGTTGTCGCCGGTGAGCAGGCCGACCCGGTCCTCGCCGTAGCGGTCGACGAGGTCGTTGTACTTCTGGTTCGACAGCGCCTTGATCGGCGTCGTGTAGAAGGCCTTGCGGCCCTCGGCCAGCGCCTTGTGCACCGCGAACTCGCCGACGACGGTCTTGCCGGCGCCGGTGGGCGCGCACACCAGCACGCCGGAGCCCTCGTCGAGCGCCTCGCAGGCCTCGACCTGGAAGGGGTCGAGGGAGAAGCCGAGGTCGGCGGTGAAGTCGGCGAGGGTCGGGTGCGCGCTGCGCCGCCGGGCAGCCGCGTACCGCTCGGCGGGACTGGACATGCGATCCACGTTAGGCGCTCGCGCGGCGGGGCTCAGATCGGAGCGTCGGCGCTCCTCCCCCGCGGCGGGTGACCACCATGTGCGTGGGCTGGGCAGTTAGGGATAACGGTTCGACGTGCGTGAACGCCGTCCTGGCTCACCGGAGCGCGTCCTGGCTCACGGTCGGCGGTGAGCCAGGACGCGCCACGACCAGGCGGCCTGATCGTGCTCAGGTGCGGGCCGAGCCCACCACGCGCAGCGCCCCCGGCACCGCCTCGACGACCACCGGCAGCGCCGCCACGGGCTCGCCGTCGGCGTAGGTGGTCAGCCCGGCGCCGGCGAGCTCCACCCGGGCCGCGCGGTGCACCGTGACGGCCGGGTGCGCCACGTGGGTGCCCTCGGTCAGCCGCGGCCGGGTGCGCACCAGCTCGCGGCGGCTCACCGGCCCGACGACGGTGACGTCGAGCAGGCCGTCGGCGGGGTCGGCGGTCGGGCAGACCCGCATGCCCCCGCCGTACCAGGGCGTGTTGCCGACGGCGACCAGCGTGACCGGCAGCGTCCGCGCCTCGCCGTCGAGGGTGAGCACCACCTCGCGGGGCCGCAGCCGGGCGAGCTCCGCGAGGATGGCGACGTCGTAGCGGCGCGGCCCCCGGGGCCAGCGCAGCCGGTTGGCCCGGTCGGTGACGGCGGAGTCGAAGCCGCAGCACAGCACGGTGGCCCACCAGCGCCCGGCGGTACGGCCGGCGTCGACCGGGCGCAGCGCCCCCTCCCGCAGGTCGGCGGCGGCCGCGGTGGCGGCGGCGACCGGCTCGGGCGGCACGCCGAGCGCGAGGGCCAGGTCGTTGCCGGTGCCCGCCGGGACGACGGCCAGCGGGGTTCCGGTGCCCGCGACGGCCTGCAGGCCGGCGTGCGCGGCGCCGTCCCCGCCGACGGCCACCACCGCCCCGGTGCCGGCGGCGACGGCGCGCGCCGCGGCCCGCTCCGCGTCCGCCCGGGTCGGAGTGGCGAGCACCTGCGGGGTCAGCCCGCCGGCGCGCAGCGCGTCGAGGACGGCGGCCGCGGCGGTGCGGGCCCGCCCGCGGCCGGCGGCGGCGCTGACCAGGACGGCGACGTCCACCCCGGGCTCAGCCGCGGGTGGGCGCGCGGTCGCCGTCGAGCCGGGAGGGGGTGGTGTCGAGCGCCGAGGGACCGGCGTCCAGCGGCGACGCCTCGTCGTCGGAGAGCGCGTGGAAGTGCTCGGCGGCGTCGCGCCTGGCCCGCCGCTTGTCGACCACCCGGGCGATCTGGATGGCCAGCTCGAACAGCACGATCATGGGCCCGGCCATGAGCAGCATGGTGAACGGGTCCTGCGTCGGCGTGACGAAGGCGGCGAAGACGATGGTGAGGAAGAAGATCCACCGCCGGCTGCGCCGCAGGACGTCGTAGGACAGCACCCCGACGGCGTTGAGCGCCACCGCCACCAGCGGCACCTCGAAGCTGACGCCGAAGGCCACCAGCAGCGAGAGCACGAAGCCGATGTAGTCCTGCGCGGTCAGCGCGATCACCACGCCGTCGCCGGCGAGGGACAGCAGCAGCTCCAGGCCCGCCGACAGGGAGACGTAGGCGAGCACCGCGCCGAGGGCGAACAGCGTCGTGGACACCAGCACGAACGTGATGCCGTAGCGCTTCTCGTTGCGCCGGAGCCCCGGGGTGATGAACGCCCACAACTGGTAGAGCCACACCGGCGCCGACAGCACCGCGCCGGCCAGCAGGCTCACCTTCAGGCGGATGAACACCCCGCCGAAGACGTCGGTGATGAGCAGCCCGCAGCCGCCGTCGACGCTGCCGCCGTAGCGCAGCTCACCGGGCAGGCCGCAGTACGGCGCGCGGATGAAGTCCCCGAGGCCGTGCTCGTACCACCAGAACGCGACGGCGGAGGCCACCAGCAGCGCCAGCAGCGCCTTGGCGACGCGGTTGCGCAGCTCGGTGAGGTGGGCGACGAGGGTCATCGTCGCCTCGGCGTCCCGCGGCGGCCGGCGGCGGCGTCCCCTGCGTGCGACGGGTCCGGCCACGTCGCTGCTCCGGGAGGTGCTCAGCGGGGGTCGGCGACGCCGGGCCGGGCGGCGCGCGCCCGCAGCTCGGCGGCGCGGGCCTCGGCGGCGGCCGCCTCGGCCTCCAGCTGGGCCCGGCGGTCGCGGTCGGCGGCGTCGAGCGCGGCCGGGCCGGCGGCAGGAGCCGCTCCGGGGCCGCGGTCGTCGTCCTTCATGCCCTTCATCTCGCCCTTGAAGATGCGCAGCGAGCGGCCGAGCGAGCGCGAGGCGTCGGGCAGCTTCTTGTAGCCGAACAGCAGCAGGACGGCCAGGATGATCAGGCCGATCTCGAGCGGGCCGAGGTTCATGCGTCCTCCAGGTCGCGGGGGCGGGGCCGATGCTACGCCGGGGGGTGTTCGTCCCCCGGTCCCGCAGCGGACGTACCGGCGGCGTTCACCCGTCGTTGGAGCGGCGTTCCTCCGCGAGCGCGGCGGCCCGCGCGGCGGTGGCCTGCGCCTGCTCGAGGAACGGCCGCACGTCGCGCTCGGCGGCCTCGAGCTCGCGGACCAGCCGCTGCCGGGCGCCCAGCAGGCCGGACACGACCGCGCCGAGCACGACCAGGGACAGCACGACGACGGCGATCCACACGACCCACAGCACGGGGAGACCCTATGCGCCGGGACCCGGGCGCCGCGGCTCAGGCGCCGGTTCAGGCGCCGTATCGGGCCAGTGCCGCGCGGGCGTCGGCGGCCACCGCGTCGGCGAGCTCGGCCGGCTCGTCGACGGTCGCCGCCCCGCCGAGGGAGGCGACCAGCCGGCGCGCCCAGGCCGGGTCGCCGGTGCGCAGGGTCACCAGCAGCCCGCCGGAGGGCTCGTCGACCTCGCGGACGTCCTCGACCGGGTAGTACTCGGCCACCCAGCGGGCGGTGCGGGCCAGCCGCAGCCGGACCACCGGCGAGCCGGGCGCCGGCTGGTAGAGGCCCTGGTCGAGGTCGCGCGGCGCGGCCTGCGGCGGCGGGGCGGCGGCCTCGTCGAGCACCTCGACGTCGTCGATGCGGTCCAGGCGGAACAGCCGGACGCCGGCCACCTCCCGCGACCACGCCTCCAGGTACCAGCGGCCGTCGACGAGCAGCAGCCGCATCGGGTCGACGGTGCGCTCGGTGCGCTCGTCGCGGGTGGGGACGTAGTAGTGCAGGTGCAGCGCCCGCCGGTCCTCGAGGGCCTGCCGGACGACGGCGAGGGCCTGCTCGCGGGCGTCGACGCTGACCGCCACCGGGGTGACCCGCTCGGCGGCGTGCCCGGCGGCGGCGGACACCTTGGCCAGCGCGCGGCTGACCGCCTCCTGCTCGGCGAGGCCCGGCAGGTCCAGCAGGGTGCGCAGCGCGACGACCAGCGCGACCGCCTCGTCGGTGGTCAGCCGCAGCGGGCGGACCATGCCGGCGGTGAAGGTGACCCGCACCCGGTCGCCCTCGAAGGACAGGTCGATGAGGTCGCCGGGGCCGTAGCCGGGCAGGCCGCACATCCACAGCAGCTCGAGGTCGCGGCGCAGCTGCCGCTCGGGGACGCCGAAGTCGCGCGCCACCTCCGGCAGCGGCACACCGTCGGGGCGGGCGGTGAGGTACGGGACGAGCGACAGCAGCCGCGTCATCCGCTCGTTGGTGGCGGGCGTGGTCACGAGCGGGCTCCCATCGCGGCCAGCCGGCGTAGCCGCTCGACGACGGCGTCGCGCACGGACTGCGGCGACTCCACGAGCACGTCGGGGCCGAGCGCGGCGAGCTGGTCGGCCAGCCGGCCGGTGTCGGTGGTGCGCAGCTGCAGCCGGTCGTCCCCGTCGGGGCCGGCGCCCAGCGGGGTGGCCCAGCGGCGCAGGCCGACGGCGGTGCCCGGGCGGGCGCGCACCACGACGAGGTGCTCCTCTCCCCCACCGCCGGACTGGCGGGCGACGATCCCCGCGAGGTCGACGTCCGGCGGCGGCTCGAACGCGTTCTCCGGGCCGGTGGCCTTCGGGGTGCCGACCACCCGGGACAGCCGGAACACCCGCGGGGCCTGCCGGTCGAGGTCGAGGCCGACGAGGTACCAGCGGCCGTGCCAGGCGACGACGCCCCACGGCTGCACCCGGCGCCGGGCGGGGGTGTCCTCGTCGGGGCGCCGGTAGCCGAAGGTGAGCACCCGCCGGTCGCGGGCCGCCGCGTAGCAGGGCTCGAACGCCGGCTCGTCGGAGTCCAGCCGCGGCTGCACCGGCAGCGTGCGGCCGGGGTCGACGTCGACGCCCGCCGCGCGCAGCTTCACCAGCGCGCTCTGCGCGGCCCCGGCCAGCTGCGCGGACTCCCACAGCCGCAGCGCCAGGCCCACCGCGGCGGCCTCCTCGCCCGTGAGCGTGATCTCGGGCAGCTCGTAGTCGGCGCGGGCGATGCGGTAGCCGTCCTCGGTGTCGAAGACGCTGGTGCGGCCGGTCTCCAGCGGCACGCCCATCTCGCGCAGCTCGGCCTTGTCGCGCTCGAACATCCGCTTGAACGCCTCGTCGGCGCGGGCGGTGCCGTCGTCGGGCTCGTAGCCGGGCACGGTGGCGCGGATGCGGGCCGCCGTCACGTACTGGCGGGTGCCCAGCAGCGCGATGACCAGGTTGACCAGTCGTTCCGCCCGCTTCGCCGACACGCCGCACAGGCTAGCCAGCCCGGGCCCGCGGCACCCCGTCCGGGCCGCGGACCCCCGGGTCCCTGGCTAGCCTCGCCCTGTGGGGGAGCAACGGACGACGCAGCAACGCATCCGCTGGCGACGCGGGCGGGTGACCGCGACCGGGCGCAGCTGGCGGGACGCCCTGGAGCTCACCGTCGACGTGCCCGGCGACGGCGAGGTGCGCTCGCTGGCCCACCCGTCGCTGGTCGGCGTGCCCGAGGTCGGCGACGACGTCCTGCTCAACACCACCGCCTGGGCGCAGCGGCTGGGCACCGGCGGCTACGCGCTCGTCGTCGCCGTCCCCGACCGGCTGCCGCCGGACCCGACCGGCCCGGGACACCTGGTCAAGGCGCGGTACACGCCGCTGCAGGTGAGCGTGCAGGGCGTCGACGAGCAGGACACCGAGCACCACGACGCGATCGCCGAGGCCGAGGACCTCGGCGGCATGCCGGTCGTCGTCGCCGACCTGCACTCGGCCCTGCCGGCGGCGCTGATCGGGGTGTTCGCCACCGACCCCGACCTCAAGGTCGCCTACGTCATGACCGACGGCGGCGCGCTGGTGGCCGGCTTCTCGCGCACGCTGCACACCCTGGCGCCGTCGCTGACCGGCGTGGTCACCGTGGGGCAGGCGTTCGGCGGGGACCTGGAGGCGGTCACGCTGCACACCGGGCTGCTCGCGGCGAAGCACGTGCTCGGCGCCGACGTCGCCGTCGTCACCCAGGGCCCCGGCAACCTCGGCACCGGCACCCCGTGGGGCTTCTCCGGGGTGGCCGCCGGGGAGGCGTGCAACGCCGTCAGCGTGCTGGGCGGCGAACCGATCGGGGCGCTGCGGATCTCCGACGCCGACCCGCGCCCCCGCCACCGCGGGGTCTCCCACCACTCGCTGACCGCCTTCGGCCGGGTGGCGCTGGCCGGGGTGACCCTGGTGGCGCCGCGCGGGCTGGGCTCGGAGCTCGGGCAGCAGGTCGAGGAGGACCTGGCCGGGCAGCCCGAGCGCAACCGGGTGGTGTGGGTCGACGTCGACGGCCTCGACGAGGCGCTGCAGCTCTCGCCGGTGACGCTGTCGACGATGGGCCGCGGCTGGCCCGAGGAGCGGGCCTACTTCCTGGCCGCCGCGGCCGCCGGCCGCTACGCCGCCCTGCGGGTGCCCCTCCCCGACTGACCACCCCGGGCCGGGATCAGCGGCGGAAGCCGCCCTCGGCGTCGATGGTGGCGCCGGTGACCGACCGGGCGTCGGGCCCGGTCAGCCAGGCGACGACGGCGGCCGCCTCCTCCGGGGTGTTCCACCGGCCGCGGGCCATCGCGGCGGCCACCTGCTCGTCGACGGCGGGACCGGCCCAGCCGGTGTCGGTGGGGCCGGGGTTCACGCAGTTGACGGTGATCCCCCGGCCGGCGACGGCGTCGGCGAGGGTGGCGGTGACCTGCTGGACGGCGCCCTTGCTCAGCGCGTAGGGGATCTCGCCGGGCATGGGGCCGCGGTGCTGGCCGGAGGTGAACAGCACGACCGAGCCGGGGCCGGCCGCGGGCTCGTACTGGGCGGCGAAGGCCCGGGTGAGCAGCACCGCCGCCCGGGCGTTGACGGCGAAGGAGCGGTCGAGCTCGTCGGCGGTGACCTCCTCGAGGCGGCCGAGGGCGCTGCGGGCGTGGTTGACCACCAGCGTCGTCAGCGGGCCCGCCGCCGCCCGGGCCGCGGCCACCAGGGCGGCCGGCGCGTCCGGGTCCCCGAGGTCGGCGGGCAGGTGCGGCGGGGACCCCAGGGCCGCCACGACGGCGTCGACGTCGTCGGCACCCCACGGCTGCCCGGCGTCGTGCGGCGACCAGGAGTGCACGACCACCCGGTCGCCGCGGTCGAGCAGCCGGCGGGCGACCGCGTACCCGATGCCGGCCCGCCGGCTGACGCCGGTGACCAGCGCCGTCCCCGCCGGGGTCACATCGAGGCGGGTCACATCGAGGCGGGTCACATGGAGGCGATGAGCTTCTCGACGCGCTCGTCGACGCTCTTGAACGGGTCCTTGCACAGCACGGTGCGCTGGGCCTGGTCGTTGAGCTTGAGGTGCACCCAGTCGACGGTGAAGTCGCGCCGCTTCTCCTGGGCCTTGCGGATGAACTCCCCGCGCAGCTTGGCGCGGGTGGTCTGCGGCGGCACGTTCTTGGCCTCGAACACCCGCGGCTCGTGGGCCACCCGCTGCACCTGCCCGCGGCGCTCCAGCAGGTAGTACAGGCCCCGCTTGCGGGAGATGTCGTGGTAGGCGAGGTCCATCTGGGCGATCCGCGGGCTGGACATCGTCAGGTCGTGCTTGGCCCGGTAGCGCTCCAGCAGGTTGAGCTTGGTGGCCCAGTCGATCTCGCGGTCGATCAGCGAGAGGTCCTCGGTGTCGACGGCCTTGAGCACCCGCCCCCACAGCTCGAGCATCTGCCGGTGCACCGGGCCGAAGCCCTCCCGGTCGACGAACTCCGCGGCGCGGGAGTGGTACTCGGCCTGGATCTCCAGCGCGCTCATCTCCCGGCCGCTGGCCAGGCGCACCTTGCGGCGGCCGGTGATGTCGTGGCTGATCTCCCGGATCGCGCGGATCGGGTTCTCCAGCGCCATGTCCCGGATCGGCACGCCGGCCTCGATCATCCGCAGCACCAGGTCGGTGATGGTGACCTTGAGCAGCGTCGTCGTCTCGTTCATGTTCGAGTCGCCGACGATCACGTGCAGCCGCCGGTAGCGCTCGGCGTCGGCGTGCGGCTCGTCGCGGGTGTTGATGATCGGCCGGGAGCGGGTGGTGGCGCTGGAGACGCCCTCCCAGATGTGCTCGGCGCGCTGGCTGACGCAGTAGATCGCCCCGCGCGGGGTCTGCAGCACCTTGCCGGCACCCACCACCAGCTGGCGGCTGACCAGGAACGGGATGAGCACGTCGGCCAGCCGGGAGAACTCCCCGTGCCGGCCCACCAGGTAGTTCTCGTGGCAGCCGTAGCTGTTGCCCGCCGAGTCGGTGTTGTTCTTGAACAGGTAGATGTCGCCGGTGACGCCCTCCTCGGCCAGCCGCTGCTCGGCGTCGACCAGCAGGCCCTCCAGGATCCGCTCGCCGGCCTTGTCGTGCACGACCAGCTCGGTCAGGTCGTCGCACTCGGCGGTGGCGTACTCCGGGTGGCTGCCGACGTCGAGGTACAGCCGCGACCCGTTGCGCAGGAACACGTTGGAGCTGCGCCCCCAGGACACCACCCGGCGGAACAGGTAGCGGGCGACCTCGTCCGGGGACAGCCGGCGCTGCCCGCGGAAGGTGCACGTGACGCCGTACTCGGTCTCGATCCCGAAGATCCGTCGGTCCACGGACCGAGCCTAGGCGCCGGATGCGACTCCGGCCGGTTCCCGGCGGCCCGCGCCGACGCGCGTGCTGTCGTCCCCCGCCCGCACAGTGGGGAGGTGCCCCTCCTGCCCCCGCCGCCCTCCCCCGCCGACGGCGCCACACCGGCCGACGCCGCCTCCTGGGTGGCCGCCCACCTGGGCGACCTGACGCTGGAGGGCCCGGACGGCGTCGCGCCCGGGGTGGCCCGCGGTGGCCAGTCCGCGGCCGACGCGGCGCTCGCCGGGCTGGACGTCACCGGCTACGCGCGCGACCGCAGCACCGTGCTGCCGGTCGACCGGCGCGGCGCCACCCGGGTCTCGCCCTACGTGCGGCACGGCCTGCTCCCGCTGCCGCGCCTGTGGGACGCCGTCGCGGGCGCCCCGTCCCGCGACCGGGGCCGCTACCGCGACGAGCTGCTCTGGCAGGAGTACGCGCGGCACCTCTACGCCCGGGTGGGCCGCGGGATCCGGCGGCCGCTGCGGTTCGACCAGCCACGCGCGGAGCCCTGGGACGGCGAGCCGTGGCCGCGGCGGATGAACTGCATGGACACCGTCGTGACGGAGCTGCACCGCGACGGGTGGCTGGTCAACCAGACCCGCATGTGGCTGGCCTCGCAGTGGGCGGTGCGCGCGGGGGCCGACTGGCGCGACGGCGAGGCCGAGACCTACCGGCACCTGCTCGACGGGTCGCGGGCGGCCAACGGGCTCGGCTGGCAGTGGACGGTGGGCACCGGCAGCGGCAAGCCGTACGGGTTCAGCCGCTGGCAGGTGGAGAAGCGGGCGCCCGAGCTGTGCGCCGGCTGCGCCCTGCGCCGCGCCTGCCCGGTGCAGCAGTGGCCGGAGGCGTCGTCCGGCCCGCGGGTGGACGGCCCCGACCTGGGCCGGGGCCCGGTGCCGGCCGGCCCGGCGGAGCCCGAGGGGACGGGCGGGGGCGAGCTCGTGTGGCTGACCGCGGAGTCCCTCGGCTCGGCCGACCCGGCGCTGGCCGCCGACCCGGACCGCCCGGCGGTGTTCGTCTTCGACGAGCCGCTGCTGGCCCGGCTGCGGCTGTCGGGCAAGCGGCTGGTGTTCCTCGCCGAGACGCTCGGGGAGCTCGCGGCCACCCGGCCGCTGGAGGTGCGCCGCGGCGTGGTGCCCGCTGAGCTGGCCGACTTCCGGCTGGCCGCGACGTGGACGCCGGTCCCCGGCTGGCGCCAGCGGGCCGCGCGGCTCGACGTCGTCGAGCGGCACCCGTGGCCCTGGCTCGTGCGGCCCGGCACCACGTCGGTGCGCTCGTTCAGCTCCTGGCGGCGGGACGCCGGCCGGGCGGTGCCGGGCTAGGCGCCCGGCACCGCCCGGCGGTCAGCTCTCGCCGGCGTCCGCGGGCCCGTCGACGGCGCCGCCGGCGGTGTCCGGCGCGGCCGGGTCGCCCAGGCCCGCCGGGGTGCCCGGCTGCGGGGCGCTCGGCGCGTGCGCGTGGGTGGCGGCCTCCGGGGCGGGCCCGCCGCCGTCGCCGAGCAGGCTGCCCAGCGCCGCGCCGACCACCCGGCGGAAGGCCCGCTTGGGGCGCCGCCGGTCGAGCACGGCGACCTCCAGCTGCGCGGCCGGCAGCAGCCCGTCGCCGCTCCCGTTGCCCGGCATGGCCGGGCTGGACGCCGAGAGCGCCCGCACGCCGACCATGAGCGCCTCGGACAGCGGCAGGCCGGCGCGGAAGTCCTCCCGCAGCCGGGCGGTGACCGCCTCGGCCTGCCCGCCCATGACGACGAAGTCCGGCTCGTCGACGACCGAGCCGTCGAAGGTCAGCCGGTAGAGCTGGTCGGACTCGCTGCTGTCGCCCACCTCGGCCACGCACAGCTCGACCTCGTAGGGCTTCATCTGCTCGGTGAAGATCGCGCCGAGGGTCTGCGCGTAGGCGTTGGCGATGACCCGGCCGGTGACGTCGCGGCGGTTGTAGGAGTAGCCGCGGACGTCGGCCAGGCGCACCCCGGCCACCCGCAGGCTCTCGAACTCGCTGTACCGGCCGACGGCGGCGAAGCCGATGCGGTCGTAGATCTCGCCGACCTTGTGCAGCGTGGAGCTGGGGTTCTCGGCGATGAACAGGACGCCGTCGGCGTAGGTGAGGACGGCGACGCTGCGGCCGCGGGAGATGCCCTTGCGGGCGTACTCCGAGCGGTCGCGCATGACCTGCTCGGCCGAGGCGTAGTAGGGCATGGTCACGGCGTCAGAACCCCCGGTCGACGTTCTCGCGGTCGGCGGCGGCGCGCTCGCCGACGATGGTGTCGGCGATCCCGGCCACCTCGGCGTCGGTCAGGCGCACCGCGCCCTCGGCGTCGACGCGGTAGACGATCGGGTACAGCCGCCGCACCGGGTCGGGGCCGCCGGTGGCGGAGTCGTC
Organism: Geodermatophilus nigrescens; assembly: GCF_900129495.1. Taxonomy (GTDB): domain Bacteria; phylum Actinomycetota; class Actinomycetes; order Mycobacteriales; family Geodermatophilaceae; genus Geodermatophilus; species Geodermatophilus nigrescens. The sequence continues at coordinate 246,561 of NZ_FQVX01000002.1, forward strand.
GTCGGCGGCGTCGTAGAGCGCCTCGACGACGGTGCGGGTGGCGGCGTCGCCGTCGAGGCCCGACCGCCAGGTCTTCTTCAGCGAGTTCTTGGCGAACAGCGAGCCCGAGCCGACGGCGGCGTAGCCGCGCTCCTCGTAGTTCCCGCCGGTGACGTCGTAGCTGAAGATCCGGCCCGGGGTGGTGCCGGCGGCGGCGTCGAGGTCGAAGCCCGCGAACAGCGGGACGACGGCGAGGCCCTGCAGGGCGGCGCCGAGGTTGCCGCGGATCATCTGCGCGAGGCGGTTGGCCTTGCCGTCGAGGCTGAGGGTGAGGCCCTCGATCTTCTCGTAGTGCTCGAGCTCGACCTGGTAGAGCTTGACCATCTCGATGGCGATGCCGGCCGCGCCCGCGATGCCGATGACCGACCAGGTGTCGGCCGGGTACACCTTCTCGATGTCGCGGCTGGAGATCAGGTTGCCCATGGTGGCGCGGCGGTCGCCGCCCATGAGGACGCCGCCGGCGTAGGTGACGGCGACGATCGTGGTGCCGTGCGGGGTGAGGTCGCCGGCGTTCACCGACGGCACCTGGCGCCTGCTGGGCAGCAGGTCGGGCGCCGCCGTGGCGAGGAAGTCGGTGAACGAGGAGCCCACGCGGTCCAGGTAGGCGGGCGGGAAGCCGCTCCGGCCGGTGTGCGACTGGGTCAACCCGTCCACCCTCTCCGCGCCCCTCCGGGGTGCTCATCGACGTGCCGCGGGCGACCCGCGGCAGCTCGCCGTCGACCCTACCGGCGGGGCCGGTCCCCCACCCGGGGCGCCGGGAGGCCTGGTGGGCGGGGCCGGTCGTGGCTAGCGTGCGCCGGCCGCGACCGACCGGAGGGGGACCCCGTGACCGACCGACTCCACCCGGGCGGGGTGCCGCGCGTGCCCGCCGGCCGGCGGCGGCTGGCCACCGCGGGCGCGGGGCTGCTGCTGGTGGCGGTGTGCGGGCTGGCCGCGGCCTGGGGCCGGGCGACCCTGGACACCGACGGCGTGGCGGTCGCCGCGGCCGTCTCCGCGGTGCTGCTCGTGGTCGCGCTGCGGCTGTGGAGCCGGGTCCGGCGCGAGGTGGTGACCCGGCCCGTGCTGGAGGGGACGGTGTTGACCGGGCGGACGCCGCTCGGGCGGCACGGGGTGGACCTCACCCGGGTGCACGCCGCGGCCGTGTCGTGGGACGCCGAGTCGCGCCGCGTCGTGGCTCTGGGGCTGGCCGACGACGGCGGGTGCGCGGTGGTGCCGTGGACGCAGCTGCAGGCGATGCCCGACCTGGCGGAGGTGCGCCGGCTGCTGGCGCTGCGCCAGGAGCAGCGGGCGCTCGTGCTGCCGGCGCTGGTCTGCGCGGCCTGGGACCTCCCCGCCCTGCCCGGCGCCGACGCGACGGGGCCGCTCCCCCGCGACCGCGTCGAGCAGGTGCTGGCGGGCCTCACGCACGCGGGCTCGGCCGCCGCGGTGGCGGCGGGCATCCTGCTGGCCTGAGCCGGCCGCCGGCCCTCAGCGGCCCGGCGCTCCGGACCAGCCGAACAGCGCCGCCGCCCGAGCACGCACGATCTCACGCCTCTCGTGGACAGGGCAGCCGGCGCTCCTGCGCCGGACCGCGGGCGCCGTCGGGGGCGGGGACCGCCGGTGCCGTCGCGGTGTCCCCTCTCGGGGGCCCGGGTCGGGGGCCGGCCCCTCGCGATGGCGCTCGACGTATCGGGCGGCGTCGCGGAGGACGGTCGGGTGGTCGCGGAACAGGCCGAGCCCGTGGTTGCACCGCTGGCAGAGCCAGCCGCGGACCACACCGGTCCGGTGATCGTGGTCCAGGTGTCGTGGATCGGCTTCGCTGCAGATCGCACAGCAGTTCGCCTGCGCGACCCGCAGATCGTGGACCTCCGCGTCGGACATGCCGTACTGGCGCTGCCGGTAGGCGGCCTTGTTCGTCGCGTTGTGGCAGGACTTGCACCGGCTGCCGAAGCCGGAGGCCGTCCGGCTGCTGCGCACGTAGTCCTCGTGCGCCACCGCCTGCCGGCAGACCGGACACCAGCGAGAGCCCTCGGGCACCCAGGACAGGTCGCGGACTTCCTTTCCCTGCCTGCGCCGGCTCTCGCGGTACCAGCGGTTGTTCCGTTCCCGGTTGCAGGAGAGGCAGTAGAAAGAGAGCCCGTCGGACAGGGAGCGGTTGCGCCCGAACTGCGCCGCCGGCTTGTGCTCACCGCACGAGGGGCAGCGCTTGTCCATCACGTCACCTTCCGCAGCTGGGCGACTACTCGCCGCCCTTCTGCACGTACGACCGAACGAACTCCTCGGCGTTCTCCTCTAGGACGTCGTCGATCTCGTCGAGGATGGCGTCGACGTCCTCGGACATCTCCTTGTGGCGCTCGGCGACCTCGGTGTCGGCCGAGGCCTCGACCTCGTCGGTCTCCTCGCGCGAGCGCGTGGCGCGCTGCTGCCCGCCGGTGTCCCTGGTGGCCATGTGCCCTCCCCTGGTGCGCGCCGAGTGCGTGCTGCTGCCGAAACTACCCGCAGGTACCGACATGCGGGCGGCGGAACGCGGGCCTCAGCCGCCCGCGCCGAACCGGTCCAGCAGGTGCGCGCGGATGGCCGGCCGCGAGCCGAAGACGAGCAGGAACACCGCCTCGCGCGCCGTCCGCTCGGCCACGCTGCCGGCCCGGGCCGCGGCGCTCCCGGAGGCCACCACCAGCGCGCCGGCCGCCCGGTGGGCCAGCGCCGCCGCCTCCGCCCGCGCGGCGGACAGGTCCTCCGGCCCGGCCGCGTCCAGCCGCGCCCGCGCCGCCACCAGCGCGGCGTCCAGCGGCGAGGGCCCCACCAGCGCCGCACACCGCCGGACCAGGCCCAGCGCCAGCGAGCCGTTGACCCGCAGCCCGGCCGCGTCGCCCGCCCGGACCTGCGCCAGCGGCGTCGTGCCCAGCAGCCGGCCGACCGGCACGCGGTGCCCGCGCAGGCGCAGCTCCACCGTGGCGCTCGCCTGCACGGCCACCAGCGGCTGCGGCACCGCCTCCAGCGTCGGGCCCCCGACCGCGTCGGCGAGCACGAACGCGACGTCCTCGCCGTCGCGGGCGGCCACCACCAGCACGTCGACCAGGCCCCACCCGGTCACCCACGGCACGGTGCCGTCGAGCACCAGCTCCCCACCGTCGCGCCGCAGCGTCACCGGCCCGGCGTCCGGCCGGGTCGCGGCCTGCAGCGCGATGCCCGCCCGCACCCGCCCGGCGCACAGGTCCGCCAGCAGCCCCGGATGCGCCCCGGACGCGGCCAGCCGCCCGACGACGCCGTGGTGCTGCAGGTACACGAACGCCGTCGCGAGGTCGCCGGCGGCCAGCTCCTCCACCACCGCCGCCAGCGTCGCGCCGTCGCCGTCCAGGCCCCCGGCGGACGCCGGCCCGACCACGCCGTAGAGCCCGGCCGCGGCCAGCGCGTCGAGGTGCGTGCGCGGCAGGACCCCGGTGGCGTCGACCCCGGCGGCCGCGGGCGCCAGCACGCCGGCCGCCAGCGCCCGGGCGGCCTCCACCGGCGCGGGCACTCAGCCCCCGGTGATGGTGTCGACCAGCTCCTGCGCGCTCGACGTCGACTCGAACAGCAGCCCGACGTGGTCGCGGGTGCCCTTGAGCGGCTCCATCGTGGGGATCCGCACCAGGTTCTCCCGGCCCAGGTCGAACACCACCGAGTCCCAGGACGCCGCGGCCACCTGCGCCGGGAAGCGCCGCAGGCACTCGCCGCGGAAGAACGCCCGGGTGTCGCTCGGCGGCGTCACCATCGCCCGCGTCACCTCGTCGTCGGTGAGCAGCCGCTGCATCGACCCGCGGGCCACCAGCCGGTGGTACAGCCCCTTGTCCGGGCGCACGTCGGAGTACTGCAGGTCGACCAGGTGCAGCCGCGAGTCGCCCCAGCCGAGCCCGTCGCGGGACCGGTAGCCCTCCAGCAGGCGCAGCTTGGCCGGCCAGTCGAGGCGGTCGGCCAGGCGCATCGGGTCGACGGCGAGGTCGTCGAGCACCTCGGCCCACCGGCGCAGCACGTCGGCGGTCTGCTCGTCGGCGCCGCCGGAGCGCTCGACGAAGGCCACCGCCTGGTCGAGGTAGGCGCGCTGCACGTCGACGGCGGTCATGCGGCGGCCGTTGCGCAGCCGCACCAGGTGGGTGAGCGAGGGGTCGTGGCTGACCGCCTGCAGCGCCGCCACCGGCTCCTCGATCGACAGGTCCTCGGTGAGGGCCCGCGCCTCGATCATGTCGAGCACGAGCGCCGTCGTCCCGACCTTCAGGTAGGTGGACAGCTCGGCGAGGTTGGCGTCGCCGATGATCACGTGCAGCCGCCGGTACTCGTCGGGGTTGGCGTGCGGCTCGTCGCGGGTGTTGATGATCGGCCGCTTGAGCGTCGTCTCCAGGCCCACCTCGACCTCGAAGAAGTCGGCGCGCTGGGAGATCTGGAAGCCCTGGGTGCGGCCCTCGGTGCCGATGCCGACGCGGCCGGCGCCGGCGAACACCTGGCGGGTGACGAAGAACGGGACGAGCCCGCGGATGATCTCGATGAACGGCGTCCGCCGGTCCATCAGGTAGTTCTCGTGGGCGCCGTAGCTGGCGCCCTTGCCGTCGGTGTTGTTCTTGTACAGCTGGATCGGCTGGGTGCCGGGGATGCGGGCGGCGCGCCGGGCGGCCTCGGCCATCACCCGCTCTCCGGCCTTGTCCCACAGCACGATGTCGCGCGGGTTGGTGACCTCCGGCGTCGAGTACTCCGGGTGGGCGTGGTCGACGTAGAGCCGCGCGCCGTTCGTGAGGATGACGTTCGCCATCCCCGAGTCCTCGTCGAGGTCGTTGTGGTCGAGCGCCTGCGCCGGGGAGAGGTCGAAGCCGCGGGCGTCGCGCAGCGGGGACTCCTCCTCGAAGTCCCACCGCGGACGGCGGCGGGTCGGCGCGTCGGCCACCGCCCAGGCGTTCACCACCTGGCTGGAGAGGGTGGTCGGGTTGGCCGTGGGCTGCCCGGGGACCGATATGCCGTACTCGACCTCGGTCCCCATCACCCGCCTGACGCTCATGCAACCGAGACTAGGCCCCGCCGCGCACGGGTTCCCCGGACCGCCGGGAGGGCGCGCGGGCCGGTCAGCCGCGGACCGTCGTCGTCGTCCGGCCACCTCCGGCGGGCACCAGCACGCACCGCCCGTAGGAGTAGTCCGGCCACTCCTCGGCGGTGTCCACCCACACGTCGACGACGTAGCCGTTGGGCACCTCGCCGCCGCCGTAGTCCTCGGCGACGTTCGCGCACGAGCCGACCACCGACCGGCGGGTCGGCTCGTCGGGATAGGGCCCGCCCTCGGGCAGGGCGGCCACCTCGGTGCCCACCGGCTCGGCCTCGTGCGGCTCCGAGCAGGGCGCGACGCCGTAGTCGGCGGGCGAGCCGACGAAGCAGGTGCGGTGCCGCGCCGGGTCGGACCCGGCCAGCGCGCCGGCGAGGATCCCGGGCGCGGGCTCGGGCACCAAGTAGCCGTAGAAGACGTCGCAGCGGATCCACCGGGCGCCCGCGGCCCACTGCTCCGCCGTCGGCAGGTAGGCGGCGTACCAGGCGTAGGGGTCGTCGAGGGAGTCCCCGCCGAGGTACTCGCGGACGACGTCGAGGTCGCACAGGTCGGCCAGCGCCCGGCTGATCCGGCTGTCGGGGTCGTCGAGGTCGGCCTGGGCAGGGTGCGGCGCGTCGTCGGCGAGGCCGCTGTCGCCCACCACCGCGGTCTCGGCGTTGTGGTCACCGGAGCACTCGACCGGCGGCGGCGGGTCGAGCGGGGCGCTCTGCTGCCCGTCGGCGATCGTCGAGCAGGTGCCCACCACCGGCGCCTCGGCGGGGTCGAGGGTGCCCTCGGCGGGCGGCACGGTCGGCTTGGCGACCTCGAGGCCGGCGTAGAACGCCTCGCCGTCGACGGTGCTGCTGCACCCGGCGAGCGCGAGCGCGGCCACCAGGGCGACCGGCACCCAGCGGCCGGCGCGGTGCCCGGTGCGCATGAGCCCGCCCTCCCGTCCGGCGGCCCCGTCCGGGGCGCGCCCGGGCACAGGGTAGAGGCCCGCGGGTCCCGGCCGTCCCGTCCGCGGACGGGACGGCCGGGCCGGCTCAGAGGTACTGGCCGGTGTTGGTGGCGGTGTCGATGGCGCGGCCGGAGTCGCTGCCCTTGCCGCTGATGAGCGTGCGGATGTAGACGATCCGCTCGCCCTTCTTGCCCGAGATCCGCGCCCAGTCGTCGGGGTTGGTCGTGTTGGGCAGGTCCTCGTTCTCCTTGAACTCGTCGACGCAGGCCTGCATGAGGTGGCCGACCCGCAGACCGCTGGACCCGAAGTCCAGGCTGTCCTTGATGGCCATCTTCTTGGCGCGGTCGACGATGTTCTGCAGCATCGCCCCGGAGTTGAAGTCCTTGAAGTACAGGACCTCCTTGTCACCGTTGGCGTAGGTCACCTCGAGGAAGCGGTTCTCCTCGCTCTCGGTGTACATCCGCTCGACGGTGCGCTGGATCATCCCCTGGATGGTGGCCTCGCGGCTGCCGCCGTTCTCGGCGAGGTCGTCGGGGTGGATCGGCAGCGAGGGCCGCAGGTACTTGCTGAAGATGTCGCGCGCGGCCTCGGCGTCCGGGCGCTCGATCTTGATCTTCACGTCGAGCCGGCCGGGCCGCAGGATCGCCGGGTCGATCATGTCCTCGCGGTTGGAGGCGCCGATGACGATGACGTTCTCCAGCCCCTCGACGCCGTCGATCTCGCTGAGCAGCTGCGGGACGATCGTCGACTCGACGTCGGAGCTCACGCCCGACCCGCGGGTGCGGAAGATCGAGTCCATCTCGTCGAAGAAGACGATGACCGGCGTGCCCTCGCTCGCCTTCTCGCGGGCGCGCTGGAACACCAGCCGGATGTGCCGCTCGGTCTCGCCGACGTACTTGTTGAGCAGCTCGGGGCCCTTGATGTTGAGGAAGTAGGACTTGGCCTGCCCCTCCCCCTTCACCGCGGACACCTTCTTGGCCAGCGAGTTGGCGACCGCCTTGGCGATGAGCGTCTTGCCGCAGCCGGGCGGGCCGTAGAGCAGGATGCCCTTGGGCGGGCGCAGCTCGTACTCGCGGAACAGGTCGGCGTGCAGGAACGGCAGCTCCACGGCGTCGCGGATCTGCTCGATCTGCCGGGAGAGGCCGCCGATGTCGGAGTAGTCGATGTCGGGGACCTCCTCGAGGACGAGCTCCTCGACCTCGCTCTTGGGGATCCGCTCGTACACGTAGCCCGACCGCGACTCCAGCAGCAGCGAGTCGCCGACCCGCAGCGGCTGCCCGGCGAGGGAGTCGGCCAGGTAGACGACCCGCTCCTCGTCGGTGTGGCCGATGACCAGCGCGCGCTGGGTGACGCCGTCGACGGGCTCGAGCAGCTCCTTGAGCATGACGACGTCGCCCTGCTTCTCGTAGCCGAGCGCCTCGACGACGTTCATCGCCTCGTTGAGCATGACCTCCTGGCCGGGGCGCAGGCCGTCGAGCTCGACGGCCGGCGACACCGACACCCGCAGCTTCCGGCCGCCGGTGAAGACGTCGACGCTGCCGTCGTCGTGCCGGCCCAGGAAGACGCCGTAGCCCGACGGCGGCTGGCCGAGCCGGTCGATCTCCTCCTTGAGCGTGACCAGCTGCTCGCGGGCGTCGCGCAGGGTGCCGGCCAGCTTGTCGTTGCGGTCGGAGAGGAAGGCCGCGCGGCCCTCCGCCTCGGCGATCCGCTCCTCCAGCGCACGCACCTGGCGCGGGCTCTCGGACACCTTGCGGCGCAGCAGGCCGATCTCCTCCTCGAGGTAGGAGATCTGGGCGAGCAGGGCGGAGACGTCACGCTCGCGCCGCGCTCGGAACTCGTCGGGACCATTGCCAAGGCCGGGGCCCATCGCGCACCTCCGCACACATCAGGGGGAGCCAGGACGCAAATCTATACACGCCTGCCGACGTCCTGCCCGTGGCTCGCGGGGGGCCTCCGGGTGGTGTAGGGACCGGCGCTCAGCCCTTCTGCGCGCGGCGCTGGCGCACCGGCGCGACGACGCCCTCGGCGAGCCGGCGGGCGGTCACCAGGAACGCCGTGTGGGCCACCATCCGGTGCTCCGGCCGCACGGCCAGGCCCACCGCGTGCCACGGGCGGACCAGCGACTCCCAGGCGTAGGGCTCGGTCCAGCAGCCCTGCGCGCGCAGCGCCTCCACGTACGTGGACAGCTGGGTGACGGTGGCGACGTAGCCGACGAGGACGCCGCCCGGGCGCAGCGCGGCGGCCACGGTGGGCAGCACCGCCCAGGGCTCGAGCATGTCCAGGACGACGCGGTCGACGACCTCCTCGGCGGGGTGTTCGGCGAGGTCGCCCAGGCGCAGGTCCCAGTTCTCCGGCACGCCGCCGAAGAAGGCGCCGACGTTGCCGCGCGCGACGTCGGCGAAGTCCTCGCGCCGCTCGTAGCTGGTGACCCGGCCGGACTCGCCGACGGCGCGCAGCAGCGAGCAGGTGAGCGCGCCGGAGCCGGCGCCGGCCTCCAGCACCCGCATGCCGGGGCCGACGTCGCCGCTGCCGACGATCTGGGCGGCGTCCTTGGGGTAGATGACCTGCGCGCCGCGCGGCATGGACAGGACGAAGTCGGCGAGCAGCGGGCGCAGCGCCAGGTAGCCGGTGTTGGCGGTGGAGTGCACGACCGAGCCCTCGGGAGCGCCGATGAGGTCGTCGTGGGCGATGGCGCCGCGGTGGGTGTGGAACTGCTTGCCGGGCTCGAGGACGACGGTGTGCAGCCGGCCCTTGGGGTCGGTGAGCTGCACCCGGTCGCCGACGGCGAACGCGCCCGGGACCGGGATCCGCTCCACCGGCGCCGGCTGCTCCTCCCCCGCGGCCGACGGCTCGGCGGCGGGTGCCGGGGCGGCGCTCTCGGCGGTCTGGCTGGGCTCGGGCTGCTCGGTCACGGGCGGCCAGCCTAGGCGAGCGCCGCGGGCGCCCGTCCCGGCGCGGGGACGCGGGACTGTCGGTGGGGCGACCTAGCCTCGATGACATGACGGCCGTGTTCTCCCCCGACACCGCGCCCGGCGCCCCGTCCGGCACCCCGTCCGACGGCGCCGGGCAGGCTCCCGAGGCGGCGCGGGCGCCGCGCCGCCCGTCGCTGTCGCCCAGCCGCGCGGCCGACTTCAAGACCTGCCCGCTGCTCTACCGCTTCCGCACCATCGACCGGCTGCCGGAGAAGAAGAGCGCGGCGGCGGTGCGCGGCACGCTCGTGCACGCCGTCCTCGAGCGGCTCTACGACCTGCCGCAGGCCGAGCGCACCGTCGAGGCCGCGCGCGGGCTGGTGGGTCCGGCGTGGACGGAGCTGCAGGCCGACCCGGAGGTGGCCGCGCTCTTCGCCCCGGGTGAGGACGGCGCCGAGCCGCCGTCGCTGGACTCCTGGCTCGCCTCGGCCGGGGAGCTGGTGGAGACCTACTTCCGCCTGGAGGACCCGACCCGCATCCAGCCCGAGGGCCGCGAGCAGCTGGTCGAGGTGACGCTGCCCGACGGGCTGCTGCTGCGCGGGTACGTCGACCGGCTCGACGTCGCCCGCAACGGCGCGCTGCGGGTGGTCGACTACAAGACCGGGTCGATGCCGCGCGAGGCGTTCGAGTCCAAGGCGCTGTTCCAGATGAAGTTCTACGCGCTGGTGTTGTGGCGCACCCGCGGCGTGGTGGCCTCCCAGCTCAAGCTCATCTACCTCGGCGACGGCGACGCGCTCACCTACGCCCCCGAGGAGGCCGAGCTGCTGCGCTTCGAGCGGACGCTGCTGGCCATCTGGGCGGCGATCGAGCGGGCGGTGGCCACCGGCGACTTCCGGCCCAACCGCACGCGGCTGTGCGGCTGGTGCGACCACCAGGCGCTGTGCCCCTCCTTCGGCGGCACTCCCCCGCCGTTCCCGGCCGAGGCCGCGGCCGCGGCGGGCTGGAGCACGCTGCCGGTCGTCGAGCGCGACTGACGCGCGCCGGCACGGTCCGCGCGCTCCCCGTCCGGGTCCGCGTCCGGAGCCGACCGCGAGCGCTCGTCCCGTCCCCGGCCGCGATCATGGAGCTGCGGTGGCGACACGCCGGACGGCGTCGGGATGTCGCCACGCGGGCTCCATGATCGCGGGGGCACCGCCACCGGAGCGCTGCCCGGGGGCTCAGGCGCCGAGGGCCGCGGTGCGGGCGTCGACCTCGGCGTACGGCGTGGCCGGCGGGGCGGGCTCCCCGTCGCGCAGGCGCCGGGCCACCGCGACGGCGGCGTCGAGCGCCGCGCGGACCAGCAGCGAGCCGGTGCTCACCCGGCGCGCCCCCAGCTCGGCCAGCCGGGGCAGCGGGTGGTCGGGCCCGGCGAGCACGTTGAGCGGCACGGGCAGCTCCGCGGCGAGGACGGCGATCTCGGCCGCGGTCAGCCGGCCGGGCACGAAGACCCCGTCGGCGCCCGCGGCCACGTAGCGCCGCGCCCGCGCCAGCGTGGTCGCCAGGTCGGCGCGCTCCCCCAGCCAGTACGTGTCCACCCGGGCGTTGACGAACAGCCCGGGCGCCACGGCCGTGACGGCGGCGACCCTGTCCGCGTGCCGCCCCGGATCGGCCAGGCGCCCGCCGGTCGAGTCCTCCAGGTTCACCCCGGCGGCGGGCAGCGCGGCGGCGAGGGCGGCCACCTCCGCCGGGTCGTCGGAGTACCCGTCCTCGAGGTCGACGGTGACCGGGACCGGCAGCCCGGCCAGCCGCCCGGCGAGCCCCGCGGTCGCGGCGCGGGCCGCCCGTGTGGCGTCGGGGAGCCCGGCGGCGGCCGCGACCCCGAGGCTCGTCGTGCCGACCGCGGGGTGCCCGTCGGCCACGAGCGCCAGCGCCGAGGCGACGTCCCACGCGTTGGGCAGCAGCAGCGGCGCCGGGCCGGCGTGCAGGGCGCGGAACGCGGCCCGGCCGTGCGGGTCGGCGGTCACGCGAGCACCGCCGGCCACGCCTCCGGGCACCCCTCCCGCCACGCCGCCGACCACGCCTCGGCCAGCGCCCGGCCCGGGCAGGCGTGCGGGCCCCGGCCGAACGGCGCGTCGGTCAGGTCCACCTCCACCTCGGTGCCGCCCGGCGCGACCCGCCGGGTGGTCGGCACGGGCGGTCCCGCCCGCCCCTCCCGGCGCTGCCGGGCCAGCGCGGAGAGGCCGGCGTACGCCTGGACGAGCAGGCACAGCCGGGCCGCCGTGGCGTCGCTGCGCCCGCCGCAGGCCGCCACGAGCCGCTCCAGCGCGGCGTCGGCCCCGGCGGACTGCGGCGCGTGCGGCTGGTAGGCGGCTGCCACCCGGGCCACGTCACCCGCCCGCTCGGCCGGCAGGCCGAGCCCGCCGAGCAGCACCACCGCCGGATCGGCGGCTGAGTTGGGGATAACGGTCGTAGCGGTGAGGAGGTCGTCGAGCACCGCCCGGCGGCGGGCGTGCTCCGGCCCGTCGCAGAAGCGCGGCGCCCGCGAGCGCAGCCAGGCCAGCCCGGACGCGGCGGGCGGCGCGGCCGGGACGCGGTAGCGGGGGTCCTCGAGGACGGCGGAGGTCACCACAGGGGTCAGCACGGGGCGAGCCTGGCCGCGCCGGTGTTCGGCGGGGACCGAACCGTCGGTGCGCCAGGATGTCCGCGTGCCGGTGTCCGCTGCCTCCCTCGCCCGCTTCGCCGGGCTGCTCGCCGACCGCAGCCGGGCGTCGATGTGCCTGGCACTGCTCGACGGCCGGGCCTGGACGGCGGGCGAGCTGGCCCGGCACGCCGGCGTCGCCCGCTCCACCGCCAGCGAGCACCTCACCGTCCTCGTGGGCGCGGGCGTGCTGACCGAGCGGCGCCAGGGGCGGGCCCGCTACGTCGAGCTGGCCGGGCCGGAGGTGGCCGCTGCCCTGGAGGACCTCGGGGCGCTGGCCGGCGAGCGCGAGCGCCCGACGTCGCTGCGGACCGTCCGGGCCGACGCCCGCCTGGCCGAGGCGCGCACCTGCTACGACCACCTCGCCGGCCGCCTCGGCGTCGCGGTCCTCGGGTCGCTGGCCGCCCGGGGGCTGCTGGACACCACCGCCGGCCTGGCGGTGACCCCGGCCGGGCGGCGCTGGTTCGCCGAGGTCTGCGGCCCGGCGCCGTCGGGGAGCCGCCCGCCCGTGCGGGCCTGCCTCGACTGGACCGAGCGGCGTCCCCACCTCGGCGGCGCCCTCGGCGCGGCGCTGCTGCGCACGGCCCTCGAGGAGCGGTGGGTCATGCCGGTGCCGGGCCTCCCCCGCGCGCTGGCCGTGACGCCGGAGGGCGCGCTCGCGCTGACCGGCCCGGCCGCCGTCGCGGGATGAGCGAGACGCGCCGGGTCCCGTCGACGGCGGCGCTTCCCCCGCCCTAGCGTCGGCCGCCTCCTCCCGGAGGGAGCCGCCATGCGGGGCTACCGGGCCGACCGCGCCTTCGACGGCGAGCGCGTGCTGCGCGACGGCGCGCTGGTGCTGGTCGAGGACGGCCGCATCGTGGCCGTGCAGCCCGCGTCGGCGGCCGCACCCGACGGCGTGCCGGTCACCGCGCTGCCCGGGACGACGCTGCTGCCCGGCCTGGTCGACACCCACGTGCACCTGTGCGGCGACAGCGGCCCGCGCGCGCTCGACCGGCTGCCGGAGCTCTCACCGGCCGAGGTGGACGCCACCGTGGCCGACTCCCTGCGGCAGCACCTCGCCGCCGGGGTGACGGCGGTGCGCGACCTGGGCGACGTCGGCTGGGCGGTGGTGGAGCGGGCGCCGGAGGACGGGCCGACCGTGGTGGCCTCGGGGCCGCCGCTCACCTCGCACGGCGGGCACTGCGCCGGCATGGGCGGGCAGGTGCGGGGCACCGGGCCGCTGCGGGACGCGGTGCGCGAGCGGGCCGCGCGGGGCGCCGGGGTGGTCAAGCTGATGGCCAGCGGCGGGGCGATGACGCCGGGCACCGACATGGCAGCCTGCCAGTTCACCGCCGCCGAGGTGCGCGCCGTCGTCGACGAGGCGCACCGGCTGGGCCTGCCGGTGACCGCCCACGCGCACGCCCTGCCCGCCGTCCGGCAGGTGCTCGCCGCCGGCGTCGACGGCATCGAGCACTGCACCTGCCTGACGGCGACCGGCTGGGGCGCCCCGCCGGGGCTGGCCGGGCAGCTGGCCCGGGCGGGCGTCGTCGTCGGCCCGACGCTCGGGCTGGCCGAGGGCGCCGTGCCGCCGCCCCGGGTGCAGGCGCTGATCGACCGGCTGGGCCTCACCGAGGAGGCGCGGGCGGCCGAGGCGGCGCGGCTGCACGCGGCCGGCGTCCGGCTGGTCAGCGGGGTCGACTCCGGCATCGCGCCGGGCAAGCCGCACGGGATCGTGGCGCGGGCGGTCGCCTCGCTGGCCGCCGCCGGGGTGCCGGCCGCCGACGCGCTGGCGACGGCGACCGCCGGCGCCGCCCGCGCCTGCGGGTTGGGGCACCGCACCGGGCGGCTCGCGCCGGGCCTGGACGCCGACCTGCTGCTCGTCGACGGCGACCCCACCCGCGACGTCGCGGCGCTGGCGCGGGTGCGGCTGGTCGTCTCCCGCGGCCGGGAGCCGGTCCCGGCCTGAGCGGTCAGCGGCGGGCGGCGTCCCGGTCGAGCACCAGGCGCTCGAGGTCGGCGAGCCCGACGCCGGCGAGGGTGTCGCGCAGGACCAGGCCGTCGGCCGGGGCCAGGGGCTGCAGCGAGGGCACGCCGAGCACGGCGGCGCCGGCGGCGAGCCCGGCGGCCACGCCGGCCGCGGAGTCCTCGACGACGACGCACGCGGCCGGGTCGACGCCGAGCGCCGCGGTGGCCTGCAGGTAGGGCGCCGGGTCGGGCTTGCGGGCGGGCACCTCGTCGCCGCACACGGTGAGGTCGAAGGGCGGGACGTCGAGGTCGGCGGAGATCCGGGCGATGACCAGGTCGGCCAGCGCGCGCGGCGTCGTCGTCACCAGCGCGGTGGGCAGCGCGGCGGCGCGGACCTCGGTCAGCAGCTCGCGGGCCCCCGGCCGCCACGGCACGTCCCCGGCGAGCAGGCCCGCGACGGTGGCCTCGACGTCGGCGGCGTCGGCCTCCCACACGTGCTCGCGGTCGACGCCGAGGTCGGCGTAGAGGATGCCCAGCGCGGTGCGCATGCTGGTGCCCACGGTGGCCTCGCGGGCGGCGGGGCTCAGCTCCCCGCCCAGGCGGCGGGCGAGCCCGAACAGCGCCGCTCCCCAGTGCTGCTCGGTCTCCACGAGCGTGCCGTCCATGTCGAACAGGACTGCAGCAAGGCTATTCGGCATCTGGCCTGCGGTTTTCCCTAACTGGACGGCTCCCGGGTACACAACGGGTACACATCAGGATTGATCTTGGACAGGATGTCGGCCATCGCCGCGCGCGTCGCGAGCTCGTCATCGGGCTTCAGATACGCGTACACGCGGTAGGTGATCTCCGGTCCCGAGTGTCCCAGCCAGCGGGAGACGGCGACGACGGAGACCCCCCGAGACACGAGGCTCGCGCCGAAGAAGTGCCGCAGCGAGTGCGGCGAGACGGTGAACCCGACGGCCCGCTCGATGTCGTCGAAGAGGTGGCCGGCCACCGACTTGGTGAGCGCTCCTCCAGTACGACTGGAGAACACGAGACCGTCGGCGCGAGGGTGCTGGCGGATCTGCTCGGCCAGCGCCTGCAGGACGACGTCGTCGGCGGGGACGTCCCGCCGGGAGGAGCCGGTCTTGAGCTGCCCGAGTTCGCCTCCGGGGCGTCGCTGCTGGCGGATGCGCACGGTGCGGCGCAGGAAGTCGACGTCCTCCACCCGCAGTCCGCAGGCCTCGCTGATCCGCAACCCCAGCCCGACGAGCGCGATGACCAGGGGGCGGTAGTGGTCCGGTGTCGCGGCGAGGACCGCGGCGACGTCCTCGTCGGTCAGGTGCACGTCGCGCCGGCGCGGCGCCGCCGGCGCCCTGACGGCCTTGGCGGGGTTGGAGGCGAGCAGTCCGTCAGCGACGGCGGCGTCGAGGACCTGCCGGACCTGCCGCAGCACCTGCCCGACCGTGCCCGGCGCGAGTGTCTGCGACCACCGTCCGACGGCCGCCGCCACGTGGCTGGGCCGGAGGGCGCCCACCGGATGCCGCCCCAGCGCCGGGAGGACGTGCCGGTCCAGCCGGGACCGTTTGACCAGCCGAGTGGTGTCCGCGGCCAGCAGTGGTGCATGCGCCGCCCAGTGCTCCTCTGCGAACTGCGCGAAGGTGACCGCAGCACGCCTGGCGTCGATGTAGCTGCCGGTGAGCTTCGACGCCTCCATGGTGGCAAGGTAGCGCTCGGCGTCGACCTTCCGGTCGAACACCTTGACCACCTGCACTCCGGATGGGTCACGGAAGCGGGCGTACCAACGCGCCCTGCCTGCACGACTGCGCCGCTCGAGGCTGGCCATGGTCCCTCCCACAGGTGGGTGTTCACTCACCGTCCCACCGAGCGCGGACATCTCCGGCAGGGCGGCAGGAGTCCTCCTGGTCCTTTCCGGTCGGCCGGACCCAGCAGCATGTGGCACCGGCGGACGCGGCGTGCGGCCGCACCGTGAGCACAGCCCCTCCGTCCATGCACGACCTGGCGGTACAGATCGGCGTGGTCGGTGAGCCGCCCGCTCTCCCTCGTGCAGGTCGAGGAGCCGCCGGAGGTCCTGGCGGACGCGGACGGTGAGCCCACCGTCGTTGAGCACATCGGCCTGCACCGGAAGCTGAAGCGCTCGCGGTCAAGCCCACCCGGCAACGGCAGCGCCTGGCCGCCGGGGCCGGCTCGCTCCTGTGGCGTTGGAGCTCAGGACGAGTCGCCTGTCGCCGTGGTTCGTCGTCGAGTCACGAAGTGCGCACGTCTCCACCTCCGCAGACCCTCAGTGATCCCACGTGCATCGCGAGGGAGGCACGGCGACGGGACGATGTCACCACGCCACACGTCCGGTCACGACGACCCGGCAGGCGAGGCGATCGATCCGAACACCTGCGCAGCAGCCGCTCGGCCCATGTGAACAGAGGAGTCGCAGGCCATGAACCGCCACTCACGGGAGGCTCTCAGACAGGCGGCGTTCCGCACGCGCGCCCGTGCCGTGTCCGTCCGTGACCGGTGCGCGGCAGCCCGCGCCCGGGCGCACCAGGCTCGCGCGGACGCGGACCTGCAGTGTCTGCGGAGCCGGGTCCACCAAGAGGCCGGTCGGCGACGTCGGTCGTGCCGCCGCAGGTGAACACTGCGGGCCCGGAGTACACGGGTCCGCCCCGGGCGGCATGACGCAAGTCATGCCGCGTCCGACGTGGTGTCTCCAGCCGTGGTGGAGGTGGAGCAGCACCCCCACCGGTCACCGGCTCCACCGCCGAGCCGTCGAGGTCGCGCCCCGGCGAAACCCGTCACCACGAGTTCGCCGGCCCGGAGTGCATGAGGTGTGTCGCCTCGGTTCTGTCGAGCTCCAGTGCGGTGAGTGACTGTCATGCGCGCTCGAGTCGGCCCCTACGCCTATGGGCGAAGGGCTTCGCATGGCGGGTGGCAGCGACTACGGTCGGCCGGGCCGGCGCTGCCGGTGACGGCCCAGCCACGGCCCCATATCCGCGCACCCCGGAGTCGCGTCATGCCGGTCGAGGTCGTCGACTTGTCCATTCGGGAGCCGGATGTCGCCCAGGCCGTGCTTACCGAGCTCTACCGCTCAGAGCGCCCACACGCGTTCTCCGGCGTCCGCAGGTCGTTCATCTGCGAGCTCCGGTCGGCGACGGCCGGTCGCCTGGGCGCGGACCGGCTGCGGTTCACAGCAGGCATGCGCTGCGTGATCGCTCCGCTGAGCGATCTGGTGGTGGTCAGTCCGGTGAGCGGTGAGTGCCGGTACGTGGCCGGCCGGGACGAGATCATCACGCGGCCGGGCGTGGTGTTCCGGCACCCGATCGGTCTGGCGTTCAGCGGTGAGTGGGACGACATGGACGTGAGCATCGTGCGGTTGCCGCTGGCGGTGGTCGAGCGGGTGGCCGAGGAGCGGCTGGGCGTGCCCCCCGCCGACGTCCGGTTCGACGGGATGAGCCCGGTGTCCGGATCGATGCGCCGCACCTGGCTGGGCCTGATGCGATTCGTGCACCAGCAGATGGCCGATCCGGTGAGCGGGCTGGCCGAGCCGCTGGTCGCCGCGCAGCTGACCGAGCTGGTGGCCGCGACCGCGCTGGCGACGTTCCCGAACACCACGATGACCTCGGCCCGCCTGCCCCGCGCCGGATCGGTCGCACCGGCGGTGGTGCGCCGGGCTGTGGCGTTCATCGACGCGCACGCCTCGCTGCCGATCACCGTCACCGACGTCGCCCGCGCCGCCGGGGTCGGCCCGCGGGCACTGCAGCTCGCCTTCGCCCGCCACCTCGGACTCAGCCCCACGGGCTACATGCGGCGGGTACGGCTGGAAGGCGCGCACCGGGAACTGCAGGCCGCCGACCCCACGGCCGGGGACACCGTCGCGGTGATCGCGGGCCGGTGGGGTTTCGCCAAGCCGGACCGGTTCGCCGCCCACTACCGCGCCACCTACGGAGTGCTCCCTAGCCACACCCTGCGTACCTGAGACCGCCGCCCCTGGCTTCCGGAGGACAGGTATGACCGCCCGGACCACTACAGCGCCCCGGCGCACCCAGTTCGCCACGTCCGACCCGGGCGAGGCGCGAGAGCTCATCGACAGCCTCTTCGGCGGCCGGCTGCAGCTCAAGGCATCCCCGGACACCAGGTGGGAGGCCAGCGTCAAGATGCTGGACGCGGGTGCGTTCAGCATCAGCGATGTCACGGTGCCCGCCGACCTCACGTTCGACCTGGCCGGCCAGGACGACGTCCTCGTCTCCGTGGTCCTCGCCGGTGCCATCGGGTACGACCGCGGGCACGAGCTCGAGCGGTATGTGCCCGGCGACGTGTTCATCGCCAATGACCCCGACACCCGAGCCGTCGCCGACAGTCATGAGGCCCGGACCCTCAGCGTCACCCTTCCCCGGTCACTGCTCACGGACGTCGCCCGGGGCACTCCCACCACGAACGAGCCGTGGCGGTTCACCGCCACGCAGGCCACCCCCGGCGGAGCTGCCCGATGGCGGCACGTCGCCCGCTTCGTCGACGACCTGCTCGCCGGACCCGAGACGGCCGCATCCCCGCTGCTCCTCGGTCCTGCGGGCCGGCTGCTCGCCGCGACCGCCGTGACCGCCTTCCCCCACACCCTGCAACCGGCACAGGCGCCGGCCGACCGGGTGGACGCCCACCCCGGCACACTGCGCCGAGCAGTGGCCTACATCGAGGCCAACCCCGACCTCGACCTCTCCGTCGCCGACATCGCCCGGGCCGCCTGCGTGACCCCCCGCGCGGTGCAGCTGGCGTTCCGCCGCCACCTCGGGACGACGCCGACCGCCTACCTGCGCCGGGCCCGCCTCGCCGAGGCACACCGCCAGCTACGCGACGCCACCTCCGGCGACGGGGTCACCGTCACCGCCGTCGCCGCGCGCTGGGGCTTCACCCCCAGCAGGTTCACCGAGCACTACCGCGCCGCCTACGGGGTGCTGCCCAGCCACACCCTGCGCACCTGATCACATCCGTGCGGTCTGCAGCCGGCGGGCCTCCAGGTCCCGGCGCAGTGCCTCCGCCCGCCGCTGACAGGCGCTGGCATCGGCGGCGAGTTCGGCCGCGATGCGGCGGGCCCGCGCCGCCGCGGCGGCGCGTCGCGCCGCCGCTTCATACCGGTCCGTCGGCACCGTGGTCCGCGCGTCGCTCACGTCGTCGGCCGTTCCGCCCACCGGTGCCCTCGCTGCCTCGTCGAAGGGCACCGCGCGCACCTCGCCTCTGCTCAGCGGCACCCCGCCCGTCCGGGACAGGACCGCGCGCGGCCACCCGGATGGAGCCAACAGGCAGGTCGGGAGCCCCGCTGGAAGAACCGCATCGCCACTGCGCCCCGAGGGGGTGTCGGTTCGCCTACCGGGGATCTGCTCGTCAGTGCGGGTCAGTGCGGGTCGGACGTGGGTGCGCAGGCTCTCGCCCACATCCGCCGCGCCAGGCAGCGTGCAGCATCAGCGCGCACGCGCGCCGAAGCCGCCCGGTCCCGATCGGGCCCGCGCGACTGACCGTCCGCGGCGACGCCCGCGGCGGCCGCGACCTCGTCGTAGCTGTACGCCACCAGCTGCAGTGTGGCAGCAGCCTGTCGCAGCGCTTCAGCGGAGCGACGCACGGCCGCGGCCCGCCGCTCGGCCGTCAGCCCGCGGTCCGCCGCCACCGTCATGCCCCGAGCGTCAACAGGCGCCCGGCGGTTGGCTAGGCCTCGAGCGAACCGTCGACCGGGCGACTCGCCCACGAACGAAGTGGCGACCGGACCCGACCGCTGTGACGACCCGCCATAGACGAGAGGCCGGCCCTGCGCTCAGCCGGCCTCGATGAGCCCTCCGAGTGTGGCGTGGGCACCATCAGCGTGACTCGTGACGGGGCGTTGTGCCGCCGGCGACGAGGGACCGGCGCAGGCTCGGGCACCGATCCCGCACCGCTGCTACGCGCGCGTGGTCCTGGTGTCGATGACGACCGAGTCGTGCTGCCGAGACTCGGCGGTGTACTCAGCGACCGCAGGACGACCGGAGGACGACCGGAGGAGTGCCAGTCCAGCGACCGGAGCGTGTGGTGCCGCGTCGTCGGGATGTCGAACGCTGGATTGACGACCAGCATCATCGGTCCCGACCCGACCGCGCCGGGACGTCATGCCGCACAGGTGCCATCGAACTCGGTGGCATCAACCGGAGGAGAACCGGGCCGCGCCAGCCCCGCCTCAACGATCTTGGGTACACATCGGGTACACATCAGGACGCGAAATGACCCGTCACGACACGCCCGGATCAATCAGCGACTAGGGCGCTGACCTGCAGTTTCGTTGACGACAGTCAACAGCCGACACGCCGTGTCCCGTTCATGTCGAACAGGACGGCGGCGAGGTCGGTGGGCATGGGGTGTGCGGCTCTCCTCGGGCTGGGCGTCTCCCCGACGAGTGTCCCAGCCGGCCGGGCGCGCACCCCCGCGGTCGCCCCCGTGAGACGGGGCACGCGCGCCCGGCCGGCCCGCCTCAGGAGCCCGGGACGACGACGGCCTTGCCGCTGATCCCGCCGTCGGCGGCCCGGGCGTGCAGGTCGGCGAGCCCGGCCAGCGGCACCCGCTCGGCGACGTCGACCCGCAGCTCGCCGCGGTCCACCCGGGCGACCAGCTCGGCCAGCTGGGCGGCGTCGCTGCGGACGAACAGGTCGATCCCGCGGACCCCGCGCGCCTCGTCCGACGGCGCCGGCATCCAGACGGTGGTGTTGACCAGGACGCCGCCGTCCCGGACCAGCCCGGCGAGCGCGGCGAGCTGCTCCGGCTCCACCGGCGCCAGGTTGAGCACCACGTCGACCGGCTCGGGAACCGCGGCCGCGACGTCGCCGGCGGTGTGGTCGACGATCTCGGAGGCGCCGTCGGCCCGCACCCGGTCGGCGCTGCGCGGGCTCGCCGTGGCGATCACGTGCGCGCCGGCCGCCCGGGCGAGCTGGACGGCGTAGCCGCCGACCGCGCCGCCCGCGCCGTTGACCAGCACCCGCTGCCCCGGCTGCAGGCCGGCGTGCTCGAACAGCGCCTGGTACGCGGTGAGCCCGACGATGGGCAGCGCGGCGGCGTCGGCGAGCGGGACCGTCGTCGGTGCGGCGGCGAGCACGTCGGCCGGGGCCAGGACGTACTCGGCCGCGGCGCCGTCCTCGGTCATGGGCAGGAACCCGACGACGGCGTCGCCGACGGCGGGGCCGGTGACCCCCTCGCCGAGCGCGTCGACGGTGCCGGCGACGTCGATGCCCGGCGTGTGCGGGAGCGTCACCGGGATGGGGCCCTGCATGTTCCCGCCGCGGATGTTCGCGTCGACGCCGTTGAACGACGTGCCGGCGACCCGGATGCGCACCTGCCCCGGGCCGGGGACGGGCTGCTCGGCGTCCTCGTGGCGGAGCACGCCGGGACCGCCGAACTCGTGGAAACGGACTGCCTTCATGGGTCTTCCTCTCGGGTCGGACGAGGTCAGCGGGGCGGGCCGAGGACGACGTTGCCGCTCAGGTCGGCGGCCTCGGCGAGCAGCTCCGGGGGGATGGCGAAGCCGTCGGGGCGGGGCTCGCGCCGGTCGCGGCCGGCGTGGCGGAACATCTGCTCCAGCCCGCCGGGGGTGGCGACGAGCAGCAGGTCGGCGGAGTCGGAGGTGATCCGGTAGCCGTGCGGGATGCCGCGCGGCAGGAAGACCGCGCCGCCCTCGCCGAGCTCGTGCCGCTCCTCGCCGGCCCACACCAGGGCCTCGCCGGAGACGACGACGAACACCTCGTCCTCGCGGGTGTGCAGGTGGAACGGCGAGGCGTCGTCCCGCTCGACGTCGAGGCGGGCGACGGTGAGCGCGCCGCCGGTCGCCGCGGCGTCGAGCAGCACGCTCACCGTGCTGCCGCCGATCCACTCGAGCTGCTGCTGGTCCTGCCGCGGGGCGAGGAACGGGACGGTCACGGGTGCTCCCCGGGTCGGGAGGACGGCGACGCCGTCCTGCTGGGACCGACCCTGCGCCGCGCCGCTGCCCGGTCGCCACGCCCGCGGGTGCCCACCCGTGCCCACCGGTGCCCACCCCGTCCGGGTGCGTCCTCCCGGACCCGGACCCCGGCGCGCGATCATGGACGGCGGCGAGAGGAGCCGGGTGAGCACGGGACTGGGCAGCAGGCTGGCCGCGGCGCGGGCGGAGGCGCTCGTGGGCCGCGACCGCGAGCGCGCCGTGATCGACGCCGCGGTGGCCGGCAGCGACGGCGCCCCGGTCGTCGTCTACCTGCACGGGCCCGGCGGCATCGGCAAGTCGACGCTGCTGCGCCACGCCGCCCGGCAGGCGGAGCGGGCGGGGCGCCCGGTGGTGCACCTCGACGTCCGCTTCCTCGACGCCGAGCCGCGGCGCTTCGAGGAGGCCGCCGCGCTGGCGTGCGTGCAGCCGGGCACCGTCCTGCTGCTGGACTCCTTCGAGCACTGCCGGCCGCTGGAGCCGTGGCTGCGCGACACGTTCCTGCTCCGGCTGGCCGACGACGCGCTCGTGGTCATCGCCGGGCGGGGCACCCCCGATCCGGAGTGGTCGCTGGACCCGGGCTGGTCGTCGCTGTTCTGCGAGCTGCCCGTGCGGCCGCTGGAGCCGGCCGAGTCCTCCGCCCTGCTCGCCTCCCGCGGCGTCGCCCCGGCGCAGCGGTCCCGGCTGACCGCGTTCGCCGGCGGCAGCCCGCTCGCCCTGTCGCTCGCGGCCACCGTCTCCGCCGGGAGCCCCGCGACGGGCGCGCCGTGGGAGCCCACCGGCGACGTGCTGACCACGCTGGTCGAACGGCTGGTGGGCGACGTGCCGGGGCCCGCCCACCGGCGGGCACTGGAGGTGGTCGCCCAGGCGTACGTGACGCGGGAGTCGCTGCTGCGCGCGGTGCTGGGCGGGGAGGACACCGCGGAGCTGTTCGCGTGGCTGCGCCAGCTCCCCTACGTCGAGGCCACCGCCGAGGGCCTGCACCCGCACGACGCCGTGCGGGCCACCCTGGAGGCCGACCTGCGCTGGCGGGACCCGGCGCGCTACGACGACGTCCGGGTGCGCGTCTCGGCCGCCCTGCTGGACGCGGTGCGCGCGGCCTCCCACGACGACGCCCTGCTCCGCGTCGCCGAGTGGATGTTCCTGTTCCGCGACCAGACCGGCGTCGACGAGCTCTACGACTGGCGCGCCCACCCGCACGTCGAGGACACCGCGCTGACCCCCACCGACGTCCCCGACGTGCTGCGCATGGCCGCGGAGGCGGAGGGCCCGGAGTCCGCGCGCATCGCGGAGCACTGGCTGCGGCGCCGGCCGGACGGGTTCCGCGTCTACCGGTACGCCGGCTCCGCGCGGCCCGTCGCGTTCATGGCGGTGCTGCGGATGGAGGAGCCCGATCCGGAGGACCTCGCCGCGGACCCGGTGATGGCCGCGCTCTGGGCGCACGTGGCGGACACCGCGCCCCTGGGGCCCGGCGAGCACCTGGCGATCCGCCGGTTCGCCGTGCAGCCGGCCTGGCACCAGCAGCCCTCGCCGGTCATGGACCTCATCGGCCGGCGGACGATCGCCGACGAGATGCGGGCGCGCGGGCGGGCGGTGACCGCCACCGTCTTCGAGGACGCCGGCCGCTGGGGCGCCTACCTGGCCGCCGCGCGGCTGGCGGAGGTGGCGGCCGTGGACGTCGGCGGCCGCCGCCAGCACGTCTTCGGCCGCGACTGGCGCCGCGAGCCGGTCGAGCGGTGGGTGGAGCTGCGGGCCCGGGCGGCGGCCGCGCCCGTGACCGCCGCACCGGCGGGGCGCCCACCGGGGGACGACGGCGACGTCCTGACCGGCGCCGCGTTCGAGGCGGCCGTCCTGGAGGCACTGCGCACCTGGCACGCGCCGCGCGAGTTCGCCACCAACCCCCTGCTCGGCTCGCCCCTGGTGCCGGCGGACTCCCCCGACCCCGTCGCCGACCTGCGCGCCGCGCTCACCACCGCTCTCGACGCGCTGCCCAGCGACCCGGCCGGCGTGCGCGCGCACGAGGCGCTCACCACCACGTTCATCTCCGCCTCCCGCACCCACAAGGCGGCCGCCCGCCGGCTCGGCGTGCCCTACGGCACCTACCGGCGCCACCTCGCGCTGGGCCGCGAGCGGCTGGTCGCGGAACTGCGCCGCCGCACGGGGGCGCCCCGCTCCTGAGCGCGCCGCGGACCGGGCGGGTCAGCCCTCCATCGGGAGCGACGTCCGGTCGAGGAGCACCTCTCCCAGCGCCACGTCGAAGCGCTGCGCGATCGACTGCAGCCGGTCGGCGGGCGCGTCCTCGTCCTTCGCCGTCACGTACTCCGAGATGAGCTCGAGCAGGTCGCGTGCTGTCGTCATGCTGCGAGCCTGCCCGCGATGCAGCCGGTTCTCAACTCACTCGTCCAAGTCTCGACGCCTCCGTCGAGATCGACCGGACGGCGCGCGGGACCGCCGCGCACCCCCAGGGCCACGTGTTCCGCGGCGGTCCCGCGCTGGACGGGTACCCGCCGGTGACGCCCCGCCCGGCGACGTCGGTGCCGGCGTCGCAGCCACCTCGGCGGGACGGACGTCCTGGCGGTCGCGGACGATCCCCCCTTGACGTGACGAAGCGCACGTCGAAAAATCTACGCATTCGTCAAACGGGACGGTGCTCGCCGCCCCGACGCAGGTCCGAGCGAAGGAGCCGACCGTGGCCTATGTGATCGGGGTGGACGTCGGGGGGACGTTCACCGACGCCGTACTGGACGACGACGCCGGGACGATCATCGCGGCGAAGGCACCCTCGACGCCGCCGGACTACTCCCGCGGCGTGCTCGACGTCCTCGGCGTCCTGGCCGAGCAGCTCGGCCGCCCGCTGGAGGACGTGCTGACCGACACCCACCACATCGCGCACGGCACGACGTCGTCGCTCAACGCGCTGGTGATGGGGAACGTGCCGCCGGTCGGCTTCCTCACCACCCGCGGCCACCGCGACTCCATCTACATCATGAACGTCGAGGGCCGGTACCTCGGCAGCTCGCCGCACGAGCTGCAGCACGTCCTCGGCCAGACCAAGTCGCACGGCCTGCTGCCCAAGCGGCACGCGCTCGAGGTGACCGAGCGCATCGACCGCGACGGCGAGGTCGTCGTCCCGCTCGACGAGGACCAGGCACGCGCGGCGATCCGGGCGCTGCTGGACGACGGCCTGCGCGCCATCGCGGTCTCGCTCCTGTGGTCCTTCCGCAACCCGGCGCACGAGCGGCGCCTGCGCGAGCTGGTCCACGAGATGGACCCGGAGGTGTTCGTCTCCCTCTCCAGCGAGGTCAGCCCGCGCATCCGGGAGTACGCCCGCAACGCGACGACGATCATGAGCACCCAGATCGGCCCGGGTCTCCGCGACTACCTGGGCACCCTGGAGGACGGACTGCGCGAGCGCGGGCTGCGCGGGCCGCTGCTGGTCATGCAGAGCAACGGCGGCGCGGTGGCCGCCCGGCAGGCGCCGGCCACCGCCATCAGCACCGTGGGATCGGTCCTCACCGGCGGGGTCGTCGGCTCGGTGGCCCTGGGACAGCAGCTCGGCCACCGCAACGTCATCTCCACCGACGTCGGCGGCACCACCTTCCTCGTCGGCCTGGTCGTCGACGGCGAGCCGGTGCGGGCGACGACGACGGTCATCAACCACCACCCGGTCAACGTGCCCACCCTCGAGGTGCACGCCATCGGCTCGGGTGGCGGCGCCATCGCCTGGCTCGACGCCGGCGGCAACCTGCAGGTCGGGCCGCACAGCGCGCAGGCCGTCCCCGGCCCCGCCTGCTACGACCAGGGCGGCACCGAGCCGACCAACACCGACGCCAACCTCGTGCTCGGCATCCTGCCCGAGCGGGGGTTGCTGGGCGGGCGCAAGCCGCTGTCGCTCGAGCGGGCGCGGGAGGCGATCCGCACCCGCATCGCCGAGCCGCTGGGCCTGTCGGTGGAGGACGCCGCCGCGGCCATCCACGCCGTGCAGAACGCCCAGACCGGCGACCTGCTGCGCAAGACCGTCGTCGAGGCCGGGCACGACCCGCGGGACTTCGTGCTCTACGCCTTCGGTGGTGCCGGCCCCGCCCACTGCGCGGCCTACGCCGCCGAGGTCGGGGTGGCCGAGGTCGTGGTGCCGCTCGGCCCCGTGGCGTCGGCGTTCTCCGCCTACGGGCTGGCCTCCTCCGACATCGTCGTCGCTGCCGAGTTGTCCGACCCCGCGGCCATGCCGCTGGACCCGGTGCGTGTGGAGAAGGCCTTCGCCGACCTCGAGACCCAGGTGCGCGAGGCACTGGACCGGCAGGGCGTCCGGTACACCGCCGTCTCCCTCGACCGCGAGATCGACATGCGTTTCACCATGCAGCTGGCCGAGCTCGCCGTGCCGGTGCCCGGCGGCCCGGTCGACGACGCCGTCGTCGCACAGGCCGGCCGCGCCTTCGAGCGCCGCTACGCCGAGCTGTACGGCGAGGGCAGCGGCTTCGCCGCGGCCGGCATCCAGGCGATCACCTTCCGCGTGCGCGGCACCGGCGTGCTGCCCTTCTCCCCCCGCCTGCCGGAGCTGGCGCGGGCGGGGTCGGCGGACCCGTCGGCAGCCCGCACCGGCAGCCGGCCGGTGGACCTGGCCGACGGCGCCGGCCCGGTGGACACCCCCGTCTACGACTACCGCGCCCTGCGCGCCGGCCACGTCCTGGAGGGCCCGGCGATCGTCGAGGTCCCCACCACCACCGTCGTCGTCCCCGCCGGGCGCACCGGCACCGTCGACCGGCTCGGCAACCTGTCCATCACGCCCCGTCAGGAGTCCTCCCGATGACCATGCCGATCCCCGGCTCCGAGCGGTTCAGCAGCCGGCCCGTGGACCCGGACGAGCTCGCGGCCTCGCTCCCGGCGTCACTGCCCCTGCACACCGTCAGCCAGGAGCAGATCGACGCCCTGGACCCGCTCACCTACGAGGTGGTCCGGCACCGCCTGTGGTCGGTCACCGACGAGATGGGCGAGGCGCTCAAGCGCATGTCCGGGTCGCCGATCGTCACCGACGCCAACGACTTCGACTTCGCCATCGGCGACGAGCTCGGCCAGGAGGTGCAGGTCGGGCTCTACAACACGATGCTCGTCGGGGCCGTCGACCTCGCCGTGTACTGGACGCTGCGGCACCGGGCCGCCAACCCCGGCATCGCCGAGGGCGACATGTTCCTGTGCAACGACCCGTGGGTCGGCGGCGGGCTCCACCAGAACGACGTGATCGTCTACCAGCCGGTCTTCCACGACGGGCAGCTGTTCGCCTGGACCAGCGCCATCGCCCACGAGCCCGACCTGGGCGGCGTCGGCCTGGGGTCGTTCTCCCCCAGCGCCACCGACGTCTTCTCCGAGGCGCTGCCCACCCCGCCGGTGAAGGTGGTCCGCGGCTTCCAGCTGCAGGACGACGTCGCCGACCTGTGGGTCCGCCGCTCCCGGGTGCCCATGCTCGTCGGGCTGGACCTGCGGGCGAAGATCGGCGCCAACTCCATCGGCCGGCAGCGCCTCCTCAGCGTCATCGAGCAGTACGGCGCCGACACGGTCAAGGCCGTGATGAAGCGGATGATGGCCGACGCCGAGCAGCGGCTGCGCGACAAGCTGCGCCGCCTGCCCGACGGCACGTGGCGGGCCAGCGGCTACCAGGACCAGTCGCACGCCGGCGACCGCAGCCTGCACCGGATCACCGTGGCCATGACCAAGCGGGACGACCACCTGACGTTCGACTTCACCGGCACCGGCCCGCAGTCCGGCGTCGTCAACTGCACCTACGCCGGCATGCGCGGCGGCGTCGTGTCGGCGGTGCTGCCGCTGCTCGCCGGGGACATCCCCTGGGCGGCCGGCGGGCTCATGCGCTGCTTCGACCTGGTGTCCGAGGAGGGCACCCTCAACAACGCGACCTTCCCGGCCGCGGTCAGCCGGGGCCCGATCGGCCCGGCCTGGCTGACCGGCTCGCTGGTGGCGGAGTGCCTGTCGCAGATGCTCGACCGCTCGGTCGACCACGAGCGCAGCGTGCAGGCGACCTGCTGCGGCACCTGGGACACCGCGGTGCTCGCCGGGCTCGACGAGCGCGGCTCCCAGCCGGTGCCCTTCCTCAACCTGCTCATGGAGCCGATGGCCGGCGGTTACGGCGCCCGCCCGGGCGCCGACGGCATGGACACCGGTGGACTGTTCTGCATCCCGATGGGCCGCATCCCCGACACCGAGATGACCGAGTTCCTCTACCCGCTGCTGACCCTGTGGCGGCGGGAGGAGCCGGACTCCGGCGGCCCGGGCCGGCACCGCGGCGGTGTCAGCGCGTCGATGGCGGTCACGCCCTACGGCACGAGCGTCCCGATGGGCCTGGTGCTGGCCTCGGCGGGCAAGTCGGTGGCGCAGAACAACGGCCTCGCCGGCGGTCTGCCGGGCAACACCGGGGTCGAGGTGCTGGCGCGGGGCGCCGGCATGGCCGAGCGGCTGGCCGCCGGCGAGCTCCCCACGACGCTGGCGGAGGTCGGCGGGCAGCAGGAGTTCGGCGCCTGCTACGCCGAGAGCCACCTGGCGCCCGGCGAGGTGTTCTACATGCACTGGCAGGGTGGCGGCGGGTACGGCGACCCCCTGCTGCGCGACCCGGAGGCCGTGGCGCGGGACGTCCGCGAGTACAAGGTCACCGAGCACGGGGCGCAGGAGGTGTACGGCGTCGTCCTCAGCGGTGGGCGGGTCGACCAGGAGGCCACCCGGGCCCGCCGTGAGGAGCTGCGCGCGGGTCGACGGCACCGGGCAGCGCCGGCCGGGCCCGGGCCGCAGGCGACCGTCGACCTCGCCGGCGCCCGCCGCCTCGACGACAACCTCGTCGAGGCCCGGCACGACGGAGCGCCGGTGGTGGGCTGCGCCCACTGCGGGCAGGTGCTCGGGGACGCCCGCGCGGAGGGCCGGCTGCGGCTGGCCCGCTTCGACGGGCCGTCGTCGGCGGCCGGTCCGCAGGTGACGTCGGACCCCGCGCTCTACGTCGACGACGAGGTCGTGTTCCGGCAGTTCTGCTGCCCGGGCTGCTGGACCGCGGTGTGGTCGGGCGTCGTCCCGGCCGACCACGAGGACCACGCACTCGACCTGGCCCGCCTGCTGACGGCGGCGCCATCGGCCGGCTGACGTCCGGCCGCGGGGCCGTGCGCGTCCGGGGTACCCGGGCGCGCACGGCCCCGCGGTGTGTGACGGGGGCGGGCGGCACCCGCCACTAGGCTCCCGGCGTCGGGTCGCGCAGGTGCGGTCCGTACCCGCACGACACCCGCACCCCGACGACACCTGCAGCCGGACGACACTGCGCCCGGACGACGCGGAGGAGGCAGCTGCCGGTGAGCAGCGCACCCGAAGGACGGCCCAACGCCCGGCGCGACCTCGTCGAGGCCCAGATCCTCGAGCAGGCGACCCGGTTGTTCGCCGAACGCGGCTTCGCCGCCACCAGCCTGCAGGACATCGCCGAGGCCACGGGCCTGACCCGGCCGGCGCTCTACCACTACGTCCGCAACAAGGACGACCTGCTGTCCCGGCTCGTGCAGGAGCTCACCGAGGGCCCGGCCGAGGAGCTGCACCGCATCAACGCCGACGCCGACCGCCCGCCGCTGGAGCGGCTGCGCGACATGGCCCACGCCGTCGCGCTGCGGATGGCGCGCTCCCCGGAGCGGTTCCGGCTGCTCATCCGGTCGGAGGCGGAGCTGCCGGAGTCACTCGCCGACGTCTACGCGCGTGGCCGGCGCCGGGTGCTCCGCGAGTTCACGGCGGTGATCGAGGACGGCATCGCCGCCGGCCGGCTGCGCCCGGTCGACGCCCGTGTCGCCGCCCTCGGCGTCATCGGCATGTGCAACTGGGTGGCCTGGTGGCACCGGCCCGGCCAGCAGGACGAGGCGGTGGCCGGGCAGATCGCGGACATGGCCGTCGCCTCACTGGCCGAGGCCGACTCCCGGGCCGGGGAGGGCGAGGGCCCGGCGCGCGCACTGTCGCTGCTGCGCCAGGACCTCGACTACCTCGAGCGGCTGCTCGGCGGCTGAGATCGGTGGCCGCCGGCGTCAGCCGGGCGGCGGGCCGCCGGCCACCTCGGCCCGCAGGCGCTTCTTGTCCAGCTTGCCGACCTGCGTCCGGGGCAGCTCCGTGCGCCACTCCAGCCGTTCGGGCCACTTGTACTTCGCGACGCCCAGCGCCTCGAGGTGCCGCCGGAGCTCGGCGAGGTCCACCGGGTCACCGTCGGCCACGAGCACCGCGCAGGCCCGCTCGCCCAGCCGCTCGTCGGGCACCGCCACCACCGCGGCGGCCGCGACCGCCGGGTGCCGCACGAGCAGCTGCTCGACCTCCTCGGCGTTGACCTTCTCGCCGCCGCGGTTGATGACGTCCTTGATCCGGCCCTCGACGGCCAGGTAGCGGCCACCGTCGATGTCCACCAGCCGGGCGAGGTCGCCGGTGCGGTAGAAGCCGTCGCCGGTGAACGCCCGCGCGTCGTGCTCCGGGGCGGCGAGGTAGCCGCGGATCGTGTAGGGCCCGCGCGCGCAGAGCTCCCCCACCTCGCCCGGTGGCACCTCGTCCTCGGAGTCCGGCCGCAGGACGCGGACCTCGTCGAGCGGGGACAGCGGCGTCCCGACCGTCTCGTTGCGCGCCCGGCGGGGCGCGCCGGGGAAGGTGACGGCGAACATCCCCTCCCCCATGCCGAACAGCTGCCCGGTCCACAGGCCGAGCGCCTCGAAGCGGTCGAACAGCTCCGCGCTCACCTTCGCCCCGCTCAGGACGACGGTGCGCAGCGTCGGCACGACGGCGGCCAGGCCCGGGTGGTCGATGACGCCGTAGTGGCCGTGCCCGAACAGCACGTCGGTCACCCCCGCCGCCGCCATGAGCGGCAGGGCCCGGTCCAGGTCGGGAGAGGCCAGGACCAGGGTGCCGCCGACGCTGTGCGGGCCGTGCAGCCCGCAGACGATGCCGGCGTTGTGCACGACCGGGATGAGGTGGGCGACTCGGCTGGAGGCGTTCCAGCCCCACGCGGAGGCGTAGGCGAGGGCGTTGTACCAGTACTCGGCGTGCAGCCGGGGGATCACCTTGGGCACCCCGGTGGTGCCGCCGGACAGCTGGAGGACGGCGACGTCGTCGGGACCGATGCCCGCCTGCACGGCGTCGACCCGGGCCCGCGCCACCGTGGGGTCGGCGTCCCGGCCCAGGTCCTCCAGGCGGACGGTGCCGGCGTCCGCGGCGGCGCCGACGGTGAGCAGGTGGCGCAGGGTGGGATGGTCCTGCGCCTGCTCACGGCCGAAGGCGACGAGGTCGAAGCCCCGCGTCCCCGCCTCCACCAGGTGCCCCACCGCGCCGACGAGCCGGCTGATCTGCGAGATCTCGTGTCCGCGGTGGTGCGCCAGCGCGCAGACCGGCAGCAGGCCGGCCTTCAGGGTGGCGTACCAGGCGAGCACCGTCTCCTGCCGGTTGGTCACCTGGAACACCACCGGGTCACCGGGGCGCAGCCCCAGCTCGCCCAGCCCGCAGGCGATGAGGTCGGTGCGGGCGTCGAGCTCCGCGTAGGTGAGCGTGCCCGCGTCGGTGACCAGCGCGACGACCTGCGGGTGTGCGGCGGCGACCCGCTGGAACTCCTGCACCAGGGTCCGGTCGCCCCACAGGCCGGCCTCCCGGTACCGCCGGACGGCGTCGTCCGGGTACGGGACGACGCCCGCGCGCAGGGTCGAGCGGGGCCGCTCAGGCGCCGGGACGGACATCGGTCTCTCCTCGGGAGCCGGACAGCACGGGCTGCAGGGTGCGGGGGGAGGCGGCCTCACCGTCGGTGAGGTCGACGAGGTCGGTGCGGCCGCTGACCAGCGCGGCGGCCGCGTCGGCGCGCAGCTCGGCGGGCACGGAGACGACCGTCAGCAGGCCGGTCACCCGCCGGACCCGCTCGGCGAGGTCGAGGCGGTCGAGCACGGCCTCCCGCCCGGCCGGGCCGGTGAGCCACAGACCGGCGCACCCGCGGGCGGCCAGCTCGCCGGCGCGCCGGGCCAGCGCGTCCCCCGCCGACGACCACGCGCTGCCGGGTGGGGCCACGAGCCGGGCCAGGGTGCCGGGCGGGGCGTCGTCGCCGTCGACGACCTCGGGCAGCTCGGCGGGGTCGGCCCGCCGGGAGGCGAGGACCCGGCCGGCCCGCTCCAGCGGCCGGTCCAGCACCCACTCGTCGAGGCCGGCGGCGGGGAGCCCCTCGGCCGGGGAGCCCGCGTAGTCGGCGAGCGCGCGGGCGACGACGTCGGGGCTGCTCGTCGCGAAGCGGGACAGCGGCACGTTCCCCGCCCGCGACATGTAGGCCACCATCAGCCGGTCGACCGGCTCGTCGAGCCGGTCGGGGAAGCTCTCCCACCACAGCTGGCTGCGCCGGGCGAGGCCCTGGAGCCGCTCGACGGCGGGGCGCCGCACCGCCTCGTAGGCGGTGAACGCGGAGGGCACGTCGCCCGACGCACCCAGGGCGTCGACGAGCGCGATGGCGTCCTCCATGGCCAGCTTGGTCCCCGAGCCGATCGAGTAGTGCGCGGTGTGGGCGGCGTCGCCGAGCAGCACCACGGTGCCGCTGTGCCACCGTCGCGCGGTGACCCTGCGGAAGCGGAGCCACTGGGTGCGGTTGCCGATGAGAGGGTGACCGCGCAGCGACGCGGCGAAGACACCCTCGAGGTGGCGCAGGCTGGCCTCGTCGTTGGCGTCCCGCGCCAGGCCCCGCGCGCCGGCGTCCAGGCCGGCCCGCCGCCAGGTCCGCTCGTCGGTCTCGACGAGGAACGTGCTGCGGTCGTCCTGGTAGGGGTAGGCGTGCGTGACGAAGGTGCCGGCCTCGGTCTCCACCGGCTCGAACAGGGCGTGGTCGAGCGCGAAGTCGGTGGCCGCCCACAGGTAGAGGCCTGCGCCCGTCTCCACCGTGGCCCCGAACTCCTCCGCGCGGGCCGTGCGGGTGGCGCTGTTGACGCCGTCGGCGGCGATCACCAGGTCGGCGTCGAGCTCGTCGGCCCGCACCCGCTCCCCGAACCGCAGGACGACGCCGGACTCCTCGGCGTGCCGCTGCAGGACGGCGAGCAGCCGCGTCCGCGCGATGCCGATCAGGGCGTCGTTGCCGACCGTGGTGGCCTGCCCGCGCACGCGCATCTGCATGTCGTGGCGGTGCCCGCCGGCGACGATGTCGCGCAGGCTGGCCGGGTCGGCGGCCTCGAGGTTGCGTTGCGTGCCCGCGGCGAGCCCGACGCCGAAGCCGAAGGTCTCGTGCGGCACGCCCTGCTCGTGGACGACGACCTCGCACCCCGGCTGCGCGAGCTTGAGCAGCCGGGCGGCGTACAGCCCACCGGGCCCGCCGCCGAGGACGGCGACCCTCCTCAGCTCCACCCTGACCTCCCCGAGACGTGTTGACGCGCAAGTCGAGTATTCGACGTTGCCGATGACACTGTCAACGCACCGCTCCTGCCGCCGGCACCGCTGCCTCGGTGGAGCGGACCCGGCCGGCCGCCCGACGCGCGGGCACCAGGGCCGCGGCCACGCCGCCGAGGGCCGCGGGCAGCGCGAACGCGTGGAACTGCCACGACAGGCCGAGACCCGCCGCGACCAGCAGCCCGCCGTAGGTCGGGCCGAGGATGGCGCCCACCCGGCCGACGCCGAGCGACATGCCGAGTCCCGTCGTGCGCACAGCGGCCGGATAGGAGACGGCCACGAAGGCGTTGAGCAGGATCTGCGTGCCGGTGGTGCCGAAGCCGGCCACGGCCACGAGCAGGTACACCGCCCACGTCGGCGGCGCGAGGCTCAGCAGAGCCAGCGACACCGCCGCCGCCCCGAAGGCGGCGACCGTGACGGGCTTGGCACCCCAGCGGTCGGCCAGCGCGGAGGCCCCGAGCGCCCCCACGACGGTGCCGCCGTTGAGGACCAGGACGAACGACAGCGAGGACTGCAGGCCGTAGCCGGCGGCGGTCATGAGCGCCGGCAGCCACGACGCGACGCCGAAGAGCACCAGCAGGCAGAAGAACGTGGCGACCCAGAACGACACCGTCATCGCGGCGCGCCCGTCCGAGAACAGCGCCCGCAGTCCACCGCGGGCCGCCGCGGTCCCTGCCGCGTCCGGACCGGGCGGTACCAGGGGGACGCCGTACCGCGCGGCGACGTGGGCCGCCTCCTCCCGGCGCCCCGAGGCGAGCAGGAAGGCCGGCGACTCGGGCAGGTACCGCAGCATCAGCGGCAGCACCACGAGCAGCGGCACCGCCCCGGCGGCGAACATGCCCCGGAAGCCGAACGCGGGCACCAGCCAGAGCGCGAGCAGGCCGGCGAGCATGCCACCCACGCCGACGCCCGCGAAGCCCAGCGCCGCGGTCCGGGTACGCCGGCCCGGGGTGGAGAACTCGACGAGGATGGCCACCGCCGTGGGCATGAGCGCTCCGGCGCCGAGACCGATCAGGAAGCGCGAGACGCCGAAGACCTCCGGGGTCGGCGACAGCGCGCACCCCGCCATGGCCAGGGAGAACGTGCAGACGCTGACCAGGATGGTCCGGCGGCGGCCCCACCGGTCCCCGACGGCCGCCGCGGCCAGCGCACCCACGAGCATGCCGAAGGCTGCCAGCGAGCCGAGGACGCCCACCGCAGGCGCGTCCAGGCCCCACGGCCCGTGGGCGAGCAGGGCGGGCACGACCGTCCCGTACATCAGGAGGTCGTAGCCCTCGAGGACGAGCGCCAGGAAGCACAGCGCGACGACGGTCGCCGACGCCCCGGTCCGGGGGCTCGCGGGATGTGCGGACATGCCTTCTCCATCGAAGACGGGGCCCGCGACTGCCGGGCCGGTGCAGGGGGACGCGCCGCCTGCCCGGCGAGGCCGGGGGCGGGAGGGCGGGCCGGGTGGGACCGCCGGGCTCAGCGGGAGAAGCGCTCCTCGAGCCAGCCGCCGATCTCCGCGGCGGCCAGGCTCGCGCCGGTCGGTTCGCCGTCGGCGACGGCACCGCCGAAGTGGGTGCCGCGCACGGACCGCACGGTGAGGTCGTCGGCGCCGAGCGCGGCGGTCATGGCGTCGACGTCACGCGGGAAGCAGGCCTGGTCGCCGGTCAGCTCGACCAGCAGCGTGCGCGCCGACACGTCCGGGGCGCAGCGGAGGAAGTCGGCACGGGTGGTGGTCGCCGACCAGGTGGACAGCCAGGCGTCGGGGGTGCTGAGCCGGCCGAAGCCGAGCAGGCCGTAGTTGGTCAGGTCGGGCCGCCGGCCGAACAGTGACCCGTACGGCCGGTCGTTGGGATCCAGGGAGAGGTCGACCGAGCGCAGGTCGGCGTCGGTGCGGAACACCGTGAGCAACCGAGGCGCCAGGGCGGCACGCCGGTCGCGCGGGTCCTCCGAGCTCCGCGACCGCCGGCGGGCTGCGTCCGCCTCGTCCGCCAGCCCGCGGGCGACTGCGTCCAGGCGCGCGATCCGCGCCGCCTGCGCCTCCCGGTAGCGGGCTACGAACTCCGGCGCGTAGCTCGAGGTCTCCCCGGGTGGCGCGAAGCCGTTGTCCGGGTCGTAGGGGTCGAGGGCCGGGTCGACCGACAGGGGGTCGCGCTCGTCGGTGACGGAGGGGTCGACGAGCCGGGCCAGCAGCGCACCCTGGCCGGGGTGAGGCGCCATGAAGACCACCCCGTCAGGAACCGGGAGGTCGGCGTCGGCCAGCGGCACCGGCCGTCCGGTGGGGGTTGCGGAGATCCGCCCGGCCGGCGCCAGACCGGCTTGCTGGGCGTACAGCGCGAACAGCGTCCCGCCGCCGGAGTGGCCGAGGACGACGACGTCGTGGAAGCCCGCCCGGCGCAGGAAGACCTGGCCGGCGCCGATGTCGAGGACCGTCTGCTCGTGCACCAGCGCCAGGTCGTTGTTGACCGACCGGCTGCCCTGCGTCCACACCGCGAAGCCGCGGGCCAGGAGCTCGGGGACGAGCACGTGGTGGGACACGTCCTGCCGGGGGTGGGCGAGGCAGACGACGGTGCGCGCGCCGGGGACGGTCCGCAGGAGCCCGGTCACGGTCGCGCCGTCGGCGGTCCGCAGCTCGTGCGCGGTGGTGACGGTGGCGGCCGGGGGCTCGGCCGCGGCGATCCAGCGCCCGGCCCCGAGCCGCTCGGCGGTGCCGGTCACACCGGCTCCACGCGGAGCGCGTCCTTGTCCTGCTGCGTCACGCGAGCACCGCGCAACCCGGCGACGCAGGAGTACCAGACGGCGTGCCGGCACCCGGTGGCCCGGCGGTCGACGACGATCGCGCCCGGTGCGCTGATCTCGAAGTAGGGCCCCACCCGCGCGACGGTGACGTCGGGTCCCTGCCCGGCCACCGTGGCCACGGAGACGTTCTCCGGGACGTCGAGGACGTAGAACGTGGTCACGGCCGCGCCACCTCCGGGACCGACGCCTGTTCGGCGGTGGCCCGCGCGGCGTGCTGCTCCTCCCACGCCGCGGCCCGCTCGACGATCAGCTCGGCCTTGCGGGTGAGCAGCGCCGCCATGCTGGGGTCAGGCCCGGACACGACGTCGACGAGCGCGTCGATCGTCAGGGCCGCGTCGAGGTCCTCCTGCGGGGTCACCGGCCTCAGTGCCCGCGTGATCTCGATCATGTAGCCGTTCGGGTCGTGCGTGTAGATCGACTCGATCGTCTCGTGCTGGATCTGCATCTCCACCGGCCACTCGCTGCCGTCCAGCCGCCGGCGGTACTCGAGGAGGTCCTCCTCGCTGTCGACGTGGATGGCGAGGTGGCGGGACCGGATGAAGTAGACCGGGACGTCCTCGGCGAAGCGGGAGTACGCGTCGCCCTGGGGGCCGCCTCCGAACGGCTCGAGGCCGAAGTAGTAGAAGAAGGCGAGGCGGTCGCCGTTGCCGATGTCGAAGAAGAAGTGGATGAAGTCCGGGTGCCGCTCCGGGCCCCAGCCGGCGGCACAGATGGAGTGGACGACGGGGAAGCCCAGGACGTCACGGTAGAAGCGCACCGTGCCGGCGGGGTCGAAGGTCGGGTAGGCGACGTGGTCGACGCCGCGGACCCGGTGCGGGAGTTCGCTCACGGGATCCTCCTCGGGTTCGGCTGGGGTGCGGTCAGGCGGGGACGGGGACGCGGTCGGCCCGCAGGAGGCTGCCGGCACCGGGGAGGTCGACGGGCAGACCGAGGGCGCGCAGCAGGCTGTAGGCGCCGGCGGTGGCGGCCGACAGCACCGGGATGCCGAACTCCTGCTCGGCCGGCTCGACCAGGGACAGGGACGGCATCTGCACGCAGCAGGACAGGACGAGGGCGTCGACAGCGGACAGGTCCAGCTCGCGGGCCGCTGCCATCACCCGGTCGCCGGGGATGCAGCCCACCTCGGCGTTGTCGGCCACCTCGAGCGCCCGCCAGTCGGCGACCGTCAGACCCTCGGCCTCCAGGTAGGCGACCACCTGCTCCGCGAGCGGCCGCGTGTAGGGCATCACCAGGGCGACCCGACGGGCCCCCAGACCGCGCAGGGCCTCGACCAGCGCGCCGGCGCTGGAGCGCACGCGGGCCTCCGAGCCCCCGGTCGCCAGCTGCTCGGCCACGGCGGCCTCGACGCGCTGGTGCTCACCGGGGCCGCCGGCCATGAGCGCCACCAGGCACGCGTAGAGGATCGCCTCGGGACCTGCGTCACCGAGCTCGAGGACGCAGCGCTCGCGCTGGGCGTTCATCGCCCGCAGCTGGGCGGGACTGACCGCCGTCATGCGCATCCGGCTGGAGTGGAACGAGAACGACGCGTCGGGGTGCCGGGCCAGCAGCGCCGGCATCTCGGTCTCCACGGTCACGTTCGAGCTCGGCACGACGAGCCCGATGCGGTGCACGGCCACACGGTCCTCCCGGGTTGTTGACGCTGACGACGATTATTCGACGTCAGCGACGACAGTGTCAACCCGGTCGGACGACCTCTCAGGCGCTCGGTGCGACGGCCCTCCGGCGGGCGCGGGCGAGCAGGAGCGCGGCGGCTCCCCCGGCGGCGGCGAGCACGATCGGCAGGCCGGCGCCGTTGCCGTCCGCGGGCATCTGGGTCGACGGCGGGCACGCCGCGTCGCCCTGGCGCGCCGCCAGGTTCGTGCTGCCCAGGTGCCACATGGGTCCGCCGCCGCCGGTGACGGTCACCGCGAACACGCCCCGCCGGAGGCCGGGCTCGAAGGTCGTGGGCTGCGGCGTGCCGTACCGGGTCGGCGTGACCTGGTTGGCCGGGCCGACCGGGATGGTCACGGTCGTGCCGGTCCGGTTGTCGTAGCCGAAGACCGCCGTCCAGCTGCCGTCGGCGCGGGTGAGGACGCAGTCCAGGACGGGGACGACGTCGGGCGGGTCGGAGCGGTTGGGCGCCGCGGCGGCGGCACCGG
Source organism: Geodermatophilus nigrescens (assembly GCF_900129495.1). Lineage (GTDB taxonomy): Bacteria > Actinomycetota > Actinomycetes > Mycobacteriales > Geodermatophilaceae > Geodermatophilus > Geodermatophilus nigrescens. Next base: position 284,387 of record NZ_FQVX01000002.1, read on the forward strand.
GAACCAGCGCGACGAGGACGGCGATCGCCGCCGTCGCCAGCAGGCGGACCGGGGTCCGCGAGGAGGTCCTGCGTCCGTGCCGCGGCATGGCGGTGTCCCGTCGTCTGGCCGGCTGTTCCACCTGACGCAGACGGCATCGGCAGGACGGCGGCGGTCCTGCAGCCGGACCGCCGCCCCTCACCCGCGCGGGTGGCTCAGCCGAAGCGGACCGGCTGCCCCGTCGCCTCGAGCACCGACATCCACAGGTCGCCCAGCGGGTCGACGTGGTTGCGCCGGCTGACGGCCAGCGCCATCGGGATGTGCACGAACCGCCGCCTGCGCCGCGCCACGATCACCTCGGTGCGCCCGGCCATCGCCGCGTGCACCGCGGCGTGCGCCAGCCGCAGACAGTAGGCGCTGTCGTAGGGATTGGCCGGCACGCTGCGGATGGCGTAGCTCGGGTCGAAGTAGCGGACGTTGTTCTCCACCCCGGCCTTGTCCAGGTGCTCGCTGATCAGCCGCCGCATCAGCCGGCCGATGTCGCCGAGCCGGACGTTGCCCGACGCGTCCCGGCCGGGCTCGTGCTCCTCGATGTGCTCCTGCCCGGCGCCCTCGGCCACCACGACGACGGCGTGCCCGCGGTCCTCCACCCGGCGGCGCAGGTGCTCGAGGAAGCCACCCTCCCCGTGCAGCGCGAAGGGCACCTCCGGGATGAGCACGTAGTCGGCGTCGTCCTTGGCCAGCGTGGAGTAGCAGGCGATGAAGCCCGAGTGCCGGCCCATGAGCTTGACCAGCCCGACCCCGCCGGGCGCCGAGCGCGCCTCGACGCTCGCGGCGTGGATGGACTTGGTCGCCTCCGACATCGCCGTCTGGAAGCCGAAGCTCTGGTCGATGTAGGGGATGTCGTTGTCGATCGTCTTCGGCACGCCGACGACGGCGATCTTCAGGCCGCGCTCCTGGACCACGCGGACGACCTCCATCGCCCCGCGGATCGTGCCGTCGCCGCCGATGACGAACAGGATGTTGATCGCCAGCCGCTCGAGGGCGTCGACAATCTCCTCGGGGTCCTGCATGCCGCGCGAGGTGCCGAGGATGGTGCCGCCCTCGTCGTCGATGTGCTGCACGACGTCCGGCGACAGGTCGACGACGTCCTCGCCGTAGCGCGGGATGAAGCCGCGGTAGCCGTTGCGGAACCCGACGATCCGGCGCACGCCGTAGTGGCGGCACAGCTCGAGCACCAGCCCGCGGATGACGTCGTTGAGGCCGGGGCACAGCCCGCCGCAGGTGACGATGCCGACGCGGGTCTTGGCCGGGTCGAAGTAGATGCGCTGGCGCGGCCCGCCGGGCTCCAGGCTCGGCAGCTCGCTGACAGGCACGTCGCGTGCGCCGGCCATCGACAGGGTGTCGTCGAAGAGGACCCGGTCCCCCTCCTGCACCGAGTGCTGCGTCGTCTCGCGGGCCGCGAGCCGCTCGGCCAGGGGCGAGTCGATGCGGCACGGGCCGAGCGTCCGCACCGCGAGGTCCTCGTGTCCGATCACGAGGAGAACGCTCCCACACCGGGGCGCCCGCACCGCGCGCGGCACCCCGGTCATCAGGACGTCATGTCGATTCGCCCGTATGGGGCGCCGCGGCGGCGCCGTCCCGGTGCCGCACCCTGACCCCACCGACCGCGGCCCGTGGTGCCCGACCTCGCGCTGCGGGGCGAGGTCGGGCACCACGCCGCGAGGACGGCGGGGCACGACGGCGCGACTGCGGGCGGGACCGGGGGTCCTCCGTCAGTCGACGAGGTCGAGGGCCGCGCCGACCACCGAGTCGACGTCGAGGCCGTGGTACCGGTACACGCTGTCGAGGTCGCCGCTCTGCCCGAAGCGCGTCACGCCCAGGTGCGCGGCCGGCACCCCGCGCAGGCCGGCGAGGAACGCCAGCGTGTGCGGGTGGCCGTCGAGGACGGTGACCAGCGGGTTGGCCCGGTCGGCCGGGAAGACGCTGTCGAGCACCCACGGCGAGGCGTCGTCGAGGCCGCGGCGCGCCTGGGCGGCGCGGAACAGCAGCCCGGGGCTGGTCACCACGACGACGTCGGCCGGGAACCCGAGCCCGTCGAGCCGCTCGGCGGCGGCCAGCGCCTCGGGGACGAGCGCCCCCATCGCGGCCAGCGTGACCGCCGGGCGGGGCACCCGCCGCAGCGGGTAGGCCCCGGCCACCACCTGACGGCGGCGCCGCTCGCGGGCCGCGCCGTCGGCCGGCACCGCGGCCAGCGCCTGGTCCACCGGCCGGGTGGACAGCCGCAGGTAGGCCGACTGCCCGCCCGGGCGGCCCATCTGCCCGAGCGCGGCGAGCACGCACCACTCGGTGTCGAGGGCGAAGGCCGGTTCGTAGGTCAGGCAGCCGGGCTGTTCCAGGCCGATCGACGGCGTGGTGATCGACTGGTGCGCCCCGCCCTCCGGGGCGAGCGTCACGCCCGACGGCGTCCCCACCAGCAGCGACTGCCCGCCGGCGTAGATGGTGAACGACCACGGCTCCAGCGCCCGCTCCACGAACGGGTCGTAGAGGACGCCGATGGGCAGCAGCGGCTGGCCCCAGCGCGACCAGGTGGCGCCGAGCTCGCCGATCGCGCCCACCAGGTTGGTCTCGGCGATGCCGAGCTCGACGTGCTGGCCCGAGGGCCGCTCGCGCCAGTGCAGGATCGTCTCGGCGTCGTCGGCGAACCAGTCGCGGCGGTCCTCGTGCGACCAGACGCCGACCTTGTTCACCCAGCCGCCGAGGTTGGTCGAGCTCGACACGTCGGGGCTGACGGTGACCACCCGGCGGCCCACCTCGGGCGCGGCGCGGTTGAGGTCGAGCAGGGTGCGGCCGAGCGCCGCCTGCGTGGTGGCCGTGCCCGAGGGGGTGCGGCCGAGGTCGGCGGGGACGTCGGGCGCGGGCGCGCTGCCGGCCGCCGGGCGGGCGAGCCGGGCGGCCGCGGCGGCCAGCAGCTCCGCGGGCCGGCTGCCGGCCGGGAAGCCGGCCCAGGGCTGCGCTGGGTCGACATCGACGCGCGCGGCGAGCTCGTGCAACTGGGCCTCGGTGAGCAGCGCGGAGTGGTTCTGCGGGTGGCCCTCGGTGGCCAGGCCGTAGCCCTTGAGCGTGTAGGCGATGACGACGGTGGGGCGGGTGTCGTCGATCTGCGCGAACGCCGTCCGCAGCGCGCTGAGGTCGTGGCCGCCGAGGTTGCGCACCGCGGCGAGCAGGTCGGCGTCGGCCACCCCGTCGACGAGGCCGGCGATCGCGGCCGCCCCCGGCCCGCCCCCCGGCAGCTCGCGGCGGACCTCCTCGGCGGTGCGGCGCAGCAGCCGCTGGTACTCGGCGTTGCTCATGCCGTCGATGCGGTCGCGCAGCTCCGGGCCGCCGGGGCGGGTGTAGAGCTCCTCGAGGAGCGCGCCGTACTTGACGGTGAGCACCTGCCAGCCGGCCGCGGTGAACATGCCCTGCAGCCGGGTGGCGCCCATGGTGGGGACGACGCGGTCCAGCGACTGCCGGTTGAGGTCGACGATCCAGTTCACCTCGCCGAGCTCGGCCACCATCGGGTCGAGCACGGCCTCCCAGACCGCGCCCTCGTCGAGCTCGGCGTCACCGACCAGCGACCACTGCCGCCCGGTGCCCCCGGCGCCGAACTGGGTATTGACGTAGCGGCGGGCCAGCGCGCCCCAGATCGGCGCGGTGGCGCCGATGCCGACCGAGCCGGTGGAGTAGTCGGCCGGGACGGGGTCCTTGAGGCGCGACGGGTAGGACTGCAGCCCGCCGAACGCGCGCAGCGTCGTCAGCCAGGAGGCGTCGAGCTGCCCGAGCAGGAACTCCAGCGCGTGCAGCACCGGGGAGGCGTGCGGCTTCACCGACACCCGGTCCTCGGCGGACAGCTGCTCCAGCCACAGCGCGGTCATGATCGTGACCATCGAGGCGCTGGAGGCCTGGTGGCCGCCGACCTTGAGCCCGGTCGGGTTCGGGCGCACCCGGTTGGCGTGGTCGACGACCGCCGTGGCGAGCCACAGCACGCGCTGCTCGATCTCGCGCAGGGCGGCGTCGTCGGCGCCGGTGGCGGGCGGGCGCGGGGCGGCGAGCGTCATGGGTCTCCCGTCGGTGGGTGGAGGGCCAGCATGACGCGGGACCGGGGGTCCCCCACCGCGCGGCCCGGTGTGCCAGCGTGCTCCCCCGTGACCGCCCCGGACCGCACGGCCCTGCTGCGCTCGCTGTACGCGGCGTTCAACGCCCGCGAGATCGACGCGGTGTTGGCCGCCATGTCCCCCGCCGTCGACTGGCCCAACGGCTGGGAGGGCGGCCGCGTGCACGGCCACGACGGCGTCCGCGGCTACTGGGAGCGCCAGTGGGCGCAGATCCGGCCACTGGTGCGCCCGACCGGGTTCGACGCCCGGCCGGACGGCTCGGTCGCGGTGAGCGTGGCCCTCACCGTCCGCGACCCGGGCGGGACGGTGCTGTCCCGGGAGACGGTGCGGCACGTGTACCGGTTCGACGGCGACGGCCTGGTGACCCGGATGGACGTCGAACGGACGGGCACCGAGCGGTAGGTGCCCCCGGCGCCGGGGCCGGGGGCACCCGGCCGGTCACGGCACGAGGATCGCGCGCCCACGCACCTTGCCGGCGTCGAGGTCGCGGATGGCGTCCACGGCGCGGTCGAGCGGGTACTGCTGGGTGTGCAGGGTGACCTTCCCGGCCTGGGCGAGCACCATGAGCTCGGCGAGGTCGGTGTAGGTGCCGACGATGTTGCCGACGACGTTCTTCTCGCCGGCGACGAACTCCAGCGTCGGGATGCGCAGCTCGCCGCCGTAGCCGATGACGTAGAGCGAGCCCGCCGGGCCGGTCATCCGCCAGCCGTCCATCTCCGCGCCCTGCTCGGCGACGAAGTCGAAGACGACGTCGGCGCCGCCGCCGGTGAGCTCCTGCACCGCCCGCACCTGGTCGCCGTCGGCCACCACGGTCTCGTCGGCGCCGATCTGCCGGGCGAGCTCGAGCGCGTCGGGGTTGCGGTCCACCACGACGACGCGAGTGCCCGACAGCGCCGCCAGGCACTGGACGCCGATGTGCCCGAGCCCGCCGGCGCCCTGCACGACCGCGGTCGTCCCGGGGTGCAGCAGCGGCAGCGCCTTGCGGACGGCGTGGTAGGCGGTGATCCCGGCGTCGGCGAGCGCGGCGACGTCGGCCGGGTTCGTCGACGGGTCGAGCTTCACGCAGGCGCGGGCGGTGGTGCGCAGGTACTCGGCCATCCCCCCGTCGTCGTTCGAGAGCCCCGGGAAGAACGCGTTCTCGCACTGCATGTCCCGCCCGGCGCGGCAGGCGGAGCAGAGTCCGCAGCTGGGCTGCGGGTGCAGGATCACGGTGTCGCCGACGGCGACGTTGGTGACCCCCTCCCCCACCGCGTGCACCCAGCCGGCGTTCTCGTGGCCGATGACATAGGGCAGGTCCGGGTTCTGGAGGTCGGCCCACTGGCCCTCGAGGATGTGCAGGTCGGTGCGGCACACCCCGGCGCCGCCGATCTTGACGATCACGTCGAGCGGCCCCCGCAGTTGCGGCTCCGGGATGTCGTCGAGCGAGGGGTCGGCGTGGTACTCGTGCACGCGCACGGCCTTCATCTAGCGCACCTCCAGGGGGATGAGCGGACGGTCGTCGGGGCGGGGGGTCTGGTCGGCCTCCGACCCCGGGTAGCGGGTGGTGAGCAGGCCGCGGCAGAAGTGCGCGTTGCCGTCGACCGAGATGCGCACCGAGCGGGCCCGCCGCAGCACCGTCGGCGCGTCGGCGGCGTCGGGGCGGGTGCCGTCCTCGCGGAGCAGCACCGGGTCGGCGTCGCCGGCCGGCAGCCCGAGGGCCGCCCGCCGGCGGCGCAGGCCCTCGGCGGCGTCGGCCGGGAGGTCGGCGAGGGTGACCGCCCGGACGTCGGCCGACGGGTCGGCGCGCAGCAGCGCGGTGAGCGCCCGCTCCATGGCCGCGGTGTGCGCCTTGCGGACGAAGGTCGCCCGCAGCTCGTCCAGCGACTCCTCGGCCTCGTGCCCGAAGGTGCCGCGGTAGCCGAGCCCGGCGGCCAGCCCGCGGTTGATCAGGTCGGAGTCGGAGTGGTCGTCGAGCTCCACCACCACCCGCCCGACCCCCGGGACGGCGGAGACGGCGTCGTGCGCGTCGGACACCATGAGCCAGGCGAAGTTCGGCGCGCAGAACGAGGTGGGCAGCCGCAGGTGCACCTCGACGGCGCCGCCGTCCGGGGAGTCCTCGACGGCCACCGAGCGGACGAACCCCAGGTCGGTGATCGGCTCGTCGAGCTCGGGGTCGACGACGGTGCCCAGCGCCGCGCGCACCGCCGCCTCGTCGACCCGGGTCGCGGGGCGGGGCAGGACCGCCGTCATCAGACGCTCGCCAGGTCGGCCGCGGCGGGCTCGCGCGGGCCCGTCTCCGTCTCGTCGGCCTCCGGCAGTCGCAGGTGCTCGGGCACGGGGAGGTCGTAGAGGCGGGCGGCGTTGAGGCCGAGCACCTTCTTCTTCTGCGCGACGGTGATGGGCGCGTACTCCGGGCTCATGTCCTCGGGGATCTGGAAGTCCACGAACTTCTCGACCAGCCACCTCGGCGTCCAGAGCGCGTAGTCGCTGGAGAACAGGATCCGGTCCTCGCCGAGCCAGTAGAGGAGCTCGCCCATGATCTGCGCGAAGTACCGCGGGCGGGTGTGGATGAACGGGATGGCCACGGCCAGGCCGGCGACGACGTTGGGCTCCTGGGTGGCGATCCAGCAGAAGTCCTCGAGGCGCGGCAGGCCGCAGTGCTCGACGACGAACGTGAGGTCCGGGAAGTCGGTGGCCACGTGGTCGACGTCGGCCACGTCGAAGGCGTCCCGGTCCAGCGGGCGGATCGTCGGGCCCTTGTGGATGTGGATGTTCCTGATGCCGAGTTCCTGCGACAGCTCCAGGTAGCGCTGGGCCATCGGGTCGGTGAGCTTCCAGCCGCGGGACTCGCCGTGCCAGTCGGCGGTGTAGAGCTTCACGCCGGTGAGGTGCATGCGCTCGGCGGCGGCGCGCAGCGCGTCGAGGCCGTTCTCGCCGTCGCGCGGGTCCCAGTAGTGGTTGTAGGTGAGCTTGTCCGGGTGGGCCTGCGCGAGGGCGAACGCCTCCTCGGTCTGGCCGAAGCCCCGGTGGTAGAACTCCGCGAGCCGGGCCGGCTGGAAGACCGCGTGGTCGACGATGCCGTCGGCGAACACGTCGCGCATCAGCCGCTCGCCGCCCTGGTAGAGGTACTCCTCGTAGCCCCAGACCTCGGACTCCGGGGACAGGTTGCGGTGGTAGTCGTAGAAGCAGTCGATGAACTGCTTGCCGTGGACGTTGCGCTGGTTCTCCGGCCGCGCGTCCCACAGCGCGATGTGCGCGTCCACCACGTAGTACTGCTCGCCGTCCTTGGTGTACATCCGTCGGCCTCCGTCGGCTCCGGTCGTGAGCTGGGTCACGTGCTCGCCGGCGACGCTAGGGCGGCCGCTCCGCCGTGCACCCCCTCCGGCCGTCTCACTCTGAGACACCTCGGCACCCGCCCCGCCGCGTACATTGCCGTGACACAGGCCACAGCGGGAGGCGACCGTGGACGAGCCGGCCGGACCCGCGCCGCTGCCCGACCCCGCCCTCGCGCGGCACCGCGGGACGGCGCCCCGGGTCCGCGCGTCCTGGCGGCGCAGCCAGGGCTACGGGGTGCCGCCGGACGAGGTGGTGCCGGTGTTCAGCGGCTCCCCGGACACCGGCTCCCTGCTCTACGAGTGCGCCCACCGGGTGCTCAGCGACCTGCAGACGACGATCGCCAACGAGCCCGTGAGCCTGATGGTCGCCGACCCCGCCGGGTTCGTGCTGGCCCGCCTCGGCGACGACGCCTCGATCTCCCGGGCGCTGGACCGGGTGCACCTGGCGCCGGGCTTCTCCTACAGCGAGCGGTACGCCGGCACCAACGGCCTGGGGCTGTCGCTGGCCGACCGGGCGCCGACGCTGGTGCGCGCCGCCGACCACTGGGTGACCGACCTGCGCGGCTACACCTGCGCCGCGGCGCCCGTGCTCGAGCCCGGCACCGGGGAGCTCGCGGGCAGCATCAACCTCACCACCTGGTCGGACTCCTCCTCCGAGCTGCTGCTGGGCCTCGCGCAGACGGCGGCCAGCGCCACCAGCGCGCTCATGGCGGTGCGCAGCGGCGGCCGCCTCGTGCGCCCGGCGCCGCGCGGGGAGGTGTTCCGCGTGGTCGGCGGGTCGCTGGCCCCCGACGGCGGCGACCCGTGCGTCACCCCCGCCTGGCGCACCGCCGTCGACCGGGCCGCGGTCGCGGTCTCCTCCGGGGCCGGGACGGTCGTCGTCGGCGAGCCCGGCGCCGGCAAGGCGACCCTGGCCGCGCTCGCCCGGCGGCGCCTGGCCGGACGGCAGCGGCTGCTGCACGCCCGCGCGCCGGAGGCCGGCGACGTCGCGCCGTGGCTGGAGCTGTGGACGCCGGAGCTGCGCGACGCCGACACCTGCGTGATCGTCTCCGGGCTGCACCGGCTGCCGGCGTGGGCGGCCGGGGAGCTCGCGCACGTGCTCGCGGCGGTGCGGCGCGCCGGGCGGCCGCAGCCGTTCGTGCTCACCGCGCCGGACTACGGCGCGCTGCCGGACCCGGTGGCCCGGCTGGTCGACGCCGTCGTCGAGGCGCCCGCGCTGCGCGACCGGGCCGACGACGTGCTGCCGCTGGCGTCGTGGACCGCGCGCCGGGAGCGGCACCGCGAGGTGGCCTTCACCCCCCGCGCCGCGCGGGCGCTGACCGGCTACGCGTGGCCGGGCAACGTCGCGCAGCTGCGCCGGGTGGTGCGCGAGGCGGTGACCCGTGCCGACGTCGTCGACGTGTCCCACCTGGCGCCGGAGGTGCTCGACGGCGGCGGCCGGGCGCTGACCCGCCTGGAGCGGCTCGAGCGCGACGAGATCGTGCGGTGCCTGACCGAGCCCGGGACGACGATGACCCGCGTGGCCGAGGAGCTCGGCATCGGCCGGGCCACCCTCTACCGCAAGATCGCCCAGTACCGGATCACCGTCCCCGACCGCTGAGGCCGCCCGCCGAGCCGGACCGCTCGGCCCGTCCGTCGTCCCGCTCCGGGGGCCGTGGCGTCCCGGCCGCCCTAGGGTCGGGCGCAGGAGGTGGGGCGGTGTCGGACGGGCTCTACATCACGGGCAGCGAGCCGGCGACGGGGAAGTCGGCGGTCGCCCTCGGCCTGTTCGACCTGTTGGCCCGGCGCGTGGGCCGGCTCGGGGTCTTCCGGCCGGTGGTGCGCAGCCGCGACGAGCCCGACCGGGTGGTCGACCTGCTGCTCCCCCGGGCGCCGGGGTCCCCGCCGTACGAGGCCTCGCTGGGCGTCACCTACGCCGAGGTGCTCGCCGACGAGGACCGGGCGCTGTCGGAGGTGGTCGCGCGGTACCGCGCGCTGGCGGCCCGGTGCGACCGGGTGCTGGTCGTCGGCACCGACTTCGGCGAGGCGGGCGCGGCCCGCGAGCTCTCCCTCAACGCGCGGATCGCGGTGAACCTCGGCCTGCCGGTGGTGTGCACGGTCTCCGGGCACGGCCGCGACGCCGCCGAGGTGGACCGCGCCGTCGACGTGGGCACCGATGCGCTGCGCCGGGCCGGCTGCGACGTCGTGGCGGTCGTCGTCAACCGGGTCGCCCCTGGCGAGCACGCCGCCGTCCGGCAGTCCCTGGCCGGGCGGGAGCCCGCCGCCTGGGCGCTGCCCGACGTGCCCGCGCTGACCGCGCCGACGATGGCCGAGATCGCCCGCGCCTGCGACGCCCGGGTGCTCGTCGGCGACGCCGCTGCCCTGCGCCGGGAGACCTCCGGCGTGCTGGTGGCAGCGATGACCGTGCCGAACCTGCTCGACCGGCTCGTCGACGACGTCGTGGTGATCACCCCGGGCGACCGGGCCGACGTGCTGCTCGGCGTCCTCGCCGCGCACCTGTCCGACGCCCTGCCGCAGCCCGCGGGCCTGGTGCTCACCGGCGGCCTCGAGCCCGCGGCGAGCGTGCTGGAGCTGGTGCGGCGCCTGCCCACGGTCGTGCCCGTGGTGCTCACCGACCTCGACACCCACGCGACGACGACGGTGGCCGACACCGTGCCCGGGTGGCTGAACGCCGAGGCGCCGCGCAAGGTCGACGTCGCGCTGGCGCTGTTCGAGGAGCACGTCGACGGCGCGGCGCTGCTCGACCGGGCCGAGGTGCACCGCGCCCGGGTGACCACGCCGCTGATGTTCGAGCACGGGCTGCTGGACCGGGCACGCGCCGACCGCCGGCACGTCGTGCTGCCCGAGGGCACCGACGAGCGGGTGCTGCAGGCCGCCGACCGGCTGCTGCGTCGCGGCGTCGTCGACCTGACCCTGCTCGGCGACCCCGCCGAGGTGCGGGCCGCCGCCGTCCGCGCCGGGGCCGACGTGTCCGCGGCGCGGGTGCTCGACCCCTGCGACCCGGCGCTGCGCGAGGAGCTCGCCGTCGAGTACGCCCGCCGGCGCGCGCACCGCGGCGTGACCATGGACGCCGCCCGCGACGTCGTCGTCGACGTGTCCTACGCGGGCACGCTGATGGTGGCGCTCGGCATGGCCGACGGCATGGTGTCCGGGGCGACGCACACGACCGCGCAGACGATCCGCCCGGCGCTGGAGCTGATCCGCACCACCGAGGGCGTGTCGATCGTGTCCAGCGTGTTCTTCATGTGCCTGGTCGACCGGGTGCTGGTCTACGGCGACTGCGCGGTCAACGTGCACCCGGACGCCGAGCAGCTGGCCGAGATCGCGGTGACCTCGGCGGGCACGGCGGCCCGCTTCGGCGTCGAGCCGCGGGTGGCGATGCTGTCCTACTCCACCGGGGAGTCCGGCAGCGGCGCCGACGTCGACCGGGTGCGCGCCGCCACCGAGCTGGTGCGCGGGCGGGCGCCGGACCTGTCGGTGGAGGGGCCGATCCAGTACGACGCCGCCGTCGACGCCGGGGTGGCGCGCACCAAGCTGCCCGGGAGCGCGGTGGCCGGCCGGGCGACGGTGTTCGTCTTCCCCGACCTGAACACCGGCAACAACACCTACAAGGCGGTGCAGCGCAGCGCGGGCGCGGTGGCGGTCGGCCCGGTGCTGCAGGGCCTGCGCAAGCCGGTCAACGACCTGTCCCGCGGTGCCACGGTGCAGGACATCGTGAACACGGTGGCCATCACCGCCATCCAGGCGCAGGACCCGGCGCTCGACGGCACCGCGCAGGACCCGGCGCTCGACGGCACGGCGCAGGGGATCTCGTGAGCGGGCGGGTGCTCGTCGTCAACGCGGGCTCGTCGTCGCTGAAGTACCGGCTGGTCGACGTCGCCGCCGGGGAGGCGCTGGCCTGGGGGCTGGCCGAGCGGGTGGGGCAGCCCTCCGGGCGGCTCACCCACTCCCTGCCCGGCCGGGAGCCCGACGTGGTGGAGCGGCCGCTGCCCGACCACGGGGTGGCGCTGGGCGCGGCGCTGGAGGCGTTCGACCGCTCGGGTCCCCGGCTGGCCGACGCCGGGCTCGTCGCCGTGGCGCACCGGGTGGTGCACGGCGGCGACCGGTTCTCCGCGCCGGTGCGCGTCGACGACGACGTGCTGCGGGCGGTCCGCGAGCTCGCCACGCTGGCGCCGCTGCACAACCCGGTCAACGCCACCGGCATCGAGGTGGCGCGCCGTGCCTTCCCGGGCCTGCCGCACGTAGCGGTCTTCGACACCGCCTTCCACGCGACGCTGCCGCCGGAGGCGTACACCTACGCCGTCCCGCCGCAGTGGGCGCGGGACCACGGCGTGCGGCGTTACGGCTTCCACGGCACCTCGCACGCCTACGTCTCCCGCGCCGCCGCGGAGCTGCTCGGGCGCCCGCCGGAGGAGGTGAACACCGTCGTGCTGCACCTGGGCAACGGGGCGAGCGCCACCGCCGTCGCCGGCGGCCGCAGCGTGGACACCTCGATGGGCATGACGCCGCTGGAGGGACTGGTGATGGGCACCCGCTCCGGGGACGTCGACCCCGCCGTCGTGGCGCACCTGCACCGGGTGGCCGGGCTAGGGCCCGACGACGTCGACCGGGCGCTCAACTCCTCCAGCGGCATGCTGGCGCTGGCCGGCACCAACGACCTGCGCGAGGTGCACCGCCGCATCGCCGAGGGCGACGCCTCCGCCGCCCTGGCGCTCGACGTGTTCTGCCACCGGGTACGGAAGTACGTGGGTGCCTACCTGGCGGTGCTGGGCCGCACCGACGCGATCGCGTTCACCGGGGGCATCGGCGAGAACGACCCGGTGGTGCGGTCGCGGTCGCTGGCCGGGTTGGAGCCGCTGGGCATCCGGCTCGACGAGGAGGCCAACGCCGAGCGGGTCCCGGGCGCCCGGCGGATCTCGGCCGGGGACGGCCCGGTCGCCGTCCTGGTGGTCCCCACCGACGAGGAGCTGGAGATGGCCCGCCAGGCCGTCGCCCTCCTGGAGGGCCATTAGCACGACAAGTGCCCACGGGTCCGCCGTCCCCGGGGGACGGCGGACCCGGGTCACTCAGTCGTCGTCGGTGCGGTAGCCCAGGTTCGGCGCGAGCCAGCGCTCGGCCTCCGCGAGCGTCCAGCCCTTGCGGCGGGCGTAGTCCTCGACCTGGTCGCGGCCGACCCGGCCCAGGTTGAAGTACCGCGACGCGGGGTGGGAGAAGTACAGCCCGCTCACCGCCGCGCCCGGCCACATGGCCATGCTCTCGGTGAGCTGGATGCCGGCGGTCGACTCGACGTCGAGCAGCGACCAGATGGTGAGCTTCTCGGTGTGCTCCGGGCAGGCGGGGTAGCCCGGCGCCGGGCGGATGCCGTGGTACTTCTCCGCGATGAGGGCGTCGGCGTCGAGGTGCTCGTCGGGGGCGTAGCCCCAGTACTCCGTGCGCACCCGCTCGTGCAGCCGCTCGGCGAAGGCCTCGGCGAGCCGGTCGGCGAGCGCCTCCAGCATGATCGCGCTGTAGTCGTCGTTCGCCGCCTTGAAGGCCGTGACCCGCTCCGCCGAGCCGATGCCGGCGGTCACCGCGAAGGCCCCGACGTAGTCGCGCAGGCCGGTCGAGCGGGGCGCGACGAAGTCGGCCAGCGACTTGCGGGGAGACCCGTCCCGCCCCTCGGTCTGCTGGCGCAGCTGGTGCAGGGTCGTCAGGACCTCGCGGCGTGACTCGTCGGTGTAGACCTCCAGGTCGTCACCGCCGACCTGGTTGGCCGGGAACAGGCCGAAGACCCCGTTGGCGGTCAGCCACCGCTCCGCGACGATCCGGTCGAGCATCTCCTGCGCGTCCTCGTAGAGCCGGCGCGCGGCCTCCCCGGTGGTCGGGCTGTGCAGGATGTCGGGGAACCGGCCGCGCATCTCCCAGGCGTTGAAGAACGGCTGCCAGTCGATGTAGCCGCGCAGCTCCTCCAACGGGTAGTCGGGCAGGGTGCGGACGAACTGGGTGGCCACGTGCCGGACGTGGTCGCACGCCGGCCCGGCGCAGGCGTCCATCGCCTGCTGCTGCAGCATGCGGGGGCGCGGCGGGGTGTAGGCGCTCCAGTCGATCGGCGTGGCCGCGGCGCGCGCGGCATCGATCGGCAGCAGCGCCCGGGTGTCCTGGCGGGCGGCGTGCCGCTCGCGCAGCGCCGCGTACTCCGCGTCGGTCTGGGCCAGCAGCGCGGGCCGCTGCTCGTCGGAGAGCAGCGCCGCGACGACGGGCACCGACCGCGAGGCGTCCTTCACCCAGATGACCGGCCCGTGGTACCGCTGCGCGATCTTGACGGCGGTGTGCGCCCGGGACGTCGTCGCGCCGCCGATGAGCAGCGGGACCTCGAAGCCCTGCCGCTCCATCTCCGAGGCCAGCGTGACCATCTCGTCCAGGGACGGCGTGATCAGCCCGGACAGGCCGATGACGTCGGCGCCCTCGGCCTTGGCGGCGTCGAGGATCTTCTGCGGCGGCACCATCACGCCGAGGTCGACGACGTCGTAGTTGTTGCACTGCAGCACGACGCCGACGATGTTCTTGCCGATGTCGTGGACGTCGCCCTTCGCCGTCGCCATGACGACCTTGCCGTTGGTCCGCTCGGCGTCCCCGGGCTGCTTCTCGGCCTCGATGTGCGGGATGAGGTGGGCGACGGCCTTCTTCATCACGCGGGCGGACTTGACCACCTGCGGCAGGAACATCTTGCCGGCGCCGAACAGGTCGCCGACGACGTTCATGCCGTCCATGAGCGGGCCCTCGATGACCTCGATGGGCCGGCCGCCGCGCGCGGCGATCTCGACGCGCAGCTCCTCGGTGTCGTCCTCGACGAACGCGTCGATGCCCTTGACCAGCGCGTGGGTGATCCGCTCCCCCGCCGGCAGCGACCGCCACTCCTCGGTGGCCACCTCCTTGACCGCGCCGTCGCCGGCGTAGTCCCCGGCGATCTCGAGCAGGCGCTCGGTGCTGTCGGGACGGCGGTTGAGCACCACGTCCTCGATGCGCTCGCGCAGCAGCTCGGGCACCTCGCTGTACACCTCGAGCTGGCCGGCGTTGACGATCGCCATGTCCAGCCCCGCGGCGATCGCGTGGTAGAGGAAGACCGAGTGGATGGCCTCCCGCACGGGGTTGTTGCCCCGGAAGGAGAACGACACGTTCGAGACGCCGCCGGAGACCAGCGCGCCGGGCAGGTTCTGCTTGATCCAGCGGGTCGACTCGATGAAGTCCAGCCCGTAGTTCGCGTGCTCCTCGATGCCCGTGGCGACGGCGAAGATGTTCGGGTCGAAGATGACGTCCTCGGCCGGGAACCCGACCTGGTCCACGAGGACGTCGTAGGCGCGCTTGCAGATCTGCGTGCGGCGCTCCAGGTTGTCGCCCTGCCCGTCCTCGTCGAAGGCCATGACGACGACCGCGGCGCCGTACTTGCGGCACAGCCGCGCGTGGTGGACGAACTCCTCCTCGCCGTTCTTCAGCGAGATGGAGTTGACGATCGCCTTGCCCTGGATGTTCTTGAGGCCGGCCTCCATGACCTCCCACTTGGAGGAGTCGACCATGACGGGCACGCGGGAGATGTCGGGCTCGGAGGCGATCAGCTTGGTGAAGCGGTCCATCGCCGCGACGCCGTCGATCATCCCCTCGTCCATGTTGACGTCGATGACCTGCGCGCCGGCCTCGACCTGCTGGCGCGCCACGGCCAGGGCCGCCGGGTAGTCGCCGGCCTTGATGAGATTGCGGAAGCGCGCGGAGCCGGTGATGTTGGTGCGCTCGCCGACGTTGACGAACAGCGAGTCCTCGGTGACGACGAGCGGCTCGAGACCCGACAGCCGCAGCGCGGGCCGCGCCTCGACCGGCGTGCGCGGGCGCTTGCCCTCCACGGCGGCGGCGATCGCGGCGATGTGCGCCGGGGTGGTGCCGCAGCAGCCGCCGACGAGGTTGACGAACCCGCTGTCGGCGAACTCCTCGAGCACCGCCGCGGTCTCCTCGGGCGACTCGTCGTACTCGCCGAAGGCGTTGGGCAGGCCGGCGTTCGGGTAGCAGGACACGAACGTGTCGGCCACCCGCGCCATCTCGGCGACGTAGGGCCGCATCTCCTTCGCCCCGAGGGCGCAGTTGAGGCCCACGAGCAGCGGCCGGACGTGCCGGATCGAGTTCCAGAAGGCCTCGGTGACCTGGCCGGACAGCGTGCGCCCCGACGCGTCGGTGATCGTGCCGGAGACGATCACCGGCCAGCGGCGGCCGCGCTCCTCGAACAGCGTCTCCAGGGCGAAGATGGCCGCCTTGGCGTTGAGCGTGTCGAAGACCGTCTCGACCATCAGCGCGTCCGCGCCGCCGTCCACCAGCCCGTTCGCCTGCTCGAGGTAGGCCTCGACCAGCTCGTCGAAGCTGACGTTGCGGGCGCCCGGGTCGTTCACGTCGGGCGAGATCGACGCCGTCCGGGTGGTGGGGCCGATCGCGCCGGCGACGTAGCGCGGCCTGTCCGGGGTGCGCGCGGTGGCGGCGTCGGCCTCGCGGCGGGCCAGCCGGGCGGCGGCCTCGTTGATCTCCCGGGACAGCTCGGCCATGCCGTAGTCGGCGAGGGACACGGCGTTGGCGTTGAAGGTGTTGGTCTCGATGACGTCGGCGCCGGCGTCGAGGTACTCGCGGTGGATGCCGGCGATGATCTCGGGCCGGGTGAGCACCAGCAGGTCGTTGTTGCCCTGCAGGTCGCTCGGCCAGTCGGCGAACCGCTCGCCGCGGTAGCCCGCCTCGCTGGGCCGGTCGCGCTGGATGGCCGTCCCCATCGCGCCGTCGAGCACGAGGATCCGCTGCTCGAGCAGGGCGGTGAGCTCCGCGGTGGCGTCGGGGCGGAGCTGCGGGGTCTCGGTCACGGGCGTCCTCGGGGTCGCGGGGCGGGCGGGGCCTGTGCTGCAGCAGCAGCCGCCGGCGCGCCGGTGTTCCCGGGACGTCCCGGCGGGCCGACGTCATCCT
Source organism: Geodermatophilus nigrescens (assembly GCF_900129495.1). Taxonomy (GTDB): domain Bacteria; phylum Actinomycetota; class Actinomycetes; order Mycobacteriales; family Geodermatophilaceae; genus Geodermatophilus; species Geodermatophilus nigrescens. The sequence continues at coordinate 300,804 of NZ_FQVX01000002.1, forward strand.
CCCATCCCCGATCGACCGGGACGGGGAGCGCGACCGACGTAGGCTCGGAGAGTGACCGACCCGCAGTCCGCTCCCGACGACCTGCCCCAGCTGAACCGGCCGGTGGCGGTGGTCGCCTTCGAGGGCTGGAACGACGCCGGGGACGCCGCCACGGGCGCGCTCGAGCACCTCGAGCTGATCTGGGACGCCACCCCGCTCGCGGCGCTGGACCCCGAGGACTACTACGACTTCCAGGTCAACCGGCCGTCGGTCTCCCTGGTCGGGGGCGTGAGCCGGCGCGTCGAGTGGCCCACCACCCGCGTCTCGGTGGCCCGCCCGCCCGGCAGCGACCGCGACGTCGTGCTGATCCGCGGCATCGAGCCGAACATGCGCTGGCGCGGGTTCTGCGCCGAGCTGATCGAGCTGTGCCAGGAGCTCGAGGTGGAGACCGTCGTCGCGCTCGGCGCCCTGCTCGCCGACACGCCGCACACCCGGCCCACCCCGGTGACCGGCTCGGCCTACGACGCCGAGTCCGCCGAGCGCTGGGGCCTGGAGACCTCCCGCTACGAGGGGCCCACCGGCATCCTCGGGATCTTCCAGGACGCGTGCGTGCAGGCCGGGCTGCCGGCGATCAGCTTCTGGGCCGCCGTCCCCCACTACGTCTCGCAGCCGCCGTCGCCGCGCGCCACCGTCGCGCTGCTGCAGCGGGTGGAGGAGGTGCTCGAGCTGACGGTGCCGCTCGGCGCCCTCCCCCAGCAGGCCGACGAGTGGGTCAAGACGGTCGACGAGATGGCCCAGGAGGACGCCGAGGTGGTCGAGTACGTGCGCTCGCTGGAGGAGCGCGCCACCGAGACCGACCTCTCGCAGGCCAACGGCGACCAGATCGCCCGCGAGTTCGAGCGCTACCTGCGCCGGCGGGGCTCCTCCCCCAACTGACGGCCCGGTCCGCCTCCCCGCCGCGGGAGGCGGACCGTCACGCGGCTTGTAGTTAGGGATAACGGCCGAACCGGCGCTAGTGACGGCCTTCCTCGTCCGTTGCCGGTGCTGCAGGACCGGCGATGCACGAGCAACCCCGGCAATCCCCCACTCCTGGGGTGCTTTCCGATCCCCCGGGGTCCTCCAGCGCCCCGGTGAACCGTGGACCACCCCAGGAGCGGGGCGGACCGAGCGGTCGTACTCGGTGATCCAGCTGTTCAGCCGCCGGCGTACGCCGAGGTGACGTGCCGTGAGCCTGACCTCGTCGCCGGGGCCGAGCAGGGCGCGGTCGGGCTGAGAACCGCCCGCTCACCGCCGGCCGCTGTCGACGCGGCCTACACGTCGGCCCACACCTCGAGGTCGAACGCTCCCTCCGGCACGGCGCACCGGGGCGACCACTCGACGACGGCTACTGCTGGCGCAGGAGCGGGGCCATCCGCGCGGCGGCGTCGTCGTCGAAGAGCCGGTCGTGCAGCCGCAGCGCGAACCGGTCGGTCATCCCGGAGACGTGGTCGACCACCTGGGTGACCAGGTCGGCCTCGGTGTCGCGGTAGGTGGCCGGGATCAGCTCGGGGTGGGCCAGGTGGTGGTCGACCAGCCGGCGGATGACGTCGACGGCGAGCTGCTTCTGCCCGGCCGCGGTCTCCGACAGGTACACCCGCTCGAACATGAACGCGCGCAGCTCGTGCATCGCGGCCAGCGGCCCGGGCGCCATCACCACCGCGCCGCCGTCGGCGAGGGCCCCCTCGACGACGGCGTCGACCATCGCCCCCACCATCGCGCTGCCGGGCTCCCCGAACGCGGCCCGCGCGACGGCGGGCAGGTCGCCGGGCTGCAGCACCCCGGCCCGGACGGCGTCGAGCGCGTCGTGCGAGAGGTAGGCGATCCGGTCGGCGTAGCGCACGCACTCCCCCTCGCGCGTGGCCGGCGGCGGGGCGATCTTCCAGCTGTGCGCGCGGATCCCGTCGCGCACCTCCCACGTGAGGTTGAGGTGCTCGAGCACCTCCACGATCCGCACGCCCTGCGCCGCGTGGTGCCAGCCGCCGGGGACGTAGGGGTCGAAGGCGTCCTCACCGATGTGCCCGAACGGCGAGTGCCCGACGTCGTGGCCGAGCGCGATCGCCTCGGCCAGCGTCTCGTTGAGCCCGAGCGCGCGGGCGATCGCCCGGGCCACCTGGGTGACCTGCAGCGTGTGGGTGAGTCGGGTGACGAAGTGGTCGCCGTCGGGGTTCAGGAAGACCTGCGTCTTGTGCTTGAGCCGGCGGAAGGCCTTGGCGTGCAGGATCCGGTCGCGGTCGCGCTCGAAGGCGGTGCGCAGCGCGTCCTCGGGCTCGGCGACGGCGCGGCCGCGGGTGGCCGCCGAGCGGGTGGCCGCCGGGGCGAGCCCGGACTCCTCCGCCTCGCGCGCGGTGCGGTCGGTGAGCATGAACCCCCCGGCGGCGGGGCCACCCGGGGAGCCGCCGCCGGCCATCAGCCGTCCTGCAGCGCGGGGTCGACCTCGATGCCGAGGAGCGCGTCGACGGCGTCGGCCACCACCGCGGGGGCGCCCTCGTCGGTCTCCCCCTCCCCGGCCAGCGTGGCGGCCGCCCAGGCGTCGACGGCGGCGATGGCGCCGGGGCTGTCGAGGTCGTCGGCGAGCCGCTCGCGCAGCGCCGAGAGCAGCGGCGCGGCCGGGGCACCGGCGGCGCGGGCCACCGCGCGGCGCCAGGTGGCCAGCCGCTGCTCGGCGTCGGCGAGCAGGTCCGGCGTCCAGGCGCGGTCGGTGCGGTAGTGGCCCGACAGCAGCGCCAGCCGGATCGCCATCGGGTCGACGCCCTCGCCGCGCAGCTTGGAGACGAAGACCAGGTTGCCGCGGCTCTTGCTCATCTTCTCGCCGTCCAGGCCGATCATCGCCGCGTGCACGTAGGCCCGGGCGAACGGCAGCTTCTCCCCCGTCGCCGCCGCGGTGAGCGCCTCGGCGTGCACGGCGGAGTACTCGTGGTGCGGGAAGACCAGGTCGCTGCCGCCGCCCTGGACGTCGAAGCCCATGCCGATGGTGTCCAGCGCGATCGCGGCGCACTCGATGTGCCAGCCGGGGCGGCCGGCGGTGCCGCGCGGCCCCGCCCAGGACGGCTCGCCCTCGCGGGCGCCGCGCCACAGCAGCGGGTCGAGCCGGTTGCGCTTGCCCGGGCGGTCGGGGTCGCCGCCGCGCTCGGCCGACAGCGCCAGCATCGTTGTCTCGTCGTAGCCGGACTCCTCGCCGAACCCGGGCGCCTGCGCGACGTCGTGGTAGACGTCGCCGGTGCCGTCGTCGAGGACGTAGGCCAGGCCCTCGTCGAGCAGCGTCTCCACGTGGGCGACGATCAGCGGGATGGCGGCCACCGCGCCGACGTAGTCGTCCGGCGGGAGCACCCGCAGCGCCGTCATGTCCTCGCGGAACAGCGCGGTCTCCCGCATGCCGAGCACGATCCAGTCCTCGCCGTCGCGGTCCGCGCGCTCGAGCAGCGGGTCGTCGATGTCGGTGACGTTCTGCACGTAGTGGACGGCGTGCCCGGCGTCGCGCCAGAGCCGGTTCACCAGGTCGAAGGCCAGGTAGGTGGCCGCGTGCCCGAGGTGGGTGGCGTCGTAGGGCGTGATGCCGCAGACGTACATCCGCGCGACCGGGCCGGGCTCGGTGGCCACGACCTCCCCGCGGGCGGTGTCGAACAGCCGCAGGACGGGGCCGGGGCCCGGGATGGTCGGGAGGAGCGGGGCGGGCCAGGCGAGCACGACGCCGAGCCTAGTTGCGTGCCCGCCCTCACCCCCGCCGGCGACCGGCCTGTGGACGCCGTCAGTCGTCCTCGTCCACCCAGTCCAGCGTGCGGGCGACCGCCTTCTGCCACTTGCGGTAGTAGCGCTCGCGCTGCTCGACCGGCATCGACGGCGTCCACCGGCGGTCCTCGGCCCACTGGGCGGTGAGCTCGTCGAGGCCGGACCAGAAGCCGACGGCGAGGCCCGCGGCGTAGGCGGCGCCCAGCGCGGTGGTCTCGGCGATCCGCGGCCGGACGACGTCGACGCCGAGCACGTCGGCCTGGAACTGCATGAGCAGCTCGTTGACCACCATCCCGCCGTCGACCCGCAGCTCCCGCAGCGGCACGCCGCTGTCGGCGTCCATGGCCTCCACCACCTCGCGGGTCTGGTAGGCGGTGGACTCCAGCACCGCGCGCGCGAGGTGGCCGCGGTCGACGTAGCGGGTGAGCCCGACGAGCGCGCCGCGGGCGTCGGAGCGCCAGTGCGGGGCGAACAGGCCGGAGAAGGCGGGCACGAAGTAGGCGCCGCCGTTGTCCTCCACCGAGCGGGCGACCGCCTCGATCTCGCCGGCGCCGCCGATGACCCGCAGGTTGTCGCGCAGCCACTGCACCAGCGAGCCGGTGACCGCGATCGACCCCTCGAGCGCGTACACCGGCTGCTCCTCGCCCAGCCGGTAGCAGACGGTGGTGAGCAGGCCGTTCTCCGAGCGGACCGCCGTCTCCCCGGTGTTGAGCAGCAGGAAGTTGCCGGTGCCGTAGGTGTTCTTCGCCGTCCCCGGGGTGAAGCAGACCTGCCCGAAGGTGGCGGCCTGCTGGTCGCCGAGCGAGCCGGCCACCGGCACCCCGGCCAGCGCGCCGGCCTTGCGTCCCTCGCCGTAGACCTCGGAGTTGGAGCGGATCTCCGGCAGCATCGACGTCGGGATGCGCAGGTCGCCGGCGATCGACTCGTCCCACTGCAGGGTGTGCAGGTCCATGAGCAGGGTGCGCGAGGCGTTGGTGACGTCGGTGAGGTGCAGGCCGCCGTCGGGGCCGCCGGTGAGGTTCCACAGCAGCCAGCTGTCGATCGTGCCCATGAGCAGGTCGCCGCGCTCGGCCCGCTCGCGGGCGCCGTCGACGTTGTCGAGCACCCAGGTGACCTTGGGGCCCGCGAAGTAGGTGGCCAGCGGCAGGCCGGTGCGGTCCTTGTAGCGGTCGGCGCCGCCGCCGAGCTCACCGAGTTGCTGGCAGATCGCGTCGGTGCGGGTGTCCTGCCAGACGATCGCGTTGTACACCGGCTCGCCGGTGTGCCGGTCCCAGACGACGGCGGTCTCGCGCTGGTTGGTCAGCCCGACGGCGGCCAGGTCGCCGGCGACGGCGTTCGCCCGGGCCAGCGCCAGCCCGACGACCTCGCGGGTGTTGGTCCAGATCTCCACCGGGTCGTGCTCCACCCAGCCGGCGCGCGGGAACAGCTGGCGGTGCTCCTCCTGGGCGCTCGCGACCACCGCGCCGGCGGGGTCGAAGAGGATGCAGCGGGTGCTGGTGGTGCCCTGGTCGATGGCGGCGACGTACCGGGTCAACGGGGACCTTCCAGTCGGGGGACGGCTCAGGCGACCGGCGCGAACGGCCGGATCTCGGGGGCCTGCAGGCGGGCGCGCTCGGCGGAGGTGTCGTCGGGCATGGCCTCCGCGGCCCGCTCGGCCTCCACGCGGGCGAGGTAGGTGGCGACCTCGCGCTCGGTCTGCCCGTCGTCCCAGCCGAGGAGACCGGCCATGAGCTCGGCGGCGGGGCGGGCCGACGCCGTCCCCCGGTCGGACTGCTCGTAGGACAGCCGGGTGCGGCGGGTGAGCACGTCCTCCAGGTGCAGCGCGCCCTCGGCGGTGACGGCGTAGACGACCTCGGCGCGGACGTAGTCCGGCGCGCCCTCCAGCGGTCGGCCGAGCTCGGGGTCGGCGTCGACGAGGGCGAGCAGCTCGTCGACGAGGCTGCCGTAGCGGTCGAGCAGGTGCTCCACGCGCGTCTCGGTCCAGCCGTGCGCGCGGGCGAGGTGGGCCTTGCGGTTCCAGCGCACCCGGTAGCCGTCGGCGCCGGCCAGCGGCAGCTCCTCGGTGAGCGAGGCCGGGACCGGCGCGTCGGGGTCCTCGCCGGGCGCCCGGTCGGCCAGCGCCATGTCGACGACGTCACGGGCCATGACGCGGTAGGTCGTGTACTTGCCGCCGGCGATCACGGTGAGGCCCGGGCGCACGGTGGCGACGGTGTGCTCGCGCGACACCCGCGTCGTCGCCTCGCCGTCCTCCCCCACGGGCTGCAGCAGCGGGCGCAGGCCGGTGTAGACGCCGAGGACGTCGTCGCGGGTGAGCGGCCGCTCGAGCACCGCGTTGGCGTGCTCCAGCAGGTAGTCGACGTCGGCGGCGGAGGCGACCGGGTGGTCCTTCGCGAGGTCCCAGGGGGTGTCGGTCGTGCCGATCACCCAGTGGGTGGGCCACGGGATGATGAACAGCACGCTCTTCTCGGTGCGCAGGATGAACCCGTCCTCGCCGGCGATCACCTCGCGCGGCACGGCGATGTGCACGCCCTTGGAGGCCCGCACGGTGAGGCCCTGGGCGGCGAAGAGCTCCTGGGTCTGGTCGGTCCACACGCCGGTGGCGCCGACGACGTGGCGGGCGCGGATCTCCAGCTCCCGGCCGGTCTCCAGGTCGACCGCGCGCACGCCCGCGACCCGGCCGTCCTCCTCCAGGTAGCCGACGACCTGGGTGCGGCTGGCGGCCAGCGCCCCGTGGCCGACGGCGGTGCGCACGAGCACCTGCACGAGCCGGGCGTCGTCGACCTTGGCGTCCCAGTAGCGGATGGCGCCGACGGCGACGTCGTCCTTGAGCGACGGCGCGATCCGGCGCAGCTCCTTCTTCGACACGTGCCGGTGCAGCGGGACCCCGTGCCCGCCGACGCGGCCGAGCAGCCCGCCGAGGGTGTCGTAGAGGGCGATGCCCGCGCCGGTGTAGGCGCGCTCCCACACGCGGTGGCGCAGCGGGTAGAGGAACGGCACCGGGTGCACCAGGTGCGGGGCGAGCCGGCCGACGAGCAGGCCGCGCTCGTGCAGCGCCTCGCGGACCAGGGCGAAGTCGAGCATCTCCAGGTAGCGCAGCCCGCCGTGGACGAGCTTGCTGGCCCGGCTGGAGGTGCCCGAGGCCCAGTCGCGCTGCTCGACCAGGCCCACCGACAGGCCGCGGCTGGCCGCGTCGAGGGCGGCGCCCGCGCCGGTGACCCCGCCGCCGATGACCAGGACGTCGAGCACGTCGGCGGACATGCGGGCCAGGGCGGCCGTGCGGACCTCGGGCGAGAGGGCGGTGGACACCGGGGAGCACTCCTGCGGGGACGGGACCGGCCGGGCGACACCGCAAGCTTCCCCTGCCGGGACGACGGTCCGCGACCCGCGCGTTCCGCTAGCGTCGCGCCCGACCGGGAGGAGGCCGCCCGTGGACCCGTCCGCGCACCTCGCGGCGCTGCGCCGCACCGACGCCCGCTTCGCCGACGCCACCGCCGAGGCCGTCCTCGCCACCGGCTGGCGCGCCCCGGTGCCGGGCTGCCCCGGCTGGACGCTCGCCGACCTGGTCTGGCACCTCGGCGAGGTCCAGCACTTCTGGTCGTGGGTGGTCCGCACCCGCGCGACCTCGCCGGAGGGCTACGTCGAGCCCGCCCGCCGTCCCGACGACGAGCTGCTGGGCTGGTCGGCCGGGCAGTCGGCGGAGCTGGAGACCGTGCTGGCCGCCGCCGACCCGGGCGATTCGGTGTGGACGTGGGCGCCGCAGCGCGACGTCGCCTTCGTCGTCCGCCGGCAGTGCCACGAGGCGGTGGTGCACACCGTCGACGTCGAGCAGGTCCTGGGCGACGTGCGCCCGATCCCCGCCGACGTCGGACTCGACGGCCTCGACGAGTGGCTGGAGGTCATGGTGCCCGGGGCGCTGCCGGACGGTCCGCCGCCGGACGCGCACCCGGTGGTGCTGCACGCGATCGACGCCGGGGTGGAGCGGACGCTGTTCGCCGGCAGCCGCCCGCACCCGGTGGCCACGCTGCGCGGCACGGCCGGCGACCTGCTGCTCGCCTGCTGGCGGCGGGTGCCGCTGGAGGTGCTCACCGTCGACGGCGACGGGCTCCAGGCGGCGGCGATGCTGGCAGCGGTCGACCTGTCCTAGGGCCAGGTCCGGGCGGAGCGCTCGAACGCCTCGTCGTCCTGCACGGCGACCACGCAGAAGACCAGCCCGGCCGGGTCGGTCATCTGCCACAGGCCCCGGCCCTGCGGGTCGGCGGCCTCGACGTGGCGCAGCCGCCGGGCACCGAGCGCCTCGAGGCGGGTCACCTCGGCCTCGACGTCGTCGGTCTCCACGTCGAGGTGCCAGCGCGGCGGCGTCCCCTCCCCCGTGCGCTGCACCTCCAGCCGGAGGTCCCCGGCGACGGCGCCCAGCGGGATCCAGGCGTCGTCGGCGGGCGACGGTGTCGCCTCGCGGCCGGTGACGCCGGCCCAGAAGTCCGCGCCCGGCCGGTGGAGGTGCGGCGGGAGGTCGAGCAGGAGGATCGCCACGCGGCTGCGGTGGGGCACGGACGGGTCCTGCCCCGGACGGGCGGCGCTACTCCCAGGTGCGGGCGTGCCGCTCGAACGCCTCGCCGGTCTGCACCCCGACGACGCAGAAGACCAGCCCGGCCGGGTCGGTCATCTGCCAGAACGACCCCATGTCGGCCGTCCGCGTGGCGCCCAGGGCCTCGAGCCGGGCGACCTCGGCGGGGATGTCGTCGGTCTCGACGTCGACGTGCCAGCGCGGCGGCGTCCCCTCCCCCGTGCGCTGCACCTCGAACGACAGGCCGCCGCCGAGCATCCCGAGGCGGTGCCAGGCGGGGTCGGTCATGTCCGGCTCGACGGGGTTGCCGGTGGCCGCCGACCAGAAGTCGGTGCCGGCGGCGTGCACCTCCGGCGGCAGGTCGAGCAGCAGGACGGCGAGGCGGCTGCGGTGCGGCATGGCACCGAGTGTGTGCGCCGGAGCCGTGTTCCGGGGGCCGTCCTGCGGCGCCGGCGCACACGCTCGTACCCCGGCGGCCCGCTCCGGCGCCGGTTGCGGGCCACCCGGGTCCAGCGGTCCGCCGCGAGCGCCGGCTCAGCTCAGAACGGCGGCCAGGGCAGGGCCGGCCACTCCCCCGACGGCTCGGGGTGCAGCTGCGTGCGCAGCAGCTCGGCCACCCGCTGCTGCGTGCACCGGACCTCACGCCGGGTCAGGTGCTCGTGCAGGGCCTCGCCGAGGTCGCCGCGCAGGTCGTCGGCGAGCCGCTCCAGCACCGCCAGCGCCTCCAGGGGCAGCGGCTTGCCGGCCCAGCGCCACAGCAGCGTGCGCAGCTTCGGGTCCGGCGAGAAGCAGATCCCGTGGTCGACGCCGTACACGTGCCCCGACGTCGTCGGGATGATGTGCCCGCCCTTGCGGTCGGCGTTGTTCACCACCGCGTCGAACACCGCCATGCGCCGCAGCCCCGGGTCGTTCGAGCGGACGAACGCGACCAGGTCGACGTCGGGGTCGCCGTCGATCCACAGCTGCACCATGCCGGGGCCGAACGGGCCCTCGCGCAGCACGGTGGGCGGCACGACGTCCCAGCCGGTGGCCTCCGAGACCAGCGCCGCGGACACCTCGCGCCCGGCCAGCGTGCCGTCGGGGAAGTCCCACAGCGGGCGCTCGCCGGCGACCGGCTTGTACACGCACTCGGCCTCGAGCTCGGGCGTGCGGATGGTGCCCACCAGCGTCACGTTGCTGGCGTCGAGCATCCGGCCCTCGAGGTCGATCTCCCCCTCGAGCAGCAGCGCGCGCGTCTCGGCGTCGGTGGCCGGCGCGCGCAGCTCCCCCGCGGGCTGCTCGCTCATCGCAGCGGGCCGGCGGTCAGCGGCGGTAGCCGTTCTGCCGGGGGCAGACGTGCCCGGTCGGGTCCAGCGGCAGCGAGCACAGCGGGCACGAGGGCCGGCCGGCGGCGACGACGCGGCGGGCGCGGGCGACGAACGAGCGGGCGGCGCCGGGGGTGATCGTCACGCGCAGCGCGTCGGGGCCCTCCTCGGCGTCGGAGAGGATCGCCTCCTCGTCGACCGGCTCGTCGGTGGCGGCGACGGCCTCCACGACGACGGCCTGCGCCTCGCCGTCCCACGCCAGGCCCATGGCCGCGACGCGGAACTCCTCGTCGACGGGCGCGGTGAGCGGCTCGAGGTCGTCGACGTCGGCGGCCGCCGGCACCACGGTGCCCGGGCGCGTGGCGATCTCGTCGAGCAGCTCGTCCATGCGCTCGGCGAGCACCTGCACCTGCGACTTCTCCAGGGCGACGCTCACCACCCGGCCGTCGTCGTCGGAGGCCTGCAGGAAGAACGTGCGGTCCCCCGGCTGGCCCACCGTGCCGGCGACGAACCGGGTCGGACGCTCGAAACGGAAGACCTGGCGCGGCACGGTGCCAGGTTACGCGGCGGTACGGACGGCGGCGCCGGAGTCAGGAGGACGCCGCGCCCGCGCCGCCGCCCACGACGGCGTCGGAGTCCCGCCCCTTCCGCCGCCGGGGCCGCTTCTTCGGCGGGACGAGCGCGGCGACGTCGCCGCCGGTGTCGTTCATCCGCACGACGAAGGGCCGGGTCTCGGTGTAGGTGACCACCGAGATCGACGCCGGGTCGACGACGATGCGCTGGAAGGCGTCCAGGTGCAGGCCGAGCGCGTCGGCGAGGACGGCCTTGATGACGTCGCCGTGCGAGCAGGCCAGCCACACGGCGTCGGGGCCGAGGCGGGCGTTCCACTCGCGGACGGCGGCCACCGCGCGGGCCTGGGTCTGCGCCAGGCCCTCGCCCTCGGGGCCGGGGAACACCGCGGCGGAGGGGTGCTGCTGCACGACCTTCCACAGCGGCTCCTTGACCAGCTCCTTGAGCGGGCGCCCGGTCCAGTCGCCGTAGCGGGCCTCGCCGAGCCGGTCGTCGGTCTGCAGTTCGGCGTCGCGCCCGTCGAGCACCGCGCCGGCGGTCTGCCGGCAGCGCTCGAGCGGGCTGCTGACCACCGCCGCGAGCGGCACGGGCGCGAGCCGCTGGGCGACGGCGGCCGCCTGCGACCGCCCGGTCTCGTCCAGCTCGACGCCGGGGCTCCAGCCGGCGAGGACGCCGCCGGCGTTGGCCGTCGTCCGGCCGTGCCGGAGGAGGATGACGGTGGTCACGGCGCCGAGACTAGGCGGGCCCCGCGGACGACGCCGTCCCCTCAGTTGGCGGCCAGCACCCCGGCGCCGACCAGCGCGAGCAGCGCGAGGCCCAGCACCACCCGGTAGACGACGAACGGCGTGAAGGTGCCGCGGTCGAGGTAGCGCAGCAGCCAGGCGATCACCGACAGGCCGACGCCGAAGGCGATGACCGTGGCGAGCAGCGTCGGCCCCCAGGAGATCGTCTCCCCGGCGACGTCGCCGGTCAGCGTCTCGTAGACCTGGAAGAAGCCCGAGCCGAGCACCGCCGGGATGGCCAGCAGGAACGAGTACCGGGCGGCCGCGGCGCGGGTGTAGCCGAGGAACAGGCCCATGGTGATCGTGCCGCCGGAGCGGGAGACGCCGGGCACGAGCGCCATGGCCTGGGCGAGACCGAACAGCAGCCCGTCGCGGACGGTGAGCTGGCGCAGCTCCCGCTGCTTGCGGCCCACCCGGTCGGCCGCGTAGAGGACGAGGGAGAAGGCGACCAGCATGATCGCGACGATCCGCAGGTCGCGGAACGTCGTCTCGATGTCGTCCTGGAACAGCAGGCCGAGGACGACGATCGGGATGCTGCCGACGATGATCAGCCAGCCCATGCGGGCGTCGGGGTCGCTGCGCAGCGACCGGTCGAACAGCGCCTTGACCCAGGCGACGACGATCCGCGCGATGTCCCTGCGGAAGTAGAGGAGCACCGCGGCCTCGGTGCCGATCTGCGTGATCGCGGTGAACGCCGCGCCCGGGTCGCCCCAGCCGGCGGCCTCGCCGACGACGCGCAGGTGCGCGCTGGAGGAGATCGGCAGGAACTCCGTGAGCCCCTGCACCAGCCCCAGGACGATCGCCTCGAACCACCCCACGGCCGCTAGCCCCGGGATCCGGAGGGACGGCGGGCGGCGGAGGGAAGCGGCGGCACGGGAGGACAGCCTAGGTCCGGCCCCCTCCGGGCCCGGGCTGCGACCCGCGAGCGCTCCGCCACACGCCCGCGACACCCCGTGCGCCCCCGGCCGCTGTCGGTGTCCGGCGGTAGGTTGGCCGGTCGTGGAACAACGGGCGCTGGGGCGCAGCGGCCTGGTCGTCTCCCGGCTCGCGCTGGGCACCATGACCTGGGGCCGGGACACCGACGAGGACGAGGCCGCGATGCAGCTCACCGCCTTCGTCGACGCCGGCGGCACCCTGGTCGACACGGCCGACGTCTACTGCGACGGCGACAGCGAGCGCCTGCTGGGCCGGCTGCTGTCCGACGTCGTGCCGCGGTCGGAGGTGCTGCTGGCCACCAAGGCCGTCGGCCGCACCGGCCCGGGCCCGCTCGGCCGCGGCGCCTCCCGCGGGCACCTGCTCGCCGCCCTCGACGGGTCGCTGCGCCGCCTCGGCGTCGACCACGTCGACCTGTGGCAGCTGCACGCCTGGGACGACGTCACGCCGCTGGAGGAGACGCTCGCAGCCTGCGACGCCGCCGTCGCCTCGGGGCGGGTCCGCTACGTCGGGGTGAGCAACTACACCGGCTGGCAGACCGCGCAGGCCGCCACCTGGCAGCGCGCCTGGCCGGGCCGCTCGCCGCTGGTGAGCACGCAGGTCGAGTACTCGCTGCTGCAGCGCGGCGTGGAGCGGGAGGTGGTGCCGGCCGCCGAGGCACTGGGCCTGGGCGTGCTGCCGTGGTCGCCGCTGGGCCGGGGGCTGCTCACCGGCAAATACCGCACGGCGACGCCGGAGGGCTCCCGCGGCGCCTCCCCGCAGTGGGCCGGCTTCATCGACGACCTGCGCTCGGCCACCGCCGACCGCATCGTGGAGGCCGTGGTCACCGCCGCCGACGGTCTGGGCACCACTCCGCTGGCGGTGGCGCTGGCCTGGGTGCGCGACCGGCCGGGCGTCGTCGCCCCCGTGGTGGGTGCCCGCACCGCCGCGCAGCTGCAGGAGTCCCTCGACGCCGACGCCGTCCGGCTGCCCGCCGCCATCCGTACCGCGCTCGAGGACGTCTCGGCGCCGCACTTCTCCTACCCCGACCAGCGAGCCGCCCGGTGACCTCCTCCGCGACCAACGCCGCCCCCGCCGCCCCTGCCTGGCCCGACCCCGTCTTCGGCGCGTTCTGCACCGCCGGCCTGTGGCCGGGCCTCGGCAAGCGCGCGGTGGCCGAGCTGCCCGGCGCCGGCATCACCTCCCCCGACGACGTCACCGCGGCGAAGCTGCTGAAGATGCCGCGGGTCGGCAAGCAGCGCGCCGAGCGGCTGTTCTCCTCGTTCCTGTCCGCGCAGCCCACCTACTCCGTCGTGGAGCTTCTGGTGAAGGCCGGCCTGGACGCCAAGCTCGCGTCCTCGGCCGCCGACGCGCTGGGCGACGACGCGGCCCGCCGGCTGCGCGACGACCCGTGGGCGCTGCTGGGCCTGCACGGGGTCAAGCTGCACGACGCCGACCGGCTGGCGATCTCGCTGCTGCCCGGCGCCGACCGGCAGGACTCCCGCCGCGGCCGGGCGATCGTCGTCATGACCCTGCGGACGGCGTCGCGCGACGGGCACACCGTGCTGCCGGCCGACCTCGTCGTCGCCTCGCTGCGGGCCGAGGGCGTGGCCGACCCGGCGGCGGCGATCGTCGCGGCGGTCGAGAGCGGCGACGTGCTCGACCACGAGCCGCCGGAGCCCGAGTGGGACGAGGACTCCGACGGTGATCCTGACGCTGAGCCGCCGGAGCCCGACCCCGCGCTGCGGATGCTGTCGCTGAGCCGCTTCGGCATGGCCGAGGAGGCCGTGGCCGAGGGCGTGGCGCGGCTGGCGGCCACCGCCGAGCGGATCGCCGACCCGGCCGCCGTCCGCTCGGTGAGCAAGGGCCTCGACGAGGCGCAGAAGCAGGCCGTGGCGCAGGTGCTCGGCGCCGGCGTCTCGCTGCTCACCGGCGGCCCGGGCACCGGCAAGAGCCGCACCGTGGCCGCCGTCGTCCGGCTGCTGCGGGCCAAGGGGACCGAGGTGGCGCTGGCCGCCCCCACCGGGCGCGCGGCCAAGCGGCTCGAGGAGCTCACCGACCACCCGGCGGTGACGGTGCACCGGCTGCTGCAGGCGCAGGGCTTCGGCGGCGGGTTCGCCCGCAACGAGGAGTGGCCGCTCGACGCCGACGTGGTGGTGGTCGACGAGGCCTCGATGCTCGACGTCGAGCTCACCGCCGCGCTGCTGGAGGCCTGCCCCGACGGCACGCACCTGCTGCTGGTGGGCGACCCGGCGCAGCTGCCCTCGATCGGGCCGGGCCACGTGCTCGGCGACCTCATCGACTCCGGCGTCGTCCCGGTCACCGAGCTGACGACGCTGTACCGGCAGGCCGAGGGCGGCGCGATCGCCCGGCTGGCCTCGGCGGTGCGCACCGGCGAGCTGCCGCCGGTCGACTCCCCCGACCGCGAGGTCGTCGTGGTGCCGGCGTCGGGCAGCGGCGAGGCGGCCCGGCGGGTGGTGCAGCTGGTCACCGACTCGATCCCCCGCGCGCTGGGCATCGACCCGCGCAACGTGCAGGTGGTGACGCCGGTGCACCGCGGGCCGGCCGGCACGATCGAGCTGAACCGCGCCCTCAAGGAGCGGCTCAACCCCGGCGACGGCACGGTGCTCGGCTTCGACGTCGGCGACCGCGTCGTGGCCACCGCCAACCACCTCGACCTCGAGCCGATCGGGTTCGCCAACGGCGAGGTCGGCGTGGTCACCGGCACCGGCGAGGGCTCGCTGACCGTCGACTTCTCCTCCGGCCCGGTCACCGTCACCGGCGACGCGCTGCCCGACCTCAAGCACGGCTGGGCGATCACGGTGCACCGGGCGCAGGGGTCGGAGTGGCCGGGCGTCGTCGTGGTGCTGCCGCCGGAGGCCGGCGGGATGCTGTCGCGGCCGCTGGTCTACACCGCGCTCACCCGCGCGCAGTCGCACCTGTCGATCGTGCACGCCTCCGGCGCGGCGCTGGCCCGGGCGGTGCGGGAGGTCGACGTCCGCCCGCGCCGCACCCGCCTGGCCCCGCTGCTCCAGGAGAACCTCGGCGCCTGAGGGGCCTTTGTAGCGCTTTTGGCCCCTCAGTCGCGGCGGACCAGGCCCGCCCGCAGCGCGCAGAGGAGCTGCGCGGTGGCCGGTTGCACCTGCCCGGCGCAGGTGAGCGGACGGGGGAAGGGCACCCGGACGTCGCGGTGCCCGGACGCGCCCTCGATGCGCAGCCGGTAGCCGAAGCGGTCGAGGCCCAGCGGCCGCACCCGCTCCCCCGCCGCGACCGGCACGCCGCTGCGGGCGACGGCGCTGCCGAGCAGGGCCAGCACCTCCGGGTGGTCGACGTCGAGGTGGCGCAGCATCCGGTCCTCGACGGCGGCCACCGGGTCGGGGCGCGCCGCGGCGTAGTCGGCGGGCGAGATCTCGGCGCACCCGCCGCCCTCGCGCAGCACCACCTCGGCGAGGTCGAGCCGCAGCAGGGTGGCCGCGCCGCCGACGTCGAGCAGCGCCTCCTCGGGGCGCACGTCGGCGAAGGCGACGGCGGCCGCGCGCCGGTCGGCCTCGGGGACGGGGGTCAGCCAGCCCGAGAGCCACAGGGTCGCGCGCACCGGGTCGCGTAGCGGCACCGGCGCCCGGTCGCTGACCATGAGCAGCGCGCTGACGTCGCGGTCGGGGGCGGCCTCGAGCGCCGCGGCGACCTCGCCGTCGCCCGGCACGAGGACGAGCACCTGCCCGGCGGCGGTGGTGGCGTGCGCGATCGGGCGGCTCGGGTCGCGGCCGGCCACGCACACGGCGGCCGCGGCGCGGGTGGCCACCGTGCGGGCGCGCTCGGGAGCGGCGGCGACGGACGGCGCCTGCGGACCGTGCGTGGTGGTCATGGCTCCCCCTCGGGTCGAGTTAGGGCAGCCTAACCACATCCGCACCCGCGTGGACAGTCGTCACCCGCGGGAGTTCGCCGCCACCGCGCGCCGGAGGTTGCGCCGCACGAGCAGCGGGAGCAGCGCCACGTTGCCCACCGCGCCGGCCGCCAGCAGCAGGAGCAGGAACGACACGGGCCCGGCGTCGAGCACCAGCGCGAGGACGACGCCGGCCAGCACGCACAGCCCGGCCAGCGCCAGGACGACGGCGGCGGCGCGGTCGCGGCCGGCGTGGCGGGCGTGCTGCTCGTCGACGGTGGCCAGGGTGCTGCCGGCCCAGTCGGCGGCGGCCGGGCGCAGCGGCGCCGGCGCGGGCCGGCCGCGGGTCACCGCCTGCTGCACCACGTCGGCGTCGGCCGGGGCGAGCCGGTGGCGGGCCACCACCTCGGCGCGCAGGTCGCGGCCGGCCGGCCCGCGCAGGTCGGCCCAGAACCGGCGCCCGGCCAGCGACCAGGCCAGCAGCGGCAGGGCGAGCGCGACGAGCAGGAGCAGCACGAGGGCGAGGGGCACCCGACGATCATGACGGGTGCCCGGCGCCGCCCGGCCCGGTCAGCCGGCGAGCAGCGGGCGCAGGTGCGCGTGCGCCCAGCCGGCGAGGGTGCCGGGCGTGGTGGTGAGCGCGGTGCGCGGTTGCTCGGGGACGAACCCGCCGGACAGGCCCTGCGACATCCCGACGACGGCGTCGGCCTGCCGGGGCGTCAGCCCGGCGCCGAGCAGCATCCCGCGAAGGTCGTCGGCGGAGACGTGCTCGGCGCGGACCTCCCGGCCGACCGCCGCGCCGACGACCGCTGCCACCTCGGTCCAGGTGAGGTCGGCCGGGCCGTGCACGGCCTGCACCTGCCGTCCGGTCCAGCCGTCGGCGAGCAGGCGGGCGGCGGCGACCTCGGCGACGTCGCGCGGGTCGACCCAGGGCATCGGCCGGTCGAGCGGGAACGGCGTCGTCAGCACTCCTCCGTCGCGCAGCGCGTCGACGTCCATGAGCAGGTTGGTGGTGAAGTAGCCGCAGCGCAGGTGCAGGACGGTCGCGCCGGTGGCGTCCAGCGCCTCCTCGACGCGGGCGAGGCCGTCGATGTCGCCCGCCCCGCCGCGCAGCTCGGCGCCGACGCTGCTCTGGAAGACCGTGCGCCCGATCCCGTGCTCGCGGACCGCGCGGGCGGCCTCCTCCCCCAGCGCGGCGGCCGCGGCCACCGGGTCGTCGGCGCCGGTGGGCGGCACGACCAGGTACAGCGCGGTGGCGCCCTCGGTGCCGCGCAGCAGGGCGCCGGGCTCGGCGAGGTCGGTGGGGACGGCGTCGACCAGCGGCCGCAGGCCCTCAGGCAGGCGGGCGGGGTCGCGCAGCAGCACGCGCGGGCGGACGCCGGCCTGCACGAGCAGCCGGGTCACGTGCGCGCCGACGTTCCCGGTGGGCGTGGTCACCACGATCGTCATGACCGGGGTCTACCGGGCGGCACCGACAGGTCGGCGCGGCGGGGAACGGACGCCGTCAGACGCGGTCGTCGTCGTCGTAGGGGACGTCGGCCTCCTGCTCGAGCACGTCGGCCTCGTTGGCGTCGAGGTCGCCCACCGAACGGGGGCTGCCCGCCTGACCGGGCGCGGTGGCCAGCTGCTGCTCGAGCGCGTCGGCCTCGTTCGCGTCGACGTCGCCCACCGGTCCGGCGTCGCCCGCCCCCGCGGGGCCCGCCGGCTCGAGGAGGGCCTCCTGCTCGGCGCGGTCGGCGTCGCTGGCGCTGCCGGGGTCGGTCACGGGTCCTCCTCGGTTCCGGGTGGGTCGCCGCCCATCCTGCCGCGCGCCACCCGGAGCGGCAGCCCCGGCGGCGAGCTGGTGACCGGCAGGTGTCGGCGTGGCAACATCGGTCGGGTGAGCGCGGTCGCCGACTGGGAGTACGCGCCGCTGCGGATCCCGCCGGGCACGTCCCGTTCCGCAGCGGCGACCATGCTGAGCCTCCAGGCCGACGTCGGCGGGTGGGAGCTCGCGCGCCTGCAGCTGCACGCCGACGGCACCCGCCAGGCCGTGCTGCGGCGCCGCGCGCGGCTGTCCTACCTGCCGATGCCGGTCACCTGAGCCCTCAGGGCACCAGCACCACCTTGCCGACCGTGCCGCGGGAGGCGATGGCGGCGAGCGCCCGCGGCGCCTCCTCCAGCGGCAGCACCTGCCCGATCAGCGGGTCGACGGCGCCCTCGCCGACGAGCCGCACCAGCTCGTCGTGCGCGCGGGCGACGACCGCCGGGGCCCTCCGCCGGTACAGCGCCCAGTGCAGGCCGACGACGCTGTAGTTCTTGACCAGCGCGTGGTTGGCCGGCGCCTCGGGGATGCGGCCGCTGGTGAACCCGACGACCAGCAGCCGTCCCTCGAAGGCGATGCAGCGCCGCGACCGGTCGAACACGTCGCCGCCCACCGGGTCGTAGACGACGTCGGCGCCCGCGCCGCCGGTGAGCTCCTTGACCACCGCCACGAAGTCCTCGGCGGTGTAGTCGACCACGTGGTCGGCGCCGAGCTCGCGGCACACCTCGGCCTTGTGCGCGCCGCCCGCGGTGGCGATGACCGTGGCCCCGGCGGCCTTGCCGAGCTGGATCGCCGCGGACCCGACGCCGCCCGCGCCGGCGTGCACGAGGAGCACCTCCCCCGGCTGCAGGTGCGCGCGGTGGTGCAGGCCGACGTGCCCCGTCTGGTAGGTGATCCACATCGCCGCGGCCTTCTCGTCCGACAGCGCGTCGGGCACCGGCAGGGCGTCGCGGGCGTCCATGAGCGCGTACTCCGCGAAGGCGCCCGGGCCGCCGGCCGGCGGTCCGATCACCCGCCGTCCGTCGTCGGTCTCCCCGCACAGCTCCATGCCCGCCGTGTACGGCAGCGGCGGGCGCTCCTGGTACCTCCCCTGCGCCATGAGGACGTCGGGGAAGTTCACGGCGGCGGCGCGGACGCGGACCAGCAGCTGCCCCTCGCCCGGCACCGGCCGCTCGACGTCCTCCAGCCGCAGGACGTCGGCGGGCTCGCCGAGCTCGTGCACCCGCCAGGCGCGCATGCGCCCGGTCACCGCATCGACGGCGGCCGGAGGGCCTCCGGGACGACGGCGGTCTCGCCGGTCGGCGTCTTGGCGCTGGGCACGCCCTTGAAGCGGTAGGGCACCGTGCCGACGCCGGGCTGGATGACGTAGGCGGCGCCGGGCTCGCCGTCGGTCCAGGCCATGACCATCGCGTCGGCGACCTCGGCGGCGGGGATCACCGGGAAGCTCGCGGCCTCGAACTCGTGGCGGATGCGGTCGATGATCGCGGTGTCGGCGAAGCCGGGGCAGATCGCGGTGATGGTGATGCCGTCGCGGGTCAGCCGCGGCGCCATCGACCGGACGAAGGCGATCGCCCCGCCCTTGGCGACGCTGTAGCCGGGGTCGGTGGCCATGGGCGAGAGACCCGCGAGCGAGGCGGTCACCACGATGGCGCCGCCGCCGGCGCGCGCGATCGCCGGGCGGGCGGCCTGCACGCCGTAGACGACGCCGAACAGGTCGATCTCCACCACGCGCATGAACTCGTCGAGGTCGAGGGCGTCGTCGCTCTTGGCCGCGGAGATGCCGGCGTTGAGGTAGGCGGCGTCGAGCCGGCCGTGCTCGGCCTCCACCTGCGCGACGACGGCCTCGTTGGCCGCCCGGTCGGCGACGTCGAGGGCGACGAAGGACGCGCCCAGCTCCTGCGCCACCGCCCGGTTGCGCTCGGTGTCGAGATCGGCGGCGACGACGGTGACGCCGCGGTCGCGCAGCTTGGTCGTGAGGGCGCGGCCGAAGCCGCCGGTGCCCCCGGTGATCAGCGCGACGGAACCCGGGCCGGGAGGTGTGGGAGAGGTCACCCCGGCATCACACCATGCCCTCCCGGATGCCTCCTCCGACGCCTCCCGGGACGCCCGCCGGGAGCGCCAGCGCGCGGTCGACGGCGGCGGTGACGTGCAGCCGGGCCGAGGGCAGCAGCGGCACCGGGGAGTCGTCGGGACCGAGCAGCAGCTCCAGCTCGGTGCAGCTCAGCGCGATGGCCTGCGCGCCGCGGTCGGCGAGCCGCGCCACCACCGCGCGCAGTTCGGCCCGGGTGCCGTCGGACAGCACGCCGCGGCACAGCTCGCCGAAGATCGCGGCGTCGACCCGCTCGACGTCGTCGTCCGGCGGGGTGAGCACGGTCAGCCCGTGCGCGGCCAGCCGGTCCCGGTAGAAGGGCTCGCGCACGGTGCCGGCGGCGCCGAGCAGGCCGACCACCGGCCCGGGGGCGGCGGCGGCCACCGCGTCGGCGATGTGCAGGAACGGGACGGTGAGCACGGCCTCCAGCGCCGGGGCCACCTTGTGCATGTAGTTCGTGCACAGCAGCACCAGGCCGGCGCCGGCCGCCTCCAGCGCCCGCGCCTCGGCGGCCAGCAGCGCCGCGGCGTCGTCCCAGCGGTCCTCCACCTGGCAGGCGCGCACGGCGCGGAAGTCGAGGCTGCGCACCAGCAGCGAAGCGCTGGCCAGGCCGCCGAGCCGGTCGCGGACCAGCTCGTTGGCCACCCGGTAGTACAGCGCCGTCGACTCCCAGCTCATCCCGCCGAGCAGTCCGATCGTCCTCATGCGCCCAGGCTGGCGGCCGGCGACCTCCCCCACCAGACCGCGGGATCGACCACCGGACCCAAGCGCTGCTTGGATGTCGCCCGTGGACTCCCGCCGCCTGCTCGTCTTCCGCGAGGTCGCGCACGCCGGCTCCCTGTCCGGCGCCGCCCGGGCACTGGGCTGGACCCAGCCGGCGGTGAGCCAGCAGGTGAGGCGGCTGGAGGCCGAGACCGGCACGCCGCTCGTGGTGCGCGAGGGCCGCGGCGTGGCGCTCACCGAGGCCGGCCGGCGGCTGCTGCGGCACGCCGAGGCGATCGCCGACCGGCTGGCGGCCGCCGAGCAGGACATGGCCGCGCTCACCGGGCTGGCCGGCGGGACGGTGCGGATCGCCGCCTTCCCCACCGCGGCCGCGGTGCTCGTGCCGCCGGCGCTGGCCGCGCTGCGCGAACGGGCGCCCGCCCTGGAGGTGCACTTCGCCGAGTTCGAACCGCCGGAGGCCGAGGCCGCGGTGCGCGAGGGCGCCGCCGACCTCGCCGTCGTCTTCCGGCACGAGGACGACGGCGACGACGTCCCCGGCGACCTGCTGCGCGAGCCGCTCACCCGCCACCCGGTGCAGGCCGTCGTCCCGGCCGGGTCGCCGGTGCCGGCGTCACTGGCCGACCTGCGGGAGGAGCCGTGGATCGCCGGCTGCGCGCGCTGCCGCCGGCACCTGCTGCGGTGCGCGCGGCGGGCCGGGTTCGCCCCCGACGTCCGGTTCGCCACCGACGACCACGTGGTGGTGCAGCGGCTGGTCGCGCGCGGGCTCGGGGTGGCGCTGCTGCCGAGCTGGGCCCTGGCGGTCAGCGCGCAGCCGGGCGTGGCCGCCGTCGACCTCCCCGACGTCGACGGGCGGGTGGTGGAGACCCTGGTGCGGCCCGACGCCCGGCGGGTGCCCGCCGTGGCCGCGGCGCTGGAGGCGCTGCGGGCGGCCTGCTGAGGGTCAGGCGCCGCGCAGGAACCGGTCGAGCACCCGGACGCCGAAGCGCAGCGACTCCACCGGCACCCGCTCGTCGATGCCGTGGAAGAGCGAGGCGAAGTCGAGGTCGGCGGGCAGCCGCAGCGGGGAGAAGCCGAAGCAGCGCATGCCGAGGCGCTCGAAGCTCTTGGCGTCGGTGCCGCCGCTCATGGTGAACGGGACGGGGCGGGCGCCGTCGTCCTCGGCCTTGAGGGCGGAGACCATGAGGTCGACGAGCGGGCCGTCGAACGTCGTCTCCACGGCCTGGTCGTGGACGATCCACTCGCGCTGGATGCCCTCGCCGATCAGGCCCGCGAGCTGGCGCTCGAACTCCTCCTCCTGCCCGTGCAGGAAGCGGCCGTCGACGGTGGCGCTGGCGGTGCCGGGGATGACGTTGGTCTTGTAGCCGGCGTCGAGCATCGTGGGGTTGGCGGTGTTGCGCAGCGCCGCGCCGATCATCCGGCTGATGCTGCCCAGCCGGGCGAGCGCCTCCTCCGGCTGGTCCGGGTCGATCTCGATGCCGTAGGCGTCCTCGACGGCGGCGAGGAACTGGCGCATCGGCGGCGTGAGCACGGTGGGCAGCCGGGTGGAGCCGAGCCGCGCGACGGCCTGGCACAGTCGAATGACGGCGTTGTCGTCGTGGACGAACGAGCCGTGCCCGGGCTTCCCGCCGGCGGTCAGCCGCATCCAGGCCAGGCCCTTCTCGGCGGTCTGGACGAGGTAGAGGCGCAGGTCGTCGCGGACGGTGATGGAGAACCCGCCGACCTCGCTGATCGCCTCGGTGCAGTCGGCGAACAGGTCGGGGTGCTCGTCGACCAGCCAGCGGGCGCCGAGCTTGCCGCCGGCCTCCTCGTCGGCGACGAAGGCGAGCACGATGTCGCGCGGCGGCCGCACGCCGGTGCGGGCCCAGTCGCGCACCAGCGCCAGGACCATCGCGTCCATGTCCTTCATGTCGACCGCACCCCGGCCCCAGACGTAGCCGTCGCGCTCCTCGCCGGAGAACGGGTGCACGCTCCACTCGGCCGGGTCGGCCGGGACGACGTCGAGGTGGCCGTGCACCAGCAGCGGCGGGCGGCTGCCGTCGGTCCCGGGGATGCGGGCGACCAGGCTGGCCCGCCCCCGCTCGGACTCCAGGATCTGCGAGCCGATGCCGACCTCGTCGAGCTTGCCCGCGACCCACTCCGCGGCCGCGCGCTCACCGGCGCTGGTCGAGGTGTCGCCGGTGTTGGTGGTGTCGATCCGGATCAGCTCGCCGAGCAGCTCGGCGACCTCGGACTGCGCCTGCTCGGGTCCTCGCTCCACCCGCGCGAGCCTACGGGCCCGGCTCAGCCGGCGAGCAGGTCGAACAGGGCGTCGCCGCCGAGCACACCCGCCGCCGCGCAGACGGCGTAGCCCGCCCACCACCACGCCCGGCGGGTCACCGGCCGGCCCCCTCGCCCAGGGTGGCGGCCTTCGCCGCGCGGAACTCGGCGTCGGTGAGCGCGCCGGAGGCGTGCAGGGCGGCGAGGCGCTCGAGCCGTCCGGTGAGGTCGCGGGGGTCGTCGCCGCCGGGCAGGTCGGGCTCGGCGCTTCCCCGGGACGGGCGGTGGTCCCGCAGGTGCGGGAAGGTCGTGACGACGGGCGGCGGCCCGGCCTGTGCGCGGCGGGTGCGGCGGGACCCGCGCCAGGCGCTCAGCAGGAGGAGCAGCGGCGCGGCGCCCATGAGCACGAAGACGACGCCGCAGATCAGGTAGCCGAGGCTGATGTCGCCGGCGCCCGCGGGCGGGTCGACGCCGTCGCGGAGGAACTGCCAGCCGAGGGTGAGGAACAGCGCCGGCCAGCCGAGCAGGACCGGGTTCGGCGCCTGCGCGCGCAGGGCCCCCCACCAGGTGCCGCCGAGGAACAGCGGCACGAGGACGAACAGCAGGCCGATCGTGGCGCCCGTGCCGTCGGGGCAGGGCTGGGCGGAGACGTACGGGCCGCCGTCGGCGCACGACCCGCCGACGGCGGTGACCGACCGCATGAGGCGCCAGAGCAGGGTGACCGCCGCGGCCCCGGCGGCGACGCCGACCCCGAGGACGACGGCCCCGGTGGCACGGCGCGCGGACCAGGTGGGCGGGGCGTCCGGCGGGGGCACGGCGGGCAGGCTAGGGGCGTGGGCGTCCCCGCGGGAGGGGGTCCGGCCCCCGACACGACGGGGTGCCCCTGCGGGCGGTCGGGACCCGTCGGGTAGTCTCTGTCTCGCACTCGTCCGGGTGGCGGAATGGCAGACGCGCTAGCTTGAGGTGCTAGTGCCCTTTATCGGGCGTGGGGGTTCAAGTCCCCCCTCGGACACAGCATCGCCCCGGTGTTCCTGCAGGTCAGGAGCCCGGGGCGCTTCCATGTCCGAGGGCGGGAAGGCCCCGTGACACCGGCTTGACGCTCCGCGGTCCGGTCAGCCGTCGAGGGGCGCGACGGAGCGGTCGGCGGTTCCTCGCACCATGCCGGGGTGCACGTGCGGGTGGACCGTGAGCGTGATGGTGACGTCGGTGTGCCCGACACGCTCGGAGACGCCCTGACCGGCAGGGCGACTGCCACGCGCGTGACCTCTCGCTCGGCGTCGCGTCCCGGAACAGGTCGACGGCCACCGGCCGGCTGGCCCCGTCGTCACCGGCCGGGTCAGGCCGGAGGCCGTCTCACCGGACCGCCGAGCGGCCCGACGACGGAGGGACCTCCGCCACCGGTAGCCGAGGGGCGAGGAAGCGGGCGGTCCGGCTCCCCGGCGCGGCAGCCACCCGTTCCGGCGTGCCGGCGGCCACGATCCTGCCGCCCTGGTCACCGGCACCGGGCCCGAGGTCGATGACCCAGTCGGCGTCGGCGACGACGTCCATGTCGTGTTCCACCACCACCACGGTGTTGCCCGCGTCGACGAGCTGGTGGAGCTGGCGCACCAGCAGCTCCACGTCAGCGGGGTGCAGCCCGGTGGTCGGCTCGTCGAGGACGTACAGCGTGTGCCCCCGCCGGGCCCGTTGCAGCTCGCTGGCCAGCTTCACCCGCTGCGCCTCGCCGCCGGACAGCTCCGTCGCCGGCTGTCCGAGGCGCAGGTAGCCCAGACCGACCTCCTGCAGCACGCGCAGGCTCCTGGCCACCGGCGCGAGGTCGGCGAGGAACTCCGTGGCCGCGTCGACGGTCAGGTCGAGCACCTCGGCGATGTTCTTGCCGCGGTGCGTGACCTCCAGCGTCTCGGGGTCGTACCGCGCACCGTGGCAGGTCGGGCAGGGCGAGTACGTCCCGGGGAGGAAGAGCAGCTCCACGGTCACGAAGCCCTCGCCCTGGCACGTGGGGCAGCGCCCCTCGGCCACGTTGAAGGAGAACCGCCCGGCGCCGTAGCCGCGCCTGCGGGCCTCCTCGGTGGCCGCGAAGAGCTTGCGCACCGCGTCGAAGAGCCCGGTGTAGGTGGCCAGGTTGGACCGGGGGGTCCGGCCGATGGCCCTCTGGTCGACGCGCACCAGACGGTCGACGGCCGCGGGCCCCTCGACCTGCACCGTCACCCCCGCGGTGTCCTGGACGAGCTCGTCCGCATCGGCGGTCGGGTCGTTCCCGGCGTCGTCGGCGCCGTCCCCGGCCGTCGCGGGGAAGCCGAGCCGCCGGGAGACGACGTCGGCCAGCACCTGGCTGACCAGCGTCGACTTGCCCGAGCCGGAGACGCCGGTGACCGCGGTGAGGACCCCGAGCGGGAACCCCGCCTCGACGTCGCGCAGGTTGTGCCGGTCGATGCCACCCAGCCGCAGGTGCCCCGTGGGCTGCCGTCGCGGCCGCCCGACCGGCGGCTCCCGGTCGACGAGGAAGCGCCGGGTCACCGAGGTCTCGACGTGGGACAGGCCGGCGACGGGCCCGCTGTACAGGACGCGGCCGCCCTGCTCCCCTGCCAGCGGCCCGACGTCGACGATCCAGTCGGCGCGGCGGGCCAGCGCCATGTCGTGCTCGATGACGAACAGCGAGTTGCCGGCCGCGACCAGCTGGTCCAGGACCTCCAGCAGCGGTTCGGCGTCGGCCGGGTGCAGCCCCGCGGACGGCTCGTCCAGGACGTACACCACGCCGAACAGCCCCGACCGCAGCTGGGTCGCGATCCGCAGCCGTTGCAGCTCGCCCGGTGACAGGGTCGGGGTCGTGCGGTCCAGGCTGAGGTAGCCGAGGCCCAACGTGGTGAGGACCTCGATCCGGCCGAGGAGGTCCGCCGTGATCCGCGCCGCGACGTCGGTCGCCTGCGGTGCCCGGCGGAGCGTCTCGACGAGCGCGGTCAGCGGCAGGGCGGCCAGTTCGGCGATGTTGCGGCCACCGACGGTGACGGCCAGGGACTCGGGCCGCAGCCGGCTGCCCGAGCAGACCGGGCAGGTCGACGTCTGCACGAACCGCAGGACCCGCTGCCGGATGGTCGCGCTCTTGGTGGTGGCCAGGGTGTGCAGCACGTAGGCCCGTGCGCCGGTGTACCGGCCCTGGTAGTCGCGCTGGATCTGACCCACCCCGCGGACGGGGCGCACGGTGACCTCCGGCTGCTCGTCGGTGAACAGGATCCAGTCGCGCTCGGCTCGCGGCAGGTCCCGCCACGGCCGGTCGATGTCGTGGCCGAGCTCGACCAGGATGTCGCGCAGGTTCTTGCCGTGCCAGGCCCCCGGCCAGGCGGCGATCGCGCCGTCCCGGATGCTGAGCGATGCGTCGGGGACCAGGCTGTCCTCGGTCACCAGGTGCACCCTGCCCAGACCGGAGCACTCGGGGCAGGCGCCCGCGGCGGTGTTGGGCGAGAAGGCGTCGGAGTCCAGCCGGCCGGTCGACCCCGGCGGGTGGGTGCCGGCGCGCGAGAACAGCATCCGCAGCGAGTTGGACAGCGTCGTCACGGTGCCGACGGTCGACCGGCTGCTGGGAGTGCCCCGGCTCTGCTGCAGCGCCACCGCCGGCGGCAGTCCGGTGATCTCGTCGACGGCGGGTGCGCCGACCTGGTGGATGAGCCGCCGGGCGTACGGGGCCACGGACTCGAGGTACCGGCGTTGCGCCTCCGCGTAGATCGTGCCGAAGGCCAACGAGGACTTCCCGGATCCGGAGACGCCGGTGAAGACGACCAGGGCGTCCCGCGGCACGGAGACGTCGACGTCGCGCAGGTTGTGCTCGCGGGCGCCGCGCACCCGGACGAACGGGTCCGTCGGCGAGGACGCGCGGCCCGGTTCGTCGATCACGGCTCCAGCCTGACCTCCGCCCGGGCGGGAGAGGCACGCGGGGCACCCACCCGGCCGGGCCGGCCGGCGTCAGCGGGCGGGGTCGACCACGATCATGCCGGCGACCGTCGCCCGGTCGAACACCGGCAGCAGCGCGGCCGCCTCCTCGAGGCCGATCGTGCGCTCGACCAGCCGCTGCGGCTGCAGCACCCCGCGCTCGACCAGCGCCAGCATCTCCGGGTAGTCCGCCGCGGCCATCCCGTGGCTGCCCAGCAGGTCCAGTTCCCAGGCGATCGCCCGCGCCATCGGCACCCGCGGGTGCCCGTCAACCGGCGGCAGCAACCCGACCTGCACGTGCCGCCCCCGCCGGCGCAGGCTAAGGATCGAGTCGGCGCAGGTCTGCTCGCTGCCCACCGCGTCGACGGCGACGGCGCTCCCGCCGCCGGTCAGGTCCGCGACGGCCGCCGGGACGTCGCGGCCGTCGGCGGGCACCGTGTGCTCGGCGCCCAGGTCGGCGGCCACGGCGAGGGCCCCGGGGTTGCGGTCCACCGCCACCACCCGCGCCCCCAGCGCGCGGGCGACCATGACGGCGCTCAGCCCCACCCCGCCGGCGCCCACCACGGTGACCCACTCCCCCGCGCGGACCCGCGCGCGGCCGACCAGGGCGCGGTAGGCGGTGGCGAACCGGCACCCCAGCGCGGCCGCGGCGGTGTCGTCGACGGCGTCCGGGATGCGCACCAGGTTGGCGTCGGCTGCGTGCAGGGCCACGTGCTCGGCGAAGGAGCCCCAGTGCGTGAACCCCGGCTGCTGCTGGTCCGGGCAGACCTGGGCCTCCCCGGCGAGGCACCACGCGCAGCGCCCGCAGCCGCAGACGAACGGGACGGTCACCCGGTCGCCGGCGCGCCAGCGGGTGACGCCGGTCCCGACCTCGGCCACGACGCCGGCGAGCTCGTGGCCCGGCACGTGCGGGAACACCACGTCGTCGTCGTGCCCCGCCCAGGCGTGCCAGTCGCTGCGGCACACCCCGGTGGCCGTCACCCGCAGCACCACGCCGCCGGGCGGGGCCGCGGGTCCGGGCACCTCCCGGACGAGAGGCCGGGCCCGGACCGAGTCGATCACCACCGCGCGCACCGCCCCAGGCTGCCAGCCGCGCGGGGCCCCGCCGACGAGGGACCGGCGCGGGAGGCCCGCCTACCGTGCGGGCATGTCCTCCGCCGCCCGCACCGCCGTCCGCCTCCTGCTCGGGACGGCGATGGTCGGCGCGGGCGTGCTCCACCTGACGACCCTGCGGCAGGAGTTCCAGGCGCAGATGCCGGGCTGGTTCCCCGCCGACCCGGACCTGACGGTCGTGGTCTCCGGCGTCGCCGAGATCGCCCTGGGGGCGGCCTTCGTCGCGCTCCCCCGCAGGCGGCGGCTCGTCGGAGCGCTGCTGGCGGCGTTCCTCGTGGTGGTCTTCCCGGGCAACGTCGCCCAGTACGTCGAGGGCACCGACGCCTTCGGCCTCGACACCGACCGGGCGCGGCTCGTCCGCCTCTTCTTCCAGCCCGTGCTGGTGCTGCTCGCCCTGTTCGGCGGTGGCTGGCCGGCGCGGGGACGAGGACGCCGGGGCCGCCCGCCGCGGCCGGCAGAGGACCTCCGTCGTTGACACCCGTGTCACCCCGCCCCTAGACAGGCCGGGTGGACGACGACGTCTCGCGCCGGGTGGCGCTCGAGGTGACCGACGGCGTGGCGACGGTCCGGCTGGACCGGCCGGAGAAGCTCAACGCCCTGGACCCGGCGATGTTCGAGGCGCTGGTCGCCGCCGGAACCGCGCTGGTCGACCGCGACGACGTCGGCGCGGTCGTGCTCACCGGCGCCGGCCGGGCGTTCTGCGCCGGCCTGGACCTCGCCTCCTTCGCCGCGATGGCCGACGGCAGCCGGGTCGTCGTCCCCCGCGAGCCGCTCGGCGCCGCCCGGGCGCTGGGCCAGCAGGCCGTGCACGTCTGGTCGCTGGTGCCCGCCCCGGTGATCGCCGCCGTGCACGGGTTCGCCTTCGGCGGCGGCCTGCAGGTCGCGCTCGGCGCCGACATCCGCCTCGTCGCCCCCGACGCGCAGCTGTCGGTCATGGAGGTGCAGTGGGGCCTGGTGCCCGACATGTGCGGCACCCAGATCCTGCCCGAGCTGGTCGGCCGCGACGTCGCCAAGGAGCTGGCACTCACCGGGCGCCGGGTGAGCGGCAGCGAGGCGGCGCGGCTGGGCCTGGCCACCCGGGAGGCGGCCGACCCGCTCGCCGAGGCGCAGGCCCTCGCCGCGGGGATCGCCGGGCACAGCCGCAGCGCCACCCGGGCCACCAAGCGGCTGCTCGACCTCGCCGGCCGGGTGCCACTGGCCGAGGGGCTGCAGGCCGAGCAGGACGAGATCGGCGCGCTCATCGGCTCCCCGGAGCAGGTCGCCGTCGTCCGGCGGCGGCTCGCGTGAGCGCCCTGTTCGACCTAACCGGCCGCCGCGCGCTCGTCACCGGGGGCGGGTCCGGCATCGGGCTGGCCATGGCCCGGGCGCTCGCCGGCCACGGGGCGTCGGTGGCGCTGTGGGGACGGCGGGCCGAGCGGGTGCGCGCCGCGGCCGACGCACTCGCCGCCGACGGCGCCGTGGCGCACGCCCAGCAGGTCGACGTCTCCGACGAGGCGGCCGTCGCCGCGGGCGTGCGGGAGACGGTGGCGCTGCTCGGCGGCCTCGACGTCGTCGTGGTCAACGCCGGCCTCGGTGTCCCGCTCACGCCCCTGGTCGAGACGACGGCCGCCGACTACCGGACCGTCATGGCCACCAACCTCGACGGCGCCTTCTGGACGCTGCGCGAGACCGCCCGGGCGATGGTGGAGCAGGGCACCGGCGGGTCGGTCATCGCGGTGGCCAGCCTCGCCGCCATCAGCGGCACCGCCCGCAACCACGCCTACGGCGCGAGCAAGGCGGGGCTGACGGCGTTCGTGCGGTCGGCCGCCGTGGAGCTGGCCCGGCACGGCATCCGCGTCAACGGCGTCCTGCCCGGGTGGACGGCCACCGACATGACCGCCGCGGCCCAGTCCTCGCAGGTGTTCACCGACCGGGTCATCTCCCGCGTGCCGATGGGCCGCTGGGGCCGGCCCGAGGAGTTCGGGGGCATCGCCGTCTACCTCGCCGCCGACGCGTCCAGCTACCAGACCGGCACCACGGTCCTCGTCGACGGCGGCTACGCGGTCTTCTGACCGGCCCGCGCGGGCCGGCGGGTATGCTCGTGCGGTTCCCCCGGGAACCCGTGCAACTACCTGCTGTTCGAGCAAGGCGGCGCGCTCGAACACCCCAGCAGAGGTCATGTTCCACACCCGCCGTCCCGGCAGCGCGCTGCTCCAGCACGCCGGCGTCTCCTACTTCCCCGTCGCGTTCGCCGCCCGGCTGCCGTTCGCGATGATCACCGTCGGCCTGCTCACCCTGGTCGTCGCCGAGCGCGGCTCGGTCGTCCTCGGCGGCCTCACCTCCGCCGTCGCCGGCCTCGGCACCGCGCTGGCCGGCCCGCTGCTGGGCGCGGCCGCCGACCGCCTCGGGCAGCGCCGCGTGCTCGTCCCGGTCGGGGTGGTCAACGCGGCCCTGCTCGCGGCCCTCCCGCCGGTCGTCGGCGGCAGCGCCCCGGACGCCGCCGTCCTCGCGCTCGCCGTGCTGATCGGCGTCTCCGCGCCGCAGGTCGCGCCGATGTCGCGCACCCGCCTCGTCGCCATCATCCGGCGGGCCGTCGCCGCGAGCCGCCGCGAGAAGGTGCTCACCGGCACGATGGCCTACGAGTCCGCGGCCGACGAGGTGGTCTTCATCGTCGGGCCCTTCGTCGTCGGCCTGCTGGCCACCGCGGTGGCGCCGTCGCTGGCCGTCACCGCCGCGGCGGTGCTGACGCTGGTGTTCGTGACCTGGTTCGCGCTGCACCCCACCGGCCGGGTCGACGACGCCGCGCGGGAGACGGCGGTCGCCCCGGCGCCCGCCCGCGAGCTGGCCCGCGTCCCGCTGGTCACCGTCGTCGCCGGCGCGCTCGGCATCGGCCTGTTCTTCGGCGCGACGCTCACCTCGCTCACCGGCTTCCTCGCCGCCGACGGCGACGGCGACCGCGCCGGCCTGCTCTACGGCGTCATGGGCATCGGCTCGGCGGCGCTGGCGCTCGGCTCCGCCGCCCTGCCGGCGCGCTTCTCGCTGCGCGCCCGGTGGATCGTCTTCGGCGGGCTGCTGCTGGCCGGCACGCTGCTCTACGCCTCCGCGGACTCGGTGCCCGTGCTGCTCGCCGCGCTGGCGGTGCTCGGCCTCGGCGTCGGCCCCACCCTGGTCAGCCAGTACAGCCTCGCCGCGCAGCTGAGCCCGGCCGGCCGGTCGACCACCACGATGACGATGCTCGGCTCGGCGGTCGTCGTCGGGCAGGCCACCGCGTCGGCGCTCACCGGCGGCGTCGTCGAGCGGTTCGGCGCGCAGGCCGCGCTGGCGCTGCCCGCCCTCGCCGCCGCCGTCGTGCTCGGCAGCGCGCTGGCCTCCGCCGCGGCGGCGCAGCGCTCCCCCCGGCCGGAGCCCCTCCCGGCCTGACGGCGGGGTCAGTGGCCGCGGAAGGCCTCCTCCAGCCACCACGACGGCCGGTCCCGGGCCACCTTCGCGTCGACGAGCAGCGGGGTGTCCCGCGGCCCGGCGAGCCACTCCCCCACCCCGGCCAGGTCGCCGGCCTCCCGGACGGTCACCGCCGCGAACCCGTGGCCGCGGGCGATCGCCGCGAAGTCGGTCTCGGGGAACCGCACGGTGTCCAGCGGGTGCCCGTCGGGCCCGAAGTGGTGGACCTCGGCGCCGTAGCCGGCGTCGTCGTACACGACGACGACCATGGGCAGGCCGAGCCGGACGACGGTCTCCAGCTCCGAGGCGCCCATGAGCGCGCCGCCGTCGCCGAGGGCGGCGACCGGCAGCCGGTCGGGCCGGGCCAGCGCCGCGCCGATCGCGGTGGCCAGGCCCAGCCCCACCGACTGGAACGCCTGGGTGAAGCAGAACCCGCGCTCGTCGGGGACGTCGAGGAACATGCTCGGGTAGCCCATGAAGTTGCCGGAGTCGACGGCGACGACGCGCTCGGCCGGCAGCAGGTCGTCCAAGGCGGCGGTGAGCGTCCGCGGGTCGACCAGCCCGTCGCCACCGGCGTCGTCGTAGGGCTCGTCGCGCCAGCGGCGGCGCGCGCCCAGCGCCCGGCGCACGTCGTCGGTGCGGTAGCCGGCCGCCCCGCCGTCGACGGCGGCGCCCACCGCCCGGGCCACCGCCCCGACGTCGCCGACGACCCCGAGGTCGACCGGGCGCTGCGCCCCGAGCGCCCCGGCCTCGAGGTCCACCTGGACGACGACGGCGCCGTCGGCGATCAGCCGGCCGTGGCGCGTGGTCCACATGTTCAGCGCGCAGCCCCAGCCGACGACGAGGTCGGCCCCGGCGATCAGCTCGGCGGCGACCGGGGTGGCGAAGCCGCCGGAGACGTCGAGGTCCCACGGGTCGCCGCGGAACAGCCCGCGGGCCACCGCCGACGTGGCGAGCAGGGCGCCGCACCGGCCGGCCAGCTCGGCCAGCTCGGCCCGGTACCCGCGCGCGCCGCGGCCGGCGACGAAGACCGGGCGCCGGGCCCGCCCGAGGGCCGCGGCCAGGGCCGCGACGTCCGCCGGTGCCGGCGCGGGCACGGCCGGGACCTCCGGCGCGGTCCCGGGCCCGTCGGGGGCCTCCTCGGCCTGCACGTCCAGCGGCAGGTTGAGCACGACGACGCGGCGGTCGTCCCGCGCGGTGGCGAACGCCCGGGTCGCCACCGCGATCGCGTCCCGCGCCGCGGTCACCCGCATCGGCACCGCCCCGACCGCCTCGGCGAGCGCGGTCTGGTCGACGGCGAAGTTCGACCGCGGCGAGGTCGCCTCCGCCGTCACCACCACCAGCGGGGTTCGGCTCTTGGCCGCCTCGGTGATGCCGGTCAGCGCGTTGGTGAGCCCGCAGCCCTGGTGCAGGCTCACCGCCGCCACGGTGCCGCTCATCCGGGCGTACGCGTCGGCCATCGTGGCCGCGCCGCCCTCGTGCCGGGCCGCGACGTAGCGGGCGCCGGCCGCGACCATCGCATTGGTGGCGTGGAAGTTGCCCGACCCCACCACGCCGACGACCGTGCCGACGCCGCAGCGGACGAGCGTCTCCCCGACCGCCTGGGCGACGTTCACCCGCGCTCGACCAGGGCCAGCACCCGCGCCGGCGAGCCGGACCCCGAGACGATCGGGAGCGGTGCGGCCACCAGCAGCGCCCCGGTCGGCGGCAGCCGGTCGAGGTTCTGCAGCTGCGTCAGCCCGTACTTGCCGCTGCCCATGAGGGCCGCGTGGCAGGGGAACGGCGGGTCGAAGGAGTGCGCGGCGCCGGCGTCGGTGCCGACGGTCTCCACCCCAAGGCCGATCACCGGCGCCTCCTCGGCCAGCCACCGGGCGCAGCCGGGCGAGATCCCGGGGGTGTGCGGGCCGCTCTCGTCGGCGTTGAGGAAGTCCTCCTGCGAGAAGGCCCGGGTGTCCCAGCCGGTGCGGTACAGCAGCCAGCCGCCCTCGGGCAGCGGCCCGTGAGCCGCCTCCCACTCGCGCACGTGCTCGACCTCGAGGAGGAAGTCGGGGTCCTGCGCCACCCGGTCGGAGAAGTCCAGGACGGCGGCGGGGCCCACGAGCCGGCGCACCGGCACCGAGGCGACGTCGTCGCCGTCGCGGCCGGTGACCCAGTGGTTGGGCGCGTCGAAGTGGGTGCCGGTGTGCTCGCCCGTGCGGAAGTTGTTCCAGTACCAGGCCGGGCCGCGGTCGTCGTAGCGGCTGAGCTCCTCCAGCTCGAACCGCGCCGTCTGCGCGAACGGCGGCGGCAGCTGGATGACCGGCGTCGTCGACGACAGCGGCGCGGTGAGGTCGACGACCTCGAGGGAGCCGGAGGCCAGTGCCTCGGCGAAGCTGGACAGGAGCGACATCTCGGACCCTTCTCGCAGGTGGGGGCCCAGCCAACCACCCGCGACGCCGGACGGCGGCGGCGCGTCGCCGCTGGTCGCCGCCGCTGGTCGCCGCCGCGTTGCCGGGTTTGTCGCCGGTTCCCCCGCGTGCTGGACTGGCCGCGTGGTCCGCCTGCGCCAGCTCGTGCTCGCCGCGGCGGAGCGGGCACCGCTGGAGCAGGCACTGCGCGAGCTGCTCGCCGCACCCGAGCCGCACCACGACCCCGACGTCGGCGCGTTCGGCCTCACCAACGCCGTCCTCGCGGCGGGCTGCGACTTCGTCGAGGTGGTCTCGCCCGCGGAGCCCGGCACGGCGGCCGGCCGGTGGCTCGCGCGGCACGGCGGCGACGGCGGCTACATGCTCATGGCCGACGGCCCGCCGGGGCTCCCGGCCGCCGCCCGCCTGGCCGCGCTGGGCGTGCGGGAGGTGCACCGCGCCGAGCTGCCCGACGTCGTCGACGTGCACCTGCACCCCCGGGACACCGGCGGCGTGCTCCTCGCCCTCGACACCGTCGCCCCGGCCGGGTCGTGGCGGTGGGCGGGCCCCGCCTGGACCGGGCGGAGCCCGGCGTGCGCGGGCGGGCTGCGCGAGGTCACCGTCGCCGTCCCCGACCCGGCCGCGGTGGCCCGCCGCTGGGCGGACCTGCTGGAGGTGCCCGCGGACGACGGCGCCCGGCTGCGGCTCGACGGCGGCCGCCAGCAGCTGGTCTTCGTCGCCGGGGCGGGCGACGTCGCCGCGGTGACCGCGGCGCGCCTGGCGCTGCCGGGCGCCACACCCCGCACCACCGACCTCGGCGGCGTGCGCCTCGAGGTCGTCCCGCTGGAGGAGGAGACGTGACGGACACCAGAGCGGACACCGGGACCGGCACCGAGACCGGCACCGGGACCGGCATCGAGACCGGGACCGACCACCTGCTCGCCCGGGTGGAGGACGGGGTCGCCGTCCTCACGCTCAACCGCCCCGAGCGGCGGAACGCGCTGTCCGAGGAGATGCTCACCGCCCTCGCCGCGACGCTCGCGCGGGTCGAGGAGGACGACGCGGTCGGCGCCGTGGTGCTCACCGGCGCGGGCGGCGCGTTCTGCGCGGGCGGCGACGTCAAGGGCTTCGCCGAGCGCTCACCCGGCGCGCCCGGCGCGGCGGCGGAGCGGCGGCAGCGCACGAGCCAGCGCGCCACCAGCGGGCGCCTGTGGCGGATGCCCAAGCCCACCGTGGCGGTGCTGCCCGGGCCCGCGGCGGGGGCGGGCCTGTCCCTCGCGCTGGCCTGCGACCTGCGCTACGCGGCGTCGTCGGCGGTGCTCACCACGGCCTTCGCCAGGGTGGCGCTGGCCGGCGACTACGGCAGCGCGTGGTTCCTCGTGCGGCTCGTGGGCCCGGCGCGCGCCCGTGAGCTGCTGTACCTCTCGCCGCGGCTGTCGGCCGACGAGGCCCTGCGGCTCGGGCTGGTCAACGCCGTGCTGCCACCGGACGCGCTCGAGCGCGAGGCGATGGCGGTGGCGCGCCGGCTGGCCGACGGGCCGCGCACGGCGCTGGCGTCGATGAAGGAGAACGTCGCGCTGGCGCTGACCGCCCCGCTCGACGAGTACATGGACGTGGAGGTGACCCACCACCTCGCCACCTTCGCCACGGCCGACCACGCGGAGGCCGCCCGCGCCTTCATCGAGAAGCGCGACCCGGTGTTCGGCGGGGGCGCTCCCGCCTAGGCACGGGGCGGCGCCCCGTCAGCCCGCGGCGTCGAGCAGCCGGACGGTCCCGTCGCCGAAGTTGGTGACGAGCAGCCGTCGCCCGTCGGGGGTGACCGACACGCTCGTCGGGTCGGCGCCGGTCGGGATCCGCGCGGTGACGACGCCGGAGCGCACGTCCACGACCGCGACGGTGCCGTCGTCGACGTTGGCCGTGTAGAGGTGACGGCCGTCCGGGGCCCAGGTCACGTCCTGCGGCCCGGCGCCCACCGCGGGCACGGTGCCGACCACGGCGTTCGTGGCGGGGTCGATGAGCACGACGTCGTCGCTGATGTAGTCGACCAGCGCGATGCGCGTCCCGTCCGGGGAGACCTCCAGGCTGTGCGGGCCGTCGCCCACCGGGATCGACGCCACCACCCGGTGGCTCCCGAGCTCCAGCACCGTCACCACGTCGGAGAAGTGGTTCGTGACGTAGACGGACCCCTGGTCCGGGGGGAAGGCGACCCAGTGCGGGGACGGCGGGACCTCGATGCGGTCGACCAGCGCGCCCGTCGTCGTGTCGAGGACGTCGAGGTGGTCCTCGTCGAAGTACGGCACGTAGAGGAGCCGCCCGTCGGGGGTGGTGGCCGCGGCGTACGGGCCCCGTCCGACCGGCACGGCGCCGACCCTGGTGTCGCTGCGGGTGTCGATGGTGACGACGGCGTTGACGATGAAGCCCTCGTCGTAGGCGGACACGTAGGCCCGCGAGCCGTCCGGGGCGAAGGTGACCAGCTGCGGCGGCGCCTCGGGAACGGGGATCGCCGCGACGGCCGCGCCCAGGGCGGTGTCGAAACGGATGACCGCACCGGCGGCGGGATCGGCGACGTAGGCGAACCGGCCGTCGGGCGCGATCGCCGCATGGTGCGGCGCGCGACCGACGGGGACCGCGCGACCCGGGCCGGGGCTCGCGGCGCTCGACGCCGGTGCCGGGGCGCCGAGGGAGGACGCGCGGGCCGGGTCCGACGGGGCGGAGGAGTGCCCCTCGTGCCCCTCGTGCCCGTCGCCGCCCGCGCCGGCCGAGGTGGGGGCCGCCTCCGCCTGACCCGGGGAGGCCGGGCCGCTGGGCCAGAGGAACGCGGCGACGGCGACCCCGGTGAGGAGCGCGAGCGCGAGGCCGAACGCGACGCCCCGCAGGCGGGTGCGCCTGCGGCGGTGCCGTCCGTGGGCGACCGTGTGGTGGAGGTCCATTCCGACTCGTTCCCGTCCGCTTCCCGGGAGAGCATGGTGGGCGCGCCCGGGGTCCGCGGCAAGGG
This sequence comes from Geodermatophilus nigrescens, assembly GCF_900129495.1. GTDB lineage: Bacteria > Actinomycetota > Actinomycetes > Mycobacteriales > Geodermatophilaceae > Geodermatophilus > Geodermatophilus nigrescens. Next base: position 337,268 of record NZ_FQVX01000002.1, read on the forward strand.
GTCGGCTCCCGGCAGGTGCGACGCGCGCGACTCCGGTGCCGGCGGAGCGCGGCTGCCGCGACCTGTCGGCGGGACGCTCTACCCTCCCTGGGCGTGAGCGACGGGCCGGACGCCGAGGACCCGCCCGGCGATCCCGCGCAGCTGACGGCGTACGAGCTGTGGGAGCACACGCGGCGGGCGGGTCAGCGGGTGACCGCGGCCGGCGAGCGTCTCGTGGCCGCCCGCTCGGCGCGGGACCGCGTGGCGCTGGCGCCGGGTTTCCTGCGGCCGGTGCGGCAGCTGCTCACCCTGCGCCTGGTCGCCGTCGCCCGGGCCCGGCGCCGGGCGTTCCCGCTCCAGGTGCCGCCGGCCGGCGCCTCGGGCATCGCCTCGCTGTGGGCGGAGGTGTTCTGGGCCTCGCGGGCCCGCTCGCCCGACGACGACTCCGGCGTCCTCCAGGCGGCCGACGTGTCGATCCGGGGGCTGCTCGCCCTCGAGCCGGCGGACCTCGCCGACCTCGACGCGGTGCGCGTCTGGTGGGAGCGGCTGGAGGAGGTCGAGGCGACCCTCGACGGGCTCGACGTGGAGGCCCAGGCGGCGGAGGAGCTCCACCGCTCCGTGGCCGAGGAGGACCGGCAGGAGCGCCGCGGGGCGTCCTGACGCCGCCCGGTCACCCGCCTGGGCGGGTGGCCGCGGCTCCCGGGTCGGCCGGGACCCAGCCGGTCCGGCCGTGCAGCGGCGGGGTCTTGGTGCCGTCGGTGAACCAGACGACGACCCCGCCGGAGGTCCGGCAGCGCGCCCGCACGACGCGCACCCGGCCCTCGCGCCCGCTCCGGGACGGCCGGACCAGGGGCAGGCCGAAGTCGGTGCCGACGACGTCGCCGGTGAGGACCGCCTCGCCGGCGGCCAGGGCGTTCGTCGGGACGGTGGTCACGGTCGCGCCTCCTGCTCCGGCCGGGTGGGGTCGCGGGTGACCCGGATGGTGCGCGGGCTGCGGACCCGGCGGGTGGGCACGACCTCGCCGAGCTCGGTCAGCCGCTCGACGGCGGCGTCCTTGTCGACCTGCTCGCGCAGGACGCCCCCGGACCACTCGCAGTGCAGGTCGTCGGCCGGCCCGGACCGGCCCCGCAGCCGCTCGCGCGCGTACTCCTTGTGCCGCCGGGCCTCGTTCTCCGCCGCCCGCCAGGCGTCGTAGTCGTGCACGGCCCCGACGTAGTCGCGGTCGGTGACCGTGAGCCGGGACTGGCGGGAGACGTCGCCCTCGGTCTCCGGGTCGACCGGCGGGCCCCAGCAGGCGTCGAGGAACGGGCACCAGTCGCACATGGTGTCCACGCCGGGGCCGAACCCGTCGCGCGGGACGGCGTCGACGCCCTCGTCCTCGACGGTGGCGTAGACGTCGCTGAGCCACACGATGGCCTCGGCGGTGAGCGTCGGGTCGTGCTCGGCCTCGAAGACGACGTCCTCGCCCGAGTCGCGGGACAGGTACCGCACGCGCAGCCCGTCGACGTCCTGCGCGGTGCCGGCCTCGAGCCGCCGGTCGGCGGTCTGGCCGGTGCGCAGCAGCCAGGCGTAGACGGCGACCTGGAACCAGTGCTTGGTGGGCACGCCCCGGGTGAGCACCCGCTCGAAGCCGAAGCGGGAGGTGGTCTTGAGGTCCTCGACCACCGGGGCGTGCCACCAGTCGCAGCGGCCCTTGACCTGCTCGCCGCGCAGCGCCACCTCCGTCAGCCCGCCGTACTGGCGGCGCAGCGCCCGGAGCACCCCGCGGTGCAGCTCGGTGCCGAGGAACGCCTGCAGGCCGGTGCGGGTGTTGGTGGGCCGTCGCCGGGCGACCCGGTAAGCCGCCCGGCGCCGGCACTCGCCGAGCTCGGAGGCGCCGATCATCCGCTGGCGGGACCGGGCCCGGCGGCGGTCGAGGTCGCGGACCGCCGCCGCCAGGCTCGGGGCCGCCCGCCGCTCGGCCGTGGTCGGGCGGGCGGGCAGCACCGCCGTCATGCGGGGATCTCCTGCTGCCCGACCGACTGGCCGCTGCGCTGGGTGGCGATGACGTCGCGGACCAGCGCGGTCAGCCGCTTGGTGGCCACGTGCTCGACCGGCCGGCCGAACCGCTCGGCGATCTGCCCGTCGGTGACGCCGAGGCTCTCCAGGCTGGCGAGCACGCCGCGGCGGGCGGCGGTGAGCCGGCGCTCGCCCGGCTCGTCCGGGGTCGGCGAGGGCTCCAGCAGCGGGTTGACCGGCGCGGGGGCCTCCTCGGTGCGCGGCGCCATCGCCGCGGCGGCGGCCCGGGCGGCCTCGACCACCGCGGCCGGCGTGGTCGGGGCCGGCGTCGTGTGCGCCTGCGCGGCGACCCGGCGGCGGCCGGCGGGGTGCTTGGCCATCGACGCCTCGAGGAACTGCTCGTGGCGCGCCTGGATCAGCTCGGCGACGGTGTAGGAGCCGCCGTCGGTCGGGACCTCGACGCCGAGCAGCGCGGCCCGGTTGGCCTCGCCCCACACGTCGCGCAGGGCGTCGTCGTCGGCGGCGTCCTCGATGCGGGACACCAGCGCGGCGACGTCCGGCTCGGTGCCGGTGCCGGTGCGGCGCTCGGCCCGCGCGGTGCGCGCCTCGTCCTCCCGCTCGTGCTCGAGCAGCCCGCCGCCGTGGAAGGCGACGAGGTCGCGCACGTGCGCGGTGCCCGGGTCGCACCGGAGCGCGTCGAAGACCAGCCACTCGAGCAGCCGCCCGTCGGCCTTCTTGTCGGTCACCTCGCGGGCCGGGTCGTCGTTGGGCTTGATGCCCACGTGCACGCTGCGCGCGCCGACGATCAGCGGACGGCGCCCCCGGCGCAGCCGCACCCACACGCTGGCGGCGTAGGGGAACTCCCGGTGCATCTGCACCGACCAGGTCTTCTGGCCCTCGATGGGACGGCCGTTGGCGTCGACCTCGGTGACCTCCTTGCCGCGGGCGGTCACCACGACGATGCCCGGGAAGGTCAGCAGCTCGGTCTGCAGCTTGCGCCAGCGGGAGCCGGCGTCGTTCCACAGGTTCTGGCTGATGGTGATCTCGGCGTTGGGGTCGCGCTTGAGCAGCTCGCGGTTGCGGGACGACCTCGCGGCGCGCGCGCTCGCCCAGTCCTTGAGCCCGTCCCAGATGGCCGAGCCGGTGTCGATGCCGAGGACGACCGGCTTCTCGCCGGCGTCGGCCGCGCGCCGTGCCTCGGCCTTGACCGCCTGGACGGCGGCCAGCACCTGGGCGTACGAGCCGTCGTGCTCGACGAGCTCGTAGCGGGCGCCGGGGATGGCGCCGTACTCGTCGCCGGCGCCCTCGTTGAGGTCGATCCAGTAGAGCGGACCGATCCGGTCGCTGGTGCTCAGCTGGGCCAGTGCCCAGCTCTTGCCCGCCTTCTCCTCGCCCTCGAGGAGGACGCACGGCCACGGGACGCGGCCGGTGGGCTTGCGGGTGGGGAGGCCGGAGATGGCCATGGTGTGCTCCTTGCCGACACGGGGAAGATGTCGACCCGGACGCTACGAGCGGGGTCTGACACATCCGGTGCCGTTCCGCAAGCCTTTCACCCGCTCGGTGGGAACGCGCAGGTCAGGCGGCCGGCTCGGCGTGTCGGTGTTCGCCGTCGGCGTAACCGTCCCGCTGCGGCGGCCGGCCGCGGAGCCGGGCGGCGAGGCCGGTGTGCCGCAGTCCGGACCCCGTGGTGCGCACGGCCTGGGCCAGCGCCCGCGGCGAGCCGACGAGGACGACGAGCCGCTTCGCCCGGGTGACCGCGGTGTAGAGCAGGTTGCGCTGCAGCATCGACCAGGCGCCGGTGGTCAGCGGGACGACGACGCACGGGTACTCGCTGCCCTGCGCGCGGTGCACGGTGACGGCGTAGGCGTGCACGAGCTCGTCGAGCTCCGCGAAGCCGTAGGGGATCGTCTCGTCCTCGTCGGTGACCACGGTGAGCACCTGCGCGGCCGGGTCGACGGCGGTGACGACGCCCTGGGTGCCGTTGAAGACGCCGGTGCGGCCCTTGTCGTAGTCGTTGCGGACCTGGCTGACCTTGTCGCCGACGCGGAACACCCGCCCGCCGTGGCGCTTCTCGGCGCCGTCGGGACGCGCCGGCGTGAGCGCCTCCTGCAGCAGCTGGTTGAGCGCGGCGGCGCCGGCGGGCCCGCCGTGCACGGGGGTGAGCACCTGCACGTCGCGGCGGGGGTCGAGGCCGAACCGGGCCGGGATGCGGCGGGCGACGACGTCGACGGTGAGCCGCGCGGTCTCCTCGGCGTCCTCGGTGGCGAACAGGAAGAAGTCGTCGTGGCCCTGCACCTGCGGCGGGGTGCCGGCGTTGATCCGGTGCGCGTTGGCGACCACACCCGACCGGCTGGCCTGGCGGAAGACCTGTGTCAGGCGCACCGACGGCACCGGCGAGCTCTCGGCGAGCAGGTCGCGCAGCACCTCGCCGGGGCCGACCGAGGGCAGCTGGTCGGCGTCGCCGACCAGCAGCAGGTGCGCCCCCGGCGGCACGGCCCGCACCAGCTTGTTGGCCAGCAGCAGGTCCAGCATCGAGGCCTCGTCGACGACGACCAGGTCGGCGTCCAGCGGCCGGTCGCGGTCGAAGCCGGCGTCGCCACCGGGCCGCAGCTGCAGGAGCCGGTGCACGGTGACCGCCTGGGTGCCGGTCAGCTCGGTGAGCCGCCGGGCCGCCCGGCCGGTGGGCGCCGTCAGGACGACGCGGGCGCCCTCGGCCGCCGCCAGCGCGACGATCGAGCGGACCGTGCTGCTCTTGCCGCACCCCGGGCCGCCGGTGAGGACGGCGACCTTCTCGGTCAGCGCCAGGCGCACGGCCTCGCGCTGGCCGGGCGCCAGCGCCATGCCGGTGTGCCGCTGCAGCCAGGAGGTCGCGTCGTCCCAGTCGGCGTCCGCGAAGGCCGGCAGCCGGTCGGCGTCGGCGGCCATGAGCCTCCGCACGCCCGCGGCCAGCGACACCTCCGCGCGGTGCAGGGGGACGAGGTGGTAGCCCACCGTGGGCGGCCCGCCGTCGGCGGCCGGGTACTCCTCGCGGACGACGGCGGCGTCGGCGACCAGCAGGGTGAGGCAGATGGTGACCAGCCGGGCCGGGACCTCCAGCAGCTCGACGGCGCGGGCCACCAGGTCGGCCTCGGGCAGGAAGCAGTGGCCCTGCCCGGTCGCCTCGGACAGCACGTGCCGCAGGCCGGCCTCGACCCGCTCGGTGCTGTCGTGCGGGATGCCGACGGCGGCGGCGACGGTGTCGGCCGTCCGGAAGCCGATGCCCCACACCTCCGCGGCCAGGCGGTAGGGCTGGGTCCGGACGACGCGGACGGAGGCGTCGCCGTACTCGCGGTGGACGCGGACGGCCAGCGAGGTCGACACGCCCAGCTCCTGCAGGAGGAGCACCACCTCCTTGACGGCGCGCTGCTCCGCCCAGGCGGCGGTGATCCGGCCGGCCCGCTGCGGACCCAGGCCCGGGACCTCGGTCAGCCGCCCCGGCTCCTCCTCGATCACCCGCAGCGCGTCGGCGCCGAGGTGGTCGACGATCCGCTCGGCCAGGCGCGGGCCGATGCCCGGGACCAGGCCCGAGCCGAGGTAGCGGCGGATCCCCTGCACCGTCGCCGGCAGCACGGTCGTGTGGTCCTCGACGTGGAACTGCCGGCCGTGCTGCGGGTGGGCGCCCCAGCGCCCGCGCAGGCGCAGCGTCTCCCCCGGCTGCGCGCCGAGCAGCGGGCCGACGACGGTGACCAGGTCGCCGCCGCGGCCGGTGTCCACGCGGGCCACCGTGTAGCCGGTCTGCGGGTTGGCGTAGGTGATCCGCTCCAGGGTGGCCTCCAGGACCTGGCCCGCCCGCGTCTCCCCCACCTGCCGTCCCCCCGCTCGCGCGTCGTCCGTCCTCCGACGACCGAGCGTCCCAGCGGGCGGGGACAGTCCGCGTTGCCGGCCGCCGCGAGCCGGAACTGTCGGCGGGTCTCCCTAGCCTCCGGGTGCTCACCTGAGCGATGCACCGACAACACGGAGGACCGGATCATGGCCGGCGACACTGTCATCACCGTCATCGGCAACCTGACCAGCGAGCCCGAGCTGCGCTGGACGCCCTCGGGCGCTGCGGTTGCCACCTTCACCATCGCGTCCACGCCGCGCACGCTGGACCGCCAGACCCAGGAGTGGAAGGACGGCGAGTCGCTGTTCCTGCGCTGCAGCGTGTGGCGGGAGGCGGCGGAGAACGTCGCGGAGTCGCTGACGCGGGGGTCGCGCGTGGTGGCGCAGGGCCGCCTCAAGCAGCGCTCCTTCGAGACGAAGGAGGGCGAGAAGCGCACCGTCGTCGAGCTGGACGTCGACGAGATCGGCGCCTCGCTCCGCTACGCGACCGCGACGGTCGCGAAGGTCTCCCGCTCCGGCGGCTTCGGCTCCGCGAACGGCGCCGCGAATGGCTCCGCGAACGGCTCCGGGAGCCGGAGCGGCGCCGGCGGCGCGGGGCAGGACGCCCCGGCCGACCCGTGGGCGACGGCCGCCGTCGGTGGCGGCCGCGACGAGGAGCCGCCCTTCTGACGGCGGCACTGACGGCGATCCGGTCCGGGGCCACGGCGTCGCGCGGTGGCCCCGGACCGCTCCGGGGCGGCGGGCTGACGGTGTCCAAGGTCCCTGCACCATCGGCGACGGTCGCAATACGCTCAGCAAGGTGTCGCGCACCACGACATGCCACGCCGCCTGGCTCGCTCTCGTCGGCGAGCTCCTGCAGGGCCAGACCCTGGCGCGGGAGTTCCCCCACGCGCAGGTGGCGGACCTGCTGCGCGAGTCCTTCGACGCGGCCTGCTGCTCGCTCAACGCGGTCGACTCCCGCTGGGTCGACCACGTCGTGGGCGGCTGGCCGGACGACTACCTGCCGGAGGTGCCGGCGCTCGACGTCCTCCCCGACGCCACGACCCACCCGCTGATCCGCTGGTACGCGGTGACGCGCCGCTCCGCGCCACAGGTGCTCGGCCGCGTCCCCCGCGAGGTGGCGCCGGCCGGGATGACGGCCGAGTGGGCCGGGTTCGCCCGTTCCTTCGGGATCACGCACCAGCTCTCGCTGCCGCTGCGGGTGGGCGAAGGGATCGAGGCCTACGTGGTCAGCCGCCCCGAGGACGACTTCGGCGACGCCGACGTCGAGCTGGCCGGCCTGGTCCTCCCCGCGCTCGCCTGCCTGCTGGCCCAGCACCGGGTGCTGCACGGCGTGCCGGACGAGCAGTCCGGGCGCGCCCGGGACCTCGGCCTGACCGAGCGGGAACTCGCCGTCCTCCGGCTCCTGGGTGCGGGCCTCACCGCGCAGGCGATCGGCCACCGCTTGCGCACCTCGCCGCGCACGGTGCACAAACACCTGGAGCACCTGTACCGGAAGCTCGGCGTCCGGGACCGGCTCATGGCGGTCCAGCGCGCCCGTGACGCGGGACTGCTCGCTCCGCCCACCGGGCTCGTACCGCGGGCCGGGGAGCGCCGCCCGCGCCCGCGCATCCCCTCCCCGCGCCCGGCGGACCACACCCACGGGACCCCGGCGCCCGGGGAGAAGTGCGTACAGACGCCCGTGCCCGGTCGTCCCTAACGTCCCGACCGTCGACGCCGGAGGCGCTCCCGGGGAGGACGTCATGTCGCTGCTGGTCATCCACCTGTGCTGGACCGACGCCGGTCCCGAGGAGCTCGCTCGCCTCCAGCGGCTGCTGCCGCCGGTCCGCCTGCTGCGCGAGGGCCCGTGCCTGCACCGCCGCACCTGGCCGTCCGGGTCGCGGGTGCTCGGCATCGAGGTGTGGGGCGACGACGACGCGGCCCGCCGGCACCTCGACGAGTTGCCGCTCGACTCGGTCGCGGCCGGCCTGGAGGCACCCACCGTCGTCGTGCTCGTGTTCCCGGAGGCGTACCGGTCGGTCCTGCCGATCGTGGTCGGGACGACGGGCGAGGACCGGGACGTCCTCAGCCCCTTCGCCGCCGCGTCCGCGCGCCGGTAGCCCCGCGCGGCCGGTGCCGCAGGAGACCTGCGGGTCAGCTCGGCCGGTCGAGAGGCTCGGCCGGGCGGGAGCGGGTCGCCGCCAGGCTCGCCAGCGTCCAGGCGGCAGTCGCGGACGAACGCGGCCGACGTCGTCATCGAGTCCAGCAGCCACTGCACCGAGGCGGGCAGCTCGACGTCGCGCCGGCGGGAGGGCTCGGCGGGCGGGCCGGGCGACACGACGTGCGGCTGGCCGGCGGCCCCGCCCCGACGCGCGCCTACGTCGAAGAGCCGCTGCCCGACGTCCTGGACGGCACCATCGAGCCGGGCCGGGTCTCCGACGTCACGACCGACCTCGACGGCGTCCCCGCCGGCTACCGCGACATGGCCGACCGCCGGCTCTTGTCCCCCGGTCCCGGCGGCGGGACGCTCGGCGCATGGACCGGACCGGTGAGCAGGACGCCGACGGTCGCGCGCCGGCCGGGGAGACCCTCCGTCAGGCGCAACGCCGCCGGGCCGAGCAGACCTCCGAGCGCCTGCGCCGCCGCGTCGACCACCTCCGGCGCCGACTGGGCCGCGACGCCGAGGCGGTGGCCGGCACCGAGAGCGGCGTCGCGGCCACGCACCTGACCCTGGCCGAGCGGGCGCTCCACGAGGGGCGCCTGGAGGACGCGCTGGGACTGCTCAGCGAGGCCGCCGCGGCGCTGCATGCCGTCGAGCACGAGCGGCTGCGGGCCGCCCGGTGGCGGTCGGAGGCCGCCTTGGCCGCCGCGGAGGTGGCCGCCGCGGAGGTGGCCGACGCCGAGGGCCGGCGCGCCTCGGCCGGACGCGCCCTGGACGACGCGGCGCGGCGCGGCGAGCAGGCCGCCCGCCGGCGGGACGCGGCGGCGCTGTACCGCGACCAGGCGGCCCACCAGCGCGACGACGCAGCGGACGAGCGGGACCGGCAGGCGCGGGAGCGGGCCGCCGCCGCCGAGCAGCGACAGGCCTCCGCAGACGAGCGCACGGCCGGGCGGGTGCGATGGGGGGAGCGGGCCGCCGGGGCGCCGGAGGACGACGAGCAGGACGCCATCGACCGCGAGGTCGACGCGAGCCACCGGGCGTGGGCCGACGACGACCGCGCACGGGCCTCCGCCGACCGGGCGGCCGACGCCGCCGACCGGCTCGCGGCCGAGCGGGACCGCGTCGCGGCGCGGCAGGACCGCGAGTCCGCCCGCACCGACCGGGACCGGGACCGCAGGGACCGGGCGGACCGCAGCCGTCACAGGGACGGCCGGTGACGTGCCCGACCTGACGCGCGACCTGCTGCTCGCCCGCTTCCGGGCCGCCGCCGAGGCGGTCGCCCGGGAGCGGCCCGACGTCGACGCGGACGCGGCGCGCGAGGTGTTCGCCGAGGCGGCCGGGCTGCTGCACGACGGGCTCGTGCTCGACGACCTGGACGACGCGGACACCGCGGCCGTCGTCGAGGGGCTGTGCGCGGCGCTCGCGGACCCGGACCCGGGCGCGGCGGTGCGCGCCCTCGCGCGTGCGGCCGGCGACGACCCCGGCGACCTGTCCGACCGGGAGGCGGTCGCGGCCGCCTACCTCTCCGCCACGCGGGTCCTGCAGCTCTGACGGCGGGTCAGCCGCGCGGGGCGAGGCCCTCCCGCAGCTCCCCCAGCGCCTCGGCGAGGGACACCCGCGGAGCCCAGCCCCAGCGCCGCGCGCGGTCGGTCAGCAGCCGGCCGGTCCACACCGGCTCGTCGGTCCACTCCGGCTCGACGCCCAGCGCGCCGGTGACCGTGCCGAGGTAGTCCCGCCAGGTCGCCGGCTCCCCGGCCACGTTCACCGGGGTCGCGCGGCCGGGCACGGGCCCCTGCTCGGGGTCGTCGGCGGTGGCGACCGCGCCGGTGGCGACGTCGGCCACGAAGGCGGCCAGGTCGTCGACGTGCACCCAGGCCCAGGTCTGCGCCGGGTTGGTGCGGCGGTCCCCGTCGGCGACCGCGCGCGGGCGCAGCGTGTTCCACACCGACGTCTCCCCGGCGCCGAGGACGGCCGGCGGGCGGACCAGCACCGTCGTGAGCCCGCCGATCTCCGCGAGCGCGGCGTCGGCGGCGTTCTTGGTGTCGGGGTAGGCGCCGCTGCCCTCGGGCAGGAGCGGGCCGTCCTCGGCGATGTCCCCGACGCCGGGCGAGCGGTCGTACACCCCGGCCGTGGACAGGTGCACGAACCGGGCGACGCCGGCGTCGCGCGCGGCGCGGGCGAGGGCCGGGGTCTCCTCGACGGCCACCCGGAGCTGCGCCTCCCGCGGCGAGCCCATCGGGTGGACCGTCGTCACCACCGCGTCGGCGCCGGCGGTGACCTCGCGGGCGAAGGCGTCCTCGGCGAACTGGCCGACGTGCTCGGTCACGCCGTCGAGCGCGGGCGCGCTGCCGGCCCGGCGGACGACGGCGCGCACCTGCGCCGAGCGCGCGACGAGCGCCCGGCACACCGCGGCGCCCACCAGTCCGTTCGCACCGGTCACCACGACGACGGGAGGGGAGGCGGCCATGCCCCCACCCTGCCAGCGGCTCCCCGGCCCCGCCCCGGGAGGTGCCGCCGGTCACGGATGGGTAGGGCGGGGAGGTTCGGGGGTAGGGCGACCGGAACCGGGCGGCCAGTGGAGCGTCGGCCCGACTCAGAGCTGGGTACGGCGCACATGACGGGCAACACGACACACCGCTTCACCAACACGTCCGTGCTGTCCATCGAGACGGCGGACGCGTCCCAGGTCGTCACCTCCGACGAGATCGACGAGCGGCTGCGCGAGACCTACCAGCGGGTGGGCCTGCGCACCGGCCTGCTCGAGCGGCTCGCCGGCATCCGGGAGCGCCGGTGGTGGGCCGAGGGGACGACGTTCGTCAACGGCGCCGCCACCGCGGGAGCCAAGGCGATCAGCGAGAGCGGGGTCGACCCCGCGCGCATCGGCGTGATGATCAACACCTCGGTCAGCCGCCGCTACCTCGAGCCCTCGACCGCGGTGGCGGTGCACCACGAGCTCGGCCTGCCGCGGTCGTGCCAGAACTTCGACGTGACCAACGCCTGCCTCGGCTTCGTCAACGGCATGGAGCTGGCCGCCGCGATGATCGAGTCGGGCATGGTCGACCACGCGCTGGTCGTCAACGGCGAGGACTCCCGGATCGTCCAGGAGCGCACCATCGACCAGCTCAACCGGCCCGAGACGGTGTCCAAGGACGTGCTGGCGCAGTTCGCCACACTGACCCTCGGGTCGGGCGCGGTCGCGATGCTGCTGGGCCGCTCCGACCTGCACCCGGAGGGCCACCGCCTCGTCGGGTCGGTGAGCCGGTCGGGCTCCGAGCACCACGAGCTGTGCGTCGGCGACAACGAGATGATGCGCACCGACCTCAAGGGGCTCCTCGACGCGGGCCTCGCGCTGTCCGAGGACATGTGGGCCGACGCCGCCGAGGAGTTCGACTGGGCCGGCGGCATGGACCGGTACATCGTCCACCAGGTGTCCAAGGTGCACACCAAGGCGATGTGCGACCGGTTCTCCATCGACCCCGCGCTGGTGCCGACGACGTTCCCGACCCGCGGCAACCTGGGGCCGGCGTCGGTCCCGTTCACCCTCGCCGGCCAGCAGGACACCCTCGCCGACGGCGACCGGGTGCTGCTCATGGGCGTCGGCTCGGGCCTGAACGTGTCCTGCCTCGAGATCGCCTGGTGACCGCCACCCGGACGGACACCGGGACGGCTCCGGGCACGGGGACGGGCGCCGGCACGGCGGCCCGCATCCCGGCGCTGCCCCCGTTCCCCGGCCTGGACCCGGCGTGGTCGCGCACCGTGACCGTCGCCGACTCCACCGGCGCGCGGCACGAGTGGCACGTCCTCGACAACGGCGTCGCGGACCCCGTCGGCACGCTGCTGTGCGTCCACGGCAACCCCACGTGGTCCTACCTGTGGCGCCTGCTGGTCGCCGCCGCGCCGCCCGGGTGGCGGGTGGTCGCCCCCGACCACCTCGGCATGGGCTGGTCGCAGCGGCTGGACGCGCCCCGCACGCTGGAGCAGCGGGTCGCCGACCTCGGCGACCTGACCGCGGCGCTGGGCGTCACCGGCCCCGTCGTCACCGTGGGGCACGACTGGGGCGGCGTCATCTCGCTCGGCTGGGCGCTCGCGCACCGGGCGGACCTGCGCGGCGTCGTGCTGTGCAACACCGCCGTCGCCATGCCCGAGGGCGACTGGGGCCCGGTCCTCATCCGCGCCGCCGACGCCCCCGGCGTCCGCACGGCCGTCACCGTCGGCACCCCGGTCTTCGTCCGGGCGACGACGGCGCTCTCCCGCCCGCCGCTGCCGCGCGCCGTGCGCGACGCGTTCGCCGCCCCGTACGCCACGGCGGCGCGCCGGCGCGCGGTCGGCGACTTCGTCGCCGACATCCCCTTCTCCCCCGGCCACCCCTCGCGGCCGGTGCAGGAGGCGATCGCGGAGGGCGTCCGCACGCTCGACGTGCCGGCGCTGCTGCTGTGGGGGCCCCGCGACCCGGTGTTCGGCGAGCGGTACCTGGCCGACCTGCGCGAGCGGCTGCCGCACGCCGCGCTGCACCGCTACGAGGGCGCCTCGCACCTGCTCCCCGAGGACGCCCCGCAGTACGCCGACGCCGTCGCGCAGTGGGTCACCGAGCTCCCCGGTTCCGGCACCGTCGAGCCGGCCCCGCCCGCGGCCTCCGACGACGACCCGCCCCCGCTCTGGGCGTCGCTGACCGAGCGGGCCGGCGACGAGTCCCCCGCCGTCGTGGAGGTCGGCGGGGAGACGGTGAGCTGGGCGCAGCTGCACCGGCGGGTCGAGCACCTCGCCGCGGGACTCGCCGCGTCCGGCGTCCGGCCCGGTCAGCGGGTGGGCCTGCTCGTCGAGCCGTCCGCCGACCTCACGGCCGCGGTCTACGCCGTGTGGCGGGCGGGCGCGGTCATCGTCGTCGCCGACAAGGGCCTGGGCCTGCGCGGCATGCGGCGGGCGCTGCGCAGCGCCGCGGTCGACCACGTCGTCTGCAGCACCGCGGGGCTCGCCGCCGCCCGCCTGATGGGCCTGCCCGCCTCCCGCATCGCCACCGGCTCGGTGCCCGCGCTCCCCCGGCGGGCGCTCGGCGCCGTCCGCACGCTGGCGGAGGTCGAGGACGCCGGCCGCGGTGCCCCGGCCCCGGTGGTCCCGCCCGGCGACGCCGACTGCGCGGTCCTGTTCACCTCCGGCGCCACCGGCCCGGCCAAGGGCGTCGTCTACACCCGGCGCCAGGCCGCCGCGCAGCTCGCGCTGGTGCGCGGCACCTACCGGCTCACCCCGGAGGACCGGCTGGTCGCCGCGTTCGCGCCCTTCGCGCTGCTCGGCCCGGCGCTGGGCATCGGCACCGCGGTGCCGGACATCGACATCACCGCGCCCGGCTCCCTCACCGCGCGCGACCTGGCGGAGGCGGTCTCCGCCGTCGGCGCCACGGTCGTGTTCGCCTCCCCCGCCGCGCTGCGCCGGGTCGTGGCCACCGCCGCCGACCTCACCGCCGCGCAGCGGACGGCGCTCGGCGGCGTCCGGCTGCTCATGTCGGCCGGCGCGCCCGTGCCCGCCGCCCTGCTCGAGGCGCTGCGCGACGTCCTGCCCTCGGCGGAGGCCCACACGCCCTACGGGATGACCGAGGCGCTGCCGGTCACCGACGTCTCGGCCGCCGAGGTGGCCGCCGCCGGGGAGGGCGAGGGCGTCTGCGTGGGGCGGCCGCTGGCCGGGGTGGACGTGCGGATCAGCCCGCTCCGCGCGGACGGCGGAGCCGACGGCGACCTGACCGGCGCACCCGGGGTGACCGGGGAGGTGTGCGTGCGCGCCGCCCACGTGCGGGACCGCTACGACGCCCTGTGGGCCACCGACCGCGCGGCCTCCCGCCCGCCCGGCTGGCACCGCACCGGCGACGTCGGGCACCTCGACGCCGAGGGGCGGCTCTGGATCGAGGGCCGGCTGCCGCACGTGGTGACCACCGCCGCCGGGCCCGTCACGCCCGTCGGGATCGAGCAGCGGGCCGAGCGGGTGCCCGGCGTGGCGGCCGCCGCCGCCGTCGGGGTCGGTCCCGCCGGCGGGCAGGTCGTCGTCGTGGTCGTCGTCCCGGAGGGCGCCGGGGGCCGGTCGCGGCGCCTGCGGGTCGCCGGGCCGGACCTGGCCGACGCCGTCCGGGCCGCGGCCGGCGTCGAGGTGGCGGCGGTGCTCACCGCTGCCCGGCTGCCCGTCGACATCCGCCACCAGTCCAAGGTCGACCGCCGGCAGGTGGCCGCGCGGGCGGCCCGGTTCCTCGCCGGGCGGCCGGGCGGGCGCCGCTCGTGAGGGTCCTGGTCACCGGGGCCAGCGGCATGCTCGGGCGGACGACGGCGGAGGCGCTGCTCGCCCGCGGGGACGACGTCACCGTGCTGCAGCGCCGGCCGTCGAGGCTGCCCTGCGCGGAGGTGCTGGGCGACGTCGCCGACCCGGACGCCGTCGCGCGGGCCGCCCGCCGGCAGGACGCCGTCGTGCACCTAGCGGCGAAGGTCGACGTCACCGGCCCCCGGGCCGAGTACGAGCGGGCCAACGTCGCGGGCACCCGCGCGGTCGTCGACGCCTGCCGCGGGCAGGGCGTCGGCCGCCTGGTGCACGTCTCCTCGCCGTCGGTCGCCCACGCCGGCGCGGCGCTGGCCGGGGTCGGCGCCGAGCCGGCCGACCCGGCGCACGCCCGCGGGCACTACTCGCGGACCAAGGCCGTCGCCGAGCTCGACGCGCTGGCCGCGGACTCGGCGTCCCTGGCCGTCCTCGCCGTGCGACCGCACCTCGTGTGGGGCCCGGGCGACACGCAGCTCGTCGGGCGGATCGTCGCGCGCGCCCGCGCCGGCCGGCTGCCGACGATCGGGTCCGGCGCGGCGCTGGTCGACACCACCTACGTCGACAACGCCGCGGCCGCGCTCGTCGCCGCGGTCGACGCGTGCGGGCCGGTGCACGGCGAGGCGCTCGTCGTGTCCAACGGCGAGCCGCGCCCGGTCGGCGAGGTGATCGACCGGCTGTGCCGGGCGGCGGGCGCGCCCGGCCCGCGGCGGCGGGTCCCCTTCCGGGCGGCCTGGCTCGCCGGCGCCGTCGTCGAGGGGGCCTGGGCGGTCACCGGCCGCCGCTCGACCCCGCCGGTGACCCGCTTCCTCGCCGAGCAGCTGGCCACCGCGCACTGGTTCGACCAGCGCCGCACCCGCGAGGCCCTGGGCTGGGCCCCGCGGGTGCGCCTGGAGGAGGGCTTCGCCCGCCTGGCCGCCTGGTACGCCGCCTCGGCGGCCTGAGGACCGAGCCGCCGGGGCGGCCTGAGGTCCGAGCCGCCGTCAGCCGGCGGTGGCCCGCACGGCCTCCTCGATGAGCTCGGCGACGACGTCCGGCTGCGACACGGTCACGGCGTGGGACGCGTCCACCTCGACGACGTGCGACCCGGCCCGCTCCGCCATGAACCGCTGCGCCTCGGCCGGCACCGCCAGGTCCTGGCGGGTGACGAGGGTCCAGGACGGGATGGTCCGCCAGGCCGCCCGCGTCGCCTTGTCGGCCAGGGCGTCACCGATGATCGGCCGCTGGGTGACGGCCATCAGGGCGGCGGCGTCGGCCGGCACGTCAGCGGCGAAGACCGGCCCGAACCGCTCCTGCTCGATGTAGAGGTCGTCGACGGGCTGCCCGCCGGGCCCGCGCACGGGCACCGGCCGCAGCGCCCCGCCGAGCTCGTTGCCCGGGAAGCGGCCGGCCAGCTCGCCGGTGCTCTCGCCCTCCTCGAGCAGGAAGCTGGCGACGTAGACCAGCGCCCGGACCCGCGGGTGCCCCTCGGCCGCCTCGCTCATCACGCTGCCGCCGTAGGAGTGGCCGGCCAGGACGATCGGCCCGTCCAGCCCGTCGAGGAGGTCGCGCAGGAGGTCGGCGTCGCCGGACAGGCTGCGGAGCGGGTTGGCCATCGCCACCACCGGGTGGCCGTCGCGGAGGAGCCGGGCGACGACGCCGTTCCAGCTCGACGAATCGGCGAAGGCCCCGTGCACCAGCACCACCGTGGGCCCGGCGTCGGTGCGGTCCTGCCGCGTGCTCTCGGTCATCGGATCTCCCTCTCGATCGGCGGGCGGGCCGGTCGGTCCGCCCGGATGTCCCTCGAACGCCCCCGGTATGCGATATATTGCACAACAGCAGCGGTCCGGGGAAGCCCTCCCTGGTCGCCGCCCGCACCGAGACGAGGTCCACCTGTGCCGATCCCCCCGACGTCCCCCGGCGTCGACCGCAGCCTCCTGCGCGACGACGTCTACCGCCGCCTGCGCGACGCGATCGTCGACGGCACCTTCGCCCCCGGCGAGCAGCTACGGGACCTCGAGCTGGCGGCCTGGCTGGGCGTGAGCCGGACCCCCGTGCGCGAGGCACTGCTGCGCCTCGCGCACGGGGGGCTGGTCTCCGCCCGGCCGGGGCGGTCCACGGTGGTCAGCACGCTCTGCGCCCGGGACGTGCGCGACGCCCGTGACGTCGTGGCGGCGATGCACGAGGTCGCCGTCCGCGAGGCCGTGCCGGTCCTCGGCGAGGCGGACCTGGCCGCCATGCGGGACGCCAACCGGCGGTTCGCCGAGGCCGTGGCGGCCGGCGACGTCGAGACGGCCCTCCGCGTCGACGACGAGCTGCACGGCGTGCCGGTGCGCGTCTGCGGCAACCGCGCGCTCGCCACGGTGCTCGAGCAGTTCACGCCCACCGTCCGGCGCGCGGAGCGGCTGCGCTTCGGCTCGCTGCGCGGCCGGACGTCGGTCACCCGGCACGACGAACTGATCCGGCTGTGCGACGCCGGCGACGCCGAGGGTGCCGCCGGCGTCGCCTACGACACCTGGCACAGCCTGCCGAGCGAGGAGCCGTGACGCCCGGCGCCCGTGTCTCAGGGTGCGATCACGAGCTCGGCGACGAGGTCGCCGGCCATCGTGAACCGGTACTGCAGCTCGGCGACGCCGCCGGGGAAGTCGCCCTCCAGCCGCTGGACGGCGATCCACCGCGTCGCGTCGACGCGCCGGGCGCCGACCAGCTCGGTCGTGAACGTGAAGGCGGTGCCGGCCTCGGTCAACCACCGGCGGACCTCCTCGGTGCCGCGGTGGGTGTGGCCCTCGTCGGTGACGACGGCGTTGGGGGTGAAGGCCCGGACGGCGGTCTCGACGTCGCGGGCGGTGTGCGCGGCGAGGTAGCCGCGGACGGGGGCTGGGAGCTCGGCGGGGTCGATGACGGTCGGTGCGCTCATGCCGCCACCGTGCGCCGTCCCCGTCCGGGAGGGTCCACCGCTGGACCCTCTCCCCGGGGGAGGGTGCAGAGTGCGCCCGTGCTGGCGATCGGCGAGTTCTCCCGGCTGACCCACCTGAGCGTGCGCACGCTGCGCCGGTACCACGACGCGGGCCTGCTCGAGCCCGCGACCGTCGACCCGGCGAGCGGCTACCGGTACTACAGCGCCGACCAGATCCCGACCGCCCAGGTGATCCACCGCCTGCGCGAGCTCGACGTCCCGCTGCCCGACGTCGCCCGCATCGTGCGCTCCCCCGACCCCGGCGACCGCGCCGAGCTCGTGGCCGGCCACCTGCGGCGGCTGGAGGACCAGCTGGCCGCCACCCGGGAGGCCGTCGCGTCGCTGCGCCGCCTGCTGCACCCCGACCCGCCCCCGCTGCAGGTTCGGCTGCGGGCGGTGCCGGCGACGCCGGTGGCCGCGGTCGCGGGCGTCGTGGACCTCGACGGCGTCCTCGCCTGGTACGCGGGGGCCATGGCGGAGCTCGACGCGGTCGTCGCCGAGCCGGAGGGGCCGCCGGGCGGGCTCTACGACAACGCTCTGTTCGAGACCGGCCGCGGGCACGTGCTCGTGTACCGGCGGACGGCGGGCCCCACGGCCGGCGGGCGGGTGCACCCCGTGACGCTGCCGGCGGTGGAGCTGGCGGTGACCACCCACGCCGGGCCGCACGACGACATCGACGTCACCTACGGCGAGCTGGGCGCCTGGGTGGTCGCGAACGGGCTCGCGGTAGCCGGGCCGGTGCGGGAGAGCTACCCGGTGGGCCCGCGGGACACCGACGACCCGGCGGCGTGGCGCACCGAGATCGGCTGGCCGGTGTTCCCGATGGCCGCGCGCTGACCCCCGGCGGGCCGGGTCCGCCGGGGGGCGGCTCCGGCTCACGGCCGACGGGCCAGCACCTCGCGTCCCGGACCGTCGAGGTCGGCGAGCGCGGCGCGGCGGCCGGTGAGGGCCATCGCGAGGGCCTCCACCGTCCCGGCAACCGCGGGGCCGGTGCCGTGCCGCCACCCGGCGTCGGTGGCGCGGAGGGTGAGGCCGCCGGCGCGGGCCGGCGTCGTCAGCCCCGGCGCGACGCCCGGCGACACGAGGTGGTCCAGCAGCAGCACCCAGTCCTCGCGCGGGACGTCGGCGTCCAGCCCGAGGGGGCGGGCGAGGTCCCTCAGGTGCACGCAGGTCTCGGCGAAGGGCCCCATCGGGCCCACCCGGGGCGGGTCGACGCGGTCGCCGGCGTGCCGGCGCAGGAGCGCGACGAGCTCGGCGGGCCCGGGCCGGGCCAGCCGCCGGGCGAGGGAGTCGACGGTCGCGGCGGTGTCCCCGCGGTGGCGGAGCGAGGCGAGGAGGAAGCGGCCGAAGCCGACCAGCATCGGCTGCAGCAGGTGCCCGGCGAGGACCCGGACCGTCCAGCCCTCGCAGAGGGTCCCGGCCTCCCACTGCGCGGGCCCGAGGCCCTCGAGCACGTCGGCCAGCCGCCGCCGGTTGCGGGCCGTGCGGGCGTGCACGTCGTCGCGGTTCACGGCCGGACCCCCTCGGTGTCCCGCTCGGTCTCCCCCTCTGCCGATGCCGCCCGGGCGCGGACGTCGCGCCCGAGCGCGGCCAGGACGGCGGCGGCGGTCGCCAGGTCGGCGGCGGAGCAGCCGGGGGCGAGGCGGCCGAGGTCGGCCAGCTCCCCGGCCCGCAGGTCCTCGAACGCCCGCCGTCCGTCCCCGGTGAGCTCGACCAGCACCGACCGCCGGTGCCCGGGGTTCGCGCTGCGGCGCGCGTGGCCGAGCCGGAGGAGGTCGTCGACGTGGCGCTGCACGTTCTGGCGCGCCAGGGACAGCGCGCGGGCCACCTGCGGGACGGTCGCGGGCCCGCTCTCGGCGAGGACCTCGACCACGGCCCGGGACCCGACGGTCCAGCCCCGGTCGCGGACCCGCGCCTCGACCACGCGAGCCGAGTCGAGCACCAGCGGGCGCGCCCGGCGCAGGACCTCGTAGACCGCCTCTCCCCGCGACATGACACCAACGATGTCATGTCAGGGTGCGGCGGCACCAGCCGGTCAGCTCCCCGACTGCTCCGGCGCCCGGTGCTCCTCGACCTCGAGGCGGTCGGCGAACAGCGGCGGCAGGAAGCGCAGCATCAGGCTCGACCAGACCACGTGGGTGAGCACCGGCGCCTGGATGCCGCCGGTCATCTTGCGCTGGATGCCGAACATCAGCCCCATCGGCAGGCTGGCGAGCACCAGCGCCGGGTTGCGGGTGGCCACGGTGGCCAGGCCGTACACCGCCGTCGACACCACCACCGGCCGCTGCGTCCCCGCCGCCGCGTACAGCGCGCCGCGGAAGAAGACCTCCTCGGCCACCCCGTTGGCGAGCGTCGTGGCGGCGACCAGCGGCGCCGAGCCCTGGTCGGCGTAGCGCAGCACCGAGCCGATCGCCCGCTCCAGCACCGGGATCCGGCGGGCCACCAGCGCCGCGGCGTAGAACGCGCCGAAGGCCCCGACGCCCGAGACGATCGGGGTCAGCAGCGGCCGCTGCAGCCGGTCGCCGGGGCCGAACATCCGCCCCAGGTGCAGCGGGCCGGAGGCCAGCCCCCCGGCCACCCAGGTGCCGGCCACGCCGAGGGTCAGCCCGTAGAAGCGGGGCGAGCCCGGCGGCGTCGACAGGGACACCCCCAGCAGCGATGCCCCGGCCACCGCGACGACACCGGTGACCCGCCGGCGGCGCCGGAACGCCGCGTCGGTCTCCCAGTGGTCTCGGGGCACGCTGCGCAGCAGCGGCCCGGCGACCCGGCGGACCCGGGCCTCCAGCGCGCGGACGGCCCGCCCCCGGGTCACCGCCGCGCTCCCCGGGCGAGCCACCCGCCGCGCCGCTCCCCGGCCGCTCGCCGGCGTTCGCGGGCGCGTTCCAGGAGGGCGGTGAGCACCATCTGGTCGTAGTCCATCGGGTCGAAGGGGACCACCCGGCGGATCGCGTCGTCGGTGACGACGACCTCGTTGGTCATCGAGTCGATGAGCGAGCGGCCGGTGGTGATGTCGACGTCGGTGACGAGCGACAGCCAGCGGGAGGACAGCTGCGGGCTGAGCAGCGGCACGGGCACGACGAACAGGTGCCGGTTCTGGATGTCGGCGACGCGGGTGAGCATCTGCAGGTAGGTGAGCACCTCGGGGCCGCCGACCTCGAACACCCGTCCCTCGGCCTCCGGCGCCTCGAGGACGCCGACGAGGTACCGGACGACGTCGGCGACGGCGATCGGCTGGGTCCGCGTGTTCACCCAGCGCGGGGTGACCATCGCCGGCAGGTGCGCCACCAGCTGGCGGGTCATCTCCCACGACACCCCGCCGTGCCCGACGACGATCCCGGCGCGCAGCACGGTCACCGGCACGCCGGTCTCCCCCAGCAGCCGCTCGACCTCGCGGCGGCTGCGCAGGTGCCGCGAGAGCCGGTCGCCGTCGCGGCCCAGCCCGCCGAGGTAGACGATCCGGCGCACACCGGCCGCGGCGGCGGCGCGGGCGAAGGCCCTCGCGGCGTCGGCGTCCTTGCGCTCGAAGTCCTCGTCGCCGAGGGAGTGCACGAGGTAGTAGGCGGCCCCGCAGCCCTCGAGCGCCTCGCGCAGCGACGCCTCGTCGCCCACGTCGCCCGCGACGGGCGTGCCGGCCCCGTCGTAGCGCTCCGGCCGGCGGGTCATCCCCCGGACCTCGTGGCCCGCCTCCTCCAGCGCAGTGGCCAGCCGGCCGCCCACGAACCCCGACGCACCGGTGACCAGGACTCTCACGCCCCCAGCCTTCCCCGGCCGGGCGCCGGGCGCGACCCGGTCGGGCACCATCGACCCGTGGACGGCGCACCTCCCCGGGACGGCGCGGACCTCCTGCGGACCGCGGCCGGGCGGCTGGAGGCGCTCGCGGCCCGGACGACGCCCGGCGACTGGCGGGTCGCCGGGCTGCTGGCCAGCCGGCCCGAGGTGGTCGCGCACGCCCCCGGCGGCGGCACCGAGCACGTGGCGGAGGCCCGGGCCGGGACCGGTGCCTGGATCGCGGCGCTGTCCCCCGCGCTGGCGGCGCCGCTCGCGGCCTGGCTGCACGCGGCGGCGCGGGAGCCGGTCGACCCGGCGGCGGAGGCGTTCGCCCGGGCGCTGCTCGCCCGGCTGCCGTGAGGGCGGCGGGCCAGGGCCGGTCCTGCGGATCGTCGAAGGCAGCGACTGCTGCCGGTGCCCCCACGGCCGACTGTGGGACAGGGCGTGGGTGACCGGAAGCGCGCCAGATCACCGAGCGCGAGCGCTGCTCAGATGCTCCTGCGGCGAGTCACAGTGACCGCGACGGCTGCGCACCCGGCGGCCGCGGCCAGCCACCACCAGTCAGACAGAGCATTGCGGGGGCTCTCGTCGGCGTCGGCCTGGACGCCGGACCGGTAGGTGGCTACCAGCGATGCTCCCAGTAGCAGGAGAGCCCCCGCCCATGTCGCGACGGCGACCGAGGGCCATCGACGTCGACGTGCCATGGCTACCGGGGGCCCCAGGACCACGGAGATCGCGGTGCCCGCATACGCCACGATGGCGAGGACGAGGAGAACCTCCACAGCGGCAGTCTGTCCGAACCTGACCGTCGAGCGGCGTCACTCCGCCACCGCGACACCCCATGGCGAGTGGCGCAGCTTCTCCGCCTGCTTCACCGACTGGTGTCCCTGAGCGGCCCACTGAGGGACATTCATGCCTCGTCCTGCTCCACTGGTGGGAGCGGCGGACGGGGGCCGCTTGCCCTCACCCGGGCGGGCACGGAGGCATGGTCCGCGAGGCGGTCACAGCAGACGTCGAAGCCGCTATGCCGTGGGCACTCGATCTCGGTCGAGGCGGGACAGTAGTACAGGTCTGGACAGCCGCAGTCGTAAGAGGCTTGAGCCCAGGCCGCGGTGATGGCCTCCAGCGACACCCTCACTGGTCGCCTTCAGAACAGCCTCACGGCCGGACGCTAGCTCGTGCGGACAGGAGCCTGCGACCCACTCCCGCCTGCGGTGGCGGATGTCCTGGCGCCGCTCTAACAGTGAGCCGGCGGCTGTCCCTGAGCGGCCCACTAAGGGCGACCAGCCCGACAGCGGCTTGGGCGCAAAGCCGTCGGATGAGGCACTGGCCCGGTGACGGAGCGGGAGCGATCTATCGTCGGTGCGTGGGATGGCTGTCGGGTGGCAAGGGTCGCGTCAAGCCCGACCAGATCACACGCTTGGACGAGTACCAGGGCGAGGCCCAAGTCGTCGTCGCGGCGACTCAACTCGGAACCGAGTACAGCCAGTCCCAAGCGCGGCGCATCGTTGACGAGTGGGCGGAGTTCTTCAGCTCCGGCCCTTCCCCGATCCGCGCCTTGAGGTTCGTCAGCCGAACCCCAAGGCGACTCTTCGAGGCACTGCGCGGGCAGACGCAACTTGAAGCGCTGGCGGTGAAGTGGGGCGACTTTGCCGATCTGACGCCGGTCGCCGGGATGGCTCACCTACGAAAGTTGCAGCTCAGCGGCGCCTCCTCTGTCGGAAACCTTCAGCCGCTGGCCGGTCTGCACCGCGTCGAGGATCTGCTCATCGAGGGACTCCGACGCGTGCGGGACCTGTCGCCCATCGGGGACATGCGTGGCGTCAGGGACCTTGAACTTGGTGGCGACTGGATGACACCGCGCATCGTGCACGTCGAGTCGTTCAGTTTCCTTCGGCAGATGCCGCAGTTGCGCTCCCTGCTGCTGCACTCCATCGCTGCTGACGACCTGGACTACGGGCCTGTTCTCGAACTACCCAACCTGACCTCCGTGCGCGTGATGGAGGTTCGGGGCATGCGGCCCAGCATCGACGTATTGAAGGCCCGCACTCCCTGGACGGAGTAACGAGGGGTCAGTACCGCTAGCCAGCGCTGGGCCAGGCCTCCGCAAGCGGCGGCCCGGCACACTCGCGATCCGATGGCGGAGACCAGTTCGCTATGGGCCGCCTTCACGGCGAGCCGGCCGGTGTCCCTGAGCGGCCCACTATGGGACACAGGCTCCCGTCCGGACGGTCAGCCGAGAACCTGAGGTACGTCCTGCCCGTTGGAACGCTTGGCCCGTCGGTACTCGTCGTAGGTGGCGATGGTGCCGGCGAGATCGGCTCGTGCCGCCTCCAAGATCAGGGGCTTGGGCAGCCGCTTGTCGACCCACAACCACGGGTCCGATCTGAACCACGCGTCAAGGTTGTTCGCGGTCAACAGCCGGCCCGGACCGAGCTGCTCGACCCGATAGAGCTGCGGATCATCAGCTAGGCCGCGGAAGCCGGGGCCCAGATACATGACGCCGAACGCGTCGATGATCCGCCGGTCGTCCATCGGAGCCAGCTCGTGCAGCTGCGACGCCGGCGCCCGCTCCTGGGGCTGCGACGACGGCGCTGTTGTCTTCTCGGAACGTCGCAGCAGGTGTTCAGTGACGAGAGCGGGGCCGCGCGTGACGGCTTGCACCACGAAAGCGGAGGTGATGTGTGGCAGCAAACGCTCGATGAGCTCCCGAGCCCAGGAGACGGTCGACTCCGGCGACCCGAAAGTCTCCTCCTGGAGATTGAATAGCACCCTGCCAGGCTGGTAGCCGAAGCTGACGTCGCGCGCCTCCCCCGGCCAGTCCACCACGCTGGCCTGAACCGGTAGATGCTCGCTTCCGAGAGCCAGGCGGGCGGTGGCCTCCCACTGCGCCGGATCCGGCTGCAGGCTCGACACCCCGTGCGCCACATACCGCGCGCCGGTGGCGCCACTGCGCAGCTCCTGACACCAGGCCAACGCAGTATCGACGACGGCGGTCCACGCCTCGTCCTGCACGTCGCTGCGGACCCACCCGCGCAGTCCGTTAGGAGCCCCGAAAGCCCTGCGCCGCTGCCGGCGACCCACTGCATCAGCCCGCCACGGCAGGGTCACCGATACCGCCGTGAGCGCGGTCAACCCGGCGACGTCGTCGGGGTAGCGCGGCGCCGCGAGGGCGAGAGGGTTCCAGATATCTCGCGGAACGCCGATGCGAGCGTCCAGCCCGGCGGCTTCCAGCGTTGCGGACAGGTCGGTTACCACCGCCACCAGATGCGTGCTGTTGCCGTAGTTCACCAGGCGCAGTAGGGACGTCCCGTCAGGTAGGAGCAGCGGCCCGAGCAGCTGCACGCCTTGCAGGTCTGGCCGCTGTCCGAGTCGAGGCTCCGCCTCCGCCACCCAAGAGGCCAGCGCGTCAACCAGCGCACCGGAAGTCGAGGCGCTGACGAGCACCCACAGCCCATAGTCGTGTCTAAGCGCCGCCTTGATGCGCTTGACGTCGACAGACACCGCCACGGCCACATTCCTCACATTCGCTACTAGAAGCCAGCAGCATGCGATGCCGGCCATGCAAGAACGAGCGTCCTCGACCGGGCATGGCCCTAACGAGGTGTCGCGAGGCTGCCGTAGCCCATAAGCCGCCTTCAGAGACAGGGGTGGCGGCCCGCAAGTACGCAGGGCAGATCCAAGGACGCGGTCAGGACCGGGCGTAGCGGGCGGCGATCGCGGCGGCCCGGTCGTGCAGGGCGGCGCGCAGCCAGTCCGGGGACAGCACCTCGGCGGCCGCCCCGGCCCGCCACAGCGCCCACTCAGCGTGCCGCCGGTCGGAGAAGTCGACCTCCAGCAGCGGCCGGCCGTCCCCGCCGCCGTCCCCGCCGCCGTCCCCGTCGCTGCCGTCGTCCCCGACCGCTCGGACGGCGAGCGCGGTGGCGCCCAGCTCCTCCCGCCGCGCGGGGTCCACGCGCACCCGGACGGCGACCTGCTCGCCGCCGGTCCGGAACCGCGCGACGCGCTCGCGCCACAGCCGGTCCAGGTCGACGTCGGCGGGCCGCCGCGCGGGCTCCGGCAGCTCCGCGGCGTCCAGCACGCGGGCCAGCCGGTAGGTGCGGTCCTCGCCACCGCGGGTGGCCAGCAGGTAGCCGCGGCCCCGCACGGTGACCAGGCCGATCGGGTCGACGGTCCGCCAGCCGGGATCGCCCGAGGGCGGCACGTAGTGCAGGCGCAGCCGGTGGCCGGCCAGCACCGCGCGGCGCACGACGGCGACCGCGGGTCCGGGCACCTCGTCGGCGACCGGCCGCTGGGCGACCAGGTCCTCCGCCGGGTCGGCCAGCAGCCGCCGCGCCGCGTCACCGGCGGTGGCCCGGTGTCCCTCGGGCAGCGCGTCGGCCACCTTGCGCAGCGCCGCCGCCCGCGCGGGGCCGAGGCCGAACCCGCGCCCGCCGACGAGCAGGCCGAGCGCCTCGTCGGAGGTGAGCCCGGTCAGCTCGGCGCGGAACCCGGGCAGCAGCGCGAACCCGCCGTGCCGCCCGCGCTCGGCGTAGACGGGGACCCCCGCCGTCGACAGCGCCTCGACGTCGCGCAGCACGGTGCGCGTCGACACCTCCAGCTCGCGGGCGAGCTCGGCCGCGGTCAGCCGGCCGCGCTGGCGCAGCAGCAGCACCAGGGAGACCAGCCGGTCGGCGCGCACGCGCGGGATCCTGCCGGGAAACGTGACAGGAGGTGTCGTGGTTCGCCGCCAGGCTCCCCCGCACGGGGCGGACGAGGGTCCGCGCCCGGGACGGAGGGAGCAGCGATGGCGGTGCAGAGGTCGGCGGTCGACCCGTGGACGTGGTCGGCGGCACTGGGGTTCTCGCAGGGTGTGGTGGTCACCGGGCAGTCCCGGACGCTGTGGTGCAGCGGGCAGACGGCGACCGACGGCGAGGGGAAGCCGCAGCACCCGGACGACGTGGCCGCGCAGCTGGCGCTGGCGCTGGACAACCTGGAGGCCGTGCTCGGCGGGGCCGGCATGGCGCTGGCCGACGTCGTCCGACTGGAGGTCCTCACCACCGACGTCGACCGGCTGCTGGAGTCCTACGGCGTGCTGGCCGGGCGCCTCGGCGCGGCCGGGGTCGCGCCGGCCACGACGATGCTCGGGGTGAGCCGGCTGGCGATGCCCGAGCTGCTCGTGGAGCTGCAGGCCACGGCCGTCGGGTGACTCAGCCGTCCTCGTCGCGGGGGTCCCCGGCGGGCAGCTCCGGCATCCCGGCCAGGGCCGCGGCGACGAGGGCGACACCGGGGTCGGCGTCGGCGGCCAGGCGCCGCAGCGCCTCCCGGGCGGCCGGCCCGGGCACCTCGACCAGCGCCTGGGCCAGCCGGATGCGCACCGCCGGTCCGGCGCCCGGGGCCCCGAGCTCGGCGACGAGGGCGCCGAGCACCGCGCCGGCGTCCGCGGGGTCCCGGGACAGCGCCCCGAGCGCCTCCGCGGCGTCGACGTCGGCGGTGCCCGCGACCACCATGGCGACGAGCGCGGGCACGGCGGCGGTCTCGCCGCGCCGGCCGAGCGCCAGGGCCGCGTCCCCGCGGACCGCCGCGTCCGGGTCGGCCAGCGCCCCGCGCAGGAGGTCGTCGGCGCCCGGCGTCCCGGCCTGCGCGGCGACCGCCCGCACCGCGCGCCGGCGGACCGCGGCGTCGTCGGAGCGCAGGCCGCCGGCGAGGGCCGGGAGGCCGCCGTCCCCGGACCGGGCGAGCGCCCAGCGCAGCGCCCCGGCGACGTTCGGGTCGTCCTCGGCGAGCGCCGCGCCGGCGAGCACCCCGGCGGGCACCGGCAGGTCGTCGGCGAGGGCCGCCCGCTGCCGGCGCGCGGCGCTGGGCGCGGCGAGCTCCTGCAGGAGCCCGACGACGCGCAGCACGTCCGGCCAGTCGGCCGGCGCGGACCCCTCGACGGCGCGCAGCCGCTCGAGCAGCTCGCGCTCCCGCGCGAGGCGCTCCTCGGCCGCCCGGACCAGGTCGGCCACCAGGGCGGCGGGCGCGAAGGCCGGGTCGGCGAGCGCCCGGCCCACCTGCTCGAGCGACAGGCCGAGCGAGCGCAGGCCCTCGACGGCGAAGATCCGGCGGACGTCGTCGGCGGAGTACTCGCGGTAGCCGCCCACGGTGCG
Source organism: Geodermatophilus nigrescens (assembly GCF_900129495.1). Lineage (GTDB taxonomy): Bacteria > Actinomycetota > Actinomycetes > Mycobacteriales > Geodermatophilaceae > Geodermatophilus > Geodermatophilus nigrescens. The sequence goes on from NZ_FQVX01000002.1 coordinate 364,365, forward strand.
CCCGCTCGGCGAGACCAGCCCGAGTGCGTCGTAGTGCCGCAGCATCCGGGCGCTCACCCCCGACCGGCGGGCCACCTCCCCGATCAGCACGCGGGGCCGATCACGATCCCGCGCCCTGCCCGGCGGCCGCGGCCGCCGCCCGCTCGGGACCGAGGGCTGCCAGGCGCCGGGCGTCGGCGAGCGCCGCGTCGAACCCGGCCTCCGGGTCGCGCGCGAGCGCCTCGGTGGCGCGGGCGTGCGCGGCTGCCTCCGGGTCGGGCCCGGCCGCGGCGCCGGCGAGGGCGGGTGCGACGGCGTCGCCGAGGGCGACCAGCGCCCGGCTGAGGCTCAGCCGCACGTCGCGGCCACCCCGGCCGAGCTGCGACGCCAGCGCGGCGGCCAGCCCGGCCCGCTCGCCGTCGGGCGCGAGCGCGACCGCCGTCCGCCACGCGGTGCGCGCGACGTCGTCGTCGGGGTCACGCAGCAGGTCGCCGGACACCCAGGCCCAGGCGCGGGCGTCGCCGAGCTTGGACAGGGTGTGCAGCGCCTGCGCGCGGGCGCGCGGCACCGGGGAGCCGAGCTCGCGGCGCAGCCGGGGCAGGGTCTCGTCGGCCGGCAGCCGGGTCAGCGACCAGGTGAGCATGTCCCGCACGAACGGGTCGGGCTCCGCCGCGCACCGCCGCACGAGCACCTCCAGCAACCCGGGGCCGGGCGAGGAGCCGGCAGCCAGGGCCGCGCGCAGCCGGACCGACGGGTCCGGGGCGCCGAGGGCCTCCGCCAGACCGGCGGACGGGCCGGCGGGCGGGTTCGTCGTGGGCATCGGGACCACCTCCGGGGCCCAGCCGACACCCTGTCACGGTGTCAGGGTCAAGCCCCGGCGCGTGCGTCAGGACGAGACGGCAGCACCGGGACCAGCAGGTGCGAGTCGAAGCGCCCGCCGGTGTGCGCCACCTGCCGGCCGCGGTTCACCGTCTCTCGGTGCCGGGCGAAGGTGAGGTGCTCCGGATAGCGCATCACGTCGCTGCCCTGGACGACGAGCAGCAGCCGCTCCCCCGCCTCGAAGCGGGTGCCCGAGGGCCACACCTCGACGTCGAGCCGGGTCGGCTCCCCCGGGGTGAGCGGCAGCGCCCGCCGGTGGGCCAGCACCGGCATGGAGTCGGTCGACCGCTCGGGGTCCAGCTCGCGGTGCGAGGCGCGCAGCCAGCCGTTGGCGACCGGCCCGTCCTCGAACTGCCCGTAGTAGGCGAACCCGACCTGCCGGCCCTCGGCGTCGAGCTTGAACAGCGCGACGAAGACGTCCATGTCGTCGGCCTCGTCGGCCGAGACCCACAGGGCCGCCTTCACGTGGCCGACGATCTCGGTCGCCTCCTCGAAGGTGATCTCGAAGGTCGCCCGGCGGGGGGCGAGCCCGCTGCCCAGCCCGTCGTAGCCGGCCTCCTCCTCGTCGCCGGGCGCCGCCCAGCCCAGCGAGCCGTCGCCGGCCCGCAGGAACAGCCGGCGGTACTCGACGTCCTCCAGCGGCCACTCCCGGGCATCCCGCCAGGTCCCCTCGTTGTACGCACTGCGCACCTCGGCGCGCACCCGCGGCCAGGACTCGATCCCGGTGCCGGGCCGGTCCAGCAAGAAGTGGTCGAAGAAGGCCCGCTGTCGCTCGACCATCTCGGGCTCGTAGTAGTAGGCCCACTTCTTGCGCCCGTGGACGTCCAGCCACTTCTGCTCCGAGGAGATCCGGCGGAAGCCCTCGAGCGTGCCGCGCGAGTGCAGCCCCTGGTCGGCCCAGCTGGCGACCACGTAGGCGGGCACCCGGACGTCCTCCAGCGGCGGGACCTTGGAGGCCCAGAACTCGTCGAAGAAGGGGTGGGCGGCGGTCTCGGCCTCCAGGTCCTCGATCTCGGTGGTGCTCGCCCCCCACCGCTCCCAGATGTAGGGCCAGAACGAGGTCTCCGGGATCCCGCCGTGCCGGGCGACCTCCCGGTAGGTGTCGTTCCACCCCTCCCACGGGTTGATGGCCGCCAGGTGCGGCGGGTCGAGCGCGGCCACCCGCCACTGCAGGCTGGCCAGGTAGGAGACGCCGGAGAGCCCCACCTTGCCGGCGCTCCACGGCTGCGTCCCGGCCCACTCGACGAGGTCGGCGAAGGCCCGGGCCTCCTCCGGCGAGTGGTAGGTGGCCCGGCCCTCGGAGTACCAGGTGCCCGGGCAGTCGGCGAGCACCAGCGCGTAGCCGTGGGGCAGCCAGTACTCCGGGTCGGGCGCCTCGAACGTCGTCAGGTCCGAGGTCCACTCCGGACGCACGCCGGCGGCGGGGTAGATCTGGCCGATCGGCGCCGGGTTGTGCTTGCCGTAGGGCGACCAGCTGACCAGGGGCGCGGCCGGCACGTCGGTGTCGGGCCGGTAGACGTCGACGTAGAGCACGTGGCCCTCGTCGCCGAAGGGGACGGCGACGTCCCGCTCGACCACCATGCCGGGACGGCGCTCCACGCGGTGCCGGGGCGGGCGGCCGGCCCGCGACTCCGGCGTGCTGCGCGGTGGGCGGAACAGGTACCCGGACCCCGTCACGGGGCGCTCCCTCCGTCGGCGGGCGCCCAACCGGGGGGCGGACCGCCCGGGGCCGGGAGGCCCGCTGTGCTCGCCCCTACCGGTACACGCCGGTCCGCAGGCGGTCAACGCGGCCGGTCGACGCGGCCGGTCGACGCGGCCGGTCGACTCCCGCCCGGGCAGCCCGCGTCAGGAGTTGCCGCGGCGCTCCTGCTCGCGCTCGATCGCCTCGAACAGCGCCTTGAAGTTGCCCTTGCCGAAGCCGAGCGAGCCGTGCCGCTCGATGAGCTCGAAGAAGACGGTCGGCCGGTCGCCGGTGGGCCGGGTGAAGATCTGCAGCAGGTAGCCGTCCTCGTCGCGGTCGACCAGGATGCCGCGCCGCTGCAGCTCCGCCACCGGCACGCGCACCTCGCCGATGCGCGCCCGCAGCTCCGGGTCCTCGTAGTAGGAGTCCGGGGTGGGCAGGAACTCGACGCCCTCGGCGACCATGGCGTCGACCGCGCCGACGATGTCGTCGGTCGCCAGCGCGACGTGCTGCACGCCGGGCCCGCCGTGGTACTCGAGGTACTCGTCGATCTGCGACCGCTTCGTGCCCACCGCCGGCTCGTTGAGCGGGAACTTCACCCGGTGGTTGCCGTTGGCCACGACCTTGCTCATCAGCGCCGAGTAGTCGGTGGCGATGTCGTCGCCGATGAACTCGGCCATGTTGGTGAAGCCCATGACCCGGTTGTAGAAGCCGACCCAGGTGTCCATGGCGCCGAGCTCCACGTTGCCGACGACGTGGTCGACGGCCTGGAACAACCGCCGCGGGGCGCCGGGCCGCTTGACGTGGGACGACGTCCGCGCGACGTACCCGGGCAGGTACGAACCGGTGTACCGGCTGCGGTCGACGAGCGTGTGGCGGGTCTCGCCGTAGGTGGCGATCGCGGCCAGCCGGACGGTGCCGTGCTCGTCGGAGAGGTCGTGCGGCTCCTCCAGCACGGTGGCGCCCTGCGCGCGGGCGTGCGCCACGCACCGGTCGACGTCGGGCACGGTGAGCGCGACGTCGCGGACGCCGTCGCCGTGCCGGCGGTGGTGGTCGGCGAGCTCGCTGGACGGCGAGTAGGCCCCGGTGACGACGAAGCGGGCCGCGCCCGACCGCAGCACGTAGCCGTGGTGGTCGCGGTTGCCGGTCTCGGGGCCGGTGTAGGCGACGAGCTCCATGCCGAGGGCCGACTGGAGGAAGTGCGCCGTCTGCAGGGCGTTGCCGGCCACCCAGACCAGCGCGTCCCAGCCCGAGACCGGGAACGGGTCGGCCGAGTCGTCGTACTCGACCAGGCCGACCAGCTGACGGAGCTGGTCGAGGTCGAGCCGGGCGAGGCGCTCCTCGTCGGTGAGCGTCCGGTTGAGGGACATGGCGGCTCCTCCTGCTCGTCGTCGGCTCCTGTGCAGGGATCCCACGACCCGCCGGGTCGGCTGCGCAACCGGTAGCGCGAGAGGTGTGCAGACGGCACGATCTGCCGAGCGGGACCCGCATCCGGCTGGTCCGCGTGCACACCTCGCGAGGGAGAGCCGCCCGTGGAGCCCCGGACGCCGCTGGACGCCCTCGACCTCGCCCTGCTCACCGCGCTGGACGGCGACGCGCGCACCGGCGCCCTGGAGCTGTCCCGCCTCGCCGGCGTCGCGCGGGCGACGGTGAGCGCGCGGCTGCGGCGGCTCGAGGAGGCCGGCGTCATCGGCGGCTACCGGGTCGACGTCGACCCGGCCGCCGCGGGCTTCGAGGTGCAGGCGTTCGTCACCCTCGAGATCGCCCAGGGCGCGATCGACGCCGTCCGGGCCGACCTCGAGGCCATCCCCGGCGTCCTCGAGGCGCACGCGACCACCGGCAGCGGCGACGTCCTGTGCCGGGTGGCCGCGGCCTCCCACGAGGCGCTGCAGCACACGCTGGTCGAGCTCAACCGGTCGGCCGCGGTGGTCCGCTCGACCAGCGTCGTCGTGCTGTCCACGCTCGTGCCCCGGCGCACCCTGCCGCTGCTGCGCTCCGGCGCGGCCGCGCACGCGGGCCGCTCGGCCATGCGCCCGCCGCCCGGCTGACGAGCCCGCCCTCCCCCGACCCGACCGAGCCGAAGGAGTCTCCGTCATGGCCTTCTACCGACAGGTGGGCGAGGTCCCGCCCAAGCGGCACACGCAGTTCCGCCGTCCCGACGGCGGGCTGTACTCCGAGGAGCTGGTGGGCGAGGAGGGGTTCAGCTCCGACTCCGCGCTGCTCTACCACCGCGGCATCCCGTCCGCGATCGTCGACGCCCGCCCGTGGGAGCTGCCCGACCAGACCCTCACCCCGAACGCGCCGCTCGTCCCCCGGCACCTGCGGCTGCACGACCTGTTCCCCGGCGCGGCGCACGAGGACACCGACCCGGTCACCGGCCGGCGCCTGGTCCTGGGCAACGCCGACGTCCGCATCTCCTACGCCGTCTCCTCGCGGACCAGCCCGTACTACCGCAACGCCACCGGCGACGAGTGCGTCTTCGTCGAGCGCGGGGCCGCCACCGTGGAGACCACCTTCGGCGCGCTGGAGGTCGGGCAGGGCGACTACGTCGTCCTCCCGCGCACGACGACGCACCGCTGGGTGCCCACCGGCGACGAGCCGCTGCGCACCTACGCCATCGAGGCCAACTCCCACATCGCCCCGCCGAAGCGGTACCTCTCGCGGTACGGGCAGTTCCTCGAGCACGCGCCCTACTGCGAGCGCGACCTGCGCGCCCCGGTCGGGCCGCTGCTGGCCGAGGGCACCGACGTCGAGGTGTACGTCAAGCACCGCGGCGCCGGCCCCGGCGGCCTGGCCGGCACCGTGCACGTCCTGCCCGAGCACCCCTTCGACGTCGTCGGGTGGGACGGCTGCCTCTACCCCTACGCGTTCGACGTCGCGGACTTCGAGCCGATCACCGGCCGCGTGCACCAGCCGCCGCCGGTGCACCAGGTGTTCGAGGGCGGCGGCTTCGTGATCTGCAACTTCGTGCCGCGGAAGGTCGACTACCACCCGCTCGCGGTGCCGGTGCCCTACTACCACTCCAACGTCGACAGCGACGAGATCATGTTCTACGTCGACGGCGACTACGAGGCCCGCAGGGGGTCGGGCATCGGCCGCGGCTCGGTGTCGGTGCACCCCGGCGGGCACTCCCACGGCCCGCAGCCCGGCGCCGTCGAGCGCTCCCTGGGCGCCGAGGCGTTCGACGAGCTGGCCGTCATGGTCGACACCTTCCGCCCGCTCGACCTGGGCGAGGCCGGCCTCGCCGCCGACGACGGCGCCTACGCCTGGACCTGGTCGGGCCGCGGGCCGGGCGCCTGACCCATCCCGGGCGGTCCGGCGCGGCCCGGGGTCACTCGGCGAACAGCGCGCCCAGGGCGGCGGCGACGTCGGCGTGGTCGCGCACCAGCCGCACCCGGCCGCGGCCGAGCCGGGCGAGGTCGCGGCCGAGGTCGACGTCCTTCTCGCCGGAGACGTCGAGCAGCACGTCCAGGCGCGGCAGCCGGGCGGCGGTCAGCCGCGGGTCGGGTCCGGCGTTGTGCACGCAGTCCGACAGCAGCAGCACCCGCGCGTCCCGGGCGGGCACCCCGGCCAGCTGCCGGGCCGCGGTCTCCAGCGCGAAGGACACGTTGGTCAGCCCCTGGGTGGGCACCCGCAGCAGCAGGTCGAGGACGGCGAGCGGGGCGACCGTCTCCCCCGGCCGGACGAGCACCGCGGCGTCGGACCAGAACGCGACGACGCCGACCCGGTCGCGGGTCAGCTCGCCGGCCAGCGCCCCGACCGCGGCGGCCGCCGTGCGCACCCGCTCGCCCTTCATCGACCCGGACACGTCGACGACGAGCACCACCGACCGGCGGCGGCGCACCCGCTCGCGCACCAGCACGTCCCGCTCGCCCGGGAACGGGTTCCCGGCGACCGCGTCGAGGGTGCGCTCGAGGTCGAGCTCGTCGGAGCCGCCGTTCCACGGCAGGGTGCGCAGCTCCCCGACCCCGCGGCGGGGGCGCCGGTCGGCGGGCGGGCGGGGCACCGCGAGGCGGCGGGCGATGGCCCGGGCTCGGGCGCGGGTCCGCTGGTCCGCGGCAGCGTCGGCCGTCAGGTCGGCCAGCGGCACCAGGTCGGCCGGCTCGTCGGTGGTGCCCGGCGCCGAGCCGCCGGCCGGGCCGCCGGTGCGGGTGCGCCGCCGGTCCCCGGAGGACAGCGCCAGCCCGTTGCCGCCCGGCGCGGGGCGGTACAGCGAGGGCGCCTCGGTGAGCTGCTTGGGCTTGCGGCGCAGCGGCCGGGTGCCGCGCGGCGCGCCGGACCGGTCACGGCGGCGGGTCAGCGGCGAGTCCGCCTCGACGGTCCTTCAACCGGGGCCGGCGGCGGCGGGGGCGAGCAGGAAGTGGTCCTCCCAGATCTCGCGCAGCACCGCCTCGGGCGTGGACTCGACCGTCTCGTCGACGGCGATCCGCCCCGACAGCGCCAGCAGCAGCGCGTCGAGCACCGTGCCCGTGTAGTCCTCCGGCAGGCCGCGCGGCGGGGCCACCGACGGCTCGGCGGGCAGCGCGACCTCGCGCATGTCGGCCAGCTGGGCGGCCACCAGCGCCAGGTCGATCGCGCCGCGCACGCTGCTGCCCTGCCGCACGTCCTCGCGGCCGCGGGTGGCGCGGGTGAGCGCGACGGCGTCGGCCACCAGCCGCGGTGAGCCCAGCCCGGTGCGGCGGGCGACGATGCCCCGCTCGGCCTCGGCGTCCTGGTAGCCGACGGCCAGCCGCACCAGCCGGTCGGAGATCGACGAGGACAGCCGCGTGGTGCCGATCGCGTCGTAGGGGTTCATCGAGGCGACCACCCGGAAGGTGGGCAGCGCCTCGACGACGCCGACGTGCGGCACCGCCAGCCGCCGCTCGGCCATCGCGGTGAGCAGCGTGTTGAGCGTGTCCTCCGGCGCCCGGTTGAACTCCTCCAGGTACAGGAAGCCGCCCGCGCGCATCGCCTGCACCAGCGGGCCGGGCACGAAGTTCTCCGGCCGGTAGTCCTCGCGCAGCACCCGCGCCGGGTCGTGGTGCCCGACCAGCCGGGTGGGCGTGAGGTCGGCGTTGCCCTCCACGAACACCAGCGGCACGCCCCACTCGGCGGTGATCGCGCGCAGCAGCGTCGACTTCGACGTCCCCGGCGGGCCCTCCAGGACGACGTCGCGCCCGGCGGCGACGGCGGCCAGCAGCAGGTCCAGCTCGTGCGCCCGGCCCACCAGGTGGGCGGCCACCCGGCGGCGCACCTCGCGCACCGAGGCGCCGGCGTCGTGCCGCACCCGCGAGCCGGTCACCACCGGGTCGTCGTCGGGACCGGGGTCGGGAGACGGACCAGGACCGGGACCGAGGACGTCGGGCGAGGACGGGGGCGCCACCCGGCGGACGGTAGTGACACCCGGTGCCACAGGGCAACCCGCGGCCGGTGGACCCGCGGGCGGTCAGCCGGCGGCGCCGTCCGGGGGCAGCAGCAGGTCCAGCATCCGGGCCAGCAGGACGCCGAGCTCCTCGCCGGGGTGCCGCGTCCAGTGCTCGTGCGCGGCGAGGGTTGCCGCGAGGACGGCGTGTCCGACGGCGAGCGGGAACAGCGGATCGGCGTGCGGCACGGTGCGCGCGTGCTCGACGGCGAGCTGCCGCCAGGCCGCCCACACCCGGACGGCGTGCGCCTGCACCGCCGGGACGGCGAAGAAGACCTGCGCCCGGTGGAACGCCCAGCTGCGCTCCTCCGGCGGGAACTCCAGCGCCTCGACCACCGCGCGCACCACCCGGGCCCGCCAGGACTCCCCCGTCCGGCCCGCCGCGAGCCCCGCGCGGAACCGCTCGACCTCCCGGGGGGAGTCGACGAACAGCACGTCGGCCTTGGTCGGGAAGTAGCGGAAGAAGGTGCGCCGGCTGATCCCGGCGGCCGCGGCGACGTCGTCGACGCTCGTGGCGTCGAAGCCGCGCTCGACGAAGATCCGCTGCGCGACGGCCGCGACCTCGTGCGCGCTGCTCACCGGCGGGCGCCCGCCGCGCTCGCCCGCCGTTGCCCGACTGCTCCCCACGCGGTCAGCGTGCCAGCCCGCGGCCCTTCCGTTGTGACACCCGGTGCCATAACGTGCGACGGGGATCACACCGACGAGGGAGGAGCAGTCGTGGGACGACTCGAGGGCCAGGTCGCCTTCATCACCGGGGCCGCGCGCGGACAGGGCCGCAGCCACGCCGTCCGGCTCGCGCAGGAGGGTGCCGACGTCATCGCCGTCGACGTCTGCAAGCAGGTGGAGACGGTGCCCTACCCGACCGCGACGCCCGACGACCTGGCCGAGACCGTGCGCCAGGTGGAGGCGCTCGACCGGCGCATCGTCGCCGCCGAGGTCGACGTCCGGGACCTCACGGGCCTGACCCGGGCGGTCGACGACGGCGTCGCCCAGCTCGGCCGGCTCGACATCGTGCTCGCCAACGCCGGCATCTCCACGCCCGCCTCCACGCTGGAGATGGACGAGGAGACCTGGCAGACGATGATCGACGTCAACCTGACCGGCGTCTGGAAGACGCTGCGCGCCTCGGTGCCGCACGTCGTCGCCGGCGGGCGCGGCGGGTCGGTGGTGCTCACCAGCTCGCTGGCGGCCATCTACGCCAACCCGAACACCGCGCACTACTCGGCGGCGAAGGCCGGCCTGGTCATGCTCGCCAAGGTCATGGCCAAGGAGCTGGCGCCGCACCGCATCCGGGTCAACACCGTCCACCCGACGACGGTGGCCACCGACATGATCCTCAACGAGCCGACCTACCGGCTCTTCCGCCCCGACCTGGAGCACCCGACGCGGGCGGACTTCGAGGAGGCGGCGCTGACGCTCAACGCGCTGCCGGTCCCGGCCATGGAGGCCGTCGACATCAGCAACGCCGTCCTCTACCTCGTGTCCGACGACGGCCGCTACGTCACCGGCACCACCCACGTGGTGGACGCCGGCGGTCAGCTCTGAGAGAGGGAGGAACGGTCATGGGCATGCTCGACGGGAAGGTCGCGCTCATCACCGGCGGCGCGCGCGGGCAGGGTCGTGCGCACGCCACCACCTGCGCCCGCGAGGGTGCCGACGTCGTGCTGGTCGACATCGCCGACCAGCTGGAGACCGTCCCCTACCGGATGGCCACCCAGGACGACCTCGCCGAGACCGTGCGGCAGGTCGAGGCGCTGGACCGGCGGGCGCTGGCGGTCACTGCCGACGTCCGCTCGCAGGAGCAGCTCGACGGCGCCGTGGCGCAGGGGCTGGCCGAGTTCGGGCAGATCGACATCCTGCTCGCCAACGCCGGCATCTGGACCCAGGGCGCGTTCTGGGAACTGTCGGACCAGTCGTGGGACGAGATGATCGGCGTCAACCTCACGGGCGTCTGGCGCTCCGCGAAGGCCGTCGCGCCGCACATGATCGAGCGGCAGACCGGGTCGATCGTCATCACGTCGTCGGTCAACGGCCTGGAGCCCGGCGCGAACTACGCGCACTACGTGGCGGCCAAGTTCGGCGTCGTCGGGCTGATGAAGAACATCGCGCTGGAACTGGCCCCGCACGGCATCCGCTGCAACTCGGTGCACCCGGGCGCCATCCGCACGCCGATGACCGACCACCAGGGCGCGTGGGACATGTTCGCCGGCCACGAGGGCGGCACCGAGGCCGACCTGGTCGAGGGCGGCTACGGCTTCCACGCGCTCAAGGGGACGACGTTCATGGACCCGCAGGTCATCGCCGACACGGCGCTGTACCTCAACTCCGACCTGGCGGCGAAGGTCACCGGCGTGACCATCCCGGTCGACGCCGGGCACATGGTCCTGCCGGGGGTGAACACCGCGCCGGTCCGGTGAGCCCCGCCGGCCCGCTCCCCGCCGCGGGAAGCGGGCCGGCGCCTCAGGAGCCGGCGGTGAGCTGCCGGCCCATCGCCTCGTGCACGGCCTGGATCGCCTGCAGCGGGCGGAGCATCACGCGGAACTCCACGATCCTCCCGGCGTCGTCACAGCGGATGATGTCGACGCCGTTGACGTACCGGCCGCCCACGCTGGTCTCGAACTCCAGCACCGCGGTGTCCCCCGCGGCGACCTGCTTCGTGTAGCGGAAAGCGCCCGGGCCCTCGCCGGCCAGCGCGACCGCCGCCGCCTCCAGGTACCGCCTCGTGACCGCCTTGCCCTCCTGCGGCGTGAACACCACCGGGGAGAGGAAGACGACGTCGTCGGCGAGCAGCTCGTCGAGCGCGCCCGGCGTCCGCTCGTCCATGTAGCGGTGCCAGCGGGCGACGACGTCGTCGATCACGGGTGCCTCCAGGCGTCTCGCGGGATGTCGGGTGCCGCGATCCTGCACCGTCACACCCGGGCGCGCTGCGGTCCCTGCGCGTCGAGCCAGCCGACCACCGCGGTGCGGGTGGCGGCCGACAGCCGGTGCCAGTCGGCCAGCGGCACCCGCGGCACGCCGGCCGCGCGGCAGGCGGCGGCCACCGCGCCGGGCGGGGCCTCCGGGTCCCAGGCGGGGTCGAGCACCACCGCGGGGCGGCCGGCCGTCGTCGCGAGCAGGTCGGCCAGCGTGTACCCGGGCCGGGCGCGCAGCAGCGGCTCGCCGCAGCTGGGCGCGACCAGGACCGTGCCCGCCGTCGTCACCTCGCCCAGCGCGGACAGGTGCAGCGCCACCAGGGCCCCTGTGCCGTAGGCGGCCACCCACGGCCGGTCGTGCCCGGTGGCGGCCGCGGCCACGGCGGCCACCGCGGCCGCGTCGGCGGTCATCCGGGCCAGCGGCGAGGAGCCCGGCGCGGGCCGCTCGGCGTGCCGGGCGCCGCTGCCCACCGGGTCGTGGCAGGCCACCACCCAGCCGGCCTCGGCGAGCTGGGCGGGCAGCGGCTCGGCCTGCTCGTAGCCGGCCCGCCAGCCGGTCGCCGCGCACGGCGGGCCGAGCCAGAGCACCAGCCCGCGGCCGCCGCCCCCGCCGGGCGGGGTCAGCAGGGTGACCGCGACGCCGTCCGGGGTGCGCAGCTCCCCTGCGCCCGGAGCGCCCGCCGTCGTCCCGGGCGGACCGAGGGCGGCGCGGACGGCGGTACGCAACTCCTCCCCGCGCACCGGGCGCGGCCCCGGGCGCACCCGGTCGGCGGGCCACGGCACCGGCGACGACGCCACCGGCGGGCGCGCGGCGCGCCGGGGCGGGCCGCCGAGCACGGACTGCGCCCAGTCCAGCTGGGCGGCGACGGCGGACTCGTCGGCGTGGTGCCCGCCGGGGCGCAGCGCCAGCTCCAGCCCGCCCGGCCGGCCGAGGAGGGCCCACGCGTCGCGCGCGGCGTCGACGGCGGCGCGGGCGGCCGGCACGCGCTCGACCGGGTCCTCGACGGCGACCGACACCAGCACGGGCCGCGGCGCGGCCAGCGCGAGCAGCTCGTGGGCGTCGGTGGGCAGCCGGTGCTCGCGGCCGGCGAACCAGCGCAGCCGCGGGTGGTACCAGTCCGGGTAGTGCCGGGTGAGCAGCTCCACGCCCTCGCCGAAGTGCCGGTCGGTGCACAGCCGCGCGGGGATCGCCCCGAGCACCCCGCTGGAGCTGGAGACGACGCCGGCGAACCGGTCGTCGAAGGCAGCGGCCAGCAGCGCCGTCTTGCCGTTGCGGCTGTGCCCGCCGACGAGCACCCGCCGCGCGTCCACCCCGGGCTGGTCCTGCAGCGCGTCGAGCACCCGCGACAGCGCCCACGCCCGCCACGCCAGGCGGCCGGCGACGACGGAGGGGTGCGCCCGCTCGACGTCGGCGGTGTCGTCGTCGCCGTCGGCGGCCGCGACCAGGCACGCGCCCCAGCCGCGGGCCAGCGCCGCCTCCGCCCACGGGCCGTGGCTGGACTGCAGCAGGTAGACCGGGACGTCGCGGCGCACGCCGGCCGCGGGCACCGGCAGCAGCAGGCGCGCCCGCACCGACCAGCCGTCGCCGACTCCGATCTCGCGCGCCTCCACGCCGCCGTCGGTGCGCACCGAGGCGACCCGGGCGGACGTGCGGCGCGGCGCAGGCGGCAGGTCGCCGGTCAGCCACCGCCGCCAGCGGGCGCGCAGCACGGCGCGGCGGGCCGGCCACGCCGCGGCCCCGGCGCGCCCGCCCGGGAGGCCCTCGGCCGGCGACCACAGGCCGGTGCGCGCGGGGAGGCGGGCGAAGTCGGGCGCCGGCTCGCCGCCGGCGGCCCGCCACGCCTCGAACGGCCCGCTGGGCGGCAGCGCGCCGGCGAGCTCCGCGGTGTAGCGACGGCGGCGGGCCGCGGCCGTGCGCGCGTCCCGGGACCGGCCCGGCATCACCTGCGTCATGCGCCCGCACCGTAGGACCGCGGGGCACGCGCGCGGGTGTCCGCGGTGTTGCGTCTGTGCTGCATCGGGCGCACGGGGTTCGAGCGGCCCGGCGCGGGGGCATCAGGGCCGCGTGCGCGTGCTGCTGGTGATCACCGACGAGGACTGGTACGAGGACGCCGGCTACGCCGCGGCGTGGGTGCGGGCGCTGGAGGAGGAGGGCGCGGAGGTCGAGCGGCTGGCCCGGGTGCCCGACGACTGGCCGGTCTCCGGCCCGCCGGCCGGGCGCTACGACCTGGCGGTCGCGCACGTGCTGGTCGAGGAGGTCGTGGCCTACGCGCCGACCTTCGCCCTGGCCACGCTGCTCGAGGCCGCGGGCGTGCCGCTGCTCAACCCGGTCACCTCGATCGTCGCGTCGGCCGACAAGCTCGTGACGCACGCCGTCTGGGCCGCCGCCGGGGTGCCGCAGCCGGCCGCCTGGGACCTGGCCCGGCTGCGCGAGTGGCCGATGCCCGGCCGGCAGATGGTGCTCAAGCCCTCGCTCGGCGACGGCGCCCGCTACATCGAGCTGGTGGGCGACCTCGACGCCGCCCGCCGGGTCGAGGAGGGCTGGCGCGCCGACGAGGCGGCCGGCGGGCACCGGCGCGGCACCTCGCTGCTGCAGGAGTGGATCGCCGAGCCCGCGTGCGCGCGGGTGTTCGCCACGCCCACCGGCACCTCGCTGGTCTACGAGAAGTCGCGGGAGGAGGGTGCCCTGGTCACCCACGGCACCGTCTACCCGACGGTCTACGAGGCGCCGCCGGAGATGGCGCGCCTCGCCCAGCGGATGGTCGCCGCGCTGGGCGGGGGCCTCATGGGCGTCGACGTGCTGGTCGAGCCCGGCGGCCGCCTCGTGGCGCTGGAGGCCAACGCGCCGTTCGGCTTCGACGTCACCGATCCGGAGCAGGGGCGGTGGGTGGCCCGCGCGGCGCTCGCCGTCGCCGAGCGGGCGGCCGCGGCGCGCCGGACGGCCGCCGCGTGAGCGGCGGGACCAGCCTGGACGAGGCGCTGCTGCCCGACGGCTCCGACCGGGCGCACGCGGCCGCGGCGCTGGCCGCCGTCCGCCGGTACGGCCCGGCCGCGCTGGCCGCCGACGTCGCCCGGGCGGTCGCCGCGCTGGGCATGGAGCACGGCCCGGAGGGCGAGGCGCACCTGTTCGCCGTCGACCCGGTGCCGCGGGTGCTCGAGCGCTCGGAGTGGGCGGAGCTGGCCGCGGGGCTCGACCAGCGGCTGCGGGCGCTGGAGGCGTTCGTCGCCGACGCGCACGGCCCCCGCGAGGCCGTGCGCGCCGGCGTGCTGCCGGCCGAGGTGGTCGACACCAACCGGTACCTGGTGCCCGGCCTGGCGACGCCGCGGCGCTGGATCGGCATGGCCGGCCCCGACCTCGTCCGCGGCGCCGACGGGCGGCTCGTCGTCCTCGAGGACAACGTGCGCACGCCCTCGCTGCTGGCCTTTGCCCTGGCCGCGCGGGACCTGGTGGCCCCGCGGCTGGGCGTGGAACCGGGCCCCGCCCCGGTGCGCGAGGCCGCGGAGGCCGCGATGCGGCGGATGCTCGCCGACGCCACCGGCCTGCCCGACCCGGTCCTGGCCGTGCTGGGCGACGGGCCGCGCAGCTCGGTGCCGTGGGAGATCGACCGGTTCGGCGAGATGGTCGGCGCGCCGGTGGTGCTGCCCTCGCAGCTGACCGCCCGCGGCGACGACCTGCTCCTGCCCGACGGGCGCCGGGTGGACCTGCTGTGGCGGCGCACCAGCGAGGAGCGGCTGACCGGCGACGACGGCCGGGCGAACGAGCTCGGCGAGCTGCTGCTGGACCCGCTGCGCGCCGGCACGGTGACCGTCGTCAACGCCTTCGGCACCGGCGTCGCCGACGACAAGCGCACCTTCCCCTACGTCGAGGACCTCGTCCGCTTCTTCACCGGCGAGGAGCCGCTGCTGCGCTCGCAGCCGGCCTACGACCTCGGCGACCCGGCGCGGTGCCGGGAGGCGCTGCGCCGGCTGCCCGAGCTGGTGCTCAAGCCGCGGTCGGGCTCGGGCGGCTGGGGCGTGCTCATCGGCCCGCGGGCCACCCGGGAGCAGCTCGAGCGCGTGCGCGCCGAGGTGCTGGCCGCGCCCGGGGAGTGGATCGCCCAGGAGCCGGTGGCGCTGTCCACCCACCCGACCGTCGTCGACGGCGCCCTCGCGCCCCGGCACGTGGACTACCGGCCCTACGCCTTCTGCACCGACGGCGGGACGGTCGTGCTGCCCGGCGGCTTCACCCGGGTGTCGCTCACCGAGGGCGAGCTGGTGGTCAACGCCTCCCAGGGCGGGGGCGGCAAGGACACGTGGGTGGTCGGCTGACGGCACCGGTCACCCGGACGGGGGACACCGCACCGGGACCTGTCAGACCTCCTGACCAGCATGGAGGCATGACCGCACCGCGTCGTGTGCAGCTGTCCCGGGCGCGCGGCTGGCGCAAGCCGGCCGGCACCGTGGTCGTCGCGCGCCCCTCCCGCTGGGGCAACCCGTTCCGCGTCGGCGAGACCTACCTGTTCCCCGCCGGCGACCCCTCCGACCCGGCGGCCTGGCCGGTGCCCACGCACCGCGAGCCGGGCCTCTCCGACGACGGCGCCCGCGTCGTCCGCTGCCCCGACCGGGCCACCGCCGTCGAGTGGTACCGCCGCTGGGCCGGCGAGGCGCACCGCGAGCAGGCCCGCCGGCTGCTCCGTGGCCGCTCCCTCGCCTGCTGGTGCCCGGTCGACGAGCCGTGCCACGCCGACGTGCTCCTCGAGATGGCGAACCCGGTCCGTCTCCGGACGTGACCGACGACTCGTTGGTGCACCAACCATTGGGGCACCAAGCGTCTACCGTGGAGGCATGACAGCCGCCGGGTCCCCCGCGCTCCCCGAGGACGTGCTGGCCCTCGACCGCCAGGTCTGCTTCGCCCTGTCGGTGGCCGCGCGCAACGTCGTCGCCGTCTACCGCCCCGTGCTGGAGCCGATGGGGCTCACCCACCCCCAGTACCTCGTGATGCTGGCGCTGTGGCAGCACGGGTCCCTGTCGGCGACCCGGCTGTCCGGGCTGCTCCAGCTCGACCCGGGCACGCTCTCGCCGCTGCTCAAGCGGCTCGAGGCCGCCGGCCTGCTGCGCCGCGAGCGGGACCCGGGCGACCAGCGCACCCTCGCCCTCACCCTGACCGACCGCGGCCGGGAGCTGCGCGAGCAGGCGGAGCGGATCCCCGGGGGGATCGTCGAGCGCCTCGGGATGCCGCTGGAGGAGCTCACCGAACTGCACGGCGCGCTCACCCGCGTCATCGCCGCGTCGCAGCAGGCCCTCGGGACGGCGGCCGCGTCATGACCGCGCCCCACACCTCCGGCGAGCCGGTCGTCCGGCCCGCCCCGCACCGCTGGCTCTGGTACGCCCTCGGCGGCGGGCTCCCCGCGCGCTCCCGCGGCTGGGTGCTGCACGACACCACCACCGGCACCTGGTGGGCGCGCCACGTCGTGCGCAGCCTCGTGCAGATGGCGGTGCCGATCGCCCTGGTGATGGTGGTGCTCCCGGCCCCGTGGGGGCTGCGCGTCGCCGTCGCCGGCGGCGGCGTCGCCCTCGGCCTCGTCTACTCCCTCGCCTACATGGTCGAGGCCACCGAGAACCGCGTGGTCAAGGCCGGCTACCCCGTCGGCACCGCGGGCGCCATCCGCGAGGCCCGGTGGGAGGAGCGCGAGGAGCGCGACCGCCGGCGGCGCCGCGAGGCCGCGGCGAAGCGGGCCGCCCGCTACCGCGACCGCGCCGGCCGCTGAGCCGCACATGACGGTCCCGTGACGGCACGGGTGCCGCCGCCCGCTCCGGGTACCCCCGGTGCATGAGTAACGACGACAAGATCAGCAACAAGGTGGACGAGCTGGCCGGCCGCGGCAAGGAGACCGTCGGCAACGCGACGGGCGACCGCGACCTGCAGGCCGAGGGCCAGGGCCAGCAGGCGAAGGGGAACCTCAAGCAGGCCGGCGAGAAGATCAAGGACGCCTTCAAGTAGGCCCGACACGCCCCTGCGCGACGGGCGCCGGCTCCCCTCGGGGACCGGCGCCCGTCGCGTGTCCGGGGGCCACATGACGGTCCCGTGACGGGCCGTTTCCCGCCCCGGGCCAGCAGGTACCCGCCCCGGCCATGATCGGTTTCCTCGTCGCCGGCCTCGTCATCGGCGCCCTCGCCCGCCTCGTCACGCCCGGCCGCCAGCGGCTCGGCATCCTCGCCACCCTGCTGCTCGGCCTCGCCGGCTCCGTCATCGGCGGCACGATCGCCAACCTGCTGGGCACCGGCGACGTCTTCGAGCTCAACGTCCTCGGCTTCGTCGTCGCCGTGATCGCCGCGGTGCTGCTGATCGGCGTCGCCGAGGGCATCGCCGGCTCCCGCCACCGTTCGGTGCGCTGACCCCCTCCCCTTCCCTCCCCTCCGCGGCCGGGCCCCTCGGGGCCCGGCCGCCGTCGTGTCCGGGTCAGGACGCCGGCGCGCCCCGCCCGCGCACGCCGCCCCGCCGGCCCCGCCCGCCCTGCACCTGCAGCACCCGCCACAGGCCGGTCCGGCGCAGCATGTCCGAGGTCCGCCCGTCGGCGCCCCGCAGCACGACCCCGCCGCCCCGGGCGCGGCAGATCCGGTGCGCCCACAGGAACGTGGCGAGGGCCGGGCTGGCGAGGGAGTCGACCCGGGCGAGGTCGACGACGATCCGCCGGGCGCCGCGCAGCAGCGCATCGTGCAGCAACCAGCGGGCGTCGGCCAGGCCGTCGGCGAGCACCTCCGGGTCGAGCACGACGACGACCTCGTCGTCCTCCCCCGCGGGCACTCCGCTGGTCATGGGCTCCCCCGTCCGGCGCGGTCGGCGTGCACCCGCCACCCTGCCCACGGCGCGTTGCGGTCCGCGGTGCGGGAGCTTTGCGGTCCCGTGACGATCCGCGGGCACCGCCGGCCGGCGGGCGCCTGGGTGGCAGCATGGACGGGCGTGTCGCCGCGCCTGCTCCTCGTCGAGGACGACGACCCCATCCGCACCGCCCTCCGGTGGGCCCTGGAGGACGAGGGCTACACCGTGGACGAGGCCGTCGACGGCGACCGGGCCTGCGCGCTCGTCGACCGCGACCCGCCCGACGTGATGGTCCTGGACCTGATGCTCGGCCGCACCGACGGCTACACCGTCGTCCGCCACGTCCGGCGGGCCCACGACCTGCCGATCATCGTGGTGAGCGCGCGGGCCGACACCCACGACATCGTCGCGGCGCTCGAGGCCGGCGCCGACGACTACGTGACCAAGCCGTTCGCGGTCAAGGAGATCACCGCGCGGCTGCGGGCGCTGCGCCGCCGCGCGGGCGGCACCCCCGCCGACGCCGCCCGGCCGCGCGAGGTGGTCCTGGACCGGCACCCGGACGAGCCGCTGGTCCTGCGGCCGGCCGCCGGCACGGTGTCGCGCGGCGAGCGCCCGCTCCCGCTGACCGTCACGGAGTTCCGGCTGCTGTGCGAGCTCGCCTCCGTGCCCGGGCGGGTGCTCAGCCGGGCCGAGCTGCTCGAGCGGGTGTGGCAGCACGGCTTCTTCGGCGACGAGCGGCTCGTCGACGTCCACATCCGCCGGCTGCGCACGAAGGTCGAGCTCGACCCCGGCGCCCCGCGCGTCGTCGTGACCGTCCGGGGCCTGGGGTACCGGCTGGACCCCCGGTGAGGGCAGGGCCGCGGCCCACCGGCCTGCGGGCCCGCGTCGCCGCCGCCTTCGGCCTGGGCGCGCTGCTGGTGTCCGCGGTCCTCGCCGGGTCGACGTTCCTGCTCGCCCGCGGGTACCTCCTCGACCAGCGCGAGAGCGCCGCCACGGCCGCCGCGTTCGTCGACGCCGACTTCCTGCGCAGCCGGCTGGCCACCGCGGGCACCGGCGTCGACGACGTCCTCGCCGAGCTGTCCACCGAGGGCGGCGACGTCGTCGTGCGCCGCGGCGACTCCTGGTACTCGACGAGCCTGGAGGTGGGCGCGCGCGACGTGCCGGCCGGCCTGCGCGCGATCGTGGAGTCCGGCTCGGCGGGCCGGGAGCGGGTCGACTCGCCGGCCGGGCCGCGGCTGGTGGTGGGCGTCCCCGTCGCCGGGGCGGGCCTGGACGTCTACGAGGTCGCCCCGCTCGGCGAGCTGCGGTCGGTGCTCACCACGCTCAGCTGGGTGCTCGGCGCGGCCGCCCTCGCGGCGAGCGCCGCCGGCGCCGGGGTGGGCCTGTGGGCCAGCCGGCGCGTGGTGCAGCCGCTCGACCAGGTGGCCGGCGCGGCCACCCGCATCGCCGCCGGTGAGCTCACCACCCGCCTGCCGGCCACCGACGACCCCGATCTCGTGGCCATCGTCGGCAGCTTCAACACCATGGTCGACGCGCTCGCGGCCCGCATCGACCGCGACGCCCGGTTCGTCGGCGACGTGAGCCACGAGCTGCGCAGCCCGCTGACCAGCCTGACCACCGCCGTCGAGGTGATGGGCGCCCGGCGCGGCGAGCTCGACGACCGCTCGCGGCAGGCGCTGACGCTCGTCGAGCAGCAGCTGGCCCGCTTCCGGGCCACCCTCGACGACCTGCTGCAGCTCGCCCGGCTCGACAACGACCCCGGCGCCCGCGGCGACGAGCCGGTCGCGGTCGGCGGCCTGGTCCGCGAGGTGCTGGCCGCGAGCGGGCGCCCGGCGGGCCTGCTGGAGACCGACCCGGAGGAGGACACCGTGGTGCGCGGCGACAAGGCGTGGCTGGAGCGGGCGGTGCGCAACCTGCTGGACAACGCCGACCGGCACGCGGGCGGCGCCCGAGCCGTGCGGGTGGCGCGCCGCGGCGCCAGCGTCGTCCTCACCGTCGACGATGCGGGGCCCGGCATCCCGCCGGAGGACCGTGAGCGGGTGTTCGAGCGCTTCGCCCGCGGCCCGCGCGCGGCCCGCGGGTCGCTGCCCGGGGCGGGGCTGGGCCTGGCGATCGTGGCCGACGTCGCCGCCCGGCACGGTGGCGGCGCGTGGGCGTCCGCCAGCCCCGCCGGCGGCGCCCGCCTCAGCCTGTCGCTGCCCGCGGGGCCCGCGTGAGGCGCGCCGCCCGCGGGTCCGCGGGACTCGCCGTCGCCGTCGTCCTGCTCACCGGCTGCGGCCTGCCCGGCGGGGCGGCCGAGGCCATCCCCGACGCCGAGGTGCCCTACGGGCTGCTGTCGGCGTCGGGCACGCCGCCGGCGGCGGAGACCACACCCACCGGGGACGACGGGGCGCGGATCCACCTCCTCGGGCCCGGCGACCTGCTGACGCCGCGCGAGCGGCCGGTCTCCGGCGCCGACCTGCCCGCCCGCCTCGACGACCTGCTCGGCCGGCTCGCGGCCGGGCCCGACGCCGGCGAGCGGGCCGCGGCCCTCACCACCGTGCTGCCGCCGGGCACCCGGCTCACGGTGACGGCGGTCGAGGACGGCACGGCCACCGTCGACCTGACCGGCCCCGGCGAGGTGCCCGACGGCGAGGAGAGCCGGCTGGCCGTCGCGCAGATCGTGCTGACGGCCACCACCCTGTCCGGTGTCGAGGCCGTCCGGCTCACCCGCGACGGTGAGCCTCTGGAGGCGCCGCTGCCCACCGGGGAGCTGACCGACCGGCCGCTCACCGCGGAGGACTACGGCCCGCTGCTCGCCGCTCCCCCGCGGTGAGCCCGCCGGCGGATGACGACCCCGTGACGTTCTCCGCTCGCGGGCCCGGCCGGCGGCGCGACGCTGTCAGGGTGGGAGCATGAGCCGAGCAACCACGACCGAGGTCGTCAACGTCCGTCGGGGCGCCGTCCGCGTGACCGGCGACCTGACCGCGCAGGGTGCCGACCTGCTGCGCGGCACGGTGGAGACGCTGGTCCGCGGCGGTCACCGGCGGGTGCTCGTGGACCTGCGGGACGTGCGCTCGACCGACGCCGAGGGCCTGCTCGTCCTGCGCGACGTGGAGGAGTCCCTCGCCGCCGACGGCGCCGCGCTCGTCGTCCGGCCACCGGCGGAGGACCGTCCCTCCGTCGGGTGACGGCGACCGGCCGCGCGGCCGGGGCGCGGCGGTCCTGTCGGTGTGCGGCCCCACCATCGCGACCATGAGCCGCCGCGCCCCCCGCTGCCCCGCCTGCCCGGACTCCCCGCGGGGCGTCCCGCTCGTGATCGGTCTGCCCTCGCCGGAGGACTTCGCCGCGGCCGACCGCGGGGAGGTGGTCCTCGGCGGCTGCGTGCGCATGCCGGGCCCCGAGGCCGAGTGGGCCTGCCCCGCCTGCGGCCGCGAGCTGTTCCCCGCCCCGGCCTGAGCACATGGCGGCGCCGCCGTCAGGACGGCGGGGCGAGCAGCTTGCCCAGCAGGCCCGACAGCCGCAGCCGCTCCGCCTCGGTGAGCCGGCCGAGCCGCTCGTCGGCGAAGTCGAAGGCCCGCCGGACGGCGCGGCGCACCCGGCGGCCGGCCGGGGTGATCGTGACCCGCTTGACCCGCCGGTCGTCGGCGTCGGCCCGGCGCGCCACCAGCCCGCCGGCCTCCAGCCGCGCGACCAGCTGGGTGACGTTCGAGGCGTCGCACAGCAGCAGCTCCGCGAGCTCACCCATCGACCGGCCGCCGTCGGTCAGCGCGTCGAGCAGGCAGGCCTGGGCGGCGCTGAGCCCCGCCGTACGGGCCGCCCGGTCCCAGGCGGCGTCGTGGGCGTAGACCAGGTCCCACAGTTGCCGGTCGAGCGGGACGGGGCTGTCGGGCACCCCACGAGACTACTTGAGGCGATCAAGTGTCCGTGCTTCGATGGCGGCACGGGTACTTGATGCACTCAAGCTAATGGGGAGACGACGTGACGCGTGTGCTGGTGACCGGGGTCCGCGGCAAGACCGGCGTGCCGCTGGCGGGGCTGCTCGCCGCCCGGGGCGTGGAGGTGCTCGGCGGCAGCAGCGACCCGTCGACGGTGACCCTCGACGGCGTGCGGCCCACCGCCTTCTCGTGGGACGACCCGTCGGGCTGGCCGGCCGCGACGGCCGGCGTCGACGCGGTCTACGTCGTCCGGCCCGACCGCGCCGACGCCCCGGGCCTGCTCACGGACCTGATGGCGACCCTGGCGGACGGCACCCACGTCGTGCTGCTGTCGGAGCAGGCGGCCGACCAGGTGGGCCCCGACGGGTGGTCGCCCGCCGGGGAGCGGGCGGTCCGCGAGAGCGGGCACAGCTGGACCATGCTGCGGCCGAGCTGGTTCATGCAGGTCCTCACCGACCGGCGCTTCTACCGCGACGCGGTCGCCGGCGGCGACCTCCCCTTCCCCAGCGCCGGCGCGCGGGTCGCGTGGATCGACGCCCGCGACATCGCCGCGGTGGCGGCGGCCGCCCTGCTGGACCCGGGCCACGACGGCGCGGTGCACGAGATCACCGGCCCGGACGCGCTCACGCTGCCGCGCACGGCGGAACTGCTCACCCGCGCCACCGGGCACCCGGTCGTCCACAGCGACGTCCCGGCCGAGGAGGCCCTCGCCGGCCTCGAGGGCTTCGAGCGGGAGCTCACCGAACTGACCTTCGACCGCGTGCGGGCCGGGGTCTTCGCCGCCGTCACCGACACGGTGGAGCGGGTGACCGGCCGGCCGGCGCGGTCGCTGGAGGAGTTCCTAGCCGACGCCGCACCGGAGCTGCGGCCGGCCGCTCAGCGCTGACCGGCGACGATCTCCTCGAGCACCGCGCGCACGGGCGTGGCCGGCCGGCCGGCGACCGAGCGGGCGCTCCTCGCGGAGTGTCCCGCCCGCTCGATCGCGGCGCTGTGAGCCGGGCCCAGGAGGACGGACCCGTCAGGCCGGGACGATGTGCGCGCGGACCTGCTCGACCAGCGCGGGCGGCACGTCCGTCAGCCCGTGGTCAGCGGCGGCGTGGCCGGCGACCTGGGCGAGGATGCCGGACTCGTCGGCGGCGGTGAACGAGCGGCCGCAGCCGGGGACGACGTCGCCGCAGGCGAAGCTCTTCATGGGTGGACCTCCGGATCGGGTGGTGCTCGGGTGGTGCACGACCCGCCGCGGACAGTCCGCGTCGGGGGGTTCTCGGTGCGTCAGGCGCGCGGCTGCGTCTCGGCCAGCCGGGACAGCAGGGACTCGACGCGCACCAGGCCGGTGACGGCGCCGACGTCGTCGACGACGACGACGGGGTCGAACCGGCTGGCCTCGGGCCGGGTGACGACGCGCTGCGCCACCTCGGCGACCGCGGTCGAGGCCGGCACGCGCAGGCTGACCGGCGCCTCGCGGTGACCGGCGGGGTCGCCGTCGCGGCGGTGGGCGAGCAGCAGGCCGGTGGGGTGGCCGAACCGGTCGACCCGCACGGCGCTGCCGGCCCCGAGCGGCGTCGCGCCCTCGGCGACCCGCTCGGCCGGCTCGACCAGGCTGGCGACGTGCTCGACGAGGCGCCCGCGCAGCGCCGACCGGCGCAGCCGCTCCCCGATCTCCGGGTCGAGGACGGCCCACGGCTCGGCCGGGCGGCCGAGGAGGTAGCCCTGGGCCAGCGGGACACCGAGCCGGGCGAAGGCCTCCATCTCGGCCCACGTCTCGACGCCCTCGGCCAGCAGCCAGGCATCGATCCTGCCGCCGAACTCCCCCAGCAGCTGGGCGAGCGCGAGCTTGACGTCGTCGGTGTCGGCGCCGGCCACCAGCGCGCGGTCGAGCTTGATCAGCTGCGGCCGGACGGCGGTCAGCTGCTGCAGGCCGGAGTAGCCCGAGCCCGCGTCGTCGAGGGCGACGAGCGCGCCCCGGTCGCGCAGCCGGTCGCGCAGGTCGAGCAGCGGACGCAGGTCGGCGACGTCCTGGTGCTCGGTGAACTCGAGCACCAGCGGCGTGAGGTCCCCGGCGCCCAGCAGCAGGTCGGCGAGCGCCGGGTCGGTCAACAGGTGCGGGCTGACGTTGACGGTCAGGAAGCAGTTGGGGGGCAGCTCGTGACGCAGCCGCAGGCAGCGCTCCACCACCATGGCCTCGGCGCGGGCGCCGATGCCCGCGGCATCGGCCGCGGCGAACCAGCGGTCGGGGGTCGCGGCGCTCGGCGACCCGTCGGCGGCGGTGAACCGCGCGAGCGCCTCGTAGCCGGCGACCACGCCGCGGGCGACGTCGACGATCGGCTGGAACACCAGGCGCAGGGTGTCGGGACGGTCCCGCAGGCGGGCCAGCTCCTCGGTCCAGCCGAAGGAGGCCGGGAGCGGCGTCGTCGCGGTCACCCTCCCCCATCGGCGCGTCCCGCGGTCCGGGACAGCGCGGCACGGCGCGGCCTCACCCGGACGGGGCGGCCGGGACCGTGGCGCTCGCCACGCCGGGCATCCGCGGCGGGCGGCCGGAGCGAAGTCCCGTCGTGAGCGTCCCCCCGGCCCGGCAGCGCTGGCTCCTGCAGCCCCTGGTCGACGCCGGCCTGACCGACGACGAGATCGCCGACCTCGTCGTCGGGCTGGCCTTCGACGGCGTCGTCGCCGGCCGGGCGCCGGCGCCGGGCCGGCTCGACGCCATGGTCGGGCAGCGCCCCGCCGCCGTGCGGGCCGCCTGGTTCGAGGTGCTCGACCGGATGACGGCCGCCGGCGCGGACGCTCCCGGCTGACGCGGCTCAGACCCGGGGCTCCCGGTGGGCCGGCTGCCGCGGCTCGGCGAGCAGCGGGTCCGGGGCGCGCAGCGGGGCGGTCGCCGGGGCCTGCGCCGTCACCTCCAGCGGGCGGCCGTCGACGACGACGGTCACCGGCCCCTCGCCGCGCACGAGCGTCACCGTGGTGCCCTCCCGCGTGGTCTCCACCCGCAGCTGCCGGCCGCGCCAGGTCACCGACCACGCGGTGCGCGACAGCGACGACGGCAGCAGCGGCGCCAGCTCGAGCTCCGCGCCGTCCTCCCGCAGGCCGCCGAGCCCGGCGGTGAGGGCGAGCCAGGTGCCGGCGACCGAGGCCATGTGCAGGCCCTTGGCGGTGTCGCCCTGCACGTTCCGCAGGTCGACCAGCGCCGACTCGCGCAGGTAGCGCAGCGCCAGGTCGGGGTGCTGCGCCGCGGCGCAGCCGACGGCCTGCACGGCGGCGGACAGCGAGGAGTCCCGCACGGTGCGCGCCTCGTAGTAGTCGACGTCGCGGGCCACCTGCTCGGCGGTGAAGTCCTCGCGGCACCACCACAGCGCCTGGACGAGGTCGGCCTGCTTGACCACCTGCCGCCGGTAGAAGGTCGCGTAGTGCGCGTACTCCTGCACCGGGGTGTCCTCGGGCACGTCCTCGAACGGCCACTCCCGGTAGGCGGTGAAGTTCTGGTTGCTCGGGTGCACGCGCAGCCCCTCGTCCCACGGGACGTGCACCGCCGCGGCCGCCGCGCGCCACGCGGCGGTCTCGGCGTGGTTGACGCCGAGCTCGGCGGCCCGGGTCTCCAGCCGGGCGCACTCCTCGGCCGCGCGGAGCAGGTTGCGCTTGGCCATGAGGTTGGTGAAGACGTTGTCGTCGACGACGCCGGTGTACTCGTCCGGGCCGGTCAGGCCGAACAGGTGCCAGCCCCCGGCGGCGTCCTCGTGGCCGAGGGACATCCACAGCCGCGCCGTCTCCACCAGCACCGCCAGCCCGCCGAGGCCGTCGTGGTCGCGGCCGGTGACGTTGCGGAACAGCCAGAAGGCGCGGGAGACGTCGGCGTTGACGTGCATCGCGGCGGTGCTCGCGGGCCAGTACGCCGACGTCTCGCGCCCGTCGATGGTGCGCCAGGGGAACGACGCGCCCGCGAGCCCCAGCACCTGTGCCCGCTCCCGGGCGAGGTCGAGGGTGCTCGCGCGCCAGCGCAGCAGCCGCTCGGCCGACGCCGGCCGCAGCAGCGTGAGCGCCGGCAGCACGAAGCCCTCGACGTCCCAGAAGGTGTGCCCGCTGTAGCCGATGCCGGTCAGGCCCTTGGCGCCGATCGGCGCCCCGGAGATGCACGCGGCCGAGCAGGTGAGCTGGAAGACGGCGTAGCGCA
Organism: Geodermatophilus nigrescens; assembly: GCF_900129495.1. Taxonomy (GTDB): domain Bacteria; phylum Actinomycetota; class Actinomycetes; order Mycobacteriales; family Geodermatophilaceae; genus Geodermatophilus; species Geodermatophilus nigrescens. The sequence continues at coordinate 390,095 of NZ_FQVX01000002.1, forward strand.
GCGCCTGCTGCAGCTCCGGGTCGCCGTCGACCTCGACGTCGGCGCTGTCCCACAGGTCGTCGAGCGCGGCGCGCTGCGCGGCGAGCAGCCCCTCCCAGCCGAGGTCGAGGGCCGAGTCGACGGCCGCCTCGGCCTGCCCGACCAGGGAGTCGGCCGAGGCGTCCAGCGACCAGGTGTGGGCGATCGCCTTGACGACCGTCACGCACTCCCCCGCCCCGAGGTCGGCGGTCACCGTGGTGACCGCCTGCCGCCGGTCGGTCCCGCCGTCGACGCGGCCGCCCTCCACCACGTGGCCCACCGCGGCCGCGACGGTGATGCCCGAGCGCCGCGTGCGCGCGGCGAGCGCGCCGCCGCGGCCGGTGGTGTCGCGCATGAGCGGCTCGAAGGCGTCGCGCAGCACCTCCCCGACCCGCGGGTCGTCGTTGTCCACGCCGGTGGGCGTCACCTCGCCGTCGACCAGCTCGGAGCGCACGACGACGTGCGCGGGCCCGTCGACGGCGCGCACCTCGTAGCGCACCGCGCAGACGGCCCGCTCGGCGAGGGACACCAGCCGGCGCGAGGTGACCTCCACCGTCGTGCCCGACGCCGTCGCCCAGCGGACCCGGCGGTCGAGGGTGCCCGCGCGCAGGTCCAGCGTGCGCTCGTGCACCTCCGGCCGGGCCTCCCGGACGTCGAGGGGCACGCCGTCGACGAGCAACCGCAGCGGCGTGCCGTCGGCGACCGGGATGAGCGCCTGACCCTCCTCCGGGTGCCCGTAGCCGCCCTCGGGATAGGACAGCGGGTGGGTCTCGAAGACGCCGGACAGGTAGGTGCCTCGGCTGCCGTGCGGCTCGACCTCGTCGAGGGTGCCGCGGGTGCCGACGTAGCCGTTGGTGAGGGTGAAGAGGGTCTCGGTGACGTCGAGCGTCTCGGGGTCCACGCGCGGTTCGCGGACCAGCCACGGGTCGACGTCCAGCTCGGGGGCGCTCATCGGGGCCTCGCGGGTGTCGGAGGGGTGGGCGGGAGGGGCGCCCCGCCCCCCGTCCTACCGGTCGGCGACCGGCGGCGCGATCCGGGGCCGCCGGGGTGGCCGCCGGGGCCGGCCCCGGGGTGGCCGCCGGGGCCGGCCCCGGACATCCTGCAGACCGGTGGACGGCGGCCCGCTCCCGCCGGCCAGGACGGAGGAGGACCCATGTGGGCGCAGACGCTGCGCGGCCCGTTCCGCTTCGAGCAGGTGGAGGTGGCCGCGCCCGACCCGGCGGCGCTGCCGCCCGGGCACGTGCTGCTGGCCCCGCGGGCCGGGGCGATCTGCGGCAGCGACCTGCCCAACTTCCGCGGCGGCGTGTGGCCGCACCCGGCGGCCGAGGACGGCTGGGGCGCCACCCGCGCGCCGGGCTTCCCGATGCACGAGGTCGCCGGTGAGGTGGTGGCCAGCCGGCACCCCGACCACTCCCCCGGCGACCTCGTCGTCGGCTGGGCGTCGATGTTCGACGCGATCGCCGAGCTGGTGGTCACCGACGGCGAGGGGCTGGCTCCGTACGACCCCTCGCTCGCGCCGTCGACCGCCGTGCTGCTGCAGCCCCTGGCCTGCGTGCTCTACGCCGTCGAGCAACTCGGCGACGTCACGGGGCAGTCGGTCGCCGTCATCGGCCAGGGCCCGATCGGGCTGCTGTTCAGCTCGGTGCTGAAGGCCCGCGGCGCCGCGCGGGTGACCGGCGTCGACCCGGTCGACCGCGGCGACGTCGCGGGCGTCTTCGGCGTGGACGAGACCGTCACCGCGCGCGCCGAGCGGTGGGCGGCCCGGCTGTCGGACGCCGACCGCCCGTCGGTCGTCGTGGAGGCCGTGGGCCACCAGGTCTCCACCCTGCAGCCGGCGCTGGACGCCGCCGCGCCCGGCGCGCAGGTCTTCTACTTCGGCGTCCCGGACGACCCGGTCTACCCGTTCGACATGATGACCTTCCTCCGGAAGAACCTGACCCTGCGCTCGGGCGTGGCCCTCGAGCGGCGCCGGGTGCTCGCCGCCGCCGGCGAGTTCCTCGCCGCGCACCCCGAGCTGCGCGAGGGGTACGTCACGCACGTGCACCCGGTCGCCGACGTCGAGGCCGCCTTCACCGCCGCGATCAGCCCCCGGCCCGGGCAGCTGAAGATCGCGGTGGACATGACCTGAGGTCAGGCGGCCGCCCGCGCGGTGTCGACCAGCTCCTGGCTGACGTCCCACAGGCGGCGGGCGGCGACCGGGTCGAGCGCGTGCGGCACGACGCCGTGCAGTCCCTGCAGGCGGTCGACCACCTCGGCCTCGCGGCAGTCCTCGAAGTAGCGCCCGCCGATGCCGGCGACCTCCGGGGCGGTGGCGAGGAACACCGACGTCGCCGCGCCCTGCTCCGGAGTCTTCATGGCGAACAGGCCCGCGCCCTCGGCCCGGCGCGCCTGCTCCTCGGCGGCCGCGCGCTGCTCGGGGCTCCAGTGCCGCTGCAGCGGCGTCCAGATGCCGCCGGGCATGAGCGCGTTGGCGGTGACGCCGTCGGCCGCCCAGCGCCGCGTCGCCTCCACGGCGAACAGGACGTTGGCGGTCTTCGACTGCCCGTAGGCCAGGCCCGGGTCGTAGGGGCGGCGCTCGAAGAACAGGTCGTCGAAGACCACCGGCGAGGCGGCGTGCCCGCTGGAGGAGACGACGACGACCCGCGCGTCGCCGGCCGCCGCCAGGGCGCCGTGCAGGCCGGTGGCCAGCGCGAAGTGGCCGAGGTGGTTGGTGCCGAACTGGGTCTCGAAGCCCTGGCGGGTGCGGCCGAACGGGGTGTCCATGACGCCGGCGTTGGCGACCAGGACGTGCAGCGGCCCGGACCACGCGGCGGTGAACGCGTCGACCGAGGCGAGGTCGGCGAGGTCGAGCCGGGCGACGGTCACGTCGTCGCGGCCGCTGGTGCGGGCGATGTCGCTGGCGGTGCGCTCGCCGGCGGCGACGTCGCGGACGGCGAGGACGACCTCCGCCCCCGCGGTGGCCAGGGCCCGCGCGGTCTCGACGCCGATCCCGGAGGAGGCGCCGGTGACCACGGCGCGGCGGCCGGTCAGGTCGATGCCCTCGACGACCTCGAGGGCGGTGCTGGTGCTGCCGAAACGGCTCTCGATGCGTGCCATGCCCCGAGACTAACCAACTGGTTGGTTACCCGTAGGGTGGAGCCGTGGTCAGGGACGGGGAGCGCAGCCGGGAGCGGGTGCTGGCGGCCGCGACGGCGGAGTTCGCCGAGTACGGCATCGCCGGCGCGCGGGTGGACCGGATCGCCGCCTCGGCCGGGGTGAACAAGGCGCAGATGTACGCCTGGTACGGCAGCAAGGACGGGCTCTTCGACGCCGTCTTCGACGCGCAGCTGCACCGCATCGTCGACACGGTGCCCCTCGACGTCGACGACCTGCCCGGGTACGCCGTCCGCCTCTACGACTCCTACCTCGCCTCCCCCGAGCTGATCCGGCTGACCAGCTGGAACCGGCTGGAGCGGGTGCCGGCCGGCGACCTGCTGGCCGGGCACGCGGAGCTGGCGCGGCCGAAGCACGAGGCGATCGCCCGCGCCCAGGCCGAGGGGCGGATCGTCGGCGGCATCCGCCCGGACGAGGTCTACTCGATCGTCATCGCGCTGGCGGGCACGTGGTCGCCGGTCAGCGGCACCTACACGGCGTCGGCCGCCGAGGACGAGGCCGAGCACGAGCGCCGGCGGGCGGCGCTGCGCCTGGTCGTCCGGCGGGCCCTGGTCCCCTAGGGGCCGCGGCCCGCCGGACGGCGATGGGCCGGCTACGGGCGCTGGAACACCTGGACGTCGTCGCGCTGGTCGGTGACCGTCCACGGCTTGGCGGTGCCGCTGCCCGACATCCGGAAGTCCGGGTCGTGCTTCATGATCTCGCGCCGGGCGATCGTCATCTTGTGCACCTCGTCGGGGCCGTCGGCGATGCGCAGCGTCCGCTGGTGGGCGTACATCTCGGCCAGCGGCGTGTACTGGGTGACCCCGGCCGCGCCGTGCACCTGGATGGCCCGGTCGATCACCTTGAGCACGATGTTGGGCACGGCCACCTTGATGCCGGAGATCTCGGTGGCGGCGGCCTTGTTGCCCACCGTGTCCATCAGGTGCGCGGTGTGCAGGACGTAGCGGCGGGCCATGTCGATCTCGATGCGCGACTCGGCGATCCAGTCCTGCACCAGGCCCTTGTGCGCCACCGACGAGCCGAACGTCTCCCGCTGCAGGGCCCGCGTCACCATCAGCGACAGCGCCCGCTCGGCCGCGCCGATCGAGCGCATGCAGTGGTGGATGCGGCCGGGACCCAGCCGCGCCTGGGAGATGGCGAAGCCGCTGCCCTCCTGCCCGAGCAGGTTGTCCGCCGGCACCCGCACGTCCTCGAAGACGACCTCGGGGTGCCCGCCGCGGTCGTGGTAGCCGAACACCATGGGGCTGCGGCCGAAGGAGACGCCGGGGGTGTCCTTGGGGACGACGATCATCGACTGCTGGGTGTGGCGCGGCGCCGTCGGGTCGGTCTTGCCCATGACGACGAACACCCGGCAGCGCTCGCCCAGCGCGCCGGAGCTGAACCACTTGCGGCCGTTGAGCACGTAGTCGTCGCCGTCGCGCGCGATCCGCAGGCCGATGTTGGTGGCGTCGGAGGACGCGGAGTCCGGCTCGGTCATGCAGAACGCGGAGCGGATCTCGCCCTCCAGCAGCGGCAGCAGCCAGCGCTGCTTGACCTCCGGCGAGCCGTAGAGGTTGAGCACCTCCATGTTGCCGGTGTCGGGCGCGTTGCAGTTGAGCGCCTCGGAGGCGAAGGGCACCTTGCCCAGCTCCTCGGAGATCGGCGCGTAGTCGAGGTTGGTCAGCTTCGTGCCGGGGTGGTCGGGCTCGAGGTGCGGGAGGAAGAGGTTCCACAGCCCCCGCTCGCGCGCGGCCGCCTTCAGCTTGTCCATCACCGGCGGGTAGCCGGTCGGGCCGACCTCCTCGAGCTGCTCGGCGTAGAGCTGCTCGTTCGGGTACACGTGGTCGTCCATGAACCGGCGGACCTCCGCGAGGGCCGCCGTCCCCTGCTCGCTGAACTGCACGATCTGCTCTCCCCGGCTCCTGGGCCCCCTCCGGGCCGCCCCGGCCGACCATAGTGACGCCGGCCACGCGCCCGGCGGCCGCCCGGGGGACGGCCGCCGGAGCGGGTGAGCGGGGTGGAGGGTCGGGCGGCTGTCAGGCGGCGGCGCGGGCGGCCAGCGCGTCGGTGAGCAGCGCGACGAGCGCCTCGAGCTGCACGTCCGGCGAGGAGGAGACCTCCTGGTCGGACCCGTCGAGCGCCCGGGCGGCGAGGCCCGCCTTGCTGTCGATGAGCTCGGCGATACGGGCGTCGAGGGTCTGCGCGGCGATGATCCGCCAGGCGGTGACCGGCTCGGTCTGCCCGATCCGGTGGCTGCGGTCGATGGCCTGCGTCTGCTCGGCGTCGGTCCACGACAGCTCGGCCAGCACCACATTGGACGCCACCTGCAGGTTCAGGCCCACGCCGGCCGCGGTCAGCGAGCAGACCACCACCGCGACGTCGGGGTCCTGCACGAACGCGTCGACCGCCTGTTGGCGCGCCCGTGGCGTCTGGTCGCCGCGGATCGAGGTGAACCGCACGCCCTGCCGCTCGAAGGTCTCCTCGGCGGCGTCCATGACGTCGACGTGCTTGGCGAAGAACACGACCTTGCCGGCGCTGCGGGCGAGCTGGGCGGCGTAGTCGGCGGCGAGCCCCGCCTTCGCCCGGCCGATGCGCCGCATCATGCTGAACACGTTCTCGCCGGACTCCCCCGCGGTCGCGTCCTTGAGCTCGGCGCGCGCCACCCGGCGCACCAGCGCCGGGTCGATGCCGCCGGCCGGCTCCTCGACGTCGGAGCGGGCGGCCAGCGCCGTCTCGTAGCGGGCGACCATCCGGCGGGCGAGGTCGGCCTCGGCGGCCCGGATCGAGCGGCCGGCGGCGCCGTCGAGCTCGACGGGCAGGTCGGCGATCCGGCGGGCGGGGATGTCGGCGGCGACGTCGACCTTGCGGCGCCGGACGATGCCGAGGTCGACCACGCAGCGCCGGGCGGCCGGGTAGAAGCCGCGGTCGGCGGGGGTCAGCCCGGTCGCCTCCAGCGCCTCGACGAGGTCGCCGAGCGGCTGGGTGTCGTCGATCCAGCCGAGGAACTGCCAGATGGCCCGGAAGTCGTCGATGTCGTTGATCAGCGGGGTGCCGGTCAGCGCCATGAGCAGGGCCCGGGCGGTGCGCTCCCGGATCCGCGAGGACAGCCGCAGCACATGCTGCGAGCGCTGCGAGGTCTTGTTCTTGATGAAGTGCGCCTCGTCGACGACCATCCCGCGGAACCCGAAGTCGCCGAGCCACCCGACGTGCCGGTCGAGGACGTCGTAGTTCACGACGACGACGTCGGCGAACCCGTCGACGGTCTCGCCGTCGCCCTGCACCACGGTCGCGGGGCGGTGCGGCACCCAGATGCCGGCCTCGCGCGCCCAGTTCGTCTTGACCACGTTGGGCACGACGACGAGCAGCGGGTAGGCGTCGGCCGCCTCGGCGGCCAGCAGCGCCTGCGCGGTCTTGCCGAGGCCCGGCTCGTCGGCGAGCAGGAAGGTGCGGTGGCCCTCGGCGGCCGCGGCGACCACCTGCGCCTGGTGCGGCATGAGCTCGCGCCCGGCCGGCACCCGCACCGGCGAGGGCGGGGGCAGCGGCATGCAGGCGGCGTCGCCGCCGCCGGCGCGCTCGAAGGAGGTGAGCAGCGGGCCGATCAGCTCCCAGCCGGCCAGCCGCGAGGGCCGGGCCGGCCGCTGCTGCACGGCCGAGTAGTCGGGGGCGAGGAACGGGTTGGCCAGCTGCCGGGAGACCACCGACTGCGGGACCACCCGGCGCTCCGGCGCGGACGGGGCGGCGACGGGCTCGGGCTCCGGCTCGGCGGCCGGCTCGGGCGTCTCGACGCGGGCCTCGCGCAGGATCTCGCGCGCGGCGGACCGGGCGGCGTCGGAGACGACGGCGTCCTCGGCGAGCAGGGTGAGCAGGGCGGGCGCCCGGACGGCGGTCTTGGCGAGGATGGTGCCGATGCCGTCGAGGCGCTTGAGCTGCTCGGCGCGGGCGGCGGGGGTGAGCCCCTCGTCGGCGCGCACCCGGGCGTGCTGCTCGCGCACCAGCAGGGCCACGGCCTGGAACTCCGTGCGCAGGGCAGGCGTCATCCGCCCGCGCCCGACGGCGGCCTCCAGGCCGCGGACGGCGCGCGCGAGCACGGCGATGACGTCGCCGCCCTCGCGCACGCGCCGTGCGTCGCGCGGGGCGGGGCGGCGAGCGCCCGTCTGGCGCCGGCCGGGTCGGGCCACTGACCACTCCTCCGTGATGCCGCGGCACGGGAGCCGCGGCGTCGAGCCGCACCGCCCGCGGACCGGGCTCGCCCGGACCGGACGGCCGGGCAGCGCCGGGAGCGTCGGAGGCCGCCGGAGCCGGTCGCGGGAGCGACGACGGGGGCGGTCCCGCGGGGGCGGATCCGCCGTGGGGACGGCCGCCGCGGTCCCGGGACGGGTGCGCGCTCATGCTAACGCCTGGCCCGGCACGGCATTCCCCGGCGCGCCCGCCCTGCCGGTCAGCGCCCCCCGGCGATCCGGTCCAGCACGGCGAGGTCGTCGTCGGGGACCTCCAGCCCCGCCCCGACCACGTTCTCCCGCAGGTGCGCCACCGACGAGGTGCCCGGGATCAGCAGGACGTTCGGGGAGCGCTGCAGCAGCCAGGCGAGGGCGACGGCCATCGGCGAGGCGCCCAGCCGGCCGGCGACGGCCGACAGCGCGCCGGACTGCAGTGGCGAGAAGCCGCCGAGCGGGAAGTAGGGCACGTAGGCGATGCCCTGCGCGGCGAGGGCGTCGACCAGGGCGTCGTCCTCCCGGTGCGCGAGGTTGTACCGGTTCTGCACGCACACGACCGGTGCGATGGCTTGCGCCTCGGCCACCTGCTCGCCCGTGACGGTGCTCAGCCCCAGGTGGCGGACGAGCCCCTCGCGCTGCATCTCGGCCAGCGCCCCGAACGGCTCGGCGAGCGACCCGGCCTCCGGGCCGTCCACGCCGCCCAGCCGCAGGTTGACGACGTCCAGGGCCTCGACGCCGAGGGTGCGCAGGTTGCTCTCCACCTGCGCGCGCAGGTCGGCCGGGGTGCGGCGCATCAGCCACCGGCCCTCGTCGTCGCGGACGGCCCCCACCTTGGTGACGACGACGAGGTCGTCCGGGTAGGGCGCCAGCGCCTCGCGGATGAGCCGGTTGGTGACGTGGGGGCCGTAGAAGTCGGCCGTGTCGACGTGGGTGATGCCGAGGTCGACGGCGGTGCGCAGGACGGCGAGGGCCTCCTCGTGGTCGCGGGGCGGGCCGAAGACGCCCGGCCCGGCGAGCTGCATGGCGCCGTAGCCGACGCGGGGAACGGTCAGGTCGCCGGCCAGCCGGTGCGTGCCGCCGGGCAGGGTCTGCGAGGTACGTGAGGTCATGGCGACGACGCTGCGCCCGTGGCCGGGGGCGTGGCAGTCCCCCGCCGGTCCTGGGGGTGACAGGACCAGGCTGGGCCGCTCCGGGCCCGCCTACCGTGGCGGCGTGAGCACCGAGCTCGGCGCCTTCCTGCGCGCCCGCCGCGGCCTGGTCCGCCCCGAGGACGCCGGCCTGCGGGTCGACGGCGTCCGGCGCACCCCCGGGCTGCGCCGCGAGGAGGTCGCGCTGCTGGCGGGGATCAGCGCCGACTACTACCTGCGCCTGGAGCAGGGCCGCGACCGCAACCCGTCGGTGCAGGTGCTGGAGTCCCTGGCGCGGGTGCTGCGCCTCGACGACGCGGGCACCGACCACCTGCTCGCCCTGGCCACCCCGCAGCCGCGGCACCGCCGGCGGGTGCGGCCGGAGACCGTCCCGGCGGGCGTCGCGATGCTGCTCGGGACCCTCGGGTTGCCGGCGTTCGTGGAGGGCCGCTTCTTCGACGTGCTCGCCGCCAACGACCTGGCCACCGCGCTGTCGCCGCGGATCCGGCCGGGCGGCAACCGGCTGCGCGACGTCTTCCTCGACCCGGCCGAGCGGGCGCTGTTCCCCGACTGGGAGGGCGGCACGGCGCGGCTGGTCGCCGGGTTCCGCGAGCGCATCGGCGCCGACACCGACGACCCGCGGGCCGTGCAGCTGGTCGGCGAGCTGTCGCTGGCCAGCGACCGGTTCCGCACGCTGTGGGCGCGGCACGACGTCAAGGTCCCCGTCGGCACGCACGTCTCCTTCGACCACCCGCAGGTCGGCGCGCTGACCCTGCGCTGCGAGAAGCTCGCGGTGAGCGGCACCGCCGGACAGCTGCTCGCCGTCCACCACGCCGAGCCCGGGACGGCGGACGCCGAGAAGCTCGCCCTGCTCACCGCCCTCGTCCGGCCGGCGGTGACCCCGGCTCCCGCCCGGCAGCAGTCGCCGGCCTGAGCCCGCGTCCCGCTCAACGGCAGCAGGGTGGAGCCGGCCGGGGTGGCGACGGCACCCTCCGACCGTGGAGCACACCGAGCAGCTGCGCATGGCCGAGCAGTGCCGGGTCGTCGTCGACAACGACTGGGCCGGCGACCCCGACGGGCTGGTCGCCCTCGCCCACCACCTGCTCTCCCCCACCAACCGGGTCGTCGCCGTCACGAGCTCGCCGCTGAACCCGGTGTTCGGCCCGCTGGGGTCGACGGCGGAGCGCGGCTCTGCGCTCGCCCGGGAGCTGGTCGACCTGGTCGGCGGGCCGGCCCGGCCACCGGTGCACACCGGGGCGGAGCACCCGTTCGACGCCGGGGCGCCGCTGTCGGCGGCCTCGGCCGCGTCGCGGGCGATCGTCGAGGAGGCGCGGCGCGACGACGACCTGCCGCTGGTCCTCGTGTGCGCCGGGCCGCTGACCAACGTGGCCGCGGCGCTCGCCGAGGCGCCCGACATCGCGACCCGGCTGACGCTGGTGTGGGTCGGCGGGGCGCTGGCCGAGGGGGCTGCCGAGTACAACCGCGACACCGACCCGGCGGCCGCCGCGGCCGTGCTGGGCCGGTCGGAGCTCGCCGTCCGCTCGTTCCCGCTGGAGACCTACCGGCGCTGCGCGTACTCGGTGGCCGAGCTCGAGCAGGACCTCGGCGGCAGCGGCGCGGTGGGCCGGTGGCTGTGGACCCGGTTCCTCGAGCTGCCGCTGCCGGACTGGATCCGGCTCGGCGGGGTCTGGCCGCTCGGCGACAGCCCGCCGGTGCTGGTCACCGCACTGGACGACGCGTCGAGCACGTGGACGGAGACCACGGCCGCGCCGGGCGGCGGGGCGCGGCGGGTCTACACCGACGTCGACACGCGGCTGCTGTTCGGCGACCTGCTGGCCCGCCTCCGCCTGCACGAGCGCCGGCGGTCCGCGCTCTCCTGACCGAGCGCTCCCGACCGCGCCCTCCCGACCGCGCCCTCCCGCCGCGCCGTCAGGGGCGGTCGGTCGAGGCGGGGGCAGGGCCGGGCGCGGGCACCGCCCGGGTCGCCGCCCAGCTGGCCAGCAGCGCGAGCGCGTCCGCCGACGGGGTGTCGGGCTCGGCGGTGTAGATCGTCATGCGCAGGTCCGCGGCGTCCTCGGCCGGCAGGTCGAACGTGTGGTAGCTCAGGTCGAGCGTGCCGACCACCGGGTGGCGGAACTGCTTGGCCCCGTCGTGGTGGATGCGCACGTCGTGCGCGGCCCAGCGGACGCGGAACTCCTCGCTGACCGTGGACAGCTCCCCGACCAGCTCCCGCAGGTGCGCGTCGTGCGGGCGGCGCCCGGCCTCCCCCCGCAGCAGCGCCACGGTGGTGTTGGCCGCGCCGGCCCAGTCGGTGTAGAAGTCGCCCGATCGCGGATCGAGGAACTGGAACCGGGCGAAGTTCGCCGGTCCGCGGGGGCTGTCGAACAGCGGGGCGTGCAGCGCCCAGCCGAGGGCGTTGGTCGCCAGGACGTCCAGCCGGCCGTTCGCGACGAGCGCGGCCGAGCCCGTCATCGCGTCGAGCATCCACTGCACCCGGGGGGCGATCCGCGGCCGGGAGCGGCGCTGCGGCGTGCGCGCCGGCCGCGCGGCGGCGCGCGCCAGGTTGAACAGGTGGGTGCGCTCGGCCGCGTCGAGCTGCAGCGCGCGGGCGACGGCCTCCAGGACGTCCTCCGAGACGCCGGCGATGTGGCCCTTCTCCAGCCGGGTGTACCAGTCGGTGCTCACCCCGGCGAGGACGGCGACCTCCTCGCGGCGCAGCCCGGGCACCCGCCGCCGCCCGCCGCCGGGCAGCAGGCCGGCCCGCTCGGGCGTGATCCGGGCGCGCCGGGTGGCGAGGAACTCGCGGATGTCGGAGCGGTTGTCCACGCCCGTCGACGGTAGGCCGCGCGGCCCGCGGAGGGAGGTCGAGCCTCTACCCCCGACAGATCCGACCTCCCACGTCTGCGCGGGACGGCGTTCCGTGGTGGGCGTTCCCGACGAGGACCACACCCCCACCCCCGCCGGCGACCGACCCACCCGCACACCCCGAGGAGCACTCCACCCATGCGCGTCAACGCCTACGCCGCCCCCGCCGCCGGGCAGCCCCTGGCCCCGACCACGATCGAGCGCCGCGACGTCGGCGCGAACGACGTCCTCATCGCCATCGAGTACGCCGGCATCTGCCACTCCGACATCCACACCGTCAACGGCGACTGGGGCCCGCAGCCGTTCCCGGTCGTCCCGGGCCACGAGATCGTCGGTGTCGTCGCCGAGGTCGGGGCCGGCGTGACCGGCCACCGCGTCGGCGACCGGGTCGGCGTCGGCTGCATGGTCGACAGTTGCGGCGAGTGCGCGAACTGCCGCGCCGGCGACGAGCAGTACTGCCGGCAGGGCATGGTCCCCACCTACGCCGGCACCGACCGCGACGGCACCACGACCCAGGGCGGCTACTCCACCCACGTCGTCGTCGACGCCGGCTACGTGCTGCGCGTGCCCGACGGTCTCGACCCCGCGGCCGCGGCGCCGCTGCTGTGCGCCGGCATCACCACCTGGTCGCCGCTGCGCCGCTGGGGCGCCGGCCCGGGCCGGCGGGTCGCCGTCGTCGGCCTCGGCGGGCTGGGCCACATGGCCGTCAAGCTCGCGCACGCCCTGGGTGCGGAGGTGACCGTGCTGTCGCAGTCGCTGAAGAAGCAGGAGGACGGCCTGCGCCTGGGCGCCGACGCCTACTTCGCCACGAGCGACCCGGAGACCTTCAGCCACCTGGCCGGGCGGTTCGACCTGGTCCTGAACACCGTCAGCGCCGCCGTCGACGTCGACGCGTACCTCTCGCTGCTCGCCGTCGACGGCGCGCTGGTCAACGTCGGCGCGCCCGCCGACCCGCTGAGCCTGAACGCGATGTCGCTGATCGGCGGCCGGCGCACCTTCGCGGGCTCCATGATCGGTGGCATCGCCGCGACCCAGGAGATGCTCGACTTCTGCGCCGAGCACGGCATCGGCGCCGAGGTGGAGGTCGTCCCCGCCGACCGGGTCAACGAGGCCTACGCGCGGGTGCTGGCCTCCGACGTCCGGTACCGGTTCGTCATCGACGCCGCCACGCTGGCCTGACCGCCGGCACGTCCGCACCCCGGCCGGTGCCCGCCCTGCCGGTCCCCGAGCCGGGGACCGGAAGGGCGTGGACACCGCTCCCGGCACGGCTGAGGATCACCGCGGACGCCGAGCAGCCGACGCACACGAGGAGAACGCGATGACCGAGCAGGCAGTGGCGAACATCGGGGTGGTCGGCCTCGCCGTGATGGGGTCGAACCTGGCCCGCAACCTCGCCTCGCGCGAGGGCAACACCGTGGCGGTCTACAACCGCACCACCGCCCGCACCGACCAGCTGCTCAACGAGCACGAGGACCTCGGGTTCGTCGCGGCGCACGACATGGACGCCTTCGTGGCCTCCCTCGCGCGGCCGCGCACGGCGATCGTCATGGTGCAGGCCGGCCGCGGCACCGACGCCGTCATCGAGCAGCTGGCGCAGCGGTTCGAGCCCGGCGACATCATCGTCGACGGCGGCAACGCCGACTTCCACGACACCATCCGCCGCGAGCACGCCCTGCGGGAGCGGGGGCTGCACTTCGTCGGCACCGGCATCTCCGGCGGCGAGGAGGGCGCCCTGAACGGGCCGTCGATCATGCCGGGCGGCTCCGACGAGGCGTGGCAGACGCTGGGGCCGATCCTCCGGTCCATCGCCGCCGTCGCCGAGGGCGAGCCGTGCGTGACCCACGTCGGCACCGACGGCGCCGGGCACTTCGTGAAGATGGTCCACAACGGCATCGAGTACGCCGACATGCAGCTCATCGCCGAGTCCTACGACCTGCTGCGCCGGATCGGCGGGCACGAGCCCGACGCGCTCGTCGGCGTCTTCGAGGAGTGGAACCGCGGCGACCTCGAGTCCTACCTGATCGAGATCACCGCCGAGGTGCTCAAGCAGCGGGACGCCGACACCGGCCGCCCGCTGGTCGACGTCATCCGCGACGAGGCCGGCTCCAAGGGCACCGGCGTGTGGACCGTGCAGAACGCCGTCGGCCTCGGGGTCCCCGTCTCCGGCATCGGCGAGGCGGTCTTCGCCCGGGCCGTGTCGTCCAAGCCGGCGCAGCGGGCGGCGGTGCAGCGCAGCGTCGGTGAGCGCCCGGCCCCGGCCCCGGCGCCGGAGGGCTTCGAGGACGACGTCCGCGCGGCGCTGTACGCGTCGAAGGTGGTCGCCTACGCGCAGGGGTTCGACCTCATCGTGGCCGGCGGCCTCGCCTACGACTGGGACATCGACCTCGGCGCGATCGCCCGCATCTGGCGCGGCGGCTGCATCATCCGCGCGCAGTTCCTCAACCGGATCGTCGAGGCCTACCAGCGCGACCCGCAGCTGCCGACGCTGCTGGTCGACCCGTACTTCGCCGACGCGGTGGCGCGGGGCGAGGCCGCCTGGCGGCGGATCGTCGGGATCGCCGCCGCCTCCGGCGTCCCCGCCCCGGGCTTCTCCTCCGCGCTCGCCTACTTCGACTCGCTCGCCTCCGACCGGCTGCCGGCGTCGCTCATCCAGGGGCAGCGGGACTTCTTCGGCGCGCACACCTACCGGCGCGTCGACCGGGAGGGCACCTTCCACACGCTGTGGTCGCAGGACCGCCGCGAGGTCGCGCAGGAGCCCTCCACCCACTGACCGGGCGGGGCGGCGGTCACCGGGCGGCGGTCGTCAGCCGGCGATCGCCGCCCGGACCGGCGCGGGCACCGGCAGGGACGCCGCGACGACGGTCCCGCCGGCCGCGGGCGTCTCCACCCGCAGCGTCCCGCCGGCGGCCAGCACCGCCCCGGCCGAGCGCAGCAGGTCGGCCGCGGTCACCGGCTCGGCGGCGGACGGGTCGGCGGAGGGCCCGAGCACGAGGAGCACGTCCAGGTGCGCCGTCGACCAGGTGAGCGCCACCGACAGCGAGCCGGCCGCGTCGACGCCCGCAGCCAGCACCTCCTCGACCAGCGCGCGCACCGCGGCCGCGCCGTCCGGCGTCAGCCGCCGCTCCGGGCCGGTGGCGGCGAGGTGCACCGACCCGCCGGCGGCGCGGAAGGCGCCGAGCAGGTCGGTGACGACCACCGCGCCGGTCCGTGGCGCGGGCGCGCCGGTGCGCAGCGCGTCCCACACCGCGCCGCTGGAGACGGTCAGCCCGCGCAGCGCCCGCGCGGCCGCCACCGGGTCCTCGCGCACCAGGTACTCGGCGGCGCGCGCCCGGGCGTGCACCAGGGCCACCTCGCGGACCAGCGCGTCGTGGCCCTGCGGGGTGGACGCGGTGCGGACGTCGGCGGGCTCGGCGGTGGACAGGTCGACCGGCATGGTGCTCCGTTCTCCGTCGGGTCCCCCGGACGGCCGCCCGGAGGGGCCGGGGGACGCGAGCGGCGGGGCCCCCGCGCCCGCGCCGGCGCACCCCGGCACCCGGACAACGGGCCCGGCGGCGGCGAGGGTTCCGCGACGCGCCGGGCGACCCGACAGGATGTGCCCGAGCCCGCCGACCTGGAGGACGCCGTGCCCGACCCCGCCGCCCTGCACGACCTCGACGCCGAGGAGACGGCGGTGGTGGAGGTGGTCCGCCGGTTCGTCGACCGGGAGGTGCGCCCCGTCGTCCGCGAGCTCGAGCACTCCGACACCTACCCGGAGGCGCTGATCGGGCGGATGCGGGAGCTCGGCGTCTTCGGGCTGCTCGTGCCGGAGGAGCACGGGGGGTCCGACGTGTCGGTGCCGTGCTTCGCGGCGGTCACCGAGGAGCTCGCCCGCGGGTGGATGAGCCTGGCCGGCGCGATGGGCGGGCACACCGTCGTCGCCCGGCTGCTGCTCGCGCACGGCACCGACGAGCAGCGGGCGCGGTACCTGCCGCGGATGGCGACCGGCGAGCTGCGGGCCACGATGGCGCTCACCGAGCCCGGCGGCGGCTCGGACCTGCAGGCGATGCGCACCACCGCGCGGCCCGACGGCGACGAGTGGGTGGTCACCGGGTCGAAGACGTGGATCACCAACGCCCGCCGGTCCGGGCTGGTCGCGCTGCTGTGCCGCACCGACCCGGACGCGAGCCCGGCGCACCGCGGCATCAGCGTGCTGCTGGTGGAGAAGGGCCCGGGGTTCACCGTCTCCCGCGACCTGCCCAAGCTCGGCTACAAGGGCGTCGAGAGCTGCGAGCTGTCCTTCGACGGCATGCGGGTGCCCCGCGACGCGGTCCTCGGCGGCGAGCCCGGCCGCGGGTTCGCCCAGATGATGCGCGGCCTGGAGATCGGCCGGATCCAGGTGGCCGCCCGCGCGCTCGGGGTGGGCCGCGCCGCGCTGGAGGACTCGGTGCGCTACGCGCAGGAGCGGGAGAGCTTCGGCCGGCCGATCTGGGAGCACCAGTCGGTGGGCAACCTGCTCGCCGACATGGTCACCCGGCTCACCGCCGCCCGGCAGCTGGTGCTCCACGCCGCCCGCCGCTACGAGGCCGGCGAGCGCGCCGACATGGAGGCCGGGATGGCCAAGCTGTTCGCGTCGGAGACCGCGATGCAGGTGGCGCTCGACGCCGTCCGGGTGCACGGCGGCTACGGCTACTCCACCGAGTTCGACGTCGAACGCTACTTCCGCGACGCCCCGCTGATGATCGTCGGCGAGGGCACCAACGAGATCCAGCGGACCGTCATCGCCCGCGAGCTGGTCCGCCGCTCCCCGCTGCGCTGACCGCCGGACCCGGGCGCCCGGCGAGCAGCGCCATCGCCGCCGCGCACCCCCAGCCGGCCACGACGACGGGCGTCTCGACCGGGTCCAGGCCGCCCGGGCGGACGCGGGCGCGCACGGACCGCTCGCTCAGGTAGCCCAGCGTCAGGCCGGCGCCGATGCGGCGCAGCACCCAGCGCGCCCGGTCGTCCGGCCCGCGCAGCAACCGGGCGATGGCCCACGCCTGCGGCACGAGCAGGTACGGCGGCGCGCTGTAGGCGGTGCCGAACCACAGCCAGTCGCGCACCAGGTGCCCGGGGCTGCCGGTCAGGAACGGGACGTCGAAGGCGCGCCCGCGCCGCAGCGCGACGGCGTGCCCGGCCGCCTGGGCGGCGAGCTGCACCGCGGTGACGACGAGGAGCGGGACCGGCTGCGCCATGCCGCCGGACCGTAGGGCCTCCCGGCCGGTCAGGCGCCGCCCTGCGCCGCGAGCACCCGCGCCGCCTCGCGGGCGGCCTCCGGGTTGGCCACGCCGGCCCGCGAGCCGGCCAGCTTGGCGCGGATGTGCTCGCCGACCGTGATCGGCGGGTAGGGCGACCCGTCGCCGACGCAGGTGGGCAGCGTCTCGATGACCGCGTCGACGTCGCCGTCGTGGAAGAAGGCGGCGCTGCGCCGGCGGGCGATCGTGCCGTCGACGATCGGCGGCTTGACCCGGTGCAGGGTCGACATCCAGCGGTCGTTGGTCCAGCGCGCCATGAGGTCGCCGAGGTTGATCAGCAGGGCGCCGTCGGCGGGCATGACGTCGTGCCAGCCGCCGTCGCGCCCGAGCACCTGCAGGCCGGCCACCTGGTCGGCCCACAGCACCGTGACGATGCCGTAGTCGGTGTGCTCCCCCATGCCGGTCAGGTCGCCGTCGAGCTCGAGCGCGCCGGGCTCCAGGGCGTAGTTGTTCATCCGCAGGACGTCGAGGCTGTGGCCGGTGTAGCCGGCGAAGAAGCCGGCCGGCAGGCCGAGGGCGTCGGCGAACAGCGTGGTGAGCGTGCGGGCCACCCGGGCGGCCTCGGCGCAGTACGCCTCCACCGCCGGGCGGAACGACGGCGCCTCGGCGGGCCACACGTTCTCCGGGTAGTCGGCCTCGGGCAGGTCCAGCCCCGGGAAGTCGGAGACGGCGGCGCCCACGTTGAACGCCTCGAAGAAGTCGTGCATCCGGTTGGCGGGTGCCAGGCCCAGGCTCAGGCTCAGCGACTCCGTCTTGGGCGGGGCGTAGCCGCGGTTGACCTCCGGCGGCGTCCGGTGGCGCTTCTTCACCTCCAGCGGCAGGCCGAAGAACTCGTCGAGCGCGGCGGCGAAGGCGTCGGTGACCGCCTCGGGCACGCCGTGGCCGACCACCTGCACGAAGCCCACGGTCCGGGCGGCCTCGTCGAAGGCGGCGGCCGCGGCGGCGCGCTCCTCCGCGGTGCCGCCGCGCACGTAGGGCGAGACGTCGACGGTCGGGACGGTGAACGGCGTGCTCATGCGGGGTCCTCCTGGGGTGCCGGGGGCGCGTCGGGGGTGACCGCCACCTGCGCCTCGACGCGGGCGAGGAGGGCGGCCTTGTCGGTGTCGTCGAGCCAGCAGGCCTCGACGGCGTTGCGGGTGAGGTCGGCCAGCCGGTCGCGGCGCCAGCCGAGCGCGTGCGCGAGGACGCGGTGGTCGTGCGTCGGGTCGGTGCCGAACATCGGCGGGTCGTCGCTGTCGATCGTCACCAGCAGCCCGGCGTCGACCATCTCGGCGATCCGGCGGTGGCTGCCGTCGCCGCTGCCGGAGTAGCGGCCGATGTCGGAGCTGACCGGGGTGCAGGTGAAGGGCACCCGCTCCTCGACGCAGCGGGCGGTGAGCTCCGGGTCGTCGACGACGTGGTAGCCGTGGTCGACCCGGCTGCAGCCGAGCTCGTCGAGCAGCACCCGGACGTGGTCCGGCGGCCCGGACTCCGAGTGCGCGGTGCGCCGCAGGCCCGAGCGCGCGGCGAGCCGGTAGGCCTCGACGAACCGCCCGGGCGGCCCGTTCACCTCCGCGTAGTCCAGGCCGATGCCGAGCACCTCGTCCACGCGGTGCGCGACCACCTGCTCGACCAGTTCCACGGCCGCCGCACCCGACCGCTCCCGGCAGATGCCGACCAGGAAGCGGGCCTGGATGCCGGTGTCGGCCTCGGCGTCGCGGGCGCCGGCGAGGACGCCCTCGAGGATCGTCGGGTAGGGCACGCCGGGGTGTCCGGGCGGGCTCAGGTGCACCTCGCGGTGGAGGACGCCGTGCGCGGCGCCGCCGGCGGTGAGCGACTCGTAGGTCACCCGGGCGAAGTCGTCGGGGTCACGGATGAGCGAGCCGACGACGTCGAGGACGCGGAGGAACTCCCCGAGGTCCTCGTAGCTGCCGTGCTCGTAGAGCTCCTCGGCCGAGCGGCCGAGCTGCACGCCGTGCTTCCGGGCGAGGTCGAGCACGGTGCCCGGCGCGACGCTGCCGATGAGGTGGCAGTGCAGGCTGACCTTGGGCAGCGCGGCCACCATGGCGTCGATCGCCGGGTCGGCGGGCGTCGGGGTGGAGTGCACGGTCAGGGTCACCGGGCGGCCTCCGCGCGGCCGAACCGGCTGAGCACGGCGGCCTCCACGAGCTGCGCGAGCAGGTAGAGCACCAGCGCGGTGACCGTGACGACGACGACCAGCGCCCACACCCGGGCGTTCTGCGAGCGGCCGGCCGCCGAGACGACGGCGTAGCCGATGCCCTTGCCGGTGGCCAGCCACTCGGCGAGCAGGGCGCCGGTGAGCGCGCCGGGCACGGCGATCCGCACCGAGGCGAACAGCGCCGGCAGCGCGGAGGGGAAGCCGACCCGGCGCAGCACCGTCGACGGCGACCCGCCGTAGACCAGCACCAGGTCGCGCATCTGCGGGGTGACCGAGCGCAGGCCCAGCACGATGTTCACCAGCGCCGGGAACAGCACCACGATCGCGCTCATCGTGGCGACGAGGACGTACCCGCGGCCCACGGCGAGGATGAGGATCGGCGCCAGCGCGATGAGCGGGACGGTCTGCAGCACCAGCGCCACCGGCATGACCGCGCCCTCCAGCAGCCGGTAGCGCACCACGACCGCGGCCAGCACGACGGCGGACAGCAGCCCCGCCACGAAGCCGACGCCGGCGTCGAGCAGGGTCTGCCCGAGCAGGGCGCCGATCTCTGCGCGCAGCTCGGCGGAGTCGTCCTCGCCGAACAGCGTCGTCCACACCTCCGCCGGCGTCTTGCCGACGTAGGGCGAGACGTCGAAGACCCGCAGCAGCACCGTCCACAGCAGGACGACGACGGCGAGCACCAGCACCGCGGTGCCCACCTGGCGCAGCACCGCGCGCAGCAGCGAGCCGGCCCGCCCGGGCGCGGGCGCCTGACCGGCGCCGGGCAGCACCGCGGTCACGCTGCCGCCCCGCGCGACCACGGGGTGACCAGCCGGCCGACCAGCCCGAAGGCGGCGTAGAAGGCGCCGGCCACCAGCGCGCAGCCGATGCCCACCGCCCACGCCTGCTCGACGTCGACGTTCTGCTGGGCGATCTTGAGCACCAGCGCGACGCCCCGCTGCACGCCGCCGACGTACTCGCCGAGGATCGCGCCGAGGAAGGCCGCCGGCGCCCCGATCCGCAGCGCGGCCAGCAGCGACGGCAGCGCGGCGACCGCCTGCACCTTCACCAGCTGGCGCACCCTCCCGCCGCCGAACACGCGGACCACGTCGAGGCTGGCGCGGTCGGCCGAGCGCAGGCCGAGCACCGCCCCCACCACGGTGGTGAAGAAGACCGACAGGGCCGCGAGCGCGGTGGCCGTGCCCGAGCGCTGCCCCTCGTCGGGGTTGCCGATGACGATGAACAGCACCGGCGCGACCGCCACCAGCGGCACGCAGTAGCTCATGACGGCGACCTGCATGAGCACCGGCTCGGCGACCGGCAGCAGCAGCACGAGCGAGGCGACGACGAGGCCGGCGAGCGTGCCGTAGCCGAACCCGACCGCGGCCTCCTGCAGCGTCATGCCGAAGTGCAGCGACCAGAACCGCCAGCCGCCGTCGACCGCCGCGCCGGCCACCCCGCCGGGCGTGGGCACGCGGGCGCCCGACAGCACGGTGACCGCCGCCAGCCACCAGACCGCGAGCAGCGCGGCGATGCCGGCGGCCCCGGTCAGCAGGGACCGCGCCGGCCCGCGGGCGAGGCTCACGCTCACTCGCCCGCCGCCGCGGCGCCGCCGAACAGCAGCTCCGACGCCCGGTCGTGCAGGGCGTGGAACTCCGGCGTGCGCATCATGTCCGGCGTCCGCGGGCGCGGCAGGTCGACGTCGATGACCTCCTGGACCCGGCCGGGCCGCGCGCTCATCACCGCGACCCGGTCGGACAGGAAGACCGCCTCGGAGATGCCGTGGGTGACCATGAGCGTGGTCGCCGGCTTCTCCGTCCAGATCCGCAGCAGCTCGACGTTCAGCCGCTGCCGGGTCATGTCGTCCAGCGCCCCGAACGGCTCGTCGAGCAGCAGCACCGACGGCCGGACCACCAGCGCGCGGGCGATCGACACGCGCTGCCGCATGCCGCCGGACAGCTGCGCGGGCTTGGCCTTCTCGAACCCCTCGAGGCCGACCAGCCGGATGAGCTCGGCGACGAGCGCGTCGTCGGGCCGCTGCCCCGAGACCTCGAACGGCAGCCGGATGTTGGACACCACCGACCGCCAGGGCAGCAGCGCGGAGTCCTGGAAGGCGATGCCGAGGTCGTGGTCGCGGCGCAGCTGCTGCGGCGTGCGGCCGTCGACCAGCGCCGAGCCCGACGTCGGCTCCTCCAGGCCGGCGAGGATCCGGAGGATCGTGGACTTGCCGCAGCCCGACGGCCCGAGCAGGGACAGGAAGCTGCCCCGGTCGGTCCACAGGGTGGCGTCCTCCAGGGCCTGCACCGTGCGGCGGCCGGTCCGGAAGGTCTTGGTCAGGTGGTCGATCCGCACGCCGGTGCCGGTGGAGCCCGCGGCCCCACCGGCACCGGCGCCCGTCGACGTCGTGACGACGTCGGTCATGTCGGGTCTCCCGGACGGGTCGGTCAGGCGGGCAGCTCGGTGAGCTCGGGCTTCTCCTCGAGCAGCTGCTCCAGGAGCGAGAGATCGAAGAGGTCCTCGGCCGCGATGTCGATGCCGGCGGCCTCGAGCGTGGCCATGTTCTGCTCGATGAGCTCGTCGGTGATCGTGAACAGGCCGTTGGCCTCGACGTCGGGCGTGACGATCAGCCCCGCCTGGACCTCGGACTGCTCGAGCTCCTTGGCCATGTCCAGCTGCAGGTCCGCGCCGTACTCCTCGACCGCCAGGCGGGCGCCCTCGGCCGGGTCGGCCAGCGCGTCCTGCCAGCCGCGGATCTCGGCCTCCAGGAAGGCCATCACCCGCTCCGGCTCCTCGGCGATCATCCGGTCGGTGGTGATGACCGACTCGGCGACGAAGGGCAGCCCGTTGTCGGCGAAGGGCAGGTTGGTGACCTCGATGCCCTGCGACTGCACGGTGATCGACTCGTTGGTCAGGTAGGCGAGGAAGCCGTCGACCTCGCCGTCGATGAGCGGCGCCGGGTCGTACTCGACCGGCACCTTCTCGACATCGGCCGGATCGATGCCGTTGACCTCGAGCAGGGCGTCGAACAGCGTCTCGTTGCCGCCGGCCTGCACGCCGATGCGCTTGCCCACGAGGTCCTGCGGCGTCGCGATGTTGCCCCCGTCGGCCAGCGACAGGATGGTGAACGGGTTCTTCTGGAACTTCGTGCCGACGATCTTGAGCGGCGCGTCCTCCTCGGCGATCACCTGCGCGGTGGAGACGGCGTTGCTCAGGCCGAAGTCGGCGTCCTCGGTGGCCACCAGGGTCTCGATCGCGCCGGGGCCGGGGTCCATCGTCACCGAGGTGAACCCCGCGTCGGTGTAGTGCCCGTTGGTGTCGGCGAAGAACTCACCGGCGAACTCGGCGTTCTTGATCCAGGACAGCTGCAGGGTCAGCTCGCCGAGGTCGCCGCCTCCCTCACCGGCGGCCGCGGCGGGCTCGTCGCCGGACCCGCAGGCGGTGAGCGCCAGGACGGCGGCGGTCAGCAGGGCTCCGGCGCGTGCGGCGCGGCGGGGAAGGGGCATGCGGCTCTCCGTCTGTCGCGGGGCGCACCGGCCGGCGCCCGCTCGGGACGGACGCTAGGAACGGGTCGTTTCGCGGCCGGGCGCGGAGCGTTTCGAGACGGTTAAGACGCGCACCACCCTGCCTGCGGCGTCGTCCCGGCCGACCGGCCACCGTCCGGCGGCGGTGCGGTCACGCCCCGTGACACGCGCCGGGCGGACGCCGCGGACCACGGGAAACCGGGTGCCGGGCGGGAGCGGCCGTCGCTAGCGTCCGGGCCGCACCGTCGCCGTCCGGGGTCGCGGGGGCCCCCGGCTCTCCCGGAGGGGTCCCCGTGGGCAGGTCGTTCGCGTCCCGTGTCAGCCACCCGCGCCTCAAGTGGGTCGTGCTCGTCGTCTGGCTGGTCCTGGCCGCGGTGTCGGCGCCGCTGGCCGGCCTGCTCCCCGACCAGCAGGAGAACGACGTCGCGGCCTGGCTGCCCGCCGAGGCGGAGTCGACCCGGGCGCTGGAGCTGCAGACCGAGCTCGGCTCGGACCCCGACCTCATCCCGGCCGTCGTCGTCTACGAGCGGGCCGCGGGGCTCACCGCCGAGGACGCCGCCGCCGTGCAGGCCGACGTCGAGGCCCTCGGCGGGCTCGAGGCGCTCGACGGCGAGGTGCTCGGCCCGATCCCGTCCGAGGACGGCCAGGCGCTGCAGCTGGTCGTGCCGCTGGACGTCGGGCCCGACGGCTGGGAGGCGATCGCGCCGGTCGTCGACGGCATCCGCGCCGAGGTCTCCGACGGCCCGTCCGGGCTCGACGCCTACGTCACCGGCCCCGCCGGCAGCGCGGCCGACTCGTCGGAGGCCTTCGCCGGCATCGACGGGACGCTGCTGTTCGCGGCCCTCGGCGTCGTCGTCCTGATCCTGCTGCTCACCTACCGCAGCCCGGTGCTGTGGGTGCTGCCGATCTTCTCCGCGGTGATCGCGCTGTTCTGCTCGCAGGCCGTGGTCTACCTGCTCGCCCGGTACGCCGACCTGACGGTCAACGCGCAGAGCGCGAGCATCCTCACCGTCCTCGTGGTCGGCGCGGGCACCGACTACGCGCTGCTGCTGGTCGCCCGCTACCGCGAGGAGCTGCGGCTGCACACCGACCGGCACGAGGCGATGACCGAGGCCGTGCACCGGGCCGGCCCGGCGGTGCTGGCCAGCGGCGGGACCGTCGTCCTCGGGATGCTGTGCCTGGTCGCGGCGGAGATGAACTCCACCGCGGGCCTCGGCCCGGTGGCGGCCATCGGCGTCGCGATCACCCTCGTGGTGCTCATGACGCTGCTGCCGGCGCTCCTGGTCATCTGCGGGCGGTGGGTGTTCTGGCCGGTGCGGCCCACCTTCGGCAGTGCCGAGCCGAGCGCGACCGGGTTCTGGGCGCGGGTGGGCGCGGCGATCCGGCCGCGGCCGCGGGTCACCTGGGTGGTCACGAGCCTGCTGCTCCTGCTCGCCTGCACCGCCGTCTTCCGCCTGGACCCCAGCGGCCTCACCCAGGCCGAGGGCTTCCGCGGCGAGCCGGAGTCGGTGCAGGGCGACGCGGCGGCCGCCCGCCACTTCCCCGCCGTCGCGGGCAACTCCGTCTACGTCGTGACGACGGCGGACTCCGCCCCGGAGGTCGCGGAGACCGTCGCGGCCGACGACGGCATCGCCGAGGTGCGCGAGCCGCAGGTCGTCCGGGACGACGCACTGGTCGAGGCGTCGCTGGCCGATCCGTTCGACAGCCCGGCGGCCGCGGACACCGTCGAGCGGCTGCGGGTGTCGCTGGACGACGCCGGCGACGGGCAGGCTGTCGTCGGCGGCAACACCGCGCTCAACCTCGACGTGCAGACCGCCTCCCAGCGGGACAACCGGGTGGTCATCCCGCTGATCATGCTCGTGGTGCTCGCCGTGCTCGGGGTGCTGCTGCGGGCGGTCGTGGCGCCGCTGCTGCTCATCGCCACCGTGGTGCTGAGCTTCGGCGCGGCCCTCGGCCTGAGCGCGCTGCTGTTCGACGCGGTCCTCGGCGTCACCGACACCGACAGCTCGTTCCCGCTGTTCGTGTTCGTGTTCCTCGTGGCGCTCGGGATCGACTACAACATCTTCCTGATGACCCGGGTGCGGGAGGAGGCCGTCGACCACGGCACCCGGCGCGCCGCGCTCGTCGGCCTGGCGGCCACCGGCGGGGTGATCACCTCGGCCGGGCTGGTGCTGGCGGCGACGTTCGCGGTGCTCGGCACCCTGCCGCTGACGTTCCTCACCCAGCTGGGCATCGCCGTCGCGCTGGGCGTGCTGCTGGACACGATCATCGTGCGCTCGGTGCTGGTCACGGCGCTCACGCTCGACGTCGGCCGGTGGATGTGGTGGCCCTCCCGGCTGGCGCGGCGGCCCGACGAGCACCCGGACGGGGCCGACGTGCCGCCCGGTGGTGCGGCGGTGCCGGCCGAGCCGGGCACGCCGGTGCGCACCTGACGCCCGGGCGGCCGGCGGGACTCCCCCGCCGGCCGGTCAGCGGCCGGTGTCCTCGGCCGCCGAGGTGGTGGTGATCCAGGCGTCGATGGTCTCCCACCAGCGGTAGAGCCAGTCGGTGAGCTCGGCCTCCCCGCGCGGCACCTCGGCGGCCGGGACGAACCACCAGCGCAGGTGCAGCGTCTTGTCCATGGGCAGCTCGCGCCAGACGTCGCGGACGCTGTCGAGGTGCTCCAGGCCGGTGTGCGCGACCAGGACGACGTCGGCGTGCGGTGCCGCCTGCAGCGCCGCGACGACGCCGCCGGGACGCGGCGGCAGCACGTGCCGCAGGGCCTCCGCGCGGCGCGCCGCCGCCACCAGCCCGCGGTCGCGCAGCCGCTGGATGGCCCGCAGCCGCCGCCCCGGGGTGGCGTTCGCGCCCTCCGGGAAGATCAGCAGCGCGTCCTCTTCGCCCAGGTCGCGGGCGAGGTCGGCGATCGCCCGCTCCGCGCGCTCGCCGGCACCCGGCCCCGCGGAGACGAAGGAGTTGGGCAGCCGGTTGAGGAAGGTGTCGATGAGCGGGTCGAGCTGGAGGGTGTCCTTGAGGACGATCCGCGGCTGGCGCAGGTGGTCGCGGTTCATCAGCGTGTTGACCAGCAGGAACGAGTCGCCCGGCCCGGCGTGGCGGGACAGCACGACCATGGCGTTGGTGGAGCCGGGCACACCGTCGTCGAGGGGTGACCAGGACTCGCCGTCGGTGACCAGCCGCAGGGCGAACAGCCGCTGCGCGGCGCGCATGACGACGTCGAGGAGGATCCTCAGCACGGTGTAGTGCGCCGCCCGCCACCCCCGGGCGCGCACGGCCCGGCCGGCGCCACCGGCCACCCACAGCACCGCGGCGGCGGCCAGGCCGGCCACCTCCATCGCCAGGTAGACCAGCGCGAACGCGAGCAGCCGCAGCGCCCGCAGCCGGCCGGGCAGGAAGAACGAGGCCACCAGCGCGACGACGGCGAGCACCGGCAGCAGGACGACGCCGGCGACGAGCAGGCCGAGCAGGACCGGGCCGGCCACCCGGCGCACGGGGCGCGGCGGCAGCACGTCAGGCCTCCCCGGGGGTGGTTCGCGCCAGGGACCCGGCCGCGGCGGCGCGGGCCCGCTCGATGCGCTCGGGCACCGCCGAGAAGTCGCGGTAGCGCAGGTTGGCCGCGCCGGGCGGGGCGTCGTCGCCGGCGGGCAGCACGTGCACCGTCACCCCGGGCGGCAGGGCGGCGAGGTCGGCGGAGTAGCGGTGCCGGCGGGCGATCTCGAAGGCCACCGTGGCCACCTCCCAGGGCCGTGTGGGCGGGCGCAGCGGGCGGTCGACCCGGCCGACGTGCAGCACGTAGACCGTCCGCGCGCCCAGGGCGACGGCCCGGCCGACGGGGATGCTGTGCACCAGCCCGCCGTCGAGGTGGTGCTCGCCGTCGATCTCCACCGGCGGCAGCAGGCCGGGCACGGCGCAGGAGGCGAGGACGGCGTCGACCAGCGGGCCGTCGGTGAACCACCGCTCGGCGGCCCGCTCGATGCTGGCCGCGACGCACTGGAACGGCACCCGCAGCGCGGCGAAGTCGGCCGGCAGGGAGGACTCGAGCAGCTCGCGCAGCGGCTCGCGCGGGTGCAGGTGGGTGCGGGTGCGCACCAGCGTGCCGACGCGGGCGACCACCGACCCGGCGAACACCCGCTTCGAGGCCAGCTCCTCCCAGACCGCGCGCAGGCGGCCGACGGCGTCCGGCGTGGGGTCGGCGGCCACGAACGCGCCGTTGACCGCGCCCACCGAGGTGCCGACGACCAGGTCGGGCCGGATGCCGGCGTCGAACAGGGCCTGCAGCATGCCGACCTCGGCGGCGCCGAGCACTCCCCCGCCGCCCAGCACGAACGCGGTGCCGCCCCGCTCGTCCGGGCGCTCGGACGGGCGCTCGGACGGCGACTCGGGAGGGGGCACGGCCGCATGCTGCCACCGCCCCCGGACGCGCGAGGGGGCGGCCCCGAAGAATCCCGGGACCGCCCCCGACGAGCGGAGTGCTGTGCGTCAGTAGGTGGTGCAGGTGAGGTAGGCCAGGCCCTCCTCGGCCGCCTCGAACGGGTCGAAGGTCGGGTCACCGAAGCGCGGGTCGTGCTCGACGACGAAGTAGCGGGTGCTGCCGCCGCCCGCCGCGAAGATCGACGGGAAGTCGATGTCCCCGCGCCCGACGATCTCGATCCGCCGGTTCAGCTCGGCGTTGAGGTCCTTGACGTGGAACAGCTGGATCCGGTTGCCGTACTCCTCGACCACGTCGACCGGGTCGAGCCCCGCGTAGGCCACCCAGTACAGGTCGAGCTGCGAGACGACGTTCTTCTTCTGCGTGTACTGCATCAGGATGTCGAAGGCGGTGCGGTCGCCGAAGACCCGCGTGAACTCGAAGTCGTGGTTGTGGATCATCAGCGTCTGGCCGGCCTTGCGCGCCTGCTCGCCCACGGCGTCGAGGTACCGCGCGTAGGCGACCCAGTCGGCCTCGGTCGGCAGCGGCTGCATCCACGGGGCACCCGCGCTGCTGCCGGACCCGAAGTACTTGATGCCCAGGACGCGGTTCTCCTCGAGGATCCGCGCGATGTCGGCCGGGGCGGTGTGGGTGCCGACGTCGACGTGCCGGGCCGACGCCTTGAGCCCGTACTCGTCGAGCAGGGCCCGGTACTCCTCGGCGGACCAGCCGCTGAGCGTGAACGGCTCGACGTTGCGGTAGCCCATCTCGGCCAGCTGCCGCAGGACCTCCTCGTGCCGCGCCTGCTCACCGGCGCCCCCGCCGATGTAGCCGGCGAACGTGTAGAGCTGGACGGAGATCTTGCTCAGCGGCACGCCGCGGCCGGCGCAGTCGGACGCGCCGGGCGACGTCGTCGGTGGCGCGGCGGTGGCGGTGCCGGCCAGGCCGATGAACAGCACGGCGGACAGGGCGGCCAGGAGCACGGCGCGGGCCGTGGACCGGAGACTTCTCTTCACCTCGGGTGGATCCCTCTCGACGGGTGCAACGGTGCACGTCGTCGCTCGCGGAGCCGACGTCCCGCGCACCCGGGCACCTCGGCCGAGGCGCCCGGGCGGCGGGGTGTCGTCCCCGTCCGCGAGTGGGGCTGTGCCCCACGTCACCGAACCTAGCGACACTTGTGCGCTCGCGAAAGCAGAAGTCCGTCATGGCTGCGCACAACCAGGCTGCGCCGATGAGTCCGGGGTCCTGGTGGGGTCGTTCCCGGCGTCGATCCGCGACGAGAGGAGGCCCCGGGTGGGCGAGCGTGCGCCGGCCACCGCCGGGGAGTTCCTGGCGGCGGTCCACCGGGCCGCCGCACCGGCCGAGCTGCCCGTCCTCCGGCGGCGGCTGGGCCCGGACGACGACGCCGTCGGCATCCGGATGCGCGACCTCTTCGACCTGGCCCGGGCGGCCGCGGACATGCCGCTCGACGAGGTGGCCGTCCTGTTGGCCTCCCCGCTGTACGAGGCCCGGATGGGCGCCCTCTGCGTGCTCGACGTCCGCGCGCGCAGGCGGGACACCGACGACGCGCAGCGCCGGCGGCTGTACGACCTGTACCTCAGCCGGCACGACCGGATCACGACCTGGGACATGGTCGACCGGGCCGCGCCGAGCGTCGTGGGCCGGTACCTGCTCGGCCGGTCCCCCGCGCCGCTGCACGGGCTGGCGGCCGCGGCCGACCCGCTGCGCCGGCGGACCGCCGTGACCGCGCCGCTCGCCTTCGTCCGCTGGGGCGACGACGCCGCGCTGGCCGAGGTGTTCCCGCTGGCGGCCGTGCTCGCCGGCGATCCCGACCCGCTCGTGCACAAGGCGGTCGGCATCCTGCTCGAGCACGCCGGCGGGCGCGATCCGGAGGCCGTGGCCGCGTTCGTCGCCGAGCACCGCGGGTCGATGCCGCGGCACGCGCTGCGCACCGCCGTCGCGAAGCTCGACGCCGCCGAGCGGGGGCGGCTGCTCGGCTGACGGCGGCCCCCCGGATGATCGGCGGGCCGACCGCCGCACCCCGAGGAGCCGCCGATGTCCGCCGCCACCGAGACCGGCGCCGCCCCCGCCTGGTTCGCGGCCGCGCTCGCGCAGGCACCCGAGCGGCGGGAGGTCGAGGTCGACGGCACGCCCGTGCGCTACCGGGCGTGGGGCGAGGCCGGGCGTCCCGGGCTGGTGCTGGTGCACGGCGGCGCGGCCCACTCGGGCTGGTGGGACCACGTCGCCCCGCAGCTGCACTCGCACCGGGTGGTGGCCCTGGACCTCAGCGGCCACGGCGACAGCGGCCGCCGCGCCGCGTACGACATGGGCACGTGGGCGCGGGAGGTCGTGGCCGTGGCGGACGCCGAGCGCCTCTCCCGGCCCGTCGTCCTCGGGCACAGCATGGGTGGCTGGGTGTCCCTCGTGGTCGGCGTGGAGCACCCGGACGCCGTCGCCGGCGTCGCGGTCATCGACTCACCCCTGGTGCGCCGGCCGCCGGAGGAGGAGCAGCTGCGCGACCGGCGCCGGCCGCACCGCACCTACCCGACCGTCGAGGAGGCCGTCGGGCGGTTCCGCACCGTCCCGGCGCAGGACGTGCTGCTCCCCTACGTGCGCGAGCACGTGGCGGCCGACTCGCTGCGCCGGGACGGCGACGGGTGGACCTGGAAGTTCGACCCGCAGCTGTGGGGCTCCCCGCCGCTGCTCACCGAGCTGCTGCCGCGGCTGACCGTCCCGGCGGCGCTGTTCCGCTGCGAGAAGGGGCTCGTGGACCCGCGGATGGCCGCCGAGATGGCGGCCCTGGTGCCCGGCGGCCTGCCGGTCGTCGACCTGCCCGACGCCGGGCACCACCCGATGCTCGACCGCCCGCTCGCGCTGGTCACCGGGATCCGCACCCTGCTCGCGTTCTGGCCGCACCCCGCCTGAGGGCCGGTTCGGGCAGCACGTGGTGACCTGCGCCGGACCGACGTCCTGGCGCGGTCAGGCCCCGCTGTGCCGGAAGGTGGTCAGCCGCACGCTCTCGGGGAGCGCCTCGAGGGCCTTGACGAGCTCCTCGGGCAGCTGCGCGCTGACGTCGGTGACCGCGTAGCCGAGCTCGCCGCGGGTGGCCAGCACCTGCCCGTCGACGTTGAGCCCGTGCTCGCCGACGAGCGCGTCGACCCGGGCCAGCACGCCGGGCACGTTGCGGTGCAGCAGCGCGAACCGGTCGGCCGAGGAGCCGTGCAGGGCCACGGTGGGCAGGTTGACGCTCAGCGTCGTCGTGCCGGCGCCGGTGTAGTCGACGAGCTTGCCGGCCACAAAGCGCCCGATGTCGTGCTGCGCCTCCTGGGTCGACCCGCCGACGTGCGGCGTGAGGATCACGTTGGGCAGGCCGCGCAGCACCGAGGTGAACGGGTCGCCCTGCTCGCGCGGCTCATCGGGGAAGACGTCGACGGCGGCGCCGGCGATGTGGCCGGACAGGATGTGCTCGCGCAGCGCCTCGTGGTCGACGACGAAGCCGCGCGACAGGTTGAGGAACAGGCTCCGCCGGCGCATGCGCGCGAACTGCTCGGCGCCGAACATGCCGGCGTTCCCGGCCCGCCCGTCGACGTGCAGCGTCACGGTCTCGGCCCGCTCGAGCAGCTCCTCGAGGGTGTCGCAGCGCTCGGCGTTGCCCAGCGCCAGCTTGTCCTCGAGGTCGTAGAACAGCACCCGCATGCCCAGCGCCTCGGCGAGCACCGACAGCTGGCTGCCGATGTTGCCGTAGCCGACGATGCCGAGCGTCCGGCCGCGCACCTCGTGGCTGCCCGACGCCGACTTGTCCCAGGAGCCGGCATGCAGCGCGCGGTCCCGGTCGACCAGCCGGCGGGCCAGGATGATGATCTCCGCGATCGCCATCTCCACCACGCTGCGGGTGTTGGAGTACGGCGCGTTGAACACCGCCACCCCGGCGCCGGCCGCGGCCCGCAGGTCGATCTGGTTGGTGCCGATGCAGAAGGCCCCCAGGCCGACCAGGCCCGGGCGGGCGGCGAACACGCGCGCGGTCACCTGTGTCTTGGAGCGGATGCCGAGGAGGTCCACGCCGTCGAGGGCGGCGACGAGGTCGTCCTCGTCCAGCGCGCCGCGCAGCGACTCGACCTCGTACCCGGCCGCGCCGAGCAGGTCGGCCGCCACCGGGTCGATGTTCTCCAGCAGCAGGGCTCTCGGCACGTGCAGGGACCTCCTCGACGCGGGGCCGCCGGCGGACTCCGTCGGCACGAGTATCCCGCCGTCACCGCGGGGGCCGGGTCGGCGGGGTCGGGTGGGTGGGGTCAGAGGCCGAGGGAGCCCGAGGCCGGGTCGGCCCACCGGCTGGAGGCGTCGTAGGAGCGGACGACGAGCGACCGCCACCGCCCAGTCCGGCTGATCTCCTTCTCCGGCACGCCCTGCGCGTAGGCGGTGGTGGCGAACCCGCGGCGCAGCGAGTGCGGCGACAGCCCCTCGACGGGGACGCCGGCCCGCTCGGCGGCGCGCCGCAGCACGAGGTCGACGCTGCGCGTGGTCAGCGGCGCCTCCCCCAGCCGCGGCGCGCGCCCCTTGCCCACCGACCGGAACAGCGGCCCGGACGTGATGCCCTGCCCCGCGAGGGCGGCCAGCCAGGCCCGCACGGCGCGCACGGGGCAGGTGGTCGCGCGGACCCCCTCGGCCAGCGCGAGGGTCTCCCCGGCGCCCTCCTGGTCGGTCTTGGAGTACCGGATCAGGACGTCGAGGCCGCCGTGGCCGGCCGGGACGACGTCCTCCACGCGCAGCCCGCACAGGTCTGATGCCCGCAGCCCCAGGGCGAAGCCGACGAGCACCAGGGCACGGTCGCGGGTGCCGGCGAGGGTGTCCGGCAGGTCCTCGACGAGCGCGCGGACGGTGGCGGTGTCGACCGCCCGCGCCCGCCGCGGCCGGTAGCCGCTGCGGACGGCGGTGCGGCGGATGCCGGTGAGCGTCCGGCGCACGCCCTCGCTGTCCCCCGGCGGGGTCAGCCCGGCGCGGCGGTGCAGGTCGTTGAGCGCGGACAGCCGGCGGGCGACGTAGCGCGGGCTGCGCCCCTCGTCGGCCATCCCGGCCAGCCAGGCCGCGACCGCCAGCGGATCGGCGGGCGGCGCCACGGGCAGCGAGCGGCCCCGGCACCACGCCTCCCAGGCGGCGACGTCGCGCGCGTAGGCGTCGCGCGTCGAGTCGGCGTGCGACGCGTCGACGTACGCGCCGACCGCCGTGAGGTCGCCCGGCAGCAGCGGTCCCCCGCCCGTCCGAGGGATCACCGCTCGCGTCGTCGGGTCCTCCGTCATCACTTCGCAGAGTAGGTGCTTCTCGGAAGCGATCGCCCATCGCGTTGTCCGCACATCTGCCCGGATGGATGCATGAACCGCACATCCGTCTATCGTCGTCCGGCATGACGGAGCAGGACGACGCGCAGGACGGAACCCGGTGCGCCTTCCCGGGCTGTCCCGCTCCCCCGCGGCCGCGCGTCCCCGGGCGCAGCGGACCGTCGCCCCGGTTCTGCGACCGGCCCGACCACAACCCCGAGACGGCGCGCACCGCGCGCGCCCGCGCCGCCGGGCGGCGGAACGGCCGGCTCACCGCGACCGCCACGGCGCTGGCCGAGGAGCTGCCGCCCGAGGGCCGGGTCCGGCACCTCGTGGGCCGGTGGGCCGAGGCGACCCGCGAGGCCGCCGAGGCCGCGGAGGCGCAGGCCGCGCTGCTCACCGCCGCCGCCGAGGCCCTCGCGCAGTACCGGGACGAGGCCACCGTCGAGGCGCGGCTCGCCCAGGCGCGGGCCGACGTCGACGGCGCGCACGCGGCCCGGCTGCGCGCCGAGGAGCAAGCCCGCCGCGACGAGCGGCTGCGGGCGGAGGCCGAGGAGGGCCGCCGCGCAGCCGAGAGCGCGGCCGAGGCCGCCCGGGTCGCCGCCGAGGAGGCGGTCACCGCCGCCCGCGAGGACGCCGCCGGCCGGGTCGCCGCCGCCGACGCCGCCCGCGAGGCGGCCGAGGAGCAGCGGGACCGGGCGGAGGCCGCGCGCCGGGCGGCCGAGGAGGAGCGGACGGCGGCGGAGCAGCGCGCCGAGGACGCCGGGTCGGCTGCCCGGGACGCCGAGCGGGAGACGGCGCGGGCGCGGCGAGACGCCGAGGAGGCCCGGGCGCAGGCCGCCCGGGAGCACGACGAGCTGGTCGAGGCCCGCGCCCGGTGGGACGTCACCGAGCAGACCCTCACCGCCGCCCTGCGGGAGCGGACGGGCGAGCGGGACGAGGCGGCCGCCGCCCGCGACGCGGCACTCGCCGACGCGGCCCGCGCGGGCGAGCGGGCCCGCGACGCGGAGCGCGAGCGGGACGCCGCCCGGCGCGGGGAGCGCGAGGCCCGCGACCGCGCGGCGGAGGCGACGACGCGGGCGGCCTTCGCCGAGCGCGACCTCCGTGACGCGCTGGCGGAGGCCGCCGCGGCCGCGCGGCGCGCCGAGGACGCCGCCCGCCGGGCCACCGACGCCGAGGCGGGCGCCCGGCGGGCGGGCGAGCGGGCCGCCGCGCTCACCGCCGAGGTCGAGGGCCTCCGCGCGCGGCCGGCGGAGCCGGACCCGCCGGACGGCGAGCCGGCCGGCTGAGGCGGATCAGGCCTCCCCGGCGCCCGCTCCCCGCGCCGACCCCCGGGCCGCGGACAGGTGCCCGGCCGCCGCCGCGCCGAGCATCGCGACGTCGACGGCGACCGTGACGATCGTGGCGCCCTCCGCCGCGTACCCGGCCGCCTCCTCGCCGCTGTAGGCGTGCACGCCCACCGGCACCCCGGCGGCGACGGCCCGCGCCACGATCGACGACAGCACCCCGCGCAGCTCCGCCCGGTGCTCCTCCCCCGCCAGGCCGAGCGAGAGCCCGAGGTCGCCCGGGCCCACGTAGACCCCGTCGAGGCCGTCGACGGCGAGCAGCGCGTCGAGGTCGTCGAGGGCGCTCGCGGCCTCCACCATGACGACGACCAGCGGCTCGTCGGCCCCGCCGGACAGCCGCCCGATCGACCGGCCCCCGGCCGGGGCGTACCGGCAGGCGGCGACCACCTCGCGGGCGTGCGCGGCGTCGCGGACGTTCGGCACGATCACCCCGCGCGCGCCGAGGTCGAGCGGGCGGCCGACGTCGGCGAAGTGCGGGCTGCGGGTGCGCACCAGCGGGACCGCGCCCGCCGCCGTCACGGCTGCAGCCACCCGGGCAGGTCGGCCTCGGTCCCGGCGCCGTGCTGGAGGTCGACGACGACGTGGTCGGCGCCGGTGCGCGCCAGCACCTCGCCGGTCACCGCGCCGGGCAGCAGGCTCCACAGCCCGTGGCTGGCCCGGCCCTCCGCCCACCGCGCCCGCAGGTCCGCCTCGCTCGCCATCCCGGTCCTCCCGTCGTGCCGCGTCCGCCGGGGCCGATCCTGCCCGCCGCTCAGGGCAGCCGCGGGTCCACGTGCACCTTGGGCCCCGGCCCGGCACCGGGCGGCCGCTCCCCCGCCAGCACCGCGCCCACCTGCGACAGCCCGACGGTCGCGGCCACCAGCGGGCGCGGGTCGACCTCGCCCACCGCGTAGGCGGCGACGGTGGCGGCCAGCCCCGGAGAGGCCGACAGCACGCCGACGGCGGTGACGTCCCCGAGCGCCAGGTCGCGGGTGTCGATCCGGCTCGGCGTCCCGGCCAGGCCGATGTAGACCACGCGGCCGGCGGGCTCCACCCGCTCGAGGGCGAGGGCCGGCAGGGCGGCGGCGGTCGAGGCGTCGACCACGGCGTCGAACGGCAGGTCCGGCAGCGTGTCCGCCGTCCAGGTGTGCGGGAAGCCGAGCGCGCGGGCGAAGGCCAGCGACGCGGGGTCCACCCCGAGCAGGTGCACCTCGGCGCCGGCGGCGCGCAGGAACATCGCGGTGAGCAGCCCGATCGTCCCTGGCCCGAGGACCAGCGCCCGGTCGCCCGGCCCGGCGGCCGCCGCCCGCGCCGCGCGCAGCGCGTTGCCGCCGGGCTCCACGAGCGCGCCGAGGACGGGGTCGACGGCGTCGGGCAGCGGGTGCAGCGAGGTCGCCGGGACGGCGAGCTGCTCGGCCAGCGCGCCGGGCCGCCCGCCGCGGATGCCGACCTCCTGGCGCCGCTCGCACACGTGCTGCTGCCCGCGCCGGCAGCGGCGGCAGGTGCCGTCGCCGAGCATGGTGTCGCCGGTGACGCGCCGGCCGAGCCAGGCCGGGTCCACGCCCGCGCCGACCGCCGTCACCCGACCGCACCACTCGTGGCCCAGCCGCATCGGGTAGGCGGCGTGGCCCTGGTGCAGGTAGGCCATCTCACCGGTGGCGAACTCGACGTCGGTGCCGCAGACGCCGACCCGCTCGACGTCGACCACCACCTCGCCGGGCACGGCGACCGGCACCGGCACCTCCCGCACCGCGCTCTCGCCGGGCCCGGTGAGCACGTGCGCCCGCATGGTCGGACCGGTCACGGCACCACGGTGACCGGCCAGCCGCAGCTGCGGACCAGGCGGGCGGCCAGCGAGCCGGCCAGCCGGTGCGCCGGGCGGGTGGAGGCGCCCACGACGACGACGTCGGCGTGCTGCTGGTCGGCGACGGCGGACAGCTCGCGCATCGGCTCGCCCACCCGCAGCACGAAGGTCACCTCGACGTCGCCCTGCTCGGCGATCCGCCGCGCCTCGGCGCGCAGGTCGTCCTCCGTCGCCTGCCGCGCCTCGAGCGCGGCCTGCACGGCGACGGGGGCGAGCGCGTCCAGGCCGGGGCCCACCGGGCGCAGCGAGCGGACGTGGACGACGACGAGCCGGCCGGACTGGCGGCGGGCGAGGCCGGCGGCGTAGTCGAGCGCGCGCAGCGAGGTCGGCGACTCGTCGACGCCGACCACCACCGCCCCGGGCCCGTCCCCGCGCATCCCGTCCCCTCCCTGCCGGCGGTCAGCCTCCCACCGGGTGGGGACCGGGGGTCAGCCCGGCCCGAGGACGAACGCGAGCGCGAGCAGCCCGGTGAGCACACCGGCGGCGGCGAGCGCCGCGACCGGGAGCCCGCCGCCGGGCACGCCGGAGAGGTCGCCGCGGGTGAGCAGCGAGGCGCGGACCTCGCGATGGCGGCGCCGCGCCCCGGCCCCGGCCGCCACCGCCTGCAGCAGGCCGGCCCCGGCCAGCGCGAGGGCGAGCGCGCCGAGCACGGGGGCGGCCAGGCGCCCGGCGCCGACCGCGGCCACGGCCATCGCCAGCGCCGTCCGCCGCCAGGCCAGCGCCGTGCGCTCGGCCTGCAGCCCGCCGTCGGGCACGGGCCCGGGGACGGTGCTCACCGCAGCAGCAGGCCCAGCACGAGCAGCACGCCGGCCGCCGCGGTCCCCGCCGCGAGCACCGGGGTGACCACGGGGGACGGCAGTGGCCGGCCCAGCCGCATCGCCCGCTCGGTGGCCGCCCACCCCCACCACGCCTGCACCGGCGCGAGGACGCCGAGGCCGACGAGCAGCAGCGCGCAGGCCAGCCGCAGCCCCTCGGCGATCGGCACGTCGAGGGCCTCCAGCGCGACGCCGGCCGCCGACAGCGCCAGCGACGTCCGGATCCAGGCCAGTGCCGTGCGCTCGTTGGCCAGGCTGAACCGCGCGTCCGGCTCCTCCCCCACGCCGTAGACCGAGCGCGGGCGCCGGGGCGCGGGGGCGGTCACCGGGTCAGGGTGCCAGCGAGCGGCTGATCACCAGGCGCTGGATCTGGTTGGTGCCCTCGAAGATCTGCATGATCTTCGCCTCCCGCATGTACCGCTCGACCGGGAAGTCGCGGGTGTAGCCGTAGCCGCCGAGCACCTGGACGGCGTCGGTGGTCACCTTCATCGCCGCGTCGGTGGCGACGAGCTTGGCCACGCTGGCCTGCCGGCCGTAGGGGCGGCCGAGGTCGCGGCGGCGGGCGGCGTCGAGGTAGGTGGCGCGGGCGGAGTCGACGGCGGCGGCCATGTCGGCGAGCAGGAAGCCCAGCCCCTGGTGGTCGGCGATCTTGCGCCCGAACGTCGTCCGCTCCTGCGCGTAGCCGACGGCGGCGTCGAGGGCGGCCTGCGCGAGGCCCGTGGCGACGGCGGCGATGCCCAGGCGGCCGGAGTCCAGCGCGGAGAAGGCGATCGACAGGCCCTGGCCCTCGGCGCCGAGCAGCCGGTCGGCCTCCAGCAGGGCGCCGTCCCAGTGCGCCGAGGTGGTCGGGATGGCGGTGAGGCCCATCTTCTCCTCGGGCCGGCCGAAGCTCAGGCCCTCCACCTGCCCGGGCGCGAGGAAGCAGGAGATGCCGCGGGAGCCCTCGCCGGTGCGGGCGAACAGCGCGTAGAAGTCGGCCTTCCCGCCGTGGGTGATCCACGCCTTGGTGCCGGTGACCCGGTAGCCCTGCTCGGTGCGCTCCGCCCGGCAGGCGAGCGCGGCCGCGTCGGAGCCGGCCTGGGGCTCGGACAGCGAGTAGCCGCCGATCTGCTCGCCGGCCAGCATCGCCGGCAGCCACCGCTCGCGCTGGGCGTCGGTGCCGAAGGTGGCCAGCGGGTGGCAGGACAGCCCGTGCACCGAGACGGCGACGGCGACGGCGGCCCAGCGGGCACCGAGCTCCTCGAGCACCTGCAGGTAGACCTCGTAGGGCTGGCCGCCCCCGCCCATCTCCTCCGGATAGGGCAGGCCCAGCAGCCCCAGCCCGCCGAGGGTGGCGAACAGTCCCTCGGGATAGGTCTCGGCGCGCTCGTGCTCGGTGACCCGCGTCGTGAGCTCCTTGTCGGCGACGTCCCGGACGAGCTCGATCAGGTCCTGCGCCTCGTCGGTGGGCAGCAGACGGTCGACGGCCACGGCGATCCCCTCATCGGTACTGGCGGCGGTGTCCACGGTACCGCTGCGGGGCCGTTCGGGCGTGCGGGAGGATCGGGGCATGTCGGTGGAGGCGCGGGTGCCGGTGCGCCGCGGCGCCGCGCGGCACGGGGAGCTCCTCGGCCAGCTCGTGCAGGTGCTGCTCGCCGAGGGCTTCGCCTCGCTCACCCTCGACGACCTCGCCGCCCGGCTGCACTGCTCCAAGCGCACCCTCTACGCGCTGGCCGGCAGCAGGGACGAGCTGGTCCGGGTGGCGGTCGTGCACTTCTTCCGCGCCGCGACCGCCCGGGTGGAGGCGGCGCTGGCGCCCCCGCGCCCGCCCGCCGACCGGCTGGTCGCCTACCTCCGGGCGGTGGCCGAGGAGCTCGCGCCGGCGTCGGCCCGCTTCTACGACGACGTCGCCGCCTTCCCGCCGGCCCGGGAGATCTACGAGCGCAACACCCGGGCGGCCGCCGCGCGGGTGCAGGGGATCATCCGCGACGGCGTGGCCGAGGGCGCCTTCCGCGAGGTCGACGCCGCCTTCGCCGCCGACGTCGTCACCGCCGTCATGGTGCGCATCCAGCAGCGGCAGGTGGCCGCGAGCACCGGCCTCGACGACGCCGCCGCCTACGAGCAGCTCACCGGCCTCCTGCTGCGCGGGCTGGCCAAGGAGCCGGGCGCCGGCTGAGTGGCAGCCGCGTTGCGGTCCGGGGCGGTCGCGGGGCTGTCACCGCGCCGCGCGGGGGCCCACCGTGGGGCATGGACCTCGCACGAGTCCCCCGGGCGGTGGGCGCCTACTGGCGGGCGCAGGTGCACCTGTGGGAGGTGTACCTGTCGGCGGACCCGTGGCCGCCCCGGCACCCCGGCGGGGAGCCGCTGCACTGGACGGGCCGGCGCCTGCGCGGGTCGGTCCTCCCCGGCCCCTGACCGCTCAGCCGGTGAGCTCGGCCAGCTCGACGACGGCGGCCACCAGCTGCCCGCCGTCGAGCAGCACCCGGTCGTTGTGGTCGGCGCCCGGCACCTCGACCCGGCGGTGCAGCGACGCGGCGGCGTCGGCCACCGCCCGGCTCTGCGCCGGCGGCACGATCGTGTCGGCGGCGCCCCAGACCACCGTCGTCGGCACCCGCACGCGGGCCACCTGCCCGGCCACCGGGTAGCGGTCGCGCAGCAGGAGCCGCACCGGCAGGAACGGGTAGTGGTGGGCGCCGGCGGCGGCCAGGTCGGCGAAGGGCGAGCGCAGCACCAGCCCGGCCGGCGGGTGCTCCAGCGCCAGCCCCGTGACCACCCCGCAGCCCAGGCTCTCGCCGTAGTAGAGGAGCCGGTCCTCGCGGACGCCGGCCTCCTCGACCAGCCAGGCCCGCGCCGCCCGCACGTCCAGCGCCAGACCCTCCTCGCTCGGGCTGCCGGGGTTGCCGCCGTAGCCGCGGTAGTCGAACAGCAGCACCGCGAGGCCCGCCGAGGACAGCGCCCGGGCCAGCGGCGCGCGCATGCCGCGGTGCCCGCCGTTGCCGCTCGCCACCAGCACGGTGGCCGCGCCCGCCGGGCCCGGTACGAACCAGGCGCCCAGCGTCAGCCCGTCGGCGGTGGTCAGCTCGACGTCGCGGCCGCCGGGGACCTCGCCGGCCGCCGCGGGCACCGGGCCGTCGTCGGGCAGGTACACCAGCCGGCGCTGGAACGCCCAGAGCAGCCCCACGACCAGAGCACACACGACGGCGACGGCCAGCGCCGCCCGGAGCGCCCGCGGCACTCGCAGCGCCCGGCGCACGCTCAGCCGGCGAGGTCCCGGCTGCGCTGCTCCGTGCCGACCTCGCCGTAGGGGTAGTCGGGCTCGGCGGGGTCGCTGACGGCGTCCAGGCGCGCCGTCTCCTCCGCCGACAGCGCGAGGCCGGCGGCGCCGAGGTTCCCGCGCAGCTGGTCGGTCGTGCGCGCGCCCAGGATCACCGAGCTCACGGCCGGTCGGGCGAGCAGCCAGGCCAGCGCCACCTGCGGCATGGTCGCCCCGCGCGCCTCGGCGACGTCCTGCACCGCCTCGAGCACGTCCCAGGTGCGCGCCCTCGCCGCCACCCGGTCGTAGGCCTCCATGCCGCGGCCGGGGTCCTCGCCGAGCCGGGTGGCGCCCTCGGGCCGCTGGTCGCGGGTGTACTTGCCCGAGAGCCAGCCGCCGCCCAGCGGTCCCCACGGCAGCAGGCCCAGCCCGTTGTAGCGGCAGGCCGGCACGATCTCGGCCTCGATGCCGCGCACCAGCAGGCTGTAGGAGGGCTGCAGGGTGACCGGGACGGCGAGGTGCTCGCGCTCGGCGACGTCGACGGCGCGCTGCACCTGCCAGCCGGTGAAGTTCGACAGCCCCGGGTAGCCGACCTTCCCCGCGCGCACCGCGTCGTCGAGGAAGCGCAGCGTCTCCTCCAGCGGCGTGAGCGGGTCCCAGGCGTGCAGCTGGTAGAGGTCGACGTGGTCGACGCCGAGCCGGCTCAGCGAGTCGTCGAGCGCGCGGCGCAGGTGCCGGCGGGAGGTGCCGAGCGCGTTGGCGTCCTCGCCCATCGGGAAGCGGCCCTTGGTGGCGAGCACGACCCGGTCCCGGACGTCGGCGGGCCGGGCGGCCAGCCAGCGCCCGACGATCTCCTCCGAGGCGCCGGCCGAGTAGACGTCGGCGGTGTCGACGAGCGTGCCGCCGGCCTCGGTGAAGACGTCGAGCTGCTCGTGGGCGCCGGCCTCGTCGGTCTCGGCGCCGAAGGTCATCGTGCCCAGGGCGAGGGCCGAGACGGCACAGCCGCTGCGGCCGAGGGTGCGCAGTTCCACCTCCCCAGCAAGCCACACGCGGGCGGGCGCCGCACCTCGCCGCCGGGCCCCTCGGGGGAGTCCCCCACCGCGCCGCCGCACAGACGGGGGCCGGTTCGGGGGTTCCACCTGATGTCCGCCGGCGGGCGCCGTCGCGAGGCTCGGGTCCCCGAGAGCCACGGACCCGAGAGAAGGCGGAATGAGCACTGCCGAGCTGGTCCTCCCCGAGTGCCCCCGTCCCGAGGACCGGGCGCCCGCACCGCTTCCGCCGCGGCCCCGGCGGGTGCGCCGGTGGCTGGGCGCGCTGCTGGCCCGCCGGGTGCGCCGGCGCGGCATCGACCTGGCCACCCTGCGGGTGCTGCCCCGCGCGGCGACCGTGCCCCTGCGCCGCGACGGCGTCGGCCCGGCGTCCGCTCTCACCGCCCTGGCGGCGCGCGGCCCGGTGCACCGGCTCGAGCTGCCCCTCGACGTCGCCGTCCACCTGGTCACCGGGGCGGCCGAGGCCCGCGCCGTGCTGGCCGACGCCGACGGCTACAGCACCGACGTCCGCCACCTGTTCAGCGGCGACGGCCCCGTCACCGGCGCCGACGTCGGCGGGCTGGGGTTCACCGACCCGCCGGACCACACGCGGCTGCGCCGGCTCGTCGCCCCGGAGTTCACCCGCGCCCGGCTGCAGCGCCTCGTCCCGGTGGTCGAGGGCACCGTCGACCGCGCGCTCGACGCCCTGGAGGCCGCCGGGTCCCCGGCCGACCTCGTCCGGCACGTCGCCACCCCGGTGCCGATGTCGGTGATCGCCGGCCTGCTCGGCCTCGAGGGCGCCGACGAGCAGGTGCTGGCCCGGCTGGCCACCCGCCGCTTCGACGCCACCGGCGGCCCGGCCGGCGCCTTCGGCGCGGTGTCGGCCCAGCGGCGCCTGCTGGCCGAGGCGGTCGCCGCCCAGCGGCGCTCCCCCGGCGACGGGCTGATCGGCCGGATCGTCCGGGAAGAGGGCGATGCGATCACCGACC
Source organism: Geodermatophilus nigrescens (assembly GCF_900129495.1). Lineage (GTDB taxonomy): Bacteria > Actinomycetota > Actinomycetes > Mycobacteriales > Geodermatophilaceae > Geodermatophilus > Geodermatophilus nigrescens. The sequence continues at coordinate 431,352 of NZ_FQVX01000002.1, forward strand.
ACGAGCTGGCCGGCCTCGCCGACGGGCTGGTGACCGGCGGCTTCGAGACGACGGCGTCGACCATCGCCCTCGGCACGGTCGTGCTGCTGCGCGACCCGGCCGCGGCCGCGCTGGTCCGCGGGGGTTCGCCCGCCGACGTCGCGGCGGTGGTCGAGGAGCTGCTGCGGCTGATCGCGGCCGTCTCGGTGGCCTTCCCGCGCTTCGCCCGCCGGCCCACCGTCGTCGGGGGCACCGCCGTGGCGCCGGGCGACGTCGTCCTGGTCTCCCTCGCCGCCGCCGGCCGCGACCCGCGCTGGGCGGGCGACGCCCCGGACGACCTCGACCCGCACCGCGCTCCCCGCGGCGGGCACCTCGCCTTCGGGCACGGCATCCACCGCTGCGTGGGCGCCGAGCTCGCCCGCCTGGAGCTCACCACGGTGCTGCCGGCGCTGCTGCGGCGCTTCCCCGACCTCGCCCTCGCCGTCCCGCCGGAGCGGCTGGCGTTCCGCCGGCTGTCGTTCGCGCACGGCCTGGACGCGCTTCCGCTCGACCTCGGCCGGCGGGCGCGATGACCGGCGAGGCGCGGGAGCCGGCGTCGGTGGTCGCCGCCCGCCAGCTCGCCGCCGAGGCCCGGTCGCCGCTCCCCCGACGGCTGTCACGGCGCGCCCGGCTGCTGGTGGCGGCGCGCGCGGCCGCCCGTCCGCCCCTTGCCGCGGTGGGGCGGTCCGGCGGTAGCGTCCGTGACCTGGATCACAGCTCCTGGGGGAGGTCCGATGACCACGACGACCGGAACGGCGACCCTGGAGGCCCCGCAGCCCACGCGTGAGGACGTCGAGCACGTCGACGTCCTCATCGTGGGTGCCGGCGTCTCCGGGATCGGGGCCGCGCACACCCTGCGCGAGCGGTTCCCCGACCGCAGCTTCGTGCTCCTGGACACCCAGGACGCGCGCGGCGGCACCTGGTGGACCCACCGCTACCCCGGCGTGCGCTCCGACAGCGACCTGTTCACCTACGGCTACCGGCACAAGCCCTGGCGCGGCCCCTCGATCGCCGCCGGCGGGGAGATCCTCGCCTACCTCGACGAGGTCATCGAGGAGGACGGCCTCGCCCCGCACATCCGCTACCGGCACCGGGTCACCGCCGCCTCCTGGTCGAGCGAGGACGCCCGGTGGACGGTCGAGGTGAGCCGCGAGGACGCCGGCGGGACGGTGCGGATGACGACCGACTTCCTCTGGATGTGCCAGGGCTACTACGACCACGCCAAGCCCTACCGCCCGGACTGGCCCGGCCTCGACGACTACGCCGGCGTGCTGGTGCATCCGCAGTCCTGGCCCGAGGACCTCGACGTCACGGGCAAGCGGGTCGTCGTCATCGGTTCCGGGTCGACGGCGGCCACGCTCATCCCGGCGATCGCGCAGGACGCCGCGCACGTGACGATGCTGCAGCGCTCGCCGTCCTACTTCCTCGCGCCGCCCCTCACCCATGAACTGGCGGTGACCCTGCGGGCGCTGGACATCCCCGAGGACTGGACGCACGAGATCCTCCGCCGCGCGTACTCCGCCCAGTTCGACGAGCTCGCGCGGCTGTCCCACGAGGCGCCCGACGAGCTGCACGCCTTCCTCATGGAGTCGGTCAAGCCGCTCCTGCCCGAGGGCTTCGACGTCGACAAGCACCTCACGCCCCGCTACCGGCCGTGGCAGCAGCGCATCGCGGTCGTCCCGGAGGGCGACCTGTTCGCCGCCCTCCGCGAGGGCCGGGCGTCGATCGTCACCGACACCATCGAGACCTTCACCGAGAAGGGCATCCGGCTGGCCTCCGGCGAGGAGCTCGAGGCCGACGTCGTGGTGACGGCCACGGGCTTCGACCTGTCGGCCTTCGGCGGGGTCGCCTTCACCGTGGACGGCGAGCGGGTCGAGTTCCCGGAGCGGGTCACCTGGCGCGGCGTGATGATCAGCGGCGTCCCGAACATGGCCTACGTCTTCGGCTACTTCCGGCACAGCTGGACGCTGCGGGTGGACCTGGTGTGCGACCTGGTCACCCGGGTGTTCGAGCGGATGCGGGAGAAGGGCGCCCGCAGCGTCGTCCCGGAGCTGCGGCCCGAGGACGCCGGCATGCAGATCCGGCCGTGGTCGGACCCGGAGAACTTCAACGCCGGCTACGTCATGCGCTCCCAGCACCTGCTCTTCCGGCAGGGCGACCGCGAGCCGTGGACCCACATGCTCGAGCACGCGCAGGAGGCCGAGGCGCTGCCGAAGGCCGACCTCGACGACGGCTCGCTCGTCTACCGCTGACCCCGACACCCCACGACCAGGAGGACCCCCGTGCCGGTCGACCCGTCCATCGCCGCCCTGCTCACGATGCTCGAGCAGTCCGGCGCACCGCCGCTGTACGAGGGCACGCCCGAGGCCGGGCGCGCCTACTACCTCTCGCTCACCCGCGACGCCCGCGCGCCCGAGGCCGTCGTGCCGGTGGGCGCCGTCGAGGACCGCACCGTCCCCGGCGCCGCGGGTGACCTGCCCGCCCGCGTGTACCGCCCCGAGGGTGCCGACGGCCCACTGCCGACCGTCGTGTTCCTGCACGGCGGCGGCTGGGTGATCGGCGACCTCGACACCCACGACAACATGGCCCGCAACGTCTGCCGGCACGCCCGCGCGGTGGTCGTCGCCGTCGACTACCGGCTCGCTCCCGAGCACCCCTTCCCGGCCGCCGCCGAGGACGCCGTCGCCTCCGCCCGGTGGGTGGCGCAGCACCTCGACGAGTTCGGCGGCGACGACCGCCTCGCCGTCGCCGGGGACAGCGCCGGCGGCAACCTCGCCGCCGTCGTCGCCCAGACGCTGCGCGACGACGGGACGCCGCTGCTCGGCCAGTTCCTCATCTACCCGGCCGTCGACGCCGAGGGCGACTACCCCTCGCGCGTGGAGAACGCGAAGGGCTACTTCCTGGAGAAGGACACGATGGACTGGTTCTACGGCCACTACCGCGGCGCGTGGGAGGACGCCCGGGACGCCCGGATGTCCCCACTGCACCACGCCGACCTCTCCGGCCTGCCGCCGGCGGTGGTGGTCACGGCGGAGTACGACCCGCTGCGCGACGAGGGCGAGGCGTACGGGGAGGCGCTGCAGGCCGCCGGCGCCACCGCGCACGTGCTGCGCTACGACGGGATGATCCACGGCTTCTTCGACATGGGCGCCGTCTCCCCCGCCGCGCAGGCCGCGATCGAGGAGAGCTGCGCCCGCTTCGGCGAGCTGCTGCACCGCTGACCGCCGGCCGGCCCGGGCCGCACCGGCCCGGGCCGGCCGCGCATCACACCCCGTACGTGTCGTGGCGGAGCATGGACTCCGCCCGCTCCTCCGGCGTCATCCGCTCGCCGCGCGCCAGCGTCTCGACGTACTCCTCGCGGGGGCCGCCCGGCGCGAACACCAGCAGCATCGAGGCGCGGTCCCCGCAGCGGAACCCGTGCCCGCCGCCCTCGGGTACGTACACGAAGTCACCCGGCCCGGCGGCGACCCAGGAGCGGCCGTCGACGACCTCCACCGAGCCGGAGAGCACGGAGAACTGCTCGGAGATCGACCGGTGGACGTGCGGCCCGGGCCCGGACGTCTCCTCGCCGGAGGTCCACCGGTAGAGCCCGAGCCGGCCGGCCGTCTGCTCGCCGGTGGCCAGGAACTCGCAGGTCACGCCGGCGGCGGAGACGGTGTCCGGCGGGCGGTCCGCCGGCCGCAGCCAGGCGCTGGCCTCGCCGGTGGTGCCGCGGTACAGGTCGGGCGGGTGGTGCCGGTGCAGGGACAGGGGTCCCTCCTCCCGTCGCCGGCCCATCCTGGCAGCGGCCGCGGCGGCCGGGTTCAGTCCGCGGCGAGCAGGGCGCGCTCGCGGGCGGCGTCCAGGTCGACGTCGAGGTCCGGCCAGGTGCCGCGGTCCCGTCGCACCCAGTGCAGGGTGTCGCGGGCGGTGTCCTCCACCGGCCGGAAGGTCAGGCCGGCGGCCAGGGCGGCCGAGGAGTCGACGGCCTCCTGCGGGATCTGGTCCTCCGGGAACCAGAGCGGCCGCCGCTCCTCCTCGACGCCGGCCAGGCCGCGGCGCAGCGCCTCCTCCCCGACCGGCACGAACTCCACGTCGCCGGGGCCGCCGCCCGCCGCGGCGAGGCAGGCGTCGAGCACGCTCGCCAGGGTCTGCCGCCGCCCGGGGCCCACGGTGTCGAACACCCCGCCGCGGCCGGCGCGCAGCATCGCGACCACCCAGCCGGCGACGTCGCGGGCGTCGGAGAACTGCACGGGGCGGGTCGGGTCGCCCGGCACGCAGACCCGGCGGTCGCGCCGGCCCGCCAGTGCCTCCGCGATCCGGACCGGCCACCAGGTGAACCGGTCGGAGGGGTCGCGCGGCCCGACCATGATCCCCACCCGCGGCACGAGCACCGGCCCGTCGAAGTGCTCGGCGAGCGCCCGCTCGGCCGCGAGCTTGGCCAGCGACCGCTGCTGCAGCGGGTCGTCGTCGGGCTGCTGCCCGGCGGCGCGCACGGGCGCGGTCTCGTCGGGCACGGCCGGCCCGTCCGGTGCGTAGACGCTCATCCCGGACACGTAGCCGTAGGCACCCACCGACCCGGACAGCAGCCGCGCCGTCGCGGCCACCGCGGGCGCCCCCGGCTCGTCGTCGGTGAACGTGTCGAGGACGGCGTCCCACCGCCGGCCGGCGAGCACCCCGAGGTCGCCGCGGCGGTCGCCGGTCAGCACCTCGACGCCGTCGGCCGGCGGGCGGCCCGACCGCGAGAACACCGTCACGGAGTCGCCCGCCGCCACGGCGGCGTCGACCACCGCCGCGCCGAGGAACCCGCCCCCGCCGAGCACCAGGAACCGCACGGACCCACCTCCCGACCGGGCCGGACGGCCCACGCCCCGGCGACTACCCCGTCGCGGGGCGGCACACCTCCCGGGTGACCTGCGGAGCGGTAGCGTCCGCCGGGTGCCGGACCCCGCGACGCAGCGGGCCGGGTCGCGGCGGGAGACCCGCCGCCGACTCGACGCCCTGACCTTCGGCCTGTTCACCGTCGCCCTCGGCACGAACATCCCGACCCCGCTGCTGCTGGTCTACCGGCGCACGCTGGGCCTGTCCGACGCCGACCTGACCGCCGTCTTCGGCTGCTACGCGATCGGCCTGATCGCCGCGCTGACCGTGTCCGGCGCGGCGTCGGACCGCTTCGGGCGCCGCGCGCTGGTGCTGCCGTTCGCCGTCGTCGCCGGGCTGGTGTCGCTCCTGTTCCTGCCCGCCGCCGGGTCCCTGCCGCTGCTCTACCTGGCCCGGCTGCTGCAGGGCGTGGTCTCCGGCGTCGTCTTCTCGGTGGCCAACGCCTGGCTGCAGGAGCTCGCCGGGCCGGAGGGGCAGCAGTCGGCGGCCACCCGCGGGGCGGTGTCGACGTCGCTGGGCTTCGCGATCGCCCCCGCGATGAGCGGCGTGCTCGCCCAGTACGGCCCCGCCCCGACGACGCTGCCCTACCTGGTGCACGTGGCCGTGGTCGCCGTCGGCCTGGCCGCGCTGCTCACCGTGCCGGAGACGGTGACCGAGCGGCGCCCCGGCCGGCTGATGACCCTCGGGCTGCCGCCGGAGGCGCGCCGGCCCTTCCGGGCGCTGCTCGCGCCGACCGCCGTCGGGGTGTTCGCCTTCCCCGCCGTCGCGGCGACCCTGCTGCCGCTGCTGGTGGTGCCCGGCGGCGTCGGCCCGGCCTACGCCGGCCTGATCGGCGGGCTGGCGCTGGGCGCCAGCGCGGTGGCCGCCCGGGTGGGGCGCGGCATCGCCCGCGGCGGGCCGCTGGGCATGGCGATGGGCTCGGCCGGGCTCGCGGTGAGCGTGCTGGCGATCGTCACCCGCTCCGAGCCGCTGCTGCTGCCGGCGTCGGTGCTGCTCGGCGCCGGGGCGGGCCTGTGCCTGACCGCCGGGCTGACGCTGACCGCCCGGCTCGCCCCGCCGCAGACCCGCGGGGCGATGAACAGCGCGTTCTACGCCTTCGCCTACGCCGGGTTCGGCACCCCGCTGCTGCTGGCGTGGATCGGCGCGGGGGTCGGCGACGTCGCGGCGGTGTCGGCGTTCGCCGTCGTGCCCGCGGCGATCGCCGCCTGGCTGTGGCGGGAGCTGCGGCGGCAGGACCGGGCGGTCAGCGGGGAGCGGTGAGGATGCGCGGGCCGTCCGCGGTGACCGCCACCGTGTGCTCCACGTGCGCGGCGCGGCTGCCGTCGGCGCTGCGCAGCGTCCAGCCGTCGGCGTCGACCCGGTAGTCGTCGCTGCCGCCGCCGAGGAACCACGGCTCGATGGCGATGACGAGGCCGGCCGCGAGCCGCACCCCGCGCCCGGCGCGCCCCTCGTTGGGCACGTGCGGCGCCTCGTGCATGGTGCGCCCGACGCCGTGTCCGCCCTGGTCGGTGTTGATGCCGACGCCGCCGGCCCGCCCGACGGCGCCGATCGCGGCCGAGACGTCGCCGACCCGGTTGCCGACCACCGCCGCGGCGATCCCGGCGGCCAGCGCCCGCTCCGCGGTGGCGACCAGCGCGAGGTCCTCCGGCCGGGGCGTGCCCACGGGGAAGGTGGTGGCCGCGTCACCCACCCAGCCGTCGAGGGTGGCGCCGGCGTCCACGCTGAGCAGGTCGCCGTCCTCCAGCGGCAGCGTCGTCGGGATGCCGTGCAGCGCGACGTCGTTGACCGACAGGCACACCACCCCGGGGAACGGCGGGGTCGTCGGCAGCGGCGCGTAGCCGAGGAACGGCGAGGTGGCGCCGGCGTCGGCGAGCACGTCGCGGGCCACCTGGTCGAGCTGGGTGAGGCGGACGCCGGGGACGGCGGCGGCCCGGACGGCGGCGAGCATGTCGGCCACCACCGCGCCCGCGGCACGCATCGCCTCCAGCTCGCCGGGGGTGCGCAGCTCGATCACGGTTCTCTCCTCCGTCGGGGGCCCGGCGACTGCCGGTATGACTATCCCGGTATTAGTATCACGGCATGGTCCGCCCCCCGCTGAGCCCCCAGGAGCGCGAGCGCGGCCGCCGGCTCGGCGCCCTGCTGCGCGCCGCCCGTGGCAGCCGCCCGCCGGCCGAGGTCGCCGCGGCGTCCGGGGTGAGCCTGGAGGCGCTGCGCAAGATCGAGTCCGGGCGGGTGCCCACCCCGGCGTTCTTCACCGTGGCCGCGCTCGCCGGCGCGGTCGGCCTGCCCCTCGACGAGCTCGCCGCCGCGCTGACCGGGGAGCTGGTCCCGGACCGCGGGAGCGCCCTGTCCGCCTGAGGCGTGTGAGAGTGGCGGCATGCACCTGCTGCTCGAGTACACCCTCGCCGACGACTACCTGGAACGCCGGGCAGCGCTGCGCGAGGAGCACCTCGCGCTGGCCCGGGCGGCCCACGAGCGCGGCGAGCTCCTGCTGGCCGGCGCGCTGCCCGACCCCTACGACCGCGCGCTGCTGGTGTGGGACGCCGACCGGGAGACCGTCGAGTGTTTCGCCGCGAGCGACCCCTACGTGCTGCGGGGCCTGGTGACGTCGTGGTCGGTGCGGCCGTGGAACGTGGTCGTCGGCGGGGCCGGGGCGTGAGCGGCTTCCCGACCGTCGCGGAGCTCGCGGCGGAGGAGGACGAGCTGCAGCTGGACCGGTTCACCAACGACGACGCCTGGGAGCTCGGGTCGGCGCTGGTGGCCGCGGCCCGCCGCGCCGACGCGTCGGTCGCCGTCGAGGTCGCCCGCAACGGGCACCGGTTGTTCTCCGCCGCGCTGACCGGCGCGACGCCGGACAACGCCGACTGGATCGAGCGCAAGGCCCGGGTGGTGCACCGCTTCGGGCACGCCTCGCTGTACGTCCGGCAGACGTGGATCGAGCGCGGCACCACGTTCGAGGAGTCCTCGGGCCTGGACCCGCGCCTCTACGCCGCGCACGGCGGGGCCGTCCCGCTCGTCGTCCGCGGGGTCGGCCCGGTCGGCGTCGTCGTCGTGTCGGGGCTGCCGCAGCTGGAGGACCACCGCATGGTGGTCGCCGCGCTGCGCGCCCACCTCGGCCGGTGACCGCGCCGGGCGACCCCTCGGGGCGGCTGGTCGGGGCCCTGCACGCGGTCAAGCTGCGCGGCAACCGGGCGCTGTCGGCGTGGGCCCGCGACCGGGGCTGGACGACGACGGCGCTCGGCTACCCCGGCTACGCGGCCGGCGGCCGGGCGCGGGTGCGCGGGCGGCTGCTGCTCGCCCCGGCCCGCACCGCGCCCGCGGCCCGGCGCGACCTGCCCGGCTGGCGGCGCCTGTTCACCCTCGAGCAGCCCTTCGGCGAGATCGACGTCGAGCTCGCCGGCAGCCGGGTGCGCGCCCGCGCCGACGAGGCGGGCCTGCTCGACGTCCCGCTGCCGGCCGTGCTGCCGCCCGGCCGCGCCGACGCGCTGCTGCACGTCGGCGGGCGCCCGCCGGTGGCCGCACCGGTGTACGTCGCCGCCCCCGACGCCGGCCGTGGGATCGTGTGCGACATCGACGACACCGTCTGGATCACCGGCATCCGGCACCCCCTCCGCGCGGCCTGGCGCACCTTCGCCGGCAACAGCGCGACCCGACGGCCCGTCGCCGGGATGGCCGCACTGCTCACCCGGGTCGCCCGGGAGCACCCGCACTCCCCCGTCGTCTACCTGAGCAACGGCCCGTGGAACCTGGCCGGCGCGATCACCGCGTTCCTGGAGCGCAACGGCTTCCCCGCCGGGGCGCTGCTGCTCACCGACTGGGGCATCGGCCCGCGCGCGTGGTTCCGCAGCGGCCGGGCGCACAAGCGCGGCTCCCTGGAGCGGGTGGCCGCCGACCTGCCGGGCGTGCGCTGGTTCCTCGTCGGCGACGACGGCGAGCACGACCCGGAGATCTACCGCGACTTCGCCACCGCCCATCCCGGCCGCGTCGTGGCGATCGCGCTGCGCACCACCGCCCCCGCCGGCACGCCGTCGCCGGAGACCGGCGAGCGGGCCGGCGAGCGGGTCGGCGACGTCCCCGTCGTGCGGGCCGGCGACGGCCGCGCCCTGGCCGGCCTGCTCGAGCGGGCCGGCGTCCTCTCCCCGATCGGAGTCCGGTGACCGCCCTCGACACCCCGCTGCGCAACTGGGCGGGCAACCTCACCTACCGCGCCGCCCGGGTGCACCGGCCGCGCACCCTCGCCGAGCTGCAGGAGGCCGTCGCCGGTGCCCCGCGGGTGAAGGCGCTGGGCTCGCGGCACTGCTTCAACGACATCGCCGACACCGACGCCGACCTCGTGGTGCTCGACGACCTCGACGTCCGCGTCGAGCTCGCGCGGGCCGAGCCCGACGGCTCCGGCGTCCTGTGGGTGCCCGGCGGCATGCCCTACAGCCGGCTGGTGCCCGAGCTCGCCCGGCACGGGCGGGCGCTGCACAACCTGGCATCGCTGCCGCACATCACGATCGCCGGGGCCACCGCCACCGGCACCCACGGCTCGGGCAGCCGCAACGGGTCCCTGGCCACCTCGGTCGCCGGCCTGGAGCTGGTGCGCTCCGACGGCGAGGTCGTCGTCCTCGGCGAGGACTCCCCCGACCTGCCGGGCGCGGTGGTGCACCTCGGCGCGCTCGGCGTGGTCACCCGGGTGGCGCTGCGCTTCCAGCCGACCTTCTCCGTGCGCACCAACGTCTACCTCGACCTCACCTGGGACCGGCTGTTCGCCGACCTCCCCGGGGTCACCGGCGCCGCCTACAGCGTCAGCGTGTTCACCGACTGGCACCGGGTCACCTCGGTGTGGGTCAAGTCGCGCACCGACGAGCTCGACGCCGCCGCTCCCGAGGACTTCTTCGGCGCGCGGGCGGCCACCGAGCCGACGCACATGCTGCGCGACACCCCGATCGAGAACCTCACCGACCAGCTCGACCTGCCCGGTGAGTGGCACGAGCGGCTGCCGCACTTCCGCGCCGAGTTCACCCCGAGCCACGGCGACGAGCTGCAGAGCGAGTACTTCGTGCCGGCCGAGCACGGGCGGGCCGCCTGCGAGGCGATGCGGGCCCTCGCCGACCGGGTCGCGCCGCTGCTGCAGGTCAGCGAGATCCGCACGATCGCCGGCGACGACCTCTGGCTGAGCCCGGCCACTGGCGGCGACGTCCTGGCGCTGCACTTCACCTGGCTGCCCGACGAGCCGGCCGTCACCGCGCTGCTGCCGGAGATCGAGGCGGCGCTGCGCCCGTTCGGCGCCCGCCCGCACTGGGGGAAGCTGTTCACCACCGGCGCCGCCGAGCTGGCCGACCGCTACCCGCGGATGGGCGACTTCCGCGACCTGGTCGGCCGCCTCGACCCGCGCGGCGCGTTCCGCAACGCCTACCTGGAGCGCACGGTCCTCGGCTGAGCGCGGGCCCACCCGGCTGAGCCCGCTCGGCCGGGCTCAGTCGAGCTCGGCCAGCCGCCGGGCGAGGAAGTCCCGCTCGACCGCGTTGCCGGTGAGCAGCAGCGCCTCCCCGTAGGCCTCGCGCGCCTCGGCGACCCGGCCGAGGCGGCGGAGCAGGTCGGCGCGGGCGGCGGGGAGGTAGCCGTAGCCGGCCAGCTGCGGCTCGGCGGCGAGCGCGTCGAGGGCGGCGAGCCCCGCCGCCGGCCCCGAGGCGAAGCCGACGGCGACCGCGCGGTTGAGCGCCACCACCGGCGAGGGCCACACCGAGGTGAGCACGCCGTAGAGCGCCACGATCTCGCGCCAGTCGGTGTCGGCCCAGGTGGGCGCCTCGGCGTGCACAGCGGCGATCGCGGCCTGCAGCGCGTACCGCGACGGCGGGCGGGCCCGCAGCGCCTCCCGCACCAGCGCCACGCCCTCGGCGATCGCGGCGCCGTCCCACCGGGCGCGGTCCTGCTCCTCGAGCAGCAGCAGCCGGCCGTCGTCGGCGGTGCGGGTGTCGCGGCGGGCGTCGGTGAGCAGCAGCAGCGCCAGCAGGCCCGCCACCGCGGGGTCGCCGGGCAGCAGGCCGCGCAGCATCCGGCACAGCTGCAGCGCCCGCTCGACCAGGTCGCGGCGCACCAGCTCCTCGCCGGCCGGGACGGTGTGCCCGGTGGTGAAGAGCAGGTGGACGACGGCGAGGACGGCGTCGACCCGGGCGGGCAGCTCGGCCGGCGGGGGCACCCGGTAGGGGATGCGCGCGACGGCGATCTTCTTCTTGGCGCGGGTGAGCCGGGCAGCCATCGTCGGCTCGCTGACGAGGAAGGCGCGGGCCACCTCGGCGGTGGTCAGGCCGCACAGCAGCCGCAGCGTGAGCGCCACCTGCGCCGGCCGGTCGAGCGCGGGGTGGCAGCAGGTGACGACGAGCCGCAGCCGGTCGTCGGGATAGCCGTGCGCGCCGTCGTCGCGGGGGTCGGGGGCGACCTCCTCCTCGACCAGCAGCGGCAGGTGCCGGCGCTCGACGCCGGAGTGCCGCAGCACGTTGAGCGCCCGGCGGCGGGCGACGGTGGTGAGCCAGGCGCCCGGCCGCGCGGGCACCCCCGCGGTGCGCCACTCCGTGAGCGCGGCGGCGAAGGCCTCCTGCACGCACTCCTCGGCGACGTCGAGGTCGCGGGTGACGCGCACCGTCGCGGCGAGCACGAAGGCCCACTCGCGACGGTGCGCGTCGGCGACCGCGGCGGCGACGGCGTCGGCGTCCGGGTCGGCGGTCACGGTGGTCGGCTCAGTCGAACACCATGACGGGCCGGACCTCGACGCCGCCGAAGCGGGCCGGCACGGTGCGCGCGACGGCGAGCGCGGTGTCGAGGTCGGGGGCGTCGATGACGTAGTAGCCGCCGAGCGCCTCCTTGGTCTCCACGAAGGGCCCGTCGGTGACGTCGCCGCCGCGGACGCTCGTGGCGGTGGGCGTCGGCTCCAGCGCCTCGCCGCCGAGGATCTTGGCGCCGAGCTGCTCGACGCCGGCGGAGAAGCGGTCGTGCTCCTGGTAGATCTCGCCCATGACCTCGGGGGTCGCCGTGGCGTAGGACGCCTCGTCCTCGTAGATCAGGATCATGTAGCGGCTCATCTGCGCCTCCTGCGCTCGGGGAGCCCGCCTCTCGGGCCCTCCACCTCTCCGACACGCAGCACCGCACCAGATCGACAGGTCGCCCGGAAGAACTTTCCCGGCTGCCGCTGCTCAGGTCCGCCGGTTGTCGACCTGCCACTGAGCGTTGCTGGCCTCGCGGCTGTTGGCGCTGTAGGTCACGCCGTCGATCTTGACCGTGCCCGGCAGGTACTGACGCCCGCTGCTGCCACCGATGGCGGCAGCGAGCGCGAACACGAACCAGGGGGCCCCGATGAACAGCAGCGGTCCACCGATCGACTCCAGGCCCAGGTCGATGAGCTGACTGCCCAGGACACAGATCCCCAGGGAGCTGATGAACTTGTGGCGGAAGAAGGCGCTCCAGGCGCGTCCGAACATCGTGGGTCCTCCCCGTAGCACGGGACACTCGCCCGCGGCTCGCACATGGTGGGGCCCGGATACGTCCACCAGCGGAACGCAGGGTCGCGTGTCGCGGCCATAGCGCACGGCCCGTACCGGGCGGCGGCGACACGCCGGAGGGTCAGGTCGAGGGCAGGTAACGACAAGCGGACGCCGACGTTCCGCAGTTTTCTGCCAGTGCGATCACGGGACGGGTCTCCGTAACGTCACTGTCAGCAGCCAGGGCGTACCCGTCCGTCACAGCGGACGACGCCTCACCCCGACTCCCGAGGAGCTTCCCGTGTACACCTTCTCGCGCCCCCACCTCAGCCTCGTCGCCGACGGCCCCGCCCTCGCCTACGACGAGGCCGACTTCGGCTACGACGCCGAGGACGTGTACGACGACTACGAGGTCGCGGCGGACGCCCCCGCCGAGCAGTCCCCGCTGTCCTTCTGGGCCGACACCACCGAGGGCGGCTCGGCCGCCTGGCGCCTCGACGCCCTGTGCGCCGAGACCGACCCCGAGGCCTTCTTCCCGGAGAAGGGCGGCTCCACCCGCGAGGCCAAGCGCGTGTGCACCGGCTGCACCGTGCGCGCCGAGTGCCTGGAGTTCGCCCTCGCCAACGACGAGCGCTTCGGCATCTGGGGCGGCCTGTCCGAGCGCGAGCGCCGCCGGGTGCGCCTCGAGCGCCGCGAGCGTCTCAGCGCCTGACGGTCCGCCGCCCGGACCGCCGGGCGCCCGCCGCGGGCGCTCGGCATGATGCCCGCATGGCCGAGGTCGTCCTGTTCCACCACGCGCTCGGGCTGACCCCCGGCGTCACCGCGTTCGCCGACGACCTGCGGGCCGCCGGGCACACGGTGCACACGCCCGACCTGTACGCCGGCGCCACCTTCGACACGGTCGACGCCGGCGTCGGGCACGCCCGGGCGACCGGCTCCGGCGAGCTGCTGGACCGCGGGGCGGCCGCCGTCGCGGACCTCCCGGCGGAACTCGTCTACGCCGGCATGTCGCTCGGGGTGCTCCCCGCGCAGAGCCTGGCGCAGACCCGCCCCGGCGCGCGTGGCGCGGTGCTCCTCTACTCCTGCCTCCCGGCCGAGGAGTTCGGCGCGTGGCCGGCCGGCGTCCCCGTGCAGGTGCACGGCATGGACGCCGACCCGCTGTTCGTCGACGACGGCGACCTCGACGCCGCACGCGCGCTCGCCGCGTCCACGGCCGACGCCGAGCTGTTCACCTACCCCGGCGACCAGCACTACTTCGCCGACCGCACGCTGCCCTCCTACGACCCGGACGCCGCGACGCTGCTCCTGCGCCGGGTCCTCGACCTGCTGGCGCGGTGACCTCCCCGGAGGCGACCGCCGCGCGGGTGCGGGCGGTCCTCGGCATCCCGCTGCACCGGCACCTGGGCATGCGGCTGCGCGACCCGGCCGACCCGACCGCCGGCATCTGGTTCCCCGTCGACGCGGCCGCGCAGAACCAGGCCGCGCTGCTGCACGGCGGCGTCGTCTACACCTTCCTCGACGTCGCGGCGTTCCTCGCGCTGCTGCCGCAGCTGGCCGACACCGAGCACGCCGTCACCCACGACCTCACCGCCTCGCTGCTGCGGCCGGTGCCGGCGGGCGCGCGCGTCGACGTCACCGGCACGGTGCTGCGCCGCGGGCGGGCGGTGGCGTTCCTGCGGTCCGAGGCGACCGTCGACGGCGTCCTCGTCGCCTCGGCGCAGGTCACCAAGAGCGTCATCCCGGCCGGCTGAGCCCGCCCCGGCCTCGCCGCGCGGTGCCCGACCTCGCGCTGCGGGGCGAGGCCGGGCACCGCGGCGCGCGGTCCGGTCAGCGAGGTCCGGTCAGCGGGCCGCGGTCACCACAGCGACATCGAGCGGCGGAAGATCCCCGCGACGTCGTCCTCGGTGACCTCCTTCGGGCAGGTGGCCAGCAGCCGCTGCTGCTTCATCGTGCCCTCGACCAGGTCGCCGACGTCGCCCTCCCCGAAGCCGACCGCGCCCACCCCGTTCGGGATGTCGATGTCGCGCATCAGGTCGGTGAGCACGGTGGGCAGGAACTCCGAGGGGTCGTCGGGCTGCCCGGCGTTCGGCGCGAGCAGCTGCGCGGCGCGCACGTGCCGCTCGGGCGAGGCGTCGAAGGTGAACCGGAAGGCCTCCGGCGCGGTCAGCGCCACCGACATCCCGTGCGGCACCATCGGCTCGTCGGCCGGGTAGTCCTTGGGGTGGAAGTCCTTCACCTGCCCGGCGATCGGGTAGGCGTTGGCGTGCGGGATGTGCACGCCGGCGTTGCCGAAGCCCATGCCGGCGAAGGTGGCCGCCATCGCCATGTCCGCGCGGGCCTGCGTGTCGTCGCCGTGCCGCACCGCCCGCCGGAACGAGCCGGCCAGCAGCGACAGGGCCTTCTCCGACCACATGTCCGAGATCGGGTTGGACCCGCAGTAGGGCACCCGCTGCTCGGGCGCCTTGCGGTCGTAGGTCGTGTACCAGCGCGCGGTGTAGCTCTCCAGCGCGTGGCAGAGGATGTCCATCCCCGACGCCGCCGTGACGCCGGCCGGCTGGGTGAGCGTCAGGTCGGGGTCGATGACGGCGAGGGTGGGCCGCAGCCGCGCGTGGCTGATGCCGGTCTTCACCCGCTGGGCGATCACGTCCATCACGCAGATCGTCGTGCTCTCCGACCCGGTGCCCGTCGTGGTCGGGACGGCGACCAGCGGCCGCAGCGGCTCGCTCGGTGCCTGCCCCTTCCCGACCGGCACGTTGACGTAGTCCATGAGCTCGCCGGGGTTCGTGGTGAGCAGGTTGATCGCCTTGGCGGTGTCGATGCTCGAGCCGCCGCCGACGGCCACGAACGCGTCCCACGGCCCGGACGAGCGGGCGTCCTCGATGGCCTGGGTGAGGCTGACGTCGGTGGGCTCGACGTGCACGCCGTCGTACACCCGCGCCTCGATGCCGAAGCGGCCCATCTGGTCGGCCACCCGCTGCGGCAGGCCGGTGGCCGCCACCCCCGGGTCGGTCACCACGAGCACCCGCCGCACGCCGTAGCGGCTGAGGTCGTAGCCGATCTCGTCGGACGCCCCGCTGCCGAACTTGAGCTGGGGCGCGCCGTAGGTGAAGACGGACTCGGGGCTGGTCATGACGCGCTCCTCGGCTGGGCGGCGGATCCGGTTGCAGGGATCGTTGCACCCGCCTTGTGGCCGGGACCACAGCGCGGCAGGGTCGGGGTCGGGTGCACCCCGCAACCGTTTCCCCGTCTGCCCATGGAGGCCAGCCGTGACCGCAGAGCCCGAGACCACCGTCCCCTCCCTCGAGGAGCTCCTCGCCGACTCGCCCACCAACTGGGGCAAGTGGGGCGACGACGACGAGGTCGGCTCGCTGAACTACCTCGGCCCCGAGCAGGTGCTCGCCGCCGTCGGGCTCGTCCGGCAGGGCAAGGTCTTCACGCTGCAGCGGCTGATCGGCGACCCGAAGGGCGACCCGGTCTGGCCCGGCCGCACCCCGGCCGAGCGCACCCAGATCCTCGACGAGTCCACCTGGGACTCCCCCGACGCGCCGCAGTACCCCGGCGGCCTGCACTACGCCGACGACAAGATCAACGCGTTCCTGCAGGGCTCCACGCAGTACGACGGGCTCGGCCACGTCTGGTACGGCGGCAAGATCTGGAACGGCTACGACGCGCGGACGACGATCGGCGGCCTGGACAAGGCCAGCGTCGAGCCGATCGCCCAGCGCGGCGTCGTCGGCCGGGCGGTGCTGCTCGACATGGCCCGCTTCCGCGGCAAGCCCACGCTCGACAAGGGCGAGACCTTCACCCACGAGGACCTCGTGGCCTGCGCGCAGGCGCAGGGCACCGAGATCCGCAAGCGGGACATCCTGGTCATCCGCACCAACTTCCTGCAGCTGTTCTTCGAGCAGGGCGAGGGCTTCTACGAGGGCTTCAACGAGCCGGGCCTGGTCTACAGCCCCGAGCTCGTGCAGTGGTTCCAGGACATGGAGATCCCGAACCTGGTCACCGACACGATCGCCAACGAGGTCACCACCGACCCGAACAACGGCGTCGCACTGGTGCTGCACAACGCGCTCATGCGCAACCTCGGCGTCACGCTCACCGAGATCGCCGACCTCGAGGCACTCGCCGCCGACTGCGCCGAGGACGGCCAGTACGACGGCCTCTACGTCGCCGCGCCGCTCAAGGTGCACCAGGGCAGTGGCTCCCCGGTCAACCCCGTCGTCCTCAAGTGAGCCCGTCGTGAGCGGCTACGACGACCGGCCCTGGCTGTCCCTCTACGGCGGGCAGCCGGCCGACTACGACATCGAGTTCGCCGACGCGCTGTCGATGTTCCGCGCGGGCGTGGAGCGCGACCCCGACGGCGTCGCCCTGCAGTACTTCGACGGCGCCGTTCCCCGCCGGGAGCTCGACGAGACGACCGACGCGATGGCGGCCGGCCTGCTCGCCAACGGGTTCTCCCCCGGCGACCGGCTGGCGGTCTACCTGCAGAACGTGCCGCAGTTCGTCATGGCGATGGTGGCCACCTGGAAGGCCGGCGGCGTCATGGTGTCGATCAACCCCATGAGCCGGACGCGGGAGCTGTCCTACCTGCTCGCCGACTCCGGGGCGACGGTGCTGCTGTGCCTGGACACCCTCTACGACGAGGTCGCGCGCGACGTCGTCCCGGGCACCGACGTCCGGCTGGTGCTCACCACCAGCGGGCTGGACCTGCAGACCCGCGACGACGAGCGGCTGTTCGCCGGGGTCACCCGGCAGCGGCACGAGGGCACCACGGACCTGCTGGAGTTCGTCGAGCAGCACCGCGGGCAGACCCCGCCCGCGGCCGCGCTCGGGCCCGACGACGTCGCGTTCCTGACCTACACGTCGGGGACGACGGGCGTGCCCAAGGGGGCGATGAACACCCACCGCAACGTCTGCTTCACCGCGCAGGTCTACCGCGACTGGACCCACGCCGGCCGGGACGGCTCGATCTTCGGGATCGCTCCGCTGTTCCACATCACCGGCCTGATCGGGCACGTCGCGGTGAGCATGCTGGTGCCGCAGACGCTGGTGCTCGCCTACCGCTTCGAGCCGCAGGTGGTGCTCGACGCGTTCCTCGAGCACCGGCCGGCGTTCACCATCGGGGCGATCACCGCGTTCAGCGCGCTGCTCAACGCCCCGGGTTTCACCAAGGCGCACTTCGAGTCGTTCACGTCGATCTACTCCGGCGGCGCGGCGATCTCCCCGGCCGCCGAGCGCGGGTTCCTCGAGGCCACCGGCCGTCAGGTGCACAACGCCTACGGCCTCACGGAGACGACGTCGCCGATGACGGTGACGCCGTTCGGGTCGCCGTCGCCGGTGGACCCGACGTCGGGCGCGCTGTCGGTGGGCGTCCCGGCGCCGAACACGATCGTGCGGATCCAGGACGACGACGGCGCGGACGTGCCGCTGGGCGAGGTCGGCGAGATCGTGGCCGACGGCCCGCAGGTGGTGGCCGGCTACTGGGGCAAGCCCGAGGAGACGGCGGCCAACCTGCCCGGCGGGGCCCTGAAGAGCGGCGACGTCGGCTTCATGGACCCGCAGGGCTGGGTGTTCATCGTCGACCGCAAGAAGGACATGATCAACGCGTCGGGCTACAAGGTGTGGCCACGCGAGGTCGAGGACGTCCTGGCCGAGCACCCCGCCGTCCGGGAGTCCGCCGTCGTCGGCGTCCCGGACGAGAAGCGCGGGGAGACGGTCAAGGCGTTCGTCAGCCTCAAGCCGGGCGCGAGCGCGACGCCCGACGAGCTGATCGCGCACTGCCGGGAGCGGATGGCCGCCTACAAGTACCCGCGCAGCGTCGTGCTCCTCGACGAGCTGCCGAAGACGGTCACCGGCAAGATCCTGCGCCGCGAGCTGCGCGGGACGTGAGGTGCGGCCGGGTCCCCGCGGCGCGCCCGCGGGGACCCGGTCAGCCGCGCACGTTCTCCGTCCACACGTCCCAGCCCAGCCGCACGACGAGCGCGGTGACCACGACGAGGAAGACGGCGCGGATGAACCCGGTGCCGCGGCTGGTCGCCGTCCGGGAGCCGAGGTAGCCGCCGACCACGTTGGCCGCGGCCAGCGACAGGCCCAGCCCCCACACCACCGACCCGTGCGGGACGAAGAACGCCAGCGCCCCGAGGTTGGTGGCGACGTTGACGATCTTCGCCTTGGCGCTGGCGTTCAGGAAGTCGTAGCCCAGCAGCGAGACCAGGGCGAACACGAGGAACGAGCCGGTGCCGGGGCCCAGCACGCCGTCGTAGAACCCGATGACCGCGCCGATCGCGAGCGCGGTGCCGGTGTGCCGGCGGCCGGTGTGCCGCAGCGCCGTCACCTCGCCGAGCGCGGGCCGGAACGCGGTGAACAGCGCGATCCCGACCAGCGCGACGACGATCACCGGCTTGAACACGCTCGCCGGCAGCAGCGCCGCCACCGACGCGCCGCCGAACGAGCCGGCGAGCGCGACCGCGGCCATGGGCAGCGCGGTGCGCAGGTCGGGGTGCACCCGGCGCTGGTAGGTGACCGCGCTGGTGGTGGTGCCGAACACCGAGGCGAGCTTGTTGGTGGCCAGCGCCTGCACCGGCGCCAGCCCCGGCACCAGCAGCAGCGCCGGCAGCTGGATGAGGCCCCCGCCGCCCACGACGGCGTCGACCCACCCCGCGGCCAGCGCCGCCACCAGCACCAGGGCCAGCAGCGACGGCGTCAGCCCCTCCGGGAGGAACCCCCCGCTCACCCGGCGCGCAGGCGCTCGGCGGTCATCTCCCGCACCTCGGCGTAGCGCTCGCGCACCCCCGGCGTCACGTCGGCCTCGTGCACCTCGGTGCCCGGCCGCGCCCACTCCGGCGGGGCGTCGGCGCCCGACAGCACCCAGGCCGCCTGGCGGGCTGCGCCGTCGGCCACGTACTCCCCCGGCGGCGGCACGAGCACCGGCACCCCGAGGACGGCCGGGGCGATCGCCCGCACCGCCTCCGAGCGGGCGCCGCCGCCGACCAGCAGCACCCGGCGGACCTCCGCCCCGGTGGCGCGGACGGCGTCGAGTCCGTCGGCCAGGCCGCACAGCAGCCCCTCGACCGCGGCGCGCGCGAGGTGCGCCGGGGTGGAGGTGCCGAGCGTCAGGCCGTGCAGGGCGCCGGTCGACGTCGGGCGGTCGGGCGTGCGCTCGCCCTCCAGGTAGGGCACCAGCGTCAGCCCGCCGGCGCCGGCCTGGGCCGACAGGGCGAGCCGGGACAGCTCGTCGTGGCCGACGCCCAGCAGCCGCGCGGTGGCGTCCAGGACGCGGGCGGCGTTGAGCGTGGCCACCAGCGGCAGGTAGCGGCCGGTGGCGTCGGCGAACCCGGCGACCGCGCCGGTCGCGTCGGCGGCGGGGACCTCCGACACGATCGACACGACGCCGGAGGTGCCCACCGACAGGACGACGTCGCCGGGCTCGGCGGCCAGCCCCAGGGCCGCGGCGGCGTTGTCGCCGGTGCCCGGGCCCAGCTGCGCGCCGGTGGTGGACGTGCCCGCGGACTCCGCGGGCCCGAGCACCCGCGGCAGCGCCGGGGTGCGGCCGAAGGCGCGCTCCAGCAGGTCGGGGCGGTACTCCCCCGTCGCAGCCGACCAGTAGCCGGTGCCGCTGGCGTCGCCGCGGTCGGTGACCAGCGCGTCGAGGCCCGGCCTGCCGGCCAGCACCCAGGTCAGCCAGTCGTGCGGCAGGCAGACCGCGGCGGTGCGCTCCGCGTTGGCCGGCTCGTGCTCGGCCAGCCAGCGCAGCTTGGTGACGGTGAAGGACGCCACCGGCACCAGGCCGACGGCGTCGGCCCACGCCTGCGGGCCGCCGAGCTCACGGGTGAGGTCGGCGGCCGCGCCGGCGGAGCGGGTGTCGTTCCAGAGCAGGGCGTCCCGCACGACCGAGCCGTCCTCGTCGAGGCAGACCATGCCGTGCTGCTGGCCGCCGACGGCGACCGCGGCGACGTCGTCGAGACCGCCGGCCTGCGCCACCGCCTGCTCCAGCGCGGCCGCCCAGGCCGCGGGGGCCACCTCGGTGCCCTCGGGGTGCGGCGCCCGGCCCTCGCGGACGAGGGTGCCGGAGTCGGCGTCCCGGACGACGACCTTGCAGGCCTGGGTCGAGGTGTCGACCCCCGCGACCAGAGGCATCAGCGGGCGCCGAGGAGGTGCTCGACGGCCAGCTGCGACAGGCGGACCTGGCCACCGCGGCGCGCACCGGCGGCGTCGGCGTCGAAGTCCTCGAACGCCGAGCGGTCGGCGAGCAGCTGCTCGTAGGACTCGCCGTCGCCGAGGGTCGGCTGCGCGAGCTCCGGCACGGCGGCGTCGGCGAGGGCCTCCTGCACCTCCGGGTCGGCGCGGAACGCGGCGGCCCGCTCCTTGAGCAGCAGGTAGGTGCGCATGTTGGCCGCGGCCGACTCCCAGACGCCCTTCAGGTCCTCGGTGCGCAGCGGCTTGTAGTCGAAGTGGCGGGGGCCGTCGTAGGCCGGGCCGCCGTTCGGGCCGCCGTGCTCGAGCAGGTCGACGGTGGCGAAGGCGCTGAGCACGTCGCCGTGGCCGAAGACCAGGTCCTGGTCGTACTTGATGCCGTGCTGGCCGTTGAGGTCGATGTGGAAGAGCTTGCCCTGCCACAGCGCCTGCGCGATGCCGTGCGTGTAGTTCAGGCCGGCCATCTGCTCGTGCCCGACCTCGGGGTTCACGCCCACCAGGTCGGCGTGCTGCAGGGTGGTGATGAAGGCGATCGCGTGCCCGATGGTGGGCAGGAAGATGTCGCCGCGGGGCTCGTTGGGCTTGGGCTCCAGGGCGAAGCGCAGGCCGTAGCCGCGGTCCTCGGAGTACTGGGCCAGGGTGTCGATGCCCTCGCGGTAGCGGTCCAGCGCCGCCGAGAGGTCCTTGGCCCCGTCGACCTCGGCGCCCTCGCGGCCGCCCCACAGGACGTAGGTCTTGGCGCCGAGCTCGGCGGCCAGGTCCATGTTGCGCATGATCTTGCGCAGCGCGAACCGGCGGACGCCGCGGTCGTTGGCGGTGAGGCCGCCCTCCTTGAACACCGGGTGGGTGAACAGGTTGGTGGTGGCCATGGGCACGACGAGGCCGGTGTCGGCCAGCGCCTGCTTGAACCGCTCGATGATCTTCGTGCGCTCGGCGTCGCCGGTGCCGAAGGGGATCAGGTCGTCGTCGTGGAAGGTGACGCCGTAGGCGCCCATCTCGGCCAGCTTCTCGACGCTCTCCACCGGGTCGATCGCCGGGCGGGTGGCCTCGCCGAACGGGTCGCGGGCGTTCCAGCCCACGGTCCACAGACCGAAGCTGAACTTGTCCTCGCGGGTGGGCTGGTTCGCCATGGGGTTCCTTCCGCTGGGCACGGGGTGCTCGTCCGGGTGACGTGGGCCACCGCTTTTGTGCTGCCGTAGAACATAAACGACGGACGCCGCTAGCCTCAACCCGTGTCCGACGGCCGTACCCCCAGCGGTGCCCGGCAGTCGACCCTGCGCGCGACCAACCTGGGGCTGGTCCTGCGCGCCGTCTGCGCCGACCCCGGCGAGCTGTCCCGGGCCGGCGTCGCCGCGGCCCTCGGCACCACCCGGGGGACGGCGGCCCGGCTGGTCGACGACCTCGTCGCCGGCGGCCTGCTCGACGAGGTGGAGCGCGGGCCCGCCGCCCGCCGCGGCCGCCCCGCCACCCCCCTGGCGCCCGGCTCGCGGCCCGCGGGCCTGGGCATGCAGGTCGACGCCGGCCTGGTCGCCGTCCGGGTGCTCGACCTGCGCGGCCGGGTGCTCGCGGAGCGGCTGCACGAGGAGGACCTGCGCGACAGCGACCCGGCCGCCGCGCTGTCGCTGCTGGGCGGGCTGGCCGCCGACGTGCTGGGCGCGCTGCCCGCGGGCACCCGCGTCGTCGGGGCGGGGCTGGCCCTGCCCGGCCTGGTCGACGCCGGCCGCGGGCTGCTGCTGCGCGCGCCGAACCTGCGCTGGTCGCGGGTGTGCCCGGCCGAGCTGCTGGCCGGCGCGCTCCCGGCGGACCTGGTGCCGGCGCTGGGCAACGAGGCCGACCTGGCCGCGCGCAGCGTCGCCGAGGACGCGCCGGGGCGCCCCGGGCCGCACCGCGACTTCGTCTACCTGTCCGGCCAGATCGGCATCGGCGGCGCCGCGGTGCTGGGTGGGCGGGTGATGACCGGCAGCTCGGGCTGGGCCGGCGAGATCGGGCACGTCTGCGTCGACCCCGCCGGACCGGCGTGCCCGTGCGGGTCCACCGGCTGCCTGGAGCGCTACGCCGGCCGGCTGGCGCTGCTCGCCGCGGCCGGGGTGCCCGCCGACGCCGGCCCCGGCGAGCTACGCACCCGCGCGGAGGCCGGCGACCCGGCCGCGCGGGCGGCGGTCGACGGCGCCGCGTGGGCGCTGGGCGTGGCCCTGGCCGGGGTGGTGAACGTCCTCGACATCCCGACCGTCGTGCTCGGCGGGCACCTCGCCGAGCTCACCGGCCTGCTGCGCCCGCGCCTGGAGGAGCACCTGGCACGCCGGGTGCTGTCGGCCCGTTGGCGGCGGCCGGTGGTCGACGCCGGCGGTGCGGTGCCGGCCGCGGGGGCCACGGGCGCGGCGCTCCGGGCCCTCGACGCGGTGCTCGAGGACCCGGTGCGCTGGCTGCCGGCCTGAGCGGACCGGCCCCGGGGCTCAGCCCTGGTAGTTGACGTGCACGTGGTCGTAGTGGTTGGCGGTCACGCCGCCGCGGTCCTCCATGCGCGACCACGAGCCGCCCGGCGAGGACAGCATCCGCTGCTCCCAGATGAGGTAGTCGACGCCGAGCTCGGACCAGTGGTCGATGTGGTACTGCACGATCGCGTCGCCGAGGGCGGCGTCGGACATGACCATGTAGTCCAGCGCCAGGCCCGACGGGTGCCCGCCCGGGTCGGCCGCGCTGGGCCGGGTGCCGCCGAGGGTGATCGAGGCGGCGCCGGGCACGTTGCTCACCACGGCGTCGGCCGCGGCCTGCACCACCGACCGCACCGGGCCGGAGGTGTTGCTGATCCGGGCCACCCGGGAGGCGGTCGTCCCGGTGGCGGACGACGACGCCGACGACGAGGCGGTCGACGAGGACGCGGACGACGACGCGGCGGCGGACTCCTGCTCGGCCTCCGCGGCGGCAGCCGCCTCGGCTGCGGCGGCTTCCGCGGCGGCGGCGGCCTCGGCGGCGACGCGGGCGGCCTCGGCCTCGGCGGCGAGCCGGGCGGCCTCGGCGGCCTGGGCGTCGCGGGCGGCCTGGTCGGCGCCGGCCTGCGCCTGCTGGGCGGCGGTCTCGGCGGCCTCGCGGCTGCCGCGGCTCGCGGCGACCTGGCCGAGCTCCGCGATGTCCTGCGGCTGCACCGTCTGCGGCTCGGTGGCGGCGGGACCGGTGGCGGCCGACAGCCCCAGCGCCTGGGCGACGCTCAGCGACTCCGACGTGCCGGCCTGCGCCTCGGCGGCCGGGTCGGGGGTGAGCAGCAGGTTGGCGGCCAGCGCGCCGGCCGCGGCGACGCCGAGCAGCAGCCCGGGGCGGCGGACGGCGGAGCGGCGGGCGGCGGGGCGGGCGGCGCGGCGGGCGGTCCGGCCGGCGCCGCGGGGCGCGGCGGGGACGGCGATCTCCGCGGTGGGGGCGGCCGGCTCCGGCGTGCGGATCTCGGCGGTGGGGGCGTCCATGCGGGGCTGTGCTCCAGGGGTGCGGCCACGCGGCCCGGCGGCGGGCACGGCGTGGCGGATGTGCGGGCGGCTCCGGCGGTCCGCGGGACGCGGTCGGCCGGCGACCGGCGTCCGGGCGGGGCCGGGCGGTCGCGGGACCGGCGTCGGGGACGGCCGGGGCGGTCAGATCCGGGGACGCACCCCGGTGCGGCGGAGCCGGCGCGGGGGTGGTGCGGTCGTGCTGAGGGCGCGCGCCATCCGGCGGCTCTCCGTTCTCCCGATGGCCGCCTACCGGGTCAGCTGACGGGTTCGGGCGGGAAGCAGCCCTACCTGCGGGCGGACGGTGTCCGGCCCCGCGGGATTCACCCCAGTGGTGCGGTGGGTCCCCGGCTCGCCCCGGAGGGCGACTCGGCGGCATCCGCCCGGACTCCCCGGACGGGGACGTGACGACCGGTCGGACGGCGCCACGGTAGACGTCGTTATCGCCCCGTGACAATCTCGCGCCGGTCCGGCGTGACGAGTGTCGCGCGCGTCGTCGGCGTGTCGCCTCGCGTCCCGCGGACCCAGCCCTCGGGCTCAGCCCTCGTCGGGCTCGTTCTCGTCCGGCTCGTTCTCGTCCGGCTCGTTCTCGTCCGGCTCGTTCTCGTCCGACTCGTTCTCGTCGGGCTCGTTCTGGTCCTCGCCGCTGGAGCCGCCGGAGCCGCCCTCGTCCTCGACCTGCTCGACACCGTCCCCGCCGCCCCCGCCGCCGCCCTCGCCCCCACAGGCGGCGGTGACCGGGACGAGGGCCGCGAGGGCCAGACCGACCAGGGCCGCGCGCAGGCGCGCGACCCCCCGGCGCTGCAGCGACACGGGATCCTCCTCGTTCAGCCGAGCAGACGGCGCAGGCAGTCGGCCTGCGTGCGCACCGACCAGACGGCCAGCCGGGCGGGCAGCGTGACGGCGGACCGGGCCACCCGGACGCCGAAGGCGAGGAGGTCGGCGTACTCGGCCGGGCGGGGCGCCGCCGCCCGGGGAGTCGCCGCGCGCGGGGATGCGGGGGCCGGCTCGGGCTCGTCGTCGCCGGGGTCCGCGTCGTCCTCCGGGGCGCCCGCGGGCCCGGCGTCCGGTGCGGCCGCGCCCCGGGCCTCGACGGGGGCCCCGACCTGGGCATCGGCCTGGGCCTCGACCTGGGCATCGGGCGGCGCCTCGGGCACCAGCAGGTCGAAGGCGGTGCGCCGGCGGGGGTCGCGCAGCGAGGCGAAGGACGGGATCTCGGGCGAGGCGGGCCCGCCGTCGTCCTCGGAGGGCAGCGGCAGCTGCGCCGGCGGCTCGGGCACGACCCGGCGGATGGCGGTCACCAGCCCCGGCCCGAGCCCCGGCACGGCGGCCAGTTCCCGGCGGGACAGGCCGGCGAGCGCGGCGACGTCGGTGATGCCGGCGCGGGTCAGCGCGGTGACCGCGCGGGTGGGCAGGTCCAGCGTCGCGATCGTCCCCGCCGGCGCGCCCGGCGACCTGGTCGGCATGGCGGAGGACCCTAGTCGGCGCCGGTCAGCCGGCCGCACCGGTGTCCGGGCCGGGCGTACCCGCCGACGACGGACCGGACGGGCCCGCCGACGGGGCGGACGACGAGCCCGGGGACCCCGGCGACGTCGGCGCGGGGGCATCCGGCTCCGACGGCGCGGGCTCCGACGGCGCGGGCTCCACCGGCTCGGACGACTCCGGTGCCGTCGGCGCCGGGGCCTCCGGCTCGGTCGGCGAGGGCTCCACCGGGTCCGAGGGGGCGGGAGCGGACCCCTCCGGCGCGGGCGCCGACTCCCCCGGCGCCGACCCGGCCGGCGCGGACTCCCCGGCCCCCGACGGCGCGGTGCCGGTGTCCGCCGGCTGCGACGGGGCGGGCCCCGGCGGCGTGGTCGCGGACGGGGCCGCCGGCGCGGTCGCCGACTCGCTGCCCGGAGCGGCGGTGTCCGACGGCGCCGGCTCCCGCGCCGGTGCGGTGTCCTCGGCGGGCGCCGGCCCGGCCGGGGACCCGGCGGCGGGCGGTGCGGCCGCGACGGACAGGGTGACGCGGTCGCCGGCCCGCAGCGGGACGCCGACGGGGTCGAGCGCCGCGACGGTGCCCGGCGCGACCGCCGTCGTCTGCTCGGTCTCCCGGGAGACGGTGAGGCCGAGGGCGGTGAGGTCGGCGGCGACGTCCTCGACCGGCCGGCCCACGTGGTCGCCGGCGGTCAGCACGACCGACGACGCCGCGGCGGCGCTCCCGCCCGACGGCGTCGAGGACTCGGCGGCCTGCGCCGGGGCCTGCCCGCCGCCGGAGCCGCCGGGCCACAGCACCACGGCGAGCAGGCCGGCGAGCACCAGCGCGAGGACCGGCGCCAGCAGCAGGACGCCGCGGCGCCGGCTGGGCGGCTCCCGCACGTCGTCGTCGGCCGGCAGGAGGGCGGGCACCGGGCTGGTCGGTGGGCCCGCCCCGACGGCGGTCGAGCCGGAGGTCTCCTCGATGGTCTCCTGCACCGCGGTGAGGAAGGCGTCGGCGTCGGCCGGCCGCTCGGCGGGGTCCTTCACCAGCGCCGCGCCGATGAGGGAGCGCACGACCGGCGGCACGTCCTCGGGCAGCGGCTCGGGCTGCTCGCGCACCTGCTTGAGCGCCACGGCGACCGGGTTGGTGCCCTCGAAGGGCGCGTGGCCGGTGAGCGACTCGTAGCCGACCAGGCCGAGCGCGTAGACGTCACTGGCCGGGCTGACCCGCCCGCCGGCGGCCTGCTCCGGCGACATGTAGCGCGCGGTGCCGATGACCTGCCCGGTGCCGGTGAGCGGCACGCTCTCGGCCGACCAGGCGATGCCGAAGTCGGTGAGCTTCACCCCGCCGTCGGGACGCACGAGGATGTTGGCCGGCTTGACGTCGCGGTGCACGAGGCCCGCGCGGTGCGCCTCGGCGAGGCCGGCCGCCGTCTGCTCGAGCACGGACAGGGCGGCGCCGGGCTCCAGCGGGCCGTCGGCCGACAGCAGCGCCGACAGCGGCGCCCCCTCGACCAGCTCCATCACCAGGTAGGCGAGGGACTCGCCGGTGTCGGCGTCGCGGGTCTCCCCGTAGTCGAGGACCGCGGCGATGTTCGGGTGGCTCAGCGCGGCGGCGTGCCGGGCCTCGCAGCGGAAGCGCTCCAGGAACACCGGGTCGTCGGCGTACTCGCTGCGCAGGACCTTGACCGCGACCGGCCGCTCCAGCAGCACGTCGCGGCCGCGCCACACCTGGCCCATGCCGCCGCTGGCGATCGGCTCCTGCAGCTCGTAGCGGTCCCCCAGCGTCTGCCGCCCGGTGCCCAGCGAGGTCACGTCCCGTGCTCCGTCCCGTCCGCGTGCGCGGGCCAGCTGCCCGCCTCCGTCGACTCCCCCCGGGAGCGGCCCGGCGACGGCGATGCCGCCGCGAGCGCTCCAGGAGGGGTGCCCGGACCGCACCGTCCCCAACCACCGACCCCGGTCACAGGCCTCGACCACCCGGGTGGCCCGAGCGGGCGAGGGCTCGCCCCGGAGCCCTCCGTCCGCCACGATCCGCACAGTTCCGCGGCAACGGCGCCGCGGCCGTCCCGGAGGTCGCCCATGGACTCGGCACTCGGCACCGTCGCCCTGCCCGCCGCGCTGGCGGTGATCATGTTCGGCCTCGGGCTGTCGCTGACCGTCGACGACTTCGCCCGGGTCACCCGCCGCCCGAAGGCGGCCGTCGTCGCCCTGGGGCTGCAGGTGATCGTGCTGCCCGCGCTGTGCTTCGGGCTGGTGGCGCTCGCCGGGCTGGAGCCGGTGCTCGCCGTCGGCATGGTGCTGCTCGCGGCCTCCCCCGGCGGCACGACGGCCAACCTGTTCAGCCACCTGTTCCGCGGCGACGTCGCGCTCAACGTCTCGCTGACGGCGGTCAACTCGCTGCTCGCCGTCGTCACGCTGCCGCTGCTGACCAACCTCGCGGTCACCGTCTTCGACCCGGCCGGCGCCGAGTCGATCGGCCTGCAGTTCGGCAAGACGCTGCAGGTGTTCGCCGTCGTCCTGGTGCCGGTGGCGCTGGGCATGCTCGTGCGGCGCGCGGCCCCGGCCTTCGCCGACCGCATGGACCGCCCGGTGCGCGTGCTGTCGGCGCTCGTGCTCGCGCTGGTCATCGTGGGCACCGTGCTCGCCGAGCGGGAGGACGTCGGCGACTACCTGCGCCAGGTCGGCCTCGTGGCGCTCGCCTTCTGCCTGCTGAGCCTGCTGCTCGGGTTCGCGGTGCCGCGCGCGCTGGGCATCGGCCACCGCCAGGCGGTCGCCTGCTGCTTCGAGATCGGCGTGCACAACAGCACGCTGGCCATCGCGGTGGCGATCAGCGTGCTCGGCAGCGTGGAGCTCGCGATCCCGGCCGCCGTCTACGGGGTGCTGATGTTCCCGGTGGCGGCGGTGGTCGGCTGGCTGGTCAGCCGGCGGGCCCCCGACCGGGAGGCGCAGCCGGCCTGAGCGGTCAGCCCCCCGGGCCGCGCCAGCGCAGCACCTCCAGCGCCGCCGCGACGCCGAGGACGTTGTCGGCCAGCGGGCGGGGCAGCAGCTCCTCGGCGCGCGCCAGCCGGCGCAGCACGGTGTTGCGGTGGGTCCACAGCCGCTCGGCGGTGCGGGAGGCGTTGCCCAGCTCCTGCACGTAGGTGTGCACCGTCCGGCGCACCTCGGCGTCGGCGGTGAGCAGCCCGCCGAGGGTGTCGGCGAGGAACTCGTCGACGGCGGCCGGCTCGGCGGTGAGCAGCGCGACGAGCTGCACGTCCTCGTAGCGGGCGGTCTGCTGCGGCGAGGTGAGCCGGGCGAGCATCCGCTGGGTGGTCGCGGCGTCGAGGTGGCTGCGCCGGAAGCCCTCGACGTCGCGGCCGGGCCGGCCGACGGCGACCCGCACGCCCGGCGTCCCCGCCAGCGACGCCGTCAGGTCGGCCACCCGCGGCGCGGTGCCCACCGGCAGCCACACCCAGAGCGCCGCGGCGCTGGCCACCACGGTCAGCCGCCGCGGCGCCCCGGCCGCGCGGGTGAGCGCCTCGGCCGCGGCCTCCAGGTCCTCGGGCCCGGCGGTGCCGGATCCCGACCAGACGACGGCGGCGGTGTGCGGGCCGGTGAGCCCGTAGCCGAGCTGGGCCTCCGCGCGGGCGCGGGCGATCGGGGCGCCCTCCAGCAGCAGCGCCACCGTGGCCCGGCGCTCGGCGTGCCCGCCGCGGGTGAGCTCGGCGCGCTCGGCGACCATCCGCTCGGAGACGGCGGCGACCGTGTCGTCGATGAACGCGGTGATCGACAGCGCCGAGACGTCGAGCAGCTCGCGCAGCTCCGCGGGGTCGGCGGTGAGCTGGAAGCAGATCTCCATCCACCGCCGCCAGGCCACGCCCTGGGCGGTCCGGTAGGCGTCCAGCCCGCTCTGGTCCAGCCCGCGGCGCACCAGGTCGCGGGAGGCCTCGAGCACCTCCGGGCCGAGGTTGGCCGGTACCCGGCGGCCCGGGTGCTGCACGTTGGCCGCCGCCCAGTGCAGCAGGTTGGCCAGGTTCGCCCGCCGGGTCGCCTCGGCGAGCACCGGGTCCTCGGCCACCGGGCGCATCCGGTCGCTGCCCAGCGCCGCCGCGTGCAGCTCCTCGATCCACTCGGCCCGGGGGTCCAGCGCCGCCTCCGCACCGCGCCGGAAGAGCTCCCGGGTGCGCTCGGACACCCGGGGCCAGTCGTCGCTCACCGGTGCATCGTGCACCACGCGGCCCATGACGGGGTGCACGTCGTCCTAGCGGGCGGTGGCCTGCGCCACGGATGGTCGGTACCAGGCGCACGTCCGTCCCCGGGGAGAGCCACCGCATGACCACCAGCCAGCCACCGCTGCAGACGCCGGTCGAGCACCTCGACGTGCTGATCGTCGGCGCCGGGATCTCCGGTATCGGCGCCGGCCGGTACCTGACCACGGAGCTGCCGGCGAAGAGCTTCGCGATCCTCGAGGCGCGCGGCGCCTCGGGCGGCACTTGGGACCTGTTCCGCTACCCCGGCATCCGCTCGGACTCCGACCTGTCGACGTTCGGGTATGAGTTCAAGCCGTGGCGCGACCGGCAGTCGATCGCCGACGCCCCCAAGATCCTCGCCTACCTGCGCGAGACGGCCACCGAGAACGGCCTCGACGAGCGGATCCGCTACCACCACCGGGTGCTGGCGGTGTCCTGGTCGAGCGCCGACGCCCGCTGGACGGTCGACGTCGAGCGCACCGACACCGGCGAGCAGCTGCGGCTCACCGCCGGCTGGGTGTTCTGCGCCGGCGGCTACTACCGCTACGACGAGGGCTTCACGCCGGTGTTCGAGGGCCGGGACCGGTTCCGCGGCGAGATCGTGCACCCGCAGTTCTGGCCCGAGGACCTCGACCTGACCGGCAAGCGGGTCGTCGTCGTCGGCAGCGGCGCGACCGCCGTGACGATCGTGCCGGCCATCGCGGGCACCGCCGCGCACGTGACGATGCTGCAGCGCACGCCCACCTACGTGCTGCCCGTCCCCCGCGAGGACCCGATCGCGGCGCGGCTGCGGCGCTGGTTCGGCGACGAGCGCGCGCACGCGCTCGTCCGCCGCAAGAACATCGCCCAGCAGCGCGCCATCTACCGGTTCGCGCAGAAGCACCCGAAGGCCGCCCGCAAGGCGATCCGATGGGTCAACACCAAGCAGCTCCCCGCGGGCTTCGACGTCGACACGCACTTCAACCCGCCCTACGACCCGTGGGACCAGCGGCTGTGCGCCGTCCCCAACGGCGACCTGTTCCGCGCGATCCGCGAGGGGCAGGCGGACGTCGTCACCGACCGGATCGCGACCTTCGACGAGACCGGCATCCGGCTCGCCTCGGGCGGGCACCTCGACGCCGACGTGATCGTCACCGCGACCGGCCTGTCGGTGCAGGCGTTCGGCGGGGTCGCGATCACGGTCGACGGCGAGCCGGTGACGCTGTCGGACTCCGTCGCCTACAAGGGCATGATGCTGTCCGGGGTGCCCAACCTGGCCTTCGCGATCGGCTACACCAACTCGTCCTGGACGCTGAAGATCGGGTTGCTCTGCGAGCACTTCGTCCGGCTGCTGCGCCACATGGACGAGCGCGGCCTCGACACCGCGCGGCCGGTCCTCGCCGACCCGGGCATGCCCACCCGGCCCTTCCTCGACTTCGCCGCCGGCTACATCCAGCGCGCGGTCGCCCAGCTGCCCCGCCAGGGGGACCGCATGCCGTGGCTGACCTCGATGGACTACTCCGACGACGTCAAGCTGCTCCGGGCCGACAGCGTGGTCGACCCGGAGCTCCGGCTCACCTCCTCGCGCGACCGCCTGCCGCGGCCGGCCGCGGCGGTGGGCGCGTGACCGCCACCGAGGCGCCCCGCGCCACCGAGGACGACCGCTTCGCCGACCTGCCGGCCGGCCCGCGGATCTGCCACCGCCTCGACGGTCCCGAGGACGGCGAGCCGCTGCTGCTGGTCGCCGGCCTCGGGCTGGACCTCACCTCGTGGCCGCGGCGGATGGTCGACGGGTTCGCCGCCCGCGGCTTCCGCGTGGTCCGGCTGGACAACCGCGACGCCGGCCGGTCCAGCCGGATCGCCACCCCGCCGCCCGGGCGCACCCGCCAGCTGCTGGCCCGCCCGCGCCCCGACGCCTACGACCTCACCGACATGGCCGCCGACACCGTCGGCCTGCTCGACGCCCTCGGCATCGCCCGCGTGCACCTGGTCGGCATGTCGATGGGCGGGATGATCAGCCAGGTGGTCGCGGCCCGGCACCCGCACCGGGTGGCCAGCCTGACGTCGATCTTCTCCACCACCGGGCACCGCCGGGTGGGCCAGCCGGCCCGCTCCACGATCCTGCGGCTCGCCAAGGCGGCGCCGCGCACCGTCGAGGAGTCCGTCGAGCGGCACCTGGCGATGCTGGCGCACATCGGCGGTCCCGGGTTCCCACCCGACGACGACCTCGAGCGCGCCTGGGCCACCGCGGTGTGGGAGCGCGTCGGCGGCGCCCGGTCGCAGGAGGTGGCCCGCCAGATCGGCGCCATCCAGGCCTCCGGCGACCGCACGCCGGAGCTCGCCGGCATCACCGCCCCGACGCTGGTGGTGCACGGCGACGTCGACCGGATGGTCCACCCCAGCGGCGGGCGGGCCACCGCCGAGGCCATCGCCGGCGCCCGGCACGTGGAGATCCCCGGCATGGGCCACCACCTGGCGCCCGGGGTCGTCGACCGGCTCGTCGAGCTCACCACCGACCTCGCCCGCGGAGCGGGCCGCACCGACACCGCCCGGAGTGCGGGCGCCCAGCGAACGGGAGAGAACCGATGAGCAGCGTGCGCGGCAAGGTCGCCGTCGTCACCGGCGCCGGGTCCGGCATCGGCCGGCAGCTGGCCTTCGAGCTGGCGAAGCGGGGCGCGCGCCTCGCGCTGTCCGACGTCGACGAGCTCGGCCTCGGCCAGACCGCCGACCGGGCGAAGGCGCTGGGCGCCGAGGTGCACACCGCCCGCGTCGACGTCAGCGACCGGGATGCCGTGGTCGCGTACGCCGACGCGGTGGCCGCCCACTTCGGCGTGGTCCACCAGGTCTACAACAACGCCGGCATCTCCGGCGGCGGCCGCTCGGTGCTCGACACCGACTGGGAGACCTACGACCGCACGCTCGGGGTCAACCTGTTCGGCGTCATCCACGGCACGAAGGCGTTCCTGCCGCACCTCGTCGCGTCCGGCGACGGGCACGTGGTGAACGTGTCGAGCCTCAACGGGTTCATGGCGCAGCCGACGCTGTCGGCGTACTGCGCGAGCAAGTTCGCCGTGCGCGGGTTCACCGAGGTGGTGCGCAGCGAGATGGTCGCCGGCGGCCACCCGGTGCAGGTGACCGTGGTGCACCCGGGCGGGGTGAAGACCAACATCGCCTCGTCGACGGCCCGGGAGGCGCAGGCGCAGGGCATCGAGCTGTCGGCCGCCGAGGTCGCCCGCCAGCGGGTGTACGACGAGAAGCTGCTGAAGATGCCGGCCGAGCAGGCGGCGCGGATCGTCGTCGACGGCGTCGAGGCCGGGAAGCCGCGGGTGCGGGTGGGCAGGGACGCCGTGCTCGTCGACCGGCTGGTGCGCCTGCTGCCGGCGCGCTACCCGGTGCTGGCGGCCTGGTACGACCGCAAGCTGTTCGGCAGCCGCTGAGCCAGGGCCGCCACGCGGCTCAGCCCGCGTCGGCCCAGGACCGCACGACCGCGACGTCGAGCGGGAAGTCCAGCGGGAAGCCCCCGAACAGCAGCCGCCCGGCCGTTGCCGCGGCGGCGCGGACCTCGCCGGCCACCCGGTCGGCGAGGTCCGCCGGCGTGTGCACGACCACCTCGTCGTGCAGGAAGAACACCAGGTGGGGGCGCTGGTGCACCGACCCCTCCCCCAGGCGCCACAGCCGGTTGCGCAGGTCGGCGAGCCAGCACAGCGCCCACTCCGCGCCGGTGCCCTGGACGACGAAGTTGCGGGTGAACCTGCCCCACGCGCGGCGGGCCCGGTCGGAGTCGCGGCCGCCGGGCTCGGGCGCCTCGCCGAGGTCGGCCAAGCGCTCCGCCCACGCGGCGCCGGGCAGCGGGGAGCCGCGGCCGAGCAGCGTCTGCACGACCGCGCCGCGCTCGCCGGCCCGCGCCGCGTCCTCCACCAGGCCGATCGCCCGCGGGTAGCGGCGGGCCAGCCGCGGCATCATCCGCCCGCTCTCGCCGCGGGTGCCGCCGTACAGCGCGCCGAGCACCCCGACCTTCGCCTCGGCGCGGGTGGCGACCACGCCGGCGGCGACCATCCCGGCGTAGAGGTCGCGGTCGCGGGCCGCCTCGGCGAGCGCGGCGTCGCGGCTCATCCCGGCGAGCACCCGCGGCTCGAGCTGGGCGACGTCGGCCACGACCAGCGACCACCCGTCGTCGGCCACGGCCGCGGGGCGCACCTGCACCGGCACCGACAGCGCGCCCCCGCCGTGCGAGGCCCAGCGGCCGGTGACCACCCCGCCGGGCAGGAACACCGGCCGGAACCGCCCGTCGCGCACCCAGGTGTCCAGCCACGCCCAGCCGTTGGCCGCGAGCAGCCGGGCCAGCCGCTTGTACTCCAGCAGCGGCGGCACGACGGGGTGCTCGATGCGCTCCAGCGTCCAGGAGCGGGTGTCCTCGACGGGCAGGCCGGCGGTCTGCAGCGCGCGCAGCACCGCGGCCGGGGAGTCGGGGTTGAGGTCGGGCGCGCGCAGCGCGGCGCGCACCTCGCCGGCCAGCCGCTCCAGCACCGGCGGCCGCAGCCCGGCCGGCGGGCGGTCGCCGAGCAGGCCGGTGAGCAGCCGGGCGTGCTCGTCGGCGCGCCAGGGCAGGCCGGCCCAGGTCATCTCCGCGGCGGCCAGCGCGCCGGAGGACTCGGCGGCGGCGAGTAGGCCGAGCCGGCCCCCGTGCGCCGACGCGGCGAGGGCGGCGGACTGGCGGCGCAGCTCGGCGGCCGGGTCGAGCCGGTCGGCCGGGTCCTCGAGCGGGAACAGCGCCGGGTCGCCGCCGGTGCGGGGCTCCAGCGCCACCCAGCCCGCCGCGTCGCCGCCGGCGAGCAGCGCGGGGTCGGCCAGCGGCGAGCGGCGCAGCAGGGCGCCGGTCAGCCGCAGGTCGGTGCAGCGCTCCACCCGCACGCCGGCGTCGAGCAGCGCCGGGTACCAGCGCGTCGTGTCGTCCCAGACCCAGCGGACCGCGCCCCCGCCCTCGCGGGCGGCGACCCAGGCCGGCAGGTCGTCGGCGGGCAGCCGGGTGGCCGGGCCGGGGGTGCCGTCGGGTGCGCAGTCAGCGGCGACGACGTCCCCGCCGTCGCGGCGCAGCAGCACCCGGTCCACCGCCCCAGTCTCGCCGAGGACACCGACGCCGCCGGGGAGGCGGCGGGCACACTGGGCGGCGTGCCCGCCGTCCCCGCCGCCCTGCGCCGGGGTGTGGTGCGCCTGCTCAACACCTCCGGCGGGCGGGTGCTGGTGCTCGCCGGCGAGGTCGACGCCGCCGCCGTCGAGGCGTTCTGGCGCTGCTACGGCCGGGAGCCGGTGCGGGTCGACGTCGTCGACGCCCGCTCGGTGACCGCGCTGTCGCCGTCGGGCCGCGAGCTGCTCACCGACACCCTCGACCGGGCGGAGTGGACCGGGCGGCCGGTGGCGCTGCGCCCCTCCCCCGCCGTCAGCCGCGCGCTGCCGGCGCGCTGACCTGCGCGCCGGACCCCTCCGCGGCCCGCATCGCCGCCAGGTGCGCGTGCACGAGCGTCACCACCAGGGCGCCCTCGCCCACCGCCGAGGCCACCCGCTTGACCGAGCCGGCCCGCACGTCGCCGGCGGCGAACACCCCGGGCGTGCTGGTCTCCAGCGGCGCGGGCGGGCGCTCGAGCGGCCAGGCGGGCGTGACGCCGTCGGCGAGCAGCGCGCTGCCGGTGAGCAGGAAGCCCCAGCGGTCGCGGGCGAGCGTGCCGGCGAGCCAGTCCGTGCGCGGCTCGCTGCCGATGAGGACGAACAGCACGCCCTCCTCCGTCGTCTCCTCACCGGTGTCGAGGTCGCCCAGCACCACCGACTCGAGGAAGTCGGTGCCGCTGCCGCCGGTCACCTGCACCCGGTAGCGGATGTCGACGCGGGGCAGCGCCTCCAGCTCGCGGATCAGGTAGTCCGACATCGTCTCGGTGAGCGTGGCCCGCCGGACGAGCACGGTGACCCGGTCCGCGTAGCCGGCCAGGTAGACCGCCGCCTGCCCGGCGGAGTTGCCCCCGCCGACGACGAACACGTGCCGGCCGCGCATCGCCGGCGCCTCGGTGACCGCCGCGCCGTAGAAGACGCCCCGGCCGGTGAGCGCCTCGAGCTCGGGCACCCCGAGCCGGCGCCAGCTCGCGCCGGTGGCCACCACCACGGTGCGCGCGCACGCCGTCGTCCCGTCGCTGAGCGCGACGCGGTGCAGCCCGTCGGCGGTGGTCTCCAGCCCGCTGCCCTGGCGCATGAAGTGGAACCGGGCGCCGAAGGCCCACGCCTGCTGGTAGGCGCTGAAGGCCAGCCGGCTGCCGCTGATCCCGGTGGGGAACCCGGGGTAGTTGCGGATCAGCGAGCTGGTGCCGGCCTGCCCGCCGATCGCCTCGCCCTCCACCACCAGCGTCGACAGGCCCTCCGAGGCGGCGTACACGCTCGCGCCGAGGCCGGCCGGGCCGGAGCCGAGCACGAGGACGTCGGAGACGACGTCGGCGTCCAGCGGCGTGAACAGGCCGAAGGCGTCGGCGATCTCGAGGTCGGTGGGGTCCTGCAGGACGACCGGCTCGCGGGTGAACCGGATGCTCACCACCGGCAGCCTCGGCTCGGTGAGACCGAGCGCGGCCAGCGCCTCGGCGCCGGCCCGGGAGCCGGCGTCGAGGAAGCCGAGCGGGATGCGGTTGCGGGAGAAGCTGTCCCGCAACTGCTGCGAGCGCGGCGACCACTGCTCGCCGATCACCCGCACCGCCTGGAACCCGCCGGACCGCCGCGAGGACCACTCCTCGAGCACCTCGGTGACCAGCCGGTGGAACTCCTCGTCGCCGCGGACCTGCGGCGCGGTGAGCCAGCGGTCGAGCTGCCCGACGGTCAGCGCGTCGAAGATCGGCCGCGCGGTGTCCCAGGCGCCCCACCGGACCAGCGCGACCGAGACCGCGCCGGGCGTGCGCGTGTGCAGGGCGCGCAGCTCGGCGAGGCCATCGGGGTCGGCGTCGCCGAACCCGCCGAGGAGGACGGCGACCGGCGGCCCGTCGCCGGTCAGCGTCGCGGCGGCCTCCTCCGGGGAGGCGCAGGAGCGCACCTCGTAGTCGCCGCCGTAGCGCCGGGTCAGCTCGGCGGTGGTGGTGCCGCGGACGTCGTCGTCGCGGGTGACGACGAGCAGGCAGGCCTCGCGCTCGCCGCTCATGGCCGGTGCCTCCCCGGTGCGGGCGCCAGGCGCCAGCCGGCGGCGCCGGTCCCCGCGATGGCGGCGGCGACGACGACCAGCGCCCACGCCGAAGGCCGGTCCCACCCGACGTCGCCGGCGTGCACCGCCACGACCGCCAGGACCAGGACGCCGAAGACGGTGTAGGCGACGGCGGCGGTCCGCAGCCGCTCGAGGTCGCCGGCGAGCGCGGCCAGCGCGGTGGCGACGCCGAAGGCGATCAGCCAGGCGCCGACCACCCGCGCGGTGAACGGGGTCAGCGGCCAGGGCCACAGCGCCGTGGTGTCGGCGGGGGCGACCGACAGCAGCGCGCCCACGGCGAGCAGCACGACCGACTCCGCGCCGAGGGCGGCCCGAAGCGGGACCGGGACCGGCGCGCGGCGCGGCGGGTCGGTGCCCGGCGCGCGCTCCTGCAGCACGAGGACGACGGCCATCGCCACCGGGATGAGGACGTAGACGCCGGTCCAGAACCAGGCGGCGCCGCGGGCGAGCAGCGGCGCGTCGGCGAACTCCGGCTGCAGGTGCAGGCGGTCGAGGTGCACGAGCGTCGCGACCAGGGTCAGCAGCGTGAAGACCAGGATCGTCAGCACCGCCACCCGGCTGCGCGCCCACACCGGGTCGCGCAGCGACAGCAGCACCAGGGTGAACCCGGCGGCGTAGCCCGCGCCGAGGAAGGCGGCGGTGGCCGGCGGGGCGATGGTCCAGGCGAACACGTCCGCCGTCCGGCCGGGCTGGACGAGCAGGGCGAGGACGGCCAGCGCGGTCAGCACGCAGAACACCCGGAGCAGGGCGCGCATGGCGGGGAGCAGCTCGCGGCGGCGGTCGGCCGCCGGGCGCACGGTGGTGGTGGCTGGGTCCACCAGGACCTCCGACGTCGGTGCCTCCCCGTGCGGCGCCCATTGGAGCACCGCCGCGCGCGGCTGTCACCGGCATTCCGGACGCCCGCCCGCGCCACGCCGGGGCGGACACGCGCGAGCCCGCCGGGCCTGTCGGCGCGACCGCCCCCGGCCCTAGGCTCCGGGTCCCGGGAGCGGCCGCGGGGCCGCCCGTCGCGGGAGGCGCCATGACCGGGCCCGGTCCCGACCCGGCCGCACCGATCGGCACGCCGGACCGCCGGCTGCGGGTCTTCGTGTCCTCGACGCTCACCGAGCTCGCCGCCGAGCGGGCCGCCGTCCGGGCCGCGGTCACCTCGCTGCGGCTGACCCCGGTGATGTTCGAGCTGGGCGCCCGCCCGCATCCCCCGCGCGACCTCTACCGCGCCTACCTGCGGCAGAGCGACGTCTTCGTCGGCCTGTACGGCGACAGCTACGGCTGGGTGGCGCCCGGGATGGCGGTGTCGGGGATCGAGGACGAGTTCGACCTGTCCGACGGGCTGCCGCGGCTGCTGTACGTGCGCGACCCGGCACCCGGCCGCGACCCCCGGCTGGCCGCGCTGGTCGAGCGGATGCAGGCCACCGGCGGGGCCTCGACGGTGCCGTTCGGCGACCCCGCGCGGCTCGGCGAGCAGGTCGCCGACGACCTCGCCGTCCTGCTCACCGAGCGCTTCGCGGCCCGCCCGGCGCCCGGGGCGCCGGTGCCCGGGCTCGCCCCGGGGTGGCTGCCGGAGCCGCCGACGCCGCTGGTCGACCGCGGGACGGAGCTCGCCCTGCTCACCGGGCTGCTGCGGGCTCCGGAGGTGCGGCTGGTGACGCTCACCGGCCCGGGCGGGATCGGCAAGACGCGGCTGGCGCTGGCCGGCGCCGGAGCGGTGCGGGCGGAGCGCGACGGCGTCTGGTTCGTCGACCTGGCGCCGGTCCGGGACGCCGCGGGGGTGCCGGTCGCCGTCGCCGGGGTCCTCGGGGTGCGGCCGGAGGGCGCCCGCCCGCTGGTCGACGTCGTCGCCGAGCGGCTCGCGGGGGTGTCGGCGCTGCTCGTGCTCGACAACGCCGAGCAGGTGTCCGGCGTCGCGCCGGTCCTCGCCGCGCTGCTGGAGCGCTGCCCGCGGCTGGACCTCCTGGTGACCAGCCGCAGCGTGCTCGGCCTGCGCGGCGAGACCGACGTGCCGCTGCAGCCGCTCCCGGTGCCCGCCCCCGGCGCCCCGGACCCGGCGGCGCCGGCGGTGGAGCTGTTCACCGCCCGCGCCCGGGCCGCCGACCCGTCGTTCACCGCCGAGGGCGAGGACGCGGCCGCCGTCGGCGAGCTGGTGCGCCGGCTGGAGGGGCTGCCGCTGGCGATCGAGCTGGCCGCGGCGCGGGTGCGGGTGCTGCCGCCGCGGGCGCTGCTGCGCCGGCTGCGCAGCGCGCTGGACCTGCGGGCGCCGGTGGCCGACCTGCCCGACCGCCAGCGGACCCTGCGGGCCACCCTGGAGTGGAGCCACGAGCTGCTCGGCGCCGAGGAGCGGCTGGTGCTGGCCCGGCTGTCGGTGTGCACCGGCGGCTGCACGCTGGACACCGCCGAGGCGGTCGCCGCGGTGGACGGCGACGTCGACGTCGTGGAGGCGCTGTCGGCGCTGGTGGCGCAGAGCCTCGTCGCCCCCGGGGACGCCGCCGACGGCGAGCCGCGGTTCCGCATGCTCGACGTGGTGCGCGCCTTCGCCGCCGAGCGGCTGCGCGAGCTCCGGGAGGAGGACGCGGCCCGCGAGCGGCTGGCCCGCCACCTCACCGGCGTGGCCGAGTCCGCGGCTGCGGGGCTGGCCGGGCCGGACCGGGCGACGTGGCTGGCCCGCCTGGAGGCCGAGGCCGACGACCTCGAGGCCACGCTGGAGTGGGCGGTGGCCGCCGACCGCGCCGAGCTCGTCGTCGGCCTGGCCGCGCCGCTGGCCCGGTGGTGGTGGGCGCGCGGCCGGCTCGCGGCCATGTCCGACCTCGCCGACCGCACGGCCGCGCTGCCCTCGGCCCGCCGGCTCTCCCCCGCCGCGGCGGCATCGCTGCGCTGGGCCTGCGGCAGCACCGCGATCGCGATGGGGCGGCCGGCGGACGCCGTGCCGCAGCTGACCGGGCTGGTGGCCGAGGCGCGCGAGCTGGGCGACCCGTGGCTGCTCGCCCAGGGCCTGACGCTGCTGGCGATGACCCGCCCGCCGGAGGACCCGTCGCTGCGCCCGCAGCTGGAGGAGGCCGAGGCCGCGGCGCGGGCCAGCGGCGACCCGTGGGCGGTCGGCTTCACGCTCGTGCCGCTCGGCGACGTCGACCTGCTGGCCGGCGACGTGCCCGCCGCGACCGCCCGGCACACCGAGGCGCTGGCCGCCGCGCGGGCGAGCCGCGACGACCACCTCGCCGCCGCCGTCCTGGACCAGCTCGGCCTCGACGCGCTGCTGGGCGGCGACCCGGACGGCGCCGCGGCGCACCTGCGGGAGGCCGCCGCGCTGCACCGGGCGCTCGCCGACCGGGAGGGCCTCGCGAACTGCCTGGAGGCGCTGGCCGGGGTGGCACTGCTGACCGGCCGGCCGGAGGAGGCGGCCCGCCTCGCGGGCTCCGCCGACGCGACCCGGCGGCTGCTGGGCCTGCGGGTGTGGCCGTTCCTGCGCCCGCTGGCCGCGCAGCTCGCCGCGGCCGTGGACGCCGCGCTGGGCCCGGAGCGGGCCGCCGCCGAGCGGGCGGCCGGGGCCCGGCGGGACGGGTGGGCGGCGCTGGAGGACGCGCTGGGGGGCAGTGGCTGAGGACACGGTGCGGTCCACCGCCCGTTCACCCGGACGTGTCCGCGGCGCAACCTGCCGCGGGGAGCGTGGGGTGCGGCCGAGACGACGACGTCCCCACCCCGAGGTCCCCCTGGAGACGCCATGACCCCGCCGATGACCCAGCACGCCACCCCCGTGACCCGAGCCCGCGCCCTGCTGCGCCGGCTCGACGCCTACACGCTCGAGGTGTTCAACCCGGGCGCGCCCTACCGCCCCCGCCGCGACCGGGGCTGACCGCCCTCAGGGGCGCGTGCGCAGCCCCCGGAAGGCCGTCGTCACCAGCGCGTCGGCGAGGTCGTCGGCCGAGAGGCTGCCGCCGGGCCGGTACCACTCGGTGAGCGAGTTGACCGTGCCGAACAGCAGCCGGCTGGTGACGGCGGGGTCGACGTCGGGGCGCACGTCGCCCTCCTCCTCGGCGGCGCGGACCAGGTCGGTGACGATCCGGTCGAACTCCCGCCGCCGGGCGAGG
Source organism: Geodermatophilus nigrescens (assembly GCF_900129495.1). Lineage (GTDB taxonomy): Bacteria > Actinomycetota > Actinomycetes > Mycobacteriales > Geodermatophilaceae > Geodermatophilus > Geodermatophilus nigrescens. Next base: position 472,329 of record NZ_FQVX01000002.1, read on the forward strand.
GCCGCCTCCTCGACCGCGGAGTTGCCGCGCACCCGCAGCAGCAGGGTGACGAACGGCAGCTCCGCGGCGAGCACCCGGACCGAGCCGCGCACCACGTGCTCGAGCCGGTCGATGGCCCGCCCGGTGACCGCCCCGGGCTCCGCGGTGACCGCGAACAGCGCGTCCAGCGCCCGGTCCAGCGCCATCCGCAGCAGCTCGACCTTGCTCGGCACGTGGTGGTAGATCGCCGACTTGGTGACCCCGAGCCGCGCGGCCAGCTCCTCCATGCTCGTGGCGTCGTAGCCGCGCTCGTTGAACACCGCGACGGCGACGTCGAGCAGGCTGTCGAGCGAGTGCCCGGGCCGTCCCCGGCGGACCCGCACCTCCGTCACGCGCGCTCCCGCCGGTCGGTCATCCGCTGCAGCTTGCCCATGGAGCGGGGCAGCGTCTCGGGGTCGACGACGAGCACCTCGATGCTCGTGCCGACGGTGTCCTTGACGCCCGTCGTGACCTCGGCGGCGGCCTGCTCGCGGCGCTCGGGCGGGCAGTCCGGGCGGGCCTCCACGCGCACCACGAGGTGGTCCATCCGCCCGCGGGTGGTCAGCTCCATCGCGAAGTGCGGCGCCAGCCCCGGCGTGCGCAGGACGACCTCCTCGATCTGCGTCGGGAAGAGGTTCACCCCGCGCAGGATGATCATGTCGTCGGTGCGGCCGGTGACCTTCTCCATGCGGCGCATGCCCGGGCGCGCGGTGCCGGGCAGCAGCCGGGTGAGGTCGCGGGTGCGGTAGCGCACGACCGGCATCGCCTCCTTGGTGAGCGAGGTGAACACCAGCTCGCCCACCTCGCCCTCGGGCAGCACCTCGCCGGTGATCGGGTCGATGACCTCCGGGTAGAAGTGGTCCTCCCACACGTGCAGGCCGTCCTTGGTCTCCACGCACTCCTGCGCCACGCCCGGGCCCATGACCTCCGACAGCCCGTAGATGTCGACGGCCTGGATGTCGAGGCGCTCCTCCATCTCCCGGCGCATCTGCTCGGTCCACGGCTCGGCGCCGAAGATGCCGATCTCCAGGCTGGAGGCGCGCGGGTCGAGGCCCTGCTTCTCGAACTCGTCGATCACGGTGAGCATGTAGCTGGGCGTCACCATGATCACGCGCGGCGCGAAGTCGGTGATCAGCTGCACCTGGCGGGGCGTCATGCCGCCGGACACGGGGACGACGGTGCAGCCCAGCGCCTCGGCGCCGTAGTGGGCGCCCAGGCCGCCGGTGAACAGGCCGTAGCCGTAGGCGTTGTGCAGCACGTCGCCGGGCCGCCCGCCGGCGGCGCGGATGGACCGGGCCATGACGGCGCCCCAGGTCTCCAGGTCGCGCCCGGTGTAGCCGACGACGGTCGGCCGGCCGGTGGTGCCGCTGGAGGCGTGCACGCGGCGCACCTGCTCGCGCGGGACGGCGAACATGCCGAAGGGGTAGTTCTCCCGCAGGTCGGCCTTGCTCGTGGTGGGGAACCGCGCGAGGTCGGCGAGCTCGCGGCAGTCGTCGGGGTGGACGCCGGCCTCGTCGAACGCGCGCCGGTAGTGCGGCACGTTGGCGTAGGCATGCCGCAGCGACTCCCGCAGCCGCTCGAGCTGCACCGACCGCAGCTCGTCGACGCCCATGCGCTCGGCCGGGTCGAGGGTGGCGGGGTCGGGGGCCTCGCCCAGCCGCCGCAGATCGCCGGTCGCCGTCGTCATGCCTGCCTCCTCGTCGGCCGTGCACCGATCGCGCCGCTTGTGTCGTGCAGCACGCTGCGGCACACTATTACCGACCGCACGGTCAGTAAATAGCTCGAGGGGAGACCCGATGTCCGCGCCGACGCTCGACCGGCCCGCGGTGGACGAGACCGCCCTGCAGGCCCAGTTCGACGCCACGATCGCGGCCGACCACCGCGTCGAGCCGCGCGACTGGATGCCCGAGGGCTACCGGAAGACGCTGGTGCGCCAGATCGCCCAGCACGCGCACTCGGAGATCATCGGGATGCAGCCCGAGGGCGACTGGCTACTGGCCGCCCCGAGCCTGCGCCGCAAGGCGGTGCTGCTGGCCAAGGTCCAGGACGAGGCCGGCCACGGGCTGTACCTGTACTCCGCGGCCGAGACGCTCGGCGCCGACCGGGCCGACCTCACCGACAGGCTCATCGAGGGCCGGCAGAAGTACAGCTCGATCTTCAACTACCCGACGCTCACCTACGCCGACGTCGGCGTCATCGGCTGGCTGGTCGACGGCGCGGCCATCTGCAACCAGGTGCCGCTGTGCCGCTCCTCCTACGGGCCCTACGCCCGGGCGATGATCCGCGTCTGCAAGGAGGAGTCGTTCCACCAGCGGCAGGGCTACGAGCTGCTGATGACGATGATGCGCGGCACCCCCGAGCAGCGGGCCATGGTGCAGGACGCCGTCGACCGCTGGTGGTGGCCCTCGCTGATGATGTTCGGCCCGCCCGACGACGACAGCCCCAACTCGGCGCAGTCGATGGCGTGGGGCATCAAGCGGCACAGCAACGACGAGCTGCGGCAGCGCTACGTGGACATGTCGGTGCCGCAGGCGCAGGTGCTCGGCGTGACGCTGCCCGACCCCGACCTGCGGTGGGACGAGGAGTCGGGGCACTGGCGCTCCGGCCCCATCGACTGGGCGGAGTTCAAGCGGGTGATCTCCGGGGAGGGCCCGTGCAACGCCGAGCGGATCGCCCGCCGCCGCGCGGCCCGCGACGACAACGCCTGGGTGACCGAGGCCGCGACGGCCTACGCCGCGAAGCACGCCGAGGGGCACGCGGGGGCCGTCGCGTGAGCACCGACGTCACCGCCGAGGGCGGGCACGGCGCCGTCCCCACCGGACCCGAGGTGCCGGTCGAGCCGCGCCCGCGCGCGGTGAGGCGGGACTGGCCGCTGTACGAGGTGTTCGTGCGCGGCAAGCGCGGCCTGAACCACGTGCACGTCGGCTCGCTGCACGCGCCCGACGACGAGATGGCCGTGCACGCCGCCCGCGACCTCTACACGCGGCGCAACGAGGGCGTGAGCATCTGGGTGGTCAAGGCGGCCGACATCACCGCCTCGAGCCCCGACGAGAAGGACCCGATGTTCGCCCCGAGCGGCGACAAGGTCTACCGCCACCCGACGTTCTACGAGATCCCGGAGAACGTCCCCCACATGTGAGCGGGCCCCTGTTGGCCTTTGTAGCGCTAATGGCCCCAGGGAGGGCAGGCATGCACGAGGAGACCGTCTACGACGCGCTGACCAACGCGCACGACGACGCCGGGCACTGGGCGTTCGGCACCGGCTTCGACGAGCCGCTGGCCGGCGTCGACACCACCGTCCCCGACGGCGTCGACCCCGCCGACCTCGGCGTCTACTGCCTGATGCTCGGCGACGACGCCCTCGTGCTCGCGCAGCGGCTCACGCAGTGGATGACCAACGCGCCGGAGCTCGAGGAGGAGGTCGCCCTCGGCAACACCGGCCTGGACCTGCTCGGCCAGGCCCGGCTGCTGCTGGCCCGCGCGGGCTCGGTCGGCGTCCTCGGCCGCTCCCGGTCGCTGGCGACGGCGTCGATCCCCGACGAGGACGCGCTCGCCTACTTCCGCGACGCCGACGAGTTCCGCAACACCGGCCTGGTCGAGGCGGAGAACGGCGACTTCGCGCGGACGATGGTGCGGCTGCTGGTCGCGTCCACCGTGCGGCTGGCCGTGTTCGCCCGGCTGCGGGAGTCCCGCGACCCGGTGCTCGCGGCCATCGCCGCCAAGGGCGTGCACGAGCTGGCCTACCACCGCGACCACGCCGCCCGCTGGGTGCTGCGCCTGGGCGACGGCACGCCCGAGTCGCACCGCCGCGCGCAGGACGGCGTCGCCGCGGTGTGGCCGCTGATGGCCGACCTGTTCACCGCCACCGACGTCGAGGCCCGGCTGGTCGCCGCGGGCGTCGCCGTCGACCCGGCCGCCGTCCGCGACGAGGTGCGCGAGGTGCTCACCACCGTGCTGGAGCGCGCCACCCTGACCGTGCCGCCGTGGCCGGACGACGTCGCCCCGCGCGGCCGGGAGGGGCGGCACGGCGAGGAGCTGACGGCGCTGCTCGCCACGCTCCAGGGCCTGGCGCGCCAGCACCCGGCGGCGACCTGGTGAGCGCCGTGATCGCCGACCCGCGCGCCGTCGCGGAGACCGTCACCGACCCCGAGCTGCCGGCGCTGACGCTCGCCGACCTGGGCGTGCTCCGCGACGTCCGGGTGCACGACGGCACCGTCGTCGTCGACATCACCCCCACCTACTCCGGCTGCCCGGCGATGGGCGTCATGCGCGCCGACCTGCTGCACGCGCTGCACTCGGCCGGGTTCGACGACGTCGAGGTGCGCACCGTCCTGTCGCCGGCCTGGTCCACCGACTGGATCAGCGACGACGGCCGCCGCAAGCTCGCCGAGGCCGGCATCGCCCCGCCGGGCCCCGCCCCCGAGCGCACCGCCGGGCCCGTGCCGCTGCAGCTCGGGCCTCCCCGCCGGACGGCGTCCTGCCCGCTGTGCGGGTCGGCCGACACCGAGCAGATCAGCGAGTTCGGGGCGACGGCGTGCAAGGCGCTGCGCCGCTGCCGCAGCTGCCGGGAGCCGTTCGAGCACGTGAAGGAGATCTGATGAGCGCGCCCCCGCGCCGCCGGCCGCAGTTCCACCCGCTGACCGTCGCCGGCGTCGAGCGGCTCACCGACGACGCCGTCGCCGTCACCTTCGACGTGCCCGCCGAGCTGGCCGAGGACTACGCCTTCCGGCCCGGGCAGGCGCTGACGCTCCGGCGGGTGGACGGCGACCGCGACGAGCGCCGCTCCTACTCCATCTGCGCGCCGGTGGGCGCCGCGCCGCGGGTCGGCGTCCGGGAGGTGCCCGGCGGCTTCTTCTCCTCCTGGCTGGTGCACGAGGTGCGCCCCGGCGACGCCATCGAGGTGCTGCCGCCGTCGGGGACCTTCACCGCCGACCTGTCGACGCCGGCCGACCACGTCTTCGTCGTCGCCGGCTCCGGCATCACGCCCGCGCTGTCGCTGGCGAGCACGGTGCTGCGCGACGGCGAGTCGACCGTCACCGTCTTCTACGGCAACCGCCGCACCAACACCGTCATGTTCGCCGACGAGCTCGCCGACCTGAAGGACGCCCACGGCCCCCGGCTGCAGCTGGTGCACGTGCTCTCCCGCGAGCCGCGCGACGCCGAGCTGACCAGCGGCCGGCTCGACGGCGACCGGCTGCGCAGCCTGGTGTCGAACCTGGTCGAGGTGGAGCGGGTGGACCACTGGTGGCTGTGCGGGCCGCACGGGATGGTCACCGACGCCCGCGCGCTGCTGGCCGAGCTCGGCGTCCCGGCCGAGCGGGTGCACCAGGAGCTGTTCTTCGTCGACGACGTCCCGCCGGAGCCGGTGCGCGGCGACGACCAGACGGTCGAGGGGCCGAGCAGCCAGGTGACCGTCGTCCTCGACGGGCGGTCCACGACGCTGGCGCTGCCGCGGGAGGAGACCGTGCTCGACTCCGCCCAGCGGGTGCGCTCGGACCTGCCGTTCGCCTGCAAGGGCGGCGTGTGCGGCACCTGCCGCGCGCGGGTCACCGACGGCGAGGTGGAGATGCGGCGCAACTACGCGCTGGAGCCGCGCGAGGTCGAGGCCGGGTACGTGCTCACGTGCCAGACGCTGCCGCGTTCCGACGCCGTCACCGTCGACTTCGACGCCTGACGCCGTGCGGCCGCCCGCCGTCGGCGACGTCGCCGTGCTCGACGTCGTCGTCACCGGGGCGATGACGGTCGACTTCGACCGGCTGGGCCCGGTGCACCCCGTCTACGCCACGTACTCCATGGCGAAGCACTTCGAGGAGGCCGGCCGGGTGCTCCTGCTGCGTCACCTGGAGCCGGGCGAGGCGGCGGTCGGCACGGCGGTGTCGGTGGAGCACCTGGCGCCGGCCTGGCCCGGCGACCGGGTGCGGGTGACCGCCACGTGCACCGCGGTGGAGGGCAACCGGATCACCTGCGCCTGCCGGGCGGAGGACGCGGCGGGCCGGGAGCTCGGCCGCGGCACCACCGGGCAGGCGGTACTGGCCGAGGAGGTCCTCGCCGCCCGCCTCACCCGGCCGCCGGGCTAGCGGTCGCCGCGCACCACGTGGACGGCGGCCTCCTCGGCGGATGCCGCGCCGCCGTCGATGCCGAGGTCGTCAGCCAGGAGCTCGTCCTCGCCGTCGACCACGCCGTCGTCGTCGAGGTCGGCCAGCCGGCCGGCGCGGGCGTCGCCCACCTCGTCGTCGCGCAGCTCGCCGTCGCCGCCGGCCAGGTCGCCGAGCTCGTCACCGTCGTCGTCACCGGAGCCGTCGGGCAGCTCGCGGGCGAGCCGGCCGTCGAGGCCCTCGCCGGAGGCCTCCTCGCGGTCGGTGGTGCCCCACTCCTGCACGCCCCAGGGCCGCTCGGGCGGGGACCAGCCGGTGTCGAGCGGGTCGTCGCCGTCCTCCAGCGTGTCCTCCCGCTCGAGCAGACCGGTGGCCTCCTCGGGGTCGGTGCCGTCGGTGCCGTAGCTCTCGCGGTCCACGCCTGTCTCCTCGGGGTGCGGTCGGGACGGACGGCGCTGTCCGGGGGCGCCCACCCTGCCACGCGCGGTCCCGCCGGCGGGAGGCCCGTCGCACTCCCCCGACCTCGCCGCGCGGTGCCCGACCTCGCGCTGCGGGGCGAGGTCGGGCACCACGGTGCGAGGCCGGGTGAGGGCGGGTGTGACGGAGCGAGCAGCCCCGCATGCGGCACCGACCGCGCCCGCGGCCGGACACTGGAGGCGAGCCCACCTCCCAGGAGACCCCGTGGACACGTCGCTGACCGAACTGCACGAGCACTACGCCCGGCGGGTCGAGGCCGCCGTCGCCGAGGACCGGATGGACCTCGTGCGGGAGCTGTACGAGGACTACTTCGACGAGGCGCTGCGCCGCCTGCTGGCGACGACCGCCACCGCCTGACCCGCCGCCTGACCCGGCGGCGGCCGGCCGCCCGAGCCGCCGGCGTCAGCGCGGCGCCGCGCCCTCCAGCACCCGGTGCGGATCGGCGCCGGCGGCCAGTGCGGCGAGCCGATCCCGGACGGCGGGCGTCGGCGTCCGGGCCAGCACGTCGGGCACCGCGGCGAAGCCGTGCGCGGGCTCCCGGCCGCCGAGGTCGGCGCCGAACGCGGCCGCGACGTCGTCGGTGCAGGCGCGGGTGGCCGCGCGGTCCTCGCTGCCGGCGCCGCCGGTCACGAGCACCGCCAGCCGCGAGTCGCGGTGGCAGACCGCGCTCGGCCGCTCGGGCACCCACCCGAGCGCACCGCCGAGCAGCCGCAGCTCCACCGTGCGGGGGCGGCTGCCGCGCACCGCCCGCAGCACGGCGCCGGCGCCGTCGTCGGGCAGCCGGTCAGCCAGCAGCGAGGAGCCGGGGTCCGTCACCTGCTGCGGCGTGGCCAGCCCGGCCGGGCCACGCGGCGCGATCTCGGAGTCCAGCGGCCGGCCCCCGGCGGCCAGCGGGCCGAGCAGCCCGTCGAGCACGGCGACGCCGTCCTCCGGGTCCCCCGCCCAGGCGAAGCGCACGGCCACGCCGCCCTCCCCCTGCCGCGGCCGGGACAGCACCAGCGAGGTGCCGGCCTGCGCGGGCAGCGTCGCGGTCCAGGCGCGCCAGGCGTCGAGCACCCGCGCGGCGTCCCCGGGCGCCCAGCGCAGCTGCCCGCCGTAGCGCGGCCCCGCGGCGAGCAGGTCCAGCTCGACGGCGGTGACCACGCCCAGCGCCGCACCGCCGCCGCGCAGGCCCCAGAACAGCTCCGGCTCGTCGTCCGGCGTCACCCGGCGCAGCGCGCCGTCGCCGGTGACCACCTCGACGGCGCGGACGCGGTCGGCGGCCAGCCCGTACGTGCGCGCGAGCGGGCCGACGCCGCCGCCGGTGACCGTGTCCGCCACCCGCTCGGAGGCCGAGCCACCGGTCAGCGGCGTGAGGCCGTGCCGGCCGGCCTCACCGGCGAGCTCGCGCCAGCTCACCCCCGCCCCCACCCGGGCCCAGCCGGCCGGGGAGACGGTGACCTGCGCGAGCCGGTCGGGATCGACGGTCAGCCGCCGCGCCGGCCCGCCGGGACGGCCGGGCCTCCCGGCTGCGCCCGGCCCGCCGGACCGGCCGGGCCCCCGGACGGCGAGCGCCACCCCGTGCCGGCCGGCCAGCCGCACGGCGGCGACGACGTCGGACACCTCGGCGGCCTGGACCATCGCGCCGGCGGCGCCGGCCCCCTCGGTCAGCCGGGCGCCGTGCGACAGGCGGGAGCGCAGCGTCGCGGTCAGGTCGGGCGGCAGGGCGGGCGGGGCGGCGGTCGCGGACGTCACTGTCTCTCCAGGGTGCAGGGGTGCGGTGCGGGGAGAGCGTCGGCCGCCGTCCTTGGTGTGTCCTTGGTGCGCGCTTGGGTGCCTGCTCACGGGCGCGGACCCGGAGGTCACGGAACGGACGAGGGACGCAGCGGAGGGCACCACGCGCGGGTTCCGGAACCTAGGCTGCGCCGCGATGTCCGCGACCTCGTTCCGCGTGCTCGGCCCCGTGGAGGTCCGGCGCGACGGCTCCCTCCTCGCCCCCCAGTCCCCCAAGCACCGGGCGGTGCTCGCCGCGCTGCTCCTCGACCCCGGCCGCACGGTGCCGGTGGACCTGCTCGTCGACCGGGTGTGGAGCGGCAACCCGCCCGCCGCGGTGTCGGCGACGCTGCAGTCGATCGTGTCCCGGCTGCGCCGCGAGCTCGAGCCCGACGTGACCGGCGGCCGCTGGACGGTGCTGGTCACCCGGGAGCCCGGCTACCGGCTGGAGGTGGCGCCGGAGGACGTCGACGCCGTCCGGTTCGTGCAGCTCCTGCGCACCGCCCGCGACCTCGCCGCCCGCGACGAGCCGGCGGCCGCCCGCGAGGCGGTCACCGAGGGCCTGGCGCTGTGGCGGGGCCCGGCCTACGCCGACGTGTCGGCGACGTTCGCCGCCGAGGAGTCCGAGCGGCTGGAGCAGCTGCGGCTGGCCGCCCGCGAGCTCGCCGCCGAGCTGGACCTGCGGCTGGGCCGGCACGCCGAGATCGTCGACGACGTCCGGGAGCTGCTGCGCGCCGAGCCGCTGCGCGAGGGCCTGCGCGGCTCACTGATGCTGGCGCTGTACCGCTGCGGCCGGCAGGCGGAGGCGCTGGAGGTCTACGAGGAGGGACGGCGGCTGCTCGCCGACGGCCTCGGCGTCGACCCCGGCCGGCCGCTCCAGTCGCTCTACGCGCAGATCCTCCGGCAGGACCCGGCGCTGGCCGGGTCGGGCACGGTCCGGCCGGCGCCCGCCGCGGCCGCGGAGCCCGCACCGGCCCCCGAGCGGCCCGCCGCCCGCCCGCTGCCGCCGCTGCCGGTCCCGCTGACGGCGTTCGTCGGCCGGGAGCGCGAGCTCGCGCAGCTCGGCGCCGCGCTGGCCGGCCCGCGGCTGGTCACGCTCGTCGGACCCGGTGGCAGCGGCAAGACGCGGCTGGCGCTGGAGGCCGCCCGCCGCCGCCCCGCCGGGGCGCCGCCGGCGGTGCTGGTGGAGCTGGCCGGCGTCACCGACCCCGACCTGGTGGCCGCGCAGGTGGCCGGCGTCCTCGGGGTCACCCTCGCCGGCGGCGACCCGCTCGGCGCGGTCGCCACCGCGCTGCAGGACCGGCCGCTGCTGCTGGTCCTCGACAACTGCGAGCACGTGGTGGAGGCGGCGGCGACCGCCTGCGCGGAGCTGCTGCCGCGCTGCCCCGAGCTGCGGGTGCTGGCCACCTCGCGGGAGCCGCTGGGCCTGCCCGGCGAGGCGGTGCTGCCCTGCGGGCCCATGCCGGCCGGCGCCCCGGGGAGCGACGCCGAGCAGCTGTTCCTCGACCGCGCCCGGCTGGTCGCCCCGCACCTGGCCGACCCGTCGGAGGACGACCTGCGGCAGGTCCGCGAGCTGGTGGCCGCCCTGGACGGGCTGCCGCTGGCCGTCGAGCTGGCCGCCGCCTGCCTGACCACGCTGCCGCTGGCGGAGGTGGCCGGCCGCGTCGACGACCGGTTCGCCCTGCTGTCCGGTGGCTGGCGCACCGCGGTGCCGCACCAGCGCACGCTCGCTGCCACCGTGCAGTGGAGCGTCGACCTGCTCTCCCCGCCCGAGCTCGCCGTCTACCGCGCCGTCGCGGTGCTGCCGGGCACGTTCGGGCCCGACCTGGTCGAGGCCGTGGCCGGTCCCGAGGTCGACGGCGGCGCGCTGGAGCTGCTGCGGGTGCTGGTGGCCAAGTCGCTGGTGGAGCTCGACCACGGCGCCGGGCGTTACCGGATGCTCGAGACGCTGCGCCAGTACGCCGAGCAGGGCCTCGACGACGCCTCCGGCCGGCGGCTGCGCGACCGGCTCACCCGCTTCGCCGTCGACCTGACCGAGCGGCTCGAGCCCACGCTGCGCCGTCCCGAGTGGACCGCCAGCGCCCGCCGGCTCGACGCCGAGCAGCCCGCCCTGCGCGCCGCGCTCGGGCACGCGCTGGCCACCGGGCAGGGCGAGGCCGCGCTGCGGATCGGGTCGGCGCTGTCGTGGTGGTGGTACCGCCGCGGGCACGTGGCCGAGGGCCGCCGCTGGCTGGCCGCCGCCCTGGACGCGACCCCGGGCGCGCCGGCGTCCGTGCGCAGCGGCGCGCTGCTCGGCGACGCGCTGCTGGCCTACCTGTCCGGGGACGTCGCCTCGATCTGGGCGCGCACCAACGAGATCGTCGACGTCGCCGACGACGGGTCCGACGGCGTGCTGGCGCTCGCGCTGGTGCTGCGCGGCTTCGTGCGGGCCCTGCTCGGCCAGGCCGACCCCGACGGGGAGACGCCCAAGGACATCGCCCGCGGCCTCGAGCTCGCGCAGGCGTCGGGCATCGAGTGGGTGCAGGCCGAGATCGCGATGACGCTCGGCCAGTTCTCCCGCGTGGCCGGGGACGTCCCGGGCGCGCTGGAGCACCTCGGCCGGGCCGAGCAGCTCGCGCTGGGGCTGGGTCATTCGTGGGCGCACTCGTCGGTGCTGTGGATCCGGGCGAAGGTGCTCACCGACGCCGGCCGCGCGGACGAGGCGCTGGCCGACCTGTGGCGGATGGTCGACCTGACCCACCGCGAGGGTGACGTCACCGGCACCCTGGCGGGGCTGCTCGCCGCGGTCGGCGCGGCCACGGCGTCCGGCGACGCGTGGGCCGGCGGGGTGCTGCTCGGCGCGGTGCAGGCCAACGCCCGGCTGGTCGGCTACGACCCGCTGCGGATGGACCCGATGGACGGGCAGCGCTACGTGGCCGCCACCCAGGCGGCGCTGCCGGCCGACGACCTGGTGGCCGCGCAGGCCGAGGGCGCGGCGCTGGACGCGGGCGGCGCGGTGGCGCTGGTCGGCCGGCTGGCGGGCGCGACCGTCTGAGTCACGGGCGCAGCCCGGCGTAGAGCCGGGCGAGGTCGGGCAGCTGGTGGTGGGCGTTGAGGCCGCTGGGGTTGGGCAGCACCCAGGTCTGCGCCCCCGCCAGCGACTCCTCCTGCCGGCCCCACCCGGCGCGCGGGCGGCCGGTGGCCAGCCGCCAGGCGGTGACGCCGAGGACCGCCAGCACCCGTGGCCGGTACTCCGCCACCAGGGCGGTGAGCGACCGCAGCCCGTCGCGGAGCTCCTCGGGCGTGAGCTCGGCGGCGGTGCGGGTGGGCCGGTCGGCGAGGTTGGTGACGCCGAGGCCGTACCGCGGCAGCTCGCCGTCCTCCTCCGGCGCCAGCCGCCGCGGCGTGAGCCCGGCCAGGTGCAGCGCCGGCCAGAACCGGTTGCCCGGCCGGGCGAAGTGGTGGCCCCGCTCGGCCGACAGCAGCGACGGGTTGATCCCGCAGAACAGGACGTCGAGGCCGGGGGCGACGACGTCGCGCAGCGGCTTGGCCCGCGCTCCGGTCCCCATGCCCGGGGAGTCTCCCCGCACGGGCGCCTGCGAGCATCGCCCGGTGCGGGGACGGGGGGACGCGGCGCTGCCGCGCGAGGTGGGCGTGCTGGCCGTCGTCGCGTTCGTCGTGGCGCTGGGGTTCGGCATCGTCGCCCCGGCGATCCCGCTGTTCACCCGCGCCTTCGGCGTGGGGACGACGGCCGTCGGGCTCGCGGTGAGCGCCTTCGCCTTCTTCCGCTTCGTCTCGGCGTTCGGCGGCGGGTCGCTGGTCGAGCGGCTCGGCGAGCGGGTGGTGCTGGCGTCCGGCCTGGCGATCGTCGCGCTGACCACCGGCGCGGCGGGCCTGGCGACGTCGTTCCCGGTGTTCCTCGTGCTGCGCGCCGCGGGCGGGGTGGGCAGCGCGATGTTCACCGTCGCGGCGCTGGCGCTGCTGCTGCGGGTGGCGCCGCCGACCCACCGCGGCCGCGCCGCCGCCACCTACCAGGGCGGCTTCATCCTCGGCGGCATCGCGGGGCCGGCGGCCGGCGGGCTGCTCACCGAGGTGTCGCCGCGGCTGCCGTTCTTCCTCTACGCGGCGGCCCTGCTGGTGGCCGGCGCCGTCGCGCTCGTCCTGCTCCGCGCCCCGGCCGGCGCGCCCGCCCCGGCTCCCGATCCGACCGCGCCGGACGCCCTGCCGCTGCGCGCGGCGCTGCGCTCGCGGGCCTACGTGGCGGCGCTGGTCGCCAACCTCGGCGTCGGCTGGGTGCTGTTCGGGGTGCGCAACTCGCTGGTGCCGCTGTACGTGACCGAGGAGCTGGGCCGCGGCGCCGCCTGGGCCGGGGCGGGCCTGCTGGCGGGCTCGGCGGCACAGGCGCTGGCGCTGCTGCGCTCGGGCCGGCTGGCCGACACCTGGGGACGGCGGCCGGCGCTGCTGCTCGGGTCGGCCACCGGCACCGCGGCGCTGGCGCTGCTGGTGCTGCCCCCGCAGACCGGCGTCTTCCTGCTCTCGATGGCCACCTACGGCCTGGCCGCGGCGCTGCTGGCCAGCGTGCCGGCGGCGCTGGTGGGTGACGTGAGCCCCGCCCGCGGCGGCCGGGTGGTGGCGGTGTTCCAGATGTCGGCCGACCTGGGCGCCGTCGCCGGGCCGCTGGTGGCCGGCTGGCTGACCGACCTCGCCTCCTACCAGGTGGCGTTCGGGGTCAGCACCGCGGTCGTGGCCGCCGGGCTCGTGGCGGCCCTGGCCCTCCCGCGGCGCTGACCCCGGACGGGGTCCCGGCCGACCCGGGTCAGCGCAGCCGCAGCACCTCCTGCGCCCGGGCCGCCATGCCGGCCTCGCCGAGGGCGTTGGGGTGCACGATCACCGCGTTGGTGCCCTGCAGCACCGGCTCCACCCAGCGCACGCCCAGCGGCGCGCACGCGTCCCGGCCCTCGGAGACCTGCGCGAGGTCGACGAAGGTCACGCCGGTCTCGCGCGCCGCGCGCGCGACGGCGTCGTTGAGGGTCGCCTGCAGCGAGCGCAGGTACGGGACGTCGCCGGTGGCCACCTGCATGCGGTCGAAGCAGCCGCCGGAGGCCGGGAGGATCCACGGGTAGCCGAGGATCGCCACCCGCGCCCGCGGGGCCGCCTCGCGCACCGCGGTCAGCGCCCGCACCAGCGCCGGGTAGGTGGTGGAGCGCACCGTGTCCTCGAAGGAGCTGCCGTAGGTGTCGCGGCAGGGGCTGCCCTGGCCGAGCGTGAGCAGCCCGGCGGCGGAGCAGCGCAGGATCGACTGGATGAACACGCCGCTGTCGTTGCCGCCGATGGTCATGGTGACCAGGTCGGTCTCCGCCGACAGCGCCTCCAGCTGCGGCGGCACGCCCGGGTGCTGCGCCTCGAAGTAGTCGTTCGTGTCGGCGCCGCCGCAGGTGACGTCGGTCAGCCGGGCGCCGATCGCCTGCGCCAGCACGTGCGGGTAGTTGCGGGTCGACCGCAGGCACTGCGGCGCGGCGGTGGGGTCCGGCGGCAGGACCCCGGAGGCCGCGCTGTAGGAGTCGCCCAGGGCGACGTAGTCGAGGGGCTCGCGCGGCGGCGGGGCGGCCGCCGCGGGCGGGACCAGGAGGACGACGCCGGCGAGGGCGGCGAACAGGACGGCGATCAGGCGGCGCAAGCGGACCACTCCATCGGGGCCGGGGGACGACGACGCCGTGCTCAACGACGGCGACCCGATCGGGTGACGGCGCTCACCCTGCGACCGCGTCGAGACCGGCGGTGTCGACCCCGGTGTCGACACCGGTGTCGACACCGGCGGCGGCCAGCACCTCGCGCGCCCGGACGTCGAGCCGCTCCTGCGTCAGCCCGGGCTCCCGCAGCTCCGCGTACGCCGCGGCGAGCACCGCGTTCGGCACGGTGAACTCCAGCGCGATGCCGTCGGGGTCGCGCAGGTTGAGGTGCCAGCCGAAGGGCATCTCCCGGATCGGCGTGTACGTCGCGCCCATGGCCGCCAGCTGCGCCTCCCGCGCCCGCAGCTCCGCCAGGGAGCCGCAGGCGAGGCCGACGTGGTCGAGGCCGGTGCGCCGCTCGTCGAAGCGGCCGCCCGCTCCCCCGTTGAGGGCCAGCGACAGCGTGAAGCCGGTGGCGGGGTGGACGAGCACCCGCACGGTCCCGAAGTCGGCCAGCCGGAGCAGGCCGAGCAGCTCGCCGTAGAAGTGCTGGCTCGCGTCGAGGTCGGTCACCGTGAGGGTCAGGTGGTCGACGGCGGGGGCGGTCACCGGGACCCCCGCGGCGGCCGCGGCAGCGGGTACAGCGGCGCCCCGAACAGGCGCGCGAGACACCTCAGCTGCAGCGTGAGCGGCGATAGGGTCCGGCCCGGTGTCGTGGTCATGGCGTCCTCCCGAGGGTCTCCTGCCGGACGAGCGTGCGGCCGGCGGGCGAGCGGTCGCGTCGGGGAGAACCCCCGACCTCGTGGGCCGCGCGGCGGAGGTCGGCCGCCTCGACCGGCTCCTGGACGGCGCCCGCTCGGGCCGCGCCGGGCTGCTCGTGGTCGAGGGCGGGCCCGGCGTCGGCAAGACCGCCCTGCTGCGCTCCGCGACCGCCCGAGCGACGGGCTTCGGCCGGGTCTCCGCCCGCGGCATCGAGTCCGACGCGGCGCTGCCGCACGCCGTCCTCGGCGAGCTGCTGACGCCGCTGCGGCCGCTGCTCGGGGAGGTCCCGGCCGGCCAGGCGGCCGCGCTGGCCGCCGCCCTCGGCTGGGGCCCGGCCGGCGTCCCGGGCGACCGGCACCTCGTCGCCGCGGGCACCCTGTCGCTGCTCGCCGCGGCCGCCGCGGAGGCCCCGCTGCTGGTGACCGTCGACGACCTCCAGTGGGCCGATCCGCAGTCGGCCGGGGCCGTCCTGTTCGCCGCGCGCCGGATGCACGCCGACCGGGTCGCCGTCGTCGTCACCCGGCGCCCCGGGCCGGAGCCCGTCGCCGGCGACGACGTCCTGCGCCTGACCGACCTCGACCCCGCCGCCGTCCCGGACCTGCTGGCCGGCACCGTCGCCGGGCCGGTCGCCCGCCGGCTCGCCGCCCGGCTCGGCGGCAACCCGCTCGCGCTGCGGGAGGTGGCCGCGGCGCTGTCCCCGGCACAGCGGTCCGGTGCGGAGCCGCTGCCCGCCGAGCTGCCGGCCGGCCCGGGGCTCTCCGGCGCGTTCGGGCCCGAACTGGCCGCACTGCCCGCGGGCGCGCGGCAGGCGGTGCTGCTGGTGGCCGCCTCCCAGGACGGCCGCGCCGCCACGGTGGCCGCCGCCCTGGCCCGGGCGGGGCTGGACGCCGACGCGGCCCTCGACGAGGCCGAGCGGCGCGGCGTCCTCGTGCGGTCCGGCGGGGTGCTCGATCTGCGGCACCCGCTGCTGCGCGGCCTCGCGTGGGGCCGGGCCTCCCCGGCGGAGCGGCGCCGCGCGCACCGGCTGCTCGCCGAGGCCACTCCCGACGGCGACGAGGTCGCCCGCACCTGGCACCGGGCGCTGGCCACCACCGGCCCCGACGAGGCCCTGGCCGGCGAGCTCGCGGCCGTGGCCGGCCGGGCGCGGGAGCGCCGCGGCTTCGCCGCCTCCTCGGCCGCCCTGGAGCGGGCCGCCGCGCTCACCGGCGACGCCGCCCGCGCCGCCGCGCTGCTCGCCGGGGCCGTCCGGGACGCGGCGCTCGGCGGGGACGCGGCGCGCGCCCGCTCCCTGGGGGACGCCGTCCTGCGGGGCCCGGCCGTCCCGGCCGTCCGCGGCGAGGTGCTGGCCGTGCTCGGCCGGGTCGAGCAGGACACCGGCTCGGTGCCCGCCGCCCGCGACCTGCTCGAGGCCGCGGCCGGGCTCGCGGAGGGCCGCACCGCGATCTGGGCGCTCACCGACCTCGCCGTCGTCGGGCACCGGCTGGGCGACGTCGCCGGCATCCGGGCGGCGGCCCGGCGCGCGGTCGCCGTCGCGGACGACGCCGACCCGCTGCAGCGCGCGCTCGCCGCGTGGGTCGCCGGGCTCGCCGCGGTGTCCGGCGGGGACCCCGACGCCGGCCGGGCGCTGCTGCAGCGGTCGGTGCGCACGATGGAGGACACGGCCGGGCTGCGCGCGGAGGCCCGGCTGCTCCCCCTGCTGGTGCTGGCCGTCGGGTGGGTCGCCGACCCCCTGACGCTCGTGCCGGTGGTCGAGCGGCGGGTGCGCGAGGCGCGGGCCGCAGGGGCGCTCGGGGTCCTGGTCGCGGTGCTGGCGATGACCGCGCACGGCCGGGTGCAGCTGCTCGGCGACCACGCGGGCGCCTTCGCCGACGCCGGGGAGTCCGTCGAGCTCGCCGGGCAGCTGGGGTACGTCGCGGACGCCGCGCCGGCGCACGAGCTGCTCGCCTGGGAGTACGCCGCCCGCGGACGGCACGACGACGCCGAGCGGCACCTCGGGCGGGCCCGCGCGCTCGTCGTCCGGGCCGGGACGGCCGGCGTCGCCGCACACCTCGCCCTGTCCGCCGCCGCCTGCGCGCTGTGCCGCGGGGACCTCGTCACGACGGCGCGGCTGCTGGAGGAGCGGCTGGCCGCCGACGGCGGCAGCGGCGCGCTCGGCGAGCCGCTCGGGGTGGCGCCGCTGCTGGTGGAGGCGTGGACGGGGCTCGGGCGGCGGGCCGAGGCCGCCGGGCTCGCCGCCGACTACGCCGCCGTGTCGCGCTCCCCCTCCCCGGCCACCGCGGCGCTCGTGACCCGCTGCCGCGCCCTGACCTGCCCCGACGACGACGCGGCGGTCGCCCTGTTCCGGGACGCGCTGGCCGCGCACGCCGCCGGGCCCGACCGGTTCGAGGAGCCGCACACCCGGCTGCTGCTCGGCGAGCGGCTGCGCCGGGCCGGCCGCCGGGTGGCCGCCCGCGAGGAGCTCGCCGCGGCCGCCGACGCGTTCGCGGCGATGGAGCTGACGGCCTGGGCCCGGCGGGCGGAGGAGGAGCTGCGGGCCACCGGGCGGACCGCGCGGCCACGCCGGCCGCTGCCGGACGAGCCGCTGACCCCGCAGGAGGTGCGGATCGCCGCGCTGGCGGCCGGCGGCGCCTCCAACCGCGAGATCGCCGCGGAGCTGTTCCTCAGTCCGAAGACCGTGGAGCACCACCTGAGCGGCGTCTACCGCAAGCGGGGCCTGCGCTCACGCGTCCAGCTGGCCCGGCTTTTCCCGCCCGGCTGAGCGCCGGGCCGGAGGGTGCCCGGGGGACGGTCAGCGGGGCGTCCCGCCGAGCCGGCCGGAGAGGCGCTCGACCGCCTCGTCGACCCGTCGCGGCTGCTCGCCCGGAGCCAGGGGCACCGGCGGCGTCAGCACCCACAGGGCGGCGTAGAGGACGATCCCGGCGCCGCCGGCGAGGGTCAGCGCGACGAACAGGACGCGCCACAGCACCGTGTCGACGCCGGTGTAGTCGGCAAGGCCGGCGCTGACGCCGCCGAGCATCGCGCCGGACCGGGCGCGGCGGAGCTCGCGGCGGGGGGTCGGGGGGAGGGCGGTCTGCGGTGTCGATGTCATGTCCCGAGCCTGCCGCCGGGCGCACCGGCGGGGTATCCGGCGATCCCCTGGACCGACCCGGGTCCGCGCGCTCCGGGGATGCCCGGGCGCTCCCCCGACGGGACACTCCGTCCATGGCCGACGCCTCCGGCACCGGCGTCGCGCACGACGCCTCGTCCCCCCACCGGATCCCGCCCCGGGGCTGGCTCCAGGTGCTGCGCCGGTCGCTGCGCCAGGCGTTCGGCGAGCGGCTGATGGTGCAGGTGTCCGCCGTCGCCTTCTTCGCGCTGCTGTCGATCGCGCCGGTGCTGGTGACGGCGCTGTCGATCTACGGCGCCCTCAACTCCCCCGCCTCGGCGCTGCGCCAGCTCTCGGACATGGCCGCGGTGCTGCCCGACGACCTCGAGCCGCTCGTCGCCGACCAGCTCACCACGATCACCACCGCGTCCGGCCAGGTGCTCACCCTCCGCGGGCTCACCGGGCTGGCGGCCGCGCTGTGGACGGCGACGACGGCGGCCACCTACCTGGTGGACGCGCTGACGCTGGCCTACCACGAGCGCGAGACCCGGGGCGTGCTGCGCCGCAGCGGGCTGGGCCTCCTCCTCGTGCTGGGCGGGGCGGTGCTGCTGGGCGCGGCCATCGCCGTGCGCGGGCTGGTGGCGTCGGTCCTGTCCGCCGCGCCCCGCGCGGTGCGGGACCTGGAGCCGCTGCTGGTCTGGGCCGGCGTCGCCGCGCTCATGGTGGTCGTGTGCGCGGTGCTCTACCGGGTCGGTCCCGACCGGCGGCAGGCGCGGTGGCGCTGGATCAGCGGGGGTGCGGTGCTGGCGACCGGCCTGTGGGTGGCGACGTCGCTGGCGCTGTTCGCCTACGTGCAGGGCCTCGGCGACTACACCGCGACCTACGGCTCCCTGGCCGGCGTGGCGATCAGCATGGTGTGGCTGTGGCTGAGCGTGTTCCTGGTCGTGCTCGGCGCGGTGGTCAACGCCGAGGCCGAGCGGCAGACCGGGCGGGACTCGACCGTCGGGCCCGACCGGCCGCTGGGCGAGCGGGGCGCCGTCGTCGCCGACAGCGCCCCGCCCTACCCGGAGGACGCCTGAGCGATCAGGAGGAGGCCACCTGCGGGGCCACCTCGGTGCCGAGCAGCTCGATGCCGCGCAGCAGGTCGGCGTGGGCGAGCCGGGGGTTGGTCATCTGGATCGAGACCCGGTCGACGCCGCCGAGCTGGCCGGAGATGCGCACCAGCTTCTCGGCCACGGTGTCCGGGTCACCCATGAAGAAGGCCCCGTTCGGCCCGCTGGTGGCGTCGAACTGGGCACGGGTCGGCGGGGCGAAGCCGCGCTCGCGGGAGACCTTCGTGAACATCTCGTGCCAGCCCGGGTACACGGTGTCGGCGGCGGCCTTCGTGCTGTCGGCGACGAAGCCGAAGACATGCAGCCCCACCTGCAGCCGCTCGGGCGCGTGGCCGGCCCGCTCGCCGGCCTGGCGGTAGAGGTCGACGAGCGGCGCGAACTGGCGGGGCTCGCCGCCGATGATCGCGACCATCAGCGGCAGGCCGAGCAGCCCGGCGCGGACGAAGGACGTCGGGGTGCCGCCGACGCCGACCCACACCGGCAGCGGGTCCTGCAGCGGGCGCGGGTAGACGCCCTGGCCGGTGAGCGCCGGGCGGTGCCGGCCCGACCAGGTGACCCGCTCGGACTCGCGGATGCGCAGGAGCAGGTCGAGCTTCTCGTCGAACAGCTCGTCGTAGTCGGCCAGCGACAGGCCGAACAGCGGGAAGGCCTCGGTGAACGAGCCGCGGCCGACGACGAGGTCGATGCGGCCCCGGCTGATCAGGTCGAGCGTGGCGAACTGCTGGAAGACGCGCACCGGGTCGGTGGCCGAGAGCACGGTGACGGCGCTGCCGAGCCGGATGCGCGAGGTGCGGGCGGCCGCGGCGGCGAGGATGACCGGCGGCGCGGAGTCGTAGTACTCGGGGCGGTGGTGCTCGCCGATGCCGAAGGAGTACAGGCCCACCCGGTCGGCGGTCTCGATCTCCTCGAGCAGGTCGGCCATGCGCTCCTCGGGCCCGACGGCCCGCCCGGTGGACGGGTCCGTCACCGCCGCCACGAAGCTGTCGACGCCCAGGTGCACGGCGCTCCTCCTCCGGTCGCGCGGGGCACCCGCCCCGCTGTCGTCAAACGTTCAACCACAGTGAACCAGGGTGGCGTCAAGGACCTTCCCCGGAGACGACGGCGCCCCTCCGGCCGGGGGAGCCGGAGGGGCGCGTCGGGCAGTGCGGTGGTGCGGCAGTGCGGTCGAGCTGGCGGTGCGGTCAGGCGGCGTGCGTGCGGGCGTCGTCGTCCGGGCGCGGGCGCGGCACCGCCGGGCGGTCCTGCCGTCCGGCCCGCAGGCCGGCGAGGTGCCAGGAGGTGCAGTCGGGGCAGCTGGCGATCCAGACGTGCCGGGGGTGGCGGTGGCAGACGGCGCGGTCGGCCGCGGGAGCGGCCGGGGTGCTGGTCATGGCGCGTTCTTCCTGTGCCGCCCCGTCGGGCGGCTCGTGACTCGTGGGACGGCTGGTGCAACACCGTCACCCGTCCGGGGCATCCGGGATGTGCCCGACGACACCGCCACCAGCCGATTCGGCGACACCTGACAAGGTGCGTCTCACCCTTCGTGATCAGCGGTGGGCGACCGGACGGCCGGATGGGCCGATCCTTCCCGCATGTCCGCTCGACTCGTCGCTGCCGGCACCGCCGCCGGCCAGCAGCCGTGGTCCCGGCCGGCTCCCGTCCAGGAGCAGCCCTGGTGGCGCTCGGCCGTCGTCTACCAGGTCTACCTGCGCTCGTTCGCCGACGGCAACGGCGACGGCATCGGCGACCTGGCCGGCCTGCGCGCCCGCCTGCCCTACCTCTCGTGGTTGGGCGTCGACGCGCTGTGGATCAACCCGCACTACCCCTCGGGCGGCGCGGACGGCGGCTACGACGTCGTGGACTACCGGGCGGTCGACCCCGAGTACGGCGACGTGTCCGACGTCGAGGCCCTGGTCGCGGACGCGCGGAAGCTCGGCCTGCGGGTCGTGCTCGACGTCGTGCCCAACCACACCTCCGACCAGCACCCCTGGTTCCAGGCGGCGCTGGCCGACCCGGACTGCCCCGAGGCGTCGCGCTACCACTTCCGGCCGCCGTCGGAGGAGCCGCCGAACAACTGGCGCTCCCTGTTCGGCGGGCCGGCCTGGTCACGCACCCCGGACGGCCGCTGGTACCTGCACCTGTTCGCGCCCGAGCAGCCCGACCTCAACTGGCGCGACCCGGTCGTGGCCGACGACTTCGAGCGGACCCTGCGCTTCTGGCTCGACCGCGGCGTGAGCGGCTTCCGCGTCGACGTCGCCTACGGCCTGCACAAGGACGCCGGGCTGCGCGACAACCCCGGCACCTACTCCCCCACCCTGTTCGGGCACGGCCCCGAGCAGGCCATGACCTGGAACCAGCCCGAGGTCCACGACGTGTGGCGCCGCTGGCGCGCGGTCTGCGACGAGTACCCGGACACCATGCTGGTCGGCGAGGTGTGCCTGGCCGACCTCGACGAGGTCGCCCTGTACTCCCGGCCCGACGAGCTGCACCAGTCGCTGTCGTTCCGGCTGCTCAAGTCCCGGTGGGAGACCACCGCCTTCACCGAGGCGATCGGCAGCGCCCTGGACGCCTTCGGCAAGGTCGGCGCCCCGGTGTCGTGGGTGCTCGGCAACCACGACAAGGACCGGATGGTCACCCGCTTCGGCGGCGGCGAGACCGGCCTGGCGCGCGCCCGCGCCGCGGCCCTGCTGCTGCTGTCGCTGCCCGGCTCGGCCTACGTCTACGCCGGCGACGAGCTGGGCCTGCCCCAGGCGCACGTCCCCGACGAGGCCAAGCAGGACCCGATCTTCCACCGCAGCAACGGCGAGCGCGCCGGCCGCGACGGCTGCCGCGTCCCCATGCCGTGGAACGCCACCCCCGGCATCGGCTTCTCCCCCGCCCGCGCGGCGAGGCCGTGGCTGCCGGTGCCGGCCGAGTGGCGGCAGTACGCCGTCTCCCGGCAGACCCGCGACTCCTCCTCGATGCTGCACCTCTACCGCGAGGCGCTCGCGGTCCGCGCCGAGCAGCCGGCGCTGGGCACCGGCGAGGCCACGGTCAGCAGCCGCGGCGACGTGCTCACCGTCCGGTGCACCGGTGAGGGCCGCACGGTCCGCTGCGTGGTCAACATGGGCAGCGAGCCGGTGCTGGTGCGCTCCCGCGGGCGGGTGCTGCTGGAGTCCGGCCCGGGCGTGCACACCTCGGCCCGCTCGGTGGCGCTCCCGCCGGACACGGCCGTCTGGATCGCCGAGGACTGAGCCGAGGACTGAGCCGAGGACCGGCCCGCAGACTGGCGGCGTGACCCCCACGCGCTGCCCCTGCGGATCCGGCCTGCCCTACGCGGACGACTGCGGCCGCGTCCACGACGGGAGCGCGGCCGCGGCCACCGCCGAGCAGCTCATGCGCTCGCGCTACAGCGCCTTCGCCGTCGGCGATCCCGCCTACCTGCTCACCACCTGGGACCCGGCCACCCGGCCGCGCACGCTCGAGCTCGACCCGGGCGTGCGCTGGACCGGCCTGGAGGTGCTCGCCACCACCGGCGGCGGGCTGTTCGACGCCCAGGGCACGGTCACCTTCCGCGCGCACGCGCGCGCCGGTGGGCAGGACACCGTGCAGGCCGAGCACAGCCGCTTCCGCCGGCGGGACGGCCGCTGGGTGTACGTCGACGGCGACCCGGCCTGAGCGGCCCGGCCGGGGCGGTCACCGCCAGCGGTACTCCAGCTCCGGCCGCCCGGCGCCGCCGTAGCGGGGCACCCGGTCGACCAGGCCCGTCTCGGCGAGGTACTCGAGGTAGCGGCGGGCGGTGATCCGCGAGGCGCCGATGAGCTCCGCCGTCTCCGCCGCCGACACCCCGGGCGCCCGGCGCACCGCGGCCACCACGGCGTCCAGGGTCTCCCGGCCCATCCCCTTGGGCAGCGGCGCCGACCGCGACGGGCGCACGGCGCCCAGCACCCGGTCGATCTCCGCCTGCCCGGCCGCCTCCCCGCCGGCCCGCAGCTGCGCGCGGTAGGCGGCGTAGGCCTCCAGCCGGTCGCGCAGCGCCGGGTAGGTGAACGGCTTGAGCAGGTACCCGACGACGCCGTGCACCGCCGCCGCCCGCACGGTGGCGAGCTCCCGGGCGGAGGTGACGGCGAGGACGTCGACGTCGGCACCGGCCGCCCGGATCCGCCGGCACAGCTCCAGGCCCGAGGCGTCGGGCAGGTGCAGGTCGAGCAGCACCAGGTCGACGGCGGTGCGCGACAGGGCGTCGAGCGCGGCGGCGCCGGTGCCCGCGACCGCCACGGCGGTGAACCCCGCGGTGCGCTCGACGTAGGCGCGGTGGGCCTCGGCCGCGACCGGCTCGTCCTCGACCACGAGCACCCGCACCGGCGCCGGCCCGCCCGGGGTGCCGGTCCCGGCTCCCGTCACGGGGCCACCTCGGCGGGCACGGCCAGCGGCAGCGAGACGGTGAACTCCGCGCCCGGGCCGGGCCGCACGGTCACCGTGCCGCCGTGCCGGTGCACCGCCTGCCGCACCAGCGCCAGGCCCAGCCCGCGGCCGAGCCCGTCGGGCGCGCCGGCGTCGTCCTTGGTCGAGTAGCCGCGCCGGAAGGCCTCGGCCGCCTCCTCCGCGCTCAGCCCCGGGCCGCTGTCCTCGACCCGGATCTCCAGGCAGTCGCCGTCGACGGCCAGCCCCACGGCCACCTCCCGCGGCGGCTCCCCCGACAGCGCGGCGTCGATGGCGTTGTCCAGCAGGTTGCCCACGATCGTCACCAGGTCGCCGGCGGGCAGCCCGGTGACGCCGACCGCGGTGCCGGGGTCGACCTCGAGCGCCACGCCGCGCTCGGCTGCGGTGGCCGCCTTGCCCAGCAGCAGCGCGGCGAGCACCGGCTCCTCGACGGCGCCGACGACCCGGTCGGTGAGCTCCTGGGCCGAGGCCAGCGAGGCGGTCGCGAACTCGACCGCCTCGGCGCTGCGCCCGAGCTCCACCAGCGACACGGTGGTGTGCAGCCGGTTGGCCGCCTCGTGCGCCTGCGCCCGCAGCGACTCGGCGAAGGCCCGCACGCTGTCGCGCTCGCCGGCCAGCGCCTGCAGCTCGGTGTGGTCGCGCAGGGTCACCACCGAGCCGTCGCCGAGGCCGGGCGTCCGGGTGGGCATCCGGCTGACGAGCAGCACGCGCTCGTCGGTCAGGTGCACCTCGTCGACGCCGCGGCGCGGGTCGGCGAGCGCGGCGGCCAGCTCGCCGGGCAGCCCCAGGTCGGCCACCGGGCGGCCGGCGGGGTCCCCGCCCAGGCCGAGCAGGCGGCGCGCCTCGTCGTTGGCCAGCTCGACCCGGCCCCGCCCGTCGACGAGCAGCAGCCCCTCCCGCACGGCGTGCAGCACCGCCTCGTGGTGCTCGAGCATCCGGGCGAGCGTGGCGGCGTCCAGGCCGCCGGTCTGGCGCCGCAGCCGCCGGGCCACCGCGGCGCTGCCCAGGCCGCCGACGGCGAGGGTCACCGCGGCGGTGCCGAGGATGCCGGGGACGGCGTCGGCGAGGTCGGCGGCCACGACGTCGACGGTGAGCCCGGCCGACACCAGCGCCACCACGTCCCCGTCGGCGTCGAACACCGGGCCGGTGGCCCGGACCGACGGGCCGAGCGTGCCGGTGTAGGTCTCGGTGAACGTCGAGCCGGCCAGCGCCGGCCCGACCGTGCCGAGGAAGGGCCGGCCGATCTCCTGCGGGTCGGGGTGGGTGAACCGCGTGCGGTCCGGCGCCATGACGGTGACGAAGGACAGGCCGGTGTCGGCGCGCACCTGCTCCACGAACGGCTGCAGCACCGCCGTCGGGTCCCCACCGGTGACGGCGTCGGCCACGAGCGGGGAGTCGGCCAGGCTCTCCACCACGGCCGTGGTGCGCTGCTCGGCCCCGCGCTGCAGCGCCGCGCGGGCGTCGCGCCAGGCGACGAACGCCGCGGCCGCCACCACGGTCAGCAGCACCAGCGCCTGCAGCGCCAGCAGCTGCCGGGCCAGGCTGCCGCCCGTGCGGCGGCGGGGCAGGAGGCGGGGCACGCCCGAGAGTGTCCCGCGCCCGCGGCTGCGACGTGGCTCACGTACGCAATGAACACATGGGTGACGGCGGTCACGGGGTCCGGCCCACTGGTACCCGACCGTCCCGACGTCTCCCCCAGGAGCAGACATGGCAGCTGGCACCGCGGCCGGCGACACCCCGGCGCGCACCAGGCGCGACCGCACCCACTGGCTCTACATCGCCGTCATCGCCGCCGTCGCCCTCGGCATCGCCGTCGGCCTGGTGTTCCCCGAGTTCGCCGTCGGCCTGAAGTGGATCGGGACGGCGTTCGTCGCGCTGATCAAGATGCTGATCGCGCCGGTCATCTTCTGCACGATCGTCCTGGGCATCGGGTCGATCCGGCAGGCGGCGAAGGTGGGCCGGGTCGGCGGGCTGGCGCTCGGCTACTTCCTGCTCATGTCCACGGTGGCGCTGGCCATCGGCCTCGTCGTCGGCAACGTGCTGCACCCGGGCGACGGGCTGGCGCTGTCCGACGAGCTGCGCGGCCGGGGCTCCGAGCTCGCCGAGACCGCCGAGGAGAGCGGCGGCACCACCGACTTCCTGCTCGGCCTGGTCCCCACGACGCTGCTGTCGTCGCTGACCGACGGCTCCGTGCTGCAGGCGCTCCTCGTGGCGCTGCTCGTCGGGTTCGCCATCCAGGCGATGGGCCGCGCCGGCGAGCCGCTCCTGCGAGGCATCGGGCACCTGCAGAAGCTGGTCTTCCGCGTCCTGGCGATGATCATGTGGGTGGCGCCGATCGGTGCGTTCGGCGCGATCGCGGCCGTCGTCGGCGAGACCGGCGTCGACGCGCTGAAGAGCCTCGCGGTGATCATGCTCGGCTTCTACGCCACCTGCGCCGTCTTCGTCTTCGTCGTCCTCGGGCTGCTCCTGCGGCTGGCGGCGAAGGTGAACATCTTCTCGCTGCTCAGGTACCTGGGCCGGGAGTTCCTGCTCATCGTCTCGACGTCGTCGTCGGAGACGGCGCTGCCGCGGCTGATCGCGAAGATGGAGCACGCCGGCGTGAGCAAGCCGGTGGCCGGGATCGTCGTGCCGACCGGCTACTCGTTCAACCTCGACGGCACCGCCATCTACCTGACGATGGCCTCGCTGTTCATCGCCGAGGCGCTGGGTGACCCGCTGTCGGTCGGCGAGCAGGTCGGCCTGCTGGCCTTCATGATCATCGCGTCGAAGGGCGCGGCCGGGGTCACCGGTGCGGGCCTGGCCACCCTCGCCGGCGGCCTGTCGGCGCACCGCCCCGACCTGCTCGACGGCGTCGGGCTCATCGTCGGCATCGACCGGTTCATGTCCGAGGCCCGCGCGGTCACCAACTTCGCCGGCAACGCCGTCGCCACGGTCCTGGTGGCCGGCTGGACCCGCGAGCTGGACCGCGAGCAGCTCTCGGCGGCGCTGTCCGGTCAGGTGCCGTTCGACGAGGCGACGATGCTCGACGACGACCACGGGGACCTGCCCGCCGACGCCACCAACGCCGGCCCCGGCCGGCGCGACGCGCAGGCCGAGCTGCGGCAGGAGGCGCTCTCCTCGACCCGCTGAGCGGGACCTCCCGGTCACATCCCCGACCCCACCCCCGACCCCGGCCGCGCGCCGGAGCCGGGGGTGTGGTCGTCTGCGGCGGTGGCAGTCCCCCTCGACGTGGTCGTCGCCGGCGCCGGGCCGGCCGGGCTGTCGGCGGCGGCCGCGTGCGCCGCTGCGGGGCTGTCGACCGCGCTGGTCGCCCCCGCGGTGCGGCCCTGGCCGGCCACCTACTGCCTGTGGGCCGACGAGCTCGACGCCGCGGCCGGACCGCTCGGCCTCGATCCGGCCGCGGCGCGGACGACCATGGCCGCCCGGTACTCCCCCACCGTCGTCCGGACGGCGTCCGGCGGCGAACGGGAGCTGACCCGCGGCTACGCCCGGCTGCGCAACGACGCCGTGCACGCCGCCCTGCTCGACCGGTTCACCGCCGCCGGCGGGCGGCTGGTGACCGGCCGGGTCCGCGGCCTGCTCGACGACGACGGCGGCGAGGTCGCCGTCCTCGCCGACGGCACCCGGCTGGCCGCCCGCACCGTGCTCGACGCGCGGGGCGGCGGGCCCGCGACCGCGCAGCAGCGGGCGTGGGGCGAGGTGGTCGCCGGGCCCGTGCCGGACCTGGTGCCGCCCGACGGCGCCCTGTTCATGGACTGGACGGCGCTGGCCGCCCCCGGTGCTCCCCCGGCGTTCCTCTACGGCCTGCCCCTCGACGACGGCACCGTGCTGCTCGAGGCCACCTCCCTGGCCGCCCGGCCGCCGCTGCCGCTGGCGGACCTGCGCGAGCGGCTCGCGGCCCTGCTGACGGCGCACGGGCTGCGGCCGGCCGGCGGGGCCGAGCGGGTGGCCATCCCGCTCGACGCCGCCCCGCGCCCGGCAGGCCCCGGCACCCCGCTGGGCGCCGCCGCCGGGCTGGTGCACCCGGCCACCGGCTACAGCGTGGCGGCGTCGCTGCGCCTGGGCCCGCGGGTGGCCGCGGCGCTGGCCGCGGGCCGCGACCCGCGCCCGGTCGTGCGCGCCGCGCGCCCGCGGGCCACCGCGGCGCTGCTGGGCCTCGGCCTGGAGGTGCTGCTGCCCATGGACGCCGCGGCCACCGACGCGTTCTTCGGTGCCTTCTTCACGCTCCCCGAGCAGGAGTGGGCGCCCTACCTGGACGGGGGCTCGCCGCCGTCCGCCGTCGCCGGGACGATGGCCCGGGTCTTCGGGGCGCTGTCGCCGGCGCAGCGGGCCCGGCTGCTGCGCGGCGTCGCGGGCGGGACCGCGGCCCGGCTGGTGGCGGGGCTCAGGCGGGCGCGGGCGGCGGCGTCGGGTCGATGACCGCGGCGTGCTCCGGGAGCACCCCGGTGCGACGCCGCTGACGCAGCAGGTACCAGCCCAGGCCCACCGCGACGATCGCGCCGATGAACACCGGCGCGGCCCACTGCAGGTACCAGTGCTGCTCGCCGGTGGCGTTGTAGACCTCCCGCCGCGGCCAGGCGAGGTTGACCGCCATCCCGGCGCCCCACAGCACCGCCAGCACGTTCACCGGCAGGCCCCAGCGGCCCAGCGAGAAGCGCCCCGGCGCCGGGCGCCACCGGCCGCGCAGGCGGGCGACCAGCATCGGGCCGGTCACCAGCAGGTACGCCAGGTAGATCATCACCACGGCGATGCTGGTGAGGGCGGTGAAGACCTGCGGCTGGCGGACGTTGAGCAGCAGCACGCCGATGGCCAGCACCCCGACGACGACGGCGGGGACGACCGGCGTGCGCCGCCGCGGGTCGACGTGCGCCAGGCGGGCCGACGCCGGCAGCGCGTTGTCCCGCGCCATCGCGAAGGTCATCCGGATCGCCGCGGTGTGCACGGCGAGGCAGCACACGGTGACCGCGACGACGATGCAGACGAGGAACGCCTTGCCCAGCCCCGTGCCGGCCACCGAGAGCAGCACGTACTGCAGCCCGCCCCCGCTGCTGGCCAGTTGCGGGTCGGCGAGGCTCGGGGCGGCCATCAGGCCGAACAGCAGGATCAGCCCGCCGAGCACGAAGGAGGCGGTGATCGCCCGCAGGATCGCCCGCGGCGCGGTGCGGCCCGGGTCGATGGTCTCCTCGCCGAGCGAGCTGGCGGTGTCGAAGCCGTACATGACGTAGCCCGACGCGAGCGCGGCCACGAGGAAGGCGCCGAGGTAGCCCAGCGACTGCCCCTCGCCGCGGCCGGCGGTGTCGAACAGGACGTCCTGCGGGCCGCGGGTGATCGCCAGCGCCAGCACGACGACGATGAGCACGGCGGCCACGAGCTCGATGAACACCCCGGTGCTGTTGATCCGCGCCATCAGCCGCACGCCGAAGGCGTTGATGAGCGTGGTGACGGTGATGAGCAGCCCGCCGAGCAGCACCGCGTTGACGGCGACGTCGTAGGTGCCGGTGCCGTCACCGACCACCTGGAAGCCGGACCACAGCTGCGGCAGCGTGATCTGGTACGCCAGCGCGGTCGCGGCGAGGGTGACCACCGAGGCGGTGAGCATCACCCAGCCGGCCAGCCACGACGTCGTCGCGCTGCCGAGGCGCTTGGTCCAGTTGTAGAGCGAGCCGGCCACCGGGTAGCGGGCGGCCAGCTCGGCGAAGCACAGCGCGACCATCAGCTGGCCGGCGAAGACCATCGGCCAGGACCACACGTAGGCCGGGCCCCCGGCGCCGAAGCCGAAGTAGAAGAGCTGGAACGTGCCGGTGAGGATCGAGATGTAGCTGACGCCGGCGGCGAAGCTGGAGAACCGGCCGATGCTGCGGTCCAGGTGCTGCCGGTAGCCGAACTCCGCGAGCTGGGGGTCGCCGTCGTCCGAGGGGCGCACGGTGGGGGCCTTCCGGGGAGGGGGTGCGGGCGCTCCACTGTGGCGGACGGCGCGGTCCCCGGCGACCCGGGGACCGCGCCGCGCTCGTCAGCCGGCCGAGGGGGCGAACTGGGCCCGGGCCGCCGCCTCGCCGCCGGCGACCTCCTCGGGCGTGGCGGTGCCCGACGCCGTCACGGTGGCCACCCAGGCGTCGATCGAGGCGGCGTTGGCCGCGCGCACCCCCTCGCTGCCCTCCCACGCCACCGGGTCGCCGACGTCCTCGCCGTCGACGTGCAGCGCGAGGCCCAGCAGCGCGACGTCCCAGCCGGGGCCGACGAACAGCGCGCCGGCGCCGCTGCCGGCGAACGCGGCGGGCACGGTGTGCTCCAGCTCCAGCGCGGTGCCCTGCCCCGCCGCGGCGAGCCGGACCGTGACCACGCTGACCGGCCCGCCCCAGGTGAGCACGAGCGTGGAGGGCGGGGTGCACTCGCGGATCTCGCCGTCGGCGTTGCCCTCGACGGCGAAGCTGCCGCCCTGCCGGAGGTCGCCGCTGACCGGGGCGAACCAGCGGGCCAGCCGCGCGGGGTCGGTGACGGCGTCCCACACGTCGGCGACGTCGGCCGGGTACTCGCGGCGCAGGCGGACGGCGATCAGCTCGTCGTCCCCGGCGCCCTCCCGGGCGACGGCGCGGGCGGTCTCGGCGATCTCGGTCAGCAGGTCTCTCACGGTTCCTCCTCGGGCGGGGTGTCCTGGGGTGGGGTGTCCTGGGGTGGGGCGTCCCGGGGCGCGGCGCGGCGCTCGCGCTTCCCCCGGGCGAGCTCGGTGGCGAGTGCGTCGAGGTGCCGGTCCCAGGTACGGCGGAACCGCTCGAGCCACCGGTCGACGTCCTGCAGCGGCGCGGGCTCGACGGCGTAGAGCCGCCGCGCGCCCTCGGCCCGGACCCGGGCGAAGCCGTTCTCCCGCAGCACCCGCAGGTGCTGGGAGACACCGGGCTGGGAGATGCCGAACTCGCGGCGGACGACGGCGGTGACCTCCCCGGCCGACAGCTCGCCGTCGGCCAGGAGCTCGAGGATCCGCCGCCGGACCGGGTCGCCCAGGACGTCGAACGCGTGCACCTCCACACTGTTTCACTGCCGACTGATATCAGTCAATGCTTATGTGCATCCGGGCAGGCCGGGACGCCGCTACCCTCCCGGCCGGTGAGCGCCCCGTCCCCCGGCCCCCTGGCCGCGCTGCTGCGCCGGCTCCGCGAGCGGGCGGCGCTCAGCCAGGAGGAGCTCGCCGCGCGGGCCGGCCTGACGGGCAAGGCGATCGGCGCGCTGGAGCGCGGCGAGCGGCGCCGCCCCCACCCGCACACGCTGCGGGCACTGGGCGACGCGCTCGGCCTCGACGACGCCGACCGCGCGGACCTGGCCGCGGCCGCCCGGCCGGACGCCGCGGACCCGGCGCCGCCGCCCGGCCCGCCGGTGCCCGCCGTGCCGCTGGTGGGGCGCGACGCCGAGCTGCCGGAGGTCACGGCGCTGCTGCGGTCGGGGACCACCCGGCTGCTCACGCTCACCGGCCCGGGCGGCGTCGGGAAGACGACGCTGGCCCTGGCGGCGGCCCGGGCGCTGGCCCCCGGGTTCCCCGGCGGCGTCGCGGTGGTGGAGCTCGCGCCGGTGCGCGAGGCGCGGTCGGTGCTGCCCGAGCTCGCCCGCGTGCTCGGCGGCCGGCAGCCGGCCGGTCCGGCGGCCGACGCGGTCGCCGCACGCCTGGGCGACCGGCGCTGCCTCGTGGTCCTGGACAACGTCGAGCACGTGCTGGACGCCGCGCCCGAGGTCGCCGCGCTGCTGGCCCGCTGCCCCGGCCTGACCGTGCTCGCCACCAGCCGGGCCGCGCTGCGCGTGCGGGCCGAGCGCGAGTACCCGCTCGGCCCCCTGCCGGTCCCCGCCCGCGCGGACGCCGGCACCGTCGCCGCCTCCCCCGCCGCCCGGCTCTTCCTCGACCGGGCGGCCGCCGCGGGCCGGCCGCTGTCCCTGGACGACGGGACCGCGGCCGACGTGGCCGCGATCTGCCGGCGCCTCGACGGCCTGCCGCTGGCGCTGGAGCTCGCCGCCGCGCACGCCCGCTACCTGCCGCCGTCGGCGCTGCTCGGCCGGCTCGACGACGCCCTCGGCCGCAGCCGCTCGCGCGACCTGCCGGAGCGGCAGCGGACGATGGCCGCCGCGCTCGACTGGAGCCACGACCTGCTCACCGCCGGCGAGCAGGCGCTGCTGCGCCGGCTGTCGGTCCTCGCCGGCGGCTTCGACCTCGACCTGGCACGGGCGGTGTCGGGCGGGGAGGACGCCGTCGTCGCGCTCGAGGGGCTGGTCGAGCAGTCGCTGGTCGTCGCCGAGGGAGGGCCGCACGCGCGCTACCGCCTGCTGGAGCCGGTGCGCCAGTACGCCGCGGCGCGGCTGGCCGCGTCCGGGGAGGCGGACGCCGTCGCCGACCGCGCCGTCGCGGCGGTGCTCGCCCTGGCCGAGGGGGCGCGCACCGGGCTGCCCGGCGCGGAGCAGGGCGCGTGGCTCGACCGGCTGGAGCGCGAGCACGGCACCCTCGGCGTCGCCCTCGGCCGGCTGACCGCGGCGGGCCGCGCCGCCGACGTCGCCGCGCTCATGGAGGCGACCTGGCTGTACTGGGCGGTGCGCGGCAACGCCGCCGAGGGCCTGCGGTGGCTCGGCCGGGTGTCCCCCGACGGGCTCGCCCCCGACGACGTCTCCCGGCTGCTGCTGGCGACGGCGGCGCTCCGGTACGCAGCCGGGGACGTCCCCGGCACGCGGGAGGCGGCCGCCGCGGCGGCCCGGACCGCGGGCGCTCCCGACCTGCGCTCGCTCGCGCTGGTGCTCACCGGCTCGGCCGCCGTCTTCACCGGCGACCTCGACGCCGCCGCGGCCGAGCTCGACGAGGCGCTCCGGCTGGCGGAGGCGAGCGGGCAGGCGTGGGCGCGGGCGCACGCGGTGACCGCCCGCGGGCAGCTGCTGCTGCGCGCCGGCGAGCTCGGCGGGGGCACGGCCGAGCTCGCCCGGGCCGAGGGGCTGGCCCGGGAGCTGGGCAGCCCGTTCACGCTGGCCACGGTGCTCAACGTGCAGGCCTCCCTCGCCTGGCTGGCCGGCGACGGGGACGGCGCGCTGGCCCGGTGGACGGAAGCCGCGGTGCTCGCCGCCGAGGTGCGCACCACCTGGACGCTCGCCTACACGCTGCCCGGGCTGGCCGCCGTCGCCGCCGCCCGCGGGCGCCCGGAGCTGGCGGCCCGGCTGTTCGCGGCCGGCTCCGCGACGGCGGAGGCGGCGGCGGTCGCGGTGGCGTTCCCGCCCGACGTCGAGCTCGCCGCGCAGGTGCTGCCGGAGGTGCGCGCCGCGCTGGGCGCAGAGGCGTTCGGGCGGGCCTGGGACGCCGGCCGGCTGCTGCGCCCGGAGGACGTCCCGGCCCTGGTCCGGGAGCTCGGCCCGGGAACCCGGCCCGGAGGCCGGCCCGGGGCTCAGCGGGTCCCGCGCACCCGGCTGACGTAGCGGCGGTACCGGCCCGCGAACACGGTGCGCAGCAGGACCCGGACCGGCCACGGGACGACGTGCAGCATCATCTCCCGCTCCTCGGGGTCGCACTCCTCCAGCAGCGCGCCGAACAGCAGCGGCAGGTGGCGCGCCGCCATCTGGCCC
This sequence comes from Geodermatophilus nigrescens, assembly GCF_900129495.1. GTDB lineage: Bacteria > Actinomycetota > Actinomycetes > Mycobacteriales > Geodermatophilaceae > Geodermatophilus > Geodermatophilus nigrescens. Next base: position 505,258 of record NZ_FQVX01000002.1, read on the forward strand.
TTGCCGTGCTCGCCGAGCTGCGACCACTCCTCCTGCGTCACGTGCCGCCGGGCCAGCGGGAGGATCTCGCGCTCCTCCTCCTCGAGGTGGACGAGCAGTACCTCGCGCAGCGCGTCGACGGTGCCGGCGACCTCCTCGGCGACGGCGGGGCGCGCCTCGGCCTCCCAGCGGTCCAGCGCCGGCCCGAGCGCCTCCGTCAGCCGCTCGACCTCGGCGTGCTGCTCCTCCATCCGCCCGATCAGCGCGGCGTCGGGCGGGCAGCGCTCGAGCAGCGTGGGCCAGAGCAGGTCGTCCTCGGCGGTGTGGTGCAGGTGCAGGCCCTGCAGGAACATCCGGGTGTGCGCGGCGAGCACGGCGGCGCGGGCGGTGTCGCCGGGCGCCACGGCCCGCACGAGCCCGGGGATTAGCCGCAGCTCGCGGCGGAAGGCGCGGTGGACCACGTACATGTCACGGACGTCGGCCATCGGGACGGCGGGGGCGGGAGCGGTGTGCGTCATGGCGTCGAGCCTGTCGGCGGCGGCGGGCACGACCCACCCACAGCGCCCCCACAGCGGACCCACGATCAGCCCACGGCACCCCGGCGGGTCGACATGGCGACAGCTCGATCCGCCGACACCTCGACCCGGCGACACCTCGACGTCCCGACACGGCGACGTCCCGACACGGCGACGTCCCGACACGGCGACCGGTCGACAGCGCGACACGGCGACACCTCGACGCACCCGCACCCGAGGACGGGCGGCGTGAGCCAGGACGCCCCCGAGGTCGCGCTGACCCGGGCCGAGCTGCGGGCGGTCGCGGGCTTCGCTGCGGCGTGCGCCGGTCCCGCCCTCGCCCGCTTCGAGCGGGACCGGCCGGACGACCCGCGCCCCCGCGCCGCGGTCGACGCCGCGCAGGCCTTCGCCGACGGGGCCGAGCGCACGACGGCGCTGCGCGACGCCGCCTGGGCCGCGCAGCGGGCGGCGACCGCCGCTCGGGAGGCCGGGCAGCCCGCCGCCGCCGAGGCCGCCCGGTCCGCGATGGCCGCGGCCGGCGCGGCCTTCCTGCACCCGATCGCCCGGGCCACCCAGGTCGCCCACGTCCTGGGCTCCGCCGCGCACGCCGCCCGCGCGGCCGAGCTCGACGGCAACGATCCCGCCGCCGTCCTCGACCGCGCCCGGCGCACCGCCGGGCCCGTCGTCGCGGGCGTGCTGCGCCGCTACCCGCCCGCCCCGGCCGGCGGCGGGCGGGTCGGCGCGCTCGTCCGGGAGCTGGACGGCTCCCTGCGGTAGGCGCCCCGCGGGGGGCTCAGTGCTCCGAGGCGTGGTGGTGGAACCGCCGCCACGGGTGGCGCCGCGCCGTCGGCGCCGCGGGCACCGGCGGGGGTTCGGCCGGCGCCGTGGCGGCGCTCGCCGTCGCCCCGGCAGGCGGCGCCTCCCGGCGCGGCGGGCGCACCCGGTCGGCCAGCCGCTCGCGGCTGAGCTGGTGCTGCAGCCCCATGGGGTCGCAGCGGTGCCCGCGGGCGGCGACGTCGTGCTGCGCCTCCCACTGGGCGATGAGCTTCTCCTCCGCCGTCATCTCCCGGCGCCGGTCGTCACCCGAGCCCGGCGTGCTGGACCTGGTCATGGCGCTCCTCCCTGCTGCCGCCCGGTCCCGGGCCGGGCGTCGTCCCGTGCGTCGTCCCCTGCGGGCGCACGACGGTCACCGGGCACGCCGCCGCCCGCAGCACCGACGTCGCCACCGACCCGGGGAGCCGCCCGCGCGCGGCGCCGCGGCCACGGGCGCCGACCACGAGCAGCGCGGCCCCCTCCACGGCGTCCAGCAGCGCGTCCACCGGCGCCCGGTGCACCGCGCGGCCCTCCACCGGCACGCCCGCGGGCACCCCGGCCGCGGCGACGTCGTCGGCCAGCGCCTGCCGCACCGCCGCCTCGTAGTCGGCCACCGGCGGCACGTAGCCGCACTCCCAGGTGGCCGGCCGCGGCGCCGTGGTCAGGCTCCACGCCCGCACCACGAGCAGCGGCAGCCCGGCCCGCGCGGCGAGCGCGCCGGCCCAGGCCAGCGCCGTCCGGGCGCAGGCCGACCCGTCCACCCCGACGACGATCCCGCCGTCGAGCCCCGGCGTCGTGTCCACGGCAGCGCACCTCCCGGCGGGTCGGCGTCCGGCCCCCGTCCCAGTGCAGCCCTCCCGGACCGCGGGCGGCAGGGCCGGAGGTCCCTGCCGCACCGGTCAGACCTCCTCGGCCTCCAGCTGCCCCGTCGCCCGCTGCACCGAGCCGGCCACGACCACGACGACCACCAGCGCGGCCAGCGCGCCGATGACGGCGACGGCCGGCAGGTCCAGCAGCGCGTCGAGGCCGGCCACCACCGCCGCGGCCAGCGGCCACCACCACCCGCGGCGCACGTCGCCGGTCATCGCCGACGCCGTCACGCTCGCCGACGCGAGGTACAGCGCCACGCCCCCCGCGACGAGCAGCCGCGTGCCCGGCGGCACGTCGCCGGCCTCGACGACGGCCAGCTCGATCCCCGCGCCCACGGTCGCCAGCGCCAGCGTCAGCGGCAGGTGCCCGAACACGTAGACGTCGAGGGCGTGCGTGGCGCGCGGCTCCCCGGACTCGTCGAGCAGGCGCTTGGCGCGCGCCCCGGCGAGGTCGAAGTAGCTCCACCACAGCGCCGCGGCGAGCACGAAGGCCAGCGCCGCCACGACGACCGAGTTCGCCGTCCACTTCGCGTCGTAGAGGCCGTGCGCCACGGCCGCCACCGGCTCGCCGAGCACGAGGATGACGAAGAGCGCGAACCGCTCCGGCAGGTGCTCGACGTGCACCGGCACCTCGGCCGAGGTCCGCGTCGCGAGCAGCGGCACCAGCGCCTCGACGAGCACCGCGGCGAGCCAGAACGCGTAGGCGGCCGGCCGCGGCACCGCCAGCGACACCGCCCAGAACGCCGCACCGGCGGCCGCGCCGGTCAGGTACAGCCGGGTGATCGGCCGGGCATCGGGCACGTGCACGTGCGCGCGGCGGTACTGCAGCAGCAGCAGGCCGCGGAGCACGAGCTGGCAGACGACGAAGACGGTGGCGCGCTCACCCGTGGCCTCCGACGCCGAGGCCGCCAGCCCCACGACGGCGGCCATGCTGGCCAGCTTGTAGACCCGGTAGACGACGTCGTCGTGGTCGAAGCGGTTGGCGTAGAGCGTGGAGCTCACCCACGACCACCAGACCGCGCCGAAGAGCCCCGCGAAGACGAGGTAGCCGTGCACCGTGACGTCCTCGCGCAGCGCCTTGGCCAGCTCGGTCAGGACGAGGACGAAGGCCAGGTCGAAGAACAGCTCCAGCTTGGACGCCGAGCGGTTGTCGTCGGTGCGCAGCTCCGGCGGCCGGACGGCGTCGGAGCGGCCGGTGAGGCGGTCGACCAGGCGCCGGCCCGGGCCCTGCTCGGTCATGCGTTCCCCCTCGTGGACGTCGGCGCCGGGCGCTCAGGGCGCGGCGGGAGCGTCCGCGGCCGGCGTCGACCGGCTGAGCTTGCGCCAGATCCAGCTCGACGGCACCCGGTGGCCGGTGACCAGGTAGTCGGCCACGCCGTCGATGAACAGGGTCGCCTCCACCTCGCGGTGCACCGCGGCGCGGCCGGCGAACAGCAGCTCGTCGCCGGGCTCGAGCTCCAGGTCGCCGTCCGGGGTCAGGAGGGCCTCGCCCCGGCGCAGCACCAGCAGCGGGACGGCGAGCAGCGTCCGGTCGCGGTCGGCGGGGTCGCGCAGCAGGTCGGCGAGGCGGAACCCGCCGCGGGCCAGCCGGGGGTGGAGGGCAGGCGCGTCCTCCGCCGTGAGGCGCACCTTCCAGAGCGCCTCGAGGTGGGTGCCGCACGCGTCGAGCAGCCGGTCCACGACGCCGGCCGACCACTCGTCGCTCTGCCCGGGCAGCTCGCGCAGGAAGCGCCACAGCAGCGGGGTGCTCAGCCGGGCGTAGGCGTCGTGGGCGACCACCTCGGTGGGGACCAGCAGCGCGTCGACCTCCATCGCGGCGAACAGCGCGGTGTCGGCCGGCTGGTTCTGCCGGGCGGCGACGAACAGGCCGGGGTTGATCCGCCGGGCCTCGGCGATCAGCGACAGGTTGGTGGTGTCGTTGTCGGTGCCGGCGACCAGCCCGACGGCGCCGGCGAGGTCGGCGGACCGGATGACGTCGAGGTCCGCGGCGTCGCCGACGATCGTCGGCTCCTCCTCGGGCGAGGGGTCGACGGTGGTCACCTCCAGGCCCTCGGCGCGGAGGTCGGCGGCGAAGTGCCGGCCGAAGCGCCCGTAGCCGCAGACCACCCACCGGCCGGGCGCCGGCGCCGTGCCCCGGGGGGTGAGCTCCGCGCCCGGGCCGCTCTCCAGCCAGGTCATCAGCTGGTAGGACGCCGGGGTCCGCAGCGCCAGGCGCAGGTGGTCGCCGAAGCGGTCGAAGGGGTTGACGACGGTGGGCGACCCGAAGCCGGCCATCCGCTCGGCCACCATCGGCGACGTCGTCCGCGACACCACCGGCAGCTCCGGGCGCAGCAGCGCCGCCGCCATCGTCACCGCGAGGTTGGCCTCGTCGTCGCCGGTCAGCGCCAGCACGCCCTCGCACCACGGGTGCCCGAGGCCGGCGACGCCGAGGACGTGCGGGTCGCGGGCGTCGCCGACGATCCCCGGCACGTCCCCGCGGTAGGTGGCGATCTCGAGGGCGTCGATGCGGGTCTCGGAGATGTCGACGACGGTGAACCGGCGGCCCAGCGCGTCGAGGGAGGCGCCGAGGTTCTCCCCCGCCTGCCCGTAGCCGGCGACGAGCAGGAACGGCTCGCGCAGCCGGGTGACCTTGCGCGACACGTGCCGCAGCGCCAGCGCCTGGCGGAACGCCCGGTCCTGCACCAGCGCCAGCAGCGACCCGATCGCGTACGCCCACCCGACGACCGTCAGGTAGATCGTCGCCGTCGTCCACATGCGCTGGGCGTAGCTGAAGGCGAACGGGATCTCGCCGAAGCCGATCGTCGTCGCGGTGTAGCTCATGACGTAGAAGGCGTCGAAGAGGCTCAGGCGGGCCGGCTGCCCCTCGGCGTCGACGCCCGGGATCAGCGAGAGGCCCAGGACGCTGACGAAGAAGATGACGATCAGCGTGATCAGCGGCGCGCGCATCCGCCGCAGGACGGTGAAGACCGTCGCCGAGCCCTCCGCTCGCGGCACGACCGGACGGCGGCGCACGCGGCGGCCGCGGGTGGTCACCGGGGGCGGCGGCGCGGTCTCCACGGTCGGCGTCCGCTCAGTGGCGCTGGAAGGACACGGTCTCGATCACCAGCAGCACCACCGAGACCATGTTGGCCACCAGCGCCCCGCCCGACAGCGACACCATGCTCGCCGTGGCGGTGGCCGTCAGACCCTCGGCGGAGACGTGCACCGCCCACGCCCAGGTGATCGTGGCGGCGATGAGCTGCAGGTCCGCGACCAGGCTGGTGGCCAGGTGCACGGCGCCGATCTGCGTGCGGTCGCCGAACTTGAGCACCGTGGCGATGAGGCTGACCACCAGCGCCGCGAACAGCTCGTAGACGTTGTGCACGGCCGGGTCGTCGATGTCGCCGATGAAGAACCCGAAGTTGATGGTGGCGGCGAGCAGCACGAAGAAGCCGAAGACGACCTTCTCGAGGTTCATGCGACTCCCGCGGCGGTGGGTGCGACCGTCCGGACACTAGTGCCGCACCGGACCGCCCGCCGGGGGACGGCGGGCGCCGGCGCCGGGGAGCGCGGGGCTCCCCGGCGCCGGGCCGCTCACCGCCGGTGGTGCACCTGCGCCTGCCCGTACACCGGCGTCGGGATGCCCACCTGGCGCGCCTTCAGCTGCAGCGCGAGGTACAGCGAGTAGTGCCGCGACTGGTGCAGGTTGCCGCCGTGGAACCACAGCGCCGGCTGGGCGGTGGGCTTCCACATGTTGCGCTGCTCGCCCTCCCAGGGGCCCGGGTCCTTGGTGGTGTCCGAGCCCAGGCCCCACACCTTCCCGACCCGGTCGGCGACCTCCTGGCTGATGAGGTCGGCCGCCCAGCCGTTCATCGACCCGTAGCCGGTGGCGTAGACGACGAGGTCGGCCGGGAGCTCCGTCCCGTCGTCCAGGACGACGGCGTCCTCGGTGAGCCGCACGACCTGCCCGTGGACCAGCGCGACGTCGCCGTTCGCCACCAGGTCGGCGGCGCCCACGTCGATGTAGTAGCCCGAGCCGCGGCGCAGGTACTTCATGAACAGGCCCGACCCGTCGTCGCCCCAGTCGAGCCAGAAGCCGGCCTCCTCCATGCGGCGGTAGAAGTCGGCGTCGCGCTCCCGCATCTGCTCGTAGGCCGGGATCTGGAACTCGTGCAGGATCCGGTACGGGATGGAGGCGAAGGTCAGGTCGGCCTTCTCCGTGGTCATGCCTGCGGCCACGGCCTCCTCGCTGTAGAGCGAGCCCAGGCCGATCTCCATGAGGCTGTCGCTCTTGACGATGTGCGTGGAGGAGCGCTGCACCATCGTCACCTGCGCGCCGTGCTCCCACAGCGCCCCGCAGATGTCGAAGGCGGAGTTGTTGCTGCCGATGACGACCACCCGCTTCCCGGCGTACTCGTCCGGCCCGGGGTGGGCCGAGGAGTGGTGCTGCTCGCCGCGGAAGACGTCCTGGCCGGGGATCTCGGGCACGTTGGGCTTGCCGCTCATGCCGGTGGCGAGCACGAGCTCCTTCGGCCGGAGGGTGAGCTCCTCGCCGTCGCGGACCACCTGCACGGTCCACTCGCCGGCCGCCTCGTCGTAGGCGGCGCTGCGCACCTCGGTGGAGCCCCAGTACGGGATCTCCATGACGCGCACGTAGGACTCGAGCCAGTCGGCGATCTTGTCCTTGGGGGCGAAGACCGGCCAGTTGTCGGGGAACGGCAGGTAGGGCAGGTGGTCGTACCAGACCGGGTCGTGCAGGCAGAGGGACTTGTAGCGGCCGCGCCACTGGTCACCGGGCCGGGCGTGCCGGTCGACGACGAGCGCCGGGACGCCGAGCTGGCGCAGCCGTGCCCCGAGCGCGACGCCGCCCTGGCCGCCGCCGACGACGAGGACGGAGGGCTGGGTGGTGCGGCCGAGCTCGGCGTCCTCCCGTGCACGGCGCTCGGCCCAGGTCAGCCGCTCCCGGTTGATCCCGTGCTCGGCACCCTTCGGCCGGCCGGGCCCGCGCGGCTCCTCGTGGCCCGTCAGCTCGTACAGCGTGGTGAGGAACGTCCAGGCCCGCGGCTGCCCGTCCTCCTCGACGAGGCGCACCAGGCCCCGCCCCCGGCCGACCGCCGTCTCGAAGGTGAACCAGGCGGTGGTGACGCCGTCGTCCTCGGTCGGCTCCTCGCTGACGGCGAACCCGGAGGGGTCGGTGCGGTCGAGGGTGGCGGTGAGCAGGTCGGCGACGCCGGCCCGGTCCTCGACGGTCGTGATGTTCCAGGTGAACGCGACCAGGTCCCGCCAGAAGCTGGTGGCGGCGAACAGCCCGGCGGCGCGGTCCACGTCGCGGGCGCGCAGCGCGTCCTCGAGGTCGGCGAACCAGGCCCGGGCGCGGGTGGCCGGGGTGGTGGAGGGGGCCGTGGACGGGGTGTCGAGGGTCGAGGTCATGCGGGGTCCTCCCTGGCGAGCAGCACACGTGGTGTGATGTGCAGCACAGCACCCGCCGGACCTGCGGCGGGAGCGTTGCAGCGCATTGCACGCCGAGGAGGCGCCGGTGCCCGCGTGGTCGGCGGTCGCGCCCGGCACCGACCTGTCCACGCACGCCCGCGTGCTGTCCCGCGTGCACGACGCCGTCCTCGCCGGCGGCCGTCCGCCGGTGCGCCCGCGCCGGGTGGTCGAGCGGTCCTGGTCGCGCGTGCTGGGGCTGGGCATGGACCCCGACCGGCCCCGGCCGCGCGACCCGCTGCCCGCCGAAGCGGTGCAGGCCCGCCGCCGCACCTCCGGCCTGGAGGCGGTGGTCGACGAGCTGCGGCAGGTGCTCGTCGGCGTCGCGGAGGCCTCGCACGGCCTCGTCGTCGTCACCGACGCCGACGGCGTGGTGCTGTGGCGGGACGGGTCGGCGGCCACCCGCCGGCACGCCGACCGGCTCGGGTTCGCCGAGGGCGCCACCTGGACCGAGGCCGCCGTGGGCACCAACGCCATCGGGACGGCGCTGGCCGAGGCGGCGCCGGTGCAGCTGTTCTCCGCCGAGCACTTCGAGGCCGCCCAGCACCCCTGGTACTGCTCGGCGGCGCCCGTGCACTCGCCGGTCACCGGGGAGCTGCTCGGGGTGGTCGACGTCAGCGGGCCGGCGCTCACCCTGCACCCGGCGATCGGGGCGCTGGTGGAGACCTCGGTGCGGCTGGCCGAGAACGGGCTGTGGCGGCGGCACGAGCAGCACCTCGACCGGCTGCGCCGCGCGGCCGGGCCGGTGCTGGGCACCGCGCGGGGGCCCCTGCTGCTCGTCGACGACGACGGCTGGGTCGCCGCCCGCTCCGGTGTCGCCGCGGGCGCCCGGGTGGCCGTCCCGCGGGCCGGCCGGCCGCTCGCCGTCGCCGGGCTCGGGCTGTGCACGCCCGAGCGGCTGGGCGAGGGCTGGCTGCTGCGCCCCGCGGAGGCCCGCGCGCCGGTGTCGGCCGAGCTCGACCTCACCGCGGCGCCCGTGCTGCGGGTGCGCGGCGGCGAGGGCTCCTGGTCCGCGGGGCTCACCCGCCGGCAGGCGCAGGTGCTCGCCCTGGTGGCCGCCGCCGGCCCGGCCGGGCTCGACGCCGCGGCGCTCGGCCGGGCGCTGTTCGGCGACGACGGGCACGTGGTCGCCGCGCGGGCCGAGGTGTCCCGGCTGCGCCGCGTCGTCGGCGACCTGGTGGCGCCCGCGCCCTACCGGCTCGCCGGGGGCGTCGCCCTCACGGTGACCGGCGGGGGTGCTTGACTCCCCGCCGTGCCGCCGCCCTCCCCCCGCGCACCCCTGGCCGCGCTGCTGGACCTCTCCGACTCCGGCGACGACGTCCTGCGCGCCGCGCCGCGCGGCGGCCCCGCCGGGGAGCGCGCGTTCGGCGGCGCGGTGGTGGCGCAGTCGCTGGCCGCCGCCGCGCGCACGGTGGACGCCGGCCGTCCGGTGCACTCGCTGCACGCCTACTTCGTCCGCCCCGGCGACCCGTCGGCGGCCGTCGACCTCGCCGTCGCCCGCGTCCGCGACGGGGGCAGCTACACCACCCGCGAGGTGACCGCCCGGCAGGGCGAGGCCGCCATCCTCGTGCTGACCTGCTCCTTCACCCGGCCGCAGGCCGGCCCGGAGCACCAGGTGCCCGCGCTCGCCGCGACCCCGCCGGAGGACCTGCCGCGGCCGGAGGAGGCGCTGGCCGACGCCCCCGCCCCCGTCCGCGCGTGGCTGGACTGGCTGGACCGGCGGCACCCGTTCGACTTCCGCTTCGACGGCCCGCTGCCCCGCGTCGCCGCCGGCCGCGGTGAGCCCGCACCGCCCCGCCAGCGCTTCTGGTTCCGCTCCCGCGAGACGCTGCCGGACGAGCCGCTCGCGCACGCCGTCGCCCTGGCCTACGCCACCGACATGCTGCTGCTGGCCACCGCCGTCGCCCCGCACGGCACGGTGATCGGCGCCCCGGGCCTGGCGACGGCGAGCCTCGACCACGCCGTCTGGTTCCACGGCCCGGCCCGCGCCGACGACTGGCTGTTCTGCGAGCAGGAGAGCACCTGGGCCGGCGGCGGGCGGGCGATGTGCTCGGGCCGGGTGTTCGACCGCGGCGGGCGGCTGGTGCTCACCGTGGCCCAGGAGGGCATGGTGCGCACCGCGCGGTGAGGGCATGGTGCGCCGCGCGTTGACGGCATGGTGCGCACCCGCGCTGAGGCGCGACACCGCACGGCCACCCACCGGCCACCTCCGGTGCACCATGGGTCCGGTGACCCCGCGGACCCACCTCGTGCTCGGTGGCGGCGGCGCCATGGGCGCCTTCCAGGCCGGCGCCCTGCGCGCCCTGCTCGACACCGGCCTCGCCGTCGACGCCCTGCACGGCACCTCGGTGGGCGCGGTCAACGCCGCCTTCCTCGCCGCCGCGCCCGGTCCCGACCGCGCCGCGCGGCTGACCGAGCTGTGGTCGGACCCGGCGATGGGCCGGGTGCTGCGCCCGGGCTGGCCCGCCCGCGCCCGCGGCCTGGCCCGCTCGCTGCGCCGCGGCGCCGGCTTCCTCGACGACCGGCCGCTGCGCCGGCTGGTCGCCGACCACGTCCCCGCGCACGACCTCGGCGAGCTCGCCGTGCCGCTGTCGGTCACGACCACCTGCCTCGACTGCGGCGCGGCGGCCCGGCACCGCACCGGCCCGGTCGGCGACGTGCTCGCCGCGAGCTGCGCGCTGCCCGGGCTGTTCGCGCCCGTCCGGCTGCCCGACGGGCACCTGCACGTCGACGGCGGGATCGTCGACGGCGTCCCGGTGGCCGGCGCGCTCGCCGACGCGGGCCCCGACGACCGCGTGCTGGTGCTCGACTGCGGCCTGGCGCCGGTGACCGCCGTCGAGGGCCGCTGCGCCGCGCACCCCCGCGCGGCCGGCCCGCTGGCCTGCGGCGTGCCGGCCGATCCCGACCGCGACCCCTACGTGGCGCCGGTCGAGGCCGGCCCCGGCGCGCTGGACACCGTGCTGCAGGCGTTCACCGTGGCCCGCACGGTGGCCAACCGGGCCGCGGTGGCCGGCGCGCTCGCCGACCCGCGGGTGCAGGTGCTGCCGCACGTCGCCGACGCCTGGGCCGCGGGCCTGCTCGACCGGCTGCCCACCGGCCCGCGCGACACCGGCGGCGCGCGGGCGCTGCTGGCCGCGGGCCGCGAGGTGACGGCGCGGTGGCTCTCGGCCGGCACCGAGCTGGCGCTGCGCTGACCGCGTCCGGGCCCGCGCGGGAGACCGGCGCTGTCGTACCCGGCTGCCAGCATGGCGGGGTGCTGCTCGCCGACGTCGTCGCCGCCTCGGCCGCGGTGGCGGCCACCCGCGCCCGCACGGCGAAGGCGGCCGCGATCGCCGGCGCGCTGCGCGCCGCGGCCCCCGCCGAGGTCCGCCCGGTCGCCGCGTGGCTGGCCGGCGAGCTGCCGCAGGGCCGCGTCGGCGTCGGCTGGCGCACGCTGTCGCGCGCGGTGCCGCCGCCGGCGGACGCGCCGTCGCTGACCGTCGCCGCGGTCGACGCCGCGCTCACCGCGCTGGCCGGCACCACCGGGTCCGGCGCCACCGCCCGCCGCGCCGCGCTGCTGGGCGAGGTGCTGTCGGCCGCCACCGCCGACGAGCAGCGCTTCCTCACCCGGCTGCTCGGTGGCGAGCTGCGCCAGGGCGCGCTGGAGGGCGTGCTGCTCGACGCGGTCGCCGCCGCCGCGGAGGTGCCGCCCGCGGTGGTGCGCCGGGCGGCCATGCTCACCGGCCGCCTCGACGAGACCGCCGCCACCGCCCTGTCCGGGGGCGAGGAGGCGCTGGCCGCCGTCGGCCTGCGGGTCGGCCGCCCGGTGCGGCCGATGCTGGCCAGCCCCGGCTCCTCGCTCGACGCGGCGCTGGGCGACCTCGGGAGCGAGGTCACCGTGGAGCACAAGCTCGACGGCGCCCGCATCCAGGTACACCGCGACGGCGACGACGTCCGGGTGTGGACGCGCACGCTGCGCGAGGTCACCGGCGGCGTCCCGGAGCTGGTCGAGCGGGTGCGGGCGCTCCCCTGCCGCACCGCCGTCCTCGACGGGGAGACCCTCGCCCTCGACGACGACGGCCGCCCCCGCGCGTTCCAGGACACGATGAGCCGTTTCGGCAGCGACGGCACGGACCCCGGCGACGCGGCCGCCGTCCTGCTCTCGCCGTTCTTCTTCGACGTGCTGCACCTCGACGGCCGCGACCTGCTCGACGAGCCGCTGGCCACCCGGCTGGCCGTCCTCGACGGGCTGCTCGCCGCCGACGACGCCGCCCCGCTGCGGATGCCCGGCGCGCGGCGGCCCACCGCCGAGGAGGCCGCCGCCGTGCTCGACGACGCGCTGTCGGCCGGGCACGAGGGCGTGGTGGTCAAGGCCCTCGACGCGCCCTACGCCGCCGGCCGCCGCGGCCGCGCCTGGCAGAAGGTCAAGCCGGTGCACACCCTCGACCTCGTCGTCCTCGGCGTGGAGTGGGGGTACGGCCGGCGCACCGGCAAGCTGTCCAACATCCACCTCGGCGCCCGCGACCCCGACGGCGGCGAGCCGCTCATGGTCGGCAAGACGTTCAAGGGCATGACCGACGAGCTGCTCGACTGGCAGACGGCCACCTTCCCGGCGCACGCCCGCACCGAGCACGACTGGGGCCTGGAGCTGCGGCCGGAGGTGGTGGTCGAGGTGGCCCTCGACGGCGCCCAGCGCAGCACCCGCTACCCCGGCGGCGTCGCGCTGCGCTTCGCCCGGGTGCTGCGCTACCGGCCCGACCGCACCGCCGCCGACGCCGACACCGTCGACGCCGTCCGCGCCCTGCTGGCCGGGGGCTGAGCGCGGTGCTCACCCGTCGGGGTGGTCCTGATCCGGGACGACTCAGTACCGGAGCCGGGGCTGCCGATCCCGAGGCCGTGACCAGTCTGGCCGTCCGGGAGGACCCGGTGCCCGCGGTACCCCCGCGGGCCGACGCCGGGGCGGCGCTGGCCACCGTCCTGGACGAGCTCGAGACGCTGTCGCGCTTCGACGCCGGCTCCGCCGCCGACCGCGCCGAGGCCGCGCTCGCCACCGCCCGCGAGCTCGGCCGCGCCGACCTCGAGCAGCGCGCCCGCCTCGTCTGCGCCGACCTGCTGCGCCGCCGCGGCGCCGTCTCCGACGCCGGCCGCACCGCCCAGGAGGTGCACCGCTGGGCCACCGACACCGGCCACCGCCATCTGCTGGCCCGCAGCTCCTTCGTGCTCACCGCCGTGTTCCAGGAGCTCGGCGACCTCGCCGGCGCGCTGGAGCACGCGGTCGTCTCGGTCGACCTGCTCGACGACGACGACCTGCCGGCGCTCCGGGTCGACCACCTGGTCCGGATAGCCGACGTGCTGGGTCTGTCCCGCGACCCGGCCGCCCCGGAGCGCTACGCGGCGGTGCTCCGGCTGGCCGAGGACCTCGGCGACGTCGACCGGCAGCTGCGCATCCTCAACAACCGCGCCTACACCGACACCCTCTCCGGCCGGTTCGAGTCGGCGCTCGAGCACAGCGACCGGCTGCAGGCGCTCGCCGCCGAGCACGGCGTGCCCCTCGACGTCGGCCGGCTCGACACCGTGGCCCGCGCCCTCATGGGCCTGGGCCGGCTGGACGAGGCCGAGGCCGCCCTGCTGCCGGGGCTGCGCGCGCTCGACGCCTCGCACGACGGCGACGCCGGGGCCGACTTCCTGCTCACCCTCGCCGAGGTGCAGCGCCTGCGCGGCGAGGTGGACGCCGCCGACCGCACGCTGGCCGAGTGCCTGCGCCGCTGCGCCGAGCACGGGCTGGCCTCGATCCGGGTGCGCGCCCGCGCCGAGCAGGCCGAGCTGCACGCCGCCGCCGGCGACCACCGCGCCGCGTTCGAGGAGCACAAGCGCTACGTCGCCGAGCTCGTCGAGCAGCAGTCGGCGCAGCGCGAGGCCCGCGCCCGCGCGCTGCAGGCGATGTACGAGACCACCGAGGCCCGCCGGCAGAGCCGCCGCTGGCGGGAGCTGTCGCTGCGCGACCCGCTGACCGGCCTGTACAACCGCCGGCACGTCGACGAGGAGCTGCCCCGGCTGCTGGCCGCGCCGGCCACCGCCGACGAGCTGGTCGTCGTCGCGCTGCTCGACCTCGACCACTTCAAGCGGGTCAACGACACCTGCTCGCACGCCGTCGGCGACGAGGTGCTGCGCACGGTCGCGGGCCTCCTGCAGGACACCGCGCTGCCCGGCGCCACCTCCTTCGCGGCCCGGCTGGGCGGCGAGGAGTTCGTGCTGGTGCTCGCCGGCACCGACGCCGACCGGGCCGCCGCGCACCTCGAGGACGTCCGCCGCGCGGTCGCCGCGCACCCGTGGGCGCCGCTCACCGGCGAGCTGCCGGTGACGATCAGCGTCGGCGCCGCGAGCACCGCGGAGGTCACCGACCGCACGCCGGCCCAGCTGCTCGGCCTCGCCGACGCCCGGCTGTACCGGGCCAAGCGCGCCGGTCGCGACCGCGTCGTCACCGCCGGCTGACCGCCCTTCCCCGAACCCACCGCGGTCGGGAGCGCGTCCGAGTGGGGCATGACGGCGGAGTCGGGACGGTGGTGTGCGCCGATGGCGCACTCCGGCCCGCGGAACGCACCACAGGTGCACATCGCCGGCAGGGGCCGGGCCTAGGGCCGGGGCACCTCGGCGAACAGCGGCCGCCCCACCTCGGGCTCCGCGAGCAGCTGGGCCAGGTCGGTGGTGTTGCGCGACACCGACACCAGCAGCCCGCCCGACGCCAGCGGGACCTCCGGGTGGGCCAGCGGCGCGTAGGTGAGCCGCCCGGTGTCGTAGCCGGCCGGTGCGGGCAGCGCCCGGCTCGGCGTCCACGGGCCGGTCGGCTCCGGCGCGGTCCAGGTGTAGACGAAGTCGGCGAGGTCGCCGCCGCGCTTGGACACCGCCACCCACGTGTCGCCGACCCGGTCGACCGACAGCGTCTGCGACACCCCGCCGTCGGCGGGCAGCACCGGCGCGGCCGCGGCGATGTCGGGCTGCCAGGCGGCGCCGTCCCAGAACTCCCAGCGGGAGCGGTCGGCGGGGTCGGCCACCGGCAGCCGGGCCACGTACAGCTCCCGTCCGAACACCAGCGGCTCCCCGGTGAGCCGGGTGCCGTAGACGTAGGCCCACCCGCCGCTCACGGTGGCGGCCGCGCCCCAGTTGACCTGCGTCGCCGACGGGTCGTCGGGCGTCACCTCCAGCACCTCGAGCGGCTGCGGCGCCCCGCCGTCGGTCACGGTGAACACCGCCGCGGAGGTGCCGCGGAAGCGGAAGTCGAGCAGGCCTCCGGTGCCGTCGCCGCGCTCGGTGCGTGCGCTCATCACGACGACGACGTCGTCGACGCCCCGGTACGCGAGCCCCGGCGAGGGCGGCAGCACGACCACCGACATCGGCCACTGCACCTGGCCGGCGGCCACGTCGGGCACCACCGGCCCCTCCCCCGGCGGCAGCAGCTGCGCGACGCAGGTGCCCGAGGTGAGCAGCACGGAGTTGGCCACCAGCCGCGGCTCGACGCCGTCGGCGCGCACGGTGTCGCCGAAGACCCACACCAGCCGGCCGTCGGAGAGCCGGGCGCTGGCGCCGACGTCGCCGGCCTGCCAGTACGGCAGGTCGCTGACCGCCACCACCTCGTTGACCAGCGCCGCGGACACCACCGTCGGCGACGTGGGCGCCGGGCAGGCCGGCTCGAGCCGGTAGGGCGGGGTGACCGCCGGCTGCTCGGCCGCCGTGCACCCGCCGGCCAGCACGGCGAGCGCGAGCAGGACCGACCTCCGGCGGGACACGGCCCCCACTCTGCCCGGCGGCGCCGACGGGCGGCCGGTCGACGGCGGGCGGTCGACGGCGGGCAGGGCGGCGCGGGAGGCTGCGCGGCGTGACCGCCGACACCCCGATCAGCCGCTTCCCCGTCGCCGACCCCGCCGGCCTGCCCGCCGACCTCGCGGAGCGCTACGCCGAGGTGCAGGAGCGCTCGGGCTTCCTGCCGAACGTCTTCGCCGCCCTCGCCTGGCGCCCGGACGAGGCCCGCGCGTTCTTCGCGATGCACGACGCGCTCATGGAGAAGGACACCCCCGGGTTGTCCACGGGTGACCGGGAGCTGATCGTGGTGGCCACCAGCGCGGCCAACGACTGCGCCTACTGCGTCGTCGCGCACGGGGCGATCGCCCGCATCCGCACCCGCGACCCGCTGCTGGCCGACCTGGTCGCCGTCGACTGGCGCAAGGCCCCCGTGTCGCCGCGGCTGCACGCGGTCCTCGACGTCGCCGTCCGGCTGGCCACCGAGCCCGCCGCCGTCACCGCCGACGACCTCGACCGGCTGCGCGGGCACGGCCTCACGGAGGAGGACGTCTGGGACGTCGGCGCGATCACCTCGTTCTTCGCCCTGTCCAACCGGCTGGCGCACTTCGCCGCCATCCCGCCCAACCCGGAGTTCCACCTGCTGGGCCGCGTCCCCCGGCAGCGGTGAGCCGCCGCCGGGAGACGCGGGCGCTCAGGCGGCGCGCTCGCCCCGGGTGAACAGCTCCCGGGACACGACGGCGGCGTCGGGGTGGTCGGTGAACACCCCGTCGATGCCGGTCGCCCAGAACGCCAGCTGCTCCTCCACCGCCCGCCCGTGGCCGGCCGGGTCCGTGCCCTCGCGCAGGTCGGCGGGCAGGAAGGTGTTCTCGTTGCGGAACGTGTACGGGTGCACCAGCAGCCCGGCCGCGTGCGCGTCGTCCACGAACGACGACGGCTCACCCAGGCTGCCGTCGGCCAGCCGCGGGATCACCTGGTCCTTCTCCGGGCCCACGCCGTCGGCGTACGCCGCGATCTCCGCCAGGCCCCCGACGGTGGAGAGGTCGGCGTAGGTGCGCGGGTCCCCCGCGGCCACCAGGTCGGCGGGCGCGCCGCTCGCCGACAGCAGCTGCACGAGCGGCACCTCGACCAGCGCGTCGAGGTCGCGCAGGTTCGCCGTCTCGAACGACTGCAGGAACACCGGCGAGTGACGGCTGTCCAGGCCGGCGTCGCGGAGCTCGGCGACCAGCGGCTCCTCGAGGGAGAGGCCGATCGAGTCGAAGTAGGTGGGGTGCTTGGTCTCGACGTGGACCCCGATCTCGCGCCCCAGCTCCCGGCTGAGGTCGGCACGCAGGTCGAGGAACTCCTCGACCGTGGGCACCGGGTACAGGCCGTCGTGGAGCGTGTTCTCCCCGCGGACCTCGGGCAGCCGCTCGACCGCGCGCAGCGTCCGCAGCTCCTCCAGCGTGAAGTCCTCGGTGAACCAGCCGGTCAGCTCGACGCCGTCGACGGTCCTCGTGGTCCGCCGGTCGGCGAACTCGGGGTGGTCGGCGACGTCGGTGGTGCCGCCGATCTCGTTCCCGTGGCGGCACACCGGCACGCCGTCGGCGGTGCTGACGACGTCGCACTCGATGGAGTCCGCGCCCATCCGGGCGGCGAGCTCGTAGGCCGCCAGCGTGTGCTCGGGGCGGTACCCCGAGGCGCCGCGGTGGCCGATCACGAGCAGCTCGCCCTCCCCGGCGGTGGGTCCGCCGCCCGGCGCGCCGCCCGGGGGCGCGGCCGACGCCGGGACGGCGGATCCGAGCAGGACGGCGAACAGTGCGCCGGCAACACCGGCGACGCCGGCGCGGCGACGCGAGAGACGGGTCACGAGGGCCTCCGCGGGCTCGGCCGGCGGCCCTCACCGGGCGGCCCGCACGGCAGCCCATCCTGTCGGGGTGGACGGCCCGCCGGCGGCGCGGCGAACACCCCGTGAATGACCGGCCCGCCCCGGTGGGCGGCCGGGATGTCCGCCCCGGCGACTACCGTGGCCGCGTGACCAGCGAGGACGGCCCGGCCGACGACCCGGCCGACGATCCGGCGGACGATCCGGCCGTCGCCGACGCCGACCTCGACCGGCTGGCCACCCTCGTCCGCACGATGCTCGACGTCCCCACCGCGCTGGTCACCCTCGTCGGCCCCGACGAGCAGGTGTTCCCCGGGGCCGTCGGCCTGCCCGACGCCTGGCAGCAGCGCCGCCGCACGCCGCTGAGCCACTCCTTCTGCCAGTACGTGCGGGCCACCGCGCAGCCGCTGGTCGTCCGCGACGCCCGCGAGGTGGAGGTGCTCGCCGGCAACGGCGCGATCGCCGACCTCGGCGTCGTCGCCTACTGCGGCGTGCCGCTGGTCGGGCCCGACGGCGACGTGGTCGGCGCGGTCTGCGCCATCGACGGGCGCCCGCGCGACTGGACCGACACCGACGTCGAGGTGCTCACCCAGATCGCCGGGCTGGCCGCCTCGGAGCTGCGCCTGCGGGCGGCCATCGCCGGCGCCCGGCGCACCAGCGAGCAGAACCGGCTGCTGCTGCGCTTCGCGGAGGCGCTCGCCGACGCGGCCACCCTGCCCGACGTCGCGGCCGCGGTGACCGCCGCCGCGGCCGACGCGCTGGGCACCTCGTGGACCTGCCTGGCCCTCGTCGACCCGGCCGGGCGGCGGCTGCAGGTCGTGTCGGCCGGCGCCCCGGCCGACGGCGACCTGCCATCGCTGCCGCTGGGCGTCGACTCCCCGCCGACGGCGGCGCTGGCCACCGGGCGGGCGGTGTTCCTGCCCGACGCCGCGGCCGCGGCGGAGCGCTTCCCCGACGCGCACCCCCCGGTCCCCTCGCCTCCGCCGGTCGGAGCCTCCGCACACCTGCCGCTGCCCGTCGCGGGCTCGGTGCCGGGCACGCTGAGCCTGGTCTGGGCACAGCCGCGGCAGTTCTCCGCCGTCGAGCAGGGGCTGGTGCTGGCGCTGGCCCGCTACACCGCGCAGGCGGTGAGCCGCGCGGCGCTGCTGGCCCGGCAGGAGTCGGTGGCCACCACGCTGCAGCGGGCGCTGCTCGGCGAGCTGCCGTCCCCGGCCGGCCTGGAGCTGGCCGCCCGCTACCTGCCCAGCAGCGCCGGGGCGCAGGTCGGCGGCGACTGGTGGGACGCCTTCGACGACTCCGACGGCGCCACGGTGCTGGTCATCGGCGACGTCTCCGGCCACGACGTGCGGGCCGCCGCCACCATGGGACAGCTGCGGGCGATGCTGCGCGGGTTCGCCTTCGAGGGCGGCGAGCCGCCGTCGCTGGCGCTGTCCCGGCTCGATGCGGCCGTCGGCGGGCTGCGCACCGGCGCGCTGGCCACCGTCGCCCTCGCCCGGGTGGACCGCTCGGACGGCGGCCGGGTGCTGTCGTGGACCAACGCCGGGCACCCCCCGCCGCTGCTGCGCTCCCCCGACGGCCGCGTGGAGGTGCTCACCGCCGCCACCGACCTGCTCGTCGGCCTCGACCCGGACCGTCCCCGGCACACCCACCGCGCCCGGCTCGAGCCCGGCAGCACGCTGCTGCTCTACACCGACGGCCTGGTCGAGCGGCGGCGCACCGACCTCGACGAGGGCATCGGCCGGCTCGCCGCGGCCTTCGCCGAGGCCGGCGACCGGCCCCTCGACGCGCTGCTGGACCGGCTGCTCGAGGGCGTGCCCGGCTCCACCGACGACGACGTCGCGCTGCTCGCCGTCCGCGTGCGCTGACGGCGAGCAGCGACCCGGCTCAGGCGGGCGCCACGCTGCGGGCGAACCGGGCGATGTCGGCGACCGTGGCGTCGTACACGTCGCGCACGGCGGTCTTGAAGATCGAGTCGGCGCCGTGGGTCAGCCCCAGGTCCACCCGGCCCACCGCGCGCACCCCGGCGGCCTGCAGCTTGCGGTAGTAGGCGATGCCCTCGTCGCGCAGCGGGTCGAGCTCGTTGACCGACACCACGTGCGGGGGCATGCCGGTGAGGTCCTCGACGGTGGCGAACCACGGCCAGGCCAGCGGGTCGCGGGCGTGCTCGCCGGACGGGTCGTAGGTGGAGACCAGCATGGCCATCATCAGCGTGTTGAGGAACCAGCCCTCGTTCTCCACCAACGAGGGCAGCTCGGCGCGCTTGGCGTCGTCGTCCCAGCCGTAGGCGCCGGAGATGTAGGGGACCATCGCGTAGACGCCGGCGATCGCGTCCAGCCGGCCCTCCCGCTTGGCCAGCAGCGCCGAGGCCAGGCACAGGTTCGCCCCGCCCGACTCCCCCTGCAGCACCAGCGAGGTCGCGCCGAGCTCGTCCCGGTGCGCGTCGAGCCAGGTGAGCGCGTCGGCGCAGTCGTGCAGGCCGGCCGGGAACGGCGCGTGGCCGGTGGCGGTGACCGCGTTGCGGAAGTCGACGGCGACGACGACCAGCCCCTCGGCGGCGAGGTCCTCGCACCAGCGGGTGTGCAGCCGGTTGTCGCAGTCGAGGATCGTCATGCCGCCGCCGTGGATGTAGACCACGCCGGGGAGGGGGCCCTCGACGCCGGCCGGCCGGAAGACGTACAGCGGGACGTCGTGCCCGTCGCGGCCGGGCGCCGCGTGCACGGTGCGCGTGACGTCGTCGCGGTGGGTCTCCTCCGCGGCGACCGCGGCGTAGAGCCCCTCGAAGCCGTCGTGGGCGCCGCGGACGAACGCCAGCTTGTCCTCCAGCGGGGCCTCCGGGCCGAACGGCGGCGGCGCGGCCTGCGCGTCGAGGCCGTAGCGGGCGAGCGTCTCGCGCAGGCGCCGGTCGGCGCGGTCGTCGGTGCGGTACTCGGCGGCGGGGTCGCCGAGGCGGCCGGGCAGCGGGGCGGACGTGCGGTCCGGGGTGAGCGTCACGGTTCCTCCTGGGTGGGCGGTTCTCCGGTGGGCGGTTCTCCGGGGTGCGGTTCTCCGGGATGCGGGGCCGGGCAGCGCAGCAGCGCGGCGTAGACGACGGCGGCCTTGGCGGCGTCGGGCTCGGCGCCGGCGATGAGGTCGGCGTAGATGAACGACTCGGCGACGCGGGTGAGCACGTAGGCGGTGTCGGGGACCGGCAGGGGCAGGGCGGCGCCGCTGTCCTGGAGCAGCGCGGCGAAGGCGCCGGTGACCCGCACCTGGTAGTCGGCCGAGCGGGTGGTGAGCAGGCGCAGCGCCCGCTCGGGCTCGCGGCGCAGGTGCGCGCGGAAGGGCGCGGAGGCGCAGACGTCGCGGGTGAAACGGGTGAGCGCGTCGACCACCCGCGGGCCCCCGGTGCCCGTGGCGTCGTCGAGCGCGCGGCGCCAGGTGGGCAGGAACAGCGACCAGATGACCTCGGTGAGGAGCTGGTCGCGGTTGCCGACCCAGCGGAACAGCGTCGCGCGGTCGACGCCGAGCTCGGCGGCGAGCGGGCCCATGTCCACCCGCTCGCCGGACAGGAAGGTGCGGCGCGCCAGCCGGAAGGCGCGCACGGGGCCCTCGTCGTCGCCGGTACCGGTCAGCGCCCGGCGCAGGCGCGTCCCGGCGTCCGCAGCCGCCGTCATGACGCGCGACCGTAGTGGCGCAGGTCACGCAGGCGCAACGAATCGGTGGATGTTGCGGGACACCTCCCGGGAACGAGACGGGAACGTGCGCCTCCTACGGTGACCCGATCCGGCCCGCCCGGGGCCCTCGGAGAGGACCTGCATGCGCATCCGTCCGACCGTCCGCACCGCCGCCGCGCTCGTCGCGGCCGCCTCCCTCGTCGCCGTCGCCGGCCCCGCCTCCGCGGCACCCGGCGCGCCCGGCACGCCGCGCTACACCGACGGCAGCACCTCCGGCGGCGACCCGTACTTCCCCGCCGCCGGCAACGGCGGCTACGACGTCCAGCACTACGACCTCGGCCTGTCCTGGTACGCCGACGGCCGCCTCGACGGCACCGCCGTCGTCAGCCTCCGGGCCACCCAGGACCTGGCGAGCTTCTCGCTCGACCTGCGCGGGCTCACGGCGTCGTCGGTCCTGGTCGACGGCAAGCCGGCCCGCTTCACCCAACTCCCCCCGGGCCCCGACGGCCGCGGCGGCGAGCTGGTGGTCACCGTCGCGCCGAAGCTCAAGGCCGGCACGGACCACCGGGTCACGGTCGTCTACAGCGGCTACCCGGGGCAGCCGCTGGACAACACCGGCGCCCAGTACGGCTGGGTGACCTTCGCCGACGGCGTCCTGGTGGCGAACGAGGCCGAGGGCGCCCCGACCTGGTTCCCGGTCAACGACGTCCCCACCGACAAGGCCACCTACGACTTCCGGATCACCGTGCCCGAGGGCAAGACGGCGATCGCCAACGGCGAGCCGGTCGGTGCCCCGGTCACCAGCGGCGGGCGCACGACGTGGACCTGGTCGGCCGACGACCCGATGGCCAGCTACCTGGCGACGGCGTCGATCGGCGACTACGCCGCGACCACGCAGACCGGGCCGGACGGGCTGCCGATCCTGAACTACGTCGAGACGGGCCTGAGCCCCTCCCGGGCGGCCACCACCGCGGCCAGCCTGGCGCTGCAGCCGCAGATGATCGCCTTCTTCGAGGGCCTGCTCGGCGAGTACCCGTTCAGCTCGTTCGGCGCGATCGTCGACGAGGACAGCGTCGGGTACGCGCTCGAGACCCAGACCCGGCCGGTGTACTCCGGCGTGGCGGGCCAGACCACCGTGGCGCACGAGCTGGCCCACCAGTGGGTCGGCAACAGCGTCAGCCCGACGACGTGGGCCGACATCTGGCTCAACGAGGGCTTCGCCACCTACCTGCAGTGGCGGTGGAGCGAGAGCCGCAGGGCGGGCTACCTGGCCCAGCAGTACGCCCGGGTCGCGGCCATCCCGGCGGGCGACGAGTTCTGGACCGTGTCGCTCACCGACCCGGGCGCGGAGAACCTCTTCGCCGAGGCCGTCTACGACCGCGGCGCGGCGTTCCTCGTCGCCCTGCAGCGGACCATCGGCGACGCGGCCTTCGGCGAGCTTCTGCGAACCTGGGTCCGGGACAACGCGAACGGCAACGTGACCACCGCCGACCTGCTGGCCCTCGCCGAGGAGGTCAGCCGGCAGCAGCTCGACGACCTCTTCCGCGACTGGTTGACCGAGGCCGACAAGCCCGCCGTCTGAGGGCACGCCGGGGGCGGGCAGGATCGGCGCCATGCCCGCCCCCGGCACCCCGCTCGAGCACCTCGGCTTCCTGACCCTCGGCACGTTCGACCCGGCCGACCCGGCCGCCGGGCACGAGGCGACGCTGCGGATGGTCGAGCTCGGCGAGCGGCTCGGCTTCGACAGTGCCTGGCTGCGGCACCGGCACCTGCAGTACGGCATCTCCTCGCCGGTCGCCGTCCTGGCGGCGCTGAGCCAGCGCACCTCCCGCATCGCGCTCGGCACCGCGGTCACGCCGCTGGCGTGGGAGAACCCGCTGCGGCTGGCCGAGGACCTCGCAACCGTCGACGTCCTCTCCGGCGGGCGGCTGAACCCCGGCGTCAGCGTGGGCCCGCCGATGCACTGGGACGACGTGAAGGGCGCGCTCTACCCCGACACCGCCGACGTCGAGGACTTCACCTACGGCCGCGTCGAGCGGCTGCTGCGGCTGGTCGCTGGCGAACCCGCGGCGTCGTTCGCCGGCCGCGAGGGCGTCGTCGAGGAGTGGTCGGACCGCGTCCAGCCGCACTCCCCCGGCCTGCGCGGCCGGCTCTGGTACGGCGGCGGCAGCACCCGCTCGGCGCAGTGGGCCGGGCAGGCCGGGATGAACCTGCTGACCAGCAGCGTCACCCGGGCCGAGGGCGGCTCGATCGACTTCGCCGAGGTCCAGGCCGCACAGGTCCGCGCCTACCGCGAGGCCGGCGGCACCGGCCGGGTGTCGCAGGGACTGGTGGTGATCCCCACCGACTCCGCCACCGACGAGCAGCGCTCGCGGTACACCGCCTACGTCGAGGCCCGCACCCCACGCACCCGCAGCCCGCAGGGCCCGGCCGGGATGCTCTTCGCCCCCGACCTGCTGGGCACCTCCGAGCAGATCGCCGAGGCGCTGTACGCGCACGCCGGGTTCCGCGAGGTGACCGAGGTGGTCTTCGCGCTGCCGTTCAGCTTCGGCGAGGCCGACTACGAGCAGGTGCTCACCGACATGGTGCAGCGCCTGGGCCCGCTGCTCGGCTGGTCACCGGCCGGCTGAGCCCGGCGGCGCGACCGGCAGCGGGACGGACCAGGCGCCGGGCTGCACCCGCCACGTGCGGGACGGCACCGGGTCGAGCAGGTCGCCGTCGGCGTCGAGCCCCACCGGGCCGCCCGACAGCGTGACCTCCCGCCCGCGCACGACCACGACGTCGTCGCGGTCGCCGTGCCGGCCGGCCAGCAGCGCGGCGGCGAACGCCACCCGGGCGGCCGGGCCGGTGGCGGCGCTGACGACGACGTCGGCCAGGCCGTCGCCCGGGTCGGCGCCGGGCGCGAGCGCGGTGCCGCCGCCGATCGTCGGGCCGTTGCAGACGCCGACCATGAGCAGCGGGGTGTCCCCGTCGGCGGCGCGGCCGTCGGGCACCGTGACCAGGGCGCCGTCGACGGCGACCCGCAGCGCCTCCCCCGGGCCCGTGCCGGCCAGCGCCGCACCGACGGGGTACGCCAGCGCGCCGAGGCGGTCCTTGAGCCGCGCGGCCTCCCCGGCGGCCCGCACGCCGATGCCCGCGTGCACGGCGTTGACCACCACGCCGCCGGCGTCGTCCCGGAGCAGGTCGAGGCGGCGCGGGGTGCCCTCGAGGACCACGCGCGCGGCCGCGCCCGGGTCGTCGGGCAGGCCGAGGGCCCCGGCCAGGTCGTTGCCGGTGCCCAGCGGGACGATGCCGAGCGGGTCGCCGAGGTCCCCGGCCCGGTCGAGCGCGGCGACGACCGCCGACACCGACCCGTCACCGCCGGCCACCACCAGCCGGCGGGTGCCCCGGGCGGCGACGACGTCGTCGAGCTCGCCGGGGCTGCCGGTGACGGCGACCTCCACGCCGGCCCCGCCGCGCAGCACCTCCAGCGCGCGGGCGAGCCGTTCTTCGCCGGCGCTCCCGGCGCCCCGGTTGACCACGACCAGCAGCTCCACGCCCCGCACCCTGCCAGGCCGGCCCGCCGCGGACGGGACACGTGACGATCCCGTGACGGATGGCTCCCCCGGTGGGAGGAGGCCCGCCGGCGCGGGAAGGTCGGAGGGGACGCCGCCGACGAGGAGGTCCCCCGTGTCCCGTCCGACCCACGAACGGCTGCTGCGCGGGACCGCCCGCACCGCCGCCGTCGTCGCCTGTGTGCCGCTCGTCGCCGCCGGAGCCCTCGCCGGGGGCCTGCCGGTGCTCGGCTGGGGTGCGGTGCTCGGCGCGATGGGCGGCCTGGTCCTGGTCTGGCTGCACCGCGCGTGCGGCGACGTGCTGCCGGAGCTGCCGCACCCCGTGACCGGCGCGGCGCTCGCGGGGCTCGGCCCGGCGGTCGTCGCCGGCGCCGCGGCGCTGCGCGAGGTCGGCGGCCTGCTGACCCTGCTCCTGCTCGTGCTCGGGACGGCGGTCTTCAGCGGCTGGCTGGCCGGAGAGGAGTCCGGGCGCGACGGGCTGCCCACCGGCGAGGCGGCGCTGCGGCGGGCGCTGGCCGCGGCGCCGACCGCCCGGCTGCTGGCCGAGTGGCACGCCGTGCAGGACCGGCTCGACGACGGCGCCCCGGCGGGCCTGCGCGAGGTCCGCCTCCGCGAGGCACTCCTCGACGCCTTCGCCGACCGCGACCCCGGGGGCACCGCGCGCTGGCTGGCCGAGGACCCGACCGGACCCCCGGACCCGCACCTGGCGCGCGACCCGAGCATGGAGCGCTGAGCCGGGGCACGATCACCGGGTGGACGACGCCCCCTACGACGCCCTGGACGACGCCCTGGTCGACGCCCTGGACGACGCCCTGGTCGAGGGCCTGCGCGGGCGCGGCAGCCTGAAGTGGACCCGCTACCCGGAGGCGCTCGGCGCGTGGGTGGCCGAGTCCGACCTCGGGACGGCGCCCGCGGTGACCGAGGCGCTGCGCGACGCCGTCGACCGCGGGCTGTTCGGCTACCTGCCCGACTGGCTGGCCGACGACATGGCGCGGGCCACCGCCGGGTTCCTGGCGGACCGGCACGGCTGGACGGTGCCTCCGGAGCGGGTGCGGCCGCTGCCCGACGTGCTGGCGGCGCTGTCGGCGGCGATCACACACCTGACGCCGGCCGGGTCGCCGGTGGTGCTGCCGACGCCGGCCTACATGCCCTTCCTGGAGGTGCCGCCGGCGCTGGGCCGCCAGGTGCTCGAGGTGCCCATGGCCCGCGACGGCGACCGGTTCGTCTACGACCTCGACGCGCTCGACGCCGCCTTCCGCGCCGGAGGGCACCTGCTGGTGCTGTGCAACCCGCACAACCCGGTCGGCCGGGTGCTGGAGCCGGCGGAGATGCTGGCGATCGCCGAGGTGGTCGACCGGCACGGCGGCCGCGTGTTCGCCGACGAGGTGCACGCGCCGCTGGTCTTCCCCGGGCACCGGCACGTGCCCTACGCGTCGCTGTCGGAGACCACGGCCGCGCAGGCGTTCACCGCCACCAGCGCGTCCAAGGCATGGGACCTCGCCGGGCTCAAGTGCGCGCAGCTGGTGCTGTCGAACGAGGCGGACGCGCGGTTGTGGGCCGAGGTCGGGTACCCGGTGGAGCACGGCTGCTCGACGCCGGGCGCCGTCGCCAACACCGCCGCCTACCGCGACGGCGTCGGCTGGCTCGACGACACGATCGCCGTCCTCGACCGGCACCGCCGGCTGTTCGCGGACCTGGTGGCCGCGTCGCTCCCGCACGCCCGGCACCGGCCGCCGGAGGGCACGTACCTCGCCTGGCTGGAGCTGGGGGTGCCCGGGGCCGGCGACCTGCTGCTGGAGCGGGCCGGGGTGGCCGTGGTCGACGGCGGCCGCTGCGGGCAGGCCGGGACGGGCGCCGTCCGGGTGAACCTGGCGACGCCCGAGCCGGTGCTCACCGCCCTCGTCGAGCAGATCGCCGCGGCCCTGCCCCGGTGAGGCGGCTCAGTCCCCGAGCTCCACCCGGGAGACGCGGTACTCGACGCGCTTGCCGGGCTGCAGCCGCCCCTCGCCCACGAACACCGCCTGGTTCACCCAGGCATAGCGCTCGTCGCCGGACTCCAGCCGCGGGGTGGTGACGAAGTACTGGTCGCCGTAGTCGGTCCCGCCGTCGGCGCCCTGCATCAGCGAGAGGACGGTCGGGGTCAGCTCGAGCAGCCCGGGGTACTGGAAGTACACGTGGGCGCCGTCGACCATCTGCATCGTGAAGCGCACGTCGAGCCGGCCGTAGCCGTCGGGGCCCACCAGCAGCCAGTCCGCGCCGCTGATGATCCTCCCCTTCAGGCGGTCCCCCGAGACCTCACCGCCGGTGATGGTCCCCTCCATCCGGGTCCCGAACGGGCCCGGTCCGACGGGGTGGATCTCGATGTCGGCGGAGTAGTCGAACTCCGGCACCAGACGGGGCATGGCGTCCCTCCCCCGGGACGGAGGCGGGCCGGGTGCCCGCCCGGGACCCGGACGGTCCGCGCGTCCTGCCCCCGCGGTCAAGGGAGACGGCCGCGTCCGGGTCAGCCGCGGGTGTCGGCCTCCACCGCCTCGAACGCCTTGCGCGCGGCGATGAGGACCGGGTCCCACACCGGCGCGAACGGCGGCGCGTAGGACAGGTCGAGGGAGAGCACCTCGTCGACGGTCATCTCGTTCCAGATGCAGATGGCCAGGGCGTCGATGCGCTTGGCCGCGCCGTTCTGCCCGACCACCTGGGCGCCGAGCAGCCGCCCGCTGCGCCGCTCGGCGATCATCTTGACCCGGATCGGCGCCGCGTTCGGCATGTACCCGGCGGTGGTGGTCGAGTCGACGGCGGCCGTGACGAACGAGTAGCCGGCCAGCTCGGCCTCCGCCTCGGCCAGCCCGGTGCGGGCGGCCTCGACGGCGCAGATCTTGGTGACCGCCGTCCCGATGACGCCGGGGAACGTGGCGTAGCCGCCGCCGATGTTGATGCCGGCCACCCGGCCCTGCTTGTTGGCGTGCGTGCCCAGCGCGACGACGACCCGCTGTCGCGAGAGCCGGTGCACCGACTCGACGCAGTCGCCGGCCGCCCAGACGCCGGGCACCTGGGTGCGCATGCGCTGGTCGACGGCGATGCCGCCGGAGGTGCCGAGCGGGATGCCCGCCTCCTCCGCCAGCCGCACGTTGGGCCGCACGCCGAGCCCGAGGACGACCAGGTCGGCGGGCAGCTCCCGGCCGCTCGCCGTCACCACCGCCCGCGCCCGCCCGTCGGGACCGACGTCGATGCCGGAGACGCCGTCGCCGAGGACGAGCTCGATGCCCTCGCCGCGGACGGCGTCGGCGATGAACCGGCCGATGTCGGGGTCGAAGGTGCCCACCGGCTGCGGCGACCGGTCGACCACGGTGACGTCGAGGCCGCGCACCCGGCAGGCCTCGGCGATCTCCAGGCCGATGTAGCCGCCGCCGACGACGACCACCTTCTGCACCCGCCCGCTGTCGAGCTCGGCGCGCAGCGCGACGCCGTCGTCGAGCACCTGGACGCCGTAGACGCCCTTCGCGTCGATGCCCTCGACCGGCGGGCGCATCGGCACGCTGCCGGTGGCGTGGACGAGGTCGTCGTAGGGCTCGGTGCCCTCGGCGCCGCCGTCGAGCTCGCGCCAGTGCACGACGCCCTTGTCGGTGTCGATGCCGACGACCTCGGTGCGCATGCGGACGTCGAGGCCGGCGGCGCGGTGCTGCTCGGGCGTGCGCGCGATCAGCTGCGCCTCGCTGTCGACGGTGCCGGAGATCCAGTACGGGATCCCGCAGGCGGAGTAGGAGGTGGCGCGGCCGCGCTCGAACAGGACGACGTCGAGGTCGGGCCGGCGCTTCTTGGCCTGGGAGGCGGCGCTGCCGCCGGCGGCGTCGCCCCCGATGACGACGAGACGGGTGCTCACCGTCGCAGGCTAGGACTCAGCGGTCCTCCAGGCTCACCGCCACGGTGGCGGCGAGCTCGCGGACCGCCTCCAGGTCGTCCTTCGACGGGGCTCCGGTGAGGCTCAGAGGCGCGGCGACCTGCTTCCACCGCAGCGCGCCGGTGATCGTGGTGATGGCCCTGAGCGCGCCGGCGGTGTCGTCGCCGCCGTGCACCCAGACGCCGAAGGGCAGGCCGACGGTGGCATCGAGGCACGGGTAGTAGACGGTGTCGAAGAAGTGCTTGAGCGCGCCGCTCATGTAGCCGATGTTGGCCGGGGTGCCGAGCAGCACGCCGTCGGCGGCGAGCAGGTCGGCGGGCCCGGCCGACAGCGCGGGGCGCTCGACGAGCTCGGCCTCCTCGACCATCGCCGCACCCTCCCGGGCCGCCTCCAGCACGGCCTGCAGGTTCGGCGAGGGCGTGTGGTGGACGACGAGCAGCCGCGGCATGCCGCCCATCCTGCGTCACCACCGCCCGACGGGGCCCGCGGTCGCCTAGCGTCCCGGCATGACCGTCGAGCTCTTCGCGGGCGTCCCCGTGAGCGACCTGCCGCGCGCCCTCGACTGGTACGGGCGGCTGTTCGGCGCGGAACCCTCGTTCCTGCCCAACGACGTCGAGGCGGTGTGGGAGGTGGCCGAGCACCGCCACGTCTACGTGGAACTGAAGCCCGAGGACGCCGGCCACTCGATGGTCACGCTGTTCGTCGACGACCTCGACGAGCGGGTGGCCGCGATCACCGACCGCGGTCTCGAGCCGGCGCTGCGCGAGACCTACGACAACGGCGTGCGGAAGGTGACCTACCGCGACCCCGACGGCAACGAGGTCGGCCTCGGCGGCGGTCCGGTCGCCGCCTGACGCCGGCGCGCCCGTCGTCGACCTGTCGTCGTCCCGGGGCCCGCGAGACGGCAGCACGTCGACATGCGGCGCGCACCGCGACGTCCGGCAGGATCGCCGGCATGGCGGTCAACCCCCGCATCGGGCCGATCGAGCGGACCACCGGACGCACCTGGAGCGAGTGGCTGACCTTCATGGACGGCATCGGCGCACCCGGCCTCGACCACGGCGCCATCGCCCTGCGGGTCTACGAGGAGCTCGGCGACGGGTTCGCGCAGCGGGGCTGGTGGACGCAGTCGGTGACCGTCGCCTACGAGCACCACATCGGCCGGCGGGTGCCGGGGCAGCGCTCCGACGGCACCTTCCAGACCAGCGTCAGCCGCGCGACGCCGCTGCCCATGGCCGACCTCATGGAGCGCTGGCGCGCCTTCGCCGACGCCGACGCGGCGGTGCAGGAGATCGTCGCGGGCGGCGACCTCAAGGTCAGCGGCACCGACCGGCGCATCACCTGGCGGACGCGGGCCGTCGACGGCTCGTCGGTCGTCGTCACCAGCGAGCCGAAGAGGAACGGGACGGCGTCGCTCGTGGCCACCCAGATGGGACTGGCGACGCTCGAGGACAACGACGCCGCCCGCGCGCGGTGGACGGCGATCGTCGAGCGGTTCCTGGCGGGCGTCGCGCCGGGACGCTGAGCGGGAGGAGGCGGCATGCACGAGGCGACGCCGGAGCAGCGGCTGCAGCGCCTGCGGGCGCTCACCGGGACCTGGACGACCGAGGGCACCCATCCCCTGCTGCCCGGCGAGGTCGTCCGCGGCCGCGCCGAGTTCGCGTGGCTGGAGGGCGGGCACTTCCTCACCTGGCGCTCCTCCTCCGAGCACCCGCAGGTCCCGACGCCCTGGCCGTCATCGGCGTCGTCGACGGGCGACTTGCCATGCACTACTTCGACGCCCGCGGCGTCCACCGGCGCTACGCCGTCGACGCCGACGAGCACGAGTGGCACCTCCGGCTCGACGACCCCGCCTTCGCGCAGCGGGCGACCGGCTCCCTCACCGGCGACGAGCTCACGCTGCGCGGCGCCTACTCCCGCGACGGGGGCGAGTGGGAGGAGGACCTGACACTCACCCTCCGCAGGACCCGGTCACCCGACGCCGGCCGCTAGCGTGGCGCGGTGGGCATCGAGGTGCTGCCGGCGACGGCCGACCGGTTCGACGACGTCGCCACGATGCTGGGGCCGAAGAAGCCGGGGTCCAACGTCTGCTGGTGCCTCAGCCACCGGGTCGACTCGCGCACGAACCGCGAGCTCGTCGGGCCCGCCCGCCGCGAGTACGTCCGCGAGCTGACCACCCGCCCGGTCGCGCCCGGCGTGCTCGCCTACGACGGCGGCGAGGTGGTCGGCTGGGCCGCCGTCGCACCCCGGTCCGAGCTGCCGTTCCAGCGCTCCCGGCTCATCCCGCACGTCGACGACCTGCCGGTGTGGTCGCTGTGGTGCGTCCGCGTGCGCCCGGGCCACCGCGGGCAGGGCATCGCCCACGCGCTGCTGCGCGGCGCCGTCGACTACGCGGCATCACAGGGCGCACCCGCGGTCGAGGGCTACCCGGCCGACAGCGGCGATCGGAAGGTCGACACGACGATGGCCTTCGTCGGCACCCGCAGGCTGTTCGAGGCGGCCGGCTTCACGAAGGCCGCCGACACCGACGCCGTCGCCGGCGGCTTCCCCCGGGTGCTCATGCGCCGGGCCCTCGGCTGACGGGCGACCGCACACGGTGACCGAACGGACCACCTGGCTCGTCGTCGGCCTGGCGCTCGGCCTCACGGCCGGTGTCCTCGGCTCCGAGGCGTGGCACTGGCTGGACGAGAACGGCAGCCGGCGGAACGTGGACCTCTCGTCCTTCGTCGGCGATCCCGCCCTCCCCGGCGGGCGCTGGGCCACCGACGAGCTCTGCGACGACGAGGTGCCCTGCTTCCAGGCGGTGCAGGCCGACGACCTGAGCCTCTACCGCTTCGCCGACCGCGACGACGCCCTCGCCGTCGGGCGCAGCTTCGCCGGCGACGCGTACGTGTCGGGCTGGGTCGTCGTGCGGTTCGAGCCGGGCGCCCTCACCGCCGACGAGCGGGTCGCCTTCGCGAGCGGGCTGGACTGCATCAACGTGGGCGTCGCCGAGGGCGGTCTGGAGTGCTGACCGACACCGTGCGCCGAGGTGCAGCGCAGGCGTCCGGGACTGCACGTCCGCGCACGGTGTCGGCGCACGCTGCCGAGGCTTCGCGCAGGATGGCCCGGTGCAGGACGACGCCGACCGTGATGACGGCGTGGCCCCACGGCTGGCCGCACTGGCCGACCGGCTGGCCACCGACCTCGCCGGCCGGGCGACCGTCGAGAGCGCGGAGCTCCCCGGCGTCTCCGGGACGAGCTGGACCCTGCGCCCGCTCGACCCGCGGTCGACGCCGGTGGAGTGGCTGCTCCTCGCGGACGAGGTCCTGCTGTCGGTCGGTCGGCTCGGCCGGGGTGGCCGCTTCGAGCTCGACCGCACGGCCGAGGACGTCGGGTTCCTCGAGCGGGTCGTCCGTGCCGCGGTCGAGGGGAGGGTGCGCGAGGTGTCCGCGCCCGCCCGGTCCCGCGTCGAGGTGACCCTCGAGGACGGGCAGGTCGTGGGCGAGACCGGGCACGCGGGCTGCCTGCCGGGACTGCTGCCGCTCCCCGGCTGGCGGCGCTGGGGCCGGGAGGTCCGCTACGCGCCGTACCGGGCGCCGTGAGCGCCCGGCCCCGACCTCAGCGGTCGCCGAGGGCGCCCAGCAGGTCCGCGCGGGCGGTCGCCAGCGACGGCCCGTACCAGGTCAGCGCCCGTCCGGACACCAGCACCGACCGCACGCCCGGGAACGCCTCCGGCCCGTCGCCGGCGGTGAACACGTAGGGCTCGTCGGGCAGCAGGACGACGTCGGGCCGCGCGGCGAGGACGTCGTCGACCGACACGTGCGGGTAGCGGTCCTCCCCCTCCCCGAACGCGTTGACCAGGCCGAGGCGGGCCAGCACGTCGCCGGTGAAGGTCCGCGGCCCCACGACCATCCACGGGTCGCGCCACACCGGCACCGCGCACCGCAGCGCTGGCGCCGGCACCGGCCGCGCCCACTCGGCCGCGGCGATCGTCAGCCACCCGGGCTCCGGCACCCGGAGTGCCTCGGCGAACAGGCGGCGCATCGACGCCAGTGCCTCGTCCACCGACTCGATCACCGTCACCCACACCGCGATGCCGGCCGCCCGCAGCCGGTCGACGTCGAGGCGCCGGTTCTCCTCCCGGTTGCAGACGACGAGGTCGGGCTCCAGCGCCGCGATCGCCGCCCGGTCGGGGTTCTTGGTGCCCCGCAACCGCGGCACGTCGAGGCCGGCCGGGTGCGTGCACCAGTCGGTGGCGCCGACGAGCCGCTCGGGCACCGTCACCGCGAACGCCTCGGTCAGCGACGGCACCAGCGACACGATCCGGCACGCCGGCCCCGGGAGCGGGACCGGCTCGCCCAGGTCGTCCCGCACGCCGTCCGCGCGCGAGCGGCTGACCAGATCAGACATTGCGCCGGTACTGGCCACCCACCTCGAAGAACGCCTCACTGATCTGCCCGAGCGAGCACACCCGGACGGCGTCCATCAGCGCGGCGAACACGTTGCCGCCCGACGTCGCCGCCGCCTGCAGCGCGGCCAGCGCGGCCGGTGCCTCGCCGGCGTGCCGGGCCTGGAAGTCGGCGAGCCGGCGCAGTTGCGACTGCTTCTCGTCCTCGGTGGCCCGGGCCAGCTCCACCGGCTTCGGCGGCGCGGAGTCCCGGTGCGGGTCGAGGAAGGTGTTGACGCCGACGATCGGCAGCGAGCCGTCGTGCTTGCGGTGCTCGTAGAGCATCGACTCGTCCTGGATCTTCCCGCGCTGGTAGCCGGTCTCCATGGCGCCCAGCACGCCGCCGCGCTCGGCGATCCGGTCGAACTCGGCGAGCACGGCCTCCTCCACGAGGTCGGTGAGCTCGTCGACGACGGCCGCGCCCTGCAGCGGGTTCTCGTTGCCGGCGAGGCCCCACTCCCGGTCGATGATCATCTGGATCGCCAGCGCCCGGCGCACCGAGTGCTCCGACGGCGTCGTCACGGCCTCGTCGTAGGCGTTCGTGTGCAGCGAGTTGGCGTTGTCGTAGATCGCGCACAGCGCCTGCAGCGTCGTCCGGATGTCGTTGAAGTCCATCTCCTGCGCGTGCAGCGACCGGCCCGAGGTCTGCACGTGGTACTTCAGCTGCTGGGAGCGGGCGTTGGCGCCGTAGCGGTCGCGCATCGCCACCGCCCAGATCCGCCGCGCCACCCGGCCGATCACCGTGTACTCGGCGTCCATGCCGTTGCTGAAGAAGAACGACAGGTTCGGCGCGAAGTCGTCGATCGACATGCCCCGCGCCAGGTACGCCTCGACGTAGGTGAACCCGTTGGCCAGCGTGAAGGCGAGCTGGCTGATGGGGTTCGCCCCGGCCTCGGCGATGTGGTAGCCGGAGATCGAGACCGAGTAGAAGTTCCGCACCCGGTGCTCGATGAACCAGGCCTGGATGTCGGCCATGCAGCGCAGCGCGAACTCGGTGGAGAAGATGCAGGTGTTCTGGCCCTGGTCCTCCTTGAGGATGTCGGCCTGCACCGTGCCGCGGACGTTGGCCAGCACCCACGCGCGGATCTCGTCGGCCTCGGCCGCGTCGGGCTCGCGGCCCTCCTCCTCGCGGAACCGGTCGAGGCGCTGCTCGATCGCGGTGTTGAGGAACATCGCGAGCACCGCCGGCGCCGGCCCGTTGATCGTCATCGACACCGACGTCGTGGGCGCGCACAGGTCGAAGCCGTCGTAGAGCACCCGCATGTCGTCGAGCGTCGCGATCGACACGCCGGACGTGCCGACCTTGCCGTAGACGTCGGGGCGCGGGTCGGGGTCGCGGCCGTACAGGGTGACCGAGTCGAACGCCGTCGACAGCCGGGTGGCCTCGTTGCCGGCCGAGAGCACCCGGAAGCGGCGGTTGGTCCGGAACGCGTCGCCCTCGCCGGCGAACATGCGCGCCGGGGCCTCGCCGGACCGCTTGAACGGGAAGACGCCGGCCGTGTACGGGAACGCGCCGGGCAGGTTCTCCCGCCGCAGGAAGCGCAGCAGCTCGGCGGAGTCCTGCGTGCGCGGCAGCGCCACCCGCGGCACCTTCGTGCCGCTCAGCGTCTCGCGGGTCAGCGGCGTGCGGATCTCCTTGCCGCGGACGGTGTAGACGTACTCGTCGCCGGAGTACTGCTCCACCCGAGCGGGCCACGCCTCGAGCAGCGTGCGCACCTCGGGCAGCAGCTCCCGGTCGGCGGCCTCGGCGGCCGCCCGGGCGGCGTCCGCGGCCTCACCCTCCAGCACCTCGGCCGCGGTGGTCAGGTGCTGGCGGCGCCGCACGACGGCGGCCTGCTCGTCGGTCACCCGGTGGTGCCCGCGCACCGCCTCGGCCACCTCGGCGAGGTACCGCGCCCGCGACGACGGCACGACGCTCGACAGCCCCGTCGAGGCCCGGACGTCGACCCGCGGCAGCACGCCGGCGCCCGCGGGCAGGCCCTTCTCGACCAGCAGGCGCAGCAGCTCCTGGTAGAGCGCGGTGACGCCGTCGTCGTCGAAGCGGGCGGCGCTGGTGCCGAACACCGGCATCGACTCCCACGGCTGCCCGAAGGCCTCGCGGTTGCGCACCATCTGCCGGGCGACGTCGCGGCGGGCGTCCTCCGCGCCGCGGCGCTCGAACTTGTTGATCGCGACGACGTCGGCGAGGTCGAGCATGTCGATCTTCTCGAGCTGGCTCGCCGCGCCGAACTCCGGCGTCATGACGTAGAGCGAGACGTCGCTGAACGGCACGATCGCCGCGTCGCCCTGCCCGATGCCCGGCGTCTCCACGACGACGAGGTCGAAGCCGGCGGCCTTCACCGCGGCCAGGACGTCGTCGAGGTGCCCGGGCACCTGGGCGCCAGCGGCGCGGGTGGCCATCGAGCGGAAGAACGTGTGCGCGCCCTCGCCGGACTCCAGCGCGTTCATCCGGATCCGGTCGCCGAGCAGCGCCCCGCCGCCGCGCCGGCGGGTGGGGTCGACCGCGACGACAGCGACCCGCAGCTTGTCCTCCTGGTCGCGGCGCAGCCGGCGCAGCAGCTCGTCGGTGAGCGAGGACTTGCCCGAGCCGCCGGTGCCGGTGATGCCGAGGACCGGCACGGTGCGGCCGGCGGCGGCCTCGCGGACGCGGGCGGCCAGCTCGTCGTCGGCGCCGGCCTCCAGCACGGTGATCGCCCGGGCCAGCGCCCGCGGGTCGCCGGTGAGGAGCGCGTCGACGTCGGGGCGCTGCTCGGTGAGGTCGACGTCGCAGGACCGGATCAGCTCGTTGATCATCCCGGGCAGGCCGAGGCGGGCGCCGTCCTCGGGACTGAAGATCCGCACGCCCCGCTCGCGCAGCGCGGCGATCTCGTCGGGCACGATCACGCCCCCGCCGCCGCCGAACACCTGCACGTGGCCCGCGCCGGCCTCGCGCAGCCGGTCGACCAGGTAGCCGAAGTACTCGACGTGCCCGCCCTGGTAGGAGGAGATCGCGACGCCCTGCACGTCCTCCTCCAGCGCGGCCCGGACGACGGCGTCGACCGACCGGTCGTGGCCCAGGTGCACGACCTCCGCGCCCTGGCTCTGCAGCAGCCGGCGCATGACGTTGATCGCCGCGTCGTGCCCGTCGAACAGGCTCGCCGCGGTGACGAACCGGACGGGGTGGACGGGGACGTGCAGCTCCGCGGACGCCATGCCGGGCACGGTAGGCCGGATTTAGTAGGACGTCCAACTACTCGCCGGTAGGGCGCGGGAGCCTCCCCACGGGCCGCGCGGGAACCCCTCGCCAGCCGCCGGGCGTGGTGTCAGCATCCGCGCCGTCCCCGAACCGAACGGAGCACCTCCCCCATGGCCTTCCGCAACCTGATGGCGAAGCTCGGCGCCGGCAATGCCACCGTCGACACCGTCCTCGACTCCCCCGTCACCCAGCCCGGCGGCACCGTCACCGGCACGGTGCACCTGACCGGTGGCTCCGTCGCCCAGGACATCGCCGAGTGCCGCGTCTCGCTGCAGGCCGCGGTCGAGGTGGAGAGCGGCGACCACGAGTGGCGGGAGAACGTCACCTTCGGCACCGCCGTCGTGGCCGGCGCCGGCCGGATCGAGCCGGGTGCCCGGGCCGCCGTGCCGTTCAGCTTCCCGGTGCCCTGGCAGTGCCCCTTCACCGCCGTCGACGGCTGGACGCTGCGCGGGGTCTCCATCGGCCTGCGCACCCGCGTGGACATCCCCGGCGGCAGCGACCCCGGCGACCTCGACGCGGTCACCGTGCAGCCGCTGCCCGTGCAGCGCACCGTCCTGCAGGCGCTCGGCGGCCTGGGCTTCGGCTTCCGCGGCGCCGACGTCGAGAAGGGCCGCCTGGCCGGCAGCGACCTGCCCTTCTACCAGGAGGTGGAGTTCACCCCGCCGCCCGCGCTGCGCGGCCGCGTCAACGAGCTCGAGGTCACCTTCCTGACCTCGCCGCACGGCGTCGAGGTCGTCCTCGAGGTCGACCGCCGCGGCGGGCTGTTCACCGAGGGCCGCGACGTCGGCGGCCGGCTGCACCTGTCGCATCACGACACCGACGTGTCCGCGGTGGCCGCGCAGCTCGACGCCGCCGTCCGCCAGCTCGGCTCGCGGCGCGGCTGGCTCTGACCCACCCTGACCGGGTGCTGACCCGGGACACGGTGGCCGCGCGGCTGCGGGACTTCCCCCGCCGCGCGGCCGCCCGTCCCGAGCTGCGGCAGGCCGGGGTCGCCGTCTGCGTCACCTGCGACGGCGGCGTCCCCGCCCTGCTGCTCACCCGCCGCGCTCCGGGCCTCCGGGCGCACGCCGGGCAGTGGGCACTCCCCGGCGGCCGGCTCGACGACGGCGAGACGCCCGTGCAGGGCGCGCTGCGCGAGCTGGCCGAGGAGGTCGGGCTCGAGCGCGGGCCCGGGGACGTGCTCGGCGTCCTCGACGACTACGTGACCCGCTCCGGCTACGTGATGACGCCGGTGGTCGTGTGGGCCGGCGAGACCGGGCCGCTGGGGCCCGCCGAGGCCGAGGTGGCCGCGGCGTACCAGGTGCCGCTGGCCGACCTCGACGTCGACCCGGTGCTGGTGACCATCCCGGAGTCCGACGCCCCGGTGGTCCGGCTGCCGCTGTTCGGCGGCTGGCTGCACGCGCCCACCGCCGCGGTGGTGCTGCAGTTCTGCCGGGCCGCCTGCCGCGGCGAGGTGGAGCGGGTGGCGCACCTCGAGCAGCCGGTGTTCGCCTGGCGTTGAGGGGGCTCTCACTTCATCGGAGACCGCTGAGCAGTATTCCTAGCGAGTTGACATCCGCTGGCAAATTGACGGGTCGCCTCTTCGAGACGAGATCTGACGACCTCCAAGACCGACGACCCTCCACCGCGGGGCCTCAATGATCCCGCTGGGGCTGGCTTACAGCTTCCCCGAGCGATTCCACAAGGTCAGGCAAGCTCCCAGGTCGTGATGGCCAGCGTGACAGCTTGGTCGTTGTGGTCGACCAAGCGGATAGCCGCGAAGCGTCCGGTCTCGGTACGAGCGCACACTTCGACCCCATCGAAGGATTCAACGCTCACGTAACTGTCTCCGCTGTATCCGGTGCGGGTGCTACATGTGCTGTGAGTAGCTGTCTCGCCAGGATTGAGCCTCAGGACATCAACCGCATTAAAGTAGAGACCGCTCGTTGAGAACGAAAGGTACTGAGCCGACGTCGACGTCGTCCCAGCGCCCCAGACAGGATCAGTGCTCGGCGAATTCATATCGATACGATCGCCGCCAGCAGCGAGGGTCACCTCACCTTGGTGGCGGATGGGTGGGGCGCCCGACTCTGGAGCGGCCGTCGGGCGTCCCGGCCCCGTTGAGCCCTCCAACTCCGCGATGCGCTCGTCCTTTGCGCGGATTTCCTCGACCTGCTGTTCCGAGGTGTCCTGAAGGGACGCGATGGTGTCATCCCGCGTCCTGACCTGCTCCTGCAATGCGTCGACTTGCTGCCGGAGCCCGGCCGCGTCGCCCTCCGCTGCATCCGTGTCCTGTTTCGCGTTGTTGAGGGCTACCGTCAGGACCACCGCGGCAAGGGTCGCAATGGCGGCGATCACTGCACTGACGAGCGTTTGATGGATCTCCAGCCATCCGCGCTTGGGCTGTGGTGCTCCGGCACCTCCCGACTGGCTACCGGCATCTCCGGGCGGTTGCGCACTGGACACAGTTCCCCCTGTCATCAAGCCCGCGACGCGCGAAAAGCTGACGCAACACACGGCAGCACAGTGCGTCAGAGGTCGGAAGCACCCGGCCGAGGTCGGCTACCCGAAATCCGAAACAGCGCGGCCGTAGACTCAGTCACTGGCCAGTATCGAAAGTTAGCACTCACCTCTTTGGCTGGCCGCCTCCCGGCCGCCGCGTCGCGCACTTTTCAACGGCGACGCCCGGCGGGTCGCCTCAGCGCCGGTGCCAGCGGGCCGCGCCGTAGCCCGACAGCGCCAGCACGATCCCCGACAGCACGGCGCTGCGGGTGCGCACGTCGCCGGTGGCGCGCGAGGTCCACACCGCGGCCGCGTCGAGCGCCGTGAGCAGCAGCGTCACCTCGGTGGTGCGGCGGGCCTGCGGCGCCGGGGTCACGAGCAGGGCGGCGCCCATCGCGATGTTGCGGGCCGCGCCCAGGCGCACCAGCAGCGGCAGCGCGACGTCGCCCTGCGCCGCGTCGGGCCGCACGCCGAGGGAGCCGGCGATCCAGCGCGGCGCGAACAGCGCCGCCGTGCCGATCCACATCGACAACGACCCGACGGTCTTCCGGGTGACGTCCCAGTCCCTGCTGTTCAGGCTGCTCACGAGCCGCCCTTGCCCGCGAACCGCCGGGCCGAACCGGCGGTGAGGACCAGCACGACGGCCAGGAAGGGCAGCGTGACCCAGCTCGCCACGACGTCGCTGACCGTGGCGACGGTGAACGCGGCCGCCGACGGCGCGCCGAGCGGGCCCAGGACGCCGTCGAGCCCGAGGGCGGCGATCGACGCCGGCAGCGT
Source organism: Geodermatophilus nigrescens (assembly GCF_900129495.1). Lineage (GTDB taxonomy): Bacteria > Actinomycetota > Actinomycetes > Mycobacteriales > Geodermatophilaceae > Geodermatophilus > Geodermatophilus nigrescens. Next base: position 544,561 of record NZ_FQVX01000002.1, read on the forward strand.
CAGGCACGCCGACACCGCGCCGCCGAGGACGACCCCGGCCAGCACCGCGGCCGGCGATGCGCGCACCGCCCGCAGCGCGGTCGCCGTCCCCCGCCCGAGGGCGCCGCGCGGGCGCAGCCGGCCGTCGTCGGGCAGCCCGGTGAGCGCGCCGGTGAGCCACAGCTGCGCGAGCAGGCCCGTGCCGAAGCCGACGACGTCGACCAGCAGCGCGTGCGCGACGCTCGGGTCGTCGTGGACGAGCAGCTGCCGCAGCACGTCGGGCACGGTGTTGACCAGCGTGACCGCGAGCGACAGCGCGTAGACGCGGCCGGCGTGCCGGCGCAGGAGGGCCAGGGCGCCCCGGACGGCGTCGCCGGCCCTCACGCGAGGGTCGCCACGGCCTGGATCCACCGGTCGCCGGCAGCGCGGCGCAGCCGGCCCGGCGGCACCTCGAGCCCGTGCGCGGCGAGCTCGGCGACCAGCTGGTCGGTGGAGAACCGGTCGGCGGGGTGGCGGGACACCGCCCGCAGCGCCGGGGCGTCGACGAACCGGGCGGTCATCTCGGTGAGCGCCAGCTGCCCGCCGGGGCGCAGCACCCGCGCGGCCTCGGCGACGGCGGCCCGCCAGTCCACGATGTGGTGCAGGGCGTGGAAGTCGACGACGAGGTCGACGCTCCCGTCGTCGACCGGCAGCGCGGTGGCGTCGCCGACCCGGAAGGTCACCCGGTCGGCGAGGTCGGTGCAGCGCATCCGCGCGCGGCCCACCGACGCGGCGTGCACGTCGAAGGCGGTCACCTCCGTGGCGCCCAGGCGCTCGACGGCGACCCGCGCGCCGAGCCCCCGCCGGCCGGTGCCGATCTCCACCGCGCGGGACCCGCGGGCGCCCAGCCGGCGCAGGATCGCGCCCTCCACCCGCAGGCCGATCTCGTAGCGGACGCGTGAGTCCACCCACAGGCGGTTGGCGTTGACGTAGGTGGGCGGCACCGCACGGCCGCGGAGGTCGGTCATGGCGCGCGGCTACCCACTCCCGGCGCGAGCGCACCGTAGACCTCGCGCGCGTGGTCGAAGACGAGGAAGTGGCCCTCGCCGGCGTACCAGTGGGCGGTGCAGCGCGGCAGCATCGCGGCCAGCACCCGGCCCAGTCCGACCGGGACCTGCCAGTCCTGGGTGCCGTGCCAGAGGTGCACGTGCTGGGTCACCTCGGCGAGCGGGAAGCCCCACGGCCGGAACAGCAGCGCCCGGTCCTCCGCGAGCGCGCCGGCGCCCTGCCGCAGGCCCTCGGTGAAGGTCGCGGCCATCGCCTTCCGGACGGCCGGGCGGCCCAGCACGCGGCGGTCGGCCGAGTTGAGCCGCACCTGCAGGTAGCGCGGCAGCAGGCCGGGGCGGACGGTCAGCGGCGCGAACACCGGCCGCAGCAGCGCCGTCGTCGCCCGGGACGGCCGGTGCACCGCGGCGCGCACGGTCTGCGGCAGCCGGCCCGGCAGCACGTCGGACCAGGCCCACGGGACGTCCGGCGGCGGCGCCCCGCCGAGGACGCCGACCGCCGTGACCCGCTCGGGCATGGCGTGCGCGCAGGCCAGGGCGTAGGCGGCGCCGCCGGAGAGGCTGAGGACGGCGGTGCGCTCGATGCCGAGGGTGTCGAGCAGCTGGACGACGTCGCCCGGCCAGTCGGTCACCCGCCGGCCCGGCTGCGGGTCGGAGCGGCCGAAGCCGGGCCGGTCGGGGACGACGAACCGGATCCCCCAGCGGCGGTAGGCGCCGGGGTCCTCGACGTGCCGCTCCAGGCGGGAGCTCGGGGAGCCGTGGCAGCCGAGCACCGGCCGCCCGGCGGGGTCGCCCCACTCGGCGTAGGCGAGGGTGCGGCCGTCGCGCAGCTGGAGCCGGCCCTCGCGGGGGCCGTCGGCGGAGTCGGGGCTGTGCACGCGCCCCGGCTACCCAGCCGGGACGGCGATCAGGCGCGGCGGCCCAGGAGCGCCAGCACCCGCGTCTGCCGGCCGGCGTCCGCGGGCGCCTCGACCCTCTGGCAGATGCCCTCCATGTAGAGGGCGTCGCCCCAGGAGGCCGCCCCGGTCTCGATCCGGTCCAGCTCGGCGCCGGAGAGCCTGGCGTCCTGGCCGGTGGCGGTGGCGAGGTCCCAGCGGTGGACGACGAGGTCCCAGACGTAGAACTGCTCGAGCATGGCGCCCACCGTCGTCGGGCCGAAGAAGCCGTCGTAGGCGGCGTCGGCGACGGCCGGGTCGCCGACGGCGGCGAGCACGCGGCCGGCGTGGGCGCGCAGGGCGCCGGCCGGGTCGGCGGCGACGTCGGGCGCGGGGCCGAGGTCGATGCCGCGGCCGGTGAGGAACTCGCGCTGCGTGTCGACCAGGTGGGTCACGACGTCGCGGGCGCTCCAGCCCTCGCACGGGGTGGGCGCGTCCCAGCCTGCGGCCGGGACGGCGTCGGCGACGGCGAGCAGCGGCTCGAGGGCGGCGGCGTAGGCGGTGGCGACCGGGGTGGTGAGCGTGTCCATGACGCCAGCCTGGCCGGTGCGGCAGCCTGGGTCTTGATGGAACCCGACACCGCACCCCGCCCGCGCCGGCTGGACGCGATCGAGCGGGCCCACCTGCGCGACCCGCGCGACGTCACCGCCGTCGTCCACCGGTACGAGGCCGACGGGCCGCTCGCCGCGCTGGTGCAGCGGTTCTGGATCCCGGTGTGGTCGGTGCCGCCGGGGCAGGAGTCGGTGCAGCGGGTGCTGCAGTACCCGTGCTGCCTGCTGGTGGTCGCCCCGGACTACGCGCGCTTCCACGGCGTCGTCCAGGGCCTGTCGACGACGACGCTGGCCGGCGACGGCTGGGCCGCCGGCGTGATGCTCACTCCCGCGGCCGGGGCGCTGGTGGCCGGCGGGCCGGTGTCGGCGTTCACCGACCGGCACGTCGACGCCGGTGAGGTGCTCGGGGACGACGGCGCCCGGCTGACCGCGGCGGTGCGCGCCGCGATGGCCCGCGACCCGTCCTCGCCGGGCGCGCACGCGGCCGCGATGGCCGCCTACACCGACGTCCTGACCCGGTTCCTGCCCGTGGACGACGAGGGGCGGCTGGTCGACCGGGTGGTGGCGCTGGTGGAGTCCCGGCCGGACCTCACCCGCGTCGACCAGCTGTGCGCGGAGACGGGGCTGTCGGAGCGCGCGCTGCAGCGGCTGTGCTCCCGGCGCCTCGGCCTGACGCCGAAGTGGCTGGTGCAGCGCCGCCGGCTGCAGGAGGCCGCCGGGCGGCTGCGCGAGCGGACGACGACGGTGGCCGAGGTGGCCGCCGCGCTCGGGTACGCCGACCAGCCGCACCTGACCCGCGACTTCGCCCGGGTCACCGGCATGACGCCCGGCGAGTTCGCCGCCCGCTACGGCGACCGCTGACCGGGCGAGCGGCGGTCAGCCGGTCGTCGTCTGCCGCTCCGGCTCGATCCAGACGATGACGCGCTCGGTCTTGATGTTCTCGGCCGGGTACGGCCTGCCGTCGTACTTCTGCGACAGCTCGTCGATCTGCGCCCGCGCCTGCGGGCCGGTGGTGGTGTCGACGACCCGGCCGCGCACCTCGGCGTAGCGGTAGGGGTCCTGCTCGTCGCGGATGGCGAGGGTGACCCGCGCGTCGCGCTCCATGTTCTCGAACTTGCGCCGCCCGGTCTCGGTGTTGACGAACAGCCGCTCGCCGTCGGTGCCCACCCAGATGTACTGCGTCTGGATCCGCCCGCTGGGCAGCAGCGTGCTGATCGCCGCGTAGTTGGGGCCCTCCGCCAGCTCGCGGGTGACCGGGTGGAGCTCGGGGCCGTCCTGGGTGTCTGCCACGCGGCGGCCCTACCCCCGACCGCCACCGTGCACGCCCGGACCCGCCGCCGCGCCCCCCGGTCCCGGCGGTATCCTCGCTCCCGCGCGTCACACAGCCGGCGTGCGCGGGGACCTCCCCGCCCCCGAGGGTCTGCAACAACCGGACCTCGGCACGGACCCGCCGGCTCGTCCGGCACCGCCCTGGTCGGAGTGACTCTCGTGTACCCCGCGGACGACCGCCTCGCGGCCGCCCTGCTCCACCTCGCCCTCGTCCCCGCGGACCGGCCCCTGCCCCTCGTGCTCGAGCAGGTCGCGGGCCTGGCCGCCGACGCGCTCGGCGGCCGGCCCGCCCTGTCGGTCACGGTCCTCGGGGTGGACGGCGGCACCACCGTGGGCACCAGCGCCCAGGTGGCGGCCGAGCTGGACCAGGTCCAGTACCGCGCCGGCTCCGGACCCTGCCTGGAGGCCGTCGCCACCGGCCGGATGCTCGTCGTCGAGGACACCGCGCACGACCCGCGCTGGCCGGAGCTGGCGCGCGCCGCCGCGGCCGCGGGTCTGCGGTCGGTCCTGTCGGTGCCCTTCCCCACCGCCCGGCCGGCGAGCGGGGGACTGAACGTCTACCTCCAGCTCCCGGTCGGGGCCGGCGGGGAACCGCGGGAGCGCGCGGAGCTGCTGGCCCGCCTCGCCGCCGCCCGGGTCGCCGACAGCCACCTGGTCACGCGCCTGTCGGAGCAGGCCGTCAACCTCCAGCAGGCCCTGGACTCGCGGGCGGTCATCGACCAGGCCAAGGGCATCCTCGTCGAGCGCTTCCGCCTCACCCCCGAACAGGCCTTCGCAGCCCTGGCCCGGGTGTCGAACAGGACCAACACGAAGCTGCGCGAGGTGGCCGAGCGCCTCGTCGACACCGGCGAGTTCCCGACGGCGTGACCGGCAGCGTGACCGGCGGTGTGACCGGCGGCCGGCCGCTCAGCGCCGGCCCTGCCTCCGCGCGTCGAGCAGCAGCGCCCGCGCGGCCGCGGCACCCGGGGCGCCGGACACCCCGCCCACCGGCGCCGTCCCCGCGCCGCTGAGGTACAGCCCGGCCAGGGGCGTGCGGTGCCCGGCGAGCTCGCGGGTGGGGCGCAGCGGCCCGAGCTGGTGCGGGGAGACGTCGAGGACCATCGGGTGCGCCCCGGGCCAGCGCAGCTCGGCCGCCATGTCCTCCGGGGTGCGCACGACCCGGCCGACGACCGAGTCGCGGAACCCCGGCGCGCGGGCCTCCACCGTGTCGACCATCCGGTCGGCGAAGGACTCCCGGGCCGCCGCCCACCCGCCGTGCAGCTCCGCCGGGGCGCAGGGGCAGGCGAGGTAGACGGTGTGCCGCCCCGGCGGGGCGAGGCCGGGGTCGAGCGCGCTCGGGGTGAACGCGTAGGTGGGCACCGGGTCCCCGGGCAGCAACCCGGCGCCGGCCCGGGCGAAGCCGCCGGCCAGCGCGCCGAGTCCGTCGACGAACGACTGCAGGCCCGCGTGGTCGCCCGGACGCGCGCCCGGGTAGGCCGGCAGCCGGTCGACGGCGAGCAGCACCAGCGCCTGCACCGCGTTGCCGCGGGAGGCGGCGCGCAGCCGGTCGGGCACCGGCCCGGTCAGCGCCGGGTCGGGCAGCTCCAGCAGCGCCGTCCGCGGGTCGATCGCGGTGACGACCGCGCGGGCGGCGACGCGCGAGCCGTCCTCGAGCCGGACGCCGCGCACCCGGCCGCCGTCGTGCTCGACCGCCGCGACGGCGGCCCCGGTGCGCGCCTCCCCGCCCTCGGCCGCGAGCCGCCGGGCGAGCGCGTCGGTCAGCGCCTGCGAGCCGCCGAGCGGGTGCCACTGCCCGATCCGGTGGTAGAAGGCCTGCCAGAGGGCGAACAGCGCGCTGCCCGGCGCATCGGGCGCGGCGGAGGCGTGCGCGGCGAAGGCGGCCACCGGGGCGCGCACCCGGTCGGTGGCCAGCCGCTGGCGCAGCAGCGCGCCGTACGGGGAGGCGAGCAGGCCGGCCAGCCCGAGCGGCCCGCCACCGCGGCGCAGCGCCCGCACGGCGGCGCCTGCCAGCCCCGGGAGGTCGCGGGCGGCCGGCCGGCGCAGGCCCGCGGCCATGAGGTCGACCAGCGGGGACGCGTCCTCGATCCAGTCGCCGTAGCGGGCCGCGTCCTCCGGGGCGACCTCGGCGATCGAGGCCACGGTCGCCTCCACGCTGCGGGAGAACCGGACGATCGCGCCGTCGCGCCCGATCGAGACGGCGAACGGGTCCATCTCGACGTACTCCAGGCCCACCTCCCCCAGCCGGAGCTCCTCGACCAGCCCGGTGGCCTGCACGAGGTTGTGCGCGACGGCGTGGGTGTCGAAGCGGTACCCCGGCAGCAGCTCCTCGGTGCGGGTGCCGCCGCCCAGCCGGCCGGACTGCTCGAGCACCAGCACGTCCCGGCCGGCCCGGGCCAGCAGGCACGCGGCGACCAGCCCGTTGTGGCCGCCCCCGACGACGACCACGTCCCGGCTGTTGTCGCGCATGCGTCCTCCCCGTGGCACGTTCGGTCCGATCCTCGCCGCGATCCCCCCGGCGGGCAGACCGGGAGGAGCGCGGTGGCCCGCGAGCACGTCTGGGACCTGGTGGTGGTCGGCGGGGGGACGGCGGGCCTCGTGGGCGCGCGGACGGCGGCCGCGCTGGGCGCCCGGGTGCTGATGGCCGAGCGCGACCGCCCCGGCGGCGACTGCCTGTGGACCGGGTGCGTGCCGAGCAAGGCGCTGCTCGCGGCCGCCGCCCGCGCCGCCGAGGCCCGCACCGCCGGCGAGCTGGGCGTCACCGTCACGGGCGTGACCGTCGACCTCGCCGCCGTCATGCGCCACGTGCGCGGGGCGATCGCCGCGATCGAGCCCGAGGACTCCCCCGCCGCGCTGGAGGCCGCCGGCGTGACGGTGCGCCGGGGCACCGCCCGGCTGACCGGCCCCGCCACCCTCGACCTCGACGGGCGGCCGGTGGCCTTCCGCGCGGCGCTGCTGGCCACCGGCGCGTCCCCCGCGCTCCCGCCCGTGCCCGGGCTGCGCGAGGCCGCCCCGCTGACCAGCGAGACGGTGTGGGACCTCGACGTCCTGCCGCGCCGGCTGGTCGTGCTGGGCGGCGGCGGCATCGGCTGCGAGCTGGGGCAGGCGTTCGCCCGGCTGGGCGCCGCGGTCACCCTCGTCGAGGCCCTGCCGCGCGTGCTGCCGGGCGAGGACCCCGACGCCTCCGCGCTGGTGGCCGCGGCGCTGCGGCGCGACGGCGTCGACGTCCGCACCGGCACCCGCGTCACCGCCGTGTCCGGGGAGCCCGGCGGCGCGGGCGAGGTGACCGTCGAGGGCCCGGGCGGCGCCGCCACGGTGGCCTTCGACCGGCTGCTGGTCGCCGTCGGCCGGCGCCCCGACACCGCGGCGCTCGACCCCGCGGCCGCCGGGGTGGCCCTGGACGACGACGGGTACGTCCGGGTCGACGACGCGCTGCGCACCACCAACCCGCGCGTGTGGGCCGCGGGCGACCTCACCGCCGTCTCCCGGTGGACGCACACCGCCGGCGTGCACGGCGCCACCGCCGCGGCCAACGCCGTCCTCGGCCTGCGGCGGACCGTCGACCGGCGGGCCGTCCCGCGGGTCACCTTCACCGACCCCGAGGTGGCCGCGGTCGGGGCGCCGACCTGGGCCGGCGACGGCGCACCGGCCCCGCGGACGGTCACCCGCCGCGCCGAGCGGGTCGACCGCGCTGTCGCCGAGGGCCGCACCGACGGGTTCGCCCGGCTGGCCCTGGGCCCGCGCTCGCGCGTCGAGGGCGCCACGGTCGTCGGGCCCCGGGCCGGGGAGGCGCTGGCCGAGCTGACCCTCGCCGTCCGGAAGGGGTTGCGGACCAGCGACCTAGCCGGCACCACGCACCCCTACCCCACGCACGGCGACGGGCCGTGGAACGCCGCCCTCGACGACGTGCGGTCCCGGCTGGCCCGGGCGCGGCCGGCCACCGCCGCGTGGGTGCGCCTGCGGCGGCTGGCCGGTGCGCCGGGAGGTCAGCGCAGCGCGCGGTAGCCCGCGACCATCCGCTGCAGCCCGCTGACGCCGACCACCGCGGCCCAGACCCAGGCGATGGTCCCGGCGGACCCGGGCAGCAGCAGCCACAGCGCGTGCACCAGCACGGTCTCCGTGCCCTCGGCCAGCCCGCCGAGGAAGGACAGCGACCGGCCGTCGTCGAGGCGCCGGCCGGTGCGCTCGGCCAGGGAGGAGAAGGCGAGGAACGTCGCGCCGTTGAGGTAGTAGGCGACCAGCACCGCGACGAAGGGCAGCAGCGAGCCGCCCCACCCGATGCCGACGCCGGCCACCGTGGCGCCGTAGACGAGGAAGTCGGCGGTGATGTCGAGGTAGCCGCCCGCGGCCGACGGCGGCTCGCCGTCCCGCGCCCGCCGGCGGGCGAGGACGCCGTCGAGGCCGTCGGCGACCCGCGACAGCAGCCACAGCGCCAGGGCCGGCAGCCACAGCGCGTACGCGGCCGCCACGGCCGAGCCCAGGCCGAGCGCCAGGCCGAGCAGCGTGACCCGGTCCGGCGTGACCGCGGGCCGGTCGACGCGCGTGGCCAGCGCCTCCAGCAGCGGCGCCACCAGCGGACGGGTGGTCCCGTCGAGCACGCGGTCCTCCTGTTCCGCCCGTCCGGATGGCGCGCCACCCGGTTGCGTGACAACCTCCTGCCGGTCCCCCGCGCACGCTGCCCCCTCCGGCGTCCGTGCGCGACCCGGACCCGCCGTCGTCGAGCCCGGAGCCGTCCGGAGCCAGGAGCCGCCCCCGTGCGCACGCGCCGCCCGACCCTGTCCGCCGCCGTCCTGGGCACCGTCCTGGCCGTGTCGGCCTGCTCCGGGGCACCCGAGCCGGGCAGCGAGGGCGCGGCGGCCCCCTCGGCGCCCGACCGCAGCTGGGACGAGGTGCTCGCCGAGGCCGACGGGCAGACGGTCGACCTGTGGATGTACGGCGGCGACCAGCAGGGCAACACCTACGTCGACGACGTGCTGGCGCCCGCGGCCGCGGAGCTCGGCGTCACGCTGCGCCGGGTGCCGGTCGCCGACACCGCCGACGCGCTCAACCGGGTGCTGTCGGAGCTGCAGGCCGGCGAGGACGACGGCAGCGTCGACCTGGTGTGGGTCAACGGCGAGAACTTCGCCACCGGGCGGCAGGCCGACGCGTGGCTGTGCGACTGGACCGCGCAGCTGCCCGCCATGGAGTTCGTCGACCCGGAGGACCCGCTGCTCACCAGCGACTTCGGCACGCCGGTCGACGGCTGCGAGGCGCCCTGGCACAAGGCGCAGTTCGTGCTGGCCTACGACTCCGCCGACGTGACCGACCCGCCGGCGTCCATGACCGAGCTGTTCGACTGGATCGAGGCCAACCCCGGCCGGTTCACCTACCCGGCGCCGCCGGACTTCACCGGCTCGGCCTTCCTGCGGCAGGCGCTCTACGCCGTCGCCGGCGGCCCCGACGAGGTGCCCGCCGAGTTCGACCAGGCCGCCTTCGACGAGGTGGCGCCGCAGCTGTTCGAGCGGCTGTCGGGGCTGGCGCCGTCGCTGTGGCGGGCCGGGGAGACCTACCCCCGCGACCTCGCCGCGCTCGAGGAGCTCTACGCCGGCGACCAGGTCGACATGACCATGACCTACGGCCCGGCCACCCTCGCCCAGCAGGTCGCCTCCGGCGCGCTGCCGGAGTCCACCCGGGTGCTGCCGCTCGACGGCGGCACGCTCGGCAACGCGAGCTTCCTCGCCGTCCCGGCCAACGCCGGCGACCAGGCGGGCGCGCTCGTCGTCGCCGACCTCGCCCTGTCCCCCGAGCAGCAGCTGGCCAAGGCCGACCCGGCCGCCTGGGGCCAGTACCCGGTGGTCGACCTCGACCGGGTGCCGGCCGACGTGCGGTCGGCGTTCGAGGCGCTGCCCTCCTCCCCCGCCGTGCCGCCGTTCGCCGAGCTCTCCCGCGACGCCGACCCCGAGCTGGGCGCCGGCTGGGTGGCCCCGCTGGAGGACGGCTGGCGCACCGACGTCCTCGGCGGCTGACGTGCCGGCGAGGGGCCCCCGTCGCGCGCTGCTCCTGCTGCTGCCGGCCGCGCTGCCCACGGCGGCCGTGCTCGGCGCCGCCCTGACCGTGGCGGTCCTGCAGAGCACCGGCCTGATGCCGGTGGTCGGCGAGCCGGACCCGACGACGGCGACCTACCGCGCGCTGGCCGGCGACCGGGCCCTGCTCGACGGGCTCCGGGTGTCCCTCGGCGTCGCGGCGGCGAGCACCGCGCTGGCCCTCGCCGTCGGCCTGGGCATGGCGCTGCTGGCCCGCACCACCCGGCTCGGCGGGCGGCTGCTGCGCGCGGCGGCCGCGGCGACCGTGCCGGTGCCGCACCTGGTCGGGGCGGCCGCCGTCGGGCTGCTGCTGGCCGACTCCGGGCTGGCCGCGCGGGCGCTGGGCGCGGAGTCGTTCCCCCCGCTGGTCGCCGGGCCGCTGTGGGTCGCGGTCGTCGCCGAGTACGCGTGGAAGGAGTCGGCGTTCGTCGCGCTCGTGGTGCTCGCCGCGCTGGCCGCCGGTGAGCGGGAGCTCGACGAGACCGCCGCGACCCTCGGCGCGGGGCCGTGGCAGCGGCTCCGCCGGGTCGCCCTGCCGATGGCCGCGCCGGCCGCCGTCGCCGCGGGCGGGGTCACCTTCGCGTACGTGCTCGGCTCCTACGACGTCGCCTGGCTGCTGGGCCGCAGCTACCCGGAGCCGCTGCCGGTGCTGGCCTACCGGCTGTGGACCGACGTCGACCTCGCCCGCCGCGAGCAGGCGCTGGCCGTCGCGGTGGTCACGACGGCGCTCGCGCTGGCCTGCCTGCTGGTCACCGCGGCGCTGCTGGCCCGCACCGCGCGCACCGCCCGGGCCGTCCGGTGACCCGATCCGGGAAGGGCCTTCGTAGCGCTCATGGCCCCTGGCGGTCCCGTGCCGAGGAGGGCCTTTGTAGCGCTCTTGGCCCCCCGGGGTCCCGCAGTGCCGGTCGTCGCCCGGGAGCAGCGCCGTGACCCGCGCGGCCCCGGCCTGGCGGCGCGCCGCCGTCGCCCCGCGGGTGGCCCTGGCCCTCGCCTGGCTGGCCGTGCCGCTCGTGCCGCTGCTGCTCTGGGCGGCCGCCGACCGGTGGCCCTTCCCGGCCGTGCTGCCGACCGACTGGGGGCTCACCGGCTGGCGGCAGGCGGCCGGCCAGGGCGCGGGCGGGGCGCTCGGCCGCTCGGTGCTCCTCGGGCTCGCCGTCGCCGCGCTGGCCACCCCGGCCGGCGCGATGGCCGGACGGGCACTGGCGCTGCACCGGGTGCCGGCCCGGCGGCTCGTGGAGGCGCTGCTGCTCGCGCCGGTGGCGGTGCCGCCGTTCGCCGTCGTCATGGGGCTGACCACGCTCACCCTGCGCGCCGGCGTGCCCGGCACGGTGGCCCTGGTGCTGGTGCTGTCGGTCTCGGCGCTGCCCTACACGGTGTTCGTCATGCGCTCGGCCTACGCCGGCTACGACGTCGGCTTCGAGGAGGAGGCCCGCACACTCGGCGCCGGCCCGCGGGCGGTGCTGCTGCGGGTGCACCTGCCGCTCGCGGCGCCCGCCCTGGCCACCGCCGCCTTCCTCGCCTTCCTCGTCGGCTGGAGCGACTACGTGGTCACGCTGGTGGTCGGCGGCGGGCAGCTGGTCACGCTGCCGATGCTCGTCGGGGCGCTGTCGTCGGCCACCGGCAACGACGCCGTCGTGGCCGCGGTGTCGCTCACCGCCGTCGTGCCGCCGCTGCTGCTCCTCGCGGCCACCGCGCTGCTCGCCCGGCGGGGCGCCCGGTGAGCACCGACCTGGTGCTCGACGGCCTGGTCCGCCGGTTCGGCGGCGCCGCGGTGCTCGACGGCGTCGACCTCACCGTCCCCGCCGGCGGGGTGGTGGCGCTGCTCGGGCCGTCGGGCACGGGCAAGAGCACGGTCCTGCGGCTGGTCGCGGGCCTGGACACCCCCGACGCCGGGCGGGTGAGGGCCGGCGGGCGGGACCTGACCGGGCTGGCGCCCGAGCGGCGCGGCACCGCGCTGGTCGGCCAGCGGCCACGGCTGTTCCCGCACCTGTCGGTCCTCGACAACGTCGCGTTCCCGCTGGCCGTGGCCGGGCGGCGGCGCCGGGCCGCGCGGGCGGAGGCCGCCGGGCACCTGGACCTCGTCGGGCTCGCCGACCTGGCCGGACGCCGCCCGGCGACGCTGTCGGGCGGGCAGGAGCAGCGGGTGGCGCTGGCCCGGGCGCTGGCCGCGGCTCCCGCGGTGCTGCTGCTCGACGAGCCGTTCAGCGCGCTCGACCCCGGCGTCCGCGAGGGGATGCACCGGCTGCTCGCCGACCTGCGCGGCGCGGTCTCCCCCACCGTCCTGCTGGTCACCCACGACCGGCAGGAGGCCGCCGCGGTCGCCGACACCGTCGCGGTGCTGCTCGACGGCCGCATCGCCCAGGCCGCGCCCGCGGGCGAGCTGCACACCCGCCCGGCGAGCCTCGCCGTCAGCCGGTTCCTCGGCGGCGTCAACGAGGTGCCCGGCGCGGTGGAGCGCGGCGCGCACGTGTCGGCGCTGGGCCGGCTCGCGCTGCCGTGCGCCTCCCCCGACGGCCCCGGCGTCCTGGTGGTGCGGCAGGAGGCGGTCGCGCTGACCGGGCCGGCGGACGGCGACGCCACCGGGACGGTCACCCGGGTGACGCCGCGCGGCGCCCGGTGGCGGGTCGAGGTCACCACGCCCGCCGGGCCGCTGTCCGCCGAGACGGGCCCCGGCCGCACGCCCGCCCCCGGCGACGCCGTCGGGCTGGTGCTGCCGCCCGACCAGCGCTGGGTGGTGCCTCAGGCCACCGGCTGACGCACCTCGACCAGCGGCAGGAGCTTGCGCAGCTCGCGGTTCTCGCCCGGGTCGAGCACCGAGTGCTGGACGCAGGCGGGCACGGTCCGGCCCTGCTCGGGGTGGGCCATGGCGTACACGCAGGCGCCCAGCCGCTCCTGCACCGCGCGGACGGCCGGGTCCTCGGCCACCTCGCCGCGCTCCATGAGCTCCCACGCCGGGGCGACCTCGGCGGCGTCCATGAAGGAGTGCATGACCACGGTGAACGGCCGGACCCGGCCGCGGGCGCGGACCAGCGCCCGGACGCCGCCCGAGCGGCGCAGCGCCCGCCGCAGCCAGCCGAGGGCGAGCGGCAGCACCCCGAGGTTGGCGGCGACGGCGCGCAGCAACCGGGGCACGAGCACCGACGGCGGGGTGTTGCTGACCTGCAGGCCGCCGAAGCGGGCGAGGAAGGCGTCGCGGACGGCGAGGTCGCGCGGGTCGGTGTCGTCCAGGACGGGGACGAACCGCTCGCCGACCAGCCAGCCCCACGCCGTCCGGTTGCACCGCGGGTCGCCCATCTGCAGCGCCCGCCACGGCAGCCGGGTGCCCATGCCGCGCTCCACCTCGGCCCACACGTCGTCGGAGGTGTGCTCGCGGAAGCCCTCCTTCCAGCGCCGCTGGTCCCCGACGAAGGCGGCGGGCTGGAAGCTGATCATGTCGTAGCCCAGGGGCGGGGTGGTGCGGGCGACCTCGGCGACCTGCCCGAGGTTGCTCGGCGTCACCGTCATGTTGTGCGCCAGGTAGGAGCGCACGCCGTGCTCGTCACGCAGCCGCCGGAACATCTCGACGAAGGCCCGGCGGAAGGGCAGGAGGTCGGCCTCGCTGCGCGGCCGCGGCAGCCCGCGCCGCCCGCGCATCAGCGAGTCCATGTGCGCGGCGAAGGAGACCCGCCGCAGCCGCGGCCGCCCGTCCGGCCCGAGCACCAGCCGGCGCAGGTAGTCCTCGGAGAAGTCGCCGTGGGTCATGCTCATCGGCTCGCGGCCGTGCCGGCGCATGGCCAGCAGCGTCTCGGCGTGGGCGTCGGGGTCGAGCAGGCTCACCTCGCCGCCGATCAGCTGGGCGTGGCCGTGCGGGCCGCGCAGCTCCTCGAGCAGCGCCATCTGCGCCTCGACCTGGGCGACGGTGTGGCCGCCGTCGACGCGCACCTTGTTCGCGTCGGCCGAGTGGTAGCAGGGCGTGCAGGTGAAGTCGCACTTCGGGAAGACGCCGTGGGTGCCCTCGCAGCCGACGGCGTGGCGGCCGACGAGCTGGGCGGGCGTGCGGGCGGACTCCGGCAGCTCCGCCCAGCGCCGGGCCAGCGCCGCGGCCTTGAGCCGGGGCACCGGCCGGGTCGCCTCCCGGGCGCCGCGGACCCACGCCCGCACCCGTGCCGCCGTCGCAGTCGCCGTCGCCGTGCTGCTGCTGCGGGTCATCCGCGCTCGCCTCCCCGTGGGCCGCGTCCCGGCCCGCGCCCGCGACTATCCCCGGGATCGGGCCGACGTGCAGCGCGCGGCCGGGTTGGCCCCCGCCGGTCCGCGGTATCCCGAGAGGGCCCGATCCGAGGAGGACCACGTGACCCGATCCCCGCTGCGCTCCCGTCCCGCCGGGCCGCCGGCCGCCGCGAGCGGCGGCTCGGGCGGCATCGGCCGCCGCTCCAGCGCCGCCGCCGAGGCCGTCAGCGACGACCTGCGCCGCCGGGACTCCCCGCTGCTGACCCGCCGGCGCCGGGTCGCCGGGCTGGCGCTCGGCGCGATCGCCTCGTTCGTGCCGGTCGCGGCCTACCAGGCGGGCCTGCTGCGGCACCTGCCCGACCCGCCGCTGCCGTTCCTCGACTCCGACCGGGTGGACGCCTCCGGCGAGGCCTACCGGCTGGGCCTGGTGCCCGACTCCGCGCTCGGCATCGCCAGTTACGCCGCCACGCTGGCGCTGGCCACCGCGGGCCGGGACGGCCGCCCGCCGTGGCTGGCGCTGGCCACCGCCGCCAAGGTCGCCGCCGACGCGGCCGGCGCCCTGCTGCTGACCGCCGAGCAGGTCACCCGGCACCGGCGGGTGTGCACCTACTGCACCGCCGCCTCGGCGCTGACGCTGGCGATGGTGCCGCAGGTGCTCCCGGAGGCCCGGGCCGCCTGGCGGGCGCTGCGCGGCTAGCCGGCCTCGAGGCCGCGGACCAGCGCGGCCATGTCCACGGCGCCCGGGTCCTCGATGCGGCCGGCGGCCGCCTCCATCGTCTCGAGCACCGCGGCGGTGAGCCGGTCGTCGACGCCGGAGTCGCGCAGCGCGGTGCGGATGAGCCGGGCGTCCTTGGCCGCGCCGGTCAGGCCGAAGCTCGGCGGGAAGTCGCCGTCGACCATCAGCCCGCCCTTGAGGTGGGCGTAGGGCGAGTCGACCGGGCCGCCGTCGATGGCGTCGAGGAAACGCCGCGGGTCCAGGCCGAGCGCGCGGGTGAGCGCAACGGCCTGCGCGGTGCCGGCGGTGAGCATGAACAGCCACGAGTTGCAGGCCATCTTGAGCCGGCTGCCCTGCCCGGCCTCGCCGAGCCACAGGGTCCTCGAGCCGAGCGCGTCGAGCACGGGCGCGAGCGGCCCGCGGGCCTCCTCCGGGCCGGAGGCCAGCATCGTGAGCGCGCCCTCCGCCGCCGGTCGCCGGGTGCCGAGCACCGGGCAGTCGACGAGCACGAGGTCCAGCTCGCGGGCGGCCGCGACGGTGCGGTCGGCGCCCTCGACGCCGACCGTGGAGCACTGCAGCCAGGTGGTGCCGGCGGCCGGCGCGGCCTGCCGGACGACGTCGAGCACCGCGTCGGCGTCGAGCAGCATGGTGAGCACGACGTCGGCGCCCTCGGCGGCCTCGCGCGGTGACCCGAGGGCCTCCGCGCCGGTGCCGGTGAGCGCCCGCGCCTTCGCCGCGTCGCGGTTCCACATCCGCACGGGCAGGCCGGCCCGCCGCAGCGAGCCCACCATCCCCGCGCCCATCGTGCCGGTGCCGAGCACGGCCACCGTCGGTCCGGTCATGCGGGTCTCCTCGATCTCACGCGGGTCGGTCTCGTGCGGTCAGTGGTGGGCGGCGTGGCCGTGGCTGTGCACGCCGTCGGGGCCGTGCCGCTCGTCGGGCTGCTCCGCGGCAGCGGCGGCGTCCTCCGCCCGCGACCGCCGCAGGTCGACGACGCCGAGCACGAGCGCGGCGCCGGCGCCGAGCACCGACACCGCCAGCCCCGCGGCGGCCGCCGCTGGGTGGTCGCCGGTGGCCGACAGCACCAGGTAGAAGAGCCCGGGCAGCGCCGCGGTGCCGATCGCGGCGCCGAAGCGCTGCGCGGTCTGCAGCCCGCCACCCGCCGAGCCGGCCATCGACACCGGCACGTCGCGCAGGGTCATCGTGATGTTGGGCGAGATGACGAACCCGCCACCGATGCCGCCCAGCAGCAGCGCCGGCGCGACCGCCCAGCCGGCCGCCGACGGCGGGACGACCAGCAGCACGACCGCGGCCGCCGCCAGGCCCACCATGACGACGGCCAGCCCGATCACGGTGAGCCGGCGCCCGTACTGCTCGACCAGGCGCCCGGCGACCACGGCCGACGACGCCGAGCCGATGGCGAACGGGGTGACCGCCAGGCCGGACTGCAGCGGCGTGTAGCCCAGGCCGGTCTGGAAGAACAGCGCGAAGACCAGCCAGATGCCGCTGAACCCGACGAAGTACACGGTGCCCAGCGCCGCGCCGATGCCGTAGCCGCGGGTCTGCGTGACCAGCCGCGGGTCGAACACCGGCTGCCCGTCGCGGGCGACCACCCGCCGCTCCCACGCCACGAACAGCGCCAGCAGCAGCGCGCCGACGGGGAACAGCCACCACAGCCGTGACAGCCCGCCGGACTCGGCCTGCACCAGCGGGAACAGCACCGCGAGCGCCCCGGCGCCGAGCAGGGCGACGCCGACGCCGTCGATGTGCCCGCGCCCGCCGCTGCCGCCGCGCGGGAGCAGCCGCAGCGCCAGGGCGAAGGCGACGACGCCGATCGGCACGTTGACGTAGAACAGCCACCGCCAGCCGTCGGGGCCGGACGCGAGGCCGAGGATCGCGCCGCCGGCGATGGGCCCGACGGCGGTCGAGATGCCGACCGTGGCGCCGAACAGGCCGAACGCCCGCCCGCGCTCGGGCCCGCGGAACAGCTGCTGGATGAGCGCGGAGTTCTGCGGCGCGAGGCAGCCCGCGGCCAGGCCCTGCACCAGCCGGGCGGCGATCAGCCAGCCCACCGACGGCGCCGCGCCCGCGGCCGCGCTGGAGAGCACGAACCCGGCGAGGCCGACGAGGAACAGCCGGCGCCGGCCGAGAGCGTCGCCGAGCCGGCCCGCGGGCACGAGCACCAGGCCGAAGGTGAGCGCGTAGCCCGAGACCACCCACTGCACGGTCGCCGGCGTCGCGCCGAGGTCGGTCTGCAGCGAGGGCAGGGCCACCGACACGATGCTGACGTCGAGCAGGGTCATGAAGCCGACGACGAGCGTCACCGACAGCGCCGACCAGCGCTTCGGGTCGGGGCGGAACTCGTCGCCGGGGGCGGCGCCGGGGGGCGCGTCGGTCTGGGCTCGGGGTGGCACGGGGGTCCTTCCGGGGTGGTGCGGGTGCGGGTGGCGGGATCGGCGGGTGTCAGTCGGCCGCGGGCGGCTCGCCGCGGCCGGCCCGGGCCGCGCGCACGACGGCGCGGCGGATGCCGACGTAGCCGGTGCAGCGGCAGAGGTTCGAGGCCAGCAGCTCGGTCAGCTTCTGCTCGTCGCGGTCGAGGAAGGGGTCGTCGTCGAGGGCCTGCTGCAGCAGGGTGAGGAAGCCCGGCGTGCAGAAGCCGCACTGCAGCCCGTGCTCGGCGGAGAACGCCTCCTGCAGCGGGGAGAGCCGGTCGCCGTCGGCCAGCCCCTCCACGGTGCGCACCTCGGACCCCTCGCACTGCAGCGCGAGCACGAGGCAGGAGCGCACCGCCTCGCCGTCGACCGAGACGGTGCACGAGCCGCACACCCCGTGCTCGCAGGCGAGGTTGGTGCCGGTGAGGCCGAGGCCGTCGCGCAGGGCGTCGGCGAGGGAGTCGCGGGCCTCGACGGCGACCCGCCGCGGCTGCCCGTTCACGGTCATCCGCACGTCCATCAGGCCGCCTCCCCCAGCGCCTCGGTGAGCGCCCGCGCGGTGAGCACGCCGAGCGCGTGCCGCCGGTACTCCGCCGAGCAGTGCGGCTCGGACGCCGGGTCTGCCGCGGCGGCCGCGGCGTCGGCGGCCGCGCGCACCGCATCCGGGGACCCGTCGCTGCCGACCAGGGCCGCCTCGGCCTCCGCCGCGCGCACGGGGACGCCGGCGGCGTTGGCCAGGCCGATGCGGGCCCGGGTCACCCGGCCGGCCGCGACGTGCACGGCGCAGCCGGCGGCGGCCAGCGCGAAGCTGCCGGAGGTGCGGCGCAGCTCGGCGAACCCGACGCCGGCACCCGCGCCGAGCAGCGGCAGCGTCACCGCGGTGAGCACCTCGTCCGGGGCGCGCTGCGTGCGGTGCGGCCCGCGGAACCAGTCTTCGGCGGCGACCTCCCGCTCCCCCGCCGGTCCGCGCACGGTCATCCGCGCGTCCAGCGCCCGGGCCAGCGCGCACCACTCGGCGGCCGGGTGCGCCCAGGCCAGCGACCCGGCGAAGGTGCCCCGGGCCCGGATCGGCGGGTGCGCCACGTAGGCGGCCGCGCGGCGCAGCAGCCGCGCGAGCGGGTCGTCGAGCTCCAGCCGCTCGACGGCGGCGTGCCGGACCAGCGCGCCCAGGCGCAGCTCGCCGTCGGCCACGGCCAGGCCGGCGAGGTCCGCCGCCCCCGCGAGGTCGACCAGGACGCCGCGGCGCACGTCGCCGTAGCGCAGCTCCAGCAGCAGGCTCTGCCCGCCGGCGAGCACCGCCGCGTCGTCGCCCGACTCGGCCAGCAGCGCGACCGCCTCGTCGGCGGAGCCGGCCCGGCGGTAGCTGATCGGCGGGAGCTTCACGGCTTCCCCGGCCGGCGATCGGGTAGGTGCACCAGGCAACAGTGCCCACGGAAGGGGTCGGGTCATGCGCCGTCTCGGCGATCCGCTGCCGCGCCGGGAGGACGCCGACCTCCTGACCGGTCGCGCCCGCACCGTCGCCGACCTGACCGCCGCGGACGTCGGCGCCCCGGTCCTGGAGCTCGCGTTCGTCCGGAGCCCGGTGGCGCACGGGCGGCTGCGCGGCGCCGACGTGACCGCCGCGCGGGAGGTGCCCGGCGTCGCCGGCGCCTGGGCCGCCGCCGACCTGCCCGGCCTGCCGCCCACCCCGGTGCCGCCGGCCGGCCGGGGCGCGCTGGCCGGCCGGGACTGGGCCGCGCTGGCCGCCGACCGGGTGCGCTTCGTCGGCCAGCCGGTGGCCGTGGTCGCCGCCGACAGCCGGGCGCACGCCGAGGACGGCGCCCGCCGGGTCGTCCTCGACGTCGAGGAGCTGCCCCCGGTGCTCGGCGTCCGCGCGGCGCTGGCCGACGACGCCCCGCGGCTCTGGGACGGCCGCGACAACGTGGCGCAGGTGCACACCTCCGACGAGACGCCCGACGACCTCGCGGACGCGTTCGCCGGCGCGCCGGTCGTCGTCGAGGGCCGGTTCCGCCAGCCCCGGCTGCTGCCCACCTCGCTGGAGGGCCGCGCGGTGCTGGCCCGCCCCGACGACGGCGGCGGGGTGACCGTGTGGGTGTCCCACCAGGCGCCGCACAGCCTGCGCGGGGCGCTGGCCGAGGCGTTCGCGCTCGACCCGCGGCAGGTGCGGGTGGTCGTGCCGGCCACCGGCGGCGCGTTCGGCGCGAAGAGCCAGGGCTATCCCGAGTACGTCGTCGCGGTGGCGCTCGCCCGGCTGACCGGGCGGCCGGTGCGCTGGTCGGAGGACCGCATCGAGGCGATGACAGCGGCCACCCGCGGGCGCGGCCAGGACCAGGTCACGCGCATGGCCGCCGACGCCGACGGCCGGATCCTCGCCTACTCGCTCGACGTGCTCGCCGACCTCGGCGCCTATCCGCACACCGGTGCCCAGGTGCCGTCCTTCACCGTCGGCATGGCCACCGGCGCGTACCGGACGCCGCGGGTGGGCGCGCGGGCCACCTGCGTGCTCACCACGACGCCGCCCAGCTCCTCCTACCGCGGCGCCGGGCGCCCGGAGGCGGCCTACGCGGTGGAGCGGACGGTGGACCTGCTGGCCCGCCGGCTCGGGATGGACCCCGCCGAGCTCCGCCGGCGCAACCTCCTCCGCCCCGACGAGCTCCCGTACGAGACGCCGACCGGCCGCATGTACGACTCCGGCGACTACGGCGCGGCGCTGGAGAGACTGCTCGCGGAGGTGGGGTACGACGACGTCCGCGCCGAGCAGGCCCGCCGCCGCGCGGACGGCGGGCGGCCGCTGGGCATCGGGCTGGCCACCTACGTCGAGCGGTCCGGGGCGGCGCCGCACAGCCCCGAGTACGGCGCGGTCGAGGCCTGCCCGGACGGCACCGTGGTGGCGCGCACCGGCTCGCAGTCGACGGGGCAGGGCCACCTCACCGCGTTCGCGCAGGTGGTCGCGGCGGCGCTGGACGTCGACCTCGACGCCGTCCGGGTCGTGCAGGGCGACACCGCCGAGGTGCCCGACGGGTTCGGCAGCTTCGGCAGCCGGTCGATGCAGGTCGGTGGCGGCGCGCTGTGGCTCGCCGCGCAGCGGCTGGTGCAGGAGGCCCGCCGCCGGTTCGCCGTGCACCGCGGCACCGCCGACGACGCCGTCTCCTACGCCGCCGGGGTCCTGTCGGCGCCCGGCGCGCAGCCGATGACGCTGGCCGAGGTCGCGGCGGCCACCGGCCCGCTCACCGGCGAGGAGTCCTTCACCCCGCCGCAGGCCTTCCCCTACGGTGCCTACGCCGCGGTGGTGGAGGTCGACCCCGACCTCGGCGTCGTCGACGTGCAGCGGCTGGTCGCCGTCGACGACTACGGCGTGGTGGTCAACCCGCTGCTCGTCGACGGGCAGGGCTACGGCTCGGTCACCCAGGGGCTCGGGCAGGCGCTCACCGAGGAGGCGGTCACCGCGCCCGACGGCCGCCCGGCGGCCACCTCGCTGCTCGACCACCTGCTGCCCACCGCCGCCGACGTGCCGCCGGTTCAGCTGGAGGAGACCGCGGTGCCCAACCCGAACCAGCCGTTCGGCGCGAAGGGCGCCGGCGAGGCGGGGTGCATCGGGGTGCCGCCGGCGGTGGTCAACGCCGTCTGCGACGCCCTCGACGTCGACTCGGTGGACATGCCACTGACCCCGGAGACCGTCTGGCGGGCGCTCCGGGGCCGGTGACGGCGGTCAGTCGAGCACGGCGGTGGCGTCGACCTCGATGAGCAGGTCCGGCTCGGCCAGCGCGGCCACCGGGATGAGGGTGACCGGCCGGGTCAGGTCGCGGCCGAGCCGGGCCGACGCCCGGGCCACGCCCTCGCCGAGCGCGGCCAGCTTGTCGGGGCTCCAGTCGACGACGTACAGGACGAGCTTGGCGACGTCGTCGACCGTGCCGCCGGCGGCGTCCAGCGCGGTGGCCACGTTGAGGAACGCCTGCTCGGTCTGCGCCGCGAGGTCGCCGGCGCCGACCGGCTCCCCCTCGGCGGTGCGGGCGACCTGGCCGGCCAGGTAGACGGTGCGGCTGCCGGTGGCCACGGCCATCTGCCGGTAGACGCCGGGGACGGGCAGGCCGGGCGGGTCGATCAGCTGGACGGTCACGGTTCCTCCTCGGGAGTGGCGGGGGCCGTAACATAGCAGCGCTATGCTACGGTGCGCCAGTGCCCCGACGAGCCGATCCCGCACTCCGGTCCCTGCTGGTCGAGCGGGCGGCGCGGATGCTCGCCGCCCGGGAGCCGGTGACGCTGCGCGCACTGGTCGAGGGAACGGGCGCCTCGACCATGGCCGTCTACACGCACTTCGGCGGGATGCCGGGGCTGTGGAGCGCGGTGCGGCAGGAGGGCTTCACCCGGCTCGCCGCCCGGCTGGCCGCCGTCCCCCGCACCGGCGACCCGGTGCACGACGTGGCGGCCCACGGCGTCGCCTACGCCCGCAACGCGCTGGAGGCCCCGGAGCTGTACCGCGCTATGTTCGACGCCCGCGCCGACCTGGCCGACGCCGAGGCCGCCGACGCCACCTTCCAGCGGCTGGTCGACGCCGTCGCCCGCGCCCGCGACGAGGGCCGGCTCGACCCCGGCACCGACCCCCTGGCGCTGGCCACCCGCTCCTGGGCGGCCGGGCACGGGCTGGTCTCCCTCGTGGTGCAGGGCGTGCTGCCGGCCGCGGTCCTCGCACCGCAGGCGTCCGCCACCACCGTCGCGCTGCTGACGGCGGCGGGCGACGACCCGGACCGCTGCCGCGCCTCCGTGGAGCGCGCCTGGGCGGCCGGCTGAGACGGCGCAAGATCGGTCGGGCGCGGGAGGCCCCCGGCTCGCCAGACTCGTCGTCGTGACCCCGCCCGGACGCGACCGCCTGCGCGAACTGCTCGACGCCGTCCTCGACGAGGACAACCGCTCGCTCGCCGACATGGCCGGCGACGCCTACGCCTCCCCGTTCCACTTCAGCCGCCAGGTGTCCGGCGGGGCCGGCGAGTCGCCGGTCGCGCTGCGCCGGCGGGTGGTCCTCGAGCGCGCGGCCTGGCAGCTGCGGCACGGCGCGAGCGTCACCGACGCCGCCTTCGCCGCCGGCTACGAGTCGGTCGAGGGGTTCAGCCGCGCCTTCGCCCGCGCCTACGGGTCCCCGCCGAGCGCCGTGACCGGGGCCGGGGACGGGGCCGGTGGGGCGGCCGGCGGGCGCGACGCGCACTGGCTGCCGGCGCCCAACGGCCTGCACTTCCACCCGCCGGCGTCGCTGTGGGTGTCCGACGAGCCGGTGCGCCGCGGCGACGAGGTGACCGCGCTGCTGGTGCACCACGGCGTCGAGGACACCCGGTCCCTGCTGGAGCTGGCGAAGGGCCTGCCGGACGAGGATTACCGGCGGGTGCGCGCGCCCGGCGCCGAGGTGCTGCCCTGGGACGGGCCGGAGGAGACGCTGGCCGCGGTCCTCGACCACGAGGTGTGGACGCTGGAGGTCTGGGTCGCCTCCATCGAGGGCCGCGACACCCCGGCCCGCGGTGGCGACGACGTCGCCACCCTGCTCGACCGGCACGCCGCCGTCGCGCCCCGGTGGCTCGCGGCCGTGCGCGACGTCGCCCGGCGCGGCGCCTGGAACGACCGGCTCGTCGACGCGCTCTGCGACCCGCCGGAGAGCTTCGTGCTCGCCGGCGTCGTGGCGCACGTCCTCACCTACTCCGCGCACCGCCGCCTGCTGGCGCGGACCTGGCTGCGCGCGGCCGGTGTCGCCGTCGACACTGGCGACCCCCTCGACTGGCTGACCCGGAGGAACCGATGACCCGCACCGTCTACTACACCGCCACCACGCTCGACGGCTTCATCGCGAGCGCCGAGCACTCGCTGGACTGGCTGCTCACCCGCGAGGCCGACCACGAGGGCGCCCTGGGCTACAAGGCGTTCGAGAAGACCGTCGGCTCGCTGGTGATGGGCGCCTCGACCTACGAGTGGGTGCAGCGGCAGGGCGAGGACTGGGCCTACGACCAGCCCGCGTGGGTGCTCACCCACCGGCAGCTGACGCCCTACGGGGGCCGCGACATCCGGTTCACCGCCGCCGACACCGACGGGGAGCTGCGCGCGCTGCACGCCGAGATGGTCGCCGCGGCCGGCGACCTCGACGTGTGGATCGTCGGCGGCGGGCCGGTGGCCGCGCGGTTCGCGGAGGCGGGGCTGCTCGACGAGGTGGTCGTGTCGATCGCGCCGGTCACGCTGGGGGCGGGCATGCCGCTGCTGCCGGCGCACGTCGAGCTGGTCACCCGCGAGGTGGCGCAGAACGGCGAGTTCGCCGTCGTGCGGTACGACGTCGTGCGGCCCGACCGGGACTGACCGGCGACCGGGCCCTGCCGGAGGCCCCGCCGTGCCCCCCGCTGCCGGGCAGCGGGCCGCCGCTCAGGCGGAGCGGATCACCGAGACGTCGAACTCGATCTGGATCCGGTCGCTGACCAGCACGCCGCCGGTGTCGAGCGGCGTGTTCCAGGTCAGGCCCCAGTCGCTGCGCTTGATCGCCAGTGCGCCCTCGAAGCCGACCCGGGTGTTGCCGAACGGGTCCTTCGCCGAGCCGGTCAGCGCGAACTCCACCGTGACCGGGCGGGTCACGTCGCGGATGGTCAGGTCGCCGGTGACCTCGTAGACCTCGTCGTCGAGCTGCTCGACCTCGGTGGAGGCGAACAGGATCTCCGGCCACCGCTCGACGTCGAGGAAGTCCGGCGAGCGTAGGTGTGCGTCGCGGTCGGCCTGGCCGGTGTCGATGCTCGCCGTCCGGATGCGGATGGCCACCGAGCTCGCGCCGGGCTTGGCGACGTCGAGGTGCGCCTCCCCGGCGAAGTCGGTGAACGACCCCCGGACCGTCGTCACCATCGCGTGCCGGGCACGGATGCCGATGCGGGTGTGCGCGACGTCGATGACGTAGTCACCCGAGACGTCGGCCAGCGCGGCCGTGGCCGCGTCGAAGTCGGTGGGGCCACCATCGGGTGCCCGGTGCTTCGCCACGTCAGATCCCTCCCCCTCGCTGGCTGACCATCCTCGCAGGTGTCCCGGCGGAACGGTCAGCGGCCGGGACGGAACGGGTTGCGGCCCGGCCGGAACAGCGTCTCCTGCGTCAGGCTCGCGGCCAGCACCCCGTCGGCGGTGGTCACCGCACCGGTGTACCAGCCGCGGCCGCCGGCCACCGTGTGCGGGACCAGGTCCATGAGCACCCACTCGTCGAGCCGGGCCGGGCGGTGGAACCAGACGGCGTGGTCCAGCGTCGGCCCGGGCGCCGCCTCGTCCTCCGGCAGCGCCGACAGGCCGGTGCCGATGTCGGAGAGGTAGAGCAGCGCGCAGGCGTGCAGCAGCGGGTCGTCGGGCAGCGGCACGGTGGCGCGGGCCCAGAAGCGGGTGGGCCACGAGGCGTCCGGATAGGGCTGCGAGGGGCGGCGGCCCTCGAAGGAGAACAGCCGCGGCAGCTGCACCGGCTCGGCGTCGGCGGGGTCCTCGGCGGCGGGCGCGGCGGCCACCTGCAGGTCGGGTCCGGCGGTGGGCGCCTGGAACGACGCCGACATCGACAGCACCACCTCGCCGCCCTGCACCGCCACCACCCGGCGGGCGGAGAACGAGCCGCCGTCGCGGTCGCGGTCGACGTGGAAGACCGCCGGCCGCGCGGCGTCGCCGCTGCGCAGGAAGTAGCCGTGCAGCGAGTGCGGCAGCCGGTCGGGGGCCACCGTGCGGCCGGCCGCGAGCAGCGCCTGCGCCGCGACCTGGCCGCCGTAGAGCGGGAACGGGTCGGCGAACAGCAGGGTGCTGCGGTAGAGGTCGCGGTCCAGTTCCTCGAGCGTCAGCACGTCGAGCAGCGTGGGGTCCCCGGCGTCGGCGCTCACGGCCGCCGAACGTAACCGGGCCCGGGGCCGCCGCTGCAGGCGACCCCGGGCCGCGGCTCGTGCGGGGGGGCTCCTGGGGTCAATCCCGCGCTCCCGGGGTCCTGCAGGGCCCTCGGGGACCGGGGAACACCCCAGGAGCGAGGCAGTGCCGGTGTTCCTCGTGCACCGACGGCGCTGCAGGGCCGGCAGTGCACGAGGAACCCCGGCGATCCGCCCGGGCGCCGTGGCGGGTCCGCCCTCCGCGCGCGGAAGGCGGACCCGGCGGGGTCAGAGCAGCTCGAGGATGGTGGCGTTGGCCTGGCCGCCGCCCTCGCACATCGTCTGCAGGCCGTAGCGGATGCCGTTGTCGCGCATGTGGTGCACGAGCGTCGTCATGATCCGCGCGCCGGAACCGCCGAGCGGGTGGCCGAGGGCGATGGCGCCGCCGTTGGGGTTGAGCGCCTTGGTGTCGGCGCCCATCTCCGCGAGCCAGGCCAGCGGCACCGGCGCGAAGGCCTCGTTGACCTCGAACGCGCCGATCTCGTCGATCGACAGCCCCGACTTCGCCAGCGCCTTCTGGGTGGCCGGGATCGGCGCGGTCAGCATGATCACCGGGTCGGCGCCGGCCAGCACGGCGGTGTGCACACGCGCGATCGGGGTCAGCCCCAGCTCGCGGGCCTTCTCCGACGTCGTCATGAGCAGCGCCGCGGAGCCGTCGGAGATCTGCGAGGAGTTGCCGGCGGTGATGACGCCGTCCTCGCTGAAGGCCAGCTTGAGCGAGCCGAGCTTCTCCACCGTGGACTCGCGGATGCCCTCGTCCTGGCTCACGACCGTGCCGTCGGGCGTGGTGACCGGGGCGATCTGGGCGTCGAAGCGGCCCTCGGCGCGGGCGGCGGCGGCCTTCTCGTGGCTGGCGACGGAGAACTCGTCGCACTGCTGCCGCGACAGGCCCCAGCGCCGCGCGATCTCCTCCGCGCCCAGGCCCTGGTTGATCTTCGCGCCGCCGTAGCGCTCGGCGAAGCGGCTGCCGAACGGGTTGGCGTCCTGCCGGGCGCTGCCCATCGGCACCCGCGACATCGACTCGACCCCGCCGGCCACGACGACGTCGTACTGGCCCGAGACCAGGCCCGCGGCGGCGAAGTGCACCGACTGCTGCGAGGAGCCGCACTGCCGGTCGACGGTCACGCCCGTCACGGTCTCCGGCCAGCCCGCGGCGAGCACGGCGGTGCGGGCGATGTCGAAGGTCTGCTCGCCCACCTGGGAGACGCAGCCCCAGATGACGTCGTCGACCTGCGCCGGGTCCAGGCCCGCCCGCTCGACCAGCGACGTCAGCACGTGCGCCGACAGGTCGACCGGGTGCACCCCGGACAGGCCGCCGTTGCGCTTGCCCACCGGCGCGCGCACCGCCTCCACGATCACCGCGTCACGCATCGTTGCTCCCCTCGACTGGTGTGGTGCCCGGCACACTAACCCCGGTCCGCGGCGACCCGGCCGCGGGACCGGAGCAGCGCCGCGGCCACGGCCAGGGCGACCGCGGCGGCGGTGAGCCAGCCCGCCGCCGCGCCGGCCGCACCGGCGACGAGCAGCACGACGGCGACGCCCAGCGCGGTGCCGAGCTGGGCGGCGGTGTTGACCACCCCGGCCGCGGTGCCCTGCAGGTCGTCGGGGACGGCGGTGCCCAGCGACGTGGCCGCCACCGACGACAGCCCGATGCCCAGCCCCGCGACGGCGGCCGCCACCGGCACCGCCCACGGCGAGAGCAGCGCCCCGAGCAGCCCGGCGTCGCCGAGGGCGATGACGGCGAGGCCCGCCGCGGCGGCGGTGCGGGGCTCGGTGCGCCGCAGGACCCGGGCGGCCAGGGCGGCGCCCGCGACCACGCAGAGGCTGAACGGGACGAGTGCCAGCCCGGCCGCCGTCGGCCCGAACCCGGCCTCCTCCTGCAGGTGCAGCGTCGCGAGGGTGACCGCCGACGACGTGGCGGCCGTGTTGGCCGCCGAGGCGAGCGCGCCGGCCCGCAGGCCCGGGTGCCGGAGCGCGGCCGGGGGCAGCAGCGGGTCCGCGGCCCGCCGCTCGACCGCGGGCAGCGCCGCGGCCAGGGCGGCGCCGGCCGCCACCAGCAGTCCGCCGGCCGGCCGGTGCCCGCCGTGCTCGAGCAGCGCGGCCCCGCCGACGACGGCGGCCACCGATGCCGCGAGCACCGCCGCGCCGGCGACGTCGAGCCGCCCGGCGGCCTGCCGCGGCGCCGCGGGCGCGGTCGCGCGCACCGCGGCCAGCAGGGCCACCGCGAGCGGCACCGACAGCCAGAACAGCGTCCGCCAGCCGGCGAGGTCGGTGAGGACCCCGCCGAGGACCAGCCCGGCCGCGCCCGCGGCGGCACCGGCGGCGCTCCACGCGGCCAGCGCGCGGCGTCGCGGCTCCCCGTCCGGGGCGGCGGCGGTGAGCAGCCGCAGCGCCGGCGGCACCGACAGCGCGGCCGCGGCGCCGAGGACGCCGCGGGCGGCGACGAGCACCCCCACCGACGGGGCGGTCGCCGCCGCCAGCGAGGCAAGCCCGAACAGCACCAGCCCGGCCTGCAGCACGCGCACGGCGCCGTACCGGTCGCCGAGGCGGGCGCCGAGGACGAGCAGCGCGCCGAAGAGGACGGAGTAGACGGTGACGACGGGCGTGGCCGCCGACGGCGGGGCGCCGAGGTCGGCGAGCATCGCCGGCAGCGCGGCCACCACCAGCGTGGTGCCGAGGACGTCGGTGAACTGGACCGCGCAGAGCACGGCCACCGCGCCGCGCGCGGCCCGCGGAGGAGCGGCTCCCGGGGGCATGCGGGCACCCCTACCCCTTTTCTTCATCGATGAAGCGCGCAGGATGGGACCGTGCCCGCCGACCGCCCGAGGACGCTGCGCGACGTCGCCGCCGAGCTCGGGGTGTCGGCGAAGACGGTCTCCAACGCCTTCTCCCGGCCCGACCAGCTCTCCCCGCAGCTGCGCGAGCGGGTGCTGGACACCGCCCGCCGGCTCGGCTACCCGGGCCCGAACCCGCTGGCGGCCGGGCTGCGCCGCGGGCGGGTCGGCGCGATCGGCGTCGCCTACGACAACGGCCTGTCCTACGCCTTCGACGACCCGGTCGCGCTCGCCCTGCTCGCCGGCGCGTCCGCGGTGGCCGAGCCCGCCGGCGCGGGGCTGCTGCTGGTGCCGGGGTCCACCGACGCCCGCCGCCGCCTGGCCGCCGTGCACGGCGCCGTCGTCGACGGGCTGGTCGTCTGCTCCCTCGGCGACGACGACCCGCTGCTCGCCGCGGCCACCGCCCGCGGGCTGCCGCTGGCCGTGGTCGACCAGCCCCGGCCCGCCCGGCTGGCGGAGCTCGGGGCGCCCGGGACGCCGTGGGTGGGTGTCGACGACCGGGCCGCCGCGGCCGGGGTCGCGGAGCACCTGCTCGCCCTCGGGCACCGGCGGATCGCCGTCGTCTCCTTCGGCATGCACGCCGAGCCGATCGAGCGCGGCCTGGCCGGCGCAGGCGTGCAGGACGCGGCCACCTACGCCGTCACCCGCGACCGGCTGGCCGGCTACCGCGACGCCGTCGAGCGGGCCGGGCTGGACTGGTCGGCGGTGCCGGTGTGGCACGGCGAGGACAGCACCCCCGACGTCGGCGCCGCCGGCGCGGAGGCGGTGCTCGGCCTCTCCCCCGCGCCGACGGCGCTGCTGTGCCTGAGCGACCGGCTCGCCGAGGGCGCACTCGCGGTGGCCGCCCGCCGCGGGCTGCGCGTCCCGGAGGACCTGTCGGTCGCCGGGTTCGACGACGCCGCCCCGGCCGCGGGCCTCGGCCTGACGACCGTGCGCCAGCCGGTCCGGGAGAAGGGCCGGGCGGCGGCGGCCGCGCTGCTCGACGCGATCGCCGGCCGCCCGGCGCCGCCCCCGCTCACGCTCCCCACCGAGCTCGTCGTCCGGGCGACGACGGGCCTGCCGCCGGAGGACTAGCGGCCGCGCCAGACCGGGGCGCGGCGCTCGGCGAAGGCGGTCGCGCCCTCGCGCGCGTCCTCGGAGGAGAACACCGGCTCGATGAGCTCCTGCTGCCGGGCCCAGCCCTCCTCGGCGGTCCAGTCGGCGGTCGAGCGGGCGATCTGCTTGGTCGCCGCCACCGCGAGCGGGCCGTTGGCGGCGATCACGCCGGCCAGCTCGACGGCGGCCTCCAGCGCGCCGCCGTCGTCGACGACCCGGTTGACCAGCCCGACGGCGGCCGCGCGCTCCGCGTCGACCGGCTGCCCGGTCAGCAGCATCTCCATCGCGATCGCCTGCGGGATCCGCCGCGGCAGGAACAGCGCGGCGCCGGCGGCGGCCACCAGCGAGCGGCTCACCTCCGGCACACCGAAGCGGGCCCCCCGGCCGGCGACGACGAGGTCGCAGGCGAGCACCAGCTCGAAACCGCCGGCCAGCGCCCAGCCCTCGACGGCGGCCAGGAGCGGCTTGCGCGGCGGGGTCTGGGTGATGCCGCACAGCCCGCGGCCCTCGATGGCCGGCCGCTCGCCGCGCAGGAACGCCTTGAGGTCCATGCCGGCGGAGAAGGTGCCGCCCGCGCCGGTGAGGACGCCGGCCCGCAGCTCGTCGGAGGCGTCGAGCTCGTCGACGGCGGCGGCGACGCCCCGCGCCACGGCGGCGTCGAGGGCGTTCTTCGCCTCGGGCCGGTTGATCGTGATGACCTGCACGGCGCCGCGGCGCTCGACCAGGACCGGTTCGGACACGGGCGTGCCCCCTCCTCCGCGGCGGACCGCGGGCTCGTGCGGCCCCGTCAGCGGGGCCGCGACCACTCCGCCACGACGGCGGCGGCGTCGGCCGGGCCGTCGGCGACCGGCGCGGCGGGACCGGGCGGCGTGCGCGAGAAGCGCGGGGCGGGCGCCGCCTGCACCACCCCGCCGACCTCGGTGAACGTGCCGCGGGCGGCCAGGTGCGGGTGCGCCGGCGCCTCGCCCGGCTCGAGCACCGGGGTGACGCAGGCGTCGGTGCCCTCGAACACCCGCTCCCAGTGCTCCCGCGGTTCCGCCGCGAAGGCGCGGGTGAACTCCTCGCGCAGCCGCTGCCAGCCGCCGGGATCCATCTGCGCCGGCAGGCCCGCGTCCGCGAGGCCGAGGCCCGCGAGCAGCTGGGCGTAGAACTGCGGCTCCAGCGCCCCGACCGCGACGAACCGGCCGTCGGCGCAGGGGTAGACGTCGTAGAAGGGCGCGCCGCCGTCGAGCAGGTTGGTGCCGGGCCGGTCGGACCACACGCCCATGCCGCGCATCGACCACATGAGCTGCGAGACCAGCGCGACGCCGTCGACCATCGCGGCGTCGACCACCTGCCCGCAGCCCGACACGGTCCGCTCGTGCAGCGCCGACAGGATGCCGACCAGCAGCAGCATCGAGCCGCCGGCGTAGTCGGCGACGAGGTTCAGCGGCGCCCGCGGCGTCTCGCCCGGGTGACCGAGGGCCGCCAGCGTGCCGGTGAGCGACAGGTAGTTGACGTCGTGCCCGGCCCGCTGCGCCCACGGCCCGTCCTGACCCCAGCCGGTCATCCGCGCGTAGACCAGCCCGGGGTTGCGCTCGTGGCAGGCGTCGGGGCCGAGGCCGAGGCGCTCGGCGACGCCGGGCCGGAAGACGTCGACGAGCACGTCGGCGTGCGCGGCGAGGGAGAGCACGAGCTCGCGGCCTTCGTCGGTCTTGACGTCGGCGGCGACCGGGCGCCGGCCGCGCATCACGACGTCGCGGCCGCCCTCGGACATCCGCAGACCGCCGGCGGGCCGCTCCACCCGGACGACGTCGGCGCCGAGGTCGGCGAGCACCATCGCCGCGTGCGGGCCGGGGCCGATGCCGCCGAGCTCGACCACGCGCAGGCCCGCGAGCGGGCCGGTCACGCCGCGCTCCGTAGGTGTCGGTCGAGGAAGCGCAGGATGCGGCCCCAGGCGTCCTCGGCCGAGGGCTGGTGGTAGCCGACGCCGACGACCTTCTCCAGCGCGGTGAACGGCCCCGCGTTGTGGTGGTTCAGGAAGGAGTGCCCGGCGCCGGGGTACTCGTGCACGTCGTGCGGGACGCCCGCATCGGTGAGGATCCGCTCCAGCCGGGCGGCGGTGCCCCGCAGCGCGACGTCGCGCCGGCCGTAGCTGGCGACGACCGGGCAGGCGCCGGCGAGCACCCGCTCGGCGTCCTTCGGCAGGAAGCCGTAGTTGGGCGCGGCGACGTCGAAGCCGCGGGTGGCGCCCATGAGCGCGAAGCCGCCGCCCATGCAGAAACCGAGCACCCCGATCCGGCCGGTGCAGTCGTCGCGGTCGGCGAGGAAGCGGCGGGCGGCCTCGAGGTCGCCGAACGCCGGGCCCTGCCCGCTGTTCAGCGCGCGGAACGTCGAGCGCAGGCAGCGGCGCTTCCCGCCGGCGCTGAACAGGTCGGGGGCGACCGCGAGGTAGCCCGCGGCGGCGAGCCGGTCCGCGTGCTGGCGGACGTCGTCGGTGAGCCCGAAGACCTCGTGCACGACCACGACGCCCGGCCAGGGCCCCTCCCCCACCGGCGGGACGGCGAGGTGCGCGGACAGCTGCGGCGTGCTGACGCCGCCGGGGACGACGGTGCTGGGCAGGACGGCCTCCCGGGTCGCGGACGGTGCGGCGCGGCCGACGCTAGCGCCGCGGTGTGACCGCCGTCCCACCGGGCCGGGTGACGCGCGGATCACGCCCGGGGGGCTGGCGCGGACGGTCCTCGAGGAGGACAGTTGGAGATGCAGACCCAGCAGGTCGGAGCCGGTTTCCTGTGACCGGGACGACACCGCGGGGCCCGCCGGCAACGGCCGGGAGCGACCGTCGCCGTCGACCGTCGCACGAGGAGGACCCGTCATGACCCGCCTGCGCTCCGCCCTGGACTCCGCCCGCGCCACCCGCGCCCGTCGCCGTGACGACCGCGAGATCGCCCGCGCCCTGGCCTCCGCCCCGACGCTGGAGTCGGCGCACGAGATCGCCGCGCTGGCCGCGCGCCGCTGAGCCCCCGCCACTGAGCACGGCCGGCCCCGCGCCGGCCGCTCCCCACGACCCCTCGGCCCTCCGGCCGGGGGGTCGCGTCGTCCTGGGGTGTGGCCTGCGCGACATCCGCGGCGCTAGGGTGGCACTCAGTGCCACCGGCGGTGGGTCAGGGGCCGAGCGGACGGAGACGACAGTGGCGAACGCGTGGTTCGAGACCGTGGCCGAGGCCCAGCGGCGGGCGAAGCGCAGGCTGCCCAAGGGCGTCTACGGCGCCCTGGTCGCCGGCTCCGAGAAGGGCCTGACCGTCGACGACAACCTGCGGGCCTTCGACGAGCTCGGCTTCGCCCCGCACACCGCGGGCCTCGCCAACGCCCGGCAGATGACCACCACCGTCATGGGCCAGGAGGTCTCCATGCCGGTGCTGATCAGCCCCACCGGCGTGCAGGCGGTGCACCCCGACGGCGAGGTCGCCGTCGCCCGCGCCGCCGCTGCCCGCGGCGTGGCCATGGGCCTGTCGTCGATGGCCAGCAAGCCGATGGAGGAGGTCATCGCCGCCAACCCGAAGACCTTCTTCCAGCTCTACTGGGTCGGCGACCGCGACACCATGGCCGCCAAGGTCGAGCGCGCCCGCCGCGCCGGCGCCGCCGGGCTGATCGCCACCCTCGACTGGTCCTTCGCCTACGGCCGGGACTGGGGCTCCCCCTTCATCCCCGAGAAGATCGACCTCGAGGCCGTCCGCCGCTACGCCCCGCAGGTGGCGCTCCGGCCGCGCTGGCTGCTGCAGTTCGCCCGCACGATGAAGCTGCCCGACCTCAGCGTGCCGAACATGGTCGGCGACCCCTCGGAGACCCCGCCGACCTTCTTCGGCGCCTACGGCGCGTGGATGCAGTCGCCCATGCCCACGTGGGAGGACGTCGCCTGGCTGCGCGAGCTGTGGGGCAGCGACAAGCCGTTCATGCTCAAGGGCGTCATGCGCGTCGACGACGCCAAGCGGGCCGTGGACGCCGGCGTCACCGCCATCTCGGTGTCCAACCACGGCGGCAACAACCTCGACGGCACCCCGGCCTCCATCCGCGCCCTCCCGGCGATCGCCGAGGCCGTCGGCGACCAGGTCGAGGTCCTGCTCGACGGCGGCATCCGGCGCGGCTCCGACGTCGCCAAGTCCCTGGCCCTGGGCGCCAAGGCCGTGATGATCGGCCGCGCCTACCTGTGGGGCCTGGCGGCCAACGGGCAGGCCGGCGTCGAGAACGTCCTCGACCTGCTCCGCGACGGCCTCGGCTCGGCGCTCACCGGCCTGGCCCGCGAGTCCGCCGCCGACCTGTCCCGCGACGACGTCGTCGTCCCGCCCGGCTTCGAGCGGCGCCTCGGCGTCCCCGGCGACGACGCGCCGGTCACGACCGCCCCGGCGGCGCCGAAGGCCCCCGCCCGCCCGCGCCGCCCGAAGAGCGCCTGAGCCCGGGTCCGGGGCCGCTGCCACGTCGCGCGGCCCCGGATCCGACCTGGTCGGGGCCTGTCCGGCCGCCTACGCTGCGCCCGTCATGAGCGGCGAGACGGGGCGGGTCCGGTTCCGGGTCCTCGGCTCCGTCGGCGCCGACCGCGACGGCGCCCCGCTGGACCTCGGCGGCCGCCGGCAGCGCTCCGTCGTCGCCCGGCTGCTGGTCGCGGGCGGGCGGATGGTGCCCGCCGAACTGCTGGTCGCCGACCTCTGGCAGGGCGCCTCCCCCGCCGACGCGACGGGCGCGCTGCAGGCGCACGTCAGTCACCTGCGCCGGGTCCTCGAGCCGGGCCGGGCGCCCCGCACCCCCGCGCGGCTGCTGGTCACGGTGCCGCCGGGCTACGCGATCCGGGCCGAGGGCGACGCGACCGACGTCGGCGAGGCCACCCGGCTGCTCGACGAGGGCGACCGCCTCCTGGAGGCCGACCCGGCGGCCGCGCGGCAGCGCTACACCGCGGCCATCGACCTGTGGCGCGGGCCGGCCTACGCCGAGTACGCCGACGAGCCGTGGGCCGCGCCCGAGGCCGCCCGGCTGGACGAGCTGCGGCTGACCGCCGTCGAGCGCCGCGCGGCCGCCGCCCTCGCCGCCCCCGGCGGCCGGGATGCGCTGCCCCAGCTGCGCGCGCACGTCGCGGAGCACCCGATGCGCGAGGAGGGCTGGCGACTGCTGGCGCTCGGCCTCTACCGCGCCGGACGGCAGGGCGAGGCGCTCGCCGCGCTGCGGGACGTGCGCGCCCGGCTCGCCGACGAGCTCGGCGTCGACCCCGGGCCGGCGCTGCGGGCGCTGGAGGACGACGTCCTGGCGCAGGCGCCGCACCTGCTGCCCGTCCGCGCGCCCGCCCCCGCCGCCGGCCGCCCGGTGCCCGTGGCCGCCGCGGGACCGCCGCGCCCGGTGGGCCGCGACGCCGAGCTCGCCGCCCTGGAGGCCGCCGCGGACCGGGCGGCCGGGGGCCGGCTGGAGGTGGCGCTGCTCGCCGGGGAGGCCGGCAGCGGCAAGACGACGGTGCTGGACTCGCTGCGCGCCATCCTCGCCGCCCGTGGCTGGACGACGCTCGCCGTGTCCTGCCCCGAGACCGACGGCGCCCCGCCCGGCTGGCCGTGGGCCGAGGCGCTGCGCGCGCTGGCCGCGACATGCCCGTCGGAGGACCCCGCCCCGCTGGCGGCGCTGCTCACGGACGACGCGCCGGCCCCGGCCGGCGGCGACCCCGCCGGCGACCGGTTCCGGCTGCACCGCGCCGTCGCCGCCTGGCTCGCGCGGGCAGCCGCCACCGCGCCCCTGCTGGTCACCGTCGACGACATGCACCGCGCCGACCGGGAGACCACCGCCCTGCTGCTCGACGTGCTGCCCGCCCTGGCCGGCTCGCCGGTGCTGCTGGTCGCCGGGCACCGCCCCGAGGAGAGCGCCGCGCTGGCCGACGTCCTCGCCGCGCTCGCCCGCCGCTCCCCGGAGGCGCTGCGGCTGCGCGGCCTGGACCGCGACGCCGTCGACGCCCTCGTGGCCCGCTGGTCGATCACGCCCGTCGACGGCCGCACGCGCGCCGCGATCGCCGAGCGCGCCGACGGCAACCCGTTCCACGTCCGCGAGCTGGTCCGGCTGGTGGGCGGCGGCGCCGAGGTGGCCGCGGTGCCGGGCAGCGTGCGTGACGTCGTCCGCCACCGGCTCGCCGCGCTGCCCGCCCGCACCGGCACCCTGCTGCGGCTGGCCGCGGTGATCGGCCGCGACGTCGACGCGGAGGTCCTCCTGGCCGCGGCCGGGGAGAACGACGAGGAGGCGCTGGTCGAGGCGCTGGAGGCGGCGCTGGTCAGCGGCCTGCTCGTGGAGCCCGGACCGGGGCGGCTGCGCTTCGTGCACGCCCTCGTGCGCGACACCCTCTACGAAGACCTCTCCTCCCTGCGCCGCACCCGGCTTCACGGCCGGGTGGCCGCCGTCCTCGAGCGGCTGCGCCCCGACGACGTGACAGCGCTCGCCCACCACGCGGCCGCGGCCGGGCCCGGGTCGGCCGCGGCGGCGGCCCGATGGTCGGAGGCGGCGGCGGAGCTGGCGCAGCGGCGGTTCGCGCACGCCGACGCCGCGGTCATGTGGGGCCGGGCGGCAGACGCCACGGCCACCGCCCGGCCCGGCGACGGCGCGGAGCTCGCCCGTCTGCTGGCCGCGCAGGCCGCGGCCACCGCGCTGGCCGGCGCCGTCGGGCCGGCGCGGGCCCTGCGGGCACGGGCGCTGGCGGCGCTGCCCGACGACGCGCCCGCCCCGCTGACCGCCGCGGTCCTGCTGTCCTCCGACGTCCCCACCTTCTGGAACCCGCGGGTGGACCCCGTCGACGACCGGTTCCTCGCGCGCACCGAGGCGCTGGCCGCCTCCCTCTCCGACGACGACCCGCTGCGGCCCCGTCTGCTGGCGCTGCTGGCCACCGAGCTGGAGGAGCGCCTCGACGAGCGCGCCGCGCCGGTGTCGCGCGCGGCCGTGGAGGCGGCCCGCCGCGCCGGGGACCCGGTGGCGCGGGCGCACGCGCTGGCCGCCCGCGCCGTCCACACCCACCGCGACTCCGCGCCCGACGAGCGCGCCGCGCTGGGCACCGAACTGCTCGACCTGGCCCGCGGACACGGCCTCGGCGTCTTCGAGGCGGTGGCCCGGCTGGTGCTGCTGCAGGACGCGTGCGCCCGCTTCGACCTCGCCGCGGCCGACGAGCAGGCCGCCGCGGCCGAGGAGCTGGCCGGCCGGCACGGGCTGCGGCTGCTGCGCGGGATCGCGCGCGCCTACGGGGGGATGCGGCTGGCCTGCGCGGGCCGCGGCGCCGACGCCGACCGGGTCTACGGCGACGCCGTCGAGGAGTTGCTGGACGCCGGCTGGTACCGCGACGTCGCGGAGTCGGTGCGGGTGGTCGGCCGGCTCTGCCTGCACGCCTCCGGCGCCGGCGCGGGCGTGCCGCCGGTGGGCCGCGCCGACGTCGAGCGGGTGCTGTCGGCCGCCCCCGACGACCTGCGGGAGAGCGTGGCGCTGGCGCTGGTCCTCGCCGGCGACGCCGAGGGCGCCCGCGCGCTGGGCCCGGCGCTCCCGCGCTACGGCCGCGACCCCTACACCCAGGTGTTCCTCTACTTCCGGGGCGTGGTGGGACTGGCGCTGGGCGACCCGGCGCGCACCGCGGAGGCGGAGGCCGGGCTCGCGCCGTGGGCCGCGCGGGTGTGCGCGGCGGAGTCGGCGTCGGTCGCGCTGGGCCCGACGGCGACGCTGCTGGCGCGGCTGGCCGCCGCGCGCGGCGACGTGGCCGCGGCGGCGGCCCACCAGCGGGTGGCCGTGGCGGTGGCCACGGCGTCGGGCAACCCCGGCTGGCTGGCCGCCGCCCGCGCCGCGGTCTGACTCAGGCGCCGCGGACCAGGTCGCGGCGGCGCAGCCAGCCCGGCTGGACCACGCGCAGCAGCAGGCGCAGCGGCGCCGGCGCCCCGGCGAACAGCTGCGCGCGCTCCTCGCGCGTGCGGCAGGAGTCGACGATCCACGGCAGCACGAACACCATGTGCCGCGGGCTCGTCCCCTTCCGGAAGCGCGTCTCCACCCGGGCGAAGTCACCGGCCGAGACGAAGCGACGCATCACCGGGAACACCTCGCGCTCCTCCTCCCCGATGTGCTCGTCGAGCTCGTCGGCGAGCTCGGTGAGGACGGCGGCCAGCGGCGCGGCCGAGGCAGGACCGGCCTCCGCGAATCGGGCCAGCGCCGACCGCGCCCGGTCGAGGACGCCCTGCAGCGCGGTGTGGTCGTCGGAGAGCGGGCCGAGGTCGACGGCGTCGCCGGCCGACGCCACGATCACCGGCCACAGGACGTCGTCCTCGCGGGAGTGGTGCACGTGCACCTCGTGCAGCACCGCCTCCCCGAACCGGACGACGGCGCGCTGCCGGTCCGGCGGGCACGGGTCCCCGGCGGCGATCGCGGTGGCGGCGTCGGCGAGCAGCCGGCAGCCCGAGCGCAGGGCGCGGTGGACGAGGGAGAAGCCGAACAGGTCGGGCTCGGGGTCGCCGGGACGGCGCGGGGTGACGGGGAAGGGCAGGGCGGGGCTGGTCGAGGTCATGCCGGGACGGTCGCGCCGGCCGGTTGGCGGCGACTTGTGAGCCGCATGGCACGCCGCGTGACCGGCCCGTGACCCGCGGGTGTGCGCCTCGTCGCAGCGGGCTGACCGGCGGCCTGACGGCGGCCTATGCTTCCGCCGCCATGGACGACGCGGGTGCCGGAACCGTCGTGTTCCGCGTGCTGGGTGAGGTGTCGGCGACCCGCGACGGCGCTCCCCTCGACCTCGGCGGCCGGCGCCAGCGCTCCGTCGTCGCCCGGCTCCTCGTCGCCGGCGGCCACGTGGTGCCGGCCGAGGTGCTGGTCGCCGACCTGTGGCGCGGTGCCTCACCGGCCGACGCGCTCGGCACGCTGCAGGCCCACGTGAGCCACCTGCGCCGGGTGCTCGAGCCCGGCCGCGCCCCGCGGACGCCGGCGCGGCTGCTGGTCACCGTCCCGCCCGGCTACGCGCTGCGCCCGGCCGCCGGGGACGTCGACGCGCGGCTGGCCGGGCAGCTCGTCGACGAGGGCGACCGGCTGGCGCCCAC
Organism: Geodermatophilus nigrescens; assembly: GCF_900129495.1. Taxonomy (GTDB): domain Bacteria; phylum Actinomycetota; class Actinomycetes; order Mycobacteriales; family Geodermatophilaceae; genus Geodermatophilus; species Geodermatophilus nigrescens. The sequence continues at coordinate 582,690 of NZ_FQVX01000002.1, forward strand.
CGACCCGGCGGTCGCGCGGCAGCGCTACACCGCCGCCATCGACCTCTGGCGCGGGCCCGCCTACGCCGAGTACGCCGACGAGCCGTGGGCCGCGCCAGAGGCCAGCCGGCTGGACGAGCTGCGGCTGACCGCCGTCGAGCGGCGCGCCGCCGTGGCCCTCGAGGACCCGCGCGGCCGCGACCCGCTGCCGCAGCTGCGCGCGCACGTAGCCGAGCACCCGCTGCGCGAGGAGGGCTGGCGACTGCTCGCGCTCGGGCTCTACCGCGCCGGGCGACAGGGGGAGGCGCTCGCGGCCCTGCGCGAGGTGCGCGCCCGCCTGTCCGAGGAGCTCGGCGTCGACCCCGGCCCCGAGCTGCGGGCGCTGGAGGAGGCGGTGCTCGCGCAGGCGCCGTCGCTGCTGCCGGTGCGCACCCCCGCGCCGGTCGTCGGCTCCCCGGCGCCCGCCCCGCCTCCCTCTCCCCCCTCCCCCGCGTCGCCCGCTCCGGAGGCCCCCCGGCCGGTCGGCCGCGAGGCCGAGCTCCGCGCGCTGCAGGCCGCGGCCCGCCGGGCCGCCGGCGGCCGCGTCGAGGTGGTGCTCCTCGCCGGGGAGGCCGGCAGCGGCAAGACGACCGTCCTCGACCACCTGCGCGCGGAGGCCGCCGGCCGCGGCTGGACGGCCCTGGCGGTGTCCTGCCCGGAGACCGACGGCGCTCCCCCGGCCTGGCCCTGGTCGGCGGCGCTGCGCCCGCTGGCCGCGGCCTCCCCGCCTCCCGACCCCGCCGCCCTGGCGACGCTGCTCACCGACGACGCCCCGTCGGGCGCGGGCGATCCGCTCGGCAGCCGCTTCCGGCTGCACCGCGCCGTCGCGGGCTGGCTGGCGCGGGTGGCCTCGCGCGCGCCGCTGGTCGTGACGGTCGACGACCTGCACCGCGCCGACCGCGAGACCACCGCGCTGCTGCTGGACCTGCTGCCGGCGCTCGCCGGGTCGCCGGTGCTGGTCGTGGCGGGCTACCGGCCGGAGGAGAGCGCGGGGCTCGCGGACGTGCTGGCCGCGCTGGCCCGCCGCTCGCCCACCCGCCTGGCGCTGCGCGGGCTGGACGCCGCCGCCGTCGACGAGCTGGTCGGTGACTGGGCGCTCACCCCCGTCGACCGGCGCACCCGCGCCGCCATCGCCGCCCGCGCCGACGGCAACCCCTTCTACGTCCGCGAGCTGCTGCGGCTGGTCGACTCCGGCGCCGACGTCGACGCCGTGCCCGGCACCGTGCGCGACGTCGTCCGCCACCGGCTCGCGGGCCTGCCCGCCCGCACCGGCACCCTGCTGCGACTGGCCGCCGTCATCGGCCGCGACGTCGACGCCGACCTCCTGCTGGCGGCCGCGGCACCGGCCGAGGGACCGGGGAGCCTGCCCGGCGGCGCCGACGACGACGCCCTGGTGGAGGCGCTGGAGACCGCGCTGGTCAGCGGCCTGCTCGTGGAGCCAGGGCCGGGGCGGCTGCGCTTCGTGCACGCCCTCGTGCGCGACACCCTCTACGAGGACCTCTCCTCCCTGCGCCGCACCCGGCTGCACGGGCGGGTCGCCGCGGTCCTCGAGCGGCTGCGCCCCGAGGACGTGACCGCGCTCGCCCACCACGCGGCGGCGGCCGGGCCCGGCGCGGCGGCCTCGGCGGCGCGCTGGGCGCGGGCGGCGGCGGAGCTGGCGCAGCGGCGGTTCGCCTACGCCGACGCCGCCGTCATGTGGGGCCGGGCCGCCGAGGCCCTGCGCACCGCGCGGCCCGACGACCCGGGAGAGCTAGCCTGGCTGCTGGGCGCCCAGGCGCACGCGTCCGCGCTGGCCGGCGCCGTCGGGGAGGCCCGCGCCCTGCGCAGCCGCGCCCTGGAGGTGCTGCCCGAGGACGCCCCGCCGACGCTGACCGCGAGCGTGCTGCTGTCCTCGGACGTGCCGACCTTCTGGAACGCCTGGGTCGACCCCGTCGACGACCGGTTCGTCGCGCGGACCGAGCGCACCGTCGCGGCGCTGCCGCACGGGGACGCCCAGCGGTCGCGCCTGCTCGCGATGCTGGCCACCGAGCTCGAGGAGCGCCACGACGAGCGGGCGGTGACCGCCTCGGCGGGGGCGGTGGCCGAGGCCCGGCTCAGCGGCGACCCGCACGCGCTGGCCCACGCGCTGGCCGCGCGGCACTTCCACGCCATGCGCGACGTCGACCGCACCGAGGCGCTGGCGCTGGGCACCGAGCTGCTCGAGCTGGCGCAGCGCGAGGGCTGGGGCGTGTTCGCCGCCGTCGCCCGGCTCATGCTGCTGCAGGACACCTGCGCCGTGCTCGACCTCGACGCCGCCGACGGGCACGCCGCGGAGGCCGAGCGGCTCGCCGCCGCCCACGGGCTGCCGCTGCTGCACGGCATCGCGCGGTGCTACGCCGGGCTGCGCGCCGCCGTCGCGGGCCGGGTCGCCGAGGCGGAGGCGGTGTACGACGCCGCCGAGCAGGCCCTCCTCGCGGCCGGCTACTACCCCGCGGTGGCCCGCGCGCTGCGCCTCAACACCCAGCTGTGCCTGCAGCTGGGGTCGCCGGAGGCGCGGCCGGTCAGCCCCGAGGAGTTCGCCGCGCTCGTGCCCGTCTCGCCCGAGATCGCGGGCGAGACCTGGGCCCTGACCCTGGTGCTGGCCGGCCGGGTGGACGAGGCACGGGCCTCCTGCCCGCGCCGGGAACGCACGACCCGCGACCTGTTCACGCCCTTCTTCGCCTTCGTGCGCGGTGAGGTCGGCCTCGCCCTGGGCGACGCGGAGCGCATGGCCGAGGCCGAGGCCGAGCTGACTCCCTACCGCGACACCGTGTGCGGGGTGGAGACGGCGCTGCTCGCGCTCGGCCCGACCGCCACGCTGCTGGCGCGGCTGGCCGCCGCCCGCGGCGACGACGCCGCGGCACGCGCCCACCGGGACGTCGCCGTCGCGGTGGCCGGGCGCACCGGCCACCCCGGCTGGATCGCCGCGGCCCGCGCCGCCCCCGGGTAGACGCGCCAGGACCGGCTGCCGCGCGCGAGGCCGCCACGGGGGCCTTTGTCGCGCTATTGGCCCTCAGGTCCCCAGGAGCGCGGTGCGGCGGCGCCAGCCGGGGCCGGTCAGCCGGCCGAGCAGCCGCAGCGGCACGGGGGTGACGGCGCGCAGGCCGGCCCGCTCGGCGTCGTCGCGGCAGGCGCCGGCGAGCCACGGCAGGACGGCGGCCGCGTGCCGCAGGCCCGGGCCGCGCACGCAGAACGCCTCGTAGCGGGCGAGGTCGCGCGCCGAGACACACCGGCGCAGCAGCGGGAACACCTCCCGCTCCTCCTCGGCGACGTGCTCGTCGAGGGCGACGGCCAGCTCGCCGAGGACGGCGGCCGCCTGCCCGGCATCGCCCGCGGCCGACGCCGCGAGCGCCGAGCCGGCCCGGTCCAGCAGCTCCCCCAGCACCGCGTGGTCCTCCACGAGCGGCTCCAGGTCGGCGGCGTGCGCCCCGGCGCAGGCGGCGAGGACCGGCCAGAGGACGGCGTCCTCCCGCTCGGTGTGCGCCCGCACCTCGCGCAGCACCACCCGGCCGACGGCGGCGAGCGCGCGCCGGCGAGGCGGCGGGAGCGGCTCCTCCTCCGCCGGGGCGGCGCCGGCGAGGAGCCGGACGCCGTCGCACAGCGCCCGGTGCGCCAGCGCCAGGCGCGCCACGTCGGCCTCGGGATCGCCGGGCCGGCGGGGCGTGACGGGGAACGGCAGGGGTGCCAGCGCACTCACGAGGGACACCGTCCCCGGCACCGGTTGCCGGTGACTTGCGTCCCGCCAAGCGGCGGAAGCACCCGGGTCCCCGCCGCGTTGGCAGCCAGCAGGAAGACGTCGTCGCCCCTGGAGGAAACCCGTGCGCATCCCGCTGTCCGTGCTCGACCTCGCCCCCGTCGCCCGTGGGGAGACCGTCGGGGACAGCATCGCCGCGAGCGTGGCCCTGGCGCAGCGCGCGGAGCAGGCCGGCTACCGCCGGGTCTGGTACGCCGAGCACCACAACATGCCGACCATCGCCTCGTCGGCCACCAGCGTCCTCATCGCGCACGTCGCCGCGCACACCAGCACCATCCGGCTCGGCGCCGGCGGCGTCATGCTGCCCAACCACTCCCCGCTGACCATCGCCGAGCAGTTCGGCACGCTGGCCTCGGTGCACCCCGGCCGCATCGACCTCGGCCTGGGCCGTGCGCCCGGCTCGGACCAGAACACGATGTACGCGCTGCGCCGCGACCACGCCTCCGCCGACCGCTTCCCGCAGGACGTGCTGGAGCTGCAGGGCTACCTCACCGGCAACTCCCGGGTGCCCGGCGTGCAGGCCGTCCCCGGCCGCGGCACCGACGTCCCGCTGTACGTGCTCGGCTCGTCGATGTTCGGCGCCGGCCTCGCCGCCGCGCTCGGCCTGCCCTACGCCTTCGCCTCGCACTTCGCGCCGCAGATGCTCGAGCCCGCCGTCGCCGCCTACCGCCGCGACTTCCGGCCCTCCGAGCAGCTCGACGCCCCGTACGTCATCGCCGGCGTCAACGTGCTCGCCGCCGACAGCACCGAGGAGGCGCGCGAGATGCTCGCCGCCACCCACCGCCGGCTCGCCGTCGGCCTGTTCGGCCAGGGCCGGGACCTCGACGACGACGCCGCCGACCTGCTGCTGTCCTCCGGCGCGGGCCGGCACGTGGACTCGATGCTCACCCACACCGCGGCCGGCACGCCCGACGAGGTGCGCGAGCAGCTGACCGCCTTCGCGCGGCTGGCCGACGCCGACGAGCTGATCACGGCCCACCAGGCGCCCACGACCGAGGCCCGGCTGCGCTCGGTCACCCTGGCCGCCGAGGCGATGGACTCCGTCGCCGCCTAGGGCCGATAGCGCTACAAGGGCCCATCCCGGGTCGCGCGCGGAGGGCGGGACCGGGGCGTCGGAGGGCACCGGTACGGGGCGGTCCGCGAGGATGACTCGGTGCACGCCGAGACCGTCCTCCTGCTCGTCCTCGCCGCGGTGGCGGTCATCGTCGCGGCCCGGTGGCTGGCCGGGCGCACCGGCCTGCCCGCCGCCGCGCTGCTGACCGTCACCGGGCTGGTCTACGCGCTGCTGCCGGGGCCCAACCTCGAGCTCGACCCCGAGATCGTGCTCACCGTCCTGCTCCCGCCGCTGCTCTACAGCGCCGCGCTGGACTCCTCGCTCATCGCGATCCGGGCGAACATGCGCACGGTCGTGGGGCTCTCGGTGCTGCTCGTCGTGGTCACCGCGCTGGTGATCGGGGTGGGCTTCGCGCTGTGGGTGCCCGGCGCCACGCTGGCCGCCGGCATCGCGCTCGGCGCCGCCGTCGCGCCGCCCGACCCCGTGGCCGCGCTCGCCGTCGGCCGGCGGGTGGGGCTGCCGCCGCGGCTGGTCACCCTCATCCAGGGCGAGGGCCTGCTCAACGACGCCACCGCGCTGACCCTGCTCAGCGTCGCGATCGCCGCCGCCGTCGGCGACGGGTTCTCCACCTGGTCGGCGCTGGGCTCGTTCGCCATGTCGGCCGCCGGCGGGGTGGCCGCCGGCCTCGTCGTCGCCTACGGGGTGCGGCCGCTGCGCCGGCTGCGGCGCGACCCGCTGTCGTCCAACGCGGTGTCGCTGGCCACCCCGTTCGTCGCCTACCTGCTCGCCGAGTCGGTGCACGTGTCCGGCGTGCTCGCCGTCGTCGTCGCCGGGCTGGTCATCTCCCACAACGCGCCCTACTGGCAGTCCGGCGCCACCCGGCTGCAGACCGACGCCGTGTGGAAGCTCGTCGACTTCCTGCTCGAGGGCGTCGTCTTCCTGCTCATCGGCCAGCAGCTGCCCGCCGTCATCCGGGGGCTCGGCCAGTACGCGCCGTCCACCGTCGTCGTCGCGTCGCTGATCACCGTCGGGGCGGTGCTGCTGGTCCGGCCGCTGTGGCTGTGGCTCACCGAGCACGCCCCGCAGGCCCTGCACATGCGGCTGGGCGGCTCGCCGGTCGAGGCCGAGACCACCCCGCCGGGCGGCCGGTCGCCGATGGCGCCGCGCCTGTCGGGCCGGGAGATCACCGTCCTGAGCTGGGCGGGCACCCGCGGCGTCATCAGCCTGGCCGCCGTCTTCACCATCCCGCTCACCACCGACTCCGGCGCCCCGTTCCCCGACCGCGACCTGCTGCTGTTCTGCGCCTTCCTCGCCGTGCTCGTCACCCTCGTCGGGCAGGGCGCCACCTTCGCGCCGCTGGTGCGCCGGCTGGGGCTGCGGGCCGACGCCGCCGACGCCGCCCGGCTGCGCAACCAGGCGCGGGTGGCCGCCGTCGAGGCGGGGCTGACCCGGCTCGACGAGATGCAGGCCGAGCAGCACGACCACGTCGACGACGCCGCCATCGAGACCATCCGGGCCGCGCTGCGCACCCGGCGCGACCGCTACGAGCGGCGCCTGGAGGTGCTCACCGACGCCGAGGGCGAGATCCCGATGTCGCCGCAGTACGAGGCGGCGCTGCGGGTGCGGCGGGCGGTCATCGACGCCGAGCGGGAGGAGCTGCTGCGCTGGCGCGACGCCGGCCGGCTGCCCGACGAGGGGCTGCGCACGCTCGAGCGCGAGCTCGACCACCAGGAGCACCTGCTGCCCTCCCGGCCCGCCTGAGGGTCAGAACCGGTCGGCCCCCGCCAGGCCCACCCGGTCGGCGCTGGCCTCCCACAGCGCGACGGCGAGGTCGTCGTCGAAGGCCTGCGGGCTGTCCCGCACGGCGACGCCGCGCTCGTGGTACTCCCCGGGCTCCCAGTCGACGCCGGGCGTGCCGGTCGCCAGCCGGGCCAGCTCGGCGCCCCCGGCCGACGGGCGGCCCATGACCAGCCAGCGCAGCGGCGTCCGGTAGGCCACCCGCATCCGGCTGGTCGAGCCGCGGGTGAGCCGGGTGGCGAGCACCCCGGGGTGGAAGGCGACGGCGGAGACGCCGGCCGGGCCGAGCCGCCGCTGCAGCTCCCGGGTGGTGAGGATCTGCGCGAGCTTGCTGTCGCCGTACGCCTTGTCGGCGGAGTGGCGGCGGGCGTTGTCGAGGTCGGCGAGGTCGAGGACGCCGTACATGCGGGCCGCGGCACTGGAGGTGGCGACGACGGTGGCCCGCCCGGCGACCAGCGGCCCCCGCAGCAGCGCGGTGAGCAGGAACGGCGCGAGGTGGTTGACCTGCAGCGTCGTCTCGTTGCCGTCGGCGGTGGTACGGGGCCGGCCGAACACCCCGCCGGCGTTGTTGGCCAGCACCTCGATGCGGGGGTGCCGGTCGGCCAGGCGGGCGGCGAGCGCCCGGACGTCGTCGAGGCGGGCGAAGTCGGCCACCTCGGGCTCCCCGCCGACCTCGGCGGCCACCGCCCGGGTGCGCGCGGGGTCGCGGCCGACGACGACCACCCGCCACCCGTCGCCGGCCAGCAGCCGGGCCGCAGCCGCCCCGATGCCGCTGGAGGCGCCGGTGACGACGGCGGTGCGGGCGCCGCTCAGCGGTGCGCGTCGAGCCAGGCGACGACGTCGGCGAGGACCTCGTCCTTCTCCGGCTCGTTGTGCGGCTCGTGGTACAGCCCGTCGTAGACCCGCACCGTGAGGTCGGGCGAGCCGGCGTGCTCGCGCACGACCTCGCTGGCCGACGGCGGCATGAGCCGGTCCTCGCCGCCGTGGATCACGAGCAGCGGCAGCCGCAGCCCGCGCAGCCGCTCCGGCATCCCCGCCGCGCCGAGCATGATCGACGAGCCGGTGCGGGCGACCATCTTCCCGGTGTGGTTGAGCGGGTCGGCCCGGTAGGCGGCCACCACCTCGGGGTCGCGGCTGACGGTCTCGGGGTCGAGGGTGAGCACGCCCAGGCCGGGGGCCAGCCGGGACAGCAGCGGGGCGACGGCGCGCTGCACCGGGGTGGCGGTGCTCGTGTCGAGGGCGGGTGCGGAGATGACGCCGCCGGCGACGCGCCCGTGCGGCTCCCCGGTCAGGTACTGCAGCGCCACGAGGCCGCCGAGGCTGTGGCCGTAGACGAACACGGGGACGCCGGGGTGCCGGTCGCCCGCGGCGCGGACGGTCTGCGCGACCCCCTCGACGGCGGCGTCGAGGCCCCGGATGTCGCCGCGCCGGCCGGGCGAGCGGCCGTGGCCGGGGTGGTCGGGGGCATAGGAGGCGTAGCCGGCGGCCCCGAGCCGCTCGGCGACGTGCGCGTAGCGGCCGCCGTGCTCGTGGGCGCCGTGCACCAGCACGACGACGCCGACCGGGTCGGGCACCGACCAACCCTGCCAGTACTGCCCCGTGGGCAGCGTCCCCTGACCGTGTCTCGTCACGCGCGCACGGTAGCCCCCGGCCCGGGCGCCGCCCCGGCCGCGGATACCGTCCGCCGGTGACGAGCACCCGCCCCGCGCCGCGGTTCGACGCGCCCGCGGGCACCGTCCTCGGCCGGTGGGACGACGGCGTCGTGCGGGCCACCGGCATCCGCTACGCCCGCGCGGAGCGGTTCCGCCCGCCGGTGCCCGAGCCGCCCGCGGACGGCGTGGTCGACGCGACGGCGTGGTCGCCGGCCTGCCCGCAGCCGCCGGCGCCGGAGCTCGAGCTGATGGTCACCGACCCGATGGGCGAGCTGGTCGCCGACGAGGACTGCCTGCGCCTGTCGGTGACGGTGCCGGAGGGCTGCGTCCCCGGGAGCGGGTCCCACACCGATCGCCTGCCGGTCATGGTGTGGGTGCACGGCGGCTCCTACGTCAGCGGCGCCGGCGACGCGCCCGCCTACGACCCCGCCGTCCTCGTCCGTGAGCAGCGGGTCGTCGTCGTGTCGGTCACCTACCGGCTCGGGCTGCTCGGGTTCCTCGGCGTCCCCGGGGACGGCGGGCGGCCGGCCAACCTCGGCCTGCTCGACCTGGTCGCCGCGCTGCGCTGGGTGCGGGCGAACGTCGCGGCCTTCGGCGGCGACCCGGACGCGGTCACGCTGTTCGGCGAGTCCGCGGGCGGCGACGCGATCGCCCACCTCATGGCCGCCGACGGCGCCCGCGGGCTGTTCCGCCGCGCCGTGGTCTCCAGCGCGCCGCTCGGGCTGTCCCGCGGTCGCGCCCGCATGAGCGCCGCGATGGCCGCGGCGGCCCGGACCCTGGACGCCGCCGCGCCGGTGGCCGACGTCGTCGGCGCGCAGGCGCGGGTGGCGGCCCGGGCGCGGCGGTACGGCCTCGCCGGCGCCATGCCGTTCGGCACCCAGTACGGGTTCGCGCCGCTGCCGGCCGAGGACGCGCTCGCGGCCGCGTGGGCGGAGCGGGCGCCGGAGGTCGACCTGCTGGTCGGCACGAACAGCCGCGAGGTGGCCCTGTTCGTGGCGCTGCTGCCGCCCGCGGCCCGGCTGGCCCGCCTGCCGGGCACCCGCCGGGCCGTCGAGGCGCTGGTGCGCGGGCTGAGCCGGCGGATCTACGCCCGCGACGCCGTCGGCCTCGCGCGACGGCACCGGGCCGCGGGCGGCCGCGCCGCCTCCTACGTGCTGTCCTTCGGCGCGGGCGCGCTCACCGGCGCCCACGCCGTCGACCTGCCGCTGCTCTTCCCGCACCGGCGCAGCTGGGAGCACTCGCCACTGCTCGCCGGCATCCCCTGGGACGACGTCGTCGCCGCCGGCCGCGAGGTGCGCCGCGTGTGGGCGCACTTCGCGCGCACCGGCGCGGTCCCGGCCGACCTGCCGCCGTTCCTCACCGTCGACCGGGGCTGAGCGGTCAGGGGACGACCGGCTCCACGTCGCGGGTGCAGAACATGCACACCGACGCGTCGACCGGGATGAAGCTCTTGCAGTGGTCGCACTCCCGGTTCCCCTGGGCGCCCGCGGTCTCCCGGCCGGTCGCCCGCCGGATGGCCTGCACCAGGAACATGATCGTCAGGGCCAGGAGCAGGAACGACACCAGCGCGGTGAGGAACGAGCCGTAGCGGATCTCCGCGCCGTTGACGGTGAGGCTCAGCGCGGTGAAGTCCGGCTGCCCGAAGACCGCCGCCACCAGCGGCAGGATCACGTCGCCGACCAGCGACTCGACCACCGTGGCGAAGGCCGCCCCGATCGCCAGGCCCACGGCCAGGTCCACGAGGCTGCCCGAGAAGGCGAAGTTCTTGAAGTCGGTCAGCAGCGTGCGCACGGTCCCTCCCCGTCCGGTCCGACGACGGCGAGGCTAGGGGCGGGCGCTCAGGTCGGCTCGTCGGACGGCGGGTCGCCGGCCGGCCCGGGGCCGAGGTCGCGCTGGAGCCAGGCGACGTCGTGCCAGGCGCCGTCCTTCCAGCCCACCCGCCGGTACAGGCCGGCGTCGGTGAACCCGAGCGCCCGGTGCAGGCCGAGGCTCGCCTCGTTGGGCAGCGTCACCCCGGCCAGCACCCGCCGGTACCCCCGCCCCGCCAGCCGGTCCAGCAGCGCGGTGTAGAGCGCCCGGCCCGCGCCGGTGCGCCGCCGGCCGGGCTCCAGGTAGACGCTCACCGTGCAGGCGAAGCGGTAGGCGTCGCGCGCCATGAACGGGCCGCCGTACGCGTAGCCGCGCACGCCGCCGCCGTCGCCGAGGTCGCCGTCGTCGAGGACCAGCCAGGCGTGCCGCTCCTGGGCGGCGGCGATCCGGCGGGCCATCTCCTCCGCCGTCGGCGGATCCGTCTCGAAGGAGACGGCGGTGCCGGTGACGTAGGGGGCGTAGACGTCGCGGCAGGCGGCCGCGTCTGCCGGGGTCGCGTCGCGCACGGTCACCCGGGCGACGCTAGCGGCCGCTCAGACCGGGACCGGCTCCTCCCGCCACAGCACCGGCTCGCCGCGGCGGCCCTGCTTGGACACGTACATGGCCTGGTCGGCCCGCTTGGTCAGCGCCGCCGGGTCGGTGCCCGGGCCCGCCCACGCGATGCCGAGGCTGGCCTGCAGCGGCACGGTGCCGGCGGTGATCTCGGCGGGGACGGCGAGCGCGGCGCGGATGCGGGCGCCGAGCGCGGCCGCCGCCTCCGGGCCGTCGACGCCGCGGCTCACCACGAGGAACTCGTCGCCGCCGATGCGCCCCACGATGTCGTCGCGGCGCAGCACGCCGGCCAGCCGGGTGGCCGTGGTGACCAGCAGCTCGTCGCCCGCGTCGTGGCCGAGGGTGTCGTTGACCGGCTTGAACTCGTCGAGGTCGACGAAGACCACCGCGGTGCTGTCGGCGGCCAGCGCCGCTTCGAGCACCGCCATCGTCGAGGCGCGGTTGTGGCAGCCGGTGAGCGGGTCGAAGGTGGCCTTCGCGGTCAGCTCCTCGCGCATGCGGGCGCTGTCGGTGACGTCGGAGACGCAGACCAGCGCGCCGGGCGCGCCCTCGCGGTCGCCGAGCGCGACCAGGCTGACCGCGCACACCCGCGCCTCGCCGGCGGGCGTGCTGACGGCGAGCTCCAGGGAGCCGTCCTCGCCGTCGGTCAGCGCCCGGGTCAGCGCGGCGTCGAGCAGCGCGAGGCCGGTCTCGTCGAGGACGGCGGCGACGTCGTCCCAGCCGCGGACCGCGGGCAGCCCCAGCACGACGGGCAGGCGGGAGTTGCTGTGCACGACCTCCCGGTCGACGGTCAGCTGCACGATGCCCTGCGGCAGCGACTCGGTGAGCCGGCGCAGCAGCCGCTCCTGCTGCCGCAGCGCCTCGTGGGCGGCCATCTCGTCGGAGACGTCGCTCATCTGCGTGACGACGGTGGCGTCGGCCGGGTCGTCGGCCGGGACGTACTGGTTCTCCAGCTCCAGCCACGCCCACGTGCCGTCGGCCCGGCGGTGCCGCAGCCGCACCCGCTGCGCGTCCTGGCGGGACAGGAGCTCCAGCCAGTTGGCGATCGCGCGCTCCTGGTCGTCGGGGTGGACGAACTCCGAGGAGCGCTGGCCGACCATCTGCGCCGGGGTCCAGCCGAGCATGCGGGTGGTGCGCTCGTCGATCTCGGTGATCACCGCCAGCGCGGTCTTGCGCACGGTCGCGGTGCGCGGCCGGCGGGACACCTCGAGCCCGGCCAGCGGGGCGGCGGCGTCGCCCCCGCCCTCACCGACGAGCACGTCGAGGGCGCCGACGAACACGCCGTGGGTCTCGCGGACGTCGACGAAGGACAGCGACAGCGGCACCTCCGGCTCGCGGCGGCCGTGCACCGTGGCCAGCCCCACGCCGTTGAGGCGGGCGCGCTCCCACGCGCCGATGACCGTCATGGCCTCGGCCGGGACGATCGCGTCGAGGATGGTGGCGCGGTCGGCCGGCGGGGCCATCACACGGCCGGGCGGGACGCCGACCGAGGCCGGCATGGGGACCAGGACGCCGTCGGAGGCGATCGCGGCGAGCACGGCGTCGGGCAGCCGGACCAGGGAGGCCAGCACGTCCTCGCGCTCGGCCTGCGTTCTCGGGATGGCGGACACACCCGTGCGGTCGGCAGGTCCGGGCCCGGACTTGAGCGCCGGGGATGCGGCCGGCTCACCCCACCGGGTCACCCGTGGGCGTGTCGCCCGGGAGGGTGGCACCATCGGCGGCACCGAGAGCTCGGCGCCTCGAACCACGGGGCGCCGCGTCCTCCCCCACGCCGGGACCGCCCCGGCTGGAGGTGCCGCCGTGCTCCCCGTGACGACCGTCCCCCGTCCCCGCACCGACCTCGGCGGCTGGCTGCTGCCGGCCACCCGGCGCTGGCACGCCGCCGAGGACCCCGACGCCGCCGTCCGGGCGGTGCTCGACGACCTCGCGACGGTGCTGCCGGTCTCCGCCTCGGCGTCGGTCACCCTGCTCGGCACCGGGCGCCGGCCCGGTGCCCCGGCCGGCACGCGCCCGGCCACGGACCTCGACGCGGTCCAGGTGCGCCGCACGGAGGGCCCGCTCGCCGCCGCCCTGGCCGGCACCCCCTCCGGCAGCGCGGACCTGCTCCGTGACGCGCGCTGGCCGGCCCTCGCCGTGGTCGCCGGCGGGCTCGGCGTGCGGGCGGCCACCTGCCTGCCGCTGGAGACCGGGCGCGGGGTGCTGGGCGCGCTGTCGGTCTACGCCACCGGGAGCGGCCCGTGCGCCGACCGGACCCTGCTCACCGCCGCCGCCGGGCACGCCGCGCTGGCGATCGACGCCGTGCGCCGGACGGCCCACCTCGCCGTCGCCCTGGAGAGCCGCGACGTCATCGGCCAGGCCAAGGGCGTGCTCATGGAGCGCCACCGGGTCACCGCGGACACCGCCTTCGGCATCCTGGTGCGCGCGTCGCAGGACACGCACCGCAAGGTGCGCGAGGTGGCCGAGCTCGTGACCGAGACAGGGGTCGCGCCGGGGCCGGTGGTGCCGTGACCGGAGGACGGCACGACTGGGTCGTGCTCGACAGCGAGGAGGCGCACGCGCAGGTGGTGGGCGACTTCGTGGCCGACGGCGTGCGCCGCGGCGAGGTCGTGCTGCTCGCCGGACTGGGCGCGCGCGCGGAGCGGCTGTGGTCGCGGCTGCGCCGCGCCGGCGTGGTCGGGGCGGGCTGGACGCCCTCGGCCACCACGCCGGTCCGGGTCGTGCCCCCCGACCCGCAGCGGCTGCCCGACGAGGTGGCGCGGGCGGTCGCCGAGGGCTGGCCGGGCATCCGGGTCTCCGGCGCGCTCACCGGCCCCGGCGTCGCCCCGTTCGAGGCGGTCGTGGCGGAGCTGGACCCGCCGGTGCCGCTGACCGTGCTGTGCCCCTACTTCCGCCGGCTGCTCGGGCCGGGCGACCGCGAACTGCTGGAGCCGATGCACGACACCGAGGTCGACGCGACCGCGGAGTACGACGACGGCGTCTTCCGGCTCGTCCGCGACGGCGACGTGCTGCACCTGGCCGGCGAGCTCGACTCCGGCAACGCCGACGCGCTGCGGGCGGTGCTGCGCTCGAGCCTGCGGTCCGACGGCGCGCCCGCCACCTGGGACGTCACGGACCTGCGTTTCCTCGACGTGGGGTCGGCCGACGCCCTGGTCGCCGCGGCGGCCGGACCGCCCGGGCTGACGCTGCGCGGCGCGTCGCGGCTGACCAGGCGTCTGGTCGGCCTGGTCGCCGACCGGTACCCCGGCCGCGCGGTGGCGCTCGCCGAGCCCGACGGGGACACCGCCTCCCCGTGAGCGGGTCGCCCGCGTCGCCGGTGCACCGGTGCGCCCTGCACGCCGGGACCGGGGAGGCCGCGGCGCTCGCCGCCGCGCTCGCCCGGCGCGCGCTGGACGCCGGCTGCCCGGTGGTGGCGCACGTCGACGACGACCTCCGGCGGGCGCTCACCGGGCGGCTCCCGTGCGGGGCCGTGGCGTTCGCGCCCCACGAGGCCCTGGCCGGGGCCACCCCGGAGGACCTCGTGGCCGACTGGACCCGGCACCTGGCGTCGACCTCCGCCGCGCGGGTCGCGGTGCTCTGCCAGCAGCCCTTCGGCCTGCTGCCCGACGTCGAGCGGTGGCGGGCCGCGGAGTTCGCCACCACGGCCGCGCTCGCCGGGCGGCCGGTCGAGCTGACCTGCCTGGTCGACACCGCGGCGGTGCCGCCCGCCGACGTCGCGATGGCCCGCGCGACCCACCCGGTGCTGTGGTGCGACGGCGCCGACCTGCCGAACCCGGACCTGGAGCCGCCGCCCGGCGAGGACCGGGGTGGTCGGTGCGGCGACACGCTGGCCGAGGGCGTCCTCGACCCGTGGGCGGCCGCGGGCAACCGGGCCTGGTGGGCGGAGGTGCTCGGCGCCGCCGGGCTGGCCGGCGGCGCCCGCGACGAGCTGGTGCTCGTGCTGCACGAGGCGGTCGGCACCGCCGCGGCGCTCACCGGCCGGCCGGCCGCCGTGCCGGTGCGGGTGGCCCGCGACGGCGCCGCGCTGCGCTGCGAGGTCGCCGTCGGCGCCCCGTGCCCGTCGCTCCGCCCGTCGGCGGTGCCCGACGACCGCCGGCTGCTCATGCTGTGGCTGGCGGAGAAGGTCTCCCCCGCCGTCACCCTCGCCCTGCAGCCGGCGCCCGGCGGCTGCCGGATCGTGGTCCGCGCCGAGCCCCTCGACGGCGGCTGACCGGCCGGGCCCCCGGTGGGGACCCGGCCGCGTGCCGTCAGGAGGGCAGCAGCTTCCCGAGCAGCCCCTTGACCGTGGACGCCGGCCGGTAGGCCTGGACCAGCCAGGCGTTGCAGACGACCACCCCGCCGGCGAGCAGCGGGACCGCGGCCTGGGTGAACCGCTGCCGCGCCTGCCACGTGCGGATCTCCGCCGGCGTGCCGGACGAGGGCAGGGTGGCGTCCTTGACGTCGAGGCCGCCGTCGGCGCCCGCCTGCTGCTCGGCCAGCTTCCCGATCTTGGCGCCCGAGTAGGCGGCGAAGGCGGTGGCCCCCGCGCCGGCCACGGTGAGCGCCGCCTTGACCGCGCCGACCCGCCCGTACCCCTCCTGCAGGGCCAGCCGCCCCTTGTTCGAGTTGGTCAGCTGCAGGCCGGTGACCAGGGTGGCCGCGATCCCGCCCCACTGGGCGGGCGCGAACCGGCCCCAGGCGGAGCTGGCGACCCGCACCTTGTCGATGCCAGTGGTCAGCTCCTGGCCGGACTTGTTCACGCCGGCGATCCCCATCACGGAGCCGCCGAACCACAGGGCGGTGCCGAGGTCGTGCACGGCCTGGGCGAGGAAGTGGTTGTCCGAGCTGCTCGTCGTCGTCATGGTCCCGCCCGGTACCCGCGGGGACCGGGTGTCACTCCGAGGCGGTCGCCGTGTCGCCCTCGGACTGCTCGCTGCTGGGCGGGCCGACCCACACCGTCTTGGCGTTCGTGAACTCGTACATGCCGAGCTCGGTGAGCTCGCGGCCGTAGCCGCTCTGCTTGACGCCGCCGAAGGGCAGCTCGGGGTAGCTGGTGACCATCCCGTTGACGAACGCCATGCCGCTCTCCACGTCGCGGACGAAGGTGGCCCGCTCGTCCTCGTCCTCGCTCCAGAGGTTCGCGCCGAGGCCGTAGGGGTGGCTGTTGGCGATCTCCAGCGCCTCCTCGAGGCTCTGCACCGTCCAGAGCGCGGCGACGGGGCCGAAGACCTCCTCGTCGAAGAGGTCCATCTCCGGCGTGATGCCGGTGAGCAGGGTCGGCTCGTAGTACCAGCCCGGCCGGTCGGGGCGCGTGCCGCCGACGACGACGGTGGCGCCCTTGTCGACGGCGTCCTGCACGTAGCGCTCGACGTCCTCCCGGCCGGACTCGGTCGCGAGCGGGCCCACCTTCGTCGCGTCGTCCATCGGGTCGCCGACGACGAGCGCGGACAGCTTCTCGGCGAACAGCCGGGTGAACTCCTCGGCGACGTCGGCGTGCACGAAGAACCGCTTGGCGGCGATGCAGCTCTGGCCGTTGTTCTGGCAGCGCGCGGTGACCGCCACCTCGGCGGCGCGGTCGAGGTCGGCCGAGGGCATGACGATGAACGGGTCGGACCCGCCGAGCTCGAGCACGGTCTTCTTGAGCACGTCGCCGGCGATGGCGGCCACCGACTGCCCGGCCGGCGCGCTGCCGGTGAGCGTGGCGGCGGCGACCCGGTCGTCGCGCAGCACCCGCTCGATGGTCGAGGAGCCGATGAGCAGGGTCTGGAAGACGTCGGCCGGGAAGCCCGCCCTGCGGAACAGCTCCTCCATGTAGAGCGCGGTCTGCGGCACGTTGCTGGCGTGCTTGAGCAGGCCGACGTTGCCGGCCATGAGCGCTGGGGCGGCGAAGCGCATCGCCTGCCAGAGCGGGAAGTTCCACGGCATGATCGCCAGCACGACGCCGATCGGCTGGTGCACGACGAACGCCCGCTCCGCGCCGACCGCGCCCGCGTCGGCGGGCCTCGGCTCGAGCATCGCGGGGCCGTGCTCGGCGTAGTACCGCAGCGCCTTCACGCACTTGCCGGTCTCGGCCTTGGCCGCGGCCAGCGTCTTGCCCATCTCGGTGACCATGAGCTCGGCGACGGCGTCGGTGTCGGCCTCGAGGACGTCGGCGGCGGCGCGCAGCCAGCCCACCCGCTGCTCCGGGGTGGTCAGCCGGTAGGAGCGGTAGGCGGCCGCGGCCCGGCCGAGCTTCTCCTCGAGGGCCTCCTCCGACAGCGGCTCGTACGTCTTCACCGTCTCGCCGGTGGCCGGGTTGATCGTCGCGATGGCCATGTCGGGTCCCTCCCGTCGTCGGCGCGCGCGGGCTGCGCGCCTCTCCGGGAGGAGGCCCTACCCGGACCGGCCGTGCTCACGCTCAGCCGAGGGGCAGCCCCGCCAGGCCCGCCGCCAGCCCCAGGACGGCGCAGACGGCGAGCGTGCGCAGCACCGACCAGCGCACGCGGAACAGCAGGACCGCGGCGACGAGCGCGACCACCAGCGGCACCCAGCGCAGGGTGGCCGGGTCGGGCAGCTCCAGCGCGAGCGGCCCGGCGGTCACGGTCTCGGAGAACAGCGTGTGGACGGCGAAGTACAGCCCCAGGTTCGCGATGACGCCGACGACGGCGGCGGTGATCCCGGTCAGCGCCGCCGACAGCGACCGGTTGCCGCGCAGCCGCTCCATGTAGGGGGCGCCGAGCAGCACGAACAGGAAGCTCGGCACGAACGTCACCCAGGTGACCAGCAGCGAGGCGAGGACCGCGGCCACCCACGGGTCGAGCGCGCCGGGGGCGCGGTACGCGCCGAGGAACGCGACGAACTGCACGACCATGATCAGCGGACCGGGTGTCGTCTCGGCCAGCGCGAGGCCGCGGACCATCTCCCGCGGCTGCAGCCAGCCGTAGACGTCGACGGCCTGCTGGGCGACGTAGGCCAGCACCGCGTAGGCGCCGCCGAAGGTGACCACCGCCGCGCCGGAGAAGAAGAGCCCCTGCTCGGTGAGGACGCTCCCCGTCCCGGTGAACAGCGCGACCGCCGCGACCGGCAGGCCCCACACGACCAGGCCGGCGACGAGCACCCGCAGTGTGCGGCGGGTCGTGGGCGCCTCGTGGTGCAGCACGTCGTCGGAGATCACCGGCGGCGGGCCGGCGTCGGGCCCGTCGGCCGCCTTCCGCTGCGGCAGCGCCGCGGGCCGCCACCGGCCCAGGGCCCAGCCGGCGACGCCGGCGAGCGCGACGACGAGCGGGAACGGCACGCCGAACAGGGCGAGCGCGAGGAAGGCGGCCACCGCGATCGCGACCAGGGCGCGGCTGTCCAGCGCCTTCTTCCCGACCCGGATGACGGCCTGCACGACGATGGCCAGCACGGCCGCCGCCAGCCCGGTGAACAGCGCGGTGATCGCCGTGGTGTCACCGAAGGCGACGTAGACCGCGGAGAGCACCAGCAGCGCGACGACGCCGGGGAGCACGAACAGGCCGCCGGCGACCAGCCCGCCGCGGGTGCCGTGCAGCAGCCAGCCGACGTAGGTGGCCAGCTGCTGGGCCTCCGGGCCGGGCAGCAGGGTGCAGTAGTTGAGCGCGTGGAGGAACCGGCGCTGGCCGATCCACCGCTTCTCGTCGACCAGGGTCCGCTGCATGACCGCGATCTGGCCGGCCGGGCCGCCGAAGGTCTGCAGCGAGATGAGGAACCAGGCACGGACGGCGGTGCGGAACGGGACGCCGCGCTGCTCCGGGGCGGCGGCGGACACCGGGTCGGTCGCGGGGTGGGTCGCGGGGTGGGTCGCGGGGTCGGTCACGCGGGTCTCCGTCGGGGTCAGGCCGGTTCGCGGCCGAGCAGCAGGCGGCGGCGGATGAACTCGTAGAGGCCGTCGAGGAGCGGGCCGGACACCGCGAGCGTGCGCTCGTCGTCGCCGGTCATCGACAGGCCGCGCATCAGGACGTCGAGGCCGGGCGCCTCGGGGGCGTCGAAGCGGCCGTCGTCGAGGTCGGCCTCGTGCACGATCTCGCCGATCCGCTCGAGCACGGGGTCGTCGAGGCCGTGGACGCGCAGGATCGTCTCGAACGAGCAGTCGCCGCCCACGTGACCGAGCGCGACGCCGCGCATGTCGAAGGGCGTGGCGTCGGCGGGGACGTCGGCCGGGTCGGTGACGAAGACGAACTCCGCGGCCGGGTCGACGAAGCGGCGGATGAGCCAGGCGCAGGCGGCCCGGTCGACGTGGATGCCCGCGCGCGTCGCCCACCTCACGACCGGCTCCCCCGCCCGGCCGCCACCGGGTCGCCGGCGGCCTCGGCCAGCGCGCGCAGCGCCGCCGCGGCGGCCTCCCGCTCGGGCGGCGGGAAGAAGTCGCGCCGGCCGACGGCGCGCCACTCGGCCCGCAGCCGGCGCAGCGCGCGGGCCCGCTCGGCGGCCGGGGCGGTGCGCGCGGCGGCGCACTCCCCGGTCAGCGCCCGGTACTCCTCCGCCCGCGCCGCGGCCATCCCGGCCGCGAGCTCCCGCTCCTGCGCCGCGGTGCCGGGCCGCGCCGTCCAGATGCCGGCGGTGCCGCCGGCCGCGAGGACGTCGTCGGCCAGCCACTCGAGCGACTCGCGGGTGCGCGCGTCGGCGGGCAGGGCCACGACGCCGTCGCCGAGCTGGGCGACGCCGAGGCGGCGCAGCCGGCGCCACAGCGTCGTCCGCGGCCCCGACGGCTCCCGGGGGAGGCGGTAGGCGAGCAGCACCCACTCCCCGACGGCGGCCATGCGGTGATGCAACCACGGTTGCACCGCACGTGTCCAGCCGCGTCAGGCCCGTCGCGCCGGGAGCACCGATGACTCCGCGGCGCGGGAGCGGTCGGTACCGCATGACCCTCGTCATCGGCGACGTCACCGTCTCCCTCGACGGCCTCGTGACCGGCCCCGACGGCGTCGAGGCGATCCACGCCTGGGCGCTCGCGAGCACCGACCCGGTCGACCGCGGGGTGCTGCGCCGGCACGCCGCGGCCTCGGGCGCGGTGGTCATGGGCCGGCGCACCTTCGACGACGTCGAGCGGGGGTGGACCGACGGGATGGGCTACGGCGCCGCCGAGGACGCCCGGCCGCCGTTCTTCGTCGTCACCACCGACCCCCCGGCGGCCCACCGCCTGCAGGACAGCCACTCCTTCACGTTCGTGACCGGCGGCCCCGCGGCGGCGCTCGAGCGGGCCCGGGCGGCCGCCGGCGACCGCGACGTCTTCGTGATGGGCGGCGGCGCGCTCGTCGGCTCCTGCCTGCGCGACGGGCTGCTCGACGAGCTGCGCCTGCACGTGGCGGACGAGGTGCTGGGCTCGGGGACGCCGCTGTTCGCCGGCGTCGGCCGGCACCGGCTCACCCGCACCGCCGTCGAGGTGTCCCCGGTGTGCACCCACCTCACCTACCGGGTCACGCGCTGAGCCTCACGCCGGGCGGCGGGAGCGGAAGTCGCCGCGGCCGGTGTCGCGGCGCCAGTCGTCGAACGACTCGCCGGTGACCTCCTCGAGCAGCGCGATGTCGGGCAGCAGCGGCGCGAGCACCGCGCGGCGCACCTCCACCGGCATCGGCGGGCGCGGCGCCCGGCCGGCGTGCAGCGCCGCCAGCAGCGGCCGGGAGGCCTGCCGCCACACCCGCGGCGGCGCGTACGCGCCCAGCGCCGCGCCGGCCCGCGCCAGCCGGGACAGCACCCGGTGGCGCGGGGTGTCGGCGACGTGGGGCTTCACGTTCTCCGGCGGCACGGCGTGCGCCACGCCGCGCTCGACGCCGAGATGGTCGCTGACCCGGTCCAGGGTCTCGTCGGGGCTGTCGACGAGCTGCCGGTAGCGCAGCACCAGCACCTGCTCGCGGGGCAGCACGGTGAAGAGGTCGCGCAGCTGCTCGCCGTAGCGGCCGAGGCCCCGGTAGTGCCAGAACGGCGCCCACCCGGCCGCCACCCGCTGCTCCTCCCGCTCCACCGCCCGCGCGAAGTCGGCCTCGGGCTCCAGGCCGTCGGCGCGCAGGTGCACCCAGTTCGACCACGCCCGGTCCACCGGGTCGCGCACGACCACCACGACCCGGACGTCCGGCACGTCGGCGGCGAGCCGGCGCTGCGCGGCCCGGTCGTGCAGGTAGAACGGCGTGCTCTCGCCGCGGACCGTGCCGGCGGGCGCGCCGTCGAACAGCGCCAGGTACTGCTCCCGCCGCCAGATCCACTCCCGGGCGCTGTGCGCGTCCCCGGGCCCGCGCTGGCGCGCGCGGGGCGGCGGGCGCCCGTCGGTCAGGTAGTACTTGGGCTCCTTCACCGGGGACAGGTACAGCCCCGGGTGCGTGGCCAGGGCGGCGTGCAGCGCCGTCGTCCCGGCCTTGGGCGCGCCGGCGATGACGAACTGCGGCAGCCGGTCGGCGTCGGTGCTCATCGGTCCCCTCCCTGCCCGCGGTGGACCGCGGTGTACACACGGGGAGGCCCGCCCCCTCCCCCGAACGGAGCCGCCGCGTGACCGCGTCCGCGCCCCGCCCGCCCGCACCGGGCCCCTTCTGGTCGGACGCGGCGGTCGTCGTCGAGCCGGAGGACCCGCGCCCCGGCTCGTGGGCCGGCGGCCCGTCCGCGCAGCTCGTCGACGGCACCTGGTGGCTGGCGTACCGGCTGCGCCGCCCGGTCGGCGAGGGGCGCGGCTTCGGCAACGTGGTGGCCCGCTCCGACGACGGCGTGCACTTCGCGCCGGTGGTCGCCGTCGGCAAGGACCGCTTCGGCGCCGAGTCGCTGGAGCGCCCCGCGCTCGTGCACACCCCCGACGGCCGCTGGCGGCTCTACGTCAGCTGCGCGACGCCCGGCACGAAGCACTGGCGGGTCGACCTGCTCGAGGCGGCCACCGTCGAGGACCTGGCCACGGCCGAGGCGCGCACCGTGCTCCCCGGCAGCGCCACCGAGGCGCCGAAGGACCCGGTCGTGCGCTGGGACGGCACGCAGTGGCACCTGTGGGCGTCGGTGCACCCGCTCGACGACCCCGACGCCACCGACCGGATGACCACCGAGCACGCCACGAGCCCCGACGGCGTCACCTGGACCTGGCGGGGCACCGCGCTCGCCGGCACGCCCGGCACCTGGGACGCCCGCGGCACCCGGTTCAGCACCGTGGTCCTCGACGGCTCGCGGACCTGGGCGCTGTACGACGGCCGGGCCACCGCGGAGGAGAACTGGGAGGAGCGCACCGGCCTCGCCGTGCACGACGGCGAGCTCGGCTTCCGCGCCGCCGGGGACGGGCCGTACCTGGCGAGCCCGCACGCCCCGCACGGGCTGCGGTACGCCGACGTCGTCGCGGTGCCCGGCGGCGACGCCCGCTGGTTCTACGAGGCCACCCGGCCCGACGGCGCGCACGAGCTGCGCACGGTGCTGCTGCCCGCCTGAACCGGCGCCGGGGTCCGCTCGCACGCGGCAATCCCTACCAGACCGGTCGACTTGACACACAATGCGGATCCGGGGTCGGATGGACCCGTGGCACCCGCCCTGACGCTCACCCGCCGGTCCGCCGTGGACCTGCTGCGGGTCGCCAGCGCGCTGTGTCCGGCCGCCTGAGCACCCAGCCGCCCGCTCCTCCCCCGCGCCGCCTCACCGGGTCCCGGCGCGCCCCCCGCTCAGGAGAACTCCCGTGACCGCCCTGCTGCCCCCGGCCGCACGCACCACCGCCCGCACCACCGTCGCCCGCACCACCTCGGCCGCCGCCGTCGCCGCCGCGCTGCTGGCCGCCGCCGACGCCTGGCTCCCCCGCGTCGAGTACCGCCCGTCCAGCCGCTGGACCGGGCTGCTCCCGACCGACGAGGCCGCCGCGCTCGTCGACCCGTCCCTGCACGACGACCTCGCCGCCGCCCAGGTGTGGCTGCTCACCTGGCTGCCCGGCCAGGGCACGCCGCTGCACGACCACGGCGGGTCGGCCGGGGCGTTCGCCGTCGTCGGCGGGGTGCTCACCGAGGAGGTCGTCGGCGGGCCGGTCGGCGCTGTCCGGCAGGCCGCCACGGAGCTGTGGGCCGGGCGGGTGCGCCCGTTCGGCCCCCACCACGTGCACCGGGTGACCAACCGGGGGACGCTGCCTGCCGTGAGCGTGCACGCCTACACCCCGCGCCTGTCCTCGATGAGCACCTACGCGCTCGAGGGAGGTGTGCTGCTGCGCACCGGCACCGAGCGCGCCGGCGTCGACTGGTGAGCGGCACCCGCCCGCCGGGCGCCAAGAGCGTCGACCAGCTGCTCGAGGAAGCCCGTTCGCGGATCACCCGGGTGACGCCCGCGGAGGCCGCCGAGCGGGTCGCCGCCGGGGCGGTGCTCGTCGACATCCGGCCGCAGTCGCAGCGGGACGCCGAGGGCGAGGTGCCCGGCGCCCTGGTCGTCGAGCGCAACCACCTGGAGTGGCGGTTCGACCCGGAGAGCGACGCGCGGGTGCCGCAGGCCACCGGCTACGACGTCGACGTCGTCGTGCTGTGCCAGGAGGGCTACACCTCGAGCCTCGCCGCCGACGCGCTGCGCACGCTGGGCCTGTCGAAGGCCAGCGACGTCATCGGCGGGCACCGCGCCTGGGTGGCCGACGGGCTGCCCTCCACCGGCGGATCCGCCGGCTGAGCCCGGTCCGGGGACGGCGGCGCGTTGACGGAGCCGCCGTCGTCCCCGGGCCGTTCAGCTCTTGCTCTTGCCCTGCGCGGACGAGTGCTCGTGCCGGTCGTCGCCCTTCCGGACGTGGTTCGTCTGCTTGGAGGCGCCGGTGGTCACGCCCGCCTCGCTGGGCGACAGGCCCTCCTTCTTCGCCTGACGTGCGGCGGCTCGCTGGGCGTCGGCGTCGTTGTTCTTGCTCATGGCCGCGGGTTACCCGGCCGCGCCGCCCGCCACGCCGGAGAGGACGGCGTAGGTCCGCCGGGCCATGAGCCCGGCGCCGAGGTCGCGCACCGCCCGCGCCCGGGCCCGGGCGCCGAGGTCGGCCCGCCGCGCCGGGTCGGCGAGCAGCCCGCCGATCGCCCCGGCCAGCGCCCCGGCGTCGTCCACCGGCACCACGACCACGTCCTCCCCCGCCACCCGCCGGACCTCCCCGACGTCGGTGCTCACGCACGGCAGCCCCTCGGCCATCGCCTCGACGAGCACCAGCGGCCCGGCCTCCACGCGCGAGGAGACGACGAACAGGTCGAGGTCCGCGAGGAAGGCGCGCGGGTCGTCGACCCAGCCGGGGAAGGTGACCGGCAGTCCGGCGGCGGCCGCGCGCAGCGCCTCGCCGTCGCGCCCGGCGCCGCCGATGACCGCCTCGTACGGCACGTCGAGCCGGCGCAGCGCGTCGAGCAGCACGTCGAAGCCCTTCTGCGCGGTCAGCCGCCCGAAGGCGCCGATCCGCGGCACGGGGCGGCCGGCCGGGCCCGCGGGGTCGGCGGGCAGGTCGGCGCCGTTGGGGACCACGTGCGCCCGCGCGGGGTCGACGCCGAGCTCGCCGACGAGCTGCCCGCGCCCCTCCGTCGACGGGCTGATCACGCCCGCCATCCGCCGGTACAGCCCGCGCAGCGCCGCCCGCTCCTCCCCCGCCCGCGTGTCGCCGACGAGGTGCAGCACGCCGACGGTGGGCGCGACGTCCTGCGCGGCGGCCACGGCGGCGGCGTTGGACGCGGGGTCGACGAGGTTGACCACCACGACGTCGGGGCGCTGGGCGGCCAGCGCCGCCCGCACGGCCGGGGCGTCGTCGGCGTGCCGGCTCAGCGGGACGACGGCTCGCTCGACGGGGAACGCGGCGAACCCCTCGGCCACCGGCTCCGAGACGACCAGGGCCGCCGTGGCGCCGTGCTCGTCCGCCCGGCGCAGGTGGTGGGTCAGCCACACCTCCGCGCCGCCCCACCCGCTGGAGTCGGCGACGAACGAGACCCTCACGACGCCGCCCTCACGATGCGGCCAGCTCGCGCGCCGCGCCGGCCACGGCGGCGGGCGGAACGGTGAGCGCGCAGCGGAACTCGATGGGGCAGGCCAGGTGCGGGCAGGGCGCGCAGGCGACCGTCGGGGTGAGCGCGCGGTGCCGCGGCCCGGGGTGCGCCCAGCGCACCGGGTCTCCCGGCAGGAAGACGGTCACGCTGCGGGCGCCGACGGCGGCGGCCAGGTGCGCGGAGCCCGTGTCGTTGCCCACGAGGACGGCGCTGTCGCGCAGCAGCGCGGCCAGCCCGCCGAGGCTCGTGGCGCCCGTGAGGTCGACCGCGGGCGCGCGCATGGCGGCGACCACGCGGGCGGAGATGTCCCGCTCCCCCGGCACGCCGGTGACGACGACGGCCAGCCCGTCGGCGGCCAGCGCGTCCCCGACGGCGGCGTAGCGGTCGACCGGCCAGCGGCGGGTGGGCGCGGAGGCACCGGGGTGCAGGACGGCGTAGCGGCCGGGCTCCAGGCCGTGCGCGGCGAGCGTGGCGGCGTGCTCGGCCTCGTCGCCGGCGGTGAGCGGGAAGCCCATGACCGCCTCGCCACCGGGCGGCAGGCCGAGGTGCTCGAGCAGCGCGACGTGCCGCTGCGCCTCGTGCAGGTGCAGCGGATAGCGCAGGTGCAGCGCCTCGCTCCCGGCCGGCGGGTCCCAGCCGGTGGGCGCGAAGCCGCCGGTGAGCCGGGCGCCGAGCGCGGCGGTCACCCGGTTGGCGGCGGGGCGGTCGCCGTAGGCCTGCAGCGCGAGGTCGAACCGGCGCTCCCGGGCGGCTGCGGTGAACGGTGCCCAGCCGGCCTCGTCGACCGGCCCGTCGGGGATGCCGGGCGCCCCGGGGAAGGCCAGCAGCTCGTCGACGGTGCCGCCGAGCCGCTGCACCACGGGCGCCATCCGGCCGAAGGTCACCAGGGTGACCTCGACGTCGGGGCGCGCGGCACGCAGCCGGCGCAGCGCCGGGACGGTGCACAGCAGGTCGCCGAGGCCCACCCGCAGCCGGACCAGCGCGAGGCGGCGGACGGCGGGGTCGGCGAGCGGGGCGGTCACCCGCGCCCCCTTCCCGTGTGTGCCGTGCCCTAACCCGTGGTGCACTACGGGTCCCCCCAGAGACGGAGGTCCCCTGCGTGTCCCGCCCTGCCGCCGGTCCCCTGCACGTGCTGCGCCTGTGCAGCGTCTTCGAACCGCCGGCCGCCCGGGCCGCCACGGCACCCGGGGCGCTCCCCGGTGAGCTCGACGCCCGCGCGGCGCGGTTCGACCCCATCGGCGGCATGCAGAACCACACGGCGACGCTCACCCGCTGCCTCGACGCCCAGGGACTGCGCCAGACCGTGGTCACCTCCCGGCTCGCCGGCCCGCGAGGGGTCACCCCGCTGGGCGACGGCGCCCGCGTGCACCGCACCGGTCTGCGGGTGACGCGGCTGCGGCAGCTGTGGGCGCTGTCGGGCCTGCGCACCGTGCTGCGCGCGGGCCGCCGGGCGCCGGTCGACGTCGTGCACGCCCACCAGGGCGAGGACCTCGCCACCCTGCCACTGGCCCGGCTCGCGGCCCGGGTGCACGGGGTGCCGCTGGTGGTGACCCTGCACTGCAGCGTCGGGCACACGCTCACCGGCCGGGGCCCGCGGGTGCGGCTGCTGCGGGCGGTGGGCGGCTGGATCGAGCGCAGCACGCTGCGCCGGGCCGACGCCGTCGTCGTGCTCACCGGGCGCACCGCGGCAGCGGTCCTGCAGGACGGCGTGGCGGCCGAGCGGCTGTCCACCATCCCCTCGGGCTTCGACCCGGCGCTGTTCACCGGCCGCGACGGCGACGTCTTCCCCGGCACCCCGCGGCCGCGCATCGGCTACGTCGGGCGCCTGGCGCCGCAGAAGGACCCCGCCACGCTGGTGCGCGCATTCGGGCGCATGCGGGAGGAGGCGTCGCTGGTGGTCGTCGGCGACGGACCCGACCGGGCGCTGGTGCACCGGCTGGCCGCCGAGAGCCCCGCGGCCGGGCGGATCACGCTGGCCGGCTTCGTCGAGCACGCGCGGGTGCCCGCGGTGCTCGCCTCCCTCGACCTGCTCGTCCTGCCCTCGGCCTACGAGGAGATGGGCTCGGTGCTCACCGAGGCGATGGCCGCGGGGCTGCCCGTGGTGGCCAGCGACGTCGGCGGCATCCCCGAGGTGGTCCGGCACGGGCAGACCGGCCTGCTGGTGACGCCGGGCGATCCCGACGCCCTCGCCGCGGCGCTGGACCGGGTGGTGGCCGAGCCGGCCCTGCGGGCGCGGCTGGCCGCGGGCGCCCGGGCCCGCTCGGCCGACTACGGCTGGCCGGCGCTGGCCGCGCGGGTGGCCGCCGTCTACGACCGCAGCCTGGGCGTGGCGCCCGACCTCGAGCCCGCTGCGTGACCCCGCGGGTCGCTGCGTGACCCCGCGGATCGCGGTGCTCGTGCCGGTGCACGAGCAGGCCGCGTACCTGCCCCGGGCGCTGGAGTCGCTGCTCGCGCAGGAGGTGACCGGCTGGGAGGCGGTCGTCGTCGACGACGGGTCGCGCGAGCCGGTGACGGTCCCCGCCGACCCGCGGCTGCGGCTGGTGCGCACCGGGGACAACCGGGGGCTCGGCGCAGCGCTCAACCGGGCGCTGGACGAGACCACCGCGCCGATCGTCGCGTACCTGCCCGCCGACGACGTCTGGTCACCGGACCACCTCGCCGCCCTGCTCGACGCCCTGTCCGACCCCGCGGTGGTGCTCGCCCGCGCCGAGCTGGGTGAGCCGGCCGGCACCCCGTACGCGCAACTGGTGCAGGTGGCGCACCGGCGCACCGGCGACCGCTGGACCGAGCGCGCCGAGCTGGAGACCGACGACCTCGACCGGCTGATGTGGTCGCGGGTGGCCGCGCGCGGCGCCACGGCCGGCACCGGCCGGGTCACCTGCGCGTGGGCCCGGCACCCCGGGCAGCGGTCTCGGGCGATCCGGGCGTCGTCCGACGGCGGCCTCAACGTCTTCCGCAGCCGCTACCGGGTGCCGCATCCGCTGCGCTTCGCCTCCACCGACGGCACCGACGTGGACGAGGTCGCCCGCTACGCGCGGTTCCGCGAGCGCTCGTACGGGCCGGCCGCCGACGGACTGTCGGTGCTGCTCGCCGGTGAGCTCGCGTTCAACCCCGAGCGGGTGCTGGCGCTCGCCGAGCGGGGCCACCGGCTCTCCGGGCTGTGGACGACCGACGGCCTCGGCGACTCGACCGTCGGCCCGCTGCCGTTCGGGCACGTCGCCGACCTCGACCGCGACCGCTGGGAGGACGCCGTCCGGGAGCTCGACCCCGACGTCGTGTGGGCGCAGCTCAACTGGCGGGCGGTGCCGCTGGCGCACCGGCTGCGGGCGGCGTTCCCCTCCCTGCCGTTCGTGTGGACGTTCAAGGAGGCGCCGCAGCGCAGCCTGGTCCGCGGCGAGTGGCCGATGCTCGCCGACCTGGTGTGCGGCGCGGACGCGGTGCTGCTGGCCACCGAGGAGGAGCGCGACTGGTTCGCCCTCGCGCTGGCCGGCCGGGTCGACCCCGCGCGGCTCGGCGTCCTCGACGGCGACCTGCCCAAGCGCGACTGGCTGGACGCGCCGCCGTCGCCCCGGCTGTCGGACGCCGACGGGCAGCCGCACACCGCCGTCGCCGGCCGGCCCTCCGGCCTCGACCTCGAGTGGGTGCTGGCGCTGGCCGACCGCGGCGTGCACGTGCACCTCTACGGGCAGGTGCGGGCGCCCGGCGCGACCGGCTCGTGGACCGGCTGGCTCGACGAGGCGCTGGCCCGCGTGCCCGGCTTCGTGCACGTGCACCCGGCGGTGGGGCCGGAGGACTGGGTGCGCGAGCTGTCCCGCCACGACGCCGGGTGGCTGCACCGCTTCGACTCGGCCAACGGCGGCGACCTGCGGCGGGCGAGCTGGGACGACCTCAACTCCCCCGCCCGGCTGCCGGTGTACCTGGCCGCGGGGCTGCCGCTGCTGCAGCAGGCCAACCCGGGCTCGACGGTGTCGGTGGAGCGGGTGCTCCGGGAGGACGGGACCGGCCTGTTCTACCGCGACGCCGACGACGTGGCGGCCGCGCTGCACGAGGAGGTGGCCGGCCGGGCCGGGCACCGCGCGGCGCTGGCGGCGCGGGAGCGGCACGTCTTCGACGCCCACGCCGACCGCCTCGTCTCCCTCTTCCGCTCCCTCCTCTGAGGGCCTTCGTCGCGCTGTCGGCCCACCGGACTGTCGGTGGGCGCTCCTACCGTGCGGGCATGGGCGAGCTGCGGTGGGCGGTGACCGACGGACCCGACGGGACGGCGGCGGTCGCGCTGCCCGACGACGCGGCGGCGGCGCGGCTGCTCGCCGAGCAGGCGCCCGGCGGGTTCTGGTGCGCGCGGGAGGCCGGCGGCTGCGGCGGGCGGCTCGCGGTCGACGCCGACGGCGCCCGGCCCGCCTTCGTGCACGCCGGCACCGCCCGCTGCGCCCTCGTCCGGCGGGAGGGCGCGGCCGAGCGCGGCTACGAGCCGCTGCGCTACCGGCGCCCGCTCGTCGCCTGGCTCGCCGGCCAGGGCCTTCCCCCGCGGGTGTCCACCCTGCCCGGGCGCACCGGCCTGCACGTGGCGCTGCCCGGCGCGGTGCTGGAGGTGCAGCTCGCGCCGGTGTCCGACCTGGCGTGGCGGGCGCGCGACGACCGGCTGCACCGCGAGGCCCGCTCGGTCACCTGGCTCCACGGCCCCGGCGCCGACCTCGCCGCCGCCACCGAGGCCGGCGTGCGCGGCGCGGCCCTCGTCCTGCGCCGGCAGAACCGGGGGCTGCTGATCGGCGTCCGGGACGCGGGGGGCGGCGTCCGCTGGGTCCGGGCGTCCGCCTGCCGGGTGGGCCCCGACGGCGTCGAGGCGCCCGGGCTGGCCGAGGCGCGCGCCGCGCACGGGCGGCGGGCGGCGGCGCGGCAGGACGCGGCGCGCCGGGCGGCCCGGCAGGCCGCGCGCTGGTCGTCGCGCACCGGCGCGGTGCCGTGGGACGTGCGCACCGGCACGCTGCCGTTCCCGGCCGCGGGCTAGGAGGGGACGCCGGTCCGGTCGTCGGCGCCGGCCGGGGACGACGGCCCGGGTGGCTCCGGCCTCGACTCCGGCGCCGGCCCCGGGTCCGGCTCCGCCGACACGGTGGTCCGGCCGCGCCCGGGCAGGTGCACGTGCGGCAGGTGGACACGCGGCAGGTGCAGCGCGGGCACGTTCGGGTGCGGCAGACGCGCCACGAGCCCGGCCGGCAGGTGCACGTGCGGGAGGTGCAGGTGCGGCCGCCCGGCAGGCTCCCCGTCCCCGTGCTCCTGCCAGTGCGCGAGCGTCGTCATCCACCCGTGGCGGATGGCCCGCTGGTGCGCCCGGACCGCGGCCTGCGGTGCCCGGTGGTCCCGCTCCCACCTCGCCGTGTTGCTCCGTGCCATGGCGGTGACCGCCCCGGTCACGACGACGAAACCGAGCACGCTGACGACGACCCAGACCATGGCGGCCTCCCCTGGCCACCCCGCGCAGCCCGGTGCCCCGGCGTCCGCGGAGGTGTCCGGAGGATCCCGCCGATCCCGTTCCGCCACAAGTCGGTTCAGAACCGCAGCACCGCCTGCAGCGGCGGAGCCGGCAGCCGCCGCCCGGCGAGGTCGGCGAGCAGCGCCGGCCCCTCGTCGAACGGGACGACGTCGGTGACCAGGTGACGCCGGACGTCGTCGCCGCGCTCGCGCAGCAGGTCGAGGGTGACCGCGGCCAGCGCGGCCCGCGGCCACGCCGGCGCCATCCCGCGCGGCACCCGGCTGATCTGCGCGCACACCACCGACAGGCCGTCGTGGTGGAACTCCTCGCCGAGGCGTACTGCGCCGGCCCCGCCCTGGTAGAAGCCGAGGTCGACCACCACGCCCTGCGGGCGCAGCGCCTTGAGCCCGGTCGCGAGCGCGGTGTCGTGGCCGCGGCACTGCAGCACCAGGTCGGCGCCGGCGTCGCCCGGGCCGTGCCGCCACCGCTGCTTGACCTCCGCCCACGCGTCGCCGTCGACGGTGGCCAGCCCCAGCGCCTCGGCGACCGCGCGCCGCTGCGGGGAGGGCTCGGCGACGACGACGTCGGCCGCCCCGTGCCGCACCGCCAGCAGCGCCGACAGCAGCCCGATGACGCCGGCGCCGGTGACCAGGACGTGCCGGCCGCGGACGCCGTCGCCCACACCCCCGCCCGGCCCGGCGAGCTGCGCGGTGGCGTGCAGCAGCCCGTTGACGCAGATCGGGCCCATCTGGGCGAGGTAGACGCCGAGCAGCGGGTCGAGGTCGTCGGGGACGGGCAGCACCGGGACGGCGGACGGGTCGGCGCAGCGGCCGGTGCGGTGCCCGTAGGCCATGGCCACCCGGCTGCCCTCCACCAGGTCGGGCGTCCGGCTCTCGGTGATGACGCCGACCTCCATGTAGCCCAGCCGCAGCTCCGGGTAGCCGGCGACCGGGCCGGCACCGAACGCGCGCAGGTCGGGGTCCCAGCCGACGGCGTGCTGCGGGTCGGTGCCGCGCACCAGCGCCACCTCGGTGCCGGCGCTGACCCCGCTGTACTCGGTGCGCACCCACGCCTGCCCGGGCCCGGGGTCGGGTTCGTCGGTCTCCAGGACCGCCGGCTCGCCGGGGGCCACGACGCCGATCGTGCGCACGGTCCTCACGGTGCGCACCGTGCCGTCGGCGTCCCGCCGCCGCAATCCGGGGCCCGCACGGAGATCCCCCCGGCAGGATGTCGAGAACGCGGGTGCGGCTCCGTCCCCGGGGTGTCCGCGACCGAGACGGTCGCCCGATCCGAGGAGTACCCCATGGCCAAGTACCTGCTGCTCAAGCACTACCGCGGCGCGCCGGCGGCGGTGAACGACGTCCCGATGGACCGGTGGACGCCGGAGGAGGTCGACGCGCACATCCGCTACATGACCGACTTCGCCGACCGGCTGCGCGGGACCGGGGAGTTCGTCGCCGAGGCGGCGCTGGCGCCCGACGGGCTCTGGATCCGCTCCGACGGCGAGGGCCGCCCGCCGGTCACCGACGGCCCGTTCGCCGAGACGAAGGACCTGATCGCCGGCTGGATGATCATCGACGTCGACGGCCGCGAGCGCGCGATCGAGCTGGCTGGGGAGCTGTCGGCGGCGCCCGGGAAGGGCGGCGAGCCGATCCACGAGTGGCTCGAGGTCCGGCCCCTCTACGGCGAGCCGCCCCTCGTCACCGAGTGAGCGCCCCCCTGGACGACGCCGTGGACGACGCCGTGGACGACGCCGTGGACGACGCCGTGGACGACGCCGTGGACGAGGCCCTCGTGCGGGGCCTCGTCCCGGGGGTGATCGGCGTCCTCGTCCGCCGCGGGGCCGACTTCGCGGCGGCCGAGGACGCCGTCCAGGACGCGCTGCTGGAGGCGCTGCGGACCTGGCCCGCCGACCCGCCGCGGGACCCGCGCGGCTGGCTGGTCACCGTGGCCTGGCGCCGGTTCCTCGACGCCACCCGCGCCGACGCCGCCCGGCGCCGGCGGGAGGACCGCGTGGACGAGGAGCCGGAGCCGGGCCCGGTGCCGGCCGCCGACGACACGCTGCAGCTGTACTTCCTGTGCGCCCACCCGTCGCTGACGCCGTCGTCGGCCGTCGCGCTCACGCTGCGTGCCGTCGGCGGGCTCACCACCCGCCAGATCGCCCGCGCCTACCTCGTCCCCGAGGCGACGATGGCGCAGCGGATCAGCCGCGCCAAGCGCACCGTCGCGGGCGTCCGGCTCGACCGGCCCGGCGACGTCGGCACCGTGCTGCGCGTCCTCTACCTCGTCTTCAACGAGGGCTACTCGGGCGACGTCGACCTGGTCGCCGAGGCGATCCGGCTCACCCGGCAGCTCGCCGCCGCCGTCGACGACCCCGAGGTGGCCGGCCTGCTGGCGCTCATGCTGCTGCACTCGGCCCGGCGCGCCGCCCGGACCGCCCCCGACGGCCGCCTGGTGCCGCTGGCCGAGCAGGACCGCAGCCGCTGGGACACCGCGGCGATCACCGAGGGCGTCGCGGTGCTGCAGGCGGCCCTCGCCCGCGACCGGCTGGGCGAGTACCAGGCGCAGGCCGCGATCGCCGCCCTGCACGCGGATGCCCGGTCGGCGGAGGAGACCGACTGGGTGCAGGTGGTCGAGTGGTACGACGAGCTGCTCCGGCTCACCGGCAGCCCGGTGGTGCGGCTCAACCGGGCCGTGGCCGTCGGCGAGGCCGACGGTCCCCGCGCGGGCCTCGCGGAGCTGGCGGGGCTCGACCCCACCCTCCCGCGGTACACCGCCGCGGCCGCCCACCTGCACGAGCGCGACAACGACCTGGCGACCGCTGCGCGCCTCTACGCGCAGGCCGCCCGCGAGGCGACCGACACCGCCGAGCGCGACCACCTGGTGCGGCAGGCCGCCCGGCTGAACACGCTGTTCCGAGCCTGACGTGTTCAGGTCGCGCCCCGTCGGGTAGGGCACCACCGGGTCCGAACAGCGGCCTGCCTCGGTCCCGAGGAGAGGAGCAGTCATGACCTGGATCTGGATCGTCGTCGCCGTGGTCGCCATCGCCGCGGTCTACGGCGTGTGGATCGGCAACACCGTCCGGTGGACGAAGCGGAACGGGAACCTCGCCCGCCGCAGCCCGGGGATCTTCGGGCGCAGCTCCGAGGTCGACGAGTCCAACCGCACGCGCCGGTGACCCGGCGCGCGCTGCCCGCACCGTCCGAACTGGAGGCACCCCCCGCATGAAGGCCGTCGTCTACCGGGGCCCGCGCTCCGTCGCCGTCGAGGAGGTGCCGGACCCGCGGGTCCAGGCGCCCACCGACGCGCTCATCCGCATCACCACCACCAACATCTGCGGGTCCGACCTGCACATGTACGAGGGACGCACGAACGTCGAGGAGGGCAAGGTCCTCGGCCACGAGAACACCGGGATCGTCGAGGAGGTCGGGCCCGGCGTCGACCGGATCCGCGTCGGCGACCGGGTGTCGGTCCCCTTCAACATCGCCTGCGGCACCTGCCGCAACTGCCAGACCGGCTGGACGTCGTTCTGCCTGCGCGCCAATCCGACCGAGGGCATGGACGGCGCCGCCTACGGCTACGCCAACATGGGCCCCTACGACGGCGGGCAGGCCGAGTACCTACGGGTGCCGTGGGCCGACGTCAACCTGCTGCGGCTGCCCGAGGGCACCGAGCACGAGAACGACTTCACGATGCTGTCCGACGTCTTCCCCACCGGCTGGCACGGCGTCGAGCTGTCCGGCTTCCAGGTGGGCGACCGGGTGGCCGTGTTCGGCGGTGGGCCCGTGGGCCTCATGGCCGCGCACAGCGCGGTGATCCGCGGGGCGTCGCAGGTGTTCCTCGTCGACGAGGAGCCCGACCGGCTGCGGCTGGCGGAGTCCATCGGCGCCACCGCGGTCGACTTCTCCGCCGGCGACCCGGTGCAGCAGCTGCTCGAGGCCACCGGCGGGCGCGGCGTCGACCGCGGCGTCGAGGCCGTCGGCTACCAGGCGCACGACCCCTCCGGCGAGGAGCACCCCGAGCTGGTGCTCGACAACCTGGTGCAGGCCGTCCGCGCCACCGGCGGGATCGGCGTCGTCGGCGTCTACAACCCCTCCGACCCCGGCGCCTCCACCGACCTGGCCAAGGAGGGGCGCATCCCCTTCCAGTACGGCCAGTTCTTCACCAAGGGCCAGTCGATGGGCACCGGCCAGGCGCCGGTCAAGCGCTACAACCGGCAGCTGCGCGACCTGATCGTCGCCGGGCGGGCGCGCCCGTCGTTCATCGTCAGCCACGAGCTGCCGCTGGACCAGGCACCCGAGGGCTACGCCCGCTTCGACGCGCGCGAGGACGGCTGGACCAAGGTCCTGCTGCACCCCGCCGCCTGACGAAGGACCCCCCTGCCCCCCACGGTTCGCACGCTCGCCGCGGGCCCCTGCACGGGGGCCGGAAGACTCTCCAGGAGGAACACCGTGAAGGCAGTCGTGTGGCACGGCGTCGGGGACATCCGCCTCGACGAGGTGCCCGACCCCACCATCCAGGACCCGACGGACGCGATCGTCGAGATCACCGCCAGCGCCATCTGCGGCACCGACCTGCACTTCGTGCGCGGGACGATGTCGGGGATGGTCGAGGGCACGGTCCTCGGCCACGAGGCCGTCGGCGTCGTCCGCGAGACCGGTCCCGGCGTGCGCAACCTGCGCCCGGGCGACCGCGTCGTCATCCCCTCGACCATCGGCTGCGGGTACTGCTCGTACTGCCGCGCCGGCTACTACGCGCAGTGCGACAACGCCAACCCCAACGGCCCGTCGGCGGGCACCTGCTTCTTCGGCGGGCCGCAGACCACCGGCCCGGTCGACGGCCTGCAGGCCCAGTACGCCCGCGTGCCGTTCGCCAACGTCGGCCCGGTCTGGCTGCCCGAGGAGGTGGGCGACGACGCGGCGATCATGCTCAGCGACATCTACCCCACCGCCTGGTTCGGCGCCCGGCTGGCCGAGGTGGGCGACGGCGACACCGTGCTCGTGCTCGGCGCCGGCCCGGTCGGGCAGTTCGCCGTCACCAGCGCCTTCCAGCAGGGCGCCGGGCGGGTGCTGCTGGTCGACGACGTCGCGAGCCGGCTGGAGCAGGCGCGCGGCCGCGGCGCGGAGGTCATCGACTTCAACGCCGAGGACCCGGTCGCCGTCGTGCAGGAACTCACCGGCGGCACCGGCGTCGACCGCGTGATCGACGCCGTCGGCGTGGACGCGCAGCGGCCGAAGCGCGGGCCGGCGGCGGAGGCCGCGCAGGAGCAGGCGGAGCAGTTCGAGCAGGAGCGCTCGCAGGTGGCGCCGGACCAGGACCCGCACGGGGAGACGTACGTCCCCGGCGACGCGCCGAGCCAGTCGCTGCAGTGGGCGGTCGAGGCGGTGGCGAAGGCCGGGACGATCGGCGTGATCGGCGTCTACCCGCCGGACATGACCTCGTTCCCGACCGGCGCGGCCATGAACAAGAACCTGACCGTGAAGATGGGCAACTGCAACCACCGGCGGTACGTGCCGCACCTGCTCGACCTGGTGCGCACCGGCGCGATCGACCCGTCGACCGTGCTCACCCAGGTCGGCGACATGCCCTCGGTCCTCGACGCCTACGAGACGTTCGACCGGCGGGAGAGCGGCTGGACGAAGGTCGTTCTCGACCCGAGCTGACGGTGTCCTAGCGTCCGGCGCGTGCATCCTCACGCGCCGGACGTGACCGGTGCCGCCACCTGGCGGGACCCGGCGTGGCTCGACCCCGCCCTCGCGTGGGCGCGCGAGCGCCTCGCGCGGCTCGGGCGCACCGTCACCGATCCGCCGGAGCAGGTGCACGTGCGGGCCTGGTCGACGGCGGTCCGCATCCCCACCGACGGCGGCGTCGTCTGGCTCAAGTCGGTCGGCGCGGGGTCGGCGCAGGAGCCACCGCTGGCCGCGGCCCTGGGCGGCTGGGCCCCCGGCAGGGTGCTGGTGCCGCTGGCCGTCGACGCCGGCCGCCGCCTGCTGCTCCTGCCCGACGGCGGGACGACGCTGCGGGCCAGCGGCCGCGGTGGCGACCTCGGCGCCTGGGAGGCGCTGCTGGCCGACCACGCCCGCCTGCAGGTGGAGGTCGCGGCGCACGCGGACGAGATGGTGGCGCTCGACGTCCCCGACCTCCGCC
Organism: Geodermatophilus nigrescens; assembly: GCF_900129495.1. Lineage (GTDB taxonomy): Bacteria > Actinomycetota > Actinomycetes > Mycobacteriales > Geodermatophilaceae > Geodermatophilus > Geodermatophilus nigrescens. The sequence goes on from NZ_FQVX01000002.1 coordinate 618,916, forward strand.
CGGAGCGGCTGCCGGACCTCGCCGCCGCCCTGCTCGCCGACGACGGCGCGCTGCTCACCGGCACCCCCGACGGCCTGGACCCCGCGCTGCGCGACCGGCTGCGTACCGGGGCGGACGCGTACGCCGGGCTGTGCCGGGCGCTGGCCGCCGGGCCGGTGCCGGCGTCGGTGCAGCACGACGACCTGCACGACGGCAACGTCTTCGTCACCGGCGACGGGTTCCGCTTCTTCGACTGGGGCGACGCCTCGGTGGCGCACCCGTTCCTCACCCTGCTCGTGCCGCTGCGCGGAGCCGCCGCCGCGCTCGACCTGCCGCCCGGCTCCCCGGTGCTGCTGCGGCTGCGCGACGCCTACCTCGGGCCGTGGCGGCAGTTCGCCGAGGCTGCGGTGCTCCGCGAGCTGGCCGGCCTGGCGCTGCTGGTGGGCCCGCTCGCGCGGGCGCTGACCTGGCACCGGATCCTGCGCGCCGTCCACCCCGAGGAGGCCGCGCCGTGGCAGGCGAGCGTGCCGGGCTGGGTGGCCGAGTCGGTCGCCCCCGGCCCGCTGGACGGCGCCGCGGCCTGATCAGAGCTGCGGCCGCACCCCGGGCTCCCCCGCCACCCCGGACGGCTCGACGGCGGCCCGCGCCGGGCCCCGGCGGCCGAGCGGCAGCACGGTGCGGCCGTGCGACCCCTCCAGCTCGAGCGCCAGCGCGGCGTAGACCGCCAGGCCCCCGAGCGCGAGCCCGACCCAGCCGGCCGCCGACTGCCACGACGGCGAGCCGGTCAGCTCGTAGGCCCCGGTGACGGCGAACCGGACGCCGGCCAGGCCCATGACCGCGGCCGAGACCAGCTTGGCGCTCGCCGAGACCGCGGAGACCGCCATGGCGACGGCCGAGGTCAGCAGCAGGACGCCGAGCCCGGCGCTGACCGCGCCGGGCGGCGAGGTGTACGTGGTCAGCCCGACGACGCCCCAGGTCCCGGACAGGACACCCATGCCGGTGGCGGCCACGGGGTCGCGGGCGAGGAAGCCGACCACCGACGCCAGCAGCTGCAGCGGCACGGTGGCCGCCAGCGCGGTGAGGGCGGCGACCCGGCCCTCGGGGGGCGGCACCCAGCCGAGCTGAACGGCGGCGAAGGCCGTCGTCGCCAGCGCCAGGGCGAGGAAGCCGAGCGGGAGCGGGGTGGCGACGGGCCGGAGGACGACGCGCGTGCCGGCCTCGCTCACCCCGTCACCAGGACCTGCGTCGCGGACTCCTTGATGCGGCTGTTGGCCCAGCGGGCCTGGCGGAGGGTCTCCGGGTGGCACCGCCGCGCGAGGGCGAGCAGCTCGGTGTCCTCGAGGCCCTGCGCCGCCTGGGCGACCATCTCCCAGTCGACGGACACGCCGACGGCCGCGAGGTGGAGGCTGCGCAGGTCGCGCAGCAGGAGCAGGGCCGGGGCCGAGCGCCGCCCGAGGCGGTCGCTGACCGCCTCGTACAGCCGCGCGACCAGCCGCGGCTCGCCGGCGGGCTCGGGGTCGAGGTCGACGCCGTAGCGCGGGCCGAAGGGCGCGAGCCGGCGCACGTGGTCCTGTGACCAGCGGGCCAGGTCGCGGCCGAGGTGGAACAGCTCGTGGTCGGCCTCGTGCCGCTCGGCGACGGCCAGCAGCTGGTGCGCGAGGTGGTTCTCCGAGCGGTGCAGCTCCTCCAGTGCCAGGCCGAGGTTCACCGCGGACCTCCCGCGGCCGGCAGGGTCTCCTGCACCTCGGCGGCGGGTCCGCCGCGGGTCGGCGGGACGCCGCCGCGGGCGGGCGCGGAGGCGGTGGTGGTGGGTGCCGCGGACCGGCCGCGCCGCGACCAGCGCACCCGGCGCACCCGGGCGGCCGCCGTCTTGAAGATCGGCTGCTTGGAGGCGGCGTCCCAGTCGGTCGGCGTGAGCTCGTTGGCCGCCCGCCCCCGGCGGCCGGGCGCGTCCCAGTAGCCGTAGTGGAAGGGCAGGAAGACGACGCCGTCGCGGATGCCGCTGATCCGCAGCCGGGCCCGCACCCGCCCGCGCGGCGTCGTGACCTCGAGCAGGTCGCCCTCCCGCGCCCGCAGCCGGTCGGCGTCGCCGGGGGACATCTCCACCCAGACCTCCCGGGCGGCGGCCTGCAGCTGGGGCGCGCGGCCGGTCTTGGTGCGGGTGTGGAACTGGTAGAGCGTGCGGCCGGTGATGAGCGCGAACGGGTACTCGACGCTGGGCTCCTCGTGCGGCGGGAGGTACTCCGCGGCCTTGATGACCGCCTTGCCCGAGGGGTTCATCGCCCGGTACTCGTCGGGGTCGAGCGGGGCGCCGGTGAGCAGGTCGCGGCCGTAGCTCTCGCAGTACTCCGGGTCGGCGAAGAACCGCCCGTCCGCGTAGAGCCGCTCGGTGCCCTCGGGCGCCTCGTCGGTGCAGGGCCACTGGATGCCGCTGCCGCCGCGCAGCTTGTCGTAGGTGATGCCGGTGTAGTCGCAGGGCCGGCCGCGGCTGCACTCCTTCCACGCCTCGAAGGCGCCCTCGTAGTCGGACCACTTCACCAGCGGGGCGCCGTCCTTGTCCTGCAGGCCGAGCCGGTTCGCGAAGTCGATGAGGATGTCCATGTCCGGCCGCGCCTCGCCGGGCGGGTCGACGGCCTTCTCCGTCAGGTGCACGGTGCGGTCGGCGTTGGTGAAGGTGCCGGTCTTCTCCCCCCACGTGGCGGCGGGGAGGACGACGTCGGCCAGCTGCGCGGTCTCGGTCAGGAAGATGTCCTGCACGACCAGGAACAGCCGCTCCTGGGACAGGATCGACCGGATGCGGGCCAGCTCGGGCAGGGACACCGCCGGGTTGGTGCAGATGACCCAGAACATCCGGATCGACCCCTCCTCGAGGTACCGGAGCTGCTGCATGACGTGGGTCGGCGGGGCGTAGTGCGGGATGTGCGCCGGGTCGACGTTCCATATGCGGGCCAGGTCCTCGACGTGAGCGTCGTTGGACCAGTTCCGGAACGCCGGGAGGTCGCCGTCGGCGCCGGCCTCGCGGGTGTTCTCCGCGGTCGGCTGGCCGTTCATCTGCAGGATCCCGCAGCCGGGGCGGCCGAGCATGCCGCGCACCAGGTGCACGTTGTTGACCTGGACGGCGGCCGCGGTGGCCTGGTGGGACTGGTAGAAGCCCTGCAGCACCGTCGACAGCAGCCGCTCGGCGGTGCCGATGACGCGGGCGGCCTCGCGGATCCGGTCGGCGGGGACGTCGCAGATGCCGGCGACCACGTCGGGCGGGTACTCCGCGACGCGCTCGGCCAGCTCGTCGAACCCCACCACGTGGGCGTCGAGGTACTCCCGGTCGATCCACCCGTTGCGGACGATCTCGTGCAGCAGGCCGTTCATCAGGGCGACGTTGGTCCCCGGCCGGGGGGCGAGGTGGACGGTCGCCGCCCGCGCCACCGGCGTCTCGCGCGGGTCGACGCAGACGACCCGCGGCGGGTTCGGGCCGGCCAGCCGGTCCAGCACCCGCGTCCAGGTGACCACCTGGGTCTCGGCCATGTTGTGCCCGTAGAGGCAGATGACGTCGGCGGAGTCGATGTCGGCGTAGGAGCCGGGCTGGCCGTCGCTGGCGAAGGACTCCTTGAGCGCGGCGGCCGCCGTCGCGGTGCACAGCCGCGTGTTGCCGTCGACGTGGATGGTCCCGATGCCGCCGTGCGCGATCAGGCCGAGCGTGTAGTAGTCCTCGAGGAACAGCTGGCCGGTGTTGTAGAAGCCGATCGACCCCGGCCCCCGCTCGTCGAGCAGCTCCCGGGTGCGCCGGACGACGAGGTCCATGGCGGTGTCCCAGTCGGTCTCGACGAGCCGGCCGTCCCGGCGCACCAGCGGGCGGGTCAGGCGCTCACGCGAGCCGTTCGCCTGCCAGCCGTAGAGGTCCTTGGGGTCGAGGCGGCCGCGGTTGACCCGGTCGACCGCCCGGCCCCGGACCCCGACGATGCGGCCGTCCTTGACCGCGACGTCCATCGCGTCGCCGTTGCTGTGCAGGATCGACGCCGCCTGCACCCACCGGTCGACGTCGTCCTCGCCGACCCCGTCGGCGAGGTGCTGGTCCACCCGCGTGGGCCACTCCTCCCCCGGCCCGTACGGGGTCCGCGTGCCCCAGGGTTCGGCGATCCGGTCGACTCGTGGCACGGCTGCTCCTCGATGGGGTGTGCGGGCTCCCGCCGGGTGCCCGGGCGGGGACGGGGACGTGTGGTGGCGGCTCGCCGGTTCCGGCCGGGACCGCGGGGTAGTCCGCGCTCATGACCGAGAGCCCCCCGCCGGCGAGCCAGTCGGCCGCCGACCTCCTGCAGTCGCTGACCGACGACGTCATGACGCTGGTCCGCGACGAGGTCGCCTCGGCCCGCGCCGAGATCGCCGCCAGGGCGCGGCGCGCGGGGCGGGCCGGCGCGCTGCTCGGCGGCGCCGCGGGCCTCGGCGTCCTGGCGGTGGGCACCTCCAGCGCCCTGCTGGTCCGGCTGCTCGAGCGCCGGCTGTCCCCGCCCGCCGCGGCCGCGGTGGCCACCCTGCTGTACGGCGGGGGTGCCGCCGCCCTGGCGGCCACGGCGCGCGAGGAGCTGCGCCGGGTCGGGTCGCTGCTGCCGGAGCGGACCGCGGCCAGCGTCCGGGAGGACCTCCGGGCCGCCACCCGGAGCGCCTCCCGGGAGGGGCCCGCCTGAGGGACGCCGGCCCCGGGCCACGGTCAGAGCAGCCGGACCGGGCCGGCGTCGACCGGCGTCCGGAACAGCACGTAGGGACGGCGGCGCTGGTCCTCACCGCCGCGGTACCTCGCCTGCCGGTACAGCTGGTTGGCCGTGACGTACAGGTGCCCGTCGGCGGCCACGGACATGGTGTCCGGCCACAGCAGCCGCGGGTCGTGCACCACGGTCTCCCAGCTGCCGTCGGGCAGCCGGCGGTGGATCGCGTCGTGCTCGCCGTCGGTGACGTAGAGCCGGCCGGCGTCGTCGGTCTCCATCCCGTCGCCGGCGCCGCCCTTGTCCCCCTCGTCGAGCACGGTGGCGGCCACCGCGTCGTCGTCGAGGGAGCGGTCGAGCAGCGCGTCGACGGCGACGCTGTACCACCGCCGGGAGGCCAGCGGGCACCAGTACAGCCGGCTGCCGTCGGCGGCGATCGCGATGCCGTCGGCGCCCATCGTCACCGGCGCGGTCGAGCCGTCCTCCGAGCGCTCGCAGAAGGTCTGCCCCTCGACGACCATCCGCAGGTCCGGCGGCGTCAGCGCCTTGGTGCCCGGGTGCTCGTGCAGCCGCCGCCAGGACTCCCCCGACGCCAGGTCCACCACGATGACGGCGTTGGGCCCCTGGTCGGCGGAGTCGGTGATGAACGCGGCCCCGGCCTCCCCGCGCCGCAGGTCGAAGCGGACGTCGTTGAGGTAGGTGGTCTCCAGCGCGACGTCGGCCGGGAAGGTGATCGTCTGCACGACCGTGTCGGTGGCGAGGTCGACGCAGACCAGCTTCGGCCCGCCGGGCGACGTGGGCCGGAACACCGGGCTGCCGGTGTCGAGCACCCACAGCCGGTCGGCCGGGTCGACGACGACGCTCTGCACGCTGACGAAGCGCTCGGCGTCGTCGTCGGACCGGCTGTCGTTGGACTCCTGCGACGGGTAGGCCACCACCTCGCCGTCGCGCAGCTCCCCCACGGTGAACGCGACGTCGTCGCCCCACTCCGGGTAGCAGACGAACACCCGCCCCGTGTGCGAGACGGTGACGCCGGTGGGCATGGCGTCGTCGAAGAGGTGGACGACCTCCAGCTCGCCGAGGGCCTCGGAGACGGCCGGCTGCCCGCTCACCGGGCCACCCCGGCGACGAGGTGTCCGATGCCATCGGGCCGTGTCGGGTGGGAGAGCGCCACGGGTGCCTCCAGGGCCGTCCGGCGGTGTGCACGCCTCGTCTCGGCCGCGCACCGTCCGGCCTCGCGCCCCTACCCGGGAGGCGGAACCGGACACGCCGGGTGGCGGAACGGAGAAGTCCGGATCGCCTGCGGTGGGGTCGCGCGCGACGGGTAGGCCCGACCGGGGTCGAGCCGTGACCCGCCGCCCTGCCCGGAGGTCCCCCTCGTGTTCGACACGCCCACGCCCGAGCTGCAGACGATGCCGCTCGGTCTGTACGACCTGGTGACCTACGCGATCGTCGCGGCCGGGTTCGCGCTGTTCGCCTACTTCCTCTACTCGTGGAACAGCACGGGCGAGGTCGGCGTCCGCTACCGCCCGGCCGTGCTCGCCGGCCTCTGCATCGCCGGCGTCGCGGCGCTGTCCTACCTCGTGCTCTACACCAAGTGGGACACCGGCTTCGACCTCGTGGGCGGCGTCTACGAGCCCAACGCCGAGGCCCGCTCGACCCTCTATCCCCGCTACGTCGACTGGTCGGTCACCGTCCCGCTGCTGACCGCCGAACTGCTCGCCGTCTGCTCGATCGCCGGCGCCCGGGCACGCGGCCTGCGGCTGCGCACCATGACCGCGGCGTTCCTCATGATCCTCACCGGGTTCCTCGGCTCCCAGGTGCTCGCCCAGGGCCGCGACGTCACCGCGCTGGTCGTGTGGGGCCTGATCAGCACCGCGTTCTACGCCTACCTCTACGTCGCCCTCATCGGCGCGGTCCGCGCGTCGATGTCCTCGATGGGCGTCGAGGCCGGACGGAGCCTGCGCAACGCCGCTCTCGTGCTGCTGGGCACCTTCGGCGTCTACCCGCTGGTGTACGCCGTGCCGGTGTTCGTCGACGTCACCCCGGCCTGGCTGGCCGGCATGCAGGTGGCCTACTCCGCCGCCGACGTGCTGGCCAAGGTCGGCTTCGGCGTGCTGGTGCACAAGGTGGCCAAGCTGCGGACCGCCGAGGACGTCGCCGCCGGGGTCGACACCCACCCCGAGTCGGTGTGGGTCAGCAGCGTCCGGCACAGCGAGGCCGTGCTGCCCGACCCGCGGAGCGAGCACCGCACCACCCGCTTCGCGGGCAACACCGTCGACGACGCCCCGGTGTCCGCCGCCGCCGACGCCCGGCACGGGGCGACCCGGACGACGACCGGCCGGAGCTGACCCGTGCTGCCCGTCCCGGACCGGCGGACGGCGGGAACGCCCCTCGCCGGCCCCGCGCGGGCGGCCACCGTCGGGTCCCTGACCGCGGTGGCCGCCGTGGTCGCCGTCGAGGTCGCCGTGGGCTGGGGCGACCTGGCCTGGGTGCCGCTGGTCGCGGGCCTGCTGCTCGGCCTCCCGCACGGAGCGGTCGACCACCTCCTGCCCGGCCGCCTGCTGAGGTGGCCCCCCGCCCGGTCGGCCGCCTTCGCGCTCGCCTACGCGGGCGTCGCCGCCGTCGCCTGGCTGCTGTTCCGTGCCTTCCCGGGGCCCGCGCTGCTCGTCTTCGTCGTCCTGTCGGCCTGGCACTTCGGCACCGGCGAGACCGCCTTCGCCGACCTGCGCGCCGGCCGGCCGGTGCAGCGGCAGGTCACGGCGTCCGTGGTGCTCGGGGCGCTGGTCCTGCTCGTGCCGCTGGTGCGCGGTCAGGCGGACGCGGCCCCGGTGGTGTCCGCGGTCGTCCCCGGCTGGGACGGGCTGCTGCCGCCGGCCGTGACGACGGCCGTGCTGGTGACCGTGCTCCCGGCCGCCGCCGCGCTGGCGACCGAGCGCCTGCTCTCGGGACGCTGGCTGGAGGCCGCCGAGGTGGGCGTGCTGCTCGTGCTCGTGCTGGTCGTGCCGCCGTTCGCCGCGTTCGGGGTCTGGTTCGGGGCCTGGCACGCGCCGCGGCACGGGGCGCGGGTGCTGGCCGGGGACCCCGCGAGCGCCGCCGACCTCGCCGCCGGGCGCCTGGGCGCCCCGCTGCGCCGCTTCGCCGCGGCAGCCGCGGCGCCCACGGCCGCGGTCCTCGCCGTCCTCGCGCTGCTGTGGTCGGCCACGGACGGCTGGACAGGCCTGCTCGTGACCCTGCTGCCGCTGCTGGCGGCCCTCACGCTCCCGCACGCGCTCGTCGTCGCCTGGCTGGACCGGGCCTCGGGCGCGGGCGGGCAGATCCCCGGGACGGCGCCCGCCGCCCGGGCCCGACCGACCGGACGGAGCACCCCGTGACCCTGACCGAGCGCATGCTCGCCAGCTACCCCGCCGACCTGGGCGGCATCGACCGCGAGCGGCTGGTCGCCTGCATCGACGCCTGCCTGGAGTGCGCGCAGGCCTGCACGGCGTGCGCGGACGCGTGTCTGAGCGAGGACATGGTCGCCGAGCTGCGGACGTGCATCCGCACCGACCTCGACTGCGCCGACGTCTGCGAGGCCACCGGCCGGGTGCTGTCGCGGCACACCGGCTACGACGCGAACCTGACCCGCGCCGTCCTCGAGGCGTGCGCCGCGGCCTGCCGCGCGTGCGGCGACGAGTGCGCGGCGCACGCGGAGATGCACGAGCACTGCCGCGTCTGCGCCGAGGCCTGCCGGCGGTGCGAGCAGGCCTGCCGCGACCTGCTGGCCACCCTCGGCTGACGGCGCCCGGGGCGCATGGCACCGTGGCGCCTCGTGGTGAACGTCCTCTCGATCCAGTCGCACGTGGCCTACGGGCACGTGGGCAACTCCTCGGCCGTCTTCCCGCTGCAGCGCCTCGGGGTCGAGGTGTGGCCGGTGCACACCGTCCAGTTCTCCAACCACACCGGCTACGGGGCGTGGACGGGGCGGGTGTTCGACGGGCAGGCGGTCGAGGAGGTCGTCGACGGCATCGCCGACCGCGGGGTGCTCGGCACCGCCGACGCCGTCCTGTCGGGCTACCTGGGCTCGGCCGACATCGGCCACGCCGTCGTCGGCACCGTCGGGCGGGTGCGGGCGGCCAACCCCGACGCCGTCTACTGCTGCGACCCGGTCATCGGCGACGTCGGCCGCGGCGTGTTCGTGCGGCCCGGCATCGAGGAGCTCATGCGCGAGGTCGCCGTGCCCGCCGCCGACCTGGTGACCCCCAACCACTACGAGCTCGACCTGCTGGCGCAGATGACGACGCGCTCGCTGGGCTCGGTGAAGGACGCGGTGGCCGCGGTGCAGGGGCTCGGCCCGCGGGTGGTGCTCACCACCTCGCTGGTCGCCGAGGACACGCCGGAGGACTCCGTCGACCTGCTGGCCTCCGAGGGCGGCCGGCACTTCCGGGTGCGCACGCCGCGGCTGTCGGTGTCGGTCAACGGCGCCGGCGACGCGATCGCCGCGCTGTTCCTCGCGCACTGGCTCGACACCCGCTCCGCCGGCGAGGCGCTGGGCCGGGCGGCGGCCAGCGTGTGGGGGCTGCTGCGGCGCACCGAGGAGGCCGGCTCCCGGGAGATCCTGCTCGTCGCCGCGCAGGAGGAGTTCGTGTCGCCCTCGCGGGCCTTCCCGGTCGAGGAGGTCTAGTCCCGTCACCGAGCGGGGACGCGCGACCCGACCTAGCGTCCCCGCGTGGACCTGTTCCGGACGAAGTCGGTGGAGGCCGTCCGCGCGGACGCGGGCGACGGGGACGGGGAGGCCGGTGGCGCGCCCGACGCGGGGCACCTGCGCAAGCGGCTGTCGGCCCGGCACCTCGTCGGGTTCGGCATCGGGATCGTCATCGGCACGGGCATCTTCACGCTCACCGGCGTGACCGCGAAGAACACCGCGGGCCCGGCGGTCGTCGTCTCCTTCGCCCTCGCCGGGCTGGTCGCCCTGCTGGCGGCGGTCTGCTACGCCGAGCTCGCCTCGGCCGTGCCGACGGCGGGCAGCGCCTACTCCTACACCTACGCCACCGTGGGCGAGGTCGTCGCCTGGATCATCGGCTGGGACCTGTTCCTCGAGTTCGCCCTCGGTGCGGCGGTGGTCGCCCGCGGTTGGTCGGGCTACGTGGGCAACCTGTTCGACCTCCCGCCGTCGCTGTTCGGCGAGACCGCGACGGTCAACGTCGGCGCGGCAGCGATCGTCGTCGTGCTGACGCTGGTGGCGGTGCTCGGCATCCAGGAGTCCGCGCGGGTCACGGGGCTGCTCGTCGTGGTGAAGGTCGCCGTCTGCGTGTTCGTCATCGGGGTCGGCGCCTGGTTCGTGCGCGGCGACAACCTCAGCCCGTTCGTGCCGCCGTCGGAGCCCGCCGAGGGCGGCAGCGGCCTCACCCGCCCGCTCATCGAAGCGATCGCCGGGCTCGAGCCGGCGGCGTTCGGCATCGGGGGCGTGGTCACCGCCGCCGCCGTCGTCTTCTTCGCCTACACCGGCTTCGAGGCGGTCGCCAACCTCTCGGAGGAGACCCGCCGCCCGGCGCGCGACGTCCCGCTGGGCCTGCTCGGCACCCTGGGCCTCGCGACGGCGCTCTACGTCGGCGTCGCCTTCGTCGTGGTCGGGATGGTGCGGTACACCGACATCGACGAGGGCGCCCCGATCGCCGACGCCTTCGACCAGGTCGGGCTCGGCTGGGCGTCGTCGCTGGTGTCGATCGCGGCGGTGGCCGGGCTGACCTCGGTCATCCTGGTCGACCTCATCACCATCGGCCGGATCGGCTTCGCCATGGGCCGCGACGGGCTGCTGCCGCCGGCGGTGGCCCGGGTCAGCTCGCGCACCGGCGTCCCGGCGCGGGTGACGCTGCTGTTCGCCGTCCTCGTGCTGGTGCTCGCCGCCCTCGTGCCGCTCGGGACGCTGGCCGACCTCGTGAGCATCGGGACGCTGTTCGCGTTCCTGCTGGTGGCGATCGCCGTGCCGGTGCTGCGCCGCACCCGCCCGGAGCTGCCGCGGCCGTTCCGCGTGCCGTTCTCCCCGGTGGTACCCGCCCTCGCGGCGGTGGCCTGCCTGTACCTGATGCTCAACCTCAGCATCGAGACGTGGCTGCGCTTCCTCGCCTGGCTGGCGCTCGGGATGGTCGTCTACGCCGCCTACGGGTACCGGCACTCCCGCGTGCGGCAGGCGGCGCGCAGCGGCTCCGTCGACCGGGGGTGACGCCGGGCCGCACCGGATCGGGTCGTCTCGCATCGCGGCCTCCGGCGTAGCAGAGTCGGGGTGTGACAGCTGACGACCCGGGGAGCCGGGCGGCGGAACGCGCGGAGTCGGCGGGCCGGCGCACGCGGGAGCTGTCGGAGCGGCTCACCCGCCTGGCGTCGGGGTGGCCGTCGTCGGAGGACGACGTCCGCGCGGCCCGGCAGGCCGCGGAGCAGTCCGCCACCCACGCCGAGGAGGCCCACCAGCGGGCGGCCGCCCGGCACGAGCAGGCGGCGCAGGCCCACGAGGCCGCCGCCCGGCTGCACGACGACGCGGCGGACATGGGCGTCGGCGACCCGGACCGGCACCGGCGGCAGGCCGCCGGGCACCGGGAGGGCGCCGCGGCCGACCGCGACTCCGCCTCGGCCGACCGGGAGGCCGCCGACGACGACGCGACCGAGGAGGGTGCCCGGTGAGCGCCGGCCACGAGCGACGCCCCCCGCCCGCCGACCTCGTCGGCGAGCTCGCCGAGCTCGAGGTCGCCCGCGAGGAGCTCCAGGTCGCCGAGGAGGAGCTGCAGGCCCAGCAGCAGGAGATCGCCCGGCTGGTCTCGCGTGTCGACCGGGAACGCCGCTGGCAGGAGCACGTCGCGGCCCTGCTGCCGGTGGGGCTCTTCGTCACCGACGGCACCGGCCAGGTGCTCGAGGCGAACCCGGCGATGGCCGCGCTCCTCGGCGTGGCCCTCCCCCGGCTCGGCGGCAAGCCGCTGTCGGTGTACCTCGACCCCGAGGACGTGCGCGGCCTGCGCTGGGCGCTGCGGGCCCTGGGGACCGGGAGGTCCGCCGACTACCGCTCCCCGGTGACGGTCCGCGGCCGCGGCGCCGCCGCGACCGGGCAGCTGTTCGGCACACCCGACGTCGTCCACCCCGACGCGGGGCGCGCCCGCATCCGCTGGGTGCTCGTGACCGACGAGCACGGACTCCCGCCGGCGGAGCCGGAGCCCCGGGCGAGCGGCGACGACGGCCCGACGCGGGACGCCGCGCCGGTCTCCGTGGCCGAGGCGCTCACGCAGCTGACCCGCCTCGCCGGCACGGACGCCGACCGCCGGCAGCTGCTGCTGCGCATGTCCGGCCTCGCGCAGCGGGCCGTGCCGGCCGCCGACTGGGTGAGCGTCACGGTCGGCCGGCCCGCGGCGCCGCGGGCCATCGGCAGCGACTCGGCCGCCGCCCAGGACGTCGACGGCCGGCAGATGCGCGCCGAGGAGGGGCCGTGCTGGGACGCCGCGGCGCTGCAGGAGGTCGTGGTGACCGGCGACCTGCGCGCGGATCCGCGCTGGCCGGCGCTGGGGCGGATCGCCGGGGCCGGGCCGGTGCGCAGCGTGCTGGCCGTCCCGCTCGCCGTCTCCGGCGACCCCACCGGCGTGCTCAACGTCTACGCGGCGGCTGCCGACGCGTTCACCGAGACCGACCGGCGCATCGCCGAGCTGGTGGCGACGGCGATCGCGGCCGTCCTGGACGAGGCCGCCGAGCGGGAGTCACTGCGCCGGCTCACGCTCAACCTGGAGCAGGCGCTGGCCTCCCGCGCCGTCATCGACCAGGCCAAGGGCGTGCTCATCGCCCGCCTGGGCGTGGACGCCGACGAGGCCTTCGCCCGGCTGGTGACCCTCAGCAACCGGCTCAACGTCAAGGTCCGCGACCTCGCCCACCTGGTGGTCGAGGGCCACGCCGACGAGGTCATCGCCGCCGGGACATGAGCACGCGCCGTCAGTCGGCCGGGTCCATGAGGACCACCGCGCCGCTGCGCCCGCCGCTCCCCGGCGTGAACGCGCTCACCGTGACCCGGATCTGCACCGCGCGGCCCCGGCGGTTCACCGCCTGCAGCACGACCGTCTCGTGGGCGGGGCCGTCCCCGGCCACCTGCCGGCGCAGCAGCGCGTGCAGCTGCGACACGGGCAGGCCGACGTCGAGGTTGAGCAGGTACTGGTCCACGACCTCGTCCTGCCGCAGGCCCCACAGGTCCTCGGCCGCGGCGTTCCAGGCGAGCACCCGCAGGTCCTGGTCGACGACGACCACCCCGGCCCGGAAACTCGACAGCACGCCGGACATGAACTCGTAGAGGGTGGCGACCTCCTCGGTGCTGGCCCGCAGCTCCTCGTTGGTCGTGTGGAGCTCGTCGTTCATCGACTGGAGCTCCTCGTTCATCGTCTCGAGCTCCTCGTTGGTCGACTGGAGCTCCTCGTTGGTGGTCTCCAGCTCCTCGACCGTCGACTGGAGCTCCTCGTTGGTGGTCTCCAGCTCCTCGTTGGTCGACTGCAGCTCCTCGTAGGCGGTCTCCAGCTGCCGGTTGGCGTACTCCAGCTCGCGCTGCAGGCGCCGGTAGTGGGTGACGTCCTCGAAGACGACGGTGCAGCCGAGCGGGCTGCCGTCCTCCCGGGTCAGCGGCACCACCTGGACGTCGAAGACGAGGGCCTCGGCGCCGGGCTGGTGACGCTCCACGCCGCGCAGCCACACGGGACGCCGCGTACCCACGGCCTCGGCGATCGCCGCGCGCAGCTCCACCGGCCGGTAGGAGACCTCGAGGTCCTGGAAGGGCCGGCCGACGTCGCGGTCCTCCACCCGGAACAGCCGCTCGGCGTGGGAGTTCACCATGGCCAGCCGGCCGTCGGCGTCGAGGACGAGCTGCGCGCCGGGCGAGGAGACCATGGCCGCCCGACGCAGCCGGGCGAGGTCGCCGATCCCGGCCTGGACGTCGACCTCCGGGGCGGCCGGCAGCACGCGCCGCTCCAGCGCCGTCCTCGCGTCCCGCTTGCGGAAGAACCGGCGGGTCAGGTCGACCGGCAGGAACAGCTGGGCGTGGGAGAGCAGCATCTCCGCCTTGCCCAGGAACAGCAGCCCGTGGGGCGCGAGGGCGAAGTGCAGCCGGCCGAGGATGCGGTTCTGCGTCTCGGCGTTGAAGTACATGAGCGTGTTGCGGCACAGCAGCAGGTCGACGTGCGAGATCGGCGCGTCCTGCACCAGGTCGTTGCGCCCGAAGATCACCGAGCGCCGCAGGTCCTTGCGGAACGCGAAGCGGCTGCCCTCCTGGGTGAAGTAGCGCTCCACCTGCTCGGGCGTGAGGCCCGTCATCTCCCGCTCGGTGAACAGCGCCTGGCGGGCCTGCGTCAGCGCCTCCTCGTCGACGTCGGTGGCGTAGATCTTCACGCGCTCGCGGAACTCGTCCACGCCCAGCGTCTCGGCCAGCAGGATGGCCAGGCTGTAGGCCTCCTGGCCGGACGCCGAGCCCGCGCTCCACACCCGGATGACCGGGCCGGCGGTGGCGAGCAGGTCCGGCAGCAGCCGGTCGCGCAGGTGGTCCCAGGCCGGCCGGTCGCGGAAGAAGCTCGTGACGTTGATCAGGATGGTGTTGAACAGCGGCGGGAACTCGTCGGGGTGGACCTCCAGGAAGTCCTGGTACTCCGCGACCGACTCGATGCCCACCTCGCCCATGCGGCGCTGCACGCGACGGACCAGGCTGGGCCGCTTGTAACCGGTGAAGTCGAACCCCCGCCGCTCGCGCAGGTAGACCAGCAGCGCCTCGAAGTCCGGGTCGAGCCCGGCCGCGGCGTCGGTGAACAGGTCGGGGGCCTCCTCGTCGCCGGCGACGTCCTCGGTGCCGTACTCGGCGTCGTCGAGCAGCTCGTCGGCCCCCGGGTCATCGGCCCGCAGGTCATCGGCCCGCAGGTCGTCGGCCGGCCCGTCCGCGGCCCGCGGCCCGTCCTGTGCCATCGGTCAGGCCCCCTGCCGGTCCGCGGGGTCGCCGAGGACGTCGTCGGCGTCGTCGGGGACGTCCCCGCCGTCGAGCGTCCCGCGCTCGAGCATCCCGCGCAGCAGGCCGGCGGCCCGCAGCGCCTCGTCGTGCCGGCGGCGGAAGGCGGTCGCGCTGTGCCGGTGCCCGTTGGCCACCGCCCGCTCGCCCATCCGCAGGCTGAGCGCCGCGCGCTCCTCGAGGCCGCGCAGCGCCATCCACAGCGCCCCCTCGAGCGCCTGGGCCTGCTCGGCGGCCAGCGCCTCCGGCGACCAGGCGTGTCCCACCCGGCAGCGGTAGCGCTCCATGCCGCCCTCGGTGATCGAGAACAGCGACCCGTGGCAGCTCGGGCAGCCGAACCCCGAGGGCGTACCCGGGCGCTCGTCGGCGTCCATCGCGCCGGGGTCCAACTGGGCCATCTCCGTCTCCGTCGTCATGAGGTCGGTGGGCGGCAGCACGTCCGCGGCGTCGACCGCCTCGCGTGTGAGCCGGTCGAGCAGGGCGGGCATCCCGGCGAGCGGGACCACGTGGTCGGCGCCGCCGATCTCCGCGGCGTGCAGGGGCATGCTCGCGTACAGGGCCTCCTCCGGGTCCTGCGCGAGCCCGACGCCGCCGCGCGCCCGGACGGCGATGGTGCCGGCGGTCC
Source organism: Geodermatophilus nigrescens (assembly GCF_900129495.1). GTDB lineage: Bacteria > Actinomycetota > Actinomycetes > Mycobacteriales > Geodermatophilaceae > Geodermatophilus > Geodermatophilus nigrescens. The sequence goes on from NZ_FQVX01000002.1 coordinate 634,199, forward strand.
CGTCGTCCAGGGCGCCGGAGAGGACGAGGCTCACCACGCGCGGCCCCCGGGCGCGGGCTGCCGAGCGGAACAGCACGTCGACCGCCGGGCGGTGCCCGTTCTCCCGCGGGCCGCGGGAGAGGGACAGGTGCCCGTCGACGACGAGCAGGTGCCGGTCGGGGACGGCGACGGTCACCGTCCCCGGCGTCAGCGGCATCCCGTCCTCGGCCGAACGCACCGGCAGGGCCGAGACCCGGCCGAGGACGGCGGCCAGCGCACTGCGGCCGGACGACGGGATGTGCAGCGTCACCAGCACGGCCGCCGGCAGGTCCTCGGGCAGGCCGGCGAGCAGTTCGCGCAGCGCCTCGACGCCCCCGGCGGAGGCCCCGATCACCACCAGGTCGCGCGTCGTCATCGCGGCTCCGTCCTCGTCCGCCGGGTGGGAGGGTCCCTGCGGCGATGGGCGTCAGCCTAGGCGTCCGGGCCGGAGCCGATCCGCGCGACGGCGCGGCACGTCCGGCCGCTTTGCGGGCCCCGGGGCGCCTGGCTAGCGTCCCCGGCGGCGGGCAGCAGCGCCCCCGCACCGGACGACGCCCTCCGCACGCACGCCGACCGACACCCCGGAGCGCCGATGTCGCACCCGCCTGCCGACCGTCCCGTCGCCCCTGACGAGACCGCCGCCCCGACCGGCGGCCGCATGTCGGCGAGCACCCGCTCGACCGTCCTGGGCGCGATGTTCCTCATGGCCACCTCGGCCATCGGCCCCGGGTTCATCACCCAGACGACGACGTTCACCGTCCAGCTCGGCGCCGCGTTCGCCTTCGCGATCGCCGTCTCGATCGTCATCGACATCGCCCTGCAGCTGAACGTCTGGCGGGTCGTCGGCGTCTCCGGACGTCGGGCGCAGGAGCTCGGCAACCTCGTCCTGCCCGGCCTGGGCTGGCTCATGGCCGGCCTGCTCGTCGTCGGCGGCCTGGTGTTCAACGTGGGCAACGTGGCGGGCTCCGGCCTGGGCACCGACGCGATGTTCGGCCTCGACCCCCGGATCGGGGGCGCGCTGTCGGCGCTGGTGGCGATCGGGGTCTTCCTCAGCAGGCGCGCCGGCGTCGCCGTCGACCGGATCGTCGTGGTGCTCGGCCTGGCGATGATCCTGCTGACCACCTACATCGCGGTCACCTCCGGCCCGCCGGTGGGGACGGCGCTGCGCAACGTCGTGCTGCCCGAGACCGTCGACGTCCTCGCGATCACCACGCTGGTCGGCGGCACGATCGGCGGCTACATCGTCTACGCGGGCGCCCACCGGCTGCTCGACTCCGGCGTCACCGGCCCCGCCCACGTCCGCGACATCACCCGCGGGTCGGTCACCGGCATCGTCGTCACCGGGATCATGCGGGTCGTCCTGTTCCTGGCGATCCTCGGTGTCGTGGCCGGCGGGGCGGCGCTGGACCCGGAGAACCAGGCCGCGTCGGCCTTCGAGGTCGCCGCCGGGGAGGTGGGTCTGCGGGTGTTCGGCGTGGTGCTGTGGGCGGCGTCGATCACCAGCGTCATCGGCGCCTCGTACACGTCGGTGTCGTTCGTGACCTCGCGGACCCGGACCTCCGACCGCACCCGCACCCTGCTGGTCGTCGGCTTCATCGCCGTCACCACGCTGGCGTTCCTGCTGGCGGGGACCGCGCCGACGACGCTGCTCGTGTTCGCCGGCGCCTTCAACGGGCTGCTGCTCCCCATCGGGATCGCCGTGCTGCTCTGGGTGGCCACCCGGCGCACCGACCTGCTCGGCGGCTACCGGTACCCCCGCTGGCTGCTGGTGGTCGGGTGGGTGGCGTGGCTGGGCACCCTCTACCTCGCGGTGAACTCGGTCCGCCCGGTCATCGACCTCTTCGCCTGAGGGGACACCCCGTGACCTCCGCACGCATGGACCTCAACTCCGACCTCGGCGAGGGCTTCGGCCAGTGGACGCTCGGCGACGACGACGCGCTGCTCGGCGTGGTCACCAGCGCCAACGTCGCCTGCGGCTTCCACGCCGGGGACCCGGTGATCCTGCGGAGGGTGTGCGACCGGGCCGCGGCCGCCGGCGTCGCGATCGGCGCGCAGGTGGGCTACCGCGACCTCGCCGGCTTCGGCCGGCGGTTCGTCGACGTCGAGCCCGACGCGCTGACCCAGGACGTGCTCTACCAGGTGGGCGCGCTGGAGGCGTTCGCCCGCGTCGCCGGCACGCGGGTGCGCTACGTCAAGCCGCACGGCGCGCTCTACAACGCGATCGTCACCCACGAGGAGCAGGCGGCGGCCGTCGTCCGCGCCGTCGTGGACTACGACCGCACGCTGCCGGTCCTCGGCCTGCCCGGCTCGGCGTTCCTGCGGCTGGCGGCCGACGCCGGCCTGCGCACGGTGGCGGAGGCCTTCGCCGACCGCGCGTACACGCCGGAGGGGACGCTGGTGTCCCGCCGGCTGCCCGGCGCCGTCCTCACCGACGCCGACGAGATCACCCGCCGCTGCGTGGCGATGGCGACCGGCGGGGAGGTCCGCGACGTCGACGGCGGCCTGCTGCGGCTCGCGCCGGACTCGATCTGCGTGCACGGCGACACCCCGGGCGCGGTGGACATCGCCCGCCGGGTGCGGTCGGCCCTCACCGACGCGGGGGTCGACCTCGCGCCCTTCGCCGCGTGATGCGGGTGCTGCCCAGCGGCTCGGCCGCGCTGCTCGTCGAGGTCGCCGACCTCGACGCGGTGCTCGCCCTGCACGCGGCGCTGGAGGCCGACCGGCCGCCGGGCGTCGTCGACCTGGTGCCGGCGGCGCGCACGGTGCTGCTGGTCGTGGACCCCGAGGTGACCTCCCTCGACGCCGTCGAGGCGGCGCTCCGGCGGGTGACGCCGCGGCCCGGCGGCCGCGCCGACGCGGGCCTGGTCGAGCTGCCGGTCGTCTACGACGGGGCGGACCTCGCCGACGTCGCCGCGCACCTGGGCGTGGCGCCGGAGGAGGTCGTGGCCCGGCACGCCGACACGGAGTGGACGGTGGCGTTCTCCGGGTTCGCGCCCGGCTTCGGCTACCTCACCCCGGCCGGCGGTGGCTGGGACGTGCCGCGCCGGCCGTCGCCCCGCACGCGGGTGCCGGCCGGGGCGGTGGCGGTGGCCGGCGGGTTCACCGGCGTCTACCCGCGGGAGTCGCCGGGCGGCTGGCAGCTGGTCGGGCGCACCGACGTCGCCGTGTTCGACCTGGCCCGCGACCCGGCCGCGCTGCTGCGGCCGGGCGTGCGCGTGCGGTTCGTGCCGTGCTGACGGTGCTCGCGCCCGGCCCGCTCACCACCGTGCAGGACCGCGGCCGGCCCGGGCTGGCGGGGATCGGCGTCGGCCGGTCCGGGGCGGCCGACCGGGCGGCGGCGGAGCTGGCCAACCGGCTGGTGGGCAACGCCCCCGGCGCGGCGGTGCTCGAGGCGACGCTCGGCGGGCTCGCCGTGCGCGCGGACGCCGACCTGCTCGTCGTCACCACCGGCGCGCGCTGCCCCGGCAGCCCGGTGCACACCGCCCCGGGCCCGCTGCGGGCCGGCGCCACGCTCGCGCTCGGCACCCCGCCCGCCGGGTTGCGCACCTACCTCGCCGTCCGGGGCGGGTTCGCCGTCGCGCCCGTGCTCGGGTCGCGGTCCACCGACGTGCTGGCCGGCCTCGGGCCCCCGGTCCTGCGCGCCGGCGACGTGCTGCCGGTGGGCGGCGACGCCGGCCCGTTCCCCGCCGTCGACCTCGCGCCGGGAGCCGACCCGCCCGGCGGCGAGGTGACCGTGCGACTGCTGCCCGGCCCACGCGCGGACTGGCTGACCGCCGCCGCGCGGGAGGCGCTCGCGGGCCCCTGGACGGTCACCGCCGAGAGCAACCGGGTGGGCCTGCGGTTGACCGGCCCGCGCCTGGAGCGCGCGGTCGACGCCGAGCTGCCCAGCGAGGGCCTGGTCCGCGGGGCGGTGCAGGTGCCGCCGGCCGGGCAGCCGGTGCTCTTCCTCGCCGACGCCCCGGTCACCGGCGGCTACCCGGTGGCCGGCTACGTCGACGACGCCGACGTCGACCGCTGCGCGCAGCTCCGCCCCGGGCAGACGCTGCGCCTGCGCCGCTAGACGGGCAGCGGCTCCGGGGGCTCGCCGGCCCAGGCGGCGCGCAGCAGCGCGGCGACGCCGTCGCGGGTGACCGGGCGGGGGTTGGCGTACGGGTTGGCCACGGCGAGGTCGGCGATCCGGTCGACGTCCGCCTCCGCCATGCCGAGCTCCCGCAGCGAGCGCGGGGCGCCGAGCCGGCCGGCCAGCTCCCACAGCGCCCGCGCGGGGTCCGGCGCCCCGCCGAGCGCCCGCGACAGGGCGGCCACCGCGCCGGGCGCCGCGGGCTGGTTGAACGCCAGCGCGTGCGGCAGGACGACGGTGTGCGTGGGCGCGTGCGGCAGGTCCAGTGTGCCGCCGAGGGTGTGGCAGAGCTTGTGGTGCAGCGACATGGTGGTGGCGGCGAGCACCGCGCCGCACAACCAGGCGCCGTACTGGGCCTCCGAGCGGGCGTCGAGGTCGGCGCCGTCGGCCACGACGCGGGGCAGCGCGGCGACCAGCGCCCGGGCGCCCTCCTCGGCCATGAGCGACACGATCGGCGTCGCGTCGGGGGCGTACAGGCCCTCGACGGCGTGCGCCACGGCGTTGAGCCCGGAGGTCGCCGACATCCCGGGCGGCAGGCCGAGGGTGAGCTCGGGGTCGTAGACGACGCTCACCGGGAGCACCCGGACGTCGCGGCCGGTGCGCTTCTCCCCCGCCTCGGTGAGCCCCCACACCGGGGTCATCTCCGAGCCGGCGTAGGTGGTGGGGACGGCGACCACCGGCAGCCCGTGCTCCAGCGCGATCGCCTTGCCCAGCCCCACGGCCGAGCCGCCGCCGACCGCCACGCAGCCGTCGGCACCGAGCTCTCGGGCGAGCTCGCGGGCGCGGGTGGCCACCTCCACGGGCACGTGCATGCGCGCCTCGGCGAGCACCCCGGCCGCCCGGTCGCCGAGCGCGGCGGCGACCGCGCGGCCGGTGTCCTCCTGCTCCGGGGAGCACAGCACCAGCACCCGGGTGAGCCCGAGGGCGGCCACCTCGTCGGGCAGCCGCGCCACGACGCCGGGGCCGAACACGACCCGCATCGGCAGCGCCTGGTAGGTGAACGGCGCGATCACGCCGGCGCCCCGCGCACGACGGTCGGCTGCGCGTCGGCCGGCTGGGCGGCCGGCGGCGCCTGCCCCTCCCGCAGCAGCGTCAGGTCGAAGGTCAGCGTGCGGAACGGGTTGGCCAGCCCGACCTCGGCGGCGCGGGCCGGGTCGTCGACCTCCGGGACCTCGCGCACCAGCGACTCCTTGACGCCGAACACGGCGTCGGAGTCCAGGTACGGGGAGTCGGCGACGAACACGTGCGTGGTCACCGGCCGGTAGCCCGGGGCGGCGACGATGAAGTGCAGGTGCGCGGGGCGGTTCGGGTGCCGGCCGGTGGCGGCCAGCAGCTGCCCGACCGGGCCGTCGTCGGGGATCGGGTAGAAGCGCGGCACGACCGAGCGGAACCAGAACCGGCCGTCGCCGTCGGCGGTGAACAGCCCGCGCAGGTTCCCCGGCGGCTGGACGTCGGGCTGCTGGACGTCGTAGAAGCCGTCCTCGTTGGTCTGCCAGACGTCGACGGTCGCGCCGGCCAGCGGCTCGCCGTCCGGGCCGGTGACCTGCCCGGACACCAGGCACGGGGTGCCCTTGCCGTCGAGGGCGATGTCGTCGCCGAGCTGCCGGGGCGGGGACTCCACCATGTGGAACGGGCCGAGCACGGTCGACTCGGTGGAGGTGCCGCCCGCGCGGTGGTTGATCGTCTCCACCAGCATCGAGACCCCGAGGACGTCGGACAGCAGGATGAACTCCTGCCGGACGTCGTCGCTCGTGTGGCCGGTGCGGGTGAGGAAGTCGATCGCGAACGCCCACTCCTCCTCGGTGAGCTCGACGTCCTTGACGAACGCGTGCAGGTGGCGGACCAGCGAGGTCATCACCTGCCGCAGCCGCGGGTCGGGGGTGCCCGCGAAGCTGGCCGCGACGACGTCGGCCGAGCGCTCCTCGCTGAACAGCTCCCCGGTTCCCTCGCCCGTCACCTCGGCGGTCACAGGGCCCGGTCCAGGACGGTGCGCAGCGCGTCCTCGAGGGCGGTCGCGGCGTCGGCGACCGCGCCCGCCGAGCGGTAGGCCACGTAGTTGTCGGGGCGGACGAGCAGCGCGCCGCCGTCGTCGGTGCCGCGCACCCGCGCCCAGTCGCCGTAGAGGTCGTCGTACTCGCGGCCCGGGCCGATGACGACGGCGGCCACCTCGACGCCGAGCCGCTCCCCCACCTCCTGCGCCGCGCGCACCCAGGCCTCGCCGCCGATGCCGGTGAAGACGGTGAAGCGCCCGTGCCCGCCGAGGTCGAGCGTGGACACCTGCCGGCGCCGGTCGGCGGTGACCCAGGCGTGCGGCAGCTTGGCGCCCGGCCGCGAGGTGGGGTGCGAGTACAGCTCGGGGTCGCGCACCGGCTCCTCGGGCGGCGTGCCGTCGGGCACGACGGCGGTGGACTCGTAGCGCTGGTCCATCTCCACGCCGTGGCAGTTGAACTCGTAGTCCTTGAACGCGATGGCCTCCCGCAGCGCGGCCCGCTGCTTCTCCGCCTCCGGCGTCGCCTCCTTGCGGGCGGCCATGTGCGCGACCATCAGCTCCGGGTCGGCGGTGTTCGTGAGCCCGAGCGCGTCGAAGATCCGTGCGGTGTCGGCGATGCTCTGGTTCGCCCGGTCCACCACCTGCCGGCCCACCGGCGCGCGCTCCGCGGAGTAGCTCTCCAGCAGCCCCGGCCCGGCCTGCCCGCGGACCACCAGGGCGAGCTTCCACGCCAGGTTGTAGGCGTCCTGGATGGAGGTGTTGGAGCCCAGCCCGTTCGACGGCGGGTGCCGGTGGACGGCGTCGCCGGCGCAGAAGACACGGCCGGCCGAGTACCGCTCCGCGGCGAGGTGGTTGACCGTCCAGGCCGAGCTGGAGGTGATCGTCACCGGCACCGAGTCGTCGCCGATCAGCCGGTGCACGATGCCGAGCGCGTACTCCTCGGAGAGGTCGGGCGCGGGGCCGTCGATGTCGTAGCCCCAGACGATGAGCCACTTGTGCCAGGGCCGGACCATGCGGACCAGGCCCGCGCCGATCCCGCCGACGTCGGCCCCCGGCTGCAGCACCCAGTACAGGACCGACGGCCGGTCGGCGACCAGGTGGGACAGGTCGGCCTCGAAGACGATGTTGATGCTGCCCGCGACGCCCATCTGCCCGCGCAGCGGGAGCCCCACGTGCTCGGCCACCAGGCTGCGGCCGCCGTCGGCGCCGACGACGTAGCGCGCGCGGATGTCGTACTCGTCGCCGCGCAGCCGGTCGCGCACGTGCACGGTGACGCCCTCGTCGTCCTGCTCGAGGGACAGGTACTCGGTGTCGAAGCGGACGTGCGCGCCGCGGGACTGCGCGTTGTGCAGCAGCACCGGCTCCATGAGGTCCTGCGGCATGTCGCACATGCGGGAGGGGCTGGCCGCGGAGTAGTCGGCCAGCCGGTCGGGCCGGGTGCCCCAGCTGTGCAGCCGGCCGAGCTCCTCGCCGGCGATCGAGGTGCAGTAGACGAGGTTGCCCATGAGGTGCTGCGGGGTGGCCTCGGCCATCACCTCCTCCTCGACGCCGAGGTCGCGCAGCGCCTCCATCGTGCGCTGGTTGGTGATGTGCGCCCGCGGGGTGTCGGCGAGCCGGCCGTACTTGGTGATGACCGTGGTCCGGACGCCGTAGGTGGCCAGAGCCAGCGCGGCGGCCGACCCGGCCGGGCCGGTGCCGATGACGAGGACGTCGGTCTCGACGGTGGGCATGCGCGCGGGCTCCTCTTCGGCGGGGAACGGTCCGGCGGACTTCGCCAGACGAACGACGCTTCGGTGCGTGCACAGTCAACGGCGTGGTGCCGGTCACGTCAATCCCCGCACTCCGGCCGCGGCACGGCCCGGTCACGACCGGATCGTGACCGTTGACACACCGACCGCGCACGCAGTTCACTCCCCTCGCCGACGAGCCGTCGCCAGGCGTACTGGCGTTCGTCAGGCGAACGACTCTCGACGAGGAGCAGCCGTGCAGCGCAGTCCGTCGTCCCCGGGACCCCGGTGGCTCGCCCTGTCCGGGGCCGCGCTCCTGACCCTGACCGCCTGCGGCGGCGAGCTCGGCGGCGGTGAGGGCGGTGGCAGCGGCGGCGACGCCACGCTCACCATCGGCTACGTGACGCCGCAGACCGGCGCCCTGGCCGCCTTCGGCGAGGCCGACGCCTTCGTCGTCGACCAGATGGAGCAGTACTTCGCCGACTCGCCGGTGGAGGTCGGCGGCACCGAGTACCAGGTCGAGATCGTCGTCAAGGACACCCAGTCCGACAGCGTCCGGGCCGGGGAGGTGGCCGCCGAGCTCATCAACGACGACGGCGCCGACGTCGTGCTCGCCGCCTCGACGCCGGACACCGTCAACCCGGTCGCCGACCAGTGCGAGGCCAACGGCGTCCCCTGCATCACCACGGTCGCGCCGTGGCAGCCGTTCTTCTTCGGCCGTGGCGGCACCGAGGACGAGGCCTTCGACTGGACCTACCACTTCTTCTGGGGCCTGGAGGACGTCGAGGCCGTCTACCAGGACATGTGGGGCCAGGTGCAGACCAACCGGCAGGTCGGCGCCCTGTGGCCCAACGACCCCGACGGCAACGCGTGGAGCGCGGACTTCCCGCAGGCCGTCGAGCCCAACGGCTACGCGATCACCGACCCAGGCCTCTACGAGAACGGCACCCAGGACTTCTCCGCGCAGATCTCGGCCTACCGCGGAGCGGACGCGCAGATCATGGCCGGCGTCCCGATCCCGCCGGACTTCGCCACCTTCTGGCAGCAGGCCCAGCAGCAGGGCTACCGGCCGGTGATCGCCACGGTGGCCAAGGCGATCCTGTTCCCGTCGGCCGTCGAGGCGATCGGCCCCACCGCCGACGGCCTGGCCACCGAGGTCTGGTGGAGCCCGCAGCACCCGTTCACCAGCTCGCTGACCGGGCAGGGCGCGCAGGAGCTGGCCGACGCCTACGAGACCGACACCGGGCGGCAGTGGACCCAGCCGGTCGGCTTCGTCCACGCGCTGTTCGAGGTCACCGTCGCCGCGCTGGAGGAGGCCGGCAGCACCGAGGCGCAGGCCGTCGCCGACGCGCTGTCCTCGCTGCAGGTGTCCACCGTCGTGGGCGACCTCGACTGGACCGCGGGCCCCGTGCCCAACGTCGCCAAGACGCCGCTGGTCGGCGGGCAGTGGCGGGCGACGGAGGGCGGCGAGCACCCCTTCGAGCTGGTCGTGGTCAGCAACAGCGAGGCGCCGGAGATCCCCACCGCCGGGACCGTGGAGCCCCTCCCCCGATGACCGCACCGTTGCTGGAGGTCACCGGGGTCGGCAAGCGCTTCGGCCGGCTGACCGTCCTCGACGACGTGTCCCTGTCGGTCGCGCCCGGCGAGGCGTTCGGCATCGTCGGGCCCAACGGCGCCGGGAAGTCCACCCTGCTCAACGTCGTCAACGGGGTGCTGTCGCCCGACGCCGGCACCGTCCGGCTCGACGGCGCCGACGTCACCCGGTCCGGCGCGGCGGCCCGGTGCCGCGCCGGGATCGGCCGCAGCTACCAGGTGCCGCGCCCCTTCGGCGGCATGACGGTGTTCGAGAACGCGCTGGTCGCCGCCTCGTTCGGCACCGGAGCCCGCGGCCGGGCGGCGGCCGAGGGGGCGTGGCGGGCGCTGGAGACCGCGGGCCTCACCGGCGTCGCCGACACCCCGGCCGGAGCCCTGCGCCTGCTGGACCGCAAGCGGCTGGAGCTGGCGCGGGCGCTGGCCACCGGCCCGCGGCTGGTGCTGCTCGACGAGATCGCCGGAGGGCTCACCGAGGCCGAGGTGCCGGCGCTGGTGGAGACCGTCCGCGACCTCGGCCGGCAGGGCGTGGCGGTGGTGTGGATCGAGCACGTCGTGCACGCGCTGGTCGCCGTCGTCACCCGGCTCATGTGCCTGACCTACGGGCGGGTGCTGGCCGTGGGCGAGCCCCGTGCGGTGCTCGCCGACCCCCAGGTGGTCGAGGTCTACCTCGGCTCGACGATCGGCACCGACGACCCGGTGGTGGAGGGGACCCCGTGAGCGCTCCGCTGCTGGAGGTCGACGACGTCGAGGTCGCCTACGGCGACGCGGTCGCGCTGCCCGGGCTGTCGGTGGCGGTGGCCGAGGGCGAGACGCTCGCGCTGGTCGGGGCCAACGGCGCCGGGAAGTCGACGCTGCTGCGCACGGTGTGCGGCCTGTTGCGCCCGCGCCGCGGGGCGGTCCGGCTCGACGGCGACGACGTCACCGCCCTGCCCGCGCACGCGCGGGTGGCCCGCGGCATCGCGATGAGCCCGGAGGGCCGGCGGCTGTTCCCCTCGCTGTCGGTCGAGGAGAACCTGCTCGTCGGCGGCTACGCCCGGCGCCGCGGGCCGTGGGACCTCGCCGCCGTCTACGAGCTCTTCCCGCTGGTCGCCGAGCGCCGGTCGCGGCCCGCGGCCAACCTCTCCGGCGGCGAGCAGCAGGCGGTGGCGATCGGGCGGGCGCTCATGGCCAACCCGCGGCTGCTGCTGCTCGACGAGGTGTCGCTGGGGCTGGCGCCGGTGGTGGTGGCGCAGCTGTACGCGGCGCTGCCGCGGATCACCGGCCAGGGCACGACGGTCCTCGTCGTCGAGCAGGACGTGCACCAGGCGATGGCCGTGGCCGACCGGGTGCAGTGCCTGCTCGAGGGCCGGACCGTGCTGGAGGGCCCGGCCGAGCGGATCGACCGCACCGCGCTGGCCGCGGCCTACTTCGGGGTGGCGCGATGAGCTGGGTCAACGCCGTCGTCCAGGGCGTGCTGCTCGGGGGGCTGTACGCGCTGGTCGCCGCGGGGCTGTCGCTGGTCTTCGGCGTCATGCGCATCGTCAACCTCGCGCACGGCGTGCTCGCCGTCGTCGCCGCCTACGGGGCACTCGTCCTCGGCCGCGCGCTCGGGCTGCACCCGTTCCTCGCGCTGCTGCTCGTGGTGCCCGCGATGGCGGCGATCGGCTACCTGCTGCAGCGCGGGCTGCTCGACCGGGCACTGCGCGGCGGGGAGCTCGCGCCGCTGCTGGTCACCTTCGGCCTGGCCATCGTGCTGCAGAACGTGCTGCTGGAGGCGTTCTCCGCCGACAACCAGCGGCTGTCGGTCGGCGCGCTCGGCACGTCGGGCGTGCGGATCGCCGACGGGCTGTCGATCGGCTGGTTCCCGCTGCTCGCGGCGCTCACCGGCGTGGCCGTGATCGCCGGGCTCGGCCGGTTCCTCGCCCGCACCCGCACCGGCCGGGCCATGCGCGCGGCCAGCGACGACCCGGAGGCCGCGCGGCTCATGGGCGTCGACGACCGGCGCATCTACGCGGTCGCGACGGCGCTCGCGCTGGCCACCGTCGCCGTCGCCGGGGTGTTCCTCGGCGCGCGCTCCACCTTCGACCCGGCCGCGGGCGCCACCACGCTGATCTTCGCGTTCGAGGCGGTCGTCATCGGCGGGCTCGGCTCGCTGTGGGGCACCCTCGCCGGCGGCATCGTGCTCGGCGTCGCCCAGGGGCTCGGCGCGGCGGTCGACCCGGCCTACGGGGTGCTCGCCGGGCACCTGGTCTTCCTCGCCGTGCTGGCGGTCAAGCCGCGCGGCCTGTTCCCCTCGGCGGTGACCGCGTGACCCAGCTCGACGCCCCCCGCACGGCCGCCGGCACCGGTTCGGTCCCGCGCGTCCGCCGCGGTGGGCGGGCCGCCTGGGCCGGCGGCGCGGGGCTGGTCGCCGTCGTCGCGGTCCTCGGCTACCTGCCCTACCTGGTCTCCCGCGGCACCCAGGTCGACCTCGTCGGCCTGTTCGCCCTCGTCGTGCTCGGCACGATGTGGAACCTGCTGGCCGGCTACGGCGGCATGGTCTCCATCGGCCAGCAGGCCTACATCGGCATCGGCGGCTACGGGCTGGTGTACCTCGCCGAGACCGTGGGCGTCGACCCGTTCCTGTCGGTGCCCGTGGCCGCGCTGGTGTGCGCGCTTGTGGCCTGGCCGACGTCGTACCTGGCGTTCCGGTTGTCCGGCGGCTACTTCGCCATCGGCACCTGGGTGATCGCCGAGGTGGTGCGGCTGCTGGTCACCCAGGTCGACGCCGTCGGCGCCGGGTCGGGGGCCTCGCTCACCGCGTTCTCCGGCATCGAGCCGCTGTACCGCATCGCGTTCGTCTACTGGATGTCGCTCGGCATCGCCGTCGTCGTGGTGGTCGGGGTGTACCTGCTCATGCGCTCGCGGCTGGGCCTCGCGCTGACCGCGATCCGCGACGACCCGACGGCGGCGTCGTCGGCCGGGGTGCGGGTGACCCGCGCGAAGCGGCTGGTCTACGTCGTCGCGGCGGCCGGCTGCGGGCTGGCCGGGGCGATGATCGTGGCCAACACTCTCCGCGTGCAGCCGGGGTCGATCTTCAGCGTCGACTACGCCGCGATCATGGTCTTCGTCGTCGTCATCGGCGGGATCGGCACGATCGAGGGGCCTGTGCTCGGCGCGCTGGTCTTCTACCTGCTGCAGGACTCGCTGGCCGACCTCGGCAACTGGTACCTGGTCGTGGTCGGCGGGGTGGCCATCGCGGTGACGCTGCTCGCGCCGCGGGGCCTGTGGGGGCTCACCCGCGGGCGGGTGGAGCTGTTCCCGACCGGCTACCGGGTGGCCGTCCGCCGCTGACCGGCGGTCCGGCGGCTCGCCGCGGGCCCGCGGTCCGGCGGCTCGCCGCGGGCCCGCGGTCCGGCGGGGACGTGGGACTCAGCCCCGCAGCCGCAGGTCCTCGTCTATGTCGCGGGCGGCGCGCAGCAGCGCGGGCAGGATCCGCTCACGGAGCTCCTCCGGCGGCACCCGGGTGGTGTGGCTGGAGACGGTGACGGCGGCGAGCACCGCACCGGAGGCGTCGTGCACCGGCGCGGCGACGCACTGGATGCCGGCCTCGAGCTCCTGCTCCAGCAGGCACCAGCCCTGCTCGCGGACGCCGGTGACCACCGCGCGCAGCGCATCGACGCTGGAGACGGTGTGCGGGGTGATCGGCCGCAGGTCGGCCCGGCCGAGCGCGTCCTCGAGGGCGTCGTCGTCGAGCGCGGCGAGCAGCACGCGGCCCATGGAGGAGGCGAAGGCGGGGATGCGCGAGCCGACGTCGACCTGCATGGCCATGATCCGCCGATAGGGCACGCGGACGGTGTAGACGACGTCGTCACCGGAGAGCACGCCCGCCGACGCGGTCTCCTGCACCTCCTCGGTCAGCCGGGCCAGCCGCTCGCGGACGACGTCCCACACGCTGGTGGTGGCGAGGTAGGCCTGGCCGAGCTCCAGCAGCCGCGGGCGCAGCCACCACACCTGCCCGTCGGTGCCCACGTAGTCCAGCGACTGCAGCGTGTGCAGCAGCCGGCGGGCGGTGGCCGGCGCCAGGCCGACGGCACGGGCCACCTCGGCGAGGGTGCGGCGGGGGTGGGCGGCGTCGAACGCGCGGACGACGGCGAGGCCGCGGTCGAGCGCGCGCACGTACTCGACCGGGGCGCCGTCGCGGACCAGCTGCGGACCGGCGTCCTCGTCGTGCGGCAGTGCCGTGCTGGTCATCCCGACTCCTCACCCCGGGCGCGGCGAACCGCGCTTCGCCTGGCGAACGCTACGGCAGGCTGCGCCCGGGGTCGAGGGTCGCGCTCAGAACGGGTAGGCGGGCAGGTCGCCGCGGACGGTCACCCACTGCGTCTCGGTGAAGGCCTCGATGTTGGCCTGCGGGCCACCGTGCCGGGAGCCGGTGCCCGAGGCGCCGACGCCGCCGAACGGGGCGACCGCCTCGTCGTTGACCGTCTGGTCGTTGATGTGCACCAGGCCCGACGGGATGCGCTCGGCGAGCTCGAGACCGGCGTAGACGTCGCGGGTGAGGATGCCCAGGCTCAGGCCGTACTCGGTGCCGGCGGCCAGGCGCGCGACCTCGTCGAGGCTGCTGAACGGCGTCACCGGGGCGACCGGGCCGAAGATCTCCTCCTGGTAGGCCGGGTGGTCGACCGCGACGCCGCCGAGGACCGTGGGCCGGTAGAAGAGGCCCTCGTAGGTGCCGCCGGTGCGCACGGTGGCGCCCCGGTCGACGCTGGCGGTGACCAGCCCGTGCACGCGGTCGCGCTGGCCGGCGTCGATGAGCGGGCCCATCGCCACCTGCTCGCGGAACGGGTCGCCGACCGGAAGCTTCTCGACCTTCTCGGTGAGGACGGCGGTGTACTCCTCGGCGATCGACTCGTGCACCAGGTGCCGGCTGGTCGCCATGCAGATCTGGCCCTGGTGCGCGAAGGTGCCCCAGGCGCCGACGCTGGCGGCCGCGGTCACGTCGACGTCGGGCAGCACGATCAGCGCGGAGTTTCCGCCGAGCTCGAGGTGCGCCCGCTTGAGGTGCTGGCCGGCGAGCGCGCCGACGATCCGGCCCGCCTTCGTGGAGCCGGTGAAGGCGATGACCCGCACCTGCGGCGCGGTCACCAGCGCCTCGCCGACGTCGGCCCCGCCGGGCAGCACCTGGAAGACGCCGGCCGGGAGCCCCGCCTCCTCGAAGACGCGGGCGAAGACGGCGCCGCCGGAGATGGCGGTGCGCGGGTCGGGCTTGAGGACGACGGCGTTGCCGAGCGCCAGCGCGGGGGCGATCGCGCGGATCGCCAGGATCGTCGGCACGTTGAACGGCGCGATCACGCCGACGACGCCGGCCGGCACGCGGCGGGCGAAGCTCAGCCGCGGGGAGCCGGTGCGCAGCAGCTCGCCGTAGGGGTGGCTCGGCAGCGCGGAGGCCTCGTAGCACTCCTGGGCGCTGGTGTGGACCTGGAAGTCGCCGAAGGGCTGGATCGCCCCGGACTCCCGGGCCAGCCAGCCCTTGATCTCGTCGGCGTGCTCCTCGAGCACCTGCCCGGCGCGGCGCAGCACCCGGGCGCGGTCCTCGAACGGGGTCGCGGCCCACGCGCGCTGCGCCTCGGCGGCCCGCTCGGCCGCCGCGAGGACGTCCTCCGGCGTCGCCTTGCCGACCGGCGCGATGACGTCGCCGGTGGCCGGCTCGACCGCGTCGTAGGTGCCGCCGGACCCGTCGGTCCAGGTGCCCGTCCAGATCCTGCCCTGCCACGCGCCGTCGTCCAGGAGTGCCACGTCGTCCCTCTCGTCGTCGTACCGGTGCCCGCCGAGTCTCGCCGGTCCGCCTTCCGCGCGCGAAAGGCGGCCCTCCCGCGCCTGAGATCGCCCTTCCTCCTGTGCCGCTGACCTGCGAGAACTGTCGTACCCCGGTCGTAGGTTCGGTCCATGTCGGCGGGCGGGCAGTACGTGTCGCCGATCGAGCTCGCGCTCACCGCGGTGCTCGCCGAGCAGCCCCTGACGTTCCGCCGGCTGCCGGTGGCGTTGCTCTCGCGTGAGCACAAGGCGCGCGAGCTGCAGCGCCTGGCCGCGCTGAAGGCCCAGACCGCCGCCTACGAGGCGGAACTCGTCCTCGGCCTGGCCGACGACTCCCCCGACGACGACGACCCGCCGCCCGGCACGCCGGGTGCGCGGTCGGGGTCGTGGGCGCCGGATCCCGAGTTGCCCGGGGTGTCGGAGTTCTTCACCGCGGAACTGGCGGTCGTGCTCAACGTCGGCCGCCCCACCGCCACGACCCTCGCCAAGCGCGCCTGGACCTACCGGGAGAGCCTGCCCGCCACCTGGGCCGCGCTGCGGGCCGGGCAGCTGGACGAGCGCCGCGCCATGGTGCTGGTCGACGTGCTGCAGTGGACCGCCCCCGCGCTGGCCCGACGGATCGAGGCCCGCCTCCTGCCTCGGGCTGCGGAGTGGACGACGCGGACGCTGCGCAAGCGCGCGGTCCAGGCGCTGCTCGAACTCGACCCCGACGCGGCCGAGCGGAAGAAGGACGACGCGACGCGCACCGCCGACGTCCGGATCGTGCCCTCGGCGCAGGACGGGATGGCGGTGATGATCGCCGAGCTGCCCGCCGAGGTCGCCGCGATGTGCATGGAGGTGGTGGAGCGGCTCGCGCGGCTGGCCGTGGACGCCGGTGACCGGCGGCCGATCGGGGTGATCCGCACCGAGGTGTTCACCGCCCTGTTCCTGGGCGCCGGTGACCCGAGCCGGCCGCCGGTGACCGCGCACCTGCAGATCATCGCCACCCTGTCCGCGCTGGCCGGCCGGTCGGCCGAGCCCGGTGAGGTCAACGGCATCCCGATCACCGCCGCGGTGCTGCGCGAACTACTGCGCCAACTCGACGCCCTCGGTGTCGGCGTTCCCGACGGCGGGTCGGTCACCCTCGCGCTCACCGACGACGACGGCACCCTGCACGCCACCACTCCCCTCGACCAGGCCCGCACGCTCGCCCGCCGCGGCTGCCCCGACCACCCCGACGGTGAGGCCAACGGCGGGTGCCAGTGCCCGGTGCTCGACCGGCCCGAGCCCACCGACCGTTACACGCCGACCCGGCCGCAGCAGCGGTTCGTGCGCACCCGTGACCGCACCTGCCGCTTCCCCACCTGCGGCCAACGGGTCGGCTGGGCCGACGCCGACCACGTCATCCCCCACGCCCACGGCGGGAAGACCGACTGCGCCAACCTGTGCTGCCTGTGCCGCAGCCACCACCGCCTCAAGACCTTCGCCCGCGGCTGGCACTTCTCCATGAGCCCGGACGGGGTGCTGACCGTGACCACCCCGTCGGGCATCACCCGCACCACCCGCCCACCGGGCATGCGCCCACCACCGGAGCGCGACCCACCACCCGGCGCGACCGGGACGCTCCCACCGGCCGACCCGGCCGACGACCCGCCACCGTTCTGACACCCGTCCCCGGCGGCGCACCGCGGAGGTGCGCCGCCGGGTCGACCACGCCGTGAGCCGCGCGGGGGCCCGCCGGCCGCCGCCGGGCGAGTACGGGCCCGACACCGGATCGTGACGACGCGCTTCCGGGCCCGGACACGTGGGGGACGACTCCTCTCACGAGCCGGGAGCCGCGCGACCGCCGCCTAGCGTCGCCCGTCATGAGACCCGGCGAGAGCTACCGCGACGGTGTCCAGCGGCGGGCGGTGCTGGCGGTGCTCGTCGGCGTCGGCGCCGCGTTCCTGCTGCACTGGCTCGACGACGACATGACCGCCACCGTGCTGGTCGGCGTCGTCACGGCGCTGTGCGTGGCGCTCGTGCCCAGCCCGCGGGAGACCGTCCCGCGGGCGTGACCCGGGGTCAGCCCTCGCGCATCTCCGCGAGCACGCCCGCCGCCACCTTGAACGCGTGGTTGGCGGCCGGCACCCCGGCGTAGACCGCCGCGTGCTGCACCACCTCGGCGATCTCGTCCTCGCTCAGCCCGTTGTGCACCGCCGCCCGGACGTGCAGCGCGAACTCGTCCCAGTGCCGCAGCGCGATGCAGATCGACAGCGTGGCGATGCTGCGCTCGCGGCGCTCCAGGCCCGGCCGCTGCCAGACGTCGCCCCACGCCACCCGGGTGATGAAGTCCTGGAAGCCGGCGGTGAAGGGCGTCGTGTTCGCCACCGCGCGGTCCACCCACGCGTCGCCGAGCACCTCCCGCCGGGTGCGCATCCCCGCCTCGCGGCGGGTGTCGTCGGTCGAGAGACCGTCTGGCTCCGGTGCCGCGTCGCTCACGCGTGGCCCCCTGCGGCGTCCAGGTGCGCCAGCAGCGCACCGGTGACCTCCAGCGGCTGCTCCAGGTTGGGCAGGTGCGCCCCCGGGCTGACCGTCAGCAGCGTCGCGCCGGCGATCCCCTCGACGATCGCCTGCTGGTGCGGCGGCGGCAGCGCCGGGTCCTCCGCGCCGGACACCACCAGCGTCGGCGCGGTGATCCGGGCGAGGTCCTCACGGGCGTCGAAGTGGCCGACCGCCTCGCAACAGTTCGCGTACCCCTCGTCGTCGGCGCCGGCGATCATCGCCTCCAGCCGCGCGACCAGGTCGGGGTGCTCCGCGGCGTATGCGGGGGTCAGCCAGCGGCCCACGATCGCCGGCGCGAGCGGCGCCGTCCCGCCCGAGCGCGCCTGCACCGCGCGGTCCAGGAAGCCCTGTGGGTCCGGCCTGGCCGACGTCGCCACCAGCACCAGCCGGTCCACCCGCGCGGGCTCGCGCGCGGCCAGCCGCATCGCCGTCATCCCACCCAGGGACAGCCCGACCACGTGCGCCCGGCGCGCGCCGACCCGGTCGAGCAGCGCGACGAGGTCGTCGACCAGGTCGTCCACCGTGTACGGGCCCGCGGGCGCCGGCGACTCCCCGTGCCCGCGGGTGTCGTAGCTGACCACGCGGTAGCGCTCGGCCAGCGCCGGCACCTGCGGGTCCCACATCCCGCGGGTGGCGCCCAGCGAGTTGGACAGGACGACGACCGGCGCGTCGGCCGGCCCGTCCTCCGTGTAGGACACCTCGACGGCGGTCATCCGCGCTCCCCCTCGGTCAGTCGGTCGTGCTCGGCCAGCGCCGCGTCCACCTGCGCGCCGGCCTCCCCCACGTCCGGCGCGGCGGCGGCCAGCACGGCGGCGACGTCGACGTCGGAGCGCCCGGCCACCACCTCGGCCAGCGTCCGGCCGGTCTCCCGCGCCGTGCGCGCGGCGTCGGCGGCGGCGTCGTGGGCGGCCCCGCGGCCGAGCGAGGGCGTCAGCGCCTCGGCCAGCGCGCCGGCCAGCGACCCCTCCGCCGCGGCGGCCACCGTGGCGGCCATCCGGGCGGGGTCGGGCCGCAACCCGCGCAGGCTCTCGGCCAGCCACGCCGCCGCCGAGCCGACCGTGACCAGCAGGTCGGTCACCGTGGGCCACTCGCTGTGCCAGGCGCCCGCGGCCCGCTCGTGCTCCTGCTCCATCGCGCCGAGCAGCGTGGCCACCAGGCCGGGCGCCCGCCGCGCGCACGCCCGCGCCGAGACCGCCGCCACCGGGTTCTGCTTGTGCGGCATCGCCGACGAGCCGCCGCGCCCCTCGCCCACCTCGGCGGCCTCGGCCACCTCCGACTGCGCGAGCAGCACGACGTCGAGCGCCACCGTGGACACCACCCCGGCCGCGGCGCCGAGCGCCCCGGCGAGGTCGGCCACCGGCAGCCGCACGGTGAACCACGGGACAGCGGTGGCCACCAGCCCCAGCTCGGCGGCCAGCGCCTCCCGGACGACGACGCCCGCGCCCGACGACGCCGCCAGCGTGCCCACCGCCCCGCCGTACTGCACCGGCAGCCCGGCCACCACCTCCGCCAGCCGCAGCCGCGCGCCGTCGAGGCCGGCCAGCCAGGTGGCCGCCTTGAGCCCGAACGTGGTGGGCAGCGCCTGCTGCATCAGCGTGCGGCCCATGACGACGTCGTCCCGGTGCGCCCGCGCCAGCCCGGCGCACAGCTCCGCCGCGGCGGCGAGGTCGGCGTCGAGCGCGGCCACCGCCGAGCGGGCGAGCAGCAGCAGCGCGGTGTCGAGCACGTCCTGGCTGGTGGCCCCGACGTGCACGGCGACGGCGTCGCGCTCCCCCACCGCGTCCTGCAGCGCGCGCACCAGCGGCGGCACCGGGTTGCCGGCGTCGGCGGCGCGGGCGACCACGCGGGCCAGGTCGAGTCGCGAGGGGTCGGCGCAGGCCGCCGTCACGGCGTCGGCGGCGGTCCCGGGCACCAGGCCCGCCGACGCCGCGGCCCGCGCCAGCGCCGCCTCGACCGCCAGCAGCGCGCGGAACCAGGCGTCGTCGGAGACGGCCGACGCCGCACCGCCGCGCGCGAACGTGCCGGCGAACAGACCTGTCACGGCTCTCTTCCTACCGGCGGCGGGCCGGGCGCGCTCAGACGGCGAAGAAGACCGTCTCGCGCTCGCCCTGCAGGCGGACGTCGAGGCGGTAGCCGTCGTCGGTGGGCGTGGCCAGCAGGGTGTCCCGCTGCTCCTCGGTCAGCCCGCGCAGGACGACGTCCTCGGCGTTGGCGTCGGCCTCGTCGGCGAAGTAGACCCGGGTGACGACGCGGTCGAGCAGGCCGCGGGCGAAGACCGAGACGTCGACGTGCGGCGCCTGCAGCCCGCCCTCGCCGTCGGGCACCCGCCCGGGCTTGAGCGTGAAGACGGCGAACTCACCCGTGATCGTCGAGGCGCGCGCGTACCCGCGGAACCCCGGGTACGTGGACGCACCGCGCGGGTCCTCCGGCGACGGGAAGCGGCCGTCGGGGTCGGCCTGCCACGTCTCGACCATCGCGTCGGGCACCACGTCGCCGTTGCCGTCGAGCACCCGGCCGCGGATCCAGACGCCGCCCTCGGTGCCCTCGGCCGCGGCCCACACGCCGTCGGGCCAGGTCAGGCCGATGGCCAGGTAGGGGCCGACGGTGGCGCTGGGGGTGGTCCCCAGCCGGAGCGGCCCGGTGAGGAAGCCGCTGCCCCGCTGGCCGGAGCGGGGCTGGAAGGGCTCCGAGGGGTTCGGCGGGACGTCGAGGGGGTCCGGCACGCTCGCGGTCACGCCACGTCTCCGTCGTCGTCGGTCTCGAAGGGGGTCTGGTCCGCGCCGCGCAGCACGACGTCCCACTCGAACGCGAGCGCCCAGTTGTCCTGGGTGCGCTCGAGGGAGAACCGGCTGATCGCCCGGTGCCGGGCCGCCGCCGGGATGGCGTTGAAGATGGGGTCCTGGCCGAACAGCGGGTCGTCCGGGAAGTACATCTGGGTGACCAGGCGCTGGGTGAACGCCCGGCCGAACAGGCTGAAGTGGATGTGCGCCGGCCGCCAGGCGTTGTGGTGGTTGCCCCACGGGTAGGCGCCGGGCTTGATCGTCAGGAACTCGTAGCGGCCCAGGCTGTCGGTGACCACGCGGCCGAGACCGTCGAAGTGCGGGTCCAGCGGGGCCGGCCAGTTGTCGACGACGTGCCGGTAGCGGCCCGCCGCGTTGGCCTGCCACACCTCCACCAGCGCGCCCGGGACCGGGCGGCCGCCGCTGTCGAGCACCCGCCCGTGCACGAGGACCCGCTGGCCGACGGCCTCGCCGCCGTTGCGCCACGTCAGGTCGGCGTCTGTGGGCAGCACGCGGTCCTCGCCGAGCACCGGACCGGTGACCTCGGTGAGCCGGTGCGGCAGGTCCACCGGCGTGCGGAGCGGCGCGCGCAGCCCGGTGCTCCGGTACTCGGGGAAGCCCACGGGGGTCCGCGTGGCGTCGGGCTCGGGCAGGTAGCGCGGCAGCAGCAGCCCGCCCTCGGACGTGGTCCCGGTCATACCGGGCAACGTACGGCCGGCCGCGTACCCTCCCAAGCCGGGCTTTCCACTGGGAGGAAGGACGGCGATGGCCGGTGGCAGCGCCGCCCCGGGGCGGTCGGTGACCTCGCGGGCGCTGGCGATCCTCGACGCGTTCGACGCCTCGGCTCCCCGGCTGTCGCTGAGCGAGATCGCCGAGCGGTCGGGCACCCCGCTGACGACGGCGCACCGGCTGCTCGCCGAGCTCACCGGGTGGGGCGCGCTCGCCCGGCGTGCCGACGGACGCTACGAGATCGGCCGCAAGCTCTGGGACCTCGGCCTGCTCGCGCCGGTGCAGCTCGAGCTCCGCCAGGTCGCCTCGCCGTTCCTGCTCGACGTGCACACCGCCACCCGCGACACCGTGCACCTCGCCGTCCGCGACGGGCTGTGCGCCCTCTACGTCGAGCGGATCTCCGGCCGGGAGTCGGCGCCGGTGGTCAGCCAGGTGGGCAGCCGGCTGCCGCTGCACGCCACCGGCGTCGGCAAGGTGCTGCTCGCCTCCGCGCCCGACGAGGTCGTCGCCGAGGTGCTGGCGGCGCCGTCGCGGGCCACCCGGCACACCGTCGTCGACCCCGGCCGGCTGCGCCGGGAGCTCACCGAGGTGCGCCGGCGCGGGTGGGCGCGCACCGCGGAGGAGATGTCGCTGGGCACGCTGTCGGTCGCGGTGCCGGTGCGCGTGGAGCGCGGGAGCAGCACCGTCGTCGCGGCGGCGCTGGGCATCGTCGTCCCCAGCCACCGGCGCGACCTCCCCCGGCTGGTGCCCGTCCTCGAGGTCGCCGCGCGCGGCATCGGCCGGGCGCTGGCCACCACACCCGTCTTCCGCTGAGCGGGAGGACGAGGTGTCCACCGGCGCGTAGCCCGGGTCACACTCGGGCCATGCGCACCCAGGTGGGGATCATCGGCGCCGGCCCGGCCGGCCTGCTGCTGTCGCGGCTGCTCGCCCTGCAGGGCATCGACTCCGTCGTGCTGGAGAACCGCTCCCGCGAGTACGTCGAGGCGCGGATCCGCGCCGGCATCCTCGAGCAGAACACCGTCGACGTGCTCACCGAGGCGGGCATGGGCGACCGGCTGCACCGCGAGGGCCTCGAGCACCGCGGCATCCACCTGCAGTACCCCGGGGTGCGCCACACCCTCGACTTCCCCGACCTGTGCGGCCGCCGCGTGTGGGTCTACGGCCAGACCGAGGTGGTCAAGGACCTCGTCGCCACCCAGCTCGCCGGCGGCCCGCCGCTGCACTTCGAGGTCTCCGACCTCGCGATCGAGGACGTCGACACCGACAGCCCGCGCATCCGGTTCACCGACGCCGACGGCATCCCGCAGGTGCTCGAGTGCGACGTCGTGGCCGGCACCGACGGGTTCCACGGCCCCTCGCGCGCCGTCGTCGCCGAGGGCACGCGGCAGCAGCTGTGGGAGCGCACTTACCCCTACGCGTGGCTGGGCATCCTCGCCGAGGCCGCCCCCGCCACCGACGAGCTCATCTACGCCTGGCACCCCGAGGGCTTCGCCCTCTACTCGATGCGCTCGCCGTCGGTGTCGCGGCTGTACCTGCAGGTCGACCCGTCGGAGAAGATCGAGGACTGGTCCGACGACCGGATCTGGGAGGGCCTGGCCACCCGCTTCGCGCTCGACGGGTGGGAGATCAGCACCGGGCCGGTGCTGGAGAAGTCGATCCTGCCGATGCGCTCCTTCGTCAGCGCGCCGATGCGCCGCGGCCGGCTGTTCCTCGCCGGGGACGCCGCGCACATCGTGCCGCCCACCGGCGCCAAGGGCCTCAACCTCGCCGTCGCCGACGTCGTCCTGCTCTCCCGCGCGCTGGTGCGCCTGCTGCAGGAGAAGGAGACCGACCTCGCCGACGCCTACTCCGACACCGCGCTGCGGCGGGTCTGGCGGGCCACCCACTTCTCCTGGTGGATGACGTCGATGCTGCACACCACGGGCGACCCGTTCGACGCCGAGCTGCAGCTCTCGCAGCTGCGCCGGGTGTGCTCGTCGGAGGCCGCGGCGCGCGAGCTGGCCGAGAACTACACCGGCCTGCCGTACTAGAGGAGGTCGCGCACCCGGTCGGCGGTGCCGGGCGCGAGCGGCAGGTGCGGCAGCACGCCGGTCACCTCGGCGGGCTCCAGGCCCTGCTCGAGCAGGACCCCGGTCAGGCGGGGGGCCTCGCCCGGCGGCACCGGTGAGGGCAGCCCGGACTCCCGGACGGCGGCCAGCGCGAGGAACAGCGCGGCGGAGAGGTCCTCCTCCGGCTCCGGGGCCGCAGCGCGAACGGCGGCGCGGGCGGTGGCCTCGGCGGCGCGCACCAGCGACAGCGGCAGCCCCTCGGCCTCCACCTCCAGCAGCGGGGTGCGGCCCAGGGCGGCGAGCACCAGGTGCTCCGCCTCGGTGCGCAGCGGCTGCTCCCACTCCCCGGCGCGGACGACGTCGGCCGGATCGGCGTCGGCGGGGTCCTCACCGAGGTCGTCGAGCAGGTCGGCCCACTGCGCGGGCCGGGTGCGGCGGGCCCGGTCGGCGGCGGCCACGCACGTGTCGAGCACGAACGGCTCGATCACCTCGCGGTCGAAGCGGTCGGCGAACACGGTGCCGTCGGCGTCGACGGCGTTGAGCGCGTCCTGGAAGCTGCCGGGCCGGGCGTCGCCGAGCTCGATGCGGCCGTCCTCCTCCCCGGACAGCGCCTGCCCGGTGGCGGCGCGGTCGCCGATCGTGGAGCCGGTGGCCACCAGCCGGCCGCGCAGCCGGGTGTGGTGCGGCCGGTCGGACAGGCCGACGGTCCACGCGCACGCCTCGGCGATGAGCGCGGCGCGGCGTTCCCGCAGCACCTCGCGGCCGAGGAGGGCGAACCAGTCGGGGGCGAACCCCGTGCCGTCGAACACCCTCCCGTTCTACCCGGCCCGGCGCCGCCGCCGCCCGCGGACGAGGTCCTCGACGGTCGCGCGGGCGCCCCGCTCGCGCAGCGCGACCCGGGTCGCGACGAAGGGCTCCGCCACCCGCGGGTCGTCGGCGAGGTCGCCGAAGACGTCGCGCTCGCGGAGGAACTCCAGCGGGTCGGCGTCCCGCGCCCGGCGGGCCAGCGCCTCGCCCCGCGGGTCGGACAGCTCGAGGGGCCGGCCGGCGTCGTCGGCGCCCTCCGCGGTGCGCGCCCACCCGGCCAGCACCGCCACCGACCGGCGGACGTCGCGGCCGGCCTCCAGGTCCGCGCGGATCACCGGGAGCAGGAACTGCGGGATGCGGTCGGAGGCGTTCTCGCAGATCCGCGCCAGGGTGTCGGCGACGGCGGGGTTGGCGAAGCGGCCCACCAGGTCGGCCTTGTAGCGGCGCAGGTCGATGCCCGGCACCCGCGGCAGCGTCGGGGTGGCCTCCTCGTCGAGGTAGCCGGCCAGGAACTCGCGGAACAGCGGGTCCTGGCTGGCCTGGTGCACGTACCCGTGGCCGGCCAACCGCCCGAGGTGGGCCAGCACCTGGTGGCCGGCGTTGAGCAGGCGCA
The DNA here is from genome assembly GCF_900129495.1 of Geodermatophilus nigrescens. Lineage (GTDB taxonomy): Bacteria > Actinomycetota > Actinomycetes > Mycobacteriales > Geodermatophilaceae > Geodermatophilus > Geodermatophilus nigrescens. The sequence goes on from NZ_FQVX01000002.1 coordinate 658,922, forward strand.
GCTTCATGAGCTCGTACGGGGCGACGTCGGCGACCACCTGCACGCCGACGTCCTCCAGCGGTGGCCGCCCGCCCGCGAACTCCTCCAGCACCCACTGCGTCCACGGCTCGCACACCACCGGCCAGGCGTCCTCGACCCCGATCGCGGCGGCCACCTGCTCGCGGTCGGCGTCGGTGGTGACCGGGGTGATCCGGTCGACCATCGAGTTCGGGAAGGCCACCTCCCCGGCCACCCACTCCCCCAGCGCCGGGTCGCGCAGCCCGGCGAAGGCGGCGAACGCCTCCCGGGCGAGGTGCCCGTTGCCGGGGATGTTGTCGCAGGAGACGACGGCGAACGGCGGCAGCCCGCGCTCGCGCCGGCGCACCAGCGCCTCGGTGACCAGGCCGAACGTCGTCCGCGGCGGGGATCCGGGCCGCAGGTCGGCGACGACGGCGGGCGCCCCGGTGTCGAAGCGGCCGGTCTCGTGCGAGGTGTTGTAGCCGCCCTCGGTGACCGTCAGCGACACGATCCGGGTGCCGGGCGCCGCCATCCGCTCCACCACGGCGTCCGGGTCGTCGGGGGCGAGCAGGTACTCGGCGATGGAGCCGACCACCCGCGCGTCGAGGTAGCCGTCGGGGTGCTTGACCACCAGCGTGTAGAGCCGGTCCTGCGCCGCCATCACCTCGGCCATCCGCCGGTCCGACGGCAGCACGCCGACGCCGCAGATGCCCCAGTCCACCTGCCCGGACTCGAGCAGCCGGTCGACGTACACCGCCTGGTGCGAGCGGTGGAAGCCGCCGACGCCGAGGTGCACGATCCCGACGCCGACCTCCGACCGGTCGTAGCGCGGCGTCCACACCGAGGGGCTCAGGTGGGGCAGCGTCGTGGCGTCGAGCCGGGGCATCGGCGGTCCTCCTCGGGTGCGGTGCGCGGGGGGCTACCCGTCGGCGGCGCTCTCACCCACCGGGGCCCGGGCGGGCACCGCCACCCGTTGGAGGTCCTCGGCGACGACGAGGTCGCCGTCGAACTCGGCCCGCGCCTCCTCCTCGAACGCGCGCGGGTCGGGGTAGCGCTGGGAGAAGTGGCTGAGCACCAGCCGCCGGACGCCCGCGTCGGCCGCCACCCGCGCCGCCTGCCGGGCGGTGAGGTGGCCGTACTGCCGGGCGAGCGCCTCGTCCTCGGCCAGGAAGGTCGACTCGATCACGAGCAGGTCGGCGCCCTCGGCCAGCGCCGCGACGTTGAGGCACATCCGGGTGTCCATGACGAAGGCGAACACCTGCCCGCGCCGCGGCTCGCTGACGTCCTCGAGGCGCACCGTCCTCCCGCCGACCCGCAGCGCGCCCTCGCGCTGCAGCCGGCCGACGTCGGGGCCGGCCACCCCGGCCGCGGCGAGCCGGTCGGGCACCATCCGCCGGCCGTCGGGCTCGACGAGCCGGTAGCCGACCGAGGGCACCGGGTGCTCCAGCCGGCGCGCCTCGAGCGTCCCGGCGGGGTCCTCCGCCAGGACGCCGTCGTCGTGCACCGGTTCCTCGCGGATCTCGGCGCGGTCGGCGAACACCGACGCGTGGCGGAGCCTGTCGAACCACTGCTGACCGGACGCGGGGTAGTGCGCGGTGACCGGGTGGGCGACGCCGTCGAGCGACATCCGCTGGACGACGCCGGGCAGGCCGAGGCAGTGGTCGCCGTGGAAGTGGCTGACGAGGATCCGGTGGACGGCACTGCTCGGGACGCCGGCCAGCAGCATCTGCCGCTGGGTGCCCTCGCCGGGGTCGAAGAGGAAGCCGCGGCCGTCCCAGCGCAGCAGGTAGCCGTTGTGGTTGCGGGTGCGGGTGGGCGCCTGGCTCGCGGTGCCGAGCACGACCAGTTCCCGCGCCGCCACGGACGGCACGGTAGCCGTCCCTCGGCGGGTCGTGCTCTGCACACCGCGGTGGGCAGAGCACGACCGCGCGTCAGCCGAACAGGTCGGACAGGAACGACTCCTTGCGCTTCTTCCCGTGCGAGCCGTGCGACGACGAGTGCCCCTGCGAGCCGCGCACCGCGCCGAGCACCTCGTTCACCACCGCGCCGAGCCCCGCGCCGCCCGCCGCGGCCGGGTACTGCGCGCCGGGCTGCTGCCCGTACTGCTGCTGATGGGCGGGCTGCCCGTACGGCTGCTGCCCGTGCAGCTGGTGCTGGGCTGCCCCGTACTGCTGCTGGCCGTGCTGCTGCGCGGGCTGGGCGTGCTGGCCGCCGGCCGCGGCGCCGTGCCAGGTGTTCTCCGCGTCGATGAGGCGCTCGAGCTCACCGCGGTCGAGGAAGATGCCGCGGCACTCGGTGCACTGGTCGACGTGCACGCCGTTGCGCTCGTAGGTGCGCATCGCGCCCTGGCACTTGGGACAGACGAGATCCATGCCGCACGGTACGACGACGGCGAGGCCCCCGGACAGCGCCGGACCGTGCCACAGTGCCCGCCCGTGACGACGACCCGCACGGTGACCCTCCGGTTCGGCTCGGCCTCGCGCGAGAGCCGCACGCACACCAACCTCTCGGCCGTCCGCAGCGACGGGCCGGTCCTCTGGGTGGCCGGCGACGAGACCGCCACCATCGAGCGGCTGGTCGCCGACGACCCCGCCGACCCGGCCGCCTACGGCGACCAGACGACCTTCTCCCTCGCCGACCTCGTGCCCCTGCCCGGCGGCACCGGTCCCGACGTCGAGGAGGAGGCCGACATCGAGGGCATCGCCCGCCACGACGGCGCGGTGTGGGCGGTCGGCTCGCACAGCCTGCGCCGGCGCCGGATCCGCGACGAGCACGACGGCGCCAAGGCGCTGCGCCGGCTGGCCACCATCACCGGGCAGCCGCGGCGGCAGATCATCGCCCGCATCCCGGTGGTCGACGTCGACGGGCTGCCCACCCTGGTGAAGGACGACGGCACCCGCAGCGCCGCCGTCTTCGGCGCCCGCGGCAAGGACCTGCGCGACCTGCTGGCCGACGACGAGCACCTCGGCCCGTTCCTCGGCATCCCGAGCAAGGACAACGGCCTCGACGTCGAGGGCATCGCGGTGGCGGGCGAGCGGGTCTACCTCGGCCTGCGCGGGCCGGTGCTGCGCGGCTGGGCCGTGGTGCTGGAGCTGCGGCCCGAGGTCGACGAGCGCGACCCCGCCCGGCTGCGGCTCCGGAAGTTCCCCGACGGCCGCCGCTACCGCAAGCACGTCCTGCGGCTGGCCGGGCTCGGCGTCCGCGACCTGTGCCCGCAGGGCGACGACCTGCTGGTGCTCGCCGGCCCGACCATGGACCTCGACGGCCCGGTGTACGTCTACCGCTGGCACGGCGCGGTGGTCTGCGAGGAGCCGGCCGTCGTCCGCGGCGACCAGCTCACCCGCGAGCTGGCGCTCCCCTTCGGCGACGGCGACGACCACCCCGAGGGCATCGGCCTGCTGGGCGACCCGGCCGGCGGCCGGCTGCTCGTCGTCTACGACAGCCCGGCCCCCGAGCGGCTCACCGACGACGGCGGCGTGGTGGCCGACGTCGTGCAGCTGCCCTGACCCCGGCTCAGCCGATCCGCACCGGGCGGGCGGCGGCCACGCCGGCCGCCGCCAGCCCGGCGCCGACGGCGAGCAGCAGCACCAGCGGCACGGTCCAGCCGCCGGTGGCCTCCGACAGCGCCCCGACGACGACGGGGCCGAGCCCGCCGACGGCGTAGCCCACGAGCTGGCTCATCCCCGACAGCCGGGCGGCCACGCCCGCGTCCGCCGACCGCAGCACCACGAGGGTCACCGCCAGCGCGATGCCCGCGCCCTGTGCGAGCCCGCCGACCGCCGCCCACGCGGGCCACGCGCCGGGCGCGGCGAGCAGCCCGGCCACCGGCACCACCCACAGCGCGGCGACCCCCAGCGCCAGCCCCGACTGCCCGCGCGCGCGGGCCAGCACGGCCGGCACCAGCAGGCTGCCCGCGATGCCGAGCACCTGGTAGACCGACGCGGCCAGCGACCCGGTGGCCGCGTCGGTGCCGGCGCGGTCGGCGAGCAGCGTGGGCAGCCAGGCGGTCAGCGAGAAGTACAGCGTCGAGTGCAGCGCCTGCACCGCGGTCACCGCCCAGGCCACCGGCGAGCGCCACACCGGCGCCGAGCCGCCGGGCGCCGCACCACCGGGCGCCGTGCGGGCCGGGGCCGTGGCGTCGGCGCCCCGGGCGGCCCGCGCCCACACCACCGCGGCGACCAGGGCCAGCACGCCCTCGGCGGCGAGCGCGCCGCGCCAGCCCAGGACGGCGGCCAGCGGGGCGGTGAACGCAGCTCCCGCGGCGGCCCCGGCCACCAGCGCCGCGGTGTAGAGGCCGGTGACCGTGCCCGCGCGCCGGCCGAACCCGGCCTTCACCACCGCCGGCAGCAGCACGTTGCCGACCGTCATCGCCGCGCCGACCGCGAGGGTGCCGGCGAGCAGCACCGGCGGCCCGTCGAGCACCCGCAGCGCCTGGGCGGCCGCGAGCAGCAGCAGCGACGCGAGCACCGCCCGGCCCGCGCCCAGCCGCCGTCCCGCCGCGGCCGACACCGGCGCGAGCACGGCGAAGCACAGCACCGGCAGCGTGGTGAGCAGCCCGGCGGCCGCGGCGGACAGACCGGTGTCCGCGCGGACGTCGTCGAGCACCGGCCCGACGGCGGCGATCGCGGCGCGCAGGTTGACCGCGGTGAGGAGGACCGCGGCCAGCAGCAGGCGGTTCCCCCCGGGCACCGGGACATCCTGCTACCGGCGGTACCGGCACCCGGGGGGCGGCCGCCGGTCGTGGAACACCTGCGTCTAGTGTCCCACCCGTCCGTGGCCCAGCTCACACCGACGTGGCGGGCCGGAACGCTGGAGGTCACCTTGCCCCTCTCCCTCCCCCGGCGGGCGCGCAGGTCGCTGCTCGCCGCCGCCACCGGCGCCGCGCTCACCGCGGGCGTCCTCGCCACCGCCTCCCCCGCCGCGGCGGGTCCCGGCACAGCGGGTCCCGGCGGCCCGCCCGACCGCGCGCCGCTGGTGGTCGAGACCGCCGAGGGCGCCGTCGCCGGCTCCCGCCCCGGCGACTACCGCCTCTTCCAGGGCATCCCGTTCGCCGCGCCGCCGGTGGGCGACCTCCGGTTCCGCCCGCCGCAGCCAGTGCAGCCGTGGGAGGAGACGCTCGACGCCACGCAGCCGGGCAGCGCCTGCCCGCAGGTGTCCAGCCTGACCAACCCGACGTCCTCCACCGAGGAGGACTGCCTCTACCTGAACGTCACGACGCCCGCCGGGCTGGACGCCCGCCGCGACCGGCTGCCGGTCATGGTGTGGATCCACGGCGGCTCCTGGCGCACCGGCAGCGGCGACCGCTACGACGCCAGCAAACTCGCGCTCGAGGGCGACGCCGTCGTCGTGACCGTCAACTACCGGCTCGGCCCGTTCGGCTTCCTCGCCCAGGACGACCTGTCCGCGGCGATCGGCGACGCGGGCTCCGGCAGCGCCGGCCTGCTCGACCAGCAGGCCGCGCTGCGGTGGGTGGAGCGCAACGTCGCGGCCTTCGGCGGCGACCCCCGCAACGTGACGATCTTCGGCGAGTCGGCCGGGGCGTCGTCGGTCTGCGCGCAGCTGGCCTCCCCCACGGCCGCCGGGCTGTTCGACAAGGCCATCGCGCAGAGCTACAGCTGCACCACCCGCTACGCCTCCCTGGACGAGGCGGAGACCGTCGGCGAGGGCGTGGCCACCGCCGTCGGGTGCACCGGGGAAGGCGCCGCGGTCGTCGCGTGCCTGCAGCGGGCGCCGGTGCCCGACCTGCTCCGCGCGTGGCCGGCCGGTGGCGGCTCGTTCGTCGTCGGCGGGTCGTCGCTGCCGGTGCAGCCGGCCGACGCGATCACCTCGGGCACCTGGAACCGCGTGCCGGTGATCCACGGCAACCTGCAGGACGAGAACACGCTGTTCACCCCGCTCGGCGTCCCGCCGGCGCAGCTGCCCGTGCTGCTCGACCCCCGCAACTACGACACCGTGCTGGCCCAGCGGTACGGCGCCCGGGCGGGCGAGGTCGCGGCGCGCTACCCGCTGGCGGAGTACGGCTCGCCGCTGCGGGTGCTCGCCGCGATCGCCAGCGACACCGGCAGCGCGCTGTCCACCTGCGAGCACGTCGACGCCTACGAGGCGCTCGACCAGCGGCCCCGGCGCGACCGGGTCTACGCCTACCAGTTCCGCGACCAGACGGCCGACCCGCTGCTGGACTTCTCGCGCCCGCCGTTCTCCTTCCCGGCGGGGCTCTACGACGAGGGCGCCCAGCACGCCGGCGAGCTGCCCTTCCTGTTCCCCGGGCTGTTCGGGGACGGCCTGACCGCCGAGCAGGAGGAGCTGTCGACGGCGATGGTGCGGTACTGGACGAACTTCGCGGCCACCGGCAACCCCAACGGCCGCGGCGTGCCGGCCTGGCACCGGTACTCCGACCCGTCCGACGTCCAGGGCCTCGACCTCGCCTCCGCCGGGGGCATCGGGCCGGTCGACGTCGCCGCGGACGCGAACTGCGCGTTCTGGGACACGTTCTGACGCGCTGAGCACCACCCCGGGCCCCGGGCGGCAGCCGCCGTCCGGGGCCCGGGCACGCCCACCCTCCCCCGGCCCGACGCGCCCGGTCACTCCGGATCTACTCCCGAGTAACAGGTGTGGGATCGTCGGGGGACACGTCGAGACGGCGCCGTCGCCGTCAGGAGAGAGGTCCCATGCGGTTGCAGCTTTCCCCGGAGATGGAGGCCTTCCGGGATGAGATGCGCACCTTCTTCACCACGCAGGTGCCGAAGGAGATCCGCGACCAGGTCGCGGCGCGGCGGCACGTGAGCCGCGAGCAGTACATCGAGGCCCAGCGGGCCCTCAACGCCGCCGGCCTGGCCGTGCCGCACTGGCCGGTCGAGTGGGGCGGCCGCGACTGGACGCCGCTGCAGCGCCACATCTGGCGCGAGGAGATGCAGCTGGCCAGCGTCCCCGAGCCGCTGGCCTTCAACACCAGCATGATCGGGCCGGTCATCGCCGCCTTCGGCAACCAGGAGCAGAAGGAGCGGTTCCTGGCCAAGACCGCGAACCTCGACATCTGGTGGTGCCAGGGCTTCTCCGAGCCCGACGCCGGCTCCGACCTCGCGTCGCTGCGCACCACCGCAGTCCGCGACGGCGACGACTGGGTGGTCAACGGCCAGAAGACCTGGACCACCCTCGGCCAGCACGCCGACTGGATCTTCTGCCTGGTGCGCACCGACCCGACGGCGGAGAAGAAGCAGCGCGGCATCTCGATGCTGGTCTTCCCGATGGACACCCCCGGCGTCACGCTGCGGCCCATCCAGCTCATCGACGGCGGCCACGAGGTCAACGAGGTCTTCTTCGAGGACGTCCGCGTCCCCGCCGAGAACCTCGTCGGCGAGGAGAACCGCGGCTGGGACTACGCCAAGTTCCTGCTCGGCAACGAGCGCGTCGGCATCGCCCGCGTCGGCGCCACCAAGAAGCTGATCGCGCAGGCCAAGGAGTTCGCCCGCGAGATCACCGCCGGCGGCCGCCCGCTGTCGGAGGACCCCCGCACCCTCGCGCGGATCGCCGAGCTGGAGAACGAGCTGCTGGCGCTGGAGCTCACCGCGCTCCGCGTCGTCGCGAACTCCGCCGACGGCAAGCCGCACCCGGCGTCGTCGGTGCTCAAGCTGCGCGGCTCGGAGCTGCAGCAGGCGGCCACCGAGCTGATCGTCGACATCGCCGGCCCGCTCTCGCTGGCCTCCTTCGCCGACGGCGGCTCCGCGGTCCCCGACTGGGCCCGGGTGGCGACGCCCGAGTACCTGAACTACCGCAAGGTCTCCATCTACGGAGGCAGCAACGAGGTCCAGCGGACCATCATCGCCGGCACGATCCTGGGGCTGTGAGGTAGACGTGGACTTCACCTACGACAGCGAGCAGAACGACCTGCGGGAGGCCGTGCGCGGCCTGCTGCAGCGCGCCTACCCCGACACCGAGCGGCGCCGCTCGGTCGTCGGGAGCGACCCCGGCTTCGACGAGAAGACGTGGGCGCAGCTGGCCGAGATGGGCGTGCTGGGCCTGCCCTTCGCCGAGGAGGACGGCGGCATGGGCGCCGGCCCGATCGAGGTCGGCATCGTGGCCGAGGAGATGGGCCGGGTGCTGGCGCCCGAGCCCTTCGTCGAGGCCGTGGTCCTCGCCGGCGGCCTGGTGGCCGCCGTCGGCACCGCCGCGCAGCGGACGGCGGTCCTCGGGCCGCTGTCGGAGGGCGGCAGCGTGCTCGCCTTCGCGCACGCCGAGCCGGCCACCCGCTGGAGCCCCTCGGCGTCGGCGGTCACCGCCACGCAGGACGGCGACGGCTGGCGGCTGACCGGCGTCAAGGAGCCGGTCGCCAACGGCGCCCGCGCCGACGTGCTGGTCGTGTCGGCGGCGGTCGACGGCGGCACCGCGCTGTTCCTCGTCCAGGGCGACGCCGCGGGCCTGACCCGCACCGGCTACCGCACCCACGACGGCGGCCGCGCGGCCAACGTGACCCTCGACGGCACCCCGGCCGAGCTGCTCGGCGAGGGCACCGCGGACCGCAGCGCCGACGTCGAGCGGGTGCAGGCCCTGGCCCGCATCGCCCACGCCAACGAGTCGGTCGGCGCGATGGAGTCCGCGCTGCGCATCACCGCGGAGTACCTGAAGACCCGCAAGCAGTTCGGCGTCACCCTCAACCGGTTCCAGGCGCTCACCTTCCGCGCCGCGGACATGTACGTGTCCGTGGAGCTGGCCCGCAGCACCGCGCTGTGGGCGAGCATGGTGGCCGACGCGGGCGGCGACGTCGTCGCGGCCGGCGACCGGGCGCGGCTGCAGACCAGCCGCGCGGGCCGGCACGTGGGCAAGGAGGCCATCCAGCTGCACGGCGGCATCGGCGTCACCGCGGAGTACAGCGTCGGCCACTACACCAGCCGGCTCACCGCGATCGACCACGTGCTCGGCGACGGCGACTGGGCGGCCGACCGCCTCGCCGCCTCCGTCGACAGCTACCCGACGGTCGACCCGCTGGGCGCGCCCTACACGGGCTAGTCCCACCGCACGACCGGCGGCGGCCGGCGTCCCCTCACGGGGGCGCCGGCCGCTGCCGTTCCCGGCCCCGGGCACCTAGGGTGCGCAGCCGTGCTCGCCTGGCTGCTCCTCGTCGCCGTCGTCGCGGTCGCCCTGGGCTGGGGCGCCGCGCGGCTGGTCCGCCGCCGCCGCGGCCGGGTCGCCGCGGGCCTGATCGCCGTCCTCGTCGGGACGCTCGCGCTCGGCGGTGGCTCGCAGCTGTGGGCGCGCGCCTCGCTCGACTCGTCCGGGATCGCGCGGGCGCTGGTGTGGATGGACGCCGACGTCGACGACCGGCTGCGCTTCCCCGCCCTGCCGGTGCCGGCCGGCGACGACGTCCTGCCGCTGCGCGAGGGCTCCCTCCCGGGCGGCGTCCTGGACCGCGTGACGGTGCCCGGCTCCGGCGAGGAGGACCTCGACGCGCTGCTGCAGCGCACGGAGACGACGGCGTTCGTGGTGCTGCGCGGCGACGAGGTGCTGCTGGAGACCTACGGCGAGGGGCAGTCCCGCGAGTCGCTGCAGACGTCGTTCTCGGTGGCCAAGTCGGTGCTCTCGACGCTGGTGGGCCTGGCGGTCGAGCGGGGGCACATCGGCAGCCTGGACGACCCGGTCACCGCCTACGTGCCCGAGCTCCTCGACCGCGACCCGCGCTTCGCCGAGGTCACCCTGCGGCACCTGGTGACCATGTCCTCGGGCCTGTCCTACGAGGAGCAGGGCCTGCCCTGGAGCGACGACGCGCTCACCTACTACGCCCCCGACCTGCGCGCGCTCGCGCTGGCCGCCGAGGTCGAGGAGCCGCCCGGGCGCACCTGGCTCTACAACAACTACAACCCGCTCCTGGTCGGGATGGTGCTCGAGCGGGCCGTCGGCGAGCCGGTGGAGCGGTTCGCCGCCGAGGCGCTGTGGGGGCCGATGGGCGCCGAGGCCGACGCGAGCTGGAGCGCCGACAGCGCCGCCTCGGGCTTCCCGAAGATGGAGAGCGGGTTCAACGCCCGCGCGCTGGACTACGCCCGCTTCGGCCTGCTGTTCGCCCGCGAGGGCCGCGCCGGCGACCGGCAGGTGGTGCCCGCGGACTGGGTGGCCGAGGCGACCGCGCGGGACACCAGCGGCGACCCGGCCGAGCACTACCAGTACTGGTGGTGGGTGGACACCGAGCGCGAGGGCCGGTTCTCCGCGCGCGGCAACAAGGGCCAGTTCGTCTACGTCGACCCGGCCACCGACGTCGTCGTCGTCCGCACGGGCCGGGAGGCCGTCCTCGAGGACTGGACGGCCGTGCTGCGCGACGTCGCCGACCGCGTGGGCTGACCCGGACCCGGTGCGATCCGCGTCACGAAACGGGGCCGGCTGGGGCCGGATGCCGGATCGGCCTGCCACCATGCCTCACCGGGGTCGGGCCGCCCGCCTCCCCGCTGCACCACCCAGTCACGCCGGCAACGGGGCCGGCCCGAACTGACGTTGGAGTGCGCGTGCTCATCGGTGTGCCGGCAGAGACCCGACGGAACGAGACGCGGGTGGCCGCGACGCCCGTGAGCGTCGGGCAACTGCTCGCCCTCGGCCACGAGGTCCTGGTCCAGTCCGGCGCCGGAGGGCGCGCCGACTTCCCCGACGAGGCCTACGTCGCGGCCGGCGCCCGCATCGGGTCGGCGGCCGAGGCGTGGGGCGCCGACGTCGTCCTGCACGTCAACGCCCCCACTCCCGACGAGGTCGCGCGGCTGCGGTCCGACGCGGTGCTCGTCTCGCTGCTCGCCCCGGCGCTCTCCCCCGACCTGCTCGACGCGCTGGTCGCCCGCCGGGTCACCGCGCTGGCCATGGACGCCGTCCCGCGCATCTCCCGCGCCCAGTCGCTGGACGTGCTGTCGTCGATGGCCAACATCGCCGGCTACCGCGCCGTCGTGGAGGCCGCGCACGCGTTCGGCCGGTTCTTCACCGGCCAGGTCACCGCCGCGGGCAAGGTGCCGCCGGCCAAGGTGTTCGTCGCCGGCGCCGGCGTCGCGGGGCTCGCCGCGATCGGCGCCGCGAGCAGCCTGGGCGCGATCGTGCGGGCCACCGACGTCCGCCCCGAGGTGGCCGAGCAGGTGCGCTCGCTCGGCGGGGAGTACGTGGGCGTGCCGGCCGACGAGGAGGAGCAGGCCGCCGGTCGGGCATCGGGATCGGGCACCGGCTACGCGTCGGTCACCTCGGAGAGCTTCAACGCGCGCGCCGCCGTCATGTACGCCGAGCAGGCCCGCGACGTCGACGTCGTCGTCACCACCGCGCTGATCCCCGGCCGCCCCGCGCCCCGGCTGCTCACCGAGGACATGGTGGCGAGCATGAAGCCCGGGTCGGTGGTCGTGGACATGGCCGCCGCGCAGGGCGGCAACGTGGCGGGCTCGGTGCCCGACGAGGTGGTGGTGACGCCGAACGGCGTGACGATCATCGGCTACACCGACCTGCCCGCCCGGCTGCCCGCGCAGGCCTCCCAGCTGTTCGCCACGAACCTGGTGAACCTGGTCAAGCTGCTCACCCCCGGCAAGGACGGGCGGCTGGTCCTCGACCTCGACGACGTCGTCGTCCGCGGCATGACCGTGGCCCGGGCGGGCGAGAAGCTGTGGCCCCCGCCGCCGGTGCAGGTCTCCGCGGCACCCGCCGCGGCAGCCTCGGCCCCCGCCCCGCTGCCACCACCGGCCGCCAAGGCCCCCGCGCCACCCGGGCGGCGGGCCGCGCTGGTCGGGCTCGGCGCCGCGCTGCTGTTCCTGCTGGCCGCCTTCTCCCCCGACCAGCTCATCGGCAACCTGACGGTGTTCGCGCTGTCGGTGGTCGTCGGGTTCTACGTGATCGGGCACGTGCACCACGCGCTGCACACCCCGCTGATGAGCGTCACGAACGCGATCTCCGGGATCATCGTGGTCGGCGCGATCCTCCAGCTCGGGCACGTCAGCACGGTGGTCACCGTGCTCGCCTTCCTCGCCGTGCTGCTGGCGAGCATCAACGTGTTCGGTGGCTTCGCGGTGACCCGCCGCATGCTCGGCATGTTCCGGAGGGCCTGACGACATGTCCGCCACCACCGCGGCCTCGGCCGCCTACATCGTCGCGGGCCTGCTGTTCGTGCTGAGCCTGGCCGGCCTGTCGAGGCACGAGACGGCGAAGGCGGGGAACGCCTACGGCATCGCCGGCATGGCCATCGCGCTGGTCGCCACCATCGGGCTGGCCTGGCGCAACGGTGACGCCCTCGCCGTCGGGCTGATCGTCGTCGCCATGGCCCTGGGTGCGGCCATCGGCATCTGGCGGGCGCGCATCGTCGAGATGACCGGCATGCCCGAGCTCATCGCGCTGCTGCACAGCTTCGTCGGCCTGGCCGCGGTGCTGGTCGGCTGGAACGGCTACCTGTCGGTGGAGGGCGCGCCCGCCGGGGAGGCCGAGGAGCTGGGGCTGCCGGTCGGCATCCACTCCGCCGAGGTGGCGATCGGCGTCTTCATCGGCGCGGTCACCTTCACCGGCTCGATCGTCGCGTTCCTCAAGCTGTCGGGGCGGATCAGGAGCAACCCGCTGGTCCTGCCGGGCAAGAACGCGCTCAACGTGGGCGCGCTCGCGGTGTTCGTCGGGCTGACCGTCGTCTTCGTCGTCTCCCCCGGCCTCGGCGTGCTGTCGGCGCTCACCGTGCTGGCGCTGGCCCTGGGCTGGCACCTGGTCGCCTCGATCGGCGGCGGCGACATGCCGGTCGTCGTCTCGATGCTCAACAGCTACTCGGGCTGGGCGGCCGCGGCGTCGGGCTTCCTGCTCGACAACGACCTGCTGATCATCACCGGCGCGCTGGTCGGCTCCTCGGGTGCCTACCTCAGCTACATCATGTGCCAGGCGATGAACCGCTCGTTCCTGTCGGTCATCGCCGGCGGCTTCGGCAACGAGGGCAGCACCACCGCGGCCGCCGTCGAGGGCGAGCACACCGAGGTCACCGCCGAGGAGGTCGCGCAGCTGCTGCGCGACGCCGACTCCGTCGTCATCACCCCCGGCTACGGCATGGCTGTCGCGCACGCGCAGAACGCCGTCGCCGACCTCACCCGCACCCTCACCGACAAGGGCGTCGAGGTCCGCTTCGGCATCCACCCCGTCGCGGGGCGGCTGCCCGGGCACATGAACGTGCTGCTCGCCGAGGCGAAGGTGCCCTACGACGTCGTCCTGGAGATGGACGAGATCAACGACGACCTCGCCAAGACGTCGGTGGTGCTGGTCATCGGCGCCAACGACACGGTCAACCCGGCCGCGGCCGAGGACCCGGGCAGCCCGATCGCCGGCATGCCGGTGCTGCACGTCTGGGAGGCCGAGCACGTGGTGGTGTTCAAGCGGTCGATGAGCACCGGCTACGCCGGCGTGCAGAACCCCCTGTTCTTCCGCGAGAACACCCGGATGCTGTTCGGCGACGCGCGCGAGCGGGTCGAGGACATCCTGAGGGCTCTCTGAGAGGAGCGGCGTGCACCCCACGACGCAGGCACTGGTCTCACCGGCGTGGCTCATCGGGGGGCTGCGCAACGTCCCCGGCTACCTGGCGACGGCGCAGGGCGGGCTGACCTTCGTCAGCGACACCCCGGTGTTCGACGTCCCGCTGGCGCAGGTGACCGACGTGTCCTGGCCGTGGTGGTGGTTCGGCGGTGGCGTGAAGCTGACGGCGGCCGGTCAGCGGTGGAAGGTCACCTTCGTCCGGCCCAACGGCATGCCTCCACCGAACCCCTCCATGCTGGAGACCGGCGTCGGGGTGTTCGGGCTGCTCACCGGCACCTGGCACGACCTCTACGCCATGCGGGGCCTCGCCGACGTCCGCAGCGGCCGGGCCGCCGGCAAGCGGTGGCGCGAGGTGCTGCCCGGCTGAGTTGCGGTGCGCACGGCGGGGGGACGACGGTTGCCGGTGTGGACCCCTTCCGTCTCGGCATGCCGAAGATCCCCGGCTTCACGGAGCTGCTGACGCTCCTGCAGACGCAGACCGAGGCGCTGGCCCAGCTGCCGCGCACCCTGACCGAGCTCAACGGCGCGGTCCGCGAGCTGATCGCCGCGACCTCCACGGCGACGTCGGCGATCTCCTCGGCGCAGCGCACCGCGGAGCGGCTGGAGACGCTGGTCGGCGAGCTCGAGGAGCCGGTGCGCGCGCTCAAGCCGGGGCTGGAGCGGGTCGGCCGGGTGCTCGACGACCCCGCCGTCGACGCGGTGCCGGACATCATCCGCACGATCGACGAGGACCTCATGCCGATGATCGCGACGATCCGTCAGGCGCAGAACCGGGTCATCGGGGTCACCGGCCTGCTGCGCCGCCGCGGCCGCCCCGACGACGAGGACGCGGCAGGCTGACCGCTGCTGCCCAGTGCGGCGGGCGCTCCAGCCCGGCCGGCAGCCGGGTGGCGGCGTCGCCGCGGGCGGCGGTCACCTGCGGGCGGGTGAGGAACAGGGCGCCGGTGAGGTCGGCACCGCGCAGGTCGGCGCCCCGCAGGTCCGCCCCGAGGAGGTCGGCGCCCCGCAGGTCCGCGCCGCGCAGGTCGGCGGCGATCAGGTAGGCGCCGCGCAGGCCGGCCCGCCGCAGGTCCGCGCCGCGCAGCGCCGCCCCGACGAGGTCGGCGCCGCGGCGGTCCCGCCCCCCGGGGCGGGCGGCGGCGCTCACCCGGCCGAGCAGCTCCCCCGCCTCGGCGCGGACGGCGGCGGGGTCGACGGCGGCGAGCTCCGCCGGCGTGCTGGCCGCGAGGAGCTCGGTGCGCTCCGCCAGAGCGGCGACGTCGTCCCGCAGTGGCGCCTCGAGCGGCAGCACGGCCGCCTCGGTGAGGTACCAGAGCAGCTCGTGCAGCTGGCGCAGGACGGGGAAGGCAGCGGCCACGCCGGGGTCCTCGGCCGGGCGCTCCACCGCGGCGGCCTGCACGAGCCGCTGGCCGGCGCCGAAGCAGTCGAACACCGTGCAACCGGGGAAGCCGCGCTGCCGGAGGTCGGCGTGGATGCCGCAGCGGGCCGCCCCGACGTCCAGGCCGGTCAGGTGGACGCACGGCTGTCCGGCCGGCTTGTCGAGTGCGAAGTCCGCCGAGGCGGCGAAGGCGGGCAGCACGCAGCACAGGCCGGCGCAGGCGGCGCAGTCGGCGCGCAGGTCCCGCCGCCGGTCGGCGGGAGGCGCCGCCGGCGGGGCGGGAGGGATCACCGGCCGAGGGTATGCGCGGGCAGAGGACGGGCGAGCAGGGGACGGGCGGGCAGAGGATGGACGGCATGGACGTGCTGAGCAGCCGCGTGCTCCTCCGCCCCACCGACGCCGCCCGCTCGCAGGCCTTCTACCGGGACGTCCTCGGGCTGGCCGTGTACCGCGAGTTCGGCCCGCCGGAGCACCGCGGGGTGGTGTTCTTCCTCGGCAACGGCCTGCTCGAGGTGTCGGGGGAGGCCGCCGAGCCGCCGCGCGGCCTGGCGCTGTGGGTCCAGGTGCGCGACCTCACCGCGGAGGCCGACCGGCTCTCACGGGCCGGCGTCCCCGTCGTCTCCCCGCCGGAGCGCATGCCGTGGGGGCTGCTGGAGGCGACGGTCGCCGACCCCGACGGCGTCGCATTGGTGCTCGTCGAGGTGCCGGCCGACCACCCGCTGCGGGTCGACGTCCGCCCGCCCGGGTGACGCCGGACCCCGTGAGGTGCGGACTCCACGGTTTCAAGAGCGGCGCCGGGCCCTTTACGGGACCCGGCTCACCTTGGGTGCTGCCGGAACTGCATCGATTCCGAAGGGCTGCGACTACTGCGCGGCAGGGATGGAAGAAGCCCCAAACCGTATCGGCGCGCGCCGACGGCTAAACCATGTCAGATTCGCCGCTAATTGTCATTGGAGTGTAAAGGCGGGAGAGTGTGGAGGGGGGCGAACTCGCCCTGCATGACCCACTTTGTCGACTCGATACTGCTGTACGAGCCGCCGATGTCGAAGCCGATGTCTGCGATCTTCGCGGACACCTTGGAATTGATGCCGTAGTCGTCCTTATAGTCAATCTCCAAGGAGTATGCCTCCAGGCCGTTGCTGAGGCGCATCCTGGCTACGCCCTGCCAGGTGCGCTCGTGCGGGTACCAGACGAGTCCATCTGGTATCCGAGGCGCCTGCGTAGGCACCAGCGTGGCTGACAGCAGGATTTCGCTATTCTGGGACGCCTGATACCCGATCTCTGAGCCGACGTCGACTGTTACGCCTTGGATAGGGACACCCAAAGAGGCGGCAATCGACGCCGAGGTTGCCGTGCCCGCGACTTGCCGAATCTTGATAGACGTTGCCCCTAAACCAGCTAGAAGCTCCATCGCCTCGATTGCTTTCTGTTCGAATAGGGCGCGATGGAAGGCGGCGAAGGGGATATACTGCCGCTTAAAGGATGGGTGCCCTACGTAAACCACCTTGCGCCGCGGGTGGCCTGGCGGGAAGAGGAGCCCCTGGATTTCGGCTCTTGACACGGATCGAATATTGACTCCTTCCTTCGTTGCGCGGCGCACTCTCTCCTCGTTCCAGCGAATGAGGCGCTTGACGGCCAAGGCGGCCAAGGCGGCGCCCGGCGACAAGACGACGGGGATGACTGCTGCCCCTGCCGTTTGCCAGATCGATGTATTCGCCCCGGATATCTCCGACTGTTCAGGCGCCTGCTCCGGCGGCCGAATCTCGTCTGCGACAACGATCAATTGTCGGTCATCATACGGCTGAGCCAAGAACGACTCCGGTACATTCATAGGTTACTTCCGCTCCTTCGGCCGGCGTGCTTAACAAGCCATGGCCCCAGCGTCCCTTGCGCCGAGGCCTCCATTAAAAGCCACCTGCTGCGACGCGTGCTCTTCGACGCGCAGCTCCTAAGCGGATGCATGCAGGCTCGGTTCGCCCCTCGGAGGGGGCCCGACCGGCGCTTCGATCATCTCTGGATCTACATCCGGCCGCTCACCCTGGAGTCGGCGCTTGCCGGTCTGCCGGTCGTCGGCTAAATGCGCCGCCGCACCTCTGCTGGTGGCGTCCTGCGCTCGATGGCCGCCAGTCAGCCATCGACGAAGCGCCAGGGGCGCCAGACGTCTGGCCGGCCACCTGGCTCGGGGCTTCGGTCACCGATTCCGTGTGGACTCAAACCTCCAAGGCGGCACTTGCGGGACTGGCGGGGCGGGCCTACGGGCTCGTCAGCCAGCGACAACCTCCCTGCCACAGGTCCACTAATCGCCTGGGCCGCCGCTTGCGGCGGCCCAGGCGCGGACGCTCGCATCCATGGGCCATCAGGCTTGAGCCGTGTGCATTCAAGCCCCACGGACAGGATGCTGTCCCATATTGGGCCGCTATGGGCGGCGGCCAGCCTCCCGTACGAAGTAGATCCAGAGGGCGACCGTCAGCGTCACCGCACCGACGCCCGCGAGAAGCGCCGCCCACAACGGCGGCACGCGCCCCACGCTCTTGACCACGCCGAAGGCGAAAGCGGCCACTCCGAGCACGAACAGCAGCACGCCCCGAGCGGACGGGACCGGATGGTTCGCGCCTCCTCTGGTCATGGCCGCCGCCTTGATGGGGCATGCCCGTTCCGCAACTCGTGGTGTCCTCGAGTGGGCCGCGCAGGGACACCGACCGCTCTGCCATCGGGAGGTTTTCCCGGGTCGCACGGGTCCGGCGAACCGATCTCCGGTCGAGCGCGGCGGCGGCACTTGACGTTGCACTTGCATTTTGCAAGTGTCGACCGCATGAGCCTCTTCATCACCTGCCCGGTCGAGGACGTCGAGCGCGCGACCGCCTTCTACACCGCCCTCGGCTGGACCCTCAACGCGGAGATGTCCGACCACAACGTGTCGTGCTTCGCGATCGCGCCCGAGCAGTACGTCATGCTCGGCAGCCGCCAGATGTACGCGAGCGTCGGCGGCACCGAGGACCTGGTCGGCGGACCCGACACGCCCTCGAAGGTCACCGTCTCGTTCGATCTGGGCAGCCGCGAGGCGGTCGACGAGCTCACCGAGCGCGCCCGCGCCGCAGGCGGCCGGATCGGGGACACCGACGACTACCCCTTCATGTACCAGCGCCAGTTCGACGACCTCGACGGCTACCACTACTCGCCGTTCTGGATGAAGTCGGCCGACGATCCGACCGCGTGAGCGACCTCGCCGCGACCCTCGACGTCGTCGGAGCCCGGTGGGCACTCCTGATCGTGGAGAGACTGCTCGACGGGCCGCAGCGCTACGGCGATCTGCAGCGCGACCTCGGGGTGCCCACGAACATGCTCGCGACCCGCCTGCGCGAGCTCGAAGCGGCCGGCGTGCTGACCCGCCTGCCGCTCCGGCACAACACCCGCGCCTACGCGCTGACCGATCGCGGGCTCGCGTTGCGCGAGGCGATCGTCGCGCTCGCACGCTGGGGCGTCGAGCGGACCTAGCGCTACTGCGTGCGGGGAGCGCTCCGGTCGGGCTCCGCGACGTCGATGTTGCTGAGCACGGAGGCGAGCAGCCCCGGGAAGCGCTGTTCCAGCTCCTCGGCGCGCAAGGCGGCGTACTGCTGGCTGCCCCGCTGACTGCGCCGCAGGATGCCGCTCTCCCGCAGGACCCGGAAGTGGTGCGAGGCGTTGGACTTGCTCAGCCCGAGATCGGCGTAGACGAGCGAGCACTGACACTCGCCGAGCTCGTACATCGTCTTGACCATGTGGAGGCGCGCGGGGTCGGCGAACCCGTGCAGGACCTGGGCCATGCTGATCTGGTCCAGGTCCGGGTGCAGCTGGTCCCGGGTCACCGCGGCAGCGCCGTGAAGACCTGCTTGCTCAGCAGGACGTCGACCTTCTGCACGTGCGCCGGCCTGGCGAGGATGTCGTTCATGCGCTCGACGTCGCGGAAGACGTCGCCGCCCCCTCCGGCCACGTGCGCCCGACGCCCCGCGAGGTCCGGGAAGACCTCGAAGATCGCGAAGGTGGTCTCCGAGTGCTGCACCGCGTACCAGGGGCCGGTGGCCGGCTCGTCCTGGACGCACCTGAGGATGTCGGCCAGCATCTCGCGCACCTCGTCCGCCTTGCCGGGGCGCGCCTCGATGAGGATGTAGAAGGCCTTCGCCCCGTCCTCCCCGTCGCGACCGGTCATGAGGACACCGCTGTGGCGCTCCCCGGTGGTCGCACGGTCAGCCGACTGATCGCCCGTACCGACGGGTCCGGTCTGCGTCGTCATCGGATGCTCCCCTGACATCGGGTTCAACGGTCGTTGAACCGTACACCCGGGCTGTGCCGTGGAGCACTCCCAGAACACGGCCGCACGCGGTGTGGCCCCGTCGAGGTGCCGGCCGACCACCCGCTGCGCGCGGACGTGCGCCTCCCCGGCTGAGCGCGACCGGGTCTCGCGCCGGGCGGGTCCGCGGGCGTCCGCGGGCGGGGCCTCTCGGACGTGCCGGGACCGCCGCGATCCTCCCGGACGACACCCGTCCGGATCCGCCCCGAGGATGATGTACGCAGCGGTTCCGGACCCCTACGGTGCGCACAGATCGTCCGTCGGGAGGCCTCGTGAACGTCCGTCCTGCTCTCGCCCGGGTGTCGGCCGTGGCCGCCCTCGCGCTGCTCCTGTCCAGCTGCTCCGGCTCGGACGGCGACTCCGGTGCGGCAGCCGACGCCGCCGAGCAGACCTCCCCGCTGTCGGAGTACCTGGACGCCCTCTACGGCGGCGACCTCTCCCCGGAGGAGCAGGAGCGCCGGTTCGCCGAGGAGCAGGAGCGCACGGAGGAGCTCATCGCCGGCTGCATGCAGGAGCAGGGCTTCGAGTACACGCCGAACACGCAGTCGGCCGGCTTCGTCTCCTACGAGGACGTCGAGTGGGAGCCGGACGACCGGGACTGGGTGAGCCAGTACGGCTACGGCGCGGTCACGTCCCCCTACACCGAGCAGCCGGCGCCCGAGGAGGAGTTCGTCGACCCCAACGCCGACTACGTGGCGAGCCTGTCGGAGTCGGAGCAGACGGCCTTCTACGAGGCGCTGTCGGGCCCGATGCCCGACGAGGAGGACCTCGCCGAGGACGGCTCCTACGAGTACGACTGGACCACCGCCGGCTGCCAGGGCGCCGCCCAGCACGAGGTCGCCGGCGAGGACCTCTCCCAGTCCGAGGAGTTCGCGTCCCTGTTCGCGGCCATCGACGAGCTGTACACCGGCATGCCGACGTGGCCGGGCATGGCCGAGCTGGACGCCGAGTGGGCCGCGTGCATGGACGCCGCCGGCCACGGGGGTCACGCCACCCAGGTCGACGCGCAGAACTCCGTCTACGACGACCTGAACGCGGTCTACGAGGACGTCGCCGTCTCCGAGGACGGCACCTCGACCGGTGAGCCCGACCAGGCCGCCCTCGACGCGCTGGCCGAGCGCGAGGTGGAGCTCGCCCTGGCCGACCTGGGCTGCCGCGAGGAGACCGACTACCGCGACCGCTCGACCGAGATCACCCACGAGGTCGAGGAGCAGTTCATCGACGACCACCGGGCGGAGCTGGACGCGCTGGTCGCCGCGGCCGAGCGGGACTGACGGTGACCGGACCGGACGTGGAGGACCTCGACCCGCCGGCCACGACCGCGGCGAGGTCCTCCCGGTGGTCGGCCTGGCTCTCGCTGCTGCACCGCAACCGCCCGCTGTGGGTCACCGCCGCGGTGGCGGTCGTCGCGCTGGTCGCGGGACTGCTCACCGGCCGGTTCCTGGTCGCGCCGGACGCCACGTCGGACGAGGCGCCGGCGCCCGGTCTGGTGACCGTGCCCGTGGCCTTCGGGGCGCTGAGCAACGACGTCACCATCCGGGGCGAGGTCGGGTACGCCGACTCCGTCGAGGTCACCATCGACACCTCCGCCGTCCCCGGCCCCGCCGTCGTCACCGGCCAGGTGCCGGAGGTCGGCTCCGAGCTGGACGCGGTGGAGGTGGCGCTGGAGATCGCCGGCCGCCCGGTCGTCGTCCTGCCGGGAGAGCTGCCGGCGTACCGGACGCTGCGCGTCGGGGTCTCCGGACCCGACGTCGTCCAGTTCAAGGAGGCCGTGCGCGCCGTCGGCCTGGACGCCGGCGACCCCGGCAACGACGTGTTCGACCAGACCGCGGCCGCCGCGGTCACCGCGCTCTACGCGCAGGCCGGCTACCCGCCACCGGCTCCCGAGGAGGGCTCCGAGGACGGCGTGCTGGCGGCGCAGGACGCCGTCCGGGGCGCGGAGCAGGCCGTCGCGGCCGCGCAGGCCGAGCTCGCCAGCGCCCGGAGCGGACCGTCGGCGGTCGACGTCCGGGAGGCGGACAACGCGGTGGCCAGCGCGCGGCGCGCCCTCGACGCCGCCCTCGCCGCGACGCCCGACGACGCGGTCACGATCGGCGACCTGCGGGACACCCTGGCCCTCGCGCAGCTGCGGCGCCAGGCGCTCGACGCGCCGCCCGACACGACGGCGCAGCGGGCCTCGCTGTCCGCCGCCGAGGACCAGCTCGCCCTGGCGCGCGAGGAGCTCGGACGGGCGCGGGAGGCCGCCCTGCCGGCCCTGCCCGCCGGCGAGGTCCTCTACCTCACCCAGCTCCCGCGCCGGGTGGACGCGGTGGAGGCGCGACGCGGTGCGGTGCTCCAGGGCGCGGCGATGACCGTGTCGGGAGCCACCCTCAGCCTGTCGGGCACCGTGGCCGTGGCGGACGCCCGGCTGCTCGGCCCGGGCATGACGGCCGCCTTCGACCTGCCCGACGGCACCGAGCACCCCGCCACGGTCACCGAGGTCACCCCGGGGGAGGGCGAGGAGGCCCGGTGGACCGTGCAGCTGGAGCCCGCCCCGCTCACGCCGGAGCAGGTCGCCGAACTGCAGGGCGCCAACGTGCGGGTCGGGATCCCGGTGGGGGCGACGGACGGCGACGTGCTCTCCGTGCCGCTGGCCGCGCTGAGCGCCGGGCCCGGCGGGGAGGCACGGGTCGAGGTGGTCGAGGGCGACCCGCGCGACGGCGCCCGCGCCGAGACCCGCACGGTCGTGGTGGAGACCGGACTGGCCGCCGACGGTGCCGTCGAGGTCCGCCCCGTCGAGGGCGACCTCGAGGAGGACGACCTCGTGGTGGTCGGCCGGTGACGACCGGGCCCGCGGCGCCGGCCGCCGACCCGGCGACGGAGCCGCTGCCGGCCACCGTCCCTGCCACCGAGCCCGCCGCGCTGCCGGCCACGCTGCCGGCCACCGAACCCGCCGCGCCGCCGGCCATCGAGCTGCGGGACGTCACCCGGTCGTTCCCCGGCCCTCCCGAGGTGCAGGCGCTCAAGGGAGTCAGCCTGTCCGTCGCCGACGGCGACTACGTCTCCGTCACCGGCCCCAGCGGGTCGGGGAAGTCCACGATGCTCAACGTCCTCGGGCTCCTCGACCGCCCGACGGTCGGCGAGTACCGGCTCGGCGGGGTGCTCACCGGGACGCTCGACGAGGACGAGCGGGCCGCGCTGCGCGCCCGGCACCTGGGTTTCGTCTTCCAGGCGTTCCACCTGATGTCCCGGCGCAGCGTGCTGGAGAACGTGCTCCTGCCGATGCTCTACAACGGCACCCCGCGCGCCGAGCGGGAGCCGCGGGCCCGGGAGGCCCTCGAGCGGGTGGGCCTCGGCCACCGCGTCGGCTTCCTGCCCGGGACCCTCTCCGGAGGGGAGCGGCAGCGGGTCGCCGTGGCCCGCGCGGTCGCCTCGCGTCCCCGCGTTCTCCTGGCCGACGAGCCGACCGGCAACCTCGACCAGGCCACGTCCGGGGAGATCATGGCCCTGTTCGACGAGCTGCACGCCGACGGGCTGACCCTGGTGGTCATCACCCACGACGCGGACGTGGCGCGGCGGGCCTCCCGGCGGATCCGGCTCGCCGACGGCCGCGTGAGCGAGGCGGGGTGACGGGCCGGGCCACCCCGCCGTCCCGCGTGCGGCGCCTGCCCCGGCCCCACCTGCCGGCCCGCCTGCGACGGCGGCCCGTCCCCACTCCCGGGAGCCCGGTCGCGCCGGCCGACCGCTTCCGCTTCACCGACCTGCTCGGCGAGGCCACCGCCGACATCGGCTCCCGGCCCGGGCGCCTGGTGATGACGGTCCTGGGCACCGTGCTCGGCATCACCGCGCTCGTCGCCACCATCGGCCTCGCCCAGACCGCCGCCGCGCAGATCGCCCGCCAGTTCGACGCCGCCTCGGTCACCCAGCTCGTCGTCACCCCGCGGACGGCGAGCACCGGGGGCGGGACGACCGTCGCGACGACGGCGCTGCCCTGGGACGCCGTCCCCCGGCTGGAGCGGCTCGCCGGGATCGAGTCGGCGACACTGCTGGCCGAGGTGCCGCTGCCCGAGGCGGTCGTCACGACGGTGCCGGTCAACGACCCGTCGCAGCCGCCGAGCGCCCCTCCCCCGGTGTACGCGGCCTCCGACGAGCTGCTCGACACCCTCGGTGGGCAGCTGGCCACCGGCCGCTTCTTCGACGCCGGGCACGACCGCCGGGCCGACCGGGTGGCCGTCCTGGGCGCCCGGGTCGCCGAGCGGCTGGGCGTCGTCCGGGTCGACACGCAGCCCTCGGTGTTCATCGACGGCATCGCCTACGCCGTGGTGGGCGTGGTCGCCTCGCTCGACGCCCGCGCGGAGCTGCTCGGCGCGGTCATCCTCCCCACCGGGACGGCCCGTGCCGACTTCGGACTGGCCGCCCCCGGCGACGCGCAGGCCCGCATCGCCGTAGGCGCCGGCCCCCAGTTGCGCGGCCAGGCCGCGCTCGCACTGGCACCGGACGACCCGGAGAGCCTGGAGGTGGACGCCCCGGACGGCCGGTCCGAGCTCGGGCGGGACGTGCAGGCCGACGTGAACGAGGTGTTCCTCGTCCTGTCGGTGATCGTGCTGCTCGCCGGCGGGGTGGGCATCGCGAACGTGACGACGCTGTCGGTGATGGAGCGGGTCGGCGAGATCGGCCTGCGCCGGGCGATCGGGGCGACCGGGCGTCAGATCGCCGGGCAGTTCGTCGCCGAGTCGGTCGTCGTCGGCCTGCTCGGCGGCCTGATCGGCGCGGCCCTGGGCGTGTTCGCCGTCGTCGGCGTCTCCGTGGTGCGGGGCTGGACCCCCGTCGTCGACCCGTGGGTCGCTCTGGGCGGCGCGCTGCTCGGCGCGGTCGTCGGCCTGGTCGCCGGCGGTCTGCCGGCCCGTCGCGCGGCCCGCATCGAGCCCGTCGACGCCCTCCGCGGGGGCACCTGACGGCCACTCCGCCGAGGTCCGCCTCCCGCGCGCGGGAGGCGGACCCGGGCGTCAGTCGGTGCCGGACTCCATGGCGGCGCGGTCGAGGGCCTCGTCGTCGACCCCGGCGACGGCGCGGCCGGCGATCGCCTCGGCGCCGCCCTCGGTCATGCCGTCGATCAGGCCGGTGGCCGCGGCCTGCGCCGCGCCGATGACCGCCGTCTCGCTCCCGCCGCCGCCGACCATGCCGAGCCGGGCGTACTGCTCGAGCTTGGCGCGGGAGTCGGCGATGTCGAGGTTGCGCATGGTCAGCTGGCCGATCCGGTCGGTCGGGCCGAACGCCGGGTCCTCGGTGCGCTCCATCGACAGCTTGTCGGGGTGGTAGCTGAACGCGGGGCCGGTGGTGTCGACGATCGACCAGTCCTCGCCCCGCCGCAGCCGCAGCGTGACCTCACCGGTGACGGCCATGCCGACCCAGCGCTGCAGCGACTCCCGCAGCATGAGCGCCTGGGGGTCCAGCCACCGGCCCTCGTACATCAGCCGGCCCAGCCGCCGGCCCTCCGTGTGGTAGGTCGCGAGGGTGTCCTCGTTGTGGATCGCGTTGACCAGCCGCTCGTAGGCGGCGTGCAGCAGCGCCATGCCCGGCGCCTCGTAGATGCCGCGGCTCTTGGCCTCGATGACCCGGTTCTCGATCTGGTCGGACATACCCAGCCCGTGCCGGCCGCCGATCGCGTTGACCTCGAGCACCAGGTCGACGGCGGAGGCGTACTCCTTGCCGTTGACCGACACCGGCCGCCCGTTGGCGAAGCCGATGGTCACGTCCTCGGGCTCGATCTCGACGGCCAGGTCCCAGAACCGGACGCCCATGATCGGCTGCACGATCTCGATGCCGGCGTCGAGGTGCTCCAGGCGCTTGGCCTCGTGGGTGGCGCCCCAGATGTTGGCGTCGGTCGAGTAGGCCTTCTCCGCGCTGTCCCGGTAGGGCAGGCCGTGCGCGGTCAGCCACTCCGACATCTCCTGCCGGCCGCCGAGCTCCTCGACGAACGCGGCGTCCAGCCACGGCTTGTAGATGCGCAGCGACGGGTTGGCCAGCAGGCCGTAGCGGTAGAAGCGCTCGATGTCGTTGCCCTTGAACGTCGAGCCGTCGCCCCAGATGCCGACGCCGTCCTCGAGCATCGCGCGCACCAGCAGCGTGCCGGTGACCGCCCGACCCAGCGGCGTCGTGTTGAAGTAGCTGCGCCCGCCGGAGCGGATGTGGAAGGCACCGCAGGTCAGGGCCGCCAGCCCCTCCTCGACCAGCGCCTCCCGGCAGTCGACCAGCCGGGCGATCTCCGCGCCGTAGGCGGAGGCGCGGCCGGGCACCGAGGCGATGTCGGGCTCGTCGTACTGGCCGATGTCGGCGGTGTACGTGCAGGGGACGGCGCCCTTGTCGCGCATCCAGGCGACCGCCACGGAGGTGTCGAGACCACCGGAGAAGGCGATCCCGACGCGTTCGCCGACGGGCAGGGACGTGAGCACCTTGGACACGAGAGAGATTATGCACGCTCACGCATGACCATTCACGACCGGGGTCGAGCCCGTCCGGTCCGTGGGGCAGGATCGCGGAGGTGCCCGACCTCTCCCCCGGCCTCTCCCTCGGCGACGACCTGCGCGCCCTCGTCGACGCCTCGCCGTCCCCCTTCCACGCCGTCGCCGAGCTCACCCGCCGGCTGACCGCGGCCGGCGCCACCGTGCTGGCCGAGGACGACGCCTGGACCCTCGTCCCCGGTGGCCTGTACGCCGTGGTGCGCGGCGGCAGCGTCGTCGCCTTCCGGCTGGGCGCCGCGCCGCTCGCGGAGGCCGGGATGCGGCTGGTCGGCGCGCACACCGACTCCCCCACCTTCCGGGTGCGCCCGCGCTCCGACGTGCGGCAGGCCGGCTACCGGCTCGTGGGCGTCGAGCCGTACGGCGGCGGGCTGTGGCACACCTGGCTCGACCGGGAGCTCACCGTCGCCGGCCGGGTCGTGCTGCGGGGCGGGCGCACCGAGCTGGTCCGGCTCGACGGCGCCCCGCTGCGGCTGCCCTCGCTGGCCATCCACCTCGACCGCTCGGTGCGGGAGGGACTGACCCTCGACCCGCAGCGGCACCTGGTTCCGGTGTGGTCGCGCGACCTCGGCACCGAACCCGGCCTGACCGAGGCGCTCGCGGAGGCCGCCGGCGTCGCGCCCGCCGACGTGCTCGCCTCCGACCTCGTGCTGGCCGACACCCAGCCGGCGGGCACCACCGGCGCCGACGGCACCTGGATCGCCGCGCCCCGGCTGGACAACCTGGCCAGCTGCCACGCCGGCGTCACCGCGCTGCTCGCCGCCGCACCCGGCGCCCGCACCCAGGTGTTCGTGGCCAACGACCACGAGGAGGTGGGCAGCGGCTCGATGTCCGGCGCGCGCGGCAGCTTCCTCGAGGACGTCGTCCGGCGGGTCGTGGCGGTCACCGACGGCGGTGACCCGCAGGCGCTGCCCCGGGCGCTGGCCCGCTCGCGGCTGGTCTCGGCCGACATGGCGCACGCCGTCCACCCGACCCGGTACGACCGGCACGAGCCCGCCCACGCCCCGCAGCTCGGCGGCGGGCCGGTGGTGAAGGTCAACGCCAACCAGGCCTACGCCACCGACGCGGCCGGCGGCGCGTGGTTCGCCGAGCGGTGCGCCGAGGCCGGCGTGCCGGTCCAGACGTTCGTCTCCCGCGCCGACCTGCCCTGCGGCTCGACGATCGGCCCGCTGACGGCGACCCGGCTGGGGCTGGCCACCGTCGACGTCGGCGCGCCGATGCTGGCCATGCACTCCTGCCGCGAGCTGGCCTCGGCGCTCGACGTCCCTCTCGTGGTGGGGGCGCTCACCGCCTGCTACGAGGACGGGGTCTGAGGATCGGTCGGTGACCGGCGGACGACGTCGGCGAAGGACTCCTCCAGCCGCGCCCAGGTGGAGCTCCACTCCACGAGCGGGTCGAGGATCCGCTCGAAGACGGCGAGCTGCTCGTCGAAGGCCTGCAACTGCCCGACCAGGCCCTCGATCAGCTGCCGCTGCGCCTTGACCGACGCCGCGATCGAGCGGACCTGCGCCGCCGACATCGCCCCCGGCGGCGAGGGCAGCCGCGGCAGCGCGAGCCCCGACGGCACCGCGCCCGCGGCGAGCCGGGTGGCCCGGTCGGTGAAGCCGCGCAGCTGCGCGACGAAGTCCTCGACCGTGCGCGCCACCCGGCCGCCGTCGCGCGGCGTCTCCTCCGGCTCGGTCACGTCGTCCTCCCCCGGCTCGGCCCGCCGCCGCCGGCGGGTCCCGGCCCAGTCTCGCGGCAGCGGCGGGGCCGCGCTCAGCCGACCAGGGCCCGCAGCGACTCCGCGTCGCGCACCGCGTGGCCGTGGCCGTCGTTGTTGAAGTAGGCGTACACGTCGCGGCCCTGCCCGGCCCACTCGCCGATCCGGTCCGCCCACCAGCGCAGGTCGGCGTCCGGGTAGGAGCCGGCGTACAGGTGCGCCGGGTCGGGGCCGTGCAGCCGGACGTAGACGAACGGCGCGGTCGCACGCAGCACGCACGGCAGGCCGGCGCCGCTCATGACGCAGTAGGCGGCGCCGTGCCGCTCGAGCAGCGCGAACACGGCCTCGTCGTGCCAGCTCGGGTGCCGGAACTCCACGGCGACCCGCATCCACGGTGGCACCAGCGACAGGAAGTACGCGAGCCGGGCGTCGTCCCGCGCCGCCGCCGGATGCAGCTGGACCAGCAGCACCGCCCGCCGGGGGCCGAGCTCGTGCCAGGCCGCGGCCATCCGCTCGACCCACGCCTCCGGGCCGTACAGCCGCTTCGCGTGGGTGAGCCCGCGCGGGGCCTTGACCGACATCTGGAAGCCCTCGGGCAGCCGGCGCCGCCACGCGGCGAAGGCGGCGGTGCGCGGCCAGCGGTAGAAGCTGGCGTTGAGCTCCACGGTGCCGAACCGGCGCACGTAGTGCGCCAGCCGGTCCCGCTGCGGCGTCCCCGGGGGGTACAGGACGCCGTCCCAGTGGTCGTAGCTCCACCCCGACGTGCCGACGTGGACGGACACCGGCGGGCTCAGGCCCCGCGGCGGAGGCCCGCCAGCCGGGCGGCGCCGGCCAGCACCCGCCCGTAGGAGCCGGGCGCGAGCCGCACGAGGACGTCGGGCACGACGGCGCTGGCGCCGATGAGCAGTCGCGGGCGGCGGCGCTCCACGGCCTCGACGATGCGCCGCGCGGCCCGGTCGGCCGGGTAGCGCAGCAGCCGGGAGAACTCGGCGGTGCCCCGCGCGGCCTCCACGGGGTCGACGCCGCTGCCCAGCCGCGCGGTCTCGGCGATCCGGGTGGCGATGCCGCCGGGGTGCACGCTGGTGACGCCCACGCCGTCGTCGGCGAGCTCGTGCCGCAGCGCCTCGGCGAAGCCGCGGACGGCGAACTTGCTCGTCGCGTAGGCCACCTGCCCGGCCGGCGCCATCAGCCCGAACAGGCTGGACACGCACACGACGTGCGCGCCGGGGTGCGCCCGCAGGGTGGGCAGCAGGGCGTGGGTGAGCCGGACGGCGGCGCGCAGGTTGACGTCGAGGACCCAGTCGAACTCCTCGAGGGTCACCTGGTCGAAGCGGCCGGCCAGCGCGACGCCGGCGTTGTTCACGAGCAGCGTCGTCGCCGGGTGGTCACGGACGAGGGCCTCGGCGGCCGCGCGCACCTGGCCGGCGTCGGCCAGGTCGGCGACGACGGTGTCCACGGCCCGCTCCGGGGAGGCCGCCCGCACCGACGCGGCGACCCGCTCGAGCCGGTCGCCGTCGCGGTCGAGGAGGACGAGGTCGGTGCCGCGGGCGGCCAGTTGCGGCGCCAGCGCCGCGCCGATGCCGCTGGCGGCTCCGGTGACGACGGCGGTGCCGGTGAAGTCGTAGGGGCGCACGCCGCGGACGCTAGCCGCCGGGGGTCAGGGCAGCCGCCAGACGGTGGTGCGGCGCAGCCCCGGCCCTTCGGTCTCGGGGACGTCGAGGGCGAGCACCGGCTCCAGCCGCTCGTGCGGGAGGTAGGGGCGGCCGGGGTCGCCGACCAGCACCTCGCAGCCGCGGGCGCGGGCCCGGTCGAGGAAGGGCAGCACCCGCTCGGTCATCTCGCGGTCGTAGCAGACGTCGCCGGCCAGGACGACGTCGACGGCAGGCGGCTCGCGGTCGAGCACGTCGCCGGTGACGCTGATGCCGGTCACCCCGTTGAGGCCGGCGTTGACGCCGACCGCCGTCCGGGAGAACGGGTCGACGTCGCTGGCGAGCACGTGCCGGGCGCCGGCGAGCACCGCGGCGATCGCGACCAGGCCGCTGCCCGACCCGAGGTCGAGCACGCGGCGGCCGCCCACCGGCACCGCGCCGTCGAGGACCGCGCGGGCCAGCGCCTGCCCGCCCGGCCAGGCGGCCGCCCAGAACGGCGGCGCCTCACCGGCGCCGCCCGCGGCGACCTCCATGGCCTCCCAGAGGGCGACGACGTCGTCGGCGACGTGCAGCCGCACCTCCGGGACCAGCGACGGACGCCGGACCTGGGTGTGCGCGCGGACGAAGCCCGCGGGCACGACCCGGGGACCGGCCTCCGTCACGCGGCGATCAGTACCAGCCGGTGGACTGGGAGTGCGCCCACGCGGCGCACGGGGAGCCGTAGCGCTCCTCGATGTAGATGAGGCCCGCGTCGATCTGCCGGTAGCCGTCGGAGGTCTTGGCGATGCCGGTGCTGGCCCAGGTGGAGTCGAGGAACTGCGGGATCCCGTAGGCGGTGCTGCTCGGGTTCTGCGCGTTGGGGTTCCAGCCGCTCTCCTTGCCCCACAGGCTCTCGAGGCAGGAGAACTGCTCGCCGCTGCCGACCTTGCTCATCGCGTACTCCTTGAAGGAGCCGCGGGCGGCCGGGGCGGCGGAGGCGGCCGGCGCCGGGGCGGCGGCGGAGGTCGACTGCTGCTGGGCGGCGGCGGCCTGCTCCGCGGCGGCGGCCGCTGCGGCCTGCTCGGCGGCGGCGCGGGCGGCGGCCTCCTCGGCGGCGCGGCGGGCGGCCTCCTGCTCGGCGGCGATCCGCGCGGCCTCCTCGGCGGCGCGGCGGTCGAGCTCGGCCTGGTCGGCGGCGGCCTGGGCCTGCGCGGCGGTGGTCTCGTCGGCCGAGCGCTGGCTGCGGGAGGCGGCGAGGTCCTCCAGCGGCGCGAGGTCGGTCTCCTCGACGGCCGGCGCGGACGCGGCCGGCTGCTGCGGGATGCCGAGCTGCTCGGCCACGCTCACCGAGGCGCTCACGGTGTCGGTGCCGGCGGAGGCGGCGGGGCTGCTGGTGGACAGCACGCCGACGACGAGCGCGCCGGCGGCCGCGGCGCCGAGCAGCAGGGCGGGGCGGCGGGGGCCGAGCAGCGGGGAGCCGCGGCGGACCCTCGCGGGCCGGACGGCCTCGAGGACGGCGGTGTCGGTGCTCTCGACGGCGGCGCTGTCGACGGCGGTGCTCTCGACGGCGCTGGCCTCGACGGTCGCGGGCGCGTCGGCGGAGGTGCGGGTACGGGAACGCATGAGGGGGTGGGTGCTCCGAGGGAGAGTGCGGGGTCGCCCGGGGATCGGGCGGTGCCACGCGGTCTGGCGGATGTCGCGGTCCACGGGTCCCGGCGGGGGGCCGGGAGCGGGCAGGTGGGAGCCGGCGTCAGGCGGACGCGGGGGCGCGCAGCGCGCGCACGGCTGCACCTGCGGGCCGGGGAGGCCCGGAGGCGGGCATGCGGAGACTCTCCGTTCCTTCCGTGGCCGCCTACCGGGTTAGCTGACGGGTTCGGGCGGGAAGAAGCCCTACGCACCAGGCGAGCGGTCGCTCGCCGGGGTGCGATTCACCCCAGGACTGCGGTGGGTCCCCGGCTCGCGACCGCGGGTGCGGACGCGACTCGGCGGCGTCCGGTCAGGCTCCCCGGGTGGGGACGAGACGACCGACCGGACGCGGTCACGGTAGGCGTCGTTACCGGTCCGTGACAACACGGGACCGGAGATGTCCGTGGGACGGCCGGGACCGGCGGGGTGCCCCGGGGCCCCGCCGGGCGGGCGTCCGCGCCGGTCAGGAGGCCGCCGCGACCTCGGGCCGGCTGCCGCCCTGCAGCACCGTGAGCTGCGACGCATCACCGTCCGCGGGGGCGGCCGCGCCGTCCCCGGGGCCGCCTCCCGCGCCGCCTCCCGTGCCCGCCTCGCGGCGGTCGGCGAGGACGGCGACGTCGCCGGGGAGCGCCCCCGCGACCACGGCGAGCGCCTCGTCGAGCTGGCCGGTCAGCCGGCGCAGCCACCCGCGCGCCTGCTCGCAGCGCTCGAGCAGCGGGCCGAGTTCGGACTCCAGCGCGCGGCGCCGCTCGGCCGCCTCGGCGTCGGCACGCGCCCGCCCCTCGGCGGCCTCCCGGTCGAGCCGGTCGCGCTCCTCGGCGGCCGCGCGGCGCAGGCCCTCGGCCTCCCGGCGGGCCGCCTCCAGGACCGCCGCGGCCTCCGACCGGGTCTGGTCGCGCAGCGCCGTCACGGCCTCGCGCATCTCCGCGACGCCGGACAGGCGCGCCGCCGCCTCGGTCCGGGCGTCGTCGAGGACCTGCCGGGCCTCCTCCTCGGCTGCGGAGAGCAGCGCCGCGGCCTCCTGCTCCGCGCGCTCGCGGAGGGCCTGCGCCTCCTCCGGGCCGGGTGCGGCGTCCCGCTCGCGGACGAGCGAGGTGAGCCGGACGCGCGCCGCCTGCAGGTCGGCCGAGACGGCGGCGTAGCGGGTGAGCAGGTGGTCGTTCTCGCGGCGCAGGACGAGCACCTCGGTCTCGGCCCAGTCCACGTAGGCGTCGACCTGGCCGCGGTCGTAGCCGCGGACGGCGCCGGTGAACACCGGGGCCGTGCCGAGGAGGCCGTCGAGGCCGCTCCCCGGCCGGGGCCCGGCCCCGCCCTCCGCCCGCTGCTGGGCGGTGCCCTCGTCCTGCTGCGCCATCCCGGTTCCCCCTCGGTGCGCGTCCGACCCGGCCCGCCCCGGCGCGCCGGAGACGGTGATCACAGGCTCCCACCGCCGCTGCCGCGCGGGAGGGCGCCGCGGGCCCCTCCGGAGTGGGCACATCCGGCCGTGCCGGACCGGTCACCGAGAGCAACGGGAAGGTCACGGCGCGGTCACGCGGGCCTGGGAATGCCCGAGGACTTCAGGCGTTGCACGCGGTACCGTAGTTGCGCTCTCAACTAGATGGAGGACGAGATGCAGTTCGGGATCTTCACGGTCAGCGACATCACGACCGACCCCACGACCGGCCGCACGCCCAGCGAGGCGCAGCGGATCCAGGACGTCGTCACCATCGCGAAGAAGGCCGAGGAGGTCGGGCTCGACGTCTTCGCCCTGGGCGAGCACCACAACCCGCCGTTCTTCTCGTCCTCCCCCACCACCACGCTGGCCTACATCGCCGCGCAGACCAGCCGGCTGCAGCTGTCGACGTCGACGACGCTGATCACCACCAACGACCCGGTGAAGATCGCCGAGGACTACGCGATGCTGCAGCACCTCGCCGGCGGCCGCGTCGACCTGATGATGGGCCGCGGCAACACCGGCCCGGTCTACCCGTGGTTCGGCCAGGACATCCGCAACGGCATCCCGCTCGCCGTCGAGAACTACGCGCTGCTGCGCCGGCTGTGGGACGAGGACGTCGTCGACTGGTCCGGCCGGTTCCGCACCCCGCTGCAGGGCTTCACGTCCACGCCGCGGCCGCTCGACGGCGTCGCGCCGTTCGTCTGGCACGGCTCGATCCGCAGCCCGCAGATCGCCGAGCAGGCCGCCTACTACGGCGACGGCTTCTTCTCCAACCACATCTTCTGGCCGAAGGAGCACACGCAGCGGATGGTCGAGTTCTACCGCTCGCGGTTCGAGCACCACGGCCACGGCCGCGCCGACCAGGCGATCGTCGGCCTGGGTGGCCAGGTGTTCATGCGGAAGAACTCGCAGGACGCCGTCGCCGAGTTCCGGCCCTACTTCGACGAGGCTCCGGTCTACGGCCACGGCCCGTCGCTGGAGGACTTCTCCCGCGAGACGCCGCTGACCGTCGGCTCCCCGCAGCAGGTGATCGAGCGGACCCTCGGCTTCCGCGACTACGTCGGCGACTACCAGCGCCAACTGTTCCTCATCGACCACGCGGGCCTGCCGCTCAAGACCGTGCTCGAGCAGCTCGACCTGCTCGGCGAGGAGGTCGTGCCGGTGCTGCGCCGCGAGTTCGCCGCCCTCAAGCCCGCGCACGTGCCCGACGCCCCCACCCACGCCTCGCGCGTCGCCGCGCGCGGCGGCGCGGTCGACCCGACCGTGCACGCCGCCGGCGACGACGTCACGGGGCGCACCGCCGAGGAGGTGCCCGCGTGACCACCCGCACGCTGGCCGTGGTGAGCGCCGGACTGTCGACGCCGTCGTCGACCCGGCTGCTCGCCGACCGGCTGACCGCCGCGACCGTCGCCGCCCTGCGCGAGCGGGGCGAGGACGCCACGGTCGAGGTCGTCGAGCTGCGCGAGCACGCCCGCGACCTCGCCGACGCCTTCGTCACCGGCTTCCCCAACGCGGCGCTGCGGGCGGCCATCGAGACCGTCACCGGGGCCGACGGCGTCGTCGCCGTCACCCCGGTGTTCACCGCCTCCTACAGCGGCCTGTTCAAGTCCTTCGCCGACGTGCTCGACAAGGACGCGCTCACCGGCAAGCCGGTGCTCATGGCGGCCACCGCGGGCACCGCGCGGCACTCGCTGGTGCTTGAGCACGCCATGCGGCCGCTGTTCGCCTACCTGCGGGCGGTGACCGTGCCGACGGCGGTGTTCGCGGCGAGCGAGGACTGGGCCGGCGGCGACGGCACCAGCGCCGAGCTCAGCGGCCGGGTCACCCGCGCCGCCGGCGAGCTGGCCGACCTGGTCACCGGCCGCCCCGCGTCGGCCCGCCCGGCGGACCCCTTCGCCGACGTCCCCTCCTTCGAGCAGCTCCTCCGGGGCGAGGCATAGCGGAAGGGCCCCCTGCCCCCCACCACTCGCAGGCTCGTGGCGGGCCCCTGCAGGGGGCCGGGGTCAGCCCTGCGCGTGCTCCGACGGGGGCGCCGAGCCGCCCTGGGGCGCCTCGTCCGTCATGAGCGCGACGATCTCCGCGCGGCCGGCGGCCGAGGGCAGCCCCCACCCCGGCTCGTAGCCGTAGACCTCGCCGAGCGGGGTCGACGCCGTCCGCCCGGTGAGCACCTCCACCGACCCGGTGTCGATCAGCCCCGGGTGCTCGACGCCGCACGCCTCGGCGACCTTGAGCAGGTCGCGGCGCAGGGTGGCCACGTAGTTGGCCAGCCGCACCGACTTCCGCTGCGGGTCCAGCCCGTGCGCCAGCCACGCGTTCTGGGTGGCGACGCCGGTGGGGCAGGTGTCGGTGTGGCACTTCTGCGCCTGGATGCAGCCGATCGCCAGCATCGCCTCCCGCGCGATGTTGACCGTGTCGCAGCCCAGCGCGAACGCCACCACCGCGTTGTCGGGCAGGCCGAGCTTCCCGGCGCCGACGAACGTCACCCGCTCGGCGATCCCCCGGCGGGCGAACGCCGAGTACACGCGGGCGAAGCCGAGCTGGAAGGGCAGCGACACCGAGTCGGTGAAGATCAGCGGCGCAGCACCCGTGCCGCCCTCGCCGCCGTCGATCGTCACGAAGTCCACCCCGCGGTCGCCCGCGGCCATGAGCGACGTCAGCTCGTCCCAGAACGCCATGTCGCCGACGGCGGACTTGATGCCCACCGGCAGGCCCGTCGCGTCGGCCAGCAGCTCCACCCAGTCGAGCAGGCTGTCGGCGTCGGTGAACTCCGCGTGCCGCGACGGGCTCACGCAGTCGACGCCCTCGCGCACCCCGCGGGCCGCGGCGATCTCCGCGGACACCTTCGCCGCCGGCAGCACCCCGCCCAGGCCCGGCTTCGCGCCCTGGCTGAGCTTGACCTCCAGCGCCCGCACCGGCGCCGACGCCACCAGGTCCTGCAGCCGGCGCAGGTCGAAGCGGCCCCGGTCGTCGCGGCAGCCGAAGTAGGCGGTGCCGATCTGGAAGACCAGCTCGCCGCCGTGCCGGTGGTGCACCGACAGGCCCCCCTCGCCGGTGTTGTGCAGGCACCCGGCCAGCGCCGCGCCCCGGTTGAGCGCCTCCACGGCGGCCCCCGACAGCGAGCCGAAGCTCATCGCCGACACGTTCACCACCGACGCCGGCCGGAACGCCCGCGCCCGACCGCGCGGCCCGCCCAGCACCTTCGCCGAGGGCAGGGCGACGTCGGCCGCCGAGGCCGGGTGCGACGGCGGGACGGCGCGGCCGAAGGTGCGGTGGTTGATCACCGGGTAGCCGGCGGTGTACTCGAGGTCGTTGTCGGTGCCGAACCCGAAGTAGTTGTTCTCGCCCTTCGCCGAGGCGTACACCCACCGGCGCTGGTCGCGGGTGAACGGCCGCTCCTCGTTGTTGCCGGCCACCAGGTACTGCCGCAGCTCCGGGCCGATCGACTCCAGCAGGTAGCGGGCGTGGCCGAGCACCGGGAAGTTGCGCAGCAGCGTGTGCTCCCGCTGCACCAGGTCCCGGGCGGCCACCGCCGCCACCGCCCCGAGGCCGGCCACCGCCGCCCGCGCCGCACCCCTCATGACGACCCTCCCCGCTCCGTTGCGGTCCGGCCGTCATCGTGGCGCGGAACGGCGCCGTCCGCGCCCCGGACCGCTACAGGAAGAGGCTGAGCACGAGCGCCAGCGCGAAGCCGATCGTCCCGAGCAGCGTCTCCATGACCGTCCAGGTCTTGAGCGTCGTCTTCTCGTCCATCTGGAAGAACCGGCTGACCAGCCAGAAGCCCGAGTCGTTGACGTGCGAGAGAACGGTGGCCCCGGCGGCGATGGCGATGACGATCAGGGCGAGGTCGATCGAGGTCAGCCCGTCCGACGCCTCGATCACCGGCGCCATGAGGCCGGCGGTGGTGGTCAGGGCGACCGTCGCCGAGCCCTGCGCGATCCGCAGCAGGACCGAGACGACGAACGCCGCGACGATGACCGGCAGGCCGATGTCGCCGAGGACGTCGGCCAGCGCGGTGCCGATGCCGCTCGCGCGCAGGACGCCGCCGAACATGCCGCCGGCACCGGTGATCAGGATGATCGCGCAGACCGGGCCGAGGGCGCTGTTGACGATCGACTCGACCTGCGCGCCGCTCTGCCCGCGCCGCAGGCCGAGCACCACGCTCGCCACGAGCACGGTGATGAGGAGGGCGACCGGGGTGGCGCCCACCAGCTGGCCGGCCTGGACGACGACGGAGGACTCGTCCACCACGCCGGCGCTGGCCAGCGTGGACAGCCCCGTGTTGAGGAAGATCAGCACCAGCGGCAGCAGCAGGATGCCCACCACCGTGCCGAAGCGGGGCGGCGCCGGGCGGGTCGCGGTGCCGGTCCGGGCGCCGGCGGAGGAGCCGCCCGACGCGATGGCCGGCGAGGTGCCCTCCACCGAGGGGTCCGGCTCGTCGTCGGCCGTGCGCGGGGAGCCGTCGGCCAGGATGTCGGGGACGGCGACGTCGTACCGGCGCCCGGCCCACAGCCCGAACAGGTAGCCGCCGAGGTACCAGGTGGGCAGGCCGATGAGCAGGCCGAAGACCAGCGTCAGCCCGATGTCGGCCCCGATCAGCTCGGCGGCCGCGACCGGCCCGGGGTGCGGCGGCACGAAGGCGTGCATGACCGCGAAGGCGCCGGCGACCGGCAGGCCGTAGGTGAGCAGCGAGCCGCCGAGCCGGGCGGCCACGGTGAACACGATCGGCAGGAAGACCACGAGGCCCGCGTCGAAGAAGATCGGGAAGCCGAACAGCAGCGCGGCGACGCCCAGGGCCAGCGGCGCGCGCTTCTCGCCGAAGCGGCGGATGAGGCTGTCGGCGAGCACCTGCGCCCCGCCGCTGTGCTCCAGCAGCCGGCCGAGCATGGCGCCGAGGCCGACCAGCAGCGCGACGTTGGCGAGCGTGCTGCCGAAGCCCGTGGTCAGGGTGGTCACGACGTCCGCGACCGGGATCCGCGTGGCCAGCGCCGTCAGGAGGCTGACGAGGACGAGCGCCAGGAAGGCGTGCAGCTTGAGCTTCATGATGAGGAACAGCAGGACCCCCACCGCGGCGGCGGCGATGAGGAGCAGCGGTCCGGCACCCAGCGCGGGCTCGACCTCGGGCATGGCGGTTCCTCCAGGGCTCAGGCGGGGGTCTGGGACGGGGTGTCGTCGAGGGCGTCGAGGGTGGTGAGGACGTCGGCCAGCGCCCGCGCCGACTGCTCGACCAGCGGCCGGGTGCGCCGGTACAGGTCGGCGGCGGCCGGGTCGGGCTCGACCGGGTCGGAGACGCCGACCAGCGCGGTGGCGGCGTCGAGGTCGGGCAGCGCGCCGAGCGCGTGCAGGCCGAGCAGGCAGGCACCGAGCCCCGTGCCCTCCGGCGAGTCGGCCACCCGCACCGGCAGGTCCAGCGCGGCGGCGAGCGTCGACACCCACAGCGGGGAGGCCACCGCGCCGCCGGTCGCCCGCACCTCGGTGACCGGCAGCCCGGTGGCCGAGAACGCGTCGCGCACCAGGGCCAGCTGCTGGCACACCCCCTCGACGGCGGCACGCACCAGGTGGCCGCGGCGGTGCTCGCGGCGCAGGCCCACGTAGGCGCCGCGCAGGCCCGAGCGCCACCACGGCGCCCGCTCGCCGAGCAGGTAGGGCAGGCACAGCAGCCCGGCGCTGCCGGCCGGGACGCCCGCCGCCTCCTCCAGCAGCCGGGCGTCGAGCTCGTCGGCCTCCTCGCCGACCAGGGCGTCGCCGTCGGCCAGCGCCTGCGCCGCCCAGCGCACCACCGACCCGCCGTTGTTGACCGCGCCGCCGACCACCCAGTGGTCCTCGGTGAGCGCGTAGCAGAACAGCCGGTGCGCGGGGTCGACCGTGGGCGCGGGGACGACGACCCGCATCGCGCCGCTCGTGCCCAGCGACACCGCGGCCACCTCCGGCCGCACCGCGCCGATGCCGAGGTTGGCCAGCACGCCGTCGGAGGCGCCGATCACCAGCGGGGTGTCGCGCGGCAGGCCGGTGGCCGCGGCCACCTCGGGGCGCAGGCCGGGCAGCACCGCCGTCGTCGGCAGCACCTCGCCGAGCTGGGCGGCGCGCACGCCGGCGACGTCGAGCGCCTCGGTGTCCCACGTGCCGGCGCGGATGCCGTACAGACCGGTCGCCGACGCGCAGGCGCGGTCGAGCACCTGCGGGCCGCCGCGCAGCGCGGAGACCACGAGCTCCTTGACCCCGCCCCAGCGCGGCACCGACGCCAGCCGGTCGGGGTCCTCGGCGCGCAGGGCGGCGAGCTTGAGCAGCGGCGACATCGGGTGCACCGGCGTGCCGGTGCGGGTGTGCAGCCCGCCGGCCCGGCCGTCGGCGCGCAGGGCCTCGGCGAAGCCGGCGGCGCGGTCGTCGGCCCAGGTGACCACCGGGCCGAGCGGACGGCCGTCGTCGTCCATGGGGACCAGGCCGTGCATCGCCGCGGACAGGCAGACGCCGACCACCCGGTCGCCGCGCTCGCGCGCGGCGGCGCTCACGGCGGCCAGCGCCTCGACGGCGGCGTCGGCCAGGCGCTGCGCGTCGAGCTCCGCGCGGCCGGGCGCCGGTACCGACAGGCGGTAGCCGACGCTCACCAGGTCGCGCACGCGCCCGTCGGCGCCCGCGGTCACCGCCTTGGTCGCCGTCGTCCCGCTGTCCAGCCCGACCACGACGTCCATGGCCGCGATCTTGCCGTCCGCGCCCCGTGGGGCGCGACCGCTCAGCGGTAGGCGCTGCCCCCGCGCAGCCGGGCCGACACCGCGACGTACAGCGGCGCGAGCACGACGCCGTCGCGGGCGAGGCGGGCGCGCAGCGCCCGGCGGTGCTTGACGACGCCGACCAGGCCGACCGCCCAGAACAGGTACTGCACCGCGAAGGCGGCGCGGAAGGCGTCGAGGTCGTAGGCGGTGGAGGCGCCGGGCGTGAGCGCGTCGAGCACCGCGCCGACGGCGAGGATGGTGAGCAGCGAGGCCACGAACCCGCCCACGTTGACCACCCCGCTGGCGCTGCCCTGCCGCTCGGCCGGGTTCCAGGTGCGGGCGAAGTCGAACCCGATCATCGAGCCGGGGCCGTTGGTGCCCAGCACGACGACGAGCACGACGAGCAGCCACAGCGGCGCGCGGCCGGGCCACAGCAGCACGACGGTCCAGGTGCCCGCGGTCAGCACGAGGATCGAGAAGACCAGCACCGACCGGCGCAGCGGCCAGCGCCCGCACAGCCGGCCCAGCAGCGGCCCGACGCCCATGCCGACGAGCACCAGCAGGGTCAGCAGCGACGCCGCCGTCGCCGGGGACAGCCCCTGCCCGACGACGAGGAACGGATAGCCCCACAGCAGCGCGAAGACGGTGCCAGAGAACTGGGTGACCAGGTGGGTGTAGAGACCGATCCGGGTGCCGGGCTCCCGCCAGGTGAGCGCCAGGCTGCGCCGGACGTCGGCGAGCCCGGCGGCGGGGGCGAGCTCGGTCCCGGGCGGGGTGTCGCGCAGCGTCGCGAGCACCAGGACGACGACGAGCACGCCGGCCGCGGCCGCGCCGAGGAAGGTGCTGCGCCAGCCGGCCGAGTGCAGCAGCGCGACCAGCGGGTAGGCGGCCACGATCTGCCCGACCTGGCCGAGGATGCCGGTGAGCTGGGTGACCAGCGGGACGGTGCGGCCGGGGAACCAGAAGCCGACGACGCGCAGCACGCTGATGAACGTCATCGCGTCGCCGGCGCCGACCAGCACGCGCGCGGCGATCGCGGTGGGCACGTCGGTGGCCAGCGCGAGCACCAGCTGCCCGGCGGCCATCGTGACCCCGCCCGCGACGATCAGCCGCCGCGAGCCGAAACGGTCCAGCGCCACGCCCACCGGCACCTGCAGGCCGGCGTAGACGGCGAGCTGCAACACGAGGAACAGCGAGACCGCCGAGGCGCCGGCGTCGAAGCGCTGCTGCGCCTCCACCCCGGCCACGCCGAGCGAGGCGCGGTGGAAGACGGCGACCACGTAGGCGGCCAGCGCGGTGAGCCAGACGGCGTAGGCGCGCACGGGCGTGCGCTCGTTCGTCGGGGCGGTCACCCAGGGGACGACAGCGGCGGCGGGCGATGTGTTCCCGCACCGGCGGTGAGTCCCCTCACCCGCGGTGGGAGGCTCCGCCCGGCGCGCACCCGAGGGAGGGCAGGTCCATGGACGTCACTGCAGGATCCGCGGTCGTCACCGGCGGGGCGTCGGGCCTGGGCCTCGCCACCGCCCGCCGGCTCGCCGGACTCGGGGTGCCCACCGTGCTCGTCGACCTGCCGACGTCGGCCGGCGCCGACGTCGCGGCCTCCCTGGGCGGGGAGACGCGGTTCGTCGCCGCCGACGTCACCGACCCCGACGCGGTCGCCGCCGCCGTCGCGGTGGCCGACGGGCTCGCCCCGCTGCGCACGCTCGTGCACTGCGCCGGCCGCGGCGGCGCGATGCGGGTGGTCGACCGCGACGGCCGGCCGGGCTCGCTGGAGCTCTACGAGTCGGTCGTGCGGGTCAACCTCATCGGCACCTTCAACGTGCTGAGCCAGGCCGCGGCGCGGATGGCCGCCCACGAGCCGGTCGACGGCGAGGAGCGCGGCGTCTGCGTCCTCACCGCGTCGGTGGCGGCCTACGAGGGACAGGTCGGCCAGCTCCCCTA
The DNA here is from genome assembly GCF_900129495.1 of Geodermatophilus nigrescens. Taxonomy (GTDB): domain Bacteria; phylum Actinomycetota; class Actinomycetes; order Mycobacteriales; family Geodermatophilaceae; genus Geodermatophilus; species Geodermatophilus nigrescens. The sequence continues at coordinate 699,717 of NZ_FQVX01000002.1, forward strand.
CGCCTCGGCGAAGGCCGGCATCGTCGGGCTCACCCTCGTCGCCGCCCGCGACCTCGCCCAGCGGCTCGTCCGGGTCGTCACCATCGCCCCGGGCACCTTCGACACCCCGATCCTCGCCCGGCTCCCGCAGGAGGTGCGCGACTCCCTCGGCCAGGCCACCCCGCACCCGCGCCGGCTCGGCGTCGCCGACGAGTTCGCCCGGCTGGCCCTCGCGATCGTCGACAACCCGATGCTCAACGGGGAGACCATCCGGCTCGACGGCGCCCTGCGCATGCCACCGCGCTGATCCTGCGCTGACCCGCGCCGACCCCGGGGTCCGCGGCGCCGGCCGGGGCGGGCCCCCGGCGCACCTAGACTCCTGCGCCGTGCCCGCCTCCGCCATCGCCGCCCGCGTGCTGCAGCACACCCGGCAGCGGGGCGCCGTCCCGGTCGCCGCCGCCTGCCTGTCCTGGGGGACGCGCTGGGCGCTGGGCCGCGCCCGTGCCGGCCGGCCGTGGACGGCGACCGTCCGGCACGAGGGCACCGAGCACCGGCTGCTGCGCCACCCCTACCACTGGACGTGGCTCAACGAGCGCGCCGTCGAGGTGCCGCTCGCCGAGGCGGTGCTCGACGCCGCGCCGGCCGCGCACGGGCCGGCACCGCGCGTCCTCGAGGTCGGCAACGTGCTGTCGCACTACCGACCGGTCACCCACGACGTCGTCGACAAGTACGAGCGGGCGCCGGGGGTCCGCAACGCCGACGTCGTCGACCTCGACGGGGACGGGCGCTACGACCTGGTGCTGGCCATCAGCACGCTGGAGCACGTCGGCTTCGACGAGGAGCCGCGCGACCCCGGCAAGGCGGGGCGGGCGGTGCGGCGGCTGCACGAGCTGCTCGCCCCGGGCGGGCACCTGTGGGTGACCGTGCCGGTCGGCTACAACCCCGACCTCGACGAGGCGCTGCGCACCGGCGCGCTGCCCTTCTCCCGGCTCACCGCGCTGCGGGCCACGGGGCCGGGCGCCCGGTGGGAGCAGGTGCCGGTCGAGGAGGTGTGGGGCACGCCGTACGACTGGCTGCTGTACACCGCGCGTGCCGTCGTCGTCGCGGAGTCGTTCGCCGGGCCGTCCGCGGGAGCCGGGAACGGGACGGCGGCCGCGTCGGAGGCCGGTGCGGGGCCCCGCGACGCCTAGCATCACGGGCGTGGAAGCCCTCGTGACCCCGGAGGACCTCACCGAGGACGACGCCCAGCGGCGCGTCCGGATCCTGCTGGCGCTGGCCACCTGCATGGCGGCCAAGGGCTACCGGGCCACCACGATCTCCGACATCGCCCGCGAGGGCCGGGTGTCCAAGACGATCGTGTACGCGCACTTCCGCGACAAGGAGCACTGCCTCCTCGAGCTCTACACGCGGGCCACCGACAAGATGCTGGCCACGGTGCACGCGGCGCAGGAGCGGGCCGCGGGGCTCCCCTGGCCCGACCGGCTGCGCACCGCGGTCCGCGCCTACCTCGAGGTGCTGGCGGCCAACCCGGAGGTCGCCTGGGCGGCGCTGGTCGAGGTGCAGGCCGCCGGCCGGCCGGCGCTGGCCCTGCGCCGCCAGGTCATCGACCGCTACGTCGAGCTCATCTGCGCGGTGGCCACCGAGCTCGCCGAGCGGCACCCCGAGGAGGTGCGCCCGGTCGGCCGGGCGCTGGTGCTCGCCGCCGTGGGCGGGCTCAACGAGCTGATGCTCGCCCGCGTCGAGCGGGGCGAGGTCACCTCGCTGGCCGAGGACACCGACGTCGCGACCGAGGTCCTCGTCCAGCTGGTCGCCCGCCGCGCCTGACCCCGGGTGCCGGGGGCCTGGGTCAGGCCGCGTCCTTGACGACGACGTAGCGCGCCGCCGCCCAGTGCGTCGCCGGCTCGACGACGGCCTGCACGTCCACCACGCGGCCGCCCGCGGCCGCGGCGACCGCCCGCACCCGCTCCTCCGGCACGCCGGTCATGAGCATCGGCGCCGGATAGCCGAGCAGCCGGGTCTGCGCCCAGCGCACCAGCCGGGTCGGGGCCACCCGCCAGACGACCCCGCGGGCCGTCCACAGCGGCGTCGTCGGGCAGTGCAGCACCGCGACGCCCCCGGGCCGCAGCACGCGGAGGAACCCGGCCAGCGCCCGCTCGGCGCCGCCGGGCGGGAGGTGCTGGAGGACGCGCTCGGTGAGCACCAGGTCCACCGACGCGTCGGGCACCGGGTGCAGGTCGGCGTCCTCGGCGAGCAGGAAGCGGCACCGGCCGCCGCTGCGGTCGAGCTCCCGGGCGCGGGCGAGCATCGGCCCGGAGACGTCGAGGCCGACGACCTCGCGGGCGTGCGGGGCGAGGGCCTGGCTGAGCCGGCCGGCGCCGCAGCCGAAGTCGAGGACGCGGTCCCACTCCGTGGGCAGGCCCAGGCGCTCCAGCCAGGCGCGGGTGCGGTCGACGTCGTCGCGCCCGAGGGCGAGGAACTCCTCGACGTCCCAGCGGCCGCCCCGCTTGTCGGGGTCGACCCAGACCGCCCAGAGCGGGTCCTCGGCGCCCAGCCGGGTCCAGTCCGCGCGCACCTGCTCGCCCAGCCGTCCGCGTCCCCGCACGGCACCTCCTCGTCCGGGGGCGGACCCTACCGACCGGTAGCCCCGCCCTCCTACGCTGGCCGGGACGGGCTCCCCGCAGGAGGGACACCGCGACGACGGGAGGACCGGTGACGGCTTCCGCCGCCCTGGAGGGGGGCCCGGCCGCTCGCACCGAGCGGGCGTTCCCGGCGCTCGACGGCCTGCGCGCCCTCGCCGCGACGGCGGTGGTGCTCACCCACGCCGCGTTCGCCACCGGCGACCACACGTCCTCCGCCCTCGGCCGCGTCCTCGCCCACCTCGACGTCGGGGTCCCGGTGTTCTTCGTGCTGGCCGGCTTCCTGCTGTCCCGCCCGTTCCTGCTGGCGGCGGCCGAGGGGCGGCCGGCGCCGCGCGCGGTCCCCTACCTGTGGCGGCGGGCGCTGCGGATCCTGCCCGCGTACTGGCTCACCGTCGCCGCGGCGCTGCTGCTCCTGCCCGGCAACGACGGCGCCGGGCCCGCGACCTGGGTCCGCCACCTGCTGCTCGTGCAGGTCTACGACGACGGCGGCTTCGCGGCGGGCCTCACGCACACGTGGAGCCTGTGCACCGAGGTCGCGTTCTACCTGGTCCTGCCGCTGGCCGCCGGCGGGCTGGTGCGCCTCGGCCGGCGCGACCCCCGCCGCCCCTGGCCGGTGCTGGCGGCGCTCGGCGGCGTCGCGCTCCTCGGCCTGGCCTGGCTGGTCGCCGTCTGGACCGCGCAGCGCACCTTCGTCCCGACCGACCTGTGGCTGCCGGCCTTCTCGGGCTGGTTCGCCGGCGGCGTCGCGCTGGCGGCGCTGACCGTCGCCGACCCGGGCTGGCGGCCGGTGCGGATCGCCCGAGAGCTCGCCGGCGGCCTCGGCACCTGCTGGGCCGGCGCGGCGGTGCTGTTCTGGATCGCCTGCACGCCGGTGGCCGGGCCGCTCGGCCTGGCCGCGCCGTCGGCCGGCCAGGCCGTCACCCGCTCCCTGCTCTACGGCGGCGTCGCCGTCCTGCTGGTGGCGCCGCTGGTCCTCGGCGAGCAGGGCGGCCGGGTGCGGGCGGCGCTGTCCGGCCGCACCGCGCGGCTGCTCGGCGAGGTCTCCTACGGCCTGTTCCTCGTGCACGTGGTGCTGCTGACCGGCGGCTACGACCTCACGGGCACGCCGGTGTTCACCGGCCCGCTCGTGCTGGTCGCGCCGGCCACCTGGCTCGCGGGGGTGGGCGTCGCGTGGCTGCTGTACGTCCTGGTGGAGCGGCCGCTGCGGCGGTTCCGTCACGTGGCCGACGGCGTGGCGCTCCCGCGCCGGCGGCGCAGCGGCGGCGCCGAGGGCAGCGGCAGGACCGAGGCGACGGCGACCGACAGCGCGGCCACGCCGAGCGCCTGACGCGCGTCGGCGGCGCCGTCGACCGCCAGCAGGACGCCCGCGGCCGCCACCAGCGACGCGGCGAGCACGCCCAGCACCGCGAACCGGCGGCGCCCGGCGGCCACCCCCAGCACGGCGGCGACGGCGAGCACCGCCAGGCCCACCGCCCCGCCGGCCAGCGCCGTGCCGGCCAGGGCGGCGAGCACCACGACCGCGGTCAGGAACCGCCGGCCGCGGGCGGGCCGGGCGGACGGGCGCGCGGGCGGGCCGGGCGCGGACGCCGGCTTCCAGACCGCCAGCGCGACGAGCAGCGCCACCGCCGCGGCCCCGCCGGCCAGCGCCGCGCGGTAGGTGCCGCCGGGCCCGTAGTCCAGCCGGACGGTGCCCGCGGCCCCGGCGGGCAGCACCCAGCCCTGCTGCCAGCCGTCGACGGCCACCCCCTGCAGCGCGGCGCCGTCCAGCGTGGCGGTCCACCCGGGGTTGGCGTTCTCCGGCACCACGAGCAGGGCCGGCTCGTCGCGGGCGGCGACCCGGACCTCGCGGTGCTCGGTCCCCCAGCGGACGACGTCGGCGGCGGCGCGGTCGACGTCGACGCCGGGCGTGGCGGCCAGCGCGCCGCCGGTGCGCAGCAGCGTGGCGGACCGGACGGCCAGCTCGGGGGTGCCGGCGGCGGTGAACCGGTGCTCCCCCGCCGCGAGCCGCAGGGTCTCCCCCGCCGGGTCGCAGAGCTCGAGGGGCAGCGGGGTGAGGTCGCGCAGCGCGCCGAGGGTGGTGCGCACCGACGTCTCGAACCGCTGCCCGTCGAGCGCGACCACGGGCCCCTCGCCGCAGGGCACCTCGACCACCCGGCCGGGGTCGGGCACCGCGAGTGCGGTGACCTCGAGCTCGCCCACGACGACGCCGAGGTCGGAGGTCGTGCGCGTGTAGGGGTCGAAGGACTCGGTGCGCCCGGCCAGCTCGAAGGTGATCGTCAGGCGGTCGGTGGTCACCGGCGTGAAGGAGACCGCGCCGTCGTCGTCGAGGCGCAGGGTGCGGGTGATCCCGCCGCCGGAGAGGGTGACCGCGCCGGGCCGGGCACCGGTCACCGACCCGGCGGTCTCCACGCGCAGCCGGTCGACGGTCTGCGGCGTCAGCCAGCTGACCACCAGGGTGGGCGAGCCGTCGTCGGCGGCGGCGTGCCAGGCGGTCTCCGGGTCCCCGTCGGCGACGGCGGCGGCGCCCGCCCGCGGGTCGGGGACGGCGGTGCTGCTCGCGGCCACCCGGCTGAACGTCCCCGACGAGGAGGCCAGCAGCTCGTCGAGCGCGGGGCCGGCGCGGGGCACCGCGGTGAGCGCCAGGTCGTAGGAGGCGTCGCCGCCCCCCGTGTCCGCCACGGTCAGCACCCGGTCGAGGCCGGCGGGCTCCTCGGCGGCGTCGACGAGCGGGGCACCGCAGCGCAGGTCGGCGTCGGTGGAGGTGGCGCACCCGGCGACGGGGGCGCCGGCCGCGGCGAGCACCCAGGCGTCGGCCGGGACGCCGGGGTCGGGCAGCACCACCGAGCGCGTGACGGTCAGGCCGGGGACCGCCACCTCGGCCAGCCCGAGCGTCTCGCCCGCCGGCACCGAGAGGCGGATCGACCGCGTGGCGCCCGGCGGGAGGGGCACCTGCTGCGGCGCCGCCGACGCGGCCGGGCGGACCCGCAGCGAGCCGGTGTCCGTACCGACCAGCAGCACCGACGGCGGGTCGGCGGCCACGTCCGGCGGCAGGGTCACGCTCATGGCGAGGGCGCCGACCGGCTCGTCGGTGCGCAGGGTCCACTCGACCGGCGCCGGCGTCCCGACGTCGTCGGGCGGGTACCAGGCGGTCGTGGGGTCGCCGTCGACGGCAGCCGAGGGCGAGCGGGCGGGGTCCGCGCCGCCGTAGCTGTCGGCGTCCGACGCCGACGCCGCGGCCCCCGGGACGGCGCCGGTGTAGCGGACGACGCTCTCCGCGGCCGCCTGGTCGTCGAGCAGGTGGTCGCGGGCGGGCGCGTCGAGGCGGAGCGGGTCCTCCGGCGCCAGCCCCTGCGAGGCGGCGTCGGTCAGGCGGCCCATGCTGCGCTCGCGCCGCACCAGCGCGTCGGAGACCGCCACGGCCCCGGTGCCCTCGACGCCGGCACCGGCGAGCACGGTGGGCCGCCCGGTGACCAGCCCCTGGTCCTCCAGCGCCAGGATGCCGTCCGGCCCGCCGGACACGGTGACGGCGTCGGCGAGCGGCGCCGTCCAGGCCCGGGGTGCCGGGTCGGCGACGCCGAACACCTCGACCGCGGGCAGCGGCTGGGCGAGCCCGGCGTCGAAGACGCGCCCCAGCAGCGCGGCGCCGGGGAAGTCGGGGCCGAAGGCGGCGACCCGCCGGATGCCGGGCGAGTCCCGCAGGGCCTGGTGCACGAGCACCGGCCGCGGCGACCCGGAGGCCCCGACGTCGAGGTCGTTGCGGACGACGACGTGGGAGATGCCGGCCCGCGCCAGGTAGCGGGTGAGCGCCTCCGAGCCCTGCCCCGCGGCCAGCCGGGCCTCGATCGCGTCGAGCACCCGGACGTGCGCGTTCGGCGCGAGCGGCACCGCGTTGCGCACCTCCCACGGCGACTCGGCGAGCACCTGCAGCGGCTCGTCGTTCGGCGTCCCCCAGCCGTAGGTGGCGAAGGAGGAGCCGGGGACCAGCAGCGCCCGCCCGGACGGGGTGTCGCGGGCGAGGAAGTCGGCGGCCTGCTGCCAGTAGCCGGGCACCGCCTCGAACCCGGCCGGCGGCGCCAGCCGGCCCTGCACCGCCGGGAGGGCCACCCCGGCGACGCCGAGCACGACCACGGCCACGGTCGCCCGGTACCCGACGCGGGCCGCGGCCGGGGCGGCCCGGCGCAGCGGCGCGGCGGCGCGGGCGAGGAGGGCGGGCAGCGGCCGGCCCGGGCGCCGGACCGCACCGGGGCGGGCCGCCGCGGCGGCAGCGGCGGCGACGAGGTCGACCAGCGCCAGCACCAGCGGCAGCCGCAGCACCGGGTCGAACTTGTGGACGTTGCGCAGCGGCGCCAGCGGGCCGTCGAGGGCCTCGCGCAGCCAGCCGGCCAGCACGCCGTCGACGGCGGCCAGGTGGCCCATCGTGACCAGCGCCGCGCCGGCGAGGACGCCCAGCACCAGCCAGGTCCGCTCGCGCAGCCGGGGCCGGCAGAGCGCGGCGAGGCCGGCGGCGGCGAGCACCACGGTCGCGGTCACGGGGACGGCGTCGTGCAGCAGCGACCAGCCGGCCGGCCACAGCGGGCCCGCGGAGGTGGCCAGCGCCGGCACCCAGTGGTCGGTGCCGCGCAGCACCGACAGCAGGTCGGTGGGCGCGGTGGTCGTCGCCGCCGTCTCGATCAGGTCGAGGAACGGGACGCTGTAGCGGCCGAGCAGCAGCAGCGGCCCGGCCCACCACGCGGTGGCCAGCACCACCGCGAGCGCCCACCAGGCGGCCAGGCGCCGCCGCGCCCGCCCCGGGCGGCGGGTGAGCAGCCACAGCACCGGCAGCGGGAGGACGGCGGCCGCGGCGACGGCGTTGACCCCGCCCGCGCAGAACACCGCCAGCCCCGACAGCGCGGCCGCCCGGCGCGGGGAGCGCAGGGCCGCGGCGCCGACCAGCGGCACCAGCACCCACGGCGCGACCGCCATGGGCAGCACCTCGATCGACGTCGCGCCGAGCGAGGTGACCATCCGCGGGGCGAGCGCGTACGCGAGGCCGCCGAGGACGACCGCGGCGGGCGAGCCGATCCGCAGCCGCCGCGCCAGCACCACGACGCCGAGGAAGGCGGCGCACAGCAGCAGCGCCCACCACAGCCGCTGGACCACCCAGGGCGGCAGGCCGGCGCCGCGGAGCAGGACGCTGAACGGGCCCATCGGCCACAGGTAGCCGTAGGCCTGGTTCTGCACCTGGCCGGCGAAGCCCTCCGGGTCCCACATCGACAGCGCCCGGCCGAGGAAGCCGAGCGGGTCGACCCAGACGTCGAGCTTGGTGTCGGACACGACCCGGCCCGGCGACTGGGACAGCGCCAGCGCGACGAGGCCGAGGCAGACGACGGCCAGGCGCGCGCGGTCGAGCAGCCGGCCCGGGGGCGCGGGGTCCGGCGCGGCCCGGTCTGCACGGGCGGGCTCCGGGCGGGCCGGGGACGCGACCGAGCCCGCCGGACGGGGTCCGGCGGGCTCGGTCGTCAGCGGGGGCGCGGCCACGGCCCCGGGGAGGGGCCGCGCCCCTCCCGGGGAGCGGTCACTTGGCGAACGACACCGGCTCCTGCGCCGGCGCCCCGGCGGTGTCCGCCCGGTGCGCGCCGCCGCGCGACCGCAGGGCGACCACGACGCCGGCGACCACCAGGAGCAGGCCGAGCGCGGCGACCGCCAGCGGCAGCGTGCGGCTGATCAGCGTGACCTTGTCCCTGTTGTCCTCGGCGCGCTCGACGCCGGCCGAGACGGTCTCGTCGCTGGCGGCGAACTCGGCCTGCAGGATCGTGGCGCCGGTGGTGCCGTCGGGGGCGCGCAGCACCGTGACCGGGGCCTCCGAGGAGGTGACCAGCACGCCGCTGGTCGGCTCGACCCACAGCGTGCGGGTGTTGCTGTAGACGACGTCGGCCTCGACCGACTCCTCGTCGGGCACGCCGGCCAGCTCGCCGGGGACCTCGGTCTGGCGGATCACCGTCTCGGGGATCTCCTGCACGAAGCGGTAGACCTCGAGGCCCTCGATCTCCTCCTCGCCCTCGAAGCGGGCGGGGAAGGTCTGGGCGGTGGTGACGTTCCAGACGTCGTAGTCGCGCTGCTCGGTGCCGAACGGGAAGGTGACGGTCAGCCCGTCGACGTCGGCCGGCTCCTCGTCGATGGCCTCGCTGCCGCAGTCGACCGAGGCGGCCTCGCGCCGGTCGAGGCAGGCGGTGTAGCTGCTCGCGGTGATCAGCGTCCCGTCCTCGGCGGTCACCGTGGTGCCCGAGGACCACACGGCGACGTCGTCGGAGGCGTCCTCGGAGCCCGCGTCGCCCTGGACCGTCAGGCGCACGGTGGCGTCGACGCCGTCGACCTCCTCGAGGGTGGAGAAGTCGAGGTAGGTGACGTCGCTGCCCGACGCCGTGGCCGACGCGGACTGGTCCAGCGGCAGGCGGACCAGGTCGGGCGCGAGGAACAGCCGGATCGCCAGGGCGGCGCCCAGGAGGACGGCACCCACGGCCACCAGGCCGAGACCGAGACCACGACGACGCATGCGGAGGGACCTCCTCGAGGGGTGCGACGACCGGTCCGGCGTCGCGGCGCGGGTCACACTACTGTCGGGTAGGTCACGCGCCAAACCCGGCCGGTTCCCGCCGGTACCGCTCCCCCGTCCAGGGGATACCGGCGCGTACCACCATCGTCACGCGGGCCGATACCGCCCGTTACCGGTGGTCACCGCTCCCGTCGGCGGAGCACCACGACGACGTTCCACGACGCGATCTCGCGGAGTCCCGGGACGCGGGCGACCCAGCCGGCCCACCACGGGTGGTAGCGGGCGAACACCGCGAGCAGGTCGGCGTCGGGGCAGCGCCGCGCCCACCGGACGAGCCCCCCGGCGGACACGGCGAACAGCGACTCCCCGAACCGGTTCTTCGGCTCGCGGCCGGTGCGCCGGCGGAAGCGGCGGCGCGCGTAGCCGCCGCCGAGGTAGTGCCACGGCGCCGTCTCGTGCCCGCCCCAGGGCGACAGCCACGGCGTGAACGAGACCAGCACCGTGCCGCCGGGCCGGGTCACCCGCACCATCTCGTCGGCCATCACCCACGGGCGGGCGACGTGCTCGAGCACGTTGGACGAGTAGCAGACGTCGACCGCGCCGCTGCGCACCGGCAGCGCCTCCCCGCTCGCCCGCAGCGTGCCGGGCTCGGGCTCCCCGCGGGCGGCCATCTCGCCGGCGTCGGGCTCGAGGCCCACGTAGGTGGCCCCCGCCGCGCGGAACTCGCGGGCGAAGTAGCCGGGCCCGCCACCGACGTCGAGCACGGTCGCGCCGTCGAGGTCGGCCCAGCGCGCCAGCTGCCGCACGGAGTCCTCGGCCAGCACCCCGTAGAAGGTGTCGGGGTCGGTCTGCTCGCGCAGGAACGCCCGGAACAGCCGGACGGACCGGCGCAGGGTGGCCGAGCGGTCCATTCTCTGCGCGCCTCCTCTGTCGACCATTCGGGCGGGTGGAATGGCCGGTACCCGTCTGTATCGTGCCGCGGGTGATCTGCGTCTCCCGCCGCCGACGACCGCCGGCCGACGTCGTGTTCGTCAACTGGCGTGACGACAGCCACCCGGAGGGCGGCGGGTCGGAACGGTACGTGCACCGCGTCGCCGAGGGGCTGGCGGCCGCCGGGCTCGACGTCGAGCTGTTCTGCGCCGCGCACGGCCGGGCGCCGCGCGAGGAGGTCGTCCGCGGCGTGCGGGTGGTCCGCCGCGGCGGGCGCCTCGGCGTCTACCCGCGGGCGCTGCTGCACGTCGCGCGCCGCCGTCCGCGGCTGGTGGTCGACGTGCAGAACGGCCTGCCGTTCTGCAGCCCGCTGGTCACCCGGGCGCCGGTCGTGGTGCTCGTCCACCACGTGCACCGCGAGCAGTGGCCGATCGTCTTCGGCCGGCTCGGCGGCGCGGTGGGCTGGTGGCTGGAGTCCCGGCTCGCGCCCTGGGTCTACCGGCGCTCCCGCTACGTGACCGTCTCGGAGGCGACGCGCACGGAGCTCGCCGGCCTGGGCGTCGCGCCCGGGCGGGTCGCGGTGGTGCCCAACGGCGTGGAGCCGGCGCCGCGCGTGGCGGTGCGCCGCTCGGCGACGCCGCGGCTGGTCGTGCTCGGCCGGCTCGTCCCGCACAAGCGGGTCGAGCACGCCCTCGAGGTGCTCGCCCGGCTCTCCGGGCGGTACCCGGACCTCACGCTGTCGGTGGTCGGCGAGGGCTGGTGGGACGAGCGGCTGCGCGCCGAGGCAGAGCGCCTGGGCGTCGCCGGCCGGGTGGAGTTCCACGGCTTCCTCGACGAGCCCGCCAAGCACGCCGAGCTCGCCCGGGCGTGGGTGCACCTGTGCCCGTCGGTCAAGGAGGGCTGGGGCCTGGTGGTCACCGAGGCCGGCACGCACCGGACGCCCACGGTGGGCTACCGCTCGGCGGGCGGGCTCAACGAGTCGGTGCTCGACGGCCGCACGGGCCTGCTGGTCGAGGACCTCGACGGGCTCGCCGAGGCGGTCGGGCGCCTGCTGGAGGACGAGGACGGCCGCACCGCGATGGGGGCGGCCGCGGCCCGGCACGCGGCCGGGCTGGACTGGGACTCGAGCGTGCGGGGCTGGGGTGCGGTGCTGGCGTCCGCGCGGGCGGACGCCGGCACCGGGTCAGCCGCGGGTGCCGTAGTCGAGGACGTCGATCGGCTGCTGGTCGCTCTGCTCCACCGCGGAGGTGTCGGGGTTCACGACGGCGGTGACGCCCGCGACGGCGGCGGCACCGACGGCCGCACCGGCGCCGAGGGACAGGAGCACGGCCAGGAGGGTCTTCACGCGGTCACTCGTTTCTCCGGAGGGCGACGACGGAGCGCCACCGTAGACGCCCGCACGGTGATCCACAACGCAGAGGCCCCGGCGATCCCCAGCGCGAGGCCGTGAGCGGCGATCACCGCGGCCGCCCGGCCGGCCGCCGGCCGGGGGCCCTCGACCGCACCCGGCACGCGGTGCAGCACCAGGTCGTCGCCGGCGAACGCCACGGGCAGCCCGGCCACCGCGGAGGGCACCTCCGGGCCGGGCGTGCCGCGTTCCACCAGCACCCAGCCGACGCCGAGGCGGGCCAGCTCCGCCGGGTCGCCGGCGGCCGCCAGGACGGCACGGGCGCGGGTGTCCTCGCCACGCACCGCCTCGCCGTCGACCCGCAGGGTGTCGTCGGCGACCACCGGCCGGGGCAGCCAGCGCGCGGCCGGGTCGAGCTGGGGGCGGCGGTCGTTCCAGTCGAAGGCGCGGTAGACGCCGGCGGGCAGGACCAGCACGTCACCCGGCGCGTCGTCGTCGGCGAGCGCCTCGCGCACGGCCTGCCAGTCGGCGGGCCACGCCACCGGCTGCAGCCGCCCGCCGACGCCCCAGGCCAGGTCGGGGACGGCGACCAGCGGCAGGAGCAGCGCGAGGGCGGCGACCGCCCGGGCGCCGGCCGCGGGCAGCAGGTCCCGCAGCGCCGCGTACGCCCGGCGGGCGCCGAGCCCGGCGCCCACGGCCAGCGGCAGGGCGACCCAGGCCGCCCACTTCTGCCCGTCGCGCAACAGGCCCGCACCCGGCACGGTCGCGACGGCCGCCTCGAGCAGCACCGAGGCGCCGGGGAGCGCGCCGGCGAGGGCCAGGAGCAGCCCGGCCGCACCGAGCACGAGCAGCCGCGTCCCGGTGCCGGCCCGCACCGCGCGGGCGGCCCAGCCGGCGACGGCGAGGGCCAGCAGCAGCGCCGTGACCACGGGGACGAGCGCCGAGGCGCGGGACGGCGGCACCGCCGCGGCGTTCCAGAGGCCGCCGGTGCCGAGCACGGCGAGCACCGGCCCGGCCCAGTTCTCGCCGCGGGCCGCGAACGCCGCGACGCCGGCCGGGTCCGACGTGCCGGCCGCCGGGCTGAGCACGGCGGCGACCACCCACGGGGCCGACAGGAGCGCGACCGCCGCGAGGGCGCGCCCGGCGCCCCTCCGGCCGGTGCCCGCGACCACCGCGCCGGCGGCGAGCAGGCTGCCGGTGGGGCTCAGGACGGCCGGCACCAGGGCGAGCACCAGCCGCGGCAGGGCGCCCGGCTCGCCGGCGCGCAGCCGCACCCCCGCCCGCACCACCCAGGGCAGGGCCGCCCAGGCGAGCAGCAGGGTCCACTGGCCGAGCAGCAGCCGCTCGGCCAGGTAGGGGCTCCAGCCGTAGACGAGACCCGCTGCCGCGCCGGCCAGCCCGCGGCGCCCGCCGGGTCCCGGTGGCACCAGCCGGGCGGCGCCGAGCACGGCGGCGTACACGGTGGCCACGAGGAGCGCCTTCTGCACCAGCGCCCCGGGCAGCAGCGCGGTGAGCAGCGCGGTCGCGCCGTCGGCGGGCACGGCCCGCGGCAGGGCGCCGGACAGGCCGAGCGCGTCGAGGTCGAGGTCGAGCCGCGGCACCGAGACGAGGTCGCCGAGCAGCACGTGTCCGGGCGCCAGCGCCGGGGCGCTCACGAGCAGCGCGACGGCGAGCGCCAGCCAGCGGGCCGGCCACGGCGACCGGTCGGGCAGCACGCAGTCGTCCACGCCCGCCCTCCGTCCCCGTCCGCCGGCCCGCGCCCGGCCGCAGGTCTCCCGCAGGGTAGGTGGGCGGCGTGAGCCTCCCCCGCCCGCGACACCCGCAGGAGGGAGCCGCGCCGGCCCGGCCCGCGGGGGCGGGCGCGGTCCCGGCGGCGCTCGTGTCCGGCTCGCTGCTGCTGGTCAGCGGCCTGGCCTACGTCGTCACCGTGCTCGCCGCCCGGGCGCTCACCCCGCAGTCCTACGGCGAGCTGGCCGCGCTCCTCGGCGTACTGCTGGTCGGGTCGGTGCCGGCCACCGGGCTGCAGACGGCGGCCGCGCTGCACCTGGGCCGGCACCCGGCGTCGGCGGTGGCGCGGGCCGTCCCGCGGCTGCACGCCACCGCGCTGGCCGCGAGCGTCGCCGTCGGTCTGGTCGCGCTGGCCGCCGTGCCGCTCGTGGTGTCGGTGCTGCGCCTGCCCGGGGCTGCTGGCGCGGTCTGGCTGGCCGTCGCGCTGGTGCCGCAGACGCTGGTCGGCGGGTACGACGGCATCCTGCAGGGCACCGGCCGGCACGGCCGCCTGGCCGCGGTGTTCGTCTCCTTCGGCGGGCTCAAGTGGGCCGGAGCCGTGACCGGCCTGCTCGCGGGCGGCACGCCGGCGGCGGCGCTGGCGGGCATGGCGGCCGGGTGCGCGGCCGGCGCGCTGGTGTCGTGGCTCGGCTGCGGGCGGCCGGGGGTGTCGCGGGGCCTGCGCGGCCCGGCGCGCTCGGCGGCCCGGGCGGCGGGCGCGCTGCTCGGGCTGGTCCTGCTGGTCAACCTCGACCTGCTGCTGGCGCGCCACCACCTGCCGGCGGCGCAGGCCGGCGAGTACGCCGTCGGGGCGGTGTTCGCCAAGGTGGCCTACTGGCTGCCGCAGGGCGTCGGCGTCGTGCTCCTCCCCCGGCTCGCCGACCCGGCGTCGCGGCGGCAGGCGCTGCCCGCGGCGCTCGGCGTCGTCGCGGCGGTCGGCGGGCTGCTCACGCTGGCCACCGCGGTGCTCGGCGCGGCCGCGCTGCCGCTGGTCGGCGGCGCCGCCTACGGCGCCCACCTCGGCGGCTGGACCTGGGTGTTCACCGCCGCCGGCACGCTGCTCGCGCTGGCCCAGCTGCTGCTCTACAACGGCATCGCGGCGGCAGACCGAACCGCCGCCGCGGCGGTGTGGGCCACCGTTGCGGTGGAGACCGCCGTCGTCGGGGCGCTCGCCGCGGCCGGCGTCCTGTCGGTGCTCGCCGTCGCGGCCGTCGCGGCCGGGACGGCCACCGCGCTGGTGGGCGTCGGCCTGCTCCGGCTGCGGCGGGCGCACGCCCCGGACGTGGCCGTGGACGCGCAGGTCGCCGGGGCCGCCGTCAGCGGCGCGCCGGTCGCAGCGCCAGCACCGCCAGCGCGCCGACGGCGCTGAGCGCCGCGCCCGCGAGCGCCGCGGCGTCCCACCCGGCGAGCAGCCCGGCCGCGGTGCCCGCGGGGTCGCCCGCGGTGACCAGCAGGACGACCAGCGTCGCGCCCACCGCCGCGCCGAGGTAGCGCGCCGTGTTGTTCGCGCCGCTGCCCATGCCGGCCCGCTCCGCCGGCACGTGCGCCACCGCCTCCCGCCCGAGCGCCGCGTTCGCCACGCCGTAGCCCACGCCGAGCACCAGCAGCCCGGGCAGCAGACGCACCGCGGTGGAGTCCACGTCGAGCACGGCGAGGGCGGCCAGGCCCGCGGCCGAGAGGGCCAGCCCGGCGGCCAGCAGCAGCCGCCCGTCGACGGCGGGGAGCCAGCGCAGGCCCACCGACGTCGCCGTGGCCACCGCCGACCACACCAGCACGAGCACCGTCGTCGCCAGGAGGCTCTCGCCCAGGCCGCGCTGCAGCACGGTGGCGAGGAAGGACATCAGCCCGACCGTCCCGGCGCCGGTGACCAGGGCACCGACCAGCGCGGCGGTGAACCCGCGGACGCGGAACAGGCCGAGGTCGACCATCGGCGTGCGCACCCGGCTCTCGGCCAGCACGAACCCGGCGGCCAGCAGCGCGCCGCCGCCCAGCAGCACCGCCGTCGGGAGCGCGCCGGCACCGCTGCGCGGCGCGACCAGGCCGACGAGCAGGCAGGTGACGGCGGCGACGAGCAGCACGGGTCCGGCGACGTCGACCCGCGGCCGGCGCGGGCGCGGGGACTCCGGCAACAGCAGGCGCGCGGCGACGGCGAGCAGCAGCGTGACGGCGGCGGTGGCGACGTGCGTGGCGCGCCAGCCGTCGTCGCCGTCGAGGACCACCGCGGCCAGCCCGCCGACGCCGGTGCCCGCACCCAGCGCCGCGCCCCACACCGCGGCCGCGCGCGCCCTGGCCGGCCCGAGCGGGAACACCTGCGCGATCAGGCCGAGCGAGCAGGCGAGCACCGCGGCGCCGCCGACGCCCTCGACCAGCCGCCCGGCCACGAAGACACCGGTGCTCCCGGCCGCGGCGGTCAGGCCGGCGCCGGCGGCGAGCAGCACCAGGCCGGCGGTGAAGACCAGCCGCCGCCCGACGTCGTCGGCGACCGACCCGGCCACCAGCAGCGCCGCGGCGAGCCCCACGCTCATCGCCGAGAGCAGCCACGCCTGCCCGCCGGGACCGGTGCCGAGGTCGCGCGCGGTGGACACCGTGGTGGCCAGCGGGGTGACGAAGGCGGCCAGCACGAGGAGCGTGCTGGTGGCGACGACGGCGAGCGTGCGCCGCTGGACCGCCGGCGCGGGGGCCGGCGGCGCTGCGGGAGGAGCCTGCTGGATCGAGCGGGACACGCGCGCCCCCAGGGGATCGACGGGCGTCAGTTGGACATCCGAACCGACGTGGCGTCACCGTAGCAGGGCAGCGGCGCCGGTCACAGCCGTCCGGGGGACGTCGGCACGCATGCTCTGCGCGGGTCGGGGGCAGGAGGTCCCGGGAGGCACCGCACGGGTGCCGCGAGGACCAGGAGGTGCGTGTCGATGGCGTCCGTCATCCACTTCACGATCGCGACCGTCGCCGAGGAGAGCCCCGACTTCCGCCGGGTGCTGTGGACGGGGAAGAACACCCAGCTCGTCGTCATGACCATCCCGCCGGGCGGGGAGATCGGCGAGGAGGTCCACGAGGACATCGACCAGATCCTCACCTTCGTCAGCGGCGTCGGTGAGGCGAAGGTCGGCGGGTCCACCAAGAAGGTGGCGCAGGGCGACCTGGTCGTCGTCCCGGCCGGGACGAAGCACAACTTCCTCAACACCGGGCCGAACCCGCTGGTCCTCTACACGGTCTACGGCCCCCCGGAGCACGCCGACGGCGCGGTGCACCACACCAAGGAGGAGGCCGACGAGGCGGAGGAGTCCG
Source organism: Geodermatophilus nigrescens (assembly GCF_900129495.1). Classification (GTDB taxonomy): domain Bacteria; phylum Actinomycetota; class Actinomycetes; order Mycobacteriales; family Geodermatophilaceae; genus Geodermatophilus; species Geodermatophilus nigrescens. Next base: position 716,197 of record NZ_FQVX01000002.1, read on the forward strand.
GCAAGGACGAGCCGCCCACCGAGGACTGAGCCGGAGAGACGCACTCCTCCCCGGTGCCGTCCACGCCGTGGGCGGCACCGGGGACACTGGGCGCGTGACGACCGTCGACGCGCCCCCCACCGAGGTCTCCGCAGCACTCCGCCGGGCCGGCATCGGCGACGTCGACGACTCGGGCCTGGCCCGGGCGCTGTACTCCTCCGACGGCTCGCTCTACCGCGTGCTGCCGCAGGCCGTCGTCCGGCCGCGCGACGCCGACGAGGTCGTGGCGGCGCTGTCGGTGTGCCGCGAGCTCGGCGTCCCGCTGACCATGCGCGGGGCCGGCACCTCGATCGCCGGGAACGCCGTGGGCACCGGCGTCGTCGTCGACACCAGCCGGTACCTGTCCCGCGTGCACGCGATCGACGCCGAGGCGCGCACCGCCGTCGTCGACCCGGGCGTCGTGCAGTCGCGGCTGCAGGCCGCCGCCCGCCCGCACGGGCTGCGCTTCGGGCCCGACCCGAGCACCTCCAACCGCTGCACGATCGGCGGGATGATCGGCAACAACGCCTGCGGCTCGCGGGCGCTGGGCTACGGCCGGACGTCGGACAACGTCGTGGGCCTCGACGTCGTCACCGGCACCGGGCAGCGGCTGCGGCTGACCTCCGGCTCACCGGTGACCGGCCTGGACGGCCTGCGCGACCTCGTCGCCGGCGACCTCTCCACCATCCGCACCGAGCTCGGCACCTTCGGCCGCCAGGTGTCGGGCTACTCGCTGGAGCACCTGCTGCCCGAGCACGGCTTCGACGTCGCCCGCGCGCTGGTCGGCAGCGAGGGCACCCTCGCCGTCGTCCTCGGCGCCACGGTGCGCCTGGTCGCCGACGCCCCGTACCGCGGCCTCGTGGTGCTGGGCTACCCGTCGATGGCCGACGCCGCCGACGCCACCCCCGGCCTGCTGCGGCACGGGCCGACCGCCGTCGAGGGCCTCGACGAGCGCATCGTGCAGCGGCTGCGCGACGTGCCGGCCGCCGTCGTCCCGGACCTGCCCAAGGGCGCCGGGTGGCTGATCGTCGAGGTCACCGGCGACACCGTCGACGAGGTGGCGGCCACCGGCGCGCGGGTGGTCGCCGACGCCGGCGCGCTCGACAGCATGGTGGTCACCGACGTCGCGCACGCCGCGGCGATCTGGCGCATCCGCGAGGACGGCGCGGGCCTCGCCGCGCGCACCTCCGACGGCCGGCCCGCGCACGCCGGCTGGGAGGACGCCGCCGTCCCGGTGACCTCGCTGGGGTCCTACCTGCGGGAGTTCGACGCGCTGCTCGAGCAGCACGGGCTGCAGGGCGTCCCCTACGGGCACTTCGGCGACGGCTGCGTGCACGTGCGCATCGACTTCCCGTTCGGGCGCGAGCCCGACCGGGGCCGGGCCGCCTACCGCGCCTTCGTGGAGGAGGCCGCCCGGCTGGTCGCCCGCTACGGCGGGTCGGTGTCGGGCGAGCACGGCGACGGCCGGGCCCGCAGCGAGCTGCTGTCCACCATGTACTCCCCCGCCGCGCTGGACCTCTTCGCGCGGGTCAAGGGCCTGTTCGACCCGAGCGACGTGCTCAACCCCGGCGTGCTGGTGCGCCCCGCGCCGCTCGACGCCGACATCCGGGTCGCGGCCGCGCCGCGCAGGCGGGAGGGCCTCGCGCTGCTCTACCGCCACGACGACGGCGACCTGTCCAACGCGGTGCACCGCTGCACCGGCGTCGGCAAGTGCCGGGCCGACCCGTCCGGAGTCGCGGTGATGTGCCCGTCGTTCCCGGCCACCCGCGAGGAGAAGGACTCCACCCGCGGCCGCGCCCGCGTGCTGCAGGAGATGCTCGCCCCGGGCGGGCCGGTGCGGGACTGGCGCTCGCCGGAGGTGCACGCGGCGCTGGACCTGTGCCTGTCGTGCAAGGGCTGCTCGCGCGACTGCCCGACCGGCGTGGACATGGCCAGCTACAAGGCCGAGGTGCTGCACCAGAGCTACCGCCGCCGGCTGCGGCCGCTGTCGCACTACACGCTCGGCAAGCTGCCGATGTGGTCCGACCTGGCCGCCCGGGCGCCGCGGCTGGTCAACGCCGTGCTGCGGTCCCGGGTCGGCGGGCGGCTCGCGCGGTGGGGCGCCGGCGTCGACCAGCGCCGCGACCTGCCCTCCTTCGCGCCGCGCACGTTCCGCCAGACGTGGACGCCGGGCCGGCAGGACGGCGCGCCGGTGGCACTGTGGGTGGACTCCTTCACCGACCACTTCGCCCCGCACGTGGCGCACGCGGCCGCGCGGGTGCTCGAGGACGCCGGCTACGCGGTGCAGGTGCCCGGCGACGACACCTGCTGCGGCCTGACCTGGATCACCACCGGCCAGCTGGACACCGCCCGGCGCATCCTCGGCGACACGGTGCGGCGGCTCGTGCCGCTGGCCGACGCCGGCGTCCCGATCGTGGGCGTCGAGCCCTCGTGCACCGCGGCGCTGCGCTCGGACGCCGTCGAGCTGCTCGACGGGCCGGGCGGGGGCGACATGGCGGCGCGCGTCGCCGCGGGCACCCGGACGCTCGCCGAGCTGCTCGGGGCCACCGAGGGCTGGACGCCGCCGTCGCTGGCCGGCGTCGAGGTGGTCGCGCAGCCGCACTGCCACCACCACGCGGTCATGGGGTGGGCGGCCGACGAGCGCCTGCTCCGCTCGGCGGGCGCCACGGTCACCCGGCTCGGCGGCTGCTGCGGGCTGGCCGGGAACTGGGGCGTGGAGAAGGGTCACCACGACGTGTCGGTGGCGATCGCCGAGCAGCAGCTGCTGCCCGCGGTGCGGGAGGCGGGACCGGACGCCGTCGTGCTGGCCGACGGGTTCTCCTGCCGCACCCAGCTCGACGCGCTGGCCGACCGCCCGGGCAGCCACCTCGCCGAGCTGCTCGCCGACGCGCTGGACCGGCGGTGACCGAGGCGGGAATGACGGGCGGGCGGTCGCGTTGGCCGCAGGCATGACGACTCTCGGCATCATCGGCGCCGGCCACATCGGCACGGCGCTCGCCCAGGCAGCGACCGACGCGGGCTACGACGTGGTCCTGTCCAACTCCCGCGGCCCCGAGACCCTGGCCGACCTGGTCGACCGGATCGAGGCCCGCCCGTCGCGGCGCGGCTCGGTGCGCGCGGCCACCGCGGAGGAGGCCGGCGCCGCGGGCGACCTCGTCGTCGTCACGGTGCCGCTCAAGGCGGTCGGCGACGTCCCGGTCCAGCCCCTGGCCGGCAAGGTCGTCATCGACACCAACAACTACTACCCGGAGCGCGACGGGCAGATCGCCGAGCTCGACGACGAGTCGACCACCACCGCCGAGCTGCTGCAGGCGCACCTGCCGACCTCGCGCGTGGTCAAGGCGTTCAACCACATCTACGCCGCCGACATCACCGCCCGCCGCACCCCGCCGGGCACGGCCAACCGCCGCGCGCTGGCGATCGCCGGCGACGACGCGTCGGCGAAGGAGACGGTGTCGTCGTTCATCGACGAGCTGGGCTTCGACGTCGTCGACCTCGGGCCGCTGGCCGAGGGCTGGCGCATCCAGCGCGACACCCCCGGCTACGGCCCCGACCTGGACCGCGGCCGGCTCACCGAGGCGCTCGCGGCCGCGAAGCGCTACCGCGACATGTGAGCGCGGGCGCCGGGCGGCTCAGGCCGCCCGGCGCTCCCGCCGGTCCCGGGCGGCGGCCAGCACCGTCGGCGCGAGGGCCGCGGCGATGCGTGCGTAGCCGGCCGACGACGGGTGGAACCGGTCGGCCGAGAACAGCCCGGGCTCCGCGGTGAACGAGGCCGCCACCTCCGCGGCCACCGGGGCGACGACGGCGCCGTGCGCCTCGGCGACGGCGGCCTGCCGCTGCTGCATCAGCCGGCAGGCGGCCTGCACGGTCGGGCGGAACGCCGGCGGGACGAACGGCACGCTGGACATGTCCGGCGCGGGGACGACGACCACGTCGGTGCCGGCGGCGCGCAGGTCGGCGACGGCGGCCCCGAGGGCGGCGGTGGCCTGGTCGACGGGGAGGAACCGGGCGAGGTCGTTGGCGCCGACCACGACGACGGCGAGGTCGGCGCGCAACGGGGCGGCGCGGCGGACCTGCGCGGCGAGGTCGCGGGAGACGGCGCCGGGGACGGCGAGCACGGTGAGCTCGGTGTCGATGCCCTCGCTGCGCAGGACCTGCGCGAGACGCGGGCCGAGGCCGTCCTCGACCCGGGCGGCGCCGGTCCCGTACGCGATCGAGTCACCGAGGACGACGAGGCGGAGCGGAGCGGTCACGGATGGTGCAACGCCGGCCGGCGGGGCGCTGTGCCCGCCGGCCGGCGTGACGTACGTCCGTGCCTCCTGCGCCAGTGGCGCCCGGGCGCTCAGGCCTTCGGGCCGCCCGCGGCGTAGACGACCTGGCCGGAGACGAAGCCCGCGCCCTCGCTCACGAAGAACGACACCAGGTGGGCGATGTCCTCGGGCTGGCCGACGCGGGCCACCGGGATCTGCGAGGCGGCGCCCTTGACGAAGTCGTCGAAGGGGATGCCCATGCGCTCGGCGGTCGCCTTGGTCATCTCGGTCTGGATGAAGCCGGGGGCGATCGCGTTGGCGGTGACGCCGAACTTGCCCAGCTCGATGGCGAGGGTCTTGGTGAAGCCCTGCAGGCCGGCCTTCGCCGTCGAGTAGTTCGCCTGGCCGCGGTTGCCCAGCGCCGAGACGCTCGACAGGTTGACCACGCGGCCCCACTTCGCGTCGACCATGTACTTCTGGCAGGCGCGGGTCATGAGGAACGAGCCCCGCAGGTGCACGTTCATGACGACGTCCCAGTCGACCTCGGTCATCTTGAACAGCATGTTGTCGCGGGTGACGCCCGCGTTGTTCACCAGCACGACGGGCGCGCCGAGCTCGGCGGCGATCCGGTCGACGGCGGCCTGCACCTGCTCGGCGTCGCTGACGTCGGCACCGACGCCGAGCGCCCTGCCGCCGGCGGCCTCGATCTCGGCCACGGTGTCCTTGGTGGTCGACTCGTCGAGGTCGAGCACCGCGACGGCGAAGCCGTCGGCGGCCAGGCGCTTGGCGGTCGCGGCACCGATGCCGCGCGCGGCCCCGGTGACGATGGCGACGCGGGGGGTGGCCTCGCTCATGGCAGTTCCTCTCGCTGGTGGGGCGGCGTCGTCGCCGGCCTTCCTGGTGGGGGCCGCCTCCCGGGATCCGGAGGCGGCCCGCGCTGCGCCGGACACGTTACGGCGGGCCCGCCGTGGGCCTGCCGCGGGTCCGGCGGGCGGGGCTCAGGGCCAGATGGAGGCGACGATGATCGCGGCGACCGACAGCTGCGCGGCGGCGCTGACCAGCGCCGCGGGGTGGAAGGCCACCTCGGTGACCAGCGCGCCCATCTTCCCGGGCGTCAGCAGGTCGAGGGCCAGGAAGGCGAGGGCCTGCAGCAGCACGCCGAGCACCCCGAAGACGACGGTGTAGAGCAGCGCCTGGCCGAAGCCGGAGGTGGCATTGGTCCAGATGGTGGTGAAGATGATCGCGCCCTGCGCGAGGAAGCCGGCCGCCAGCACGATGCCGGCGCTGACCGACCGGTCCTGGTAGATGTGCCGGCCCAGGTGGCCCGGGGTGAGCAGGTCGAGGACCAGGTACCCCAGGGCCAGCAGCACCAGGCCGACGGCGGTGTAGGCGACGGCGTATCCGATGCTGGCCAGCACGGGCGGGACCTCCAGGGGCGGGGGCGGACGGCCTGCAGTGTCTATCGCACCGCTCCCCCGGCCCGCACACGGCGTCCCTCAGCCGTGCGCCGTGTCGCCGGGCCGGACGACGTCGACCCGGTCGAAGCCCTCGTCGGTCGACGGCGGGACCAGCCGGGCCAGGGTGGCGTACACCCCGACGGGCGGGACCCGCGCGCGTCCCTCGCGGGCGTCGTTGCGCGCCAGGCAGGTGGCGCGCGGGGTGTCCAGCCACACAGCGCGGACCGGCACCCCGGCCGCGCGGGCCGCGGCCACCAGCGGTGCCCGCTCGGCCGGCGAGGGGTGGGTGTTGTCGACGACGACACTGCGCCCGGCCGCGAGCAGCTCGGCGACGACCCGCTGCTGGCGGGCCTCGCGCCGCCGCGCCCGCGGCCAGTGGTCCTTGCTCACCACCGCGTGCGTGCGGCCCAGGTGCTCGCGCACCCAGGTGGACTTGCCCGCGCCCTGCAGCCCGACCAGGACGACGAGTTCCTGGCCGGCGCCCGGACGGGCAGCGGCGCTCAGGCGGTGCGCCGCAACGGCGTCACCGGCTCGTCGTCGTCGAGCCCGGCCCGGGACGCGGGGTGCTCGACCAGGGCCAGCACGCGGCCGGACATGAACCGCGCGGTGCGCACCGCGGTGCCGCCGCGGGTGGTCTCGGTGACCTCCACGACGCCGCGGCCGTTGCTGACCTCCACCCGCCGGCCGGCGCGGGTGGCCTCGATCTCGTAGGTGCGGGTGCTGCCGCCGGCGTCGATCACGACCTCGACACGATCGCCCTTCACGGGGGCCTCCTCAGGGGGTGCTGCCGGGCACCGCGCCCGACTGTGGATCAACGTCCTCCTGGGGTCCGACATTCCCCGCGGCCCGGGTGTCGGCGGGGTGTTCCTGCAGGTCGGGCGGCGTGTCGGCGGCGGCGGAGCCGCGGCGGGCGGGCCAGTGCGGGTGCATCGCGCGCACCGACGCGAGCGCGGCCCGGCGGGCGTGGGCGCGCTGCCGCGCACGGCTGGTCCGCGGCGCCCTGGGTTCCTCGCGCAGCAGCGCGTCGAGCCAGTGCCCGCGCGGGTCGACGTCGACCAGGAGCGCCTTGACCAGCAGCGTGAGCGGGATGGCGAGCAGGGCGCCGAGCGCGCCGAGCACCCAGCCCCAGAACAGCAGCGCGAGGAAGGTGACCGTCATCGACAGGCCGACGGAGTCACCCACGAAGCGGGGCTGGATGAGCGTCTGGACGACGAAGTTGAGCAGCGAGTAGACGACGATGACGACCCAGAACTCGGTCCAGCCGCCGTCGAGGAGCGCGAGCAGCGCGGGCGGGATGACGCCGAGGACGAAGCCGATGTTCGGCACGTAGTTGGTGATGAACGACAGCAGGCCCCACAGCACCGGCAGCGGCACGTCGAGGATGGCCAGCGCGATCGTGTCACCGACCGCGACGATGGCGCCGAACACGGTGCTCACCAGCAGGTAGGAGCGGGTGCCGCGGGCGAACAGGCCCAGCGCGATCGGCAGGTGCGGCCGGTCCTCGGCCACCAGCGCCAGCCGCCGGCCGAACCCGCCGGACTCGATGGCGAGGAAGACCATCGCCGACAGCAGCAGCACCAGCGTGGTCGCGGTGTCGGTGACCCGGGTCAGCAGGTCGGTGGCGAGCCCGACGAGCTGGCCGTAGTCGAAGCGGTCGACGAGCTCCTGGATCTGGGTCGAGGACAGCCCGGCCTCGTCGAGCCGCTCCACGGCGTTGTCGAGCAGCACCGCGAACTGCGGCGCGTAGTCGGGCAGCAGGACGGCGAACTGGGCGATCGCCACCACCAGGAGCGAGCCCAGCCCCAGCAGCACGCCCCACACGAGCAGCAGCAGGACGGTGGCCGCGGCCGCCCGGGGCACACCGTGCCGCAGCAGCCAGCGCTGCACGGGCATGAGCGCGACGACGACGACCAGCGCGAGCATCACCGGCGCGACGAGCCAGGCGATCTCGCGCACCCCGGCGACGGCGATCGTCGCGGCCGCGGCGCCCACGAGCAGCACCAGCCAGCGGGGCAGCGCGCCGGACAGCAGCCCGCCCGGCCCGACGGGCTCGGCCTCGGCCGGTCCGGCCGCGGCCGGCTCGGGTGCCGTCACGGCGGCGTCGGGATCGACCGCCACGGCGTCGAGGGCAGCGGCGACGACGGCCTCCTCGTCGGTGGGGGTGAGGCGGGTGCTCCCGCCGCGGGCCCGGTCCGCGCCCGGTCCGGGCAGGTGCTGCTGAGCGGCCATGGGTCCCCCTCCCCCGTCCGGTGCCGCCCGGGGCGACCGTGCCGCGGGCGCGACCAGGGTGTCACGGCGCGCCGGGTGGCGCGGCCGGCGTCAGCGGGTGTCGCGGTCCAGCAGCGCGGCCATCTCCGGCAGCTCGAAGAACGCGGCGGTCTCGCGGGCGCTCGGCCCCCCGGCGTCGGGGTCGGCGCCGGCGTCCAGCAGCGCCCGCACGCCGGCCTCCGAGCGGCGGAACACGGCCGCGGCCAGCGCCGTCTGCCCGCGGTCGTTGGCCCGGCCGTGGTCGGCGCCGCGGGCCAGCAGGGCGGCCACCGTGTCGGGGTGGTCGTGGTAGGCGGCCAGGACGAGGAGGGTGTCGCCCTTCTCGTTGGTCAGGTCGACCGGCACGCCGGCGTCGACGTAGGCGGCGAGCTCCTCGGTGTGCCCGGCGCGGGCGAGGTCGAAGACCCGGCGGGCCAGCTCGAGGACGCCCTCCTCGATCGGCTCCCCGCCCGGCCCGCTCACCGTGCCGCCCCGGCGGCCACCCGGTCGGCCAGCGCGAGGATCCGCCGCCAGGCGTCCTGGCAGGCCTCGCCCCACTCGGGGGCCGCGCGGTCGAAGAAGGAGTGCGGCGCGCCGTCGTAGACGGCGGTCTCGACGTCGGCCCCGCCCGAGCGCATCGTCTCCGCGAGCGCCAGCTGCTCCTCCACCGGCGTCACGGCGTCGGCCCCCGCGATGAGCATCAGCGTGGGCCGGGTGGCGCGGACGGCGGCGTCCCCGACCATGGCCGGCCGGCCGTAGAACCCGGCGCAGGCGGCGACGTCGAGGTCCCCGCCGGCCTGCCGCCAGGAGTGGCTGCCGCCGAAGCAGAACCCGACGGTGAGCACCGGGAGGTCGGGGCGGGTGCGGGCGCGCAACTCGGCGACGGCGGCGGAGAGGTCGGCGTCGATGCCCGCGGGCGTGGTCTGCGGGATGTGCGTCTGCCAGTCGAAGTCGGCGTCGCGGGTGCCGGTCGCGGCGACGCCGGCGGTGCGCCCGAACCAGTCGATCGCGACGGCGGGCAGCCCGGCCTCGGCGAACCGCTCGGTCAGAGCGACGTAGTAGGGGTGCAGGCCCCGGATGTCGGGCAGCACGACGACACCCGCCCCGGCGGCGCCGACGTCGGCCGGCAGCGCCCAGGCGGCCGACAGCCGGGTGCCGTCGGCCGCGGTCAGCGTGGTCAGCCCGGAGCCGCCGACCTCCCCCGTCCGGGGCGGCGCGGGCGGGCGGCTGGCGGGGTCGTGGCACATGGCGTCGTTGCTACCAGCCCTCAGTCGACGTCGCTGGGGACGGCCGCCTCCGGCCGGCCGCCGAACGTGGCGGCGGCGATCTCGCGGCGGGCGTCGGTGAGCCACTCGTACTGGCGGTGCGCCTGGTCGATGAGCCGGTCGAGCTCGGCGCCGTCGAGGCGGCCGTCGACCTCGGAGACGATCCGCAGGGTCTCGAAGCCGCTGCGCTTGCCGCGCACCGCCGACGCCAGGAACTCGAACTCGACGAGGTCCGACAGCGGCGAGCGCGACAGCAGCCGGCCGTTGAGCTTGGCGCGGGTCACCTTCTCGGCGAGCCACACGCCGACCTGCTTGTACTGCCGCACCGGGATGCCGAGGACCTCGGTGACCCGGCGCAGGGCGGCGCGCTCCTCGTACAGCTCGTCGCGCAGCTGCTCCAGGGGCTGCTGCCAGCGGCTGCCGCGGTGCACGCCGATCATGCGGCCCACCAGCTCGATGCCGCCGGTGGCCGCGGCCAGGTGGTCGTTGACGTAGATGCCGAGGAGCTCGGCGTTGCGCTGGGGCTGCTCGGGCACGGCGGACCTCCGGTCGGGGGTGTTCCGGACGGTCCATCCTCGCCGATCACCGCACCGCGACGCGCGGCGGTGTCCCCCGCGCGAGCGGTCAGCCGGCGGCACGGGCCAGCAGCCGGGCGGCGGCGGGGCGCAGCTCCTGCTCCAGGTCCCAGCCGCCGGCCGCCAGCCGCTGGGCGACCGCCTGGCGGGAGATCCCGAGCGCCGACGCCGCCGCGGCCCGGGTGCCGCCCGCGGCGACGAGGTCCACGGCGGCCCAGGCCGCGTCGCTGCGGCGGGCCAGCAGCACGGCGAGCGCGGCGAGCACCGCCTGGGCGTCGGCGGCGGCGCCGGCGTCGGTCCCGCGCACCGCCAGCCGCGCCGGCCGCCGGGAGGCCGCCTCGAGCGCGCGGCGGGCGGCGAGCGCCACCGGGCCGTCGTCGTCACCCGGTGCCGCACCCACCCCGATCCGCCAGCCGCCGCGGCGGACGAGCGCGGCGACGGCCTCGACCGCCGCCGCGGGCCCCGCGGTCGGCGCGGCCCACCCCTCCCCCAGCGGCCGGGCGGCCGGTCCCAGCTCCGGCGGCGGGGCGGGGACGCCGCCGGTCAGCGGGGCGCAGGCCAGGGCCAGGGGCACGCAGGGAGGGTCGCCCTCCCGCGGCGCGGAGGCAAGCTCCTGGGCTTGCCCGGCGCGCCGTCTCAGCCGGCGTCGAGCTCCGGCGGGAAGCCGCCGGTGGCCACCGGTCCCCAGGAGTCGATCGTGACGCGCAGCAGCGACTTGCCCTGCCGCGTCATCGCCGCCCGGTACTCGTCCCAGTCGGGGTGCTCGCCGCTGATGGAGCGGAAGTACTCGACGAGCGGCTCGAGCGCGTCGGGCAGGTCGAGCACCTCGGCGGTGCCGTCGAGCTGCACCCAGGGGCCGTCGAAGTCGTCGGAGAGCACGCAGAGGGAGACGGCGGGGTCGCGGCGGGCGTTACGGGCCTTCGCGCGCTGCGGGTAGGTGGAGACGACGACCCGGCCCTCGGCGTCGACGCCGCAGGTCACCGGGGACATCTGGACGCCGCCCTCGCGGCGGCGGGTGAGCAGCACGGCGTGGTGCCGCGGGCGGAGGAACTCCAGCAGGGCGGGTCGGTCGACACGGTCGGCGGTGGCGGTCCTGGGCACGACCCCGACGCTAGCGCCCCGTGCGCGGGCGCCGGGGCCGTGCCCGGGCCGTCAGGAGCCGGTCTTCGTCACGCCGAACATCAGCACCCGGCGCTCGATGTCGTAGTGGACGGTCTCGGTGTTGGTGAGCAGGTCCTGCAGGTTGTCGGCGTCGTCGGGGTCGAGGGTGAGGACCTCCTCCCACGCGCCCTGGTCGAGGACCAGCTGCAGGGTGTAGGTGCCGGGCTTGCCGGGTTCGCCGGCGATCCAGCTGAACTGGTAGTGCGACAGCTGCCGCACCTTGACGCTGTTGTCGGTGACCGGCTGCGGGACCTCGGGCATGGCGGGACCTCTCGGGACGGACCGGGGCGGGGTCCCCGGCAGGCCCTCCGTACCCGGTCGGCGCCCCGGGATGCCGACCCCGGCCCGACCGGTGGGCACCGGTGATCCGTGGTGCGATGGAGTCCATGAGGTTCCGCCTTCCCGGACGCCGGGACTCCGCACCGGCCGGCGCGTCCGCCGCGGGCGGCCCCGCGGTCCGCCCGCCCGGCGGGGACGGCGGCCGGCGGTCGTCCGAGCACCCCGTGCCCGAGCTGACCGGCGAGGGCGGGCAGGGCGACCCGCGCACCGGCGACCACCGGGCCACCGTGGCGCCCACGCCCACCTGGCAGCGCGGCGAGCGGGCGCGGGAGGCCACCCGCACGCTGGCGATCGCGTCGGCGCAGCTGCTGCTCATCGCCGCGGCGCTCGTCGTCGTCGGGTGGGTGCTCGGCCGGCTGTGGGTGATCCTGCTGCCGATCATCCTCGGGCTGCTGTTCGCCACCGTGCTGTGGCCGCCCACCCGGTTCCTGCGCCGGCACGGCTGGCCCCCCGCACTGGCCGCGGCCCTCGTCCTGCTGCTGTTCCTCGCGCTGATCGGCGGGATCATCGCGGTCATCGCCCCGCAGGTCGCCGCCCAGGTCACCGACCTCGCCGACCAGTTCGCCAGCGGCCTGCAGCAGGTGCAGCAGTGGCTGCAGGGCCCGCCGTTCAACGTCGACGAGGAGCAGCTCGGCCAGTACGTCGACCAGGCGATCGACTCGGTGCAGGCGAACGCCTCCAACATCGCCGGCTACGCCGCGACCGGGGCCTCCGCCGTCGGCAACGGGCTGATCAACCTGGTGCTGGCCCTGGTGCTCGCCTTCTTCTTCATCAAGGACGGCCCGCGCTGGGTGCCGTGGCTGGCCGCGCAGGCCGGGCCGAAGGCCGCCCCGCACGTGGCCGCGCTGTCGCAGAAGACGTGGTCGACGCTGTCGGAGTTCATCAAGCAGCAGGCGCTGGTCGGCTTCGTCGACGCGTTCTTCATCGGCCTGGGGCTGTGGATCCTCGACGTGCCGCTGGTCATCCCGCTGGCCGTGCTCACCTTCTTCGGCGCGTTCATCCCGATCATCGGCGCCTTCGTCGCGGGCGCGTTCGCGGTGCTGATCGCGCTGGTCGACGAGGGCTTCACCGTGGCGCTCATCGTCTTCGGGATCGTGCTGCTCGTGCAGCAGCTCGAGGGCAACGTGCTGCAGCCGATCATCCAGGGCCGCGGGTTCAACCTGCACGCCGCGGTGGTCATCCTCGCCGTCACCGCCGGCAGCAGCCTGGCCGGGATCATCGGCGCCTTCCTCGGCGTGCCGGTCGCCGCGCTCATCGCCGTCACCTACCGGTACGTGCGCGACGTCTTCGACGGCCGCCACCCGGAGGTGGCCGGCGACGGCACGCACGCCCGGGTCGCGGGCGGCGACGACGGGGCCGTGCTCACCCGGGCGCCCGCGGCGGAGGGTCCCGCCGCGGGTGAGGCCGGGAATGCGGCGCCGCCCGCCGGCGCTGCTCCCTGCTGACGACGACCAGCAGGAGGTGCCCACCGTGGCGCAGCTACCGGAGGAGCTCGTCGAGCTGCTCCCCGATGCCGAGCCGTTCCTCGCCGCCGAGGCGGAGGTGGGCGCGCCGGAGCACCGGCGCGGCCTGGTGCTCCTGCACGCCCTCTCCGGCGACTTCGACGCGGCGTCGTCGGCGGCGCTGGCGGCCGGGCACCTGCTCGAGACGCTGCCGCACCGCACGATCGCCCGGCTCGACGCCGACCTGCTGGTCGACTACCGCGCCCGGCGCCCGCGGATGTCGTTCTCCGGCGATCGCTACGAGTCCTTCGACGCCCCGGAGATCCTGCTCAGCGCGCTGGAGGACGACTCCGGCGAGCCGTTCCTGCTGCTGCACGGCCCCGAGCCGGACTACCGCTGGGAGGCGTTCACCGGCGCCGTCACCTCTCTCGTGGAGGAGCTCGGGGTGACGTCGGTGGTGGCGCTGCAGGCCATCCCCATGCCCGTGCCGCACACCCGGCCGGTCACGGTGACCGCGCACGCCACCCGCCGCTCGCTCATCGAGTCCTACCCCGTCTACTGGGGTGACCTGCGGATCCCGGGCAGCGCCTCGGCCCTGCTGGAGCTGCGGCTCGGCGAGGCCGGTGTCGACGCGCTCGGCGTGGCCGCGCACGTGCCGCACTACCTGGCCCAGGCCACCTTCCCCGCGGCGACGCTCACGCTGCTCGAGCACGTCGGCCGGCTGACCGGCCTGCTGCTGCCCACGGAGACGCTGCGCGAGGCCGCCCAGCAGCACCGCACCGAGGTCGACGAGCAGATCGCCCGCTCCTCGGACAACACCGCCGTCGTCGCCGCCCTCGAGCAGCAGTACGACCAGTTCACCGCCGCCCGGGAGGGCAGCGACCTGCTCGGCAGCGTCGGCGAGGTGCCCAGCGGCGACGAGATCGGCGCGGAGTTCGAGCGCTTCCTCGCCGAGCAGGACCGCCGCCAGGGCGACTGACCGGACCGCCCGCTGGGGGACGCCCTCAGCGGGCGGTGCGCAGCGCCCGCGTGACGCTCAGCGCCACCGCGCCCAGCGCCCCGACGACGGCGAAGACGTAGAAGCCCCACGGGAAGGCGATGCCGGCCGTCACCAGCGTGCCGGTGATCACCGGGCCGACGATGGCGCCGATCCGCCCGGCCCCCGCCGACCAGCCCAGCGCCGTCGCGCGCACCGCCGAGGGGTGGTTGGCGCTGGTGAAGGCGTAGACGAGCACCTGCGCGGAGAAGACGAAGCAGCCGGTCAGGAAGCACATCAGGTACAGCCCCGCGGTGGGCAGCCGCACCGACAGCAGCGCCAGGAACAGCGCGCCCGAGGCGAACCAGATCATCCCGGCGAGGCGGGCACCGATGCGGTCGGCGACCGTCCCGGCGACGAGCAGGCCGACGATCGCGCCGACGTTGAGCACGAGCAGGAACGCCAGCGAGTCGCCGAGGTCGTAGCCGGCGTCCCGCATGATGGTCGGCAGCCAGTTGTTGAGGCCGTAGACCAGCAGCAGGCCCATGAACGAGGTCACGCCGATGGCCAGGGTGTTGCGGGCGTACCCGCCGGTGAACAGCGACCGGACCGTCGCGGCCGCACCCGACCCGGCCTCCGCCGGGGTCGCCGGACCGGTCGGGGCCTCCAGCGTCAGCCCGTTGGCGCGGGCCACCTCCTCGGCCTCCGCGCGCCGGCCCGCGGCGAGCAGGTACGCGGGCGACTCCGGCAGCTTCGCCAGCATCAGCGGGACCAGCACGAGCGCGGGCGCGGCGCCGATGACGAACATCCACCGCCAGCCCAGCGAGGGGATGACCGCGATCGCGAGGGCCGCGGTGGCGACGGCACCGACGTGGTAGCCGGTCATGATCGTCGTGGTGGCGCGGCCGCTGCGCCCCGACCGGCTGAACTCGTTGACCATCGCGATGGCGGTCGGCAGGCAGCCGCCCAGGCCGATGCCGGCGAGGAAGCGCAGCACGCCGAAGACCGTCTCGTTCGGCGCGAGGGCGCACAGCAGCGTGAACAGCGAGAAGGACACGACCGCGCCGATCAGCGCCTTGCGGCGGCCCACCAGGTCGGTGAGCGTGCCGATGGTCAGCGCGCCGATCATCATGCCGACCAGGCCGACGGTGATCACCACGGTCGCGCCGCTGCCGGTGAGGGCGTACTCCTCCGGCTCCCGGAGCGTGGGCACGACGGTGCCGACGACGACGAGGTCGAAGCCGTCGAGCAGGACGGCGATCCAGCAGAGCGGCGCGACCCAGCCGGCGGCGCGGGACGCCGTCCCGGGTGCGGTCGGGCGCACGGGGGTCGTGCTCATCGGTCCTCCACGGCGAGGGCGCGGTGCGGTCGACCGACGCTAGGTGGAGCGCGCGCGGGGCCCCACTCGGCTCCCGGCCAGCGGAAGGTCCCGGAACGGCGACGGGCCGCGACCGGGATCCGGTCGCGGCCCGCCGCGTGACGCATGCGCGCGTCAGGCGCCGAAGCGCACCTCGACGCGCTCGTTGGGCACGCAGTGCGTCATCCGGAGGCCGGTGACGTCGCGCGGGCCGTTCTTGCCGAGGTTGGCCGCGCGCTGCAGCTCCGCCTCCGACAGCGTCTGGGTCTGCAGCGGCTCGAGCCCGCGGACGTCGTCCGCGGAGATGCCGAGCCCCTCTCCGACGCGCTGGCCGAGCTCGTCGTCGCACATGAAGAAGTGCCAGACCATCCGCTCCTGGACGGGGCGGACCGCCTCGGAGATGTTGTCGACCAGGTTCTTGACCAGGTCGTCCTTCTCCCACTGGTCCATGAGCTGGTAGCGCTGCCCGGCCTGCGTGTAGTCGTCGGTCCGGGGGATGCGCTTGCGGGTGAGCCGGCCGGTGATCTCCGGGCCCTGCTCGTCGTGCGTCGGGTACTGGGCCTCCCGCAGGCCGCCGGTGATCGACGGCTCGTAGTTCACGTGCGGGTTCTGCCCCGGGCCCAGGTCCACGCCGAAGGACATCTGGCCGCCGCGCTGGTTGGTGTGGACCGTCGCGCCCTTGGCCGAGTTGACCGGCAGCTGCAGGTAGTTCGGGCCCACCCGGTAGCGCTGGGTGTCGGAGTAGGAGAACGTCCGGCCGACCAGCATCTTGTCGTCGGAGAAGTCGAGGCCGTCGACGAGGACGCCGGTGCCGAAGGCGCTCTGCTCGTTCTCGTTGTGGTGGTCGCTGACGTTCCGGTTGAGCGTCATCGTCCCGACGAGCTTGGGCTCGAAGTCGTTCTCCGGCCACACCTTGGTGTCGTCGAGCGGGTCGAAGTCGAGCTCGGGGTGGTCGTCGTCGCTCATCAGCTGGACGTAGAGGTCCCACTGCGGGAAGTCGCCGTTCTCGATGGCCTCGTAGAGGTCCTTCGTGGCGTGCCCGAGGTCGTTCGCCTGGATGGCCGCGGCGTCGGCGGCGGTGAGGCTCTTGACGCCCTGCTTCGGGATCCAGTGGTACTTCACCAGGTGGGTCCCGCCCTCGGCGTCGACCCACTTGTAGGTGTTCACGCCGAAGCCCTGCATGTGCCGGTAGTCCGACGGGATGCCGCGCGGCGAGAACAGGTTGACGAGCATGTGCATGGCCTCGGGGGTCTGCGACATGAAGTCGAAGATCCGGGCCGGCTCCTGCCGGAAGGTGATCGGGTCCGGCTTCAGGGAGTGGATGACGTCGGGGAACTTGATGGCGTCGCGGATGAAGAAGACCGCGAGGTTGTTGCCGACGAGGTCCCAGTTGCCGTCCTCGGTGTAGAGCTTGACGGCGAAGCCCCGCGGGTCGCGGGCGGCCTCGGAGGAGTCGCGGCCGCCGATGACGGTGGAGAAGCGGATCGCCAGCTCGGTCTTCTTGCCGGGGGCGTTCAGGAACTTGGCGCGGGTGTAGCGCTCGATGGGCTCGTCGCCCCACTTCCCCGTGGCCTCGAACTCGCCGTAGGCGACGAAGCCGCGCGCGTGGACGACGCGCTCGGGGATCCGCTCGCGGTCGAAGTGGCTGATCTTCTCGAGGAACTGGTAGTTCTCCAGGGTCGCCGGGCCGCGCGCGCCCACCGTCCGCTGGTTCTGGTTGTCGTAGACCGGGTGGCCCTGACGGTTCGTCAGGACGGGGCGGTCGGCCTCGCTCGGGGCCGCGCCCTGCGATGCGACGTCGGTCATGCTCCTGTTCCTCCTCGGTTGTGGTGCTGTGCGACCGGGACGGCGGCCGCGGGGCGGCCGGCGTCCCGGCAGTCGGGGCAGAGCCCCCAGAACACGACCTCGGCCTCGTCGACGACGAAGCCGGACGCGTCCGACGGGGAGAGGCACGGGGCCGCGCCGACCGGACAGTCGACGTCGGTCACCGCGCCGCACGAACGGCAGACCAGGTGGTGGTGGTTGTCCCCCACGCGGACCTCGTAGAGCGCCGGGGCGCCGGCGGGCTCGACCCTGCGGGCCAGGCCGACGGCGACCAGCGCCCTGAGCACCCCGTACACCGCCTGCGGCGAGAGCGGAGGGTGTGCCGCGCGGGCCACCGTGACCAGCGTGTCCGCGTCGGCGTGGGGATGGCCGGCCAGGGCGTCGAGGACCGCGAGCCGGGGCCGCGTCACCCGCAGCCCCGCGTCGCGCAGCCGGTGCGCCCAGGTCGTCTCCATCGGCTCCCACCCAACCCCCGTTTCTTGATCCAGTCAAATCAAGGGCGGGAGAACGGGGGACGTCGTGCAGGGGTGCGGTACCCGCGGCCGGGCCCCGGACACACGCCGGGCCCCTCCTCCGCGACGCGGGAGGAGGGGCCCGGGGAACGGGACGGGGGCTCAGGCGAAGACGATCGTGCGGTCGCCCTCGACGACCACGCGGTCCTCGACGTGCCAGGTGACCGCCTGGGCCAGCACCTGCCGCTCGACGTAGCGGCCCACCCGGCGCATGTCCTCCACGGTGGCGCGGTGGTCGACCCGGGCCACCTCCTGCTCGATGATCGGGCCGGCGTCGAGGTCGGGGGTCACGTAGTGCGCCGTCGCCCCGATGAGCTTCACGCCGCGGTCGTGCGCCGCGCGGTAGGGGTTCGCGCCGACGAACGCCGGCAGGAAGCTGTGGTGGATGTTGATCAGCCGCTCGGGGAAGCGGCTGCAGAAGTCGGCCGAGACGATCTGCATGTAGCGGGCGAGCACCACGAGGTCGACGTCGCCGACCAGCTCCAGGGCTCGCGCCTCGGCCTGCTCCTTCCCGTCCGGCGGGACCGGCACGTGGTGGAACGGCACGCCCGCCGCGGCGGCGACCGGCTCGAGGTCGGGGTGGTTGGAGACGACGGCGACGATGTCGGCGCGCAGGTCGCCGGCGCTGACCCGGTAGAGCAGCTCCTGCAGCACGTGGTCGGTCTTCGACACGAACACCGCCACCCGCGGGCGGCGCGCGGCCTCCGAGAGCCGCCAGGTCAGCTGCCACTGCGCGGCGAGCAGGTCGAGCGCGCCCTCGAGCTGGCCGCGCCGCTGCGCCAGCCCGGGCAGCACGAACTCCAGCCGCAGCGTGAACGTGCCGCCGGTCGGGTCCGAGGAGTGCTGCTGCGACTCGATGATGTTGGCGCCGACGTCGGCCAGCAGGCGGGAGAGCACCGCCACGATGCCCGGGCGGTCGGGGCAGCGGACGACCAGCCGCCCGACGTCGGTGGTGGCGGGGTCGTGCGCGAGCGGGGCGGCGGACACGGGACGACATGCTCGCAGAGCCGGCCGCCGCGGCTGCACCGTGGCTAGACCGTGGCTAGACCGTGGCTACACCGTGGGCAGCCGGGAGCGGGTGCGGTCCGCCACGTCGAACAGGTCGCCGTACTCCTCCACCCGGGCGAGCACCTCCTCGGTGCGGAACCGCAGCTCGCCGGGGTCGGCGCCGCCGCGGACGGCGTCCACCTCGTCCCAGCCGATCGGCGTCGACACCGGGGCGTCGGGCCGGGCCCGCAGCGAGTAGGGCGCCACCGTCGTCTTGGCCGGGTTGTTCTGGCTCCAGTCGACGAGCACCTTGCCCGGCCGCAGCGCCTTCTCCATCCGCCAGACCACGCGGTCGGGCGTCTCGGCGGTGAGCTCCTGCGCCAGCGCCTTGGCGTAGCGGGAGGGGTGCTCGCGGTCGGTGACCCGGATCGGCGCGTAGACCTGCATGCCCTTGGAGCCCGACGTCTTGACCACCGGGTCGAGGCCGTCGGCCACGAGCTTGACGCGCAGCCGCTCCGCGAGGTCGCAGCACTCGGCGATGCCGGCCTGCGGGCCGGGGTCGAGGTCCAGCACGAGCAGGTCGGGCAGCGCCGGCTGGAGCTTGCTGCCGACCTGCCACTGCGGGACGTGCAGTTCCAGCGCCGCGAGGTTGGCCGCCCAGGCGAGGTCGGCGACGGTCTCGAGGACGACCATCTCCAGCACCTCGCGGTCCCGCGAGCTCCCGGGGCTGGGCACGGTCACCCTGCGCACCCAGTCCGGCGCGTGGCGCGCGGTGTTCTTCTCGAAGAACGCCTGCCCCTCGACGCCGTCGGGCCAGCGGGTGAAGGTCACCGGCCGCCCGGACAGGTGCGGCAGCAGCACCGGGGCGATCCGCACGTAGTAGTCGATCACCGCGGCCTTGGTGAACGAGACCTCGGGGAAGATCACCTTGTCGAGGTTGGAGACCGACAGCTGCCGGCCCTCGACCCGCACCCGCTGCTTCACCGTGCCCACCTCACGCCGCCCACCTCACGCCGTCCCCCTCACGGGGACCACTCCACGACGACGTCCTCGACGTCGAGGTCGTCGCGCAGCCCCCGCCACGCAGGGTGGCGCATCCGGCCGTCGGCGGTCCACGCCGCGAAGGCCACCTCGCCGACCAGGTCCGGCTCGGCCCACTGCGCGTCGCGGGCGACGTCGCGGGGCAGGGCGTCGGCGAACGGCGAGGTGCGGCGGGGGGCGAGCGCGGCGCCGAGGTCGCGCAGCATCGCGTCGGTGAAGCCGGTGCCGACGTGGCCGGCGTAGACCAGGCGTCCGTCGTCGTCGTGGACGCCGACCAGCAGCGAGCCCACTCCCCCGGCCCGCCGGCCCTTGCCCGGCCGCCACCCGCCGACGACGACGCTCTGCATGCGGACGTGCTTGACCTTGCGCCACTCCGGCGCGCGCACGCCGGGGCGGTAGGCGGAGTCCAGCCGCTTGGCCACCACGCCCTCGAGGCCGTTGTCCCGGCTGGCGGCGTGCACCCCGGCGCCACCACCGGTGAACCACGGGGTGGTCACCCAGCGGTGCCCCTGGGCGCCGAGGTCGTCGAGGCGCTCGCGGCGCTCGGTCCACGGCAGGTGCAGCAGGCTGCGCCCGCCGACGGCGAGGACGTCGAAGACGAGGTAGGTGACCGGCGCGGCGGCGGCCAGGCGGGCCACCTCGGCGCCGCCGGTGCGGTGCATCCGCCCCTGCAGCAGCCCGAAGTCGGGCCGGCCGAGCCGGTCGAGGGCCACCACCTCGCCGTCGACGACGACGTCGGCCCCGGCCAGCGCGTCCGGCACGCGGCCGAGTTCGGGATAACGGACGGTGATCGGGGTGCCGCTGCGCGCCCACAGCTCCGCCCGGCCGCCGCGGACCGCGGTGACCGCGCGGACGCCGTCCCACTTGAACTCGTAGCCCCACTCCGCGTCCTGCGCGCGGGGCGGCAGCTCGCCGGCGACGGCGAGCATCGGCCCCGGCACGGGGGGCTCGGGGAGGGCGTGGCGCACCGTCAGGCGCTGCGCCGCGAGGTGCGCTTGGCCGGCTCCTTCTTGGCGGCGGTGACCTTGCGGGCGCGGGTCGTGCGGGCCGGCGGCTCCTCGGCGGCGGCCTTCTTCGCCGGCGTCTTCTTCGCGGCGGCCTTCTTCGCGGGCGCGCGCCTGGCCGGCGCGGGCTCGTCGTCGGCGGCCGCGGCGCGGGCGCGGCGGCGGGGCGCCGGCGCGGGCTCGTCAGCAGCGTCGTCGTCAGCAGCGTCGTCGTCGGCCGCTCCCCCGCGGGCCCGCTCGACGCTGCGCCGCAGCGCGCTCATGAGGTCGACCACGGCCGCGCCGGGGTCGGCGGTCTCGGGGACCGGCTGGACCTCGCCGCCGCTGGCCTTGGCCTCCAGCAGCGCGGTCATGGCCTCGCGGTAGTCGTCGCTGAATTCGGTCGGGTCGAACTCGCCGGTCATGGAGCCGATGAGCGCCTCGGCCATCTGCAGCTCCTGCGGGCGCACCGACACGTCCTCGTCGAGGAAGCCGAAGTCGGGACGGCGGATCTCGTCGGGCCAGCGCATCGTGTGCAGGACCAGCACGCCGTCCTTGACCCGCAGCGCGGCCAGCGACTCCCGCTGCCGCAGCGCGATCTTGGTGATGGCGACGCGGCCGGTGTTCTCCAGCGCGTCGCGCAGCAGCACGTAGGGGCGCGTGGCCGGGCCGTCGGGCTCCAGGTAGTAGGTCTTCTCGTACTGCACCGGGTCGATGTCGCCCTGGTCGACGAACTGCAGGACCTCGATCTCGCGGCGGGTGGCCAGCGGCATCTCGGCGAGGTCGTCGTCGGTGAGGATCACCAGCTGCCCGTCGGGCAGCTCGTAGCCCTTGGCGATGTCCCCGTACTCGATCTCCTCGCCGTCGATCGAGCAGACCCGCTTGTACTTCACCCGCCCGCCGTCGGCGGCGTGCACCTGGTGGAAGCGGACGTCCTTGTCCTCGGTGGCGGTGTACAGCTTCACCCCGATGCTGACCAGGCCGAACGAGACCGCGCCGCGCCAGATCGAGCGCATCTCCACTCCCCTTCCCCGGGCCGGACCGAGCACACCGGCCGGAGGGCGGCCGGCCCGCAGGATAGGTGCGGACCGGGCCGCTCAGCAGCACGGATGCCGTCGATCTCCTCCGCCCGGGGGAAGCGGGCGTCCTCCGTCCTCAGACCTGCTCGGCGTGCCGGCCGGCCGTGTCGTCGTCCTGCGGATCGTCCTGCGCGTCGTCCTGCTGGTCGTCCCCGCCGCCGGTGACGCTGCTCTGCAGCGCGTCGTAGGCGAACTGCAGGACGTCGGAGCCGGCCACCATCGTCATCGTCAGCGCCGCCAGCCGGGTCGCGCGCGGCGCGGCCACGTAGCTGAAGACGAACGCGGTGCCCACCCACTGCGCCAGGCAGAACGGGCAGGTGACCAGCTCACCGACGGCGTGCTTCCAGCCGTGCTCCACGCGCAGGTCCTCGGCGAGCTCCGCCTCGCCCGACGCGCCCTGGAAGCGGGCGAACGGGGCGCGCAGCGGGCTGGTGACCGGGTCCTTGGCGATGCGGCGGGCCAGCCGGAAGGTGCCGACCGTCAGCAGCAGCGCGTCGCCGAGGGGGATGCGGGAGGGCAGCTCGCGGCCGGAGGCGCGGACGACGGCGGCGCCCGCGGCGACGGCGGCGCTGTAGACGCCCATCGCGCCGAGGAAGCCGCCGAGCGGGCGGTCCTCGTCGCCGTTGTAGCCGCGCTCCTGGTCCTGCGCCCAGCGGCGGACCGGCTCGATGGTCCGCTGCACCTCGTCGGGGATCGCCATGGCCGCCCGCTACCCGGTCGTGCACCGCCTCATGCCGTGACGGGAGGAACGCGCCTGCCCGCATGGCCCGCCGGGCGGCGGGTAGGCGGAGGGCAGCCCGCCGCCGGGACCGGTGTCCCGGCGGCCCGAGAGGAAGGGACCCCGTGACCGAGAACAGCGGTGCGCTGCACTCCGCCCAGAACGACGCCGACTTCCCCGACGACGAGCGCGGCCTGACCGGCACCCACGACGACGCCGGCGCCCCGCGCACCGAGGGCCAGACCGCCCGGGACGTCTTCCCCGAGGACGAGGGGATCCCGGAGGTCGCCCAGGACGACTCGCCGACGATGCAGTCCGCGGAGGACCCGGAGTTCGCGCCGATGCCCGGCGAGGACCCCGGCGCCGTCCTCGACACCGGCACCACCGCCTACGAGCAGTCCGCCGGCGAGCCGCTGAGCGGCCGGCTCGACCGCGAGGTGCCCGACGTGCAGCCCGGCGTCCGCCCCGCCGAGGACCCGCAGGCCGCCGCGATGCAGCTGGAGCAGGACACCTCGACGACCTTCGACAGCGACTCCGGCACGAACAAGACCGCCGACGACGTCGAGGCGACCGCCGACGTCCGGGCCGGCGGCGAGGGCCCGGAGGAGTCCGCGGTCCACGTCATCGACTCCTGATCGGCTCCTGATCGGCTCCTGGGGCCCGTCCCGGGAGGCCCCCGGCACGGGCTGCCCCGGTCACCTGGCCGGACGCATCTCCTCACCCGATCCGCCGACCGGCCCGGGCACCCGCCCGGGCTGGTTGGCGGTCTGCCATCCGGTTGTCTACGTTTGGGCGTGCGGTTGAGCAGTCAGCCGTACGCGCCGCCCGGCCGACCGCCGGCGGTGCTCCCAGGACCGCGCGACAGCTCGGGGGCGACGACACCCCCGGCCCGCGCGGCGGTAGATTGACCGGTGGCCGCCCCGATCGGCGTGGCCACTGAGAGGAGCTGTGTCCGTGACCGCATCCGACCTGCCCGCCGGGGGGCAGCACGACGTGTCGAACGAGGGCACGGAGGCACCCTTCGACGACGTGATCACGCTCTCGACCTCCACCGGTGAGGACGGCGCGGTCACGGTGACGGTCGTCGGCGAGGTCGACACCTTCACCGCCCCGGTGCTGCGCTCCTCGCTGGACACCCAGCTCGAGCAGCAGCCCCGCGAGCTGGTCATCGACCTGTCCGGCGTCCAGTTCCTCGGCTCCGCCGGGCTGGCCGTCCTCGTCGAGACGCAGAAGTCGGCGCGCGCCCGCGAGGTCGAGCTGCGCCTGGTCGCCACCACCCGGGCGGTCACCCGCCCGCTGGAGGTCACCGGCCTGATCGACCTGTTCACGATCGTGGACAGCAGCGCCCGCTGACCTGCCTCCGCACGACCCCGTACCACCCTGCGAGGCCCCGCTCCGGCGGGGCCTCGCGTCGTTCCGGACCCGGTCGGCCGGGTCAGGCGGACAGGAGACGCCGGAAGGACCCCCTGCCCCCCACCGCTCGCACGCTCGCGGCGGGCCCCTGCAGGGGCCGGCTAAGCGGACAGGAGGCGACACACCGCCTGCTCGAGCACCTTCTGGGTGTCGCGGGTGCCCTCGGAGTCGGCCAGCTCGGCCAGCGCCGCGGCCACCGTCTCGCCGTGCTCGTACCGGTCGACCACCCGCGGGTCCACGTAGCTGGCCTTGCACACCGCCGGCGTGTTGCCGAGGTGCTCGGACACCCGCACGTAGGCCTCGCGGATCGTCTTGTTGCGCACCGTCTTGTTCTTCGGCGCCGGCTGCTCGGCGAGCGCGGCGGCCATCATCACCGTGGCGTTCCACGTCCGGAAGTCCTTGGCGGTAATCTCCGCGCCGCTGACCTCCTTGAGGTAGGCGTTGATCTCGTCGCTGGTGACGTCGCGCCAGGTGCCGTCCTCGAGCTGGTAGGCCAACAGCTCGTCGCCGGCGTCGTCGGGCCGCTCGAGCAGCTGCCGGACGACGGTCGCCGTCGGGCGGTCGGTGATCTCGACCTCCCGCTCGATGCTGCCCTTGGCGGTGTAGCGGAAGTAGGTGCGCTCGCCGCGCACCGTGACGTGCTCCCGGCGCAGCGTGGCCAGCCCGTAGGTGCCGTTCTCCTCGGCGTACTCCTCGCTGCCGATGCGGAAGGTGCCGAGGTCGAGCAGCCGCAGCGCGCAGGCGAGGACGCGCTCGCGGTTGGGACCGCGGGTGCGCAGCGCGGCGGCCACCCGCTCGCGGACGTCGGGCAGCTCGGAGGCGATGGCCAGCACCCGCTCGTGCTTCTCGGCGTCGCGGCGGGCCCGCCAGGCGTCGTGGTAGCGGTACTGCCGCCGCCCGGCGGCGTCGAGGCCGGTGGCCTGGATGTGCCCGTTGGGCCACGGGCAGATCCAGACGTCCTGCCAGGCGGGCGGGATGGCGATGCCCTTGATCCGCTCGAGCCGGTCGGCGTCGCGGATCAGCGCGCCGGTCTGGTCGCGGTAGGAGAAGCCGCGGCCGGCACGCCGCCGGGTCCAGCCGGGGCCGTGCACGTCGCTGCGCCGGAGTCTCACCCTGCGTGGATGGGCACCGGGGCGGCCCCGTAAACGGGCGCCACCCGTCAGCGCAGCTCGACCAGCCGCTCCAGCCCGCTGACCTCGAGGATGTGCCGGGTCACGCCGCCGGCGGGGGCGTGCACGACCAGCCGCCAGCCCTCGGCCTCCGCGATGGCGGCCACGGCGAGCACCACCCGCACCGCGGCGCTGCTGAAGAGGGTGACCTCGCCGAGGTCGAGCTCGACCCGGACGGTGCCGCCGTGGCTGGCCTCGAGCAGGCGGATGCGCAGCTGCTCGGCGCTGACCATGTCGACGTCGCCGGCCGCCCGCACCACCGGGCCCTCGCCCTCCCGGTCGACGACGATGCTCGCGTCGGTGCCGCCCGCCGGGTGCTCGGGCTCCTCGTCGGGCGTCTGCCGCAGCCGGGTGCGCAGCGTGACGGTGGTGCCGTGCTCGCCGCGCACGACCATGCCGTCGACGAGCTGGCGCATGATCAGCAGCCCGCGGCCGCGGTCGCCGGGGTCGCGGTCCGGCGGGCGCCAGGTGCCCTCGTCGTGGACGGTGACGGTGAGGACGCCGTCGACGTCGACCGCCGCCGTCACCTGCATCGGCCCGGGCTCCGTGCCGCGGTAGGCGTGCTCGGCGGCGTTGGCGCAGGCCTCCCCCACGGCCACCATCACCCCGACCCGGTCCTGCTCGCCCATGCCGAGGGTGGTGAGCCAGGCCGACAGCCGGCGGCGGACGGCCGGCAGCGCCGCGGGGACGGCGGTGAGGTCCAGGCGCAGCGGCTCCACCGACCGCGCCCGGCGGTGGGCCACCAGGACGGCGACGTCGTCGGGGCGGCCGTCGCCGGTGAGCAGCCCGCCGGCGATGCGCGCGGCGAGCCCCGCCACCGCCTCGGCGTCGAGCGCGTCGGGGTCGGCGAGCGCGGCGCGGGCCACCTCGGTGAGCCGGCCGAGCCCCTCCGAGGGCGGCGGGCCGGGCGCGGCGACGGCGCCGTCGGAGTAGAGGACGAGGGTGGCGCCGGGCTCGAGCTCCGCCCGGGCGACCGGGGTGGCGGCGCCCGGCAGGGTGCCCAGCGGCGGGCGGGCGGTGACCGGCAGGTAGCCCGTGCTGCCGTCGGCGTGCACCAGCAGCGGCGCGGGGTGCCCGGCGGCGGCGAACGACAGCCCGCCGGTCGCGACGTCCAGGACGGCGTAGAAGACCGAGGCGCCCTGGACGTCGTCCATCTGGGCGGCGAAGTCGTCGAGGGCCGCGAGCACCGCGGCCGGGGCGGGGTCGCGCAGCGCGCTGGAGCGCATGGCCCCGCGCAGCCGGCTCATCGCCGCGGCCGCCGGGACCCCGGAGCCGACGGCGTCGCCGATGACCAGGGCCAGCCGGCCGTGGCCGAGGGGGACGACGTCGTACCAGTCGCCGCCGGCGGCCCGCTCGGAGGTGGCGGGGTGGTAGCTGCCGGACAGCCGGACGTCGGGCAGCAGCGGCAGCGACGGCGGCAGCAGCGAGTGCTGGGCCTCCGCGACCACGTCGGGCGGGGTCTCGCCGTCGCCGGGCAGCGGCGCGGCGCCGTCCCCGCCCTCGACGACGAGCACCGCGCCGGGGTCGCCGCCGGCCGCCAGCGGGCGCACCGACACCGTCACCGGCGGGCCGCCGTGCACGAGGGAGCCGCTGAGCGTCTCCGGCCGGCCGGTGCGCAGGACGCTGGCCACGATCTCGGCGACGGGGCGGCCGCCCACCACGGGCAGGTCGTCGGGGGCGGGGCCGAGCTCGCGGGCGCGGGCGTTGGCCCACACCGTGTGCTGCTCCGGTCCGGTCACGAACCACAGCGCCGACGGCGCGTCCTCCAGCGCCGCGACCAATGCCGCCGGGCCCTCGTCCACGACGGGACGGGGCCCCGGCGGCGCGCTCCCCTGGCTGGCGTTCATCCGGGACAAGTCGACAACAGGAGCGGGGGCCCGGCAACCGCGCGCACCCCCGCCCCGGGCGGCGTTTGCCCGGGCGCGACGCGGGGTAACCCACCCTGCTGGCGGCAGAGCCGGGCCCGTGCCCGCGCCCCGCCCGGCGCCGGGGGCACCCCGGCGGGCAGACTGGAGCCGGTCGCCGTCGTCCCGCCTCCGGCGGGCGGGCGGCCGAGGCGGACGATGAGGAGCAGACGACGGATGGCGGACTCGAGGAGTGCCCTCGCCCAGGACGGGCGGCGCGCCGAACGACTGGAACTGCGCGTGCCGAGCACGCCGACCCAGCTCCCCGCGGTGCGGGCGATGGCCGGTGACCTGGCCATCCGCATGGACTACGACCTTGACTCGGTCGAGGACCTGCGCCTGGCCGTCGACGAGGCCTGCGCGACCCTCGCCGCGATCGCCCTCGGCGGCGCGCCCCTGACCGTGGTCTTCGAGACCACCCGCAGCGGCCTGCACATCGACGCGTGGGTGCCCACCGCCGACGGCACCGACGTGCCCCGCGACGGCTTCGGCTGGACGGTGCTGCAGACCCTCGCCGACAACGTCGAGGGCCGTCCCGCCACCCAGGCGACCGTCCCGGCCGGCGACGGCAGCGACGCCGCCGTCGCCGTCATCTCCATGGACAAGTACCTGCCCGGGCAGCGACCGGGCGACCCCGTCGGCCGGCTCGACCGTGACCTGAGCAGCGACGTCACGGTCGCTCCGTGACGTCGGCGGCCGCAGGCAGCCGGGCCGTCGAGGAGGACCCACTGCACGACGACGCGACCCCCGCCGAGGACGCGACCTCACCCGAGGACGCGTCCTCCTCCGGGGACACGACCGACAGCGGGGAGGCGGTCAGCGCCACCCCGGCCACCGACCGGCTGACCGCGGAGTCCGACAGCCCCCCGGTGTCGGACAACCGCCGCCGGGCCGAGCGCACCGCCCCGCTGTTCGCCGAGCTGGCGACGCTGGAGAAGGACGACCCGCGGCGGGAGCGGCTGCGCGAGATCCTGGTCGAGGAGCACCTGCCCCTCGTGCGGCACTTCGCCCGCCGGTTCAGCAACCGCGGCGAGCCCTTCGACGACCTGCTGCAGGTGGGCACGCTGGGCCTCATCGCCGCGATCGACCGGTTCGACCCGAACCGCGGCGTGGAGTTCCTCTCCTTCGCCGTGCCCACGATCACCGGTGAGATCAAGCGGCACTTCCGCGACCAGGGCTGGTCGGTACGGGTACCGCGCCGGCTGCAGGAGCTGCACCTGTCGCTGAACTCCGCCGTCGGCGAGCTCGCGCAGAAGAACGGCCGCGCGCCCACCCCGTCGGAGCTGGCCGAGCACCTGGGCATCCCGCGCGAGGAGGTCCTCGAGGGGCTGGCGGTGGCCAACGCCTACCGCAGCAGCTCGCTGGACGAGCGGCTCTCCGGCGAGGACGACTCCCCCACGCTGGCGGCCACCCTCGGCGAGGAGGACGCGGCGCTCGAGGGCGTCGAGTACCGCGAGTCGCTGCAGCCCCTGCTGGCCACCATCCCGGCCCGCGAGCGGCGCATCCTCATCCTGCGGTTCTTCGGCAACATGACCCAGTCGCAGATCGCCGCCGACATCGGCATCTCGCAGATGCACGTGTCCCGGCTGCTCAGCCAGACCCTGGCCAAGCTGCGCGAGGGCCTGCTCAAGGACTGAGGCGGCGTGCACCCCCCGGGGTGCACGACCCCGTCAGGCCGGGGGCTCCTCGTCCCGCCGGGCCATGCCGTTCTCGGCGGCGCGGGCGAGGTCGGTCGTCGGCGGCAGCTGCGGGGAGGGCACCGCCGGCCCCGCGTCGGCGATGCTGCTCATCTCGATGCGCGCCTCGGGCTGCTCCGCGGCCGGGGGCAGGCTCGACTCGAACCAGCCGCTGGTGTCCATCGGCGCGGCCGGCGTCCCGTCCCCCGACGGCGGGACGTCGAGGAACGAGCGGCTCTCGCCGTCGCCGCCGCCGAGGCGGGACAGGCCCTCGAGCGCCTTGGTGAACTCGCTCGGGACGATCCACATCTTGTTCGCGTCGCCCTGCGCGATCCGCGGCAGCGTCTGCAGGTACTGGTAGGCCAGCAGCCCCTGGTCGGGCTTGCCGTCGTGGATCGCCTGGAACACCGTCTCGATCGACTTGGCCTGCCCCTGCGCCTGCAGGTACAGCGCGGCGCGGTCGCCCTCGGCCCGCAGGATGCGGCTCTGCCGCTCGGCCTCCGCCTCGAGGATCGCCGCCTGCTTGCGGCCCTCGGCCGACAGGATCGCCGAGGCCTTCTCCCCCTCCGCCGTCGTGATCGCCGACTGCCGGGCGCCCTCGGCCTGCAGGATGATCGCCCGCTTGTCGCGGTCGGCGCGCATCTGCTTCTCCATGGAGTCCTGGATCGACGGCGGCGGGTCGATCGCCTTGATCTCCACCCGCGCCACCCGCAGCCCCCACGGGCCGGTGGTGCCGTCGAGGACCTCGCGCAGCTGGCTGTTGATGCCGTCGCGGCCGGTGAGCGCGCCCTCGAGGTTGAGCCCGCCGACGACGTTGCGCAACGTCGTCGTGGTCAGCTGCTCCATGCCGGTGATGTAGTTCGCGATGCCGTACACGGCCAGCCGCGGGTCGGTGACCTGGAAGTAGACGACGGTGTCGATGCCGACCTGCAGGTTGTCGGCGGTGATCACCGGCTGCGGCGGGAAGGACACCACCTGCTCGCGCAGGTCGATGGTGGCCCGTACCCGGTCGACGAAGGGCACGAGCAGCGACAGGCCCGGGGAGAGCGTGCGGCTGTAACGACCGAGGCGCTCCACCACCTTGGCCTGGGCCTGCGGCACGATCGTCACGCTCTTGGCGGCGACGAGCACGAACAGCACGACGGCGACGACCAGCACGATCAGCGCGGCACTCACGGGCGTCCTCCCGGGTCGGTGGTCCCTACGGCGATCCTGCTGGTCAGCGGCGCGGCGGCGCCACCCGGTCCGGCCGCTACCCGATCTCCTCGCCGACGATCGCGGTGGCGCCCTCGACCTGCAGGATCCGCACCGTCGTGCCGACGGGGTAGGTGTCGTCGAACTCGCTGCGGGCGGTCCACTCGTCGGCGCCCACCTGGATGCGGCCACTGGAGCGACCGACCACCCGGGTGACGACGGCGGTGCGGCCCACCAGGGCCTGGACGCCGTCGCGGTGGGCCGGCGCCCGCTCCAGGTGCGCCCGCGCCACCGGCCGGACGCTGGCCAGCAGGAACGCCGACAGCCCCAGGAACGCCACCAGCTGGAACGGCACGGACGCGCCGGCCAGCGCGGCGACGGCACCGCCCAGCGCACCGCCGGCGAGCATCAGCAGGACCAGCGCACCGCCGGCGATCTCGCCGGCGGCCAGCAGGCCCGCCGCGACCAGCCAGAGCACCCAGGCAGCCATGCCCCCAGTCTCCCAGACGACGGGGACGCCGTCGGCGGCCCGCACGCGGGAGCCGCGCCACCCGGCCGCGCTCCCCGGCCGCGCCACGGGTCCCCGCCACGTAGCCTCGCGGCGTGCACGAGCTCCTCGCGGGCCGGTTCGCGGTCTGGGCGACCGCGTGGCTGACCGGCCGCACCTCCACCGACGAAGCGCTGGACGCGCTGGCCGACGACCGCGCCCACCAGGTCACCGGGATGCCGGGGTCACAGGGCACGGTGCCGCTCGGCTGGGCGCTCACCGCCCTGCGCGGCCTCGGCGAGCGGCGGGTCCGGCTGGTGCTGCCGGTGCCCGGCGACGTGCGCGGGCTGCCGCCGGCGCCCGGCCTGGCGCCGCTCGCGCTGGAGGCCCGGCAGGCGGCGGTGGGTGACCGGGTGGCGCTGGTGCCCGAGGCGGCCGGCCCGGAGGTGGTGTCCTGGACGGCGGTCGACCTGGCCGGCGTCGCGCCGGCGCCCCCGCCGGTGGAGGGGTCGCTGCGCGCGGTCTCCGGGGCGCTGGACCTCGCCGTCGGCGACGCCGCCCGCACCCTCGCCCGGCTCGACCTCGCCCGCTGGCACCCCGAGGTGCCGGCGCTGCTGAGCGGCCTGGCCGGCGCGCGGGCGCCGGGCCTGCCGCCGGACACCGACCCGCTCGCGCTCTCGGTGCTGGCCCGCGCGCAGCGGCTGTCGCGGGTGCTGGACCTGGCGATGGCCGACACCCCGGGCGGCGCGGTCACCTCCGGCCAGGCCGCCGCCCGCGACGACGCGCTGCGCCCGCTGGCCGACGCGGTCCGCGAGGCCACCGTCGCCGCGTACAACGCCGTCCCGCGCTCCTGAGCGCCCGCCGGCGGCCGTCCCGGCGCTACGGTGCGCGGGCATGACGGCGCCGACGATGAACGGCCTGATCCACAACGCGGTCCGCCGCGACCTCGAGCGCCTGGCCGCCGCGCTGGAGGTCTGGCCCGACGGCGACCGGGACCGCGCAGCCCGGCTCGGGCTGGCCTTCGCCAACCTGCGGCGCGAGCTCACCCACCACCACGAGGGCGAGGACGCCCACGTCTGGCCCTTCCTCGCCGGCACCGGCGTGGCCCCCGACCTGCTCGCCGAGATGGAGGACGAGCACGCCGCGATGTCGGCCGCCCTGGCGCAGACCGGCGACGCGCTGGCCGCGCTCGCCCGCACCGGGTCGGCGGCCGACGCCGCCGCGGCCCGGGCGAGCGTCGGGCGCACCCGCGAGGTGGTCGGCGCCCACCTCGACCACGAGGAGCAGGAGCTCGAGCCGCTGCTGCACGGGCACGAGGGGACGGCCGAGTGGCGGGCGGTCACCGGGCGGCTGCGGCACCGCTCCCCCGCCGACGCGGGCTCGTTCTTCGCCTGGCTGACCGACGGGATCAGCGACGGCGACCGGGCGGCGCTGCGGGCCACCGTGCCCCCACCGGTGACCGGCGTGCTGTCGCGCGTGTTCGGCCGCCGCTACACCCGCACGGTGGCGCCGGTGTGGCGGGAGGCGGTCACGCCCGGCGCGCGGTGACCAGCCAGGCGGCCGAGCCGAGCTCCACGCCGTCCGGTCCGGCGTGCGCCGCCATGCGGCGGCGCAGGTCGGCGACCGCCCCCTCGCGCGCGGCGTCGTCGAGGCCGTCGAGCATCCAGCCGGCCAGGCCGAGGACGAAGGTGACCGCGTCGTCGGCGTCGGCGCCGAACCACTCCGGCTCGGCCAGACCCTCGACCTCCACCTGAGCGTGACCCGCGTCGGCCAGCACCCGCCGGACGCGGGCGGGGTCGGCGAGGGAGAACGGCCCCGGCGCGCCGGGTGGCGGCGCGGGCAGCGGGCGCCCGGCGGCGAGCGCCCCGAGGATCTCGGTCATCCACTCGTTGGCTTCCAGCGCCTGCCACACCAGCAGGACCAGCCGGCCGCCGGGCACCAGCGCGCGGCCGACGTTGGCCAGCGCGGCCACCGGGTCGGCGAAGAACATCGCGCCGGTGCGGCTGACCGCCACGTCGAAGGACGCCGGCGGGAAGGCCGCCACCTGGGCGTCGGCCTGCTCGAACCGGGCGCCGTCGAGGCCCTCCTCGGCCGCCCGCCGCCGGGCCACCTCGAGCATCGCCGCGGACAGGTCCACACCGAGCGCGGAGCCGGTGACGCGCGCCGCCGCACGGGTGGTGGCGCCGGTGCCGCAGCCGACGTCGAGCACCCGGTCGCCCGGGCGGAGCTCCGCCGCGGCGAGGAAGGCGGCGTCGTAGCGGGCCACCGCCCGGTCGAAGCGGTCGGCCTGCGCGGCCCAGAACGCGCCCTGAGCGCCGTCCCAGGCACCCAGCTGCGCGGCGTTGGCGGGAGCGACGTCGACCGTCCGCCCGCCGACCGGGTCAGGGGTCATGGCCCACCGTCCTCGTCCGGCCCCCGGTGGACCGACGGTCCTCCCGGGGGCCGGGCCCCGTCAACGGGTCAGGCGGGGCGGGCCGCCGGGCGCTGGACGAAGCAGCAGGAGGCCGGGCAGTTGGTGCCCAGCCGCGGCTCGCTGCCGGCGCGCCGCTCCTGCAGCAGCTCGCGGACCATCGCCACGAACGCCGGGTGGGTGCCCGCCGTGCCGGCTCGGACGAACGCCAGCCCGAGCTCCTCGGCGGTCTCCTTCGCCTCGTTGTCGAGGTCCCAGATCACCTCGAGGTGGTCGCTGACGAAGCCGACGGGGAACAGCACGACCGCCGTCTCGCCGTTCTCGTGCAGCGCGCGCAGGTGGTCGTTGACGTCGGGCTCCAGCCACGGCACCGACGGCGGGCCGCTGCGCGACTGCCAGACGAGGTCGAAGGCCCGCCCCGGCTCGACGGCGTCGACGACGGCGCGCGCGGCGGCCGTGAGCTCGTGCTCGTAGGCGTGCCCGTCGGGGCCGGCGACGGCGGCCATCGCGTCGGGGATGGAGTGCGCGGTGGCCACGAGCCGGGCGGTGGCGCGGTGCTCCTCGGGCAGCTCCGCGAGGGCGGCGGCGAGCGCGTCGGCGTTGGCGCGGACGAACCCGGCGCCGTCGAAGTAGTGCGGCAGCTTCTCCGCCGTCGGGCCCCCGCCGGTGGCGATCCGGGCCCGGGCGACGTCCTCGTGGTACTGCCGGCAGCCGGAGTACGAGGCGTAGGCCGACGTGGCCAGCACGTACACGTGCTCGATGCCGTCGTCGGTCATCTGCTGCCAGACGTCCTCGACGTAGGGGTCCCAGTTGCGGTTGCCCCAGTAGACGGGCAGGTCGACGCCGTTCGCGGCGAGGTCGGCCTCGACGGCGGCGACCAGCGCCTGGTTCTGCTCGTTGATCGGGCTGACGCCGCCGAAGTGGTGGTAGTGCTCGGCGACGTCGAGCAGCCGCTCGCGCGGGACGCCGCGGCCGCGGGTGACGTTCTCCAGGAACGGCATGACGTCGTCGTGGCCGCGGGGGCCGCCGAAGGACAGGACCAGCAGCGCCTCGCGGCGGCCGGGCGGTGCGGGGGTGGCGGAGGGCTGGGCGCCCCCGTTGTTGCGGACGGCGAGCGAGGGGTCCTCGTCGGGTCGCTGGCCGGGGTGCAGGTCGACGGTCGCGCGGGGCACGTGCTCTCTTCCTGTGCGCCGGGAGGCGCGGATGCGGGACGGACGGTGGGACCCGTCACACGCCCACGGCGTGGAAGCCGCCGTCGACGTGCACGATCTCTCCGGTGGTGGCGGGGAACCAGTCCGAGAGCAGCGCGACGACGGCCTTGCCGGCGGGCTCGGTGTCGGTGACCGACCAGCCCAGCGGCGCGCGGCCCTCCCACGCCTCCTCGAACTGGGCGCTGCCCGGGATGGACTTCATGGCCATGCTGCGCAGCGGGCCCGCGGCGACGATGTTCGAGCGCACGCCGTCGGGGCCGAGCTCGCGGGCCACGTAGCGGCTGACCGACTCCAGCGCCGCCTTGGCCGCGCCCATCCAGCCGTAGACCGGCCAGGCGACCGAGGCGTCGAAGGTGAGCCCGACGACCGAGGACGGGTTCGCGAGCAGCGGCCGGCAGGCCTGGGTGAGCGAGGCGTAGGACCACGACGACACCTGGAACGCGGTCGCCGCGTGCTCCCAGGCGACCTCGGGGAAGCCCTCCCCCATCGCCTCCTGCGGCGCGAAGCCGATGGAGTGCACGACGCCGTCGAGGCGGTCGAGGCCGGCCTCGCGCAGCCGGCCGGCCAGGGAGTCCAGGTGCTCGGGGTCCGTCACGTCCAGCTCGACGACGGCCGCCTCCTGCGGCAGCCGCTTGGCGATCCGCTGGCACAGCGACAGCGCGCGGCCGAAGTTCGACAGCACGACGGTGGCGCCCTGCTCCTGGGCGATCCGCGCGGTGGCGAAGGCGATCGACGCCTCGGTCAGCACGCCGGTGACGAGGACCTGCTTGCCCTCGAGGATCCCGCTCATCAGTGCCCCATCCCCAGTCCGCCGTCGACCGGGACGACCGCCCCGGTGACGTATCCGGCCGCGTCGCTCGCGAGGAAGCGGACGACGGCGGCGATCTCGTCGGCCTCGGCGTACCGGCCCAGCGGCACCTGCCCGAGGATCTCCTGCTGCCGCTTCTCGGGCAGCTCCGCGGTCATGTCGGTGCGCACGAAGCCGGGCGCGACGACGTTCGCGGTGACGTTGCGGCTGCCGAGCTCGCGGGCGATCGAGCGGGCGAGGCCGACGAGGCCGGCCTTGCTCGCCGCGTAGTTCGTCTGGCCGGCCGAGCCGAGCAGCCCGACCACCGAGCTGATGAACACGATCCGCCCCGACCGGGCGCGCACCATCTTCGGCACCGCGCGCTTCGTGACGCGGTAGGCGGCGGTCAGGTTGGCGTCGAGGACGTCGGCGAAGTCGTCCTCCTTCATGCGCATGAGCAGGCCGTCGCGGGTGATCCCGGCGTTGCTCACCAGCACCTCGACGGGGCCCTGGTGCTCCTCGACCTCGGTGAAGGCCCGGTCGACGGCCTCGGTGTCGGTGACGTCGCACTGCACGCCGAACAGCCCGTCGGGGGCGCCGCTGCCGCGGTGGGTGACCGCCACGGAGTCGCCCTGCTCGGCGAAGGAGCGGGCGATGGCCAGCCCGATCCCCCGGTTGCCGCCGGTCACCAGCACCGACCTGCCCACGTGCACCCCCTGCGCCGACGTCCTGTCCAGGGGACGAACCTAGTCGCTGGACGCCGGTCACACCCGGCCGGACGGGGAGCGCCGGTCAGTCCCGGCCGGCCGCCCGCCGCAGCAGCCCCGCCACCTCCGGGGAGGCGGCGTGCTCCCCGGCCCGCAGGAACGACTGCTGCAGCACCTCGTCGAGGCGCTCGCGCGCCATCATGTCCGCGCCCATGACCTCCTGCTCGGCCGCGCCGGGGGTGAACACGACCGTGCGGATCCCGGCGGCCTCCAGCGCCCGCACCTCCCGCACGAGCTGCCGCTGGGCGTAGCGGCGCATGGCGGCGGCGAGGTCCTGCCGCCACCCGGGCGAGCCGCTCATGGGCGCGACGACCACGACGACGTCGACGCCGGTGCCGCGCAGCACCGCCGCGTTGGTGGCGGAGTGCACGCCGCCGTCGACGTAGGCGTGCCGGCCGATCTGCACCGGGGCGAAGTAGCCGGGCACCGCGCAGGAGGCGGCGACGGCGAGGTGCACCGGCGCGGGCGGCGACCCGGGCCGGCCGAAGACGACGCGGCGGCCGTCGCGGCGGCGCACCGCGGTGATCCACAGGGACTCGGGCCAGTCCGGGCCCTCGACCTCGCGGAGCGCGCCGAGCTGGGCCACGACGTCGTGCCGGCCGGGCGCGAGCAGGGTCATGCCGGCGGCCAGCGGGCGGAAGCGCCACGGGCGGGCCAGCGCGCGGGCGACCAGCGGCGGCCCGGGCAGCCGCATCGGCCGGCGGAGCACGTCGAGCGGGCGGAACGGCGCGAGCTCGGGCACCTCGGCGCTGGCGATGGTGCGCAGCACGCCGTCCTCGCCGGACAGCGGCGCCTTCACCGTCCAGGCCGCGAGGTCCTCCGGGGAGACCCCGGCGCGCAGCAGGGTGCCGGTGATCGAGCCGGCGGAGGTGCCCACGACGACGTCGGCGGTGCGGGCGTCCCACCCCGCGTCGTGCTGCAGCACCGCCAGCACCCCCGCGTGGTACGCCTGCCCGACCACGCCGCCCCCGCCCAGCACCAGTCCCACCCGCGCCACGGGAGCAGGGTCGCACGCACGGCCGGCCCGCCGTCCCGTCCCTAGGCTGGCGGGATGTTCCTCCTCTTCGGGTTCGGCACCAAGCAGAAGGTCCTCGGGCCGGGCGAGGTCCGCACCTGCCCGCGCTGCGGCAACACGACGCAGTGGACGCGCATCCGGCAGTTCCGCCAGTTCTCGCTGTTCTTCGTGCCGGTCGCGCGGTGGCGGCGGGAGACGCTGGAGGTCTGCGGGGTCTGCGGCACCGCCGTGCAGGTCTGAACCGCCGGGGCCGGGCTCAGCCGAGCAGCGCCAGCGACTCCCCGACCGGCCCGGCGGTGAGCAGGCCGCTCCCGGCGGCGAGCTCGCCCGCGGCCGGCCGCAGCGCCGCCGCCGCCCGCGCGGCCAGGTCCCGGTCGCCGGTCGCGACGGCGGCCCGCCCGGCGAGCACCCACAGCGCCTCGAGCAGCAGCCCGGGCGGCGGGCCGGGCAGCCCGCGCAGCACCGCGACCGCCTCGGCGGCCTCGGCGTCGCGGCCCTCCGCGAGCAGCACGTGCGGCCGCACCCAGGGCGCGTACGGGCCGGCGTCGCCCTCCTCGCGCGCCGGCTCGCCGCGGGCGACCCGCAGGCAGGTCAGCGCCAGCGGCACCAGGCCGGCGGCCACCCCGGGCATCCCGGAGCCGGCCACCCGCTCCAGCGCGGCGCGCAGCGCGTCCTCCGGGCCGCCGCCGGCCACGGCCCGCAGCACCCGCCACGCGCCGGTGAACACCGCGGCCAGCGGCCGCTCCCCGGCGACGGCGAGGGCGTCGAGGACCGCGGCGTGCCCGGCGGCGCCGTCGAGGTCGCCGAGCGCGGTGCGGGCCTGCAGCCGCACGAGGTGGCCGAGGACGAGGGCGTCGTCGAGGCCCGCCCGCTCCGCGAGCGCCACCACCTCCGCGCCGGTCGCGTCGCGGGCGGCGGCGAGCCCCGCGCGGTCGCAGGTGTGCAGGTAGACCGCCCCGAGCGCGGAGGCGAGCAGCGCGGGGTCGCCGGTCGCGCGGGCGATCGCCTCGGCGGCGCGGGCGGCGGCCGGCCCGCGGTCGCCGGGCAGCCCGCGGGACTCCACCGCGACCGTGGTGAGCAGCCGGGCGCGCAGCGGGGCGGGGGCGTCCTCCGGCAGCCGGCGCAGCGCCCGCTCCGCCGCGGCCACGAGCCGGGCCGAGCCCTCCGGGTCGTCGGAGCGCGGCCACACCGAGGGGACGTCGAAGCTCCCGACGACGCGGGCGACCAGCAGCGGGTCGCCGGTCTCCTCGGCCGCGGCGACCGTGGCCAGGCGCTGCTCGCGGGCGGCGGTGAGGCCCGCCGCGCCGCTGACGGCGAGCGCGCGCAGCAGCGTCACCGACGTCTCCAGCCGCGCCCGGGAGCCCGGCGCGACGGCGCCCTCCCAGCTGCGGGCGGCCCGCGCCCACACGGTGTCCTCGGCCCGCCGGTCCAGCGCCGGGTCGCGCCGCAGCACCCGGGCCTCCAGGTCGGCGAGCCGGCGCCCCGGGTCGAGGCCGAGCTCGCCGGCCAGCCGGGCGCGGGCGCGGCGCAGCACGGCGAGGGCGTCGGGCGCCCGGCCGGCGCGGTAGAGGGCCAGCGCGAGCAGCCGCCAGCCCTCCTCCCGCCACGGCGAGCCGGCGACGTGCGCGTCCAGCCGCGCGACGGCGTCGGCCGGGCGGTCGAGGTCGAGCAGGGCGGCGGCCGACCGCTCGACGGCGGTGGCGTGCAGCTCGGCCCACCGGGCGCGGTCGGGCGCCGCCCACGGCCGGTCGCCGACGTCGGCGAGCGCCGGGCCGCGCCAGGCGGCCAGCACCGCCTCCAGCGCGGGCAGGTCCGCGGGGCCCGCGAGCGTGCGCTCGACGTCCTCGGCGTCCACGGCGACACCGCGCAGCGCGTAGCCGGGGCCCTCGGTGACCAGGATCCGGGCCAGCGTGCGCGGCGGGCGGTCGGGCTCCAGGGCGCGGCGCAGCGCCGCGACGAAGGTGCGCACGGCGGCGACCGCGCCGTCGGGCGGGACGTCCCACAAGTCGTCGACGAGCACCGGCACCGGGACGACGCGGCCGCGGGCGACCACCAGGCGGGCCAGCAGCTCGCGGTGCCGCGGCCCGCCCAGGGGCAGCGGCCGGCCGTCGGCGTCCCGGGCCTCGACGGGCCCGAGCACGCCGATCCTCGTCGCACTCATCGATCGCTCATCGGCCGCGCCGAGGGTGGCCGCCATGACCCCCGACATCCCCGGCTCCACCCGCACCCGCGTCCCCGGCACCGACGGCGTCGAGCTGTCGGTCGCCGTGCTCGGCAGCGGCCCCGCGCTGGTGCTGCTGCACGGCTTCCCGCAGACCTCGCTCATGTGGCGGCTCGTGGCGCCCGCGCTGGCCGCCGACCACACCGTCCTCTGCCCCGACCTGCGCGGCTACGGCGCCAGCGACGCCCCCGGGGCCACCGGCCCCGACACCTACAGCGCGCGCACGATGGCCGCCGACGTCGTGGCCGCCGCCCGCGCGCTGGGCCACGAGCGGTTCGCCCTGGCCGGCCACGACCGCGGCGCCCTGGTGGCGGTGCGCGCGGGCCTGGACTCCCCCGACGCCGTGACCCACCTGTGCTCCCTCGACGTGCTGCCGACCCTCGACTCCTGGGACATCCTCTCCGGCGTGCGGGCGTCGGTGGCCTGGCACCTCTACCTGATGGCCCAGCCGCCCGGCCTGCCCGAGGCGATGATCACCGCCACCGCCGACGCGTTCTTCGGCTCGTTCCTCGACGGCTGGGGCCGGGAGGGCCTGTTCCCCGCCGACGTGCGCGCCGAGTACCTGCGCGCCTCGCGGGAGCGGGTGCCCTCGATCGTGGCCGACTACCGGGCCAGCGCCGGCGTCGACCTCGAGCACGACGCCGCCGACCGCGCGGCCGGCCGCCGGCTGACCATGCCGGTGACCGTGCTGCAGCAGGACTGGGGCGCCGCGCTCGGCTTCGACGCGGCGGCGCTGTGGCGGGCGTGGGCGCCCGACCTCGACCACCGCACCGTCGCGGCCGGCCACTTCATGGCCGAGGAGGCGCCGGACGTCGTCGTCGGGGCGCTGCGCGACCTGCTCGCGCGCTGACCCGGCTCAGCCGGCCGTCGCGGCCCGCCGGGCGCGGGCGGCGGCGGCCAGCTCGTCGAGCAGCGCCTCGGTGGTGGACAGGTCGACGCAGGAGTCGGTGACGCTCACGCCGTACTCGAGCCGCTCGGGGTGCGCCTGGTCGAGGTCCTGGCGGCCCTCGGCCAGGAAGCTCTCGATCATCACGCCGCGGATCGCCCGCTCCCCGCCGGCGACCTGGCCGGCGAGGTCGGCGACGACGGCGGGCTGGCGGCGGTGGTCCTTGCGGCTGTTGCCGTGCGAGGCGTCGACGACGAGCACCTCGGGCAGCCCGCGCGCGGCCAGGCGGCGCCGGGTGTCGGCGACGTGCTCGGCGGAGTGGTTGGGGCCGTCGGCGGTGCCGCGCAGGATGACGTGGCCGGTGTCGTTGCCCGTCGTCGACAGCTGCGCGGACACCCCGTGGGAGTCGACGCCGAGGAACTCGTGCGGGGCGCGGGCGGTGAGCACCGCGGAGATGGCCGAGTCGACGCTGCCCTCCGGCGAGTT
This sequence comes from Geodermatophilus nigrescens, assembly GCF_900129495.1. GTDB lineage: Bacteria > Actinomycetota > Actinomycetes > Mycobacteriales > Geodermatophilaceae > Geodermatophilus > Geodermatophilus nigrescens. The sequence continues at coordinate 756,054 of NZ_FQVX01000002.1, forward strand.
CTTGAACCCGACGACGGAGGAGAACCCCGACACCCGCTCGCGCGCGGTCTGATCGGTGACGTTGCGCGCCCCGACGCCGTTGTAGGTGACCAGGCCGTTGACGTACTGCGGGGTGAGCGCGTTGAGCGGCTCGGCGGCCACCGGGACGCCGAGGCCGGTGATCGCGCCCATGAGCATGCGGGTGGCGACCAGGCCGACGCTGATCCGGCTCGACCCGTCGAGGAACGGGTCGTAGGCGAAGCCCTTCCAGTCGACCTCGGTGCGCGGCTTCTCGGTGTAGGTGCGCATGACGATCTCGAGGTCGGCGCCGTGCCGCTCGCGCATGCGGGCGAGGAAGCCGGCGTACTCCAGCGCGGCGGCGGGGTCGTGGATCGAGCACGGGCCGGCGATGACGGCGAGCCGGTCGTCGGCGCCGGTGACGACGTCGGTCATCGCCCGCCGGCCGGCCGCCGTCGTCGCCGCGGACGCCGCGGTCAGCGGCACGACGGCGGCCACCGCGGCCGGGGTGACGACGACGCTCAGGCCGGTGATCCGCGCGTTGACCAGGCCGGTGACGTCGGCGGCGTCCTCCGGCCCGACGCCGACCTGCCGCTGCACGCCGGGCAGCAGCTCGGCGAGCGTGGCGTCGATCTGGGCGTTCACGCGGGTCTGGACGTCGAGCAGCAGGTCGGCGACCCGCGTCGCCTCGGCCAGGATCTGGTCAGCGGGGATCGGGGGGCTCCTCGGGCGGTGCGGCTGCGCCGCGCGGGGAACGCGGCCGGGTCGGTCGGTGCAGCCGTCGAGCCAACCACATGCGCGGCGCGTCCCGGCCGGGCTCCCGGGCGGAGCGGGCCCGCCGCCCTACCGTCCCCGGTCGCGATGGTCACGACGTCCCTGGTCGAGCACGCGGCGCTCGTGCCGGTGGCGCTGCTCCTGGTGCTCGCCGGCTGCACCGGCACCGGGTGGCTGCTGCTGCGCCGCCGGCCGCACGACCGCCGCACGCCGGGGGCGCTGGCGCTGCTGGGCCTGCTGCCGGTGGTCGCGCTGACGCTGACGCCCACCCCGCGGCGCGCGTTCGAGACGTGCGCGGTGCAGCTCTCCCTGCCGTCCCCGGGCAGCGTCGAGCTGCTGGCCAACGTCGCGCTGTTCGTCCCGGCGGTCTTCTTCGCCGCGCTGGCCACCCGGCGTCCGGTGGCGGTGCTGCTCGCCGCGGTGGGGGCGTCGGCCGCCGTCGAGGCGGTGCAGGCCGCGCTCCCGGCGCTCGGCCGCTCGTGCGACACGAACGACCTCGCGATGAACGCCACCGGGGCGGCGCTGGCCGCCGCCCTGGCCGCGGGCACCACCGCGCTGGCCGCCCGGCGGTCCCACCGGCGTTCTTGACTCGTTCAAGGAAAGCCGTGAGGATGGCGCCGTGCCGGACGCCGCGGAGCTCGAACGCGTGCTGCGCTCGGCGGGCCTGCGGGTCACCCGCCCCCGCCTGGCCGTGCTCGACGCCGTGCACGCGCACCCGCACGTCGACACCGAGACGCTGATCGCCGCCGCCCGCGCCCGGCTCGGCGCGGTGTCGCACCAGGCGGTCTACGACGTCCTCGCCGTCCTCACCGAGCGCGGCCTCGTGCGGCGCATCCAGCCGCAGGGCTCGCTCGCGCGCTACGAGGCGCGGGTGGGCGACGACCACCACCACCTGGTCTGCCGGTCCTGCGGCGCCATCACCGACGTGGACGGCGCCACCGGCGACGTCCTCTGCCTCACTCCCCCGGTCGGCGGGGGCTTCCTCGTCGACTCCGCCGAGGTCTTCTACTGGGGCCGCTGCCGGTCCTGCGCGACGACCCCGGCCGACCTGCCCGAAACCCGAGCACAGAGAGGTACGCCGTGAGCACCAGTCCCGAGGACACCGCGGGCGTCAACGAGCCCAAGCCGTACGACACCACGACCAGCCCGGTCGGCACGTACGAGACCGAGAGCCCGGCCAGCGAGAGCCAGAACCCGGTCATCCCCTCGCCGGTCAACGAGACCGGCCACCGCCCCCGCAGCAACCGCGACTGGTGGCCCAACCAGGTCGACCTCACGGTGCTGACCAAGACCTCGCCGGACTCCGACCCGCTCGCCGGCCTGGACTACAAGGCCGAGTTCGCGAAGCTCGACGTCGAGGCGGTCAAGCGCGACCTCGTCGAGGTCATGCGCACCTCGCAGGACTGGTGGCCGGCCGACTGGGGTCACTACGGCCCGCTGTTCATCCGCATGTCGTGGCACGCCGCCGGCACGTACCGCATGGCCGACGGCCGCGGTGGCGGCGGCGAGGGCGGGCAGCGCTTCGCCCCGCTCAACAGCTGGCCGGACAACGCCAACCTCGACAAGGCCCGCCGCCTGCTGCTGCCGGTCAAGCAGAAGTACGGACGCCGCCTGTCCTGGGCCGACCTGCTGGTGCTCGCCGGCAACGTGGCCCACGACGACATGGGCCTGCCCACCTTCGGCTTCGCCTTCGGCCGCGAGGACAAGTGGCAGCCCGACGAGGTCTTCTGGGGCCCGGAGGACACCTGGCTCGGCGACGAGCGCTACGCCGGTGACGACCCGCTCGACCTCGAGGCGGGCAACCTCGCCGCGGTCACCATGGGCCTGATCTACGTCAACCCGGAGGGCCCGAAGGGCAGCGCGGACCCGGTCGCCTCGGCGCACGACATCCGCGTCACCTTCAGCCGGATGGGCATGAACAGCGAGGAGACCGTCGCGCTCATCGCCGGCGGCCACACCTTCGGCAAGACGCACGGCGGCGGTGACCCCTCGCTGGTCGGCCCGGAGCCCGAGGGCTGCCCGGTGCACGGCAACGGCCTGGGCTGGATCAACCAGAACGGCACCGGCAAGGGCGCCGACACGATCACCAGCGGTCTCGAGGGCGCCTGGACCCCCAACCCCACCCAGTGGGACAACGGCTACTTCGACATGCTGTTCGGCTACGACTGGGAGCTGACCCGCAGCCCGGCCGGCGCCAAGCAGTGGCAGCCGAGCAACCCCGAGGCGCAGGAGCTCGTGCCCGACGCGCACATCGCGGGCAAGAAGAACCCGCCGATGATGACGACGGCCGACATGGCGCTGATCAAGGACCCGGAGTTCCGCGCGATCTCCGAGCGCTTCCACGCCGACCCGGAGTACTTCGCCGACCAGTACGCGCGGGCCTGGTTCAAGCTGCTGCACCGCGACATGGGCCCCAAGAGCCGTTACCTCGGCCCGGACGTGCCGGCCGAGGACCTGCTCTGGCAGGACCCGGTGCCCGCCGTCGACCACGAGCTGGTCGGCGAGGCGGAGATCGCCGACCTCAAGGCCCGCCTGCTGGCCTCGGGCCTGACGGTCCCGCAGCTCGTGCACACCGCGTGGGCGGCGGCGTCGTCGTACCGCAAGACCGACAAGCGCGGCGGCGCCAACGGCGGCCGGCTGCGGCTGGAGCCGCAGGTCGGCTGGGCCGTGAACGACGGCGTCGCCGACGTCATCCCGGTGATCGAGCGGGTCAAGGAGGAGTTCGAGCGCGAGACCGGCAAGCGGGTCTCCTTCGCCGACCTCGTCGTCCTCGGCGGGTCCGCGGCCGTGGAGAAGGCCGCGGCGGACGCCGGCGTGCCGGTGACCGTGCCGTTCTCGCCGGGCCGCACCGACGCGACCCAGGAGACCACCGACACCGACGGCATGAAGTGGCTCGAGCCGCGCGCCGACGGGTTCCGCAACTGGGTCAAGCCGGGCAGCAAGCTGGCCCCGGAGACGATGCTCGTCGACAAGGCCTTCATGCTCGACCTGTCGGCCAAGGAGATGACGACGCTGGTCGGCGGCCTGCGCGTGCTCGGCGCGAACAGCGGCGGCACGCGGCACGGCGTGTTCACCGAGCGGGTCGGCGTCCTGTCGCAGGACTTCTTCCGCACCCTGCTCGACCTGGGCGTGCAGTGGCGGACGTCGGCCGACTCCGAGGACGTCTACGAGGCGCTCGACGCCGAGGGTGCCGTCGTGCGCACCGCCACCGCGGCCGACCTGGTGTTCGGCTCGAACTCGATCCTGCGCGGCATCGTCGAGGTCTACTCCTCCGACGACGCGGCGGAGCTGTTCGTGCGCGACTTCGTCGCCGCGTGGACGAAGGTCATGGAGCTCGACCGCTTCGACCTGCGGTAGTCGCTCCTCCCCCTGCGGGTGCCCCGGTCCGCGTGCGCGCGGGCCGGGGCACCCGTGCGTCCGGGGCCGTCCAGGGGCCGGCTCAGAGCCGCAGCGCGGTGCGCACCAGGTCGGCGACGGCCCGCGACCGGCTGTGCGGCGGCCAGGCGACGAGCGTGGTGACCTCCTCGGCGTCCACGACCGGCACGGCGACGACGTCGTCGTGCAACTGGGCGCGGACGGAGTCGGGCAGCACGACGTGCGTGCGGCCGAGCGAGACCAGCTGCAGGAGCTGGGTGTGGCTGTGCACCTCCGGGCCGGGCCCCGGTGCGTAGCCGCCGTCGGGGCCGGGCCAGCGCGGCGCCGGCAGGCCGGGGACGTCGGCGAGGTCGGCGAGCCGGAGCTCGCGCCGGGTGGAGAGGGGATGGCCGGCGGGCAGGAGCGCGACCTGCCCCTCGGTGGCCAGCTCCTCGACGTCGAGGCCCGTGGTGTCGTCGAAGGGGCGGTGCAGCAGGGCGACGTCGGCCCGCCCGGTGCGCAGCAGCCGCCCCTGCTCACCGGGGCCGCACAGCACGACGTCGACCGGCACGGACCCGGGCTCCGCGGCGTAGGCCGACAGCAGCTTGGCCAGCAGCTCGGCGGAGGCGGCGGCCTTGGTGGCGAGCACGACCTGCGGCCGGCCGGCGTCCGCGACGGCGCGGCGGGTGCGGTGCTCGGCGGCGACCACCGCGTCCAGGGCGGCGCGGGCCTCGCGCAGGAGCACGGCGCCGGCGTCGGTCAGGGCCACCGAGCGGCTGGTGCGGTGCAGGAGCGCCGCGCCCAGGCGCCGCTCGAGCGCGCCGATCGCCCGGGACAGGGGCGGCTGGGCGATGCCCAGCCGCTGCGCCGCCCGGCCGAAGTGCAGTTCCTCGGCGACGGCGACGAAGTAGCGCAGCTCCCGCGTCTCCACGACCCGGCCCAACGCCGGGAGCCCGCCGATCCATACCGCCGCGGTATCGGCCGGCACCGAGACGGTGTTGGACGGCCCCGCCGCCCGCGCCGAGGCTCGACGGCATGGCAGAGACGAGGACCGCGCTGGTCACGGGCGCGAACAAGGGCATCGGGTACGAGATCGCGGCGGGGCTCGGGGCCCTCGGCCACCGCGTGGGGGTGGGGGCGCGCGACGACGCCCGCCGGGAGGAGGCGGTGGCCCGGCTGCGGGCGGCCGGCGTCGACGCGGTCGGCGTGCCGCTGGACGTCACCGACGACGCGAGCGTCGCCGCCGCGGCCGAGCTGCTCGCCGACCGCTTCGGCCGGCTGGACGCGCTGGTGAACAACGCCGGCATCACCGGGGGCATGGACCAGCGGCCGACCACCGTCGACCTCGACGTCGTCCGGACCGTCGTGGAGACCAACGTGCTCGGGGTGATCCGGGTGACCAACGCGATGCTGCCGCTGCTGCGCCGCTCGCCGTCGCCGCGGATCGTCAACGTGTCCAGCGGCGTGGGGTCGCTGACCCGCCAGTCCGGGCCCGACGGCGAGCTCACCACCGGGCCGGTCGCGGTGGCCTACTCGCCGTCGAAGACGTTCCTCAACGCGGTGACGGTGCAGTACGTCCGCGAGCTGGCCGGCACGGGGATCCTCGTCAACCTCGCGTGCCCCGGCTACGTCGCCACCGACCTCAACGGCTTCCGCGGCGTGCGCACCCCCCAGCAGGGCGCGGCGACGCCGATCCGGCTCGCCACGCTGCCCGACGGCGGGCCGACGGGCGGGTTCTTCGAGGACGCCGGCACCGTCCCCTGGTGACCGTGGGGCGCCCGTGACGGGTGGGGCGTGGCGCCGTCACGGGGGGCGGTGGCGTGCGCACCATGGGCGCGTGCCCGCCCGACCGGACGCCGTCGCGGCCCTGCCGGCCGCCCCGGGCGTCTACCGCTTCCGCGACGGCGGCGGGCGCGTGCTCTACGTCGGCCGGGCCACCCACCTGCGCTCGCGCGTCGGCTCCTACTGGGGCGACCTGCGCGACCGGCGGCACCTGCGGCGGATGGTCGGGCGGGTGGCCCGGATCGAGGCGCTGGAGTGCGACTCGGTGCACGAGGCCGCGTGGGCCGAGCGCAACCTGCTGGAGCGCTCGCTGCCGCCGTGGAACCGCATCGCCGGCGGCCTGGAGGTGCCCGTCCGCATCCGGCTGGACGCCTCGCCGGACGCGCCGCGCCTCGACGTCGTCTCCGACCCCCGGCCGGGACCGGACGTGCGCCTGTTCGGCCCCTACCTCGGCGCCCGGCGGGTGCGCGCGGCCGTCTCGGGGCTCGGCCGCGTGTACCCGCTGGCCCACGCGGGCGCGGCGGGCAGCGCCGCCGCGCGCGAGCTGGCGCGGGCCCGGGGCGGGCGGGACACCCCGGTGCCCGAGCTCGCGGCCGCGCTGACCGCGGTGCTCGCCCGGGAGCCGGCCGCCGTCGCCGCCGCGGTGGCGGCGCTGTCCGCCCGGCGCGACGCCGCGGCGCAGGCGCAGGCCTACGAGGCGGCCGCCCGCCTGCAGGAGGAGATCGAGGCGCTGCGGTGGGTGGTGGCGCCGCAGCGGGTCACCGCGGCGGAGGGCCGGGCCGACGGCGACGTCACCGGCTGGACCGGCGAGGTGCTCGTCCGGCTGCGCATCCGGGGCGGCCGGGTGCGCGACTGGGACCAGGAGCCCTGCACGCGCGCGTCGCCGGGGACGCGCGCGCCCGCGGGCTGGGGGCCGTTCCTCCGCCGCAACGCCGAGCTGGCCGCCCGGCTCGCCGCGCTGCCCGTGACCTGAGCGGCGCGCCCGGTCAGGCGGGGCGCGTCCCGACGAGCGAGGCGAACGCGATGACGTTGTCCTCGTAGCTGCCGGCGCCGCTGTCGAAGGCCCCGCCGCAGGTGATCAGCCGCAGCTCGGGGCCGTCGGTGTTGCCGTAGACCTCGATGGTGGGGAACTCGTCCTTCGGGTGCCGCTCGACCCGGTCGACGGCGAACACGGCGACGGTCCCGTCCTCCCGGGTGACCTCCACCTCGTCGCCCGGCTCGAGCGCGCCGAGGTCGTAGAAGACCCCCGGCCCGTACTCCGCGGAGTCGACGTGGCCCAGCAGGACGGCCGGGCCGACGGCGCCGGGGGCCGGGCCGGGGCTGTACCAGCCGGCCCGGTCGTCCCGCTCGAGCGGCGGCACCTCGACGGTGCCGTCGTCGTTCAGCCCGAGGTCCATGAGCTCGCTGGTGACGCCGATCGCCGCGACCGACACCGACACCGGCGCGGCGACCGGGGCGGCCCCGGCGGTCCCGCCGGCCTCACCGGCCGGTGCGGACGGCTCGGCGGGTGCGGGAGGGGCGGGCTGCGCCGTCCCGGAGGACGACGACGACGTCGCGCCGTCGTCACCGGCGCCGGCGGCGGGCTGCGGTGGGGACTGCTGCCCGGTCGTCGCGACCACGAGGGCGACGACGCCCACGACCGCCAGGGCGAGGGCGGCGAGGAGCCAGGTGCGGGGGGAGCGGCGGGACGTCACGGGGTCCTCCGGGTCTCGGGGCGCCGGGCGGGGCCGTGCCGCGCGGGGGTCCTCCCCCGCGCGGCACGGCGGGCCGTCAGGCCTGGTCGGCGGCCTGGCGACGGCGGGCGGCGACGGTGCCGGCCGCGGCCGCGCCGACGAGGGCGACGGCACCCACCGCGAGCGCGGCGTGCTGCTCGGTGCCGGCCGTGGCGCCGCCACCGGTCTCGGCGCCACCGCTCGGCGCGGCGCCCATCTGCGACGCGGCGAGCGGGCCACAGGCGGCCGGGGCGGTGGCCTCCATCGGCAGCGACGGGTCGAGGTCGCTCATGACCGTGCCGTCGTAGGTGCCGCTGCCGTCCTTGTCGACGCCGTGCAGCACGAGCACCGCGGTCCCGGCCTCGAACGAGGCGGCGACGTCGGGGGTGACCTCGAGCGTGCGCTCGTAGGAGAGCTCGCCGTCGGTCGGGAAGCGATCGATGGCCAGCCCGCTGTCGGGGCTCGTGTCACCGGTCGTGGTCAGCGAGGTCCCGATGGCGCCGTAGTCCTCGGTCGCCTCGGTGACGCTGACCCAGCCGTCGCCGTTCTCGTCGTCGTCCGGCGTCGGGCAGGCGCCGGCCGCGCCGAAGTGGAAGTGCTGGGCGTGCGGGGCGCCCTCGAGCAGGCCGGAGGCCTCGATCATCACCGTGGCGGTGGTGCCGTCCAGGGTGACCATCGCGGTCCCGGTGGCCCCGGAGTCGTTGAGGGAGCCGAGGTCGGCCTGGTAGCTGTGGCTGCCCTCGTGGGCGGAGGCGCCGGTCGCGGTGAGCAGCGGGAAGGCCGCGGCCGCGAGGGCGACGGTGGGGAGTGCGAGTGCCTTGCGCATGGGTTCTCTCCTCGGTCGGGGTGCACCGCCGCCCGGCGGGCGAGGGCTGTCCGGGGCTGGTCGTCGCGCTCCCGGACGGGGCGACTCCCGCGGTGCGCGGGGCCGTGGGACGAGCCCGGGGAGGGGCTCCGCAGGGACGGGTCCACCGCGCTCGCCTCGGAGCCGGTCACCGTCCGCAGGTGGTGTTCGCAGGCCGGCCCGGATCCGGTTCACCCCGGTCTCCGGCAAGCCGGATCGGGGTCGCGGTGCGAACACCGGGCATGGACAGCGACGAGCGCACCGGGCCGGCTCGTCGGGTGCTCGCGGGAGTGGCCGCGGTGCTCGTCGGGACGGCGGCCCTGCTCGGCATCGGCATGCCGGCCGCCTCCGCACACGACGCGCTGGTCTCGGCGACACCGGCCGACGGGGCGTCGCTGGGCGCCGCACCCGCCGCCGTGGAGCTGCGGTTCAGCGGCGACGTGCAGGAGCTCGGCGCCGAGCTCGTGGTCACCGGACCCGACGGCGCCCGGGTCGGCGACGGCGTCCCCTCGGTCTCCGGCCCGACGGTGAGCCTGCCCCTCCCGGGCGACCTGCCCGCCGGCACCTACGCGGCGACCTGGCGGATCGCCTCCGCCGACGGGCACCCGGTCAGCGGCACCACCACCTTCACCGTGACGGGAGGCGCCGCGCCGGGCGGCACCACGGGGGACGGCGCCGCGCCGGGCGGCACCACGGGGGACGGCGCCACGGGGGACGGCGCCACGGCCGACGGCGCCACGGCCGACGGCGCCACGCCGGTCCAGGGAGCGGCCGCCGCCCGGCCGGTCGGGTCCGGCTCCTCGACGCCGTGGCTGGCCGGGGGCGCGGCCGCCGTCCTCCTCGTCGCGGCCGCGCTGGCCGCCGTGCAGCTGCGCCGCCGCCGGTGACCGCGCTCCTCCCCCGCCCCGCCGCCGCCCCGGCCGAGCGGACGCGGCGGCCGGTCGCCGGCCTCACCGCGACCGCGGTCCTCGGGCTGGGCGCCGTCCTGGTCCTCGCCCTCGTCGTGGGCGGGGCGGCCACGACGGCGTCCGGGTCCGGTGCGCTCGTGGAGTGGGGGCTGCCTGTCGCGACGCTCGCCGTCCGGGTCGCCGCGCTCGGGACCGTCGGCGCGCTGCTGTTCGCCGCCGTGCTGGTCCCCGGGCGGGTGCTGCCGCGGGCCTCGCGGCGCGCCGTCCGCGCGGCGTCGTGGTGGGCCGCGGCCTGGACCGTCGCGGTCGTCGCCGAGGCAGCGCTGACGCTCGCGCGGCTGGTGGGCGTGCCGCCGTGGGTGCTCGGCGCGGAGTCGGTGCGCGCCTTCCTGACCCAGGTGCCGGCCGGCGACGCCGCGCTGGGCTCCGCGGTCGCCGCCCTGGTGGTCGCGGTGGGCGCCCGACGGTGCGCGGGGTCCCCGGCCGCGCGCGTGCTGCTCGCGGTCGCGGGCGTCGGCGTCGTCGTGCCGGCCGTGCTCACCGGTCACTCCGCCGCGGCCGGGGACCACCTGGCGGCGACGGCGGTCCTGACCGTGCACGTGGTGGCGGCCGCCGTGTGGGTGGGCGGCCTGCTCGCCGTCCTGCTGCACGGCCGGGACCCGGCGGTCCTGACCCGCGCCGCTCCCCGCTTCAGCGCGCTGGCCCTGGGGTGCGCCGCCGCCGTCGGGACCACCGGACTGCTCGCGGGCTGGTCGGCGCTGGACCGCGGGACCGGCCTGCTCGCCGGCCTGGGGTCGGGCTACGGGCTGCTCCTGGCCGGCAAGGCCGGGGCGCTGGCCGTCCTGGTCGCCCTCGGCCGGCACCACCGCCGCCGCACGCTGCCCCGGCTGGCCGAGGGCCGGCCCGGCGCGTTCCGCCGGTTCGCCGCGGCGGAGGTCGCCGGGATGCTCGCGACCGTCGCGCTGGCCGTGGCGCTGGCGGCCTCGCCGCCACCGGCCGCGGCCGACGGACCCGCCCCGGCGCCGGCCGCCGCGGGAGCCGGGGCCGCCGCGCCGGGCGGTCCGGCTCCGTCGTCCGTCCACGACCACGGGGACCTCTCGGTGCCCGTCCTCGTCGACCCGACGGGCTTCACCGTCACCGGTCCCGTGCGGGCGGGCTCCGTGGTGACCGTGCACAACCCGACGGGCGCCGCGGTCACGGTCACCGCCGACGACGGGTCCTTCGACGCCGGGATCCCGGCCGGGAGCCTGACGTCCTTCCCCGCGCCGGAGCGGCCGGGCACCTATCCGTTCACCAGCAGGTCCGACCCCTCCTTCACCGGCGTGCTCGTCGTCGGGTGACGCGCCGCCGGCCTCCCGTGCCCGCCGGGTGCCGGAGGCGCTCCTGCGGCAGGCTGGCCCGGTGGGCGAGGCGGAGCTGCGGGGCCTGGTGCGGTGGCGGGTCGAGGACGTCCCGCCGGAGAGCCGCGCCGGGCGGCTGCTCGGCGGCCTGCTGCACGCCGTCTCCGCCGTGGTGACGCTCGGCGCCGACGCCGCCGGGGGCGCGCGCCGCCCGGACTGGGGCGTGCCCGCGGACCCCGCCGCGTACCTCGGCCTCGGCACCGTCCGGCTGCGCCTGCCCTCCTCCGCCCGGGCCGAGCCGGTGGCGGCCTCGCGGGAGGGCGTGTGGGCGGTGCCGCCGGGCCGGCCGCCGCGGGAGCTGCCCGTCCGGTCCTGGCGGGTGGTCGGCGCGGTGCCGGCCACCGGGTCGCGCCGGCCTCGCCACGCCGACGCCCCGTGGCGGCTCGAGGTCACCGACGGGACGGCGACCGGCACGCTCGACGGCGCCTGGCTCGCGCTCGCCTGGATCGGCACCCTGGCCGGCTGGCCCGAGCCGCCGGCCGGCGACGGGAGCTAGACGGACGGGTCGCCCGCCGGCACGTCGGTGGCGACCACCTCGGCCACCTCCGCGTCCTCGCCGGACAGTCCCCTCGCCCGCTCGTGCTCGTCGTGGAAGGCCAGCCAGCGCATCCCGAGGGCCTCGCGCTGCCCGTCGTCGACGGCCTCCCGGAACGGCGGGAAGAAGTCCGTCTCCTCCTCGGCCATGTGGTCGGCGTTGACCTGGCGGGCCGCGTGCACCGCCTCCCACCACGGCTCGCTGCCGACCTCGTGCTCCCCGACGGCGGCCGCGGCGTGGCGGATCTCGTTGTGGTCGTGCACGCCCTCCGCCGTCTCCTCCTCACCGTCGGCCTCCTGGGCGAGCAGCGGGTAGAACAGCTGCTCCTCGGCGACGGCGTGCACCTCCAGCCGGGCGTGCAGCGCCTCCCACGCGGCGGCGAGCTCGGGGCCGGACAGGTCGTCGAGGGCGGCGAACTCGCGGCGGAAGACCTCGTGCTCGGCGAGGACGAGGGCGGTGATCTCGAAGTCGGACACCCGGACCGGCTACCCGGTCCGGACCCGTCCCAGCCGCGGGCCCGGACGACATCGACCCGGACGACATCGACCCGGACGGCATCGACCCGGACGGCATCGACCCGGACTGCATCGACCCGGACGGCCGTCTCGGCCACGATGACCGGCGCCGTCCCTCTCCTCCCCTGGAGTGCACCGTGCGAGAGCTCAGCGCCGCCACGACCGTCGCCGCGCCGCCCGCCGTCGTCTGGCGGGTCCTGACCGACACGTCCGCGTACGGCGCCTGGAACCCGTTCATCCCCGAGCTGACCGGGCAACTGCGGGTGGGGCAGCGGCTGCGGGTGCGCATCGTCCCGCCCGGCGGCCGCGGGATGACGTTCCGCCCCACCGTCACCGCCGTCGAGGAGGAGCGGGAGCTGGCGTGGCTCGGCCGGCTGGGCGTGCCCGGCCTGTTCGACGGCACCCACTCCTTCACGCTGACGCCGCGGGCGGACGGCGGCACGGACCTGCTGCAGCGGGAGGTGTTCCGCGGTGTCCTGGTGCCGCTGGTCGCGGGCACGCTGCGGCAGACCGAGGCCGGCTTCCGGGCGATGAACGAGGCGCTCCGGAGCCGCGCGGAGGACCTGGCCGGACGGGCGGACGCCACCGGGTGACACGGCGCCAGGACACGCCGGAGTTCACCGGGACGACCCGCGCCGGACTCCCGCGGAACACCCGGCGCCACTGGGATGGGGCGCGCTCCGGACCGCGTCCGGCAGCGCTCCCCCTTCCCGAGACCGACGGAGGCGCCCCGTGCCCACCCTCACCACCGACGACGGCACCGAGATCTTCTACAAGGACTGGGGCACCGGTCAGCCGATCGTCTTCAGCCACGGCTGGCCGCTGTCGGCCGACGACTGGGACGCGCAGCTGATGTTCTTCCTGGCGCAGGGCTACCGGGTCATCGCCCACGACCGCCGGGGGCACGGCCGCTCGACCCAGACGAGCGACGGGCACGACATGGACCACTACGCCGACGACCTGGCCGCACTCACGGCCCACCTCGACCTGCGCGAGGCCGTGCACGTGGGCCACTCGACCGGCGGCGGCGAGGTCGCCCACTACCTCGCACGGCACGGGGAGGACCGCGTCGCGAAGGCCGCGCTGATCAGCGCCGTCCCGCCGATCATGGTGCGGACCGACGCCAACCCCGGCGGACTGCCCAAGAGCGTCTTCGACGACATCCAGACCCAGGTGGCCACGAACCGCTCCGCGTTCTACCGCGACCTGCCCTCGGGGCCGTTCTACGGCTTCAACCGGGACGGCGTCGAGCCGGTCGAGGCGATCATCGCCAACTGGTGGCGGCAGGGGATGATGGGCGGCGCCAAGGCCCACTACGACGGCGTCGTCGCCTTCTCCCAGACGGACTTCACCGACGACCTGAAGAAGATCACCGTCCCCGTGCTGGTGATGCACGGCGACGACGACCAGGTCGTGCCGTACGAGGACTCCGCGCCGCTGTCGGCCGAACTGCTGCAGAACGGGACGCTCAAGACCTACGCCGGCTTCCCGCACGGCATGCCGACCACGCAGGCCGAGACCATCAACGCCGACCTGCTCGAGTTCATCCGCTCCTGACGTCCGCCTCCCGCCCGGCGCCCGGCCGACGGGAGCCGGGCGGAACACGGGCCCCGTCCGGGGAGTTGCGCGGGATGCAGGACCAGACAGGGAGGCAACACGTGACCACCGAGACCGCGATCCTCGCCGGCGGCTGCTTCTGGGGCGCGCAGGAGCTGCTCCGCAAGCGCCCCGGGGTGCTCTCCAGCCGCGTCGGGTACTCCGGCGGCGACACCCCGAACGCCACGTACCGCAACCACGGCGACCACGCCGAGGCGGTCGAGATCGTCTTCGACCCGGCGGTGATCTCCTACCGCGAGCTGCTGGAGTTCTTCTTCCAGATCCACGACCCGTCGACGAGGAACCGGCAGGGCAACGACGTGGGCCGCAGCTACCGCTCGGCGATCTACTACACCAGCGAGGAGCAGCGCCAGGTCGCGCTCGACACCATCGCCGACGTCGACGCTTCGGGCCTGTGGCCCGGGAAGGTCGTCACCGAGGTGGAGCCGGCCGGCGCGTTCTGGGAGGCCGAGGAGGAGCACCAGGACTACCTGCAGAAGATCCCCTACGGCTACACCTGCCACTGGGTGCGGCCCGACTGGGTGCTCCCGCGCCGCGAGGCGCAGACCGCCTGACGCGAGGGGACGGCCGGCCCGCCGAGCGCGGGCCGGCCGTCCTGCGTCCGGGCCCAGGCGTCAGTCGCGCGGCACGGCCCCCAGGAGCAGGGTCCGGATCGCCCGCTGCAGCGACTCCTGCAGGTCCGCGTGCAGGACGGCGAGCTCCGGCTCGGCCTCGTAGGCGGCCTGCACGCCGGGCGGCGGCGAGCTGTAGGGGGCCAGGGCACCGGCCAGGACCAGCGCGTGGAAGCAGAACACCTCCGCGGCCTCGCCGAGCTCCGGCACGTACCGGCGCAGGAGGTCGGCACCGGCGGCGAGCCGGGTCAGGGCCGTGCGCTTGTGGCGCCGGACGACGTCGGCGGTGACGTTGCGCTCCAGGACGCCGCCCTGCGCTCCGGCCAGGTCGCACAGCACCGGCCGCTCCGCCAGGGACCGGGCGAGCACCGTGGACAACTGCTCGGCGCGCCGCACGAGCGGGGAGCCCGCGTCGACCCCGGCCGCGAGGTCGCCGGCCAGCTGCGCGAGCCAGTCCTGCAGCACGGCGTCCATCAGCTCGAGCAGCACGCCCTCGCGGGAGTCGAAGTAGCGCAGCACGTTGGACTTCGCCAGGCCGACCCGGCGGCTCAGCTCGTTGAGGCTCACGTCGGCGATGGGCATCTCGTCGAGCATCTCGCCAACCTGATGTTCACCTGCGAGCTGCAGCGCCGGCTCGCGGCCCGCGGCGCGAGCACCGTCGCGGTGGCCGCCCACCCGGGGGTGGCGGACACCGAGCTGGTGCGCAACTCCCCCACCGCGCTCCGGGCGCCGGTGGAGCTGCTGGCCCCGCTCCTCACCCAGCCGCCGGCCATGGGCGCGCTGCCGACGCTGCGGGCCGCGACCGACCCGGCCGTGCTCAGCGGGCAGTACTACGGCCCGGGCGGTCGCGGCGAGGTCCGCGGACACCCGCGCCCGGTCACCTCGAGCCCGCAGTCCTACGACCTCGCCGTGCAGCGCCGGCTGTGGGCCGTCTCCGAGGACCTGACGGGCGTGACCTCCCCGGTCTGACCCGCACCCACCGGGGCCGGGACGGCGGGGTCATGGCCTCCCTGCGTGCGAGCCGTGCAGACCACGGTGTCCGGTGGCCCCGAGGTCCTGGACGTCGTCGACCTCCCCGAGCCCTTCCCCGGCGACGGCGCGCAGCTCTGGGGGGCTCCCCATCGGCGCGCAGCACGCCCCCGTGTGCACGTCCGCGCCGTGCTTGGATGCCCGCACCGTCTCCCGGGGCCGTCGGCGTTCTCCACCACGTGGACCTCCCCGGCCTGTCGCAGAGGGAGCCATGCCGTGCACCCCGCCCGCCCGACGACCGCGACGCCCTGATGGACCTCGACGACCTGCACGGCTTGCCCCTCTTCTCGGGGACCGACGACGACCAGCTGCGCACGCTGCTGGCCGTCGGATCGGAGGTCCGGTTCGAGGACGGGGACGTGCTCTTCCAGGAGAACCACCCGGCCGAGCACTGGTGGGTCCTCCTGGAGGGCAGGGTCGAGCTGGTACGTCACCTCGGCACCGACGAGACACGGCTGGGCGCCATGGACGTCCCGGGGCGCTGGGCAGGCGGGTTCCGCGCTTGGGACGAGCACGGCGCCTACCTCGCCACCGGCCGGGCCGCGACCGGCGGCCGCGTCCTCCGGGTACCGGCGGACGACCTGCGCAGCCTCTGGAGCGCCCACTTCCCGCCCGGGCTGTCCCTCGCGGAGGGCGTGTCCCGGTCCGCCAGGAACTACGAGACGATGGCTCGGCAGAGAGAGGCCCTGGCGGCCCTGGGCACGCTGGCCGCCGGCCTCGCGCACGAGCTGAACAACCCGGCTGCTGCCGCGGTCCGTGCGGTCGACGCGCTCGGTGAGGCGCACGTCAGGATGTCCTCCGCCCTGCGCGGGCTGGCCGCGGTCACGGTCACGGCGGACGGGTTCGCCCGGTTGGACGCACTCCGCGAGGAGCTCGGGAACGGACCGCCCGTCGATCCCGTGACGCTCGCGGATCGTGAGGACGAGCTCGCGGACTGGTTGTCCCGGCGCGGCGTGGCCGACGCGTGGCAGTCGGCGCCGGCGCTCGCCGAAGCCGGTGCCGACACCGAGTGGTGCGAGCGCCTCACCGAGGCGCTCGGGCCCACGGGGCTCGAACCTGGGTTGGAGTGGGTCGCGAGCACGTTGTCCGCAACCACCTTGCTGGGCGAGGTCGACGAGGCCACGCGGCGCATCTCCGACCTCGTCTCCGCGGTCAGGTCCTACGCCCAGCTCGATCGCGCCGCGGTGCAGCAGACCGACGTCGCGGAGGGGTTGGAGAGCACCCTGGCCACGCTCGCCCACCGCATCCCCCCGGAGGTGTCGGTCGTGCGCGAGTACGGCACACCGGTCCCCCGCATCACGGCGCTACCCGCCGAGCTCAACCAGCTCTGGACGCATCTCATCGACAACGCACTGGACGCCATGCACGGTCGCGGGACCCTCCGGGTCGCCATGCGGGCCGACCGGGCCGAGGTGGTCGTGGAGATCACCGACACCGGCACGGGCATGTCCCCCGAGACCCGGCAGCGCGCCTTCGAGCCGTTCTTCACCACCAAGGGCGTGGGCGAGGGAACGGGCTTGGGGCTGGACTTCTCCCGTCGCATCGTCGAGCGGCACCGCGGCGAGATCAGCATCCGGAGCCGGCCGGGCGAGACGGTGCTGTGCGTCCGCCTTCCCGTCACGGGCGCCGGGAGTCCCGGAGTACCCCCGACCGGCTAGCCGTACCGCGGTCTCGGCCGGACAGGTCCCGGCCCGGGGTCCCGCCGGGCCACCTGCTCGGCCAGCGCCCGGCAGACACGTCCCGTCGATGTCCTCGCGTTCGTCCACCAGGGGGAAGTGCCGGTCGGTGGAACGGCGCCCATCCGAGCGACCTCGGGCAGGGGCACCCGTACACGCCTGTCGGATCCCACGGGACGAGCCTCGAGGAGCTGCGGGGCAAGGCAAGCTGAGCCCGTGCGGCACATCGGGATCGACCTCGCCTGGGGGCTCAGGCAACCCACCGGCCTCGCCGTGCTGGACGACGCCGGCCGACTGGTGCACGTCAGCGCGGTCCGCACCGACGACGAGATCGAGACCGCGCTGGCCCCGTTCACCGCCGGTCCGTGCATCGTGGCGATCGACGCCCCGCTGGTGGTCACCAACGCCACCGGGAACCGGGCCGCCGAGCGGGCGCTCAACGCCGACTTCGCGAGGTTCGAGGCCGGGGCGCACCCGACGAACACCGGCAGAGCCGAGTTCACCGATGGTGACACCCGCGGCGGGCGGATCGGCCGGCGCTTGAAGCTGGACCTGGACCCCCGCTCGGGCCGCGACCGCCGGGCGATCGAGGTCTACCCGCACGCTGCGACGGTGGCGTTGTTCCGGCTGGGCCGCACGTTGAAGTACAAGGACAAGCCGGGCCGGGTGCTCGAACAGATGCGCGCGGAGCTGCTGCTGCTCATCGATCTGCTGAGCGCGGTGGCCGAGCTCGACCTCGGGGAACCGTTCGCCGCGCTGCGCCGGCATGTGCAGGCCGCCACCCGCAAGAGCGAGCTGCGGGTGGCGGAGGACCAGGTCGACGCCGTGGTGTGCGCCTACGTGGGATGGATCGCCGTCCGGCGCCCGGACGAGGTGACCACCTACGGCGACGCCGCCGGCGGCGCGATCGTGACCCCGAGCCTGCCGCCGGGCCTGCAGCCCGGCCCCCGGGATGCCGCGCCTCCGCCCGACCCCGTGCAGCAGGCCATCCAGGCGTACGCCGACGGCCGGCCCGAGACCCTGGTCGCCGGGGAGCAGGCACTGGCGCTCGTCACCGGGGTGCTCGACGAGGCCGGGATCAACTACCTGTCGGTGACCGGGCGGACCAAGACCATCGCCTCGTTCGCGGAGAAGGCGGCCCGCACGGTCGACGGCGTGCCTGCGTACCCGGACCCGATGCGGGAGATCACCGACCAGATCGGCGTGCGGGTGATCACCTACGTGCAGAGCGACGTGGAGGCGGTCGCTGAGCTGCTGGCCGCGCAGGTGCGGGTGATCGACGACCTCGACATGGGGCGGCGGACGGCGCAGCAGGGCCGGTTCGGTTACTCCAGCCGGCACCTGCTGATCAGCGTGGACCGTGGCCGGGCGGCCGAGCTGCCGGAGCTGGTCGGGCGCGTGGTGCAGGTGCAGGTGCGCACGGTGCTGCAGCACGCGTGGGCCGAGTTCGAGCACGACATCCGCTACAAGGGGACGGTGCCGGACGAGCACGCCTCCGAGTTCGACCGCCGGTTCACCCTGGCCGCCGGGTTGCTGGAGCTGGCCGACCAGCAGTTCACCGCGATCCGCGAGCGCCTCCGGGCACCGGTTCCCGCCGACGAGGCCGACGACATCGACCCCGACGACCCTCGGATCGCGCCTCGGGAACTGGCTGCGTTCTTGGCGGGGCAGTACGCCGACGCCGGCTGGTCGCGCCCGGACCACTACACCTGGATCTCCGGCCTCCTGCTCGAACTGGGCGTGACCAGCCTGGTGGAGCTGGGTGAAGTGCTGCGCGGCGTCGACGACAGCGGCATCACCGCCCGGATGGACTACCGCTACCCCCCGGGTGCCGTGCGCCGGCTGGACGACACGCTGCTGGCCGGCTTCGGGCAGCGGTACGTGGACCTGCACGGCAACGCCGACCGCCGCACCGCGCTGACCACCCGGCTGCAGCGGCTCACCGGCAGCTGACCACCGCGTCGCGGCCGAGTACCCGGCACCCGACGAGACTGCCCGGAACGACGAGCGGGGGGGAGCAGTCATAGCCTCACCCGCATGCGCGCAGTCCAGATCACCGAGTTCGGTGGCCCCGAGGTCCTGAACGTCGTCGACCTCCCCGACCCCGTCCCCGGCGACGGCCAGCAGCTCTACGAGGTGAGCGCGGCCGGCGTGAACTACGCCGACACCCACCAGACCGAGGACAGCTACCTCGCCCCGCAGACGCTGCCGCTCGTGCCGGGCGCGGAGTTCGTCGGCCGCCCCGCCGGCGGCGGCGAGCGCGTGGTCGGGCTGGTCGAGGGCGGCGGGTACGCCGAGAAGGTCGTCGGCAGCCCGCGGCTGACCTGGCCGGTCCCCGACGCCGTCACCGACGAGCAGGCCCTCGCCCTCGTGCTGCAGGGCACCACCGCCTGGCACCTGCTCAGGACCAGCGCGCACCTGGCCGCGGGCGAGTCGGTCGTCGTCATCGCCGGCGCCGGCGGCGTCGGGTCGCTGGCCGTGCAGCTGGCCAAGCGGTGGGGTGCCGGGCGGGTCATCGCCACCGCGTCCAGCCCGGAGAAGCGGGCGCTGGCCGAGGAGCTCGGCGCCGACGCCACCGTCGACCCCGCGCTCGCCGACGACGACCCGAAGACCTTCACCGCGGCGCTGCGCGAGGCCAACGGCGGGAAGCGCGTCGACGTCGTCCTCGAGATGACCGGCGGCAACGTCTTCGACGGCTCGTTCTCCGCGCTCGCGCCCTTCGGCCGGCTCGTCGCCTACGGCATGGCCGGCCGGCGCCCGCCGAAGGCCGTGCAGCCGCCGTCGCTCATGGGCACCAGCCGCGGCGTCATCGGCTTCTGGCTGGCGCACTGCTTCAGCCGCCCGGCGATGCTCGACGACGCGATGAGCGACCTGCTGCAGCTCACCGCCGACGGCGCGCTGAAGCCGGTCGGCGGCGGGCGCTACCCGCTGTCCGCCGTCCGCGAGGCGCACCAGGACATCCTGTCCCGCCGCACCACCGGCAAGCTGGTCCTCGACCCGACCCGCTGACACCGCACCTCACGCACTGTCACCGCCCGGAGGGCCCGCCCCTCCGGGCGGTGGCGCGTCTCCCCCCGACGGGTCACGACCACTACACCGTTCCGCTATCCCCTCCCTAGCGTCCCTGGTGACCACTGCTGGGGGTGTGCAACGGCGCCCGGACCCCGGCGATCACCCGGATCGTCCAGGGGAGACCGTGTCCCGACCGACACCCCGTGCCCGCGCGGCCGCGTTCGCGCTCGGCGCGACCCTGCTCGCCGGCCTCACCGGCTGCGAGTGGCCCGACGTCAGCATGAGCCCCGGCCTCGGCGCCGCCGCGGCCGAGACCACCGAGGCCGCCGACCCCACCGACGAGCCCGCCGAGGAGACCGCGGCGGAGGAGACGGCCGCGGAGGAGACGGCGACGACCGACGAGGTCACCGTCCCCACGCCCGTGCGCCCCGCCGGCGACCTCGACGCCGGCTCGCTCACCCGCGCGCTCCCGGCCGGCGACCGCACCGTCGTCGTCGACTACTGGACCGCCGACCAGGCCACCACCTGGACCGCCGCCCAGGACAAGACCATCCAGATCGCCGCGCACGTCGAGGGCGGGGACGACGAGACCGAGGTCCTCGTCACCCGCTTCGCCGCCACGACCGACGACGGCACCGCCCGCGTCCTCGCCGCCGAGGACCGGGGCGAGTTCGCGCTCATGCCGCCGTTCAGCTACACCACCGCGCTCACCCTCACCGAGGCCACCCCGGCAGCGACGTCGCTGACCGTCACGGTGCAGTTCGACCTGCTGGTCGAGACCGAGCCCGGCGCCCAGCGCTACTTCCGCCAGACCGTGCTCGACACCCTCGAGCTGCCGCTCCTGCAGGAGGACCCCTCGTGACCCAGCTCGTCGTCCACGGCATGCGGCGGTCCACCGACCGCGTGCAGCTGCTCGCCCGCGGCGGTCAGCAGATCCCCGACATCAGCTCGCTGGTGCCCGCCGAGTTCGGTGGCCCGCAGGACAGCGCCGAGGCGCTGCGCCACGCGACCATCAGCTGCGTCATCCCGGCCTACAACGAGGAGTCGACGATCGCCGACGTCCTCACCTCGCTGCTGTCGCAGACCCGGCCGCCGGACGTCGTCCACGTCGTCATCAACAACACCGACGACGACACCCCCGAGATCGCCGGCCAGTTCGTCGGCGAGCACACCCGCGTGGTCAAGGGCGAGACCTACCGGACCACCGTGCACGTGCACGACATCGGCGAGAACCCCGACAAGAAGGTCGGCGCGCTCAACTACGGCTACTTCGTCAGCCGCGGCTACGACTACATCCTCGGTGTCGACGGCGACACCACCCTCGACCGGCGCTGCGTCGAGTGGCTGGAGAAGGAGATGGTCACCGACCCGCGCATCGGCGGGCTGTCGGCCATCTACACCTTCGACAAGTCCAAGGTGCACGGCGCGATGGCGAAGTTCCTCGTCGCCGGCCAGCGCGCCCAGTTCGCCGGCTTCAACATGGACAACCTCGTCCGCGGCCGGAACATGGCCGTCCTCGGCGGCCAGTGCAGCCTCTTCAGCGTCCGCGCGCTGGAGGCCGTCATGTACCGCCACCACCAGTCCGCCCCGTGGGTGCGCGACTCGGAGGTCGAGGACTCCAAGCTCTCCCTGCAGATCAAGGACGCCGGCTTCAGCACGAAGATCAGCGCCCGGGCCCGCGCGTTCGTGGGGCCGATGACCACGCTGCGCGCGCTGCACGGCCAGCAGGTGAAGTGGAACTTCGGCGGCATCGACCTGCTGTGGCCCGGTCAGCGCGGCGACAGCAAGGGCCAGCCGCTGCACCCGAACCTGCGGCTGCGCTGGTACGAGAACATCTCGATGGTCTTCAACATCGCCGCCCGCATGGGCTTCCTGCTGCTGCTGGCGGCGGCGCTGTCGATCGACGCGTTCGTGTTCAACCCGATCTGGCTGATCCCGCCGGCGGTGGCGACGCTGCTGAACCTGCGGATCGCGCTGGCGATGCACGACAAGAGCGCCACGGACCTCCTCTACGCCGCCCTGGTGGCGCCCGCCGAGCTCTACATGTGGGTGCGGATGGGCCACTTCGTCACCGCGTGGGTGCAGTTCTTCGCCCGCGTCGAGAAGGACAACTGGGCGGCGCAGGCGGCGGCCGAGCGCGGCCGCGGGTCGGCCTACGTCATGCCGGCGGTCTGCGCGGCGGTCACCTTCGCGGTGCTGATCTTCGCCTGGAGCCAGCAGAGCATCGGCGTGCAGTCGGCGATCCTGTCGATCGGCTGGCCGGTCCTCTACCTGCTGACCATCCTGCAGACGGTCTTCATGCTGAAGAAGCTGGTGCGCCGCCAGCGCGGCTTCAGCGTCTGACCTCCTGACGCACGCGAGGGGCCCCGGACCTGCTGGTCCGGGGCCCCTCGTGCGTGCGCGGCCGGGCCGCGGTCAGAACAGGCGCTGCAGCCGCCAGGCCGCGAGGCCGAGGCCGCAGGCGAGCAGCAGGGTGGCCACCCGCACGAACCAGTAGGAGACGTCCTGCGGCTCGGTGGTGTAGCCGATCTGGCTGCCCAGGTCGTCGTAGACCGCCTCGAGCTCGGCGCGGGTGCGGGCCTCGTTGTACTGCCCGCCGGTCTCGTCGGCGATCAGCCGCAGCGCCTCGCGGTCGATCGGCACCGGCGTCCGCTCGCCGCCGATGTCGATGGAGCCGTAGTCGGTGCCGAAGGCGATCGTCGACACCGGCACCCCGGCCTCCTGCGCCGCGGAGATCGCCTGGGTGTTCTCCCGGCCGACGGTGTTGTAGCCGTCGGACAGCAGCAGGATCCGCGCCGGGGGCAGCGCCTCCTCCGAGCCGACGTCGAGGGTCGACTGGAAGGTGCTGATCGCGGTCAGCGAGGTGAAGATCGCCTCGCCGATCGCCGTCGCCTCCGACAGCTCCAGGTTGGCGATCGCGCCGCGCACCTGGTCGCGGTCGGTCGTCGGGGTCACCAGCGTGGACGCGGTGCCCGAGAACGACACCAGCCCGAGGTTGATCCGCTCCGGGAGGATGTCGACGAAGTCGCTGGCGGCGTCCTTCATCGCCTCGAACCGGCTGGGCTCGATGTCCTCGGCCTGCATCGACAGCGACACGTCGAGGGCCAGGACGACGGTGGCGGTCTCCCGCGGCACCCGCACCTCGGTGCTCGGCTGCGCGAGCGAGAGCACCAGCCCGAGCAGCGAGGCGAGCGTCAGCCCGAACGCGACGTGGCGCACCCACCCGGCCCGCTTGGGCAGCAGGCTCGCGGCGAGCCCCGTCTGGGAGAACCGCGCGGCGTACACCCGCCGGCGCAGCTGCTTGACCACGTACAGGGTCGCCAGGGCGACGACGGGGACGAGGGCGATCAGCCACAGCGGTGACTGGAAACTCACGGGCGGGCCCTCCTGGGGTGCGGGGCGCTCACCGCGAGGCCCCGCCGCTTCCGGCGCGCCGGCGGTCGGCGACGAAACGGACGACGTCCATCAGCCAGTCGCGGTCGGTGCGCAGCTGCAGGTGCCCGGCACCCGCGCGGCGCAGGCCGGCCGCGATGGCCCGCCGTTGCTCGGCGGCGCCGGCGGCGTAGCGGGCCCGGAACTCGGGGTCGCCGGTGGGCACCTCGAGCGTCTGGCCGGACTCGGGGTCGCGGACGGTGAGCAGGCCGACGTCGGGCAGCTCGAGCTCGCGCGGGTCGACCACCTCGATGGCGAGCAGCTCGTGCCGGGTGCCGAGGCCGCGCAGCGGTCGCTCCCAGTCGGCGGTCTCCCCCGCGTCCGACCCGAGGAAGTCGCTGACCACGACGACCAGCCCGCGACGGCGCGGCGGGCGGCGCAGGGTCTCCAGCGCCGCGGCGAGGTCGCCGCGGCGGCCGGTGGACGCCCGCGGGGTGGCGACGACGGCGCGCAGCAGCCGGTCGGCGGCGAGCCGGCCGGGCTGCGCCGGGTAGCGGTCGACCCGCTCGCCGGTGGTGACGACGGCGCCGAGCCGGTTGCCGCCGCGCACGGTCAGGTGGCTGACGGCGGCGAGCCCGGCGATGGCCAGGTCGCGCTTGTCGCACAGGCCGGTGCCGAAGTCGAGGCTGGCCGACAGGTCGACCACCGCCCACGTCTCCAGCTCGCGGTCGGCGATCGTCTCGCGCACGTGCGGCACCTGGGTGCGGGCGGTGACCGGCCAGTCCATCCGCCGGACGTCGTCGCCCGGGTGGTAGGTGCGGGAGTCGCCGGCCTCGGTGCCCGACCCGGGGACCAGGCCCAGGTGGTCGCCCTGCAGCAGCCCGTCGAGCCGCCGCCGGACGGTGAGCTCGAGCCGCTGCAGCAGGACGTCGGCCGGGCCCTCCCCGAAGTGCGGCGGGGAGCCGTCGCCGTCGCGGGGGTCGATGCCCGAACCGGGGGTGCCGGAGCCGGGCGTGCCGGCCGCACCCGCGGCGGGTGCCGGATCCGTCGCCGTCGCCGTCCCGGCCGCACCCTCGGCAGCGGCGGCCTCCGCCGCCCGCGCGCGGCCGCGCCGCAGGATCACGCCTGCGGGGTGCCCGGGGCGTGCCCGTTGCCGGCGGGCGCGCCGGGACCGGGCTGGCCGTTCTGCGCCTGACCGGGTGCCTGACCGGGCGCCTGACCGAGGGCACGGCCGGGCTGCTGGCCGTTCTGCGGGGCGGGCGGCGGGAACGGCGGGCCGTACTGCGGCGCGCCCTGCGGCGGCCCGTACTGCGCCGCCCCGGGCGGGGGCACCTGCGGGCCGCCGGGCGCGGCCGGCCCGAAGCCGCCGGCGCGCTGGCGCGGGGTGACCTGCGGCAGCGGCACGGTCTGCAGGATCCGCTTGACGACGTGGTCGGCGGGCACACCGTCGGCCAGCGCGTCGTAGGAGAGCACGAGGCGGTGGCGCAGCACGTCGGCGGTGACGTCGAGGACGTCCTGCGGCAGCACGTAGTCGCGGCCGCGGACCAGGGCGAGCGCGCGGCTGGCGGCGATCAGGCCGAGGGACGCGCGGGGGCTGGCGCCGTAGGACACCCAGGAGGCGACGTCGTCCATGCCGTGGTCGCGCGGCTGGCGGGTGGCGACGACGAGCCGCACGACGTAGTCGACCAGCGCGTGGTGCACGAACACCTGGGAGGCGGTGCGCTGCATGCGGCGCAGGTCGTCGGGGCCGAGGACGGTCTCGGCCACCGGCGGCGTCGAGCCCATCCGGTAGATGATCTCGCGCTCCTCCTCCGGGCTCGGGTAGTCGACGAGCACCTTCATGAGGAAGCGGTCGCGCTGGGCCTCGGGCAGCGGGTAGACGCCCTCGGACTCGATCGGGTTCTGCGTGGCGAGCACGAGGAACGGGTCGGGCAGCTTGTGCGTGACGCCGCCGATGGACACCTGCCGCTCGGCCATGACCTCGAGCAGCGCCGACTGCACCTTCGCCGGCGCGCGGTTGATCTCGTCGGTGAGCACGAAGTTGGCGAACACCGGGCCGAGCTCGGTGTCGAAGGCGTCCTGGCCGGCCTTGTAGATGCGGGTGCCGAGGATGTCGGCGGGCACCAGGTCGGGGGTGAACTGCAGGCGGGCGAACTGCCCGCCGACGACCCGCGCCAGCGTCTCGACGGCGAGGGTCTTCGCGACGCCCGGCACGCCCTCGAGGAGCACGTGGCCGCGGGCCAGCAGCGCCACCAGCATCCGCTCGACCAGCCGGTCCTGGCCGACGATGACCCGCTTGATCTCGAACAGGACCCGCTCCAGCCGCGCGGCGTCGGCCGACGGCGGCACCGGAGCACCGCTCGCGGCGGACGCGCCCGCGGGCTTGTCGAGAGGGGTGCTGGCGGCGGTGGTCACGGGGCTCCCTGGATGCCGGTCCGCGGCCGCCGGGCACCCGTCGTCGGGGTCCCGGAGAGGCCGGTGACGGGCCGCTCGCCCGTCCCGGCGCCAGTGTCCCACCCCGACCTGGCAGGCCGTCCGGTTCGGCCGTGCGGCGCCCCGCGCGGCGCGTCCGCCCGGACACGCCGCCGCCCCCGGACGCGCGGAGGCGCCCGGTGCGTCCCCCTGCACCGGGCGCCTCTCGGCTGCTAGCGTGGGCGGTGCGTCGGGCAGCTCCCCCCGTGGCTGCCCGACGCCCCACTCCTCCCCCGGCCGGTGTCCCCCTCCCCGGCCCGGGAAGCCTCCTCGGTCACGCGGTCGGACGGACCGCGCCGAAGTAGTCGCTGCCGAACCACATGGAGCCGGTCCGGACGACGTCGCCGCTCTGCGGGGCGTGGATCACCCGGCCGTTCCCGATGTACAGCGCGACGTGGTAGATCGACGTGTACGAGTTGCCGGAGCCCCAGAAGACCAGGTCGCCGGGGCGCAGGTCGGCGCGGGCCACCGTGGAGCCGCGGAAGCGCCACCACTGGTCGCGGCTGGTGCCGCCGATCCGGATGCCGGCCTGGGCGTAGGCGTACTCGGTGAGCCCCGAGCAGTCGAAGCCCCAGATGCGGGTGTCCGGCGGGATGCCGTAGCCCGGGCCGTTGCTGCCGCCGCCGCCCCAGCTGTAGGGCAGGCCCTGCTGCGACATCGCGGCGTCGATCGCGGTCTCCACCGCCGACGCCGAGGGCGCGCCGGCGGTGGTGGCCGGCGGCGGCGTCGGGTTGCCCGAGGACGCCGAGCCCGAGCCCGACGACGACGAACCGGACGACGAGCCGGACGAGGGCGTGGTCGCCGACGAGCCCGACGAGGACGAGCGGGACGGCGTGCTGGGCGCGGCGGCCCGCGGTGCGGGCGCCGGCGCCGGTGCCGGGCGGGCGGCGGCCCGCGCAGCAGCGGCCGCGGCGGCCTGGGCGGCCTGCTCGGCGGCGGCCTGCTCGGCCTCCAGCTGCGCGACCTCGAGACCCGCGGCCTCCGCCTGGGCGGCGACGGCGTCGCGCTGCTCGGCGACGGCGGCGCGCTGCTCGCGGGCGGCGGACTCCTGCGCCTGCGCGCCGGACAGCGTGACGGCGGCCTCGGCCTGCAGCGTCTCGGCCTGCGCGGAGGCGACGCGCGCCTGCTCCTGCGCGGCGACGGCCTGCTGCTGCAGCACCTCGAGCTCGCCGACGACGTCGACGCGGTGGCTGCCGGCGGCCTCGAGCAGCGCGGCGCGCTCGATGAGCTGGGCGGGGCCGTCGGCCGACATGAGCGCGGCGGCGCCGGGGGCGGTGGTGCCCTGGATGTAGGTCGTGCGGGCGTAGTCGGCGACCTGCGCGCGGCCCACGGCGACGTCGGCGGCGGCCTGCGCGGCGGCGGCCGTCGCGGCGTCGGCGGCGGCACGGGCGGCCTCGTAGGCGGCCTGCGTCTCCTCGTAGTCCTGCAGCGCGATCTGCGCGTTCTGGTGCGCCGTCTCGGCGGCGGCCTCGGCCTGCGCGAGCTGGGCGCTCAGCACGCCCACCTGCTGGTCGGCGGCGACCCGCTCGGCCTCGGCGGCGGCGATCTCGGCGTCGCTCGGGGCGGCGGCGGCGGTGCCCGGCGTCAGCCCCAGGACGACCAGGCCGGCGACCGCGGTGCCGGCGGCGCGGATGGCCCAGTGGTGATGTCGCGTGCGCGTACCCGTTCCCACGTGCCGACCCCTCCCGGTGCGCCGGCTCGCCGGCCGGCGCTCGCTGTGCGGGCGCCCGGGACCGGACGCCACCCAGGCCGGTCATCGACCGGCCCGGGTGACCTCCGGAGGGATCTGCGGGGGATCTCCCCCCATGGGGGTGGGCCTCAGTTCACCTGGCGGCCGCCGGTGGAGGACCAGAACGGCTCGCGCAGCTTGAACTTCTGGATCTTGCCGGTGGCGGTGCGGGCGAGCTCGTCGCGGAACTCGACGCGCTTGGGCGCCTTGTAGCCGGCCAGCCGGGTGCGGCAGTGGGCGATGATCTCCTCCGCCGTCGCCGTCTCCCCCTCGGCGAGCACGACGAGGGCGGTGACCAGCTCGCCCCACTTCTCGTCGGGGATGCCGATGACGGCGACCTCGGCGACCGCCGGGTGGCTGAACACGGCGTCCTCGACCTCGATCGAGGACACGTTCTCCCCGCCGGTGATGATCACGTCCTTCTTGCGGTCGGAGATCGTGAGGTAGCCGCCGTCGTCCACGCTGCCGCCGTCGCCGGTGTGGAACCAGCCGCCCTCCAGCGCCTCGGCGGAGGCGTCGGGGTTCTCCCAGTAGCCGGCGAGCACGGTGTTGCCGCGGGCCAGAACCTCTCCCGACTCGCTGATCTCGATCCGGGTGCCGAGCGCGGGGACGCCGGCCCGCGACAGCCGCCTGGCCCGCTCCTCGGGGTCGAGGTCGTCGAACTCCGCGCGGGGCCGGTTGACGGTCAGCAGCGGTGCGGTCTCGGTGAGGCCGTAGATCTGGTTGAACTCCCAGCCGAGCTCGGCCTCCACGCGGGCGATGGTCCGTGACGGCGGCGGGGCCCCGGCGACGACGATGCGCACCCGGTCGCGGCCCGGGACCTCGCCGTCCCACTCGGCGGCGGCGTCGAGGACGGCGTTCCACACCGCCGGCGCCCCGGACATCATCGTCACGCCGTGGCGCTCGACCCGGCGCAGGATCTCCGCGCCGTCGACCTTGCGCAGCACCACCTGGCGGGCCCCGACGCCGGCCATCGTGTACGGCAGGCCCCAGCCGTTGCAGTGGAACATCGGCAGCGTGTGCAGGTAGACGTCGCGGTCGCTGACCTGCATGTGCATCCCGAAGGTGACCGCGTTGACCCAGATGTTGCGGTGGGTCATCTGCACGCCCTTGGGCCGCGCCGTCGTCCCGCTCGTGTAGTTGATCGTGGCGGTGGCGTCCTCGTCGGGCTCGGCCCACGGCCGCGGCTCGGCGTCGAAGGCCAGCAACTGCTCGTACTCCTCGCCGGTGCCGAAGCGGTGCTCGGCCTGCACGCCCTTGAGCGAGGTCTCCAGCTCAGGGTCGACCAGCAGCACCCTCGCGCCGGAGTGCCCGACGATGTAGGAGACCTCCTCGGGGTTGAGCCGGAAGTTCACCGGCACCGCCACCCGCCCCGACGACGGCACGGCGAGCAGGACCTCCAGCAGCCGGGCGGCGTTGTGGCTGACGACCGCCACCCGCTCGCCCTCCCCCACGCCCAGGGCGTCGAGCCCCGCCTGCAGCGCGCGGCCGCGGCGGGCGACGTCGCGCCAGCTCACCTCCCCCAGCGACGGGGCCGGCTGGTCCGGCTCGTCGACGATCCCGACCCGGTCGCCGTACACGAGCTCGGCGCGGTCGAGGAAGTCGCGGGTGGTCAGGGGCACGCGCATGCCGGGCTCCCGGGTGGCCAGGGCCGACCGCGGTCGGCCGCTCGACGTGGTCGGGGTCACGCTATCCGCTGGCGAGCACCAGCCACGCGGCCACGAGCGTGCCCGCCGTCGCGGCCAGCGCCCGGACGGTGTCCACCCGCAGCAGCCGGGCGAGCACCGCCCGGTCGAACCCCTGCGCCAGGTGCCGGTGCAACGGCACGGCGAGCAGGCCGGTGACCCCCAGGACGACGCCCAGGCAGACGGCGGCCGCGACCACGCCGGTCACCGGCGCGCCGGCCGGGCGGGCGGCGAGCAGCCACAGCACCGTGACGCCCTGCCCGGCGAACAGCGGCCCGACGACGGCGGTGACCCGCCGCTGGTGCGCCTTCTCGTAAGCGGGGAACGCCCCGGCCGGCACCCGCGCGAACTGCGGGTAGACCAGCGCCCGGACGGTCCACTGGAACCCGGCGTAGGCGGCGGTCAGCGCCAGGTGGACGACGAGGAGGGTCACCGCCGCGTCGTCGTCCTCGGCGTCGTCGTCCTCGGCGTCGTCTTTGTCGGCGTCTTCGGCGGCTTGCCGCGCCACGCCAGGCTCCGCGCGTCGAGCTCGCGCAGCAGCGGGTCGCCCTCGGCGAGCACCCGCTCGGCCATCGCGACCGCCCCGGCGAGCTGGTCGTCGGACAGCTGGGCGAAGGCCGGCGACCGGCGGCGGTCGAGCACGTCGTACCAGCGCCCGCCGACCGCGTGGTCGAGCACGATCCGGCCGAAGCAGTGGTCGTTCGTGACCACCCAGCGGCCCTCGCGCGCCCGCCGCGGCAGCTCGTGCAGCACCAGCTCGCGGTAGCGGGCGAGCAGCGCCTCCCGGCGCGCCCCGCCCACGGGCTCGGCGCGGGTCACGCCGTCCCCAGCAGCCGCGGCAGCGCCGTCGAGATGGGCTCGCGGACGACGAGGTCGGCGAGGTCGTCGTAGGGCGTCGGCTCCGCGTTCACGATGACGACCCGGGCGCCGTGCGCGGCGGCGATCTCCACCAGCCCGGCCACGGGGTACACGACGAGCGAGGTGCCGACGGCGAGGAAGACGTCGCAGTCGGCGGCCGCCTCGGCCGCGGCGGCCAGCACCCGCTCGTCCAGCGCCTGCCCGAAGCTCACGGTCGCCGACTTGAGGATGCCCCCGCAGACGCGGCAGGCCGGGTCGTCCTCGCCGGCGTCGAGGCGGGCCAGGGCGTCGTCCATCGACGTGCGGTCGCCGCAGGACAGGCACTCGACGGCGTGCACCGTGCCGTGCAGCTCGAGCACGGTGCCCGGCGGGGAGCCGGCGGCCTGGTGCAGCCCGTCGACGTTCTGGGTGAGCAGCGCGTGCAGCCGGCCCTGCTCCCCCAGCCGCGCCAGCGCCCGGTGCCCGGCGTTCGGGGCGACGTCGGCGGACCGCATCTCCGCGCGCATGCGCCACGCCTTCCGGCGGATCCCCGGGTCGGCGACGTAGTAGGACAGCGTCACGAGCTTCTCGGCGTCGGGGTCGCGGGTCCAGACGCCGTTCGGGCCGCGGTAGTCGGGGATGCCGCTGTCGGTGGAGATCCCGGCGCCGGTGAGCACGGTGACCCGCCGGGCCTCGGCGAGCCAGCCGGGCAGCGGGTCGGGGACGGCGCCGGTCACGCGCCCACGGTAGGCACGCCCCTCGGGCCGGGCACTTCCGCGGAGATGCACCGGCCCCACCCGGTGCGACACAGGTCACCGGGTGAGGGAAGGGTCGCCTTCCCAGCGGCCCGCGCGCGCCACCTGGGATGATGGAGGGTGGCATTCAAGCCCGATGGACTCTCGAGGGTGAGGCGCAAGCAGTGGCAGCCAGCAAGGACAGCTTCGGGGCCCGGTCGACGCTCAGCGTCGACGGCACCGACTACGACATCTACCGGCTCGACGCGGTCGAGGGCGCAGGCAAGCTCCCCTTCTCCCTGAAGGTCCTGCTCGAGAACCTGCTGCGCACCGAGGACGGCGCCGACATCACGGCCGACCACATCCGGGCGCTGGCGAACTGGGACCCGTCGGCCGAGCCCGACCAGGAGATCCAGTTCACGCCGGCCCGCGTGGTCATGCAGGACTTCACCGGCGTCCCCTGCATCGTCGACCTCGCCACGATGCGCGAGGCGATGGCCGACCTCGGCGGCGACCCGAACCGGATCAACCCGCTGGCCCCGGCCGAGCTGGTCATCGACCACTCCGTCATCGCCGACGTCTTCGGCACCCCGGAGAGCTTCGAGCGCAACGTCGAGATCGAGTACGAGCGCAACGGCGAGCGCTACCAGTTCCTGCGCTGGGGCCAGGGCGCGTTCGACGACTTCAAGGTCGTCCCCCCGGGCACCGGCATCGTCCACCAGGTCAACATCGAGCACCTGGCCCGCGTGGTCTTCCCGCGCCAGGAGGGCGACCGCGTCGTCGCCTACCCCGACACCTGCGTCGGCACCGACTCCCACACCACGATGGTCAACGGCCTGGGCGTCCTGGGCTGGGGCGTCGGCGGCATCGAGGCCGAGGCCGCGATGCTCGGCCAGCCGGTCTCGATGCTCATCCCGCGCGTCGTGGGCTTCAAGCTCACCGGCGAGCTGCCCGACGGCTCCACCGCCACCGACCTGGTCCTCACGATCACCGAGATGCTGCGCCAGCACGGCGTCGTCGGGAAGTTCGTCGAGTTCTACGGCGAGGGCGTCTCCGCGGTGCCGCTGGCCAACCGCGCCACGATCGGCAACATGAGCCCGGAGTTCGGCTCCACCGCGGCGATGTTCCCCATCGACGAGGAGACCACCGCCTACCTGCGGCTCACCGGCCGTTCGGAGGAGCAGGTCGCGCTCGTCGAGGCCTACGCCAAGGAGCAGGGCCTCTGGCACGACCCGTCGCGCGAGATCGCCTTCTCCGAGTACCTCGAGCTCGACCTGTCGACGGTCGTCCCCTCCATCGCCGGCCCGAAGCGCCCGCAGGACCGGGTCGCGATCACCGACGCCAAGCACGCCTTCCGCGCGGCGCTCGCCGACTACGTCTCGGCCGACGAGACCGGCGGCGACGACCGCAAGCCTGGTGTCCCGCAGAACACCCAGCCCTTCGGCGTCGAGTCCCGCGTCGACGAGGCGTCGTCGGAGTCCTTCCCGGCCTCCGACCCGGCCACCCCTGCCCCGGGCAGCGAGGGCGGCAACGGCACCGCCGGCCAGCCGCACCACTACGAGGACGACCCGGTCTCCGGCCGCCCCTCGAAGCGGACCCGCGTCGTCATGGAGGACGGCACCGAGACGTTCGTCGACCACGGCTCCGTCGTGATCGCGGCGATCACCTCGTGCACCAACACGTCCAACCCCTCGGTGATGATCGGCGCCGCGCTGCTGGCGAAGAACGCCGTCGAGCGGGGCCTGACCACCAAGCCGTGGGTGAAGACGACGCTGGCCCCCGGGTCGAAGGTCGTCACCGACTACTACGAGAAGGCGCAGCTCACCCCGTACCTGGAGAAGCTCGGCTTCTACCTGGTCGGCTACGGCTGCACCACCTGCATCGGCAACTCCGGCCCGCTGCCGGAGCCGGTCAGCAAGGCGGTCAACGAGGCCGACCTCGCCGTCGTCTCGGTGCTGTCGGGCAACCGCAACTTCGAGGGCCGGATCAACCCCGACGTCAAGATGAACTACCTGGCCTCCCCGCCGCTGGTCATCGCCTACGCGCTGGCCGGCTCGATGGACGTCGACCTGAACAACGACCCGCTGGGCCAGGACGCCGACGGCAACGACGTCTTCCTGCACGACATCTGGCCCTCGCCGCACGAGGTGCAGCGGGTCATCGACGAGGCCGTCTCGGCGGAGATGTTCAGCAACGACTACGCCGACGTCTTCGCCGGCACCGAGCAGTGGCAGGCGCTGCCCACGCCCACCGGCGACACCTTCGAGTGGGACGCGCAGAGCACCTACGTCCGCAAGCCCCCGTACTTCGAGGGCATGCAGGACCAGCCGGCCCCGGTCCAGGACATCACCGGCGCCCGCACCCTGGCGGTGCTCGGCGACTCGGTGACCACTGACCACATCTCCCCCGCCGGCTCGATCAAGGCCGACAGCCCCGCCGGCAAGTACCTGTCCGAGCACGGCGTGCAGCGCCGCGACTTCAACTCCTACGGCTCCCGGCGCGGGAACCACGAGGTGATGATCCGCGGCACCTTCGCCAACATCCGGCTGCGCAACCAGCTGGTGCCCGGCACCGAGGGTGGCGTCACCAAGAACCACCTGACCGGCGAGACGACGACGATCTACGACGCCTCGCAGGCCTACCAGGAGCAGGGCATCCCCCTGGTCGTGCTGGCCGGCAAGGAGTACGGCTCGGGCTCGTCGCGCGACTGGGCCGCGAAGGGGACGGCGCTGCTCGGCGTCAAGGCGGTCATCGCCGAGAGCTACGAGCGGATCCACCGCTCCAACCTCATCGGCATGGGCGTGCTGCCGCTGCAGTTCCCCGAGGGCCAGGACCGGGAGTCGCTCGGCCTGACCGGTGACGAGGAGTTCACGATCACCGGGATCACCGCCCTGAACGACGGCGAGACCCCGCGCACCGTGAAGGTGAAGGCCGGGGACGTCGAGTTCGACGCCCGCGTCCGGATCGACACCCCCGGCGAGGCGAACTACTACCGCAACGGCGGGATCATGCAGTACGTCCTCCGCTCGCTGCGGCAGGGCTGATCCCCCGATGGACCTGGGCCTGGGCGGTCGCGGGTACCTGCTCACCGGCGCGAGCCGGGGGCTGGGCCTGGCGACCGCCCGGGCCCTCGTCGCCGACGGGGCGCGCGTCCTCGTCAGCTCCCGCTCCGCCTCCTCCGTGGACGCCGCCGTCGCCGCGTTGGGCGACGGCGCGTCCGGGGCGGTGGCCGACCTCGCCGACCCCGGTGCCGCCGAGCACCTGGTGACGACGGCGCGCGAGCGGCTCGGCACGGTCGACGGCCTGCTGGTCAGCGTCGGAGGCCCCGCGCCGGGCAGCGTGCTGGAGACGCCGGAGGACGCCTGGCGCGCCGCCGTCGACAGCGTGCTGCTCGGCCCGCTGCGGCTGGTGCGGGCGCTGGTGCCGCACCTGTCCGCCGGCGCCGTCATCGGCTTCGTGCTCTCCACGTCGGTGCGCCAGCCGATCGGGTCCCTCGCGATCTCCAACGGCCTGCGCCCCGGCCTGGCCATGACGGCGAAGGCGCTGTCCGACGAGCTCGGCCCGCGCGGGATCCGGGTGCTCGGGCTGATGCCGGGCACCATCGCCACCGACCGGATCACCGAGATCGAGGCCGCCTCCGGGGACCCGGCCGCCGCACGGGCCCGCACCGAGCGGAGCATCCCGCTGCGCCGCGTCGGCCAGCCCGAGGAGTTCGGCCGGGTGGCCGCCTTCCTGCTCTCCCCCGCCGCGAGTTACGTCACGGGCACGATGGTCGCCGTCGACGGCGGCGTCCTCCGCACCCCGTGACCGCCGTCCCGGACGCTCCGGCCGACGGCCCCGTCCTCGTCGCGTGCGCGCACGGCACCCGCAACCCCGCGGGGCGCCGGCTGGTGGCCGAGCTGGCGCTCACCGCGCGCCGGCTGCGTCCCGGCCTGGTCACGACGGCGGCCTTCGTCGACGTGCAGCCGCCGACCGTCGTCGACGTGGTCGCCGGGCTCGCCGCGGAGGAACGGCCGGCCGTCGTCGTGCCGCTGCTGCTGTCCGGCGGCTACCACGTGCACGTCGACATCGCGGGTGCGGTGGCCGCGCACGAGTCCGCCGTCGCCGCCCGCCCGCTGGGCCCCGACCCGCGGCTGGCCGCGGTGCTCGCCGACCGGCTGGCCGAGGCCGGCGCCGATCCGCGCGACCCGCTCACCGCCGTCGTGCTGGCCGCGGCCGGGTCGAGCGACCCGCGCTCGGTCGCCGACGTCGAGGACACCGCCGACCTGCTGCAGCGCTCCTGGGCGGGCCCGGTGACCACCGGCTACGGCTCGGCCGCGCAGCCCCCGGTCGCCGACGCGGTGGCCGCCGCGCGGCGGGCCGGCGCCGAGCGGGTCGTCGTCGCCTCCTACCTGCTGGCGCCCGGGCACTTCCACGGCAAACTCGCCGAGGCCGGTGCCGACCTGGTCACCGCTCCCCTGCTGCCCGACGCGCGCATCGCCGCGGTCCTGCTCGACCGCTACGACGCCGCCCTCGGCTGACGCCACCGGGCCGCCTCCCGGGGTGGGAGGCGGCCCGGGACGCGGGGACCGGGGGCTCGCTAGCCGACGGCCCCGGCGACGGCGAGCGCCTCGGCGGCCTCCCGCCGCGACACCCGCACGAGGGTCGCGCTCACGACGGCGGCCGCGGCGAGGAAGCCGGCCGCGACGACGAAGCCGACCCCCCAGCCCTCGACGACCGCGGAGACGTACCCCGGCGTCGCGGGCGGCCCCGCGGGGGCGACGGCCTCGGTGCGCGCCACGCTCACCGCGGTCAGGATGGCCAGCCCGAGGGCCCCGCCGACCTGCTGCCCGGCGTTGAGCAGCGCGCTGGCCACGCCCGCGTCCTCCTGCGGGACACCGGCCACCGCCGCGCTGGTCAGCGCCACGAACGTCAGGCCCATGCCGAGGGCGACCGTCACCAGCGAGGGCAGCACGATCGTGAGGTAGGACGCGGTGGGATCCAGCCGCAGGCCCAGGACGAGCATGCCGGCCGCGGCCAGCGCCGGGCCGCCGACGAGCAGCGGCCGGGGACCGACCCGCCCGAGCAGCTGCGAGGCGATGCCGGCGCCGACGACGATCGCGACGGTCATCGGGAGGAAGGCGAACCCCGCGCGCAGCGGGGACCAGCCGTTGACCTGCTGCATCCACAGCACGAGGAAGAAGAAGACCGCGAAGATGCCGGCGCCCACGAACAGCGCGCCGAGGTCGGCCCCCAGCACGGAGCGCGACCGGAAGAGCCGGAAGTCGACGAGCGGGTCGGTCGACCGGCGCTGCACGACGACGAAGGCACCCAGCAGCGCGACCGCCAGGGCGAGCATCCCGATCGTCTGCCCGGACGACCAGCCGAAGTCGTTGCCCTTCACCAGCGCGTAGACCAGGGCGACGAGGCCGCCGGTGACCAGGAGGGCACCGGGGACGTCGAAGCCGCGGGCGCGGGCGTCACGGCTCTCCGGGACCACCCGCAGCGCCCCGACGACGGCCAGGACGGCGACGGGGACGTTGACGAAGAGCACCCAGCGCCAGCTGGCGTACTCGGTGAGGACCCCGCCCAGGATGAGGCCGATCGCGGCCCCGCCGGCGGAGATGGCGGCCCAGATGCCGAGCGCCCGGTTGCGCTCCCGGCCCTCCTCGAAGACGACGGTGAGCAGCGACAGGGCCGACGGCGCCATGAGCGCGCCCGCGAGGCCCTGCAGCAGCCGCGCGCCGACGAGCAGACCGAGGTCGCCGGCGAGACCGCCGAGCAGGGAGGCGACGGCGAACAGGGCCGTGCCGATGACGAAGACCCGGCGGCGGCCGAGCCGGTCGGCCAGCTTCCCGCCGAGCAGCAGGAAGCCGCCGAAGGTGAGGGTGTAGCCGGTGACGATCCAGGACAGGTCGGCCTGGCTCGCGACGCCCAGGGCGACCGCGATGTCGGGGAGCGCGACGTTCACGATCGACACGTCGAGCACGACCATGAGCTGGCTGATGGCGAGGACGGCGAGGGCGAGGCCCTTGCGGACCTCCCGCCCGTCGGGATGGCTGAGGGGACCTGGCCCGGGAGGCGAGGCGGTGGCGGTCACGAGGACTCCTGAAGACGAAGACTCAACGCTCGTGGAGCGACGACTCAACGACCGTAGAGCGACTGCCGGGGATGGTCAACGTCTGTAGAGTGAATCCGTGACCACAGCCGGTGCCGAGCCCGTGTCGCGTGAGGAACGCCGCCGCCGGACGGAGTCGGTGATCCTCCAGCAGGCCCGCTGCCTGTTCGCCGAGGAGGGCTTCGAGCGGACGACGATCCGTGCCGTCGCCGGCCTGGCGGGAGTCGACCCCGCCCTGGTGATGCAGTACTTCGGCAACAAGGAGGGCCTCTTCGCCGCGGCGATGGAGGGCGCCCACACCGGGGGGACGGCCCGCACGGCGCCGCGCGCGGAGATCCCGGCCGCCGTCCTGCGGGACCTGCTGGCCAAGTTCGAGTCCACGCCGGACCGCGAGGCCGCCGTCACGCTCCTGCGCAACTTCCTCACCCACCACGAGGCGAAGCGCATCATGCGGGACGAGGTGATGTGCGCGGTCATCGGCGACCTGTCGCGCACGATCGGCGGGCCCGACGCCGAGCTCAAGGCGGCCCTGCTGATGTCGTGCATCGCCGGCATGGCGCTGGGCCGCTACGCCCTGGAGCTGCCCGGGCTCGGCGACGCCGCGCCCGAGGACATCGAGCGGCTCATGCGCCCGGCGCTCGAGGCCCTCCTCGGCGAGCCCGAGTAGCCGGCCCCGACCCGGGCGGCGCTCTCAGCCGGGATCGGGCCCCGTCGCC
The DNA here is from genome assembly GCF_900129495.1 of Geodermatophilus nigrescens. Classification (GTDB taxonomy): domain Bacteria; phylum Actinomycetota; class Actinomycetes; order Mycobacteriales; family Geodermatophilaceae; genus Geodermatophilus; species Geodermatophilus nigrescens. Next base: position 793,462 of record NZ_FQVX01000002.1, read on the forward strand.
GCGGGGCGGGACGGATCGGCCGACCACTGCGACCACGAGCCCGGCCACAGCGCCGCCTCGATCCCGGCCTCCGCGAGCGCGGCCACCTCGTGGGCGGCGGTGACGCCCGAGCCGCAGTAGACGCCGACCCGGGTCCCCGGCCGCACCCCGAGCGCGGCGAACCGGCCGGCGAGGTCGGCGCGGAAGGTCCCGTCGGGCGCCAGGTTCGCCGCGGTCGGCGCGCTCACCGCGCCGGGCACGTGCCCGGCCCGCGGGTCCACCGGCTCCACCTCGCCGCGGTAGCGCTCGGGGGCGCGGGCGTCGAGCAGCACGCCGCCGGAGGCGGGCAGCGCGGCCGCCTCGTCGGCGGTCAGCGTGGGCATGCCGCCGCCGGTCAGCACCACGTCGCCGGGCTCCGGGACGACGTCGCCGGTCTCCAGCTCTCCGCCCGCGGCTCCCCACGCATCGAGACCGCCGTCGAGCAGCCGCACGTCGGCCAGCCCGCCCCAGCGCAGCAGCCACCAGGCCCGCGCCGCGGCGAGCCCGCCGGTGGCGTCGTAGGCGACGACGGCGCCGCCGGAGCGGATGCCCCACCGCCGGGCCGCGGCCTGCAGGTCGGCGAGCGCCGGCAGCGGGTGCCGGCCCTCCGCGGCGGAGGCCGGCGCGGCCAGCTCGGTGTCCAGGTCGACGAACACCGCGCCCGGCAGGTGACCGGTCCGGTAGCGCTCGCGGCCGTGCGGGTCACCGAGCGCCCAGCGGACGTCGAGCAGCACCGGGCGCGGGCCGGCCAGCAGGTCGGCGGCCCGCACGAGCACGCTCACCGCGGGGCGGCCAGCAGCCCGCGCAGCTCGGCGGTGAGGGCGTCGCGGGCGTCGCGGCGGCCCAGCCAGGCGGCCGGCGTCGCCTGGAACAGCGTCGTCTTCCAGCGCCCGCCGCCCTCGTCGACGGCGACCAGCGTGTGGATGCTGTGCAGCCCCGGGTCGATGTCGTCCTCGCCGGGCGGGATCATCCCGGCGTGCGCCTGCAGCACCGCGACGCCGCCGGCCACCGCGCGCACCGACCGGACCAGCGCCACGTACCGGGCGGTCGGGTGGCTGCCGAAGACGCGCCGCAGGTCCGACGCGATCGACAGCCGGCCGCCCACCGTGGTGCCGTCGTAGCCGACCATGTCGCCGTCGTCGGCGAACACCGCGGCGACCGCCGCCCCGCTGCGCTGGTTCCAGCCCTCGATGAACGCGGCGTAGAGCGCGCGGATCTGGGCGTCGTGCGGGTGGGCGGACGTCACGGAACTCCTCCTGGTGCAGCTGGGGCAGGAGGAACGCTAGTTGCTACGCGACGGGGACCGTTCGACGCTCGCCGTCGGCGAACTGCGTCCGGTAGAGGTCGGCGTAGCGCCGCCCGAGCGCCAGCAACTCCTCGTGAGTGCCCGACTCCACGACGCGACCGTCGTCGACCACGAGGATCTGGTCGGCGCTGCGGATCGTGGACAGCCGGTGGGCGATGACCAGCGACGTCCGGCCGGCCAGCGCGGTGTCGAGCGCGTGCTGCACCGCCACCTCCGACTCGCTGTCCAGGTGCGCGGTCGCCTCGTCGAGGATGACGATCCCCGGCGCCTTGAGCAGCACCCGGGCGATCGCGAGCCGCTGCTTCTCCCCGCCCGAGAGCCGGTAGCCGCGGTCGCCGACGACGGTGTCCAGGCCGTCGGGCAGCGAGGCCACCAGCGCGGCGATCCGCGCGCCGGTGAGCGCCGACCACAGCTGCTCCTCGGTCGCGTCGGGCCGGGCGTAGAGCAGGTTGGCGCGGATGGTGTCGTGGAACAGGTGCGCGTCCTGGCTGACGACGCCGATCGCGTCGCGCAGCGAGGCCAGCGTGGCCTGCCGGACGTCGACCCCGCCGACCCGCACGGCACCGCCGGTGACGTCGTAGAGCCGCGGCACCAGGTTGACGACCGTCGACTTCCCGGCTCCGGAGTGCCCGACCAGCGCGACCATCTGCCCGGGCTCGACGCGGAAGGACACGTCGTGCAGCACCGCCGTCGGCCCGCCGTGCTCGGGCAGCGACACGTCCTCCAGCGACGCCAGCGACACGTCGGCGGCGGCCGGGTAGCTGAACGAGACGCCGTCGAACTCGACCGACCGGTCCTCGGCGGGCACCGGGACGGCGTCGGGCGCCTCGGCGATCATCGGCGGCAGGTCGAGCACCTCGAAGACGCGGTCGAAGCTGACCATCGCGCTCATCACGTCGACCCGGACGTTGGACAGCGCGGTCAGCGGCCCGTACAGCCGCGACAGCAGCAGGGCCAGCGCGACGACGTCGCCCGGCGACAGCGACCCGTCGAACGCCAGCCAGCCGCCGAGGCCGTAGACCAGCGCGGTGGCCAGCGCCGCGACGAGGGTGAGCGCGGTGAAGAAGGTGCGGCCGTACATGGCCGACAGGACGCCGATGTCGCGCACCCGGGCGGCGCGGCCGCGGAAGCTCTCGGCCTCGGCGTCGGGCCGGCCGAACAGCTTGACCAGCAGGGCGCCCGCGACGTTGAACCGCTCGGTCATCGTCGCGTTCATCGACGCGTTGAGCCCGTAGGACTCCCGGGTGATCTCCTGCAGCCGCCGGCCGATGCGGCGGGCGGGCAGCACGAACAGCGGCACCATGACCAGCGACAGCAGGGTGATCTGCCACGACAGCGTGAACATGACGCCGGCGGTGAGCACCAGGCCGATCACGTTGGACACGACGCCGGACAGGGTCGAGGTGAACGCCTGCTGCGCCCCGACGACGTCGTTGTTCAGGCGGCTGACCAGCGCGCCGGTCTGCGTGCGGGTGAAGAACGCGACCGGCATGCGCTGCACGTGCTCGAAGACGCGGGCGCGCAGGTCGTAGATGACGCCCTCGCCGATCCGCGCGGAATACCAGCGGGTGGCCACCGAGATGAACGCGTCGACGACGGCGAGACCGGCGATGAACAGGGCGATCCGCACGACGCCGCCCGCGGTGCCGTCGAGCCGGGCGATGCGGTTGACGATGTCGCCGGCCAGCAGCGGGGTGACCACGCCGATGACCGAGGACAGCACCACCAGCAGCAGGAACCCGGTGAGCTCCCGGCGGTAGGGCCGGGCGATGCCGAGGATGCGGCGGACGGTGCCCTTGGGCAGCTCGCGCGAGGTGACCGACGGGTCGCGGCGGAACGACCGCATCGCCGCCATGGAGGTCATGGGACTGCTCATGCGGTGACCTCCTCTGCCGGGGACGGGGGACCGGCGGCAGCGTCAACAGCCACCGGTCCCCCGCTGTTCCGGTCGCTCAGCCGCCGGCGAGCTCGGTGAGCCGGCGCACCTGGGCCGCCCGCTCGGCGGCGTCCTGGGTGTCCGGGTCGTTGCGGACCGCCGCGCGCACCAGCGCCGCGGTCTCCCGGACGGCGCCCGCCGGCGGGGCGGTGACCGCCGCGGCCAGGGTGGCCACCGCGCCGTCGAGCTCCGCCGCGGGGACGACGGCGTTCGCCAGCCCCCACGACAGCGCCTCCGCCGCCGGCACCGGCCGCCCGGTCACGCACACCTCCAGCGCCCGCGCGTAGCCGACGAGCTCGGCCAGCGTGCTGGTGCCGGTCAGGTCGGGCACGAGCCCCAGCGTCGCCTCGGGGAGCCGGATCGAGGCGTCGTCGGTGAGCACCCGCAGGTCGCAGGCCAGCGCCAGCTGCGCGCCCGCCCCGATCGCGTGGCCCTGCACCGCCGCGATCGACACGATCCCGGGTGACCGCAGCCAGCGGAAGCCGGCCTGGTACCCCCGGATGCGCTCCTGCGCCCCGTCGGCGCCCAGCCCGCTGAGCTGGCCGAGCCCACCGGGCGTCGACGGGTCGGTGCTGAACAGGCTGCGGTCGAGCCCGGCGGAGAAGGAGCGGCCCTCGCCCCGCACGACGACGACGCGGACGTCGTCGTCGAGGGAGTCGCCGACCGCCCGGAGCGCCGCCCACGTGGCCGGCGTCTGGGCGTTGAGCTGGTCGGGCCGGTCGAGCGTGACGGTGAGGACGGCGCCGTCCCGGCGGGTGCGGACCCAGCCGTCGGCGTCGGCCGCCGTCACGCGGTCTTCTTGCTGTTCCGGTTGGCGCCGCCACGGCTCCGCAGGGTGGCACCGGACTCCGACAGGAGCCGGTGCACGAACCCGTAGGACCGGTTGGTCGAGGTGGCCAGGGAGCGGATGCTCTCCCCGCCGTCGTAGCGCTTCTTCAGCTCGTCCGCGAGGGACGTGCGGTCGCCCCCGGTGATCCGCTTGCCCTTGCCGAGGTCCGCCGTGCTCGAGTCGGCCATGACTCCCCTCCGTCGCCGCCGTCGCGCCGGCCGGAGCCGGCGTGCCCGGTGCTGGTCCGCGTGGTGCCGCCGTCCCCGTGACGCCGGCCTCCCGGACTGATGATCACCCAGCCCCGGCGACCCGGCCACGCGAATGACAACTTCCCCGGCGAGCCGCCCCTGCGCAGGACGGCGGACCGGTCGCGGGGCCGGAGGCTCCCGACCGGGACGCCGTGGCAGGGCTCCACGCACCAGGGGGACGGCACGTGGCCGCGGTGTCGGCCGGTAGGCCGACGAGGTGCTACGCCAACTCGACGAGGTCGGCGAGGTCCTCGCTCCAGGCGTCCTCGGTGCCGTCGGGCAGCAGGATCACCTTGTCCGGGTCGAGCGCGCGGACGGCGCCCTCGTCGTGGGTGACCAGCACGATCGCGCCGGTGTAGGTGCGCAGCGCCTCGAGCACCTGCTCGCGGCTGGCCGGGTCGAGGTTGTTGGTCGGCTCGTCGAGCAGCAGCACGTTGGCGCCGGAGACGACGAGCGTCGCCATGGCCAGCCGGGTGCGCTCACCGCCGGACAGGGTGCCCGTCCGCTGGTCGACGGTGTCGCCGGAGAAGAGGAAGGCGCCGAGGATCCGCCGCAGCTCGGTGTCGGTGCTGTCTGGCGCGGCCGAGCGCATGTTCTCCAGCAGCGACCGGTCCATGTCGAGGGTCTCGTGCTCCTGCGCGTAGTAGCCGACGCGCAGGCCGTGCCCGGGCCGGACCTCGCCGGTGTCGGGCATCTCGGTGCCGGCCAGCATCCGCAGCAGCGTCGTCTTCCCGGCGCCGTTGAGGCCGAGGACGACGACCCGCGTGCCCCGGTCGACGGCGAGGTCGACGTCGGCGAACACCTCGAGCGAGCCGTAGGTCTTGGACAGGCCCTGGGCGGTGAGCGGCGTCTTCCCGCACGGCGACGGCGTCGGGAACCGCAGCTTGGCCACCCGGTCCTGCTGGCGCACCGCCTCCAGGCCGGAGGCCAGCCGCGCGGCCCGCTTGTCCATGCTCTGCGCGGCCTTGGCCTTGGTGGCCTTGGCGCGCATCTTGTCCGCCTGCGCGCTGAGCGCGTCGATCTTGCGCTCGGTGTTGGCGCGCTCCTGCTTGCGACGGCGCTCGTCGGTCTCGCGCTGGGCGAGGTAGGCCTTCCAGCCCAGGTTGTAGACGTCGACCGTGGCCCGGTTGGCGTCGAGGTGCCACACCTTGTTGACGACGGCGTCCAGCAGCTCGACGTCGTGGCTGATGACGATCAGGCCGCCCTTGTGCGAGGCGAGGAACGTCTTGAGCCAGGCGATCGAGTCGGCGTCGAGGTGGTTGGTCGGCTCGTCGAGGAGCAGCGTCTCGGCGTCGGAGAACAGGATGCGGGCGAGCTCGACGCGGCGCCGCTGGCCGCCGGACAGGGTGCGCAGCGGCTGGCCCATGACCCGGTCGGGCAGGCCGAGCGCGGTGCAGATGCGGGCGGCGTCGCTCTCCGCGGCGTACCCGCCGAGCGCGGCGAACTGGTCCTCGAGCCGGCCGTAGCGGCGCACCGCGCGGTCGCGCTCGGCGTCGTCGGCGGGCTCGGCCATGGCCACCTGGGCCTTGACCAGCTGCGCCTTGAGGCTGTCGAGGCCGCGGCCGGAGAGCACCCGGTCGGTGGCGGTGATGTCGAGGTCGCCGCTGCGCGGGTCCTGCGGCAGGTAGCCGATCTCGCCGGTGACGTCCACCTTGCCCGCGTGCGGCAGCCGCTCGCCGGAGAGCGTGGTGAGCGTGGTGGTCTTGCCGGCGCCGTTGCGCCCGACCAGGCCGATGCGGTCGCCGGCCTGCACCCGCAGGCTGATGTCGCTCAGCAGGATGCGGGCGCCGGCGCGCAGCTCCAGGCCGGTCGTCGTGATCACTGATCCCAGGGTAGGCGCTCCGCGGACGGATCCCGAGCGGATTGCCGGGTGACGTCCACAGCAGCTCTCCGTGTCCACAGCCGGGGTGAGATCGGTTCCGCGGACGCCGGGAGCAGGTCACCATCCGGGCATGAGCACGCCGACCTGGGCACCGCCCTGTCCCGTCTGCGGCACCCCGGCCGTCCCGGCGCCCGCGGCGTGCCCCGTCTGCGGGCTGCCGGCGGTGGCGCAGGCTGCCACGGTGGTGGCCCGGATGGGTGCCACGATCGACGAGTTCGCCCGCGAGCGGGACGCGCTGCTCGCCACGCTGCGCGCGTCGGCCCGCCCGGCGACGACGCCCGCGCCGGTGCCGCCGCCCGTGACGGCGCCGCCGCCGGTCGTGTTCCCGGCCGTCCGCCGGCCGGGACCCGTCCCGCCGGTGCCGTTCCCCCCGGCGCCCCCGCACCTCCCGCCGCACGTCCCGGCCGCGGCGGGCCCCCTGGCACCTCCTCCCCCGCGGCGCCGGCTCAGTCCGCAGCAGGTGCTGCTCGGCCTGGGCGCCCTGCTGGTGGTCGCGGCGGGCGTGGCGTTCGTCGCGGTCGCCTGGACCCGGCTGGGCGTCGGCTTCCAGGCCGCGGTGATGGCCACGGTCACCGCGGCCGCGGTGGCGACGTCGGCGTGGGCGGCGCGGCGCGGGCTGCGGGCCACCGAGGAGGCGCTGGCCGCCGCCGGCTCGGCGCTGCTCGCCGTCGACCTGGCCGCCGCGCACGCGCTGGGGCTGGGCGGCGCCGACGCGGTGCCGCTGCGGCTGTGGGCCGGGCTGTCGTGCGTCGCCGTCGCGGCGGTCGCCCTGGCCGCCGGCCGGGCCACCCGCAGCACCGTCACGTGGCCGCTCGTCGCGCTGCTCGCGGTCCAGCCGGCCGGCTGGCTGCTGCTGCCCGGCGGGCTGGGCGAGGCGCCCGCGGCGGTCGCCGTGCTGCTCGGCACGGCGCTGCTCGACGTCGCCCTGCTGCTGGTCCTGCGCCTGGAACTGCACCGGGTCGCCACCGTGCTCGCCGCTCTCGTCGCCGCGGCGGGTGTCCTGCTCGGCGTCCCGCTGGCCTGGTCCGGCGACCCGGCCGACTCGTGGACCGCCACCGCGGCCCTCGCCCTCGCCGCGGGTGGCGCGGTCGCCCTGCTGCGCGAGCCGCGACTCGCACCGCGCCTGCCGGAGCCGGACGTCACGGCTCCGGTCGCGGCGGGCGTCGCGGCCCTCGCGCTGACCGGCTCGCTCACCGGCGCCGGCCTCGTGGGCACCGTGCTGGCCGGCGGGCTCGGCCTGGTGCTGCTCACCGCGGCGGCGCCGGCCTCGGTGACCGGCCCGCTCGCGGGCGCGCTGCCGGCGGCCGGCGCCGTGCTGGCCGGTGGCGGCGCCGCGGTGCTGGCCGACGGGGGCCAGAACGCGCCCCTCGCGCTGCTCGTGCTCGCCGCGGCGGTGCCGGCCGGCCTGGCCGCGGTGCTGCGGCCGGCGCTCCGGCCGGCCGCCACGGCGGCCGCGCTCGCCACCCCGGCCCTCGCCGCGCTGGTCGCGTGGGAGGGCGGCCTGCTCGGCGCGGTGCCCGCCGCGCTGCTGGTCGCGCTCGTCGGCGCCGCCGCCTTCGCGGTCGCCGCGCTGCGCGCCGGGCACCCCGAGGAGTGGGCCGCGGCGGTCACCGGGATGCTGGCCGGCGCGGTCGCGGGCCTGGTCACCGTGGAGGCCGGCGCCTGGGGGCAGACGGCGGTCGACCTCGCCGTCGTCGGCGCGGCGGCGGGCTGCTACGCGGTCGTCGCGCGGCGCCGCCCGGTGGCCGTGCTGGCGGTGGCCGACCTGGTCGCGGCCGGCTGGATCGCCGCGGCGGGCGCCGAGATCACCACGCCGGAGGTCTACACGCTGCCCGCCGCCGCGGGACTGCTGCTCCTCGCCGTCCCGGCGCTGCGCACCGGCGCCGCCTCGTGGGCGGCCGAGGGCCCGGCGGTGGCCGTCGCGCTGCTGCCGTCGGCGGTGGTGGTGGTCGACGAGCCGACGGCGCTCCGCCTGGCGCTGGTGGTGGCCGCCGCGGCCGGGCTGACCGTCGGCGGCGCGCTCACCCACCGGCAGGCACCCTTCCTCGTGGGGGCCGGGGCGCTGGTCCTGGTGGTGCTCGGCCGGCTGGCGCCCTACGCGCCGCTGGTCCCCCGCTGGGTCACGCTGGCCACCGCGGGGCTGCTGCTCCTCGTCGTCGGCGCCACCTACGAGCGGCGCCGCCAGCAGGCGCGGGAGGCGGTGGCCTGGGTCGCGCAGATGCGCTGACCTGCCCCTAGCGTGGGGAGCGCAGGGCGAGCGGAGGGGGACGGCGATGACCGGCGCACCGCCGCCACCGCTCCCCTACGCCGGCCCGCCCGCCCCCGTGGCCGCAGGGTCAGCACCCGCGGCCGGAGGCCCCGCTGCCCCGTCCCTGGAGTCCCGGCTGCGCCCGCCGCAGGTCCTCCTCGGCGTGGGGGTGGTGCTGCTCGTGGCGGCCGGCCTGGCCGGCCCGTCGCTGGCCGGTGGGGCCGCCCGCCTCGGCCTGCTGCTGCTGGCCCTGGTCGCCGGGTGCGCCTCGGCCTGGGCCGCCCGCGCGCGGCTGCGCAGCACGGAGGAGGCCTGCGCGGCGGCCGCCGCGGCGCTGGCCCTCACCGGCGCCGCGTCCGGCGACCGGCCGCTGGACGGCGGCCCGCTCGGGGCGCTGGTCGTGGCGGGCGTGTTCGTCTGCCTGCGGGTGCTGCTCCCCCACCCGCTGAGCTGGCCGCTCGCGGCGTGGGCCGCCGTGCAGGTGGCCGCCCTCCGCTCGGTGGACCTGGCGCCCGCCGGGGTGCCCCGCACCGCGCTGCTGCTCGGCGTCACGCTGGCCGGGCTCGCGGTCGCCCTCACCGCGCGGCGGCCGCTGGCCCGCGTCGCCCTGGTCACCACCGCGCCGTGGTTCGCCGCGGGGGTGACCGGCGGGCTGGTCACCGCGGCCGGCGCGGAGGGCCCGGCCCGCTGGGTGTCGGCCGCGCTCACCGTCGCCACGGCGGCCGCGCTCCTGCCGGTCCGGCTGGAGCGGGCGGTCGAGCCGCTGCTCGGGCCGCCGCGGCTGGTGCCGGTGGTCAGCGGGCTGGTCGCGGGCGGGGCGGTCGCGGCGGCGCTGTCCACCGACGGCCCCGTGCCGCTGCCGCTGGCCGGCTGGCTCGGCGTGCTGCTGATGAGCGTCGCCGCCGCGCTGCTGACCGGCTGGCGCCGCGGGCTGCTGCTGCCCGCCGCGTACGCCGCCGGGGGCGTCCTCGTGGTGGCGGCGGTGGCCCAGCTGGTCGCGGCCGCGCGGTGGCAGGCGCTGGTCGTGCTCCTGGTGCTCACCGCGCTGCCCGCCGCCGGGGTCGCCGCGGTGCGCCGCGACGAGCGCCCGCAGGCGGTGCCCTCGGCAGTCGCGTGCCTGGCGGGGGCCGCGCTGCTGGCGATCCCGGCGGGGCTGCTGTCCCCGGGCGCCTCCGCGGCGGCGCTGACCGGCCTCTACGCCGTCACGCTGGCGGCGCGCCCCGGCATGGCCGCCGACCTGCGCGGGCCCACCGGCACGGTCGGCGCGCTCGCGGCGGCGGCCGCCCTCGTCGTGGTCGCCGTCGGCGCCGACTGGGGCGCGCTCGCCGTGTACCTGGCCGTGCAGGGCGCGCTGACCTGCGGCTGGGCGGCGTTCCTCACCCGCGCGCGGGGGGACGAGCGGGAGGAGCGGGCGGTCTGGCGCACGGGCGCGGCGGAGCTGGTGGCCGCCGCGTGGACCGGAGCCGCGCTGACCGGCGCGCCCGCGCTCGAGGCCTGGACCCTGCCGGCCGCCGCGGGGCTGTGGCTGGCCGCCGGCCCGCGGCTGCTCGACGGGCCGTCCTGGCCGGCGTGGGGCCCGGGCCTGGTGGTGGCGGCCGCGCCGTCGACGGTCGCGGCGGTCCTCGCGCCGGGCGCGCTGCGGCCGGTGCTCGTGCTGGTGGCCGCGGCGGTCGCCATGGCGCTCGGCGCCCGCACGGCGGTGCGGGCGCCCCTGCTCACCGGCGCGGTCACCGCGGTGGCGCTGGCCGCGGGGCTCGCCGTCCTCGCGCTGCCGCTGCCGGTCGTGGCCGCGCTCGCGGTGGGCGCGGTGCTGCTGGCGCTCGGCGCGCGGCGAGAGCTGCGGCCGGTCGCGGGCTTCGGGGCGCGGCTGTCGGAGATGCGCTGAGGATCAAGAGCCGAACAGGCACTCCGCGCCCACCGGCCGGTAGCCCGCGCCGAGGAAGGCGCGCAGCGAGGCGGTGTTGGCCGGCGCCACCTGCGCCCACAGCGGCGCCCCGCCGGGCACCAGTGACGGCGCGGCGGCCACCAGCGCGGTGCCCAGCCCGCGCCCGCGGGCGGCCGGGTCGACCTCCACGCTGACCTCCCACCGCCGGGCCACCCCGCGGCCGAGCACCAGCACGGCGCACCCGTCGGGCGTCGTCCACGCGCGCACGTCGGTGCGGTGCAACAGCGCCCGGTCCACGCGCGGGTGGTCGACCTCGGCCGGCACCAGCTCGATCCCCGGCCCCGCGGCGGCCGGCGCAGGCGCCACCAGGACCGCGTCGACCACGCCCGGCTCGACGCCGGTGCGGTCCGCCAGCGCGGCGAGGAACCGGGCGCCCAGCGGCGCGGCGAGCGGGTCGTGCGCCGTCCGCGCGGTCACCCAGTCCGGGTCGACGTCGGCGGCCACCACGTGCCACGCCGTCCCGCCGACGACGACTGCCCGCGCCCCGGGGGGCGCGGGCAGTGTCACGACGCTCGCGTCGGCCGGCGGGTCGTCCCCGCCGGCGAGACGAGTGAGGAGATCGGCGAGGCTGCCGTTCAGACCCGGAAGCCGAGCGCGCGCAGCTGCTCGCGCCCGTCGTCGGTGATCTTGTCCGGGCCCCACGGCGGCATCCAGACCCAGTTGATCCGGATGTCGTCGACGAGGCCGGGGCCGGGGCCGCCGGTGAGCGCCTGGCGCGCCTGGTCCTCGATGACGTCGGTCAGCGGGCAGGCCGCCGAGGTCAGCGTCATGTCCAGGATCGCCACGTTGTCGTCGTCGACGTCGATGCCGTAGACGAGGCCCAGGTCGACGACGTTGACACCCAGCTCGGGGTCGACGACGTCACGCATGGCCTCCTCGACGTCCTCCAGCAGCGCCGACTTGTACGGCGGCAGCTCCGGGGTCGCGTCGGCGGTGGATCCGGCGGCGGGCTCGGTGGGGAGCCCGGTGGTGGGCTCGGTGGTCTCGCTCATGCCTGTCCTCCAGCGGGGGTCGCGGCCAGCGCGCGGGCCGAGGCGTCCTTGAGGGCCATCCAGCTCATCAGGGCGCACTTGATGCGGGCGGGGTACTTCGACACCCCGGCGAAGGCGATCGCGTCCTCGAGCTCGTCCTCCAGGCCCTCGGCCACGGTGGTGTCGCCCTTGGACTGCATGAGCGTCATGAACGAGTCGCCGGTGGCGAGTGCGTCGGTGACCGACCGGCCGACGACGAGGTCGTACATCGCCGAGACCGAGGCCTGGCTGATGGAGCAGCCCATGCCCTCGTAGGACACGTCGGCGATCGTCTCGCCGTCGAGGTGCACCCGCAGCGTCACCTCGTCCCCGCAGGTCGGGTTGACGTGGTGCACCTCGGCCTCGAACGGGTCGCGCAGCCCGCGCCCGTGGGGGTTCCGGTAGTGGTCCAGGATGATGTCCTGGTACATCGACTGCAGCTGCATCAGGCGGTTGCCTCCTCCGGCGTCACTCCGAAGAAACGCTGCGCGGCCCGCACACCTTCCACCAGCGCGTCGACGTCGTCGTAGCCGGTGTGCACGTAGAAGGTGGCCCGGGTGGTGGCCGGCACGCCGTAGCGGCGGACCACCGGCCACGCGCAGTGGTGGCCCACCCGGACGGCGATGCCGAGGTCGTCGAGGACCTGGCCGACGTCGTGCGGGTGGATGCCCTCCACGGTGAAGGAGACCGCGCCGCCGCGGGCGACGGTGTCCGGCGGGCCGATCACCGTGACGCCCGGGATCGCCTGCAGCTGCTCGAGGGCGTAGGCGGTGAGCGCCTCCTCGTGCGCCTGCACCTTCTCCATGCCGAGCGCCTGCAGGTAGTCGACGGCGGCACCGAGGCCCACGACCTGCGCGGTCATCGGGACGCCGGCCTCGAAGCGCTGCGGCGGCGGCATGAAGGTGCTGCCCTCCATGCGCACGACCTCGATCATCGAGCCGCCCGTCATGAACGGCGGCAGCGCGTCGAGGACGTCGTAGCGGCCCCACAGCACGCCGACGCCGGTGGGCCCGAGCATCTTGTGGCCGGAGAACACGAGGAAGTCCGCGCCGAGCGCGGCGACGTCGACCGGCTGGTGCGGCACCGACTGGGCGCCGTCGACCAGCACCAGCGCGCCGACCTCCCGCGCCCGGGCCACGATCGGCTCGAGCGGGTTGATCGTGCCGAGGATGTTCGACTGCTGGGTGACCGCGACCAGCTTGGTCCGCTCGGTGACCACGGTGTCGAGGTCGGAGAGGTCGAGCCGGCCGTCGTCGGTGAGCCCGAGCCACCGCAGGGTGGCGCCGGTGCGCTCGCACAGCTGCTGCCAGGGCACCAGGTTCGCGTGGTGCTCCATCTCGGTCACGACGATCTCGTCGCCCTGGCCGACGGCGTACCGGCGGAAGGACGGCTCCTTGGCCGTGGCGGCGTTGGACAGCGCGTACGCGACGGTGTTGACCGCGTCGGTCGTGTTGCGGGTGAACACGACCTCCTCGACGGCGGCGCCGATGAACCCGGCGATCTTCGCCCGGGCCGCCTCGTAGAGGCCGGTGGCCTCCTCGGCGAGCTGGTGGGCGCCGCGGTGCGGGGCGGCGTTGTGGTTCTCGTAGAAGTCCCGCTCGGCGTCGAGGACGCTGCGGGGCTTCTGCGAGGTGGCCCCGGAGTCGAGGTAGACCAGCCGCTTCCCGTCGCGCACGGTGCGCGACAGGATCGGGAAGTCCGCCCGGATCGCCTCGACGTCCAGTGGCAGGGGCGTGTGCGCCCCGGCACCGGGACGCGAGACGGTCTGGGTCATGCCTTCGCGGTCTCCTTCGAGTCCTTCACGTAGGCCGCGTAACCCTCGGCCTCGAGCTTGTCGGCCAGCTCCTTGCCGCCCTCGTCGACGACGCGGCCGCCCACGAACACGTGCACGAAGTCCGGCTGGATGTAGCGCAGGATCCGCGTGTAGTGGGTGATCAGCAGGACGCCGACCTCGCCCTCGGCGCGGGTGCGGTTGACGCCCTCGGAGACGACGCGCAGGGCGTCGACGTCGAGGCCGGAGTCGGTCTCGTCGAGGATCGCCATCTTCGGCTTGAGCAGCCGCATCTGCAGGATCTCGTGGCGCTTCTTCTCACCGCCGGAGAAGCCCTCGTTGACGTTGCGCTCGGCGAACGCCGGGTCCATCTCCAGGGCCGACATCTCGTCGCGGACGTCCTTGACCCAGGTGCGCAGCTTCGGCGCCTCGCCCTTGACGGCGGTGGCGGCGGTGCGCAGGAAGTTCGACACCGAGACGCCGGGGACCTCGACCGGGTACTGCATGGCCAGGAACAGGCCGGCGCGGGCGCGCTCGTCGACGCTCATCGCGAGGACGTCCTCGCCGTCGAGGGTCACCGTGCCGCCGGTGATCGTGTACTTCGGGTGCCCGGCGATCGAGTAGGCGAGCGTGGACTTGCCCGACCCGTTGGGGCCCATGATCGCGTGGGTCTCGCCCGACCGGACGGTCAGGTCGACGCCGCGGAGGATCTCCTTGGCGTCGTCGCCCTCACCGACCGTGACGTGCAGGTCGCGGATCTCCAGAACCGACACTTCTTCTCTCGCTCCTCAGTTGCCGGACGCCAGGGGCAGGCGGCCGTCGGCGTCGATGTCGACGAGCACGTCCTCCCCCTCCACGCGCACCGGGTAGACGTCGACCGGCTCGGTGGCCGGCAGGTTGGTGGGCTCGCCGGTGCGCAGGTCGAAGCAGGACCCGTGCAGCCAGCACTCGATCGTGGGGGCGCCGTCGAAGGTCTCGACGTCGCCCTCGGACAGGGGCACCTCGGCGTGGGAGCAGAGGTCCTGCAGCGCGTAGACCTGCCCCTCGAACCGGACGACGGCGACGTCGACGTCGGCGAGCTCGACGCGCAGCGCGCCGTCCTCGGGGACCTCGGAGAGGCCGCAGACCCGCTCGAACGCCATCGGTCAGGCCACCTCGACCGGCTGCTCGTCGAGGCCGGGCAGGGCGCCCAGGCGCGTCTCGATGGAGCGCATGAGCCGGTCCTGCAGCGCGTCGACGCCGATGTGCTGGACGACGTCGGCGAAGAAGCCGCGCACGACCAGGCGGCGGGCGGTCTCGGCGTCGATGCCGCGCGAGCAGAGGTAGAACAGCTGCTCGTCGTCGAACCGGCCCGTGGCGCTGGCGTGGCCGGCGCCGACGATCTCGCCGGTCTCGATCTCCAGGTTGGGCACCGAGTCGGCGCGGGCGCCGTCGGTGAGCACCAGGTTGCGGTTGAGCTCGTAGGTGTCGGTGCCGGTGGCCGCCGGGCGGATCCGGACGTCGCCGACCCACACCGTGCGCGCGCCCTCGCCCTGCAGCGCGCCCTTGTAGAGCACGTTGCTGGTGCAGTTCGGGACGGCGTGGTCGACCCAGAGCCGGTGCTCCTGGTGCTGCGTCTCGTCGGAGAAGTAGACGCCGAAGAGCTCCGCGGTGCCGCCGGGGCCGGCGTACTGGACGTTGCTGACCAGCCGGACGAGGTCGCCGCCGAGGGTGACCACGACCTGCTTGTAGCTCGCGTCGCGGCCGACGACGGCGTCGAACTGGCCGCCGTGCACCGCGCCGGGCGCCCAGTCCTGCACGGACACGACGGTCACCTGCGCGCCGTCGCCGACGAGCACGGACACGCCGCCGGCGTAGCGGGCGAGGCCCGTGTGGTCGAGGACGACGGTCGCCTTCGCGAACGCGCCGACCTCGACGACGAGCTGGCCCCACACGACGTCGTCGGACCCGGTGCCGGCCAGGCCCAGGGTGAGCGGGCGGTCGAGCTGCGCCTCGGCGGCCACCCGGACCACCGCGGCACCACCGCTGCGCTGGCGGGCGAGCGCGGCGAGCCGGTCGACCGGCTCGGGCAGGCCCTTGAGCAGCGGGTCGTCGGCGTCGACGCTGGTGAGCTCGGCGCCCTCGGGCAGGTCGGTCGTCCAGGCCAGGTGCGCGTCGGACGCGGCGCCGTCGAGCAGCGCGCGGACGCGGCGCATCGGGGTGAACCGCCACTCCTCCTCGCGGCCGGTGACCGCGCCGAAGGCGTCGGGGTCGGTCGAGGTGAAGCGCTCGGCCGGCGAGCCGGTCGGGGTGGTGCCGCCGTGCGAGTGCGCCCCGGGGGCGGCCTGCCCGGCGGTGCCGGTGCCGGCCGCGGGGACCGCCGGCGGGCCCGCCTGGGTGCCCACCCCCTCGCCGAACAGCTCGCCGGCGAGGGTGGCGGACTCCGTGGTCAGACCGGTGGTGCTGGGGGTGTTCGGGTCGGTCATCAGCCGACGGCACCTTCCATCTGCAGCTCGATGAGCCGGTTGAGCTCGAGGGCGTACTCCATGGGCAGCTCGCGGGCGATCGGCTCGACGAAGCCGCGCACGACCATCGCCATCGCCTCGTCCTCGGACAGGCCGCGGCTCATCAGGTAGAAGAGCTGGTCCTCGCTGACCCGGGAGACGGTCGCCTCGTGGCCCATGGCGACGTCGTCCTCGCGGACGTCGACGTAGGGGTAGGTGTCCGACCGGCTGATGGTGTCGACGAGCAGCGCGTCGCACTTGACCGTCGACTTCGAGCCGTGGGCGCCCTCGTCGATCTGCACGAGGCCGCGGTAGGAGGTGCGGCCGCCGCCGCGGGCCACCGACTTCGACACGATGGTCGAGGAGGTGTTGGGGGCCGCGTGCACCATCTTGGCGCCGGCGTCCTGGTGCTGGCCCTCGCCCGCGAAGGCGATGGACAGGACCTCGCCCTTGGCGTGCTCGCCGGTCATCCAGACGGCCGGGTACTTCATGGTGACCTTGGAGCCGAGGTTGCCGTCGATCCACTCCATGGTCGCGCCCTCGTGGGCGATCGCCCGCTTGGTGACCAGGTTGTAGACGTTGTTCGACCAGTTCTGGATGGTCGTGTACCGGCAGCGCGCGTTCTTCTTGACGATGATCTCGACGACCGCGGAGTGCAGCGAGTCCGACTTGTAGATCGGCGCGGTGCAGCCCTCGACGTAGTGCACGTAGGCGCCCTCGTCGACGATGATCAGCGTCCGCTCGAACTGGCCCATGTTCTCGGTGTTGATCCGGAAGTAGGCCTGCAGCGGGATCTCGACGTGCACGCCCTTCGGCACGTAGATGAACGAGCCACCGGACCAGGTCGCGGTGTTCAGCGCGGCGAACTTGTTGTCGCCGGACGGGATGACCGAGCCGAAGTACTCCTTGAAGAGGTCCTCGTGCTCCTTGAGGGCGGTGTCGGTGTCCAGGAAGAGGACGCCCTGCTCCTCGAGGTCCTCGCGGATCTTGTGGTAGACGACCTCGGACTCGTACTGGGCCGCGACGCCGGCGATCAGCCGCTGCTTCTCCGCCTCGGGGATGCCCAGCTTGTCGTAGGTGTTCTTGATGTCCTCGGGCAGCTCGTCCCACGAGGTCGCCTGGGCCTCGGTCGAGCGCACGAAGTACTTGATGTTCTGGAAGTCGATCCCCGACAGGTCCGAGCCCCAGTCGGGCATCGGCTTGCGGTCGAAGAGCTTGAGCGCCTTGAGGCGGCGCTCGAGCATCCACTCGGGCTCGTTCTTGCGCGCCGAGATGTCCCGGACGACGTCCTCGTCCAGGCCGCGGCGGGCGGAGGCCCCGGCGACGTCGGCGTCGGCCCAGCCGTACTGGTAGCGGCCGAGCTGCTCGATCTGCTCGTCCTGCGTCAGCGGCGTGCCGGTCACCGGCTGCTGGGTGCTGGTCATGCGGGCGTCCTCTCCCGGTCGCTCGTGGGGGTGCTGCGTGCGGTGCTGGTGGACGGGGCGGTGCGCGGGACCCGCGCTGCTCGCTCACCGGGTACAGGGCTCGCGGGGATCGATCTGTTCCCCGCGCGGGTGTGGTCCCGGACGCCGTGGGGCGGCCCGGGGATGTGGGTGGTGCAGACGCCGTCGCCGTGGGCGATCGTCGCCAGCCGCTGCACGTGGGTACCCACGAGCCGGCCGATCACCGCGGTCTCGGCCTCGCACAGCTGCGGGAACTCCGCGGCCACGTGCGCCACCGGGCAGTGGTGCTGGCACAGCTGCCCGCCGCTGGCGATCGCGGAGGCCGAGGCAGCGTAGCCCTCGGCGGTCAGCGCCCCGGCCAGGGCCCGGGCCCGCTCGACCGGCGCCCCGCTGGTGCGGGCGACGGCGTCGGAGGCCCGCCGCTCCAGGCCCGCGAGCTGGGCCTCGGCCACGGCGCGGACGGCGTCGGGCCCGCCCGAGGCGGCGACGTACCGCAGCGCGGTGAGCGCCAGGTCGTCGTAGGCGTGCGCGAAGCCCGAGCGGCCGGCGTCGGTGAGGTGGAAGCGCCGGGCGGGCCGGCCCCTCCCCCGCTGCGTGCCGGGCGCCGCCCGCTCCTCCACGCGCCCGCGGGCGGCGAGCGCGTCGAGGTGACGACGGACGGCGGCGGCGCTCACGCCTAGCCGCGCGGCCAGCTCGCTCGCGGTCTGCGGACCGTGCTCGAGCAGCAGCGCGGTCACGCGGTCACGGGTGCGGACGTCGTCGGCCCGCACCGCCCCCGCCTGTCCCGCGCTGGTTTCCACAACACGATTGTGTCCTATTTCCGGACGCCCGCAAGGAAGGCCGCCCTAAGTCACCCGGCCCCTGACCGCGCAGGTCAGGGGCCGGGTGAGGCAGATCACCAGCGGGTCGTCAGGCCTGGCCGGCCGGGACGGCCGCCTCCTCGACGCGGAGGTCGAGCGCGCCGTCCCGGGCGTCGACGACGACGGTCCGGCCGGGGCCGACGCGGCCGTCGAGCAGCAGCCGGGCGAGGGCGTTGTCGACCTCGCGCTGGATGGCCCGGCGCAGCGGGCGGGCGCCGAACTGCGGCTCGTACCCGCGGTCGGCGATCCAGGCGACGGCGTCGTCGGTGAACTCGACCGCGATGTCCTGGGCCGCCAGCCGGCGCCGCGTCTCGTCGAGCAGCAGCCGGGTGATCTGCTGCAGCTGCTCGCTCTCCAGCTGCTGGAAGACCACGATCTCGTCGATCCGGTTGAGGAACTCCGGCCGGAAGGACTCCCGCAGCCGCCGCATGAGCCGCTCGCGCAGCCCGGCGTCGGCCGCCGCGGCGTCCCCGGTGCCGAAGCCGAGCGGGGCGTTGCGGCCCTGGATCAGCTCCGACCCCAGGTTGCTGGTCATGACCAGCACGGTGTTCGTGAAGTCGACCGTGCGGCCCTGCGAGTCGGTGAGCCGGCCGTCGTCGAGCACCTGCAGCAGGGTGTTGAAGACGTCGGGGTGCGCCTTCTCGATCTCGTCGAGCAGCACCACCGAGTAGGGCCGGCGGCGGACCGCCTCGGTGAGCTGGCCGGCGTCCTCGTAGCCGACGTAGCCGGGCGGGGAGCCGACCAGGCGGCTGACGGTGTGCCGCTCCTGGAACTCGCTCATGTCCAGCCGGACCATCCGGTCCTCGTCGCCGAACAGCGCCTCGGCCAGGGCCCGGGCCAGCTCGGTCTTGCCGACGCCGGTGGGGCCGAGGAACAGGAAGCTGCCGATCGGCCGGTCGGGGTCGCCGAGGCCGACGCGGGAGCGCCGGACCGCCTCGGAGACGACGGCCACGGCGTCGTCCTGGCCGACCACCCGCTGGTGCAGGTGCTCCTCCAGGGCGAGCAGCCGCTGCATCTCCTCCTGGGTCAGCTGGGCGACCGGGATGCCGGTCTGCCGCGAGACGACCTCGGCGATGTCGTCGACGCCGACCTCGGGCACGCCGGGCTGCCCGCCGCCGCGCGCCTCCTCGAGGCGGGCCTGCGCCGCTGTGAGCTGGTCGCGCAGCTCGGAGGCGCGCTCGTACTGCTCGGCCGCGACCGCCTGGTCCTTCTCCCGCTGCAGCCGGTCCACCTCCTGCTCGAGGCCGCGCAGGTCGGTCGGCGGGGTCTTGACCCGCCGGCGCACCCGGGCTCCGGCCTGGTCGATGAGGTCGATCGCCTTGTCCGGCAGGTGCCGGTCGGTCACGTAGCGGTCGGACAGCTCGACGGCGGCCCGGACGGCGTCGTCGGTGAAGCGCACCTGGTGGTGGGCCTCGTAGCGGTCCCGCAGGCCGCAGAGGATCTGCACCGTGTCCTCGACCGTGGGCTCGGACACGAGGATCGGCTGGAAGCGGCGCTCGAGCGCGGCGTCCTTCTCGATGTTGCGCCGGTACTCGTCGAGCGTCGTCGCGCCGACGATGTGCAGCTCGCCGCGGGCCAGCGCCGGCTTGAGCATGTTGCCCGCGCCGCCGGAGCCCTCGGACGCGCCCGCGCCGACGACGGTGTGCAGCTCGTCGATGAAGACGATCACCTCGTCGGAGTGCTCGCGGATCTCGTCCATGACCTTCTTGAGCCGCTCCTCGAAGTCGCCGCGGTAGCGGGTGCCGGCCACCAGGCCGGTGAGGTCGAGCTCGACGAGGCGCTTGCCACGCAGCGTCTCGGGCACGTCGCCCTCGACGATCTGGGCGGCGATGCCCTCGACGATCGCGGTCTTGCCGACGCCGGCCTCGCCGATGAGCACCGGGTTGTTCTTGCGGCGCCGGGAGAGGACCTCGACGGTCTGCTCGATCTCGGACTCGCGGCCGATCACCGGGTCGATCTGGCCGTTGCGGGCCATGGCGGTGAGGTCGCGGCCGTACTCGTCGAGGGTCGGGGTGCTCGACGGTGCCGACGGCCCCGCCCCGCCCTGGCCGGGCCGCCCGCCGCCGGGGGCGCCGCCGCCGGTGGCCGCCTGCTGCAGCGCCTCGGGGGTGACGCCGCGCTCGCGCAGCACCCGCCCGCCGGGCGACTCGGGGTTCACCGCGAGGGCGAACAGCAGGTGCTCCGGGCCGATGTAGGTCGAGCCGAGGGCGCGCGAGACGCGGTGCGCGTCGAGCAGCGCCCGCTTGGCGGCCGGGGTGAGCGAGGGCGCCTCGTCGAGGGGCTCGCCGCGGCGCAGCTGCTCGTCGAGGGCGGCGCGCAGCCGGTCGGGGTCGGTGCCCGAGCGCGCCAGCAGGGTGCGGGTGGTCTCGTCGGCGGTCATCGCCCACAGCAGGTGCTCGGTGTCGAGGTCGGCGCTGCCGGTGGCCACGGCCTGGTGCGCCGCGGCGTTCACCAGCTCGCGGGCCTGCTGGCTGAGGAACTGCGTGATGTCGACCCGCTGCCGCGGCGCGCGCTGCTCGCCGCCGAGGTACCGGGAGAAGAAGTCGTCGAACGGGCTCCCGTAGGGGCCCGGGAAGAACGGGCTGGTCATACCTCACGTCCAAGGGGAGTCGGGGAGGTCGGTGGGGCTCCGGTACCCGCGGAGGCGGTACCGGTACCGGCGCACCGACACCAGGACGGCGTCCCCGCCGCCTGCGTCCTGTCCAGCGCGAGCGCGGGCCCGCCGCTTCCCCGCTCCGCTCCGCCCTGAGCGAACCGGGCGGCCCGCCCGGCGCGGCTAGCATCGGGCCGTGCAGGTCCTGCCCCGCTCGTTCTCCCCCGCCGTCATCAGCCGCCTGGCGCTGGCGAACGTGGTCGCCAACGGCGCGATCGTCGTCACCGGCGGGGTGGTCCGGCTGACCGGATCGGGCCTCGGCTGCCCCACCTGGCCGCGGTGCACCGAGGAGAGCTTCGTCACGACGCCGGAGATGGCCGGCCACGGCCTGATCGAGTTCGGCAACCGGCTGCTCACCTTCGTGCTGACCGCCGTCGCGGTGGCCACGCTGGTCGCGGTGTGGCGCTCGGTCCGGCGCGACCTGCGCCCGCTGGCGGTGCTCACCTTCCTCGGCATCCCGGTGCAGGCGGCGATCGGCGGCGTCACGGTGCTGACCGGGCTGAACCCGTGGACGGTCGCCGTCCACTTCCTCGTGTCGACCGTGCTCGTGGCGCTGGCGACGGTGCTGTGGCTGCGCTCCCGGGAGCCCGGCGTGGGGCAGCCGCTGGTGCGCCGCCCCTTCGCCCTGCTGGTGGGCGGGATCGCCGCGGTCACCGGCGTCGTGCTGGTGCTCGGCACGATCGTCACCGGCTCCGGGCCGCACAGCGGCGACGTCGACGACGACGACGTGCCGACCGGCGACCGGATGGGCTTCGACCCGGAGACCGTGAGCCAGCTGCACGCCGACGCGGTGTTCCTGCTCGTCGGCCTGACCATCGCCCTGCTCGTGGCCCTGTACGCCACCGACGCCCCGGGCCGCGTGCGCCGGGCCGCGCGCGACTTGCTGGTCGTGCAGCTGCTGCAGGGCGTCGTCGGCTTCGTCCAGTACTTCACGCACCTGCCGGTGGCGCTCGTGCTGCTGCACATGCTCGGCGCGGTGCTGACCACGGTGTTCACGGCGCGGCTGGTCTGGTCGGTCCGCGGCCCGGCCAGCGAGCAGCCCCTGGACGCCCCCTCCGCCCAGGTCCCGGCCGCCCGCTGAGCCGCCGCCCGCCGACCCGCCGGGCCGGTGAGGAGCGCCGGGCGGTCGTCACCGCACCCCGGATGACGACCTCCCGGCGCACCTCGCTTCCCGGCGTCAGCCGTGCAGGCGCGCGGTCCAGACCTCGCCGTCCAGCGTGACGACGTAGGCGGTCCGGCCGACGACCTCCATCGACGTCGGTCGGTCGAACGGCCCGGCCACCGGCGCGAGGCCGCCGTCCCGGGTGACCCGCAGCAGCTGCCCGGTATCCGGGTCGGCCGGTGAGCCCTCGATGTTGCCCTCGGTGAACTCGCCCTGCGACAGGGCGAGGACGCCGCCCCGGCCGCGCTCGACGTCGACCAGCAGCCGCCCGCCCGAGGCGACCTCGCGGACGTCGTCGTCCCCCGGCCGGAAGGCGACCACCCGGCCGTTCTCCGGCAGGTGCGGGATCGGCCCGGCCAGCGCGAGCAGGACCCGGTGCCCGGAGGCGGACAGGCCCGTCGGGACGACGTTGCCGAGGGCCAGTACCTCCCTGACGCCGCCGTCGAGGGTCACGTGCAGCACCCGGTTGTGGTGTCCGTCGGTGACGAGGAAGCCGCCGTGCCAGGACTCCATCGCGTACTGGACGCCGGTGGGGACCTCGATCTCGAAGCCCTCCGGTGGGTTCGCCTGCGACCAGGTGCCGATGTCGGCGACGACGGTGCAGGTGTGCGGGCCGTCGACGCGGTACACGCCGACGACGTCGTCCCCGCCGAGGTCGGCGCCGACGAGCGTGACCAGGACGTAGGCGGTGCCGCCCAGGAAGTCGACGTCCATGGCCCCGCCCGGGCCGACCTCCGGCAGCAGGGGCGGCAGGCAGTCCGCGACCGGAGTGGTCGCGCCGGTGCGGCGGTCGATGCGGGTCAGCTCGCCGGAGGCGGGTTCGGTGACATAGAGGTCGCCGCCCGGGCCGATCGCGCTGCCCGAGCCGCCGCCGTCCAGGCCGGTCACGAGCAGCTGGGGCTGGACCGTGGCGGCCGGCGGTGCCGCGCCTGCCGCGCCGGGCGCGGCCACCCCCAGGAGCAGCAGTGCGGCGCCGGCACCGATCACGCGTCGTGGAGTCCCCACGGTGGTCCCCTCTCCCGAGGCGGTCCCCCGCGGCGCGGCGGGGTGACGGGTCGTCACCCCGAACCGCCGCGCACCGGAGGGCCGGTCTACTCCCCCGCCGGGCCTCCGGGCGCCGCCGCCGCCGTCGTGCCCGCGGTCCCCGGCACGGCGGCACGGCTCGTGACCGGATTCAGACGCGCCGCGAACCGGGACACGACGGGGCCCGGTAGCCAGCGAGCCCGGACCCCAGGCGGGTCCGGGCTCGCGGCTGAGCGGGAAGTCAGACGAGGACGTCGATGGCGATGGCGATCGACAGCAGCGTCATGTGCGTGATCGACACCGAGAACAGCTTCATCGGCCGGTCGGGCACACCGGCGCGGATGCGGTCGAGCCACTGGTGGGACTCGGCCACGTACCAGGCGCCGAGCAGCCCGCCGCCGATGGCGAAGGCCCAGTCGAGGACCGGCGTGATCGACCCCATGAGCAGGGTGGCGCCGAGGGTCGCCCAGGCCCACGCGACCGACTGCCGGCCGACGCTCTCCGGCCCCGCGACCACCGACAGCATCGGGACGCCCGCGCGGGCGTAGTCCTCGCGGAAACGGCTGGCCAGCGCCCAGAAGTGCGGCATCTGCCAGCAGAAGACGACGGCGAAGAAGGCCAGCGCCGGCCAGTCGAGCGAGCCGGTCACCGCGGCCCAGCCGATGAGCACCGGTGCCGCGCCCGGGAACGCCCCGAACACCGTGTTGTGCCGGGTCCGGCGCTTGAGCACCATCGTGTAGACGACGGAGTAGGCCAGGATCGCGACGGCGGCCAGCGCGGTGGCCAGCGGCGTGGTGGCCACCCACAGCAGGGTCAGCGACGCCGCGGCGAGCACCAGGCCGAACACCAGCGCCGCCCGCGGCGACACCACACCCGACGGGATGGGCCGGTTCGCGGTGCGCGACATGAGCCGGTCGATGTCGCGGTCGTACCAGCAGTTGAACGTGTTGGCCGCGCCCGCGGCGAACATCCCGCCGACCATCGTGGCGCCCA
The DNA here is from genome assembly GCF_900129495.1 of Geodermatophilus nigrescens. Classification (GTDB taxonomy): domain Bacteria; phylum Actinomycetota; class Actinomycetes; order Mycobacteriales; family Geodermatophilaceae; genus Geodermatophilus; species Geodermatophilus nigrescens. The sequence goes on from NZ_FQVX01000002.1 coordinate 817,271, forward strand.
CGAGCCGCCAGGACGGCCAGCCGTCGGCGGCCATCATCATCGCCGGCAGCGTGGTGACGAGCAGCAGCTCGACGAGCTTGGGCTTGGTCAGCGCGACGTAGGCACCCACCAGGCCGGAGAGCCGGCGGGCGGAGACGGCCGGTCGCTCGGCGAGCGCCGTCACCTGGTGGCCTCGACCGCGTGCGCGCACGGGCGGCAGGGCACCACCGGGCACGAAGACAGCACGGGGGTCCCTTCAAACCGTGGATGAACGGACCCACTGTAGCCCTCGGGCACGCCCTGGACCGGGCGGGATGACTAGGGTCTGATCACGTTGACGCCGCGCGGACAGCGGGTAGGGCCGTCGCCGACGACGGAGGGTCTCGGGCCATCGCCGCCCCGGGGACACCCGGGCCCAGCCGACCACCGCGCCCGCGTCGCCCGCCCGGGAGCACGGGACACCGGTCCCCGGACGGCCCCGCAACGGCCGATCCTCGAGGAGACAGCGCCCGACATGAGCAGCGACACCAGGAGCACGGAGTCCGAGGCCCCGGCCGAGGCCGCCACCGACTCGCCCACCGGCGACCCGCGCCAGCCGCACCCCACGCTGCCGGAGGACCTCGGCGACCTCGACCGCCGGGCGATCGACACCGCGCGCGTCCTCGCGATGGACGCGGTGCAGAAGGTCGGCAACGGCCACCCCGGCACCGCGATGAGCATGGCGCCCACCGCCTACCTGCTCTTCCACAAGTGGCTGCAGCACGACCCGACCGACCCGAACTGGGTCGCCCGCGACCGCTTCGTGCTCTCGATGGGCCACTCCAGCCTGACCCTCTACGTGCAGCTGTTCCTGTCCGGCTACGGCCTGGAGGTCGAGGACCTGCAGGCGCTGCGCACCTGGGGCTCGAAGACCCCGGGCCACCCGGAGGTCAACCACACCCCCGGTGTCGAGACCACCACCGGCCCGCTCGGCCAGGGCGTGGGCAACGCCGTCGGCATGGCCATGGCCGCCCGCCGCGAGCGCGGCCTGCTCGACCCCGACGCCCCCGAGGGCGAGAGCCTGTTCGACCACACCATCTGGGCGTTCGCCTCCGACGGCGACCTGGAGGAGGGCGTCAGCGGCGAGGCCTCGTCGCTGGCCGGCACCCAGCAGCTCGGCAACCTGGTCCTCGTCTACGACGACAACCGGATCTCCATCGAGGACGACACGACCGTCGCCTTCACCGAGGACGTCGGCAAGCGCTACGAGGCCTACGGCTGGCACGTCCAGCGCGTCGACGACGGCGAGGACCTGGCCGCGATCGACGCCGCGTTCGCCGCGGCCAAGGCCGAGACCTCGCGCCCGTCGATCATCGTGCTGCGGACGATCATCGCCTGGCCCGCGCCCAACAAGCAGAACACCGGCGCCTCCCACGGCTCGGCGCTCGGCGACGACGAGGTGCGCGCCACCAAGGAGGTCCTCGGCTTCGACCCCGAGCGCACCTTCCAGGTCGACGACGACGTCCTCACCCACGCCCGCTCCGTCGTCGAGAAGGGCCGGCAGGCGCACGCCGAGTGGCAGCAGCGCTTCGACGCCTGGGCGCAGGCCAACCCGGAGGGCGCCGACCTGCTGGCCCGCATGCGCGAGCGCCGGCTGCCCGAGGGCTGGGCCGACGTGCTGCCCACCTTCGACGCCGACCCCAAGGGCGTGGCCACCCGCAAGGCCTCGGGCAAGGTGCTCGCCGCGCTCTACCCGGCGCTGCCGGAGCTGTGGGGCGGCTCGGCCGACCTCGCGGAGAGCAACAACACCGCCGTCGAGGGCGAGCCGTCGTTCCTGCCCGCCGACCGCCAGACCAAGATGTGGAGCGGCGGCCCCTACGGGCGCACCCTGCACTTCGGCGTCCGCGAGCACGCCATGGGCGCGATCATGAACGGCATCGCGCTGCACGGCGGCACCCGCGTCTACGGCGGCACGTTCCTCACCTTCAGCGACTACATGCGCGGCGCCGTCCGCCTGGCCGCGCTCATGCAGCTGCCGGTCACCTACGTGTGGACGCACGACTCGATCGGCCTGGGCGAGGACGGCCCGACCCACCAGCCGATCGAGCACTTCGCCGCGCTGCGCGCGATCCCGGGCCTCGACGTCGTCCGCCCGGCCGACGCCAACGAGGTCTCGGTCGCCTGGCGCACGATCCTCGAGAACAACGACCGGCCCGCCGGCATCCTGCTGTCGCGGCAGAACCTGCCGGTGTTCGACCGGGGCGAGTTCGCCTCCGCGGAGGGCACCGCGCGCGGCGCCTACGTGCTGGCCGACGCCTCGAACGGGCAGCCCGAGGTGATCCTGCTGGGCACCGGCTCGGAGGTGCAGATCGCCGTCGCCGCCCGGGAGCGGCTGGAGGCCGACGGCGTCCCGACCCGCGTGGTCAGCGTGCCGTGCGTCGAGTGGTTCGCCGACCAGGACCAGGCGTACAAGGACGAGGTGCTCCCCCCCTCGGTCCGCGCCCGCGTCAGCGTCGAGGCCGGCGTGCCGCTGGGCTGGCGCGAGTTCGTCGGTGACGCCGGCCGCATCGTGGGCCTGACCCACTACGGCGCCAGCGCGGCGTACTCGGTGCTCTACGAGGAGTTCGGCCTGACCGACGAGGCCGTCGTCGCCGCCGCCCGGGAGAGCATGGAGGCCGCCCGTTCCGGGAACGCCGTCCCCGCCGGCCCGGTTGCAGCCACCGGCGGGCTCCCCCACCCCACCGGCGACCGCTGAGGCCCCGGCCCGGTTCCAACGGAAGGCACTGACATGGCACAGAACGAGAACCTGGCGCAGCTGTCGCAGGCGGGCGTCGCCGTCTGGCTCGACGACCTCTCGCGCGACCGCATCCGCAGCGGCAACCTGCAGTCGCTGGTCGACGAGCGCTCCGTCGTCGGCGTCACCACCAACCCGACGATCTTCGCCGCGGCGATCAGCGGGTCGGACTCCTACGACGACCAGGTGCACGCCCTCGCCGTGCGCAAGGTCAGCGTCGAGGAGGCGCTGCGGACCATCACCGCCGCCGACGTCCGCGACGCCTGCGACCTGCTCGCCCCGGTCGCCCAGCGGCAGCCCGGCGACGGCCGCGTGTCGCTGGAGGTGGCGCCGGGCCTGGCCCACGACACCGACGCGACGGCCGCGGAGGCGGCCCACCTGTGGTGGCTCGTCGACCGGCCGAACCTGTTCATCAAGATCCCGGCCACCGAGGCGGGCCTGGCGGCCATCACGACGTCGATCGCCCGGGGCATCAGCGTCAACGTCACCCTCATCTTCAGCCTCGAGCGGTACCGCGCCGTCATGGACGCCTACCTCTCCGGCCTGGAGCAGCGGCTGGCCGACGACGCCGACGCCGACCTGACCCAGATCGCCTCGGTGGCGTCGTTCTTCGTCTCCCGCGTGGACACCGAGATCGACAAGCGGCTGGAGAAGGCCGGTGCCGACCAGCTCAAGGGCAAGGCGGCGCTCGCCAACGCCCAGCTGGCCTACCAGGCCTACGAGGAGGTCTTCTCCTCCGACCGCTGGAAGGCCCTGGAGGCCAAGGGCGCCCGCCCGCAGCGGCCGCTGTGGGCCTCGACCGGCGTCAAGGACCCGTCCCTCCCGGACACCCTCTACGTCAGCGAGCTCATCGCCCCCGGCACCGTCAACACGATGCCGGAGAAGACGCTGCAGGCGTACGCCGACCACGGCGCCGCGGGCACCCCGGTGCAGCAGACCTACGACGACGCGGCCGCGGTCATGAAGTCCGTCGCGGACGCCGGCGTGGACCTCGACGACGTCTTCCGCGTCCTCGAGGAGGAGGGCGTGCAGAAGTTCGTCGACTCCTGGGACGAGCTCACCGCCTCGGTGAAGAGCGAGCTCGAGGACAAGGCGTGACGCTGCTGTCCCAGCACCCCCTCGACGCAGACTCCTTCGACGCGCTCGGCTGACAGTCCGCCCGGCCGGCACAGCGGTGCCGGCCGGGCGGCTGCGTCCCCCACAGGAGGGCACATGATCCCCAACCCGCTGCGCGACCCGCGGGACCGGCGGCTGCCCCGCGTCCCGGAGCCCTGCGCGCTCGTCGTCTTCGGCATCACCGGCGACCTGGCCCGCAAGAAGCTCCTCCCCGCGGTGTACGACCTGGCCAACCGCGGCCTGCTCCCCACCAACTTCGCCCTGCTCGGCTTCGCCCGCCGGGACTGGGGCGACCAGGACTTCGCCGAGCTCGCCCGCGACGCCGCCCGCAACGCCGCCCGCACCCCGTGGCGGGAGGAGGTGTGGGAGCGCCTGGCGGGCAGCGTCCGCTTCGTGCAGGGCTCCTTCGACGACGACAACGCCTTCGACGAGCTCGCCGCCGCGCTCGGCGACCTCGAGAGCAGCCACGGCATCGGCGGCAACGCCGCGTTCTACCTCTCCATCCCGCCGGCGATGTTCCCGGTCGTGCTCAAGCAGATGGAGCGCACCGGCATGGCCGAGAGCACGCCGGACCGGTGGCGCCGCGTCGTCGTCGAGAAGCCCTTCGGCACCGACCTCGCCTCCAGCCGCGAGCTCAACGAGCTGGTCGACTCGGTGTTCAGCGCCGAGGACGTCTTCCGCATCGACCACTACCTGGGCAAGGAGACCGTCCAGAACCTGATGGCGCTGCGGTTCGCCAACGAGCTGTTCGAGCCGGTCTGGAACGGCCACCACGTCGACTCGGTGCAGATCACCATGGCCGAGGACGTCGGCATCGGCGGCCGTGCGGGCTTCTACGAGAAGACCGGCGCCGCCCGCGACGTGCTGCAGAACCACCTGCTCCAGCTCCTGGCGCTCACCGCCATGGAGGAGCCGGTCGAGTTCTCCGCCGACGAGATCCGCACCGAGAAGCTCAAGGTGCTGCGCGCGGTGTCGCTGCCCGAGGACATGCGCCGCTTCGCCGTGCGCGGCCAGTACGAGCAGGGCTGGCTGGCCGGGCAGCGGGCCAAGGGCTACCGGCAGGAGGAGGGGGTCGACGGCGAGTCGCTCACCGAGACCTACGCCGCCGTCCGCCTCGGCGTGGAGACCCGCCGCTGGGCCGGCGTCCCGTTCTACCTGCGTACCGGCAAGCGGCTGCCGCGCCGGGTCACCGAGATCGCGCTGGTGTTCAAGCGGGCCCCGCACCTGCCCTTCGCCGACACCGACACCGAGGAGCTGGGCAACAACCAGCTCGTCGTGCGCGTGCAGCCCGACGAGGGCGTGACCCTCAAGTTCGGCTCGAAGGTGCCCGGCAGCGTGATGGAGGTCCGGGACGTGTCCATGGACTTCCTCTACGGCGAGCAGTTCACCGAGACCAGCCCCGAGGCCTACGAGCGGCTGCTGCTCGACGTGCTGCTGGGCGACGCGACGCTGTTCCCGCGCAACGCCGAGGTCGAGGCCTCCTGGGCGGTCATCGACCCGCTCGAGGAGTTCTGGGCCGGGACCACGCCGGAGCCCTACCGGGCCGGCGAGTGGGGGCCGCGCGCGGCCGACGACATGCTCGCCGCCGAGGGCCGCCGGTGGCGGCGTCCGTGAGCGGCACCCGACAGGAGGGAACCCCGTGACGACCCTGTGGGACACCACCGGCTCGGCCGTGGTGAAGGAGCTGGCCGCCCAGCGGCGGACCGGCGGCGCGGTGCTCTCCGGCGTCGCGCTGACCCTGGTCGTCGTCGCCGACGAGGCCCGGGTCGCCGAGGCCGAGGAGGCCGCGGCCGGGGCGTCCGAGCAGCACCCCTGCCGGATCCTGGTCGTGGTGCGCCGGCAGATCGACGCGCCGGTCCCCCGCCTGGACGCCGAGGTGACGATCGGCGGGCGCCTGGGCCCCGGCGAGGCCGTGGTCATGCGCATGTACGGCCGGCTCGCGCTGCACGCGGAGTCGGTCGTGCTGCCGCTGCTGGCCGCCGACGCCCCGGTGGTCACCTGGTGGCACAGCGACCCGCCGTCGCGGCTGACCACCGACGCGCTCGCCGTGATCGCCGACCGGCGGATCACCGACAGCGCCTCGGCGGCCGACCAGCTCGCCGCGCTGCGCACCCGGGCGCAGGACTACGCCCCGGGTGACACCGACCTGGCCTGGACGCGCGCCACCGGCTGGCGCGCCACGCTCACCTCGGCGCTGGACTCCGTCCACGGCCGCCGCGGCGACGCCATCCGGGTGCTCGGCGGCCGGATCGAGGGCGATCCGGGCGCGGCCACCGCCCAGCTGCTGGCCGGCTGGGTCGAGTCGCGGGCGGGCGCCCGGCTGGAGGTCGTCCCGTCCGCCCGTCACTCGGGCCCGAGCGGCATCGACTCGGTGGTGCTGCAGCTCGACCAGGACGAGGAGGTGCGGGTGCACGCCGACCGCCGCGGCGGCGCGGTGATCAGCCAGCCCTACCGCTCCGACGCCACGATGGCGCTGCCCGACCGCTCGCTGGGCGACCTGCTCGGCGAGGAGCTGCGGCGCCTGGACCCCGACGAGCCCTACGCCGAGGCGCTGGAGGTCACCACCGGCGTCGGGGGGTTGGCCGGCCGCGCGTCGGTGCGCTCGCACGTCTGGGTCGACCCGGCGGAGCCGCACGGCGCCGCCGCCCCGGCCGCGCAGGTCGGCGACGGCAGCCCGCACGGCGAGGCGCCGACCGTCCCGGCCGACTCCGAGGGCGCGGACGAGGTGGCCGAGCACGGCGAGCACGACGTCCCCGACCCGACGGCGCCCGAGAGCCGGCCGGAGCAGCCCGAGGAGTCCGAGTCCGGGGCGGTCCGGTGACGCTGACCCCCGGCGACCGGATCGTCGAGCGGCTGGCGGAGACCACCGAGGGCCCGGTGCCCGACGTCGTGGTCGAACCGGACGCCGAGATGCTGGCGCGGGCCGCGGCCTCGGCGCTGGTGGCGCGGCTGGCCGCCGCCCAGGCGGTGCACGGGACGGCGTCGGTCGTGCTCACCGGCGGCGGCGTGGGCACCGCGGTGCTGCGGCACGTGGCGGAGCTGGCGCAGGAGCCCGCGCCCGGTCAGGACGTGGACTGGACCGCCGTCGACGTCTGGTGGGGCGACGAGCGCTTCGTCCCCGCCGACGACGACGAGCGCAACGAGAAGGGCGCCCGCGAGGCGCTGCTCGACCGGGTCGGCGTGCCCGCCGGCCGGGTGCACGCGATGCCCGCCTCCGACGCCGGCTTCGCCGAGCCCGAGGAGGCGGCCGAGTGGTACGCCGGGACGCTGGCCGATGCCGCCCGCGACGCCGGCGCCGACGGCCCGCTGCCGCGCTTCGACGTGCTGCTGCTGGGGATGGGCCCCGAGGGCCACGTGGCGTCGATCTTCCCCGGCGCCCCCGCCGTCGCCGATGAGCGGCCGGTGGTGGCGGTGCGCGACTGCCCGAAGCCGCCGCCGACCCGGGTGAGCCTGGGCTTCTCCGCGATCAGCACCGCCGAGGAGGTCTGGCTGCTGGTGTCCGGGGAGGGCAAGGCGGAGGCGGTGGCGCGGGCCCTGGGCGGCGCCGACCGCAGCGAGGTCCCGGCCGCGGGCGTCCGCGGGCGGCAGGCCACGCGCTGGCTGCTCGACGCCGGCGCGGCCGGGCAGCTCCCCGGAGCCGGGGAGTAGGAACGGGGGCCCGGCGCCGCCGGCGGGCGGCGCCGGGCCGGGGCTCAGGCGCCGCGGCGCGCCCGGAGCTTGGCGAGGGCCTCCTCGAGGAGGGCGTCGCCGTCGGCGTCGCTGCGCCGCTCGCGCACGTAGGCGAGGTGGGTCTTGTAGGGCTCGGTGCGCGGCGCCGGGGGCGGCGCCGCCGAGTCCTGGCCGGCGGGGAGGCCGCAGCGCGGGCAGTCCCACAGCTCGGGCACCTCGGCGTCGGCGGCGAAGGCCACCCGCGTCTCGTGGCCCTGGCTGCACCAGTAGCCGATCCGCAGTCGCGGCGCTGCCTCGCCGCGCTCGGCCTCTCCCATCGGACCCGCACCGACCCGCGTACCCCGGATCGCGTTCCCACCAGCCACGAGCGCCCCCCTCAGGACCGTGCTGCACGCGGTGCGGGACGCACCGCCCGGGCAGTCTATGGCCTCGGGGGTGTTCCCTCGATCACGATTTCGCGGCGGAGGTGGGGCCCGGGGCCTCAGACCTTGAGCAGGATCCCCAGGGTCACGATGCAGACCACCCAGATGACGCCGGTGAAGACCGTCAGGCGGTTGAGGTTCTTCTCGACCACCGAGGAGCCGGCCAGCTGGGAGGAGACGGCGCCGCCGAACATCGAGGACAGGCCGCCGCCCTTGCCCCGGTGCAGCAGGATCAGCACCACGAGCAGCACGCTGGTGAGGACCAGCAGCACGTTGAGGACGAGCTCGACCATGGCACCAGCGTAACCGGTGGCCTCCCGGCCTCCGATCAGCGCACGCCCGCGGTGGCCAGGTCGTAGCCGACGTAGGGGCGCATGACGACGGCGTTGCGCAGCCGCTGGCCCGCCAGCAGCTGCACGCGGGACTCCACGAGCGGCACGTAGGCGCCGGTGGCCCGGGCGGCCGTGGCGACGTCGCGCCAGGCGGTGGCGGCGGCCGCGGGGTCGGCCGCCGGGTCGGACGCGGCGCGGGCGGCGTCGACGGCGGCCGACAGCGCCGGGTCGGTGAGCCGCGCGTAGTTGGTGTTGCCGACCAGGCTCACCGAGCGGCCGTCGACCAGCGGCACGAGGAACGAGCCCGGCGTCGGGAAGTCGGCGGTCCAGGTGGCCAGCACGATGCCGTAGCCGTTGCGCGCCACGTTGTCGGGGCTGCCGACGTCGGTGGCGTAGAAGCTGGCCGCCGGCAGCGGGCGCACCTCGGCGGTGATGCCGACCTCGGCGAGCTGGGTCGCGACGGTCTCGGCCACCGCCACGCTGGCCTCCGCGTCGGGCACCGCGAGCACGGTGCTGAAGCCCTCGGGCTGCCCGCAGGCGGCCAGGGCCTCGCGCGCCGCGGCGACGTCGGCGCCCGGGTCCTCCTCCTCGGGGCCGGCGGGCAGCGCGGCCGGCCACAGCCGGGAGGTGCGCACCGCGCGCTCCGGGCCGCCGGCGACCTCCTGCACGGCGGTGCGGTCGATCGCGGCGGCCACCGCGGCGCGGCAGTTCGGGTCGGTCATCGGGGCGACGTCGGTGGGCAGCGCCAGCAGCCGGACGGCGCCGCTGGGGACGTCGTCGACCCGGTCGGTCAGCGGCACCTCTCCCCCGGCCCCCTCGGCGAGCCGCGCGCCGGTGGCGAGGTGGACGCCCGAGCCGGAGATGTCCAGGTCGGCGGAGCCGGCGAGCAGGGCCTGGTCGCGCTCCAGGCTCGACAGCCCGGTGCGGACCACGACGCGGTCGGGCAGCGCGGTGCGCACCTCGTCGGTGGCCGGGTCCCACTGCGGGTTGCGGTCGAGCACGATGCCGGTCTCGGCGTCGACGGTGGTGACCGCGTACGGGCCGGAGGAGACGGGGTCGGCGCCGTAGGCCGCGCCCGTGTCGTTCTCGATCGGCACCGGGCTGCTCGAGGGCAGCGCCAGGACGTAGGGGAAGTCGGGGCGGGCGGTGCGCAGCCGGAAGACGATCGTCGCGTCGTCGGGGGTCTCGATCGCGGCCAGCGAGAGCTTCGCCGGGTCCTCGTCCTGGTAGGGCCCCGCATAGGGGTTGGCCGGGTCGTCGAGCAGCTCGACGGTGTAGGTGGGCCCGCCGACGATGACGTCGGAGGCGAAGGACCGCTCGATGCCGTACTTGACGTCGCGGGAGGTGATCGCCCGGCCGTTCTCGAACCGCGCGCCCTGCCGGAGGGTGAACGTCCAGGTCAGGCCGCCGTCGGGGGTGCTGCCGAGGTCGGTGGCGAGGTCGGGCGCGAGGTCGGCGGTGGCGCCGGGCTCGGAGGAGTAGGTGACCAGCGTGCGGGCGTAGAGCCGCATGAGGTTCCACACGCCCGGCCGGTAGGAGCGCTGGGGGTCGAGGCTGTCGATCTCCCCCGCGACCACGCGCAGGGTGCCGCCGGTCTCCTCCGACGGCGAGCGCACGTCCTGCACGCCGGCGTCGGGCCCGTCACCGAGGACGGGGACGCCGGCGTCGCCGTCCCCGCCGCCGCTGCAGCTGACCGCGACGGCGACCACGAGGAGGACGACCAGCGCCAGGCCGAGGACGCGGCCGGCGGTGCCGGTGAGCCACCCCGGCAGCCGGGAGGACCGGGGCGGTCGCTGCAGCGTGCTGCCCACCCACCCCACCCCCGCTCGGCCGCCGGGGCTGCTGCTCAGCTGCTCCCGGCGGCGGTCCGACAGATCCGCGCGAACTCGTCGGCGTCGAGGCTCGCGCCTCCGACGAGTGCACCGTCGACGTCCGGCCCGGCCAGGATCCCGGCCGTGTTGGCGGCCTTCACCGACCCGCCGTAGAGGATACGGACGACGGCGGCCGTGGCCGCTCCGAAACGCCCGTCGAGGCGCGACCGGAGTGCGGCGCACACCTCCTGGGCGTCGTCGGGGGTGGCGACCTCGCCGGTCCCGATGGCCCACACGGGCTCGTACGCGACGACGACCTGCTCCACCTGCCCGGCGTCCAACCCCTCGAGGGCGGCGTCGAGCTGGGCGGTGGTGTGCGGGACGTGCTGGCCGGCGCGGCGGACGTCGAGGCCCTCCCCCACGCACAGGATCGGCGTGAGGCCGTGCCGCAGCGCGGCCCGCACCTTGGCGGCCACCGTGGCGTCGTCCTCGCCGTGCAGCGCGCGCCGCTCGGAGTGGCCGACGACGACGAAGCCGCAGGCCAGCGCGGCGAGCATCGCGCCGCTGACCTCGCCGGTGTAGGCGCCGGAGTCGTTCGCCGAGAGGTCCTGCGCGCCGTAGCCGATCGCGAGCTGGTCGCCGTTGACCAGCGTCTGCACGCTGCGCAGCGCGGTGAACGGCGGGAGCACGACGACCTCGGCGGCGTCGAGCTCCTGCTCGGTGAGGCTGAAGACGAGCTTCTGCACCAGGCCGATGGCCTCCAGGTGCGTCATGTGCATCTTCCAGTTGCCCGCGATGAGCGGGCGGCGGCCCTCCCGGCGCGGGGCCGGCTGCTGCCATCGCGCCATCAGCCCTCGCCCCGGTCGGCGAGCACCGTGAGGCCCGGGAGCTCCCGGCCCTCGAGGTACTCCAGGGACGCGCCGCCGCCGGTGCTGATGTGCCCGTAGGCGGACTCGTCGAGGCCGAGCTGCCGGACGGCGGCCGCGGAGTCCCCGCCGCCGACCACCGACAGCCCGTCGACGGCGGCCACGGCCTCGGCGACGCCGCGGGTGCCGGCCTGGAACGGCGCCAGCTCGAACACGCCCATCGGGCCGTTCCAGAACACCGTGCGCGCGTCGGCGAGCTCGCGGCCGAACGCCTCGACGGTGCGCGGGCCGACGTCGAGGCCCATCCGGTCGCCGGGGATGGCGTCCACCTCGACGACGGAGGTCTCGGCGTCGGCGCTGAACGCGCTGGCCGCGACGACGTCGACGGGCAGCACGATGCGCTCGCCCGCCTCGGCGAGCAGCCGGCGGCAGGTGTCGACCTGGTCGGCCTCCAGCAGCGAGGTGCCGACGCCGTGGCCCTGCGCGGCGAGGAAGGTGAAGCACATCCCGCCGCCGACGAGCAGCCGGTCGACCTTCGGCAGCAGCGCCTCGATGACCGCGAGCTTGTCGCTGACCTTGGAGCCGCCGAGCACGACCACGTAGGGCCGCTCGGGGTCGGTGGTCAGCCGGGTGAGCACCTCGAGCTCGGCGGCGACCAGCCGGCCGGCCACGTGCGGCAGCCGCAGCGCGACGTCGTACACCGACGCGTGCTTCCGGTGCACCGCGCCGAACGCGTCGTCGACGTAGACGTCGGCCAGCGCGGCGAGCCGGTCGGCCAGCGCGCCGCGCTCGGCGTCGTCCTTGCTCGTCTCGGCGGCCTCGAAGCGCACGTTCTCCAGCAGGAGGACGTCGCCGTCGCCGAGGGCACCGGCCCGCGCGACGGCGTCGTCGCCGGCGACGTCGGCGGCCAGCGGGACCTCGGCGCCGAGCAGCTCGCCGAGCCGCGCGGCGACCGGGGCCAGCGAGTACTGCGGGTCGGGCGCGCCCTTGGGCCGGCCGAGGTGCGCCGCGACGACGACGCGGGCGCCGGCCTCGCGCAGCGCCTGCAGCGTCGGCAGGCTGGCCCGGATGCGCCCGTCGTCGGTGATCGCCCGGGTCTGCTTGTCGAGGGGCACGTTCAGGTCGGCGCGCACGAGCACGCGCCGACCCGAGACCCCCTCGGCGAGCAGGTCGTCGAGGGAGCGTGCCATCAGAGGGAGCGGCCCACGAGCTCGACGGAGTCGACCAGGCGGTTGGAGTAGCCCCACTCGTTGTCGTACCAGCCGAGCACCTTGGCCATCGGGCCGAAGACCTTGGTCAGCTGGCTGTCGTAGATGCAGCTGGCCGGGTCGGTGACGATGTCGGAGGAGACGATCGGCGCGTCGGTGTACTTGAGGATGCCGGCGAGCGGGCCCGCGGCGGCCTCCCGGTAGGCGGCGTCGATCTCGTCGGCCGGCACCTCGCGGGACAGCTGCACGGTGAGGTCGGTGGCCGAGCCGGTGGGCACCGGGACGCGGACGGCGTAACCGTCGAGCTTGCCCTTGAGCTCCGGCAGCACCAGGCCGATGGCCTTCGCCGCGCCGGTGCTGGTGGGCACCATGTTGAGGGCGGCGGCGCGGGCGCGGCGCAGGTCCTTGTGCGGGCCGTCCTGCAGGTTCTGGTCGGCGGTGTAGGCGTGGATCGTGGTCATCAGGCCGCGCTCGATGCCGAAGCTGTCGTTGAGCACCTTGGCCAGCGGCGCGAGGCAGTTCGTGGTGCAGGACGCGTTGCTGATGATCGTCTGGCTGCCGTCGTACTTGTCGTGGTTGACGCCCATGACGATGGTCAGGTCGTCGCCGGTGGCCGGCGCCGAGATGACGACCTTCTTGGCCCCGCCCGCGTCGACGTGCTTGCGGGCGTCGTCGGCCTTGGTGAAGAAGCCGGTGGACTCGACGACGACGTCGACGCCCAGGTCGCCCCACGGCAGGTTGGCCGGGTCGCGCTCGGACAGCACCTTCATGGTGCTGCCACCGATCTTGATGCCCTCGCCGTCGGCGGCGACGTCCTCGCCGAGGACGCCCAGGATGCTGTCGTACTTGAGGAGGTGGGCGAGGACCTCGTTGCTGGTCAGGTCGTTGACCGCCACGATCTCGATGTCCTTGCCGCTGGCCGCGGCCGCCCGCCAGAAGTTGCGGCCGATCCGGCCGAACCCGTTGATCCCCACCCGTACCGTCACTGCTGACCTCCACGGATCCGCGGTGCCGTCCGGCACCGTCGCGTGCGTCGGCCGCGCGGCGCGCGGCTCCGTCGGCGACGACCCTATCGGCCACGGCACGCGGGTGTCCGGACGAGTCTCAGCCTCCGGGAACGAGCTGCGCCCCGCCGTCCGCGGGTGACGCCGGCGCGGGGACGAACGCGGCGGGGCCGGCGGCGACGACGCGGTCGCGGCCGGTGGCCTTGGCCGTGTAGAGCGCGCGGTCGGCGGCCTCGAGCAGGGTGGCCGCGCTCGCGCCGTCGGCGGGGCAGACGGCGACGCCGATGCTGACGGTGACCGTGACCGGCCCGCCGTCGACGTCGTGCGGGGTGGCGGCCACGGTGCGGCGGATCCGCTCGGCGCGGGCCAGCGCCTGCTCCCGGCCGGCGCCGGGCAGCACGAGCACGAACTCCTCGCCGCCGAGCCGGGCGGCGGTGTCGCCCTCGCGGACGGCGCCGGCGAGCGTGCCGGCGACGGCGGTGAGCACGGCGTCGCCCGCGGCGTGGCCGAGGCGGTCGTTGACCCGCTTGAAGTGGTCGACGTCGACGACCAGGACCGACAGCTCGCCGGTGCGCGGACGGGCGGCGAGGCCCGCGCCGAGCGCACGGTCGAGGTGGCGGCGGTTGTGCAGGCCGGTGAGCGGGTCGCGGACGGCCTCCTCGGCGAGCTCGGCGCGCAGCCGCTCGATGACCTCCACCTGCTCGGCGAGCTGCCGGTTGAGCCGCTCGACGGCGGCCTGGCGCTCCTGCTGCTCGCTGACGTCGCGGACGACGAGGATGCGGCCGAGCGGCCGCCCCCGCGGGTCGCTGACGGCGGAGTCGCGGACGTCGAGCCACACGCCCGGCCGGACCTCGGCGACGCGGTGGCCGTCGCGGCGCTCGGTGCTGAGCAGCACCCCGACCGCCCGGGGGCCGGCGACGTCGTGGAGGGGCCGGCCGACCAGCTCGCCCTCGAGCTCGGGCCGCAGCTCGTGCAGCATCCGGTCGGCGGCCGGGTTGACGTCGATGAGCAGGCCGGCGGGGTCGACCACGAGCACGGCGTCGGGGACGGTGTCGACGACCTGGTCACGGGCGACGGGCACCAGGCGGAGCAGGCCGCCGCGGAAGATGGCCCAGCAGTCGACCAGCCCGGTGAGCAGGAAGAACAGCGGGGTGAGGTCGCTGCCGGCCCCGTCGAGCTGCGAGCCGACCGACACCACGTTGCCCACGGTGGAGAGCACCGCCGAACCGAGCAGGACGGCGACCTGCCGCCGCAGGACCCCGGTGACGCGGCGGAAGCAGCGGACCAGGTGCGTGTAGGCGACGGCGACGAGGACGTAGGAGTAGGCGGTGTGGGCCAGGAACAGCGGCCCGAAGGTCACCCGGGACTCCCGGGCGCCGTCGGCCGCGCTCAGGTCGGCCATCACCAGGTCCCGGGTGGCCGGCAGCGCGGCGGCCACGACGAGGATCAGCGGCTCGACCGCGAGCAGCAGCGCCGTCCGGCGGGCCGGGCGCCAGGACGGGTCGGCGACGGTCCGGGCCAGCACCCAGGTGCCGACGACGACCAGCCCGACGGAGGCGAGCAGGACCGGCGGGTAGAGGCGGTGCACGGTCTCGGTGCCGAGCGTGTAGACCAGCGCGTCGGCGGCGGACCAGGCGGCGACGCCGGTCATGGTGGCCGCGAGCGCGGTCGCCGCGGGGGTGCGCCGCCGCCGGCGCCAGGCCAGCACCGCGGTGCCGACGGCGACCAGCGTGGCGCAGCCGAAGACGACGGCCCAGCTCCCCGCGGTCATGCCGCCTCCGCTCCCGTACCGGGCACGCCGGGGACGGCGGCCTCTCCCCCGCGCATCGGCGGCAGCGGGCGTGGCCTGCAGCGGGGCGGGCGGGGCCTCACCCCCGGGAGTGACGACGGGGCGCCCCCCGCCGCGGCGGAGGGCGCCCCGTCGGGACGTGCGGGCTCGCGTTACTGGGCGAGCATGTCGTCGGTGACGACCGACTCCGTGTCGGGGATGCCGAGGTCCTTGGCCCGCTTGTCGGCCATCGCCAGGAGACGCCTTATGCGCCCGGCAACGGCGTCCTTGGTCATCGGCGGGTCGGCCCGCTGGCCGAGCTCCTCCAGCGAGGCCTGGCCGTGCTCGAGCCTCAGCCGGCCGGCGACCAGCAGGTGCTCGGGGGCGTCGCCGGCGAGGATCTCCATCGCCCGCTCGACCCGCGCGCTGGCCGCGACCGCCGCCCGCGCCGAGCGGCGCAGGTTGGCGTCGTCGAAGTTGGCCAGCCGGTTGGCGGTGGCGCGGACCTCGCGCCGCATCCGCCGCTCCTCCCAGGCCAGCACCGCGTCGTGGGCGCCCATGCGGGTGAGCAGCGCGCTGATCGCGTCGCCGTCGCGGACGACCACGCGGTCGGCCCCGCGCACCTCGCGGGCCTTGGCGGCGATGCCGAGCCGGCGGGCGGCGCCGACCAGCGCCATCGCGGCCTCCGGGCCCGGGCAGGTGACCTCGAGCGAGGACGAGCGGCCCGGCTCGGTGAGCGAGCCGTGCGCCAGGAACGCGCCGCGCCAGGCGGCCTCGGCGTCGTTGATGCTGCCCGACACCACCGACGGCGGCAGGCCGCGCACCGGCCGGCCGCGCTGGTCGACCAGCCCGGTCTGGCGGGCCAGGCCCTCGCCGTGCTTGGCGATGCGGACCAGGTACCGCACCCCGCGGCGGATGTTGCCGCCGGCGAGCACGCTGACCCCGCTGGTGTAGCCGTACACCTCGCTGATGTCGCGGCGCAGCCGGCGGGCGACCGAGCCGGTGTCCAGCTCCGCCTCGATCACCACCCGGCCGCCCACGATGTGCAGCCCCCCGGAGAAGCGCAGCAGCGCCGTGACCTCGGCCTTGCGCTCGGAGGTGCGTGTGCACTCCACCCGCGACAGCTCGTCCTTGACCATGGCCGTCATCGCCACGACGACCACCCCCTCTGCTGCGGCGCCATGCTCGGCGTCACCTCTCCCCCTCGAACGGTCCGGGTCCATCCGGTCCCGGCGCACCGGCCGGGACCCCTACCCCGTCCCCCGCGACGACCACCGGGGCCAGCGCTGCCGCCAGCCGCGCGGGGTCGTGGCGGGGTGCGCCACCGTGCTCGGCGACCGGGGCCAGCACGAGCTCGGCGCCGCACGCGCGCGCCGCAGACAGGAGACCACAGCGGTCAACCACTGAGTCAACATCCGCGATCACGGTGTGCAGCGCCACTCCGCCGAGATGCGCCTGCAGCACGCGCAGGTGCTCCTCCGGCGAGAAGCCGTCGGTCTCCCCCGGCTGCGGCTCCAGGTTGAGCACGACCACCACCCGGGCGCTGCTGGCCGCCAGCGCGGCGCGCAGCCGCGGCACGAGCAGGTGCGGCAGCACCGAGGTGTACCAGGAGCCGGGGCCCAGCGACACGACGTCGGCCGCGGCGATGGCGGCGAGCACGTCGGGGTGCACCGGCGGGTCGGACGGGGAGACGAGGATGTCGCGCACCCGGCCCGGCGTGCCGGCGATCGCCACCTGGCCGCGGATCGTGCGGGTGCGCGCGGGGTCGTCGGGGTCGACGGTCTCCACCCGGGCGACGAGGTCGAGCGGCACGTCGGCCATCGGCAGCACCCGGCCGCGGGCGCCGAGCAGCTCGCAGACGGTGTCGAGGGCGCGCACGGTGTCGCCGCCGTGGAGCTCGACCAGCCCGGTGAGCACGAGGTTGCCCACGGGGTGCCCGGCGAGCACGCCGGTGCCGCCGAGGCGGTGCTGCAGCAGCCGGGCCATCTCGGCGCGGTCGTCGTCGGCCAGCGCCGCGAGCGCCATGCGCAGGTCGCCGGGCGGCAGCACGGGCATCTCGCGGCGGATCCGGCCGGACGAGCCGCCGTCGTCGGCGACGGTGACCACGGCCGTCAGCTCGGGGGTGATCCGGCGCCAGGCGGCGAGCGCCGCCGCGAGGCCGTGGCCGCCGCCGAAGGCGACGACCCTCGGGCCGCCGGACCCGGGCGCCGTGCTGTCCCCCGCCACTACTCGCGGCCCAGGTCGCGGTGGCGCGCGACCGCGTCGATGCCGTCGGCGGCCAGCCGGCGGGCGAACTCCTCGGCGATGGCGACGCTGCGGTGCTTGCCGCCGGTGCAGCCGACCGCCAGCGTCAGGTAGCGCTTGCCCTCGCGCCGGTAGCCGGGGATGAGCAGCCGCAGCACCTCGGTGTAGCGGTCGAGGAACGGCCCGGCGTCGGACTGGCCGAGCACGTAGTCGCGCACGTCGGGGTCCTGGCCGGTGTGCGGGCGCAGCTCGGGCAGCCAGTGCGGGTTGGGCAGGAACCGGGCGTCGACGACGAGGTCGGCGTCCAGCGGCAGGCCGTACTTGAAGCCGAAGCTCAGCACGGTCGCCGTCAGCGGCGGGGTGCGGCCCTCGCGGGCGAAGGCGTTCTCCAGCGTCGCCCGCAACTGGTGCACGTTGAGGTCGCTGGTGTCGACCCACAGGTCGGCCTCTCCGGCGATGCCCGCGACCAGCGCCCGCTCGGCGGTGATGCCGTCGAGGATCCGGCCCGAGCCCTGCAGCGGGTGCTCGCGCCGGTTGGACTCGTAGCGCCGCACGAGCACCTCGTCGCGGGCGTGCACGTACACCACGCGCGGCCGGTGTCCGGCCTCGGCGAGCACCCGGATGGCCTCCAGCAGGTCGCTGGAGAAGGCCCGGCTGCGGACGTCGACGACGGCGGCGAACCGGCGGACGTCGCCGCGCGCACCGAGCTCGACCATCGGCAGCAGCAGCGCCGGCGGCAGGTTGTCGACGACGTACCAGCCGAGGTCCTCCAGCACCCGCCCGGCGCTGTTCTTGCCGGCGCCGGACAGGCCGGTGACGACGACGACCTCGACGGGCGGTGTCTCGGTGCTGGCGGCGTCGAGGCCGGCGGGGACGTCGGCCTGCGGGCCGGCCTGGCCCTCGCGCGGGGCCGTCTCGCCGGTCGGCGCCGGGACGTCCGGTCCGGTCGGCTGCTGCTCGCTCACGAGGCGACCCGGCCGACCTCGGCGGTGGCGCCGGCCCCGGGGCCGGGCGTGCCCCGATCGGCCGGGCCGGCGGGCGCCGTGGTGCTCTCCACGACCACCTCGGCCGGCGCGGCGTCCGCCCCGGCGTCGTCGGCCGCGGCGTCGTCGGCGGTCTTCCCCCCGGCGGGCTCGGCCACCGCCGCCAGCACCGCCTCGGCGGTGCGCCGGCCGATGCCGGGCACGGCCACGAGCTCGTCGACCGTGGCCGCGCGCAGCCGCTTGAGCGACCCGAACTGCTTCATCAGCGCCTTCCGCCGCGTCTCCCCGAGACCCGGGACGTCGTCCAACAGCGAGACCAGCATGCTGACGGACCGCTTCTGCCGGTGGTAGGTGATCGCGAACCGGTGGGCCTCGTCGCGCACCCGCTGCAGCAGGTACAGCGCCTCGGAGGTGCGCGGCAGGATCACCGGGTCCGACTCGCCGGGCAGCCACACCTCCTCCATGCGCTTGGCCAGCCCGCACACGGCGACGTCGACGATGCCGAGCTCGTCCAGCGACCGGGCCGCGGCGGCCACCTGCGGGGCGCCGCCGTCGACGACGAGCAGGTTCGGCGGGTAGGCGAACCGGCGGGGCCGGCCCTCCTCGGCGGCGACGCCCTGCTCGTCGCGGCGGTCGGCCTCCTCCTCCAGGTGCCGGGCGAAGCGGCGGCGGACGACCTCGGCCATGGCCGCGGTGTCGTCGGTGCCGTGCTTGACGGAGAACCGCCGGTAGTCGGACTTCTTCGCCAGCCCGTCCTCGAACACCACCATCGAGGCGACGACGTTGGTCTGCTGCACGTGGCTGACGTCGATGCACTCGATGCGCAGCGGCGCCTCGGGCAGCTCGAGCGCCTCCTGCAGCTCCGAGAGCGCGAGGGACCGGGCGGTGAGGTCGCTGGAGCGCTTCACCCGGTGCCGGGCGAAGGCCTCCTTGGCGTTGCGCTCGACGGTCTCCAGCAGGCTGCGCTTGTCGCCGCGCTGCGGCACCCGCAGCGACACCCGAGAGCCGCGGAGCTCGGTGAGCAACTCCTCGTAGACGTCGGCGTCGTCGGGCAGCTCGGGGACGAGCACCTCCCGGGGCACCGTCTCGCCGCCCTCGGTGACCCCCGTCTGCTCGTCGACGCCGCCGTAGACCTGCAGGAGGAACTGCTCCACCAGCTCGCCGGTGGTGACCTCCTCGACCTTGTCGATGATCCAGCCGCGCTGCCCGCGCACCCGGCCGCCGCGGACGTGGAAGACCTGGACGGCGGCCTCGAGCTCGTCCTGCGCGAAGGCGACGACGTCGGCGTCGGTGCCGTCGCCGAGGACGACGGCCTGCTTCTCCAGGGCCCGCCTGAGCGCGCCGAGGTCGTCGCGCAGCCGGGCGGCCCGCTCGTACTCCATCGCCTCGGCGGCCTCGGCCATCTCGCGCTCGAGGCGCTTGACCATGAGGTCGGTGCGGCCGGCCATGAAGTCGCAGAAGTCGTCGACGATCGCGCGGTGCTCCTCGGCGCTGACCCGGCCCACGCAGGGGGCGGCGCACTTGCCGATGTAGCCGAGCAGGCAGGGCCGGCCGATCTGCCCGGCGCGCTTGAAGACGCCGTTGGAGCAGGTGCGGGCGGGGAAGACGCGGGTGAGCGTGTCGAGGGTCTCGCGGATGGCCCAGGCGTGGGCGTAGGGGCCGAAGTAGCGGACGCCCTTCTTCTTCGGCCCGCGCATCACCTGCAGCCGCGGGTACTCCTCGTTCAGCGTCACGGCCAGCGACGGGTAGCTCTTGTCGTCGCGGTAGCGGACGTTGAAGCGGGGGTCGAACTCCTTGATCCAGTTGTACTCGAGCTGGAGGGCCTCGACCTCGGTGCCGACGACGGTCCACTCCACGCCGGCCGCCGTCGTGACCATCTGCCGGGTGCGCGGGTGCAGCCCGGCGACGTCGGCGAAGTAGCTGTTCAGCCGCTGCCGCAGGCTCTTGGCCTTGCCGACGTAGATGACCCGCCCGTTGGGGTCGCGGAACTTGTAGACCCCCGGGCTCTCCGGGATCGAGCCGACCGCCGGTCGGTAGGTGGACGGGTCGGGCACACCTCCACACTAGGTGGACACGCCGACGGTCTGCCGGGGAACTCCACCGGTGTGATTCGGCTCCTCCCGCTCAGGCCAGGCGCGCCTCGAGCCAGGCGAGCAGGTCGGCGGTCACCTCGTCCCGGTTGGTCTCGTTGAACACCTCGTGGCGGGCGTCGGGGTAGACGCGCAGGTCCACGTCGTGCCCGCGGCCGCGCACGAGGTCGGCGAGCGCGGCCACCTGGGCGGCGTCCTCCCCGCCCACCGGGTCGCGCTGCCCGGCCAGCAGCAGCACCGGCAGCCCGTCGGGCAGCCCGGCGACGGCCTCCTCGCTGGCCACGCGCGCGGCCAGCGCGAACATCTCCGCGCCGTAGGCGTACGTGGGCGGGACGTCGTCGCCGCAGAGCGGGTCGGCCAGGTAGGCGTCCACCTCGGCGGGGTCGCGGGACAGCCAGTCGTACGGCGTGCGGGCGGGCTCGAACGGCGCGTTGAAGGCGGTCAGGGCGTCCATCGGCTGCTCCCCCGACCCGGCGGCGACGGCGGCCCGCAGCTGCTCGGCGGCGGCGGCGAAGTGGGGCGCGACGCCGATCGGCCCGGAGAGCACGAGCCCGTCGAGGACGTCGCCGTCGCGCTCGGCGGAGGCCAGCGCGACGACCGAGCCGAGCGAGTGGCCGAGCAGGAACCGCGGGACGCCGGGGTGGTCGGCGGCCAGCCGGGCACCGAGGTCGCGGACGTCGTCGAGGACGGCGTCGCTGCCCGCGCCGGGACCGAAGCCGCCCGGGCCGGTGGAGGCGGCGGTGAGCCCGTGGCCGCGCTGGTCGAGCGCGCCGACGGCGATGCCGCGGGCGGTGAGCGCGGCGGCGAGCCGCGCGTAGCGGCCGGCGTGCTCGGACAGGCCGTGGACGACCTGCAGCACGGCGCGGACCTCGCCGTCGGGGGTCCAGCGGCGCTCGGCGAGGCGGACGCCGTCGGCTGCCTCGGTGTAGGTGGGTGCGGTCACGGGCGCAGCCTGCCGCCCGGCCCGGCCGGGCGCCAGGCGGGACGGTCGGACGGGGGCGGTCAGGCGGGGGCGGTCAGGCGGAGGCGGCCGGGCAGGAGGCTCAGCCGACGGGGCGTGACCGGTGCAGCGCGGGCAGGTGCACGGCGGCGACGGCGCGCTGGCCCAGGCGGACGACGCGGGCGGCGAGCGCCACGGCCGCCATCACCCCGACGCCGCCGGCCACGAACGCCACGACCCCGGGCACCGACCCGCCGGTGACGGCGAGGGTGCCGAGGGTGACCAGGCCGACGAGCACGAGCGTGGAGGTCATGCCGTGCCCGGACCGGGGCTGGCCGCAGTGCGCGAGGTCGGGGTCGCAGTCGGGCGTGAGCGCGCTCATGGGCGTCTCCCTCGTCGAGGCACCGCCACGCCGGTCCGACGGCGTGACGTCCGTCACACGGACGATACGGCCCGGGGCCGGTTCCGCTCAAGTGGTGGTCGCGGGCGGTCCCTTCACGGCGAGGACCGGGCACTCGACGGTGAGCAGGATCCGCTGCGCCGCGCTGCCCATCAGCAGCTTCCCGACGGCGCTGCGCCGGCGCAGGCCGATGACCAGCACCTCCGCGGCGGTCTCGGCGACGGCGTCGGCCAGCTCCTCGGCGACGTCGCGGCCGACCGGCTGGCGCAGCTCGAAGGGGACGCCGGAGACGGTGAGCTCGTCGTGCAGCCGGCGCAGCGGGTCGCCCTGCAGGTACTCCTCGTCGACGAGGGCGTCGCCGCGGCTGCTGTTGACCACCACCAGCCGCGCGCCGCGCCGCTCGGCCTCCGCGAGGGCGTGCTCGAGCGCGGCGCGCCCGCGCGGGGTGGGGACGTGCCCCACCACGACCACCGGCTGCTGCTGGGTCACCGCTCCTCCTCACCGGGGCCCGCGCCGACGCTCTCGCGGTGCCGCAGCCCCTCCCCCGCCTGGACCTCCTCCGGCGTGGCCCGCCGGCCGCGGACCGCGCGGAGCACGATCGGCACGACGAGGGCCGCCAGGGCCAGGCCGAGCACGATCCGGCTGAACCAGGTGTCGAGCAGCACACCGAGGTCGCCGCTGCTGATGGCCAGCGCGCGACGCAGGTTGGTCTCGGCGACCGGGCCGAGGATGAGCCCGACGATCGCCGGCGCCACCGGCCACCCGTAGCGGCGCATGGCGAAGCCGAGCAGGCCGAGCACCAGCAGCAGCACCAGGTCCAGCGGGTCGGCGTTGACCGCGTAGCAGCCGAGCGAGGCGAACAGCAGGATCCCGGCGTAGAGGTAGGGCCGCGGGACGCGCAGCACCTGCACCCACACGCGGGCCAGCGGCAGGTTGAGGACCAGCAGCATGAGGTTGCCGACGAGCAGCGCCGCGATGAGCGTCCAGACCAGGGTGGACTCGGTGGACAGCAGCGTCGGCCCGGGCTGGATGCCGTAGCTCTGGAACGCGACCAGGATGATCGCCGCGGTGGCCGAGGTGGGCAGGCCGAGGGTGAGCAGCGGCACCAGCACGCCCGCGGCGGCGGCGTTGTTGGCCGCCTCGGGCCCGGCGACGCCCTCGATGGCGCCGCGGCCGAACTCCTCGGGGTGCTTGGTGAGCTTCCGCTCGGTGGCGTAGGAGAGGAACGTCGGGATCTCCGCCCCACCGGCGGGCAGCGCGCCCAGCGGGAAGCCCAGCGCCGTCCCGCGCAGCCACGGGCCCACCGAGCGGCGCAGGTCGCGGCGGGTGAACCAGGGCCCGGAGGCGGCCATCACCTGCACCGGGCCCCGGCGCAGCCGGGACGCGACGTACAGCGCCTCCCCCACGGCGAACAGCGCGACGGCGACCACGACGACGTCGATGCCGTCGGACAGCTGCGGGATGCCGAGGGTGAACCGCTCCTGCCCGGTGAGCACGTCGGTGCCGACGAGGCCGAGGTACAGGCCGACGCCGAGGGAGGCCAGCCCGCGCAGCGGCGACGAGCCGAGCACGGTGGCCACGGCGACGAACGCCAGCACGGTGAGGGCGAAGTAGTCGGCGGCGGTGATGCCGATGACCAGGTCGACGACGGTCGGCGCGACGAGGGCCAGCAGCAGCGTGGCGATCGTGCCGGCGACGAACGAGCCGAGCGCGGCGGTGGCCAGCGCGGCGGCCCCGCGGCCGGACTTGGCCATCGCGTTGCCCTCGAGCGCGGTCATGATCGAGCTCGACTCGCCGGGGGTGTTGAGCAGGATCGACGTCGTCGACCCGCCGTACATGCCGCCGTAGTAGATGCCGGCGAACAGGATCAGCGCCGCCGTGGGCTCCAGCGCGTAGGTGATCGGCAGCAGCAGCGCGACGGTCATGGCCGGGCCGATGCCGGGGAGCACGCCGACCGCCGTGCCGAGCAGCACCCCGAGCAGCGCGAAGAGCAGGTTGACCGGGGCGAGGGCGTCGGCGAGACCGCCGGCCAGGTCGCCGAGGGCGCCCATCAGAACCAGTCCGTCGCGAGCTCGAGCAGGATCCCGCCGGGCAGCGCGACGTCGAGCGCCTTGACGAACACCAGCCAGACGACGACCGACAGCACGCCGCCGGTGAGCAGCGGCCGGACGACGCCGCGGGCCCCGAGCGCCCAGGCCACCAGCGCGAACATCAGCGTGACCGCCAGCGGCCAGCCGACGACGTTGATGAGCAGCGCGTGGGCGAGGAAGCCGACGACGACGACGCCCACGTTCGCCCACGACGTCGGGGCGTCGGGGTCGATGTCCTCGCTCTCGTCGGAGGGCCCCCGGTCGCCGCGCAGCACCCGGAACCCGAGCGCGAGCGCGGTGGCCAGCACGACGCCGCCGACGAGGTAAGGGAAGAAGCGCGGGCCGATGGTGTTCGCGGAGCCCGGGACGGCGATGTTCGCGGCGTCGAGCAGCAGGTAGACGCCCAGCGCCCCCAGCAGCACCACCATGGCCAGCTCGCCGCGGCTGATCCCCGTGCGCGGCCGCGGCGGGTGCCGGTGCTCGGCCGCGGCGTGCGACCCGGTGGCGTCGGTGGTCGAGACGTCCGGGTCGGGCGACACACTCACTGGACCAGCCCGATCTCCCGCAGGATCGCCAGCACCCGCTGCTCCTCCTCGGCGAGGAACTCGCCGTACTCGTCGCCGGTCAGCAGCAGGTCGTCCCAGCCGTTGTCCTCCAGCGCCTGCGCCCACTCCTCGGTGTCGTGGGTGTCCTGGACGAGGGCGATCAGGTCCTCGCGGGCGCCCGCGGACATCCCGGGCCGGGCCATGAGGCCGCGCCAGTTGTCGACCTCGACGTCGAAGCCGGACTCGACCAGCGTGGGGACGTCGGGCACCTGCTGGGAGCGCTCCGCCGTCGACACGGCGAGGCCGACGAGGTCGCCGGTGCGCACCTGCTCGCCGTAGTCGGCGGTGCCGGAGATGCCGGCGGCGACCTGCCCGCCGAGCAGGGCCGCCAGGGACTCGCCGCCGCCGGAGTAGGCGATGTAGTTGACCTGGGCGGGGTCGATGCCGGCCGCCTGCGCGAGCAGGCCGGCGAGGATCTGGTCGGTGCCGCCGGCCGAGCCGCCGGCGATCGGGGTGCCCGCCGGGTCGGCCGCCCAGGCCTCCACGAAGCCCTGGATGTCGGTGTAGGGCGCGTCCGGCGGCGCCACGATCAGCTCGGTCTCGCCGATCAGCCGGGCGATCGGGGTGACGTCGGTCAGGCGGGTGGCGGAGTCGTTGGTGTCGACGGCGCCCACCATGACCAGGCCCATCATCATGAGCAGCGCGTCGTCGGTCTCCCGCGACAGCTGGCCGAGGCCGATCGTGCCGCCGGCGCCCTCGACGTTGAACACCTGCACGTTGCGGGCCAGGCCGCTGCTCTGGATCACCCGCTGCAGCACGCGGGCGGTCGTGTCCCAGCCGCCGCCCGGGCTCGCCGGCGCCATCACCCGCAGCCGGGACAGGTCGCCGGGCTGCACCACCGTGCCGGCGCAGCCGCCGAGGGCCCCGGCGGCGGCCGCCAGCGCCGGCGCGGCCACCGCCCCGGCGAGGAACGACCTCCGGCTCAGCGGCACGGGCGGCCTCCCCTCGGGGCGGTGGCGGCGGTCACACCGGACGCTAGACCCGGCCGAACTCCCGGTCCAACGCGAGGTTGAGCTGCAGGACCCGGACGTGCGGCGCCCCGATGAAGCCGAGGTCGCGCCCGGCGGTGGCGGCCTCGACCAGCGCCTGCACCTCCTCCGCCGGGACGCCGCGGGCCTCGGCCACCCGCCGCACCTGGATCGCGGCGTACGCCGGCGAGATGTCGGGGTCGAGGCCGGAGGCGGAGGCGGTCAGTGCGTCGGGCGGCACGTCGGCCGGGTCGACGCCCTCGAGCGCGGCCACCGCGGCGCGCCGCTCCTGCACCAGCGCGACGAGCTCGGGCGCGTTCGGGCCGAGGTTGGACCCGCCGGAGGCGGCGCCGTCGTACCCGGAGACCGACGGGCGGGCCTGGAAGTACTGCGGCAGCGGGTCGCCGTCGGCGTCGGTGGTCGCCTGGCCGACGAGCGCGGAGCCGACGACCTCGCCGTCGACGGTCACGAGGGAGCCGCCGGCGCGGCCGGGGGCGACCAGCTGGGCGATCCCGGTGACCAGCAGGGGGTAGGCCAGGCCGAGGACGACGGTGGCGACGAGCAGGGCACGGACGGCGGCGAGGAGCACGCGGGGGGACATCAGGCGATCCCGGGGACGAGGGAGACGAGCAGGTCGACGAGCTTGATCCCGGCGAAGGGCGCGACCACGCCGCCGACGCCGTAGACCAGCAGGTTGCGGCGCAGGACCGCCTCGGCCGAGGCCGGCCGGTACCGGACGCCGCGCAGCGCCAGCGGCACCAGCGCCACGATCACCAGCGCGTTGAACACGACGGCGGAGAGGATCGCCGACTCCGGCGAGGCCAGCCGCATCACGTTGAGGGCGTCGAGGCCCGGGAAGGCGCCCGCGAACATCGCCGGGACGATCGCGAAGTACTTCGCCAGGTCGTTAGCGATGGAGAAGGTGGTCAGCGATCCGCGGGTGACGAGCAGCTGCTTGCCGATCGCGACGATCTCGATGAGCTTCGTCGGGTCGGAGTCGAGGTCGACCATGTTGCCGGCCTCCTTGGCCGCGGTCGTCCCGGTGTTCATCGCGACGCCGACGTCGGCCTGGGCGAGCGCGGGGGCGTCGTTGGTGCCGTCGCCGGTCATGGCGACCAGCCGGCCGCCCTCCTGCTCCCGCCTGATCAGGGCCAGCTTGTCCTCGGGGGTGGCCTCGGCGAGGACGTCGTCGATGCCGGCCTCCGCGGCGATCGCCCGGGCGGTCCGCTCGTTGTCGCCGGTGATCATCACCGTGCGGATCCCCATGCGGCGCAGCTCGGCGAACCGCTCGCGCATGCCGTCCTTGACGACGTCCTTGAGGTGGACGACGCCGAGGACGCGGGCGCCGCCGGGGCCGTCCTCGGCCAGGACGAGCGGGGTGCCGCCCGAGGCGGAGACGCCGTCGACGACCTCGCCGACCCCGGGCGGCACGACGCCGCCGAGCGCGCGCACCCACGCCGTCACCGCGCCGGCCGCGCCCTTGCGCAGCTGCCGGCCGTCGGGCAGGTCCACGCCGCTCATCCGGGTCTGCGCGGTGAACGGCACGAACACCGCGCCCGGGAGGTCGTCGCGGCCGCGCAGCCCGTACCGCGTCTTGGCCAGGACGACGACGCTGCGCCCCTCGGGGGTCTCGTCGGCCAGCGAGGCGAGCTGCGCGGCGTCGGCCATCTCCTCCTCGGTCACGCCGGCGGCCGGGACGAACTCCGCCGCCTGCCGGTTGCCGAAGGTGATGGTGCCGGTCTTGTCGAGCAGCAGGGTGTCCACGTCGCCGGCGGCCTCGACCGCGCGCCCGCTCGTCGCGAGCACGTTGCGCTGCACCAGCCGGTCCATCCCGGCGATGCCGATGGCCGACAGCAGCGCCCCGATCGTCGTGGGGATCAGGCAGACGACGAGCGCGATGAGCACGGTCACCGACTGCCCGGCCCCGCTGTACAGCGCCAGCGGCTGCAGGGTGACGACGGCGAGCAGGAAGGCGATCGTCAGGGCGCTGAGCAGGATGTCCAGCGCGATCTCGTTCGGCGTCCGCTGCCGCTGCGCGCCCTCGACCAGGGCGATCATCCGGTCGACGAAGGTCTCCCCCGGCCGGCTGGTGATCTCCACGACGATCCGGTCCGACAGCACCGTGGTGCCGCCGGTGACCGCCGAGCGGTCGCCGCCGGACTCGCGGATGACCGGCGCGGACTCGCCGGTGACGGCCGACTCGTCGACGCTGGCGATCCCCTCGACGACGTCGCCGTCACCGGGGACGACCTGCCCGGCGGTGACGACCACGCGCACGCCCGGGCGCAGGTCGGCCGCGGCCACCTCCGTGCCGTCGAGGAGGTGCGCGACGGTCGTGGTGCGGGCCTTGCGCAGCGTGGCCGCCTGGGCCTTGCCGCGCCCCTCGGCGACCGCCTCGGCGGTGTTGGCGAACAGCACCGTGAGCCACAGCCAGACGGTGACCAGCCAGCCGAACACCGAGGGGTCGAGGACGGCCAGCACGGTGGAGAACACCGAGCCGACCCAGACGACGAAGACGACGGGCTGGCGGACCAGCGCCCGCGGGTCCAGCTTGCGCACCGCCCCGGCCAGGGCGGGCCCCCACTCGATCCGGGAGCGCCGCGGCGCGCGCGGCCCGGGGGTGCGGACCGGCGCGCGGTCCAGTGCGGTGGTCATGACAGTCCTTCGGCGAACGGCCCCAGGGACAGGGCGGGGAAGTAGGTGAGCCCGACGACCACGAGCACGGTGACGGCGAGCAGGCCCACGAACAGCGGCTCGTGCGTCGGCAGCGTCCCGGCGGTGACCGGGGTCCGGCCCTGGGCGGCGAGGCGGCCGGCCAGGGCGAGGACGAGCAGGATCGGCAGGAAGCGCCCGAACGCCATCGCGAGGCCCAGCGCCGTGTTGTAGAAGGGCGTGTTCGCCGACAGGCCCGCGAAGGCGGAGCCGTTGTTGTTGCCGGCGGAGGTGAAGGCGTAGAGCGCCTCGGACAGGCCGTGCGGACCCTCGTCGAGCAGCGAGCCACGACCGGTGTCGGTGGCGAGCGCGACCGCGGTGCCCACCAGCACGACGGCAGGCGTGGCGAGGATGTACAGCGAGGCGAGGGTCATCTCGCGGCGGCCGAGCTTCTTGCCGAGGTACTCCGGCGTGCGCCCGACCATGAGGCCCGCGACGAACACGGCGACGATGGCGAGCACGAGCATGCCGTAGAGCCCGGAGCCGACCCCTCCGGGCGCGATCTCCCCGAGCATCATGTTGAACAGCACGAGCCCACCGCCGGCCGGCGTCCAGGAGTCGTGAAGCGAGGTGACCGCCCCGGTGGAGGTCAGCGTGGTGGCCGCGCCGAAGAGCGCCGACAGCGGCCCGCCGAAGCGCACCTCCTGGCCCTCGGCGGCCGCGCCGGCCAGCTGCAGCGCGGCGCCGCCGGCCCGGGCCTGCGCCCAGGTGGTCAGCGCCAGCGAGGCGGCGGCCAGCCCGGCCATGACGCCGACGATCGCCAGGCCCTGCCGCCGGTCGCCGACCATCCGGCCGAAGGTGCGCGGCAGGCTGAACGGGATCACCAGCATGAGGAAGACCGAGAACAGCGAGGTCCAGGCGGCCGGGCCCTCGAAGGGGTGCGCGGAGTTGGCGTTGAAGAAGCCGCCGCCATTGGTGCCGAGCTGCTTGATGACCTCCTGCGAGGCCACCGGCCCGCTCGGGAGGTGCTGGGTCGCACCGGCCAGCGTCACCGCCTCGCTGCCCGCCGAGAGGTCCTGCACCACGCCGCCGAGCACGAGCACGAGCGCGCCGACGACCGACAGCGGCAGCAGCAGGCGGCCGACGGCGCGGGTGACGTCCACCCAGGCGTTGCCCAGCCGGTCGGTGCGGGTGCGGGCGAAGCCGCGCACCAGGGCGACGGCGACCGCGATGCCGACGGCGGCGGACACGAAGTTCTGCACGGCCAGGCCGGCCATCTGGACCAGGGAGCCCATGGTCGACTCGCCGGCGTAGCCCTGCCAGTTCGTGTTGGTGACGAAGCTGACCGCGGTGTTCCAGGCCGACGACGGCTCCACCGCGGCCATGCCGTTGTCCAGCGGCAGCCACTGCTGCACCCGCTGCAGGCCGTAGAGGAGCAGGACGCCGGCCGCGGAGAACGCGAGCACGCTGCGCGCGTACACCGGCCAGCGCTGCTCGGCCGCGGGGTCGACGCCCACCGCCCGGTACACCAGCCGCTCGGCCCGCCCGTGCGTCTCGCTGGTGAAGACGCGGGCCATCCAGTCGCCCAGCGGCCGGTGCGCGAGCACCAGCGCGGCGCCCAGGAGCGCCACCTGCAGCCAGCCGGCCGCGGTGCCGCCCATCAGAACCGCTCCGGGAAGAGCAGGGCGGCCAGCAGGTAGAGGACCAGCCCGGCCGCCACGGCCAGGCCGACCCAGGCCTCGACCCCGGCCCCGGTCACCGGCGTTCCAGTCCGCGCAGCGCGAGCGCCAGCAGGCCGAAGACGGCCAGTGTCAGCGCGATGTGGAGCACGTCGCCCACGACGTCGATCCCCCGATCCGGTCCGAGCGGGCGACCCGTCGTCGTCCGCACCGGGCGGCGACGCTAGGAGCGCGCCGGAGGGGGACCGCCGTTCGTTGACGGCTCCTTGACGGCCGGGCCCGCGGACCTTGACGGCGTCCTGACGGGCCCGGCCGGCGGGCCTCAGGCGCCGGGCGGCGGCGTCATCTGCGCGATGCGGACGGAGTTGCCGAACGGGT
The DNA here is from genome assembly GCF_900129495.1 of Geodermatophilus nigrescens. Classification (GTDB taxonomy): domain Bacteria; phylum Actinomycetota; class Actinomycetes; order Mycobacteriales; family Geodermatophilaceae; genus Geodermatophilus; species Geodermatophilus nigrescens. The sequence goes on from NZ_FQVX01000002.1 coordinate 847,248, forward strand.
CGCGCAGGCCGAAGTCGATGCCGTAGGGCTGCACGACCGGCTCCTCCGGCAGGTCGACGCCCCGCTCCTTGAGCGTGGCGTGGGTCTTGTGCGCGTCGTCGGTGGTGAAGAACAGGTGCCCGCCGCCGGCGCCCTTGGTGACCAGGTCGCGCACGGTCTCGGCGATCTCCGGGCTGATCGACGGCGGGGCGGGCAGCTCGAGGAGGACGGCGTGGCCGGGGTCGCCGGGCAGCGCGACGGTGAGGAAGCGCATCGGGCCGAACTGCTGGTCGGTCTGCACCTGGAAGCCGAGCTTGCCGACGTAGAAGTCCAGCGCCTGGTCCTGGTCGAGGACGTAGAGGGAGGTGATCGAGATGGAGGTCAGCATGGGCAGGACGCTAGGGGCGGGCGTCGTCGCCGGGCTTCTCCGGAACTGCTGTCCTCTCGCTCGGCCGCAGCCAGCGCATGCCGAAGCAGCTCGGCACCGGCGCGAGCGGGCCGCGCCGCCGGTACACGCTCGGCGGCTCGCCCACGATCTCCGCGAACACCCGGCTGAACGTGCCGAGGCTGGCGAACCCGACGGCCATGCAGACGTCCGTGACGCTGCGGTCGGTGGTGCGCAGCAGGAACATCGCCCGCTCGACGCGGCGGCGCTGCAGGTAGCGGTTGGGCGTCTCGCCGAAGGTGGCCTTGAAGGTGCGGATGAAGTGCGCCTCGGTGACGTGCGCGATCCGGGCCAGCGTCGGGACGTCGAGCGGCTCGGCGTAGGAGCGGTCCATCTCGTCGCGCGCCCGCAGCATCCGCCGGTTGGAGTCCTCGCTCGCCCGGGTCACGCGGGGCAGCATCGCAGGGTCCCGGGTCGCGGTCTTGACGCGATCCTGACGCCGGCCGGCGCCGCTCCCCCGCCGTCGAGGGTGATCATGGGCGCCGTGAGTCGCGGGACGTTGCGGGTCTACCTGGGCGCGGCGCCCGGCGTGGGCAAGACCTTCGCCGTGCTCGGCGAGGCGCACCGCCGGGCAGAGCGGGGCGCGGACGTCGTCGTCGGGTTGGTCGAGACGCACGGCCGGCCGCGCACCGCCGAGCAGCTCGCGGGCCTGGAGGTGCTCCCCCGCCGGCGGGTGGCGCACCGCGGCGTCGTGCTGGAGGAGCTCGACGTCGACGCGGTGCTCGCCCGCCGCCCCGAGGTGGTCGTCGTCGACGAGCTGGCGCACACCAACGCGCCCGGCTCGCGGCACGAGAAGCGCTGGCAGGACGTCGAGGAGCTGCTGGCCGCCGGCGTCAGCGTGCTGACCACGGTGAACGTGCAGCACCTGGAGAGCCTCACCGACGTCGTCGCGTCGATCACCGGCGTCGTGCAGCAGGAGACGGTGCCCGACGCGGTGGTGCGCCGCGCCGACCAGGTGGAGCTGGTCGACATGTCGCCGGAGGCGCTGCGGCGGCGCATGGCGCACGGCAACGTCTACCCGGCCGAGCGGGTCGACGCGGCGCTCGGCAACTACTTCCGGGTCGGCAACCTGACCGCGCTGCGCGAGCTGGCGCTGCTGTGGTTGGCCGACCGGGTCGACGAGGGGCTGCGCCGCTACCGCGCGGAGCACGCCATCGACGCCGTGTGGGAGGCCCGGGAGCGGGTCGTCGTCGCGCTGACCGGCGGGCCGGAGAGCGAGACGCTGGTGCGCCGGGCCGCGCGGGTGGCCCGCCGCTCGGGCGGGGAGCTGCTCGCCGTCCACGTCGTCGCCACCGACGGGCTCACCGGCGCCTCGCCGACGGCGCTGCGCGGCCTGCGCGAGCTCACCGAGAGCCTCGGCGGCAGCTGGCACCAGGTGGTCGGCGACGACGTCGCGGCAGCGCTGCTGGAGTTCGCCCGCGGCGCCGACGCCACCCAGCTCGTCGTCGGCACCTCGCGGCGCTCGCGGTGGGCGCGGGCGCTGCGCCGCGGCATCGGCGGGTCGGTGGTCACCGACGCCGGCGACATCGACGTCCACATCGTGACGCACGCCGCCGCCGGGTCCCGCGGCTGGCGGCTGCCGCCGCTGACCGGCGCCCTGACGGCGCGCCGCCGGTGGCTCGGCGCGGCGCTGGCGCTCGCCGGCGTGCCGGTGCTGACCGCGCTGTGCCTGGCCGCCGGGAGCGCGGTGTCGCTGCCGCTGGTGCTGCTCGCCTTCCTGCTGCTCGTGCTCGCGGTGGCGCTGGTCGGCGGGCTGTGGCCGGCCCTCGTCGCGGCGGTGCTCGGCGGGCTCGCGGAGAACTGGTTCTTCGTCTCCCCCACCGGCCGGCTGACCGTGACGAGCCCGGACGACGTGCTGGCGCTCGGCGGCGGCCTCGTCGTGGCGGTCGCGGTGGCCACGGTGGTCGACCGCTCGGCCCGGCGGGCCACGGCGGCGGCGCGCTCCCGCGCGGAGACGGCGATGCTCGCGTCGCTGTCCCGGGCGGTGCTGGAGGGCGACGGCGGCCTGCCCTCCCTGCTGGAGCGGATCCGCGAGGGCTTCGGGCTGGCGTCGGTGACGATGGTCGAGCGCGGCTCGGTCGTGGGCACGTGCGGCCGGCCGGAGGGGACCGCCGTCGACGAGGTCGCCGTGACCGACGGGCTGGTGCTGCGCTGGTGCGGGCGGGTGCTGCCCGCGGCCGACCGGCGGCTGCTGGTCGCCGTCGCCGAGCAGGCGGCGGTGGCGCTGCAGCAGGGCCGGCTCGCCGCGCAGGCGGCCGAGGCCGACCGGCTGGCCGCCGGCGACGGGATGCGGCGCGCGCTCCTGACCGCGGTGAGCCACGACCTGCGCACGCCGCTGGCCGGGATCAAGGCGGCGTCCTCGGCGCTGCGCAGCGGGCTCGCGCTCACCGACGACGACCGCGCGGAGCTGGTGGAGACGGTGGACGAGTCGGCCGACCGGCTGACCGCGCTCGTCGACGACCTGCTCGACATGAGCCGCCTCCAGGCCGGCGTGGTCAGCCCCGCGCTCGCGCCGACCGACCTGCCCGCCGTCGTCGCCCGGGCGCTGGACGAGCTGGAGGACCGCTCGCGGGTGACGTGCGGGTGGCCGGCCGACCTGCCGCCCGCGCTCGCCGACCCGGGGCTGCTCGAGCGGGTGGTGGCCAACCTGGCCGGCAACGCGGTGCGCCACGCCCCCACCGGGCCGGTGACCGTGCGCGCCGACGCGCTCGGCGACCGGGTGGAGCTGCGCGTCGCCGACCGCGGGCCCGGCGTCCCGGCGGCCGACCGGGAGCGGGTGTTCGCGCCGTTCCAGCGGCTCGGCGACTCCCCGCGCGGGCAGGGCGTGGGTCTCGGCCTCGCCGTCGCGCGGGGCCTGACCGAGGCGATGGGCGGCACGCTGGTCGCCGAGGACACCCCGGGCGGCGGGCTGACGATGGTGGTGTCGCTGCCGGCGGCGGCCGTGCCGTCCCCGGTGCCCGCGTGAGCCGGGTGCTCGTCGTCGACGACGACCCCCAGCTCGCCCGCGCCCTGCGGATCACGCTGCGCGCGGCCGGGTACGAGGTGGTGCTCGCCTCCGACGGCGCGGCGGCGCTGCGGGAGGCGGCGTCGGCGCACCCCGACGTCGTCGTGCTGGACCTGGGGCTGCCCGACCTCGACGGCACCGAGGTGCTCGCCGGGCTGCGGCCGTGGTTCGCCGGGCCGGTGCTGGTGCTCTCGGCGCGGGCGGACAGCACCGACAAGGTCCGCGCCCTGGACGCCGGCGCCGACGACTACGTGACCAAACCCTTCGACATGGGCGAGCTGCTGGCCCGGCTGCGGGCGCTGCTGCGGCGCGGCTCCGCGGGCCCGGACGAGCCGGTCGTCGTCACCGGGCACTTCACCGTCGACCTGGCGGCCCGGCAGGTGACCGTGGACGGCGTCCCGGTGCGGCTGACGCCGACCGAGTGGGCGCTGCTCGCCGAGCTGGTGCGCTCACCCGGGCGGCTGGTGGGCCAGCGGCAGCTGCTGCAGTCGGTGTGGGGGCCGGCGTACGAGCGGGAGACGCACTACCTGCGGGTCTACCTCAACCAGCTGCGGCGCAAGCTCGAGCCGGACCCGTCCGCGCCGCGCTACCTGCGCACCGAGCCGGGGATGGGGTACCGCTTCACCCCGTGAGGCGGTCGCACTCCGGGCACCGCTCGGCGGCGTCCGGCGGCCACGGCTCGTCGTGGACGGCGACGATGACGCCGCACAGCGCGACCTCGGGCTCACCGGTGAGCTCCTCGGCGCTGCGGTGCACCTCGACGGCGTGCAGGGCGTCCGCGGCGGCGTCGGGGTGCATCCGACGGGGCCAGCAGGACCGCGGCCGGCCGCAGAGGAGACGGGTGCCGGCCGCGATGGCTGTTCGGTCCGGTGTCACGTGCCCAGGGTGCACCGGATCCGTCCGTCCCGCGGCTCCGCTGACGCGATCCTGACGGTCCACCCGACCGGGCGACCCCCTGTCCGGTCACCCGATCGGGTGACGATGCACCGCCACTGACCTGCGGTTTCCTGTCAGTGGTGCCCCGTAGGTTCCCGGGTGTGGACGACGTGCTGACCGGTGTGGCGCCCGCGCCCCCGGTGGGGTGGGCGCGGGGTCCGCTGGGGCTGGTGCAGGCGTGTGATCAGGAGGTGTCGCGGCAGTCGGCGCTGCGGTACCGGGCGGTGGCGGCATTCGCGCTCTCGCGGCCGTCCTCGGTGGACCGGCCGCAGGGCACGCGCGGGGCGATGTCGGCGGAGCGGTGGGCGGCGCGGCCGGAGCTGCTGCGGTCGGTGAGCGAGTGGGCGACGCAGGAGCTGTGCGTGGCGCTGTCGCTGACGTCGACCGCCGCCGAGGCGCTGCTGGTGCGGTCGCTGACCCTGGTCCACCGGCTACCGGCGACGCTGGACGCGCTGGAGGTCGGGACCGTCCACGGCGGGCACGTGGCCGCGCTGCTCGACCACGTCGCCCCCGTCGCCGACGACACGGTCCGCGCCGCGCTGGAGCGGGACCTGCTCGCGTGGGCCGCCCGCCGGGGGACCGTCTGCACGCCGGCGCAGCTGCGGGACAAGGCGCGGCGCGAGGTGCTCAAGCGCAAGGCCCGCTCCGCCGCCGACGACCTCGCCCGCGCCATCACGCGGCGCGGCCTCTCGTGCCGACCGGACTCCTGCGACGGGATGGCGGTCGTCTCCGCCCTGCTCACGACGCCCGAGGCGGCGGCGCTCATGGCCGCGCTCGGCACGTACGCCGATGCGCTGCCCGACGACGGCCGCACGCGGGGCCAGAAGATGGCCGATGCCCTGCTCGACCTGGTGCTGCGGCCCGGCGAGAACGGGCTGTCACCGGTGCAGGTGGTCCTCAATGTCGTCGCTCCGGTCGGCGCGCTGCTCGGTGGGGACCAGCCGTGCGAGATCGACGGCCAGGTCGTCCCCGCCGAGGTGGTCCGGGCCCTGCTCGCCGCCCTCACCGGCGCCCGCGTCACCGCCTCCGAAGCCACCGCGGCCGAGGACAGCGCCACCGAGGATGCCCCGGCACCCGCCGAGGACACCGCCGTCGAGGACACCGCCGTCGAGGACACCGCCGTCGAGGACACCGCCGCCGAGGAACCCGCCTCAGCCGAGGCCTCCGCCGCGGAGGCCACGGCCGAGGACACCGCGGGTCCCGGCACGGCCGAGGGCGTCAGCCTCGTCAAGGGCGAGGACCCGCTGCGCGGCCTGAGCGACGCCGCCATCGCCCAGCACATCGCCGAACTGGAGGCCGACGCGGCCTGGTGGGCCGAGATCGAACGCCGCGTCGCCACCGGCGAGCTCTACGCCGACCTCGACCCCGCCCACGACGACGAGCCCTGGCCACCGCCCGGCTGGGCACCACCCCGGGACGACCTCGATCCCGACGATCACAGCGACGACGACCCAGACCCGCCGCCCGACAACGCCGGCCCACCCGAACCCGACGGCTGGTGGGCCCGCGCCGACGCTGCGGTGAACGACGCCGGCGCCGCGCTGCTCGACGCCGAGCAGGCGGTCGGGCGTGCCCGCCGCCTGGTCGCCACCGCCGAACGCGCCGACACCGCCGACGAGATCGCCTGGGCCGACAACCCGGCCGGGCGCGTCACCACCGCGGCCGATGCGGTCACCGCGCTCACGGCGGCGACCGACGACGCCCGCCTGCACCTGGCCGGCCTGCTCGGCCGCACCGCCGGCGGCGGCCTCGCTGACCGGCCCCGCATCGCCGTCACCCACGCCCTCACCGGCGCCCTGCTCACCCTCACCGACCTCCCCGGCCTCCGCCGCGCCACCCGCGCCGGCACCGGCCTGCACGCACCCGCCGCAACCGACGGCTACCGGCCCGGCGCCGCCCTCGACCGGCACGTCCGCGCCCGCGACCGCCGCTGCCGCTTCCCCGGCTGCCGCCGACCCGTGCCCCAGCGGGGCGAGCTCGACCACGGCACGCCCTGGCCGGCCGGACCCACCGCCGCCGCCAACCTCACCGGCTTCTGCACCGGCCACCACCGCGGCAAGCACCAGGCCCCCGGCTGGACCCACACGCTGCAGCCCGACGGCACCCTCACCGTCACCACACCCAGCGGCCTCACCGCGACCACGGAGCCACCGCCCTACTGAGGTCCGCCGGGAACCCCACGGGCGCCGCGGACGACCAAGGACGTGACGCCTGCAGACCTGGAGATCCCGTGCCACCGCTCGCCGCCCGTCCCGCTCCCGCACTCCCGCGGCTGGCCGCCGTCCTGCTGCTCGGGCTCGGGCTGCTGCTGGTCGCGCCCGGCACCGCCTCCGCGCACACGGGTCTGCGGACCACCGACCCCGCCGCCGACAGCACCGTCACCAGCAGGCCGCAGGCGGTCACCCTGACCTTCAGCGCGAGCGTCCTCGGCGGCGACGTGACCGTCACCGGGCCCGACGGCTCCCCGGTCGGCACCGGACCGGTCGCCCACCACGGCGCCGTCCTCACCGCGCCGGTCGCGCTCACCGCGGCCGGGCGGCACACCGTCACCTGGTCGGCCGTGTCCGACGACGGCCACGCCCTCGACGGAACCTTCGCCTTCGAGCACGCGCCACCGGTCGCGGTGACGCCCTCGCCCACCCCGGCGCCGGCCCCGGCCAGCACCACGCCGGCTCCCGGGAGCGCCGAGCCGAGCGCGGCCACGCGCACCGTCGAGCGGACGGAGGCGGCCGGGCAGGCGGCCGACGAGGCAGCCGAGGACGGCAGCACCCCCGGCTGGCTGCTGCCCGGCGTCGGGGCGGTCGCCGTCGCCGGTGCCGTGGCCGGCGGGGTGGTCATCGGCCGCCGGAGACGCTGACCCGGCGGGACGTCAGCCCGCCTGCGCCCACCGCCGGTCCGGATCGACGCGGCCCTCCGCGAGCCGCGGGAAGTGCGCGCCCACGCCGAGCGTCCGCGGGCCGGCCAGCGCCTGCCACAGCCGGCGCCGGGTGCGGTCGGCGAGCGCGGCGTCCACGTCGCCCATCGAGCGCCACTGCGGCTCGGCGAGCTGCACCGGGCAGGTGATGGCGTCGCCGAGGAGCAGCAGCCGCTCGTCACCGGCGGTCACGGCGACGGACAGGTGCCCCGGCGTGTGCCCGGGCGTCAGGACGGCGTCGATCCCCGGAGCGACGGCGACGTCCTCCGACAGCTCGCGGAGCCGCGACGTCCCGGCCCACCGGCGGAACCCGTCGCGGACGTGCCCGGCCATCTCCCCCGGGCCGTCGACGAAGTGCGCCCGGTCGCCGGCACCGAACCACACGGTCGCGCCGCCGAAGACCGGCTCGGCGTCGAGCCCGAACAGCCAGCCCACGTGGTCGGCGTGCAGGTGCGTGACCACCACGTCGGTGACGTCGTCGGGGTGCACGCCGAGCGCGCGCAGGCCGGTGGGCAGCTGTCCGCCGGCGAGCAGCATCCGGTCGGGCAGCTGCTGCACCTCCGGGCCGAGTCCGGCGTCGACCAGGACGACCCGGTCGCCGGAGCGCACCACGAAGCAGCCGATCGGCAGCCACGCGGCGCCGTCGCGGTCGAACACCTCGGGGTGCGCACCGGCCGGCACGTCGGCGCCGAAGTAGCTCGGGCGGGCGACGAACGTCCCGTCCGCGACGGCGTCGACCCGCACCTCGCCGATGCGCATCCCCGGGGTCCCGGTCAGCTGGCGCGCTTGCGCGTGGCCCGCTTCTTCGGCCCGGCCGCGGCCGCCTCGACCGCCGCCGGGTCGAGCAGCGGCACCAGGTACCGGCCGGTGTGCGACTCCGGGATCGACGCCACGAACTCCGGCGGCCCCTCGGCCACCACCGTGCCGCCGCGGAACCCGCCCTCGGGGCCCATGTCGATCAGCCAGTCGGCACTCTTGATGACGTCGAGGTTGTGCTCGATGACGATCACCGAGTTGCCCTTGTCGACCAGGCCCTGCAGCACCATCAGCAGCTTGCGGATGTCCTCGAAGTGCAGGCCGGTGGTCGGCTCGTCGAGCACGTACACGCTGCGGCCGTTGGACCGCTTCTGCAGCTCGCTGGCCAGCTTGACGCGCTGCGCCTCGCCGCCGGACAGCGTCGTGGCCGGCTGGCCGAGCCGCACGTAGCCCAGGCCGACATCGGTCAGCGTGCGCAGGTACCGCGCGATGCCCGGGATCGCCGCGAAGAAGTCCGCGGCCTCCTCGATCGGCATGTCGAGGACCTCGGCGACCGTCTTGCCCTTGTAGTGCACCTCGAGCGTCTCCCGGTTGAACCGGGCGCCCTTGCACACCTCGCACGGGACGTAGACGTCCGGCAGGAAGTTCATCTCGATCTTCAGGGTGCCGTCGCCGGAGCACGCCTCGCAGCGCCCGCCCTTGACGTTGAAGGAGAAGCGCCCGGGCTGGTAGCCGCGGATCTTCGCCTCCGACGTCTGCGCGAACAGCTTGCGCACCTGGTCCCACACGCCGGTGTACGTGGCCGGGTTGGACCGCGGGGTGCGGCCGATCGGCGACTGGTCGACGTGCACGACCTTGTCCAGGTGCTCCAGGCCGGTGACCGTGCGGTGCCGGCCGGGCACCATCCGCGCGCGGTTGAGCTGGTTGGCCAGCACCGTGTAGAGGATGTCGTTGACCAGGCTGGACTTGCCCGACCCGGACACCCCGGTGACGCCGACGAGCATGCCGAGCGGGAACGTCACGTCGACGCCCTTGAGGTTGTGCTCGCGGGCGCCCTTGACCACCAGCTCGCGCCCCGGCTGCGGCTGCCGCCGCACCTTCGGCACGGTGATCTCCATCCGGCCCGACAGGTACTGCCCGGTCAGCGAGCGCTCGCTGGCCAGCAGCTCGTCGACGGTGCCGCTGACGATCACCTCGCCGCCGTGCTCGCCGGCGCCCGGGCCGATGTCGACCACCCAGTCGGCGGTCTTGATCGTGTCCTCGTCGTGCTCGACGACGATCAGCGTGTTGCCCATGTCGCGCAGCCGGACCAGCGTCTCGATCAGGCGGGTGTTGTCGCGCTGGTGCAGCCCGATCGAGGGCTCGTCGAGGACGTACAGGACGCCCACCAGGCCCGACCCGATCTGGGTGGCCAGCCGGATCCGCTGCGCCTCGCCACCGGCGAGCGTCGCGGCCGGGCGGTCGAGGGACAGGTAGTCCAGGCCGACGTCGACCAGGAACGACAGCCGCGCCTGGATCTCCTTGAGCACGCGGTCGGCGATGGCCCGCTCGCGCTCGCCGAGCTCGAGGGCGCCCAGCCAGTCCGCGGCCTCGCCGATGGACAGGCCGGTGACCTCGGCGATCGAGCGGCTGTTGAGCTTGACGGCGAGGATCTCCGGCTTGAGCCGGGTGCCGTGGCAGACGGGACAGGGCACGTCGCGCATGTAGCCCTCGTACTTGTCCCGCATGAAGTCGCTGTCGGTGTCCTCGTGCCGCCGCTCGAGGAAGGGCAGCACGCCCTCGAACGCCGCGTAGTAGCTGCGCTCGCGGCCGTAGCGGTTCTTGTAGCGCACGTGCACCTGGTCCGGGGAGCCGTGCAGGACGGCCTTCTGGACCTTGGCCGGCAGCTTCTCCCACGGGGTGTCCATGGAGAAGCCGAGCTGGTCGGCCAGCCCGGACAGCAGCCGCTGGAAGTACTCGTTGCTCATGGAGCCGGCCCACGGGGCGACGGCACCCTGCGCCAGGCTCTTCTCCGGGTCGGGCACGACGAGGTCGGGGTCGACCTCCTTGCGGGTGCCGATGCCGGTGCACTCGGGGCAGGCGCCGAACGGCGAGTTGAAGGAGAAGCTGCGCGGCTCGAGCGCCTCGAAGGACAGGCCGTCGTCGACGCAGGCGAGGTGCTCGGAGAACGTGCGCTCCCGCACCGGGTCGTCCTCGGGGAGGTCGACGAAGTCGAGGACGACGAGGCCACCGGCGAGCCCGAGCGCGGTCTCCACCGAGTCGGTGAGCCGGCGCTTGGCGCTCTCCTTGACCGTCAGCCGGTCGACGATCACCTCGATCGTGTGCTTCTCCTGCTTCTTGAGCTTCGGCGGCTCGGTCAGCGGGTGCATGGTGCCGTCGACCCGGACGCGGGAGAAGCCCTGCGTCTGCAGCGAGCTGAACAGGTCGACGTACTCGCCCTTGCGCGCGCGCACGACCGGGGCGAGCACCTGGAAGCGGGTGCCCTCCTCCATCGAGAGCACCTGGTCGACGATCTGCTGCGGCGTCTGGCGGGCGATCGGCTTGCCGCAGTTGGGACAGTGCGGCTGGCCGGCGCGCGCGTAGAGCAGCCGCAGGTAGTCGTAGACCTCGGTGATGGTGCCGACGGTCGACCGCGGGTTGCGGTTGGTCGACTTCTGGTCGATCGACACCGCGGGCGAGAGGCCCTCGATGAAGTCGACGTCGGGCTTGTCCATCTGGCCGAGGAACTGGCGGGCGTAGGCCGACAGCGACTCGACGTAGCGCCGCTGGCCCTCGGCGAAGATGGTGTCGAACGCCAGGCTCGACTTGCCCGACCCCGACAGCCCGGTGAAGACGATCAGGGCGTCGCGGGGCAGGTCGAGATGGACGTCCTTGAGGTTGTGCTCACGGGCGCCGCGGACGACGAGACGGTCCAATGTGATCCCTGTCGGTCAGCCGGGCCGGCCGGTCTCGCCGGGCCCTGCGGGGTGGTGTCGAGATGTCGATACGGGCAACGCCGTGTCCGCCCGTGCGCAATCCGTGACGGTGGCGACGTTGCCGCCGGGAACAGCAGCTCAGGCGGGAGCGGGGGCCGGTGCGCCGGCGGGGTCGAAGACCGGCGCGTGACGGCGCCAGGGCTGCCGGCGTTCCAGCTCCCCGGCCAGCCAGAGTAGTCGCGTCTCGCTGCCCGGGGGACCCACGAGCTGGACCGCCAGCGGCGTCCCCTCCGGCCGCGTGCCGACCGGGACCACGACCGCCGGGACCCCCGCCAGGTTCCACGGCGAGGCCCAGGGCGCCCACCGCGCGTTGGCGGTGACGTTGGCCAGGAAGCCGCGCTCGTGCCAGGGCCGCGCGGGCAGCGGCGGGCCGTTGGTGATCGGCGTCAGCAGCACGTCGAGGTCGTCGTCCGCGAAGAACGCCGCCGTCCGCTCGCGGAAGCGCTCGGCCGTGGCCGGGCGGACCAGCCCGGCCCGCCGGACCAGCCGGCCGAGCCGGGCGTGGGTGCGGCTGCGCGGCTGCAGCGCCGTCCGGTCCAGGCCGAGGAACGCGGCGTCGTCCTCCGCGCCGGCCAGCCAGCGGGCGATCCCGCCGATGGCGGCGTCCGGCGGGACCACCGGGTCCCGCTCGACGACGACGTGCCCGGCGCCGCGCAGCAGCCGGGCCGTGCGCTCGACCGCGCCGCGGGCCGCGGCGTCGGGGCGGGCGCCCGGGACCGGGGAGCGGCGGCCGACGGCGACCCGCAGCGGGCGGCCCGGGTCGGGCGACGCCGACCAGTCGAGCCCCGCGTCCTCCCCCGCCAGCACGGCGGTGCCGAGCGCGACGTCGTCGACGGTGGTGGCGAGCACGCCGTTGACGGCCATCCCCGACCAGTCGTCGGCGCCGATGCCGCCGGGCAGCACGCCGCGGCCGGGCTTGAGGGTGACCAGGCCGCAGGCGGCGGCGGGCAGCCGCAGCGACCCCATGCCGTCGTTGCCGTGCGCGAGCGGCACCATGCCGGCGGCGACCGCGGCGGCGCTGCCGCCGGAGCTGCCCGCCGGGGACAGCGCGGTGTCCCAGGGGTTGCGCGTGACCGTGCCCGGCCCGTCGGTGGCCGCGTAGAGACACAGCTCGGGCACCCGGGTGATGCCGACGACGACGGCGCCGGCGGCGCGCAGCCGGGCGACGACCTCGTGGTCGGTGCCGACCGGGGTGGCCGCGGCGCAGCCGTCGGTGACCGTCTCCCCCGCGACGCCGACGTTGTCCTTCACCGCGACCGGGACGCCGGCGAGCGGGAGCGACTCGCGGTCGGGCCGGGCGTCGACCTCGGCCGCCTCGGCGAGCGCGGCCTCGGCGCGGACCACGCGGAAGGCGCCGACCCGCGGCTCGACGTCGCCGATGTGGGCCAGGTGCGCGCGCACCACGTCGACGGCGGACAGCTCCCCCGCGCGCACCCGCGCGGCGAGAACGGTGGCGGGCAGGCCGACGACCCGGGCGCCGCCCGGACCTCCGCTAGCGTCCATGACGGCGACCGTAACCGCGGGCGGCGACAGTTCTCGAACGGAGGCCCGATGACCTACACCGGCGACGTCGAGGTGGGCGGCCCGGCCGACCGGCGGGAGCTGCCCGGGCTCACGATCAGCAAGGTCGCGGTGAGCGAGATGGCCAACAACGCCTATCTCCTGCAGGACGCCGCGACGGGCCAGGCGCTGCTCGTCGACGCGGCCGCCGAGCCCGACGTGCTGCGCGCGCTGATCGGCGACGCCGACCTGCGCACCGTCGTCACCACCCACGGGCACTGGGACCACCACCGCGCGCTGCCCGACGTCGTCGCCGCCACCGGGGCGACGACGGTGGCGCACGCCGCCGACGCGGGCGACCTGCCGGTGGCCGTCGACCGGACGGTCGCGCACGGCGACACCGTGGAGGTCGGCGAGCAGGTGCTCGAGGTGGTGCACCTGCGCGGGCACACGCCGGGCAGCATCGCGCTGGTCTGGCGCGGCGGGGACGCCGGCACGCACGTGTTCACCGGCGACAGCCTGTTCCCGGGCGGCGTCGGCAACACCCAGCAGGACCCGGAGCGGTTCGCCAGCCTCGTCGACGACGTCGAGCAGCGGCTGTTCGCCGTCCTGCCCGACGACACGTGGGTCTACCCGGGGCACGGTAAGGACACGACGCTGGGCGCCGAGCGCCCGTCGCTCCCGGAGTGGCGCGCCCGCGGCTGGTGAGCCGCGGCCGCCGCTGGGGCGTTCCTCGTCCTCCGGGGGTCCCGCGGGACCCCCGGAGGACGGGAACGGCTCCCGGAGAGGGAGCTCAGCGGCTCACTTGCGGCCGGGCGTCCAGTCCATGCCCCAGCCGTAGGTGCGGTCGAGCACGTCCTGGCCGCCGTGCACGTAGCGCACCTCGCGGTTGACGACGAGCTCCCCGCCCCGGTTCTCCAGCATCGCGATCGCGCAGATGCGGGCGCGCGGGTCGTGCTCGTCGAGGCGCACCTCGATCTGCGGCCCGTTGGCCGGGAACATCGTGACGACGGCGTCGGCCTGACCCCAGTTCGGCACGCCCTCGTAGATGAGCGCGAAGACGAGCACCCGGCGGATCAGCTGCGTGTGCTGCAGGTTGACCAGCAGGTTCTCGCCGCCGCTGTTGGAGCCGGAGCGGTCGTCGCCGTCGAGCCAGACGATCGACTCGCCGTTGCCCATCGTGTGCTGCCCGCGGAAGGCGTTGCCGAGGGCCTGGATGACGCCCTTCGAGCCGTCGGCGTACTCGTAGAGGCAGCCGAGGTCGAGGTCGATCGCCCCGCCGCCGGCCGCCGAGGCCAGGCGCTTGAGGAAGCCGCCGCCCCCGCCGCCACCGGGCCGGGAGTTCCAGTTGAGGTTGACCCGGAGGATGCCGGTGGTGCCGGCCGTCTTGGTCAGCGAGACCGACGGCGCCGACTTCGTCAGCGACACCTTGTTCATGTTGACGCCGCCCTGCTGCGCCGGCTGCTGCTGCTGCTGAGGCGGGTACCCCTGCTGCTGGCCGTACGGGTCCTGCGGCGGCGGGTACCCCTGGGGCGGCGGGTACCCCTGGGGCGGCGGGTAGCCCTGCGGCGGCGGGTAGCCGCCCTGTGGGTGGCCCTGCGGCGGCCCGTAGCCGGGCGGCGGCGCCTGCGGCGGCTGGCCGTAGGGCGGCTGGCCCTGCGGCGGGTACGGGGGCTGCCCCCCGTACGGCGGCTGGGCCGGCGGGGGCTGGTGCGGCGGCGGCTGCGGCGGCGCCGGAGGGGTCTCCGGCTGCGGCGGCTGCGCCTTCGGGCGCTTCGTGTAGTCGACCAAGGGAGGCCTCCCCGCAGGTCGCCCGACCGGGCGGACCCGCGCTCTGAGCGGCGGACACGTCCCCTGCGACCCTAGGGGTCGGCACTATCCTCCGGACCGTGCCCCGCGGTGCCCGCCTGCCCTCGCCCACCGTCTCCGGCATCGACCTCGGCACGACCTACAGCTGTCTGGCCCAGGTGGGCGACGACGGCGTCGCGGAGGTCGTCCCCCTCCTCGACGGCGACCGCACCCTCCCCAGCGTCGTCCTGTTCGTCGGCCCCGACGACTACGTCACCGGCGAGCGCGCCCGCGTGCTGGCCCGCGCCCAACCCGACGACGTCTGCACGCTGGTCAAGCGGCGGATGGGCGACAGCTCCTGGCGCTTCGTCAGCCACGGCCGGTCCTGGTCGGCGCCGGCGGTCAGCAGCCTCGTGCTCAAGGCCCTGGTCAGCGAGACGGCGTTCGGCGCGGCCGCCCCGGTCCAGGACGTCGTCATCACCGTCCCGGCCTACTTCGGCGACGAGGAGCGGCGCGCCACCCGGCTGGCCGGCGAGTACGCCGGGCTCACCGTCCTCGACGTCATCAACGAGCCGACGGCGGCCGCGCTGGCCTACGGTTTCGCCCGCCTCGACGGCGCCGGCCCCGCCGACCACCTCGAGGAGGTCGCGCTCGTCTACGACCTCGGCGGCGGCACCGTCGACGTCGCGGTGGTGGAGCTGGCCGACCGGCGGCTGGCCGTCGTCGCCACCGACGGCGACCACGAGCTCGGCGGCGCCGACTGGGACGAGAAGCTCGCCGTCCACCTCTCCCGCGCCTTCCTCGCCGCGCACCCCGACGCCGAGGACCCGCTCGACGACAGCGCCGGCGGGCAGGCCCTCGTGCTGGCCGCCGAGCGGGCCAAGCGCGAGCTCAGCACCCGCGAGAGCGTCGTCGTCCCGGTCGAGCACGACGGGCGGCGCGCCGACGTGCCGGTCAGCCGCGCCGAGTTCGAGCGGCTCACCGCCAGCCTGCTCGACCGCACCATGGAGCTCACCCGCGCCGCCGTCGCCGCCGCCCGCGCCCGCGGGGTCGACCGCATCGACCGGGTACTGCTCGTCGGCGGCTCCACCCGCATGCCCGCCGTCGCCGCCCGGCTCACCGCCGAGCTCGGCGTGCCGGCCGAGGTGCACGACCCCGACCTCGCCGTCGCCAAGGGCGCCGCCGTCTACGGCCGCAAGAAGCAGCTCGAGCGGCTGCTCACTGCCGACCTGGTCACCCGCGGCGCGCTCGGCCCCGGCACGCCGCTGGAGTACGCGGCCGACGCCGACGTCGACGCCGCCTGTGCCCGCCTCGGCGACGCCGTCGGGCTCACCGCGGCGCAGGTCCGGCGCACGGTGGAGATCCAGGTGCTCAACACCGTCTCCCGCGGCTTCGGCGTGCTGGCGCTCGACCGCTTCGGCGAGCCGGCCACCGTCTTCCTCGTGCACCGCAACGACCGGCTGCCCATCGCCGTCCGCCGCTCGTTCGGCACCGTCCACGACGACCAGCGGGTGGTCACCATCCGGGTGGTCGAGCAGGGCGGCGGCGCGGAGTCGCCGCGGCCGGAGGACGCCAAGCTGCTCGCCGAGGCCTCCATCGAGGACATCCCGCCCGGGTACCCGGCCGGCACGGAGATCCAGGTGGTGCTGCGGATGGGCTTCGACGGGATCCTCGAGCTCACCGCCCTGCACGAGGGCCTCGCCGACCGGCCGCTCACCGTGCGCGTGGAGACCGGCGCCGCGCTCAGCCAGGCCGATGTCGCCCGCGAGCGGGCGCAGGTGGGCCGGGTCCGCCGCCGGCAGGACTGACGCGTGCTCCCTCCCTTCGACGGGAACGGCTACCGCAAGCGGGTCCTCGCCGCCATCGAGGCCCGCGGCGGCGCCGACGCCACCGACCCGTTCGAGGTCTACGACCTCCCCCTCGACGCCGCCGGGCAGCTCACCGACGACGACGTCGCCCGGCAGGTCGACGCCGTCTGGGCGTTCTGGCAGAAGCAGCGCGACCACCCCAAGTACCGCGGCCTGGTCACCGCGCTGCTCACCTCGCACGACGCCCTCGCCGCGCAGCTGCGCACCGCCGGCGGGCGGCAGTGGCTGGCCGGGCAGACCCGCGCCGAGCGGGCCCGCCGCGACGCCGCCCGGTACGCCGAGCTCGACGCCGCCCTGCAGCGGCTGACCGAGCGCTTCGGCGGGGTGCCGGCCGACAAGGTGGCCGGCCTGCGCGGGATGGCCGCCGCGGCCGGGCTCGACGACGCCGCCTTCGAGGCGCGGCTGCGCGGGCACCGGGTGCTCGGCGCCGAGGCCCCGGCGACACCCGCAGCGCCGGCCGACGCCGCCGTGGTGCTGCGGCAGGTCCGCGACGGCCTCGAGGAGCTCGGGCGGATCGAGGGCGCCCGGGTGCCCAGCCTGCACGCGCTGCTGGAGCTGCCGCCGACCGCCGACCGCGAGACGGTCCGCCGGCGCCGCGACGCCCTGCTCGTGGTCAACCGGCAGCGCCGCCCCGACCGGCGCCGCGCCCTCGTCGACGACCTGCTCGCCGCCGCCGGCACGCTGCTGGTCGACGGCGACCCCGCCGTCTACCTCGACGCCCTGGCCGACGACGTCCGCGCGGCGCTGCGCCCGCGCGTCGCGTCCGCGGTGCTCGTGGAGGACCGGCTCACCCCCGCCGACGCGTACCTGCTCCTGCAGGAGGCGCAGGCCGCCGGCCTGGACCCGCAGCGCGCGGCCGACGTGGTCACCGGCCTGGCCCGCGAGGCGGGCGCCATGGGGGACGTGCCCGCTCCCCCGCCGGCCCGCGTGCCCGGCCGCCCCGACTGGCAGGCCGAGGTGTCCGCCGCCCGCGCCGCGCTGCGGGACGGGCGGCCCGTCGCCGCCCGCCGGCACGTCGACGCCGCGCTGTCCGCCGCGGGCGAGCTGCTGCCGCCGATCCGGGCCGTGCGTGACGAGGCAGCCGAGGCCGCCGCCCGGGCCGAGGCCGCCTGGCGCACGGTCGGGCCCGCGCTGGCGGCCCGGCGGCACGCCGCCGCCGCGACCGCGCTCGAGCAGCTCGTCGCCAGCGCCGCCGACGTCCCCGGGCCGGGCGGGGAGGACGCCGCCGAGCTGCTCCGCCGGTCGCGGGAGGCGCTGGCGCTGGCCGACGCCGTCCTCGCCCCGCCCTGCACCGGCCGCGACCGGGAGGACGCGCTGCTGGCTGCCCTCGACGCCGTCGCCGACCACCCGGCAGCCCGCGCCGAGCTGGCCGCGCTCCCGGTCGCCCCGCCCACCGGCGTGCACGCCGTCCCCGCGCCGGGCGGCGCCCGCGACGTGCGCTGGACGGCCTCGGCGTCGGCCGGCCCGGTCGAGTACCGGGTGCTGCGGGTGCGGCCCGACGGCGGCCGCCAGGTGGTCGGGACGACGACCGGCACGTCGCTCGAGGACGGCGGCTACGGCCCGGTCACCGGTCACGTCGTCGTCGCCTCGCGGCTCGGTGTCACCTCCGCGGAGGCGGCCACGGGCGAGGCCCCCGCGCCCCGCCCGACCCCCGCGCCGCCCCGGGCCCCCGCGCCGCAGCCGGCCCCGGCCACCCAGGCGCCGCCCGCCGGCTCGCTCACCGCCCTCCCCCACGGCCGCCGGCTCCGGCTGGTCCACGACGTCCCCGCGGCGGAGGTGCGCCGGCTGCCCGCCGGCGCGTCCCCGCCCGCGCCCGGCACCGCCGTCGCCGACCCCGACGCCGTCGGCGCGCTCGTGCCGGCGATGGGCCCGGGGCTCGCGGTGGACGCCCGGCCCTCGGCGCCGGTCACCGAGTACGTCCTCCTCGTCCGCACCGGCCCGGTGGCCGTCGCGGGCCCCAGCGCCGCGTGGGTGGTGCTGCCGCCGGTGTCCGGCGCGGCGGTCGACGGCGACCGGCTGCGCTGGACCTGGCCCGAGGGCTGCACCGAGGTCGTCGCGGTGGTCCGCCCGGATGCGCCGCCGCAGGGCCCCGACGACGGCACCCGCCGCAAGGTCACCAACACCCGCTACGAGATCGACGGCGGCCTGCCGCTGCCCGACGGCGGCCACGTGGCGCTGTTCCCGTGCACGCGGGTCGGCGGGCGGCTGCTGGTGGGCGGCGAGGCGCCGGCGGACGCGCGGGTGGCGCTGGGCTGACTCAGCCCGCGCCCACGGGCAGCCAGCGGTCCCACCAGGCGAGCAGGTGCTCGAAGCGGGCCACCCGGTGCCGCGGCCGGCCGGAGCGGGTCAGCTCGTGCCCCTCGCCGGGGAACAGCAGCAGCCCGGTGGGCACCCCGCGCCGGTGCAGCGCCACGAACAGCCGCCGCCCCTGCTCGACCGGGCAGCGCTCGTCGTCCTCGGAGTGCACGACCAGGGTGGGCGTGCGGATCTGCTCGGCGGCGGCCAGCGGGCTCGCCGCGTCCTCGCCGAGGTGGGCGCCGGCGAACCACCAGCCGATGTCGCTGGTGCCGGCGAAGGACACCGGGTCGGTGAGCGCCCGCTCCACGACCGCCGCGGCGAACCGGTCGGTGCGGGTGAGCAGCAGCGCGGTGAGGTAGCCGCCGTAGGAGCCGCCCGCGATGCCCACCCGGCCGGCGTCGAGCGCGGGGTCGGCGAGCGCCGCGTCGAGGAAGGCCAGCACGTCGTCGGCGTCGGGCCCGCCCCACGCCCCGACGACCGCCCGGCCGTGCGCCTCGCCGTAGCCCGACGAGCCGCGCGGGTTGCACTGCACCACCGCGTAGCCGGCCGAGACGTACACCTGCACCTCGTCGAGCAGCGACCACCCCACCTGCGTGAACGGCCCGCCGTGCACCAGCAGCAGCACCGGGTGCGGGCCCTCCCCCGGCGGCACGGTGACCCAGCCGTGCACCGGCGTCCCGTCGGGGGCGGCGGCGGTGCGCTCGGCCGCGCGGTGCAGCCGGCCGGTGGCGCCCAGCGCCGTCCCGAAGCCGGTGAGCAGCCGGCGCCGCCCGGGGGTGAGCGCCACCAGCTCCCCCGCCGAGCGGTCGTGCGCCACGGTGGCGACGACGACCCCGCCCGCCGCGGCGAACCCGCGCACGGTGAACGGGCCGTCGACGAGGGTCTCGGGCCGGCCGCCGTCCAGCGGCACCCGCAGCAGCTCCACCCCGCCCCGCCGCTCGACGCCGACCAGCGCGGCCCCGCCGGAGAACACCGTCGCCGGGGTCTCGTCGCCGCGGCCGTCCTCGGCGGGGTCGAGCACCGGCTCGAGCTCCCCGCCGCCGAAGGAGACTCGGCACAGGGTGAACGAGCGGGCGGCGACGTCGAGCCCGTCGGGGCCGAGGTCGGGGCGGGCGGTGACGTAGATCGTGGTGCCGGCCGGGTCGAACGCCGGCAGCCGGCACTCGCCGCGGCTCCGGGTCACCCGCCGCGGCCGCCCGCCGGTCACCGGGACGACGAACACGTCGCGCACGCAGTCGCGGTCCGCGCCGGGGTGCCGGGCGGAGACGAAGGCCAGCAGCGCGCCGTCGGGCGACCAGGCCACGTCGGCGTCCTCGCCCGACCCGTCGGTGACGCGGCGGGGCTCCGGGACGTCGTCGGCCAGCGGATCGGCGGGCAGGTCGAGGACGAACACGCAGGAGGGCCGGTCGGCGGTGTACCCGACGTCGTCCAGGCGCGACCGCAGCCGGGTGACCAGCCGCGGCGGCTCGGCCTGCGGCGGCACCACCCGGCCGTCGGCGTCCGGGGTGCCGTAGCGGCCCTCCTCGGGCACGCGCGCCACCCAGGCGAGCTTGCGGGAGTCCGGCGACCACACCGGGGCACCCGCGCCGAGCGGGGCGCCGGTGAGCCGGCGCGGGGCGCCCCCCGCGGTGGGCAGCAGGTGCACCTGCGGCCGGCCGCCGGGCTCGGCGGACAGGTAGGCCAGCCAGCGGCCGTCCGGGGAGAACGCCGGCGCGGAGTCGCGGGCCCCGGCGGTGAGCGGCCGGGCCGGCGCGGAGCCGTCGGTGGGCACCGCCCACAGCCGCCCGCGGTACTCGTCGGCGTCGACGTCGGGGGCCGTCACGGCCACCACCGCGATCCGCCCGTCGGGCGAGACGGTGGGCACCCCCGGCGTGCGCAGCAGGGCGAGGTCGGCGGGCCGCATGGCCTACCGAGCGTAGTGCAGCGCTCACCCCGGCCGGGCCCGCGCGGGACCCGGCCGGGGCGCGCTCAGTGCTGCTGCTGCGCGCGGGCGACCAGCCGCTGGCCCAGGGACCCGGCCTGGGCGTTGGTGAGCAGCTGGGTCTGCGACTCGACCAGTCGCAGCACCGCCGGGTCCTCGCGGGCGATCTCCGAGGACTGCAGCAGGATCGTGCCCTGCCCGGTGAAGTCGTACTGCCGCTCCTCGCCGGAGGCCCGGCCCAGCGCGCCCGAGATCATCCCGCGGATGTTCTGCGTCATCCACTGCGCGTCGTGGTGCACCGACGGCGAGGGGCAGTCGGCCCAGCCGAGCAGCGCATCGGGGTCGGCCCGGAACGGCGGCTCGACGAAGATCACCGGCCCGTTCGACGAGGCGATGAACTTGCCCGTGCCGATGAGGGTGACGAAGCCCGGCACGATCGACTGCTTGAGCTCCAGCTGCTTGGAGAACGCGCAGAGGTTGCTCGCCTTGATCGTCAGGTTGCCGTCGTCGAGGTCGTAGGCGTTGAGGTCGAAGCCGCGGTCGCCGATGAGCAGCTTGCCGTGCCCCTGGGCGACCACCCAGTCCTGGATGTAGACCGGGCTGGAGAACCGGTTGGCCACCCACGCCTGCACCGAGGAGTACTCCGTGACGGCGTCGAACTGGATGTTGCCGTAGTAGGCCAGCATCGCGCCCTTGCTCATGAACCACTCGCCGTTGAGCGCGATGCAGAACACGTAGGGGTTGACGTTGTCGTCGTCGGGCAGCGACTGCGGGTTCAGCGTGGCCGGCACGCCGCTGGGCGCGCCCTGGGGCGGCGGGCCCCCGTACGGCGGCTGCTGCCCGTAGCCGGGCGGCGGCTGGCCGTACCCGGGCGGGGGCTGGCCGTACCCGGGCGGGGGCTGCCCGTAGCCAGGCTGCGGCTGGCCGTAGGGGTTGCCCGGGGGCTGGCCGTAGCCGGGCTGCGGCTGCCCGCCGTAGGGGTTGCCGCCGCCGTAGGGGTTGCCGGGTGGGTAGGTCATCGTCGCCGCCTCAGAACTTCTGCTCGCTGGCCTGCACGTACACGGTGCCGTGGCCGCTGATCCTCAACTGGAACGCCTCGCCGGACCCGCGGCCGACGACGTCGCGGAAGCCCACCTTGGCGGCGAGGTCCACCGACAGCTGGCCGACGTGGCCGACGTAGGCCTGCGGGTCGACGCCGACCTGCTGCCCGTTGAGCTGCAGCGGGAACGCCCCGCCGTGCGAGAGCACCGCGACCGAGCCGCGGCCGTGGACGTTGGTGGTGAACAGGCCCTGGCCGGTCATCGCGCCGCTGATCGCCTGCTTCATCCCGCCGGAGCCGAGGAACTGGACGCTGGTCTGCAGGTTCGCGTCGTGGGCGAGCAGCCGGTCGGCCTCGCAGACCAGGGGCGCGCCGCCGTCGAGCTCGAGGACGGTGACGTGGAGGCCCTTGTAGCCGTAGAGCACCTGGCCGGTGCCCTCGGTGGCCATCATCGCGTTGGACTCCCCCGACATGGCCGCGCCGACCATGCCGCCGATGCCGCGGCCCTGGCCGTGCACCGGCCGGAAGGTGACCTGCCCGGAGTAGCCGAGCATCGCGCCGCGGCGGGCCAGCACCGGCGTCGACGCGCTGACGTGGGCGCGCACGACCTTGCTGTTGACGGTCTCGAAGCTCACGGGTCAGCGCTCCGCGGACTGGACGAGCACCAGGCCGTGGCCGGTGAAGCGGAGGGAGAAGGGCTCGCCGGAGCCCTCGCCCACGAGGGACTTCCAGGAGACGCCGGAGACCAGGTTCATCGACAGCTGGCCGCGGGAGCCGACGTAGGCGTCGGGGTCGACGACGAGCTCGGCGCCGGGGGCGACCTCCAGCGCCATGACCGGGCCCTCGGACACCAGGGCGACCTGGCCGTGGCCGGAGACCGTCGTCGTCGCCAGGCCCTGCCCGCTGGTGACGCCGCGCAGCCCGGAGAACTGGACGTCGAGGCGCAGCTGCTCGGTGTGGGCGAGGATGTGCTCGCTCTCCACGGTGAGCGTGTCGCCGGCCAGGTCGACGACGAGGACGTCCATCGCGTCCAGCGCGAGGTACACCCGGCCGGAGCCGGAGCAGTCCATCAGCGAGATGCTCTCGCCGGCGACGGCGCGCTTGAGCGCCGCCCGCATGCCGCCGCCCCCGCCCATGCCGGAGCTCTTGAAGTCGACGTTGCCCTCGACGGCGACCATCGAGCCGCTGGCGGCCCGGATGCGGTCGCCGTGGAGGTCGGCGTGCAGGACGCGTTTGTGGGCGGTGAGCTGAGCCACGGATGCCTCTCGGGACGGGTGCGGGGACCGGCCGGACCGTATCCGCGAAGTCCCGGCCGGCGGTAGGTCCCCCGCCCCGGCCTCCCCGGACGCACCAGCGGCCCCGGGGCGGGTGCCCCGGGGCCGCTGGAGAGCCGGTGCGTCAGCGCCGGCCGGCGGTCACCTCGTCGCGCTGCTCGGCGGTGCCGGCGGGCACCTCCGCGGCCTCGCGGCGGCTGGCCACGATGCTGCTGATCACCGCGGCGACGATGAACAGCAGGCCGGTCAGGCCGGTGACGTACTCGCTGATGTGGAACCGCAGCTCGAGGATCATGATCACGGCCAGGAAGCCGATGGCCCACATGGCGCCGTGCTCGAGGTAGCGGTACTCGTCGAGGGTGCCCTTGTCGACCATGTAGATGGTCAGCGACCGCACCCAGAAGGCGCCGATGCCCAGGCCCAGCGCGATGATGAAGATGTCGCTGCTGATGGCGAACGCGCCGATGACGCCGTCGAAGGAGAACGACGCGTCGAGCACCTCGAGGTAGAGGAACGCGGCCGCACCGGCGCCGGCCACGGCCTTGGTCGCCGCCCCGGCCGCATTGCCGCCGGAGGTCGTCCCGCCGGTGGCGTCGACGTCCTCGTCCTCGTCGGTCTCCGGGGCCTCCATGAGCTCGTTGAGGCCGCCGATGAGCAGGTAGGTGAACAGGCCGGCGAGACCGGACATGAGGACGGTCGCGTACTTGTCGTCGTCGGCGATCTGGGAACCGACGTAGATGGTGGCCAGCGCGATGACGATGGCGAGGTAGGGCAGCTTGCCGGCCTTGGCCAGCGGGCGCTCCAGCCACGACAGCCAGTGGATCTCCCGGTCCTCGTCGAAGAGGAAGTTCAGGAAGATCATCAGCAGGAAGATGCCGCCGAAGGTGTAGATGGCCTCGGCGGCGTCCTCGACGGCCGAGCCGTAGGCCTCCTGGTCGCTGAGCGCCAGGTCCCAGACCTCGGGGATCGACAGCGAGGCGGTCACCGACACCAGCACGATCGGCAGCAGCAGGCGCATGCCGAACACGGCGATGAAGATGCCGACGTAGAGGAACAGCTTCCGCCACAGCGGGCTCATCCGGCGCAGCACCTTGGCGTTCACCACGGCGTTGTCGAACGAGAGGCAGACCTCGAGGACGCCGAGGACCGCGACGGCCAGCAGGGCCGCCGGCCCGCCGAACACCACCGCGGTGACGAGCGCGGCCACCGTCAGACCGACGGAGAAGCCGAAGTAGCGGAGCATCAGGTTTCCTTTCCGGCGCCTGGTCGACCAGGCGGCGACGACGGGCCCGCGCTCACCGGGCCGGATCGGCCGGGACGCGGGCCCCGGTTACCAACGGGAGGGGCGCGGTTGCGGTTCCCGCCGCCCTCCGGCGGGCGACGGGCGGGACGGGCTCAGCCGACCGGGCGGTCCGGGCCGCCCGTCCGGGGGCGGCCGGTCCCGACGTGGTAGGCAGACCGCGCCGGGGCGCGACCGCCCCGGTCGCGCGGGAGGAGTCGGACGTGGGCGGGCTCGGTGGTGCACCCGCTCCCCGCTGGTGGCGCCGCGACCGCGACGCCGGTCTGCGGGAGGCCGCGGCCGCGCGCGAGGCGGCGGCCGCCGCGATGCTCGACCTCGACGTCGCCCTGGCGGACCTGCCCGACGCGGTCGCCGCGGCCGAGGAGGCCGGCGCGGCCCCGGCACGGGGGACGGGCGGACGACGGGCTCAGCACCGCATCCCCGCTCCCGACTCGTTGGCCCGTGACTGGCGGGATCTCTCGACCCACGCCGACGCGGTCATTGGACACTATCTGCAGGCGCTTTCCAACAACGCCGCCGACGGGCCGGGCGCGTCCGACCCCGCCCGCGCCGCCGCCGACCTGGGCGCCGCCGCCACCGCGCTGCGCGAGGTCCACGCGCAGGTGCTGCGCTTCCGCGAGCAGTACGGCGAGGTGCTCGCCTCCGCCGCCCGCACCCGGGCCGCGGCCGCCGCCGAGGTGACCGCGGCGCGGGAGGCCCGCACCGCGGCCGCCGCCGCGCGGGACGGGCTCGCCGGCACCGGGCTCGCCGACGCGGGCGTCGCGCCCCTGCTCGGGGAGGCCGACGCCGCCCTCGCCACCGCGGCGGCGGCGCTGGCCGAGCGCCGCGCCGCCGACGCCGCCGCGGCCGCGTCCCGGGCCCGCCGGGCCGCCGACGCCGCCGCCGAGCGGCTGCGCGGGCTGGGCGACCGGGCCGACGCGGTGCGCCGGGGCGCGGCGTCGGTGCGCACCCGCCGGGAGGCACTCGGCACCCGGCACGAGCGGCTGGCGCCGGTGATGAGCGAGCTGCGGCGGCGCTACCCGCTGTCGGCGTGGTCCGACGTCGAGCGGGCGCCGCAGCGGGCGGCCGAGGAGCTGGCCGAGGCCGACGCGGCCCTGGCGGCGCTGACCGCGGCGCTGCGCGAGCCCCCGCTCGACGTGCCGGAGGCCGAGGCGCTGCTGGCCCGGGTCCGTGCCGCGGCCGGCCGGGTCGACGACGAGGTGCGCGCCGCGACCGGCCGGCTGTCCCGTCTGGACGCCGTCGCCGCCGACCCCGGGTCACTGCTCGGCGAGGTGCAGCGCGCCGTCGTCGACGCCCGGCGCTTCCTCGGCGGGCTGCCCGAGGAGCGCGCCCGCCGCTTCCGCCGGACCTTCGAGGACCTCGCGCGCCGGCTGCCGGCGCTGGAGTCGGCCGCCCGAGGCGAGCGGCCGGACTGGGGCGCGGTGCTGCGCGAGGCCGAGTCGATCGAGCGGGGCCTGGCCGCGCTGGTGCGCACCGCCCGCGCGGACTAGCCGCCGGAAGGGCCGAGGAGCCGGGCGAGGAGCCAGGCGTCACGCTCCGTGCGGGCGGCGCGGGCCATCGCCGTCGGGTGGCCGGTGAAGCCGTGCGGCTGCTCCGGGTAGACGCGGACGTCGACGTCGACACCCGCGGCGGCCAGCCGCTCGGCCATGGCCAGGTCGTCGTCCAGCAGGACGTCGTGCTCCCCGACGACGAGCAGGACCGGCGGCAGCCCGCGCAGGTCGCCGAAGGCGGGCGAGACGTCGGGCAGGGTGCGGTCGGCGACCGCCCCGGCGTACGCCTCGAGGAACCACTCGCCGGCGATCCGCCGGCCCGCGGGCGTGGTGCCGCTGAGGTCGAAGGTGCCGTACTCGAGCACCGCGCCCGCGAACGCCCCGGCGAGGCCGGCGTCGCGGAGCCGCAGCAGCGTCGTCGTGGCGAGCGTGGCCCCGGCGGAGCTGCCGGCGACCGCCAGCGCGGAGGTGCCGAACCGGGCCGGCGCGTGCTCCAGCAGCCAGCGCGCGGCGGTCTCGCAGTCGTCCGGCGCGGCCGGCCACGGGGACTCGGGCGCGAGCCGGTACCCGGGGACCACGACGGCGACGCCGAGCGACCGCGCCGTCTCCGCGGCCCGCGCCAGCCCGGCCGCCGTCGGCCCGAGGGTGAACCCGCCGCCCGGGACGTCCAGGACCGCGCCGCGCGCCGTGCCGTCCGGCGCGTGGACCCAGAGCGGGACCGCGCCGGCGTGCGCGTCGGGCGGACGCACCGGCGGCAGCTGCGCGCGGACGGCGCGCAGCTCGTCGGCCGAGGCCGGCCCGCGCCGCTCGCCGCGTGCGGCGTAGAGGGCCCGGGTCTCCGGCACCAGTCCGGCCAGGTCCGCCCGGACCGGCACGGTCAGGCCCGCGCGAGCAGCCAGCGGACGATCTCCTCGCCGGCCGCCGCACCCGTGGCGTCGGTGACCGCGACCCGGGCGCCGGTCCAGCCCTGCTCGTGCAGCTCGCCGTGCGCGGGGCGGACGGCGGCGTCGGCGGCCAGCAGCATCGGCGCGTCGAGCAGGCTGTCGCCGGCGCACAGCAGCCGCGGCGCGGGCCCCTCCCCCGCGAGCAGCCGGCGCAGCCGCAGCAGCCCGGCGGCCTTCGACAGCCCCGCGGGGACGACGTAGACCTTGCGGCCCTGGACGCTCAGCGTGGCGCCCGCGGCCGTGGCGGCGTCGGTGGTGGCGGCCAGCCAGTCCTCCGGGATGCCGTCGCGGGAGTGCGCGACGAGGTACCCGAACAGGCCCTCGGCCGCGCGCACGGTGCGCACCCACGGCTCGCCGGCCACCGCCTCCAGGGGTGCGAGCAGCTCGGGCAGCGGCGCGGCCTCCGCGGCGGTGGCGGCCGCCCAGGCGTCCCAGTCCGGGTCGCGGACACCGTCGGCGAGCAGCACTCCGCCGTTGCCGCACAGCGCGTACCGGGGCACGACCGGCAGCCGCACCCGGCCGTACTGGGCCTCGGTGCGGGTGGTCACCGGGACCAGGACGGCGCGGCGGGACAGCTCGGCCAGCAGCTCCCAGGACGCCGGCGTGGCGGAGCTGAGCGGGGCGCCGTCGAGGTGCTCGACCACCTGCAGGCCCTCGGTCGTCCCCGCCGCGGACGCCGAGTAGATGAGCGTGCGGTCGAGGTCGACGGCGGCCACGGTGGTCGGCCCGGTGGCGGGCAGGACGGCGGTCACCGGCCCACCGGCCGGATCAGCCCGACGCACGAGTACGGCAGGTCGGGGACCTCCACCAGCGGCACCCCGCGGGCCCGCGCGAGCGCGGCGACGTGCCGCAGGTCCTCCGCGCGGTCCGGGCGCACCAGCACCTGCCAGGGCACCCGGCGCAGCAGCACGCGCGTGGTCTCCCCCACCCCGGGCTTGACCAGGTTGACGTCGGCGATGCCGAACCCGGCGGCGATCGCCTCGACGGCGGCCCACCCGGCCCAGGTCGGCCGGCGCTCGGCGGGCGGGACGTCGTCGGCGGGCGGGGTCGCGGGGAAGGCGGCGGCGACGGTGTCGACGAACAGCGCGGAGACGTCGGCGCCGGCGAGCTCGGCGTAGTACTTCGCGCCGTGGAACATGCCCGGGCCGATGAGGTCCTCGCGCAGCACCGTGCGGCTGACCAGGCCCGACACCGTGCTGTTGAGGCAGGCGCTCGGGATGAGGAAGTCGTCGCGGGTGCCGTACAGCTCGGTGCAGACGCCGGGGTCGGCGAGGACGGCGAGCCGGTCGTCCAGCGCGGCGTCCTCCGGGTGCGCGGCGGCCCAGGCGGCGACGGCCTCGGTGAGCTGCCGCTGGATCGCGCCCTTGCCGGTCCAGCCGTCGACGAAGCGCACCGCCGCCGCCGGGTGCCGCGCGAGCACGTGCGCCATGGCCACCTGGTCGATGCCGCGGCCCCGGATGATCGAGACGGTGTAGTGCGGCACCTCCACGCCGCGCGAGGCGAGGAACCAGCGGCGCAACAGCACGCCGATCGGCGTCCCGGCGCGGGCGAGGGAGACCAGCACCGGCGTCTGCCCGGACGCGGCCGCGGCGTCCCAGACCAGCTCGCCGACCCGGGCGACGGCGTCGGCCAGGCGCTGCGCGGAGGCCTCCAGCGCGGCGGTGAACAGCGCGAGGTACGCCTCGTCGGGCTGGTACTCGACCGGCAGCATCTCCGAGTAGTGGGTGCCCGACTGGATGGCCTCCTCGCGGTCCTCCGTGCCGCGCTCGAGCGCGACCGAGGACAGGTCGGTGAGCAGCCAGGTCACCTCCTCGGGCGCGTAGGAGCCGAACCGGCCGGGGACGGCGGGCGCGAGGCCCGGCTGCAGCGCGGTCACGGGGCCGGCTCCGACAGCGGCACGGGCACCAGGTGCACGGCGCGGCCGGCGAAAGGGCGCAGCGCCTCGGCCAGCGGGGCGGCGTCGGCGGCCGGGGCGTCGACGACGACCACGACGTCGTCGGCGCGCAGGTCCGACCAGCGCCCGGCCGGGACGGCGGCCGGGTCGGCGAGGTTGTGCACGAGCGAGGTGCGCGACGGCTCGTCGGGCGCGGGGAAGGCGAGGCTGCGGCGCAGGGCGTAGCCGGGGTCGTCGGCGGCGTGCACGGGGCTCCGGGTGGTCGACTGGGTGGTGACGGGGACGCCGGCGAGCCGGCCGGCCAGGGCGGCGGCGAGCACGGTCGGCGCGTACATGAGCTCCTCGGTGCCGAGCACGAGGACGCCGCGGCTGCCGGCGAGCGCCGGGGCGAGCGCGGCGGCGGCCTCCGCCGCGGCCCGCTGCAGCGCGGCGGTGCCGGCGGCCGTCAGGCCGTGCCGGGCGGTGGTCGGCGCGCCGGCCGGCCAGAGCCCGGCGTGCACGCGCACCGCACCGGGCGCCCCGGACGGCGGCGGCGCCGCGGCGGGCAGCGCGGCGCGCGCCGCGGCGGCCCGCGACAGCACGTCGTCCGGCAGGTCGAGCGACGTCCCGAGGACGGCGGCGACGTCGACCCGCACCCCCAGCTCGGCGGCGCGCTCGGCGAACGCGGCCCGGGCGGCCGGCGGGCGGGCGTCGAGCAGCGTGGCGACGACGTAGCGCTCCCGCGGCCAGCGGGCCTGCAGCTCGGCGACCGTGTTGAGCACGGTGCGGCCGCTGGTCAGCTCGTCGTCGACGAGGACGAGGGGGCCGGGGGCGTCCAGCGACACCGCGCCGGCCGGCTGCAGCGCGTGCGCGACGGCGTGCGAGTGCTCCTCCTCGAACGCCGCGGCCACCGGCACGCCCGGGTGCACGCGGCGGGTGGTCGACAGCGCCGGCGCCCCGAGCCGGGCGGCGACGGCGTGCCCGAGGCCCGTGGCGGTCTCGCAGTAGCCGACGACCAACCCGGGCGTCCGCCCGCCGAGCAGGGCGGCCACCTCGTCGCCGAGGGCGTCCGCGGCGGCGATCACGTCGGCCGGCGGGACCGGCACGTGCTTGCCGAGCACCCGGGAGACGACGAGGTGCGCGCGGCGCGGGTTGTCGCGCAGCGCCAGGCCGCACAGCGCGGCGAACCGGCCGGGGTCGGCGGGCCGCACGTCGAGCAGGCGGGAGACGGTGCCGCCGATCCCTGCGGCGACGACGTCCCCGCCGGGTCCTGCGGCATCGCGGAGTGTGGCCGTCACGCGCGCCGCGCCTCCCCCGCCGCGAACACCTCGGCCAGCCGGCGGCTGCTGGCCGCCAGCAGCTCGACCAGCGCGGCCTCGTCGGCGACGACGCCGTAGACCGCGGCGCGGCGGCTGATCAGCTCCGCCCACAGCGCGTGCGGGCCGATCTCGTTCATCCGCCCGTGCTCCGACACCGCGATGCCGCCCCGGCCGCGGGCCGTCAGGATCTCCAGGGCGTCGTCGTACTCGGTGCGGGAGACGGTGAGCAGGGCGTTGACCACCGACACGTGCGCCGGGTGGATGACGGTCTTGCCGAGCACGCCGTTGGCCTTGTCGAGGGCCACCTCGCGCACCAGGCCGTCGAGGTCGCCGTCGATGAGCTGCTGCCGCAGCGGGCCCTCGTCCTGCTGGGTGAAGGGCGACTGGCGCAGCTGCGGCTTGAAGAGGCGCTGCCCGGGGATGTGCTCCCACACCGCGCCGGTGACCACGTGCTCGCCGCCCCGGGTGAACCGGTTGACGACGTCCGCGAGGCAGTCGCGGACGACGGCGACGTCCCAGATGGTGGTGTCGCGGTCGCGGCGCAGGCCGAACAGCCCCGACAGGTCGGTGCCGCCCACCCGCAGGCACAGCACGATCTCGCGGTACGCCTCGACGACCGCGGCGAGCGCGGCCAGCGCCTCGGCGCGGGTCTCCCGCCAGGCGAGGTCGGGCGTCTCGAGGATCGGCATGCCGTACAGCGGCAGGCCGGTGGCGGCGCCCACCTCGGCGATCGCCTCGAGCATCGGGCCGAGGGTGGCGCCGGTCGCCTTGGGCAGGCTGAAGCCGGTGAGCCGGGCCAGCGCCGGACCCGCGGCCAGCGCGATCGAGCGGATCTGCCCGGGAGTGCGGACCCGCACGAAGACCAGCGGCAGCGGCGCCGGGTCGCCCTCGGCGGCCCGGCGGTCGAGGCGCTGGAGGGCGGCGACGACGTTGGCCTCGGCCTCCCCGACCGCGGCGTGCGGGATGGCGTCCTCCAGGCACCAGACGGTGCTGGTGGCGCCGACCGCGGCGGCCCGGACGGCGTCGGCGTCCAGGGCCGGCCGGGTGCCGGGGCTGTAGAGGGTGGCGCCGAGGGCCAGGGCGAGCTGGGCCCGTGGCGTCGCCGGGCCGACGTCCCCGGGTGGGACGGCGAACAGCCGGGCACGCTCGACGTCGGTCAGGTAGGCGAAGTGGCGCACGTCAGATCCCTCTCACCCTCTGCTGGATGCGGGCTGGCCGCCGTCGGAACGGCAGGTGTCGGGCCGGGAACGGTCAGGGACGGTGCGACTCAGGGACGGAGCAGGCCCTGCGCGCGGGCCCGCTGGAGCCAGCCGGGGTACTCCGTCATGAGCCGGTCGAACAGCGCGTCGTCGCTGATCGGCCGGCGGCCCATGAGGTCGTCCTGGTCGACGGCGAAGAAGTCGGCGTTGTCGGTGTAGCGGCCGTCGAGGTCGTCGAGCCGCTGCAGGTAGGAGAACTGCCGCTCCGGGCCGATGCCCATGAACTGCCAGAACACCGGCTCGTAGGACGCCGCCTTGATCTGCCGGGTGGCCACCGACTTGTCGCTCGGGGCGCCGTCGGTGAGGAACATGACGTAGACGGGCACCTGCGCGGGCTGCGGCTCGACCCGCTCGCGGCTGTCGCCGAAGTAGGCCTGCCGGACGGCGGCCATCGCGGCGCCGTAGCGGGTGTCGTACTCCAGCGGGTACTGCCGGGTGAGGTCGGCGATGTACTGCTGGTGGCCCTCCAGGCGCAGGCCGGGCTCGGGCCGGTGCACGTCCTTGCCGAACAGGAAGACGTCGACGACGCCGTCGTCGTCGAACCGCAGGCCGAGCGCGAGCACCCGCTCGGCGAGCCGCTGGACGGCGCCGGCGCGGTAGAGCGCGGCCATGGAGCCGGAGATGTCGAGCACCAGCGCGACCCGGGCGGTGTGCTCGCCGAGGCCCCGCTTCTCCAGGCTGACCCCGGCGGTCTTGACCAGGCTGAGCATCTGCGGCGCGGAGGTCGCGAGCTTCTTCTCGAGGTCGACCAGCCGGCGCTTCTCCATGCTGACCGGCGGCGCGGCCGGTGCGGCGGGCGCCGGCGGCGGGGCGGCAGCTTGCGCGGCAGGCGCCGCGGCTGCCGCGGCGGGTGCGGCGGCGGGCTCGTCGTCGACGCTGACGCCGACGTCGGTGGCCAGGCCGGCCAGGCCGTTGGTGTAGCCCTGCCCGACGGCGCGGACCTTCCACTCGGCGCCGCGGCGGTACACCTCGGCGAACACGAGCGCGGTCTCGGGCCCGGCGGCGAGCTTGCAGCGCACCGCGGCCGGACCGCCGCCCTCGGCGCCCACCTCGACGGCGAGCCCGGAGAGCCCGCCGAAGGTGCCGGCGCCGTCGAGCGAGGCGCCGATGACGACCTTCTCGACGTCGGCCGGGAGCGCCGCGGGGTCGATGCGCACCTGGTCGACGGTGGCGCCGCCGCGGGCGGACTTGCCGAGGTGGCGCACCGCGCCGCCGGCCCCCGCGGGCTGGTTGTAGAAGACGAAGTCGTCGTCGCTGCGGACCCGGCCGGCGCCGGTGGTGAGGAACGCCGAGAGGTCGGCGTCGACCCCGGGCGCGGGCTTCCAGGTCAGGGTGACGACGACGGGGCCGGTCAGGCCGGCCTGGGCGAGGCCGACGTTGCCGCCCCGGGTGAGGACGTGGACCACCGGGCGGCTCAGGCGGGGTGCGCCGGGCGGCGGCGGGCGGGTGCGGACACGGCGGGTCCTCCGGGTCTCGGGGGGCTCGGGGTGCGGCGGGCGGGGTCCCCGCCGGCCGGGGCGCCGGACCCGGACGCGGTGGCGTCCGGGCCCGGCGGGGGGTGCGGCAGGTCAGCCGACGTTGACGCCGAAGTCCTGGGCGATGCCGCGCAGGCCGGAGGCGTAGCCCTGGCCGACGGCGCGGAACTTCCAGTCGGCGCCGTTGCGGTACAGCTCACCGAAGACCATGGCGGTCTCGACCGAGGCGTCCTCGGTGAGGTCGTAGCGGGCGATCTCGGAGCCGTTCGCCTGGTTCACGACGCGGATGAACGCGTTGCGGACCGCGCCGAAGTTCTGCTTGCGGTTGTCGGCGTCGTAGATCGACACCGGGAAGACGATCTTGTCGACGGTCGGCGGGACACCGGCCAGGTTGACCTGGATGACCTCGTCGTCGCCCTCGCCCTGGCCGGTGAGGTTGTCACCGACGTGGACGACGGAGCCGTCGGCGCTGCGCAGGTTGTTGAAGAAGATGAAGCCCGAGTCGTCCGGGGTGACCCGTCCGCCGGCGTCGAGCATGATCGCCGACGCGTCCAGGTCGAAGTCGCCGCCGGAGAACGTGTTGACGTCCCAGCCGAGGCCGACGTTCACGGCGGTCAGACCCGGCGCCTCCTTGGTCAGCGAGACGTTCCCGCCCTTGGAGAGGCTGACACCCATCTGTTGAGCTCCCATGACTGTCGTCGAGCGCCGCGGCGGTCGCCGCTGCGCAGCGCACCGGCGGGCCGGTGCGACCGGGGGACGCGGGCGCGGGCGCCCGGCGCCGTCCCCCGGCACCGCCGCACCGGGTGCCGGTCGGGCACCCGGCGGAGCGGACGTGTCTCGGATACTGCCGCACGGCCACCCGGGTGAACAGGTGCCGCGACCCGGGTGCCGGGCGGGGCCGGGCGGGAGCCGCCCGAGCGCCCGCCCGGCCCGGCCGGGTCAGGAGGAGCGGTGCCCGCCGCGCTCGTCGGTACGCACCGCAGGCGAGACGTCGCCGTCGGTGCGGACGGTCGGGGTCCCGGTCTCCCCGGCGACGGCGGCCGCATCGTGACCCGCGCTGGGCTCCGGGGCGCCCACCGCGGCGGCCTCGCGGGCGTCGCGGCGGCTGCGCGCCAGGCTCGCCACCGTGGTGACGGCCAGCGTGACGACGATGACCAGGAGCGACAGCCAGGTCGGGATCTCCGGGATGGCGGTGACGTGCTCGCCGCCGTTGATGAAGGGCAGCTCGTTCTCGTGCAGCGCGTGGATGAGCAGCTTGATCCCGATGAAGCCGAGGATGACCGCCAGGCCGTAGTGCAGGTAGACGAGGCGGTCGAGCAGGCCGTCGATGAGGAAGAACAGCTGGCGCAGACCGAGCAGCGAGAAGGCGTTGGCGGCGAAGACCAAGAAGGTCTCCTCGGTCAGGCCGAAGATCGCCGGGATCGAGTCGACGGCGAAGAGGATGTCGGCGCTGCCGATGGCGACCAGGGCGATGGCCAGCGGGGTGATGAAGCGCTTGCCGTCGAGCTTCGTGGTCATCCGGTCGCCGTGGTAGTCCGACGTCGTCGGGACGACCCGGCGGACCAGGCGCAGGAAGCCGTTCTCCTTGAACTCCTCGTCGTCGTCGCCGCCGGCACGCGCCTGCGCGACCGCGGTGTAGATGAGGAAGGCACCGAAGAGGTAGA
This sequence comes from Geodermatophilus nigrescens, assembly GCF_900129495.1. Taxonomy (GTDB): domain Bacteria; phylum Actinomycetota; class Actinomycetes; order Mycobacteriales; family Geodermatophilaceae; genus Geodermatophilus; species Geodermatophilus nigrescens. Next base: position 881,269 of record NZ_FQVX01000002.1, read on the forward strand.
AGACCCAGCTGAAGTTCTCGATCGCCGCGGCGCCGAGGAAGATGAAGACCGTCCGCAGGATCAGCGCGAACGCGATGCCGAACAGCAGCACCTTCTGCTGCAGCTCCCGGGGCACCGCGAAGCTGGCCATGATCAGGACGAAGACGAAGAGGTTGTCGACCGACAGGCTCTTCTCGGTGATGTAGCCGGCGAAGTACTCACCGCCGTACTGGCCGCCGGCGAAGATCCACACCCCGATGCCGAACACGACGGCGATGGCGACGTAGGCCGCCGACCAGGTGGCCGCCTCCCGCAGCGAGGGCGCGTGCGGGGTGCGCACGTGCCCGACGAAGTCGAACGCGATCATCGCGATGATCGCGCCGACGGTGATCGCCCACACCCAGAAGGGGACGTCCATACGGTGGTACCTCCGGTCCACTGGCAGTTGTCAGCACCGGAGGTCTCTCCCACCGACCGCATCGCGGTCGGCCGGTGGCGCCGGGGTCCTGCGGCCCGTGCTGACGACGCCACCGCGGCGGGATACTCCCCTCCACGCAGGACCCGGTCCGCGAGGCGCAGGAACGTCGCACGGGTGGGTCCAGGACGCTCAACGGGCGGCGGGGCGCGGCGGGTTCCCGACCCGGGCAGACGGTTGCGTCCGTCTCACCCGGAGGTGTCCGCGGGCCGCCGGGCCCGGCGCACGGTCCGCGGGGCCGGCGCACCGGCCGGCCCCGCGGGCCCGGTCAGGCGTGCGCGGCGTCGAGCTGGCGCAGCTCCTTCTTGAGCTCGGTCAGCTCGTCGCGCAGCCGGGCGGCCACCTCGAACTGCAGCTCGCGGGCGGCGGCCAGCATCTGGTCGTTCATCTGGCTGATCAGGTCGGCGAGCTCCGCGCGCGGCAGGCCCTGGACGTCGATCGCCCCGGCCTTGCCCTTCGCCTTCGTCTTCGACGACAGCCCCGGCACCGGCGCCTTGCCGCGCGACTGCTGCCGGCCCGATCCGCCGACGAGCTCCGCGCCGCCGTCCTCCGCCTCGCGGTAGATCCCGTCGAGGAGGTCGACGATCTTCTTGCGCAGCGGCTGCGGGTCGATGCCCCGCTCGCGGTTGTAGGCGATCTGCTTCTCGCGGCGCCGGCTGGTCTCCTCGATCGCCGTGGCCATCGAGGGCGTGATCGTGTCGGCGTACATGTGCACCTGGCCGGACACGTTGCGGGCGGCGCGGCCGATCGTCTGGATCAGCGACGTGCCCGACCGCAGGAAGCCCTCCTTGTCGGCGTCGAGGATGGCCACCAGCGACACCTCGGGCAGGTCGAGGCCCTCGCGCAGCAGGTTGATGCCGACCAGCACGTCGTACTCGCCCTGCCGGAGCTCCCGCAGCAGCTCGACCCGGCGCAGCGTGTCGACCTCGGAGTGCAGGTACCGGACCTTGATGCCGAGCTCGAGCAGGTAGTCGGTGAGGTCCTCGGCCATCTTCTTGGTCAGGGTGGTGACCAGGACCCGCTCGTCCTTCTCGGTGCGCTCGCGGATCTCGCCCACCAGGTCGTCGATCTGGCCCTTGGTCGGCTTGACGACGACCTCCGGGTCGACCAGGCCGGTCGGGCGGATGACCTGCTCGACGACGTCGCCCTGCACGCGGCCCAGCTCGTAGGGGCCGGGGGTGGCCGACAGGTAGACGGTCTGGCCGATCCGGTCGGTGAACTCCTCCCACTTCAGCGGGCGGTTGTCCATCGCCGAGGGCAGCCGGAAGCCGTGCTCGACGAGCGTCCGCTTGCGGCTCATGTCGCCCTCGTACATGCCGCCGATCTGCGGGACGGTCACGTGCGACTCGTCGATGACCAGCAGGAAGTCGTCGGGGAAGTAGTCGATGAGACAGGCGCCCGCGGAGCCCGGCGCGCGGCCGTCGATGTGCCGGCTGTAGTTCTCGATGCCCGAGCAGAAGCCGACCTGGCGGATCATCTCGATGTCGTAGGTGGTGCGCATGCGCAGCCGCTGCGCCTCCAGCAGCTTGCCCTGCTTCTCGAGCTCCGCCAGCCGCCCCTCGAGCTCTGCCTCGATGGTGCCGATCGCCCGCTCCATCCGCTCGGGACCGGCGACGTAGTGGCTGGCGGGGAAGACGAACAGCTCCTGGACCTCGCGGACGACCTCGCCGGTGAGCGGGTGCAGGTAGTACAGCCGCTCCACCTCGTCGCCGAACATCTCGATCCGGACGGCGAGCTCCTCGTAAACCGGGAAGACCTCGATCGTGTCGCCGCGCACCCGGAACGTGCCGCGGGTGAACGACAGGTCGTTGCGGGTGTACTGCTCGGTGACCAGGGTGCGCAGCAGCTCGTCGCGGTCGCGCTCCTCCCCCACCGAGATCTTCAGCGCCCGCTCGACGTACTCCGACGGCGTGCCCAGGCCGTAGATGCAGGAGACGGTGGAGACCACGACGACGTCGCGCCGGGTGAGCAGGCTGTTGGTGGCCGAGTGCCGCAGCCGCTCGACCTCCTCGTTGATCGAGGAGTCCTTCTCGATGTAGGTGTCGGTCTGCGGGACGTAGGCCTCGGGCTGGTAGTAGTCGTAGTACGAGACGAAGTACTCGACGGCGTTGTCCGGCAGCAGCTCGCGGAACTCGTTGGCCAGCTGGGCGGCGAGGGTCTTGTTCGGCGCCATCACCAGCGTGGGCCGCTGCACCTGCTCGATGAGCCAGGCGGTGGTGGCCGACTTCCCGGTGCCGGTGGCGCCCAGCAGCACCGAGTCCTGCGTGCCGGCGTTCACCCGCTCGGCGAGGGCCTTGATGGCGGCCGGCTGGTCACCCGAGGGCTGGAACTCGCTGACGACGCGGAAACGCCCCTGGGTGGGCCGGATGTCGGTGGTCGCGCGCACGGGGACGACGGTACGACCGGCGTGCGACAGAAACCGCTGGGACGGGACGTGCGACTGCGCCGGGCGGGACGGACGGGACCGTGCCGGGAGGCCGGGAGGGGCCTCGGTGCTCGTCCCGGCGCGCCGTCCCCGCTAGCGTGTCGCCTCGCAGGAGCGCGCAGGGACCAGTGCCACCCGGACAGGGCGAGGTCGGACCCGGCGCCGCTCCCCGGCCGCCGGACAGGCGCCGCCGGACCTGCGCACGACGCCCCCCGCGGCCCCGCCGTGGGGGGCGTCGTCGTCGCGGCGCCGGGACCACCGGGACCGCCGGGACGGGCGGGACGTGACCTGCACCGCGGCAGGTGTGGGCCGGGCCGGATCGGGCAAGGGACGGGCGGGCAGCCCGTGCCCAGACCCCCTGCCGACGGCCGTGGCGGGGGGCCACCGCGTCCCGGACCCCCGCCCGGGGCGCCCCCTGCAGGAGGAACGACGTCCATGACCCAGCCCCGGACCCAGGTGTGGCCCGGTTCCGCCTACCCCCTCGGCGCCACCTACGACGGCACCGGGACGAACTTCGCCATCTTCAGCGAGGTCGCGGAGAAGGTGGAGCTCTGCCTCTTCGACGAGGCGGGCAACGAGGAGCGGATCCGGCTCCCCGAGATGGACGGCTACGTGTGGCACGCCTTCCTCCCCGGCATCCAGCCCGGGCAGCGCTACGGCTTCCGCGTGCACGGCCCCTACGACCCGGAGAACGGGCAGCGCTGCAACCCCAACAAGCTGCTGCTCGACCCCTACGCCAAGGCCATCGACGGCAACATCGACTGGGACGAGGCCTGCTTCGGCTACCGCTTCGGGTCCGGCGAGCGCAACGACGACGACTCCGCGCCGCACATGCCGAAGTCCGTCGTCGTCAACCCGTACTTCGACTGGGGCGTGGACCGCCCGCCGCGGACGCCCTACAACAAGACGGTCATCTACGAGGCCCATGTCAAGGGCCTGACGATGACCCACCCGCGCATCCCCGAGGAGCTGCGGGGCACCTACGCCGGCATCGCGCACCCGGCGGTCATCGAGCACCTGCAGTCCCTGGGCATCACCGCGATCGAGCTCATGCCCGTGCACCAGTTCGTGCAGGACGACACGCTGCTGCAGAAGGGCCTGCGCAACTACTGGGGCTACAACACGATCGGCTTCTTCGCGCCGCACAACGAGTACGCGCAGCAGACCGACGGCCAGCAGGTCCAGGAGTTCAAGGGCATGGTCCGGACGCTGCACGAGGCCGGCATCGAGGTCATCCTCGACGTCGTCTACAACCACACCGCCGAGGGCAACCACATGGGCCCGACGCTGTCGTTCAAGGGCATCGACAACCGGACGTACTACCGGCTGGTCGAGGGCGACGAGCAGTACTACATGGACACGACGGGCACCGGGAACTCGCTCAACGTCCGCACCCCGCAGGCGCTGCAGCTGATCATGGACTCGCTGCGCTACTGGGTGACCGAGATGCACGTCGACGGCTTCCGCTTCGACCTCGCCTCCACCCTGGCCCGCCAGTTCCACGAGGTGGACCGGCTGTCGGCCTTCTTCGACCTGGTCCACCAGGACCCGATCGTCAGCCAGGTCAAGCTCATCGCCGAGCCGTGGGACATCGGCGACGGCGGCTACCAGGTCGGCAACTTCCCGGCGCTGTGGACCGAGTGGAACGGCAAGTACCGCGACACCGTCCGCGACTTCTGGCGGGGCGAGGACGCCACCATCGGCGAGTTCGCCAGCCGGATCTCCGGGTCGGCCGACCTCTACAAGCACTCCGGCCGCCGGCCGGTGGCGAGCATCAACTTCGTCACCGCGCACGACGGCTTCACGCTCAACGACCTCGTCTCCTACAACGAGAAGCACAACGAGGCCAACGGCGAGGACAACAACGACGGCGAGAGCCACAACCGCAGCTGGAACTGCGGCGTCGAGGGCGAGACCGACGACGCCGAGGTGCTGGAGCTGCGGGCGCGCCAGCGGCGCAACTTCCTCGTGTCGCTGATGCTCAGCCAGGGCGTGCCCATGCTGCTGCACGGCGACGAGCTCGGCCGCACGCAGGGCGGCAACAACAACGGCTACTGCCAGGACTCCGAGCTGACCTGGATCGACTGGGACTCGGTCGACGAGGGGCTGCTGGAGTTCACCAAGCTGGTCACCCGGCTGCGCACCGAGCACCCGACCTTCCGCCGCCGCCGGTTCTTCCACGGCCGCCCGGTGCGCCGCGAGGAGGGCGACCCGGTGCAGGACGTCGCCTGGTTCACCCCGGCCGGTGAGCTCATGAGCGACGAGGACTGGGACGCCGGGTTCGCCAAGTCGCTGGCCATGTACCTCAACGGCCACGGCATCCGGGAGACCGACGAGCGCGGCGAGGACGTCGTCGACGACTGCTTCTACCTGGCCTTCAACGCCCACCACGAGCCGATCGAGTTCACCGTGCCGCCGGGCGAGTACGCCGAGGGCTGGACGATCGTCGTCGACACCGCCGAGATGGGTGCCGTCGAGCCGGTGCAGGTCAAGGCCGGCGACACCGTCCGGGTCGAGGCGCGCGCCACCGTCGTCCTGCAGGCCGCCCCGTGACCGAGGCGACCGACGGCGACGCCGCTCGCCGGAGGGCCGTCCCGACGGCGACCTACCGGCTGCAGGTGACCGCCGACTTCACCCTCGACGACGCCGCGGCCGTGGCCGGCTACCTGGCCGACCTCGGCGTCAGCCACGCGTACTCCTCCCCGCTGCTGCGCTCGGCGGCGGGGAGCACGCACGGCTACGACACCGTCGACCACGCGCACGTCGACGAGCCACGGGGCGGGCAGGAGGGCTTCGACCGGCTCGTCGCCGCGCTGCACGGGTCCGGCCTGGGCCTGGTGCTCGACCTCGTGCCCAACCACATGGGCGTGGCCGACCCGGCCGAGGCGCCCTGGTGGTGGGACGTGCTGCAGCACGGCCGCGACAGCGCGCACGCGTCGGCGTTCGACGTCGACTGGGACTCCGGCGGCGGGCGCGTGCGCATCCCGGTGCTCGGCTCGGCCGACGACGTCGAGAAGCTGGAGGTGGTCGACGGCGAGCTGCGCTACTACGACAACCGCTTCCCCCTCGCCCCCGGCACCGGCGACGGCACCCCGCAGGAGGTGCACGACCGGCAGCACTACGAGCTGGTCGACTGGCGGCGCGCGGACGCCGACCTCAACTACCGGCGGTTCTTCGCCATCAACACCCTGGCCGGGCTGCGGGTGGAGGACCCGGAGGTCTTCCGCGCCACCCACGAGCTGGTGCTGCGGATGGTCGAGGACGGCGCCGTCGACGGACTGCGGATCGACCACCCCGACGGCCTCGCCGACCCGAAGGGCTACCTCGACCGGCTGGCCGAGGCCTCGGGCGGGCGCTGGACCGTGGTCGAGAAGATCCTCGAGCCCGGCGAGGACCTGCCGGAGAGCTGGCGCACCGCCGGGACCACCGGCTACGACGCGCTCGCCGAGGTCGGCGACGTGCTCGTCGACCCGGCCGGCGAGGCGGGCCTGACCGCGCTCGACACCGAGCTGGCCGGCCGGGAGGTCGACTACGCGCAGCTGGTGCACGACTGCAAGCGCGAGGTGACCGACGGGATCCTCGGCTCCGAGGTCGCCCGGCTGGTGCGGGTGATCGGCGAGCTGCCGGGCGTCGACGCCGCGACGCAGACGGAGGCCCTGGCCGAGCTGCTGGCCACCTTCTCCGTCTACCGCAGCTACCTGCCCGACGGGCGCGAGCACCTCGACGCCGCGGTGGCCGCCGTGCGCGACCGCCGGCCCGACCTGGTGGCGGCGGTCGACGCGCTGCACCCGGTGCTGGCGCAGGCCGGCACCGAGGCGGCCACCCGCTTCGAGCAGACCAGCGGCCCGGTGATGGCCAAGGGCGTCGAGGACAGCGCCTACTACCGGTGGGCGCGGTTCGTGGTGCTCAACGAGGTCGGCGGCGACCCGGCCCGCTTCGGCGCCACCACCGACGAGTGGCACGAGGCGCAGGCCCGGCGGCTCGCGCGCAAGCCCGAGTCGATGACCACCCTCACCACGCACGACACCAAGCGCAGCGAGGACACCCGGGCCCGCCTGGCCGTCCTCGCCGAGGTCACCCCCGAGTGGGCCGACCTGGTGCGCGGCTGGCTGTCGCGCCACCCGCTGCCCGACCGGCCGCTGGCGCACCTGGTGTGGCAGAACCTGGTGGGCGCCTGGCCGCTCTCCCGCGAGCGGGCGCACGCCTACGCGGAGAAGGCGGCCCGGGAGGCCGGGCTGTCGACGACGTGGACCGACGTCGACGAGGAGTTCGAGGCCGCGCTGCACGCGATGGTCGACGCCGCCTTCGACGACGCGACGACCCACAGCGAGATCGAGGCGTTCGTCGCGCGGATCGCGCCGGCCGGGCGGTCGAACGGGCTGGCGCAGAAGCTGCTGCAGCTGACGATGCCCGGCGTCCCCGACGTCTACCAGGGCACCGAGCTGTGGGACCACTCGCTGGTCGATCCGGACAACCGCCGGCCGGTCGACTACGGCGCGCGGCGCGCGCTGCTGGCCCGGCTCGACGGCGGGGAGGTGCCGGAGGTCGACGACACCGGCGCGGCGAAGCTGCTCGTCACCTCGCGGGCGCTGCGCCTGCGCCGGGACCGCCCGGAGCTGTTCACCGGCTACACGCCGGTGCGGGCGACCGGCAGCGCGGCCGGCCACGTCGTCGCCTTCGACCGCGGGTCCGCAGAGCAGGGTGGCGCGGTTCCCGTGGCGACGCGGCTGCCCGTGGCGCTGGCGGCGTCGGGCTGGGGCGACACCGCGCTGGCGCTGCCCACCGGCGCCTGGCGGGACGTCCTGACCGGCACCCGGGTGGTCTCCGACGCCGGCGGGACGCCGGTGGGCGAGCTGCTCGCCCGGCTGCCGGTGGCGCTGCTCGTCCGCGACTGACGGGCGGCTGCGGCTGGGGCGCGTGAGGCGTCGCGTGACCTGACCGTTACCGTGGCCCGGCGCTCTCCCACACCGGGAGGGCGCCGGAGCCGGCCCGCCGAACCCCGTCCACCGGCCTCCGCACCTCTGCACAGCCAGGACGGGGGTGGGGGACCCATCTCGGCGCCTGCGCCGTGGTCACGGGGGGACCGGACCAGCGCCTGGGGGTGAAGCCGCACGTCCGTGCGGCCGGGGCACCGATCGCTCCGAACCCGACAGCTCACCTCGCAGGCGGCGGATCGGAGTACCCCCATGCGCACGTCCACGTCCCTGCTCCGCCGTGCCCTCGTGACGACCGGCGTCGCGGCCGCCGCCATCGGCGTCGTCGCCGGCCCCGCCTCGGCCGCCGCCCCCAACGACTGGGACGCCGTCGCCGCGTGCGAGTCCAGCGGCAACTGGTCGATCAACACCGGCAACGGCTACTACGGCGGGCTGCAGTTCAGCCAGAGCACCTGGGAGGCCTTCGGCGGCCTGTCCTACGCGCCGCGCGCCGACTTGGCCACCAAGGAGCAGCAGATCGCCGTCGCCGAGCGCACGCTCGACGTCCAGGGCCCGGGCGCCTGGCCCACCTGCGGCAAGGCCCTGGACCCGTCGGCGCCCGAGGCGGGGTCCCCCGCCGCGGCACCGGCCCCGGCCCCCGCGGCGGCCCCCGCCGCCGCGCCCGCCGCCTCCGGCGACACGCACACCGTCGTCCGCGGCGAGACCCTCGCCAAGATCGCCCGAGCCGAGGGCGTCGACGGCGGCTGGCGGGCCCTGTGGGCCGCCAACCGCGCCGAGGTGCCGAACCCGAACCGCATCTCGGTCGGCCAGGTGCTGCAGCTGCCGTGACCCGCGTGCGGCGGCCGGGGCTCCCCCCGGCCGCCGCACCGGTGGTTGGCGGGCCGCAGCGCGGGCAAGACGGTCCGGTCACCCCGCACCACCTCTGGAGGTCCCCGCATGTCCGCACCCGTCGAGTTCGCCGTCTGGGCGCCCGTGCCCGAGCGGGTGCGCGTGCAGGTCGACGGTGCCGTGCACGACATGCGCCGCGACGACCAGGGCTGGTGGCGCGCGGAGGTCGAGGCCGGCCCCGACGCCGACTACGGGTTCCTGCTCGGCGACGACGACACGCCGCGTCCCGACCCGCGCGCGCGGCGGCAGCCCGCCGGCGTGCACGGCCTCTCCCGCCGGTTCGACCCGTCCTCGTACGCGTGGGGCGACGGCGCGTGGACCGGGCGCCCGCTGGCCGGCGGCGTCGTCTACGAGATGCACGTCGGCACGTTCACCCCCGAGGGCACGCTCGACTCGGCGATCGACCGGCTCGGCCACCTCGTCGACCTCGGCGTCGACTTCGTCGAGCTGCTGCCGGTGAACACCTTCGACGGCACGCACAACTGGGGCTACGACGGCGTGCTCTGGTACGCCGTGCAGGAGAGCTACGGCGGCCCGGCGGCCTACCAGCGGTTCGTCGACGCCTGCCACCAGCGCGGCCTCGGCGTCATCCAGGACGTCGTCTACAACCACCTCGGGCCGTCCGGGAACTACCTGCCCCTGTTCATGCCGATCTTCTCCGAGGGCGGCGCGAACACCTGGGGCGAGTCGGTGAACCTGTCGGGGCCGGACTCCGACGAGGTGCGCCGCTACATCCTGGACAACGCGCTGATGTGGCTGCGCGACATGCACGTCGACGGGCTGCGTCTCGACGCCGTGCACGCGCTGGTCGACGAGCGGGCCACCCACGTGCTGGAGGAGATGGCACGCGAGGTCGAGGCGCTGTCGGTCGCGGTGCGCCGGCCGCTCACGCTCATCGCCGAGAGCGACCTCAACGACCCGCGCCTGGTCACCCCGCGCATCGCGGGCGGCACCGGGATCGACGCCCAGTGGAGCGACGACCTGCACCACGCGCTGCACGCCACGCTGACCGGCGAGGGGCAGGGCTATTACCGCGACTTCGCCGATGCCGGGCTCGGCGGCGTGGCCAAGACGCTCACCGGCGCGTTCTTCCACGACGGCGCCTGGTCGAGCTTCCGCCGCCGGCACCACGGCCGGCCGGTGGACACCGCCCGCCTGCCGGGCTGGAAGTTCCTCGGCTACCTGCAGGACCACGACCAGATCGGCAACCGCGCCGTCGGCGACCGGATCTCGGCCACCCTCTCCCCCGGCCTGCTCGCCGTCGGCGCCACCCTGGTGCTGACCAGCCCGTTCACCCCGATGCTGTTCATGGGCGAGGAGTGGGGCGCGGCGACCCCGTGGCAGTTCTTCACCAGCCACACCGACCCCGACATCGGCCGGGCGACGGCGGAGGGCCGCAAGAGCGAGTTCGCCGGGCACGGCTGGGACGCCGACGAGGTGCCCGACCCGCAGGACCCGGAGACCTTCCGCCGCTCGAAGCTCGACTGGTCCGAGCCGGAGCGCGAGCCGCACGCCCGGCTGCTGGAGGTCCACCGCACGCTGCTCGCACTCCGGCGGGCGCACCCCGAGCTGGCCGACGCCGACCTGTCGGCCGTCGAGGTCGGCTGGGACGAGGACGACCGCGTGCTGGTCGTGCACCGCGGCTCGCTGCGGGTGGTGGCCAACCTGTCCGGCGAGGAGCAGGAGGTCGACCTCGACCGGACGGCGACCGGCGTGCTGTTCGCGACGTCCGGCGAGCCGGCGCTGGACGGGACGACGGTGACCCTGCCGGCCGAGAGCGCCGCGGTCCTCACCACCTGATGCGCCGGCTGCACCCGGACCCCGCGGGCGACCTGTCCGACGGCGACCTCGCCGACGCCTACCGGCTCCCGCCGGGCCGGTCGCTGCGGGTGGACTTCGTGACCTCCCTCGACGGCGCGATCGCCGTCGGCGGGCGGAGCGCGGGGCTCGGGTCGCCGGGGGACGAGAGGGTCTTCCGGACGCTGCGGGCGCTCGCCGACGGCGTCCTGGTGGGTGCCGGCACGGCCACCGCGGAGGGCTACCGGCCGGTGGACGCCGACCCCGCCGTAGCCGCGCTGCGGTCGTCGCTCGGGCGGCCCGCCGGGGCGCCGGTGGTCGTGGTGTCGCGGCGGGCGTCGCTCGCCCCGGACGGCCGGCTGGCGGTGCCCTCGACGGTGCTGGTCACCTGCGCGGCGGCGCCCGCCGAGCGCCGGGCAGCCCTCGCCGCCGCCGGCGTGGACGTGCTCGTCTGCGGGGACGACGACGTCGACCTGCCGCTGGCGCTCGACGAGCTCGCCGGGCGCGGGCTCGAGCAGCTGGTGTGCGAGGGAGGGCCGGCGCTGCTGGCGGCCGCGCTGGAGGCGGGCGTCGTCGACGAGCTCGACCTCACCCTCTCCCCCGCGCTGGTCGGCGGCGAGGCGCGGCTGGTCGGGCCCGCGCTGCGCGACGTCGTCCGCCCGCGGCTGCTGCAGGTGCTGGAGGAGGACGGCGTCCTGTTCACCCGCTACGCGGTGGGCGCGGCCCGCACCTGACCGGCGGGGCGGCGCTCGCGTGGGGGTCCGCGGCGCTCAGATGGGCGCCCGGGACCCATGTCCGCAGGTCGGGGCGTCCCTAGCGTCGTCGCCGGACCCGCCACCCCGGGCGGGCCGCGACCCCAGGAGGACGTCATGGCCAAGGCCGTCGTCAGTCTCACCACCGGTCTCGAGGACCCGGAGAAGGTCACCGTCGCGATGCTCATGGCCGTCGGCGCCGCCGAGACCGGCCGCGAGACGGTCGTGTTCGCGGCCAAGGAGGCCGTCCGGCTCGCCCTGGAGGGCACCGCGGTCGGCACCGCGTGCGCCGGGTGCCCGCCGCTGCCGTCGCTGATGGACCGCTTCCTCGCCGCGGGCGGCCGCTGGTTCGTCTGCCCGGTCTGCTTCGAGGCCAAGCAGCTCGACGCCGGGCGGCTGGTCAAGGGCGCCGAGCTGGCCGGCACCGTCCCGCTCTGGACGTGGATCGGCGACGAGGGCGCCACCACCTTCAGCTACTGAGCAGGCCCAGTTCCGCCGCCCGGCGGACCGCCTCCCGCCGGCCGCCGGCGCCGAGCCGGCCGAGGACCGCGGTGACGTGGTGCTCGGCCGTCCGCGGCGAGACCACCAGCCGCGCGGCGATCTCCGCGTTGGTCAGCCCCTCGGCCAGCAGCCGCAGCACCTCGGCCTGCCGGGCGGTCAGCCCCGCCGGGTGGGCACGGGTGGTCCCCCGCCGCCCGTGCCGGACGGCGAGACCGAGCTCCCGCATGCGCCGGGTCACCCGCGCGGCCAGCGGCGCGGCGCCCAGCGCCCGCGCCGTCTCCAGCGCCTCGGCCAGGGCGTCCGCGTCGTCGAGGGAGGAGAGCCACAGCGCGCGGTCGTGCGGCCAGCCGAGGGCGCCGAAGGCGTCGGCGGCGGCCCGGGGGTCCCCGGCCAGCAGGGCCGCGTGGGCGGGCGCGGCCGGGCCGTCGGCGTCGTGGCGCACCCCGGCGAGCGACGCCCAGGCCGCCAGCCGCCCGCCACCCCAGCCGGCGCCACCGGCCGCCCGGGCCAGCTCGACGGCGCGGGCGGCGCGCGCGGTGGGCATCGGTCCCCCGCGGACGAGCGCGTCCTCGACCGCCAGCTCGAGCACGGGCACGAGGCGCTGCAGCTCGCCGGTGCGGTCGGCCCGGGCCGCGACGTCGGCCAGCCGCTCGTCCGCGTCGGGGTCACCGCGCCGCACCGCCCGCTCGGCCAGCAGCGTGCGGGCCAGCAGGTCGCTCACCGAGCCGTCGCGGCCGGCCTCCGCGCGGGCGGCGGTCTCGACGTCCACCGGATCGCCGGCGCGCAGCCGCAGCCACGCCGTCGTGAGCCGGGCGTAGCCGCCGAGCGCGTCGACCTCGTGCGCCGCGGCGTGCGCGGCCGCCCGATCCGCGGCCGCGCTGGCGGCACCCGGCCGCAGCCACAGCAGCTGCGTCCAGGCCAGGTTGACCAGCGCGCGCACCGCCTCGTGGTGGTCACCGGCCGCCGCTGCCGCCCGGTGCGCGTCCTCCAGGGTGGCCGTGGCGGTGGGGTCGGCCTGTGCCTCGACGGTCCCGGTGGTCACCCGGGCGTGCGCGGCGGTGGCGGCGTCGCCGAGCCGGTCGGCCAGCGCGGCCGCCCGCCGGCCCTCCGCGAGCGCCTCCTCCGCGCGGTCGCCCAGCATGGCCAGTTGCGCGACCGCGGCCCGGGCGCGCGCCAGGTCGGCGGAGTCGCCGAGCGGCTCGAGCAGCGCGACCGCGGCGGCGGCCTCCCGGCGCGCGGCCGCGCCGTCGCCGGCGTACCAGTGCAGCCGCGACCGGACCCGCGCGCACCGGCCCAGCCCCCGCCGGTCGTCGGTGGCGCGGTGCGCGGCCGCGGCCGCGTCGACGGCCGCCAGCGCGTCGGGCACCTGCCCGGCGAGGTAGGCGGCGCCCGCCAGCTCCTCGGACAGCGCCGCCCGCTCCGCGTCGGGCAGCGCCCCGGCCAGCGGCACCGCGCGGCGGTAGTGCGCGAACGCCTCGCGGGTGGCGCCCGCCGCCGCGGCGGCCCGGGCGGCGGGCAGCGCGGCCGCGGCCAGGGCGGCGACGTCGCCGGCGGCCTCCGCGTGGTGCACGAGGTCGGCCGGGTCGGCGCCCAGCCGCTGCAGCGCGGCGAGGACGGCCGCCGACAGGCGGCGCCGGTCGGCGGCGGGGAGCGTCTCGGCGACGGCGGTGCGGGCGAGCTCGTGGCGGAAGGCGACCGCGTCCGGGCCGACGGTCAGCAGGCCGGCCCGCTCCGGCTCGGCGGCGGCCACCGGCCACCCGGGGAGGACCGCGTCGAGGACGCCGGTGCCCGCGCGGGCGGGGACGACCGACACGAGCTCGACCAGCGCCCGGGCTGCCGGGGAGAGGGCGGCGACGCGGCCGGTGACGGCGTCGCGCACCGACGGCGGCGGCGCCGTCGTGCCCGCGGCGGCCAGCTCGGTGACGTAGAAGGGGTTGCCGCCGGTGAGGGCGTGCACCCGCGCCGCGCCGTCGCCGACCTGCTCGCCGACGAGCTCGGCGACCGCCGCCTCCGACAGCGGCGCCAGCGGCAACCGGGTGACCGCCGCCGGCGGCAGGGTGGCGAGCGCCGACCGCAGCGGCGCCCCGCCGTCGGGCTCGGCGTCGCGGTAGGTGAGCACCAGGACGGCGGGCAGCCCCGTCACCCGACGGCCGACCGTCCGCACGAGGTCGAGGGTCGCGTCGTCGGCCCAGTGCACGTCCTCGAGCACCAGCACGGTCGGCCGCGACAGCTCGGCGAGCAGCGCGTCCGCGACGTCGCCGCGACCGGCCAGCGCCAGGGCCAGCGGGCCACCGACCTCGCGGGCGACGTCGCGCAGGGGCCCGAGCGGGCGCGGCGTGGCCAGGTCGTCGCAGCGGCCGGTGAGCACGCGGACACCGGGGACCCGGGCGGCCGGCCCGGTCACCAGCGCCGTCTTGCCGATGCCCGCCTCGCCGGTGACGAGCACGACGCCTCCGCGGCCGGCCGCCGCCGACCGCGCGGCCGCGGCGAGGGCGGCCGTCTGCTCCCCGCGCTCGAGCAGGCGCACGCCCGGACGCTAGCCCCCGCGGGCGCCGTCCCGGTCAGTCGTCGCCGCGGCCGCCCCGCCCGTTGCCGTTCCCGTTGCCGTTCCCGCGGCCGTTGCCGTTCCCGTTGCCCTCGTCCTCGTCGTCCTCCTCGGCCGGCGCCTCCGGTGCCGGCGCGGTGGTCGGCGGGGCGGGGGCCGGCGGCGGGGCGACGGCGTGCGTGACGGTGACGACCGTGCCGGGCGCCAGCGCGCCGACGGGGTCGAGGGTGATCACCTGGCCGTCGGGGACGTCGGCGGTGGTGACCGGGCGCAGCGTCACCTGGAGCCCGCGGGCGGTGAGCTCCTGCTGCACCTCGCCCACGGGGCGGCCGACGTGGTCGGCGGCGGTCACCGCGACCGTCGGGTCCGGGGCCGGTGCGGGTGCCGACGACGTGGTCGTCGGGGCCGCCGGGGTCGCGTCCCCGCCGTCGCCGGCGTTCGCGAGCACCACGCCGACGACGGCCAGCGCCGCGAGCAGCGCCCCGAGCGCGAGCAGGAGGCCCCGGCGGCGCCGGGGAGCCGATCCCGTCCCAGGTGCGGGGGTCGACGGGGCGGGCGGCGTCAGCACCCGGGTGGCCGGCGGCGGGACGGCGCCGCCCAGGACCGCGCCGCCGAGGACCGCGCCGCCGAGGACCGCGCCGCCCAGGACCGCGGTGTCGGCGCGCGCGAGGGCGGCCGCGCCGGCGGCGGGCCCGGGGACCGCGGCGAGCGCCGCACGCAGGGCGCCGCCGTCGGGGAAGCGGCGGGCCGGGTCCTTGTCCAGCGCCCGCTCGACCACCGCCCGCAGCCCCGCCGGGACGGTCTCCGGCAGGGGCGCGGGCTGGGCGTGCACCTGCATGAGCGCCACCTGCATGGGCGTCTCGCCGTCGAAGGGCAGCCGCCCGGTGAGGCACTGGTAGCCGACGAGGCCGAGGGAGTAGACGTCGCTGGCCGGGGACGCGGGCAGGCCCGACACGAGCTCCGGCGCCATGTACTGCGCGGTGCCGATGACCTGCCCGGTGCCGGTGAGCGCGGCGCTGGCCGCCGACCGGGCGATGCCGAAGTCGGTGATCTTCACGGTGCCGTCGGCGGCGACCAGGACGTTGCCGGGCTTGACGTCGCGGTGCACGACGCCGGCCGCGTGCGCCGCGCCGAGGCCCGCGGCCGCGTCGCGGAGCAGCCGCGCCGCCTCCGCCGGGTCGAGCGGGCCGCGGGTCAGCACGCCGGCCAGCGACTCGCCCTGCACCAGCTCCATGACCAGCCAGGCGACCGGATCGCCGTCGGCGCCGTCGGCCCCCTCGCCGTAGTCGAACAGCGTGGCGATGTGCGGGTGCACCAGGCCGGCGGCGTGCTGCGCCTCGGCGCGGAAACGGGCTCGGAAGGTCGGGTCGCCGTTGAACTCGCCGCGCAGCACCTTGACCGCGACGTCGCGCCGTAGGAGCTCGTCGCGCCCGCGCCACACCTGCCCCATGCCGCCGGTCGCCAGCAGGGACAGGAGCGTGTACCGGCCGCCGAGCACCCGGCCGCCCGGCGCGGCGTCTGTCCCCTGCTGCATCCCCCGAGGATCCCGCACGCCCGGAGGGACCACCCGTCCGGTCGACGTCGTCCTGTGCCGTGTCGGGCCCCGCTGGTTGACTGACCTGCATGGACCTGCCCGTGCTGCCGCCGGTGAAGCCGATGCTGGCGAAGGCGGCCACGAAGCTGCCCACCGCCGACGGCCTGTACTACGAGCCGAAGTGGGACGGGTTCCGCTGCATCGTCTTCCGCGACGGCGACGAGGTCGAGCTGGGCAGCCGCAACGAGCGCCCGCTGACCCGCTACTTCCCCGAGGTCGTGGCCGCGGTGAAGGAGGCGCTGCCGGAGCGCTGCGTCGTCGACGGCGAGATCGTCGTCCCGCAGGGCGACCGGCTGCACTTTGAGTCGCTGCTGCAGCGCATCCACCCGGCGAAGTCGCGGGTCGACCTGCTGGCCGAGCAGACACCGGCCCACCTGGTCGCCTTCGACCTGCTGGCGGTCGGCGACGAGTCGCTGCTCGAGGTGCCGTTCGCGCAGCGACGGGCACGGCTGGAGCAGGTGGTCACCGGCACCGACCGGGTGCACCTGACGGCGCTCACGCAGGACGCGACCACCGCGCAGCGCTGGTTCGAGGAGTTCGAGGGCGCGGGCCTCGACGGCGTCGTCGCCAAGGCCCCCGACCTGCCCTACGGGCCCGACCAGCGGCTGATGACGAAGGTCAAGCACGTGCGCACCGCCGACTGCGTGGTCGCGGGCTTCCGCTGGCACAAGAGCGGGCCGATCGTCGGGTCGCTGCTGCTCGGCCTCTACGACGACGGCGGCCTGCAGCACATCGGCGTCGCGGCGTCCTTCCCCATGGCCCGGCGGGCGGAGCTGGTCGAGGAGCTGGCGCCCTACCGCGCCGACGCGCTCGACGGGCACCCGTGGCAGGACTGGGCCAACGCCGAGCTGCAGGAGAACGGCGAGCACCGGATGCCCGGCGCCCAGAGCCGCTGGAACGCGAAGAAGGACCTCTCCTGGGTGCCGCTGCGGCCGGAGCTGGTCGTGGAGGTCAAGTACGACCAGCTGGAGGGCCGGCGGCTGCGGCACACCGGGCAGTTCCTGCGCTGGCGGCCGGACCGGACGCCGGAGAGCTGCACCTACGACCAGCTCGACGTGCCGGTCCGCTACGACCTCGCCGAGGTCTTCACCGGATGACCGGCACCCGCCCGTCCCGACCTACGGTGGAGGTCATGCGTCTGCGCCGCGGCATGCTCGCCGCCACGACCGGACTGCTCCTGGCGGTCACCGGGTGCACCTCCTTCTCCGAGTCCTCCGGCGGGAGCGACGCGTCGTCGTCGGCGGCCTCGTCCACGCCGGCCGAGCCGGAGGCGGCCCCGATCACCTGGCAGGACTGCGACACCGAGATCACCGACCTCGTCGCCGGCACGCCGGGCAGCGAGCGCGACCTGGCCTTCGAGTGCGGCCGCACCGAGGTGCCCATCGACCACGACGAGCCCGACGGCGCCACGCTGCCGCTGTTCCTCGTGCGCGCGACGCTCGCCGGGCAGACCGACCGGATCGGCTCGCTGCTGGTCAACCCGGGCGGGCCCGGCGGCTCCGGCGCCGACGCGGCGATCGGGCTGGCGCTGTCGATGCCCGAGGACGTGCTGCGCCGCTTCGACCTGGTCGGCTTCGACCCGCGCGGGGTGGGCCTGTCCACGGCCGTCGAGTGCATCCCCGCCGAGCTCAAGGACCGGTCCACCGCCGCCGAGCCCCGCCCGACGACGCAGGCCCAGCTCGACGAGGTGCTCGCCCTGGCCGACGAGGCCGCCGATGCCTGCGCCGACGAGTACGGCGACGCGCTGGGCACCTTCAACACCGTCGACACCGCCCGCGACATGGACCTCCTGCGGGAGGCGCTCGGCGACGAGCAGCTGAGCTATCTCGGCTACTCCTACGGCACCACGCTCGGCTCCACCTACGCCGAGCTATTCCCGCAGAACGTCCGCGCGCTGGTGCTCGACGCCGTCGTCGACCCCGACGCCGACCCGCAGGAGAAGGCCGAGTCGCAGGCGGCCGGGCTCGAGGCGAGCTTCGACGCCTTCGCCGGCAACTGCACCGGCCTGGTGTCGGGCTGCCCGCTCGGCGGCGAACCGCGGCGCTTCCTCGACGAGCTGCTCGCCCAGGCCGCGGGCGCACCGATCCCGAGCGCCCGGCCCGGCGAGACCCGGGCGGCGACGCCCGGCGTGATCATGACGGCGGTGCTGGCGGCGCTCTACGACACCGCGTCGTGGCCGCAGCTGTCGCAGTCGCTGGCCGCCGCCCGCAACGGCGACGCCGCGGGCGTGTTCTCCCTCGCCGACTCCTACACCGGCCGGCTCGAGGACGGGTCGTACACGAACCTGACCGACGCGAACCTGGCCATCAACTGCGCCGACACCCCCGAGGACGAGACGTTCTCAGAGGAGGAGGTGCTGCAGCTCGCGCAGGACTGGTCGGCCCGCTACCCGCTGTTCGGCGCGGGCTCCGCCGCCGGCCTCTACACCTGCTCGACGTGGGAGGCCCCGCGCACCCCGCTGCCCGAGCGGGACGCCGAGGGCAGCGCGCCGATCCTGGTCGTGGGCAACACCGGCGACCCGGTGACCCCGCTGCCCGGCGCCGAGGACATGGCCGAGGACCTCACCGCGGGGTCGCTGCTGGTCTGGCAGGGGCAGGGCCACACGGCCTACCCGAAGACCGACTGCATCAGCGCCGCCGTCAACGCCTACCTCATCGACCTGACGGTGCCGCAGGACGGGCTGACGTGCCCGGCCTGACCCGTCCCGACCCGGGGAGCTGACGGGTGGCCAGCAGCAAGGACGCCGTCGTCCTGACCGTCGACGGGCACGAGGTGCGCGTCTCCAGCCCGGAGAAGCCGTACTTCGCCGAGCACGGGATCCGCAAGATCGACGTCGTCGAGTACTTCGTCGCCGTCGGCGAGGGGATCCTGTTCGCCCTGCGGGACCGGCCGACGACGCTCGAGCGCTGGCCCGGCGGGGTGTTCGAGGGCGCCCGGCTGTCCACCCGGATGGACAACACCGGTGACGCCTTCTACCAGAAGCGGGTGCCCAAGAACGCGCCCGAGTGGGTGCCGACGGCGCACATCACGTTCCCGAGCGGGCGCACCGCCGACGAGATCGCGCCCGACTCGGTCGCCGTCGTCGCGTGGTGCGCCAACCTCGGCACGCTGACCTTCCACCCCTGGCCGGTGGACAAGACCAACGTCGAGTCGCCGAACCAGATCCGCATCGACCTCGACCCGCAGCCGGGCACCGACTTCTCCGACGCCGTCCGGGTCGCCCCGCACGTGCGCGAGCTGCTGGCCGAGTTCGGCATGGAGGGCTGGCCCAAGACCTCCGGCGGGCGGGGCGTGCACATCTACGTGCCGATCCAGCCGCGGTGGACGTTCACCGACGTGCGCCGGGCGGTGATCGCGTTCGGCCGCGAGCTGGAGCGCCGCCTGCCCGACCGCGTGACCATGTCGTGGTGGAAGGAGGAGCGCGGCGAGAAGATCTTCATCGACTACAACCAGATGGCCCGGGACCGCACGATCGCCAGCGCCTACTCCATCCGGCCCAAGCCGCACGCGCCGGTGTCCGCGCCGCTGGACTGGGACGAACTGCCCGACGTGCACCCGACCGACTTCACGGTGCTGACCATGCCGGAGCGGTTCCGCGCGGTCGGTGACAAGCACGCGGGCCTCGCCGGGCACGCCTTCGGCATCGAGCCGCTGCTCGAGCTCGCCGAGCGGCAGGCCACCGACCTCGGGCTCGGCGACATGCCCTATCCCCCCGACTACCCGAAGATGCCGGGCGAGCCGATGCGGGTGCAGCCGAGCCGCGCCCGGAAGCCCGAGCCCGCCGCCGACTGAGCCGGCTCCTCAGCGCGCCCCGAGGGCGGAGAACAGCCGGTCGTACCGCTGCTCCGGGTCCAGCGGGAGGCCGGCCTTGACGAAGCGCGCCCAGTCGTCGGCCAGCACCTCCTGCGCGCCCGACTCGACGGCGTCGAGGGCGGCACCGACCAGGACCGACGGCGCGATCTTCGGCGCCTGCAGGCCCCGGGCCATGTCGGTGTCGACCAGCCCCATGTGCACGCCCACGACGTGCGTGCCCTGGGCGGCGAGCTCGAGCCGGGTGCTGTCGGTCAGCATCCAGGCCGCGGCCTTCGAGGCGGCGTAGGCGCCGGAGCCCGGGGCGGTGAACCAGGACAGCGCCGAGACGACGTTGAGGACGGCCCCGCCACCGTTCGCCCGGAGGACCGGCGCGAACGCGCGGGTCGTGAGCAGCGGGCCGTAGAAGTTGGTGTCCATCTCCCGCCGGATGGCCGCCTCGTCGCCGGTGACCAGCGCCGTGCCCGTGGAGATGCCCGCGTTGTTGACGAGGACCTGCACGTCGCCGGCCGCGCGGGCGGCGTCCTCGACCTGGCGCGGGTCCGTGACGTCGAGCTCGATGGGGTGGACCCCGTCCGCCGCCTGCACGGTGCGCACGTCGCGGGCGGCCGCGTAGACCTTCGCCGCCCCGCGCTCCCGGAGCCGGGCGACGAACTCCGCCCCGATGCCCCGGTTGGCTCCGGTGACCAGCACGACCGCACCCTGCAGCCTCATGACGTCCTCTTTCTGTAGCGATCACTATGGATTGCGGCGAGCGTAGCAGCTTCCATAGCGATCGCTACGTTATGCTCGGGGAGTGGCCGGCAGACCGCGCAGCTTCGATCGCGACACGGCGCTGGCGGCCGCCGTCGAGCAGTTCTGGCGCTCGGGCTTCGAGGGCACCTCGATCGCGATGCTGACCGGGGCCATGGGGGTGACCCCGCCCAGCCTGTACGCCGCCTTCGGCGACAAGGAGACCCTGTTCGCGGAGGCCTCGGCCGAGTACTTCCGCCGCACGTGCGAGGGCGTCGACCGCGCGACCGCCCTCCCGACGGCGCGCGAGGCCGTCGCCCGGATGCTGGAGGACACCGCGCGGGCGCACACCGCCGCGTCGACGCCGCCGGGCTGCCTGATGCTGACCGAGCCCCGCCTCGCGGCGCAGCGGGCGGACGTGCAGGAGCGGCTGCGACGCCGGCTCGACCGGGGGGTGCGGGACGGCGACCTCCCGGCGGGCACGCCGACCGACCGGCTCGCCACCTTCCTCGTGGCGGTCATGCGCGGCATGTCCGGCTGCGCCCGGGACGGGGGCACCACCGAGGACCTCCTGGCGATCGCCGAGACGGCGATGACCGCCCTGCCGGCCCCGCAGCGGTGACACGGGACGGCGACCTCCCCGCGGGCACGCCGACCGACCGGCTCGCGCCTCAGGCGAGCAGGCGGGCCCGGACGTCGGGCTTGAGCACCTTCCCAATCTTCGAGCGCGGCAGGTCCGGCCACACCTCCACCTGCTTGGGCGCCTTGACCGGGCCGATGCGGTCGCGGGCGAACGCGCGCAGGTCACCGGGGTCGAGGGCGACACCGGGCCGGGCCTGCACGACGGCGACCACCCGCTCCCCCCACTTCTCGTCCGGGAGCCCCAGGACGGCGCAGTCCTGGACGCCGGGGTGCGTCATCAGGACCCGCTCCACCTCGGCCGAGTACACGTTGAACCCGCCGCTGATGATCATGTCCTTGGCCCGGTCCACCAGGTACAGCCAGCCGTCGTCGTCGAGGTAGCCGATGTCGCCGGTGTGGTGCCAGCCGAACCGGGCGGCCTCCGCCGTGGCGGCCGGGTCGCGGTGGTAGCCGTCCATCACGAGCGGCCCGCGGACCACGACCTCGCCCCGCTCCCCCGGCGGCAGCAGCCGGCCCTCGTCGTCCATGATCGCGACCCGGGTGAGCGGCGTGGGCCGGCCGGCCGAGTGCAGCCGCTCGCGGGCGACGCTGCCGTCGGGCCGGAAGTGGTCGGCGGGGGCCATGGTCGAGACCATCATCGGCGCCTCGGACTGGCCGAAGAGCTGGCCCATCACCGGCCCGATGCGCGTCAGCGCCTGCTCGAGCCGGTCCGCCGAGATCGGTGCGGCGCCGTACCAGAGGCACTGCAGCGACGAGAGGTCCGTCGCGTCGAGCTCGGGGCGCTCGAGCAGCATGTAGACGAGCGTGGGCGGCAGGAAGGCGTGGGTGACCCGGTGCCGCTCGACGAGCGCCAGGAACTCGCCGAGGTCGGGCCGCGGCATCACGACGACCTCGCCGCCCAGTGCCATCACCGGGAAGCAGAGCACCCCGGCGGCGTGGGTGAGCGGGGCCAGCGCGAGGTACCGCGGCCGCCCGCCGAACGGGTAGCTCATCAGGGTCAGCGCCGCCATCGCCTCCAGGTTGCGGCCGGTCAGCCGCACGCCCTTCGGCCGCCCCGTCGTCCCGCCGGTGCCGACGAGCAGGACGACGTCGTCGGGCGGCGACAGCCCCTCGTCGGGCAGGTCGACGTCGCCTCCGGCGTCGAGCCAGGCGTCCAGGGACGGGTCGCCGTCCCCGTCCCCGTCGAGGCAGACCAGGGTGGTCAGCGCGGGCAGCGCGTCGCGGACCTTGGCGACCAGCGGCGCGAAGGCGGCCTGGTAGAGCAGCACCGAGCACCCGAACAGGTCGAGCAGCTCGCGGTTCTCCTCGGCCTCGTTGCGCGGGTTGACCGGGCACCAGACCGCGCCGGCGCGGGCGATGCCGAAGACGCACGCGAACGCCGTCGGGTCGTTGGCCGACAGGACGGCGACCGTGTCGCCGGGGCGGGTGCCCGAGCGCACCAGCGCCCGGGCCACCCGCCGGCTGAACGCCTGCACCTCGCCGTAGGACGTCGACCGGCCGTCGACGGTCAGGCACGGAGCGCCGGCACCCAGGTCGGCGCCCTTGTCGAGGAAGGCGGTCAGGCTCATCGGTGCTCGGTCACCACCGGGTCGAGGACCAGGCCGAACTGGCGCAGCACGCCCAGCAGCTGCCGGTGACCGAACGCCTGGCAGCCGGAGGCGAAACCGGCCCGCAGCGGCGGCTGCTGCAGCAGTGACATCGCCGCCCAGGCCTGCAGGAGCCCGGTCTGCTTGTAGTTGCTGTTGCCGTGGATGACCACGTGCTTGCGCCCGAGCGGGCCGGAGGCGTGCACGGAGTCGACGGAGGTGTTCAGCCGCGGGTTCTCCCGGGGCGGCATCCCCGTCGACCAGGCCTTGGCGACCTCGGCGAGCGCGTCGTCCCACTGGTCGCGCGGCAGGGTCTTGATGTCGCTCTCCACCGCCGCGGTGGTGGCGACGACGGCCTCCATGACCGGCCGGTTCATCACGCCGCCCTGGACCTTGACGTTGGCGACCCGCGGGTCGTCCTTGAACCACACGGGGTGGCTGGTGCCGCCCCACGGCACGGTCAGGCCGAGCTCGTGCTGGCCGGGCACGACGACGTCCCACCTCGACAGCGGGTCGAGCTTCACGTACTGGTTCTCGGCCAGGTGGAACCAGTCGGCCTTGAGGATGGTGAAGATCGTCTCGGTGGAGGCGTTGGTCGGGAACCCCTTCCAGAGCACCAGGACGTCCAGGGTGTCCAGGCCCGGGGTCTCCAGCGCGATCTGCGCGGCGATCTCGCCGGTGGTGTACATCTGCGCGATGCCCGGGGCGAGCAGCAGCCCCTTCTCCTGGTAGTCCGCCGCGAACCGCTCCCGGACCGCCATGACCCAGTCCTGCTCGCCCGTGGTGTCCAGGTAGTGCGCACCGGTGGCCAGGCACGCCTCGGCCACCTCGAACCCCAGCTTGATGAAGGGTCCGACGGTGTTGCAGACGACGCGCGCGCCGTCGAACAGCTCCGTCAGCGCCTCGACGGTGTGCTCCACCTCGACGATGTCGTACTCGGCGGTCTCGATCCCCGGGATCCGGCCGACCACCTCCTGCAGGAGGTCCTTGTTCCGCCCCGCGGCGACGAACGGGACGTTCAGCTCGCGCAGGTACTCGCAGATCAACCGGCCGGTGTAGCCGGAGGCGCCGTAGACGACGACGGGCTTGGTGCTCATGGTCGGTTCCCCTTCTCTCTCGTCGCTCAGGAGCCCATGCCGCCGTCGACGGCGAGGCCGGTGCCGTTGACGAAGCGGGAGGCGTCGGAGGCGAGGAAGACCACGGCGTCGGCCATGTCGGCCGGCTCACCGAGCCGCCCGGACGGCGTGAGCGCCACGACGGCACCGACCGCCTCCTCGACGCTGGGGAACAGGCCCAGCTCGGCGCAGTCGACGGCGAGCTTCATGCCCATCTCCGTGGGGACCAGGCCGGGGTAGATGCAGTTGACGCGCACGCCGTAGCCGAGCTTGCCCGCCTCGGCGGCGGCGATCCGGGTCATCCGGTCGATCGCCGACTTGCTCGCCGAGTAACCCGCGATGCCCGGGAAGGCGATGGTCGCCGCGACGCTGGCGATGTTGACGATCGAGCCGCCGCTCCCGGCCGCCCCGCCCGGTCGCATCGCCCGCAGGCCGTGCTTCATGCCGAGGGCCGTGCCGACGACGTTGACGTCGAACATGCGACGCAGGTTGGCGGGGTCGAGGTCGACCACCAGCTCGGTGACCTCGATGCCGGCGTTGTTGACCAGGACGTCGAGACCGCCCAGCTCGGCGACGGTCTCCGCGATCGCGGCCTCCCAGCTCGCCTCGTCGGTGACGTCGAGGTGGGTGGACGCGGCCTTGCCGCCCTCCGCCGCGATCTGCTGGGCCGCCTCCGCGCCGAGGTCGTCGAGGACGTCCCCGATCACGACCGAGGCCCCCGCGCGGCTGAGCGCCTGCGCCATCGCCTGCCCCAGGCCTCGTGCTCCTCCGGTGACCAGTGCCCTGCGTCCGTCCAGTGCGCCTACCGACATGCCGGTGTCCTTCCTCGTCGAAGCCCGGTGTGACGGCGGTCATGTTCGTGATGCTCTTTGACGACTGTCAAGACTTCTCTTGACGACTGTCCAGACGGACGCCGGGCACGTAGCATCCGCGGACACGAGGAGGAGGACGCGTGACGGCAGCAGCACACCGCCTGGGCCGCCGGCCGGTGGACAAGGTCGCCGCCCGGCGCAGCGAGCTGGCCGCCGCGGCGCTGAAAACGCTGGCCGAACGCGGGTACGCACAGACCGGCCTGCGTGACATCGCGCAGAACTCGGACTTCTCCCACGGCGTCCTGCACTACTACTTCGCGGACAAGACGGACCTGATCACCCACTGCGTGCGCGAGTACAAGGAGCGGTGCGCGACCCGGTACGACGAGGTCGTGGCCACGGCGACGACGGCCGAGGAGCTCGCCGCCGGCTTCCTGCGGAAGCTGACCGAGACCCTCACCGACGAGGCGCCGATGCACCGCCTCTGGTACGACCTGCGCAACCAGTCGATGTTCGAGCCGGCGTTCCGGGCCGACGTCGCCGAGATCGACCTCCTGCTGGAGCGGATGATCGGGCGGATCGTCACCCGCTACGCCGAGCTCTCCGGGCGGACGCCGCAGGTCGCCCCGCCGGTCGTGTACGCGGTCTTCGACGGCCTGTTCCAGCAGGCGCTCCTCCGCCAGCTGGCAGGCGTCCCCTCGGCGGCCGGCGAGCTCCGTGCCGCGGTCGGCCAGGTCCTGCCGCACCTCGTCCGCTGAGGCCGGTGCAGCCGCGCGCGGCGCGCGGGCCCGCCTGAGCCGCAGCGCTCAGGCGGCGTCGAGCAGCTCGGACAGGACGGCGAGCCCGCGGCGCAGCTCGAGGTCGGTCGGCGCGCCGTAGCCGAGGACCAGCCCGGGCGACGCCGGCGGACCCGCCGAGTAGTCGGCGAGGTCGGCGACGACGACCCCGCGGCCCGCGGCGGCGCGGACCAGCGCGGCGGCGTCGGTGCCCGGGCGCAGGTGGACGACGACGTGCAGCCCGCCGTCGAGCGCGCCCAGCGTCACGTCGGGCCGCTCCCCCAGCGCGGCGGCCACCATCGACCGGCGGTGGTTGTAGTGCCGCTGCGCGCGGGCGGTGTGCCGGGCGAGGCCGCCGTCGGCCAGGTAGTGCGCCAGCGCGGCCTGCTGCACGCCCGAGACCGGCGAGTCGAGCAGCGTGCGGATGGCGCGCAGCCGCTCGCCGAACGCGCCGCGCAGCACCATCCAGCCGCAGCGCAGCCACGGGCTCAGCGTCTTGGACCAGCTGCCGACCAGCACGACGTCGGCCGGCGAGGGCAGGGAGGCCATGGCCGGCAGCGGGCGGCGGCGGTGCCGGAACTCGCTGTCGTAGTCGTCCTCCAGCACGACGACGCCCTCCTCCGCAGCCCACCGGAGGAGGTCCACGCGCTCCTGCACCGGCATCCGCCCGCCCAGCGGGTACTGGTGCGACGGGGTGAGCAGCACCGCGTCCGGCGCCGGGGACAGCGCCCGCAGGTCGGCGACGCGGGGACCGTCGGCGTCCACCGGCAGGGGCACGACGACGGCGCCCGCGGTGGCCAGCACCCGCCGCGCCGCCGGGTAGCTGGGGTCCTCGACGACGACCCGCGGCGGGCGGCCCGGCGCCCCGAGGGCGGTGGCCGCGAGGGCGAGGGCGTCGCTGGCGCCGGCGGTGACGAGGACGTCGTCCGCCCCGGCCTCCACCCCGCGCACGCGGCGCAGGTAGACGGCCACCGCCTGCCGCAGCGCGGGCAGCCCGAGCGGGTCGGGCGGCCCGGCCGGGAGGTCGTCGGCGACGGCCCGGCGCCAGGCCGAGCGCCACTCGGCGTCGTCGAGCAGCCGGGTGGCCGGCCGCCCGGGCGTGAGGTCGACGACGTCGGACCCGGCGGACGGGGACGGCGCGGACGGCGGGGCCGCCGCCGG
Source organism: Geodermatophilus nigrescens (assembly GCF_900129495.1). GTDB lineage: Bacteria > Actinomycetota > Actinomycetes > Mycobacteriales > Geodermatophilaceae > Geodermatophilus > Geodermatophilus nigrescens. The sequence continues at coordinate 907,793 of NZ_FQVX01000002.1, forward strand.
GCGCGCCGCGATCACGTCGGGCCGGACGGCGACCACCGTCCCGCCGCCCCGCCGCCCGGTGGCGAACCCCTCGCCGACCAGCTGCTCGTAGGCGGTGACCACCACGCCGCGGGAGACCCCGAGGTCGGCGGCGAGGGTGCGCGTGGGCGGCAGCGTGTCCCCCGGGCCGAGCGCGCCACCCAGGACGGCCGCCCGCACCGACGCCGCGATCTGCACGCTCAGCGGCGTCGCGGCCGCCCGGTCGACCGGGACGAACAGGTCGCCGGTGTACGCCACTTGGTCCTCCCGCTTCCGCCCGGTTTGGACTGCTGTCAGGACCAAAGCATGGCGCACCGTGGCGGCCATGAGCGAGCAGACCCCCTCCGTCGTCGGCACCGACCGCGTCAAGCGCGGCCTGGCCGAGCAGCTGCGGGGCGGCGTGATCATGGACGTCGTCACCCCCGAGCAGGCCCGCATCGCCGAGGACGCGGGCGCCGTCGCCGTCATGGCGCTGGAGCGGGTGCCCGCCGACATCCGCGCCCAGGGCGGCATCGCGCGCATGAGCGACCCCGACATGGTGCAGGGGATCATCGACGCGGTCTCCATCCCGGTGATGGCCAAGGCCCGTATCGGGCACTTCGTCGAGGCGCAGGTGCTGCAGAGCCTGGGCGTGGACTTCGTCGACGAGTCGGAGGTGCTCACCCCGGCCGACGAGGCCCACCACATCGCCAAGCGCGAGTTCACCGTGCCCTTCGTCTGCGGCGCCACCGACCTCGGCGAGGCGCTGCGCCGGATCGCCGAGGGCGCGGCGATGATCCGCAGCAAGGGCGAGGCCGGCACCGGCAACGTCGTAGAGGCCACCCGGCACATGCGCGCCCTGCGCGCCGGCATCCGGCGGCTGACCACGCTCGACGAGACCGAGCTGTTCGTCGCGGCCAAGGAGCTGCGCGCCCCGCACGACCTGGTCGCCGAGGTGGCGCGCGCCGGGAGGCTGCCGGTCGTCCTGTTCACCGCCGGCGGCATCGCCACCCCCGCCGACGCGGCGATGATGATGCAGCTGGGCGCCGAGGGCGTGTTCGTCGGCTCCGGCATCTTCAAGTCCGGCGACCCCGCCCAGCGTGCCGCCGCCATCGTGCAGGCGACGACGTTCTCCGACGACCCGGCCGTCATCGCCAAGGTCTCCCGCGGGCTGGGCGAGGCGATGGTCGGGATCGACGTGGACACGCTGCCGGAGTCGCAGCGCTTCGCCGGCCGGGGCTGGTGAGCGCGCCGCGCATCGGCGTCCTGGCGCTGCAGGGCGACGTCCGCGAGCACCTCGCCGTGCTGGGCGGGCTGGGCGCCGACGCGACGCCGGTCCGCCGCCCGGCCGAGCTGGCCGGCGTCGACGGGCTCGTGCTGCCCGGCGGGGAGTCGACCACGATGACCAAGCTCGCCGTGCGCACCGGGCTGTTCGGCCCGTTGCGCGACGCCGTCGGCTCGGGGCTGCCCGTCTACGGCACCTGCGCCGGGCTGGTGCTGCTGGCCCGGCGCCTGATCGACGCCCCGCCGGACCAGCCGACCCTCGGCGTCCTCGACGTCACCGTCCGCCGCAACGCGTTCGGCCGGCAGGCCGAGTCGTTCGAGGCGCCGGTCGCCGTCGGCGGCGTCCCGGGCGGGCCGGTGACGGCGGTGTTCATCCGCGCGCCGTGGGTGGAGTCGGCCGGGCCGGGGGTCGAGGTGCTCGGCCGCGTCGAGGACGGGCCGGCGGCCGGCCGCGCCGTGGCCGTGCGCCAGGGCGACGTGCTGGCCACCAGCTTCCACCCGGAGCTGACCGGCGACGACCGGGTGCACCGGCTGTTCGTCGACCTGGTCCGCGAGCGACGCGCGAGCACGCTCCGCGACGACGAGCCGTCGGGCGGTGGCTGCCGACCGCGTGTCGGGGCCGCCTGAGCCGCTCCGGCGTCCGCGCTCTCCCTCCCGGCGGGACGGCCAGGTATCCCTTGCCCGCCCTGACCCCGGGAGAGGAGCCCCATGGCCCGCGAGCTCGACGCACGCACGGAGGGCGTCCTCTGGGGCGCCACCGCCCTCGCGGCCCTCGGCGTCGTCCTCGTCCTGCTCCTGGCCGGCGGCGGCGACGTCCCGGCGGGCGCGACGGTCCCCCGCGCGGCCGACGCGGCAGCGCCGGAGGCCGCCGGCGACCCCGCACCGGCTCCCGCGGGCGACGGCGCAGCGGCCGACGCCCCCGGCGGGGCACCGGCCGCTCCCCCCGCGGACGGCGGCACGGCCGCGCCGGTCGCCGGCGACGAGGCCGACTCCGCCGGGTCCGACGACGGCGGCGGCGTCACCGGGTCGCGCGCCGCCCCGGGCCGGTCCTCCGCGCCGCAGGCGCCGGGCACCGCCGGGCAGACCGCCGGCCGGTCGACCGCCGGCACCTCCTCCCCACGCCCGGGCTCCCCGCCGCCGGGGCCGGCCGCCCAGGAGCCGGGCTCCTCGACCGCGCCGCCCACGACGACGCCGACCGGCAGCCGCCCCCCGTCGACGCCGACGTCCGCTCCCACGACCCCGCCCCGGACGACCCCGCCCCGGACGACGCCGCCCACCACGCCGCCGCCGGTGACCACGACCCCGCCGCCGCCGCCGACCACCACCCCGCCGCCGACCACCACGCCGCCCCCGCCGACGACTCCCCCGCCGCCGGTCACGGACCCGCCGCCCAGCGAGGAGCCCCCGGCCGAGGAGCCGCCGGCCGAGGAGCCCCCGGCCCCGGAGCCGCCGGCCACGACGCCGAGCGAGGAGCCCGGCCCCTCCGCCCCTGCGCCGCCGGGCGACTGACGCCCGCAGGGACCTCGTCTCCCCCACCCGTCCCACGGGTCCAGCGGTTCCTGTACGGACCGGTTCCCCTGCCGCACCATGGCGGCCACTGCACCGGAGCTCACGGGGGAGCCGACCATGCCGTTTCCGTCCGACCCTGCCGTCGCCGCCGTCCTGGCGCGCCACCGCGAACGCTCGCCGGGGTCCCCGGTGCGGTCGGTGGTCGCGAAGGCCGCCGCGCTCGGCTTCGACGTCTCCGCGCCCGGCGGGCCCGGCGACGCGCTGCGCCTCGTCGCCACCGCGCCCACCGGGGGGCGCACCACCCTCGTCGTCGACGACGCCGGGCTGACCTCCGACGACCACGCCGACCGGGGCTTCGCCGCCGGCGTCCCCGGCGCGGTGCCGACCGCCGTCGACGTGCGGTTCCCCTTCGCCGGGGCCGACCCGTTCGCCGTCCTGGTCGCCTTCTCCGGGCACGCCGCCGAGGCGCGCCCGGCACCGTGGCAGCCGGCACCGGGGCAGCCCGCGCCGTGGCAGCCGGCACCGTGGCAGGCAGCACCGTGGACCCCCACCCCGGCCCCGTTCCCGCCGGCGGCCGGCCCGGTGCCCCCGCCGTGGCCGCCGGCGCCCGCCGGGCGCAGCCGGTCCGGCCGGGTCGTCCTCGGCGTGGTCGCGGCAGCCGTCCTGCTGTTCGTCGCGGGCGGGATCGCGACCGCGGGCCTCCCGGGCGGCCTGGCCATGGCCGGCCTGGCGCTCCTCCTCGTCGGGCTCGGCGCCGTGGTCGCCGGCCGGGCCCGCTGGGCATTTATCGCCTCGCGCCGGGTGGGTGGCGCCGTGCTCGCGGCCGGGCTCGTCGCCACGGGCGTCGGCGGGGCCACCATGCCGCCCGCCGAGCCGACGGCGGCCACCGCAGCGGCGCCCGCGACCACCGCCCCGCCGACGTCGCCCTCGCCCGCCGAGGCCGGCGCCGCCGCCGAGGCCGCCGCCGTCGCCGCCGACGCCGCGGCGGGCGTCGCGGAGACCAGCGAGGCCGCCGTCGCGCCGGTCGACTCGGCCACCGGCCTGCTGACCGACGGGGCCACCCAGGCCGCCGTCGACACCGCGGCACCGACCACCGCCCTCGCCGCGCTGGCGGCCGTCCCGGTGCAGGGCCGGGCACCGCGCACCGGCTACGACCGCGACCTCTTCGGTGCCGGCTGGGTGGACACCGACCGCAACGGCTGCGACACCCGCAACGACGTCCTCGCCCGCGACCTCACCGGCGAGGCGTTCAAGCCCGGGACGCGCGACTGCGTCGTGCTCACCGGCACCCTCGCCGACCCCTACTCCGGCCGCACCATCGCCTTCCAGCGCGGCCAGGGCACCAGCGAGGCGGTGCAGATCGACCACGTCGTCGCACTCTCGGACGCGTGGCAGAAGGGCGCCCAGCAGTGGGACGCCGCCCGCCGCACCCAGTTCGCCAACGACCCGCTCAACCTGCTCGCCGTCGACGGCCCGCTCAACATGCAGAAGGGCGACGGCGACGCCGCCACGTGGCTCCCGCCGTCGCGCGGCTACCGCTGCGCCTACGTGGCCCGCCAGGTGGCGGTGAAGGTCACCTACGGGCTCTGGATGACGCAGGCCGAGCGCAACGCGATCGCCACCGTGCTGACCACCTGCCCGGGCGAGCCCCTGCCCGGCGGGGTCGTGGCGCCGGCGCGCCAGGCGGCGGCGCCGACGACGTCGGCACCCACGACCGCGGCGCCGACGACTCCTCGCCCGGCTCCCACGACGCCGCGCCCGGCACCCGCTCCGGCGCCCGCGCCTGTTCCCGCCCCGGCTCCCGCACCCGCCCCGGCTCCCGCACCCGCCCCGGCGCCCGTCTCCACCTATTACGACAACTGCTCCGCGGCCCGTGCCGCCGGGGCCGCCCCCGTCCGGGTCGGCGACCCCGGGTACGGCCGGCACCTGGACCGGGACGGCGACGGGGTGGGCTGCGAGAACTGAGGCACCGGTCCCGGACCCCGCGCCCCCGTGGCGCGGGGGCCGGGACCGGCGCCCCGGCTCAGTCGGCCAGCAGCGCGGCGTGCGCGCCGAGGCGGTGCGCGAGCGCGGCCGCGGTGCCGGTGGAGCGCAGGACGTCGGCCAGGAGCGCGGCCAGCTCGTCGCCGTCCCCCGCGCCGGGGAGCGCGGCGGCGGGCTCGTCGAGCTCGGCGGCCAGCATCGCGTCGAGGTCGGCGACGTCGAGGTCGGCCAGCTCGACCAGCACGAGCGGGGTGGTCTCCACGACGGGGCTCCTCGGGTCGGGCCGGGCTGCGTCCCGGCACCCACGACCCTGACCGCGCCGCCGCAGCGGGGTCTCACCGGAACCGCACGATCGCCGCAAGAACGGGCTCCAGGGGGCCGCGCGATGTGACCGCCGCCACGCCGGAGGAACCCGATCACGCCCCGGACCCCCACGGAGGCGTCTGTGCGGCTAGGGTCGACACGTCGGGAAGGCCCTGCGCTCTGGCAGGACCCCGATGCACCATCGCAGCTAGGAGCGAGCAATGCCCGAAGGAACTGTCAAGTGGTTCAACGCGGAGAAGGGGTTCGGCTTCGCCACCCCTGACGGTGGCGGACCGGACGTGTTCGTCCACTACTCGGCCATCCAGACCAGCGGGTACCGCTCGCTCGACGAAGGCCAGCGGATCTCGTTCGACGTCGAGCAGGGCCAGAAGGGCCCGCAGGCCGCGAACGTCACCCCGCTCTGATCTCCTGATCAGCACAGCGCCCCCGCCCGGTTCGCCGGGCGGGGGCGCTGTCGTTCGTGGGGGTGGCTACCGGGCCCGGGGCACGTACCCGCCGACGAGCGACTGCATGAGCAGCGCCCCGGCGTCCGGGCCCACCGCCCGCGCCGCGTCGGCGAAGGCCCGCCAGCGGTCCCGCTCCACGTCGGTCGGCGCGTTGGCCGCGCGCAGGTCCGCCTGCTCGAGCAGGCGCTCCCACTCCCCCTGCGGGGTCGGCCACAGCCCCGCGAGCCGCCGCGCCTCGGCGGAGATCCCGGTGATCCGGACGATGTCGCCGGCGTGGTTGGTCAACGGCTCGATGTAGCCCGCAGCGGCCAGCGCCTTCGCCGCGGCGACGACGTCGGCCTTCGCCAGCCCGCTGCCCGGGACGACGGAGCCGAGCAGGTACGGCGCGCCGCCGTGCTTGGGCTCGTCGACCAGCCGGGCGATCGCCCGCAGCACGGGCAGGTCGCGGGTGAACCAGGTGTCGGGCAGGGACGGGTCGAGCGGGGTCACGCCGTCCAGTCTCCCCGGGCACCCGGTGGCGCCCCGCCACCCGGGGTCACGGGGCGACGGGGCGGACCGGCGGAGAGGCGGACCGCGGCAGGTCCGCTCAGCGGCGGGTCAGCTGCGGCCGGGTCGCGAGGACCAGGCCCAGCACCCCGTAGCCGAGGACCAGGTGGCCGGCGCCGACGAGCGACTCCGTCGTCGCGCCCGCGACCGCGGCGACCGGGAACATGACCAGCGCCCACGTCTCGGCGAGCGCGGGCCACACCCGGGCGGCGCCGCGCCACCGCCCGGCGACCGCGATGCGGATGCCGATCGCGGCCATGCCCAGCATCGACAGCGGCCACGAGAGGTCCAGCGCGACGAAGAACGGCTCCTCGGTCAGCCCGGGCGCGACCAGCCACTGCACCGACGACCCGATCGCCAGCCCGAGCAGCACGTGCTCGGCGTGCAGGCACCCGCGGGCCAGCCGGCCGGTCCCGGTCGCCCGGGTGCGCAGCTGCACGGCCACCAGCGCGACCAGGCCGAGCTGGAACAGCAACGTCGCGGCCTTGTAGGCCGGCGGGTAGGCGTCGGTGGCCGGGTCGACGTCGGCGGTGGCCAGCAGCCCGGCCGCCCAGGCGACCGCGCCGGCCGTGGTGGCCAGGCCGCCGAGCCGGACGAGCCGGGACGGGTCGGGCGCGTGCCGCGGACCGGACCCGGGCGCTGAGCCGGGGGCGGCGTCGGTGCGGGCGGACGACGGGGTGGTGCTCAGCGACATGGGGTGCCTCCGGGGCGTGGCGCGGTGCCCCGTGGCACCGCCTGCCGGGGACCGTGCCGGGGCCGCGTCCCGGGCGGCCAGGGCGCCGGCGCACGGGCGCTCCCGCGGGTGTCCCGGCCGGGCCGGGACGCCGTGTCCCTGTCGTCCGGGACGGCCGCTCGGGCAGGATCCGCGCGTGACGGTCGGCGAGCAGGTCCCGGCGACGGCGGCGCCGGCGGGCCCGCCGCGGCGCCGGCGTCCCGTGCGCGCGCTCGCCTGGTCGGGTGCGGCCGCCACGCTGCTCGCCGTCGCCGCGACCGCGGTCCTCGACGTGCTCACCCCGGACGCGGCCCGGGCGGCCGCCGGGGCCGGGCCGGGCTGGGAGATCGGGCTGCCGGGGCTGCTGCTCGCCGTCCCGGGCGCTCTGCTCCTGTCGCGCGCGCCGCGCAACGCCGTCTCGTGGGTGGTCGCCGGCACCGGCCTGTTCTGGGCGCTCGACGGCCTGGCCTCGTCCTGGCTGACGTACGCGGTGCAGGACGACCCGCCGCTGCCCGCCGCCTCGGCGGCGATGTGGTTCGTCGGCCGCCTCGGCGCCGCGCTGCTGCTCGGGCTCCCGCTGCTGCTCCTGCTCTACCCGGACGGGCGGCTGCCCCGCGGCCCGTGGCGCGCGGTGTCGGTCGGCGCCCTCGCCGCCACCGCGGCGCTGCCCGTGCTCCTCCTGGTGACGCCGTTCACGATCGCCGCCGAGCGGGGCGGCACCCCGACGCCCGAGGTCTACCGCGGCCTCGACCTCGACCCGGCCAGCCTGCCGCTGCCCCGCGACGTCGCCCTGCCGCTGCTCGAGCTGGCCTTCCCGGCGACCGGGCTGGGCCTCCTCCTCGCGCTGGCCGTCGTCGTCGCGCGGCTGCGGGCGGCCACCGGGGAGGACCGGCGGCGCATGCGCTGGCTGCTGTGGGCCGGCGTCGTCGACGCGCTGGTGCTGCTCGGCGCCCTGCTCTTCCCGCAGGCCACCCTCGGCCTCGACCTCAGCCTGGCCGTGGGCCTCACCGGGCTGGCGGTCACACTGGGCATCCTGCGGCCCCGCGCGGTCGACATCGACCGGCTGCTCGGCGGCACCCTCGTCTACGGCGGGCTGGCCGCCGGCGTCGTCGTCGTCGACCTGGCCGTGCTCGCCGCGGCGGGCACGCTGCTCGACGGCCGCTTCGACGAGCGCAACGCCGTCGTCGTGACGCTGCTGGTGGTGGCGGCCGTCTACGTCCCGCTGCGCGCGGCGCTGTGGCGGCTGGTGCGCCGCTGGGTCTTCGGCGAGCGGGAGGACCCGTACCGCGTCGTCGCCGGCCTGGCCGAGCGGCTCGAGCGCTCCGACGGCGCCGAGGAGCAGCTCCTCGCGGTCGCCGCCGGCATCGCCGAGGCGTTCCGCGTCCCGTGGGTCGGCGTCGAGGTGGACTCCGCCGACGGCGGCCGCCTCGTCGCCGGCCACGGCCGGCGCCCGGCCGCGGTGCAGTCGCTGCCGATCGCCTACCGCGGCGAGGAGGTCGGCCGGCTGCTGCTCCCCCGGGACGGCGTCCGGGCGCACCTGGTCACCCGCGACGAGCGCCTGCTCGCCGACGTCGTCCGGCAGGCCGCCGCGGCCGCCCGGGCGAGCTCGCTGGCCGCGCAGCTGCAGGCCGGCCGCGAGCAGCTGGTCGCCGCGCGGGAGGAGGAGCGCCGCCGGCTGCGCCGCGACCTGCACGACGGCCTCGGCCCCTCGCTGGGCGCCGTCGTGCTGCGCATCGACACCGCCCGCAACCTCGCCGCGTCCCGCCCCGGGGACGCCGACCGGCTGCTGCGCCAGGCGCGCGACGACGTCGCCGCCGCGCTGGCCGACGTCCGGCGGCTGGTGCACGACCTGCGCCCGCCGGCGCTCGACGACCTCGGCCTCGCCGGTGCCGTCCGCCAGCAGGCGCAGCGGCTGCTGCCCGCGGAGGTGGCCGTGACCGTCGACGCCGGCGACCTGGCCGAGCTGCCCGCCGCCGTCGAGGTGGCCGCCTACCGGATCGTCTCCGAGGCGCTGGCCAACGTCGCCCGGCACGCCGCCGCGTCGCGGGCCGCCGTGAGGCTGGCGCGCGTCGGCGGCGACCTCGTCGTCACGGTCACCGACGACGGCGCCGGGATCGCCCCCGACCGCGCGGCCGGCGTCGGGCTGGTCGCGCTGCGGGAGCGGGCCGCCGAGCTCGGGGGCACGTGCACGGTGGACTGCCCCGCCGGGGGCGGCACGGAGGTGCGGGCGGTGCTGCCCGTGGACGGGAGGAGGTCGCGGTGACCGGGCCGGAGGAGCCGCTGCGGGTGGTCGTCGTCGACGACCACCCGGTGTACCGCGACGGGCTGGCCCTGCTGCTCGGCTCGGTGCCCGGCGTGGAGGTGGTCGGCACCGCGGCCGACGGCGCCGCGGCGGTGGAGGTGGTGCGCGAGCACCTGCCCGACGTCGTCGTCATGGACGTGCAGATGCCGGTGCTCGACGGCATTGAGGCCACCCGGCGGATCACCACCCAGGCGCCGTCGGTCGGCGTCGTGGTGCTGACGATGAGCGAGGACGACGGCACGGTGTTCGCCGCGGTCCGCGCCGGCGCCCGCGGCTACCTGCTCAAGGGCGCCGACCAGGAGGAGGTGCTGCGCGCGATCTCGACCGTGGCCTCCGGCGGGGCGGTGTTCGGCGCGGCGCTGGCCCGGCGGATCACCGACTTCTTCGCCGCCGCACCCCGCGGGCCGGAGGAGGCCTTCCCGCAGCTGACGGCGCGCGAGCGCGAGGTGCTCGACCTGGTGGCCGCGGGACGCTCGAACGCGCAGGTCGCCGCCGCGCTGTTCCTGTCGCCGAAGACCGTGCGCAACGTCGTCTCCAACGTGCTGGCCAAGCTGCAGGTCGGCGACCGGGCGCAGGCGATCGTGCGGGCCCGCGAGGCCGGCCTGGGGCGCTGAGCACGGGGAATCCGCCCGCCGCCCGGGTCGTTCCTGCAGGCATGACGACGTCCACCCCCCAGCCGAAGGTCACCAAGAGCGACGCGGAGTGGCGGGCGCAGCTCTCGCCGGAGGAGTACGCGGTGCTCCGCCAGGCCGGCACCGAGCGGCCGTGGACCGGCGAGTACGTGGACACGAAGACCGAGGGTGTCTACAGCTGCCGCGCCTGCGGGGCCGAGCTGTTCCGCTCGCAGACCAAGTTCGACTCGCACTGCGGCTGGCCCTCGTTCTACGAGCCGTCGGCCGCCGACAACGTGGTGCTGCGCGAGGACCGCGCCTACGGGTTGGTCCGCACCGAGGTCCTCTGCGGCAGCTGCCACAGCCACCTCGGGCACGTCTTCGACGACGCCCCGCAGACCCCGACCGGCGACCGCTACTGCATCAACAGCGTGTCCATCCGGCTGGAGCCGGCGCAGGGCTGACCGCCCCGCGCACGATCAGCCGGGATCACCGCAGCGCGTCCTGGCTCACCGTCGGCGGTGAGCCAGGACGCGGCACGATCAGGCGGCCTGATCGTGCGGCGACGCGGCTAGGCCAGGTCGGCGACCAGCTCGGCGACCGCCTTGCGGGTGCCGGTGTAGAAGGGCACCTCCTCGCGCACGTGCCGGCGGGCGCGGCTGGCGCGCAGGTCGCGCATCAGGTCGACGATGCGGTGGAGCTCGTCGGCCTCGAACGCGAGCATCCACTCGTAGTCGCCGAGCCCGAACGAGGCGACCGTGTTGGCCCGCACGTCGGGATAGGGGCGGGCCTGCATGCCGTGCTCCTTGAGCATGTCCCGCCGCTCCTCGTCGGGGAGCAGGTACCACTCGTAGGACCGCACGAACGGGTAGACGCAGACGTAGCGGCGCGGCTCCTCCTCGGCGAGGAACGCCGGGATGTGGCTGCGGTTGAACTCCGCCGGCCGGTGCAGCGCCATCTGCGACCACACCGGCTCCAGGCGCCGCCCGAGCGCCGTGCGGCGGAACCGGGTGTAGGCCTCCTGCAGCGCCTCCGGCGTCTCGGCGTGCCACCAGACCATGAGGTCGGCGTCGGCGCGCAGGCCCGCGACGTCGTAGGTGCCGCGGACGACGACGCCCTTGCCGGCGAGCTCCTCGAACAGCCCGGAGACCTCGTCGGCGGCCGTCGCGCGGGCCTCGTCGCCGAACGGGCGCGCCAGCCGGAACACCGACCACATGGTGTAGCGGATGAGGGCGTTGAGCTCGTTGGCCCGCTTGCCGACGCTCTTGGTCTCCGTCTGCTCGCTCATGCCCCCATCCTCCCCCGCCGGCGCGGCGGGGTGCCGTGGGATCCCGGTCTCAGGACGGGACGACGCTGAGCTGCGGGCGCTGCCTGCGGCCCGGCCGGGCGGCCAGCGCGGCGAGCCCGATCGCGACGGCGTCCTCGGCCAGCGCCGCCTGCCAGTCGGGCACCCGGGTCGCCGCCCAGCGCCGCCAGGCCAGCCCGCCGAAGGACCCGGCGAGCGCGCCGAGCAGGCCGGCCGTCACCGGGGCGGCGGCGTTGGCGCCCTCCCGGCCGGCGATGCGGCCCGCGGCACCGGCGCCGCCGAGCAGCCGCGCCGGCAGCGCCTGCGCGCTGGTCCGCGCGGGGGTGGCCGGCAGCTTGTCGCCCACCAGCTCACCGGCGACGGCGGCCAGCGCGCCGAGCCGGGTGCCCCGGCGGGATCCCGGGTCGCCGAGCACCGGCGCGGCCAGCGCCAGGGAGCTGCGCCCGCCGGTGGCCACGCCGAGGACGGCCGAGCGCAGCACCAGCCCGGGCGGCGCCGGGGTCCGACGGTCGCGCTGCTCGCGGGCCACCGGGACCGACGACAGCACGCCCTGCACAGCTGCGCCGTAGGCCAGGTGCGGCACCGCGTCGGCCACCCAGTCGGCGGCGGTCCACGTGCGCGGGTCGCTCACGCCGAGCGCGGCGACCGGGCCGTCGGTGGCCGCCATGGCCGCGGCGCCCGCGACCACCGCGCCGGTGGGGCCGGAGAACCGGACGCCGGCCGCGCGGAGCACGCTGGCCAGCACGCCGACGCCGAGCCCGGTGCCGATGCCGCTGAGCGCGCCGAGCGCCGTGCGGCGGTGCTCCCGCACGGCGCCCCGCCCGGGGAGGCCACCGGCGAGCCGCCCGGCCAGCGCGTCGACCACCTGCTCCGGCGTCTCGCTCGGCGCCCGCCCCCGCCAGAGCACGTCGGCGTAGGTGACGGCGTTGAGGACGGTGGTGCCGGCTGCCCCGGCCACCAGCCCGCGGGCGAGGGTGCTGATCACCTCCCCACCCTGCGGGGACAACGGCCGGTGCGGCAACCGGGGCCGCCGACCGCCGGGCTAGAGCAGCGCCTCCACCGCGCGGCGGGCGCCGCGGATGCAGGCCGGCACGCCGACCCCGTCGTACGCGGCCCCGGCCACGGCCAGGCCCGGCACCGCGGCCACCGCGGCGCGGACCGCCACGACCCGCTGCGGGTGGCCGACGAGGTACTGCGGCAGCCCGCCGCCCCAGCGCACGAGGTGGGCCTCCACCGGCTCGCGGCGCTCGAGGTCGAGCAGGTCGGCGACGTCGGCCACCACCGCGGCGGTCAGGTCGTCGTCGTCGCGCTGCAGCTGCACCTCGTCGCCGTAGCGGCCCACCGAGGCGCGCACCCGCAGCAGGCCGTCGCCGGACAGGTGCGGCCACTTCGACGACGACACGGTGACGCCCTTGACCAGCCGGCCGGTCACGGGCGGCACGAGCAGGCCCGAGCCCGCCGCGACCGGCTGGGCGGGGAACGCCATCGCGACCACCGCCATCGACGCGTACGGGATCCCGCGCAGCGGCTCGACCGCGTCCGGGGCGAGCCCGCCGAGCAGCCGCGCCGACTTCCCGGCGGGCGCGGCGACCAGCACGGCGTCGGCCTCGACCACCTCCGGGGCGGCCACCGGGCCGACGGCGACCTCCAGCCGCCCGCCCGCGCGGCGGATCGCGTGCGCGGGTGTGCGCAGCCGCACCCGCGCGCCCGAGGCGGCGGCCAGCGCCTGGGGCAGTGAGCCGATCCCGTCGGCGACGGTGACGAACACCGGCCCGTCGACGTCGCCGCGGCTGCGGGCGCCGGCGTCCCGGGCGGCGACGGCGGCCGCGAGCACCGAGTCGGCGCGCGCCAGCTGCGCGGCCAGCGCAGGCATGGTGGCGGCCAGCGACAGGTCGTCGGGGCGGCCGGCGTAGACCCCGCCGAGCAGCGGCTCGACCAGCCGGTCGACCACCTCGTCGCCGAGCCGCGCGCGCAGCAGCGCCCCGACCGAGACGTCGCCCTCCAGGCGCAGCGGCGGCAGGCCGGCCTCCGCGCGCACCCGCGCGACGCCGTCGTCGGTGAGCACCCCGGCCAGCCCGTCGGCCGATGTCGGCACGCCCTGCACGGTGCCCGGCGGCAGCGGGTGCCGGCCGTCGGGCAGCACGATGGAGGCCTGCGTCGTCGACGGCGCCACCAGCCGGTCGCCCAGGCCGAGTTCCGTCACGAGCTCCACGGCCTCGGGGACGCGGGCGAGCACCGCCTCGGGCCCGGTGTCGTACCAGGTGCCGGCGAGCTCGACCCGGTCGAGCTTGCCGCCGATCCGCCCGCCCGCCTCGACGACGACCACCTCGTCGCCGGGCCGCTGCCGCGACCAGGCCCAGGCGGCGGTCAGCCCGGTGATCCCGGCGCCGACGACGACCAGGCGGCGGGTCATCCGGGGGGTCATCGCGCCGAGAGCTCGTGCACCAGCTCGACGACGTGGGTGAGCACGCCGGGGTCGGTGTCGGGCAGCACGCCGTGGCCGAGGTTGAACACGTGGCCGCGCGCGGCCCGGCCCTGCTCGACCACCCGGCGCACCTCGCGGTCGACGGTCTCCCGGTCGGCCAGCAGCACGGCCGGGTCGAGGTTGCCCTGAAGCGAGCGCTGCGGCCCGACGCGGCGGGCGGCCTCGTCGAGCGGCACCCGCCAGTCGACGCCGACGACGTCGGCCCCGGCGTCGCCGATGAGCGCCAGCAGCTCGCCGGTGCCGACACCGAAGTGCACGCGGGGCACGTCGCGGTCACCGAGCCCGTCGAACACCGCCCGCGAGTGCGGCAGCACGCGCTCCGCGTAGTCGGCGGCCGACAGCACCCCGGCCCAGGAGTCGAACAGCTGCACCGCCGAGGCGCCGTTGTCGACCTGCACCCGCAGGAACGTGGCCGCCGAGACGGCGAGCCGGTCGAGCAGCCGCTGCCAGGCCTCGGGCTCGGCGTACATGAACGCCTTGGTGCGGGCGTGCTCCTTCGACGGGCCGCCCTCGATCAGGTAGGTGGCGAGGGTGAACGGCGCCCCGGCGAAGCCGATGAGCGGCGTCGGCCCGAGCTCGGCGACCAGGCGGCGCACCGCCGTCGCGAGGAAGTCCAGCCGGTCGGGCTCGAGGCCCGGCAGCGCGTCGACGTCGGCCACCGTGCGCACGGGGTCCGCCACCACCGGCCCGACGCCGGGCTTGATCTCGATGTCGACGCCGGCGACCACCAGCGGCAGCACGATGTCGGAGAAGAGGATCGCGGCGTCCACGCCGTGCCGGCGGACCGGCTGCAGGGTGATCTCGGTGACCAGGTCGGGGTCCTGGCAGGCCTCGAGCATCGCCGTCCCGGCGCGCAGCGCCCGGTACTCCGGCAGCGACCGGCCGGCCTGCCGCATGAACCAGACCGGGGTCCGCTCGACCGGCAGGCCGCGCGCGGCCCGGACCAGGTCCGAGTCGGCGGGGGACGTCGGGCGGGCCTCTGCGGTGGTCACGACGGTCGATCCTCCCAGACCGCCCGGGGCCGGACGTGCGGCGCGTCGGAGACAGACCGGGCCCGCGACACCTACCCTGCCAGCGTGGAGCCACGCAGCACGGCCGGGACCCGCGAGGTCACGGGCGCGCACGGGCCCGCCGAGCCCCCGCCGGCCGAGTTCGCCGCGGGCGTCGCCGCGCTGACCGCGCTGCGGGTGCGCCCCGAGATCGTCGTCGAGCAGATCCCCGCGCCGCAGCGGCTCGCGCCGTACGCGCACGCGCTCGCCGCGCGGATCACCGAGGGCGACGGCGACGACGAGGTGGAGCTGGCCGTCGCGCGCTTCATCGTGCTGCACGACCCCGCGGGCCACGAGTCCTGGAACGGCACCACCCGCTGCGTCGGCTACCTGTCGGCCGCCACCGACGAGCACATGGTCGACGACGCGATGTTCTCCGAGGTGGCCTGGAGCTGGCTCACCGAGGCGCTGGCCTCGTCCGGGGCGGCCGCGCACACCCTCGGCGGCACGGTCACCCGCACGGCCTCCACCCGCTTCGGCGACCTGGCCGGGCCCGAGCACACCGTCGACGTCGAGCTGCGGGCGTCCTGGACCGCCGGCGACACGGCCCTCGACCGCCACCTCGACGCGTGGCTGGAGGTGCTGGGCAACGCGGCCGGGCTGCCGCCGCCGGGCGTCTCCCTCCTGGGCCCCTCCGGCACGGTCGGGGACGGCAACTAGGATCGGGCACGGGGAGTTCCGGACTCCCCGGGTCCGCGCCGGCCGGTCCGATCCGCCGGGCACAGCGACTGTGGCGGACGCACGGACGAGAAGGTGGACGGCAACTGAGCACCGAGCCCCTGCCCGACCCCGCTGGCGAGGCCGGTACCGAGGAGACCGACGGGCCCGCGCCCGTCCCCCTGCTGGCGCCGCGTGACGGCCTGCCGCCGGTCCTGGACACCGCCGCGGCCGTCGCGGGCTACGCCGACGCGCTGCGCGCCGGGTCCGGCCCGGTCGCCGTCGACGCCGAGCGCGCCTCCGGCTACCGGTACGGGCAGCGCGCCTACCTGGTGCAGCTGCGCCGCGCCGGCGCGGGCACCGGGCTGGTCGACCCGATCCCCCTGACGCTGCCCGACCTCGCCGTGCTGCAGGACGCGATCGCCGGCGAGGAGTGGGTGCTGCACGCGGCCAGCCAGGACCTGCCGTGCCTGGCCGAGATCGGCCTGGTGCCCCCGCGGGTCTTCGACACCGAGCTGGCCGCCCGCCTGGCGGGGCTGCCCCGCGTGGGCCTGGCCGCCGTCGTCGAGTCGCTGCTCGGGTACTCGCTGGTCAAGGGCCACTCGGCCGCCGACTGGAGCACCCGCCCGCTGCCCGAGGAGTGGCTGGTCTACGCCGCCCTCGACGTCGAGGTGCTCGTCGACCTGCGCGACGCGCTGGCCGCGCTGCTCGAGGAGCAGGGCAAGACCGAGTGGGCGCGGCAGGAGTTCGCCGCGGTCCTCGCGGCCGGGCCGCCCGCGCCCCGGCAGGACCCGTGGCGGCGCACCTCCGGCGTGCACGGCCTGCGCAGCCGCCGCCAGCTGGGGATGCTGCGGGCGCTGTGGGAGGCCCGCGACGACCTGGCCCGCCGGCGCGACGTCGCCCCCGGCCGCGTGCTGCCCGACGCCGCCATGGTGTCGGCGGTGCAGGCCGACCCGCCGTCGGAGTCCGCGCTGCTGGAGCTGCCGGTGTTCCGCGGCCGGGCCAACCGCCGGCTGGTGAGCACCTGGTTCGGGGCGCTGGCCCGCGGGCGGGCGATGCCGGACTCCGAGCTGCCGCTGCACAGCCGCCCCGGCGACGGCCCGCCCCCGGTGAACCGCTGGGCCGACCGCGACCCGGCGGCCGCCACCCGGCTGCAGGCCGCCCGCGCGGGCCTGGCCGAGCTCGGCGAGAAGCACGCGGTGCCGGTGGAGAACCTGCTCTCCCCCGACCTGGTGCGCCGGCTCATGTGGACCCCGCCCGAGCCGCGCGACGCCGCCGCGGTGGCCGCGGCGCTGCGCGCCGGCGGGGCGCGCGAGTGGCAGGTCGAGCTGACGACCGGCCTGCTCACCGACGCGCTCGCCCGCGCCTGACACGACGGAGGGGCGGCCCCGGGGGAACCCGGGACCGCCCCTCTGTCGTGCGCGGACGACGGCGCTAGTGCCCCGTCGCCGCGGCCCGCCGCCGGGCCAGCGCGTCGACGCTGGCGGCCAGCAGCAGCACTCCACCGGTGATGATGAAGTTCAGGTAGGCCTCGACACCGAGCAGGCCCAGGCCGTTGGCGATGATGGCCACGACCAGGCCACCGAGGACGGCGTCGCGCACCCGGCCCCGGCCACCGAAGAGGCTGGTGCCACCGATGACGGCCGCACCCACCGCGTAGAGCAGCGTGTTGCCGGCACCCGACGCCGCGGTGACCGAGGCCAGCCGGGACGCCGCGGCGATGCCGCTGATGGCGGCCATCGTCGAGGACAGCACGAACACCAGGACGCGGATCCTGGTGACATTGATGCCGGCGCGGCGCGCGGCCTCGGCGTTGCCGCCGACGGCGTAGACGTGGCGGCCGAAGCTGGTGCGGCTCAGCACGAAGGTGAGCAGCAGCAGCAGGATGACCACCAGCGGCACCGCGTACGGGATGCCCTCGAGGTCGACGGCCGCCGACAGCGCCCGGTCCTGGCTGAGGATCGCGGTGACCACGACCAGGATGACGGCGATGAGCACGCACCGGGCGGCCACCACGGCCAGCGGCTGGTGCGCCAGGCCGCGGGCCTTCTGCACCCGCCAGCGGTTCAGCTGGATGGCGGCGTAGAGCAGGATCGCCACCGCGGTGAGGACCCAGCCGAGGGTGACCGGCAGGTTCCGGTTGGCGATGCCCTGCACGACCTCGTCGCGCACCGGGATGGTGCCGCCCTGGCCGATGATCCGCAGCGTCACGCCCTGGAACGCCAGGAACAGCGCCAGGGTCACGACGAACGACGGGATCCCGACGATCCCGACGAGCGTGCCGGTGAAGAGGCCGATCAGCGCGCCGGCGGCACACGCGGCGAGGATCGCCACGTACCAGGGCGCCCCGGACTGGGCCAGCAGCTGCGCGAGCACGGCGGCACACACGCCGCTGACCACACCGGCCGACAGGTCGATGTCGCCCAGGAGCAGGACGAACACCAGGCCCATGGCGAGCAGGGTGATCGGCACGGCCTGGACCAGCAGGTTGCTGATGTTCAGCGGCGTCAGGAAGGTGTTCGGCCGCAGGGCGAAGAACAGCAGGCCGAGCGCCACGATGCCGAGGACGGCCGGCAGGGCGCCCAGGTCACCGCCGCGGACCTTGTCGACGTACCCGCGGACGACGCCCGAGACGCTGTTGTCCGGGCGGTCGGCCTCGAAGCCGGCCGGCGCGGCGCCGGACGGCTCGGGCTTGGTGGTGGAGACGGGGTTGCTCATCAGATGCTCGCCTCGGCGACGGCCGGCGCGATGCCCAGGTTGCCCGAGCGCCCGGCGGTGATCAGTTCGATGACCTGACCGCGGTCGACGGTGCTGATCGGCACGTCGGCGGCCATGCGGCCCAGGTACAGCGCGGCCACGCGGTCGGAGACCTCGAAGACGTCGACCATGTTGTGGGTGATGTAGAGGACGGCGTGGCCGGTGTCGGCCAGCCGGCGCACGAGGTCGAGCACCTGCCGGGTCTGCGCGACGCCGAGCGCCGCCGTCGGCTCGTCGAGGATGACGACCTTCGACTCCCACAGCACGGCCTTGGCGATCGCCACGGTCTGCCGCTGGCCACCCGAGAGGCTGGACACGAGTTGGCGGACCGACTTGAGGGTGCGGACCGACAGCTTGGCCAGCGTGTCGCGGGCGGCGGCCTCCATGGAGGCCTCGTCGAGCAGGATGCCGCGCTTGCGCTCGCGGCCGAGGAACATGTTCTGGACGACGTCGAGGTTGTCGGCCAGCGCGAGGTCCTGGTAGACGACCTCGATGCCGAGGGCCGCGGAGTCCCGCGGGCCGGTGACGCTCACCGGCCTGCCCTCGAACAGGATCTCCCCGCCGTCGATGGGGTGGATGCCGGCGATGGACTTGATGAGCGTGCTCTTGCCGGCACCGTTGTCGCCCACGAGGGCGGTTACCTGGCCGGGGAAGACCTTCAGGTCGACCCCGTGCAGCACCTGGATGGCGCCGAAGCTCTTGGTGACACCGCGGAGCTCGAGGATCGGGGTCCCCTCACCCGCCTGCGGATCGGTCATGGCGGTCCTCTCTCAGAAAACGAGCCTGCGGGGCGCCTCCTGAGCATGTCAGGAGGCGCCCCGCAGGGAGGGGGTCAGGAGATGCCCAGCTCCTGGCAGTCGGCAGCGAACTCGCCGGTGCACAGCTCCTCGGCGGTGACCTGGCCGTCCTCGACGACGTCACCGACGTTGTCGCGGGTGATGGTCACCGGGGTGAGCAGCACCGCGGGGACCTCGCGGCCACCCTCGGCGTCCTCGGCGGTGCCGGTGGTCTCGGCCTCCTCGCCGTTGATCAGCGCGATGGCGAGCTCCGCCAGGGCGCCGGCCTCCTCGGCCGCCGACTTGTAGACGGTCATGCACTGGTTGCCGGCGAGGATGTTCTGCAGGCCCTCGACCGAGGCGTCCTGGCCGGTGACCGGGACCTGACCGGCCTGGCCGTTGCGGGCCAGCGTCTGGATCACGGCGTTGGCCAGCGTGTCGTTGGCGGCGACGACGCCCTGGATGTTGCCGCCGGCCTGGGTGTACATCTGCTCGAAGATCGTCGCGGCCTGGTCGGGCTCCCAGCCCGGGACGGCCTGCTCGGCGACCTGCGTGTACTGGGTCAGCGGGTCGAGGATCTCGTGCGCGCCGTCGGCGAACAGCGTGGCGTTGTTGTCGTCGGGCGAGCCGTTGAGGAAGGCGATGTTGCCCTGCGTGACGCCACCGGCGTTCAGGCAGTCGGCGAGGCCCTGGCCCTGCAGGCGGCCGACCTCGGTGTTGTCGTAGGAGACGTAGTACTCGGCCGAGCCACCCAGGGTGAGCCGGTCGTAGTCGATCGTCGCCACGCCCTGCTGGGCGGCCTGCTGCTGGATCTGGGCGCCCGAGGCGGAGTCCAGGTTGACGATCGCGAGGACGGTGACGCCCTCGGTGATCATCTGCTCGGCGATGGTCGCCATGCGCTGGGCGTCGCCCTCGGCGTTCTGGATGTCGTACTCGACACCGGCGTCCTCGAAGGCCGCCTCGAGCAGCGGGCGGTCCGCGCTCTCCCAGCGGGGGGAGGACTCGGTGTCGGGGAGGATGACGCCGACCTTGCCGGCGGCGTCGCCGCCACCGCCGCCGCCACCGCTGCCGCCGCTGCCGCTGCCGCTGTCGTCGCTGCCGCAAGCAGCGAGGCTGAAGACCAGGGCGGCCGCGAGGGCCGTCATCGTGGTGCGCCGTCGCGCCATGGAATGTCCACCGTTCCGTCGGGAATACGCAGAAGTGCGGCGGCCACTATGCGCGCCGCGTCACAGGCCGTGCAAGGCCACCCCCCCGACGTTGCCGGACCGTGACCTCGACCACTCCGGACGAGTGAGACCTCCGCCCCTCCCGGACCGGGTCGCGCTTGGTCGAGCTGTTACCGGCGGGTAACTTCTCCGGTGCCGCGCGCCTGCCCGCGCCGGTTCCCGTTCCCGCTGCGGAGGTCCCATGTCCCGCTCGCTGCGCGAGGTCGTCTTCGTCGACGGCGTGCGCACCCCCTTCGGCAAGGCCGGCCCGAAGGGCATCTACGCCGAGACGCGCGCCGACGACCTCGTCGTCCGCGTCATCCGCGAGCTGCTGCGCCGCAACCCGTCCCTCCCGGCCGACCGCGTGGACGAGGTCGCCATCGCCGCCACCACGCAGATCGGCGACCAGGGGCTGACGATCGGCCGCACCGCCGCGCTGCTGGCCGGGCTGCCGACGTCGGTGCCCGGCTACGCCATCGACCGCATGTGCGCCGGCGCGATGACCGCCGTCACCACCACCGCGAGCGGCATCGCCTTCGGTGCCTACGACGTCGCCATCGCCGGTGGCGTCGAGCACATGGGCCGCCACCCGATGGGCGAGGGCGCCGACCCCAACCCGCGGTTCTTCAGCGAGAAGCTGGTCGACGGCTCGGCGCTGGTCATGGGCTCCACGGCCGAGAACCTGCACGACCGCTTCCCGCACCTGACCAAGGAGCGCGCCGACGCGTTCGCCCTGGCCAGCCAGCAGCGGTACGCCAAGGCCGTGGCCAACGGCCAGATCGGGCCGGAGCTGGTGCCCGTCGCGACCCGCTCCGCCGAGCAGGGCTGGGGCCTGGCCACCGCCGACGAGCCGCCGCGCCCGGGCACCACGCTCGAGGGCCTGGCCACGCTCAAGACGCCGTTCCGCCCGCACGGGCACGTGACCGCCGGCAACGCCGCGGGCCTCAACGACGGCGCCACCGGCTGCATCCTCGCCGCCGAGGACGTCGCGCGGGAGCTGGGCCTGACCGCCGGCATGCGCCTGGTCGGCTACGGCTTCGTCGGCGTCGAGCCCGAGGTCATGGGCGTCGGCCCGGTGCCCTCGACCGAGCGCGCGCTGGCCCGCACCGGCCTGACCATCGACGACATCGGCCTGTTCGAGCTCAACGAGGCCTTCGCCGTCCAGGTGCTGGCCTTCCTCGACCACTTCGGCATCGCCGACGACGACCCGCGGGTCAACCCGTGGGGCGGCGCGATCGCCGTCGGCCACCCGCTGGCCTCCTCGGGCGTGCGCCTGATGACGCAGCTGTCGCGGCAGTTCGCCGAGCGACCCGACGTCCGCTACGGCCTGACCGCCATGTGCGTGGGCCTGGGCATGGGCGCCACCGTGATCTGGGAGAACCCGAACTGGGAAGGTGCCGCGCAGTGACCACTGTCTTCGAGGACGAGGTCGTCACCCGGGCGCTCGTCCGCTACCTGCGGGTGCCCGGTCTGGCCGGCGAGATCGCGCTGGTCACCCTGGACAACGGGCACGACCACACCCGCCCCTCCACCTTCGGCCCCGGCGGGCTCGCGTCCCTCGACGCGGCGCTCGACGACATCGCCGCGCACACCCCGGCCCCGGCGGCCATCGCCGTCACCGGCAAGCCGTTCGTCTTCGCCGTGGGCGCCGACCTGTCCGGCGTCCCGGCCGTGACCTCCGCCGACCAGGCGCGGGAGATCGCCGAGACCGGGCACCGGGTGTTCCGGCGGCTCATGGACGCGGCCGTCCCGACGTTCGCGTTCGTCAACGGCGTGGCGCTCGGCGGCGGGCTGGAGCTGGCGCTGCACTGCCGCTACCGGACGATCGCCTCCACCGCGGTGGTGGCGTTCCCCGAGGTGTTCCTCGGCCTGGTGCCCGGCTGGGGCGGCACGCAGCTGCTGCCGGACCTCATCGGCATCGACCCGGCGGTCACCGTCATCGTCGAGAGCGCGCTGGCGCAGAACAAGACGACGCCCGCCCCGAAGGCGGCGCAGCTGGGCATCGCCGACGTCGTCCTGGAGCCCGCCGACTTCCTCGAGCGCTCGCTCGAGTGGGCGGTGGGCGTCCTGAACGGCGACGTGACGGTCGACCGACCGGAGGTGGACCGGTCGGCCTGGGACGGCGCCATCGAGCGCGCCCGGGCGATCGTGGCCGGGCGGACCCGCGACGCCTCCCCCGGCGCCCTGCGCGCCGTCGAGCTGCTGGACCTCGCGCGCGCCGGGGTCGACGGCGAGGCGTTCACCGCCGGCACCGCCGCCGAGGACGCCGCGCTCACCGACCTGCTCATGACCGACGAGCTGCGGGCCTCGCTCTACAGCTTCGACCTGGTCAACAAGCGGGCCAAGCGGCCGGCCGGCGCCCCGGACAAGGGCCTGGCGCGGAAGGTCGGCAAGGTCGGCGTCGTCGGGGCGGGCCTCATGGCCAGCCAGCTCGCGCTGCTGTTCGTCCGGCAGCTCAAGGTGCCGGTCGTGCTCACCGACGTCGACCAGGCGCGCGTCGACAAGGGCGTCGCCTACGTCCACGGCGAGCTCGAGAAGCTCGCCCAGCGCGGGCGCCTCAGCGCCGACCGGCTCAACCAGCTCCGGGGCCTGGTGAGCGGCTCGCTGTCCAAGGACGTCTTCGCCGACGCCGACCTCGTCATCGAGGCCGTCTTCGAGGAGATGTCGGTCAAGCAGCAGGTGTTCGCCGAGGTGGAGGCCGTCGTCTCCCCCGAGTGCGTGCTGGCCACCAACACCTCCGCGCTGTCGGTGACCGAGATGGCCTCGAAGCTGGAGCACCCCGAACGGGTCGTCGGCCTGCACTTCTTCAACCCGGTCGCGGTCCTGCCGCTGCTGGAGGTCGTGCGCGCCGAGCAGACCGACGACGCCTCGCTGGCCACCGCCTTCGCCGTCGGCAAGGCGCTGAAGAAGAGCTGCGTGCTCACCGCCGACGCCCCGGCGTTCGTGGTGAACCGGCTGCTCACCCGCTTCCTCGGCGAGGTCACCTCGGCCGTGGAGCAGGGCACGCCGGTCGCCGTCGCCGACCGCGCGCTGGACCCGCTGGGCCTGCCGATGTCGCCGTTCGACCTGCTCACGCTGGTCGGCCCGCCGGTCGCCCTGCACGTGGCCGAGCGGATGCACGAGGCCTTCCCCGACCGGTTCGCCGTCGGCGAGGGGCTGCGGAAGATGGTCGAGCTCGGCAAGTCCAGCGTCTACTCCGAGCCGGGCGTCGTCGACCCCGAGCTCGAGGGCATCGACGCCGGCGACTCGCCGCTCACCGAGGAGCAGGTCCGCGAGCGGGCCGTCGAGGCGCTGGCCGAGGAGATCCGGCTGATGCTCGACGAGGGCGTCGTCACGGCCGTGCAGGACATCGACCTGTGCATGCTGCTGGGCGCCGGGTGGCCGTTCTGGCTGGGCGGCATCTCCGCGTACCTCGACCGCGCGGGCGTCTCGGAGAAGGTGACCGGGCAGCGGTTCCTGCCGCGCGGGGTGGCGAGCCTCCCCGCCTGAGGGCGCTGACGACCGACGGCCCGGGTCCCCGCGCGGGGGCCCGGGCCGTCGGTCGTCCTGGCTCACCGTGGCGCGTCCTGGCTCACCGTGGCGCGTCCTGGCTCACGGTCGGCGGTGAGCCAGGACGCGGCACGATCAGGCGGCCTGATCGTGCTGCGTCTCAGCGGAACTTGCGGGTGAGGCTCTCGATCGTCCGGTCGACCGAGGCGACCTTGACGTGCGAGATGCCGCTGGTGGCACCCGCGGCCAGCATCGCCTCGTGCGCGGCCCGCAGCGTGGCCCACACGGCGTCGGCGTCGCCCTCCAGCGTGGTGCCCAGCGCCCCGACCTCGGAGTGCAGGCCGGACGCCTGGATCACCCGGACGGCGGCCTCCACGAAGGCGTGCGG
This sequence comes from Geodermatophilus nigrescens, assembly GCF_900129495.1. Taxonomy (GTDB): domain Bacteria; phylum Actinomycetota; class Actinomycetes; order Mycobacteriales; family Geodermatophilaceae; genus Geodermatophilus; species Geodermatophilus nigrescens. Next base: position 931,619 of record NZ_FQVX01000002.1, read on the forward strand.
GTCGTCGGGCGTCCCGGCGGGCGAGGGCGCGACCTGGATCTCGGCGATGATCCGCACCGGGTCCCCTCCGGCTACTGCTGGGCGCCGTCGACCGGCTCGACGGCCGCCGGCTGCCCCTCGGTGCGCTCGGCGACCACCGCGGTCCACTCGGCGATGCGCCGGGCCACGTCCTGCTCGGTGAGGCCGGCGTCGGCGAGCACCTGACCGCGGCTGCCGTGCTCGAGGAACGCCTGCGGCAGGCCCAGGGTGCGCACCGGCACGTCGACCTCGCGGTCCTGCAGCGCGCGGCTGAGCAGCGTGCCGACGCCGCCGGCCCGCCCGCCGTCCTCCACGGTGACGACCAGCCGGTGCTCCCCCGCCAGGTCCACCAGCTCGCCGGGCACCGGCACGACCCAGCGCGGGTCGACGACGGTGACGCCGATGCCGTGGTCGGCGGCGCGCTCGGCGGCGGCCAGGCTCACCGGCACCATGGAGCCGACGGCGACCAGCAGCACGTCGTCGCGGTCGCCGCGGCGCAGGACGTCGACCGCGCCCCGCCGCTCCAGCGCCGGGATGTCGACCGGCGGGACGCCCTTGGGGAACCGCACGACCGTGGGGCCGTCGGTCACGTCGAGCGACTCGCGCAGCGCCTCCCGCAGGGTGGGCTCGTCGCGCGGCGCGGCCAGGCGCAGGCCCGGCACGACCGAGCAGATCGACATGTCCCACATGCCGTTGTGCGAGGCGCCGTCGGTGCCGGTGACCCCGGCCCGGTCGAGGACGACGGTGACCGGCTGCCCGTGCAGCGCGACGTCCATGAGCAGCTGGTCGAAGGCCCGGTTGAGGAAGGTCGAGTAGACGGCGACCACCGGGTGCAGCCCGCCCATCGCCATGGCCGCGGCGCTGGTGAGCGCGTGCTGCTCGGCGATGCCGACGTCGAAGGTGCGCTCGGGGTACCGCTCGGCGAACGCGGCCAGGCCGGTGGGGTGCAGCATCGCGGCGGTGACCGCGACGACGTCGGCCCGCTCGGCGCCGATGCGCACCAGCTCGTCGGAGAACGCCGTCGTCCAGTCGCGGGCGACGGCGGGGCTGGTGCCGCTGTCGGGGTCGAAGACGCCGGTGGCGTGCCAGGCGTCGATCTGGTCGGTCTCGGCCGGCGGGTACCCGAAGCCCTTGGTGGTGACCGCGTGCACGATCACCGGGCCGCCGAAGGAGCGGGCGCGGCGCAGGGCGGACTCCATGACCTCGACGTCGTGGCCGTCGACCGGGCCGACGTACTTGAGGCCGAGGTCCTCGAACATGCCCTGCGGCGCCAGGACGTCCTTGACGCCCTTCTTCAGCCCGTGCAGCGCGTCGTAGAGGGCCGAGCCGACCACGGGCGCCCGGTGCAGCGCCTGGCGGATGGCCAGCAGCGCCTGCTCGTAGCCGGGCCGCAGCCGCAGGCTGGCGAGCGCGTCGGCCACGCCGCCGATGGTCGGCGAGTAGGACCGGCCGTTGTCGTTGACGACGATGACGACCGGGCGGTCCTTCGCCGCGGCGATGTTGTTGAGCGCCTCCCAGGCCATGCCGCCGGTGAGCGCGCCGTCGCCGATCACGGCGACGACCGGGCGCTTGTCGCCGCGGACCGCGTACGCCTTGGCCAGCCCGTCGGCGTAGGACAGCGCCGTGGAGGCGTGGCTGTTCTCCACCCAGTCGTGCTCGCTCTCGGCGCGGCACGGGTAGCCCGACAGCCCGCCGCGCTGGCGCAGCCGGTCGAAGCCCTCGACGCGGCCGGTGAGCATCTTGTGCACGTACGCCTGGTGGCCGGTGTCGAAGACGATCGGCTCGCGCGGCGACTCGAACACCCGGTGCAGGGCGATGGTCAGCTCGACGGTGCCGAGGTTGGGACCGAGGTGACCGCCGGTGCGGGCCACGCTGGTGACCAGCGCGTCACGGATCTCCGCCGCCAGCGCGGGCAGCTGCTCGGCGGGCAGCGCCCGGAGGTCGGCGGGGTCGCGGAGCGAGCGCAGGAGCGACACGGCGCGGCGTCGTCCTCTCTGTCGGCGGCAGGGACACGGCTCGTCGACGGGGCCGCCGACCCACTGTAGTCGCGCGACGGCCCCTGCCTCCTGGCGAAGCGGGGCCGGGCGGACCGTTCCGTCGCCCGCCGACCCCGACACTCCGGCGGAGGACGACTGTTCCGTCGGTGATTGACAGAAGGCGACGGTGTGCTCACGATCACCGGATGGACCCCCGGCCGTGGCTGCCCGACCTCAGCGGGCCCTCGCGCCGGCTGGTCGAGGCGCTGCGGGTGACCGGCCCGGCCACCCGGGCACAGCTGGTCGAGCAGACCGGCCTGTCCCGGGCCACGGTGTCCGGCTACGTGTCCGAGCTCGTCGACCGCGGGCTGGTCGCGCCCGCCGACCCCTCCGACGCCCTGCCCACCGGCGGCCGCCCGGCGGGCCTCGTGCAGCTGACCCGGCAGGCCGGCCTCGTCGTCGGCATGGACATCGGGCGCACCCACGTCCGCACCGCCGTGGCCGACCTCTCCCACCGCATCGTCGCCGAGCACGTCACCACGCTGCCGGTGGCCGACCTCGGCGCCGACGCCGTGCTCGACACGGTCGCCGGGCAGGTGGAGCAGGAGCTGGCCCGGGTCGGGGCGTGCACCTGCGACGTCGTCGGCGGGGTGGTCGGGCTGCCCACGCCCGTGGTGGGGCGCTCGGCCAGCAGCCGGGGCACCGTCGTCCGCTCGAACATCCTGCCCGCCTGGTCGGGGCGCACCCCGGGGCCGGCGCTGCAGGAGCGGCTGGGCATGCCGGTGGTGGTGGAGAACGACGCCAACCTCGGCGCGCTCGCCGAGGTGCGCTGGGGCGCCGGGACCGGCTCCCGCTCCACGCTCTACCTGAAGATGGCCACCGGCGTCGGCGGCGCGCTGGTGTTCGACGGCGGCCTGCTGCGCGGCACCTCGGGCACCGCCGGGGAGATGGGCCACGTCAGCCTCGACCCGGCCGGGCCGCTGTGCCGCTGCGGCAACCGCGGCTGTCTCGAGCTCACCGCCGGGGGCAGCGCGCTGCTGCGGGCGATCCGCACCGCCGCGCCGCACTACACCGACCTGCGCTCGCTGGTCGAGGGGGCCGAGGACGGCGACCAGGCGTGCCGGCGGCTCATCGCCGACGCCGGCACCTCGGTCGGCGTCGTCCTCGGCGGGCTGGTCAACGTGCTCAACCCCGACCGCATCGTCGTCGGCGGCGAGCTCGGCACGGCCGGCGACCTGCTGGTCGAGCCGATGCGCCGCGCGCTCGCCCAGTCCGCCATCCCCGCCGCCACCGAGCAACTCACCGTCGTCCCCGGCTCGCTGGGGGCGCGCGCGGAGGTGCTCGGCGCCGTGGCGGTCGCGCTCCGGGAGGCCGACCGGCTCACCGGCTGAGGGCCCCGGGGGCCCGTGCCGACCGTCCGGGCCCCCGGGTGCCGCCTCCCCGGGCCCGGCCGGTCAGAGCCGGGGCACCCACACCTCGCCCCGCAGCGCCCCGGCGACCACGCTCACCCCGCGGGCGGCCGACGCCAGCCGCGCACCCTCGCGCTCGTAGGCGGCGACGGCGGCCTCCACCGCCTCGGGCGGCAGGTGGTCGGCGAGCTCCACGCGCACCGTCCGCCAGCCGGCCCGGGCCGCCTCCAGCCCGGCGCCGACGTGGTCGGCGGCCATGCGGGCGAGCAGCACCGGGTAGCGGCGGAGCACCTCGTGCGCCCGGTAGTCCGGCGGCACGAGGTCGAACAGCCAGGTGACGGCGGAGCGCTCCCAGTCGGGCGCGCCCGGCGGCCGGACCTGCTCCGGCCAGCCCGGCGGCACGCTCGCTCCCACACCGGCAGTCTGCCGGAGATCGAACGGGTGTTCGAGCCGACGCGGTCGGCCGTCACCCGGTCGTGATCAGCTGGTCTGTCGCTTGAGCCAGAACTGCTCGAAGCCCCAGGTCCCGGCGCCGCTGGAGTGGTAGCTGACCAGCTCCCAGCCCTCGCCGCCGAGCCGGTTGAGCACCGAGCTGGTGTCCCCCTGCTGCCGCTCGAGCCCGCCGCCGGGGAGCTTGACGCTCACCCCCGCGCGCTGCGACTCGTTGTCGTTGGCCGTGATGACCGAGGCGTACTCCCAGGTGGTCACGGTCCCACCGTAGCGACCGGCTCCGTACCGCCCGGCCCGAGACGGGTCCACGGGCCGGCGCCGCGGCCGGTGGCGGGGTCGTAGGACCAGACGCTGCCCTGGCCGGGCTGGTCCCACCGGCGGTCGACCGGCACGCCCAGCACCGCGCACAGCAGCAGCGTGCCGACCCCGCCGTGGCAGACGACGGCGACGTCGCCGGCCGCGCCCGCGGCCGCCCGGGCGGCCGCGGCCACCACGCGGGCCTGCGCGTCGACCGCCCGCTCCCAGCCGCGGACGCTCTCGGCGGGCCGGGCGAAGAACGCGTCCGCCGTCGCCTCGAACTCCGCGGGCGGCAGGAAGCCGGTGGCCGAGCGGTCGTTCTCCCCCAGCTCCAGGTCGACGCCGACCGGCAGGCCGGTGACCTCCGCCAGCGCGGCCGCCGTCTCCCGCGCCTTGTGCTCGGCGCTGGACACGATGCGGGCCAGGTCCGGCACCCACGGCAGGGCGACCAGGTGGGCCAGGCGCGCGCGGCCGGCGTCGGACAGGCCCCACTCGGGCACGGGGACGGCCGGGTCGACCCGGACCTCGGGATGGGTGACGACGTGGACCCGCACGCCCCGGTGCCTACCGCGCCGCGGCCCGCCGTGGGGCCCGCGGCGTCCTCAGGCGGGCTCGAACAGGGCGACGCACTCCACGTGCGCGGTCATCGGGAAGGCGTCGAAGGCGCGCAGCGCGGCCAGGCGGTACCCGGCGCCGGCGAGCGCGGCGACGTCGCGGCCCAGCGACGCCGGGTCGCACGCCACGTAGACGACGGCGCGCGCCCCGGTGCCCGCGACCACCCGGCTTACCGCGGGGCCGGCGCCGGCGCGCGGCGGGTCGAGCACCACGACGTCGGGGGCGTCGCCGAGCTCCTCGAGCAGGCCGGTGAGCCCCTCGGCGTCCACCTCGCCCTGCCAGACCTCGGCCTGCGGCAGCCCGCCCAGGTTGGCCTCCGCTGCGGCGCACGCCTCGGCGTCGGCCTCCACGCAGACCACCCGGCCGGAGTCCCCCACCGACGGCGCGAGCGCCCCGCCGAACAGGCCCGCCCCGGCGTAGAGGTCGAGGACGGTCTCCCCCGGCCGCGCGGCGGCCAGCCCGGTGACCGCGGCGACCAGCGCGTCGGCGGCGGACTCGTGCACCTGCCAGAAGCCGGTGCCCTCGACCTCCCAGTCCCGCCCGCCCGCCCGGCGCCCGGCGCGGCCGGCGGGCTCGGCGGGCACGTCCTGCCCGGCGGCGAGCACGCGGGTGGAGGTGGGCGCGCCGCGCCGGTCGAGCCGCGTGGTCGTGACCGTGCCGGCGGAGTCCACGGCGACGTCGACCGCGCCGGCGCCGGGCCAGCGGCGGTCCAGGACGGCGCGGGCGGCCGGCTCCACGGTGATCGGGCAGTCGTCGAGCGCGACGACGTCGTGCGAGCGGTGCCGTCGCAGCCCCGGCACCCCGGCCCGGTCGACGGCGAAGCGCGCCCGCGACCGCCAGCGCAGCGGCCCGCCGGGCAGCGGCTCGACCTCCAGGCCGGTCAGCAGCGGGTCGGCGGCGTCGAGCCGGCCGAGGCGGGTGAGCTGCTCGCGGACGACGTCGGCCTTGAGCCGTCGCTGGCCCTCCCAGGACACGTGCTGCCAGTCGCAGCCGCCGCACCGCCCGGGCCCGCTGTACGGGCAGGGCCGCTCGACCCGGTCGGGGGCGGCCTCGAGCACCTCGACCGCGTCCGCGCGGCAGTAGCCGGGCTGGCGGTCCTCGGTGACCCGGACGACGACCCGCTCCCCCGGCAGCGCGTGCCGGACGAAGACGACGCGCCCCTCGTGCCGGGCCACGCAGTGCCCGCCGTGCGCCACCGGGCCGACGGCCACCTCGAACTCCCGGCCGGTCCACCCGCCGCCGCGGTCGGGCCGCTCGGCGCGGGGCCGCCCGGCCCCGGGACGGCGGCGCCCGGACCCGCGCCGCTCAGCCATACGGCGTGGCCTCGACCTGGTCGTCGGTGAGGCCGCGGCGCAGGTCGCCGGGCATCGGGCCGTCGCGGTGGTCGTCCTCGCGGCCGATCGAGCTCTCCAGCTGCCACGGCACCGTGGTGATCATGACGCCGGGCTGGAACTGCAGCCGGGCCCGCAGGCGCAGCGCGCTCTGGTTGTGCAGGACGTTCTCCCACCAGTGCCCGACCACGTACTGCGGCACGAACACGATGACCAGCTCGCGCGGGCTGGCCCGCCGGATCGCCTTGACGTAGTCGACGACCGGCCGGGTGATCTCCCGGTACGGCGACTCCAGCACCGTGAGCGGGACGGGGATGTCGTAGCGGTCCCAGTCGGTCTGCAGCCCGCGGGTGTCGGCGTCGTCGACGTTGACCGTCAGCGCGGTGAGCACGTCGGGCCGGGTGGCGCGGGCGAAGGCCAGCGCCCGCAGCGTCGGCTTGTGCACCTTGGAGACCAGCACGATGGCGTGCACCTTGCTGGGCAGCAGCCGCGCGTCGCTGTCGGGGACGAGCTGCTGGGCGACGTGCGAGTAGTGGCGGTTGATCGCCCGCATGAGCAGGAACAGCACCGGCATCACCAGGATGACGAGATAGGCGCCGCGGGTGAACTTCGTGATCACGATGATCACCAGCACGATCGTGGTCAGGCTGCCGCCGATGGTGTTGATGACCTGCGAGCGGCGCATGCGGCGCTTCTCGGCGGCGTCGTCGGACAGCCGGATCTCGCGGTTCCAGTGCCGGACCATGCCCCACTGGCCGATCGAGAAGCTGGTGAAGACCCCGACGATGTACATCTGGATCAGCCGGTTGGGATCGGCCTGGAACGCCACGATCAGCAGGACCGCGAAGCCGGCAAGCAGCAGGATGCCGTTGCTGTAGACGAGCTTGTCGCCGCGGGTGTGCAGCTGGCGGGGGAGGAAGCGGTCCTGCGCGAGCACCGAGCCGAGCAGCGGGAAGCCGTTGAAGGCGGTGTTGGCGGCGAGGACGAGGACCAGGGCGGTGGCCGCCTGGATGTAGAAGAAACCGGGTGACTGGTCCCCACCGAAGGTGGCGGCCGCGAGCTGGGCGATGACGGTGCGCTGCGGGTCGGTCTCGCAGTTCCCGGGGAAGCCGACGAGGTCGCAGGTGTTCTCCGCGTACCGGACGTCGCCGAGCAGGGCGAGCGCCGTCACGCCGGCGAACATCGTCGCGGCGATCCCGCCCATGAGCGCGAGCGTCGTCGCGGCGTTGCGCGACTTGGGCGGCCGGAAGGCGGGCACGCCGTTGGCGATGGCCTCGACGCCGGTGAGCGCCGTGCACCCCGAGGCGAAGGCGCGCAGCGCGAAGAACACCAGCGCGACGCCGCCCAGGTTGTCGTAACCGCCCTCGGGGAGCACCGACCACGACGCGCTCTCCGCGACCACCGGGGAGTCGGTGAAGAAGTCGCGGATCAGCCCGGTGACGATCATCACCATGATCCCGGCGACGAACAAGTACGTCGGGACGGCGAACGTCTTTCCCGACTCCCGGACGCCGCGCAGGTTGGTCGCGGCCAGCAGGGCCACCAGGCCGACGGCGATGAGCACGCGGTGCTCGTTGAGCGCCGGGAACGCCGAGATGATGTTGTCGGTGCCGGCCGACACGGACACGGCCACGGTGAGCACGTAGTCGACGAGCAGCGCGCTGGCCACCGTCAACCCGGCGAACTGCCCGTGGTTCTTCATCGCGACCTCGTAGTCGCCGCCGCCCGAGGGGTAGGCGTGCACCACCTGGCGGTAGGACAGCACCACCGTCGCGAGCAGCAGGACGACGGCGACGGCCAGCCACGGGGCCAGGAAGAGGAACGCCGTCCCCGCCAGCGTGAGGACGATGAGGACCTCCTGGGTGGCGTAGGCCACCGAGGAGAGCGGGTCGCTGGCGAAGATCGGCAGCGCGAGGGACTTCGGGAGCAGCGACTCGCCGGCCCGGTCGCTGCGGACCGGTCGGCCCAGGACGAGCCGTTTCGGGAGTTGCCCGAGGTCGGACAGCTTGGGCACGGCGGCGATGGTACGGACGCCGGGGCACCGGGTGCCGCCCGCGCCGGGCGGCTCGCCCGGGCGGGTGGACGGCGGGCGTCCGCGCCCCGCAGCGGGTGTAGCTTCGCGCCCGGCACGCGGGCCGACGGCACGCGGCCACGAGGACCGAGGGAGCGACACGTGCACGTGGTCGTCATGGGCTGCGGCCGTGTCGGCTCGGCGATCGCCCGGCGGCTGGAGGAGATCGGCCACAGCGTGGCGGTCATCGACCAGGACCCCGAGGCGTTCCGCCGGCTGGGGCCGGAGTTCACCGGGCGCCAGGTCACCGGCCTGGGCTTCGACCGGCAGGTGCTGCTCGACGCCGGCATCGACTCCGCCGGCGCCTTCGCCGCGGTGAGCAGCGGCGACAACTCCAACATCATCAGCGCGCGGGTGGCCCGGGAGACCTTCGGCGTCCAGCACGTCGTCGCCCGGATCTACGACTCCAAGCGCGCCGAGGTGTTCGAGCGCATGGGCATCCCGAGCGTGGCCACCGTCCCGTGGACGGTGAACCGGCTGCTGCGCGAGCTGCTGTCGGTCAAGGTCAGCGAGCTGTGGCGCGAGCCCACCGGCCGGGTGCTGCTGATGCGCGTGACCGTCACCGACGGCTGGGTGGGCCGCAAGCTCGCCGAGCTCGAGGCCGCCTCCGGCGCCCGCGCGGCCTGGCTGGTGCGCTTCGGCGAGGCCCAGCTGCCCACGCCGTCGACGGTGCTGCAGGACGGCGACCAGCTCGTCGTCGCGGCCACCGACGAGATCTCCGACCGCGTGCACCAGACCATCGAGTCCCCCGAGGGAGGCAGGGCCTGATGCGCGTGGCCATCGTGGGCGCCGGCGCGGTCGGCCGGTCGATCGCCGGGGAGCTGCTGAGCAACGGCCACACCGTGATGCTCATCGAGAAGGACGGCCGCAAGGTGCGCGCCCGCTCGGTGCCCGGCGCGGAGTGGGTGCAGGCCGACGCCTGCGAGGTGTCCTCCCTCGAGGAGGCCCAGCTGGCCACCTGCGACGTCGTCGTCGCGGCCACCGGCGACGACAAGGCCAACCTGGTCGTGTCGCTGCTGGCGAAGACCGAGTTCGCCGTCAACCGCGTCGTCGCCCGGGTCAAGGACCCGCGCAACGAGTGGCTCTACACCGAGGCGTGGGGCGTCGACGTCGCCGTCTCCACCCCGCGGGTGCTGGCCGCGCTGGTGGAGGAGGCGGTGACCGTCGGCGACGTCGTCCGGCTGATGAGCTTCCGCAAGGGCGCGGCGACGCTGGTGGAGATCACCCTCGCCGAGGACACCCCCTGGGCGGGCCGGCCGCTGCGCGAGGTGCCGCTGCCGCGGGAGACGGTGCTGACGGCGATGCTGCGGGGCGAGCGGGTCATCACGCCCACGCCCGACGAGCCGCTCGAGGTCGGCGACGAGCTGCTGTTCATCACGCACGCCGACGTCGAGGAGCAGCTGCAGCAGGTGCTCTCCCCCGCCGGGCTGGTCTGAGCGGTCAGCCCGGCGGCGCCGCGCCGGCGTCGGTCTCCACCCGGTGCCGGTGCAGCCGGGCGACCACCCACAGGGTCACCGCGAGCGCCGCGGCGGTGACCGGCAGGCCGAGCACGAGCGAGGCCACCCCGAGCAGGTCCTCCTCGTTGGCGAGGTAGAGCGGTGTCTGCACCGCCACCCGCAGCAGGAAGGTGACCGCCCACATGACGGTCAGCCAGCCGTAGGCGCGCACCACCTTCGGGTCGTCGCGCCAGTGCCGCTCGGGGGCGGGGTCGGCGGGCCGGGCGCCCGGTGCGGGCGCCGGGGGCGGCGGCTGGTGGTGCAGGCGGGCGCGGGCGGTGTCGACGCGGCGGCGCAGGCCGGGCAGCGAGTGCGCGGCCATCGACCCCAGGTGGCTGGGCGCGAGGAACTCGGCGAGCACGCCGACCAGCGGCCAGCGCAGCGGCACCGACCCGAGCAGCACCACGCCGATGACGGCGTTGCGGATGATGCCCGGCACGAAGTAGTTGCGCGCCTGCCCGGAGGCGGCGGCGATGGCCACGGCCACGGCGACGCCGAACAGGCCGCTGAAGGCCTGCTGCACGCTCTCCCGCCGCACCAGCCGGACGACCAGCACGAGCAGCGCCGCGCCGATCGCGCACCAGATGCCGGTGCGCAGGTCGCCGATCGCGTTGGCGACGATGAACGCCACCGTGGGCAGCGTGGCGTCGACCATGCCGCGCCAGCCGCCGAGCTGCTCGAGCACCAGGTGGCGGTCGAAGGTCACGCCGCCGGCGTCCCCGGACTGCTCCTGCGGTGCTGCTCCCCCCGGGTCGCGCCGGCCGCCGTCGTCGGCCGGGGAGGTCACCCGGCGCTCAGCTCGTACCAGGGGTTGTAGATGACCTTGCGGCCGTCGAAGTTGGCGAAGCGCCCGCGCGCGGTGAGCGTGCGCCCCGGCTCGATGCCGGGGATGCGCCGCCGGCCGAGCCACACCAGGGTGACCGAGCCCGAGCCGTCGAAGAGCTCGGCCTCGAGGGTGGGGACGGTCTCGCGCGGGGTGTAGACGACCGACTTCAGCCGGCCCGTCACGGTCACGACCGCCCCCTTGCGACAGGAGCTCACCGGCTCGCAGCCGGCGCGGTCGGCCTCGGCGCGCAGCTCCTGCGCGTCGATCGTGGAGTCGTCGGCGGTGAGTCGCTGCAGCGTGCGGGCGAGCCAGCCACCGGGACGCGTCTGTGTCACGGCTCCAGGGTAGTGCCGTCACGACGCGCGGTGGCGCGCTCCCGCAGCCAGTCGCGGACGACCGCCCAGCCCTCCCCCGCCGGGTCGATGACGTCCCGGTGCCCACCGGGCACGCCGCGCACCTCGACCCGGTCGCCGGCGGCCCGGGCGGCCGCGGCGTAGCGCTCGCTCTGCTCGTGCGGGACGACGTCGTCGCCGGTGCCGTGCACGCACAGCACGTCGGCCCCGGTGGGCAGCAGCCGCACCGGGTCGGCCGCGGCGTAGCGGCCGGGCACCGCGCCGGGCTCCCCGCCGAGGAACTCCTGCGTCGCGCGCCGGCCCAGCTCCTGCTCCGCGGCGCGGGCGAGGTCGAGGACGCCGGCCTGGAGCACGGCGGCGGCCACCCGCACCCGCGGGGCGGCGCCGGGCGCGCCCTCGGGCAGGCGCGCGCGGCCGGCGGCCCAGGCGGCGAGGTGCCCGCCGGCCGAGTGGCCGATCACGGTGACGTCGCCGAGGTCGAGGCCGTCAGTACCCGCGAGGGCGTCGAGCGCGGCGGCGACGTCCTCCAGCGTGGCCGGCCACCCGCCGCCGGTGCCGACGCGCCGGTACTCGACGGCGACGGCGGCCCACCCGGCCGCGGCCAGGTCGGCGGCCAGCGGGCGGGCCAGCTCGATGCCGTACGCGGCGCGCCAGAACCCGCCGTGCAGCACGACCGCCACCGGTGCCGGGCCCTGCGCCGCGGGGAGGGTGAGCTCGAGGAACTGGTCGGGGTGCGGGCCGTAGGCGAGGGTGCGGGTGCTCACGCGGTCGGGCCGGCGGGCGGCGCCTGCTGCCCCTGCGCCGGCGGGGCCGCCGGGGGCCGCCCCGTTTGCTGCTGCCCGGCCTGCTGCGCCGCCTGCTGGCGGGCCAGCTGCTCGGCGGCCTGGGCCGGGAGGGTGAGCGGCAGCTGCTCGCGCACCGGCATCGGGTCGGTGCCGCGGACGACGACGACCTGGCGGAACGCCTCCTCCAGCACGGCCGCCGCGTCCGGGTTCTCCGCCGCCGGGCCGCTGATCATGCCGCGCAGGAACCAGCGCGGGCCGTCGACGCCGAGGAAGCGGGCCGCGCGGCGCTGTGGCTTCGGCGGCGGGCCGCCGGGCTGGGCCGCCGGGGTGACGAGGACCGTGCCGGCGAGCTCGGGACCGAACGGGCCCTCGACCTCGGTGAGCCGCCCGCCCTGCCCCGACGCGCTGCGCGCGAGGTCGGCGCGGACGTCGTCCCAGATGCCGGCGGCCCGCGGCGCGGCGAACGCCGACAGCTGCAGCAGGGAGTCGCCGTAGCGCAGCGTGGCGCCGATGACCTTCTGCTGCTGGTTGAGGTCCACGCGCAGCTCCGTGCCGGGCACCGCGGGCAGCCGCAGCGCGCCGAGGTCGACGCGGGGGCGGCCGTCGTCGGGCGCGTCGGCGGCGTCGAACGGCCCGGCTGTCTCGTCGACCTCCCGCTCCCGGTGCTGCGGCTCCGGCGGCACCCCGCGCTCGCGCAGGCTGCGGTCGATCCGGTTGCGTCGTCGTCCGAATGGCATCTCAGGCCTCCTTCCCCGCGGCCCGGCCGGTGGAGCCGTGACCGGCCCCGCCGCGGACGCTGGCCGGCAACTCCTCGACCGGGACGAAGCGCGCCTGCACCACCGGCTGCACGACCAGCTGGGCGACGCGCTCGCCGCGGCGCAGGGTCAGCGGCGTCTCCGGGTCGAGGTTGACCAGGTTCACCTTGATCTCCCCCCGGTAGCCGGCGTCGATGGTGCCCGGCGCGTTGACCAGGCTCAGCCCGTGCCGGTGGGCCAGGCCCGAGCGCGGGTGCACGAAACCGGCATACCCCTCGGGGATCGCGACGGCCACGCCCGTGCCCACCAGCGCCCGCTGGAACGGCGCGAGGACGACGTCCTCGGCCAGCGTCAGGTCCGCGCCCGCGTCGCCGGGGAGGGCGTAGCGGGGCGGCTGCGCGCCGTCGCCGGTGAGCCGCACCGGGACGTCGAGCGGAGCGGGTGCGGGGGCGGGCTCGGGCACGACGGCGACCCTAACCACGGCGCTCAGGCGTCGCGGCGGCGCAGGTCGGACCGCACCCGCCGGGCGAGGGTCTCGGTGGCCTTGAGGTTGCCGCGGCCGCCGAGCGCGGCGCCCACGAGCAGCGGCGCGGCCGACCCGAGGTTGCGGGCCAGCCGGCGGGACAGGCGGCGGCGCAGCGCCCGGAACCCCGCGGTGCCGAGCACGGTGCCCATCCCCTGCCGGGCGCCGCCCTCGACGGCCCGCTGGGAGGTCCAGCTCGCGAGGTACGCGGCGGCGCGCTCGCGGTCGCTGCCGGCCGCCGGGCGGCCGTAGAGCTCGTGCAGCTCGCCGAGCAGGACCACCTCGACGGCGGCGGTGAGCAGCGTCTCGGCGCCGAGCTCGAGCGGCAGGGCCACCAGCGACGGCGGCGCGAACCAGTGCGCCGCCGACAGCCCGCCGGTGGCCGCGCCGACGGCGGCGGTCATCCGGGCGGCCCGGGTGGTGAGCGCGTCGGCGATCTCCTCGTCCGAGCGCCCGGGGTGGGCGGCGCGGATCCGGGCGGCGTCGCGGATGGGCAGCCGGGGCGCGGCCGCGGCGAGCAGCTCGCCGAGGACCGTGCCGAGGCCGCGGGAGTCGTCGTCGCCGGACGCGGCCGGGTCCTGACGGCGCCCGGCGGACGTGGCGGCGGACCCCGCGGCGGACGCGGCGGTGGACGCCGCGGCCGACGCGACCGCGCCGACGACGTCGCGCAGCAGGCCGGCCGTCGAGCGGCGCCCCTCGGGAGCGGCGCCGCCGGCGCGGTCGCCGTCGGCGTCGTCGGTGCCGCCGAGCAGCCCGGAGACCGCGTCGGCGAGCGCCCGGGCGGCGCGGCCCAGACCGGTGTCGGGGTCGAGCCAGCCGGGGCCGGACTCCTCCGGCGCAGGCTCCGCGACCCGCTGCACGGGCCGTGGCGGCGGGACGTCCCTGGGCGCAGCCGTCCGCCTCGTCTCCTCGGTCATCGTCTGCTCCCTCCCCGTGCGTCCCGCCGCACGCCGTCGCCGGTGCCGGCGCCGGTCACGCCGCCGACCGGGCCCCTCGTGGGGCCCGTGATCAGGCCGCGCAGTCGCGGCAGTAGTTCTCGCTGCCGCGGCTGGCGGCCAGGCGGCTGCGGTGCTGCACGAGGAAGCACCGCGAGCAGGTGAACTCGTCCTCCTGCTTGGGCAGGACGCGGACGGTCAGCTCCTCGTTGGACAGGTCGGCGCCGGGCAGCTCGAGGCTCTCGTTGAAGTCGGTCTCGTCGACGTCGACCGAGCTGGACTGCGCCTCGGCGCGCCGGGCCTTGAGCTCCTCGAGGGAGTCCTCGCCGAGCTCGTCGGCCTCGTTGCGGCGCGGGGCGTCGTAGTCGGTGGCCATGGGGTGTGCCCCTCCTCCGGGGTCGTTCGCGGGCGCACCCGCGGCGTGCGCCGGCGGCGGTGGCCGCCGGCGTCCTGGCCGGCCGCACGGGGCGGCCGCTGGACGGTGTCCGGACCGGCTGCCGGACGACCCCGGGAGGGACGTCCGCGCCGGACCGGCAGCCCCCCAACGCCGTGCGGTCCCGGTTTGTGCCCACGCTCGGACACGGGACACATCGGCCGTTCCTGGGCCGCGGATCGGGGCCCGGACGGGCGGGTCGGGGAGCGGAGTGCCGGAGGTTACCCTGCGGCGCGTGTCGAGTGCCGTGGGAGCTGACCCCGCCGTCGTCGGTCCGTACCTCGCCGCAGCCCTCGGCGACGAGCGCTGGCGGGAGGTGACCGTCGACCTCGTCGCGGCCGGCATGTCGAACCTCACGTACGTCGTCACGCCCGCGGGCGGGTCGGCCGACGACGCGGTGATCCTGCGGCGCCCGCCCACCGGCGCGGTGCTGGCCACGGCGCACGACATGGCCCGGGAGCACCGGGTCATCAGCGCGCTCGGGCCGACGCCGGTCCCGGTGCCGCGGACGCTGCACCTGTGCACCGACCCCGAGGTGCTCGGCGCGCCGTTCTACGTGATGGAGCGCGTCGTCGGCCTGCACGTCGTCGACGAGATCCCGGCGGGGTACGCCGACACCCCCGAGCTGCGACGGCAGGTCGGTGACGGCCTCATCGACGTGCTGGCGCAGCTGCACGCCGTCGACCCGGCGTCGGTGGGGCTGGACGACTTCGGCCGGCCCGAGGGCTTCCTGGCCCGGCAGGTGCGCCGCTGGACCAAGCAGTGGGACGCCACCCGCGACCGCGACCGCCCGGGCATGGACGCCCTCGCCGCGCGGCTGGCCGAGACGGTGCCGCAGACGCAGCGCACGGGGATCGTCCACGGCGACTACCGCCTCGACAACTGCCTGCTCGACCCCGAGCGGCCCGGCGGCATCCGCGCGGTGCTGGACTGGGAGATGTCGACGCTGGGCGACCCGCTCACCGACATCGGCATGCTGTTCGTCTACTGGCCCGAGGCCGGCGAGACCCGCCCCGTGCTGTCGCCCGTGACGACGCTGCCCGGCTTCCCCACCCGCCGCGAGATCGCCGAGCGCTACGCGCAGCAGGCCGGCGTCGGCCTCGAGGACCTCGACTGGTACGTCGGCTTCGCCTTCTTCAAGTTCGCCGCGATCGTCGCCGGCATCGTCGCCCGCTCGGCGGCCGGGGCGATGGCCGGCAAGGACACCTCCGGCTACGCCGACCGCATCGACCCGTGCGTCGAGCTGGGACGCGCCGCGCTCGACGACGGTGCCCTCTGACCCCGCCGGCCGCCCCTAGACTCCGGCCGATCCGACCCCGCGCGGCCCGCCGGTCCGTGGCGGGTCGGCGCCGAGGAGGACGAGCGTGAGCACCAGCACCGACAGCCCGCCGGTGCGCCGCCGCAGGGACCGCCGGCTGCTGCCTCCCCTGGTCTTCCTCCTGGTGCTGGCGCTCGCCGCGCTCGGCGTGTGGTGGAAGGTCTTCCAGGACGCCGGGGCCCGCGCCGAGGCCGCCGAGGCCGCCTGCGAGACCGCCGCCGCGGCGCCGCCGTCGCTGGACCCCAGCACGCTGTCGATCCGCGTCTACAACGCCACCGACCGCGGCGGGCTGGCCAACACCGTCGCCGCCGAGCTGCAGGCCCGCGGGTTCGTGGTCGAGGAGATCGCCAACGACCCGACCGAGCGTGAGGTCACCGGCACCGGCGAGGTCCGCCACGGCCCGCGCGGCAACGACGCGGCCCGCTACCTGGCGCTGTTCCTCCCCGGGGCCGGCGACCTGCTCGACACCCGGGCCACCGCCACGGTCGACCTGGTGATCGGGCCCGACTTCCAGGCGCTGGCCACCCCCGAGGAGGTCGCGGCGACCCTCACCCCGATCGCGAGCGCCGAGGCCGCCTGTTGACGGACCCCGTCCGGAGGACGGGGCCGTTCCAGCACGTCACGGGTGGAGACGGTCGAGCAGCTCCAGCAGCGGCTGGGCGACCGTCGCGGGGACCGCGACCGCCATCGGCTCGGCGAACGGCCGGCCCGGCAGCCCGGTGACCACCAGGCCCGCCTCGGCGGCCACCAGGGCGCCCGCCGCGTGGTCCCAGGGCTTGAGGTTGAGCTCGTAGTAGGCGTCGACGCGCCCGGCCGCGGCGGCGCACAGGTCCAGCGACGCGCAGCCGTACCGGCGGATGTCGCGCACCTCGGGCAGCAGCTGCGCGACGACGGCACCCTGCGCCCGCCGCTGCTCGACCCGGTAGCCGAAGCCGGTGGCCACCAGCGTCTGCCCGAGGGACTCCGGACGGTTGCCGGTCAGCCGCACCGGCTCCGGCACCTCTCGGGTGGACAGGAACGCGCCGCCGCCGGCCGTGGCGGTGAACAGGTCGCCGGTCGGCACGTCGAGCACCGCGCCGGCCACCGTGGCGCCGTCGACCTCGGCGGCGATGGAGACGGCGTAGCCGCGCAGCCCGTAGAGGAAGTTGACCGTGCCGTCGATCGGGTCGACCACCCAGCGCACGCCGCTGGTGCCGGCGCGGTCGGCGCCCTCCTCCCCCAGCAGCCCGTCGTCGGGCCGGGCCTCGAGCAGCCGCCGGGTGATCAGCCGCTCCGAGGCCGTGTCGACGGCGGTGACGACGTCGGTGGGGCTGGACTTCACGTCGACGGCGGACGCGGCCGACCCGCGCTCGCGGACGATCAGCTCGGCCGCCTCCCGGGCGGTCGAGACGGCCAGGTCGAGCAGGTCGGCGGGCGACACGGGGGCACTCACCCGGGGGATCCTGCCCGAGCACCCCGCCGGACTGCGGCGCCGGTCACTAGGGTGACCGCCGTGCAGGGGTTCGGCGTGGACATCGGCGGCAGCGGCATCAAGGGGTGCCTGGTCGACCTGGAGGCGGGCACTCTCATCGGCGAGCGGATGCGGGTGGAGACCCCGCAGCCCTCGCTCCCGGAGGCGGTGTACGACGTCGTCGCCGGGATCGTGAGCTCCTTCGGGTGGACCGGGCGGATCGGGTGCACCTACCCCGGCGTCATGAAGAAGGGCGTCGCGCACACCGCGGCGAACATGGACAAGAGCTGGATCGGCACCGACGTCGACGGCGGCCTCACCGCGCTGGTGCCCGGCACGGTCGAGACGCTCAACGACGCCGACGCCGCCGGGCTCGCCGAGATGCGCTACGGCGCCGGCCGCGGCCGCGACGGCGTCGTCCTCATGCTGACCTTCGGCACCGGCATCGGCAGCGCGCTGTTCGTCGACGGCCACCTCGTGCCCAACACCGAGTTCGGGCACATCCAGGTCGACGGCCACGACGGCGAGCGCCGCGCCTCGGCCGCCGTGCGCGAGCGCGAGGAGCTCTCCTACCCCGAGTGGGCGGCCCGCGTGGACCGCTACCTCGACGTGCTGGAGGGCGGCCTGTGGCCGGACCTGATCATCGTCGGCGGCGGGGTGAGCAAGAAGGCGCACAAGTGGGTGCCGCTGCTGACCACGCGCACCCCGGTCGTCCCCGCGGAGCTGCAGAACGACGCCGGGATCGTCGGCGCGGCACTCGCCGCGGCGGAGCGGATCGAGGCGCGCGGCACCGAGGCGCCGGTCCAGCCCTGACGCGCCCGCCCCTTCCGGGCGACCGCGGGCCGTTCGCGGCGCTGGTCACACGCCGTGACGTCGCTACAATGGAGAAGCCCCAGCCCGTCACCACCCAGCCGGGAGTCATCCCCCCTCCGCACCGCGGTCAAACGCCGCACCGGACCTGGGGCCTCCCCGCTCCGCGGCCGACGGCCCGGGGCCGCTGCCCGGGAGCCAGATCGCTCCCGGGGACGCACCCAGCACGGGAAGGAACCTGAGTGCCCGCCGACAAGCCTGCACCGGACGCCGCCGTCACGAGCAGCACCCGCTCGAAGACGGTCGCCGCGAGCACCCGACCCTCCCGGACCAGCGCGCCGGTGGGCGTCGCCGGGAACGCGCCGGCGAAGGCCGCGCCCCGCAAGAAGGCCCCGGCGAAGACCACCGCCGCCAAGGGCAAGCCGGCCATCAGCCCCTCGCCGGGCGCCGGTGAGGGCACCGTCCTGACCGCCGTGGCCTCCGACGACTCCGCCGTCGCCGTGGTCGACGCCGGTGCCGAGGGCCTGACCCTCGACGAGGCCGTCGTCGCCGGTCCCGACGGGGTCGCGGTCGCCGAGGCGCCCGCCGCCGCGGAAGGGGCCACCGAGGGCGGCACCGACTTCGAGTGGGACGACGAGGAGGAGTCCGAGGCGCTGCGGCAGGCCCGCAAGGACGCCGAGCTCACCGCCTCGGCCGACTCGGTCCGCGCCTACCTCAAGCAGATCGGCAAGGTCGCCCTCCTCAACGCCGAGGAGGAGGTCGACCTCGCCAAGCGCATCGAGGCCGGGCTCTACGCCTCCGAGCGGATGCGCCAGGTCGAGGAGGAGGGCCAGAAGCTCTCCCCGCAGATGCGGCGCGACCTCAACTGGATCATCCGCGACGGCGAGCGCGCCAAGAACCACCTGCTGGAGGCCAACCTCCGCCTCGTGGTCTCCCTCGCCAAGCGCTACACCGGCCGCGGCATGGCGTTCCTGGACCTCATCCAGGAGGGCAACCTCGGCCTGATCCGCGCCGTCGAGAAGTTCGACTACACCAAGGGCTACAAGTTCTCGACCTACGCCACCTGGTGGATCCGGCAGGCGATCACCCGCGCCATGGCCGACCAGGCCCGCACCATCCGCATCCCGGTGCACATGGTCGAGGTCATCAACAAGCTCGGCCGCATCCAGCGCGAGCTGCTCCAGGACCTGGGCCGCGAGCCCACCCCGGAGGAGCTGGCCAAGGAGATGGACATCACCCCGGACAAGGTGCTGGAGATCCAGCAGTACGCCCGGGAGCCCATCAGCCTCGACCAGACCATCGGCGACGAGGGCGACAGCCAGCTCGGTGACTTCATCGAGGACTCCGAGGCCGTCGTCGCCGTCGACGCGGTGAGCTTCACGCTCATGCAGGACCAGCTCACCAGCGTCCTGCAGACGCTGTCGGAGCGGGAGGCCGGCGTCGTCCGGCTGCGGTTCGGCCTCACCGACGGCCAGCCCCGCACCCTCGACGAGATCGGCCAGGTCTACGGGGTGACCCGCGAGCGGATCCGGCAGATCGAGTCGAAGACGATGTCGAAGCTGCGCCACCCGAGCCGCTCCCAGGTGCTGCGCGACTACCTCGACTGACGAAGGACCTCCTCGCCCCCCGGCCCTCGCTCCGCTCGGGTCGGGCCCCTGCGAGGAGGCCGTTCCAGCGCGTCACCTGACGGCCGGCGCCCCGCACGGGGTGCCGGCCGTCGTCGCGTGTCCGGCGCGTTGCGGGATGGTCACGATCTCACCCGGCCGGGGCGACGGGGCGGTGTACCGCGGCAGCGGCCGGGTAGACCGCGTAGCGTGGGGGTCGTCGAGACAGCAGCGGACCCACGGCCGGCAACCCACCCGGCGCACAGGAACCACCAGCACCACCCCCATACGAACCGGCAACGCACCAGCGACGGTCCCTGCTGAACCCACCCGCCCCAGCGGCCACCGGCTCACCACCTCCGGCGAGTCGACCGCGGTGACGGGAGGAACGGGAACACAGGGGTCCATCCTGGCGCTGTGCAGGAGGCCGATCCGCAGCCGCGGGTCCGTGCGGTAGAGAGCGAGTGATGACCCAGATGACCCAGACGCTGACGACGACCCCCGCCGCCGACGACCTGGTCGTGCCCTTCCACTGCGACCGGTGCGGCGCACTGGCCAAGGTGCGTGTCGTGCTCGCCAGCGGCAGCGACCTCGTGTTCTGCGGGCACCACGCCCGGGAGTACGACACCAAGCTCCGTGACATCGCCGTCGACATCATCGAGACGGACGGCGAGTAGCACTCCATGCCCTGACCGAGGCGCTATCGTCGCTGACCGCGATGATGCCCTCACCCGACGCCGCCGCCGGTGTCCCCGAGCCGCTCGATGCGGCCGGGGGCCCGGCGGCTCCGTCGTTCCCGGGGACCCCCGGTCGACGGCGACCCGAGGAACCCCCGATGCAGCAGCACCCCGCCCCCTCCTCTCCCCCGTCCGCGGACCCGGCGGCCCGCGACGGCGACCCGGGCGGCCTGTCCGACGAGACCCGCCCGGTCCCGCGCGACCGCGGGCCGGTCGGCCCCGACGCGTCGCCGCCGGCGCCCGTCCCGTCCGCGGCCACCGGGGACACGGCGGGCACCGGGGACACGGCGGGCACCGCGGACGCTGGAGACGCTGGGGACGCTGGGGACACCGAGGGCCCTGCGGGCGCTGGGGACGCTGCGCGCCCTGGGGACAGCGGGGCTCCCGCTGCGGACGGGGCATCCGCCGCCGGCACCCCGGGCACCGCGGCTGCCGATGACGGGGGCGTGAGCACCGACACGGCCGCCCGCACCGACGCCGGCGCCGGGTCCGCACCCGACCCCGTGCACGACACCGTCGCGCTGACCGGCGGCCCGGCCACGGAGGCCGCGCCCGCCACCCCGGCGGCCGCACCGACGGCCGGGCCCGCTGCCGGGCCCGCTGCCGTGCCTGCCGCCGTGCCCGCCCCGGACGCCTCCGACACCGTCACGCTCGGCGACCCGGTGCCGGCCGCCGTCCCGTCCGCCGGGTCCGGGCCCGTCGGTCCCGCCGGCCCGGGTGGTCCGGGTGGGCCCGCCGGCCCGGGTGGTCCCGCCGGTCCGGTCGCCGCGGCCCCCGCGCCCCGCCGCCCGCTGTGGCGGCGCCCGGCCGTGCTCGCCCCCGTCGGCCTGCTCGCCGTCCTCGGCGCCGCCTACGGCGTCGACCTGCTCGTCGCGGGCAGCGACGTCCCCCGCAACACCGTCGTCGCCGGCGTGGACATCGGCGGGCTCTCCCCCGCCGCCGCGGCGAGCACGCTGGAGGAGCAGCTGGCACCACGGGTCGCCGCCGACCACGTCGTCGTCGCCGACGACGTCGAGGCCACCCTCTCCCCCGCCGTGGCCGGCATCGCGCTCGACGTCGACGCGACCGTCGACGCCGCCGACGACCAGCCGCTGGCCCCGTGGACCCGGCTCGTCACCCTGTTCTCCGACCGCACCGTCGAGCCCGTCATCGACGGCGACGAGGGCGCCCTCGCCGCGCAGGTCGAGACGATCGCCACCCAGGTCGACCGGGCGCCGGTCGACGCCACGATCACCCTCGAGGGCACCACCCCGACGCTGGTCGAGCCGGCCGACGGCCGCACGCTGGACCGCGAGGGCAGCGCCGAGGCGATCACCGCGGCGCTGGCCGCCGGGGGCGACCCGGAGACCCCGATCGAGCTGCCGGTCGACGTCGAGCCGGTGCAGGTGGCCGCCGAGGAGGCGCAGCGCGTCCTCGACGACACCGTCACCCCTGCCCTCGCCGCCCCTGTCACGGTCAGCAGCCAGGACGGCGCGACGTCGGTGGAGATCCCGGTCGAGGCGATCGCGGCCTCGCTGACGTTCACCCCGCAGGAGAGCGGCGAGCTCGCCGTCGCCGTCGACCCCGCCGCCCTGCAGACGGCGATGGGCGAGGACTTCGCCGCCTTCGGCACGCCGGCCGAGGACGCCCGCTTCGAGGTCGACGGCGACGCGGTGCGCGTCGTCCCGTCGGTCGACGGCACCGGCGTCGACCCGGCCGCGCTGGCCGGGCAGCTGCTCGAGGTGCTGCCGCAGCCCGCCCCCCGGTCCGTCACCGTCCAGCTGGGACCGGTGCCGGCCGACCTGACCACCCAGGAGGCCGAGGCGCTCGGCATCCGCGAGGAGGTCAGCTCCTTCACCACCACGACGACGAACAACGCCAGCGGCACGAACATCCGCGTGGTGGCCGCGGAGGTCGACGGCGCGCTCGTGCTGCCGGGCGAGACCTTCAGCCTCAACGACTACACCGGGCCGCGCGGCACCGCCCAGGGCTACGTGCCGGCCAACGTCATCAGCGGCGGCGAGCTGTCGACCGCCGTCGGCGGCGGCATCAGCCAGTTCGCCACGACGATGTTCAACGCGGTCTTCTTCGGCGGCCTCGAGGACGTCTACCACAAGCCGCACAGCTTCTACATCAGCCGCTACCCGGCCGGCCGCGAGGCCACCGTGTACGAGGGCCAGATCGACCTGCAGTGGCGCAACGACACCGACACCGGGATCTTCGTCGACACCCAGTGGACGCCCGGCTCCTCGGGCGGGTCGATCACGGTGACCTTCTACGGGACCAAGCGCTACGAGATCGAGGCGATCGAGAGCGCCCGGTCGAACTTCCGCCAGCCCGCGGTGCAGGAGAAGGTCGACGACGGCGACTGCATCCCGCAGTCCGGCGTCCAGGGCTTCGACGTGTCGGTCACCCGGGTCTTCCGCGACCTGCAGACCGGGGCGGAGATCCGCCGCGAGCGGTTCGACACCACGTACCAGGCGGAGGCGGTCATCCGCTGCGTCGCCCCGCCGCCGCCCGCCGAGCCCGCCCCGGCGCCCGACGCGGGCACCCCGCCGGCCCAGCCGACGTCCTGAGCACCCGCCCGACCGGGCGACTCCGCGCCCGCTCCGGCGCCCGGCGACGGCGGGGCGGCACCGCGGACGTGCACACTGGCCGGGTGAGCACCGTGCGGGCCGGCGGGCCGTCCCGCACCGGCGGGGCGGCCGGCGAGGGCCCTCCCGTCGTCCCGGCCGTCGCCGCGGTCCCTGTGGACGGTCAGGGAGCACCCGGCGCCAGCCGCGCCGACCTGCCCGCGCCGGGCCGGCTCGACCACTGGCCGGCCGTCGTCCGCGTGCCGCTGCAGGTGCTCGGCCGCACGGTGGCCAAGGCGTGGAAGGACCGCATCCTCGGCCTCTCCGGCGAGGCGGCCTTCTGGCAGATCCTGTCGGTGCCGCCGCTGCTCATCGCGCTGCTGGGCTCGCTGGGCTACCTCGGCGGCTTCATCGGCGCGGACTCCGTGCAGACGATCGAGGACACGCTGGTCAACGCGTCCAGCGAGGTGGTCACCGCCGACGTCGTCGACCAGCTCGTGCGGCCCACCCTCAACGACATCCTGACGTCCGGGCGGCTCGACGTCGTCAGCCTGGGCTTCCTCATCACCCTGTGGGCCGGGTCGTCGGCGACGGCGACGTTCATGAACACGATCGTCATCGCCTACAGCCAGCGCGACGTCCGCGGGCCGATCGCCACCCGGCTCATGGCGCTGTGGCTGTTCGTCGTCGGCCTGGTGCTGGCGGTGCTCATGCTGCCGCTGCTCGTGCTCGGCCGCGGCCTGCTCGTGGCCCTGCTGCCGCAGGACTGGCGGGCCACCGCCACGGTGCTGGTCGACGCCGTCTACTGGCCGGTGGTCGTCGTCGGCCTGATCCTGGCGCTCACGAGCTTCTACCACGTGGTGTTGCCGCGGCGGCTCCCCTGGCACCGGCACCTGCCGGGCTCGCTGCTGGCCGTGGGGTTCTTCGTGGTGGCCGCGACGGTGCTGCGGCTCTACGTCTCCGACATCCTGGTCGCGGCGCTGCCCTACGGCGCGCTCGCGACCCCGATCGCGGCACTGCTGTTCCTGTTCTTCTTCGGGATGGCCGTGCTGCTCGGGGCCGAGCTCAACGCGACCATCCAGGAGCGCTGGCCGGCCCAGCAGCGCCGGCACACCCGCCGGGCGCAGCGCCGGCGGGCGGCCGAGCTGGAGGCCGAGGCCAAGCGGCTCGGGCTCAGGTGACGTGCTGGAACGGCCCCCTCGCAGGGGCCCGCCGCGAGCGTGCGAGCGGTGGGGGGCGAGGGGGTCCTTCTACTTGCGGAGCTGCTCGTAGACCTCCTTGCAGGCCGGGCACACCGGGCTGCCGGGCTTCGGGGACTTGGTGACCGGGAAGACCTCGCCGCACAGCGCCTCGACCATCGTCCCCATGACCGCGCTCTCGGCGATCTTGTTCTTGCGGACGTAGTGGAAGACCTCGTTGGCGTTGCCGGTGTCGCCCTCGCGGACGTCGGGCTTCTCGAGGAGGTCGGACTGGCTCACGGGCTGCTCCCAGGCTGGTGACGGGGGCCGCGGCCGGCCCGCCGGGAGGCGCGGCCGGGCGACGGTCGGTCGCCCTCCATGATGGCAGGGTGAGCGCCGAACCCCGTCATGCCGCCGCCCCCGCCCCCCTCGCCCTCTCCCCCGAGGTCGCCGAGGCGCTCGACTCCGGCGCGCCCGTCGTCGCCCTGGAGAGCACGCTGCTCGCCCACGGCCTGCCGCGCCCCGACAACCGTGCCGCCGCTGACGAGGTGGAGGCCGCCGTCCGCGCCGGCGGGGCCGTGCCCGCGACGATCGCCGTCCTCGACGGCGTGCCGCACGTCGGCCTGACCGCCGAGCAGGTCGACCGGGTCTGCGCGGACCCCGACCTCGCCAAGCTGGGTGTGCGCGACCTGCCCGTCGCCGCCGCCCTGGGCCTCTCGGGCGCCACCACCGTCTCGAGCACCGCGCTGCTGGCCGCCGCGGCCGGCATCGGCGTGTTCGCCACCGGCGGGCTGGGCGGCGTGCACCGCCAGTCGGCCGAGACCTTCGACGAGTCCGCCGACCTGACCGCGCTGTCGCGCACCTCGCTGGCCGTCGTCTGCGCCGGCGTGAAGTCGATCCTCGACGTGCCGGCCACCCTGGAGCGGATGGAGAGCCTGTCGATCACGGTGGTCGGCTACGGGACGACGACGTTCCCCGGCTTCTACGTGGCCGACTCGGGGTCGGCCGTCGACTGGTCGGTCGACACCCCCGAGCAGGCCGCGGCCGTGCTGGCCACGCGCCGCGAGCTGACCCCCGGCGCGGTCGTCGTCGCCAACCCGCTGCCGGCCGACCAGCAACTCGACCCGGAGCTGCACGACCGCGTCATCGCCGGCGCGCTGGCCGCCGCGGAGGCCGCCGGGGTGCGCGGCAAGGCGGTGACGCCGTTCGTCCTCGACCACCTGCACCGGGAGAGCGGGGGCGCGACGCTGGAGGTCAACGTGCGCCTGGTGCTGCGCAACGCCGAGCTCGCCGGGCGGATCGCCGCCGCGCTGGCCGGGGCGGCCCGCTGAGCACCGGGCGGCCGGTGGTCGTCGTCGGCGACGTCGCCACCGACGTCGTCGCGGTGCTGTCCGGGGAGCCCGCGCCCGGCTCCGACCGGCCGGCGGCCATCCGCAGCCGCGGCGGCGGGGCCGGGGCCAACGTGGCGGTCCACCTGGCCGCGCTGGGGACGCCGGTGGTGCTGGCCGGGTGCGTCGGCGACGACCCGGCCGGCCTCGCGCTGGTGGCGGAGTTGACCGCCGCCGGCGTCGGCCTCGCGCTGCGCACGGTGCCCGGCGCGGCCACCGGCACGATCGTCAGCCTGGTCGAGCCGGGCGGGCAACGCAGCATGCTGGCCGACCGCGGCGCCAACCTCGACCTGCGGCCCGGCGACGTCCCTGTGCCCGGCCCCGGGGGGCACCTGCACCTGTCGGGCTACACGCTGCTCGACGAGCGGCCGCGGGCGGCGGGGCTCGCGGCGCTGGCCGCCGCGCGGGCGGCCGGGTGCACGGTGTCGGTGGACCCCGCGTCGACCGGCCCGCTGACCGCCTACGGCGTCGACCGGTGGCTCGAGGACACCGCGGGCGCGGACCTGCTGCTGCCCAACGCCGACGAGGCGCGGCTGCTCACCGGTTGCGCCGACCCAACCGACGCCGCCCGGGCGCTGGCGACCGCGCACCCGGCGGTCGCGGTCACGCTGGGTGCCGACGGGGCGCTGTGGGCGGCCGGCGACGTGCTCGTGCACCGCCCGGCGCACCCGGCCGACGTCGTCGACACCACCGGCGCGGGCGACGCGTTCACCGCGGGGCTGCTCGCCGTGTGGCTGGCGGCGCCCGGCGGCGACCCCGCCGCCGCGCTGGACGCGGGCCTGGCCCGCGCGGCCGGGGTGGTCGCGCGGACGGGCGCCCGCTGAGGCTCAGCCGTCGATGACGCGGCCACCCTCGATGACCCGGCGCTCCCGCGGCGGGGCCTCGAGGATGCGGTCGGGCCGCGGCGGCACGTAGCGGTGCGCGTCGAGCTTCTTCTTCGGCGGCCGGTCGTTGGCCATGACCACGGCGATCCACGGCAGGATCGTGCCGAGCACCGCGAAGATGATCATCAGCCAGACGGTCTGGTAGAAGACCGCGGCCAGCACGAGGCTGATGCCACGGACGGCCATGGTCAGCACGTACCGCTTCTTCCGGGCGGCGTGCTGATCGACCAGGCTGGGCTCGGCCTGGGTGATGAGCACCGGCTCGGCTCTGCGGGCTCGCGCGGACTGCTGGCTCGAGGCCACGTGCACCCATCCCTCCGTGGATCGGGGACAGAGACGGCACGGTGTCGCCTGCGCTTGGGGCCGGTTGCCCGCCATCCGGTGGTGAGCAATCCGGCATCTCCCGGTCCGACTCCCATCGTGCCACCGTCCGGGGACCCGTGCAGGGGCCCCCGCGGACGATCCGGTCCCGGTGGGCTCAGCGGCCGGCGGCGGCCTTCGCGGCCTTCTTCGCCTCCTGCTTGGCGGCCCGGACCTCGGCCAGCGACTCCGGCCCGGTGATGTCGGCGACCGACCGGCGGGAGCCCTCCTCGCCGTAGGAGCCGGCCGCCTCGCGCCACCCGGGCGGGGTGACGCCGTACTGCTTGCCGAGCAGCGCGACGAGGATCTTCGCCTTCTGCGCGCCGAAGCCCGGCAGCTCGCCGATGCGGCGCAGCAGGGTCGCGCCGTCGGGGGCGTCGGACCACAGCGCGTCGGCGCGGCCGTCGTAGCGCTCGACGAGCAGCCGGCACACCGCCTGCGCCCGCTGGGCCATCGAGCCCGGGTACCGGTGCACGGCCGGCGGCCCCTGGAACCACGCGAGCAGCGCGTCGGGGTCGGCGCCGGCGATCGCGGCGGCGTCCAGCCCGTCGACGCCCATCCGGTCGGCGAGCAGCCGCGGCCCGGCGAAGGCGCGCTCCATCGGGAACTGCTGGTCGAAGAGCATGCCGAGCAGCAGCGCGAGCGGATCGCGGCCGAGCAGCTCGTCGGCGGCGGGGTCCTGGGTCAGGCGGAGGGTCGGCACGCCGGCGATCCTGCCGCAGCCCGCTGCGGAGCGGTCGCCCGCCGGCCCGGGCCGCCGGTCCGGGCCGCCGGTCCGCGGCGTCGCCCGCGGCCTAGCGTGGCGGCATGACGACGGCCGAGACGACGGAGCCCGTGCCCTGGTCCGCCGGGGCGTGGACCGCCCCGCCGGTCGCCGTGTCGGAAGAGGGGGCGGCCCTGCTCGTCACCGCGGCCGAGGGCAGCGACGCCTGGCGGCACACCTCCTACGGCTTCGTGCACGACGACGCGCACGCGCTGCTCGCGCCCCTGCCCGACCCGGGCGCCGTCGAGGTCTCCTTCGACGCGGACTTCGGCGAGCAGTTCGACCAGGCGGGGCTCGTGCTGCGGGCGGGCGCGGAGACGTGGCTCAAGGCCGGCGTCGAGGTCTCCGACGGCGCGCTCCAGGCCGGCGCCGTCGTCACCCTGAGCCGGTCCGACTGGTCGGTGGCGCCGGTGCCGGAGTGGGCCGGGCGCCGGGTGACCGTCCGCGCGAGCCGTGCGGGGGACGCGGTGACCGTGCGCGCGCGGGTCGACGACGAGCCGTTCCGCCTGCTCCGCGTCGCACCCTTCCCGGAGGGCGTGCCGGTCGCGGCCGGCCCCTACTGCTGCGCGCCGACGCGGGCCGGCCTGGTCGTCCGCTTCCGCCGGTGGGCCACCGGACCGGCCGACGCCGCCCTCCACTGACGCCGGCAGGAGGGGCCGCCCGTGGAGGTCCTCCGGGACCCGTCCGTGCAGGTCAGGGCAGCCTCAGCTTGCTGGCGGGCACCCGCGGGAGGTGTCACCCTGACGCCATGACGACGATGCAGGAACTGCCCCAGGTCCAGGACTGTTCGGTCTCGAGCTGCTCCTACAACGCGGAGTCGAGCTGCCACGCCGGTGCCATCACCATCGGCGGCGACCACGCGCACTGCGGCACCTTCGTGGAGATCTCCTTCCGGGGCGGCCTCGACCGCACCGGCCTCGTCGGCGCGTGCCACCGCGCCGACTGCAAGCACAACCAGCAGCTCGAGTGCTCGGCCCCCGGCGTGCGCGTCGGTGCCGGCGCCGACGCCGCCGACTGCCTGACCTACGAGGCCAGGTAGTCCAGAGCGCTGCCCGGGCCCTCCACGGGCTCGAGCGACAGACCGCCGTCGGCGCCGGACCGCAGCGCGCCGTCGGCGAAGGAGAGCGCGGCCACCGGGTCGGCGTCGTCCACCAGGACGGCCCGCCCGGGGCCCGCGACGCCGCGCAGCGCGCTCAGCACGCTGCGCCGGTCGGCCGCGGACAGCCCGTCGGTGAGGCGGTCGACCAGGACGATCGCGGCGCGTCCGTCGCGGGCCTCCGCCACGGACGCCAGCCGTGGGGCGACGCCCTCGTCCCGCGACGACGACAGCCGCTGCACGCCGACGGAACCGTGCCCGCCGGCGCAGCGCCCCGTGCCCTCGTCGAGTGCCCCCATGACGTGCCGGCGGGCGCGCTCGGCACCCATCAGCACGGTCACCTGACCGAGCGGCAGTCGCAGCCCCACGGACCCTCCCCGGGATCGAGATAGGCGAGCCTAACCTTCCCGGGTCGCAGGCGTCCAGGAGAGCCGCGGCGGCCCGCCCGCGCGCAGGCGCGCAGGATGGCCCGGTGCGCGCGGTGGTGAGCAGGGTGGCCTCGGCCTCGGTGACCGTCGACGGCGCCGTCGTCGGGGAGATCGGTGCGGGCCTGCTGGCGCTCGTCGGCGCAGGCCGGGACGACGACGCGGCCCGCGCGCGGGCACTGGCGCGGAAGGTCTCCGAGCTGCGGGTGTTCCCCACCGGCGACGGCGAGCGCTCGGCCGGCGACCTCGGCCTGCCCGTGCTCGTGGTGAGCCAGTTCACGCTCTACGCCGACACGCGCAAGGGGCGCCGCCCGTCGTGGCAGGACGCCGCGCCCGGCGAGGTCGCGGAGCCGCTGGTCGAGGAGGTCGTCGCGGAGCTGCGACGGCGCGGACACGCCGTGGCGACCGGGGTGTTCGGGGCCCGGATGCTCGTGTCGTCGGTCAACGAGGGCCCGATGACCTTGCTGCTGGAGGTCTGATCCGGCGACCGGCCGGGTACGGATGGTGACCGAACACACGGCCTGTGGGTTCGCTGTGAACCGGGGGCCTGTGGAACACCAGGCCCCGTGGCGACCGTTGAACGGGGCGTAACACAACGGACCACAACGGACGAACAGCGGGTTCCCGCCCGGACAGCGGGGGCCCACCCCCCAGACGCGGGTGCCGCCGCCGGCCACGAGGGCCGCCGGATGCATCCGAACCACAGGCAAGGACGAAGACATCCCGTGACGCTCCTCCAGTCTTCCCCCAGTGACGCCCTCGAGGTCCGCTCGCCGCGCCGCGAGCCGGACACCAGTGGACTGGTGTCGACCGACCTGGTGCGCGTGTACCTCAACACCATCGGCAAGACCGCCCTGCTGACCGCCGAGCAGGAGGTCGAGCTCGCCAAGCGGATCGAGGCCGGCCTCTACGCCGACCGGCTGCTCACCGAGCGGCAGCTCACCCCCGCCCTGCAGCGCGACTACAAGGCCCTGGCCGTCGACGGCAAGGCCGCCAAGCGGCACCTGCTCGAGGCCAACCTGCGCCTGGTCGTCTCGGTGGCCAAGCGCTACACCGGCCACGGCATGACGTTCCTGGACCTCATCCAGGAGGGCAACGTCGGCCTCATCCGTGCCGTCGAGAAGTTCGACTACACCAAGGGCTTCAAGTTCTCGACCTACGCGACGTGGTGGATCCGCCAGGCGATCACCCGCGCGATGGCCGACTCCGGCCGCACCATCCGGCTGCCCGTGCACCTGGCCGAGCAGGTCAACAAGGTCGTGCGGACCCGCCGGCGGGTGCACCAGGAGCTCGAGCGGGAGCCCACCGCCGAGGAGCTCGGCCTCGAGCTCGACATGACGCCCGAGCGGGTCACCGAGCTGCTCGAGTACAGCCGCGACCTGGTCTCCCTCGACCAGACCGTCGGTGCCGACGAGGAGTCCCGCCTCGGTGACTTCATCGAGGACGCCGACGCCGCGGTGGCCGAGGACGCGGTGGCCTTCCAGATGATGAAGGGCGACGTGCGCACCGTCCTCTCCACGCTGGAGGACCGTGAGCGCGACGTGGTCGTGCTGCGCTTCGGCCTCGACGGCGGCCAGCCCCGCACGCTCGAGCAGATCGGCAAGCAGTTCGGCCTGTCCCGCGAGCGGGTCCGCCAGATCGAGCGCGAGACGATGGCCAAGCTGCGCGACCCGCAGCGCGCCGACGCCCTGCGCGACTACCTGGCCTGAGCGACACCACCGAGAGCCGGCTCCCCACGCGGGGAGCCGGCTCTCGGCGTTGACAGGGCCGGGCGCCCGGGCCAGGCTGCTCCTCAACCGGACGGTTGAGGAGGCTGGTCATGGCGGACACGGCGGAGCGGTGGGCGAGGCTCGCGGACGACCTCGGCCGCAGGGTCGACGGCGTCCCGCCCGGCCGCTGGGACGACCCGGCGCCGTGCGAGGGCTGGGTGGCCCGCGACGTCGTCCGGCACCTCGTGGAGTGGATGCCCGCCCTGTACCTGCCCGCCGTCGGCCTGCCGGTGCCCGCGCTCCCCTCGGCCGACGACGACCCGGCCGGCGCGTGGCACGGGGCCGACGCCGCGATCCGGGCCCTGCTCGCCGACCCCGACCTCGTCGGGCGGCCGACCAGCACCCGCGCCGGGGAGATGACGCTCGAGGAGCTCATCGCGATGACGGGGCTCATGGACCTGCTGGTGCACACCTGGGACCTCGCCCGCGCGACCGGCCAGGACGAGACGGTCGACGCCGCGGAGGCCTCGGCGTTCCTCGCGGGCATCGAGCCGTGGGACGCCGCCCTGCGCAGCAGCGGGCACTACGGCCCGCGGGTGCCCGTGCCCGACGACGCCGACGACACGGCGAAGCTGCTCGCCTTCACCGGCCGCCACCTCTGACGCCGCCCCCGACGCCATAACGCCCGCGGCCGCACCGATGAGTTCCGGGGCCGGCGGCGGTCTGCCCGCCGTCGACCTCCGGGAGGAACAGTGAGCCAGCTGGTGCGGGTGCAGAACTTCACCGTCTCGCGGGACGGGTACGGCGCGGGCGAGGGGCAGAGCCTGGAGCGCCCGTTCGGGCACGCCGACCCGGGGGTGCTGATGTCCTGGGCGCTCGCCACGGCCGGCTTCCCGAACCGCAGCGGCCCGGGCGGCAGCCGCGGCCTGGATGACTACTTCACCCGCGACTTCTCGCACGGCATCGGCGCCGAGATCATGGGCCGCAACAAGTTCTCGCCGCACCGCGGCCCGTGGCAGGACCTCGAGTGGCAGGGCTGGTGGGGCGACGAGCCGCCCTTCCACACGCCGGTGTTCGTGATGACCCACCACGAGCGGCCGTCGTTCACGCTGTCGGACACGACGTTCCACTTCGTCGACGGCGACCCGGCCACGGTGCTGGAGAAGGCGCGCGCGGCGGCCGGCGGCCTCGACGTCCGGCTCGGCGGCGGTGCCTCGGTGATCCGGCAGTTCCTCGACGCCGACCTCGTCGACACGATGCACGTCGCCGTCGCGCCGCTCGAGCTCGGCGGCGGCTCCCGG
Organism: Geodermatophilus nigrescens; assembly: GCF_900129495.1. Classification (GTDB taxonomy): domain Bacteria; phylum Actinomycetota; class Actinomycetes; order Mycobacteriales; family Geodermatophilaceae; genus Geodermatophilus; species Geodermatophilus nigrescens. The sequence goes on from NZ_FQVX01000002.1 coordinate 963,467, forward strand.
CTGTGGGCCTCCCCCGACGAGCTGCTCGACCGCTTCCACCGCGACGTCGTGCCGAGCCCCAGCGGCGTCATCCACCACCTCTTCTGGCGGAGGTGATCCCGCGGAGTCGACAGCTCAGTCGCGCATGCGGCGGGGGCCGGGCTCGACGCGGGCGGTCGGCGGGCCGACGCGCACGGTGCCGCCGGCGACGACCAGTGACCGGCCGCCGTGCCAGGGGTTGGCCGGCCCGGCGATCACCGGCGACAGCGTCAGGCCCAGCACCTCGGGCAGGTCGTCGGCCAGCCGGGCCACCCGCAGCAGCAGGTCCTCCAGCGCGGCGACGTCGACCGGCTCCGCGCCGCGCCAGCCGTCGAGCAGCGGCCACGCCCGTGGCGCGCGGACCAGCTCGGCGGCGTCGAGGTCGGTGAGCGGCAAGGTGCGGTAGGCGCGGTCGCCGAGCAGCTCCGTGGCCACGCCGCCGAGACCGAAGCTGACCAGGGCGCCGAACGACGGGTCGTCGACGATCTCCACCACCGTGGCCACCCCGGGGGCGGCCATCTCCTGCACGATCACCGGGTCGCCGGCGGGGATGGCGTCGAACGCGGCCCGCACGGCGGCGGCGTCGCCGAGGTCGAGGCGCACCCCGCCGAGGTCGGTGCGGTGCCGCAACCACGGCGCCGTCGACTTGAGCACCACCGGGTAGCCGATCGCGTCGGCGGCGGCCGCCGCCTCGTCCGCGGTCGTGGCGGTGCGGGTGCCCAGCAGCGGCACCCCGTAGGCGGCCAGCAGCGCGAGCACCTCGTCGTCGGTGAGCGGGCGCCCGCCCGGTGACTCGGCGAGCGCGCCGCGCACCACCGAGCGCGCCCGGTCGACGTCGACCTCGGGCAGGTCGGGCACCGTGCCCACCGGGCGGCGCCGCCAGCGGGCGTACTCGGCGACGCGGGCCAGGGCGATGACCGCCCGCTCGGGCGTCGCGTAGGACGGCACCGAGCCGCGGGCGGGCATGCCGTCGGCGTCGGGGACGGTGAGCTCGGGGAGCAGGCCCTCGGCGGAGAGGAAGGTGCCGAGCACCGGCTTGTCCGAGCCGAGGGAGACCTCGCGCAGCGCCCGGCCGTAGGCCTCCGGCGACGTGCGCACCAGCGGCGGGAGGAACACCGCGACGACGGCGTCGACCCCGTCGTCGTCGACGGCCTCCTGCAGGGCGGCGCGGAACGCCTCGGGGCTGCCCGCGGTGCCGATGTCGACCGGCGCCTCGTGGGCGAGCGCCAGCCCTTGGTCGAGGACGGCGTCGGCCACGAGCACGCCCAGGGCGGTGGAGTTGCCGACGACGGCGACCCGGTCGCCGGGCGGCAGCGGCTGGTGGGCCAGCAGCATGCCGACCTCGAACAGCTGGGCGACGGTCTCCACGCGGATGACGCCGGCCGAGGCGAACAGGGCGGCCACCGACTGCTCGGGCACCGACACCGAGGTGCCGGCCAGGCCCGGCGTGAGCCCGCCGTGCCGGCCGCTCTTCACCGCGACCACCGGCTTGGTGCGGCCGACGCTGCGCGCGAGCCGGGCGAACTTGCGCGGGTTGCCGAAGCTCTCCAGGTGCAGCAGCACCACCTCGGTGCCGGGGTCGGTGGCCCAGTACTGCAGCAGGTCGTTGCCGCTGACGTCGGCGCGGTTGCCCGCCGAGATGAAGCTGGACAGGCCGATGTTGCGGCTGCGCGCCCGCTCGAGCAGGGCCACGCCGAGCGCGCCGGACTGGGCGAAGAACCCGACCCGGCCGCGGCCGGGCACCTGCGGGGCGAGGCTCGCGTCGAGCCGGATCGCCGGGTCGGTGTTGACGATGCCCAGGCAGTTGGGGCCGACGACGCGCATGCCCGAGGCGCGCGCCGCGGCCACCAGCGCCCGCTCCGCCGCCCGCCCCTCCGGCCCGGTCTCGCCGAACCCGCCGGAGATGACCACCAGCCCGCGGACCCGCTTGCGCCGGCAGGCCTCGACCACGCCCGCGACCTCGTCGGCGGGGACGGCGACGACGGCGAGGTCGACGTCGCCGGGGATGGCCTCGATGGACGCGTAGGCCGGGACGCCGCGGACGTGCCGGGCGTTCGGGTTGACCGGGTAGACCGGCCCGTCGAAGCGGTAGTCGAGCAGGTTGCGCAGGACGAGGTTGCCGATCTTGGCCTCGTCGTTGCTGGCGCCCACGACGGCGACCGACCGCGGCGTGAGCAGCCGGGCGATCGAGCGGGACTCGCTGCGCTGCTCGCGCTCGTAGGCCACCGCGAGCGAGGTCTCGGTGGGCGCGATCGGGAAGGTCAGGTGCACGACGCCGTCCTCGTAGGAGCGGCGGGGCTGGTAGCCGGCGTCGAGGAAGACCCGCACCATCCGGCTGTTCTGCGCGAGCACCTCGGCGACGAAGGTGGTGATCCCGCGCTCGCGGGCGGCGGCGGCCAGGTGCTCGAGCAGCACCGACCCGAGCCCGCGGCCCTGGTGGGCGTCCTCGATGAGGAAGGCGACCTCGGCCTCTGTGGTGCCCGGGTACCGGTCGTAGCGGCCGACGCCGACGAGCGCGTCGCCGAGCAGCAGGACGAAGGCCACCCGGTCGACGTGGTCGACGTGGGTGAAGCGGTGCAGGTCCTTCTCCGACAGCCGCTTCATCGGCCCGAAGAACCGGTAGTAGCGGGTCTGGTCGGAGCTGCGGTCCATCAGCCCGGTCAGCCCCTCGGCGTCCTCCGGGCAGATCGGGCGCAGGTGCACCGTGCCGCCGTCGGCGGCGATGATGTCGGCCTCCCAGTGCGCCGGGGGCAGCGGCGCGGGCCGCTCCTGCTCCGGCGCGGGCCCCGTCCCCGTCACCGCGGTCCCCGTCGCGGCATCCCCCGTCGTCCGCGGCTCAGTCACGGGGGTCGTCCGGGTCGAGGCCGAACAGCGGGTAGGACGCCTTGCGGCTGCGGGCGATGGCGCGGTCGACGCGGGACTCGGTGAACGGGTCCCAGGCGGAGAAGCCGGTGTAGCCGCCCTCGGTCATGTGCGTGGGCGGCCGGGCGCGCAGCCCGCGGGCGACGACGTCGTCGCGCCAGGACTGCGGGATCGCCGTGACCGGGTCCAGCCGCTCCCCCGCCGCCTCCGCGAGCAGGTGCGTCCAGGCCCGCGGCACGCAGCGCACCAGCCCGTAGCCGCCCCCGCCGAGGGCGATCCAGCGGCCGTCGCAGAGCTCGTGGGCGAGGTCGTGCACGGCCCGGTAGCTGGCGCGCTGGCCGTCGACGGTGAGCGCGAGGTCGGCGAGCGGGTCCTCGTGGTGGGCGTCGCAGCCGCACTGGGTGACCAGGATCTGCGGCGCGAAGGCGCGCAGCACCCCCGGGACGACGGCGTGGAAGGCGCGCAGCCAGGAGGAGTCGTCGGTGCCGTTGGGGACCGCGATGTTCACCGCGCTGCCCAGCGCCTTGTCGGGGTCGCCGGTCTCCTCGGGGTAGCCGGTACCCGGCCAGAGGGTGAGCGGGGTCTGGTGGATGCTCACGGTCAGCACCCGCGGGTCGTCGTAGAACGCCGCCTGGACGCCGTCGCCGTGGTGCACGTCGAGGTCGACGTAGGCGATCCGCTCGTAGCCCTGGCCGAGCAGCCAGGCGATGGCGATCGCGGCGTCGTTGAAGACGCAGAAGCCCGACGCCCGGTCGCGCATGGCGTGGTGCAGGCCGCCGGCGATGTTGACCGCGTGCTGCGCCCGGCCGGTGTGCACCAGCTCGGCGGCCTGCACGCTGCCGCCGGCGATGAGCGCCGCGGCCTCGTACATGCCCTCGAAGACGGGGTTGTCGGTGGTGCCCAGGCCGTAGCGCTCGTCGGGGTCGGTGGGCGCGCGCCGCACCGCCTCGAGGAAGTCGGCGTCGTGGACCAGGGTGAGCAGGTCCTCCCCCGCGGGCTGCGGCCGCACCACCTCCACCCGCGGGGTGGAGAGCACGCCGAGGCCGTCGGCCAGGCGCATGGTCAGGTCCAGCCGCACCGGGTGCAGCGGGTGGTCGCCGCCCATGGTGTAGCCGAGCAGCGCGTCGTCCCAGACGACGGCCACCGAGTCGCTCACGGGCCCTCCTGTCGACGTCGGGACCCGCCGCCGGGACGCCGTCGTCCCGGGGTCGTCCCCGGTCCGGACGCTACCGCCGGTGCCCGGGGGCCGCGCTCCCCGCGCCTCCCCCGCGGCCCCGGGTGTGGGACCGGCCGCCTCCGCCGTGACCTGCGCCGCGTCGCCCGCGGCACCACCGCGGAGGACCCGGGCGGGGTGGCACGGGGCCCGTAGGATCGGCACCGACACGGAGGAGTGCCTGTGAACGACCTCATCGACACCACGGAGATGTACCTCCGCACGATCTTCGAGCTGGAGGAGGAGGGGATCGTCCCGCTGCGGGCCCGCATCGCCGAGCGCCTCCACCAGAGCGGACCCACGGTCAGCCAGACGGTCGCGCGCATGGAGCGCGACGGGCTGCTCACCGTGGAGGGCGACCGCCACCTGCAGCTCTCGGAGACCGGGCGGGCGCTGGCCACCGCGGTCATGCGCAAGCACCGGCTGGCCGAGTGCCTGCTCGTCGACGTCATCGGCCTGGACTACGCCGACGTCCACGAGGAGGCCTGCCGCTGGGAGCACGTCATGAGCGAGGCGGTGGAGCGCAAGCTGCTCAGCCTGCTCGGCAACCCGACGGTCTCGCCCTTCGGCAACCCGATCCCCGGCCTCGACGCGCTGGGCGGGGAGACCTCCGCCGTGCTCGACGCCCTCACGCTGCTGTCCACGACGGCCACGGCCGACGGCCGCCGGGTGACCATCCGGCGGATCAGCGAGCAGCTGCAGGAGGACGGCGAGATGCTGCGCCGGCTGGCCGACCTCGGCGTACGCCCGGGCGCCACGGTGGTCGCCCGCTCGGCGAACGGCACGGTCACCGTCGACGACCACCCGCTGCCGCACGGCGTCGCGCAGCACCTGTTCGTCGCCGCGCTCGACGAGGACCTGACCCCGGCGGAGGCCGCGGCCCAGCTCTGAGCAAGGACCCCGCTGCCCCCCACGCCTCGCACGCTCGGCACGGGTCCCTGCAGCGCGGCCGTTCCAGCACCTCACCAGCGCCCGGTCCCTCCGCTCCGGCGGAGGGGCCGGGCGCTGCTCGTTACGGTGGGGCACCGCGTCCGCCAGCGTCCGCGACCACCCCCGCGAGGAGCCCCGGTGAGCCAGCCCGAACCCCCGACCGACGAGCCCGGCGCCACCGCGGAGCACCAGCCCGCGACCCCGTTCGAGCGGCTCGCCGACTTCATGGCGATCCCGCGGGTCGGCGGCCTGGCACTGTCGGCCGACGGCACGCGCCTCGCGGTGTCGGTGCAGACCCTGGACCCCGAGCGGAAGAAGTGGCAGTCGGCGCTGTGGGAGGTCGACCCGGCCGGGCAGCGCGCCCCGCGGCGGCTGACCCGCAGCGCGCCCGGGGAGTCCGCGCCCGCCTTCGCGCCCGACGGCACGCTGCTGTTCGTCTCCGCCCGCCCCGACCCCGCCGCCGGCCCGGACGCCGGTGACCCGAAGCCGGCGCTGTGGGCGCTGCCCCCCGGCGGCGGGGAGGCCCGCCCGGTGGTGACCCGGCCCGGCGGCGTGAGCGGTTTCGCCGTCGCCGCCGACAGCGGCGACGTCGTCGTCGTGTCCTCCACCTCGCCCGGGGCCGCGGACGCGGAGGACGACGAGGCCCGGCGCAAGGCCCGGCGCGACGCCGGGGTGTCGGCGATCCTGCACGACAGCTACCCGGTGCGGTACTGGGACGCCGACCTCGGCCCGGCCGCGCCGCACCTGTTCTGGGCCGGCGCGCTGCCGGCGGAGGACGCCGCCGGCGAGACGCCCGCCCCGGTCGAGCTGCGCGACCTGACGCCCGACGCCGCCCCGCCGATCGGCGCCGGCGAGTCGGTGACCCTGTCCCCCGACGGGACGCTGGCGCTCCGGCACGAGCAGGTGCCCGACGGCCCGGCCGGCCGGCGCACCCGCCTGGTGGCCGTCGACACCGCCACCGGGGAGAGCCGGGTGCTGGTCGACGACCCGCTCGCCGACGTCTACTCCGGTGCCTTCTCCCCCGACGGCACCAGTGTGGTCTGCGTGCGCGAGTCGCTGACCACCTACGCCGAGCCACCGGACTACACACTGCTCCTCGTCGAGGCCGCCACCGGCTCGGCCCGCGAGCTGACCGGGGGCTTCGACCGCTGGCCCAGCGCACCGCAGTTCGCCGCCGACGGCACCGCCGTCTACTTCCTCGCCGACGACGACGGCCGGCACGCGCTGTTCCGCGTCGAGGTCGGCGGAGGGGCCCCGGTGCGGCTGACCACCGACGGCGCCTACAGCGACCTGCAGGTGGCCCGCGACGGCAGCGCCCTCTACGCCCTGCGCTCGGCCTACGACGAGCCGCCGGTGCCCGTGCGCCTGGACCCCGTGGCGACCGGGCAGCACCCCGACCCGCTGCCCGCCCCGGGCGCCGTCGGCCCGCTGCCGGGCACCCTGACCGAGGTCCGCACCACCGCCGCCGACGGGGCCGAGGTCCAGTCCTGGCTGGTGCTCCCCGAGGGCGCCTCCGCCGAGGACCCGGCGCCGCTGCTGCTGTGGATCCACGGCGGCCCGCTGATGAGCTGGAACTCGTGGTCGTGGCGCTGGTGCCCGTGGGTGCTCGCCGCCCGCGGCTACGCCGTGCTGCTGCCGAACCCGGCGCTGTCGCAGGGCTTCGGCCAGGACTTCGTCCGCCGCGGCTGGGGCGAGTGGGGCGGCGCGCCCTACACCGACCTCATGGCCGCGGTGGACGCCGCGCTCGAGCGCCCGGACCTCGACGCCGACCGCACCGCGGCGATGGGCGGCTCGTTCGGCGGCTACATGGCCAACTGGGTGGCCACCCAGACCGACCGGTTCCGGGCGATCGTCACCCACGCCAGCCTGTGGGACCTCGACAGCTTCGTGGGCACCACCGACGCCGCCTACTACTGGGAGCGGGAGTGGGGCGACCCGCTGGCCACCCCCAAGCGCTACGAGCAGAACTCGCCGCACCGCTTCGCCGACGCCATCCGGACGCCCATGCTGGTCATCCACGGCGACAAGGACTACCGCGTGCCGATCGGCGAGGGGCTGCGCCTCTGGTACGACCTGCAGAAGCGCGGCGTGCCCTCGCGGTTCCTGTACTTCCCCGACGAGAACCACTGGGTGCTCACCCCCGGCAACGCGACGGTCTGGTACGAGACGGTGATCGCCTTCCTGGCCGAGCACGTCCTCGGCGAGGAGTGGCGCCGGCCCGAGCTGGTCTGACGAAGGACCCCCCTCTCCCCCGACCTCGCTCCGCTCGGCCGGGGCCCCTGAGGGCGGCCGTTCCAGCACGTCACCAGCAGGCCGCGACCGTGCGGGTGATCAGCGCCCGCAGGTCGGCCGGCGGGAGGCAGTTGTCGAGTCCCTCGGCGAGGAGCTGGGGCAGGTGCGCGTCCGGGTCGGCTGAGATCGCCCGCTCCAGCGCCACGTTGGCCATCGCGCCGTCGCCGCGCAACCAGGCGCTGACGGCCAGCAGCGTGGCCGGAGCGCCGTCGAGCGGCACGGGCGCGCGGCGGGTGCACTCGGTCCACAGCACCTCGGCGGCCGCGGCGTCGTCGCCGAGCGCGAGGGCCAGCGCCCGGTCGCGGACGGCGGGGACGGTCAGCGCCCACAGCACGGCGGCCACCTGCGCGTCGGGCAGCCGGGTGCCGGCGGTGTCGGGTCCGGGCCGGCAGGCGGCCGCTGCCCCGGCCACGGCGGCGTCGCCCTCCGCGGCGACCGCGGCGATGCCCCGGGCGCGCAGCCGCTGCGCGTGCGCTCGCCCGGCGCTCAGGCAGGCGTCGGCCATGGCCGCGGCGGCAGGGCCGTCGGGGGCGACGATCCGGGCGGCCAGGGCGGCGCGATCGGCGGCGAGCACCGCGCCACCGGCGACCGCGGCGGCGGCGAGCGGGCTGTCGCCGTCGGGGACCGGGGTGCCGGCGCCCGGCGCGCAGCAGGGGTACGGGCAGTCGTAGTCCCACCACCGGCCGCCGCGGACCAGCAGCGCCTCGCGCACGGGCACGTCGCGCGCGTCGAGGGCCAGCACCACCTCGTGCACGACGTCGCGGTGCGGCAGCTCGGGCCAGGCCTCGAGGGAGCCGTCGTCCGCGGGCGGGACGGGCAGCGCGCCGACGTCGGGGGCCTCGGACACGACGGCGAGCAGCACCGCGGCAGGGTCGTCGGTGACGACCTTGGTGGCCAGGGTGCGGGCCAGGGACGCCGCGGCGTACGGCGGCGGGAGGTCGGCGCGCACGGTCAGGCCGACGCGGCTGCCGCCGGGCCCGCGGAGGCTGACCAGCACGAGCGACTCGGCGGGGCGGAAGCCCAGCAGGTGCGGGAGGGCCGCGGCGACCTCACCGGTGTCGCCGAGCCGGATGACGGGGATCGGGGGTTCGTCCACCCGGCCGACCCTGGGGCGCGGGCAGTGCACGCGGGCCCGGCCCGGCCGAGCTGTGGACCGGGCGGCCCCTGTGGACGGCCCGGCCGCGGACCGTCAGTCCAATGCGTCGGCCTGGACCCGGAAGGCCTCCTCGAGCAGGCCCGCGAAGCCGGCCTGGTCCAGGGGCCCGCCGGCGACGCTCGTGCTCACCAGCACCAGGGCCCGCTCGCCGTCCTGGGCCGCCCCGATCAGCGCGGGGACGGTGATCTGCTGGCCGTCCGGGCCGGCGACGGTCGTGGTGACGGAGAAGCCGGCGGCGCCGTCGCCGAGGTCGGGCACGTCGAGCGCGGCGTACTGCACGGAGACCGTGCCGATCTGCGGCGACGTCGCCTGGATCGCCTCGCAGCCCGCGGGCGGCCCCTGGAAGCCGGACAGCGCGTCCGCGGCCGGGCCGCCGGTCACCAGCGCCTCCACCGTGGTCGTCGTGCCCACCGTGGCGACCTGCGCGGCGACGTCGTCGTAGGCGTCGAAGGACGGCTGGCTCTGCTGGAACGCCTCGGCGCACTCCGGCGGGGTCACCTGCAGCCCCTCCAGGGAACCCGCCGACAGCGCGGCGCCCTGCTCGAGCTGCTCCTGCCCGACCGGGACGACCTGCGCGCCCGGGCCGAACGCCTCGGCCGGCAGCAGGCCCGCGGCGAGGTCGGCGCCGCCCGGGTCGGAGGAGCCCGCCGACCCGGACGACGAGGGCGCCGAGGAGGACGGCGACGCGGACGACGAGGGGCCTGCGCCCGAGGCCGGTGACGCGGTGCCCGCGACGTCCTGCCCCCCGCACCCGGCCAGCAGCAGGGCGGTGAGGGCGGCTCCGGCGAGGACGGGAGGACGGCGTGCGCGCATGGGCCGGACGCTAACCGCGGCCCGGCAGACGCGCAGGTCACCCCGCCCGTACGGGTCAGACCTCGTACTGGACGGCGCTGCGCGCGGCGAGGAACGGGCGGACGTGCTCGGCGATGACCTCGAGGTGCACCGGGTCGGTCGCGTAGCGGCGGAACGCCTCGGCGTCGGGGAAGTCGGCGACGAGGATCGTCTGCGCGTTGCCCTCGACCAGGCCGGCGTCGGGCGCGACGGTGAAGGCCAGCGACCCCGGCACCTGCTCGGGCAGGCGGCGCAGGGCGGCGACGGTCCGCGCGCGGCGGTCGGCGTCGGCGGCGTCGGACCAGGTGAAGTGCACGACGTGTCGGATCACGGGCCCCACCCTGTCAGGCGGCCGGACGGTACGGGGTCGGTAGTGTCCGGCGCATGGGACGACGGCTGCGGATCGCACTGCTGTCGTACCGGAGCAAGCCGCACAGCGGCGGTCAGGGCATCTACGTCCGGGCGCTGTCCCGCGAGCTCACCGCGCTCGGCCACGCCGTCGACGTGTGGAGCGGGCAGCCCTATCCCGAGCTCGACGACGGCGTCCCGCTGGTCCGGCTGCCGAGCCTGGACCTCTACCGCGAGCCCGACCCGTTCCGCACGCCGCGGCCCTCGGAGTTCCGCGACTGGATCGACGTCGCCGAGTTCGCCGCGATGTGCACGGCCGGCTTCCCCGAGCCGCTCACCTTCTCCCTGCGGGCCGCCCGCGCGCTGCTCCCCCGCGCCGCCGACTACGACGTCGTCCACGACAACCAGTCGCTGGGCTACGGGCTGCTGCGGCTGGTGCGGGCCGGCGTCCCGACCGTGGCCACCGTGCACCACCCGGTGGCCATCGACCGGCAGCTCGACCTCGCCGCCGCGCCCACCCTGCGCCGCCGGCTGACGCTCACCCGCTGGTACGGGTTCACCGCGATGCAGGCCCGGGTCGCGCCGCGGCTCGACGCGGTCACCACCGTGTCGGAGAGCTCGCGCCGCGACATCGAGACGCACCTGCACGTCCCGGCCACCGGCATCGAGGTGGTCCCGGTCGGCATCGACCCCGACGTCTTCACCCCGCCGCCGGCCGGCCGCCCGCGGGAGACCGACTCGATCGTCGTCACCACCAGCGCCGACGTCCCGCTCAAGGGCCTGGTGCACCTGCTCGAGGCCGTGGCCAAGCTGCGCACCGAGCGGCCCGTGCGGCTGACCGTCGTCGGCACCGCCCGGCCCGGCGGGCCGGCCGAGACCGCGCTGGACCGGCTCGGCATCCGCGACGCCGTCCGGTTCACCGGGCCGCTGCCCGAGGCCCACCTGGTCACCCTGCTGCAGACCGCCACCGTGGCCGCCATCCCGTCGCTGTACGAGGGCTTCTCGCTGCCGGCGGTCGAGGCCATGGCCTGCGGCACGCCGCTGGTGACCACCGACGCCGGTGCGCTGCCGGAGGTGGTCGGCACGCAGGCGGGCCTGCGGGTGCCGGCGGGCGACGTCGGGGAGCTGACGGCGGCGCTGCGGCTGGTGCTGGAGAAGCCATCGCTGCAGGAGCAGCTGGGCCGCGCCGGGCGCCGGCGGGTGCTCGCGAACTACACGTGGCGGCGGACCGCCGAGCGCACCGCCGACTGGTACGCGCGCGTGCTGGAGGACAAGGGGCGCCCGTGCTGACCGTCGACTACGACCTGCTCGACCTCCGGCCGGGCATGACCGTGCTCGACCTCGGCTGCGGCGAGGGCCGGCACGCGTTCGAGGCCTACCGCCGCGGCGCGCGGGTGGTCGCCGTCGACTGGGGCGTGTCCGAGGTGGAGACGACCAAGCGCTGGCTCGGCGCCATCGCCGAGGCCGGCGAGGCCCCCGCCGGGGCGCACTTCGAGGTGGTGCGCGGCGACCTGCTGCACCTGCCCTTCCCCGACGCCGGCGTCGACCGGGTGATCGCCTCCGAAGTGCTCGAGCACATCCCCGACGACGGCCGCGCGATGGCCGAGATCGCCCGCGTGCTCAAGCCGGGCGGCCGGGTGGCGGTCACCGTGCCGCGCTGGGGGCCCGAGCGGGTCTGCTGGGCGCTGTCGGACGCCTACCACGCGAACGAGGGCGGCCACATCCGCATCTACCGCGGCGACGTGCTGCGGGCGCGGCTGTCGGTGGCGGGCCTCGTGCCCGGCGCCACGCACCACGCGCACGCGCTGCACGCGCCCTACTGGTGGCTCAAGTGCGCCGTCGGGGTCGATCGCGACGCCGCCGTCGTCCGCGCCTACCACCGGCTGCTGGTGTGGGACCTCACGAAGCGGCCGTGGCTGACCCGCACCGCCGAGCGCGTGCTCGACCCGCTGATCGGCAAGAGCCTCGTCGTCTACGCCGACCGGCCGGCGGTTCCGGCGGACGGTACGGCGGACGGCACGGCGGACGTCGCGGCCGCCCAGGAGCGGGAGAAGACCGCTGCCGCGGGCTGACCTGCCGGAGCTGCCGGGGGTCCTCGACGCGGCGGACGTCGCCCGCACGGTGGCGGCGATCGCCGCCGAGCAGGCCCCCGACGGCGCGCTGCCGTGGTTCCGCGGCGGCCAGCTCGACCCGTGGGACTCCGTCGAGGCCGCGATGGCGCTCCAGGTCGGCGGGGAACACGGGCGCGCCGCGGCCGCGTACCGCTGGCTGGCCGCCCGGCAGCGGCCCGACGGCTCCCTCGCCGCCGAGTACCGGGGCGGCGTCGAGACGCAGCCCGGCGTCGAGAGCAACCACGCCGGCTACCTCGCCGTCGGGCTGTGGCACGGCTGGCTGTCCCGCCCGGACGAGGCGCTGGTCGCCGAGCTCTGGCCGGTGGTGCGCCGCGGCCTGGACCTCGTGGTGCGCATGCAGCTGGGGAGCGGCGCGGTCAGCTGGGCGCTGCGCCCCGACGGCACCCCCGACGACACGGCGCTGCTCACCGGCAACGCCAGCCTGTTCCAGGCGCTGCGCTGCGGCATCGCGCTGGCCGGGCTCGTCGGGGAGCCGCAGCCGGACTGGGAGCTGGCCGTCACCGACCTCGGCGAGGCCCTGCGCACCGACCCGGGAGCGTTCGCCGACCGCTCCCGCTGGTCGATGGACTGGTACTACCCGGTGCTCGCCGGGGCGGTCACCGGCGAGGCGGCCCGCGCCCGCCTGGCCGCCGGCTGGGACCGCTTCGTCGTCCCGGGCCTCGGCGCCCGCTGCGTGGCCGACCGCCCGTGGGTGACCGGCGCGGAGACCTGCGAGCTGGCGCTCGCCCTCGTCGCGGCCGGGCAGCCGGAGGCGGCCCGCGAGCAGGTGGCCGCCATGCAGCACCTGCGCGACGACGACGGCTCGTACTGGACCGGGCTGGTCTACGCCGACGACGCCCGCTGGCCGGTCGAGCGCACCACCTGGACGGCGGCCGCGGTGGTGCTCGCCGTCGAGGCCCTGGCGGGCGGCACGCCGGCGTCCACGCTGTTCGCCGACCCCACCGCACTGCCCGCGCCCGGTGCGGCGGAACCCACGGGTTCGGCCGCGCCGCTGCCGGGCAGGGCGCAACCGTGACCCGTTCCTCCCCCGCCCCGGCGCCCTCCCCGGCCCCCTCCCCACCTGCCCCCGACGGCGTCACGGTCGTCGTCATGAGCCGCGACCGGCGCGAGGACCTGCTCGCCTCGCTCCCCCGGCACGAGGCGCCGGTGGTGCTGGTGGACAACGGGTCCGGCGACGGGACCGTGGACGCCGTCCGCGCGGCCCTGCCGCAGGTGACCGTGCTGCCGCTGGCGGAGAACGCCGGCGCGCGGGCGCGCACGATCGGCGCCGGGTACGCGGGCACGGAGTTCGTGGCGTTCGCCGACGACGACTCCTGGTGGGCGCCCGGCGACCTCGCCCGCGCCGCGGAGGTCATGCGTGTGCACCCGCGGCTGGCGGTGCTCAACGCGCGGGTGCTGGTCGGCCCCGAGGAGCGGCTGGACCCGCTGTGCCCGGAGCTGGCGGCCAGCCCGCTCGGCACGCCGGCGCACCTGCCCGGGCCGCGGCTGCTCGGCTTCATCGCGTGCGCCGCGATGGTGCGCACGGAGGCCTTCCTCGCCGTCGGCGGCTTCGACTCCGTGGTGCGCTTCCCCGGCGAGGAGGAGCGGCTCTCCCTCGACCTCGCCGCGGCCGGCTGGGACATCGCCTACGTCGACGCGGTGACCGTGCACCACCACCCCTCGTCCCGCCGGCACGACCGCGCCGCGCGGCAGGCGGCGGTCCTGCGCTCCCGGGTGCTCACCGCGGTGCTGCGGCTGCCGGTGCGCGACGTCGCCGCCACGGTGGCCGAGGCGCTGCGCGCCGGCGCACCCGGCCGGCGGGGACTCCTGCGGGCGCTGCCCGACCTGCCCGCCGCGCTGCGCCGCCGCCGCCGGCTGCCGGCGTCCGTGCTGGCCGACCGGCGGCTGCTCGCCGGGGACCCGGCGTGACCGCCACGGAGGCCCGACCCGAGGGCGCCGGGCTCGCGCCGGACCCGCGGGTCGCCGTCGTCGTCATCACCCACCAGCGGCGCGACGAGGTGCTGCTCGCGCTGTCGCGGCTGCTGGCGCTGCCCGAGCAGCCGCACGTCGTGCTGGTCGACAACGGCTCCACCGACGGCACGGCGGAGGCGGTGCGCGAGCGCTTCCCGGCCGTCGAGCTGGTCGCCAGCCCGGAGAACCTCGGCGCCGTCGGCCGCAACGTCGGGATCGCGCGGCTCGACACCCCCTACGTCGCCTTCTGCGACGACGACACGTGGTGGGACCCGGGCTCCCTGCGGACGGCGGCCGACGTGCTCGACGCCCACCCGCGGCTGGCCGTGGTGACCGCGCGGATCCTCGTCGAGCCCGGCGGCCGCGAGGACCCGATCGTGCCGGAGCTGCGCGACTCCCCCGTGCCCGGCGCCGAGTGGCTGCCCGGGCCGGCCCTGGGCTCGTTCCTGGCCGGGGCGAGCGTGGTGCGGCGGGAGGCGTTCCTCGAGGTCGGCGGCTTCAGCGAGCGGCTGTGGCTGGGCGGCGAGGAGGAGCTGATGGCCGGCGACCTCGCCGCCGCCGGCTGGGAGCTGTGCTACCTCCCGGCGCTCACCGTGCACCACCAGGCGTCCAGGGCGAGGGACTCCCACCGCCGCCGGCGCGACGGCATCCGCAACACCCTCTGGACGACGTGGCTGCGCCGCCCGCTGCGCCCGGCCCTGCGCCGCACCGTGCACCTGCTGCGCACGCTGCCGCGCGACCGGGTGACCGCGCAGGGCCTGTGGAACGCCGTCCGCGGGCTCCCGTGGGTGCTCCGCGAGCGGCGGGTGCTGCCCGCCCACGCGGAGGCCCGCTTCGCCGCGCTCGACGCCGTCCAGCGCCGCTCGACCGCCCGGAAGTACGTCAGCTAGGAGGCCTCCGTGGCGCCACCGGACCACCGCACCGAGCCGCCGCACATGGCTCCTGAGACGGCGACCCTCCTGGGCTTCCTGGACTTCCAGCGGCAGACGCTGGAGTGGAAGTGCGCGGACCTCGAGCCCTGGCAGCTGGCCACCCGGGCGGTGCCGACGTCCGAGCTGACGCTGCTCGGGATGATCCGCCACCTGGCCGCGGTGGAGGTGGGCTGGCTCGTCGGGTTCTGCGACATCCCGCCGGACATCTGGCCGGACGTCGTCCGCGACCGTGACGAGCAGTTCCGGGTGGACCCGGGCACCGTGACCGCGGCCGACGTCGCGTCGGCATGGGCGACCTGGCGGGCGGCGGCCGCCGGCGTGCACCGGGTGGTCGCCCGCGTGTCGCTGGACGCCTCGGACCGGCCGTGGGGCCGTGACGACGTGTACTCCCTGCGCTGGATCCTGGTGCACCTGGTCGAGGAGTACGCCCGGCACAACGGCCACGCCGACCTGATCCGCGAGGCCCTGGACGGCGTCACCGGCGAGTGAGCCGAGCAGGTCCCGCGTCGAGCTGTGGCCGCCTCGACGCCCCTGAGGCGACAGCAGGTCGACACGGGACAGCCGCTCGGCGTGCGCCCGGCGAGCGTGTGCGCCCGAGCCGCCTTCTCCCACCTGGAGTGCGGAGTGAGCGCACACGCTCACGGGCGTCCTGGCGGCTGCGCCGAGATGCGGGCGGTGGTCGTCATCCGCTGCCGGATGACGACCGCGGGGCGCATCTCGGGAGGCCGACCCCGAGCGGGACCAGGCCAATCCCTCTGATTGGCCCGCAGTGACCGGGCCACTCCCACGGCAGGGTGGACGCCGTGCTCCAGCCCCGCCCTGTCCGCCTGCCCCCGCGCCTGCCGCGCCGCCTCGTCCAGCTCTACGCCGGACTCACGCTCTACGGCGCCTCGATGGCCCTGCTGGTGCGGTCCTCGCTCGGGGTCACGCCGTGGGACGTGCTGCACCAGGGCCTCGCGCACCGGCTGGGCTGGTCGCTCGGGCTGGTCACCGCCGTCGTGGGCGCGCTGGTCCTGCTGGCCTGGATCCCGCTGCGCGAGCGGCCGGGCCTGGGCACGGTCAGCAACGTCGTCGTCATCGGGGTCGCCGTCGACGGCACGCTCGCCGTGCTGCCCGCGCCGTCGCACCTCGCCGTGCAGGTCGCGTTCGCCGCGGCGGGCATCGCGCTCAACGCCGTCGCCACGGCCGCCTACGTCGGCGTGCACCTCGGGCCCGGACCGCGCGACGGCCTGATGACCGGGCTGGTGCGGCGCACCGGCGGGTCGGTGCGGGCCGTGCGCACCGCGATCGAGGCCACCGTCGTGGCCACCGGCTGGCTGCTCGGCGGCACACTCGGCGTCGCGACCGTGGCCTACGCCCTGCTCATCGGCCCGCTGACCCAGCTGCTGCTGCCCCGCCTGTCGGTGCGCCTGCCCGAGCGGCCTGCGGTCAGCGCGCGCAGCTGATGCAGGTGCGCGCGGTGGGCCGGGCGGCCAGCCGCTCGGGCGCGATCGCCGAGCCGCAGGTCTCGCACCGGCCGTAGGTGCCGGACTCGACGGCGGTGACGGCGGCGTCGACGTCGGCCAGCCGGCGGCGTGCCTGCTCCAGCAGCGCCGCGACCTGCTGGCGCTCGAAGGCGATCGTGGCGCCCTCCGGGTCGTGCTCGTCGTCGGCGTTGGACGCCCGCGACGCGGCGACGATCTCGTCGAACTGGCGGGTCAGCGCCTCGATCTGCGCCTGCGCGGCCGCCCGCTCAGCGCCGAGCGCGTCAGCGCTCACGACGCAGCACCCGCAGCGAGCCCGTGCCGGGCAGCTCGGTGAAGTCCCCGGACGCGAGCACCCGCGTGTAGACGCCGAAGGGCGCCTGGCCGCCGTCGGCGGGGTCGGGGAAGACGTCGTGGATCGCCAGGGTGCCGCCGACGGCGAGCTTCGCCACCCAGGCGTCCTGGTCGCGGCGCGCGGACTCCTCGGTGTGGCTGCCGTCGAGGAACAGCAGCGCGAGCGGCGCCGTCCACAGCGGGGCGAGCACCTCCGAGCGGGCCACGACGGCGACGACGACGTCCTCCGCGCCGGCGTCGGCGATCGTGCGGCGGAACCGCGGGAGGGTGTCGATCCGGCCGACGGCGGGGTCGACCAGCGACGGGTCGTGGTACTCCCAGCCGGGCTGGTGCTCCTCGGAGCCGCGGTGGTGGTCGACGGTGACCACCTGCCGGCCGGTCTCGCGGGCGGCCGCGGCGAGGTAGAGCGCCGACTTCCCCATCCACGAGCCGATCTCCAGCAGCGGCCCCGGCACCGCGACCGACCGCGCGGCCTCGTACAGGGCGCGGCCCTCGTCGTCGGGCATGAAGCCCGGGGCGGCCTCCGCGGCGGCCAGCAAGGGACTGGAACGGCCCCGCTGCAGGGACCCGCCGCGAGCCTGCGAGTGGTGGGGGGCAGTGGGGTCCTTCATCGGGCGAACCTCGCACGCAGTGCCGACATCCGCTTCTCCGGGGCCGCCCCCGCCTCGGTGCCGGCCGCGGTGGCGAAGAACGCGCCGACCGCGGTGGTCACCGGCACGGCGAGGACGAGCGCGATCGCGCCCACCAGCGTGCGGACCACCTCCTCGGCCATCGCCGAGCTGGTCAGGATCACCCCGGCCGGCTGCGAGTAGACGGTGAACAGGAGCAGCAGCGGTAGCGCGGCCCCGGCGTAGGCGAAGACGATCGTGTAGACGGTCGAGGCGATGTGGTCGCGGCCCACGGCCATGCCGCGCCGGTAGAGCTCGCGGGACCCCATCGCCGGGTCGACCTCGTGCAGCTGCCAGATGGCCGAGGCCTGGGTGATCGTGACGTCGTTGAGCACGCCGAGCCCGGCGACGACGGTCCCGGCGATCACGAGCCCCGAGAAGCTCAGGCCGGCGTCGAAGGTCTGCAGCTGGACGGTCTCCTCGCTGGTGAGGCCGGTGAGCCGGGCGACGCCGACCGCCAGCGCCCCGAGCCCGGTGACCAGCGCCAGGCCGAACAGGGTGCCGATGAGCGCCGTCGTCGTCCGGGCCGACAGGCCGTGCGCCAGGTAGAGGACGACGAACATGATCGCCGCCGAGCCGACGAGGCTGACCAGCGTCGGCGAGTCCCCGGACAGCAGGCCCGGCATGACGAACTGCAGCAGGACGAGGAAGGCGAACGCGAGCCCGACCAGCGCCGCGACCCCGCGCAGCCGGGCCACCGCCGCGACCACGACGGCGAAGGCGACGCCGAGCACGAGCATCGGCGTCGTCCGCTCGAAGTCGAAGAACTGGTAGGCCGGGCTGCCCTCGGCGCCGGCGTCGCGGGTGAGCACCACGGTGTCGCCCTCGCCGATCCCGTTGGCGACGACGTCGGCGGCGAGGTCGACCTGCTGGTACTCCCCGGTGCCCTCGCCGTCGAGCACCTCGACGACGGCGGTCGCGCACGTGGCCTGCACCCCACCGGTCTCCCCGCACGGCAGCGTCTGCAGCGAGACGATCCGCCCCTCGGGGTAGGTGGTGCCCGGCGGCAGGAACTGCTCGGCCGCCTGCTGGGCGCGGGTCGGCTCGTCGCCCGGCCAGAGCACGACCAGCCCGACCACGGTGGCCAGCGCCGCCGGGACGAGCAGCAGCAGCATCAGCCAGACGGCGCGGCGCCGCCGGGCGAGCGTCTCCGCGCTCGGCGGCGGCGCGTCGGGGTCCGGGCCGTGGGAGTGGGAGGAGGGCGGCACCCGGTCAGGCTAGGAGCAGCGGCCCGCCCCGGACCGCCCGACACAGGGGCGGGTCGGGCGCCGGGAGTCAGGCGCTGGGAGTCAGGCGCTGGGAGTCAGGCGCTGGGAGTCAGGCGCTGCGTCCGTCGGGCCCGTCGGGCCGCGGCGCCTGCGCGCCCGACACCGGGGAGCCCCCGGCGTCGGCCGGGCCGGCCTCGTCGTCGACCACCTCGAAGCGCCGCCACAGCCCGGTCAGCTGCAGCGGCCGGGCGACGGCGGCCGGCGGCGAGACCAGGGCGACGGTGACGGCCCGGGGCTGCGTCATCCGCTGCAGCTGCACCAGCACGGCCATCCCGGCCGAGTTCATGAACGTCACCCGGTCGAGGTGCAGCTCCAGCCGGGACAGCGTGGGCACCGACAGCAGCTGGTCGGTGACCGCGCGGACCAGGGGCCGGCGGGCGGCCTCGGTGAGCTCGCCGGTGACGGTGACGCGGCTGACGTCGCCGTCGAGGGCGGCGGTCACCTCGGGGGCGGCGGCGTCGTCGGCGTGCCCCTCGCCGGGCGGTACGGACTCGTCCATGCCCGGGCACTGCCCGCTGCCGCGCGATCCCATGCGCGACCCGGACGACATGCGCCGATGGATGTTTACAGCGGCCGTCGGTCAAGGTAATCTGCAGTCGCCGATGGAGGTTCACTCCACGGCAGCGACCGACCAGCACGACCCAGGAGGTGCACCAGCATGATGCTGACCGCCTACGACCCGTTCGCCGCCACGTCCGCCGCCTTCCGCGCGCTGGACCAGCTCGCCGGCCGCACCGGCACCGCCCGCGCCCTGTCGGGCATGCCGATGGACGCCTACCGGGTCGGCGACAAGTTCGTCGCCCACTTCGACCTGCCCGGCGTCGACCCCGGCTCGATCGACCTCTCGATCGAGGGCACCACGCTCACCGTGACCGCCGAGCGCTCGGTGCCGCAGCTGGAGAACGCCGAGTGGGCCGTCGCCGAGCGCCCGTACGGCTCCTACACGCGGCAGCTGGTCCTCGGCCGCAGCCTCGACACCGACCGGCTCGAGGCGAGCTACCACGACGGCGTGCTCACCGTGAGCATCCCCGTGGCCGAGAAGGCGCGGGCCCGCAAGATCACCGTGACCCGGGCCGACGTGCCGGCCGCGGTGGAGAGCCGCACCATCGAGCACGAGTCGGCCGGGCGCGAGCAGCGCGCCGTCGAGAGCTGACCGGCGCGTCCCGCACACGGGGCCGGGCCCGCGGGGGCCCGGCCCCGTGCCGTTCCCGAGGAGTCCCCCATGGCGACGAGCGACAGGCCAGGCCGCGACGACGGCGCGCCCGGGGACCCGGCAGGCGCCACGGCTCCCGCGTCCGCGGCCCCCTCGGCCGCGGACGCCGTCCGGCGGCTCGACGACCCCGACTACCCGGCGCTGACCATGAGCCAGGCCGCCACCCTCCTCGGCGTGCAGGCCGCCTTCCTCCGCAGCCTCGACGGCTCGGGCGCCCTGTCGCCGCACCGCTCCCCCGGCGGCCACCGCCGCTACTCCCGCCACCAGCTCGTCCTCGCCGCCCGCCTGCGCGGCCTGCTCGACGAGGGGCACCCACTCGCCTCGGCCGAGGTGATCGTCGGTCTGCAGGACCAGCTCGCCGACGCCCGCGCCGACGGCGACCGGCTGCGTGACACCGTCGCCCGCCTCCGCGACGAGCTCCCGGAGGACCAGACCGACGACGCGTGACACCCCTGGGGGGTAGGGGTACTGTGGCATCCGTGCCCGACGAGCAGAGCCCCGGTCGCGTCCACGGCTACATCCACCACAAGGACGACCACCTCAAGCGGCTGCGCCGCATCGAGGGACAGGTCCGTGGCCTGCAGCGGATGGTCGAGGACGAGAAGTACTGCATCGACATCCTCACGCAGGTGTCCGCGGTGACCTCGGCCCTGCAGTCGGTCGCCCTCGGCCTGCTCGAGGAGCACCTGGGCCACTGCGTCGCCGAGGCCGTGGCCGCCGGCGGGCCCGAGGCCGACGAGAAGGTCCGCGAGGCCTCCGCCGCCATCGCCCGCCTCGTCCGTTCCTGACCCCACCCCCGCGAGGAGACCACCGTGAGCACCGCCACCTACACCGTCACCGGCATGACCTGCCAGCACTGCGTCGCCTCGGTCACCGAGGAGGTCGGCGAGATCCCCGGCGTCACCGGGGTGCAGGTCGACCTCGCCAGCGGCGGCCTGACCGTCACCAGCGACGCCCCCGTCGACGACGCCGCCGTGCGCGCCGCCGTCGAGGAGGCCGGCTACGAGGTCGCCGCCCGCTGACGCGGGCGCGTCGAGGGGAGATGGCCGTGCGCACCGCCACCCGGGCCGCCGCGACGCTGGGCGTCGCGGCCGCCGTCCTCGGTGCCGGCTGGGGTGCCGGCGCGCTCGCCGGCCCCGTCGACCGCCCCGCCGCGGCGGAGGAGCACGCGGCGGCCGGGGAGCACGGGTCCGCCGAGGGCGGGCACGACGCGGCGCCCGAGGCCGGGGGGCACGACCTCCCCGCCGGGCTCGCCGTCTCCGCGGAGGGCCACACCCTCGACCTCGCCGACGACGCCCTGCCCGCCGGCGGCGCCGTCCCGCTGTCGTTCCGCCTGCTCGGGCCCGACGGCGCGCCGGTCACCGCGTACGACACGGTGCACGAGCAGGACCTGCACCTCGTCGTCGTCCGGCGGGACCTCACCGGCTACCAGCACCTGCACCCGGAGCTGTCGCCCGACGGCACCTGGACGACGCCGGTCGCGCTGACGCCGGGCTCGTGGCGGGTGCTCGCCGACGCGACGCCGACCGCGCACGGGGAGGGCCTCGTCCTGGGCGCCGACCTCGCCGTCGGCGGCGCGAGCGAGCCGGTGCCGCTGCCCGCCCCGTCGCCGACCGCGGAGGTCGACGGCTACACCGTCACCCTCGCCGGCGACCTCGTCGCCGGGCGCGAGTCGGAGGTCGTGGTGACCGTCGCCCGCGACGGCGTGCCGGTGACGGACCTGCAGCCGTACCTCGGCGCGAACGGCCACCTGGTCGCGCTGCGCGCCGGCGACCTCGGCTACCTGCACGTCCACCCGACGGCCGCCTCCGGCGCGGAGGTCCGGTTCGCCGTCGTGGTGCCCGCGGCCGGGGACCACCGGCTGTTCTTCGACTTCCGGCACGGCGACGTCGTCCGCACCGCCGCCGTGACCGCCACCGCCAGGAGCACCCCGTGACCAGCTCGGTCGAGCTCTCGATCGGCGGGATGACCTGCGCCTCGTGCGCGAACCGCATCGAGCGCAAGCTGAACCGCCTCGACGGCGTCACCGCCACCGTCAACTACGCCACGGAGAAGGCGCGGGTCGACTACGCCGACGGCGTCGTCCCCGAGGACCTCGTCGCCGCCGTGGAGAAGGCCGGCTACACCGCCGCGCTGCCCGCCCCGCCCGCCGGGACGGCGTCCGAGGAGGCAGCGCCCGAGGACGACCCGGACGCGGGGCTGCGGCAGCGGCTGCTCGTCTCCGCCGTCCTCAGCCTGCCGGTCGTGCTGCTCGGGATGGTTCCGGCGCTGCAGTTCGAGTACTGGCAGTGGGCCTCGCTCACCCTCGCCGCCCCGGTGGTCGCGTGGGGCGGCTGGCCGTTCCACCGCGCCGCCTGGACCAACCTGCGGCACGGCTCGGCGACCATGGACACCCTGGTCTCCCTCGGCACCCTCGCCGCGCTCGGCTGGTCGCTGTACGCGCTGTTCCTCGGCACCGCCGGCGAGCCCGGCATGACGCACCCGTTCAGCTTCGCGGTGTCGCGCACCGACGGCGCGGGTGACGTCTACCTCGAGGCCGCCGCCGGGGTGACCACCTTCCTGCTGGCCGGCCGGTACGCCGAGGCGCGCGCCAAGCGGCGGGCGGGCTCGGCGCTGCGCGCCCTGCTGGAGATGGGCGCCCGCGACGTGTCGGTGCTGCGCGGCGGCGCCGAGCAGCGGGTGCCGGTGGACGCGCTCGGCGTCGGCGACCTGTTCGTCGTCCGCCCCGGCGAGCGGGTGGCCACCGACGGCGAGGTGGTCGAGGGCTCCTCGGCCGTCGACGCCTCGATGCTCACCGGCGAGCCGGTGCCGGTGGAGGTGGGCCCGGGCGACGCCGTCGTCGGGGCCACCGTGAACGCCGGCGGGCGGCTGGTCGTGCGGGCCACCCGCGTCGGCGCGGACACCCAGCTCGCGCAGATGGCCCGCCTGGTCGAGGAGGCGCAGCACGGCAAGGCGCAGGTGCAGCGGCTCGCCGACCGGGTGTCGGCGGTCTTCGTGCCCGTCGTGCTGGCCCTGGCGCTGGCCACGCTCGGCTTCTGGCTGGGCACCGGCGCGGGCCTGGCCGGGGCGTTCCCCGCCGCCGTCGCCGTGCTGATCATCGCCTGCCCGTGCGCGCTGGGGCTGGCCACGCCGACCGCGCTCATGGTCGGCACCGGCCGCGGCGCGCAGCTCGGCATCCTGGTCCGCGGGCCGGAGGTGCTGGAGTCCACCCGCCGGGTCGACACCGTCGTGCTCGACAAGACCGGCACGGTGACCACCGGCCGGATGAGCCTCGTCGACGTCGCCGCCGCCGACGGCGAGGACGACGCCGGGGTGCTCCGCCGGGCCGGCGCGCTCGAGGACGCCTCCGAGCACCCGATCGCCGCGGCCGTCGCGACCGCCGCCCGCGAGCGGCTCGGCGCCCTGCCGGCCGTCACCGGGTTCGCGAACGAGGCCGGCCTCGGGGTGCGCGGCACCGTGGAGGGGACGGCGGTCGTCGTCGGCCGGCCCGCGCTCGTCGGCGCGCTGCCGCCGGAGCTGGCCGCCGCGGTGCAGCGGGCCGACGCCGCCGGGCGCACCGCCGTCGCCGTCGGCTGGGACGGCGCGGTGCGCGGCGTGCTCGTCGTCGCCGACACCGTCAAGCAGACGTCGGCGACCGCCGTGCGGCAGTTCCGCGACCTCGGGCTGCGGCCGGTGCTGCTCACCGGCGACTCGTCGGCGGCCGCCCGCGCCGTCGCGGCGGAGGTGGGCATCGACGACGTGGTGGCCGAGGTGCTGCCGCAGGACAAGGTCGACGCCGTCCGCCGGCTGCAGGCGGAGGGGCGGACGGTGGCGATGGTCGGCGACGGCGTGAACGACGCCGCGGCGCTCGCCCAGGCCGACCTGGGGCTCGCGATGGGCACCGGCACCGACGTGGCGATCCAGGCCAGCGACCTCACCCTGGTGCGCGGCGACCTGCGCGCCGCCGCCGACGCCGTCCGGCTGGCCCGCCGCACGCTCGCGGTCATCAAGGGCAACCTGTTCTGGGCGTTCGCCTACAACGTCGCGGCGATCCCGCTGGCGATGGCCGGGCTGCTCAACCCGATGATCGCCGGCGCCGCGATGGCGCTGAGCTCGGTCTTCGTCGTCACCAACAGCCTGCGGCTGCGCCGCTTCGCGCCGCTGCCGGGCAACGCGACGTCCGCCGTCCCCGGGTGACGCGGGGCCGGCCGGTCAGCGCGGCCGGAGTCCGTCGAGCAGCGCGTCGACGGTCTGCACGAGCAGCGCGTCGACGTCCGCGCCGCGGAGCACGCCGCTGACGGAGAGGGCCGCGACCCCGTGCAGGGCGGCCCACAGCGCCGTCGCCAGTTCCCCGGGGTCACCGGCGCGCGCCTCGCCCCGGGCCTGCGCGTCCTCGACCAGGGAGTCCGGCCCGGACAGCCCGGGGCCGTCGTGCGACTCCCCGGCGGCCTTCCCGGCGAACATGAGCTCGAGGAGGGCCGGCTCGGCGGTGGCGAAGCGGACGTAGGCGCGACCGAGCGCGAGCAGCCGGGGGCGCAGCCCGGCGTCGGCTCCCGGGTCGGCCGCGGCCAGGGCGGCGTCGAGGCGCTCCCAGCCCGAACGGGCCAGCGCGCTCAGGAACGCCTGCCGGTCGGGGAAGTGCCGGCTGGGGGCCGCGTGGCTCACCCCGAGGTCACGGGCCAGCGCCCGCAGGGACAGGTCGGCCACCGTGCCGAGCCGCAACCGCTCCGCCGCCCGCTCCAGCAGGGCGGCCCGGAGGTCACCGTGGTGGTAGGGCTGCTCGGGTGCGCGCACGGTGGAGAAGCGTAGTCCGTGTAGGCGTTGCCAACATTGTTGTCGGCGACTACATTCACTCGGCATGACGAACCCCTCGTTCTCCGTCCCCTCCCAGGCCGGCCGCACCGTGGTCGTCACCGGCGCCACCAGCGGGCTGGGCCTGGCCACCGCGCGCGTGCTGGCCGAGAAGGGCGCCCGGGTGGTGCTCGCCGTCCGCGACGTCGCCCGCGGGGAGCGGGCCGCGGCCGGCCTCGCCGGCCGGGTGGAGGTGCGCCGGCTGGACCTCGCCGACCTCGCGTCGGTGCGCGCCTTCGCCGACGGTTGGAGCGGTCCGCTCGACGTCCTGGTCAACAACGCCGGGATCATGATGGTCCCGCAGGGCCGCACCGCCGACGGCTTCGAACTGCAGTTCGGCACCAACCACCTCGGCCACTTCGCGCTGACCAACCTCCTCCTGCCCTCCCTCACCGACCGGGTGGTCACGGTCGCCTCGACGGCCCACCGGATGGGCGCGATCGACCTCGCCGACCTCAACTGGGAGCGGCGGCCGTACTCGCCCGAGCGGGCATACGGGCAGTCGAAGCTGGCCAACCTGCTGTTCACCCTCGAGCTGCAGCGCAGGCTCACCGCCGCGGGCTCCCCGGTGCGGGCGACGGCGGCGCACCCCGGCTGGGCGGCGACCAACCTGCAGAGCCGCACGGAGAACCGGCTCAAGGACGCGGTCATGGCGCTGGGCAACCGGGTGGTCGCCACGTCGAGCGACGAGGGCGCGCAGCCGACGCTGCTCGCCGCCACCGCCGACCTCCCCGGCGGCAGCTACGCCGGCCCGTCCCGGCTGATGGAGACCCGCGGCGCGCCGACGCTGGTCGGCCGCACGCCCGCCGCCAGCGACCCGGAGCTCGCCCGGGCGCTGTGGGCGGCGTCGGCGGAGCTCACCGGCGTCGACTTCCCGGCGGTCCTCCCCACCCGCTGACCGGGGGCCTTCGTGGCGCTTTCGGCCCCTCGGAGGGGACCGAAAGCGCTACAAAGGCCCCTCAGAGGGCGGGGAGCAGGAGCAGGACCGTCGGGACGAGCAGGAGCAGGCCCGCGCACAGCAGCGCGGCGGCGCGGGCCGCGGCGGGCAACGGCGCCGGCGGGTCGACCAGCCGCAGCACCCGGGCGCCGAGCGCGCCGCCGGCCACCGACAGCGCGCCGCTGGGCACCCCGCCGCCCGCTCCCCCGGCGGCGACCACGATCGCCTGGGCCAGCGTGCGCCGCGGGTCGGGGCCGCGCAGCGAGGCGAGCGCCCGGTCGTCGGCGCGCATCTCCACGAGCTCCCGCACCGCGGCGTGCGCCCGGGCGGCCGCAGGCAGCACCGGCAGCGCCGCCTCCCACGCCACGAACGGCAGCAGGTAGAGGTGGTGGTGCTCGGCCAGGTGCGCCCGCTCGTGCGCGACGACGGCGGCGAGCTGGTCGTCGTCGAGCTCGGCGACCATGCCCGAGGAGAGCACCAGCAGCGGGCGGGCGCCGGGGATGCAGAAGGCCACCGGCGCCGGGTGCTCGAGCAGCCGGGCGTCGGGCGCGGCGGGCGAGGGCCGCACCACCAGCTCGAGCAGCTCGCGGTGCCGGCGGCGGGTGCGGGCGGTACGCGCCCAGGACAGCGCGAGGACCCCGAGCAGCTCGGCCGCCAGCACGGCGGCGAGGGTCAGGGTGACCCAGTGGTCGCCGCGGACGGGGTCGACGGCGGGGTGCCCGCGCAGCACCGCCCACCCGGCCTCGGGCAGGGAGTGCCCCCAGGGCGCCAGGCCGTGCACGAGCAGCGCACCGATGATCGACAGGCCACCGGCCAGCCCGATCGCCTGCCAGCAGACCAGCGCCACGAGCGGGTCGCGCCGGGGCCAGCGGGCGCGGCCGAGCAGCGCCGGCACCGGCCAGGCCAGCAGCGCCGCGAGGACCGCCAGCGCCGCGGCGGTCGCGGGCAGCACGTCAGGAGACGCGGCTCAGCGGGCGGCGCCCGGCGCGGTGCCGTCCAGCAGCGCGCGCAGCAGGCGAGCCTCCTCCGGGTCGACCCCGCCGACGAAGCGGGCGAGCACGGCCTGCCGGTCGGCGGACGCGCCGAGCACCTCGTGCATGAGCTCGGCGGCGTGCTGCTCGCGCGTGGCGCGCGGGCGGAACCGGCGCGGACGCGCCTCGTCGTGCTCGACGAAGCCCTTGGCCTCCAGCCGCGACAGCACCGTGTGCACGGTGGTGAGCGCCAGCTCGCGGTCGGCGAGCGCGTCGCGCAGCTCGGCCGCCGCGACCGGCCCGTCGGCCGCCCACAGCACGTCCATGACCGTCCGCTCCAGGTCACCCAGCGACGCCACGACGCCTCCCCTCCTCGTTTCTACCCAGCGTAGAACGCCGGTCCGGGCGGGCGCACGGACCCTGTCGCGCACCTCACCCCGACGCGTTCTACGAGACGTAGAAACAGAGTTCTACGAGGCGTAGAAAGGAGGTGTCGGCACGAGGGTCGAGCCGGCGTGAGGAGCAGGCCCCGTGGACCTCCTGGCCCTGGACACGTTGGACGTCGCCCGCTGGCAGTTCGGCATCACGACCGTCTACCACTTCCTCATGGTCCCGCTGACCATCGGTCTCGGGATCCTGGTCGCCGTCATGCACACCATGTGGGTGCGCACGAGCAGGCCCGAGTGGCTCCGGATGACCCGCTTCTGGGGCAAGGTCTACCTGGTCAACTTCGTGCTCGGCGTGGCCACCGGTCTCGTGCAGGAGTTCCAGTTCGGCCTCGCCTGGAGCGAGTACTCGCGCTTCGTCGGCGACGTCTTCGGCTCGCTGCTGGCGATGGAGGCGCTGCTCGCCTTCTTCCTCGAGTCGACCTTCCTCGGCCTGTGGATCTTCGGCTGGGGCCGCATCCCGAAGCGGCTGCAGCTCGCCGCGCTGTGGGCGGCGGTCATCGGCTCGATCGTCAGCGCGTACTTCATCATCGCGGCCAACTCGTGGATGCAGCACCCGGTCGGCGTCACCGTCGGGCCCGACGGCCGGCCGCAGCACGTCGACTTCCTCGCCGTCCTCACCAACAACACGGCGCTGGCCGCGTTCAGCCACGCGATCGTCGCCGCGCTCATGGTCGCGGGTGCCCTGCTGGTCGGCGTCGGCCTGTACCAGCTGCGCAAGCGGAAGCTGGCCGAGGCGCCCACCTCGGACGTCGACCACTCGGTGTGGCGCCGCTCGGTGCGGGTGGGCGGCTTCGTGTCGCTGGCCGCGTTCGTCCTCGTCGCCGTCACCGGCGACTGGCAGGGCAAGCTCATGTACCAGCAGCAGCCGCTCAAGATGAGCTCCGCCGAGGCGCTCTGCGAGACCGAGGCCCCGGCACCCTTCTCGATCTTCGCCTGGGCCAAGCTCGGCTCCAACGAGTGCGACGACGTGCACAGCTGGACCGTCCCCGGCCTGCTCTCCTTCCTCGCCCACAGCGACTTCGAGACCGCCGTCCCCGGGGTCAACGAGCTGCAGGAGCAGTACGCCGACGTCTACGGCGAGACCTACCCCGACGACCCGTCGTTCGGCGAGCGCGCCGGCGAGGAGATCGACTACACCCCGGTCCTGGCGGTCACCTACTGGAGCTTCCGGCTCATGATCGGCATGGGCGCGGTGTCGGCCGGTGTCGCGGCCTACGCGCTCTGGTCGACCCGCGGCGGCCGGGTGCCCACCTCACGGGTCGGTGTGTACGGCTCGCTGCTCGCCGTCGGCGCGCCCTTCGTCGCCAACGCGGCCGGCTGGGTGTTCACCGAGATGGGCCGCCAGCCCTTCGTCGTCTACCCGAACCCGGACGTCCCGGTCGGCGAGCAGGTCTACTTCTTCACCGCCCAGGCCGTCTCGCCCGGCGTCACCACCGCGGAGGTCTGGACCTCGCTGGTCAGCCTCGGCGTCCTCTACGGCGCGCTCGCCGTCGTCGAGCTGGTCCTGCTCACCCGGCTGGTCCGCCGGGGCGTGACCACCGGCGACACCACCCCGACGCCGCCCGCCGTGGGCAGCTCGTCCCGGGACGACGACGACCGTCCCGACGGCGGCCCGCGGTCCGACGATGACGTCCTCTCCTTCGCCTACTAGGAGCTCCCTGCCATGGACCTGCAGACCCTGTGGTTCGCCGCCGTCGCGGTGCTGTGGACCGGCTTCCTGCTGCTCGAGGGCTTCGACTTCGGCGTCGCGGCGCTGCTGCCGGTGCTCGGCCGCCGCACCGCCGACCGGCACCTCATGCTGCGCACCATCGGCCCCGTCTGGGACGGCAACGAGGTCTGGCTGGTCACCGCCGTCGGCGCGGTGTTCGCCGCCTTCCCCGGCTGGTACGCCACCTGGCTGCCGGCGCTGTACCTGCCCTTCGTCCTGGTGCTGCTCGGCCTGATCGTGCGGGCGGTGGCCTTCGAGTGGCGGCACCAGTCGCACGACCCGCGGTGGGACGCCACCTGGACGCGCGTCATCACCGGCGGCTCGCTGGTGGCCGCGGCCGGCATCGGCGCCGCGCTCGGCGCCACCACGCTGGGGCTGCCGGTCGACGGCGACGGGACCCGGGTGGGCGGCGCGTTCGCCGGCCTCGGCTGGTCCTCGCTGCTCGGCGCGGTCGCCGTCGTGGCGTACTCGCTGGTGCACGGCGCGCTGTTCCTCGCGCTCAAGACCGACGGCCCGCTGCGGCTGCGGGCGCGCGCGTTCGCGCTCCGCTCCGCGCCGGTGGGCGCGCTGCCGCTGCTGGCGTGGGCGGGGCTCGTGCACCTGCGCTCGGGCACCGTGGTCACCGGCGTGCTGTGGCTGGTCGCCGCGCTGGCCGTCGTCGTCACCTGGACCCGGGTGCGCCTCGACCGCGAGGGGCAGGCCTTCGCCGGCTGGGCCACCGTGCTGCTGGCCTCCGCGGCGACGCTGTTCGGCGCCGCCTTCCCGGTGGTCGTCCCCTCGACCGTCGACCCGGCCTTCGACCTCACCGTCGCGCAGGCCTCGGTCAGTGACTACACGCTGGGCATCATGACGTGGGTGGCCGCGGTCGGTCTGCCGGTGGTGCTGGCCTACCAGGCGTGGACGTACTGGGTGTTCCGCCGGCGCCTCACCGCCGAGCCCCAGCACGACGACGCCGCGGACCCGGTGGCCGCCTGATGGGCCGCCCCCGCGCGGCGGGCCCGGCCCGGGGGCCGCTCGCGCCGCTGGCCGGGGTGCCGGGCGTGCCCGGCGCCCTGGCCCGGGCGGCCGCCGCGGCCCTGGGGTCGACGGCGGGGCTGGTCCTGCTCGCCGCCGGCCTCGCGCACGCCCTCGCCCGCGCCGCCGGGTTCGCCGACGGCGCGCTGGGCGGGCCGCTCGCGCTGGCCGCCGCCGGCGCGGTGCTGCGCGCGGTCGCCGGCACCCTCGGCGAGCGGGCCGCCGCCCGCGACGCCCGCCGCGCCGAGGACGCGCTGCGCCGCTCCCTGCTCGAGCGGCTGGCCGCCTCCCCGGCCGCGGTCGCCGCCGCCGGCGGTCCGGCGCCCGCCGCCGTGCTCGCCACCACCCGGCTCGCCGACCTCGCGCCGGGCCTGGCCGGCTACCTGCCCGCGCTGGCGCAGGCCGCCGTCGTCCCGCCGGTGCTCCTGGTCGTCCTCGCCGCCACCGACCTGCTGTCGGCGGGCCTGGTCGCGGTCACCCTGCCGCTGGTGCCGCTGTTCATGGCGCTGGTCGGCCTCGCCACCCGCGACGGCACCACCGACGCCGCCCGCGCCCTCGACCGGCTCGCCGCGCACGTCGCCGAGCTGGTCCGCGGCTTGCCCGTGCTCGTGGGCCTCGGCCGCGCCGCCGAGCAGGTGGCCGCGCTCGCCGAGCTCGGCGAGGCCTCCCGCCGCCGCACGCTGGCCACGCTGCGGCTGGCCTTCCTCTCCGCGCTGGTGCTGGAGCTGATCGCCACGCTGTCGGTGGCACTGGTCGCGGTGACCGTCGGCCTGCGCCTGGTGCACGGCGACCTCGGCCTCGCCGTCGGGCTCACCGCGCTGCTGCTCGCGCCCGAGGCCTTCGCGCCGCTGCGCGCGCTCGGCACCGCCCACCACGCCGGCGAGGCCGCCACCCTCGCCGCCGCCGAGGCCCGCGCGGTGCTCGCCGCCCCGGCCCCTTCGGAGGGCGCGGCCGGCGACGGCGACCCGCGCGGCGCCGACGTCGCCGTCACCGGGCTCACGGTGCGCCACCCCGGCCGCGCGGTGCCCGCCCTGCCGCCGACCGACCTGGCGCTGCGGCCCGGCGAGCTCGTCGTGCTGCGCGGCGCCAGCGGCTCGGGCAAGTCGACGCTGCTGGCCGCGCTGACCGGCGCCCTCGACCCGGCCGCGGAGGTCGCCGGCACCGTGACCGGCGTCCCGGCCGGCGGGGTCGCGCTGGTGCCGCAGCACCCGCGGACGACGGCGCCCACCGTCGCCGACGAGCTGCGCCGGCACGCCGCGCCGGTGCCGGGCGTGGACGCCGTCGTCGCCGAGGCCTTCGTCGTGGAGGCGCTGGACCGGGTCGGCGCCACCGCGCTGGCCGGCCGCGACTGCACCACCCTGTCCCCCGGCGAGCTGCAGCGCGTGGCGCTGGCCCGCGCTCTGGTCCGCGTCCGCCGGGGCGCCCGGCTGCTGCTGCTCGACGAGCCGACCGCGCACCTCGACGACGCCGCGGCCGCCCGCGTGGCCGCCGTGCTGGCCGGCCTGCGGGGCACGGTCACCGTCCTGCTGGTCACCCACGACCCGGCGCTGGCCGCGCTCGCCGACCGCACGGGAACCCTGGCGGCGCCCGGCTCCCCCGTCCTCCCCGCCACATCGGCGGTCCCGTCGCCACCGGTGGCCGGAGGCGACCACGTCGCCGATGTGGGCGCCACCCCGCCGGCCGCCACCGCCGCAGCCACCACCGCCGCAGCCGCCACCACCGCGCTGGGCTGGCCGCGCCGCGCCCTGGTGCGGGCCGTCGCCGCGGGCACCGCCTCGGCCGGCGCCGGCGTCGCGCTCACCGCCCTCTCCGGCTGGCTGATCGTGCGCGCCGCGGAGATGCCGCCCGTGCTCACGCTGCTCGTCGCGATCGTCGGCGTGCGCGCCTCGGGTCTCGGCCGGGCGCTGCTGCGCTGGACCGAGCGGCTCACCGCCCACGACGCCGCCCTGCGCATGGCCGCCGACCTGCGGGTGCGGGTCTGGCGGGCGCTGGCCGCGCAGGGCGTGGCCGCCGACCGGACGCCGGGCAGCGCACTGGCCCGGGTGGTCGGCGACGTCGGCCTGGTGCAGGACCTGTCGGTGCGCGTGGTGCCGCCGGCGCTGGTGGCGGTCACCGTCCCGGCGCTCACCGTCGCCGTCCTCGCGGTGCTGTCCCCCGCCGCCGCGGGCGCCGTCGCCGTCGTCCTGGCGCTCACCGCCGCGGGCGTGCTGGCCGTGCACCGGCGGGTCGACGCCGGCGCCGCCCGGGCCGAGGGTGCGCTGCGGGTGGCCGCGCTGCGCGACGTCACCACCGCGCTCGAGGGCGCGCCCGACCTCCGGGCCCACGGCCTGGCCGCCGCCACCGCCGCCGACCTGGCCGCGGTCGCGGGCCGCCGCTCGGCCGTCGCGGCCACCGGCGAGCGGGCCGGCGCGCTCGGCACCGGCCTCGTCGTCCTCGGCACCGGCCTGGCCGCCGTGCTCGCCACCGCGGCCGGCGCGGCGACCGGGGTCACCGGCCCGCTGGTCGCGGTGCTCGGTCTCGCCCCGCTCGCGCTGGCCGAGCCGCTGACCGGCCTGGTCTCGGCGCTGCAGCGGCGCGGCGCGCTCGCCGACGCCCGCGCCCGGCTCGACGCCGTCCTCACCGCCCCGGTGCCCACCGACCCGGCCGACCCGCTGCCCGCCCCAGCGCCGGTGCGCGATCTCGCCGTCACCGGCCTCACCGCCGGCTGGCCCGGCGGCCCGGACGTGCTGCGGGACCTGTCCGCGCGGGCCTCCGCGGACGGCGGCTGGCTGGTCGTGCGCGGGCCCTCCGGCGCCGGCAAGTCGACGTTCCTCGCGGTGCTGCTCGCCGCGCTGCGCCCGCGGGCCGGCGGCTACGCGCTCGGCGGCACCGACACCGCCCGGCTGACCGGCGACGCGGTGCGCTCGCGGACGGCCTGGCTGCCGCAGGAGTCGCACGTGTTCGCCTCCACCATCCGGGCCAACCTCGCGCTGGCGGCACCCCGCGGCGCACTCGCCGGCCCCGACGGTGAGCGGCGGATGGGCGCGGCGCTCACCGCCGCCGGCCTCGGCCCGCTGGTGGCCGGCCTGCCCGACGGCCTCGACACCCCCGTCGGCGCAGGCGGCACCGCACTGTCCGGCGGCGAGCGGCGGCGGCTGGCCGCGGCGCGGGCGCTGCTCGCCGACCGCGACGTCGTGCTGCTCGACGAGCCCACCGCGCACCTCGACCCGCCGACCGCCGCCGCGCTGCTGGCCGACCTGCGCCGCGCCCTGGCCGGCCGGGTGGTCGTCTGCGTGACCCACGACGACGCCGTCGAGCGGCCCGGCGACACGGTGCTGCGGCTCGGCGCGACCGCCCCGGTGCCGGTCAGCTGACGAAGCCCGAGCGGTAGGCCAGCACCACCGCCTGGGTGCGGTCGCGGGCGCCGGTCTTGGCCAGCACCGCGGCCACGTGGCTGCGCACCGTCTCCACCCCCACGACGAGCGCGGCGGCGATCTCGGCGTTGCTGCGGCCGTCGGCCACCAGCCGCAGCACCTCGGCCTCCCGCGCGGTGAGCCGGGACAGCCCCGGCGCGACCGCCGGGTCGGGCGCGCCCGCCTGCCGCCGCACCAGCCGGCGCACCGCGTCGGGGAACAGCAGCGACTCGCCGCGGGCCACCGTGCGGATGCCGTGCAGCACCTCCTCCGGCGTCGACCGCTTGAGCAGGTACCCGTCGGCGCCCGCGGCCAGGGCGTCGACGATCGAGGCGTCGTTGGCGAACGTGGTGAGCACGAGCACCCGCGCCGCCGAGCCCGCGCGCACCAGCGCCTTGGTGGCGGCGATGCCGTCGAGGCCGGGCATGCGCACGTCCATGAGGACGACGTCGGGGGCGGTGCGGCCCACCAGGTCGAGCACCTCCGACCCGTCGCCGGCCTGGCCGACCACCTCCAGGTCGGGCTCGGCGCCGATCACGGCGGCCAGCCCGCTGCGGATCAGCGGCTCGTCGTCGACCAGCGCGACGCGGACGGTGCTCACCGCGCGTGCACCGGCAGCCGGACGTCGAGCACGAACCGCCCGTCGTCGTCGGGGCCGGCCGTGACCGTGCCGCGCAGGTCGCGCACCCGCTCGCGCACCCCGCGCAGCCCGCGCCCGCCCCCCGCGGTGCCCGGCACCGAGCCCGGCGTCGTGTCCACCAGCCGCAGCGCCAGGTCCGCGCCGGCGTCGACCTCCAGCCGGCAGGCCGCGCCGGGCGCGTGCCGCAGCACGTTGGTCAGCCCCTCCTGCACGATCCGGTAGCCGGCGCGGGAGACCACCGCGGGCAGCGCGC
This sequence comes from Geodermatophilus nigrescens, assembly GCF_900129495.1. Taxonomy (GTDB): domain Bacteria; phylum Actinomycetota; class Actinomycetes; order Mycobacteriales; family Geodermatophilaceae; genus Geodermatophilus; species Geodermatophilus nigrescens. The sequence goes on from NZ_FQVX01000002.1 coordinate 997,291, forward strand.
CCGGCTCGCCGCCGACGGACACGTCCACCCGGACGCCGGCGTCGCGGGCGGTGGCCAGCAGCGCGTCGAGGTCGCGCAGGTCGGGCGCCGGCGCGGCCGGGCCGTCGGCGTGCTCGCGCAGCAGGCCGAGCACGTGGTCGAGGTCGACCAGCGCCCGCCGCGCGGCGTCCTCGGTCGCCCGGATCGCCGCCTCGGCCGCGGCCGGGTCGCGGGTCATCAGCCGCCGGGCGGCGCCGGCCTGCACGCTGACCAGGCTCAGCGAGTGCCCCACGCTGTCGTGCAGCTCGCGGGCCAGCCGGTCGCGGCCGGCGAGCACGGCCACCGCCGCCTCGGCCGCGGCCAGCCGCTCGGCGGTGGAGCCGGCCAGCAGCCGCGGCGCGAGGACGGCCAGCCCGCGGCCGAGCAGGTCCCCCGCGACGACGGCGGCGACGGCCAGCGCCGCGGCCGCCGCCAGCCGCAGCGCGGGGTCGCCGGGCACCGGCAGGCCGTCGAGGAGCGGATCGTCCGGGGCGGCGGCCAGCACGACCGCCGTCGGCAGCCCGACCACGAGCAGGCCGCCGGCGAGCCCGCCGGCCAGGACGTGCCCCACCACGAGGACGGCGGTGCGGGCCCGCTGCGCCGCCGTCCCCGAGGGCCCCACCCGGTCGTCGACGCGGCCGGTGAGCAGCGCCCCGACCGCCACGCCCTCGATGGAGCGGGACTCGGCCAGGGCGCCCAGCGCCGCCACCGGGACCGCCACGACGACGAGGGCCAGGACGACCGCGAGCGGCCCGGGCAGGCCCGCGGTGAGCAGGAGCTGGGCCGGCCAGGCCAGGACGACGCCGACGGCGAGGGCCAGCGCCCCGCCGAGGAGCAGGTACACCCAGCGGTGCAGCGACCTGCGCAGCGCCGGCGAGGGGTGGACGCGCACCACGGCGCCATCCTGGCAGGCCGGGCGGCTCACCGGACGCCGCAGACCGGGCAGGTCCCCCGCCGGCGCAGCGCGTGGGCGAGGACCGCCAGCCCCAGCGCCAGTCCCCAGAGCAGGGTGGGGAACAGCAGCAGGAACGATGCCTCGACCGGGTCGCCCGAGCCGAGCCCGGCGATGCCGATGGCCAGCATGGACGGGCCCGACGCGAGCAGGACGACCGCGACGGTGCCGCCGGCGAGCACCGGCACCCGCACCGGCACCGGCCGGCCGCGCAGCACCGGCACCCAGGACGGCCAGACCTCGCCCCACGGCCGGATCAGCCCGAGGGTGGCCACCGCGCCGCCGAGCGCCGCGATCCCCAGCGCCAGCCCGAACAGCCGCAGCGCCGGGTCCGCGCCGTCGGGCAGCCCCACGCCCCACGGCGTCAGCCAGGTCATCCGGAGCAGGCCGTAGGGCAGCGGGCAGGCGGCGGCGACCAGCGTCGCGACGCGCCCCCAGCGCGCGGCGGCCTCCGGCCGGGTCCAGGCCGGGCCGGGGCGCCCGCAGCTGCCGCAGACCCCGCGGGCGGCGCGCAGCACCCGCACGCCGAGCCAGGCGAGGAGCACCGTGCCGCCGAGCAGCAGGGCGAGGTGCCCGCGCGAGGGCAGCTCGCGGGCCAGCGGGTCGCGCAGCTCGCCGGCGAGCCGGGCGACGCTGTCGGGGTCGAGCACGCCGCTGAGCAGGCCCGCGGCCACCACGGCGGCGACGGCGAGCAGCCACGGCCGCGCCCGCCGGCTGCGCACGGCGCCGATCGTGAACACGACGAGGAAGGCGGCGGGGGCGACGATCGCGCACAGGTAGCCGAGCAGCACCAGCACCCGCAGGTCGGCGGTGAGCGCGGCCAGCCCGCCGGCGACGGCGAGGGCCAGCACCGCGGCGCCGGCCGACGGGCGTCCCCGCGCGGCGACCGCCGTCGCGGCCAGCCCGCCGGCGGCGAGGCCCAGCACCAGCCAGGCGGTGAGGTCCGGGGGCAGGACGGTCAGCAGGCCGGCGCCGCCGTTCTCGCCGTCGCCGTCGAGGCCGGGGCGGCTCGCGGGGTCGAGCACCCACCGCAGGCCGAGGGCCAGGTGCAGGACGCTCCACGCCGCGGCGGCCAGGAGCAGGGGACGCGGCGGCCCGCCGGTGCGGGCGGCGGGGACCAGGGGCGGGGACGCGGTGGCGGGCACGGGGACCTCCCGGGGACGGCCCGGGTGCTCCGGGCGGACGCCGTCCAGCCTCGGCACGCGCGCGGCCCCGGTGCTCCCCCGCGCGGGGGATCCCGCTCCCCGCCGGAGGGGAGCCCGGCCTCAGCGCGGGGGCACCCGCCGGACCTCGAAGCCGGGGTGCCGCGGCAGCGCCGGGTCGACGACGACGGGCACGCCGGCCGGGTCGCCGAGCAGCGGCCGGCCGGCGGCGTCGGGGACGGTGCGCAGGCGCTCGAGCACCTCGGGCCGGACGCGGACCTCCCGGGGCGGCGCGGCGCCGGGCGCCCACGCGACGGCGAGGACGTCGTCGCCGGTGCGCGACCGGGCGGGCGGGGGTGCGAGCGGGCGGGTCGGGAGGGTGGTGGTGACCATGTCGGGCCTCCTGGGCGGGTCCCCGTGCTCTGCGCCCTTCCTACGCCGGGGGTCCGACGGTTCCCGGGGCACCGACCGGAGCGCGCTCGTGCTCTGCACACGGGTGCGTGCAGAGCACGACCCGGCCCGGGACGACCCGGCCGGAGGAGCGGTCAGCCGGCGACGGGGACGTCGACCGGGATCTCGGGCCCGAGCGTGGCGCCCTGCAGCAGCCGCAGGTCGTCGCCGGACCAGAAGCTGCCCGGGTCGTACCAGTTGCGCGGGCGGTCGGCGGGCAGCAGGCCCATCGCGGTGTAGGTGGCGGCCACCAGCTCGGCGCAGAACACCGTCTCCGCGGCGGCGCCCCGGCGCAGCCGCCCGTTGACCCAGCCGCGCACCAGCCCCGGCGTCGTCGGGAAGGGCCGGCCGTCGAAGCGGGCGACGGTGCGCAGGACGGCGTCCTCCATCTCGCGGGTCACGCCGCCGTCGTCGGCCGGGCCGACGAGCTGACGGAGCCACGCGCGCTGCCCGTAGCGCTGCCGCCACGTGACGACGGCGTCGCGCAGGTCGTGCAACTGCACGCCGCGCTGGTGCCTGCCGGTCCACGCGTCGGGCAGCGAGCGGCCGAGCTCGGCGTGCCAGAGCAGCGGCGGCAGGTCCTCCAGGACGACGGCCATGCCGACGTGGTTCACCGGCGCGTTGGTCAGCGCCCGGATCGCCCGGTCGGCCACCGACGCGCCGCGGAACACCCAGACGTCGCCGGTGCGGGTGAGCTCGACCGCCTCGTCGAGCGGGAGCGCGCGGGGCGGGGTCACGCGGCTACGTTAGGCGACCGTGCGTCCCTCCTCGCGAGCGTTGAAGCTGCTCGGTCTGGCCGGCCTCGCCGGCGTCGCCGCCACCGGGGCGGTGCTGGTGCGCGGCGAGCGGCAGCGGCGGGCGCACACGCCCGACGAGGTGCGCACCCGGCTGCACGAGCGGCACGCCGCCGCGGCCGCCGCCCCGGAGGACGCACCCGGGGACGGTCCGGCGAGCGAGCCGCCCGGCCCGGTGCCGGTGCCCGCCCGGCGCCGGTGGGTGCTCCGGCTGCGGCGGCGACCGGGGGTTTGAGCCCACCCCGGTGCGCCTAAGGGACAGGCGTGACGGGAGACGACGCGTACCGCGCGTTCGGCGACCCCGAGGGGAGGTTCCCGGCGGTCGAGAGCGTGGGCGAGCGGCTGCTCGGCTCCCTGCTCGACCGTGCGCACCTCATCCCGGCCCGCCTCGTCGGCCCGCTGGTGGCGCAGGAGCTCGGCCACGCCGGCGTCGACGAGGTGGCGATCCTGCTGCAGGACGTCGACCAGGTGGACCTGCACCCGCTGACCGGGCCGGGGCTGTCGGGCGCGCAGGTGCCCATCGACGGCAGCCCGGCCGGCGACGCCTTCGCCCGGGACGAGGCGGTCGACGAGCCGCTGGACGGCGGGCGGGTGCGGATGCACCTGCCGATGCTCGACGGCTCCGACCGGGTCGGCGTCCTGTCGCTGGTGCTGCACGACCCCACCGAGGCCGACCGCCGGCTCGCCCAGCGCGCCGCCGGGCTCGTCGCCGACCTGGTCGTGACGAAGGACCACTACACCGACACCTTCGCCCGGGTCCGCGAGCGGCGGCCGATGGAGCTGGCCGCGCAGCTGCAGTGGGAGAGCCTGCCGCCGCTGTCGATGACCACCCCGGACGTCGAACTGGCCGGCATCCTGGAGCCCGCCTACGAGGTGGGCGGCGACAGCTTCGACTACGCGCTCGACGAGCACGTCCTGCACCTGGCCGTCTTCGACGCGATGGGTCACGGGCTGACGGCGGCGTCGATGGCCACCCTCGTGCTGGCCGCCTACCGGCACGCGCGGCGCCGCGACCTGCGGCTGACCGCGACCTACGCCGAGATGGACCGCGTCGTCGCCGAGGTCTTCCCCGGCCGGTTCGCCACCGGCCAGATCGCCCGGCTCGACACCGACTCCGGGGAGCTGTGCTGGGTCAACGCCGGGCACCCGCCCGCGCTGTGGGTGCGCGACGGGCACGTGATCGGCGAGCTCACCGGCCGGCCGACCCGCCCCATCGGCTACGGCGGCGCGGTCTCCGAGGAGCACGCCGTCCGGCTCGAGCCCGGCGACCGGGTCCTGTTCTTCACCGACGGCGTCGTCGAGGAGCGCCTCGACGACGGTGAGCAGTTCGGCGAGAGCCGGCTGCGCGAGGTGCTGGAGGAGACGTCGGCCGAGGGCGTGTCGGCGGCGGAGACGGTGCGCCGGCTGTCGCACGCGCTGAAGGCCGCGCGGGCGGGCCGCACGAGCGACGACGCCTCGCTGCTGCTGGTCGAGTGGAAGGCACCGCCGCGCGACGACGAGCTCGCCCCCGACATCCCCGAGGCCTCGCCCACGGGGTCCGGCAGCCGCTGACGGCGCACGTCCCCACCGGGACGGACGGCGACCGCCACACCGGGCCGCGCGCCCGCCCCTCCCCCGCCCGCGGGCCCGGGTCGACACTGCTCCCGCCGTCCACGGGGGAACCGTCCTCGGGAGGGAGAGCACCGTGACCGAGCACCCCAACGTCATGCGGATGCGCGAGGGCTACGAGGCCTTCGGCAAGGGCGACCTCGAGCGTCTCCGGGAGCTGTGGCACCCGGACATCCGCTGGCACGAGCCCGGCAGCAACCCGCTGGCGGGCCACTACACCGGCGTGGACCAGGTCTTCGGGCTCTTCGGCCTGCTGTTCGAGCTCACCGAGGGCAGCTTCCGGGCCGAGGTGCGGGCGACGTTCGCCGACGACACCGACGGCGTCGCGGTCGTCCGGCTCACCGCACACCGCGGCGACCGGGACATCGACGTGGTGGCCGCCCACCTGTTCCGCTACGAGGACGGCCTCGTCGCGGAGTTCCAGGAGGCGCACACGGACCAGGCCGCCGTCGACGCGTTCTACGGCTGACCTCAGCCGGCCGGGAGCGCCGGGCCCTCGTCCTTGAGCGCGACGCCCGACGCTCCCAGCTCGCGGGCGGCCGACAGCAGCGCGGCCACCGTGTCGGCGGCCTGCGCGTAGGACAGCCCGTGCGGCGGCCGCACGTTGGACACGCAGTTGCGCTCGGAGTCCGCGCGCCCCGGCCGCGGGTCCCAGGTCAGGTAGACGCCGAGGGAGTCCGCCGACGACAGGCCCGGCCGCTCGCCGACCAGCACGAGCACCGCGCGGACGCCGAGCGCCTCCCCCACCGCGTCGCCGAGCGCCACCCGCGCCTGCGTGGCCACCACCGGCGGCGCCACCGACCAGCCGCCGAGCCGCTCGCGCAGCGCCGCCACCAGGCCGGGGCCGTGCTCCTGCACCGCGCGCGGGCTGAGCCCGTCGGCCAGCACGAGCGCGAGGTCGGCGCCGGTGTGCGGCAGCGCCGTCCCCTCGGCGGGCACGCGGCCGAGATCGGGGCGCTGCAGGTAGGTGGCCCGGTCGGGCGCGGCCGACGCCACGGCCAGCACCTCGCCGCCGAGCGCGGCCCGCAGCGCGCCGACGTCGAGCGGTGAGTGCACGGCGTCGCGGGCGGCGGCGTGGGCGGCACGGAACTCCAGCTCCCGGGACGTCGGCAGCGCGTCGCCGGCCCGGCCGAGCGCCACCCGCGCGCGGGTGGCCGACCGCAGCACCGCCCACGGGTCGTCCCCGACCCGCTCGGGCGCGCTCACGACGACGCCGCCGCGAGCAGCGCCCGGGCCGCGGGCGCGTCGGGGGCCAGCTCGCGCACCCGGCCGCCGTCGTCGAGCAGGTCCATCCGCGCCAGCCACGCCTCGAACTCCGGCGCCGGCCGCAGCCCCAGCACCGAGCGGGCGGTGAGCACGTCGGAGAAGGCCAGCGACTGGTAGTGCAGCATCACGTCGTCGGCGCCGGGCACGGCGATGAGGAACGAGCAGCCGGCCGCGCCGAGCAGCAGCATCAGCGAGTCGGTGTCGTCCTCGTCGACCTCGGCGTGGTTCGTGTAGCAGACGTCGACGCCCATGGGCAGGCCGAGCAGCTTGCCGCAGAAGTGGTCCTCCAGCCCGGCGCGCAGCACCTGCTTGCCGTCGTAGAGGTACTCGGGGCCGATGAACCCGACGACGGTGTTGACCAGCAGCGGGTCGAAGTGCCGGGCGACGGCGTAGGCGCGCGCCTCCAGTGTCTGCTGGTCGACCGGCCGCCCGCCGATGCCGAGGTGCGCCCCGGCCGACAGCGCCGACCCCTGCCCGGTCTCGAAGTAGGTGACGTTGTCGCCGACGGTCCCCCGCCCGAGCTCCAGCGCCCCGGCGCGCGCCTCGGCGAGCAGGCCGAGGGTGACGCCGAACCCGCGGTTGGCGCCCTGCGTGCCGGCCACCGACTGGAACACCAGGTCCACCGGCGCCCCCTGCTCGAGCGCCCGCAGCGTGGTGGTCACGTGCGCGAGCACGCACGACTGCGTCGGGATCTCGTAGCGGGTGATCACCGCGTCGACCAGCTCGAGCAGCGCCACCGTGCGGGCCGGTGAGTCGGTGGCCGGGTTGATCCCGATGACCGCGTCGCCCGACCCGTGCAGCAGCCCGTCGAGGATCGAGGCCGTGACGCCGACCGGGTCGTCGGTGGGGTGGTTGGGCTGCAGCCGCGACGCCAGCCGCCCGGGCAGGCCGATCGTGCTGCGCAGCGCCGTCACCACTCGGGTCCGGCGGCCGACGGCGACCAGGTCGGCGTTGCGCATCAGCTTCGACGTCGCGGCCACCATCTCCGGCGTCAGCCCGGGCGCCAGCGCGGAGAGCGCCGCCTCGTCGCCGGCCGCCGTCCAGGCCAGCAGCCGGTCGCGGAACTCCCCGACGGTCAGCGAGGCCACCGGCGCGAACGCCGCGGCGTCGTGGGTGTCCAGGATGAGCCGGGTGACGTCGTCCTCGTCGTAACCGACCACCTGCTCGTCGAGGAAGGTGGCCAGCGGCAGGTCGGCGAGCACCGTCTGCGCGGCCACCCGCTCGGCGGCCGACCCCGCCGCGCAGCCGGCGAGCACGTCACCGGAGCGCGGCGGGGTGGCCTTCGCCATCAGCTCGACCAGGGTCGGGAACTCGTAGGTGTGCCCGCCCAGCGTCACGGTGCGTCTCACCGGACGTCGTCCTCGGCCTCGGCGAGCAGCTCGAACTCCTCCTCCGGCGCCGAGGCCACCAGGTGGTGGCGGCTGTAGAGGGCGAACCAGGCGAGGAAGACGACGTAGGCGGCGAGCGTCCACAGCGCCGCCTCGCGGTCGACGAGGAAGGTGGCGACGACGGCCGCGGCCGCCAGCACCAGCGCGACGCCGGTGGTGAGCGTGCCGCCCGGGGTGCGGTAGGGCCGCGGCAGCGACGGCTCGCGGCGGCGCAGCACGATGTGGCTGACCATCATGAGCACGTAGGAGACCGTCGCCCCGAAGACGGCCATGTTGAGCAGCATCGCGCCCTGGCCGGTCAGCGAGAGGGCGAACCCGATCGCGCCGGGCACCAGCAGCGCGAGCACCGGGGCCTTCCGGGCGTTGGTCACCGACAGCGCCCGCGGCAGGTAGCCGGCGCGGGACAGCGCGAAGGTCTGCCGCGAGTAGGCGTAGATGATCGAGAAGAAGCTCGCGACCAGGCCGAACAGGCCGGCGTAGTTGACCACCCGCGTGAGGCCGTCGGAGACGCCGGCGCCGGCGAGCGCGTCGACCGGCGGGTTCCCCGACTCCGCGATCGCCGCCGAGCCGGCCGCTCCGGGGGTGAAGACGAGCATGAGGATGGCGAGCACGACGAGCACGCCCATCGCCGCGACGATGCCGCGCGGCATCGAGCGGGCGGGGTCGCGGGCCTCCTCGGCGGCCAGCGGCACGCTCTCCACGGCGAGGAAGAACCAGATGGCGAAGGGGAACGCCGCCCAGATGCCGAGCAGGCCGTAGGGCAGGAACGACGACGCCCCGGCCGCGTCGGTGGGCGCGATGTCGAGCAGGTTCCCCGCGTCGAACTGCGGCACGGCGCCGACGAGGAAGACCACCAGCCCGGCGACGGCGACGACGGTGACGGCGAACATCGCCTTGAGCGCCTCGCCGACGCCCATGAGGTGGATGCCGATGAAGAGCGCGTAGACCGCCAGGTAGACCCACCAGCCGTCGGTGATGCCGAACAGGCCGAGCGACTCGACGTAGGCGCCGATGAAGGTGGCGATGGCCGCGGGCGCGATGGCGTACTCGATGAGCACCGCGACGCCGGTGGCGTAGCCGCCCCACGGGCCCAGGGCGCGGCGCGCGAAGGTGTAGCCGCCGCCGGCGGTCGGCAGCGCGGAGCCGAGCTCGGCCAGGCCGAACACCATCGCGGTGTACATGACCGCCATCAGGACGGTGGCGATGAGCAGCCCGCCGAAGCCGCCCTCGGCCAGGCCGAAGTTCCAGCCGGCGTAGTCACCGGAGATGACGGCCGAGACGCCGAGGCCCGCGAGCAGCAGCCAGCCCGCGGTGCCGGTGCGGAGCCTCCGCTTGTCGAGGTAGCCGGCGTCGACGCGCTCGGCCTCCACCCCGGCGTGGTGCCCGGCCCGCGAGGGCGTGGGACGGGCGGTGGGTTCGGCGGTCATGGGCGCTCCCGCGGTCGGCTCCGCCGGACGGCGGAGGGCGCCAGCCTCGACCCGCGGGAACGCCCGGGTCAACGGCCTGCGCCAGCGGCAACAGACCGTTCACGCCGCCGACTTAGGGGATGCCGTGCCAGCGCCCCTTCTCGGCGTTCCCGGCGGGCTTCGACTCGAGGACGTTGCCCGGCGTGGGCTGCGTCCGCTGGTCGTCGGCGAGGGCGAAGACCCGCAGCAGCGGGCCGACGAGCGCGTCGTAGACGGCCGGGAACAGGCGGAACCCGAGGATGACGACGGGGTTGGCGAAGCCGGACTGGACCAGCCGCCGCGGCCGGTCGAGCCGGGCGACGACCGAGCGGGCCACCCGCTCCGGCGAGTAGATGGGGATCGGCGGGCGGCCCTTGAGGCCGATGTAGCTGCCGGCCTGCGAGTAGATGGGGGTGTTGACGCCGCCGGGCGCCACCGCGGAGACGTGGATGCCGGGGACGTCGCGGGTCTCCTGCTGCAGCACCCGGATCATCCCGAGCTGGCCCCACTTGGCGGTGATGTAGCTGCCCATGAGCGGGGTGGCCACCGAGGCCAGCAGGGAGCTGACGATGACCAGGTGGCCCTCGCCCTGGCGGCGGAACTGCGGCAGCACCACCCGGGCCAGGTTCGCGGTGCCGTGCAGCGCGGTGTCCACGACCCGCTCGAAGACCTCCTTGGGCACGTCCTCGACCTTGCCGTAGGCGACCACCTGCGCGGAGTGGACGACGACGTCGAGGCTGCCGAACCGGCGCACGGCGCCGTCGACGGCGGTGCGCAGCGCGTCCTCGTCGAGCACGTCGGCCGGGCAGACGACGACGTCGGCGGCGCCGGCCGCGCGCACCTCGGCGGCGGTCTCATCCAGCGCCTCGCGGCCGCGGGCCAGCAGCACCAGCGACGCGCCCCGCTGGGCGAACAGGCGGGCGGTGGCGCGGCCGATGCCGCTGGAGGCACCGGTGATGAGCACGGACTGGGACATGCGGGGGCGCTCCTCGGCTCGGGGGTCCCGGGCGGCCTACCCGGGTCCGTTGCCCGCCATGCGATCGAGCACCGCGAGCAGCCGGCCCGGGCCGGTGACCTCCGTCCCCTCCGGCAGCCGGGCGCGCAGGCCGCGGTCGGCGGTCACCGCGAGCACCCGGCGGCCGGTGGCGGCCAGCGCGGCGGCCTCCGCGGCGAGGGCGTCGTCGCCGCTGCCGGGCGCCCGCACCAGCCGCAGGCCGTCGGGTGCCGTCACCCCCCGCGCGGCCCCCTCGACGACGACCACCACCTCCTCGACCCCGACCCCCTCGACGTCGAACGGGAGGCCGGCGCGGGCCAGCCGGGCCAGGAGCCGGCCCGTCGCGCCGGCCCGGTCCCGCCACCAGCCGTCGGGACGGGCGCCGACGACGTTGGCCGCGTCGACGAGCAGGACGGTCACGTGCCCCCGATCGGGTGAGCCGGTTCGCGGTGATCATCCGCGGGGTATCCGCAGGTCAGGAGCGCAACGAGACGGGGATGCGCACGGGACGGGGAGGTCCGATGGCGAGCACCGACGGTACCGGGCACGGGGCGGGCACGACGGCGACCGGCGAGGGGGCGCACGTCACCCGGGGAGCGGCGCGCGACGCCGTCGCCGCCCAGCGCGACCGCTTCGGCGGGATCAAGTGGGGGGCGGCGTTCTTCGGCTGGCTGTCGGCCAACGGCCTGGCGGTGCTGCTGGTCGCGCTGGTGTCGGCGGCCGGCGTGGGCCTCGGCCTCGCGCAGGGTCTCGACATCGTCGACGAGGCCACCGAGCAGGCCGCGGGCATCGGCCTGGGCGGCGCGGTCGCCGTCGTGGTGGTGCTGTTCCTCGCCTACCTCGCCGGGGGCTACGTGGCCGGGCGGATGGCCCGCTTCGACGGTCCCCGCCAGGGCCTGGCGGTGTGGCTGGTCGGCCTGGTCGTCGTGCTGCTGCTCGCCGTCGCGGGCGCCGTGCTCGGAGCGCAGTACAACGTGCTGCAGCAGCTGGACCTGCCGCGCATCCCCGTCGACGAGGGCACGGCGACCACCGCCGGCCTGGTCACGCTGGCCGCGATCCTGGTGGCCACGCTGGTGGGCGCGCTGCTCGGCGGCGCGCTCGGCACCCGCTACCACCGCCGGGTGGACCGCGCCGGCTTCTGAGAGACCGGGTCCCGTCCCGCCTCCCGCGCGCGGGAGGCGGGACGGGGCGTCGTCCGGCGGCCATACGCTGCCGGGCATGTGCCGCAACATCCGCCCGCTGTCGAACTTCGAGCCGCCGGCCACCGAGGACGAGGTGCACGCCGCGGCCCTGCAGTACGTGCGCAAGATCAGCGGCTCGGCCAAGCCGTCGCGGGCCAACGCCGACGCCTTCGACCGCGCCGTCGCCGAGGTGGCCGCCGCCTCGGCGCGGCTGCTCGACGCGCTGGTCACCTCCGCGCCGCCGAAGGACCGCGAGGTCGAGGCGGCCCGTGCGCGGGCCCGCGCCGCCCTCCGGTACGGGGGCTGACCTGGGCGTTCCGGTCGCGCACGACCGGAACGCGCACGTCGGGCGCTCCCGGGGGCATGGCAGGGGGCGGAACGGGTAGGTCCGGGACTCGCACGACGAACCCGAACCCCGAGCCCCTGGAGTCCTGCCATGGCCCGCAACACCCTGTCCCGCGCGCTGCACGACCTCGGCCTGTCGGCCTGGTTCGGCGGCACGCTCGCCAACGCCGTCGCGCTCAACGCCGCCGCGGGTGAGGCCGGCAAGGACACCGGCCGGGTCGCCAACGAGGGCTGGAACCGGTGGACGCCGGTCAACGCCGTCGCCATCGGGGCGCACCTGGTCGGCAGCGTCGGCCAGCTGATCGGCAACCGCGGCCGCGTCGCCCAGCAGCAGGGGGTGGCGAGCATGTCCGCCGCCAAGACGCTGCTCACCGCCGCCGCGCTCGGCGCCACCGCCTACAGCCGCTCGCTCGGCATGGTCGTCAACAGCCAGGACAACCCGTCGTCGAAGTCGGGCACCAAGCCGACCAAGCGCACCAAGGCCGAGGTCGCCGCCGCGCAGGAGCAGCTCGACACGCTGCAGTGGGTCATCCCCGCCCTGACCGGCGCCCTCGTCTGGGTCAGCTCCTACGCCGGTGAGCAGCAGCGCGCGAGCGAGGTCATCTCCGGCGTCCGCCGCTGACCTCCCGCTCGACCGCACCACCGCAGAACCAGGAGGTTCCCGTGACCCAGGCCCGCAGCGTCACCTTCTCCGGCAACCGCGCCGTCGACCCGCACGCCGAGCGCGGCCCCGAGGGGCCCGGCGCCACCCGGTGTCCCGACTGCACCGACGGCCTCGGCGCCCCGGCGCCGGTCCCGCCGGACTCGTGGCGCGGGCGGATCCGGGCCAACCCGGGGCTGCACCTCGCGTGGCGGGTCGGCGTCTTCGTCGTCGGACTGCTGTTCGTGCTGCTGGGCCTGGCGCTCACCGTGCTGCCCGGGCCGCTGACCATCCCGCCGGTGCTCGTCGGCCTGTGGGTGTGGTCGACGGAGTTCGACTGGGCGCGGCGGTTCTTCGCCGCGTTCCGCCGCAAGGCGGTGGCCGCCTGGCGGCACGCCAAGCAGCACCCGGTCAGCTCGGCGGCGATCACCGTCGGCGGGCTCGCGGCCGCGGGGGCGGTGTTCTGGGCGGTCGGGCACTTCGACCTGGTCGACCGGGCGACGAGCGCCCTCGGCCTCGGCTGACCCCGGCGCCCTCCACCGGCCGCCGTCCGCGCCCGCGGACGGCGGCCGGTGTGCGTCCGTCCCCTCCCGGACCCCGCCCGTGAGCACTCCCCCGCCCCGGCCGGCGCCGCAGCGTCCCTCCCGGCTGCTGCGGCGCGGCCGCACGCCCGGGCTGCGCACCGCGAAGACCGTGCTGGCCGCGGTCGTCGCCTTCCAGGTGGCCACCTGGCTGGACACCACCAGCTCCCCGATCCTCGCGCCGCTGACCGCGCTGCTGGTCGTCCAGCTCACCCTCTACGAGACGCTGACCACCGGCTGGGAGCGGGTCGCCAGCGTCACCTCCGGCGTGCTCATCGCGGTGCTGTTCGCCTCGGTCGTGGGCCTGACCTGGTGGAGCCTCGGCCTCGTCGTCGGACTGTCGCTCGTCGTCGGCCGGCTGCTGCGCCTCGGGCCGCACCTCGCCGAGGTGCCGATCAGCGCGATGCTCGTGCTGGCCGTGGGCGGGGCCGAGACCGCGGCGCTCGGCCGCATCACCGAGACGCTCGTCGGCGCCGGCGTCGGGGTGCTGGTCAACCTGCTCGTCGCTCCCCCGCTGTACGTGCAGCCCGCCGGGGAGGCGATCGCCGAGCTCGCCGGGCGCATGGCCGCCCTGTCCGAGGACCTCGCGGCCGCACTCGGCGGGCCGTGGTCGCGCCGCCTCGCCGACGACCTGCTCGACCGCGCCCGGGGGGTGGGGACGGAGGTCGCCCGGGCCGACCGGCACCTCGCCCGCACCGAGGAGAGCGCCCGCCTCAACCCGCGCGGCCGGTCCGCCCGCGAGGCGCGCCCGCGGCTGCGCAACACGCTCACCGCCCTCGAGCGCGTCCACGTCACGCTGCGCACGCTCACCCGGGTGCTGCTGGACCGCACCTACTTCGTGCCCGAGGACGAGGCCGACCGCGCCTGGACGCCGGCCGCCCGGGCGGCGCTGGCCGACGTCCTGCGCACCGTCGCCCGGACGCTGCGCGAGGCCGGCGCGGTGGCCGACGGCAGCGCGGTGCCCACCGGCGTCGACGCCGGGCGGCTGTCGGCGATGCTCGACCTGCGCGCGCGGCTCGCCGACGCCCTGCTGGTCGACCCGGCGCACGACGCGGCCGCCTGGGCGCAGCACGGCACGCTGCTCGACGCCGTCGACCTGCTGCGGGTGGAGCTGGCCGCCGCGCTCCAGCCGCCGTCGGCGACCTGGGCGCCCCCGCCGCTGGCGCAGGCGCAGGTGCGGGCGGTGCGGCGGGCGCTCACCCGCCGGCGCCGGCGGGGATGAGTGTCAGGCGACGGTCAGGACCACCGGGCCGTCGTCGGTGACCGCCACCGTGTGCTCGACGTGCGCCGCCCGGGCGCCGTCGGCGGTGACCACCGCCCAGCCGTCCTTCTTGTGCCGGTAGCGCTCGCCGCCGGCCAGCAGCATCGGCTCGATCGCCAGCGTGCTGCCGGCGTGCAGCCGCACCCGGTCCAGCCCGGTGGCCGGCCGGTTGGGCACGAACGGCGGCTCGTGCATGGCCCGGCCGATGCCGTGCCCGCCGTGGTCGGGCAGGTGCGCGAAGCCGTACCGCCGGGCGACGGCGTCGATCGCGGTCGCGACGTCGAGCAGGGTGGCGCCGGGGACGGCGGCGGCGATCCCCGCGGCCAGCGCCTCCTCGGTGGCGGTGACCAGCCGGGCGTCCTCGGGGCGCTCGGCGTCGCCCACCTGCACGGTGATCGCCGCGTCGCCGTTCCAGCCGTCGACGATCGCGCCGCAGTCGATGCTCAGCAGGTCGCCGTCCTTGAGCCGCTGCCCGCTGGGCCGGCCGTGGACGACGACCTCGTTGGGCGACAGGCAGGTGACGCCGTTGTAGGCCGTGGGCGCCCACGCCGGCTTGTAGCCGAGGAACGACGACGTGGCGCCGGCCTCGTACATCGTCGTCTTGGCGAGGTCGTCGAGCTCGCGCAGCTTCACGCCCGGCCGCGCCGCCGCCCGGACGGCCGCGAGCGACAGCGCCACCGCGCGTCCGGCGGCGCGCATCGCGTCGAGCTGGGCGGTCGTCCGGGGAGGCAGCACGTGCAGGTCCACGCCCCGACGGTACGAGACCGCGGGACGTCATCCGGACGTCAGCCGGCGGGGTCGCGGTGGACGTCGGCCGGGTCGGGCGTCCGGAAGGCGGTGTCGGCGCCGTCGGGGGCCGGCGAGTCCTCCCCGGTCTCCCTGGGGCGGTCGGCCTCCTCGGGACGGTCGGGCTCCTCGCCCCCGACGCCGAAGCCCTCGGCCGGGGGCGGCGCGCCGGCCCCCGGGTCGGCGGCGGGGATCCCGTCGTCCGGGTTGCCCAGCTCCGGGGTCATCGGTTCCCACATCGACGTCATGCCCCTCCCCTACCCCGTCGCCGCCGGGTGAGGTGGACGTCAGGTGACACGGAGGTGGCGAGTGGGCATACGGACGGGATCGAGCCGGGTCACCGGACCGGCTCACGGACGGCAGAGGAGCCGACGATGGCCACCACGGGATCGGGACAGCGGGCACGGCGCGGCACGCGGCCGGTCCCCGCACAGCGCGACGGTCACGACGACCGCCGGGGGGACGACGGGCGGGACGAGAGCCGCGCGGAACGGATCGACCGCGAGCTGATGGAGCTGCTCAACGAGCTGCGGGTAGCGCTGCCGGGCGTGCAGTTCCTCTTCGCGTTCCTGCTGGTCGTGCCGTTCCAGCAGGCGACCGAGCGGGCCACGGACTTCCAGCGCGACGTGTACTTCGTGACCCTGGTGGCTGTCGTCGTGGCCACCGCGCTGCTCATCGCGCCGGCCGCGCAGCACCGCGCGCTGTTCCGCCAGCACGACAAGGAGGACCTGCTGCGGCGCAGCAACCGGTTCGCCTTCCTCGGCCTGTGCGTGCTCGCCGTCGCGATCGTCGCGGCCGTGGTGCTGGTGGTCGACTTCCTGTTCGCGCTGCCGCAGGCTCTCGTCACCGGCGGCGTGGTGGCCGTGCTGCTCGGCTGGCTGTGGATCGGCAGCCCGGCCGTGCAGCGGGCCCGCGGGGGCGCCGACGACGAGTGACCCCCGGCCGCGACCACTGGACCCCGGTGGCCCGCTTCCCCGCCATGAACGGGCCACCGGGGTTCACTCGTCCCGCGGAGCCGGCCGGCCCAGCGCCGCGCGCGTGCAGCCGGCGGCGCCCGGCCCGGTCCTCCTACGCCCGCGATCCTGGCCGCCGGCACCGACAGCGATGAGTCCGCGCCCCGGGCGCCGTCTGCCCGTCAGACCCGTGCGCACCGTGCGGGCACCCGGCGCGGGAGCAGGGGGTGGGGCAGGTGACGGCGCACCTCGGCGACACCGTGCCGGCCGGCGGGCGGGCGGGCGGGAGCGGCGACGTCCCCGCGGTCGAGGCCATGGGCCTGGCCAAGCGGTTCGGGTCGACGACGGCGGTCGCGGGGGTGGACCTGCTCGTCCCGCAGGGCGGCGTCCACGGCCTCCTCGGGCCCGACGGCGCGGGCAGGACCACCACCCTCCGCATGCTGGCCGCGGTGGTCCCGCCCGACGGCGGGTGGGCGCGGGTCCTCGGTCACGACGTCGCGCGCGAGCCCGGCGCGGTCCGCGCGCGGGTCGGCCTCACCGGCCGGTTCGCCTCCCTCGACGAGGAGCTCACCGGCGCGGAGAACCTGCTGCTGCTCGCCCGGCTGCTCGGCTACTCACGGGCCGCGGCCCGCCGGCGCACCGACCAGCTGCTGAGCGCCTTCGGCCTCACCGGGGCCGCGGGCACACGGGTCGGGCGGTACTCCGGCGGCATGCGGCGGCGGGCCGACATCGCCGCGAGCATCGTCGTCCGGCCCGACGTCGTCCTCCTCGACGAGCCCACCGCCGGGCTCGACCCGTGCAGCCGCAACCAGGTGTGGGACGTCGTCCGCGCGCTGGTCCGGGGCGGGACGACGGTGCTGCTGTCGACCGGCCACCTGGACGAGGCCGACCTGCTCGCCGACCGCGTCTCCGTCCTCGACGCCGGCCGGGTCGTCGCCGAGGGCAGCCCGGCGCAGCTGAAGGCGTCGGTGGGACCGGGCACGCTGCACGTGCGGGTGCGCGAGCGGGAGCGCCGCGCCGAGGCCCGGGAGCTGCTCGAGCGGGTGCTCGGCGTACCGGTCGAGGCCGACGCCGACCTCACCGCGCTCACCGCCCGGGTCCCCGGGTCCGCGCCGGCCACCCGGGCGCTCGCCGCGCTGGGCGACGCCGGCATCGACCTCGCGCAGTTCTCGCTCGACCGGCCGGGCCTCGACGAGGTCCTGCTCGCCCTGACCGGCCGGCCCGCCGCGGACGAGCCGCCTCTGGGGCCGTGGCCGGCGGTGCGCTAGAACGGTCGGATGCCGCCCGCCCTGCGCACCGCCCGCTTCGCCGAGCTCACCCCGTTCGAGGTCTACGCGCTGTGCCGGCTGCGGGTCGACGTGTTCGTCGTCGAGCAGGAGTGCCCCTATCCCGAGCTCGACGGCCGCGACACCGAGCCCGGGACGCTGCACCTGTGGTTCGAGGAGGACGGCGCGGTCCTCGCCACCATCCGGCTGCTCGACGACGGCGGCACCCGGGCGATCGGCCGGGTGGCCACCGCCGGCGCCGCCCGCGGCCGGGGCCTGGCCGCGCGGCTGGTCGAGGAGGGCGTCGCGCTCAGCGACGGCCTCCCTGTGACGCTCGGCGCCCAGGCGCACCTGCAGGGCTGGTACGAGCGGTTCGGGTTCCGGCTGTCGGGCCCGGGCTACGTCGAGGACGGCATCCCGCACGTGCCGATGCGCCGCGAACCGGCCTGAGCGCTCAGGCTGCGGTGGCCGGCATCAGGTCCGCGGCGCCGAACGCGGCGTCGAAGCGGTCGCACCAGATCACCACGCTGGTGTAGCCCGTGGCGTCGACGCCCGCGGGCACGGCGTAGTTCTGGTCGCCGACGTTGCCCTTGAGCGCGCCGAGGTCGACGGCCTCGTCGTCGAAGGCCGCCTCCTCGCCGCCCGCGGGGTTCCGCGAGAGGTAGACGAACAGGGCGGGACCGTTGGAGGTCTCGAAGCCCTCGAGCCGCACGACCACCTGACCGTCGGGGAGCTGCACCAGCCGCGCGGTGCCGACCGTCTCGTGCTCGCGGGAGACGAAGGTGCCGGTGGCCAGGTCGACGGGGCCGGCCGGCGCGACCGGGGCACCCGGTGCCGCTGCCGACGGGGACGGCGCGTCCGCCGCGACGGTGGGCGGCGCCTCGTCCACGCGGCTGTCGTAGAAGAGCTTCTGCGGCTGGAACCACACCAGGGTCACCACCGCGAGCACCACGGCGACCACCGCCCCGAGCAGGATCCACGTCCGCAGCCGCACCGTCACGGCGGCGGACCCTAGACCGGACCGCGCGGTCCGTGGGGTGTCCCGGACGCGGCCCCGGGTACCGGCCCGGCATGGCGGACGACGGGGACGGTGGCGGCTCGGTGGGCGGCTCGGTGGGCGGTTTCGCGGGCGGGCTCGGCGCCCGCGTGCGGGAGGGCGACGACGGCGCGGCCGTCCTCGACTTCGAGGTCCGCGACGAGCACCTCAACCCCGCGGGGACGCTGCACGGCGGGGTGCTGGCGACGCTGGTGGACACCGCGATGGGCCAGGCCGTGCGCACCACCACCGGCGAGGGCGAGGTGCCGGCCACCAGCCAGCTCACCGTCACCTACCTGCGCCCGGGGAAGCCGGGGCCGCTCGAGGTGCGCGGCCGCGTGCGCACCCGCGGCGAGCACCTGACGATCTGCGAGGCCGACGTCGAGCAGGAGGGCCGGGCGCTGGCGCACGCCGTCGCCACCTTCGCCGTCCTGCAGCACTGACCGGGAGGGGTCGCTGAGCCGGGCCACGACGCACGAGCGCCCCGCCGGATGGACCGACGGGGCGCTCGCGGAGGTGCAGGGGACTCAGACGTCCTCGGCGCAGAACACGGTGCCCTCGCCACCGGTGTCGCCGCTCCACAGCGCCTGCGTGGCCGTCGGCCACTCGCCGCAGGGCTGGTAGCTGGTCTCGTAGAACTCGCTCTCGGTGACCTTCTCCTCGACGACGCCGACGACGCGCGCCTGCGCGGACTCGTCGTCGCAGTCGACCGTCTCGAAGCTGCTGGCGCCCTCCTGCGCGATGCAGTCCCCGACCTCCGGGTCGCCCACGCCGAAGAACCGGAACGCGGCGATGCCGCCGGCGACGGCGACCGCCGCCGCGACGCTGCCGATACGCTTGCCCTTGCCCGACTTCGGCGCCGGCTGACCCGGGCCGCCGAACGGGGTGGCGCCGAACTGGCCCGGCGCGCCCTGCGGCGGGAAGGGCTGGCCCGGCTGCGGGTACGGCTGGCCCGGCTGCGGCTGACCCTGCGGCGGGAAGGGCTGACCCGGCTGCTGCGGGCCGCCCTGCGGCGGGAAGGGCTGGCCGGGCTGTCCCGGGTTGGTCATCACGTGCTCCTCGGTGTGCCTGACGGTCACCGGGCGGCGCCGTCCGCGGGGCACCATCACACGCGGCGTCGTCGCAGGTCAGGAGGACGCGCCCGGACCTCCCCCCGTGGGGTCAGGCGGGCAGGAGTGCCGGGAGTGCCTCGTCGACGACGAGCGCGAGGCCCTGGTTGTCGTCGTCGTAGACCTCGTCGTCGTCGCCGGTGCCGCACTGGCTGACCAGCAGGATGATCGCGAAGACCATCACGATCAGGCCGAGGAACGTGCCGAGGAACAGCGCCCGGCCGCGCTTCGGGCGGGGGTTCATCCCGCGGCGCGGGTCCTCGGGGTCGGGTGCGGCGGCGGGGTGGGACATGGGTGCTCCTCACGGTCGGGGACGGCGGTCGGGGCACGGGGCCCGTTCTCCCGACACATGCCCAGCCGCCCTGCCGGTACGCACGTCGCGGGCACCCGGATCGCGCACGACGGGGTGACGCCGCAGGCCGTGGCGGAGGACGATCACCCCATGACCACTGCGACCTGGAACGGCACCGTCATCGCCGAGTCCGATGACATCGTCACCGTGGAAGGCAACGCCTACTTCCCGCGCGAGTCCGTGCGCGAGGACGTGCTGCGCCCCTCCTCCACCCACACCACCTGCCCGTGGAAGGGCGAGGCCTCCTACCTCTCCCTCGAGGTCGACGGGCAGACCAACCCCGACGCCGCCTGGTACTACCCCGAGCCGAAGGACGCGGCGAAGGAGATCACCGGCCGGGTGGCCTTCTGGCGCGGCGTCGAGGTGCGCTGACCGCCCCCGGACACGGCGCGGGCCCGGCCGCGGGGTGCGGCCGGGCCCGGGAGGACCGCGGAGGTGCGAGGGGCGGTCAGGCGGGGCGGGCGCCGGCCAGCTCGCGCGCGGCGGCGGCGGCCGGGGCGTCGAGGACGGCGGAACGCTCCTGGCGCTCGATGACGCGGTGGTAGCTGGCCCACGCCTCGGCCGGCGTCACGTCGAGGGCGGCGGCGATCTGCTCCCAGCTCGCCCCGCCGCGCAGGGCCGCGCGGAAGCCGGTCAGCTGGCTGTCGTGGGCCTTGCGGGCGATGACCTCGCCGAGGGCGAGCAGCTCGAGGGACTCGGGCACGTCGAGCTGCGTCTCGTCGGAGAGCAGCGAGCTCCAGTCGTCGTCGTCGCGGTCGGCGACGGTGTTCAGGGACGTGGTCCCGGAGTCCCGCCGGCTCAGGAAGTCCAGGCGGGTGGCGGCGGTCTGGAGCGAGAACTCCTGCTCCAGGGCCTCGGGAGTGATCTGCATGCCTCCCACCTTCCCCGAGGTACCGGACGGCGGCGAGCCGCTGCGAGCGGGATCTCACGGACGCGCGGAGGGCCCGCACCCGGGGTGGGTGCGGGCCCTCCGGAGAGTGGCGGCGTCAGCTGTCGACGCCGACGGCCTCCTTGGCGACCTCGGCGAGGGCGACCTGCGCGGCGCTGACCACGCTGGACCGGTTCTTGTGGGTCTCCTCGTAGCGGATCAGCACGCGGATGGCGTGCGGGTCGCGCAGGGCCTTGGCGGCCTTGGCGGCGTCCGAGGTCGACAGCGAGTCGAAGCCCTTCACCGGCAGCTCGTCGGCGGTGACGTCGCCCAGCTCCTCGCGGGCGGCCTTGGCGGCGTCGGCGGCCTCGCGGTTGCCCTCGCGGCGGGCGATCCGCTCGGCGCGGCGCAGCGTGGCGGCCCGGCCGACGCTCAGGGTCTCGCGGACGGCGTCGGTGAGGGTGGAGGCCTTGCCGGCCACCTCGCCGAGCCGGTCGCCCGCGGCCTCGCGGCGCTGCTGGGCGGTGTCGAGGGCCTCGTTCACCCGGTTGGCGACGAAGCGGTACGGCGCGTTGGCGGCGCGGGCGGCGACACCGGCGACCTGCTGGAACGGGGTGGCCTGCAGCGCGGCGGGGCCGCCCAGCGCCTCCTCGGCGAGCACGACGGTCAGCCACTCGATGGTGGCCTCGTGGGCGGCGACGAGGCCCTCGGCGAGGCGCTCGACCTTCGCGAGCCCGGCCGCCTGGCCGAGCACCTTGAGGTAGGTGGCGCGGTCGTGCAGCTGGTGCTCGAGCGAGAGGTCCTGCAGCAGGGCCTCCTCGAGCGGCTCGGCCTGCTCGAAGGTGGCCTTGAGCACGGCGGAGAGCCGGCCGACGACGGGGGTGACGACGTCCGGGACGCCACCGAGCTCCCGCAGCTCGGCGGTGATGAGCCGGGTCCGCTCGGCGGCGTTGTCGGCGTTCTGGGTGAGCTCGCGGCGCACGGCGTCGGTGCGGGCCTGCGAGACGCGGGTGCGGGCGACCTGCTCCTCGGTCTGGGTGAGCAGGACCAGCGCGCGGAGCTGGTTGACGATCTTGGCGTGGTCGGTCACGACGGAGGACTCCAACGGTCGGGTACGGCCTGACCTCCCAGGTATGCCCCGCCCCGGCCCCTGCTAACTAGAGCAAGCGGATTGCTAGCGGTGAGGTCGGTCACTCCTCCGGGTGAACGAGGTCGGCCTCGATGCCCAGCCGCACGGCGACGTCGTGCATCTCGGCCTCGAAGAGCGAGGCGGCGTCGTCGAGGGCGAACCGCAGGTGGCCGAAGACCTCCATGCACACCAGCCCGTACAGGCGCACCCAGGAGGACAGGAACACCGCCATGACGCCGAGCGGGAGCTCGACCGGGAGCTTGGCGCACCAGGCGCGCAGCTGGTCCCGGTAGCGCTCGTCGAGGTCGCCGTCGGCAGGGACGGGGAAGGGCTGCTGCAGGTAGACGGCGGCCATGAGCGCGGCGAAGACGCCGCCGAAGCGCCGGCCGGCGGCGGCCGCGGGGCCGTCGTCGGCCTTCTCGGGGACGACGCCGTCAGCCGCGTTGCCGAAGAGCAGGCCGAACTCGGCCGGGTGGTCGATCGCCCAGCGGCGGAAGGTGCGCGCGGCGGTCATCAGCTGCACCCCGGGTCGCGGCGGGGCGACGGCGTCGCGGGCCTCCTCCAGCCGGTCGCACAGCTCGTCGTAGAGGTCGGCGACCACCCGTTCGACGAGCTCCTCGCGGCTGGCGAAGTAGCGGTAGAGCGCGGGCGGGGTCAGGCCGACCTCCCGGGCGATCGCCCGCAGTGCCAGGCCCTCGACGCCGTGCTCGACCAGGACACGACGGGCCGCGCCGCGGATGTCGCGCAGCGTGTCGGCGCGCGCCCGCTCCCGCCTGTTCACCGGTCCGGCCATCGCCGTCCACCTCCTGCCGTTGACATCAGTGAACGGTGTATGCAGAGTTACCGCCGTTCGCTAACGGCGTTCACCAATCTATCAGGACGAGGAGGGGTCGCCGTGTTCGAGGCCCTCGGACGAGTGGTGTACCGACGACGCCGGCTGGTGCTCGCGCTCAGCGCGCTGGCCGTCGTCGTGGCGGCCGTGTGGGGCACCGGCGTGTTCGGCCGGCTCACCGGCGGTGGCTTCGACGACCCGGGCAGCGAGAGCTCCCGCGCCGCGGCGCTCGCCGACAGCGAGCTGGGCCGCGACGCCGCCGACGTCGTCGTCCTGTACCGCAGCGACGACCTGACCGTGGACGACCCGGCCTACGCCGAGGCGGTCACCGGCTCGCTGGCCGCGCTGCCCGCCGGCCTGGTCGAGCGGACGACGACGTGGTTCGACGGCGGCGCCCCTCCCCTGGTCAGCGACGACCGCCGGTCCACCTACGCCGTGCTGACGCTGGCCGGCGACGCCGACGCGCGCACCGAGGCGCTGGAGGCGATCGAGGACGACCTCGCGGCACCCGGGCTGGAGGTGTCGGTCGGCGGTGCCGCCACGGTCGAGCGCGACATCAACGACCGGGTCGGCGCGGACATCGCCCGCGCGGAGATGATCTCGCTGCCGGTGCTCGCGGTGCTGCTCGTCGTCGTGTTCGGCAGCCTGGCCGCGGCGAGCCTGCCGCTGGCGATCGGCGTCACCGCGATCCTCGGCGCCTTCACCGCGCTGCGGGTGGTCAGCCTGTTCACCGAGGTGTCGGTGTTCGCCGTCAACATCGTGACGATCCTCGGCCTCGGCCTCGCCATCGACTACGGCCTGTTCGTCGTGAGCCGGTTCCGCGAGGAGGTGCGCCGGCGGGCGAGCGTCGAGGAGGCCCTCGCCCGCACGATGGCCACCGCCGGGCGGACGGTGGCGGTCTCCGGCGTCACGGTCGCGCTGTCGCTGGCCGGCCTCGTCGTCTTCCCGCAGGTGTTCCTCCGCTCGATGGGCTTCGGCGGGGTGGCCGCGGTGCTCGTCGCGATGCTCGCCGCGCTGACGCTGCTGCCGGCGCTGCTGGCGGTGCTCGGCCCGCGGGTCGACGCGCTGGCGCTGCCGTGGCACCGGCGCGCGGTGGCCACCGTCCCGGGCCGCGGCTGGTGGGAGCGGGTCGCCCGCGGGGTGATGCGGCGCCCGGTGCTCGTGACCGTCGCCGTCGTCGGGCTGCTCGTGGTGCTGGCCCTGCCGTTCCTGCGGGTGCAGTTCGGCGCCATCGACGTCCGCGTGCTGCCGGCCGGCACGGAGAGCCGGGTGGTGGCCGAGACGATCGACGAGGACTTCCCGACCTCGCCGTCGGGCCCGGTGACCGCCGTCGTCAGCCTGGCCGACCCGGTCGACTCCCCCGCCGGCGCCGCCGCGCTCGAGTCCTACGTGGCCGACGTCGCCGCGCTGCCCCAGGTGGAGGGCGCCACGGTGACCGGCGCCGAGGGGACGACGGCGCGGGTGTCGGTGGCCTACGCCGGCGACCCGGTCGACGCCGACGCCCGCGCGCTGGTGGGCGACGTCCGAGACGTGCCGGCGCCGCCGGGCGGCGAGGTGCTCGTCGGCGGGGAGAGCGCGGTGATGACCGACCTGCTCGACAGCCTCGGCTCGCTGCTGCCGTGGATGGCGCTGCTCGTCGTCGGGACGACGTTCGTGCTGTTGTTCCTCGCCTTCGGCTCGGTGGTGCTGCCGGTCAAGGCGGTGCTGATGAACGTGCTGTCGCTGGGCGCCTCGTTCGGCGCGCTGGTGTGGATCTTCCAGGACGGCAACCTGTCGGGGCCCCTGGGCTTCACGCCGACCGGCTTCATCGAGGCAACGCAGCCGATCCTGGTGCTGGCGATCGTGTTCGGGCTGTCGATGGACTACGAGGTGTTCCTCATGTCCCGCATCCGCGAGCAGTACGACCTCACCGGCGACAACACCGCCGCGGTGGCCACCGGGCTGCAGCGCACCGGCGGGATCATCACCAGCGCCGCGCTGCTGCTGCTCGTGGTGATCGGCGCCTTCTCCACGTCGGGGATCACCTTCATCAAGATGATCGGCGTGGCGATGGCGATCGCCATCGTGGTGGACGCGACCGTCGTCCGGACGCTCCTGGTGCCGGCGACGATGCGGCTGCTCGGCCGGGCCAACTGGTGGGCGCCGGGGCCGCTGGGCCGCCTCTACGCGCGGTACGGCATCACGGAGTCCGACGACGAGGAGCCCCCGGCGCCGGCGGCGCGGCCGCTGGAGCCGGCCGGCATGGCCTGACCTACCGGGCTCTGCGCCTCGATCGCACCGGCTCCGCGGGACTCCCCGCGGAGCCGGTGCCGCGTCAGCGGGCGGGAACGGCCGGGGGCACCGGCGGGCGGCGGCGGGTCTCCAGCCGGAGCACCGGCTGGGTCAGCTGCGCCAGCGTGGCGCAGCGCTGGCACACCGGGCCGGGGTGCGTCTCGGCGGCGCAGGTCTCACAGAGCACGCGGGGTCTCCTCGCTCGGGGTCCGTCGGACCGGGGAGCCAGGACCCTGCCACCCCGCGCCGACGTGCCCGCGCCGCGTGTGACGGGTGGGACGACTCGTCAGCGATCCGTCACCTGGGCGACGTCGCCCGTCGGCCCGGCGCCCCAGCGCGGGCGCCGGCGGACGACGGCGGTGGCGACCGGACGGGACGCGGGGGCGCAGGCGCAGGCCTGGCCGGAACAGCGGTGCGCGGTGCTCACGGGACCTCCCGGTGACGGTGGCCGCCGAGGGTGACAGCTCCCGCGCCCCGGCGACAGCGCCGGCGCCGCGGTGGGACGAAGCGTCACCCGACCGACCCACGCCGTTCCCCCGGCCGGTACCGGGGACGCCGTGCGGCCACCCGCGCGCCGCTCATCGACCCGGTGCTGCCTCGGCGCCCGGGAGACGACCGCAGGTCGACAACGGGCGTCGACAACCGGCGGGGACGACCGTCGTGATCAGGCGAGCAGCGCCGCCAGGCGGTCGAGGTAGGGCACCTGCCCCTTCACCAGCTTGACCCGTGCCTCGTCGAGACCGAACCAGGCGGCCCGGTCCACCTCCGGGAAGTGCTGGACCCGCCCCGACCGCGGCGGCCACTCGAGCTCGAACGTGCCGCTGACGATCGCGCCGGCGTCGAGGTCGCCCTCCCCCGCCCACACGGTGAGCAGCTTCGACCCGGCCCGCAGCTCACCGAGCGGGATCAGCGCCGCCGCGGGCACGGGGCTGCCGAGCTCCTCCTCGAACTCGCGCCGGGCTGCGGCGAGCGGCTCCTCGTCGTCGCCGTGCTCGCCCTTCGGGATCGACCAGGCGCCGTCGTCCTTCCGCGCCCAGAACGGCCCGCCCATGTGGCCGAGCAGCACCTGCGGCGCGGGGGCGAGCCGGTACAGCAGGATCCCCGCGCTCCGCCTCGGCACCGGCCCACCCTCGCACGGGCGGCGCCCCGGCTCAGTCGAGCGGGCGGCGACCGCCCGTCGGTACGGGCGCCGCCCGGCGCCCGCAGCCGTGGCAGAACCGTCCGGGCAGCCGCCTCGTCCCGCAGTGCTCGCACGCCATCTCCGGCCTCCTCCGTCAGCGGGTGGAGACCGCAGGCTGCCGGGCGGCGGTCCCGCCCGGGGCGCCGACACCGGCGGTGGGACGAGTCGTCACGCGACCGTCACACCGGTCAGCGGCAGCCGTCGGGCCCGGGGCGGTGCCCGCCAACGGGGCCGTTCCCGCGCCCGTGGCCGTTGCCCGGGCCGTCGCCGCGCCCCGGGCCGTCGTCGCACGGGGCGGGGACCACGGGCGCGATGGGCGGGGGCGGGGTCGCGGGCACCTCGAGCTCCGGCGTCGCGGTGGGCGCGGGCTCCTCCGCGACCGGGGCGGGCTCCGGGTCCGGCGACGGCGCGGCCTCCGACGCGGGCTCCGGCGCCGAGGGCGGCACCGCGGTCCGCCCCGCCGGCGGCGCGCTCGCCGGCGCGGGCCCCGACAGCGGCGGCGCCTCGGGCGCTCCACCCCCGCGTACGGCCGGGGCGACCAGCACGGCCAGCCCGGCGACGAGCAGCACCAGGACCGCCGCGCCGACGCCGACCCACCGCCGGCGCACCCCCGCCGGCGCCGCGCGGTGCCGGGACCGGGTGGGCAGCACGTCGGTGTCCTGCTCCCCCGCGGGGTCGACGGCGGGGTCGGTTGCGGGGTCGACCGGGTCGAGGCGGGCGGTGTCCATCCGGGCGAACCTACGGAGCGGGCGGGCCGGATCCGTTTCGCGACCCGCGGGCGGGCCGCCGGCCCGTCACACCCGCCCCAGGAGGGGCGGCTCCTCCCGGGAGGGGGTCACCCGGGAGGAGCCGCGGTCTACCCGCGCCCCAGGTGGGCGAGCGCCTCGGCGAGGCCGGTCACGTCGGCGTACTTGGCGTCGAGGTCGGCCAGGTTGTTCTCGTGCAGCGCCGCGCTCCGGTCGGCGCACGCCTCCCGCACCACCTGCGGGCGGAAGCCGGAGTTGAGCGCGTCCATCGCCGTGGCCCGCACGCACCCCGAGGTCGAGACGCCGGCGACGACCACCGTGTCCACCCCGGCAGCGTGCAGGGTGGAGGCGAGCGAGGTGCCGGAGAACGCCGACGCGTACTGCTTGACCACCACCGGCTCCCCCGGCGACGGCGTCAGCGCGAGCCGGCCCCAGTCCCCGGGCGCGTCCTCCGCGAAGGCGGCCAGCGCCGGCACCTTGCGCACGAACAGCCCGCCGTCGGCGAGCCCGGCCGCGTAGCGCACCGCCGTCCAGACGACGGGGTGCCCGCCGGCGCGGGCGGCCTCCACCAGCGCCCGCGCCGCCTCCACCGCGGGCGCCGGGTCCGGCAGCGCGAACGGCCCGCCGGGCTCGGTGTAGGCGCGGCAGAGGTCGATCACCAGCACGGCCGGGCGGGTCCCCCAGCCCACCCGGCCGGAGAACGCCGAGCCGTGCGGCCCGGCACCGGTCACGTCGCCGACCACACCGGCCGCCGCGGCGCGGGCAGCCCGGTCTCCTCCTCGCAGCGCGCCAGCAGCTCCTCCACCGGCGGGCCCATGTCGAACACCGGCAGGTCGGCGGGCCGGTCGGCGCGCAGCTGGTCGCGCAGCGTCTCGGTGGCCTCGGCGTCGACCTCGCCGCCGTCGCAGACGACGACGCCGTAGCGCCGGGCGCCGTCCTGGGTGACCAGCCCGCGGCGCACCTCCTGCGCCACCAGCTCGGGGTCGCGCTCGAGCGGGTCGCCCCACCCGCCGCCGCCCCAGGTGACGAAGTGCAGGACGTCGCCGGGGTGCACGGACACCCCGTGGCACTTGCTGGGCAGCACCTCGCGGGTGCCGTCGGCCCGGTCGATCCACTTGCGGCCGCGGGCGCCGGGCTCGCCGCCGTTGACGCCCCACGGGTAGGTGAGCCAGCGGTCGTCGTGGATGGCGATCTCGCCGGGCTCCTCGAACACGTAGGCCACGTCGACGCCGTTGCCGCCGCGGTGCAGCCCGGCCCCGCCGGTGTCGGCCACGGTCTCCCACCGCTCGATCCGCAGCGGGTAGTAGGACTCGAGGTACTCGCAGGGGATGTTGACGAAGCTCGGCCACAGCGAGTGCCCGTCGGGGCCGTCGCCGAGCGGCCGGCCGGGGATGCCGCCGAAGCCGATCGAGTAGAGCTGGAACCACTCGCCCTTCCGCTCCCCGCCGGAGTAGTGGCCGGAGTACATGAAGTGCGGCGAGGAGGAGAAGCCGGCGGCGTTGAGCAGCGCGGGGTTGGTCTGCCCGAGCAGCCCGCCGAAGAGGTCGAACACCCGCCCGATGCCGTGGTTGCGGCCGTTGAGCGCGGCCGGGTGCGCGGGCTTCCAGTACGAGCCGTCCGGGATCGTGACGTCGACCAGCGGGTAGAAGCCGTCGTTCCACAGGATCTGCGGGTCGGCGACGGTGATCATGTAGATCCCGAAGAACATCCGGGTCAGGTTCTCGTTGATGTAGTAGTTGATCGGCCCGGCCGCCTGCGGCGAGGAGCCGGTGAAGTCCAGGTGCACCTTCTCGCCGGTGCGGGTGAGCGACAGCTTGAGCTCGTAGGGCCCGTTGCCGACGCCGTCGTCGCAGATGTAGTCGGTGAACGAGAGCGTCCGGCCCTCCTCGAACACCATCTGCAGCAGCACCTTCATGGCGTCGTGGTTGCGCTGCAGCAGCGCGTCGAGCGCCGACAGGTAGGTGGCCGTGCCGAACCGGGTGCACATCTCGACCACCCGCCGGCCCGCGGTGCGGCAGGCGGCGACCAGGCCGTTGAGGTCGGCGCGGTTCCAGTCGGGCATGCGGACCTGGTTGAGCACGATCCGCAGCGCGTCCTCGTTGAGCACGCCCTTCCGGTAGAGCTTGAAGGGCGGGATGACGACGCCCTCCTCGTAGATGGTGCGGGCGTCGGTGGGCATCGACGACGGCGTCTTGCCGCCGACGTCGGACATGTGCCCGAACATCGAGGCCCACCCGACCACCCGGCCCTCGTGGAACACCGGCACGACGACGAGCCAGTCGTTGGCGTGGCTGATCGCGGCGCCGCAGGCGTAGGGGTCGCTGGTGAGGAGGACGTCGCCCTCCTCGACGGTGTCGTCGAAGCCCTCGAGGAAGTCGGGGATGGACAGGCCGAACTGGCCGACGACCATCTTCCCGGCGGGGTCGGCGATGAGCGGGAACTCGTCGTGCTGCTCGCGGATGCCCGGCGACAGCGCGGTGCGGAACAGCACCTCGTCCATCTCGTAGCGGGCGTTGCGCAGCCCGTTCTCGATGAGGTCGAGGGTGACCGGGTCGACGTCGACCCGCTCGACGGTGCCGGTGGCCGTCTCGACGATCCGTGCCATGTCAGCCCTCCACGGGGGTGATCAGCAGCGAGCCGGACGCGTGGACGGTGGCCACGTGCCCGGGCAGGACGAGGGTGGTGCTGTCCATCTCGGTGACGATCGCGGGACCGGCGACGATGTCGCCGGCGCGCAGCCGGGCCCGGTCGTAGACCGACGCGGACACGCGCTCGCCGCCGACGTGCACCGGGGACTCGCTCACCAGCGCCCCCTTCGGGTCGCCGTCGCCGGGCTCGAGCCGCACGGGCGCGACGTCGGGCCGCGGGCCGGTGACGGTGGCGCGCGCGTTGACCAGCTCGTGGTCGACGGTGAGCAGGAAGGAGAACAGCCGGTCGTGCTCGGCGTCGAAGGCCCGCCCGAGCTCGGCCAGCGGGCTGCCGCCGTCGAGCCACGCGGGGTCGACCTCGACGGGGATCTCGAAGCCCTGCCCGTGGTAGCGGACGTCGACCTGGTAGCCGACCGTCTGCTGCTCCCGGGGCGTGCCGTGGGCGGCCAGCCGCTGCCCGGCGTCGTCGGCGAGCTCGCGCAGCACCTGCACCAGCTCGCCGTCGCCGAGCTGCCCGAAGCGCCGCAGCACGGTGCGGGCGGACTCGTCGCGGCGGCTGGTGGTGGCGTCGCCGAGGGCGCACAGCACCCCGGGCGACGGCGGCACGATGACCGGCCACGCGCCGGTGAGCACGCCGAGCGCGTTGGCGTGCAGCGGCCCGGCGCCGCCGAAGGCGACCAGCGCGAAGTCGCGGGGGTCGAAGCCCTGCTGCACCGAGACCAGGCGCAGCCCGCCGAGCATGTTCTCGTTGACGATGTCGACGATCCCGGCGGCCGCGGCCTCCGGGGAGTCCAGGCCCATCGCCTCGGCCACCTTGCTCACGGCGTCGCGCGCGGCCTGCACGTCGAGGGTGATCTCGCCGCCGGCGAGGTCCGAGGGCAGGTAGCCCAGGACGACGTTGGCGTCGGTGACCGTGGGCTCGACGCCGCCCTTGCCGTAGGCCGCGGGGCCGGGGTCGGCGCCGGCGGACTGCGGGCCGACGCGCAGCGCGCGGGTCAGCTCGGGCACGTGCGCGATCGAGCCGCCGCCGGCCCCGACGGTGCGCACGTCGACGCTGGAGGCCCGCACCGTGAGGTCGCCGACCTTCGTCTCGCGGCCGATCCGCGGGGCGAGGTCGCGCACCAGCGCCACGTCGGTGGAGGTGCCGCCCATGTCGAAGGTGATGAGGTCGCGGTGGCCGCACTGCTCGGCCACCCACACCGCGCCGGTCACCCCGCCGGCGGGGCCCGACAGCAGCATGCTCACCGGCGCCTCCACCGCGGCGTCGGCCGACTGCAGGCCGCCGTCGCTGCGCAGGATCGACAGCTCGCCGGCCACCCCGCCCTCGCGCAGCCCCTCGGACAGGTGCCGCACGTACTTCTCCACCTGCGGCTGCACGTAGCCGTTGGCGACGGTGGTGAGCGTGCGCTCGTACTCGCGCAGCTCCGGCAGCACGTCCGAGCTCAGCGACACCGGGACGCCGGGCAGCACGTCGGTGGCGATCTCCCGGATGCGCCGCTCGTGCGAGGCGTCGGCGAAGGAGTTGACCAGGCTGACGGCGAGGGCCTGCACGCCGCGGCCGGCGAGGCGCTCGAGCTGCGCCCGCACGTCGGCCTCGTCGAGCGGGCGCACCTCCGACCCGTCGCTGGCCACCCGGCCCTCGACCTCGACGGTGTCCTCGAGGTCGGCCAGCGGCTCGGGCTTGGGCCAGATGATCCAGCCGGCCAGCCCGCCGGGCACGAACGAGCGGGCGATCTGCAGGACCTGCCGGAAGCCCCGCGTGGTGACCAGCCCGACGCGGGCGCCCTTGCCCTCGAGGATCGCGTTGGTGGCCACCGTGGTGCCGTGCAGCACCTGCGCCACCTCGCGCATCGAGATGCCGGCGTCGGCGCACACCTTCCCGATGCCGGTGAGGACGCCGACTGCCTGGTCGGCCGGGGTGGAGGCGGTCTTGGCGCGCCAGGTCGCGCCGCTGTCCTCGTCGACGAGCAGGACGTCGGTGAAGGTGCCCCCGACGTCGACTCCGAGCCGGTAGCTCATGCGGTCTCCTCAGTGCGGGTCGCGGGATCGGTGGCCTGCAGCCGGGCCGCCCGGACCATCACGGCCCGGGCGTTGGCGATGTGCGAGGTCATGACGGCGCGGGCCCACTCCGGGTCGCCGGCGCGCAGGGCGGCGACGATCTCGGCGTGGTGCGCCAGGCTGCGGCGCAGCGACTCCTCGTCGTAGGTGAGGAAGTTGCGCCGCACGATCGGCGGGTGGATGGCGGCGGCCAGCGCGGCCGCCAGCGTGGGGTGCGCGGCGAGGGCGACCAGCCGGTCGTGGAACGCGCGGTTGAGCGGGACGAGCGCGTCGAGGTCCTGGTCCGGGCCGGGGGTGCCGACGGCGAGCATCCGGCGGGCGAGGTCGTCGAGGGCGTCGACGTCGGCCGGGCGGGCGTTCGGGACGGCGTGCGCGGTGAGCTGCGGCTCCAGGACCGAGCGCAGGTCGAACACGCCCTCGAGCTCGGCGACCGTCCAGGTAGCCACCCGGGCGCCGCGGTTGGGGACGAGCTCCACCAGCCCCTCGGACGCCAGCCGGGACAGCGCCTCGCGGACCGGCGTGCGGCTCACCCCGAGCCGCTCGGCCAGCTCCACCTCGCCGAGCCGCGCGCCGGGAGCCAGGTCGCCGCCCATGATCAGGTCGCGGAGGGTCGCCAGGGCGCGCTCGGCGGACGTCAGAGGGCGTGTCAACGGTCACACCTCCTCGGGGATTGCATGCAAGGTAGGGGTGGCCGCGGGTGCGCACAAGGGCCCCGGCGGAACTCTCCGGACCGTTGCCCTGCACGTCGGGGACGGTGCAGACTCGCGACGACGCACGGCCACCGCGACGGTCGCTGTATGCAACCGCGCGGGACCGGGACGACACACGAGGAGGCCACCGTGGCGGATCTGCTGAGCGGTGCGCGGGCCCCGCGGGCGCGGCTGCGCGAGCTGCTCGCCGGCCCCGGCCCGCTGATGGCGCCGGGCGCCTACGACGCGCTGACCGCCCGGCTGGTCGAGCAGGCCGGCTTCGACGCGGTCTACATGACCGGTTTCGGCACGACGGCGGGGCTGCTCGGCCGGCCCGACGTCGGCCTGCTGTCGGGCGCGGAGATGGTCGACAACGCGCGCCGCATCGCCGCCGCCGTCGACGTGCCGGTCATCGCCGACGCCGACACCGGCTACGGCAACGCGATCAACGTCGTCCGCACGGTGCAGCTCTACGAGCAGGCCGGGGTCGCGGGCATCCAGCTCGAGGACCAGGTGATGCCCAAGAAGTGCGGGCACATGAGCGGCAAGGCGCTCATCGGCGCCGGAGAGATGGTGGGCAAGATCCGCGCCGCCGCGGCCGCCCGGCGCGACCCCGACCTGGTGCTCATCGCCCGCACCGACGCCGTCGCCGTCACCGGGGTCGACGACGCGCTCGCCCGCGCCCGCGCCTACGCCGGGGCCGGCGCCGACCTGCTGTTCGTCGAGGCGCCGACCACCGAGGCCGACGTCGAGCGCGTGGCCGGCGAGCTCGCCGGGGTGGCGCCGCTGGTCTTCAACTGGGCCGAGGGCGGGCGCACGCCGCCGCTGTCGCTGGAGCGCATGGCCGAGCTCGGGTTCGCGCTGGTCATCTACCCGATCGGCACGCTGCTGGCGGCCACGGCCGGCGTCCGGTCGCTGCTCGCCTCGCTCAAGCAGCAGGGCGTCCCGCCCCTAGACGGGCTGCCCACCTTCGGCGAGTTCACCGACCTCGTGGGCCTGCCCGAGGTGCAGGACCTCGAGCAGCGCTTCGCCGGCTGAGTCCGTCCACATCGGCACCCGGGGGCGACCGGAGGGCAACGTCTCTCCCCGTCCGTCACACCCGTCCCAGACGCTCGCGGGGATGTCCGGACCGGTCCGTCCGGACCGGTAGACAGGACACCGTGAGCACCACGGACACCCGGCCGCATCCGCACGACGGTGCTCCCCGGGCGGCCGTGGCGATCGCGGCCACCAGCACCCCGGTGCTGTCCTACGCGCTCGCCGTCAACCGCGTCCCGGTCGTGTCCCGGCTCGCGGTCACCACCCGCGGCGCCGCGGTCGAGGGCGCCGTCGTGCGCCTGGGTGTGCGCGACGCCGAGGGCCCGATCGGCAGCGTCGTCGAGGTCCCCGTCGACCTCGACGGCGACGCCACCACGGTGCTCAGCGACGTCGGCCTGGTCATGGACGCCGCCGCGATGCTGCACATCGAGGAGCAGCGGCCCGGCGTCATCGAGATCGACGTCGTCGCCGGGGGCACCGACGTCGGCGGCACCGCCGTCCCCGTGCACGTGCTCGCCGCGAGCCAGTGGCTGGCCTCCCCCGTGCCGCTGGCGCTGGAGATGCTCGCCGCGCACGTGCAGCCCAACCACCCCGCGGTGCCGGCGCTGCTCGACGAGGCCGCGGCGCTGCTGCACGAGCGCACCGACGACCCGTCCGTGCAGGGCTACGCGGCCGGGCCCGACCGGGTCGACGAGATCGTCGCCGCGGTCGCCGCCGCGATGCGCGCCCGCGGCATCCGGCACAGCGAGGCACCCGCCGACTGGGCGCACATCGCCCAGCGGGTGCGCACCCCCGCCGACGTGCTCGACGGCCGCGTCGGCACCCCGCTGGACACCACCGTCACCCTCGCCGCCGCGCTGGAGGCGGCCGGCGTCCGCACGCTGCTGTGGATCGCCGACGGGCACGCCTTCCTCGGCTACTGGCGCGAGGAGCGCAGCGCCGAGAGCGCCGCCACCACCGACGTCG
Organism: Geodermatophilus nigrescens; assembly: GCF_900129495.1. GTDB lineage: Bacteria > Actinomycetota > Actinomycetes > Mycobacteriales > Geodermatophilaceae > Geodermatophilus > Geodermatophilus nigrescens. Next base: position 1,031,282 of record NZ_FQVX01000002.1, read on the forward strand.
CCCCGCTCGCCGACCTGGTCGCCCTCGGGCTGGTCCGGCTGGTGGAGACGACGCTGCTCACCAGCCGCGGTATCGAGGACCCCGACGCCGACCGACTGCACCGCGCCGCCGCCGACGCGTGGCTCACCGGCGCGGCCGACCGGCTGCTGGGCGTCACCGACGTCCACCGCGCCCGCCGCGACGGGATCCTGCCGCTGCCCGCCCGGCTGCGCGGCCCCGACGGCGCGCTGCAGGTGGTCGAGTACCGCGCCGACGAGCACGACCCGACCGTCCGCCCGGCCGGCCGGCACGCCGCCCCGGTGCCCGGCAGCCGCCCCGGCGTGCCGCCGCGGGTGCAGCAGTGGAAGAACAGCCTGCTCGACCTGAGCCTGCGCAACCGGCTGGTCAACTACACCGAGGGCGCCGGGCTGCCGCTGGTCGTCCCCGGCCTCTACCTCGCCACGCTGGCCGAGCTGCTCGCCGGCGACGGCGCGGTCACCCTCGTGCCCAGCGACCGGCTGCGCCCGGCCGACAACGTGCGCGGCCTGCGCTCGGCGCGCGAGCTGCCGGTCGGCGTGCTCGGCGAGGTGCTGCACGAGCGCCGCGAGGTCTACGCCGACCTGAGCGACGGCGCCTACCTCCCGCGACTGCGCGGGCTGGCGCACCGGGCCCGGACGGTGCGCGAGGAGACCGGCGCCAACAACCTCTACGTCGCGATCGGCAGCCTGTCCTGGGAGCTCGACGGCCGCCCGCTGCGCTCGCCGCTGGTGCTGCTGCCGGTGGTCCTCTCCCCCGCCGGGCGCACCGGCGCCTACCGGCTCACCGCCGACGACGCCGCCGGCGCCAGCCCGAACTGGTGCCTGCTGGAGAAGCTGCGCCGGGAGCACGGCCTGGAGATCCCCGGGTTGGCCGGGGCCGACGGCGACCTCGACGTCGACAGCGCGCTGGCCACCGTGCGCCAGGCGCTCCTCGACGCCGGGCTGCCCTTCCGCGTCGAGGCCACCGCCGACCTCGCCGTCCTGCAGTTCGCCCGCTACCGGCTGTGGCGCGACCTCGACGAGTCGTGGGCCGAGCTCGCCGCGAGCCCGCTGGTCGGCCACCTGGTGCACGCGCCGGCCGAGCCCTTCGCCGACCCGGTGCCGGCCGCGGCCGCCGACGTCGACCTCGACGAGCTCGCCGCCCGCTGCCCGGTGCCCGCCGACGCCTCGCAGCTGAAGGCGGTCGCCGAGGGCGTCGCCGGGCGCACGTTCGTGCTCGAGGGCCCGCCCGGCACCGGCAAGTCGCAGACCATCACCAACCTGCTCGCCCGCGCCGTCGCCGACGGCCGCCGGGTGCTGTTCGTCGCCGAGAAGCGGGCCGCGCTCGACGTCGTCGCCCGCCGCCTCGACGCCGTGGGCCTCGGCCCGCTGGTGCTCGACCTGCACGACGAGCGGGCCCGCGCCACCGCCGTCCGGGCCCGGCTCCGCGACGCGCTGGAGGCCGTCGTCGTCGCCGACGAGCAGGCCCTGGCCGCCGACGGCGAGGACCTGCGCGCCGCCCGCCGCACGCTCGCCCGCTACGCCGACCGGCTGCACGCGGTCAACGCGGCCGGCATGTCCTACTACTCGGCGCGCACCGCGCGGCTCGCCGTCGGCGGGGACGTGCCGGCGCTGCCGGTGGCGCAGTCGTTCGCCGCGGCCGCCCCGGAGGACACGCTCACCGCGGTGCGCAGGGCGCTGGCCCTGCTGCCCGACGTCGCCGACCTGGTGCGGCCCTCGCCGCGGCACCCGTGGGCGTTCGTCGACACCGCGCGGGTCGACCTCCCCGCCGCGCACCGGGCCGCCATCGCCGTCGACGACGCGATGCGCGCGCTGCCCGCGGAGGAGCACCTGGCGCGGGCGCTGCGCGAGGTGCGCAGCCCCGGCGACCTCGACGACCTGGCCCACCTGCTGTCCGGGCCCGCCGTCGGCCTCGACGTCCTCGACGAGGTGCCCACCGAGCGCTGGACCGCCGCGACGACGGCGGTGCTGGCCGAGGTGGCCGCCTTCGCGGGCACGGTGCACCCGGGCCTGGAGCTGGCCACGCCGGAGGCGCTCGCGCTGCCGCTGGGCGAGCTGTTCGTCGCCGCGCAGACCGCGCAGGCGGGGCGGATGTGGGCCCGCCAGGAGGGGCTGCGCGAGGTGCGCGCCCAGCTCGCGCCGGTGCTGCGCCCGGGTGTCGCCGTGCGGCTGCGCGACGTGCCCGAGCTGACCGCGGCGCTGTGGCGGGTGCAGAGCGCCGCCGCGGGGATCGCCGCGCGCGCCGCCGTCATCCCCGGCCTGTCGGTCCCGGCCGGCTGGAACCCGCTGCTGGAGCCCGACCTGCTCGAGGGCCAGGTGGCCTGGCTGCGCCGCGCCGGCGCGGTCGCCGACAGCGCGCGGGAGTTCGCCGTCGCGCTGCGCCGCTACGTCGTCTCCGGCCCCGGCCCGTCGGCCGCGGCGGCCGCCGCGGTCGCCCGGCTGCGCGACGGGCTGGAGGAGCTGCTGCGTGTCTGCCGCAGCACCCCGCGCCGGCTGGCCGACTGGTGCGGCGACGACGGCGTGCTGCTGCGCTGGGCGATGACCCGCCCCGAGCGCGGCGTCGAGCACTCCGGGCTGATGTCGCTGCGCCGCTGGGCGGAGTTCCTCGACACCCTGGAGCCGCTGCGCGCCGCCGGCCTGCTCGACGCCCGCGCCGCGCTGGTCAGCGGCCGGCTGCCCGCCGAGGACGCGCCGCGCGCCTTCGAGCACGGCCTGGCCGCCGCCTCCACTGCCGAGCGCCGCGCCGCCACCGGCCTCGACGCCTTCGACGAGGCCGCGCACGGCCGCGCGATCGACCGGTTCACCGCCGCCTCCCGGGCCGTGCGCCGGCATCTCACCGCCGCGCTGCCCGCCGCCGTGCTTACCACCCGCCGGCTGGACGCGGTCGGGTCCGAGGGCACCGACCGGCTCGGCGAGCTGCAGCGGGAGCTCACCCGCCGCCGCGGACTCGGCGTGCGCGCCCTGCTCACGCAGTACGGCGACCTGGTGACCGCGCTGCTGCCGTGCGTGCTGGTCAGCCCCGACTCGGTGGCCCGCTTCTTCCCCGTCCGCGCCGGCCAGTTCGACCTGGTCGTCTTCGACGAGGCCTCGCAGATCCGGGTGGCCGACGCCGTCGGCGCGCTCGGCCGCGCCCGCTCCGCGGTGGTCGTCGGCGACAGCCGGCAGATGCCCCCGACGTCCTTCGGCGAGCCCGCGGCCGGCGGCGGCGACGACCTGCCCGACCTGCTCGGCGTCGCCGTGGAGGACGAGGAGTCGATCCTGTCGGAGTGCGTGCAGGCCGGCGTGCCGCGGCACTGGCTGTCCTGGCACTACCGCAGCCGCGACGAGTCGCTGATCGCCTTCAGCAACGCGCACTACTACGACAACCGGCTGTCCTCCTTCCCCGCGCCGGCGCACGGCCCGGCGACCCCCGACGTCGACGGCCACGGCATCTCGCTGGTCCGGGTGCAGGGCACGTTCCACCGCTCGGGCGCCGGGCGGCTGCTGCGCACCAACCCCATGGAGGCCAAGGCCGTCGTCGCGGAGATCCGCCGCCGCTTCGACGCCTCGCCCGGCGCGGTGCCCTCGATCGGCGTGGTCACCTTCAACGCCCAGCAGCGGTCCTACATCGAGTCGCTGCTGCGCGACGCCGGCGACGAGCGGCTGACCGAGGCGCTCGACCGCACCGACGGCGAGGGCCTGTTCGTCAAGAACCTGGAGAACGTGCAGGGCGACGAGCGCGACGTCGTGCTGTTCTCCACCGGCTTCAGCCCCGACGACCGCGGCGTGCTGCCGCTGAACTTCGGCCCGCTCAACCGCATCGGCGGCGAGCGGCGGCTCAACGTGGCGGTCACCCGCGCGCGCCGGCAGGTGGTCGTCTTCTCCTCCTTCGACCCGTCGGCGCTACGGGCCGAGCAGACGTCGTCGCTCGGCATCAAGCACCTGCGCGCCTACCTCGACCTCGCCGCGCTCGGCACCGAGGCGCTGCCCCGCGAGGCGCGCCGGCCCGGGACGCCCGACCGGCACCGCGAGGAGATCGCCGGCGCGCTGCGGGCGCGCGGGCTCGTCGTGCGCACCGACGTCGGGCTGTCGGACTTCCGCGTCGACCTGTCGCTGGCCCGCTCCGGGGCGCCGGACGCCCCGGTCGTGGCCGTGCTGCTCGACGGCCCGGCGTGGGCGCGGCGGCGCACCGTCGGCGACCGCGACGGCCTGCCCGTCGACGTGCTGTCGGGCCTGCTCGGCTGGCCCGCGGTGGAGCGGGTCTGGCTGCCGTCGTGGCTGCGCGACCGCGACGCGGTGCTCGACCGCCTGGTCGCCGCGGTGGACGCCGCGCCCGCGCCGGTGCTCGCGCCGGCCACCGCCTCCCCCGCGCCGGTGCTGACCGTAGTCGAGGCCGTGCCCGCGGTCGAGTCGCCCGCCGCGCCGGAGCCCGTCGCGCCCGAGCCCGTCACCACCGAGCCCGCCCCCGAGCCGGGCCCACGCGGGCTGCCGTCGCTGCGCTCGGTGGTCTCGGCCGCGGTCGCCGCGCTGCCGCTCCCCCGCGCCGACGCCGACCCGGTGGCCGACGAGCCCGAGGCCGTCCCGCCGGTCGCGCTGAGCGTCGTCCCGCCCGTCGCCGACGAGCAGCCCGAGGAGGCCGGGGAGTCTGCGGAGTCAACGGAGTCCGGGCCCGTCGAGCAGCGCTTCCGCGCCTGGGCGCCCAAGCCGGCCGGCGACCGCAAGGTCCTCGACGCCCTCGCCGACCCGCGCCACGCCCGCCTGGTCACCCGGGTGCTGGCCGCCGGGCTCAAGGCCGAGGGGCCGGTGCACCGCGACCGCCTCGCGCGCATCGCCGCCGGCGCGTTCGGTCTGTCCCGGGTCACCGACGCCCGCCGCGACGCGCTGCTCGCCCTGCTGCCGCCGCACACGCTGGACGGCGACGTCGTCTGGCCGGCGTCGCTGGACCCGGCCGGCTGGACCGTCTACCGCCGGCAGACCACCAGCGCCACGCGCCCGCTGGAGCAGGTGCCGGCGCAGGAGGTGGTCAACGCGATGGTGGCGCTCTGCCGCGCCGTCGGCGGGCTGCCCCGCGAGGATCTGTTCCTGCGCACCGCCGAGGTGTTCGGCTACCGCCGCCGCACGCCGTCGCTGACCCCGCTGCTGGCCGCGGTGCTCGACCGCGGCACTGCCGGGGGCCGGCTCGCCGTCACCGACGACGGCCGCGTCACCGCCTGCTGAAGGACCCTCCTGCCCCCCGCCACTCGCACGCTCGTGACGGGCCCCTGCAGGAGGGCCGCCGGGCGCGGTCGTGCTCTGCCCACACCGGCGGGGCAGAGCACGACCGCGCTCAGGAGACATGTGTCCCGGAGCGGAGTCGTGCTCTGCACGCACAGGTGTGCAGAGCACGACTCCGCCCGGGAGCACACCCGCCCCGCCAGGGAGGATGGACCCCCGTGAGCACCGCCGTCGTCCCCGAGCTCGACCGCTTCCCCGCAGACGTGCGCGACGCCGTCGGCCGGCTCGCCGGGATCGCCGAGCGCACGCCGCTGCAGCGCAACGAGCGGCTGTCCGCGCTCACCGGCGCCGACGTGTGGCTCAAGCGCGAGGACCTGCAGGTCGGCCGCTCCTACAAGGTGCGCGGCGCCTACAACACGATCAGCCGCCTGGACGACGCCGCCCGCGCCGCCGGGGTGGTGTGCGCCAGCGCCGGCAACCACGGCCAGGGCGTGGCGTACGCCTGCCGGGCGCTCGGCGTCCGCGGGGCAGTGTTCGTCCCCGGCACCACCCCGCGGCAGAAGCGCGCCCGCATCCGCGCGCTCGGCGGTGACATGGTCGAGCTGGTCGTCGCCGGCGACACCTACGACGACGCCGCCGCGGCCGCGAAGGCCCGGGCCGCCGCCACCGGCGCCACGCTCGTCCCCGCGTTCGACGCCTGGCCGGTCGTGGTCGGTCAGGCGACGGTCGCCGTCGAGGTGCTCGAGCAGCTCGGCCGCGCCCCCGACGTCGTCGTCCTGCCCCTGGGTGGCGGCGGGCTGCTCGCCGGCTGTGGCACCTGGCTGCGGCAGGCGAGCCCCGCCACCCGGCTCGTCGGGGTGGAGCCCGCCGGCGCCGCCGGGATGGCCGCGGCGCTGGCGGCCGGGCATCCGGTCGAGCTGCCGACCATCGACACGTTCGTCGACGGCGCCGCCGTGCGCCGGGCCGGCGACGTCACCTTCCCGCTGGTCCGCGACTCCGGCGCCGAGCTCGTGGCCGTGCCCGAGGGCCAGGTCTGCACCGAGATGCTCGAGCTCTACCAGGTCGAGGGGATCATCGCCGAGCCCGCGGGCGCCCTGGCCACGGCGGCGCTGACCGGCGGCACCGTGCGGGTCGAGCCCGGGCAGACCGTCGTCTGCCTGCTGTCGGGCGGCAACAACGACGTCAGCCGGTACGCCGAGGTGGTCGAGCGGTCCCTGGTGCACCAGGGCCTCAAGCACTACTTCCTCGTCGAGTTCCCGCAGGAGCCGGGCGCGCTGCGCCGTTTCCTCGACGACGTCCTCGGCCCCGACGACGACATCGTGCTGTTCGAGTACGTCAAGCGGGACAACCGCGAGACCGGCGCGGCGCTCACCGGCATCGAGCTCGGCAGCGCCGACAGCCTGCCCGGCCTGCTCGCGCGCACCGCGGCGAGCCCGCTGCGGATCCAGCACCTGGACCCGGACTCGCCGGCCTACCGTTACCTCGTCCGCGGCGGCGCCTGACCCTCAGACGCGGGCCAGCCCGACCACGGTGACGTCGTCGGTGCCGGGCGGGTCGAGCGTGGCCACCACGGCGTCGACCACGTCCTGCGGCGTCCCCGCGCCGGCAGCCACCGCCTCCCGCACCGCCTCGATGCCCTCGGGCAGCGGCCGGCCGCGCCGCTCGACCAGGCCGTCGCTGTAGAGCAGCAGCCGGTCGCCGGCGTCCAGGCGCAGCGCCGTCTGCCCGTAGTCGGCGTCGTCGAGCAGGCCGAGGGCGGGACCGCGGCCGTCGGTGACCAGCCGCGCGCCGCCGCCGCCGGCGTGCACGGCCGGCAGGTGCCCGGCGTTGGCCAGCGCCAGCTCGCCGGTGGCGGGGTCGAGCTGGGCGACGACGGCGGTGGCCATCTCGCCCGGCAGCAGCGCGCCGACCAGCCGGTTGAGCTCGGTGAGCGCCGCGGCCGGGCCCTCGTCGCGCAGCAGCGAGGCCCGCAGGGCGTGCCGCAGCTGCGCGGTCACCGCCGCCGCGGACAGCCCGTGCCCGGCGACGTCGCCGAGGACTATCGCGAGCCGGCCGCTGGGCAGCGGCACGAGGTCGTACCAGTCGCCGCCGACGACGTCGGCTTCGCTGGGCCGGTACCGCGCGCCGAGCGCGACGCCGGGCACCTTCGGCAGCTCCTCGAGCAGCAGGGTGCGCTGCAGCGCCGCGGAGAGCCGGTCGTCCTCCCCGGCGCGGGCGAGCACGGCCTCGCCGAGGTGGGTGGCCAGCGCGCGGGCGGCGGCGACCTCGTGCTGGTGCCACGGGCGGGAGGTGCCGCGGACGGTCTCGGTCCAGCGGGCGAACGAGCGGCGCGGGGACAGCCGGCCCGCGGTCACCTTGGAGGTGCGCGGGTCGCCGCCCCAGGTGACCTCGCGCGGGGTCTCCGGCCGGAACCAGGCGAGGAAGTCGCCGCGCGCGCCGCCGACCTCGACGGCGAGCACGCCGCTGGCGTCGGCGGCGAGGTCGGCGGCGCCGGGCACGTCGCGGCCGAGGGCGTCGGTGACCCCGCCGGCGCGCAGCACCGCGGGTACGACCTCGGCGACCCGCTCAGCCGGCGGGGTCCTCCCGAGCAGGTGCAGCCGCCCGTCCAGGCGCACCGCGGCGCCGGCGGCGGGCAGCAGGTCGAGCACGGTGACCTCGCCGTCGACGAGCGCGGCGGCCGGGGTGCGCGGGCTGCGGCCGATCGCGCCGACCAGGTCGGCCTCGCGCCGGGTGACGCCGACCGCGGCGTCGCGGTCGCCGGCCTCCACGGTGGTGTGCAGCAGCAGCGAGGCGGTGCGGCCGAGGAACTCCGCGGCGGTGCGGTCGGCGTAGGAGGGCCGGTGGGCGCCGCTGTAGGAGTGGCAGGCGATGAGCCCCCAGAGCCTCCCGCGGTCGAGAAGCGAGACCGACATCGACGCGGTGACGCCCATGTTGGCCAGGTACTCCAGGTGCACCGGGGAGACGCTGCGCAACATCGCGCCGGAGAGGTCCAGCGGCCGGCCGGTGTCCGGCACCAGCGGCGGCTCGAGCGGGACGGGGGTGTAGGTGGCGTCGGGGATGAGCCGCATCCAGTTGGTCGCGTACAGGGCGCGGGCCTGGGCGGGGATGTCGCTGGCCGGGTAGTGCAGGCCGAGGAAGGGCTCGAGGTCGGGGCGCCGGTCCTCGGCGACCACCTCGCCGTTCCACTCGGCGTCGAAGCGGTAGACCATCACCCGGTCGAAGCCGGTGAGCGCGCGCACCTCGCGGGCGAGGACGCCGGTGAGGCCCTCGAGCGACGTCGGTGCCGACAGCCGCTGCAGCACGGTCGGTAGCCGGCGGTGCCAGGCCGCGCCCGCCTGCTCGGCCCCGGCGACCGGCTCCCACTCGGTGACCAGCAGGTCGCCGCTGCGGGACAGGACCAGGTCGAGCTCCGCGCCGCCGGGTGCCACCCGCAGCGGGTCGGCCTCCGACAGGTCCGCGGCCAGCGCCGCGCGCAGCCGGTCGAGCTCGGCGGGAGCCAGCAGGTCGGCCAGCGTCCGCCCGGCGGGGTCGGTGCCGAGCACCTGCGCGGCGTTGGCCGAGGCGACGACGACCTCGAGGCCCGGCTCGGTGACCGCGAGCAGCGCGCCGTGCGGCTGGACCGCCCCCGGGACCGCGATCGGCTCCTCGGCGCAGCGGGCCAGCGCCTCGTCGTCGACCCGCCGTCGGACGGGGTCGGGAGCCGGGGACGGCGGCGGATCGGCCGGGGTCCCGGTCGGAGTGCCGGTCGGGGTGCTGGTCATCGCGACCGACCCTACGACCCGACCTCCCCGCCGGTGAGGCCCGCGACCTCGACCACCGGGACGAGGCGGTGGAGCTCCAGCAGGTCGATGACCAGGCGGACCGGCTTGTTCTCCCGCGGGCAGACCACCTGGAGCGCGACGCCGGCCGCGGCGGACTGCTTCGCGGCGCGGGCCAGTTCGCGGGCGCCCGCGGAGTCCATGAACACGGTGTCGGTGAGGTCGATGACCAGCGACCGCGGCCGGGCGGCCAGCTCGGCGGCGACGCCCTCGGCCAGCCGGGGCACCGTCGCGATGTCGAGTTCTCCGCGTACCCTCAGCCCGGGCCGGCCGTTGACCGATGCTCGGTCGACGGCGAACTGCACGATCGGGCTCCTCCTCCACGGGTGACGGACCGGAGGAGCGTAACCCGCTGTTGCAGAGAGGGGCCCGGCGTGGACATCTCGTTCACCGTGACGTTGCCCGTCGACGTCGACAGCGTGCCGTTCATCCGCGGCCTGTGCCGCCAGGCGCTGGAGCACCTGAAGGTCGAGCGGCCGGTCGTCGAGGAGACGACGCTGGCGCTCACCGAGGCGTGCGCGAACGTCGTCCGGCACGCCGGTGACCACGCCGGGTACGAGGTGTCGGTCGCGATCGACGACACCGTCTGCCGGATCACCGTGATCGACGACGGCTCCGGCTTCGACCGGGACGAGGCCGCGGCCCGGTCCTCGCTGACCGCGGCCGGCCTCGACGGCGACGGCGGCGCGGGCCTGCGGCTGATGCAGGCGCTGGTCGACTCGCTGGACTTCCGCCGCGACCCCGACGGTCGGCACCGGGTGAGCCTGGAGAAGCGGCTGTCCCGCCCGGCGCTGCGGCTGCTCGACCGGGGGTGAGCCTCAGGCGCGCGCCGGGAACCGGTCGATGTTCTGCTCGACCCAGGTGCGCAGCGCGGCCAGCGGCACGGTGGCGTCGCGGCCGAGGTCGGTGAGCGCGTACTCCACGTGCAGGGGGACGGCCGGGTAGACCGTCCGGTCGACCAGCCTGGCCTCCTCCAGCCGGCGCAGCACCGCGGTGAGCACCTTCGGGCTGATGCCCTGCAGCCGCTGCCGCACGGCGCCGAACCGGCGCGGCCCGTCCTCGAGGGCGCCGAGGGCCAGCGCGCTCCACTTGTCGGCCAGCAGGTCGAGCACCGACCGGCAGGGGCAGTTCGCCGCGTACACGTCCTTGGGCCCGCAGGTGGGCAGGTGCGCCGTCGTCACGGCCCCCACCCTGCCGTGGTTCCCCGGAGAAACCAAGCTCCCTTGCGGGAAACCGGTACCCCGCGCATAGCGTCGTCGGCATGTCCCTCCCGTCCCGCATGCCCGCCGTCGCCTACTCCTCCCCCGGCTCCCCCGACGTGCTCACCGACGTCGAGCTCGACGTCCCCGCGCCCGGCCCGCACGACCTGCTCGTCGAGGTGCGGGCGGTCTCGGTGAACCCGGTCGACGTCAAGCTGCGCCGCGGCGCGGACCCGGGCGGGCAGCCGCGGGTGCTCGGCTTCGACGCGGCCGGCACGGTGGTCGCGGTGGGCGAGGCGGTGACCGCCTTCGCCGTCGGGGACGCCGTCTACCACGCGGGCTCCATCGCCCGGCCCGGCACGAACGCCCGCTACCACCTGGTCGACGAGCGGATCGCCGGGCACGCGCCGGCGTCGCTGGACTGGGCGGAGGCGGCTGCGCTGCCGCTGACGACGATCACCGCCTGGGAGACGCTGTTCGAGCGCTGGGCGCTGACCCGGGAGAGCACGGGCACGCTGCTGGTGATGGGCGCGGCCGGCGGGGTCGGGTCGGTGCTCGTGCAGCTCGCCCGGCAGCTCACCGGGCTGACCGTGGTCGCCGCGGTGTCGCGGCCGGAGGCGGAGGAGTGGGTGCGCGGGCTCGGCGCGCACGAGGTCGTCGACCGCCGCGACCTGGTGGCCGAGGTGGCGCGGGTGGCGCCGGGCGGGGTGCGGTACGTGTTCAGCCCGTACTCGGCCGGGATGGTCGAGACCTTCGCGCGGGTGATGACGGTCGGCGGCTCGGTGGTGGCCATCGACGAGCCCGAGGGCCTCGACACCCTGCCGCTCAAGGAGCGTAGCCAGGGCTGGCACTGGGAGTTCATGTTCAGCCGGCCGCTGCACGACCCGGAGAGCACCGCCCAGCGCGAGCTGCTCGACGAGGTGGCGCGGCTGGTCGACGCCGGGGTGCTGCGCACCACGCTGACCGCGCGGCTGTCGCCGGTCGACGCGGCGACCCTGGCCGAGGCGCACCGGCGGGTCGAGTCGTCGTCGACGATCGGGAAGGTCGTCCTCACCGCCTCCTGACGTCCTCCCCGGGGAGGTCGTGCTCTGCCCCGTCCCCGTGGCCAGAGCAGGACCTGGCTCCGTGGGCAGGGCACGACCCGGTCCCGGGCTACCTGTCCAGCGGGTTGGCGCGGGCGCGGTCGGCGAAGCCGGCCGCGGTGAACCGGCCGGCGAGGGAGTCGGGCTTGCGGCGGGCCTGGTCGGTGAAGCAGGCGACGAACTCGTCGATCAGGCCGAGCCGCGGGTACCCGGCGAGGACGGCGGCGCGCAGGTCGGCGGGCCACGCCTCCGGGTCGCGCCCGGAGATGTCGAGCCCGGTGGCGAGCTCCAGCAGGTGCCCCTCGGGGTCGGCCGCGACGTCGACCTCCGGCGCCATGTGCGCGACGACGATCTCCGCGACCCGGCGGCGGCGCTCCACCGGCCAGCCCGCGCCCGCGGCGAACACCCACCCGACGGCGCCGCCGGCGTCCTCGAACGGCAGCGTCGCGCTGTCGAAGACCGGGGACAGGCCGAGGTCGTGCACCATCGCCGCGACGAACAGCAGCTCGTCGTCGAACGCGATGCCGTGCCGGCGGGCGTGGTCGGCGGCCCACAGGTAGCTGCGCAGGCAGTGGTTCACCAGCGCCGGCGAGGAGAACTCGGCGACCACCTCCCGCGCGAGGCGGCAGGCGGGGGTGTCGGGCAACGCGGGGAGGGAGGAGGTCACGGCCGGCGAGTCTGCCGCCGGGCCGCGCCCTCCTCCCCCGCTGCCGCGCGCGGTGGCAGGACCGCTGCGGAGATCGGCAGGGACGGCGGCGTCAGGAGGCCTTCAGCGCCCGGACCCGCTCGATCAGCCCGCCGGCGCAGGCGTCGATGAAGCCGTCGGGGTCGGGGCCGACGTTCTGCAGCACCAGGTGGTCGAAGCCGGCGTCGACGTAGGGCTGCGCCTGCTGCACGTGCAGGTCGAGGTCGGGCCCGACGGAGAACTGGCCGCGGATGTCGTCCTCCTTCACCGTCTGGCTGGCGGCGTCGAAGTTGACCGGGTTGGGCAGCTCGCTCATGACCTTCCAGCCGGTGAGCGCCTAGCGGCTCTTCTCCAGGGCCTCCTGGATCGCGGCGTCCTCGGTCTCGGCCCAGGCCATCGGCACCTCGGCGTAGTGCGGGCCGGAGCCGCCGGCCTCGCGGAAGGCGCTGACGAGGTCCTCGCGCGGCTCGGTGGCGAACAGCCCGTCGCCGTACTCGGCGGCCAGCCGGGAGGCGTGCGGCCCGCCGCTGGCGACGGCGATGACCGGCAGCTGCTCGGGGAGGTCGAAGACGCGGGCGTCCTCGAGCTGCAGGTACTTGCCCTCGAAGGTCCGGTACCCGCCCTGCCAGAGCAGCTTGATGATCTGCAGCGCCTCGCGGAGCATCTCGTGCCGCACGTGCACGGCCGGCCAGCCGGTGCCGACGACGTGCTCGTTGAGCCGCTCCCCCGCGCCGATGCCGAGGGTGAACCGGCCGCCGGAGAGGATCTGCACCGTCGCCGCGGCCTGCGCGATGACGGCGGGGTGGTACCGAATGATCGGGCAGGTCACGCCGGTGACCAGGCCGATCCGCTCCGTCTTCGCGGCCATCGCGCCGAGCATCGACCAGGTGAACCCGCTGTGCCCCTGGGTGTCCAGCCACGGGTGGAAGTGGTCGCTCATCTCGACGAAGTCGAAGCCCGCCTCCTCGGCGCGGACCGTCTGGCGGACGACCTCCTCCGGCGGGAAGGCCTCGGTGGCGAGCTTCAGTCCGACCTGCATGACGTGCGTCCTCACTGCTGGATGTCCGGCGGTCGCAGCGGGGCTGCCCGTGGCGTGCGGAACGGAAACGGCACGCCGGGGTCCGCGACGCCGGGTCCGCGGGGCCGTCGCGGGGTAATCCGGTCGCGCCGCGCGAGCCGAGCGCGTTCACTGCACCGGCCCCACCGACCGCGGGGACCGGGCCCCGCACCGCAGAGACGAAAGGACCATGGAGAAGATCAGCGACCGCCTGCTCAGCTGGGCGTCGATCCTCGAGGACTCGACCCGCGAGCAGGCCGAGCGCACCGCCGCACTCCCGTTCATCCACCCGCACCTGGCGCTGATGCCCGACGCCCACCTGGGCAAGGGCGCGACCGTCGGCTCGGTTATCCCGACCGACGGCGCGATCATCCCGGCGGCGGTCGGCGTGGACATCGGCTGCGGGATGATGGCCGTGCGCACCCCGTTCACCGCCGGCGACCTCGCCGGGCGCGACCTCGCCGTCCTGCACGGCCAGATCTCCCGCTCGATCCCGCTGTCCGCCGGCGGCCGCAACCGCAAGCTGCGCGAGACCGCCGTCCCGCGGGTGGAGGAGCTGCGCGCCCTGCCCGGCGCGGACCAGGCCGACACGGTCGCGGACTCGTGGCCGCTGCAGCTGGGCTCGCTCGGCTCGGGCAACCACTTCATCGAGGTGTCGCTCGACGAGGCCGACCGGGTGTGGACCTTCCTGCACTCCGGCTCGCGCGGCGTCGGCAACAAGCTGGCGTCCCGGCACATCCGGATCGCGCAGGAGCGCTGCCGGGCGAAGGGCGTCGAGCTGGCCGACCGGGACCTCGCGTACCTGGAGGAGGGAGAGCCGGAGTTCGAGGCCTACATCGAGGCGCTGCGGTGGGCGCAGCGGTTCGCCTACCTCAACCGCGAGGAGATGATGGACCGCGTCGTCGACCAGCTCGGCCGGTTCCTGGGGACCGAGGTCGAGCGGCTCGAGACGGTGAACTGCCACCACAACTACACCGAGCGCGAGACGCACTACGGGCGCGAGGTGTGGCTGTCCCGGAAGGGCGCGATCTCCGCGCGCGCGGGCCAGTGGGGGCTGATCCCGGGCTCGATGGGGACGGCGAGCTACGTCGTCGTCGGCAGGGGCGACGAGGCGTCGCTGACCAGCTCGCCGCACGGCGCGGGCCGGGCGTTCTCCCGGTCGGCGGCGCGCAAGCGGTTCACCCGGGCCGACCTGGACGCGCGGATGTCGGGCATCGCCTGGGGCCGGTCGGACGCCTTCCTCGACGAGCACCCGGATGCCTACAAGTCCATTGACGTCGTCATGGCCGACGCCGCGGATCTGGTGGAGATCCGGCACACGCTCCGCCAGGTGGTGAACGTCAAGGGCGACTGAGGTCCCGGGGACGGTCGTGCTCTGCACACGGGTGTGTGCAGAGCACGACCGCTTCCCGGACCGGTGCCGCGTGCAGGACAGTGGGCCGCGCGGGCGGCGACGGAGCCGGCCGGCGCCGGAGGTGGGCCGTGGACGTCGAGTCGCTGCGCTACCTGCTCACGCTCGCCGAGGAGCTGCACTTCGGCCGGTCGGCGCGGCGGCACTACCTCGACCCCGGCCACTTCTCCCGCCGCATCCAGCGCCTGGAGCGCGACGTCGGCGCCCGGCTGGTCGAGCGCACCAGCCGGCGGGTGGCGCTCACCCCGGCCGGCGAGCGGGTCGCCGCGCACGCCCGCACGGTGCTCGCCGCACTCGACCGGCTGCCCGACGCCGCCGCGCCGAGGGAGCCCGACGACGGCGCGCTGCGGGTCGGCGTCCTCGGCTTCGGTGCGGCCGACCGCTGGCCCGCCCTGCGCGACGTGGTCACCGCGGCCGCGCCGGGCGTGCACCTGCTGTTCGAGGACCTCGACATGGACGACCAGTACGACGCCGTCCGCCGCGGCGACCTCGACGTCGGCCTGGTGCAACACCTGGGCGCCGTCGACGGGCTGGAGTTCCGCACCGTGCTGCGGACGCCGTCGGTCGTCGTCGTGCCGGCCTCCTCCCCACTGGCCGACGCCCCGCTGCTCACCCGCGACGACGTCGCCGACGAGCCGTGGCTGCGGATGTCCTCGGCGCACCCGCGCTTCCGCGACTGGGTCGGCCCGGCCGGCATGGACGGGCGGGGCAGCGCGGTGCGGCACCCGGCGTCGATCCCCGCGGCCGTCGCGACCACCGGGCGGATCGGCATGCACGGCGCGGCCGCCGCGGCCTTCTTCCCGCGCCCCGACGTCCGGTTCGTGCCGCTCGACGCGCCACCGGTCGAGGTCGCCGTCGTCACCCGCGTGGCCGACCGGCGGCCGGCGGTGGAGTCGTTCCGGCGGGCCGCCGACGCGGTGGCGGCCGGCTGACCGTTGCCGATCCGGCACATGATCCGGCGCCGCGCCGGGTGTGGAGTGGTCGGGCCCACTTCCCGACGCCGCGGAGGCACCCCATGGCCCAGCACCGCACCCTCGTCACCGGTGGCCACGTCGTCTCGATGGACCCCGCCATCGGCGACCTGCCCACCGGGGACGTGCTCATCGAGGACGGCGCGATCGTCGCCGTCGCCCCCTCCCTGCAGGTCGACGACGCCGAGGTGGTCGACGCCACCGGCGGCGTCGTGCTGCCCGGGCTGATCGACACCCACCGGCACACCTGGCAGTCTGTGGTGCGCGGGATCTGCGCCGACTGGACGCTCGGCGACTACTACTTCGGCATCCGGCTGGCCATCTCGCCGGCGATGACGCCCGAGGACGTGCGGGTCGGCCAGCTGCTCGGCGGCGCCGACGCGCTCAACGCCGGCGTCACGACGCTGCTCGACTTCTCGCACACCAACAACACCCCGGCGCACTCCGACGCGGCGGTCGCCGGGATCGTCGAGTCCGGCGTGCGAGCGGCGCACTGCCACGGGTTCTTCGAGAGCCGGCCGGCCGACCCGCAGTTCGGCACCCACGACGACCGCGTGCGCGACCTTCGCCGGCTCGCCGGGCAGCACTTCCCCGACCCGCGTGGCCTGGTCACCCTCGGCGTCTCGCTGAGCGAGGTGTTCGGCCAGCCGTGGCAGCACACGCTCGACGAGCTCGCCGTCGCCCGGGAGCTCGGCGCGCTGGTGGTCAGCCACACCGGCTGCGTGTGGGGCAGCTGCGTGACCGGCGGCATCCGCGAGCTCGACGAGGCCGGCCAGCTCGGGCCCGACATCGTGCACGTGCACTGCAACACCCTCGACGACGACGAGTGGGCGGCGCTGGCCCGCACCGGCGGCAAGGTGTCGATCTCGGTGGAGACCGAGCTGAACATGGGCATGGGCCGGCCGGTGTTCGAGCGGTGCCGGCGACACGGGATCGCCCCGACCCTGTCGGCCGACGTCATCAGCCTGAACTCCGGCGACCTGTGGCACGAGATGCGCTTCGGCCTCGGCTTCGACCGCTGGGACGCCACGCAGGCGGTCAACCTGGCCGGCCGGATGCCGGAGACCGTGACGACGACGGCCCGCGAGGCGCTCACCTGGACGACGGTCAACGCCGCGGACGCGATGGGCATGGGCGACCGGATCGGCTCGCTGACGCCGGGCAAGCGCGGCGACGTCGTCGTGGTGGGCGGCGGTTCGTTCGAGATGCACCCGCGGCCGGACGTCGTCGGCTCGCTGGTCTTCCAGACCACGGTCGCCGACGTGCGCACCGTGCTGGTGGACGGCCGGGTGGTGAAGCGCGACGGCGCGCTGGTGGACCACGACCTCGCCGCGCTGGGCCGGCAGGCGGACGAGGTCTGCGACGGCCTGCTGCAGCGGCTGTCCGACGCCGGGGTCACACTGCCCGGCACCCCCGAGAACGGATGGGACGTCATGGAGCCGCTCTTCCAGGCCAACCGCCCGCAGCCGGCGGTCCGGTGAGCACCGCGATCTCCGCGGCCGCCCTCGAGCAGGTGGCACCGGGCGTCTTCGCCTACGTGCAGCCCGACGGCAGCTGGATGATCAACAACACCGGCGTCGTCACCGGCGACGACGGCGCGGGCCTGATGGTCGACACCACCTCGACCGAGGCACGCAACCGGGCGCTGTTCGGGGCGGTCGCCGGCGTCGCCCCCGGCCGGCTGCGCGCGGTGGTGAACACCCACCACCACGGCGACCACACCTTCGGCAACTGGCTGGTCCCCGAGGGCACGCCGGTGGTCGGGCACGCACACAGCCGGGAGGACCAGCTGGCCAGCGGCCTGCTCGCCGCCCAGGTCCTCACCGGGCCCGACTACGGCCGGCTCGAGGTGCGGCCGCCCGATCTGACGTTCACCGGCGCGATGACGCTGCACCTGGGCGAGCGGGCGGTGGAGCTGCACGCGGTCGGGCCGGCGCACACGCGCGGCGACGTCGTCGCCTGGCTGCCCGCCGAGCGGGTGGTCTTCGCCGGGGACATCGCCTTCGCGGGCGGCCAGCCGTTCCTCGCCGAGGGCAGCGTGTCCGGGTACCCGCGGGCGGTCGAGGCGCTGCGCGCGCTGGAGCCGGAGGTGCTCGTGCCCGGGCACGGGCCGGTGTGCCGCGGCGCGGAGGTGACCCGGCTGCTCGACGACCTGGCCGGCTACGCGGCCTTCGTCGACGCGACGGCGCGGGAGGGCCACGCGGCCGGGTGGACACCCCTGGAGACCGCCCGGCGGCGCGCGGACAACCCGTACGCGGGGTGGCAGGAGTCCGAGCGGCTGGTGGGCAACCTGCACCGCGCCTACGCCGAGCTGGACGGGCGGCCGCCGGGCGAGCGGCTCCCGCTGGCCGACATCTGGCCGGACATGGTCGAGTTCCACGGCGGCCCGATCGGCTGCCGCGCGTGAGGGAGGAGAGCTGATGCGCTGGGTCACCTACGTCTCGCCGGCCGACGGCGCCGAGCGGGCCGGGCTGCTGCGCGACGGGCGGGCGCACGGGTTCGACGCCGCCCTGGTCGACCTGCTGCCCGACCTCGCCGCGGCTGCCGAACGCAAGCCGGCCGAGGTGCTGCCGGAGGAGGGGCTGGTGCTGCGCGCGCCGGTGCCGCGGCCGCCGTCGGTGCGCGACTTCCTGTCCTTCGAGCAGCACGCGCGCAACGCCGCGGCCGCGTTCGGGCGGGAGGTGTCCCCGGTCTGGTTCGAGCAGCCGGTCTTCTACTTCACCAACCCGGCGGCCGTCCGCGGTCCGGGCGAGCCGGTGCCGGTCTCCCCCGGCTCGGAGGCGTTCGACTACGAGGTCGAGGTGGCCGCGGTCGTCGGCCGGGGCGGGTCGGACCTGACGCCGGAGGAGGCCGAGGCGGCGATCGCCGGCTACACGGTGTTCGTCGACTGGAGCGCCCGCGACGTGCAGGGCGTCGAGTCGAAGATCGGCCTCGGACCGGCGAAGGGCAAGGACGGCGCGACGACGATCGGCCCGGTCCTCGTCACGCCCGACGAGCTGGAGCCGTACCGCTCCGGGCACGGCTACGCGCTGCGGATGAGCGCCTCGGTCGACGGCGTCGAGCAGGGCGGCGGCAGCTGGGCCGACGTCCGCTGGTCGTTCGGGCAGATGCTCGCCTACGCCTCGCGGGGAACGGAGCTGCGGCCGGGCGACGTCGTCGGCAGCGGCACGGTCGGCACCGGCTGCCTGCTGGAGCTGCGGTCGCTGCACGGCGAGGAGCGGCACCCGTGGCTGCGGCCGGGCGTGGAGGTGGCGGTGACGATCGAGCGGATCGGCACGGTGACGGCGCCGGTCGTCGCCGGCCCGGATCCCGTTCCGTTGGGGCCGCCGGCGTCGGGCTCCTAGGGTCCGCGGCATGGCAGAGCGCGAGGTGCGGACGGTGCTGACCGGCGGCGGGTTCTTCGAGGGGCCGCGCTGGCACGAGGGCACGTGGTGGGTGTCGGACTTCTACCGGCACACGGTGAGCACGGTGACCGCCGACGGGCAGGAGACCGTGCGGTTCGAGGTGCCCGGGCAGCCGTCCGGGCAGGGCTGGTTGCCGGACGGGTCGCTGGTGGTCGTGTCGATGAAGACCCACGAGGTGCTGCGCTGGGACGGCTCGGCGCTGTCGACCTACGCCGACCTGACCGAGCACTGCGGCGGGCACCTCAACGACCTCGTCGTCGGCCCGGGCGGGCACGTGTTCGTCGGCGACTTCGGCTTCGACCTGATGGGCGGCGGGGACGCGGCGACGGCGTCGCTCAAGCGGATCGACCCCGACGGCACGGTGTCGGTCGCGGCCGAGGGGCTGCAGTTCCCGAACGGCTCGGTCATCACGCCGGACGGCGGCACGCTGGTCGTCGGCGAGACGCTGGGCAACCGGTACACGGCGTTCGACCTCGGCGACGACGGGTCGCTGACCAACCGGCGGGTGTGGGCGTCGCTCGGGCCGGAGGTCACCGGGCGCACCGTGGACGAGGTGCTCGGGCAGCTCGCCGTCGCGCCGGACGGCTGCGCGCTCGACGCCGACGGCTGCATCTGGGCGGCCGACGCCGTCGGTGGGCGGGTCGTGCGGGTGGCCGAGGGCGGCGAGATCGTCGACGCCGTCGCCGCGCCCGAGGGGCTGGGCGTCTACGCCTGCATGCTCGGCGGCGAGGACGGCCGGACGCTGCTCATGTGCGCGGCGCCGGACTTCTACGAGCACAACCGCGCGCCGGTGCGCGAGGCGGTGCTGCTCGCGACGGAGGTCGACGTCCCGCACGCCGGCCGGCCCTGACCGCACCGCGGCCCCGTCCCACCGGGACGGGGCCGCGGCCGGACGTCAGGGGCAGAGCTCGTCGAGCTTGACCGCGCCGAGGTCGATGGCGCCGTCGACGTCCCCGGTGACCCGCTGGCCGGGTGCGATGTTCTGGGTGCAGACCCGCCGGTTGGCGTCGAGGACCTGGTTGCGGCTGCCCAGCAGGTCGTGGGACAGGCTGAGGAAGACGCCGTTGGTCTGGATCAGGTCCTGGGCGTCCTGCAGCGTCATGCCGACCACGGCGGGCATGAGGAAGTCCACGACCACGGGAGCCGGCGTCACCTCCGGCGTGGGGGCAGGGGCCACCGCGGGCTCGGGGGCGGGCGTCGTCGGGGCGGGCGTGGTCGGGGCCGCCGCGGACGACGTCGCCGGGGCCGACGGGGTGGAGGTGGGCGCGGGGAGGCCGGTCTCGCCGTCGTCCCCGCAACCGGCGAGGAGGAGGCCCGTGGCGAGCAGGACGGGAAGCGCGCCGAGTCGGCGGCGGGCGGAGGACTGGTTCATGGGGCACCCCGTGGTGGTCGTGCGGACGCGCGCCGGCAGCGCCTCCCGGGGAGGTCGGCGCCGGCGTCGCGGAGAGACGCCGGCGAGCGTCACACGGGGTCGGGTCGCCGTCCGGGACGCCGGGGACCGAGCCGTCTCGGAACCGCAACGGACCGTCGCACCGGCCCCGGACGCACCGCGGCCCCCGTCCCGGGGTGGGACGGGGGCCGCGGGCGGATCAGCGGTCAGTAGGCGCGGCCGCCGGTGCCGCCCTTCTTCTGCTTGGCCTGGAAGTCGCGGACGAACTGCTTGATCTTCGCCTGGTTCTGCGGCTTCTTGAGCTCCTGCACGACCTTCGCGGCCACGCCGGAGGCGATGAGGTTCCTCATCATTCCCATGGGGTGCTCCTCTCTCTCGATCCCCCGTTCCGTGCCCCGTCAACGCGTCCGGCAACCGCTACGTCCCCACGCTCGGAGACCGCCCGTCCGTGGGCGGCTCCTGACACCGCGTGCGGACGCACCGCGCCGTCCTTTCTCGTGGAGCACGGCGTGTCCCCGCGCGTCCGCGGTCGCGCGCCGCCGGCTCCGGAGAGGCATCGGCGCTGGTGGCGGTGGCGTGTCGGATGCGTGGCCGCCGTCAAGTCCACGGCCCGGGACCGGGCGTGGCGCGCCCCTCGGGCGGTTGTGACGGTCCGAGGCCCTCCCTACCGTTCCCGCTGGTCCTGGCCGGGCCCCCGTCACGAACCCGTGTGACACCCGCCGGACCACGCCGAACCGGACGCCGGCAGCCAGCCGCCCTCCGGACCGGGGACCCATCGAGTCCCAGGGGTGAAGCGCGACCTCTCGCGCCGGGCGACTCCCCCGCCCGAACCCGTCAGCTAACCCGGTAGGCGACCGTGGAGAACAGGAGAACCGTCGTCCATGACGACTGCACGCACGCCCCTCGCCCGTCGCTCGTTCCGCGGCATCGCCGTCGCGGCCATCGCCGGAGCCGGCATCGCGCTCTCGCCCCTCCCGGCCTCGGCTGCCGCAGGCGGCGGCGGTGGTGGCGGGGTCGTGGCGGCGGCCCCGGTGGCCGCTCCGAACGGCGTCGCCCAGGCGGCCGTCGACACCGCGCTCGCCCAGCGCGGTGACATGTACCAGTACGGCGCGACCGGTCCCGACCGGTTCGACTGCTCCGGGCTGACCAGCTTCGCCTACCGCGCGGCCGGCGTGGAGATCCCCCGCACCTCGCGGGCCCAGTCGACGTTCGGCACCCCGGTGGCGAAGTCCGACCTCAAGCCCGGTGACCTGGTGTTCTTCTACAGCCCGGTCTCGCACGTGGGCATGTACATCGGCAACGGCCAGATGGTGCACGCGTCCACCGCCGGCAAGCCGGTCGCGGTCGTGAACCTCGACTCGATGACCGGCTACCAGGGCGCCCGCCGGGTCGCCTGACGGACGGACGGCGCCCCGGTCACCGCCGACCGGGGCGCCGTCACCGGTCCTCAGAGGGCCTTTGTCGCGCTATCGGCCCTCCCCGGGCCCGCTCAGTACGTGACGCCGAGGTGGCGCTCTGCGCAGCGCATGCACAGGCCGGTGTTGTCGTGCACGTGCTCGCGGGCGTTGACCTCGCGGCACACCGGGCACCAGCGGAACGTCCGCCGGCGACGGCGGGCGACCTCTTCGGCGGCCTCGGCCAGCACCGCCCGCTCGTAGACGACCTCGTCGGAGCCGAAGCCGCGCTCGGCCGCGAACTCCCACACCAGCTCGTTCCCGGACCACCGCGGCTCCGGGCGGGCCAGCGTGAAGCCGAACCCGTCCCAGCCGACGGCCACCTGCACCGGGCGCCCGCTCACGAACCACCGCTCGTGCGGCGGCCCGGCGACCTCCGTCCAGCCGTCGCCGAGCGCGCGCACCAGCACGTCCGCGCCGACGCCGAGCAGGCCGGCCAGCTCCGCGGTGTCAGACACCGGCCAGCTCGGCCAGCCGGCACATCGCGTTGACCTGCCGCAGCTGCTCCGGCGTCCGCACCTGCGCGTCGAGCAGCTGCGGGCTCATCACCACGACCGCCAGCGCCTTCGCCCGCGACACCGCCACGTTGAGCCGGTTGAGGTCGTACAGGAACGACACCCCGCGCGGCGCCTCGTCGGCCGACGTCGACGTCGTCGAGTAGACGACGACCGGCGCCTCCTGCCCCTGGAACCGGTCCACCGTCCCGACCCGCGCGCCGTCGGGCAGCAGCGAGCGGATCAGCGCCACCTGGTTGTTGTACGGCGCGACGACGAGCACGTCGTCCGGCCCGACGGGCCGCTCGGCGCCCTCGGCGTCGACCCAGCCGACGCCCTGCAGCGACCGCCAGACGGCGGCCACCTCGGCGGCCTCCTCCATCGACGACGCGGCCGCCGGCACCGTGTGCGCCACCGACCGCACCGCCAGCCCGCTGCCCGACACCAGCCCGCCCGGCCGCACGGTGATCCGCTCGCGCAGCGCCGCCGACTCCAGCCGGCCCTCGTACGCCAGGTCCGACACGAACCGCGTCAGCGCCGGGTGCATCCGGTAGGTCGTGTCGAGGAAGATCCCGCGGCCCTCGGGCACGGTCGGGTGCCCCTCGAGCAGGTGCTCCAGCGCCGAGAGCCCCGAGTCGCCGGGGTGCACGCCCTGCGAGGGCTGGGCGAGCTGCTGCGGGTCGCCGAGCAGGACGAGCGACTTCCCGGCCCGGGCGACGGCGACCGCGTTGGCCAGCGAGAACTGCCCCGCCTCGTCGACGACGAGCACGTCGACGGCCTCGGCGAGGTCGGGCTGCGTCCAGAACCACGCCGTCCCGCCGACGAGCCGCACGTCGCCGTCGACGAGCCGCCGGGCGACGTCCTTGCCGTCCTTCGACCACTCGACGCCGGGCGCGCCGCACGCCTGGTGCTCGTCGCACTTCTGCAGCGCGGGCCGGTCGACGGCCGACAGCACGTTGCCGATGACGGCGTGCGAGGTGGCCGTGACGCCGACCTTCTTGCCGGCGTCGAGCAGCGCGCGGATGAGCATCGACGCCGCACGGGTCTTGCCGCTGCCGGGCGGGCCCTGGACGGCGAGCACCTCGCCGTCCAGGCGCAGCCCGATCCGGACGACGGCGTCGCCGGCCTGCTCGTCGGGACGACGGCGGCAGTCGGCCGGCACCCGCCGCTCGAGCAGCGCCTGCCCGAGGCAGGGCGTGCCGGCGAGCACGTCGTCGGCGGTCGCGGTGATGGCGGCGCGCATGCCCTTGTCGTCGAGCGGACCGCTCGGCCCGAGTGCGCGCGGCGTGGCCGGGGCCTTCGCCGTCTTGACGACGACGCGGCCCTCGGCGGAGTCGAGCGCGACGACGGTGCCGATGCCCGCCCGCTGGTCGACGTCGACCGCCGTGGACCCGACCGACAGCTTCGTGTCCTGCGGCGGGAAGCGGTACTCGTAGAACTTCGACCGCTTCTCCTGGCCGACCTCCACCGGAGCCCCCAGCCGGCCGAGCGCGGTGCCGTCCTCGACGAGCGCGTCGTCGTCCATCTCCTTGCGGGCGAAGAACTCCCACCAGCCGGGGCGGGCCTCGCGGCGGTGCCACTGCACGAGGTCGCCGAGCAGGTCGTGCCCGGCGTCCTTGAGCCGGTCGACCAGCGCCAGCTCGGCCAGCTCGGCGTCGGTGCGCTCGACCGGGCCGGTGGCCTCCGACAGCAGCGGGCGGTCCTGGCCGCCGAACTCCCGCTCGAGCTCCTCGCGCTGGGTCTCCAGCCAGTCGTGCAGCTCGCGGGTGGAGTCGACGTCGTCCTTGTTGTAGAGCTCGATGTCGACGAGGCGCTGCGGGTCGCGGTCGGCGAGCCACTTCTCGTAGGCGATGACGCTGCCCATGGCGTCGGCGACGTCGCCGGTGTGCTCGCGGCCGTAGAACGCCTCGACCTTCTTGATCGAGTACGAGCCCTTGCTGATCCGCATCGACTGCTTGACGACGGGATAGAGGTCGACGAAGCGCTCGTTGCGCAGCAGCTCGTCGAGCTCGGCCTCGCGGACGCCGTAGCGGCCGGTCAGCCGCTTGAGCGCGCTGACCTCGTAGGCGGCGTAGTGGTAGACGTGCATGCCGCGGTCGGCGCGCCAGGCGTCGAGGATCAGGTCGATCAGGTCGGCGACCATCTGCTTCTCGGCGGCGGGGTCGTGCGCCCACAGCGCGGTGAAGCTGCCGTCGCGGCGGCCGATGCCGGCGAGGTACTCGAGGCCCGCGCCGTCGGCGGAGTGCGGGTCGCCCTCGAAGTCGAGGTAGAGGTCGCCGTCGCTGGGCTCGGGCAGCCGGAGCAGGCCGAGGCCCTTCGTGGGCGGCAGCAGGGTGCGGGTGGGGACGCCGGTGCGCCGCTCGCGCAGCTGCTCGCGGGCCTGCTCCTGCACGCGGGCGCGGGTGGCGGCGCCGATGCGGGCAGCTTTGAGCGTCTCGGGGTCGGCGCCGGCGAGCTGCTCGAGGGTGGTGATGCCGGCGGCACGCAGGGCGGCGCGGGTGTCGGCGCGCATGCCGGCGACGAGGCTGAGGTCGTCGGCGTCGGCCAGCTCGGCGGTGCAGCGCGGCTTCCACGAGCACTGGCTGCAGTACGGCACGGGGACGGGCGCGGTGGGCGGCGGGTCGGCGAGGAAGCCGGCCAGCTTGGCGCGGGCGCGGCGGGCGTAGGCGGCGACGTCGACCAGCCGCCAGGGGTTGGTGGCGCCGTCGCCGGTGACCACCCAGACGTGCTCGGGCGCCTTGCCCTGGAGGACGGCGAGGC
Organism: Geodermatophilus nigrescens; assembly: GCF_900129495.1. Classification (GTDB taxonomy): domain Bacteria; phylum Actinomycetota; class Actinomycetes; order Mycobacteriales; family Geodermatophilaceae; genus Geodermatophilus; species Geodermatophilus nigrescens. Next base: position 1,056,217 of record NZ_FQVX01000002.1, read on the forward strand.
GCTCGGCGTAGGTGGCCATCTGCAGCAGCGCCGGGACCTTGACGCGGCGGGCGAGCTTGGCGTCGGCGACCTCGTAGGACCAGGCGCCGAGGTTCGACGGCGTCGCGACCTTGAGGAGGAAGTCGGCGGCGCCGCCCCAGACGCCGTCGAAGAACGCGGCCTGGGCGATGACGTCGACGCCCTGCCGCATCGCCTGCACGGTGAGCGCCTCGGCCTCGCGGCGGCCGGCGGCGTCGAACCGGGTGGGGATGCGGACGACGCCGCGCCCCTCGGCCTCCAGCGCCGCGAGGTACTTCTCCTCGTGCTCGGTGCCGAGGTCGGCGATGAGCAGCGCGTGGTCGTCGGGGCCGCCGGCGAGGGGCTTGAGCCGGCCGTCGGCGACGGCGAGGTCGAGGGTCGTCACGTGCGCGCAGGCCTGGTGGCGGGTCAGGTCGGTGGGGCTCAGGACCAGGGAGCCGTCGGTGCGGTACATCGAGACGGGACGTTCTCACGTGGTCGCCGTGATCGGCTGGTCCCTCGCCGGTGGGCACCGTCGCCGAGTCACAGCGCCCACACGCGGAGAGCGCCGTCCTCCCTTGGTGCCAGACACGCTCACCAAGGCGCCTCAATGCGCGGAGGAGCGGCAAGGATGCGGACGCCCATTGCCGAAAGAAAGGAACAACCCGTGGGACTGCTCCGCAAGACCGTGTCGCTCTCGACGTTCGGCCTGGTGTCCTTCCGGGACAAGGAGCAGCGCGCGACCCGCTACGCCCGTCAAACGCGCAACGCAGCTCGCGTACAGGTCGCCCAGCAGGCGATGGCGCTCGAACACCAGCGGCAGATGATCGCCCAGCAGGAACACATGGCGGTACAGCAGCAGGTCCAGGCATGGCACCAGCAGCAGGCGTGGCAGCAACAGGCCTGGCACCAGCAGCAGATCCACGCTCAGCAGGTTGCCCAGCAGATGCAGCAGCAGGGGCAGGGCACGATGCCGGCTGCGGGTACGCCACAGGTCTCGTCCCCGGCACCCATGCCGCCGCAGATTCCTCCGGCGGCGCCGCACTCATCGCAGACGACGCCGCAGGCGTTGCCTTCGGCGCCGGTGCAGCAGGCGCAGTCGGGCCTGCAGCAGCTTCCGCCTGGCTGGTACCCCGACCAGATGAACGCCCAGTTCGTCCGCTGGTTCGACGGAGTCAGGTGGACAGAACACACGCAGCGTCGAGGCTGACGGCGTCCCGGCTGACCGATCACGGAGACTGAGCCGGTGACGGCAGGACTGCACCGCTCGCACCGGGTGACCGGGGCGCTGGTCGGGTCGGCGGTGGGCGACGCGCTGGGGGCGCCCTTCGAGTTCGGCCCGCCCGGCGCGTTCTCGGCCCGCTTCCCCACGGCGGCCCGGGGTGCGGCGACGGAGATGTGCGGCGGCGGGTCGCTCGGGTGGGAGCCGGGCGAGTTCACCGACGACACGCAGATGGCGCTGCTGGTCGCGCAGTCGCTGGTCGAGCGGGGCGGGCTGGACGAGGCCGACCTGTTCGGCCGGTTCGCCGCCTGGGCCGCGGCCGGGCCGCCGGACATCGGCGTGCAGACGCGCGCGGTGTTCGAGTCGGGCCTGCCGTGGGACCGCGCGGCCGCGGAGCACTTCGCCCGGACCGGCCGGGCGGCCGGCAACGGCTCGCTCATGCGGACGACGCCGGCGGCAATCCGGTTCTCGCGCGACGGGACCGAGGCGACCGTGGACGCCGCCCGGCGCATCTCGGCCCTGACGCATGGCGACCCGGCGGCCGGCGAGGGCTGTGCCGTCCTCCACGAGCTGATGCGGGTGGCACTCGACGGCGGCGACCCGCTGGCCGCCGCCCCTTCCGCCCTGTCGCTCGTCGCCGAGGAGCACCGCGACCGGTGGGCGACGGTGCTGGCTCCGGACTGGGAGCCGTCCATGGCGACGGAGTCGAACGGCGCCGTGTGGCCGACGCTCGGGCAGGCGCTGTGGGCGCTGCGCACCGGCCGCGACTTCGCCGAGGTGCTGCGGCTGGTCATCGACCTCGGCGGCGACACCGACACGGTGGCGTGCGTGGCCGGCGGGCTGGCCGGGGCGGTGTACGGGATGGGCGGCATCCCGATGCGGTGGTCCTCCCCGGTGCACGGGACGGTGCCCGGGCACGGCGACCGGGTGTGGCGGCTGGCCGACCTGCAGCAGCTGGCCGCGGCGCTGGACGGTAAGCCGGTGCCGTCGTACGACCCCGGCGTCATCCCGCGGATCGGCCCGGTGGAGGTCCTGCCGGGGATCTGGGCGGGCAACCTCGACGGCGCGCGGTACTCGGACGAGGACTTCGCCGTCATCTCGCTGTGCCGGCTCGGTGAGCCGTTCCCGCACACCAACCACCGGATGTCCTACATCGCCGACAACGACCACAACGTCGACCTCGACGTGATGCTCGCGGACGTCCTCGACGACCTCACCGCGCTGCACGCAGAGGGACACCGGGTGCTCGTGCACTGCCACGGCGGGGCGTCCCGCACCGGGCTGGTGCTGCGCGGCTGGCTGGTGCGCGAGCAGGGGATGTCGGTGGAGGAGGCGACGGCACACGTGGCCGAGCGCTGGCCCCACCTCGGCCTGTGGAACGCGTCCTTCACCGCGGCGCTGGAGCGGTTGGCCGCCACCCGCTGACGCCCGAGGGGACGTCGCGCCACTTCCGGGCGGACCAGTTCTCCGCAGGCTGCCCGGACACCGGATACTCCCGCGGTCGCACTCATCGACGAAGGGACCACATCGATGCACCAGCCGGGAGGCGAGGGCCACCCTGGCGATGGCCGACCCACGCCCGGCGGCTTTCCGCCGCCATGGACGCGGTCGGGTCCTCCGCCACCTCCCCCACCCCCCGTCTGGGGCCCGTCGCCCGGGATGCCCGCAGGCGCTCCGCCGTGGGGGCCGCCAGGGCCGCCCTGGGGTCCGCCGGGGATGCCACCTTCGGGACCGCCGCCGGGACCTCCTCCGGGATGGGGTCCGCCACCGGGTTGGGGCCCACCACCTCCCGGCGGACCGCAGCACGGCGGTCGTCCGTACTCGATCCTGGGTGCGATCGCCGCATCCGTGGTGGTGCTCCTCTTCATCGGTCTGCTCGTGAGCGCCGTATCCGGACCCGGCGACGCGCAAGAAGAAGCCGACGGCGTCCCGGTGCCGACCACCACCGCCATCGAGCCGCCTCAGCCCTCGCCGGAGGTGGCCCCCGAGCCTCCCGGATTCGGTGACGGCACCTACCTCGTGGGTGCCGACATCACCCCCGGCCTCTATCGCAGCGCCGGCGGCGGACTGTGTTCCTGGCAGCGGTTGAGCGACGTGAGCGGTGACATCGACGCCATCCTGGCCTCTGACTACTTCCTGGATGGGCAGGCTTACGTCGAGGTCCTGCCCACGGATGTGGCCTTCTCCACCGACGACTGCGGTCGCTGGACGCCAGCGGACTTCGCGGGCCCCGACGTCAGCACCGCCTTCCAGGACGGCACTTTTATGGTCGGGAGCGACGTTCAGGCGGGTACCTACCGATCGACAGGAGGTTCCACCTGCTCCTGGCAGCGGCTGAGCGACCTCACGGGTGAGCTCGACGCAATCATCGCCTCCGACTACTTCGTCGACGGACAGGCTTACGTCGAGGTCCTCCCCACCGACGTGGCTTTCCGGACCGATGACTGCGGCACCTGGAGCCGCATCGCCTGATCGACATATGACCGGCGAGCCGCCGCCTCGCCACAACGGCGGTGCTGCAGAATTGATGCGCTAGCGCACCAATTCTGCAACCGAGGAGTCGCCCGTGCTGACCGTCGACGAGGCAGCGGCCCGGTTGGGCGTCAGCGCCCAGGAGGTGCGCCGGCTGGTCCGGACCGGGACCCTGCCGGCGGAGCGGATCGGCCGGACTCTGGTCCTCCCGGACGACGCGGTGGACGAGCGCGCCCGGATGCCCGTCGGCCCGGGCCGCCTCCTCGCGGCACCGACCGCCTGGGCGACCCTCTGGGAGCTGTCCGGCGAGCGCGCGGACTGGCTGGACCGGTCGGCCCGGTCCCGGGTCGCGGCGCGGCTCCGGTCCTCGGACGCCGAGCAGGTGGTGGCGGCGGCACGTGAGCGCGCCGACCGCCGGGAGCTGCGGGCACTCCCGGCGTACCGCGACCGGGTGTCCGCGGTGGAGGGCTTCGTCGCCTCGGGGCTGTCCGCGGCCGACGCGGTGGGAGCGGACATCGTCGCCGCCGGCGCGGCGGTCGAGGGCTACTGCACCGAGGGCACGCTCGAGCGACTCCGCCGGGACCTCGGCCTGTCGGACCGAGGGGAGCCGAACGTCGTCGTCCGCGTCCCGAGGTTCGCCGACCTGCCGCTGGCCGGCCGGCAGCACATGCCGGTGGCGGTGGTCGCCGTCGACCTGGCCGAGTCCTCCGACGTCCGCACCAGGCGGGCAGGGCTGGACCTGCTCACCGCGGCGCTGGTCGCCTTTCGGGGATGACCGCTCCCGCGACGGTCGTCCTCCCGCCGCTGACCGGTGCGCTCGACCGGCTGTGGGACCTCGTGCTCGACATCGCCGCGCAGCTCGATCCGGCGGGCTGGGTGCTCGTGGGCGGGCAGATGGTCATGCTGCACGGGATCGCCGCCGGCCGGGCGCCCACCCGGGCCAGTCAGGACGTCGACGTGCTGGCCGACCTCCTCAGCGACCGGGCCGGCCTGAGCCGCTGCGTGCAGGCGGTGCGCCAGCTCGACCTGCGCCCGGAGCCGGACAGCACCGGCAAGGTGTACCGCTTCCGCCGCCAGGCCGACGGCGCCGTCGTCGACGTCCTGGCGCCCGACCACTCCCCGCCGCGCTGGTCGCTGCGGACCGCGGCCGGCGGGGACACCATCCAGATCGACGGCGGCCACCAGGCGCTGCGACGGGCGACACCTCTCGCCGTCGTCAAGGGGAGCCGGTCGGCGACCGTGCCGGTACGGGACCTCCTGGGCGCGCTGGTGCTCAAGGCGGCGGCCTGGCAGACCACCACCCGGGACCGCGCCCGGCACAGCGGCGACGCCGCCTTCCTCGCGAGCCTGATGAGCGACCCACTTGCCGAGCGGGCCCGCTTCGCCGGCAGCGACCGCAAACGGCTGCAGCGACTCGACCGCGTGCTGGGGGATCCGGACGCCGCCGAGTGGCGGGCACTGGGCGACGCGGCCGACGACGGCTACGCCGTGTGGCGACTGCTCCTGGGCTGAGCCCCGGAGGCGCGTTGCTAGCGTCCGGCCATGGCGATCGATCCCCGCGGTGCCGATCTCAAGCGCTTCCTCCAGGAGGACCCGGGCGGCCCGGTGGTGATGCTCAACCTGCTCCGGTTCGCCGAGGGCGGGCGCGCGTCCTACGACAAGTACGCGAAGGCCCTGTCGGAGACGTTCCTCGCCCGCCACGGCGGCGAGGTCCTCTACGCGGGCAACGGCGGCACCCCGCTGGTGGCCGAGCAGGGGCAGGACTGGGACGCCGTACTGCTGGTCCGCTATCCCTCGCGCGAGGCGTTCAGCCGCATGGTGGCCGATCCCGAGTACCAGCAGTTCACGCACTTCCGCACCGAGGCGCTGACCGAGGCCGTGCTGCAGCCGACCACGGAGTGGCAGCGCGGCTGATCCTCACCGGGCGCGGCTGCGCCGACGGGACGCGATGTCCCCCTAGAGACAGTCGTGCTCTGCCCCGTCACCGTGGGCAGAGCACGAGCGTCCGGCAGGACACCACCCGAGGGGAGCGTCCAGGTGCGTGACCGGCGAGCCGGTCAGACGCCGGAGGTCACCCGGGCGCCCGGGCGGCGGGTCGGGCGGATGGTGCGGGCGGCCGAGCGGGCCAGCCGGATCGGGCCGGTGTCCCAGATGCGGCCGGCTTCGTCCACGGGAGGCGCAGGCTGCGGCACCGGGCGCGCGGCCTCCTCGGCGTCGATCTGCTCCTGGGCCAGCGCGGCGAGCCGGCGGACGCGGATCGCGGCCTTCTGCCGGTCCAGCCGCTCCTGCTCGGCCATGACCAGCAGCTCCTCCTTGGCCTCGGCCACCGAGCGCCGCGACTGCTGCTGCAGCTCCTCGATGTCCACATCGCCGCTGTCGCGCAGCGCCGCGAGCCGGTCGTAGGCCGTCGGCGGGCCGAAGTTGAGCAGCACCTTCATGAGCACCGGCAGGATCTCCACGCACATGAACAGCAGCGACAGCATGAACTTGGCCGCGGCCAGGGTGGCGTTGCGCTCGCTGAGCCGGTCGAGCGCCTCCAGGCGCAGGAGGATGCCGCCCGAGCCCTCGTTGGTGCTGTCGAAGGCGGCCTGCAGCCGGTCGAGCTCGGCGGTCAGCCGGGCCAGCTCGGCGGAGTCGGTGGCGAGCGCGGCGGCGGCGAGGTCGGCGCTGCGCGCCTCCGCGCCGGCGGCGGCATCAGTTGCGTCGTCCAGCTCAGCACGGGCCGAGGCGACGACGCCGGCCTGCGCGTCGGCGGCGGCCCGGGCCTGCAGGTAGGCCTCGCCGGTACCGGCGTCGCCGGTGCCGCAGGTGCCGTCGAGCTCGCACTGCGCGCGGGCCTCGAGGTCGCGCTGGGTGGCGAGGGCGGCGTCGTAGGCGGCCTGCGTGGCGGTCAGGTCGGCCTGGACGGCGACCAGCGCGGGGTCGGCCGAGCCGCCGGTGGCGACGACGTCCTGCTCCAGCGCCACCTTCTCGCGCAGCTCGTCCAGCCCGGCGAAGCGCGCGTCGGCCTCGAGCGACTCGCGGTAGGCGTCGGCGGCCTCGGCCTGCATGACGGTGATCTCGGCGTCGATCTCCTTGTGGAACACCTGCAGCGTCAGCGGGGTGGCGACGACGACACCGAGGACCAGCGCCAGCCCCACGCGCGGGACGGCGAGGGCGAGGTTCCGCTTGAGCGAGGCGTCGTGCGCCATGCCGACGAGCAGCATCCGGTCGAGGTTGACCACGACGGCGCCCCAGCCGAGGCCGAGCAGCAGCGCGAACGGCCACCAGACGCCGAGGGCCATGTGCAGGGCGAACGACGCCGACGCGACGGCGAGGCCACCGGTGCTCAGCAGGACGCCGCCGAGCGCGGCGAACCGCGGCCGCGCACCCGGCGCCGACTCGAGCAGGTCGGGCCGCGCGCCGCCGAGGACCGCGAGACGGTCCTGGAGCCGTCGTCGTCCAGCCATGTGGTCAGCACTCCCCGAGCGCCGGGGGTCGTGGTTCGTCCGCCGCTCCCCCGAGTGATCGGCAGTCCCGGTCGTGGTCGGGACCCGGTCGTCACACGCGTCCCACGCCGTCCCCGAGCGCGTGAAGCAGCCCGGTGGTGACGCCGGCGCCGCGGGCGACCACGACGCCGTCGCGCACGAGCTCGCCGACGGGCTCGCCGGGGGCGGGGTCGCCGGCGAAGCGGAGGCGCAGGTGGTGCTCGACGACGTCGGCCGCCGTCGTCATGAGGGTCGGCGGGCCGGGGACGGAGTGGTCGTTGCCCTCCCACACGTGCCAGACGCCGCTGACCCGGGTGAGGCGGGCGCCCCTCCGGTGCTCGTCCAGGTGCACCTCGCAGCGGTCCTCGTCGACGGCGAGGTCCCTGACGTCGCGCAGCCGGTCGAGGACGGCGCGCGTCTCGTCGTCGACGGGAGGCGCCCACCCCGTCCGGCCGGCCCGCGGCGGTGTGGCCGTCAGCTCCGCCGGCGTCAGGGCGGCGAAGCCGGAGAAGACGCGGGCACCGTGCAGGTCGGCGAAGGTGGCCCGCAGGCGACCGTCCTGGCGCACCTCGACGCGGCCGTCGGCACGCTGCACGCAGTCGAAGCGCCAGGCGTCGGGATGCCGGTGCACCGAGGAGCCGAAGCGGTCGGCGATCAGGAGCTCGACCTCGGCGAGGTCCCGCGCCTCCATCTCGAACCACTGGTGCCCACGGTCGAAGCGGTCGACCTGGTGGATCCCGTCGTCGCGGCGGAAGACGACGGTGCGGGCCTCGATGTCACCGAGGTGGATCTCGCGTCCCTGCTCGACCACGACCGTCGCCCCGTGCTCGACGAGGTGGCGGTACCGGTCGACGAGGGCGGTGAGCTGCGGGTCCGGCGTCTCCACGCCCCTCACGCTACGGAACGATCCGTCTCCGCTCTGGCGTGTCGTTAGCAAGTCTGCCTAACCTCCGGCGGCCGGCACGAGGCCGGCACGTGACCGAGGGGGAAACCGGATGCGGAAGACCGTCACCACGGTGGCACTGGCATCGGCGCTGGTGCTGGCCGGAGGGACCGCCGCGCAGGCGATCACGGGCAACTTCACCGACGACAACGAGCACGACTACGTCGGTCTCGCCGTCTTCTTCGACGCCGACGGCAACGCCACCCACCGCTGCTCCGGCAGCCTGCTCACCGACACCGTCTTCCTGACGGCCGGGCACTGCGTGACCCTGGACGACCAGGGCACCGTGGCCACGAGCGCGCGGGTGTACTTCGAGCAGGACGTCCAGGCGCTGGGCACTGCCTACCCGTACGACGACGAGTACGGCGTGACGTCGTCGGAGATCTACTCGTACGGCTACACCGGGCTCGGCAACATCCCCGAGACCAAGGACGCCGGGCTGATGATCCTCGACGAGCCGGTGACGGAGGTGTACCCGGACATCACCGAGTACGCCTCGCTGGCCACCGCCGGCTCGCTGGACAGCTACAAGCGCTCGCACCCGGGCAACTCGGCGACCACGACGATCTCCGGCTACGGCGTGCAGGAGAGCAACGGCAGCCAGACCAAGCAGGTCGCCTACCGCGAGAGGCTCACCGCCGAGAGCTTCGTCATCGGGCTCAACGGCACCAACGCCGGCGGCTACAACGTGAAGCTGTCGACCAACCCCGGCGGCGGCCGCGGCGGCACGTGCTTCGGCGACTCCGGCGGCCCGGTCCTCGTCGGCGACACCGTGACCGCGGTGAACTCGTTCGTGATGAACGGCGCCTGCGCCGGCACCGGCTTCGCCTACCGGACCGACACCCAGGACGTCATCGACTTCATCCTGGACAAGGCCGGCGACGAGGCCGACGAGATCGAGTTCGTCACCCTCTGACGCAGTCCTGACGGGGCCGTCCCGCCGCAGCGTCGCGGTGGGGCGGCCTCCGTCGTCTCCGGGCCGGTCCTCGTCGGACGCAAGTGGAGGTCAAGCACGGCGGCCCACCCTGCGAGCGAGGGCCGCCGGACCGGGCGGCTCCCCCGCACCCAGGAGCCCCCGCCATGCGTCCGTCCCGACTCGGCGCCGTCGCCGTGCTCCTCCTCGCCGGTTGCTCGACCAGCGTCGCCGGCACCTCGAGCCCGGCGGCCTCGGTCGCCGCACCGCCCGCCGCCACCTCGCTCGACCCCAGCGCCGACGGGCTGCTGCGCGTGGCCGACGTCGTCGCCACCCCCGACGGCGGCGTCACCGCACTGCTCATCGCGGAGGCGGGGAGCAGCGGTCGCAGCGCGTTCGTCCAGCTGGTCCCCGGCGACGGCGGCCCGACCGTCGGCGCGGTGACCGAGGCGCCCGCCTTCGCGCACCCCAGTGAACTCGTGGCCGGGGCGGACGGGACGGTCGTCGCGCTGGCCTCGGTCCCGCCCGAGTCCGGCGACGTCGCCCTCGACGGCTCCGACGGACCGGACCTCGCGCTGGCCGTTCTCGCGCCGGGCAGCCCCCAGGTGGAGCTGCGGCCGGTGGGCGCGGTGGACGGGATGGGCGGCCCCGAATCGGGCAGCGGCGTCCTCTCCGCCGACGGCGCCACGCTGTACGCGAGCCTGCGCTGGACCGTGGACGGCCGGACGGCGACCCGGCTGGCCGCCGTCGACGTCGCCACCGGCGAGGTGACGGCGACCGCGCCGCTGGGCGTGGAGTCGCCGGGGACGGTGGGCGCCCACGAGGTGGCGCTGCGCCCGGACGGCGGTGTCGCCGTGCTCGTGACGGCCGACCGGGACGCCGCGGGATCCCTGAACCGCACCCTGGTCGCGGAGTTCGACGCCGGCCTGCGGCCCGTCGGTGCGCCGGTGGAGGTGGTCGACGAGGAGGACAGCAGCGGCTTCGCGCTGGCCGTGCTGCCGGACGGGACGGTCGTGGTGTCGGTCGAGACGCCCGGGGAGCACCCCGGGACGTCGCGGCTGGTGAGCGTGCGGGACGGCGCGGTGCGGTCGGCCGCGGACCTGCCCGGGCCCGCGCTCGACCTCGCCGTCACTCCGTCCGGGGACCGCGTGTACGCCAGCTACAGCGGCGACTTCGACCGCGGCGAGGGCGGGGCCCACCTCGCGGCGGTCGACGTCGCGATGGGCAAGGTCGTCGACGACGTCCCGCTCTGCCCGAACGGGTACGCGGCACCGCTCGCGCTCGCGACCGACGGGCAGACGGTGGTCGTCACCGCGGGCTGCACCGAGGACGGCGTCTGGTCCGACCTGGCCTTCCTCATCGAATGACGGAGCGTCCGGGGCAGGCGATCTCGGCCGTATAGGCAGCGTGGTCACTGAGGTACTTCCCATCCGACCACGGCGGTCGATGCGTCTCTGCCGGTCCCGTGGCCAACTCGGGGCTGACGGCTAGGTGGTCAATCGCGGGATGGTCGCTCTTGAGGCGCTCGACCGACTCGGTGAGCGGCCGGAGGTCCAGCTCCTCGAATGCTGACCGCAGCGCCTCCGCACCATCGGGCGTGCCACCGGAGTACGGAGCCTTCAACTCCTGCGTGAAGTCGCCACCCCAGATGACCGCTTCGCCCGCCCGCCGTTCGGAGTTGATGCGGTCGATGTGATGCCGGAGCACGAAGCGGAATTGCTTGAGGCGTCCCTCCGGGAGCCCCACCCAGTTCTCCCCCGATCCCTCCAGCGGGAGGACCGAGCATGCAACAAGGACATTGGCGTCGTCGCATCGAACGCGAGCCATCGCAAGGCCCTCCTCACCCGGGTGCTGCGGTCCGAGCGAAGGCGCAAGCTTCGTAACGGTCAAGGACGTCTCGATCGCCGCCCAGCGCTGCCGCTCTGCCCCCCAACTCCGCTTCGGCGACACGGTGAGTCCGTCCCCCCGCGCATGCCAGTCGCCGTGGATCTCCGTGAGAAGCCAGAGGTCCACCTGCTGTCCGGTCAGCCAGGCCTTGATGCCGGGGGCCCTCTCCGAGTCGCGGTAGACACGGTTGACGTTCCAGGTGCCGATGCGCACGGTGCTCCTCAAGTCGGCGGTGTCCCGACACCCTGACGTGCCCGGGTACCGGAACGGGTCCGGCGCGCGGTGCGCATCCCCCGTGTTGGCGAGACGCAAGGTCTCCGCAAGATCGCCGACCGAGAGTGCGGGCAGTCCTCCCCGATCCCCAGGAGTCCCCGCATGCGCTCGTCCCGGCTCGGCGCCGTCGCCCTGCTGTTCGTGACCGGCTGCTCGTCCACCGTCGCCGGCACCGCCACTCCGGGCTCCGCGACGCCCGCCGCCGGCCCGCTCACCGAGGTCCTCGGGGCCACCGAGCTCGACGCCGCCGTCGACGGCGACCTGCGCGTCTCCGACGTCGCCGCCGCCCCGGACGGCGGCTTCGTCGTCCTGAGGACCGGCGACCTCGGTGGCGACCACCGCAGCGCCGTCGTCGAGCTGGTCCCCGGTGACGGCGGCCTCGCCGTCGGCACCGTGACCGAGGGCGCCCCGTTCGCCGACCTCGGCGAGGTGCACGTGGCACCCGACGGCACCGTCGTCGCGCTGGCACCCGTGCTGCCCGAACCCGGTGACCCCGGCAGCGGCGACGGCGGCCGCGAGCAGGACCTGGCGCTGGCCGTCCTCGCGCCGGACGAGGATGAGCCGGAGCTCGTGCGCATCGCCGCCGACGCCGAGCTCGGCACCCCCGACCTCGGCACCGGCGTCCTCTCCCCCGACGGCGCGACCCTCGTCGCCAGCCTGCGCTGGACCGTCGACGGCGGCACGGTCAACCGGCTCGCGGCGGTCGACGTCGCCACCGGGGAGGTCACCACGAGCGCGCCGCTGGCGGTGGAGACGCCGGGCCAGGCGGTCGCCACCGAGCTGGCGCTCCGTCCCGACGGCGGGCTGGCCGCGCTGGTGCGCACCGACCGTGACGCCGAGGGCGACGTCGACGGCGCCGTCCTCGCGCAGTACGACGCCGACCTGCAGCCGCTCGGCACGCCCGTCGAGCTGGTGGACGAGGAGGAGAGCACCGGCTACGCGCTCGCGGTGCTGGCCGACGGCAGCGTGCTGGCCTCCGTCCTCGCCGGCGACCTCGACACCGGGGAGGGCCGGCTGGTCACCGTCCGGGACGGCGCGGTGTCCGCAACCACCGTCCTGCCCGGCATCGGTACCGACCTCGCCGTCGCACCCGGCGGCACCCACGCCCACCTGGTGCACGGACGGTCCGGGGAGGGCGTCGGCCTGGCCGCCGTGCAGCTCGACACGGGTGAGGTCGTCGCGGACGTCGAGCTCTGCCCGGCCGGGATCCCGGCCCCGCTCGCCCTCGCCGCGGACGGGCGCACGGTCGCCGCCACCGTCGCCTGCGAGCAGGACGAGAGCCTCTACCGCGCCCTCGCCGTCCTCCTCGGCTGACCGGGAGGATCTCCCGTGCGTACCCGCCTCCTCCTCGCGCTGCTCTGCTCCGCGGTCCTGCTGGCCGGCTGCTCGTCCGCCGTGGCCGGCACCGCGACGGCGCCCGCCGTCCCCTCGCCCGGGCTGCTCGACACCGTCGACCTCGCCGACGTCGACGACGACCTGACGCCCCGCGACGCGGTCGCCCTCGACGACGGCTCGTTCCTCGTGCTGCTGGCCGGTGACACCCGCATCGGCCGCGGCCCGGGCAGCGCGCTGGTCGAGCTGGTGCCCGGCGCGGACGGGCTCGCCGTCGGCACCGTCACCGCGGGCGCCCCGTACGCCGGCGGCGGCTTCGGCGCCGAGGTGCACGTGGCCGACGACGGCACCGTCGTGACCGTCGGTCCGGTGCTGTCCGGCGACGGTGGCGACGACGAGGAAGCGCTCGACGTCGCGTTCACCGTGCAGGCGCCGGGTGCGGAGGAGCCGGAGCTCCGCGTCCTGCCGGCCGATCCGCAGCTCGGCACCGCCGACCGCGCGACCGCCGTCCTGTCCCCCGACGGCCGCACCCTGTACGCGGCGCTGCGCTGGTACGTCGTCGGCGGGGACGAGGTCACCCGGCTGGCGGCGGTCGACGTCGCGACGGGGACGGTCACCGCGAGCGCCGACCTGCAGGTCGCGGCACCCGGCGGCGCGACCGTCGCCGGCCTGGCGCTGCGCCCCGACGGCGGGCTGGTCGCACTGGTGACGACCTACCGGGCGCCCGGCGAGGGCGACTCCGACGCCGTGCTCGCCGAGTACGACGCCGGCCTGCGGCTGGTCGGCGCGCCGGTCGACGTCATCGGCGACGGCAGCGAGGGCCACGGCCACGCGCTGCAGGTGCTCGCCGACGGCACCGCCGTGGTCTCGCTCAGCACCAGCGGCGCCGACCACCGGCTCGTGACGGTCCGCGACGGCGCCGTGCTGGCGGCGCACGCGCTGCCGCACCTGGCCGCCGAGGTCGCCGTCAGCCCGGACGGACGGGTGTGGCTGAACCTCGGCGACGGCGACGTCCACACCGTCGCACCCGTGGACCTCGCCACCGGTGAGGTCGGCGAGCAGGTGATCCTGTGCGAGGACCGCGGCGCCCCCACCGACCTCGCGCTCTCCGCCGACGGCGGCATCCTGCTCGCGTCCGGGGTGTGCGCCGGGGCTGACGTCGCGCACCTGGTCGGCTGAGCGCCGCCCCGGCGTGTAGGCATGGGCATGGCCGATGACCGTCCGATCCTGCTGCTGGACGTCGACGGCGTGCTCAACGCGCCCCGCCGCGAGCTGCCTGCGGGGTGGCAGCAGGGGTCGTTCAACGTTTACCGGCTGGCGTGGGACCCGACCATCACCGCCCGGCTGCGGGAGCTGCACGAGTCGGGCCGGGTGGAGATCCAGTGGCTGACCACCTGGGCCGGCGACGCCGACCGGCTGCTCGCCGAGCCGATGGGCCTGCCGCGCGGGCTGCGCGTGCACGCCCGCGCCGGCGCAGCGCCCACCGGATTCCTCGGCGTCTTCGGCGGCGGCTCGGGCTGGTGGAAGCTCACCGCCGCGCAGGAGGTGGCCGCGGCCGAGCCCGACCGGCGGATCGTGTGGATCGACGACGACCTCGCCGAGCAGGCCGACGACACCGGCGACTGGCTGGCCGCGAACCCGCACGTGCTCGTCGTCGCGCCGGACCTCTACGTCGGGCTCACCCACGAGCAGCTCGACCGGGTCGAGGAGTGGCTCGGGTAGAACGGCGGGCGTGCGCCGTGCCCCGCTGACCGGTCTCGTCTGCGTGACCGTCGCCTTGGCGGGCTGCGGTTCGCCGTCGGCTGCTCCTCCCCCGGCGACCACCACCTCCACCGCCACGAGCGCACCGGCCCCGGACGTCGCCGGGGACCTCGCCGCCCTGGAGGCGCGGTTCGACGCGCGGCTGGGTGTCTTCGCCGTCGACACGGGCTCGGGCGCGACGCTCGAGCACCGGGCCGACGAGCGGTTCGCCTACGCCAGCACGATCAAGGCGCTGGCGGCCGGGGCGCTGCTGGCGCGGACGTCGCCGGCGGACCTGCAGCGGCCGGTGCCCGTCACCCCCGCGGACCTGACGACGGCGTACTCGCCGGTGACCGAGACCCGGGTCGGCGGGAGCATGACGCTCGCGGAGCTGTGCGACGCAGCGGTGCGCTCCAGCGACAACACCGCGCTCAACCTGCTGCTGCGCGAGCTCGGCGGGCCGGCCGGACTCGACGCGGCGCTCGAGGCCATCGGCGACGACGTCACCGAGGTCGCCCGCACCGAGCCGGAGCTCAACAGCGCCGTCCCCGGCGATCCCCGCGACACGACGACGCCCCGCGCGCTGGCCGGGTCGCTGCGCGCCTACGCGGTGGACGGACCGCGCATCGCCGAGGAGGACCGCGCGCACCTCCTCGACTGGCTGCGGCGCAACACCACCGGCGACGCGCTGGTCCGCGCCGGCGTGCCCGCCGACTGGGACGTCGGCGACAAGACCGGCACCGGCGCCTACGGCACCCGCAACGACGTCGCCGTGCTCACCCCGCCCGGGCGGGCGCCGATCGTGCTGGCGGTGATGTCGAGCCGGGACGAGCCGGACGCCGGCCACGACGACGCACTCATCGCGGAGGCGGCCCGGGTCGTCGTCGCGGGACTCGGCTAGCGCTTGGTGAGGACGGTGCCGTTTACGTGCGGTGAGCGCGCCAGCTGCTCGTCGCGCCAGCGGTCGACGCCGTCGCGGGTGACGTCGAGCTGGGCCTCGAGCACCATCCCGGTCGCCCGCGACTCGGCCTCCAGCGTCCGCGCCGCCCGCGCCTCGGCGGCCGCGAGCGCCGACCGCGCCAGAACCTCCGCCTCCTCGTACTCGGTCTGCATCCGCAGCCGCACGCGCTCCTCGACCTTCTCGTCGCCGAGGGCGAGCAGGCGCTCGTAGAGGGACGGCGGGGCGAGCGCGAGCATCGTCTTGAACAGGATCGGCAGGCACTCGATCGCCGTCATGAACCAGAACAGCAGCCGGTGCGCCGTCGCCAGGGTCGGGTTGCCCTCCTCCAGGCGGGACATGGCGGTGAGCCGGGCGAGGATGCCGTCGCTGTCGTCGACCGCCGCCTCGTGCGCGGCGGCCTCGGCGGCGAGCCGCCGCTGCAGCGAGGTGACGTCGGCGCGCAGGCCGGCCAACTCGTTCTGCTGGTCGACGGTCTTCTGCGCCTCCTCGCCCTGCAGCGACTCGAAGGTCTGCGCCTTGAGCGTGTCGAGCTCCGCGGCGAGGGCGTCGCGTTCGGCGCGCAGCCGGTCGCGGTCGGCGCGGCGGGCGTCGGTGGCCGGGCCGAATCCCTGGTCGCCGGTGCCGCCGGTGCCGTCGATCTCGGCGTTGTAGGCCGCCTCCGCGGCCTCGTAGCGCGCGGTCACCTCGTCCAGCCGGCGCTGCATGTCGACGACGGCGGGGTCCTCGTCGACGTCGGCCTGGGTGACGCCGTCGGCGAGGTCGGCCTCCAGCTCGGCGATCCGCGTCTGCTTGTCCCGCAGGTCCACGGTCCGGCTGTCGGCCTGCATGCGCTGGTTGAACTCGTCCTCGGCCTCGGCGGCCATGACCTCCACCTCGGTGGCGATCTCGGCGCTGAAGACGGCGAGCGTCAGCGGGGTGGAGACGACGGCGCCGATGAGGACGGCGAGCACCACGCGCGGCAGCGCCATGGCCAACGTGCTCCACCAGTGCTTCAGGCGTGGCGAGGAGACCACCAGCCAGCGGTCGAGGTTGAGGATGACCAGCCCCCACACGAGGCCGCCGACGACCGCGACCGGGACCCACAGGTGGAGCGCGATGTGCAGGGCGTAACTCGCCGAGACGACGGCGAGGCCGGCGGTGGAGAGCAGGACCGCACCCATCGCGACCTGCTTGCCGCGCTCCTTCGGCGCCTCGCGCAGGACCTCGCGGTTGGCGCCGGCGACGGTGAGCAGGTGCTCGCTGAGGGCGGCTCGGCTGAGGGACGTCACCGGGGGTCCTTCCGGGTGGCGCGGCGCAGGCTGTCGACCAGCGAGCCGGGGACGCCGACGAGCCGCGGCGTCACCTCGATCCGCGGGTGCAGTGCGTCCTGGGTGGCCCAGAAGGCGTCGAGCCGCTGGGTGACGGGCGAGGGGGCGCCGACGGTGGCGGCGACGTCGGCGTACAGGGACACCGGCGGCGGGGCGGCGACGGTGGGCAGGTCGAGCTGGGGAACGGCCACCGCGACGACGACGGGCGTGGCCGCGGGCGTCGTCGAGAAGCGGTTGCGGCCGGTGACCTCGATGCGGCGGCTGGCGTGCACGTGGACGAGCGCCTCGCCGCAGGGCGGGTGGCCGCCGCGGCCGTCGACGACGACGTCGCGGGCGTGCTCGAAGCACCAGGTGACGAGGACGGCCGAGCCCGGCCGGACGATCGTGTGGCTCACCGAGAGGGCGCGCAGGACGGGCACCTGGGTGTCGGAGGCGCCGGCGTCGGCGGCGATGCCGTGCCGGCAGGCGAGCAGCTGCGGCTCCACCCCGGTCGCCGTCCTGCCGGAGGCGGCCTCCTCGCGCCAGTCGCGGATCCAGCGGTCGGTCCACGGCAGCGACGAGTCCCGCCGCTGCGGCGGGCGCGGCCCGCGGGCGGGTCCGCGGCCGCCGCCGGTGTCCCGCCACGCCTTGGCGCGCAGCCAGGCGAGGAGCAGGAGGAGGAAGAAGGACCAGAGGAAGGCCTCGGCGAGGTCCTTGAGGAAGCCGGCGACGCGGTCGGCCTCGAGCGAGCCGCTCCACTCGGTGTTGTTGCTCAGCGCGACGAAGCCGGCCAGGAGCAGAACCGCCGCCCACCCGACGACGAGCGGATCGCGGCGCAGCGGCTCCCGGAACACGTCTCCCCCACCTGCGGGACGTCCCCGCCGTCAGCACAACCTCGGACCACCGGAACTCGATCGGATCGAAGTCCAGGGGAAGTCGTACCGGGCGGGACCGACGGAAGGCACGGTGCGCTCACCCGTTCGGGTCAGACGGCACCCGCAGCGCTCAAGCAGGCGTGGGCGAGGTCACCTCGGACGGGCGGTGCGGCCGGCGCACGACCGCCGTCGGGACTCCGGGCGGGGAGTAGGCCACCCGCCGGCGGGCCAGCCGGCGGAGCTGCCAGTCCCACGGCACGCGCGCCGACTTCTGCTTGTTGTGCCGCCGGCAGAGCGCCTGCCCGTTCTCGACGGCGGTGGCGCCGCCCCGGCTGTGCGGGTGCACGTGGTCGGCCTGCAGGTCCTCGGTCGCGCGGCAGCGGCCCTCGACGAGGGAGTGGTGCTCGCACCGGTGGCTGGCCCGGTCGAGGACCACGCGCCGGTCGGTCCGGGAGAGCCGCCGGACGGGGTCGCGCGGGTGCCGGCCGTGGACGACGGCGCGCCCAACCCCGACCACCTTCACCAGCGCGAGGACGGCGAGGAGCGCGACGAGCCACGGCCGGCCGAGGACCTCGTGCAGCACGCCGCTCACCACATCGCCGTAGACGTCTGACGGTTCGAGGACGGAGGCGGTCGCGGTCACGCGAGGAGGGTCGGCTGTCTCGTGCATCCCGTTGCAGCCGGGCCCCCGGCGTCTCGCTCCGGAGGGGGGCGCCGCCGTCGGAGAGACTGGGGGTCGTGACGGTTCCGGATCCTCAGGCGGCCGCGGTCCTCGAGCAGTTGGCGTAGCTGCGCCAGCACCAGCAGGACGGACGCCGCTCACCGCACAAGCCGCTGCTGGTGCTGCTCGCGCTGAGCCGGCTGGCGGCCAGCGGATCGAGCGAGCTGCCCTGGGACGTCGCCGAACAGGAGCTCGCGGACCTGCTCGAGGAGTTCGGGCGACCGTCGCGGACGGGGCGCGCGCAGAGCGCCGCCTACCCCTTCACTCGGCTGCGGTCCGACGGCGTCTGGACGCTGGACCGGGATGTGCCCATGGACAAGGTGAGCACCCTGCGGGCTGGGGTGACCGGGCGGTTCGAGGAGTCACTCGAAGCTGCGCTGCGGTCCCGTCCGGCGCTGGTGGGCGACGTCGCCCGCGGCTTGGTGGAGGCACACTTCCCGGCCACCGTGGCGCCCGACGTGCTCATCGCCGTCGGACTCAACCCGGAGCTCCTGCACGGCGGCGCGGGCGATCCCGTCGCCGAGCGGAAGCGCAGCAGCACCTGGCCGACGCAGGTGCTCGAGGCGTGGGACCGGCAGTGCGCCTTCTGTGGCTTCGACGGTCAGGTCGGCGGCATGCCCGTGGCGCTCAAGGCGGCGCACATCCGCTGGTTCACCGTCGACGGGCCCGACGAGCTCGACAACGTTCTGGCGCTCTGCTCGCTGCACCACAAGCTGTTCGACCGCGGCGTCCTCGGCCTCGACGACGAGCTGACCGTCGTGGTGTCGCAGCGCTTCTCCGCTCGCACGCCGCACGGCCAGGCGGTCTACGACCTGCACGGACGCCGACTGCGCCCGCGGCCGGGCACGCCGACGCCGGCCGAAAGACACGTCGTCTGGCACCGCGAGCAGGTCTTCCACGGATCTCCCCTGGCCGCCTGAGCACGCCCTCGCCGGCGCCCGCCCCGCCGAGGGCGCGGCCCGGCGGTCAGCCGAGGGACCGGCGTGCGTTGACCTGCCGCTGCAGGAGCGACAGCTCCTCCTGCGCCTTCCTGTACCGGCCGCGGAGGATGTCCTTCTCCCAGTCGGACCGCGCCATGAGCAGGTCCTTGCGGGCGTCCTCGACGGCCCGCTCCGCCTTCTTGAGATCCGCAGTACCGACGACACGACCTCCCGGTCGCGGACCCGCCTGGGGCCTCGGCGCGTGGGAGACCCGCCTCTTCCGTGCGGCGATGCGCGCACGGGCCTCATCGATCTGACGCTGCAGGGCGCGACGATCAATCTTCCCCTGCGGCTCGTCGACGTACGCCAGCCGGCCCTGACTGTTGCCTTTCCCGTTCTTCCTCGGGTGCAGCTTACGGTTCGCCGACTTGATGACCCGCTCGTCGGCGAGGCAGGCACGGCAGGCGCCGTCCATGACGTGACCGCGGTTCCCGCAACTGCGGCAGCGCCTGGGTTCCGAGTCGGACCGGGCGCGCTGAGAGGCGGCGAGCTCCTCCGCGATCGTGCGGATGCGCTCCCCTCCGCCCGCGTCGGTGGTCCTCAGCGCCGGCCGTCCGTGATTGAGCTTCGTCACGGGTTCCGCCTCCGCTTCAGGGGAGCCGGTCGCCTCACTGTTCCCGCTCGGCCGTCAGCCGACGGACGACGGCCTCGCCGCCGACGCGGCGGATCAGCTCCAGGTCACCGCAGACGGCCAGCAGGTCACGCGCACGCGAGAGGCCGACGTAGAGCATCTCCCGCGCCCGCGCCTCGTCCCGGAAGCCGTTGACCGCGAGTACGACGGCCGGCCGTTCGAGGCCCTTGAACCCGAGCACGTGCCCGTAGAACAGGTCGTCGCCCTCCCAGAAGGTCTTCCAGTAGGCGTCCTGGCCGTCCTGTTGCCGCTCCACCTGCACGGGGTGCCGGTGGTAGGTCGTGAGCAGCGCGACCGCCTCGTGCGGCCAGCCCTCCTCCAGCAGTGCGTCGGCGGCGTCGTCGGCCGCGGCGACGGCGTCCTCGCTCGCGCACGGGACGAACCGCACGGGCACCCCGTTGCCCCCGCGGTTGCGCATCTGCGTCGGCGTCAGGCTGCCGAACGTCCCGGCTATCTGCTTGGTGTTCCGCAGGTTCTCGTTGAGGTTGAACGGGATCAGCTCGACGGTCGGCCGGCCCTGGCGGGCGAACACCCGCTGTCCCTCGTCGGCGAAGACGTAGAGCTGGCCGTCGTCCGGCGAGCGCAGCGCCGCCACGACCGCGGGCCACCAGCTCTCGGCGAAGTCCTGCGCCTCGTCGATGACGACGGCGTCGAAGCGCTCCTCCTCCGGCAGGGCGCCCGCAAGCGCGACCATCCGGTCGGGAAGGCGGTGCTCCCAGTAGCCGCTGTCGTCGTCGCTGCCCGGCGGCACGCCCCAGTCGATGCCGAGGCCGTGGAAGGTGCCGACGTAGGCAGGGCGCTCCTTCGGCCGCCAGGTCGCCACCCGCCGGCGGAGGAACTCCGCGAGCCCCCGCGAGTAGCACATGACGGCGACCCGTTCACCGCTCCGCGCCAGCCGGCGGGCCTTCTCCAGCGCCAGCCACGTCTTGCCCGAGCCCGCCCCGCCACGGACCTCGACCCGCCGGATGTCCTCGAGCATGTCGAGCACGCGTGCCTGCTCGCGGGTGAGCAGGTCGCACTCGGACTCGCGCTCGTGCAACTGCGCGAGGAGGTCCTGCTGCGGGATGCCGACACCGGCGAGGCAGTCCACGAGGACCTCGACGTCGTCGGCGGTCGGCGGCTTGGCCTCGGTTTCGCACTGCCGCAGGGCGGACGCGACGAGGGCCGCCGCCCGCCCCAGGTCGGTGCGGTCGATGACCGTCCAGCGCGGTGCGTCGGGCGCGGTGAAGTCCTCCGGGAGGACGGTGGCCGGCAAGGCGACGAGGTGCACCATCCGGGGGTCGCCGGCCCGCCACCGCCGGTCCCGACGCAGGTACTCGCGCAGGAGGTACTTGCAGCGGACGGCCTGGTCGACCGGGCGGATGCGCCGGCTCTCCCCGTTGCTCGTCTGGCGCCACTCGGCGCCCTGCAGGGACACGCTGCCGCCCTTGACCTCGACGACGGCGATGCCGAAGCCGGGCCAGGCGACGATGACGTCGACCTCGCGGTCCTCGCGCCGGTCGCTGAAGCGCTGGCCGCAGACCAGGACGGCGTCGTCGGGCAGCTGGTCGCGCAACGCCTCGGCGAACTGCCGCTCGGCGTGCGACTCGAAGACCGGCTCGGCCGGGAAGACCCGTGCCGTCATGTACACCCCCGTGGACTCGGTTCCCGACGGAGGGTGACAGGGAGGTCCGACACGGTGACGCACCCGGGCCCCGTGTCGCCGTCCGGACACCGCGTGCCCGAGGCGGCTTACGCGCGCCGGTCGCCGGACGGAGCGCCCGTGGCGGTACGGCCGGACGCACGGATCAAGGCGCGGCCGAGGTGGTCCCTCGTCCGCCGACGGGTCGCTTTGTCGGCCAGTGCCGCCTCCGGCACGTGCACGTGCCAGGACCTCGCCGACACCTCCTGCACCCGGACGGAGGCGTCCTCCTCCCCGAAGGCCCGCGCGTCGACCGGGTCGAGGACGATCGAAATGCGGTGCGCGTGGACGTACGCCGCTACCGGCCGGTCCTCGGCGGGGTGCAGCGCGACGTAACTGGGGCGGTCGGCGGCCACCAGCGGGGTGCCCGCCGCGACCTTCACCACGAGGCTGCGCAACGCCGGCCGCACGACGTGCCGCTTGAGGAGTGCGGGAGATGGGCAGCGGCCCGCTGTCGGGGCGCTACGGCGAGGCGCTGGCGTACGCGTCGGAGCACCACCGGACGCAGCTGCGCGATAGCTCGCGAGTGCCCTACCTGACGCACCTGATGAGCGTGAGCGCGCTGGTGCTCGAGCACGGCGGCACCGAGGTCCAGGCGATCGCCGGGCTGCTGCACGACGCCGTCGAGGACGCGCCGAAGGGCACCGGCGGCGCCGTCCTGGCCGACACCCGGTCGCGCTTCGGCGACGACGTCGCGGACATCGTGCGGGCCTGCTCGGACGGACTGGACGCCGACGGCAACCGCAGCGGGACGTGGGCCGAGCGCAAGCGGCCGTACATCGCCGGGCTGAGCGACAAGTCCCTCGACGCCCTGCTGGTGACCGCGGCGGACAAGACGCACAACGGGCTCTGCATCGCCGCCGACGTCCGCCGCTACGGGCAGGACTTCTGGAAGACGTTCAACGCCTCGCGCGACGAGCTGCTCTGGTACTACACGAGCGTCGAGCGAGCGGTCGCCGAGCGGCTGCCTGGCACCTCGATCGCAGGGGCCCTCCGCCGTGCCGTCGACGAGTTGCTCGTCGCGGCGGGCACGGACGGCTCCGATGTCCCGGCCGAGATTCCGAGCAGCGCCCACTGACCGGGCTCTCGGACGCCACGCCACATTTGGAACCGCACGGGCGCATCGCGGCGAAGATCGTGCACCGACTCCGGACAGCGTCCGGAGTGCCCGAGACACGTCCACGGGTCTGCACCGTGAACCTCCCGGCTCGCATCTAGGGTCGCCCGGGTGAGCGAAACGACCCCGTCCGCTTCGACGGTTCTCGACACGCAGGCGGAGTTCGAGCTGGAGGCCCGGCGCGTCAAGGTCGCACAGATCCTCGCCGCCCAGGCCAAGGACGCCGAGCGCACGGCCGAGATCGCGCACGTCGAGAGCGAGCGGGTGGAGCGGAGAACCGAGGCACTCCAGCTGCTGCACGCGTTCTGGTCGACCGGCGATGCCGCCACCTTCGCGAGCGCCATGGAGCAGTGGTGTCGTCGGCCCGGCGCTTCGTTCGTCGGCCCGAACGGTCAGATGTTCCTCAAGCAGTTGGTGAGCGCCGGCGCCCCGGGTGAGAGCGCCGAGTTGCTCGCCGACGTCCTCAAAGCTCCCGAGGACGACGCAGGCGCCGTGGAGAAGTTCACCCGGCTGCTCACCTTCATCGAGAAGGTGCGGCAGGGCGGCCATCCTGCGCCGGCGCGCGCGCCCTTCTTGCTCTCGTACGTCTGGGCCCTGCAGGACCCGGACCGATGGCCAGTCGCCTGGACCAGCGCGCTCACTTCCTTGAGGTATCTCGGCTGGCTAAGCAAGAGCGATGACCCGACCCGTGACTACCTGGATTTCGCGGAGCTGGTCCGCCAGCTGGGCAACCCGCAGGAGCTGGGACATGCGTTTTTCTGGTTCGAGAAGCACCGCTTCGTCGGTATCAGCCCGCACCTGACCGAGCGCTGCCGGCGCGGTCGGGCCCTGAGCCAGCTCGTCGGCACCGACGGCCACTACCGCGACCCGGCGGTGCGCGAGGCCAGCCGGCTCAACGCCACGGCGATGGCCTATGAGCTCTGGCACGCGGTGACGGGCCTGAGCGCTGAGGTCGCCGCGGCACTGAAGCACGACGTCTCGGCCGCCGCCAACCCCGTCGACACCAAGACCCACCTCTACCGATGGTGGGCGTGGGCCTCGTGGCGGGTCACCTCCAGCCCCGCATCACTACGGCTCCACGCCACCGACCAGGGGCTCTGGATCGCGGTCAGCCCAGGGCACGGGCGGCAGGGCTGGTTCGAGGAGACCGGTCGGCTCGCCGAGAAGAAACTGCCGCTCGGCTACGAGTTCTTCCAGCTCCTCCCGTTCGACGACGACCCCGGCCGCATCATCCCAACGGGCCGGTCCTTCGCGGGCGGCGAGTTCCTGGTCGGCCGCGACGTACCGGACGACGTAGCGGCGGACCCAACAGCTTTCTGCCAGCTGGTAGTCCAGGTGGCATCTGATGTCGCATCACTGCTGAACAACTTTGCCGCCTTGCTCACCACGGTGGCCGACGACGACACGGGGGTTGCCGCCCTCGAAGGGCCGATTCCGGAGGACGAACTCGGCTCCCTGGTCGCGGAGTTCCGCTCCACCCGGGGATACCCGACCGCCAAGGACGAGCAGGCCCGTATCAAGCAGTTGGAGTGGGCAGCCCAGCTCACCGATGAAGAGCTCGACGTCGCCGACCTCTCCGTCATCCGGCAGATCGTGAACTCCGGCTCCTACGGGGCTCCTGGACCGCAGTCGCGGCTCAACACCACGCTCAACGGCCTGGACGCGGCCGGACTGGAGGAGTTCTTCGCCTTAATCAGGGACCTGCTGTGGGGACCCGAGGCGTTGGAAGATCGGCTGGACCGGACCTTCGCCGACGCCAGCCGGTTCCCGGGGCTGGGCGAGTCGGTCCTGCTGAAGTTGCTGGCGGTGGCCCATCCCCAGCGGGTGGTGCCGGCGTTCCCGCTCAAGGGTGAGATGGGCAAGGCCAGGCTGATGCGCCTGGTCGGGCTCGCGCCGCCATCAACCACCCTGTCGCGCGGTGCGCAGCACGTGCAGGCCAACGACCGGTTGCGAGAGCTCCTGGAGCCGCACTTCCCCGGCGACACCTGGGCCCAGGGGCAGTTCCTCTACTGGCTGCGCACCCGACCCGAGGGGGCCGCGGAGCAGGTCGACGACGGCGACTCGATCGCGGCGCTTGCCGAGGAGCTACACCTGCCCACGGACTACCTCACCGAGGTCCGCGAGATGCTGCTGGAGAAGCGACAGCTGGTCTTCTTCGGCCCGCCCGGAACCGGAAAGACCTATGTGGCGCGCAAACTCGCCGCGCTCGTGGCGGGGGATCTCTCGCGAGTGCGCCTCGTCCAGTTCCATCCGAGCACGTCCTACGAGGACTTCTTCGAGGGCTACCGGCCGGAGGTTTCGCCGGAGGGTCAGCTTGTCTACCGGCTCGTGCCGGGGCCGCTAGCCCGGCTCGCCGAGCAAGCCGCGCAGTCTCCGCACTTGCAGCACGTGCTGGTGATCGACGAGATCAACCGCGCCAACCTGCCCAAGGTGCTGGGTGAGCTGCTGTTCCTGCTCGAGTACCGCGAGCAGCAGGCCTTCACCCTCTACCGGCCCGAAGAGCCGTTCGAGTTGCCAGCCAACCTCTTGGTGATCGGCACGATGAACACCGCCGACAGGTCGATCGCGCTGATCGACGCAGCGCTACGACGACGATTCCAGTTCGTGCCCTTCTTCCCGAGCGAGCCGCCGCACGACGGCGTCCTCCGCTCGTGGTTGGAGCAGCGTCGGCCCGAGGCGGTCTGGGTGGCTGACCTGGTCGACCACGTGAACGCGCAGCTGGTCGACCTGCTCGGGGGTCCGCACCTGCAGATCGGCCCGAGCCACTTCTTCGACCCGGAGCTGTCGAGCAAGCGCGTGAAGCGCTCCTGGCAGTACAGCGTCCAGCCCTTCATCGAGGACCAGCTGTGGGGCCGCAACGACGAGCTGCTGCGCTTCGGATTTGAGCGAGCCGTGGCCAGCTCCGTCGCCGCTGGCGGAGCGGCCCCGCCTGACTGGACCTCCCCTCTCGCCGCGGCCGCCGCTGCGTCCGAGGATGACGACGCCGCGTCGACCGGCGGCACCGAGCCCGGCCGGTGACCGCGCCGGTCCTGGAGCTCGCCGAGTACGAGTCCCGCGAACTGCCGCTGACCCAGGAGACGGTCAGGCATCTACTCACGACAAGCTCTCGCGCGGTCGCCGTCGCTCCGACGTCCACAGCCGGAAGGTGGCGACTGACCGCCTCGTCACAGGTCGGCACCCTCGCCGTCCCCGGATTGCACGTGCTCATCCGCCCGAAGGTGGGCATCGCAAACGTGCTCGCTCTGCTGGACGACGGCCTACCCACCGATGCGCTGCTGTCCCAGGACGTCGGCCTGGCGACCGCCCCCGAGCTGCTTCCGGTATTCGCCGAGTTCTTCACCCGGTCGACACTCCGGGCAATCAGCCGCGGCCTGGTGCGGCGGTACCGCGAGCACGAGGACGTGCTGGTCGCTCCGCGTGGGCGTATCGACTTCACGGCGCAGATGCGCCGGGCCACCACCCCAAGCCCGCTGGCGTGCCGGTTCGACGAGTTCACCACCGACGTGCCGGAAAACCAGCTCCTGCTGGGCATGGTCGAGCGGCTCCTCGGGGTGGCTGACATTCCTCCGCGCGTGCGGAGGATGCTGCGCTCACTGCGCAGTCGGTTCGAAGAGGTTGCCCCTGCCAGGCCACTCCCGGCGGACTTCGATCGAATCACGCTGACTCGGCTCACCGAGCACTACCGCGGTCCGCTACGGCTGGCCCGGCTCATAGCCGAGAACCTCTCGCTGCGTGACACGCTCGGTTCCACCGCCGTGAGCTCATTCCTGCTCGACATGCCGCGCGTCTACGAAGATTTCGTCACCCGACGGCTCGCCCGTGCGCTGCGGGGACGGCTGGACGTCGCGGCGCAGGTCGGGACCTGGCTTGGCGAAGGCCGGCAGGTGCCCATTCGACCGGACCTCGTCTTCTCCAACGGTCGGACACCGGTCTTCGTGGGCGACGTGAAATACAAGGTCGCGCCGTTGGGCGTGGCTCGAAGCAGCGACTACTACCAGCTGCTCGCGTACTGCCAGACGCTCGGTCTGGCCCAGGGTGTCCTGATCTACGCGCAGTCCGACAACGAACCTCCTGCCTCTGCAGTGACGGTGAGGCATTCCGGCCCCCGCTTGCACACCTACCGCCTAGACATTGGCGGACGCCCGGAGGAGCTCGACCAGGCGATCGATCGCCTAGCCCGCTGGATCAGCGGTCACGCAACCGTGCCCACGCCCCGATGATGCACCTGAGCTCTGCCCGTTACAGGTACCCAGTTCACTGGAGCCGACCTTTCGACGCCTGCAACTCCGCCTCTTAGGGCTCGGGAACGTAGCCCTCACTTGTCCAGATCCTGAGGCGCACGGCCAACTCCGCGGCAGAATTGGTACATTCGGTGGCTGCCGCGAAGACCTGACCTGGGCTGGCATTCAACTCCATCCCATCGCTAGCGCGGATCCCGAGAGCAGCAAGTTCCGGCAGTTCAGGTCCGAACGAGATCGTGATGCTCCCGTCGTACTCGAAGCCGTGAGTGACGCGGAACTTTGGCGCCTCGCGCAGCGCACGCCAGAGGTCAACCCCTTCGCCTACGACATCAATTTCACGCGAGAAGTTCCTAATTGCCTGACCTCCGCCTCTGACGGGCAAGATCTCGGCACGCAGACGCCGGCTAATCTCGCGGCCTGAGAACAGGCGAGCGTCGATGTCGAACTCAGACTGCAGAATTGACGCTGTCTGGTCAAGTTGGAGCTGTGCCAGGATCAGGAGGCCCGCGGCCGCCCAGTC
Organism: Geodermatophilus nigrescens; assembly: GCF_900129495.1. Taxonomy (GTDB): domain Bacteria; phylum Actinomycetota; class Actinomycetes; order Mycobacteriales; family Geodermatophilaceae; genus Geodermatophilus; species Geodermatophilus nigrescens. Next base: position 1,083,476 of record NZ_FQVX01000002.1, read on the forward strand.
GGTTTCAGGCCGCTCGCCATACGGCTCGTCGGGGCGCAAGTCAAGCGCCAACTCCCAGGTCTCGAGCGCCTGCTCTGCGAAGCGCTCACGCCCAACTTTGATGACGGCCGGAACATCGTCAAACCAGCCCACGTCAACGCCCCATATCGCGATATGAACAGTACGTAAGACTGCTGGACGAGTTAGTTGTCGCGCTAGTGAACGACTTCACTAATCACCTTCACCGAAGGTCTGCCTGATGTACGCAGCAAGTCGAAGGGCAGCGCTTCGGTCGAACTGCAGTGTCTGGCTCACCTTCTTTTCTCGTTGCCGATAGTCAGACCCAAAGGTGCTGACCTGCAGATAGGTAGCGCCCTCCTCCCTGATCGCCCGCACTTCACAGTCAACCTCGGTGGGGTGCACCCGCCCACCTTCGTTGACCCAGTCCATGGACCTGATAATTGCCAATTATTCCTCCCGTTCGACTGATGCGCGGAGCTGCTCATGTGTCGCTCATTCTGGCGGTCACTCGCGGATGAGCACTCCACCGATAAGCAGACTTTCGAGGTGCTTGCCCAGACGGACGGCATAGTCGCTATCTCGGATCAACAGTCCCGCCTCGAGGTTGTCACCGGCCGCCTTCTCACTGAGGTTTGCACTCGTGATGAGCACGGTCTCTTCGTCTGCGATCGCGATTTTCGCGTGCAATGAGGTCCAGCCAGCAGGGCGCTGGCTTTTCGGCCACCGAAGACGTCGAACGAGGAGGCCGGCAAGGGCAACGGCTGGGTCCTGCTTGAAGTGAGGGGAACCGTCGCGGGGATCCTCGGCGAGCACCGTGACGTCCACACCGCGCGCAAGCGCCGCTTGCAAGGCTGCCTTTAGCTCGGCGTACATCGACAGTGAGTAGGTCACGAGCACGAGGGAGCGCTGGGTACCGTTGATGAGGTCGATGAGCACCTGGTCGGTACGCCGGGCGTGAACGTGTGCGCTGCCCGGGCCGCTGAGCACCAGCTCCATGCCTTGCTCGCGACGCGCTAGGTCGTGTGCGTAGGCCGCGCCCGCGAGCACCGCACCAAGCTCGGAACCGGGGACATGCGGGTTCTGCACCCACACGGCAAGCAGCCGCTTGACTACCGCGAGGGCATGCGGGGTCTTAACGACGGCCAGCACGACCTCGGCGCCCGCTGGGCTGTCGTGCTCGGAGAGCGCATCTGCGACGGCGCGGGCATGTGCCGGGGCGAGCTCCCGGCCGAGCTCAGCACATGCCCGAATGAGTGCCAATCCGAGTGACATGTCAGACCGAGGCCGGCAGGCCGCCGAGGTGCGTCAGCAGGTCGAGCTTCGGCTCCTCGGGATCCAGGGGGACGATCAGCCGGCGGTCCAGGAAGCGGTTGCCTCGCTGGCAGCTCGTCTCGGAGGCGAAGGTGCAGGCGTGGCAGGCCGCGCCGTGCAGGGAGTCCTCGGTCTCGCTGGGGCGGTAGTCGCCGCAGAGTGGGTCGCTGGAGCAACGCCGAGCATTGCTGAAGGCGGCGCGCAACAGCCGGCCGAGCTCGGCCGGCTGGGCGAGACGCACCAGACCACCGAGCGTTCCCTCGCTGTCGCTGGCGGCCGTGTACAGCAGGATCCCCGCCTCGTCGCGCCCCTCACGCGTCGTGCCGTAGATGCGCTCGGTGATGCTGGCGCTGCTGTAGCCGCACTCCAGGGCGATCTCGCGGATGAGCAGGTGGCTGAGGGTGTGCAGAAGCAGGTACCGGTCGCCGGGCCAGTAGTCGTCGTGCGGACCGTCCAGAGCGCGGTTGACGCGCCACTGGCGGTGCGCCCTGCGGAGGTTGGCCATGTGCTGGCTCGCCTCAGCGACGGCCTCCCATGCCTGCAGCGTGCCCGTGTCGAGCTGCAGGAAGATCCCTTCGCCGCGGGTGACGGCCGCGGGGACCCAGGTCGGCTTGCCACTGCGCGTCATGGGGGCGCGCTTGACGTTGTCGCCGTCGACCTCCCCGTACTCGGGGGCGTCGATGCGGGTGAAACCGAGCAGCGCCTTCGTCTCCCGTAGCCGCGTCACCGCGACGACGCGAGTCAGCAGCGCCTCCCAGCCTGGGGGAACGTGACCGACGATCCGGGCCTCGTAGTCGGCGTCGCCCTTCTTGGCACTGCCCGGGTCGACGAGGGCGTGGTACTCGCGGGCGGTGAGGTCCTCGGGCTCCGCGGGGACGTCGTCCTGACGCTTGGCGATCTCGCTCCACACGTCGTCCAGGTCCAGGTCCCTGAACGGCCTCAGGTCGTCCGCGTACTTGACCGCGGAGCCGAGCTCAGCACGGTCGGCGACGCCCGCGAGCTTCGGCCAGTGCTTGGTCACGAGCTCGCTCAGGACGTTGCCCTGATCCGGGATGTAGAGCGCACGGGCCAGCACGCTGAACCACTGGTTGCTGGCACCCAGCACCATGGCCCGGACCGTCTTGCCGCAGCCCTCATCCGCGAATTTGCCGAGGTGTGGGTGCCGGCCACGGCACAGCGGCAGGACCTCGTTCCACCACTCAGAGTGGTGCTTGAGGGCGTCGCGCATGGTGCGCTTGGCGCCGCAGGAGCAGTAGATGCTGATCGCCGAGCCGGCGTTGAGGCCGGGGTCGTGGAACTCGAGTTTGCCGTCGACGCCCTTGCTGCAGTCCTTACCGCGGTGGACGTACTCGTTGTAGGGGAACTCGTCGAGGTGGCCGTCCTTGCACGCGAGCACGAAGCGAGCCGGGATCGCGCTGGGCTTGACCTTCGACTGCCTGGCCTGCGGGCAGTTTTCGTGGACAAACCGCGCCTCGTCCGGCTTGTACGGGTTGTTGTTGCGATAGAGGAATGCGCCGCTGCTGCCGTCGCCGGCCAGCGGGTGCAGCAGGCTGCACCGGCTGCAGCGCATCCACCGCGGGAAGGGGGTGACAGGCACACCGACGCGCGCGTGGTCACCGGTGGGCTTCTCCCCCGGTTTCCGCTCGAGGAACGGCGCCGGCTTCAATGCCTCGACCTGCCGCCCGAGGACCGCTCGCACGTTCCGGAGCAACCGCGGCTCGGTCAGGTCGGTGAGCTGGCTCTTGTTGTGGTCCCAGTAGTCGAGCCCGCGGACGATCACGCTCATGTTGGGCAGGTCGACGAGCGCCCCGACGCCACCGGTGAACAGGAGGGCGTTGGGTCGCTCGGTGCCGACCCGGATCATCTGCTTGTCGTCGGTGCTCACAGAGCCGGCTCCCCGACAGGAGCAGCGGCGACGAGGGGCCGAGCGGCCACCTGCCCCACCTCGTCGAGCCCACCCTTGGCACTCAGCAGCACGTCGTCGTCCTCGTCCTCATCGTCGTCCCTTGGCTCATCGGTGGCGGGCTTCTCGGCCTTGTCCTGCGGTGGGCCGTACGACCAACCGGGGCTGCCGGCGATCTCCGGTGCCGGGACGTCGACGATGAGGTTGATCTCCGGCTCCACCTCGCGCAGTGACCAACCGACGCTGAACTCGTCCCACCTCGTCGGGCTGGACACCAGCAGCGGGTGCTGGGTGTCGCCCTGCTTGCGGTATGTCAGGCCACCCGCCTCCAGCGTCTTGCGGCGGTACACCCACTCGTCGAGCAGCGTGTTCGCCTGCCGGCGCACACGGACGCCGACCGCCGGGTCACCGGTGACGTACTCGGCGCGGCGCGCCACCACCTCGACGGCGTGGGCGACGTCTGCCGCGGTCCGGTGATCGGGCACCTTGTGCGCTCCGCCCTCGGACTCGAACTCGGGACGCAGGTGACGGACCAGCGCGACGAGGACGGCCGCCAGACCCCGGTCGAGCGCCCGGTCGGCGAAGGGGGTCACCGACAGCGCCTCGACCTTCGCGTACGCGGTCTCGTGGAAGTGCGCGAACGTCTCGAAGTGCGCCAGATCCCGTGGCCGGGCCCAGTTGTAAATAACCGTCACCAGCCCCGGCCGCTTGGGGTCTCGGCCGACGCGGGACGAGGCCTGGATGTACTCGGCGCTGTTCTTCGGCTGCCCGGTGACGACCATCAGGCCGAGCCGGGCGACGTCCACACCGACCTGGAGCATGCTGGTCGCGAGCAGCACGTCGATCGGCCGCTCCGAGAACGCCCGGGCACCGACGGCGGCGGCGTAGGCCTCCTCCGCGGCCTTCTTGGCCTTCCCGGTCGCCTCCCTGCGGGCCTTGGCCAGCGCCACGACGTTCTGGTGAGCAGCGGTGCTGTCGAGAGCGGTGACGAACTCGTTGGCCGCGGACGACAACGCCAAGGCGATGTCCGCGGAGTTGATCCGGCTGGTCAGCTCGGTGAGGACCAGCGGGGTCGAGCGGTTGGACAGCCCCCGGCGGCTCAATCGCCGGACACGGCGCGTGATGTCGTCCTCGACCATCCGGCGCATCCCGGCGAGCTCCACCGTGCTGCTGAAGTAGTCGACGAGGGTCATGTACGGATCGGCCGGGTTCTTGCCGTTCCCGTCGTGCTTGTCGAACTCGGTCTGCGCAGCCCCCAGCAGGATCTGAGCGACCCGGATCTGGACCTGCTTGACCCGCACCCCGTGCGCGCACACACCGACGTACCGCCGGCCGGGCCGCTCGTCACTGACCGGGATCTGCTCAGAGAAGAATGTGTCCCCGGCGTCGAACAGCGGCGGCGGGAACACCGCGGTGTCGCGGGCAAAAAGAGCGTGTACCTGGCTGTCCGCGCGACGCACCGTTGCGGTCGAGGCCACGACCTTGGGGCGGGTCCGGACGCCGTTGACGGTCCAGGTAGCAAGCTCGTCGACGACGGTCTCGTACAGCCCCACCATCGTCCCCAGCGCACCGGAGATCAGGTGCAGCTCGTCCTGGATGATGAGGTCCGGCGGCCGAAGCGCCGTGCACTCCCGGGGATGCGCGGTCGGCCACTCCTTCTTGGCCGGGTGAACGCTCTTGCAGCCCACCTTGTCGGCCATGTCCGGGTGCCGGTATCCGTGCCGTTCACAGCGGCTACGGACCCGACCGAACAGCAGGGCGGTCTGCCCGTTGAGGGGGAGCTGGGCGAACTTGTCGACCGTGCCGATGACCAGCGTGGGCGCCAGCCGGTAGACCTCCTCGTCGACGGTGACGACCGGCAGGCCCTCGCGGTACTGGGCGCTCTGCTTCCTGCCGAAGGCGCACAGCCCGTCCGGGTCGGCGCAGTAGAGCAGGACCCGGCGCTGGTCGTCGTCGCACTCGGCGTTCTTCGCCAAGATCGGCAGCGCGCACCACGGGCAGGTCACCAGCTGCACCGGGTTGCCCTGCGCGCTCGACCCGAGCTTGTCCTTGGCCGCCTCGACGGCTTCCTTGGCCTGGTCGTACCAGTTCGGCGAGACGCCGGAGCCGACCCAGAGGCCGATCCGGAAGGGCTCGTCGCCCCAGGGATTGACGAAGTCCGGCTCAGTCTTGGCGCGGGCAGCGGCGTCGCGACGGCGCTTCTCCGCCGCGCAGACGAGCGCCGCGGCGCGCTGGAACTGCTGGGCCGTCAGCAGCCGCAACGTGTAGCGCATAAGAACGGCGACGCCGGCGCCGCCGTCCCGCGCATCAGCGCCATCCCCGACGACTCCCTGCAGCCGCCGGATGGCGAAGGTGAAGGCGGTCAGACCGAGGTAGGCCTCGGTCTTGCCACCGCCGGTCGGGAAGAACAGCAGGTCGAGCAAGCCGTTGCCCTCATCGGCGCCAGGAAGGCTCCGCTCCACATGGGCAGGATCGACCAGCGACGGCAGGTTCAGCAGAACGAACGCCAGCTGGAACGGCCGCCACGAGCGCTGCTCAGGGCGGTCGGTCTCCTTGAGGAGCTCACCGATCGGCTGCTCAGGGCTCGTCCGGAGGGCGGCAACCTCGGTCCGCTGCCGCTGATCGGCCATGACGAGGTTGGCGAACTGCCACGCCTGCCATGCCTGCGCACCCCGCGGGGAGTCCTCGCCCAGGAGGTCGAGTCCTGCCTGCATGCGCGCCGCGATCTTCCGCGCGGCCGTGAGGTTCGTCTTCGCCGGCTGCTGATGCCGCGCCAGCGTCGGGTCCTTCTCGATTCGCTCAGCCTGCTGCTCGAGCCACGTCGCGTAGCCGCTCGCCAGAGGGGCGAGCGAGCGGAGCACCTCGGCCTTGTCGGCGGTCCCGAGCCAGCGCATGTCGAGCTGGAGTCCGGCGAGGAGCGGCTGCTTGGACGGGTCCGGCGCGACGGTCTGCGGGATGTCGTACGTGGGGAGCGCCGTCGAGGACAGCCGCCAGGCCCGGTCCTCGCCGTCTCGACGCTGTACGACCGGGGCGCAGTTGCGGCCGACGGCGAACTGCAGCGCGCCGCGGTACAGCATGGTGAGTGCCGCGACTTCAGGGTCAGTCGCGGTGACCGGCTCGCCGTCTGCACCGACGTCGCTCGTGTCGCCGGCGACGTCGTGCGTGTCGTCGCTGTGCGGCAGGAACACGGCCGCGTGACCGTCCAGGGCAGTGACGGCCAGGCGGACCTGGAAGAGCTTCGCGGCGTCGCGCCTGTCCTTCGGCTCCGGCTGCCCGTTCACCAACGAGACGTCGACGAACCTGCACTCACCGACGAGGCGAGTACGCCAGCGCACCACAACGCCCATCGGGGCGCCCGGCAGTGGAGCAGTGTCGTCCGGCACCGTCAGGTCGATCTCGGTCTTCGAGGCCTCGGGGCGGCGTACCCAGGCAAGGCGCTGCTCCGGCCCGTCCTGCGTGTCGATGTCGACCCTTTCCTGCTCATAACGACCCCACGCTGCCTCGACGGGCAGCCGCGTGGTGGTCTTCGCGACGCGGAAGGACAGGCCCAGGGACGCGGGTGCCATGGAGCCGGCCGCCGCGGCGGCGGCCGCCTCCCCTGCCCCTTCTCCGGTGCCGTCGTCGCTCGCGGTGACGTCAGTCAGTCCGGCGTCGAGGACGCTGCCCCGCGGCGCGAGGACCCCGAGGATGTACCGCTCCCCCGGCGTCGAGCCCTGCGGCAGCACCTCGTGCGCTTCGTCGTCCCACGGACCCACTAGGTCCTTGCCGAGTAAGCGCTCGATCTCCGAACGTACCGACGCAGACGTCGCCACAACCTCCTGCTCCTCAGATGCAATCTGACGCACCGCACTCATGCGCCATCACCGAACTGCATCTGGCCGAGCCCGGCGACCGCCGTCGGTCGCTGACGTCTGGGAGTCTCCGTTAATAAGGCTCGCTGTTCGAGGTGAAGCCGGTACATATGCTGAACGGCTACCTCCCTGCTAGCGGTATCCCATCCGAAGCGCGGCCCAACATCGATGACAGTGGAAGCGCTCGAAAGGTCCGGCAAATCGTTCTCCTCGGCAATACGACGATCAAGCACACCGCGAAGCCGCCGACAGCGGTTGAGCGGTGGAGCATCGATGTTGGAATGGAAATTGTTCCAGAAGTCGGTGAGCCCCTTCCCACTCCTCGCCGCCGCACGCACGGCCTCTTCCCAGTCTTGAAGCCAGGTGCCAGCCCAGTCATCAGACAAGCGCAATTTGGGCAATGTGTGAATAGCCCCGGTGACCGCGAGGTTGATTCTCGTCTCGCGCCGACCCGAGAAACGCCACACCCAGGACTCGAACCACTGCGAATGCATGAACGCGAAAAGCCAATCACCATGATCCGCGATCAGCCTCACGCCATTGTTCGCCAGCCATGTCGCCGGCACGCGTGCTGCGATCGCGTATTTCGAGACAGCTGGCATGGCGATATAGGTTGGAGCGATTGCGCCGAGTTGCTGCCGCAGTGCGTAGCGAGTTCGCACCATCTGCCACCATCGATCAATGAGCCCGGGGTAGGACTTCAGCGCGTCCGGCGATCGCTGCGGCCGAACGACCTCGTGCAAGAATCGCTCGGTTAGCGGACGGCCCGCACAGACTGCGTGAAGAGATTGATCCCCGGCATAAAAGCAGTAGCGCCTTGGATGGAGAACCAGCGAACCAGCGATATCATCAGCAGTGAGATATGGAACCCATAAGTCAGGGGCTTCATCACGCAAGGCTGGAAGCTGCGAATCGGACGCGTCAACCAAGAAGCTTTCGCCCTTGCCGTTGTGTGACCCTTCGAATGCGAAGAGCCAACTGAGCGGTTCTGGCGTCAGCGATTCGACCTCTTCGGACAGTGAGGCAGGGATCCTATCAACATTACGGCCACCAAGTCGCCGGGAAACGAATACTGCAGCACGGGTTAGCCACACAAGGCTCACATGAATACCAACACTGGAGGTCGGCCAGGGAATCTCGGGTTCGGCCGCAAATATCTCCAAGCCGTCAGACGTGAGGGCTTCATATGTATGCGGACGGGCTTGAGGCTCGCGGAGCGAGGTTGTCAAAATAAGGCCAACGGAGCCCTGTTCCCCGAGGATTGTGCAGGCGCGACGCAGAAAGAGCGCAGCCAAATCAATCTTGCCAATCGACCGCGCTGCCAGCAGTCGCGCAGCAAGTGCTTGAAAGTCAGGGCCAAAAGCAGCCCTCCAGTGCCGATTCCCAAGGAAGGGAGGATTGCCGACGATGGCATCAAATCCGCTACGACCGTCCGTGAATACCTCGGGGAACAACAGAGGGAAATGGGCTGGCCGATTCTGAGCTCCAGTTGTGCCGCCAAGTACGGCCACGACCGATTCTCGCAGCTTTTCATCACCATAGTTCGAGCCGTCATTGGCATCATTTGCCAACATCGCAACTTTCAGAAAGTCGCTTTCCGACGCACCGGCCACGACCGCGCCAGATAGCGCGTCGGCTATCAGCGCCAGACGCCTCGTGAGCTGTTCACTGCGATGCAGGAGGCGCTTCTTGTACTCAGCGTCTCGAGCGTCATGCAGATCGATTTCCGCGATCTGCCATCGCAGTTCACTTGCGGCCTTCATAAGCTCGTCGGTCTTAGACGTGTAGAGGTCGAGGGCGTTCTCGTGGAGAGCGCGCCCCTTCTTAGGATCAAAGTGAAGGTCGCGGAGCTGGTCAGGGCTAGTGATACCGAGCAGGCTGTCCCCAATTGCGAGTCGATCGTCGAGGAAGCTGAAGGGCCGGCGAGGGTCGAGCGTCACCAGCCAGAGGCTGAGCTTGGCCATCTCGACGGCCATGGGGTTGATATCGACGCCGTAGATACAGTGATCGATGACTTCTCGACGTGCGTCGAGAAGCTCCTGCTCCTCAAGCGCCCGCGCACCGAACGACACTGTCGCGGGCTCGTCCGCGTCCGGCACCTTGGACTGAGAGCCGTGCTGGCGACGAGCCTCGACGAGCCGGTTGGCGAGGTAGCGAGTGGCGGCGACGAGGAACGCACCGCTGCCAGCGGCGATGTCACAAATTCTTAGGTCGAGGATCTCCTTCGGGGTGCGCAGCACCCAGGCGCTCTTGTCTTCTGTGTCCAGCGGCCCCGGCTTGTAGACGAGGCCTTCGAGAGTCGTCTCGACGACCCGCTCGGCGAGGAACCGCGGCGTGTAAATGGCGCCTGTGTTGGCGCGGGCGCTGCTGTCGGTGAGGTAGAGGCTGCCCGGCGGGTAGACCACTGGGAGATCGCGCGGGTCCATCCGGAGGAGCCGACAGTAGGGCATGACGCGTGCGGTGGCAGTGTCGTCGTTGCCGCAGGCCTCGCGGACCAGCCGGGCGAAGCGCTGCGCGTCGTCCCCGGTCGGCGAGGTGAGGGCCTTCAGGATGCTCGCCTTACTGCGGTTGCCGCCCGCGTTCTTGATCTGGTCGACGAGCCAGGCGGCGAGGGCATCGTCGCCCTTGGCCTGCTGGACCTCCAAGTCGGTCAGGTATATCTCCGGGCCGTTCTTACGGAGGTCCTTGTCGCTGACGGCAATGCTGACGACCCAGTCCTCGGCGGTGCGGGCGTCCTGGTCGAGCAGACCCTCGTAGACGTAGCCGATTTGCTCGACGTCGAGACTGCGATAGGAGACTCGGCGACGTTCCTTGGCAAACTGCAGCGTCTGCAGTGCGTCGAGGGCACGCAGCAGGGTGCGGTCGTCGATCGCTGGGACGCGGTTTCTGCCCAGCGGCTCCGTGGCACTGGCTCGGCCTTCCAGCCACGGAAACCGGTCGGGGTCGAACAGGCTGCCGCCGTACGCCGGCAGGATGAGCTGCTCGTGGCGGGCACCGCGGTGAACGCCACGAAACAATGACAGCAGCCGATACCAGCCGGTCGCCGTGCGCTCGAGGGCATCCTCACCGTGATCGGTGGCGCGCTCGCGAAGGCTCTCGGCCAGGGTGGTGACGGCGTAGCCGCCCGCGTAGGTGTCGTCGTCGAGCGGGAGCAGGCCGCGCTCCTCGGCGTAGAGGAGGAACACCAGGCGCATCAGGACGGTGACTGACGCCTGGTACACCTCGGCGGGTCCAACGTTGCCAGGCAGCAAGCGCGCGCCGTGCTCGGCGAGGTGTGTCGCGTCGAGCCGGCCGAGGGTGGCCACGAGCATCTCGACGACAGCCTGGGACTGCTCGGCGAGGCGCTCAGTGACCTCCTCCTGCCGAGCCAGGCTCGCCGTGAGCAGGGCGGGCAGAGTCTGATCCGCGGCAACCCCGAGGAACCGGGCTCGGGTGAGCAGCGCGACGAAGGCGCGCAGGGTCTGCGGCTCCTCCAGCCACGCATGCCGGGTCCACGTGGCGGTGCTGACGGCACCGCCGTCGGAGACGCTGACAAGCGTCCACGTGTCCCCATTGGTGACGAGACCGAGAGGCACGCCACGCACGCGCAGCGCGTGCGCGAGCCGGTCAGCCGGGCCAGCTGTCCACGTGCCGCCACCCACTGGGGCCCGGCCGGTCGTCGCGGTCTTCGGCGGGAGCACGATGCCGAGGAGCAGGGCGGCTCCCGGCGTCACGACGCCGGTGTCGTCCTGGGCCTGCATCGCGAACGTGATGTCGACCCTGGTTTGGTGCTCGGGGACGGCAACGGCGAAAGCGGCGGCATCCGGGCCCCAGGCCAGGTTGTGCCGCCAGTCGAGGGTGTCCACGAGGATGTGGCGGATGAACCCGTCACGGGCGCCGGGGTTCGCGTCGTAGAGCGAGTTGCTCGTACGCAGCGCGTCCATGCGCGCCTGGTCGAGGGCAGGCAGCCCGTCGGGCCACGTGTCGGTGACGACGGGGGCGGCGAGAAACGGACCGTCGATGTCGAGGATCTGCAGCCAGTCAGTGCTGCTGGGCCTGCGGCCGCGACGAGTCCGGTGGGTGGAGTTGCTCATCGGTCGAGTCCTGCCGGGACGAGGTGGACAACGGCGGCCGGGAAGGTCAGGAACTCGACGCTCGCGTACCGGCCTCGGATACGGGCGAGCTCCTCGGCGCGCTCCACAGGCAGCCGGTCGAGGCGTTCCTGCCACGCAGCGCGGTCGGCGGTGAGCTGCTGACGCTCGTCGGGCTCGAGGTCGGCGAACGAGAGCTGCTGGGGAGCGCTGTCGACGTTGATGGCCCCCCTGAGGGCTTCAGCGAAGGCGTCGAGCAGCTGGGTGGTTCGCTTGACCTCGTCGTCGCGGCGCCGGCCGAGGGCTCGTGTGAGGCTCTCCTGGCGTTCCTTGGCGCGGGCCTCGATGGCGAGGCCGAGATTGCCGCTCACCCTGTCCCAGGCCTCGACGAGCGCCTGCCGAGCACCGGGGCCGGCGGCGATGGGATGCGCGTCGGGTCCGAGGGTGGCGTCCAGGATCCGCGCGAGTTCGGTGACGCCCAGGCGGGCGAAGGACGTGCCGCGCAGCGTTCCGCCGACCGGGACGAGCTCCTCGTGCAGGCGCTTGCCGTCAGCGCCGATGACGACGAGGCGGCTGTACGCGGCCAGCACCTCCTCGCTCAGCGCCGGGTCCTCAACGCGGATGCTGGCCGCACGGGCGAGGCTGCTCTGCCCGCCGTCTTGGCTGGCGCCCCAGACCTCAGCGCGCAGAAGCCGGGTGGCCATCGCGACGAGCGGGTGGTTGAGGTGCGCGAGGACGACGTCGTCGCGCTTGGCGGCGTAGCCCGGATCGAACGAGAGCGGCCGCTGGCCGTAGTCACGGTCCGCGAGGTCGGCGACGGTGCGCGCCCAGGAGCCGGTCAGGGTGCCGACGTGGAAGACGGTGTGGCCGTCCCGGACCTCGGGAGTCAGGTCGGGCTGGCGCCCGAGGGCGAGCCCGGTGCGGACGACGCGCTCGACGTCCGCGGAAGTGCAGTGCAGCTCGCGGCGGCTGTTGTCGAGGGTCGCCGCCAGCCGAGCCGTCTCCTCGCGCAACTGACGCTCGACCTTGAGAGCGGGGTCGGCCTTCGCCTTGGCGAGGGTCCGGTCGATGTCGAAGTTGCGTGCGGGCCGGCCCAGCATGCGCCGCTCGACAGCGTCGCTGATGACCGGGTTGACGCTGCCGAGGTCCTCACGGGCAGCGGCAATCTTGCGGGCGATGATGGTGAGGAACTGCAGGTCGCCCTGCAGGCTTTCCTTCGAGGCGGTCTCCCAGTCGCTCCCGGCGAAGTGGTAGACGAGCGGCGTCCTAATCTGCCCGTACCGGTCGATCCGGCCGGCGCGCTGCTCCAACCGGTTGGGGTTGAAAGGCAGGTCGTAGTTGACCAGTCGGTGGCAGTGGTTCTGAAGGTCAACACCTTCGCTGGCAGTGTCTGTGGCCAGGATGATCCGGATCGGGTGTAGGTCTGGCGGGCGCTGGAACGCCGTCATGACGGTGGCGCGCTTGTCGTCGTCCATCCCGCCGTAGAGCAGCTCAACGCGACCGGGGCCAGCGAGGCCGTGCTTCTCCAGCAGCTCCAACAGCCAGCGCTGAGTGTCCCGGTACTCGGTGAAGACGACGACGCGCTCGTCGTTCCACTGCCCTGAGTCGTCCAGGCACGTCTCGCGCAGGAACGCGAGTAGCGCCTGGGCCTTGGCGTCGGTCTCGTGGCCGTGCTGCTCCGCCCAGGTGCAAAGCTCGTCGAGCAGCCCGGCCTCGTCGGCGTCCACCTTGCCGGCGACCTGCTGTGCCTTGGTCAGGACCACGAGCTCGGCCTCGTCGACTGCGTCGTCGTCGGCATAGTCGGCGTCCAGCAGCTGCTGCCGGTCCTCGTCGAGTCCATGGGCGAAGCGCTCGTCGACCTCGATGTCATAGCCCTCGGGCGCCCAGGCGAGGTCGATCTTGACGCTGTTGTCGCGGACGGCGAGCACCGTGCTGGCGAAGGCCGCGGGACTGCTGAAGAAGCGCTTCTTGAGCAGCAGTCCCAGCAGGTCGACACCAGCCTTGCGGGACTTGTTCTTGGCCTTTGCGGAGCGAGCGCGGGTGTAGCGGGCCAGCAGGTCCTGGACCTCCAGCTCGCCCTTCGGGTAGGTGACGGTGATGTCCATCGCCTGCCGCGCGGGGTAGCGCGGCGTGCCGTCGGCGTTGGTGATCTCGGTCTTCAGCCGTCGGATGAGGATCTGCTTGAGCGCGGCCGGGTCCGGGACCACCCCACGAGCGAATCGCTGCGGGTCGAGCATCGCGAGGAGGGCCGTCCACGACTCGAGGTAGCCGTTGTGCGGCGTCGCTGACATGAACAACCGGTGTTCGGCGTGGTCCGCGAGCCGCTTGACGATCCGGGTTTGCTGACTGTCGACGGCGTACTGTCCCTTGCCCGGCGGCGCGACGTGGTGTGCCTCGTCGACGATGAGCAGGTCGAGCGGGCGGGTGCGGCTCAGGCCGGACTGAGTGAGGACCTCGTCCAGCAGCCGGCCGGCCTTCGGGCCACGCAGCCAGGCCAGGCTGACGATCGTGTAGGGGTAGACCTTGAACGGGTTGGCGTGCAGTCCGCGGTCACGGCGTACCTGGCTCAAGGTCTCGCTGTTGACCACCGCGAAGTCGAGGCCGAAGCGGTTCAGCATCTCGTCGTGCCACTTGTCGGTCAGGTGGGCGGGGCAGACGACCATGACCCGACGGACACGGCTGCGGAGCAGGAGCTCCTGAACGACCAGGCCAGCTTCGATCGTCTTGCCCAGCCCGACGTCGTCCGCGACGAGCAGGTTGACGCGAGGCAGGCTGAGCGCACGGATGGCCGGTTCGAGCTGGTAGTCCTCGACCGAGATGCCAGCACGGAACGGTGCCTGCAGGACCGTCGTCTCGGCGCTCGTGACGGCGCCCCAGCGCAGGGCGTCCAGGAAGGCGCCGAGCCTGGCAGGGTCGTCAAACCGGCCCTCCGAGACGTCCGGCAGGGTGGCGCGCTCCAGGACACGGCGTCCGGCCTCGAGCTCCCACAGGACCCGGAGTTCCTCGCCCAGACCGTCGTCCTCGACGCTGCTCAGAGTGACGAACGTGGCGCCTTCCCCCACGCTCGCTGCCGTGACGTCCAGGGGGATCCGGGACTCCTGGACATCAACGACGACCCAGTTGCGTCCGCGGACGGTCACGAGCTGGCCGACGGCAGGCAGGTCGGACGCCACAGACGTCCGGCGCAGCAGCGAGGTCACGAGCGAATCTCCACGCCCGTGACGCTAACGAGCCGTTCCGATACTCCCTGTTGCAAACATGCACTTCTGTGACGCTTGGGGCGCTACATCACTCGTTGGAGTTAGGCGAGTCAACCTCTCAAGGAGTTGATCATGCGGTAGGCGTCTCGACGGCCGACCGCAGCCCTGACGCGCAAGAGAGCACGCCGGCTGAGGTGTTCCTGCGTCTTCATAAGGAGCCGTCCACGGAGCGAGCACCCGCCGTGGTCTCACATCGCAGTCAACGGCGCGACCGCGCTTAAATATGGCCAAGCCTCAGACGACGCACTCCGAGCGACGAGTCGCGATCGATGACGTCCGAAGCCGGCCGAGCCATCGAGGGGCGACGTCACTTCTTCGCGATCGAGAAGACGACGTCGCCACGACCGCTAGGACAGATGCCACACCGGATACAGGCCGAGCCTTTCTCGGAGATCAATGGGATCCGGTGCCCATTCTCCGGACACGGGTAACGCTTGCCGGGCAGGTCGGCCAAGTCCGCCCGGCCGCTGGCGAAGGTCTCAGCCAGATAGGCCCAGTGAACCCAGGAGTGTCGTTGCCGCGCGGCCTTGGCGGCCTCCAGGTTGTCGGGGTCGACTGAGAGGTAAACCGACAGGTTGGACAACCCGACGAGCGCCGGGAGGACGTCCAGGGCCGCGGGATCGAAGCTGCGGGTGTAAACCCAGAAATGGACATCCGGGTTGCTCCGGACCACATCCGCCCACGCCTGCGCGTAGTCCCAGGAGAAGAAGTCGCCGTCCCAGTGGATGCGGAAGTCCCTCGGGACGCTCGCTCCTCTGGCTTCGGCGCGCTCACAGTCGGCTCGGAAGTCGGCGATCATGTCGTTCAAGAGCTGGGCCATTCCTGCTCGATCGAGCCACATCAGCTCGGCCAGGTTCGCGGTGAGCACTTCACGCAGGCCCTTGTACAGGTTCTCGAGCTTGCCGGCGTAGCAGACGCGCTGGCAGGTCTCCGTGGCTCCAGGACAGGAGTAGTCGCGTCCGGCCGGGAGGCCGAAACTGTTGGCGATCTTGGCTGTCTTGCCGTTCGGCGACGGCAGGTTGGTCACCTTGCGGTCCGCGGACCGCCTGAGGCTCACTCGGCACCCGGCCGAGACAGTCGAGCATGACTTTCAGCTCGAGGACCAGTGGCGTGTGTATCGGTATGGGCGGATCGGGCCCGTGAGTGCTGTTGCTGCTGGAGACGGGTCTCGGCCGCTGCCGCCGTTCGGCTTTCACCGAGCCCTAGCTCGCTCCACCAGGTCGCGCTCCCATACGACCCGCCCTGGTCAACATCTCATGGCGACCTCCTCGGCGGTGCACGTGGAGGTTCGGAGTCTCGAGCGGCAAGGGGAAGGCCCCCTTGAACGAGGACGCGCCGATGCACGAGCGACCGAACTGCGGGCACATGGCTGCTCACCGGCCGCAGCCCTGGTGCGGAGCACGCGCACCGGTTCGGGCCAGGACGTCGCGTCAGCCGGAGGCGGTCATACGCCACCCAGGTCGAGAACGAGCGTGAAGCCCCGGTCCTGCATCAACGCGTCGAATTCCGCCATCGAGGCGAACACCGGCGTCCCCAAGTACGTGTGCGTGAGGTCCGCCAGGTCGGCGAGGACGTCGTCCGGCCTGCCTATGCCCAGGGCTGTCTGGATCGCGTCCAGCCGAGGCAGCACCAGGCGGCGGAAGCCCACGTCGTAGACCGCCAGAGCTGTCTCCACCTCGCGGAGCTCCTCTGCGGCAGCTGCCTGGATCTCCGCAGTGTGACGCAGCAGCGCCTCGTACTCGGCGTCCCACGCGGCCGATCTGTCGCGGGCCGTGACCGCCAGCCGCAGGCCCTGGACCAACATGACGGCTCCGTACTGGCCGACCACCCGGCCGATCAGCGCCCCCACAACCGGGACGGGGATAACCGACTGGCCCACCGCGGCACAAGCCAATCCGGCGAGGTCCTTGGTCAGGGTCTCCGCCGCCGCCCAAGCCGCAGCGTCGGCGGTCAGCCGACCCGTGGCGACGCCATGCGCGATGCCGGCCAGGTCGAACACGGCTCTACCCAGGACGTGGTCGAATCCGCCGTCGACCACGGCACCGACCCAGGAGCCGGCTCCTGCCTCCGCCGCGTGCTGCGCAGCGCTGGCAATGCCTTCGCTGAGACAGGCGACGGTTCCGGCCTTGAGCGCGCTCTGCGCCGCTCGGCGGGCCACCTCGGGCCAGGGGATGCCCTCGCGTGTTCCCGCCTGAACGTAGGAGGTCGCGACCTCAACCAGGCCGGTCGTGAGCCCGGCCGTCAGTGCTGCCGCACCGCCGGCGTGCGCGATGTCGCGCAGCTGTTGGGACCTAATCAACGACTGCAGGTATGCCTGCGGGTCACGCGCCGCACTTGCGACGTCGCCGGTGCCCACCGGGGTCGAGGAGACGTTCCCGCTGACGACCCGGTCGGTGAGCCGCTCGCGGACGTCCGCATACCGCGCATGGAGCTGTCCCTCGGGCATCGCGAGTCGCCGGTCGAGCAGGTCCTGAGTCTCGGTCAGGTGGTCCCTCGGTACCAGGAGCTGCATCTCCCCGTACTTGTCCGCGGTGAGTCCGTCCGTCGACGCCAGACGTCGCGCCGCTCCACTGACGACCTTCGCCTGCACCTCACTCAGCACTTCCCCCGAAGGGCCATGGACCCGGAGGTCAGCAGCAGCGTGCGGCTCGCCGAGCCACGTCGTGACGCGGAGCCGCGCTGCCTCGTTCTGAGCTACCGCCTTGAGGTTGTACGAGAGTTCGTGCATCCACTCGAAGACGTGTCCCTGCCGTTGAGCCTGCCCCAGCGCTCCGAATCGCTCGGCCATGCGCGCTGCGACCTCGCGCTGTTGCAGCAGCAAGGCGAGCTGCCGCCGACCCACCTGAGTAGCCGCGTGAGCAGCGGCTCGAGCGGCTTCCTCCTGAACTGCTTCCGCGAGCGCTGGCCGACCCTCGAAAGGTGATCCGCTCATGCAGCCAGGCGGTCGGCGAGCTTGGTGGCGGCGGTGATGGTCCTGTCGGACATCGCCGTCACACGCCCGTCCTCGTCGACGATCGGGCAGGCAATGACGGCGGCCATGGCCTGGGCCACACCCGCGAGTTCAGCCACGAGCGCCCGCTGCGCTGGCGTGTAGGCGGCGTAGTCATCGTTCGTGTCGATGAGCGCGGTGAGCTTCTTGAGCTGCGGACGCCCACAGGCGCCGAGCGCGCGGACCACCCGGCACGTGTCTTTGATGCGCTTGACGGCTGCGTCGACTTTCGCGACCTGGACGGCCATCTCACTCTTGGCGACCTCCAGCTCCTGCTGGACCTTGACCTGCTGCTGGTAGGCCTCCTCGCCCTTCCACCACATGACGCCGTAGGCGATCAGGACCGCCGGCGCAGCCACCACGCCGGCGAGTACTGCGGTACCGCCCGCGACGCCGAGCCCGCCGGCCGCGAGGGATCCACCGCCGAGCCATGCGAGCGTCGCGCTCGTCGCCGCAGCTCCGCTCAACGCAGAGATGGCAGTTCCCGTCGAGGCAGCTGCCAGCGCGCCGACGGCAGCAAAGGTCAATCCCCCGGCCGCTGCCCCGGCGGCACTGCCGCCTGCCAGAGCAGCCAGTCCGTCCACGGCCTTGAAGCCGACGTCGCGCAGTTTGACGTCCATGGCCTTCAGCTCGGGCACCGCCGTGATGGTAGGGAGATCGCTGAGCTCGACGTTGCGCAGGCGGGCGAACTGGGCGGCGAACGGGCTGAGGTAGGTGTCGAACCCCTTCCTGTAGGCCGCGTCCAGCCTCATCTGGGCTCCGGCTGCCTGCTGCTCCGCCTCCTCCTTGGTGGCCAGAAGCTCCTCGTATGCCTTCTGGTTCTCCTCCGCGAGGCCCTTCGCGTCGAACATCGGAAACAGCCGCACGGAGCACTCTCCTGTCGTCGGGGACCAGCAGACGCCAGAGGCTCGCATGGACGACCGACAACAGAGCGTAGGCGGACCGTGTCGTAACGCAATCGAGTGAGGGGCCCCGGGCGAGTCACAGCGCGGGGCCAGCTGGTCGTGCAGCCAACCGGGCTAGAGCCGTGTGAACACGCCGCCCCGGAGAACGATCACAGTGATATCGCACTCCGCAAGCAGCTCACGGAGGTCCGAGCTGGGGTCCTCAGGAAAGAGGACCGCCATGCTCGGGTTGCTCCCGATGTGGCGGCGATAGTCCAGGAGCTGGCCGATCGCAGTGCGGACGTCGTCGCGCCCTGCGCTGCCCTTCGCCTCGATGACGAGGTCGTCCACAGCGTCATAGGCGTCGCACTCGATCGAGTCCCCGTCCGGCAAGCGAACACGCTGACGAGTGAGCGGGTGCGGATGCTGTCGCTCAAATGCCTGGAGCAGGCGCGCCTCGCGGAATGCCAGCTTCCGTTCCGTCGTCCCGACCTCGTAGTCGGTGTCTGAAGGGGGGAGGCCGACGCGCCTGCTGGTCACGACGACCTCGTCGGTTCTCGGGCGACTCGTGGATCCTGCTCCCGGGAAATGCCGTACGAGTGCGTCCCACTGCACATCGGTGAGCGATAAAGGATTGGCCGCCGCAGGCACACGCAGGATCAAGGCGTCGGCGAAGTCCGGGTCTGCAGCCAACTCGCTCTTGTAGATGGGCGACTCGAAAAAGTAGCCCTCGGTCGCGAGTTCGACGTCCCAGACGGGTCCCTCGGGTGGTGTCTCCCAGTAGCCGCCTCCGGCGTACCCCGGCCCCTGCGGTTGACCGACGACCTTGCCGAAGGCGTACACGCCGGCCTCTGGTCCGGTGACCCACAAGGCGAAGTCGTCACCGGGACCGATCTGGTCGATGCGCCGGCTGATCGTCCAGGAGTTGAGCTCGGTGTCCTCCTTCTCCCACCACTCCCATACGTTCCACACCTGCGGGTTGGACTTGAGGATCCAGTGCGATGGCAAGGAGCTCTCCCACTCTTCGGTGCCCGCTGTCGGGCCGGACGGAGGGATGTCCAACCGTTCCGCCAGCAGTAGACGCTGATGCTGTGCGTCTGGCAGTACGCGTAGCGCGAGGCGCCCGCGTTCAGTCCGTCGTCGTAGCCCTCGTCGTAGCCGGCAGCTTCTCCGTCTCGGTAGCCGTCGCTGTAGCCAGCCGCCTCGCCGGCGGCTTGGCCGTCGAGCTGACCTTCCGCATAGCCCTGGCTACGCCAGCCGCGTAGCCCTCCTCGTAGCCTGCGCTGCGACCGTCGGCGACCCCGGACGGGTATGCAAACTCGGCACCTGCGTTGTATGCGCTCAGCGTGGCCTCAGCCAGCTCGCGGTCGTGTTGCTGCCCCAATGATGTTTTTGCCTGGCTCCTGCCGGCAGTGACGCCCGCGGCCCTGCCCTCTGCAACTCCCTCGGACCTGGCCTGTTCGACGAGGTCGGCAGTCGCGTCCGCGTCTGTCTGCCCAGAGATGAAGGCGAGGACCGCGAGCGCGGTCATGGCGACACTGATGCAGCTCAGGACGACAAGCGCGAGCCGGCGTCGCCGAGGAGGTGCCGGGCTCCTGACCACGGTTGCGGACTCTGCATCGACAGGGCTGGTCGTCACGCCGATCCTCTCCAGGGGACGGTGAGTCACCTCCCGATCAAGAGATGAGTAGCAAGCCCGCGATCCCATGAACCCTCGACGCACCGCACGCCACCCTGGATGAGACATGCGAAGCGCGACCGGAGCACCGTCCCTACGCCGGTAGGTCCTCGGTCCCCACGATGTGCAGGACGCCGCGGCCGCGCTCCTTGGCGCCGTACATCGCCCGGTCCGCCAGCAAGAGCACCTCGTCCAGCGTCGTCCCGGGCGCGGCCATCGCCAGCCCGATCGAGGCCGACACCCGCACCGTCCGCCGTCCCACCTCGACCTCGTCCACCAGCACGGCGGCCAGCCCGTGCCCGATCGCTTCGGCCGCGGCGGCGGATACCCCGGGCAGGACCGCCACGAACTCGTCCCCGCCCAGCCGGCCGACCACCGCCCCCGGCAGTTCCCGCTCCACGTGCCGGCGGAGCCGGTCGGCGAGGCGGACGAGCAGCTGGTCCCCCACCGCGTGCCCGCCGCGGTCGTTGACCTCCTTGAACCGGTCGACGTCCACGAACAGCACCGCTCCCCCGACCGCCAGCGCCGCGCGGCCGGTGTCGAGGAGGTGGCTGCGGTTGGCCAGCCCGGTCAGCGGGTCCTGCCGCGCCGACCGCAGCAGCGCCTGCTTCCACCCGTCGGCCTTGGTCGCCACCGCGGTCAGCCGGTCCACCGTCTCGTGCAGCCGCCGCGACTGCTCGTCATCCGCCTCGGGAGCCAGCGAAGCCGTCGACGACGCCAGCGTGTCCAGCACCGCCTCCAGCGGCAGCCCGGCCGCCACCGCCTCCAGCGTCCGCCCCTGCGCCGCCAGCAGCCCCTTGTCCCAGCAGTGCGCGGCCACCTGCCGCCGCAGCGACAGCACGCCGCGCACCAGCCGGACCTGGTTCTCCAGCAGCGCCTGCTCCGCCTGCGAGAACGCGCGCGGCTCGTCGTCGAAGACGCCGAGCGAGCCGAGGACGAAGCCGTCCTCGTCGACCAGCGGCACCCCGAGGTAGGACCGGATCGCGCCGGCCGCCACCGCCGGGTTGTCGCGGAACACCGGGTGGTCGAGCGCGTCGGCAACCTGCAGCGGCTCCCGCAGCGCCACCACGTACGCGCAGAACGACAGCTCGTCGGGCACGTGCGAGTACGGCGCCCCGGCCCCCTTCTCGGCCGGGTAGCACTGCTCGTCCGGGCCGACCAGGTTGATCATCGCGATCGGCGCCTCCACCGTCTGCGCCATGTAGGCGACGACGGCGTCGAGGTCGGCGACGCCCGCGTGCCCGCCCAGCCGGTAGCTGCCGACCGCGGCCAGCCGCGCGGGCTCCGCGACGGCGGCGCGCGGGGAGGGCAGGACGGGCGTCTCGACGGCGGCGCTCACGCGCGCGCACCCTAGTGGCGCCGCGTCACCCCGGGAACACGCCGCGCGCCGCCGCAGGGCCGTCCGCCTCTGGCCCCGCCTCGCCGTCGCCGCCACGATGCGGAGCCTCCACCGGACAGGGAGGTCCCGTGTACGTCACCCAGGGTCTGCACCGCCACGTCCAGCAGCGGCCGCACGAGGTCGCCACCGTCTGCGCCGGCCGCATCCGCACCCACGCCGAGTCCGTCGACCGGATCGCCCGCCTCGCGGCCGCCCTGCAGGAGCTCGGGATCGGGGACGGCGACCGCGCGGCGATCCTCTCCCTGAACTCCGACCGCTACTCCGAGTTCCTCGCCGCGACGCTGTGGGCCGGCGGCGTCGTCGTCCCGGTGAACTTCCGCTGGAGCGTCCCGGAGATCGCCGAGTCGCTCGCCGAGGTGGGTGCCCGGGTGCTCGTCGTCGACGACGCCCTCGCCGGGTGCGTCGACGGCATCCGCGCGGCCTGCCCCGGTCTGGAGCACGTCGTCCACGCCGGCGACGGCCCGACCCCCGACAGGATGCTCGCCTTCGAGGACTTGGTCGCGGCGCACGAGCCGGTCGAGGACGCCCGCCGCGGCGGCGACGCACTCGCCGGCGTCTTCTACACCGGCGGCACCACCGGCCGGTCCAAGGGCGTGATGCTCAGCCACGACAACCTGCTGACGTCGTCCATGGGCTACCTCGCCGGCGTCCCCACCCCGGGCGACCGCGTGTACCTGCACGCGGCGCCGATGTTCCACCTCGCCGACTTCTCCGCCTGGGTCGCCGGCTGCGTGGTCGGCGGCACGCAGGTGATGATCCCGGCGTTCGACCCGGTCGCCGTCCTGGCCGCCGTG
Organism: Geodermatophilus nigrescens; assembly: GCF_900129495.1. Classification (GTDB taxonomy): domain Bacteria; phylum Actinomycetota; class Actinomycetes; order Mycobacteriales; family Geodermatophilaceae; genus Geodermatophilus; species Geodermatophilus nigrescens. Next base: position 1,105,615 of record NZ_FQVX01000002.1, read on the forward strand.
CAGGAGCACCGCGTCAGCGACGTCCTGCTGGTGCCCACGATGATCCAGCTGACCGTCGATTCCCCGCGGGTCGACGAGTTCGACCTGACCAGCCTGCGGCGTGTCCTCTACGGCGCCTCCCCCATGTCCGACGCGCTGCTCGGCCGCGCCATGAAGGGCTTCCCCAACGCCAGCTTCGTGCAGGCCTACGGCATGACCGAGCTCGCGCCCGTCGCCACCCTGCTCACCCCCGAGGACCACGAGGACGCCGTCCACCGGCGCACCGTCGGGCGTGCCGCGCCGTGCTGCGAGGTGCGCGTCGTCGGGCCGGACGACGTCGAGCTGCCGCGGGGCGAGGTAGGCGAGATCGTCGTCCGCGGCGGCAACGTCATGCTCGGCTACTGGGACCGGCCCGAGGCCACCGCGGAGGCGCTGCACGGCGGCTGGATGCACACCGGCGACGCCGGGTGGATGGACGAGCAGGGCTACGTCTCCCTCACCGACCGCCTCAAGGACATGATCATCTCCGGCGGGGAGAACGTGTACTCGGTCGAGGTGGAGAGCGTCCTCGCCCAGCACCCGGCGGTGGCCACCTGCGCGGTCATCGGCGTCCCCGACGAGACGTGGGGCGAGCGCGTGCACGCCGTCGTCGTCCCGGCGTCCGGCGCCACGGTCACGCTCGACGAGCTGCGGGACTTCTGCGCCGACCGGCTCGCGGGCTACAAGACGCCGCGGTCGATGGAGGTCGTCGAGGCGCTGCCCCTGTCCGCCGCCGGGAAGGTGCTCAAGCGGGAGCTGCGCGCGCCGTACTGGGCGGGGCAGGAGCGCGCCGTCCACTGAGGTCCGCGCTCCGGGGGCGGAAGTCCCTGGTCCGGGACGTCGGCCCGAGGAGCATCGGGGACGTCGGGATCGCAAGCGGAAGGAGCTGCTGCCATGACCCAGACCACGGGTTCGACGGTCTCGAAGGAGCGGGCGCGGGAGGCGATGATCCGCTTCATGGCGGCCTGGGAGCAGGGGGACATGTCCGCCGTCGACGAGGTGTTCGCCGAGGACCTCGTCTACCACGGTCCCCCGTTCCCGGACATGGGCCGCGACGGGCTGCGGGACTTCGTCGCCGCCTTCCGCTCGGGCTTCTCCGGCATCCACGTCCAGGTGCACGAGCACGTCGTCGACGGGACCACCTCCGTGCACCGCTGGACGGCCGAGGCCGACCTCTCCGGGACGACGCCGCTGCTCCCGGGGGTGGAGCCGACCGGGAACCACGCGTCCGCGGACGGCGCGCACGTCCTGCACTGGACCGGGGACAGGGTGTCCGAGGCCTGGCACATCGGTGACTGGCTCGGCTGGCTGACGAAGGCCGGCGTGCTCCCGCCCGCGCCGGGTATGGGCGGCTGAGCCCTCGACGGCCACTTCGGGTGGGTTGTCCACAGGCACTCTCCGGATCGGACGGATCGTGTCGGCAGACGTTCCTAGCGTCCGCCGGCATGACCACGACCGGACGACGTCCCTCCCTCCCGATCGACCCGCAGGTCGCCGTCGCATGGCAGGCCATGATGGCGAGCGCCCTGCGCGCCGGCACGGACTCCCCCACGCCCGGCCCGCTGCTCGCCACGGCGGCAATGCTGGTGGACATCGCCGCGGGGGCGACGGATCCCACCGCGACCGCCACCCTGATCCGGCGGATCGCCGCCTGGGACCGGCCCGAGTCCTCCGCCGGGGCTGTGGCGATGGCCGCACTCGCCGGCGACGAGAGCCTGCGACGGAAGATGCGCCGCGCTGCCGCCGACCGCGGGCACGCGCTCCCCCGGTGGCTGGCGGAGCTGCACCGCGCCGAGCCCATGAGCCGCGCCGTCGAGCTGAGCGGGCCGTTCCGCGACGTCGACGAGCTGGTCGTCGGCGGCATCGTCCCCGGTGGTCACGCGCTGACCGCCGTCGTCCGGGTGGATAACGAGCTCGGCTCCCGAGCCGTCGGAGGCATCGCCTACGAGGAGCGTCTCGACGACGTCGTGGCGCGGATCGCCGCAGGCACCCCGGACCTGTCCGTGCGGGACATCGCGCCCGCCGACGCGCGCGCCCGGCTCACGGAGGCACTGCGCGGACCGGACCTCGACGTCCTGCTCGGCCGGGACACTCCGTGGCCCCGGCTGCGGCCGCTGGTCCGCTGGCTGGTCGCGCTCCTGCCCTCCGGTGGCGACGCGACCGTGCCGCGAACAGTCGAGGACGTCGACCTCGACGAGATCGCCGCGGCCTTCCTCGCCAGTCCCTGGGGACGCCCGTGGACCAACTGGCTCCTGGCGCCGCTCCTCGAGGCAGTCCTGGGCGACGGCCTGGCCAACGGCCTCGGCGATCCGCTGCTGTGGGCGCCGCACCACGTCGCCCGGCTGCTGGATCCCGAGGGCTCCGCGCTCCTCGACGTCGATGCCGCTCGTGCGCCGGATCTGCTCCGCGATCTGGTCCGCTACGGCCACGCTGAGCGCGGTCTGCGACCCGGGCTCACCGACGAGACCCTGGCCGCGATCGACCGGTTCTCCAGCCCGCTCCTCTCGGCCGTCCGCTCGTGGGAGGACGAGGGCTGGTGAGCTCACCGGGGCCCTTCCGAGCCGCGCCGGCGGCCGAGCGCCACACGATCCTTGAACGAACACACCGACGATCAAAGGATCGTGTCGGAAACTTTGACGAGCGCCTCACGCATGCAAGGTTGAGGACGTGGCTGAGTGGCTCGACGCGGTCTGGGATCACTCGGACCTCGAGATGGTCCCCCGCTCCGACCGACGTGCCGGTCCGTACCGGCAGTACCGCCCCGACCCCGTCACCTCGCGACCGCTCAGCATGTCCGCCGAGGTCAACCGCCGGGCCACCGTCGCCGAACGGGCCGTCCGCGACCTGGCGAGCGGACCGGGGGCGCGCGCACTCGAGGGGCTGTCGCGGTTTCTCCTGCGCTCGGAAGCCATCGCCAGCTCGCTGATCGAGGGCATCGCGCCGTCACCGCAGCAGGTCGCGCTCGCCGAGCTCGCTCAGGACGAGGACGTCCGGGGCTTCGGCGACCAGGCGCGCCTGGTCGCCAACAACATCACGATCCTCCGCAAGGCGGGCGAGGACCTCGCGGCCGGCGATGCCGTCACGGTCGCCGACGTCGAACAGCTGCACGCCGCGCTGCTACCGGACGAGAAGCACCACGGGCTCCGGCGGGTCCAGAACTGGATCGGCGGCTCGAGCTGGCATCCGCTGTCCGCCGACTTCGTCCCGCCTCCGCCCGAACTGGTCCCGGAACTGATGGGCGACCTCGTCGAGTACCTGAACGGCTCCGTGCATGCGCCTCTGGTCCAGGCGGGCATCGTCCACGCGCAGTTCGAGACGATCCATCCCTTCACCGACGGCAACGGCCGGGTGGGACGAGCGCTCATCCACACCGTGCTCACCCGGCGCGGCCTGACGCCGTCCGCCATCCTCCCGGTCAGTCTCGTCCTCGCCACGCTGCGCGGGCGCTACGTTGACGGCCTGACCGCCTATCGCTACTCCTCGGCGCCCGACAGCGCGGAGGCCGCGTCCGCCGTCGCCGCCTGGCTCGACCTCTTCCTCGAGGCGACGACCGTCGCCGCCGAGCAGGCGGCCGCCTTCGCCGATCAGGTCACGCAGATGCAGGACGAGTGGGAGGCGAGGCTCGCCGAGCACCGAGCGGCACGAGGACGCCGCGAGACACCGCGGGCGGACTCGGCGACGTCGCGCATCCTCCGCACGCTGCCCGAGATCCCGATCCTCACCACCCGCACCGCTCAGCGACGCCTGGGGGTCTCCTTCCCCGCTGCGCGCGCTGCTCTCGAGGAGCTGGCCGACGCAGGCATCCTCGGGCGCCGCTCGGTCGAACGCGGGACGACCGGCTACACCGCCACGGACGTCTTCTCGCTCGTCACGGTGACCGAGCGGCGCCTGGCCAGCACGCGCTGGGACACGCGGGTGTCCGAGCCGAACCGTCCCGTGGCAGCGCCGCCACACAGCTGAGGGCCTCGCTCCCTGTGCTGCGGTTGCGGGCATCAGTCCCACCACAACTTCCAGACAGGACGGCCCACGAGGAGCCGGGCGAGGCCGGCGAGCGTGCCGTCCCCGGCGAGACCGAAGCCGTCCACCGGGCCGTCCTCTGCCAGGACGTCCGGGCACAGTGCGGCCAACTCCGCGGCGAGCGCATGAGCCTCCGCCTCGTCCGCCGGTGGGTGAGGAACCAGCAGGGTGACCGTGGCGAACCCGAGTCCTGCGAGGACGATCCCGTGACGGTCCTCCCAGCTCCGTAGGACGGCCGAGAGCTCGACTGCACTCCTCCGGTTGATCGCCCCCTGCCAGCCGATCGTGGCGACCGCGTCAGCGGGGCGAGCGCACGGGACGAGGCCAATCCGCGCCCGTCCACCGCGGGCGAGCGCATCCGTCTGCACTGAGGCGGGCCGCCCGCCGTGCAGCCCTGCCGCCGATAGTCCGGGGAACTCCCTCCCGAAGGGACGCAGATGCCCGACATACGGCTGGGCGCCGATGGGCACGAGGCCGTCTGCCCAACCCTCGGCGAGCACCGCTCCGGGGTCGATCCCGTCGATCGCGGCCACGGGAGCCGGCTCGAGCTCTCCGGAGTCCCAGGGGCGCTCGCATCCCTCCGTCCCAAGCGGCGTCAGCACCAGAGGCCACAGACCAGTCTCGGGAGACAGGTCGAACAACCGCCGCCAGGTTGCCATCGGAGCATCGATCTCCCGGTCGGTCAGCCACAGGGGCGCTGAGGGTGCCGGCCCGTCCTCCGAACCCAGCCCGCGAGCCGACGCCGGACGACCGTTGCCGAGGTCGAGGTCGAGGTCTCCGATCCTCAGCCGACCTGGAAGGGGCAGGCCGCGGCGCACCGAACACGGGACGCCGACCTGGCTGAGCGCCGACAGCGGAACCGCTGTGCCTGGCATCTCCGGGTCGGACGGCTGAGGACGGATCTGGTGCCGGAACGAGGCCATGCCTGGACCTTGCCGCGCTGACCAGCTGACGGTGCGACCTCGGAGGGCTCTGTGGACAGAGCTGCAGCGGCTCGGTCGACCGCATCGGCTCCGCGTCTGCCTGTGGACAACCGGCTCCCCGGTCCTCCGTCGCTGCCACGGTGACCGGCATGACGACACCGATGCCCACCGACCCCGTGCGGTCCGCCCTCGAGCTGACCACCCGCTGGGCCGACCTCCTCGCGCCGCCCCTGTTCGCCTCCCGCAGCATTTGGCTGAGCTGGCTGACCCCGGACGGCCGGCAGACGCCGTTCCTCGTTCCGGTCGAGGAAGTGCCCGCTCGTCCCCGTCACCGGCTGGTCGCCGAGCTGCTCGCTCTCCACGAGGACGTGGCCGCACCGGCCGGCGGCGACGTCCTGCTGGCGATGGCGCTGTGTCGGCCCGGGCCTCCGGGTGCGACCGCCGACGACCGCGCGTGGGCCGACGTCTTCCGCGACGTCCTCGACGACGCCCTCGGCACCTGCTGGAGCCTCCACCTGGCCGCCGGCGGGCGGGTCGAGCCGCTCACCGACGTCCGGTACTTCCTCGACCGGTTCGCGGCCGCCGAGGACGGTGCCCGGTGACGGCGCAGCCCGGGAAGGCGCCCGCCCGGGACGACCTCCCGCGCTGGACGCCCGGTCCCCGCGACTGGGTGGTCGACGCCATTCCTGCCTCGCCACCGCCAGCGCGCCGCCGTCGCCGCGGACTCCTCGTCACCGCGGCGGTGCTCGCCTTCGTGGCTGTCGCCGGGGGCGCTGTCACCTGGCGTGTCCTCACTGCAGGCCCGGACACTCCACAGGAACTCGTCGAGGAGTACCTGTCGGCCCGCCAGAGCTACGACTGGGTAGCGTCCTGGGAGCTGATCTGCCACAGCGAGCAGGCGGCCAACGGCCCGATCGACCGTTACATCCGCCTGCAGGACGCGGCCGTAGCGACCACCGGACCGCTCAACGACGGGCTGACCTTCCGCGTCGCCGGCGTCCGCGCCAATGGTTCCACCGCACCTCAGTCCCACGTCGTCGACGTCGAGTTCCGCCGGGATGACGAGACGCACCGGATGGCGCTGCTGGTCGTGGAGGAGGGCGGCGGTCTGCGCGTCTGCGGCAGCAGGTGACCCGCGTCCCGGCGCCCCGGGCGCAAGAGGGCCGGAGCGCCGAACGGGTCAGCCCTGGGACGACCGGCGCATCGACCACATCTGGGCGGGCCGCTCGAACTGGGTGGCGACCTCCCAGCTGACCGCGCCGTTGACGACCTCCCTGCGGAAGTTGCCCACGGCCACGCGGGCGAGCTCGGGGTCGGCGGCCACGCGGCGGGCCAGCTCGAGGGCGCGGTCCTCGACGGCGGCGTCGTCCACCGACTCCCACGCCAGGCCGAGCTCCACGGCCTTGGTGCCGTTGATCTCCTCGCCGAACAGCGCCATCGCCGCGGCGGCCTCCCGGCCGATCAGCCGCGACAGGATGACGAAGTGCCCGCCGCCGGGGTGCAGGCCGCGCTTGAGGAAGCCGGCCAGCAGGCGGGCGTCGTTCGCGACGATCCGCAGGTCGGCGGCCAGCAGCATGTTCATCCCGGCGCCGACGGCGGACCCGCGCACCGCCGCGATCGTGGGGACCTTCACCTGGCCGAGCCGGTAGAAGGAGTCGTAGATGCGGCCCATGCCGTCGTAGGCGTCGGGGGCGGCGGGGTCCTTGCCGGCGTTGGTCAGCGTGGCGACGTCGCCGCCCGCGCAGAACGACTTGCCCACCGCGCGGACGACGAGCGCGCCGACCTCAGGCCGGGCGTCGACCTGGTCGAAGACGTCGATGAGCTCGGACGCCATCGCCGGCGTCAGCGCGTTGCGGCGGTCGGGCGCGTTGAGCGTCACCACCGCCACGCCGCCGTCGACCTCGAGCAGGACCTCGGCGTCAGCCACCAGTGCACCTCCGGATACGGGGCCTCGGCACCGGTGCCGGGCCTGCTAGGGCATCAGACCACGGCGTCCGGTTGCCGCCCCGAGCGGCCCGGTTCCACACTCGGGCCCCGACCCCGGAGCCCGCATGCCGTCCAGATCCGCCGCCCTCGTCGCGCTGTTGGTCCTCACCGGGTGCACGGGCGTCGACGGCAATCCCACCCCGCCGCCGCGCAGCTTCTCCGACGTGGTGACCATCGACCTGGACGCCGTCTCCCCCGCGGGCGTCGACGTCCTCGACCTGACGGCCGGACCGGACGGCGCGCTCGCCCTGCTCGCCGACACCGCTGACCCGGCGGTCACCTACCTGGCGCCGGTGGACGCCGCCGGCGTCGGCGAGGTGCGGCGGGTCGACGGCGGGCGGCACCTGCTCGTCATGCCCGACGGCACCGCGCTCGTCGTCGGCCCCGGCACGCTCACGCGCGTCCCGCCCGGCGGCGGGCCCGACGTCGTCCCGCTCGACGCCGACGCCACTGCCGCCGCCCTCTCCCCCGACGGCCGCCGCCTGTACCTCGCCGACGAGCGCCGCGTCGCCGCCGTCGACCCGTCCACCGGCGAGACCGCCGGAACGGTCGACCTCGACGACGGCCTCACCGTCCAGCGCCTCGCCGCCTCCGACGACGGCGTCACTGCCCTGCTCAGCGACGCCCGCGCGCCCGACCTGGCCGACGTCGCCGCGCTGGCCACCTGGGACGACCGGCTCCGGGAGACCGCCCGCGTCGAGCTTGCCCCTGACCAGCCGGCGAGCGTCCCGTTCGGCCTGCGGCTCGCCGGGGACGGCACCGCCGTCGCCACGCTCAGCGCCGGCGGCGACGAGCCGTTCCGCGTGGTGGTGGTCGAGGACGGCGAGGTGACCGCGTCGCACGCCATCCCCGGCACCGACCGCACCCCGCCCGACCTCGCCGTCTCCCCTGAAGGCCGGGTCGCCTACCTGCCGGTGGCCGGGTTCGAGGTCACCTCCGGCGTCATCACCCTGGACCTCGACAGCGGCGAGCAGCTCGACGACGTCCGGCTGTGCGACGGCCAGGGCACCTTCGGCCGCGTCGCGCTGGGTAAGGAGGCGCTGGTCGTCGTCGGCTCGTGCATCAGCAGCGACGCGCCGTCGTCCACCGCGTTCGCGCTCCGCTGACCCTGGTCACACGACTGTGACCTGCACCACGATGGGCGGCACCCCGAACCGAGGAGGACCCCCATGGACCGGCTGCGCTTCGGCACCTTCCTGGCCCCGTTCCACCCCGCCGGCGAGAACCCCACGCTCGCCCTGCAGCGCGACCTCGAGCTCGTCGAGCACCTCGACAAGCTCGGCTACGACGAGGCCTGGATTGGCGAGCACCACTCGGCCGGCACGGAGATCATCGCCTCGCCGGAGATCTTCATCGCTGCCGCGGCCGAGCGCACGCGGCACATCAAGCTCGGCACCGGCGTCACCTCGATCGCGTACCACAACCCGCTCTGGGTGGCCGAGCGCATGGTGCTGCTCGACCACCTCACCCGCGGCCGCGCGATGCTCGGCTGCGGCCCGGGCTCGCTGCCCACCGACTCGATGATGCTGGGCCTCACCCCCACCGACACCCGCGAGCTGCTCGAGGTCGACCTCGACATCATCATGCGGCTGCTGCGCGGCGAGACGGTCACCGAGCAGACCAAGACGCACAACCTCGTCAACGCCCGCCTGCACCTGCGCCCGTACACGCAGCCGTGCTTCGAGATCGCGGTCGCGGCGGTCGCCTCCCCCACCGGCCCGCGGATGGCCGGCCGGCACGGCATCGGGCTGCTGTCGATCGGCGCGACGCTGACCAAGGACGGCTTCGACGCGCTGGCCCACCACTGGAACGTCGTCGAGGAGCGGGCCGCGCACTTCGGGCAGACGGTGTCGCGGCGCGACTGGCGGCTGGTCGGGCTCATGCACATCGCCGAGACGCGCGAGCAGGCCTACGCCGACGTGCAATTCGGCATCGAGACGTGGTTCCGGTACTTCCAGAAGACGGCGGCGTTCCCGCAGATGGCGGTCGAGGGCGGCGACGCCAAGGAGATGATCGACTTCATCAACGAGGCCGGCATCGGCGCGATCGGCACCGTCGAGGACGCCCGCGCGCAGGTGCAGCGGCTGTGGGACCAGTCCGGCGGCTTCGGCGCGATGCTGCTGCTCGGCCACGAGTGGGCCAACCCGCAGGCGACGAAGCGCTCCTGGGAGCTCATCGCCCAGCACGTCATGCCGCACTTCCAGGGCGGGGAGATCACGCACGCTCAGGCCACGCTCACCGCCAAGGAGTACGCCGGCGGCAAGCGCGAGGACTACGCCGCCGCGCAGATGGCGGCCGTCGCGACGATGACCGAGCGGTACGAGAAGGAGAAGGCCGGGCAGGCCTGACGACGGCGCGAGGCCCTGGGGTAACCGTTCGGGTGGGTTGTCCCCAGGGCTACCGCGCGGAGGGCGTCCGGCTGGTTATCGTCCGCGATCGTGCGGAATCCCGGACGACGGACGCGCCTCGCTGCCGCGGCGCTGACCCTCGCGACGGCGCTGCTGTCGGCCTGCGCTGCTGAGGCCGAGGCACCGAGCGAGAGCCTGCCGACGACGTCGGCGCCCGCGACCACCACCGCGGCGCTGCCGGTGGTCGGCCCGCCCGACTTCCCCGTCCCGCCCGAGGCGCGCACCCAGGACGCCGCGGGCGCCGAGGCGTTCCTCCGCTACTGGATCGACCTGCTCAACCGTCAGCGCGCCATCCCGGCCGGGCAGCCCCTGCGCGACCTGGGCCCAGACTGCGACGAGTGCCGCCGCATCGCGAACAACTACGACGAGGCAGCCGCGGCTGGGAACCGATACGTCGGCGGTGAAGTCACGATCACGGCCGTCGCACAGCCAGCGTTGAACGGTGCAGTGACGCAGTACTCCTTCAGCGCGCGTCGTGAGCCGGTCACTTTGGTCGATAGCTCGGGCAACGTGCTTGAGGCCCAGCCCGACGCCGCGCCGCAACTGTCATCGGGGCTCTACCTGGAGTGGGATGAGGGCACTCGCTCCTGGCGGGTCACGTCATTTCAACTTGGATGAAGCGTCTGCTGGCGACAGCTGTCGCCCTTCTCGCCTGGACGACATGGATGACGGTCTCGACTGAACCGTCGGCATTCGCCTGCTCATTCGACGACTGTGGCTCAACTGGGGTGGCTGACGGGGCAGCCACGGTCGAGTACTCAGGCGGCACGGTCAGCCAGCTCGTCAGTGGCGGTGGGGCCGCGGCCGTGGACTACGTCTGGCGGCTCGTCTCGCCCTGCGTCATTTCGGACGAGCAGGACGGTTCGTGCAATGCCCAGGACTTCCAAGCCTGCCCCGCCGCACCAGGACAGGTTGTCCGCTTTCTGGCCGTCCAGCAGCGACCCGTCGTGCGTCCGGACGGAACAGCCGTTGTACCCGTGACTCCCGGACTCAGCCCGGGAGACCAGCTCGGTTCTTGGGACACCCTCCGGACCGAGTGCATCGACATCACCGCGCTGAACCCCCCGCCGTCGCCGGAGGAGGTGTTCCAGTACTTCCAGCGCCTGCCTCTCCCCCAGCTCGCCACCTCGCAGGCGCCGCCCGGCCGAGGACTGTCCGGCCTCCCCGTCGTCTTCTGGACCGACACCCCGTCCATGCAGACCTTCACCGTGGACATCCGCGGGTTCGCCGTCGTCATCGTCGCCGAGGCGCAGCGCTACGACTGGCACACCGGCGACCCCGCCCGGCCAACGCTCACCACCACCGTCCCCGGCCGCGCCTACCCCGGCCAGGCCACCGAGCACCTCTACCGCTCCGGCACGTACACCGCGTCGCTCACCGTCACCTGGGGCGCCACGTTCACCGTCGACGGCAGCGCGCCGGCCGACGTGCCCGGCACCACCACGACCGACGGCCCGCCGGTCACCTTCTCCGTCGTCGAGGCCGCCGCCATCCTCACGAACCCCTACGACTGACCGCGCCGCGACTCCTTGTCGCACCGGAACGGCCCGGCCAGACTCCGGCGGGTGCGCCGCTCACCCGCGCTGCTGGTGGCCGCCGTCCTGCTCACCGGCTGCGGCGGCCCGGTCGCCGCGGACGCTGCCGGCAGCCAGGGCCCGGACCCGATCCCGCTGGGAGACGTCGCCGGGGCCGACGACGGCGTCCTCGGGGTCGCCTCCCTCCCCGACGGGCGGTCGGTCGTCCTGCTCGCCCCGCCCGGCGGCCCGCTCACCCTCGCCGACGTCGCCGCCGACGGCACCGCCACCGCCGTCCCCGTGCCCGGCCTCGACGCCGAGCGGCCCGGCCTCACCCGCATCGCGGCCACCGGCGACGGCGTGGTCGTCGTCGGCACGGCCGCGGGGCGCGTAGCCCTGGTCGCCGTCGGCCCGCAGGGCGCCGGCGAGGTCCAGCCGGTCGGCACGATCGGCGCCGCCGACGTCGCGGCCGTCCACGTCGCCGGCGGCACCGACTCGCTGCACCTCGCGCTCGGCGGCATCACCGGCACCGCGCGGGTGGTCGCCGTCGACCCGGCGACCGGCGCCGTCCGCGGTACCGCCACGCTGCCCGGCACCCCGCGCGACCTGCAGCCGACCGGCGACGGCGGCGCGGTCGTCGCCACCGAGGACGGGCCGGCGGCCGCCGTCACCACGGTCGACGCCGCGGCGGCCGTCGTGGGCGCGACGCCGCTCGGCAACGGGTCCGCGGGACCGCTGACCGTGGCAGGCGGCGAGGTGTACGCGACCGCCGGCAGCCGCGGCGAGCTGCGCATCACCCGCGGCGCCGAGGTGGTCACCACCGTCGACGGCGACCTGCCCGCTGCGATCGCCGTCGACGGGAGCACCGCCACGCTCGTCGACACCGTGTCCGACGCCGAGGTGCCGCGGGTGCTCGAGCGCACCGTCGACCTGGCCTCCGGGGAGGTGACCGGAGAGGTGGAGCTGTGCGACAGCGGGTCGGTCGCCGGGGCGGACCTCGACGACGAGGGCGGCGGCGCGGTGGTCGCCGACTGCCGCGGCGAGCCCACCCTCTGGCGCCTCGGCTAGGCCGGCGGCTTCCAACCCGGGTCGCGGCCGGTGGCGCCCAGCAGGCGGTCGAGCGCGGGCGCGCCGGCGGGCACCGGCACGACCGGCCCGTACAGGCTCGGCGGGCGGTCGTCGCCGAAGGACTCGGCGAACTCCCGGCACGCGTCGGCCGCCGCTAGGTCGACGTCGTAGGGCTGTCCGGTGGCGACGGCGAGGTCCCAGCCGTGCACGACCACCTCGTCCAGCGCGACGACGGCGGTGACGTCGCCCGGCATCTCCACGCCGCCGGCCGCCGTCATCCCCTCCCACGCGGCCGGGTCGCGCCAGGCGGCGGCCAGCGCGTCGAGCTCGGCGGGGATGCGGGTGCGCCAGTCGGCGGGCAGATGCGCCGGGTCGACCGACGCGGCGCCCTCGACCGGCGTCTTCGCCGCGGCCATCCGGAACGCGTACGCCAGCCCGGCGAGGTGACCGAGGAGGCCCGCGACGGAGGTGCCGGCGCAGGGCGTGGGGGCGTCGAGTTGCTCGTCGCGGATGCCGGCGACCACCCCCGCCGTCGTCGCCGCGGCCGGTCCCAGGTCGAAGGTCATGGACGGCAGACCGGACGGCGCGCCGGGACTCATCGCCGTCGCGGGAACGGAGTAAGAAGGACAGCCGTGACCGCGGGACGAGGGAGCGACGCCGTCCTGGTGCTGCCCAGCGCCGGACCCGACCCGATCCCGCTGCCGACCGCGCTGGCCGCCGTCCTCGGGTACGCGCGCGGCCGCCGGCCGCTGTTCTTCCGCTCCCCCAGCCAGCCGCAGGGACGCTGGGTTGAGGTGCTCGCCTACGCCCTCGACCGCTTCGACGGCCAGGCGCCCGAGACCGCCGACCGGCCCACCGACCGCGACGTCCTCGTCGCCGAGGGCCTGCACGGCCGGCTCGACCCGGCCGCCTGGCGGGAGGTGCGCGGCACCCTCGACGACGTCTGGCCGCTGGTGCGCACGATGCTCGACCGCGCCGCCGGCCGCCCGATGTGGGAGCTGCCCGACGACGAGTTCTCCGTGCTCGGCGAGCCCGGCACCGTCGGCGCGGCGCTGCGCACGCTCACCGGCTCGCCGGGCGCCCGGCACGTGGTCGCCGCGCTGCACTCGCGGTACCCGGGGCTCGTGCCGCTGGTCGACGGCGTCACGCGGCGCCAGCTCTACGGCCACGTGAGCGAGGGCGACAGCGGACCGGAGGCCGTCGTGCACCGCGAGCTCACCGCCAACGCCGCCGCGTTCGCCTCCCTGGAGACGGCGACGGCGGCGCTCATCGGCCGTCCGCTCACCCGGCTGCGCCTGCACGACGTGCTGCTCTGGCTGTCCGGGTCGCTGCGGATGACGCACGCGGTCGCCGTCGGCCGGGCGCTGGCCGCCGACTCCGAGCAGGGCCTGGACGCGCTGCTGCCCGCCTGAACCGTCGGACCCCCGCGGCACCGTGCCGCCATGCCCGTCGATCTGCTCCCCCTCGTCGACGACCCGCACGCGGTCGAGGACCTGCGCCGGCACGACGCGCCGTTCTACCCCGGCCGGCGCTTCGCGTTCCTCGGCGCCCGCGACCCGGTGCGCGTCACCGCCGACGACCTGGTCGCCGTCGGGCTGGTCGGCGTCACGCTGCCGGGCGACGTCGCCCTCGACCTGCTGGAGGGCGACCTCGGTCTCGACGTCGCCGACTGCCTCGCCCAGGTCCCGGACGACGTGCCGGTCGGCGACCCGCGCGCTCCCGGGCTGCTCGGGACGGCGTCGTCGCTCGGCCTCGCGCGGGACCTGCTCGAGGAACGCGCGGGCCTGCGCGCCGCCGGCACGCTGCTCGCGCGCAAGCGGCCCCTGCTCGTGCCGGTGCCCGACCCCGTCGTGTGGTGCGCGCTCGACGTGACCGGCGACGGGTGGGACTGGGCGCTGGACGCGTTCGCGGACGACGACCTCGTGGACCGGGTGACCGCGGTCCGGCGGGCGGCCGGGCTCGTCACGACGGGGGACCTGCGCGCGCTGCAGGACCTGGTGTGGATGCGTCACCACCGCGAGCACCTGCGCGTCCGCTGCGCCGGGCTGCGACTGCCCGCGGCCTGAGGGTGCCGGTCGGCGTCCGGCCTGCCGATGGACAGGAGGACCCCTCCGGAAGGACGCCCGTGCACCCCCCGCTCGACCGCATGTCCCGCTCGATCTCCACCGGCCACCTGCTGGCCGACTGCGAGCGGTGGTGCCGCGACGTCCTCCCGCCGCGCGAGGCCTGGGTGCAGCGGACGGCGCCCGCGCGGAGCAACGTCACCTCGCTGCGGGACGCCGCGCAGCGCCTCCGCGAGGGGACGCAGCACCGCCTCGCCAGTTGATCATCGGATGCGTGCCGCCGACACGCGCGGACACGCCGGAGCGAGCGGCACACATCCGATGATCAACACGTAGGCCACCGCCGGCACCCGGGATTCACCCCGGCGCACGACGGGCAGCCACAGCCCGTGACCGGCACCGCGCGCTCCGCCTCCCGCCCGATGCCCGGCGTCACCGGCGTCGACGAGTCCGCCGGCGTCGACCCGGCCCGCACCGAGGTGCCCCGACCCGGCGCCGTGCGCGTCGAGAGCCTGCGCTGGGGCGACGGCCGCGAGGCACCGGTGACCGAGCGCGACGACCTCGGCTACGCCGACCTGCGCACCTACGCCTCGATCGGCGACGGCCGCACCCTCGCGCTGGTCGCCCGCGACGGCCGGATCGACTGGCTGCCGCTGCCCGAGCTCGACGGCGCCCCGGTGTTCGGCGCGCTGCTCGACACCGACAACGGCGGCTGCCTGGAGCTGTGCCCCGACGGCGAGTTCACCGTCGCCCGCGCGTACGTCGGCGACTCGAACGTCCTGGCCACGACGTTCACCACGCCCACCGGCCGGGTCCGGGTCACCGACGCGCTCAACACCGGCATCGCCGGCCGGCTGCCCTGGGTCGAGCTGGCCCGCCGGGTCGAGGGGCTCGAGGGATCGGTGACGATGCGCGGCACCGTCCGCCCGGGCACCTGCCTGAACACCGTCAGCCCGTGGGTGCACGACACCACGCACGGTCCAGTGCTGCGGGTGGCCGGCCTGACCCTCGCCGTCCGCACGCTGGCCGCCGACGACGTGACCGCCGCCGACCGCCGCATCGACGTCACCTTCACCACGCACGCGGGCTCGCGGCACCTGCTCGCCGTCGTCGGCACCGAGGACGAGCCGCTGTTCCTCCCGCCGCCGGAGGCCATCGACGCCGGCATCGACCGCACCGTCGACCGCTGGGGCGCGTGGATGGACGCCTTCGAGTGGAAGGGGCCGTGGGCCGACGCCGTCCGCCGCAGCACGCTCATCCTCAAGCAGCTCATCCACGCCTCGACCGGCGCGATCGTCGCCGCGCCGACGACGTCGCTGCCCGAAGGCCCGGCCGGCGGGCGCACCTGGGACTACCGCTACGCCTGGGTGCGCGACTCCGCCTATGCCCTCGTGGCACTCATCCGGTTCGGCCTGCGCGAGGAGACCCACGGCGCGATGAGCTGGCTGCTGTCGGTGATGCGCCGGCACGGGCCCGAGCCGCGGGTCTGCTACACCGTCGACGGCGGCCGCAGCGACGGCGTCACCGTGGCCGACGTGCCCGGCTGGCGCGGCATCGGCCCGGTGCGGGTGGGCAACGCCGCGGCCGACCAGCTGCAGCTCGGCGTCTTCGGCGACGTCTTCGGCATCGTGTCGCTGTACGTGGAGAACGGGCACGTGCTCGACGCCGGGACCGGCCGGATGCTCGCCGGCATCGCCGACCTCGCCTGCGACCGCTGGCAGGTGCGCGACTCCGGCATGTGGGAGCTGCCGGAGCTGCGCCACTACACGACGTCGAAGCTCGGCTGCTGGCAGGCGCTGACCAAGGCCGTGGAGCTCGCCGAGCGCGGGCAGATCCCCGGCGACCCGGCGCGGTGGGCACACGAGGCCGAGCGGATCGCTGCGTGGGTGGACGAGAACGCGTGGGACGCCGAGCGCGGCGCCTACGTCTGGTACCCGGGCTCGGACGCGCTGGACGCCTCGATCGTGCTGCACGCGATCAGCGGCTTCGACCGCGGCGAGCGGATGAGCTCGACACTGGACGCGCTGCGCCGCGAGCTCGGCGCCGGCCCGCACCTGTACCGCTTCACCGGCGCGTCCGACGTCGAGGGCGTCTTCCTGCCGTGCTCGTTCTGGACCGTCTCGGCGCTCGCGCTCTGCGGCCGGCGCGAGGAGGCGTACGCGCTCATGGACGAGCTGATGACGACGGCGAACGACGTCGGCCTGCTGCCTGAGGTGCTCGACCCGGCCACCGGCGACTGGCTGGGCAACCTCCCCCAGGCGCTCACCCACCTGGCGCTGATCAACGCCGCGATCACGGTCGGCACCGACGACGACCCGGCGGAGACCCGCTAGGACCGGCTCAGACCCCGGCCAGCACCGCGCGGACCTCGGCGTCCCAGGCGCGCACCCGCTCGGCGAGGTCGGCGGCCGCGGCGTCGAGCGGGACGGGCAGGCCGCGCACCGCGACCTCGGGCAGCCGCAGCGAGGGCAGGTCGGCCAGCCCGACGGGACCGGCCGGCCGCTCGGTGGCCAGCGCCGCGCGGATGCGCGCCATGTCGACCGCCCGCGACCAGGCGGGCACCGGGTCGCGCAGCGGGTCGACGCCGAAGACGGCGGCGCGCTGCAGGTGCGCCCGGCGGCGGGCGCGCAGCTGCCAGGGCCGCGCCGGCGCCATCGCGGAGGGGGGCACCGCGGCCGCGACCGCGTCCACCCACGCCCGGCGCCAGGTCTCGTCGGCGCGGTCCAGAGCCGCGGCGGCGAGGGCGGCGGCCTCCGACCACGCCGTCCACACCGGGTCGTCGTGCTGCATCCGGTGGCCCTCCCTTCCGTCGCGTGTGCCGGGGACCATGGTGAGCGCCGCCGTCCGCCCGCGCCCGTCGGGCCCCCGTCCGCGGAGTGGGCGATGCTGCCGGTCGTGACCGACGACCCGTACCGGCTGTCCCGCTTCGTCGACGCCCAGACCGACACCTACGCCCAGGCGCTCACCGAGCTGCGCGCCGGGCACAAGACCAGCCACTGGATGTGGTTCGTGTTCCCGCAGGTCGAGGGCCTGGGCCGCAGCGCGACCGCGCAGCGCTACGCGATCAGCGGGCTCGACGAGGCGCGCGCCTACCTGGCGCACCCCGTGCTCGGCGAGCGCCTGGTCGAGGCGGCGCGGGCGCTCACCGACCTGCCCGGCCGCGACGCCGCCGCCGTCCTCGGTCCCGTCGACGCGCAGAAGCTGCGCTCGTCGATGACCCTGTTCGCGCACGCCGACCCGGCGCAGCCGGTGTTCCGCGCCGTGCTGGACCAGTACTTCGGCGGCGAGGAGGACGGGGCGACGACGTCGCGGCTGTAGTCCTGGAGCCAGTCGTGCTCTGCCCCGCCTCCGTGGGTAGAGCACGACTCCGCTCCGGACACCTGTGCTTCCGCTGGCGCAACCGGACGTTGCGGGTGAGTTGCGGATCGCGACCGTCCGGCGGGCGGTCGCGCCCCGGGTCGGCGACCCTTGATCACGTGAGCGACAACAGCGGATCCGGGTACGTCACCAGCGGCCAGGAGTACAGCCGCGACACGAACTACATCACCGACCGGATCACCGCCGACGGGTCGAGCCCCTGGCCCGTGGAGGCCGGCCGGTACCGGCTGGTCATCGCGCGGGCGTGCCCCTGGGCCAACCGCGCGGCGATCGTGCGCCGGCTGCTCGGGCTGGAGCAGGCCTTCTCGATGGGCATCTGCGGACCCACGCACGACGAGCGCAGCTGGACCTTCGACCTCGACCCCGGCGGCCGCGACCCGGTGCTGGGCTACGAGCGGCTGCAGGAGGCCTTCTTCGCCCGCGACCCGGAGTACCCGCGCGGCATCACGGTCCCGGCGATGGTCGACGTCCCGACGAAGGCCGTCGTCACCAACGACTTCATGCAGATGACGCTCGACTTCTCCACCGAGTGGACGGCGCACCACCGCGACGGCGCCCCCGACCTCTACCCCGAGCACCTGCGGGACGAGATGGACGCCGTCATGAAGCGCGTCTACACGGAGATCAACAACGGCGTGTACCGGTGCGGGTTCGCCGGCTCGCAGGACGCCTACGACGCGGCCTACGAGCGGCTGTGGACGGCGCTGGACTGGCTCGAGGAGCGGCTGACGACGCAGCGCTACCTCATGGGCGACACGATCACCGAGGCCGACGTCCGGCTGTTCACCACGCTGGCCCGCTTCGACGCCGTCTACCACGGCCACTTCAAGGCGAACCGGCAGAAGCTCTCCGAGATGCCGGCGCTGTGGGGCTACGCGCGCGACCTGTTCCAGACGCCGGGGTTCGGGGACACCACCGACTTCCCGCAGATCAAGGAGCACTACTACGTGGTGCACGCCGACATCAACCCGACGCAGGTCATCCCGATGGGGCCCGACACCCGCAACTGGCTGACCCCGCACGGGCGCGAGGAGCTCGGCGGCTCACCGTTCGGGGACGGGACGCCGCCCGGTCCGGTGGCGCCCGGCGAGGAGGTGCCGGAGTCGCACGGCCCGGGCGGGATCGGCCACCGCCCCGACGAGGAGCGGCAGTCCTGAGCCCGGTCGGCGGGGGCGGTCAGCAGCCGCCTCCGCCGTCCCCTCCCCCGCCACCACCGCCGGCGTCAAAGCCACCACCGCCGCCGTCGGCGGCGGTGTAGCCGGCGGCGCCGCCGGCCAGATAGCGGCCGGAGTGGCCGCGGCCGACGCCGTAGCCGCCGGCGGCGTCCCAGGAGCCGCCCCGCCGCTCAGCGCGGACGCGGTTGCGCTGCTGTGCCAGTGCCAGGAGGAGGACCACCGCCACCGCGGCGATCACCACGACTGCCGTCATGGCGGAACGGTCCCGCATCCGGCTCGTGCGCGCCAGGGACCTCCGGCTCGGCGGCGCTCAGTCGCCGCCGCCACCGCCTCCGCCGCCGTCCCCGCCGCCACCGCCGTCGCCGCCGCCCCAGCCGCTGTCGGAATGCGAGTGCGAGCCGCCGTCGTAGCCGTCACCGCCGTACCAGGTGCCGCCGTCGCCACCGCCGCTGCTGCGGTGGCGCGGCCGGTGGCGGGGCGCGCGGAGGCGGTTGGTCAGCGCGCCGACAGCGAAGGAGAAGGCGACCGTGAGGGCGATCACGACCAGGACGACCGTCATGGGCGGCACTGTGCCCGATGGGTCCGCGGTGCGGGGGGATCTCCCGCGCGGTCAGGCGGCGGCCGGGGCCTCCGGCTCGGGCAGCTCGTCGCGGGGCCGGTCGAGCGCGGCGTGCGCGAGGGTCCCGAGGTCGAGCCACTCGAGCAGGAACCGGGAGCCGTGGACCTCGACGACCGTCGCGTCCTCCCGTCGTGGGACCAGGGTCGGACGAGTCGTCATGACGTCATGACAGCACATCTCCGTGTCGAACGGGTGGCCTGTCGACGTCGCCGAGGTGTCCGCCGAGAGGTCGACGGAGGCGGCGGTGCACCCACCGCCTCCGTCGGCCTGAGGATCGGGCGGGGAGGTCAGGGGTGCCCCGACGGCGCGGCCGTGCGTGGAACCCCCAGCCCCGATACCTCCCCGCCCGGTGGCCCCGGCCCAGCCGGAGGCCAGGACGGGGTCACACCCGGGAGGCAGCGCCCAGCGCGGCGATGTGGTGCGGGCGGGACCCGGACCCGGCCGGCGGCTGGAGCGCGCCTGGCGAGGAGGTCAGTCGGGCGAGAAGGAGGGGTCGCGCAGGTAGGCCGACGCGACCGCCGGGGCCGGCGCGGGCACGAGGAGCTCGAAGGCGCCCGGTGCCGGGAGCCCAGCCGAGAGGACGGCGGCAACCGCCGCGGGCCCACCGGACGAGGACTGCGAGGAGCCCGACGGCGCGCTGGGCGCGACGGGCGGCATGGTGCCGGTGTCACCGGCGGGCAGGGTCGGGAGCGGCGCCGGTGCCGGGGTGCGGTGGTGCCCGGCCGGGTGCGGCGCCGCCGGCGCGGTCAGGTCCGCGGTGAGCGGCGCGACGGCCTCGGCGATCGAGCGGACGGCGACTGTCCGGACGTCGGCCGGGACGACGTCGGCCGCGACGGCGTCGGCCGGGACGGCGCCGGCCGGGGCGACGGTGACCGCGGACGCGGCGGCCGCCAGGGTGGCCGGGATGACGGCGGCCGGGGCGGCGGCGGTGGGTGCGGTGCTCGCGGTGGTCGCGGTGGTGGCGGGCTGAGTGGCCGCCGCCACGACCGTGGTGGCCGGCTCGGCGACCCCGACGACGACCGGCCGGAGAACGGGAGGGGCGGCCGGGGCCGCCACCTCGATCACCGGCGCGACGACCGGGACCACGACCTCGATCACCGGCGTCACGACGGGAGCGATGGCCTCGGCGACGGGTGAGACCACGGGCGGCACGACCGTCTCGACCACCGGGACCACGACGCCGACCACCGGCGGGACGTCCGAGTCCACCACCGGGGTCGACACCTCGATCGCCGGCGGGACCACGGCGTCCACCACCGGGGTCGACACCTCGATCGCCGGCTCGACGACCGGCGGCACGACCGCCTCGACCACGGGGACCACGACGTCCACGACCGGCGGCACGACGGCCTCGACGTCGGGGACGACGACCGGAGCCACGACCTCGTCGACGACGGGAGCGAGCACCTCGGTGACCGGCTGCAGCACCGGCGGGACGACGGTCTCGACCACCGGGGTCAGCACCTCGACCACCGGCTCGAGGGCCGGCGGGACCACGACCTCCACGACCGGGACGACGACCTCTGTCACCGGCGGCAGGACGGAGTCGACGACCGGCACCACGACCTCGGCCACGGGCGGCACGACACCGCGGAGGACCGGTCTCACCACGGCATCGACCACGGGCGTGACGCCCCGGGCAACCGGCGCCCCGACCGGCTTCAGGACTGGCGGAACGACTCCGGTCACCGGCGACACCACCGGCGGCACCACGGTCTCCACCACCGGAGGCGCGACCTCGACCACCGGCACGACGACCTCAGTGACCGGTTCGAGGACCGGCGGCACCACGGCGTCGACCACCGGCGCCACGACCTCGACCACCGGCGGGAGGACGGCCTCGACAGCCGGCGGCACGACGGTCTCGACAGCCGGCGGCACGACGGCCCCGACAGCCGGCGTGACGACCTCGGTGACCGGCTCGGTCACGCTCTCGACGACCGGCGCGACCACCTCAGTGGCCGGCTCGGTCACGCTCTCGACGACCGGCGCGACCACCTCAGTGACCGGCGCGGTCACGCTCTCGACGACCGGCGCGACCACCTCAGTGACCGGCGCGACGACGGCCTCGACCGCGTTGGTCACCGGCTCGGCGGCGGGCTGCACGACCTCCGCGACGACCGGGGCGACCACCTCGGACACGGGCTCGGTCACCGCGTCGCCGACCGGCGCGACCGTCTCCACCACCGGCTGCAGCGTCTCCGCGGGAACGCCGGCGGCAGCCTCGACCGGAACGAAGACCTCCGCGACCGGCTCGGTCACCGCGTCGACGACCGGCTCGACGGTCTCGACGACCGGCTGCAGCGTTTCCGCGGGAACGTCGGCGACGGCCTCGACGACCGGAGCCACGACATCCGTCACCGGCTCGGGCACCGCGTCGACGACCGGCTGCGCGACCTCCTCGACCACCGGAGCGACGACCTCGGCGGCCGGCTCGGTCACGGCCTCGGCCGCTCCCCCGAGCACGCCGCCGGCCGGCGCGAGCGGGTCCTCGGCCCGCGCCCGGGAGTCGGAGACGGCGAGCAGAACCGCGTACAGGCACGCGACGAGGCCGACGAGCAACAGAGCTCGCCTGAGCCACGCATGGGCGGTCTGCGCCGCCGGTGCCGAGCCGGTCCTCGCCACGGACGGAGATTAGATCCGTCCGGGTCCGTCCGCTCGTCGATCACGCGGATCTCAGACGATCCGGATCCGGAGCCGCCGGAACCCGCGCCCCTTGTTCTCCAGCTTCACCACCTCGACCCGGCCGACCATCGCCGTCGAGGCCACGTGCGTGCCGCCGTCGGCCTGCAGGTCCAGGCCCACGATGTCGACGATCCGCACCTGCTCGATGTCGGGCGGCAGCAGGTCGGTCGCGGTGCGGATGAGGTCCGGGATGGCGTAGGCCTCCGCGCGGGGCAGCGTGCGCACCTCGATGCGCCGGTCGGCGACGATCTCGGCGTTCACCGCCTCGGCGATGCGGTCGCGGAAGTCGGCCGGCACCTCGGGCAGGTCGAAGTCCATCCGCGCGGTCAGCGGCTCCATGTTGCCGCCGGTGACCTTCGCGCCGAAGTCGCGGAGCACCACGCCGGTGAGCACGTGCAGCCCCGAGTGGGTGCGCATCAGCGCGGTGCGCCGCTCGTCGTCGAGGGCCCCGCGCACGGCGGTCCCGGGCGGCGGCAGCGGGTCGCCCTCGACCGGGACCAGGTACAGCTCGTCGCCCCTGCGCGTGCCGGCGATCCGGGTGCGCACCCCGCCCCACAGCAGCACGCCCTCGTCCGGCGGCTGCCCGCCGCCGCCGGGGTAGAACGCCGACCGGTCCAGCACGATCCCCTGCTCGGGGTCGGCGGCGACGACGGTGGCGTCCCACTCCCGGACGGTGGCGTCGTCGAGGTCGAGGCGGTGGGTGTGCCCGTGCAGGTCAGCGCTCACGGGACGGCATCCTGCCGAACGCTCAGGCGGCCGGGCGGAGCTCCTCCGCGCGGGCGAGGAACGCCTCCACCAGCCGGGCACAGGACGCGGCCGACTCCGGCGCCCGCTCGGCGATCTCCCGCCGCAGCGCGGGCACCAGCGCGGCGGCCTCGGGCGGCGGCGGGCCGGTGAGCTCCCAGGTCTCCTCCCACGCCGAGAAAGCGCCCGGGTCGATCTCCGGGTGGAACTGCACGCCCAGGTGCGGGCCGGAGACGAACGCTTGCACCGCGCGCCCGGTGCGGGCCACCTCCACCGCGCCGGGCGGCACGGTGAACCGGTCGCCGTGGTACTCGAACCACGGTCCGGCCGGGACCAGCGCGGGGTCGGCGGTCTCGACGTCGAGGAAGCCGTGCTCGCCGGCCGGCGCCTGCGCCACCACCCCGCCGAGCACCCGCGACAGCGCCTGCCCGCCGAAGCAGACGCCGAGCACCGGCGTCCCGACGGCGACCGCCCAGCGCAGGTACGCGAGCTCGCCGGCCAGCCACGGGACGGTGTCGTCGTAGGCGGCCGCGCCGGACCCCATGACCACCACCGTGCGCAGCGCCGCCGGGTCGGGCAGCTCGGTCATCAGGGGCGAGGGTCCGACGGTCGTGCCGACGACGACCTCCAGCCCCTGGGCCTCCAGCGCCGGGCGGAGCGTGCCCACGAGGCGGTGCCCGCGGGAGGGGTCGGCGTCGTGGACGAGGACGAGAGCGGTCGTCACGGGTGCAGTATCGGCAGGTGCCCGAGGAGCCCGGAACGACGACGGCGCGGACCGTCCCCACCGGCGACGTCGACCTCGCGGCCACCCTCGGCGCGGTCGCGTGGCTGCCCGGCGACCCGACGGTGCGGGTCGGGGCGAGCCGGTTCGAGCGCGCCACCTGGACGCCGGAGGGCCCCGGCACCGTCGTCGTCACCTGGGACGGCGGCAGCGCGCGGGTCGAGGCGCACGGCGACGGCGCCGGCTGGCTGCTCGAGCGCGCGCCCCGGCTGCTCGGCTGCGAGGACGACGTGACCGGCTTCGACCCCGCCACGCCACCGCTGCGCGACCTCTGGCGCCGGCACCGCCGCCGGCGCATCGCCCGCACCGGCACGCTCTGGCACGACCTGGCCTGCCTGGTCGTGCAGCAGCGGGTCAGCCGCGCCGACGCCGCCGACCAGTGGCGCCGTCTGGTCACCGCGCACGGCTCCCCCGCGCCCGGCATCCCGGGCCTGTGGGTGCCGCCCGCGCCAGAGGTCGTCGGCCGGCTGTCGACGCCGAAGCTGCACCTCACCGGCCTGGAGCGGCGGCGGGCGCAGACGCTCGTCACCGCCGCCGTCGCGCTGGCCCGGCACCAGGACCTCGCCGACAGCGACGTCGCCGCGGGGACGGCGGCGCTGCGCAGCGTGCCGGGCGTCGGCCCGTGGACCACCGGCTGCCTGGCCGCGCTGACCTGGGGCGACCGCGACGCCGTCATCCCCGGCGACAGCGGCATCCCCTCCCTCGTGGCGTGGGTGCTCGCGGGCCGCAGGCGGGCCGACGACGCCGCGATGCTCGAGCTGCTGGAGCCGCACCGCCCGCACCGCTACCGGGTGCTCGGGCTGGTCATGGCCAGCGGGCGGAGGCCCCCGCGCCACGGGCCGCGCGGACGCAGCGAGGACATCACCCGGCTGTGAGCCACTGCACACCGCACCAGCCGGTGCACGGTGGGTCACGGACGTCCCGGGCGCGTCGCGCAGGCGCTCCCGGTGATCGGCGAGAGCGAGCACGCTGACCGGGCGGCGGTGCCGCGCGGGCGCCGCCGTCTGCGACAGGAGGACGGCATGTACGCACGCTCGACCACGCTCACCGGTGCGCCCGCCACCATCGACGACGGCATCGCCCACGTCTGCGACGAGGTCATGCCCGCGATCACCGCGATGCCCGGCTGCATGGGGATGTCGATGCTGGCCGACCGGGCGACCGGCCGGTGCATCGTCACCTCCTCCTGGCGCGACCTCGCCGCGATGCGCAGCAGCGCCGACGCCGTCCGCGGGCTGCGCGAGCGCGCCGCCTCGGTGTTCGGCGGCCCGCCCGAGGTGCACGACTGGGAGGTCGCGGTCATGCACCGCCGGTCCGAGTCGCCCTCGGGCGCCGGCTGCCGGGTGACCTGGTTCCGCATGGAGCCGGCCGCCGTCGACCGGGTGCTCGACGCCTACCGCTCGGTGATGGTGCCGCGCATGGAGGACTACCCCGGGTTCTGCAGCGTGAGCCTGTTCCTCGACCGCGAGGAGGGCCTGGCCGCCTCCGCGGTGGTGTTCGAGGACCGCGACTGCATGGAGGCCAGCCGCACCCACGCGCGCGCCAGCCGCGACGACTTCGCCCGCCTCATGAAGGTCGCGATCATCGACGCCGACGAGTTCGACCTCGTCCTCGCCCACCTGCGCGTGCCCGAGACCGTCTGACCGGCGGGCCGCCTGCCGTGGAAACCGCGATGGCCCAGGCGGTCCGCCTGGGCGCCGCGGCCGACGCGCTTGCCGCGCTGGCCGCCTCCCTCCGCCTGGAGACCGAGCACCTGGACGCCGACCCCGCGGTCCGCCGGCTGCTCGCCGAGGTGACCATGGAGCTGCTGGGCGAGGGCGGCGCCGCCGACCCCGCCGCGGCGGTCCCGGTCGTGGGGGTGGCGCGGGCCGTCCTCCGGCAGGCCCTGGACCTGGTCGAGGACCCGGGCCGCAGCGGGGGCTGGGACCGCGTCGACGTGCCGCTGCTGCAGAGCACCGGCCGGATGTCGATGGGCATCGCGGGCGCCGTGCGCGCCGCCGAGCGGGAGCTCGACGGCCTCGGGGAGGCACTCGCCGCCCCGGGCGGCCGTTTCCTCGACGTCGGCACGGGCGTCGGCTGGCTCGCCGTCGCGCTGGCGCACGCCTACCCGCGGCTGCAGGTGACCGGGATCGACCTGTTCGCGCCGTCGCTCGACCTCGCCCGCGGCAACGTGGCGACCGAGGGCCTGGCCGACCGCGTGACACTGCGGCAGCAGGACGCCGCCGAGCTCGACGAGGCGGCCGCCTACGACGCCGTCTGGCTGCCGATGCCGTTCCTCCGGCGCGACGCCGTCGCACGGGTGGTGGCCGCGGCCTGCCGCGCGCTGCGGCCCGGCGGCTGGCTGCTGGCCGGTACGTTCACCGGCCCCGGCGACCGGCTGTCGCAGCTGCTCACCGACCTGCGCACCGTGCGCTCCGGCGGCCATCCGTGGCCGCCGGACGAGCTCGTCGCCCTGCTCTGCGACGCCGGGCTCGCCGGCGCGCGGGAGGTGACGCGGACCTGGGCGGCGCCAGTGCGGCTCTGGGCCGCCCGGCGCCCCCGATAGGCCGAGCGGAGCGGCTCAGACGACCGCGGTGAAGGCCGGCCAGACGTCGTCGGGGCCGGCCGCCACCAGCGCGGCACCGAGCGTGCGGGACCAGGTCAGCTCGGAGCCGGCCTCGTCGCGCCACGACCAGCAGCGCCGGGTGAGGTGGTGCAGCCGGTGCTCCTGGGTGAACCCGATCGCGCCGTGCACCTGGTGGGCGAGCTTGGCCACCCGCTCCACCGCCTCGCCGGCCCGCACCTTGGCGGCCGCGGCGGCCAGCGGCAGGGTCTCCTCGCCGCGGCCGAGGGCCTGGACGGCGGCGTCGACGAGCGCGGCGGTAGCGGTGACCTCGCCGGCCATCTGCGCGAGCTCCATCTGGATCGCCTGGAACTTGCCCAGCGGCCGGCCGAACTGCACCCGCTCGCCGGCGTACTGCACCGTCCAGGCGAGCACCTGCTGCAGCGCCGCGGAGATCTGCACCGCGCGGGCCAGGGCGTAGCGGGCACGCAGCTGGGCGGCCCGCGCCGGGTCCAGCAGCGCGCCGGGCACGCCGACGCCGTCGAGCACGAGCGAGCCGCGCGGCTCCCCGGCGAGGTTGACCGCACGCGACGCCGTCAGTCCCGAGGCGTCGACGACGGCGAGCACCGCGCCCTCGATGCCGGCCGGCGGGGTGGCGAGCACCGCGACGTGCCGCGCGACGCCGGCCCACGGGACGTCGGTGGCGGTGCCGGTGAGCACGAACCGACCGGGGCCGTCGCCGTCGTCGGAGGGCTCGGCGGCCACCGTGCCCTCGAACGCCACGGTCAGCGGCTCGTCGGGCGAGGGCAGGTCGAGGTCGGCGGCCACGAGCGCGGGCCCGGCGACGAGCAGCTGCTCGGCCACCGGCACGGCGCCGGCCCCGGCGGCCAGGGTGCGCACGACCGCGACGGCGTCGGCGAGCTCCCCGCCGGAGCCGCCGGCCTCCTCGGGCAGCCCGACGCCGGTCAGCCCGGCGTCGGCCAGGGCGGCCCACAGGCCCTCGTCCCACGACCGCTCGGCGGTGAGCACGAACGGCTCGTGCCCGTGGAGGATCTCCCGGACGGTCTCGACCACCAGGTCCTGGTCGGATGCCATCAGCGCAGCCCCAGCCCTCGCGCCACGATCCCCTTGAGGATCTCGTTGGTGCCGCCGCGCAGCGTGTAGCCCGGCGCGTGCAGCTGCGCCTCGGCCAGCGCCCGCCCGAGCGGGTCGGGGCTGTCCAGCGACGCCGGCACGTCGGCCACCCGGCGCACCTCGTCGACGACGTCCTGCTCGAACGTCGTCCCCACGTCCTTGACCAGCGCGGCCGGGATGTCGGGCAGCTCCCCGCGGTCCAGGGCCGCGGCGATGCGCAGCGACAGCTGGCGCAGCGCCAGCGCCCGTGACGACAGCCGGCCCAGCGTGGCCAGCTGCGCCGGGTCCTGCGTGGCGGCGGCGCGGCGGCCGAACTCCGCCAGCAGCGGCCAGGTGGACAGGAACCGCTCGGGGCCCGATCGCTCGAACGCGAGCTCCGCGGTCACCTGGTGCCAGCCGGCGCCCTCGGTGCCCAGCAGCATGTCGCCGGGGACGACGACGTCGCTGAACACGACCTCGTTGAAGTGGTGGCCGCCGTCGAGGATGCGGATCGGGTTGATGGCGATCCCCGGCAGCGACAGGTCGACCAGCAGCTGGGTGAGGCCCTGGTGCTTGCCGCGCGGGCCCTCCCCGGGCGGGCCGGTGCGCACCAGCACGATCGCGTAGTGCGAGTGGTGGGCGTTGCTCGTCCAGACCTTCGCGCCGTTGACGACGAAGTCGCCGTCGGCGTTGCGGGTGGCCCGGGTGCGGATGGAGGCGAGGTCGGAGCCGCTGTCGGGCTCGCTCATCCCGATGACGAAGTAGCACTCCCCCGCGGCGATGCGCGGCAGGATCTCCTTGCGCTGCGCCTCGGTGCCGTAGCGCAGCAGGTTCGGCCCGGACTGCCGGTCGGCGATCCAGTGCGCGGCCACCGGGGCGCCGGCGGCGAGCAGCTCCTCGGTGACGGCGTAGCGCTCCTGCGCGGTGCGCTCGTGGCCGCCGTACTCCTTCGGCCAGGTCATGCCGAGCCAGCCGCGGGCGCCGAGCTTGCGGGAGAACTCCGGGTCGACGCCGGACAGCCAGGTGTCGACGTGCGTGCTGAAGCTGCCGGCGGCGAGCTCCTCGGCGAGGAACTGGCGCACCTCGAGCCGCACGCGCTCGGCGGCCTCGGACGGTGGCGCGGGCGCCAGGGTGAGCTGGTCGGTGGTCATGCGGTCTCCCACGTCGGCGTGGCAGTGGTCACCGTCGGTTGTACAGGTCACCGACGTGTCGCACCCGCGGGCGGGGGTGTCGGATGTCCCACTCCCGGGACTGCATCCGGCCGTGCACCCGACGCGCCCGCGGGTCAGGAGCGGTCGTCGCCCGGGAAGGCGTCGGCGGCGAGCCGCCGCAGCTCCGCGACCGCGTCGCCCGCGGCGACCGCCAGCCGCCCGGCCGCCTCGGACACCAGCCGGCGGACGGTCGCCGGGTCGAAGCCGAGGAACTCCCCGATCCCGGCGGCGACGTCGGCCCCCGGGAAGGCCGGGGGCGGCTCGGCCCCGGACCGCTCCGGTGACCAGCGCATCGCGTCCCCGGAGACGGTCAGGTCGGCGCCCGCGCCGTCGAGCGCGTCGGACAGGTCCCCCGGCTCAGGTCCCACGGCCGCCTCCTCGCGGGTGGGCGCCGGCGCGGCCGGCGCTACGGGGATGGTCCGCCCGCCGGGACCGGGCGTCCACCGGTCAGGGCAGCCGGGTCAGGGCAGCCGGGTCAGAGCAACCGGGTCAGAGCAACGGGGTCAGGGCAACCGGGTCAGGGCCAGCAGCGCGACGTCGTCGGCCCGGCGCGGCCCGGTGAGCGCGGCGAGCAGCCGGTCGGCCAGCACGCCGGGGTCGGCGTCCCCGCCGTCGCGGGCCGCGTCGGCGGCGACCGTGCGCAGCCGGGCCAGGCCGTCGTCGAGGTCGGCCGTGCGGCTCTCCACCAGCCCGTCGGTGTAGAGCACCAGGGTGGCGCCGGGCAGCAGCACGCCGGTCCACTCCGGCGCCGGGCCCGGCGGCGCGCCGAGCAGCCGGCCGGGGACGACGTCGAGCAGCTCGGCCCGCCCGCCGGCGACCACCAGCGGCGGGAGGTGCCCGGCCGACGCGATCCGCAGCGCCCCGGTGGCCGGGTCGAGCCGGGCGAACAGCGCGGTGGCCATCCGCGGCAGGCCGAGCAGCGGCCAGCTGCCGTGCAGCCGGTCGACCAGCTCGGCCGGGCCCGGCCGCTCGGCCAGCAGCGCGCGGTGCACGCTGCGCAGCTGGCCCATCGTGGCGGCGGCGGTGACGTCGTGGCCGACGACGTCGCCGACGGCCAGCGCCACGTCGCCCTCGGGCAGCGGCACGACGTCGTGGAAGTCGCCGCCGACGTCGGCGCCGCGGCTGCCTGGCAGGTAGCGCGCCGCCACCGCGAGGCCGGGCAGGTGCGGGGGCGCCGGCGGCAGCAGGCTGGCCTGCAGCGTGTGCGACGTCCGCGACTCCAGCTCGAAGCGCGCGGCGACCTCCATGCCCTGCGCCATCTGCAGCGCCAGCTGCTCGGCGGTGTCGACGTCGGCCTCGGTGAACGAGCCGCGCCGGACGTCGTTGCCCAGGGTGATCACCCCGAGCGGCCGGTTGTCGACCACCAGCGGCACGCAGATGAGGTCGGTGACCTCCAGCGCCCGCGAGATCGCCAGGTGGCCGGGGCCGGAGGTGAACCGCGCTCGCAACGCCTCGTCGATGCCGCGCAGCCACACCGTCCGGCGGCCGACCATCGCCTGCACGCTCGGGTGGGAGCCGTCGCGCCGCGGCAGGTGCACGTCGCGCAGCTCCTCGATGAGTGACCGGCGCGTCGGGTCGGCGTGCGCGACCACCGGCTCGGTCAGGCCGTGCTCGGTCACCAGGTCGATGACGCACATGTCGGCCAGCCGCTCCACCGCCAGCCGGGCGAGGCCCTCGCTGGTCTCGGCGACCCCGTGGCCGGCGGCCATCAGCCGCGCGGCGTCGAGCAGGAACGCCGAGCGGGTGGCCTGCCGGGCGGTCTCCTCGTGCAGCCGGACCCGCTCCAGTGCCTGCCCGGCCTGGCGGCCGAGGGTCGCCAGCAGGTCGGCGTCGGCGGGCGCGAGCGACCCCCGCGTGCCGGGCTCGGCGAGGCTGATGAGGTCGCTGTCGTCGGTGACGCCGAGGACGAGCACGAGCGCCCCGAGGTGCCGGTCGTCGGTGGCCGACACCGGCACGACGACGATCGCCTCCTGCCCGGCCTCCGCCAGCAGCTCCGCCAGCAGCGGCCAGCGCCCCCGCAGCCCCGGGCCCAGCGGCACCGTGCGCACCCCGCCGGTGCGCACCAGCTCCGCGCCCGCGCCGGCGGCCTCCGCCATCGCGGCGAGCAGCTCGGGGCCCAGGCCGTCGGCCGAGGCGAGCTCGACCGGCACCGGCCGGCCCTCGACCGGGCGGCCCGGCCCGCCCGCCGCCAGCCACAGCCCGGCGCCGCCGGCCTGCACCGCCTGCCGGGCCCGGCGGACGACGACGTCGGCGACGTCCGCGGGCGTGGCCGCGGCGGCGAGCTCGGACACCACCTGCTGCAGCGTGCGGGCGCGGCCCTCGGACTCCTCGGCGGCCCGCTGCGCGGCGAGCAGCGCCCGCTCGTAGCGCCGCCGCGAGGTGGCCTCGAACACGGTGGCGCGGATGAGCAGCGGTCGCCCGTCGGGGTCGCGGACCTCGACGGCGTTGACCAGGCACGGCAGCACCGACCCGTCGGCGCGGACGACGTCGAGGGCCACCTCGCGCACCGCGCCCTGCAGCCGCAGCAGCGGCGCGAGGTGGGTCTCGTAGTAGACCCGCCCGCCCGCGCTGAGCAGGTCGGGCAGCCGGCTGCCGCGGATGTCGTCGGGAGCCCGGCCGGTCCAGGAGCAGAAGGTGCCGTTGACCTTGACGACCCGCCCGTCCGGGACCATCGACAGGTACCCGCAGGGCGCGTTCTCGTAGAGGTCGGCGGGGTCCTCCTCCAGCAGCCGCGCCAGCCCGCCCGCCCCGTGCTCCCCCTGCACCGGCGCTCCCTCAGGTCCCCGCGAGGAGGAAGGTCCGGATCGCCGCCGCCGTCTCCTCCGGCGCGGACAGGTGCGGGCAGTGGCCGGTGGCCGCCAGCTGGTGGAAGACGCTGCCGGGCACGTGCGCGTGCACGTACCGGCCGACCGGCTCGGGCGCGATCGTGTCGTCGGTGCACTGCAGCACCAGCGTGGGCACGGTGACGGCGGGCAGGTCGGCGCGGTTGTCGGAGAGGAACGTGACCCGCGCGAACTGGCGGGCCACCCCGGGGTCGGTGCGGCAGAAGCTCTGCTGCAGCTCGGCGGCGACCTCGGGGTTGCCGGGCCCGGCGACGACCGGCGCCAGCGCCGCCGACCAGAGGTCCGGGTCGCTGTCGAGGGAGTCCAGCAGGCCCGCGATGTCGGCGCGGCTGAACCCGCCGGTGTAGCCCTCGTCGTCGACGTAGCGCGGGCTCGGCCCGACCATCACCAGCGCCCCGAACAGCTCCGGCGCCCGCCGGACGGCGAGCACGCCGATCATGGAGCTCACCGAGTGGCCGACCAGCACGACGTCGGAGAGGCCGAGCTCGCGGCAGATCTCGACGACGTCGTCGGCGTACCCATCGAGCGTGCCGTAGCGCCGCGGGTCGTAGGCGCCGACGTCGGACGAGCCGGAGCCGACGTGGTCGAAGGTGACCACGCGGTGGTCGACGGAGAAGTGCGGGACGACGGCCCGCCACATCGCCTGGTCGCAGCCGAAGCCGTGTGCCAGCAGCATGGGCCGGCCGGTCGGCGGGCCGCTCACGCGCACACAGTTCCGCGTGATCACGCTCACCGTACCGACCGTAACGGACGCCGCCGTCTGTGTCCCCGTCCCGTTCCACACCGGCGCGGGGCCGCAGGTCAGCGGGGTGCCCGGCCGGCCGGGGCGCCGGGGCGGGGACGCCGGGAGCCGGGTGCCGGGCGCGACGACGGGCCCGGCACCGGGTTCACCAGCGGGAGGTGCCGCAGTCGCGGCAGCGCTTCTTGGCCGTCGTGGTCTCGCCCTGGCAGTTCGGGCAGGACCAGGTGGCCCGGTCGGTGGTGCGCTCGGTCGGTCGCTCGGTGACGGTCGTGGTCATCTCTTCTCCCCTGTCGTCCGGGAGCCCCCGACGGTAGGCAGCCGGGATGACGGGGAGATGTCCTGCGGGTTGCGGAAGGTTCCGGATCTCCCCTGACTCCGCGTCCATCCCGCCACGGGGCGCTGGCGGCGCACTGGGAACGGGCTGCAAGCCGGCTCCCCAGTCGCGGCCCAGTCCCCTGCAGGCGGCGGGCGGGAGCGTCCTCCCCAGCGAGCCGGACCACGGCTCCCCACCGAGGAGGCACTGCCATGACCCGCACCCGCCTGACCCGCACGCTGCTCCGCACCGCCGTCCCCGTGGCCGCGATGGCCACGGTCCTGGCCACCGCCGGCACCGCGTCGGCCGACTCCTACGCCTACAACGCCTACGACACGGACTACAACGGCTACTACGACCAGTACGCCTTCGACGACAGCGGCGACGGGTACGAGGACACCTGGGCGATCGACTGGGACGAGAACGGCTACGTCGAGCAGGTCGCCGTCGACACCGACGGGGACGGCTGGGCCGACACATTCGCCTTCGACAGCGACGAGGACGGCTACAGCGAGGAGGTCGGCGTCGACACGACCTACAACGGCCTGCCCGACGTGTGGGGCGCCGACAGCGACTACGACGGCTTCATCGACGCCGTGGCCTACGACCACGACGACGACGGCTACGCCGACTGGTCGGAGGCCGCCGTGCCCTCCTCCTACGCCTACGCGACGGTGACCTACGTCTTCGCCGAGGCCGACGGCTGGGCCTACTGGGAGGTCGGCGTGGAGTACGGCTACGGCCTGACCGGCGACCACGACAACGGCAGCACCGGCATCGCCGCCCCGGAGTCGGGCACGGTCGAGTTCTCCGGCAACTCCGCCGACGACGACGCCGCGTCCGACGCCTTCGCCGAGGCCCTGCGCACCCTGTTCTGACCGGGCCGATGAGTCCGGGGGCCGGCGCCGGTCGGGAGGACGTGAGCACCCTCCTCCTCGTCCCCGGCGCCGGCGGCCGCGCCTGGTACTGGCACCGCCTGGTCCCCGAGCTGGAGAGCCGCGGGCACCGGGCGGTGGCCGTCGACCTGCCGGCCGGCGACGACGCCGCGGGCCTGGAGCGCTACGCCGCGGTGGCGACGGCCGCCCTGGACGCGGCGGCCGGGAGCCGCCGGGACGCCGACGTCGACGGGGACGTCGTCGTGGTCGGGCAGTCGATGGGCGGGCTGAGCGCGCCGCTGGTGGCGGCGCGCCGGCCGGTGCGGCTGCTGGTCCTGCTCAACGCGATGGTCCCGCGGCCCGGCGAGACCGGCGGGCAGTGGTGGGAGGCGGTCGGCCAGGCCGCCGCCCGCGCCGAGCTGGCGCGGGCGCAGGGGCGCCCCGAGGACGACGACCCCGACAGCGACTTCTCCCACGACGTCCCGCCGGAGGTCTGGGCGGCCGGCGCGGACCAGCCGTTCGCGCAGTCGGGCACGCCGTTCGCCGAGCCGTGGCCGCTGCCCGCCTGGCCCGACGTGCCCACCCGCGTGCTGGCCGGGCGGGACGACCGGTTCTTCCCGCCCGCCCTGCAGCGGCGGGTGGCCCGCGAGCGGCTGGGCCTCGACGTCGACGAGGTGCCGGGCGGCCACCTGTGCGCGCTGAGCCGGCCGGCCGAGCTGGCGGAACGCCTGGACGGGCTCGTGCGGGAGACGACACGCCCGCACGCGTGACGCGCGGCCCGCGACGGCGCAGGATGGACGGCCGCCCGTGGTGCCGGTCATCCGGTACCACGCGGTCCGATCGCCACCCCGAGCACGAGGGAAGTGCATTGCCGGCCACCCCGTCCGACGTCGTCCCCGACCCAGAACTGGCCCGCGAGCAGGAGTACGTCAGCGACCTCTACGCCCGGCTCGACGCCGCCCGGGCCCTGGCCGAGCAGCGGTGGAGGCAGGCGATCACCTGGCCCGCCGTCGACCCGCAGGCGCTGCAGGAGCGCGACGCGACCGTCCGCTTCCACGGGGAGCGGATGGTCGCGCTCGACGCGGCCGAGGCGGGCCTGTGCGTGGGCCGCATCGACCGCGAGGACGACGGAGGCGCGCTCTACGTCGGCCGCATCGGCCTGCCCGCCGACGACGCCGGCGGCGACCCGGCGCTGGTCGACTGGCGGGCGCCGGCTGCCCGGCCGTTCTACGTGGCCACGCCGGTGCACCCGCTCGGCATCGTCCGGCGCCGGCACATCCGCACCCGCGGGCGCACCGTCGTCCGCCTCGACGACGAGCTGCTCACCACCGGCATCGCCGGGTCGGGGCTGACCGGCGAGGCGGCGCTGCTGTCGGCCCTGGACGCCTCGCGCACCGGCCGGATGACCGACATCGTGCGCACCATCCAGGCCGAGCAGGACCGGATCATCCGCAGCGACGCCGCCGGCGTGCTGGTCGTCCAGGGCGGGCCGGGCACCGGCAAGACGGCGGTCGCGCTGCACCGGGCGGCCTACCTGCTCTACACGCACCGCGAGCGGCTGGCCCGCCGCGGCCTGCTCGTCGTCGGCCCGACGCCCACCTTCCTGCGCTACATCGCCGACGTGCTGCCCTCCCTCGGCGAGACCGGCGTGCTGCTGGCCGGGCTGGGACAGCTGCGGCCGGGCCTGGACGCGCGCGGCGAGGAGTCGCCGGAGACGGCGGCCGTGAAGGGCCGGCTGGAGATGGTCGACGTGCTGCGCGCCGCCGTCCGCGACCGCCAGGTGGTGCCCGACGCGCCGGTCGAGGTCGTCGTCGACGGCTTCCCCCTCAAGCTGCGGCCGATCGACGTCAGCCGGGCGCAGGCCGCCGCCCGCAAGGCCGACCCGCTGCACAACCTGGCCCGGCCGGTGTTCGTGCGCCGGGTCGTCGACCTGCTGACCCGCCGCTACGTCGACCGCATCGGCGCCGGAGTGCAGGCCGGGCCCGACCTGCTCGACCGGGAGGACGTCGCCGCCCTGCGGAGCGAGGTGGCCCAGGACCCCGGCGTGCGCTCGCTGCTCGCGCGGCTGTGGCCGGTGCTCACGCCGGAGCGACTGCTCACCGACCTCTACGCCGACCCCGCGCGGATCGCCACGGCCACCCCGGGCTGGTCCGACGCCGACCGGGCGCTGCTGCACCGCCCGCGCCCGTCATCCGCCCACCCGGCGGCGTGGACCCCGGCCGACGTGCCGCTGCTCGAGGAGGCCGAGGAGCTGCTCGGGTTCGACGACAGCGCGCAGCGGGCCCGCGCCGACCGCGACCGGCAGCGCGCGCTCCGGCGGGCGCAGGAGACCCTCGACGTGCTGCACGGCTCGCGGTCGGTGGACCTCGAGGACGAGCACCTGGAGGCCGAGGTGCTCAGCGCCGGCGACCTGCTGTCGGCCGAGGACCTCGCCGACCGGCAGCGCGAGGTCGACCTGCGGACCACCGCTGAGCGGGCCGCCGCCGACCGCACGTGGACCTTCGGGCACGTGGTGGTCGACGAGGCGCAGGAGCTCTCGCCGATGGCGTGGCGGCTGCTGGTGCGCCGCTGCCCCACCCGGTCGATGACCGTCGTCGGCGACGTCGCGCAGACCGGCAGCCTGGCCGGCACCGACCGGTGGGAGGCCGTGCTCACCCCGCACGTCGGCAACGCGTGGCGGCTGGAGGAGCTGACCGTCAACTACCGGACGCCGGCCGAGGTGATGGCCGTGGCCGCCGACGTGCTCGCCGCGACCGGCACCGGCCTCACGCCCCCGCGGTCGGTGCGCACCGGCGGGGCGCCGCCGGTCGCGGAGGTGACCGGCGAGTCGGGCCTGGCGTCGCGGGCGGCGTCGGTCGGGGCGGACCTGGCCGCCGGCGAGGGGACGACGGCGCTCGTCGTGCCGCCGGGCCGTCGCGACGAGGTGGTCGCGGCGCTGGCGGAGCTGCGGCCGGACGTCCAGTCGGGCCCGGACGCCGACTCCTCGCTCGGGCCGGTGGTGCTGCTCCCGGGCGAGGCCAAGGGGCTGGAGTTCGACTCGGTCGTCGTCGTGGACCCGCAGGGCGTGCTCGACGAGGGCGTGCGCGGACTCAACGACCTGTACGTGGCGCTGACCCGGGCCACCCAGCGGCTGACGGTGCTCTCCCCCGGCCCGCTGCCGGCCGTGCTCGGGGCGCTGAAGCCGGCGGCGGCCTAGTCCTCTCGAGCGGAGTCGTGCTCTGCCCACGGGGACGGGGCAGAGCACGACTGCGCTCGGGGAAGGGCACCTGCTCCCGGGCGGTCCAGGAGGCAGGGCCGCTCAGGCGGCAGGGCCGCTCAGGAGGACGCGACCGCCGGCCGGAGGACGACGCCGCTGGCCGGGCGAGCCGGGATGCGGTGCAGCGCGATGGTGAGGTCCTGGTCCTCCGGGATGTCGACCGGCGCCGCCGCCAGCCGCGGGGCGAGGGTCGCCAGCAGCGCGATGGTGATCTGCTCGCCCGGGCAGCGGTGGTTCGTGCGCGGGTCACCGCCGCCCTGCGGCACCAGCTCGAACTCGCCGATCTCCCGGCCGAGGAATCGCTCGGGCCGGAACGCGTAGGGCTCCTCCCACAGCGCCGGGTCGTGGTTCTGCCCGTACAGGTCGAGCAGCACCATCGAGTTCTTCCGGATCGTCTCCCCGCCGAACTCCAGCCGCTGCGGCGCCCGCCCGCCGATGAACGGCGCGAAGGGGTAGAACCGGCGCACCTCGTGCGCCCACGCCTCGGCGAACCCCGGGTCGGCCGAGGCGAGCTTCCCGCGGTACCCGGGCCAGCGGGCCAGCGCGTGCCCGCTGAAGGCCATGAACCAGGCGACCGCCGTCGTCGGGCGGATGACGTTGAGCAGCTCGACGGCGGCCACCCGCGGGTCGAGCAGCGAGCCGTCGGCGTCGCGGTGCGCCGACACCACGGCCAGCACCGAGCCCGCCGGCGCGGGGAGCTCCCCCGCCCGCACACGCTGCACGACGTCGGCCAGCCAGCGCTCGCGCCGGCCGCGCGCCCGCCGCGCCCGCCAGTGCCGGGGCCCGCCGGTGGCGAAGCCGTCGACCATCGCGAGCAGGTCCCGGGTCAGGGCCGGCACCTCGGCGTCGGTCACGGGGATGCCGGCCCAGCGGGTGACCGAACCGGCGATCACCTCCGCGGAGGCGTCGAAGAGCACCACCTGCGGCCGGGTGGCCCAGTCGCGCACGGCGTCGTCCCAGGCGGCCGCCGTCCGCTCCGCGAGGGCGTCGATGCCCGCGCCGTCCATCAGCATGGCCACGAACATCGCCTTGCGGACGCGGTGCGCCTCGCCGTCGAGGGTGTGCACGGCCCCCTTGCCGAACAGCGTGCCCTGCACCGGCTCGGGGATGGCGTGCGAGCGGCGCACGTGGTCCTCGTCGTAGAGGAACCGGGCGGCGTCGGGACCCTCGATGCCCACCGCCGGCAGCCCGCCCAGCCGCGTGCCGACCGCCCGCGGGCCGCGGGCCCGGCGCAGGTCCGGCAGCCAGGCGTAGCCCTTGGTCAGCAGGGCGATCGAGTTCTCCAGGCGCATGGCCCGGCGGGTTCCCCGACCGGCAGGAGGCCAACCGCCCGGCCGGAGCCGGCCGCCCGGCCGGGGCCGGCCGCTCAGCCGGGGCGCTGGGACTGCAGGCGGTCGTCGCGCGGCTCGCTGGCAGCGTCGGCGGGGCCGTCGGAGGCGTCCGCGCCGTCGCGGCGCCCCGCCGACCGCCCGTGCCCGAGCCGGCGCAGCAGCGCGCCCACCTCGGCGGCCGCCGACGTCGTCGCCGCGCCCTCCGGCAGCCGCGCGGCCACCTGCTGCAGTGCCTCGGCGAGGTCGCGCTCGTCGGCGTCGAGCATCCCGCGGTAGGCGGGGTCGAGCAGGTAGCCGGTGGGCGGGGTGGACAGGCAGCCGATGAGGTCGAGCAGCACCTCGAGCCGACGCGCGGCCTCGGCGGGCGGGGTGCTGCCGCGCGACATCGCGACCGTCTCCACGTCCTGCTCCCACAGGCGGCTGCGGGCGGCGTCCTCCCGGAGCGCGAGCACGGTGCCGGTGCGGTGCCGGGGCTCGCGGCCCGGCCCGGAGACGGCGCTGCGCACCTGGTGGGCGATGCGGATGAGGTCGTCGTCGAGCATCGAGGTGCCCACGAACAGCACGTGCCGGGTGAGCAGCAGCGAGTGCAGGACGCCGGCCAGGGCGGCCCGCGAGTCGCCCAGCTGCAGGTACTCCTCGCGCGTGAGGACGACGCTCTCCGGGTGCGCGGCGTCGCCGTGCAGCTTGAGCAGCCACGGCTTGCCGGGCCGGGCCTCGTCGTAGGGCAGCACCGACAGCTCCCGGCCGATGTCGGCGGCGGCGAGCTCCACCAGCGGGTCGTAGTTCGTCGTCACGAACTCCTGCACCGGCAGGTCGGCGATCAGCGCGTGCGCCAGCGCGTAGGGCCCGGGGCCGAAGCGGTCCTGCACGAACTCCTGCAGCCGGTCGCGGCCGAGCTCGCGGGCCAGCAGCGCCGCGGAGTCCTGGGGCGGCAGCTGCGCGAGCCCGGCGCGCAGGTCCTCGTCGAGGCCGGAGCGGCCGGCGAGCTCGCCGAGCAGCTGCTCCCACGTGGGCAGGCCGGCCGCGGCGCTCACCCCCGCGCCGATGAACAGCGCCAGCTGGCCGCGCCGCGCGCGCTCCCCCAGCTGCTCGGCGAGCGTGCGCAGCGTGTCCGGCAGGTCCCAGCCGGTGTCCTCGCCGCGGCGGATGCGCTGGGCGGCGGCGAGGTCGCTGGGCCCGCGCAGCACCAGCGCGACGTCGAAGCCGTGCTCGTCGGCGGCCTCGCGCAGCACCGGCAGCAGCTGCTGCAGCAGGTCCCCGCGCCGCCCGGCCGCGCCGCCCCAGCCGGTGCCCAGCGCCGGCAGCCCGACCAGCCGGCGCGCCCGGCCGTGCACCGGCTCGGTCACCTCCCGGCGGGCGACGGCGGCCAGCGCCTCCCGGGCGCCGTCGAGCAGCCAGTCCAGGCCACGGCCGCAGTCGTCGACGGTGTCGAGCAGCCACGCCTGGCGCGGGCCCTCCCCCGGCACGGCCAGCACCCGCTCGTCGCCGGACCACGCGAGGTCCACGCAGACGCCCTCGTGGTCCTCCTCGGCGACCAGGTCGGCCGGGAGCAGGTCCCGCCAGCTCGCGGCCACCCGCAGCGTGCGGCCGGTGGGCACCAGGACGTCGTCGCAGGTCAGGCGGGTGAGGTCGGCGCCGACGACGAAGACGTGTCCGCTCACGCCCCTCCCCTACCCACCCCGCCCCCGGGGCGGAACGGGACCGGGGCGTTCCGCCTCAGGCGCTGCCGCAGCCCCCGGCCGAGCAGGCGCAGCCACCGCAGCCGAGCGGGCGGGCGGGCGCCGGCTGCCGCGCCACCGTGCGCAGCCCGGCCGCGGCGACCAGCAGCGGCACCCCGGCCACCCCGGTGGCCAGCGCCGCCACGACGGTGGCGACGTCGGCCGCGCGGCCGGTGCCCTGCACCAGCGCGGTGGCGGCCAGCAGGCCGCCGACCAGCAGCGCCCACACCAGCAGCGCCAGCCCGCCCCGCCGGGCGGCGCCCCCGCGGGCGAGCGCGACGGCGGCCGCGCCGACCAGCGCCAGCGGCACCCCGAGCAGCAGCACCCACCCGGTGAGCGGGGCGGAGAGGACGGCGACGGCCACCGCGGCCAGTCCCCCGGCGACGGCGAGCCCGCCGGGCAGCGCCGTCCCGGCCCGGAGCAGCTGCGCGCCGCGGGCGGCGGCGAGCACGCCCAGGGCACCCAGCAGCAGGCGGGCGCCGAGGTCGCCGGTCAGCACCGCGACGACGGCCACGACGGCGACGACGAGCAGCGCGACGCCGAGGGCGGCCCGCAGCGGCCAGGCACGGCGGGCGGCCTCCTGCTCGGTCGGCGCGGCCGCCGTCCGTCCCGGGGTCCCTGCTGCCGTACCTGCTGCCGTGCGTGCTGCCGTCGGGGTCGCCACGGAGGCCAGTGTCCCGCATCCGCCGGCCGGGGTGGCGGCGCACCCGGCAGGCGGGGCGAGGACGTGCGAGGCTGCACCGGCCGCGCAGCCCACCGCGGCACGGGACGACGGGAGGCGCGTGGCCGAGGAGGTCGCCCCCGCCGTCCGGCGTGCCGCGCGGAGTCCAGCGCTCCGCCACACCGCCCGCGCCGGCCTGCTCGGCTACGCGCTCATCCACCTGCTCGTCGCCTGGCTCGCGCTGCAGCTGGCGTGGGGCCCGGGCCGGGCACGCACCGCCGGGCGCTCGGCCGACTCCGCCGGGGCCCTCGACGTCCTGGCCGAGTCCCCACTCGGCGACGGCCTGCTCTGGGTGCTCGCCGCGTCGCTGGCCGGGCTGTGCCTGTGGCAGGCGGTGGAGGTGCTGCGCCACCACCGCGGGGTTCCACCGCCGGGACCGCGCCGCCGCGAGGCGCTCGGGCAGCTGGGCAAGACCGTCGGGACGGCGCTGCTCTACGGGTTCCTCGCCGTCTCCGCCGTCCGCGCCGCGTTGGGCGACCGGTCGGGGCGCCGCGAGGAGGAGGAGACGGTGCGCGGCGTGCTCGGCTGGCCCGGCGGCCAGGTGCTCGTGGTCGCCGTCGCACTGGTCGTCGTCGGCATCGGCGCCTACCACGTGCGCAAGGGCTGGCGGTCGGACTTCCTGGGCGAGATCGAGCTGTCCACCGTCGCCCCGACCCTCCGCGCGCTCACCCACCGCGCGGCCCAGGCCGGGTTCGTGCTCAAGGGCGTCGCGCTCGTGCTCGTGGGCGCGGTGGTCGGCTGGGCGGCGGTCACCGTCGACGCCGACAGCGCCACCGGCCTCGACGGCGCCCTGCGCACGGTGGCCACCTCGCCGGTCGGCCCGGCCGCGCTGACCGTCGTCGCCACCGGGCTGGCCGCCTTCGCCGTGTACCTGCTGGCGCGGGCCCGGCACCCCGTCGGCTGAGCCCGCGCGCTCGACCCGCGCGGTGATCGTCTCCGTGCCACGCTGAACGGCGCACGGGGGTGCGACGACGGGAGGCCAGACGATGAGCGGTACGGGGTCGGTGACGGGCGCGGCCGGCCGCGCGGGCAACAGCGACGCACTGGAGAACCTGGCCCGGGTCGGGTTGATCGCCTACGGCGTCGTCCACCTGCTCATCGCCTGGCTGTCCCTGCAGCTGGCGTGGGGCGGCGGCGGCCAGTCCGCCGACCAGTCCGGCGCGCTGGCCACCCTCGCGGAGTCGCCGGTGGGCAAGCCGCTGCTCTGGGTGCTCGCGATCGGCCTGGTCGCGCTGGCGCTGTGGCAGGCCGCGGAGGTGTTCCGCTGGCGGTCGGGCTGGTCGGCGTCGGGCGACCAGCGGAAGAAGGCGCTCGGCCGCTCGGGCAAGGCGGTGGCCAAGGCCGTCGTCTACCTCGTCCTCGCGGTCACCGCGTTCCGCGCCGCGACCGGCGGCGGGCAGTCGAGCTCGGGCCAGCAGCAGCAGACCGCGGCCGGCGTCTTCGGCTGGCCCGCCGGGCGCTGGCTGGTCGGGCTGGCGGGCCTGGTCGTCGTCGGCGTGGGGATCTACCACGTGGTCAAGGGCGTGACGAAGAAGTTCCTCGAGCAGGTCGACCTGTCCTCGGCGCCGCAGTCCGCGCGCCGGACGGTCACCCGCCTCGGGCAGGTCGGCTACCCGGCGAAGGGCGTCGCGCTCGGCGTCGTCGGCGTCCTGTTCGTCTGGGCCGCGGTCACCTTCGACCCCGCCAAGGCCTCGGGCCTCGACGGCGCCATGCGCACCATCCTCGACGCGCCGTTCGGCCGGGTCCTGCTCACCCTGGTCGCGCTCGGCATCGCCGCGTTCGGCGCCTTCTGCTTCGTCCGGGCCCGCTACCCCGAGCGGACGTGACGGGCGGTCTCCTCGCCCGGGTGCACCGCGCGGTCACCGCCGCCCGCGAGGTCACCGACCACCCGGTCCTGCGCGCGCTCGCCCGGGTCGGGCTGGTCGCCTACGGCGTGGTGCACCTGCTCATCGCCTGGCTGACCTGGCGGGTGTCCCGCGGGGCGGAGGAGGCCGACGCCGACCAGACCGGCGCGCTGCACGCGGTCGCCGGCACCCCGGGCGGCGGGGTGCTGCTCTGGGCGATCGGGCTGGGCCTGCTCGCGCTGGCGCTGTGGCAGGCCGGCGAGGTGCTGCTGTGGTGGCACGGCGTCCTCGACGGAGCGCACCGGCTCCGCGCCGCCGTCGTCTGCGCCAAGTGCCTGGCGAAGGCCGCCGTCTACGCCGTCCTCGGCGTCACGGCGCTGCTGTTCGCCGTCGGCGCGGAGTACGAGGCCGGCGCGCGGCTGCGGGAGCTCACCGGCGAGACGCTCGAGGTGCCCGGCGGCGCGGTGGCCGTGGGCGCGGCGGCGGTCGGCATCGTC
Source organism: Geodermatophilus nigrescens (assembly GCF_900129495.1). Taxonomy (GTDB): domain Bacteria; phylum Actinomycetota; class Actinomycetes; order Mycobacteriales; family Geodermatophilaceae; genus Geodermatophilus; species Geodermatophilus nigrescens. The sequence goes on from NZ_FQVX01000002.1 coordinate 1,148,000, forward strand.
GCCCTCGGCCTCTACTCGCTGTGGCGCGGGGCCACCGGCGGCTTCATGAAGGACGTCGACCTGCCCGCCGCCCCCGACCGGTTCGAGCCGGTGATCGAGGTGATCGGCCGGGTCGGGTACGCGGCCAAGGGCGTGGCGTTCGGCGTCGTCGGCGTGCTGCTGTTCCGCGCCGCGACGACGGCCGACGTCTCCACCGCCACCGGCCTCGACGGCGCGATGACGGCGATCGGCCGCACGGGCGCGGGCCCGGCGCTGCTGGCCGTCGTCGCGGCCGGCTTCGCCGCGTTCGGCGTGTACGCCCTGGCCCGCGCCCGCTACCCCGACCGCGACCCCTCACAGTGACGTGCTGGGACGGCCCTCGTGCAGGGGCCCGCGCCGAGCCTGCGAGGCGTGGGGGGCACGGGGGTCCTTCGCCTAGGTGCGGGGTCCGCCGGCGACGTAGACGACCTGGCCGGACACGAAGCCCGCGCCCTCGCTGACGAAGAACGAGACGGTGTGCGCGATGTCCTCGGGCGTGCCGGCGCGGGCCACCGGGATGGCGGCGGCCCGCTCGGCCACGTACTCGTCCCAGTCGCGGCCGATCCGCTCGGCGGTCGCCTTGGTCATCTCCGTCTGGATGAAGCCGGGGGCGATCGCGTTGGCGGTGACGCCGAACTTGCCGAGCTCGATCGCGAGGGTCTTGGTGAAGCCCTGCAGGCCGGCCTTGGCGGTGGCGTAGTTGGCCTGGCCGCGGTTGCCGAGCGCCGAGGTGCTCGACAGGTTGACCACGCGGCCCCACTTCGCATCCACCATGTACTTCTGGCACGCGCGCGCCATGAGGAACGAGCCGCGCAGGTGCACGTGCATGACCAGGTCCCAGTCGGCGTCGGTCATCTTGAACAGCATGTTGTCGCGGGTGACGCCCGCGTTGTTGACCAGGACGACGGGCGGGCCGAGCTCGGCGGCGATCCGGTCGACGGCGGCCTGCACCTGCTCGGCGTCGCCGACGTCGGCCCCCACCCCCAGCGCCCGCCCGCCGGCGGCCTCGACGGCCTGCACGGTGTCGGCCGTGGAGGCCTCGTCGAGGTCGAGGACGGCGACGGCGAACCCGTCGGCGGCCAGGCGCAGCGCGGTGGCCGCGCCGATGCCGCGGGCGGCGCCGGTGACGATCGCGACGCGGGCGGGGGACTCGCTCATGGGGAGGCTCTCCTCGGGGTCGGGGGCTGCCGGCCGATCATGCCGGGCAGCCCCCGGACACGCCGGGCGAGGGTGTCACATGTCGGAGGAGTGTTACAGCCGGCGGCTCAGACGCGCTCGAGGACCGCGGCCAGGCCCTGCCCGCCGCCGATGCACATCGTCTCCAGGCCGTAGCGGGCACCGCGGCGGTCCATCTCGCGGGTCAACGTGGCGAGGATGCGCCCGCCGGTGGCGCCGACCGGGTGGCCGAGGGAGATGCCCGAGCCGTTGACATTGGTGCGCTCGAAGTCGGACTCGGTGAAGCCCCACTCGCGGGTCACCGCGAGCACCTGGCTGGCGAAGGCCTCGTTGAGCTCGATGAGGTCGATGTCGGAGAGCTTCAGGCCGGCCAGCTCGAGCGCCTTCGCCGTCGCGGGCACCGGGCCGATGCCCATGGTCCGCGGCGGGACGCCGGCCACCGCCCAGGACACGACCCGCGCCAGCGGCCGCAGCCCGTACTCGGCCGCCTTCTCCGGCGAGGTGACCACGCAGACGGCGGCGCCGTCGTTCTGCCCGCTGGCGTTGCCGGCGGTGACGGTGGCCTCCGGGTCGTCCTTGCCCATGATCGGGCGGAGCTTCGCGAGGGTCTCGACGTTCGAGTCGGGGCGGATGTGCTCGTCGCGCTCGACGACGGTGTCGCCCTTGCGGCCCTTGATCGTCACCGGGACGACCTCGTCGGCGAAGCGGCCCTCGGCCGTGGCGGCGGCGGCGCGCTGGTGGCTGCGGACGGAGTACTCGTCCTGCTCCTCGCGGCTGATCGAGTACTCGCGGCGCAGGTTCTCCGCCGTCTCGAGCATGCCGCCGGGCACCGGGTGGTTGACGCCGCCGGCGGTGACGCGGCCGCGGGCCAGGCCGTCCTGCAGCAGCACGCCGGGGCCGGCCTTGACGCCCCAGCGCATGGCGGTCGAGTAGAACGGCGCGTTGCTCATCGACTCCGCCCCGCCGGCCAGGACGACGTCGGCGGCGCCGGTCTGCACCGACATGGCGGCGTAGAGGACGGCCTGCAGGCCCGAGCCGCAGCGGCGGTCGATCTGCAGCCCCGAGGCGGTCACCGGCAGCCCGGCGTTCAGCGCGGCGACGCGGCCGATCGCCGGCGCCTCCATGGTCGGGTAGCAGTGGCCGAGCAGGACGTCGTCGACCGACTCCGGCGGGAGGCCGGTGCGCTGCATGAGCGCCTCAATGACGGTGGTGGCGAGGTCCTGCACGGGCACGTCCCGCAGAGACCCCCCGAAACCCCCGACCGGGGTCCGCAGCGGCTCACAGATGACCGCGTCACGCACGGCGTCCTCCTCGGCTCCGGCGGGCACGGTCCCGCACCGACGCCGAGTGTGCTCCCCGCCGCAGGGAGCCGCGCAGCCAGGTCGCAGCCGGGTTCAGGCGGCGCCGGCGGTGCCCGGGTGGACGGTCTCGCAGCCCAGCAGGTCCCACAGGCCGGTGACCTGCAGCGCCCGGGTGACCGCGCGGGTGGCGACCAGGACGCGCATCGGGACGCCGGCCTGGTCGGCGGTGCGGTGGGCGACGGCGAGGGCGGACAGGCCGGCGGAGTCGAGGAAGGTGACCGCCTCGAGGTCCACGGTCACCCGGCGCGGGCGGTCGGCGAAGGCGCCGTCGAGCGCCCGGCGCAGGGCCGGGGCGGTGGAGCAGTCCACCTCGCCGGCGCAGACGATGCGCACGGCGCCGTCCACCGGGATGGCGTCGACGGCGAGGAGTTCGCTGGTGGGCCCAGGGGAGACAGTGGTCACGGTGCGCCTCTCGGTCGAGGGCGAACCCGTGCGGAGGACAGCGGCTGGGGAGCCGTACCAAAGCGCGGAGTCCGGGAAGGACGAGCACGGCTGATGTTGAACCGCACCTCGGACGGTAGGCCCGGGGCAGGTGGGACGCAAGGGTCCCGCCGGTGTGTCCACCGCGCGACACCGGCCGTCCACCTGCGGCGGGACGACGGCGACCGCCTCCTCCGCGGGGGCGGGGATACTGGTCGCCGTGAACGGTCGGTTGGCCCTGGCGGGCGTGGTCTGGGCAGCGGTCTCGGTCGCCGCGTTCGTCGCCATCGGCAACGTGATCGTGGCCGCCGGCCTGGTCGTCTTCGGGCTCGTGCTCCTCGTCGTGCTGGCGATGGCCAGCGACTGGGACAGCCACCCCGACTTCGAGGAGCGCGAGCTGTACCGCTCCCGCCGGCGCAAGGACAAGTGGGACCGCAACGCCGACGTCCGCGCCCGCGACCGGCAGCGCTGGGAGGCCCACCAGGCCCGCCAGGCGGAGAAGGCCGCGCGCCGGCCCCGGCAGGACTGACCGCGACCGGGCACGGGACGCCCGGAGGACAGCGGGGCCCGGTAAATCCGTGGACGGCGTCCGCGGGGTGGTCCTACGGTCGTCGTCATGCGCCTCTGAGTCCTCCCGCGACCGAGTCCTGCCGCGTCCTCGCTGACGCCCGCGGGTCGAGCCCCGACTCCCCGCTCCCCTCCCGCCCGTCCCCCGGGCGCGCCCCTGCCTGGCTGCCGGCTGCCCGCGGCCGGTCCGACCTCCACCCGGAGGCCCCCGTGTCACGTCCCCTGCGTCCCCTCTCCCCCGCGGCCGCCGCCGCCCGCGCCGCGCTGCCCGCCGACGACGGGGCGGCGTTCGACCGGCTCGCGTCGGCCGTGCTCGCCTCACCGTCGGCCGCGCTGGGCGCCGTCCTGCGCTCGGTGCTCCCCGGCACGGCCGGCATCCGCTGGCTGCGCACGGCGGGCCTGCCGCCGACCACCCGGGCGTCCGCGCTCACGGCCGGCCAGTGGCAGTCCCTCCACGAGTGCTGGCGGGCCACCGCGCCGGCCCCCTCCGCCGGCGGCCCCGCCGGCCGGCGGGTCGGGGGGCGGACCTCCGCGCACGGGCACGCGCCCGGCGCGATGGCCGCCCCGCGCTGGCACTGATCCGTCCCCGGCCCGGTCAGCCGACCCCGTCCTCCGCGGCGAGGTCGGCCGACCGGCCGGGCTCGGCGAACGCCTCGGCCAGCGCCTGCCGCAGCGGCCACGCCCCGTGCCGCCAGGCCAGCGCCCGGCCGAGCGCGGCGGGCGTGCCGTCCACGGCGTCGGGGCCCCCGTCGCTCCCGGGCCACCAGGGCACCGGCCGCCCGCCCGCGAGCAGGGGGCCGTGCACCTCCACCTCCCCCGCCAGCCCCGGCAGCCCGAGCCGCGCCGCGGCGAGATCCGCGCCGGGCAGGTCCGCCCACGCGTGCCGGCTCTCCGGCGCGCTCTCCACCGCCGCCCGCACCCGCTCGCTCAGCAGCGGCAGGTCCAGCAGGTCGGCCACCGCGCCCGGCGCGCCGCCGGCGGGCACGAGCGGCCCGTCGGCCAGCGGCTGCAACCACGGCGCGTCGAGGACGGCGACCGGCTCGCGCCCGGGGTCGGCGACCCGGTCCGGCGCCACCCGGACGCGCTCCGGGGGCTCGACGTCGAGGCCGTCCAGCGCCGCCGCGAGCCGCGCGTGCACGTCGCGCAGCACCGCCGCCGGCACCGTGCGCGCCGGGTCGCCGAGCCGCTCGAGCAGGTCGAGGGCGGCGTCGGGGTCGGCGAGCACGTCGTCGACGGTGGCCGGCGGCCGCAGCCGCGCGAGCACCTCCGGCGCGGCCTGCGCCGGTTCGTACAGCCCCTGCAGCTGTGTGCTCGAGGGGTGGCGGAGCCGGCCCGGCCGCTGCCCGTCGAGTACCGGGTGCGTGGCCAGCCACCAGCGGAGGTGGCAGGGCACGGTGACGGTGTCGAGCACGACGTCGGCCCACGCCTCGTCGGGCAGCGCGGCGAGCAGCGGCAGCGCCCCGGCCCAGTCGGCGACCAGGTCGAGGTCGCGGACGGTGGTCAGCGGCGGCCACGACGGCGGTGTCCCGGGCGGCAGCCGGTCGAGGACGGCGTCGGCCCACTCCCCCGCCCCGTCGACGTCGAGGTCGTCGGGGTCCTCGGCGCGCACCAGCGCGAAGGTCGACAGCACGCCCGCGGCCTGCAGCGCGGCGGGGTCGTGCGCGGCGGCGAAGTCCGGGTCGAGCGTGCCGAGCGCCCCGTCGCCGAGCACCGCGGCCAGCGGCGCCCCGGGCAGCAGCAGCTCGCCGGCCGGGGCCCAGGTGCCGTCGTCGTCGGGCAGGGCCAGCTCGGCGAGCCACGGCAGCTCGCCCGGTGCCGTGCCGGCCGCGGCGACCAGCGCCAGCACCGCGTCGGCGAGGTCGGCGGGGTCGCCGTCGTCGAAGCCCTCGTCGACGGCGTCGACCGACTCCTCGACGGCGGCGCGCACCGCCGGGTCGGCGAGCACCGCGGCGGCGGTGGCGGGGCGGGCGCCGAGCCGTTCGAGCAGCCGGCGCGCGGCGGGCGGGGCGACGGCGTCGGGGTGCGCGATGCGCAGCGACAGCGGCCCGAGCCGGCCGACCGGGAGGTCGTCGCCGGCGAGCAGCACGCCGGCGGGGCCGGGCGCGGTGCGGCCGTCGGCCAGCGGCACCGGCAGCGCGCCGAGCTCCTCGCGGTCGGCGGTCTCGAACGCGGCGTAGAGCCGCGCCCACCACGACGGCGGCCGCGCGATGCCGGTGACCGCCTCGACGACGGCGGCCGGTCCCACCCGGCGGACGCCGAGCGCGGCCAGGGCCGGGGCGGCGTCGCGGCGGGCCCAGCCGGGCGGGAGCAGCCCGGGCACCACGCCGGTGAGGGCGCCGACGCGGTCGCCGGCGTCGTCGTCGAGGACGGCGGCGCGGCCGGGCGGCCGGCGGGTGCCGGCGTCGGTGTGGCTGTCGGCGTCGGCGACGGGGAGCCAGGCGGTCGCGCGCAGCCGGTCGAGGACGGCCGAGCCGAGGTCCGCGTCGAGCTCGGCGGCGGCCAGCCCGACGCGGGGCACGAGCGCGAGCACGGCCGGGTCGGGCGGGAGGGCGGTCACCAGGTCGGCGTAGGCCGCGGCGGCGGCGTCGACGAGGGCGGCGGTGACCGGCCCGGATGTCACGTGCCGCCGGTCGGGACCGAGCGGGAACGGGGCGAGGAGCCGGGCCGGCAGCGACAGCGGCTCGTCGCTCGGGGTCGGCGCGTGCACGACCGGGCGTCCGGGCGGCGGCACCGGGCGGCCGTCGTCGTCGAGCGGCACGGCCCAGGTGACGGTGAAGGCGCGCCGGGTGCGCTCCTCCACGGGCCGGTCGGCGAGCAGCGCCGCGGGCAGCTCGCCGCTGCGCTCGGCCAGCCGCCAGACGGTGGTGCGGTCGCCGTCGCGGACGCGCGCCAGCGGCGGGGTGCGGGTGCAGGCGAGCGTGCGCACGGCGCCGTCGACGACGACCTCGACCTCCCGCAGGCCCGGCAGGGCGAGCAGCAGCTCGGCCTCCAGGTCCTGCAGCGCGGCGCGGACCGCCGCCCGGGCGCCGGCGCGCAGCGGGAGCACGACCTCGGTGGCGAAGCCCTCCGGCGGCGCGCCCTCGGCCGGCCAGGCCAGCCGCAGCACCGGCACGGCGCCCTCCCGGCGGGCCAGCTCCCCGGCGAGCGCCGGGACGGCGGCCACCTCGGCCCGGGTGCGCCCGGCGCTGAACCGCACGCCGCCGGAGAGTGAGTGCACGGCCGGTTCGTCACTGACGGCGAGCACCGCGGCGAAGCCGACCCCGAACCGGCCGACCGTGGCCTCCTGGTCCCGCTTCGCCGACGCGCGCAGGCTCGCCAGCCCGGCCACGCCGTCGGCGTCCAGCGGTGCCCCGGTGTTGGCGGCGTGCAGCACCTCTCCCCCGCCGCCGACGGCCGCGAGCTCCAGCCGCAGCCGGCCCGGGACGCCCGCGCGGACGGCGGCGTCGGCGGCGTTCTGCGCGAGCTCGACGAGCAGCCGGTCGCGGTAGCCGCCGCGGACGAGGTCCTCCTCGGCGTTGGCGTCCTCGCGGAACCGCGCCGGGGAGTCGCCCCACGCGGCGAGCACGCGGCGGCGCAGCGCGGCGGTGTCGAAGGGGTCGGACACGGTCCGAGCATGGGTCCCGGACCGGACCTACGCGCCGGTAACTTGCGGGGTAACCTGCGCCACATGTCGCTCGCCGAGCAGTTGGACACGGTCACCGACGCCGCCGCCGGCACGGTCGACCGGCACGCCACCACCGAGACCTTCGAGTCGACGAACCCGGCCTCCGGCGCGGTCGTCGGCGTCTTTCCGGTCCACGACGCCGACGCCGTCCGGGAGACCGTGGAGCGCGCCCGCGCGGCCGCGCAGCGGTGGGCGGAACTCGGCTTCGACGGCCGGCGCGAGCGGCTGGCCGCCTACCGCGGCTACCTGGCCCGGCGCATGCACGAGCTCGCCGACCTGGTGCACCGGGAGAACGGCAAGCCGCACGCCGACGCGATACTCGAGATCACCCTGGCGATCGACCACCTGGCCTGGGCCGGGGCGCACGCGCGGAAGACCCTCGGCCCGCGCCGGGTGCGCGCCGGGATGCTCGCGGCCAACCACGCCGCGTACCTGGAGTACCAGCCGCTCGGCGTCGTCGGCGTGATCGGCCCGTGGAACTACCCGGTGTTCACGCCGATGGGCTCGATCGCCTACGCGCTGGCCGCCGGCAACGCCGTCGTCTTCAAGCCGTCGGAGCACACCCCCGCCGTCGGCGCGTGGCTGGCCGCCGCGTGGCGCGCCGCCGTCCCCGACGTCGCCGACGCCCTCCAGGTGGTCACCGGGTACGGCGAGACCGGCGCGGCGCTGTGCCGGGCCGGGGTCGGCAAACTCGCCTTCACCGGCTCCGCGCCCACCGGCCGGAAGGTGATGGCCGCCTGCGCCGAGACGCTCACGCCGGTGCTCATGGAGCTCGGCGGCAAGGACGCGATGATCGTCGACGACGACGCCGACGTGGCCGCCGCCGCCGACGCCGCCGTCTGGGGTGCGATGAGCAACGCCGGGCAGACCTGCATCGGCATCGAGCGGGTGTACGTCTCCTCCCCCGTCTACGACCGGTTCGTCGCCGAGGTGACCGAGCGCGTGCAGGGGCTGCGCCCGGGGTCCGACGACGAGGCCGCGTACGGGCCGATGACGATGGCCTCGCAGGCCGACGTCGTCCGCCGGCACCTCGACGACGCGACGTCCTCGGGCGGGCGGGCGGTGCTCGGCGGGACGCTGGACGGCGGGTTCGTGGCGCCGACCGTGCTGCTCGACGTGCCCGAGTCCTCGGCGGCCGTGCGGGAGGAGACCTTCGGCCCGACGCTGACGATCACCCGGGTGCGCGACGCCGAGGAGGCGCTGGAGCGCACGAACGCGACGTCGTACGGGCTGGCCGGGGCGGTGTTCTCCCGGTCGCGGGCGCGCGCGATGGACCTCGCCCGCCGGATGCGCAGCGGCATGACCAGCGTGAACTCGGTGCTCACCTTCGCCTCGGTGCCGGCGCTGCCCTTCGGCGGCGTGGGCGAGAGCGGGTTCGGCCGGATCCACGGCGAGGACGGGCTCAAGGAGTTCACCCGGGCCAAGGCGATCACCCGCCAGCGCTACGCCCTGCCGGTGAACCTGATGTCGTTCACCCGCCCGCCGGCCGCGGCCGACGCGCTGGCGCGGGTCATGGGCGTGGTGCACGGGCGGCACCGGTGACCGCTGGCGTGGGCGACGGGTTCGACGTCGTCGTCGTCGGGGCGGGTTCGGCCGGGTGCGCGCTGGCCGCCCGGCTGACCGAGGACCCCTCGGTGCGGGTGCTGCTGCTGGAGGCGGGCGGGTCCGACGACGTCCTCGAGGTGCAGATCCCGGCCGCGATGTACAAGGTCTGGCGCACCCGGCGGGACTGGAACTACACGACCGGGCCGCAGCCGGGCCTCGGCGGCCGGGAGCTGTTCTGGCCGCGCGGCAAGCTCCTGGGCGGGTCGTCGTCGATCAACGCGATGATCTACATCAGGGGTGCGGCCGCCGACTACGACGAGTGGGCGCAGCTGACGGGTGATCCGTCGTGGTCCCACGACGCGGTGCTGCCGCTGTTCCGCCGCATGGAGGACAACGCGCGCGGCGCCGACCGTTTCCACGGCGTCGGCGGGCCGCTGCGGGTGGAGGACCTGCGCTCGCCGCACCCGTGGACGCGGGCGGTGGTCGAATCGGCGGTCGCCGCCGGCCACCCGCGCAACGACGACTTCAACGGCGCCGCCCAGGAGGGCGTCGGGCAGTACCAGGTGACGCAGAAGCGGGGCCGGCGGTGGTCGGCCGCCGACGCGTACCTGCGCCCGGCGCTCGGCCGGCCGAACCTGACCGTGCTCACCGGTGCGCTCACCACCCGGGTGCTCGTCTCCGGCGGGCGGGCCACCGGCGTCGAGTACCGGCGCGGCGGGCAGGTGCACACCGCGCACGCGTCGGGCGAGGTGGTGCTCTGCGGCGGCGCGGTGAACTCGCCGCAGCTGCTCATGCTCTCGGGCATCGGGCCGGCCGCCCACCTGCGGGAGGTCGGCGTCGACGTCGTCCACGACCTGCCCGGTGTCGGCGGCGGGCTGCAGGACCACCCGCTCGTGCCGGTCATCTGGGACGTGCGGTCCGGGAAGTCGCTGCTGCGGGCGGAGTCGCCGTCGGGCTACGCGCGGTGGTTCGGCGCCCGGCGCGGGCCGCTGTCGTCGAACCTGGCGGAGGCGGGGCTGTTCACCCGCTCGCGGCCGGACCTCGACCAGCCCGACCTGCAGTACCACTTCCTGCCGGTCAAGTTCTGGCGTCAGGCGGAGGTCGACCCCGACGTCGACGCGTTCACCGCGGCCGCCGTCCTGGTGCACGTGCACTCGCGCGGCTCGGTGCGGCTGCGCTCGGCCGACCCGACGTGGGCGCCGGCCATCGACGCCGGCTACCTCACCGACGAGCGGGACCTCGACGCGCTGGTCACCGGCGTGGAGAAGGCGCGGGAGATTGCGTCGGTCGGGCCTCTGGCGGAGGTGCTGGCCGGGGAGTGGTCACCGGGCGGGGCCGCGACGGGGCGCGAGGCGCTGCGGGCGAAGGTGCGGGAGACGCTCGAGTCGCTGTACCACCCGGTGTCCTCGTGCCGGATGGGCACCGACGACTCCTCGGTCGTGGATCCGCAGCTGCGCGTGCACGGCCTGTCCGGTCTGCGGGTGGTCGACGCCTCGGTGATGCCGACGCTGGTCCGCGGCAACACGAACGCGCCGACGATCATGATCGCCGAGCGCGCCGCCGACCTCCTGGCCGGCCGCGCCGTCGACCCGGCCCTCGCCGCCACCGCCTGACCCGCCCGCGCGGGGCCTTTGTAGCGCTGATGGCACCCGGGCGGCGGCCCAACTGGGCCTTTGTAGCGCTATTGGCCCTCTCCGGCCGCCAGTGCTGCGCGGATGCGGGCGAGCAGGGCGTCGAGGTCGCGCATGTCCGCGGCGGTCACCCGGATCACCCGCCAGCCGGCCGCCCGGAGCCGGTCGAGCCGGTCGTCGTCCTTGGCCATCTGGTCGTCCTCGAAGTGGTGGGCGCCGTCGTACTCGATCGCGAGCCGCGCCTCCGGGAACGCGAGGTCGACTCGCGCGACGAACCGACCGTGGTGCTCGATCTCGTACTGCGGCACCGGCGTGAGCCCCGCGAGGACGAGACACACCCGCAGCCGGGACTCCTGCGGCGACTCGGCGGACGGGTCGACCAGCGGCGCCGCGCGACGCACCTTGCTCACGCCCCAGCGACCGGCACCACGCTCGGCCATCCCGAACAGGTCCTCGCGCGTCAGGTGCTCGGCCCGGACCATCGCGTCGAGTGCCGCCACCGCCGTCGTCAGCGGTTCGAGCGCCATGACGTCCCACGCCGTCCGCGTCGCCGTCGCCACCGGGACGTCGTCCACGAGCCTGACGTCCTCCGGCAGCAACGTCGTGTGGTGGACGGCCACTCCTCGAGGACCGCGCCACCGGATCGCCTCAGGGCAGAGCACGGTCACCGGGTCACCGGCCCTCGCGAACGGTGCGCCGTACCAGGCGGCTGCCGAGTGACCGCCGATGGCGCAGCCGTCCGGCAGCACGAGTGCGGCCCCGCGGCAGCGCAGGCCGTGGTCGACGGGGAGGCCCGGGTCGGCGTAGACGCCCTGGACGAGCCTGCGGTAGCTGCGGGTGCGGAGCTGTTTTCGCGTCAGGAGCCCCTCGGCGATGGCGTGGCTGCCGACGAAGACCCCGGGGAGGAGACGACGGTGGGTGGTCACCCCGGCAGCCTCACGGGCCGGACGGCCACCACCGGGCGTCGTCCACAGGTAACAGGGCCAACAGCGCTACAAAGGCCGACCTGGGGACGGCCGAGAGGGCCGATAGCGCTACAAAGGCCCGGCTCAGCCGTGGGTGGTCGCTGCGGAGGCAGTGGTCGGCTCGGTGGGCGTCGCGGGCGGGGCGTCCGGGGCCGGGCGACGGCGGATCGAGATCGACAGCGCCGCGGCCACCAGGCACAGCGCGCCCGCGCCGAACCAGGCCAGGTCGTAGGAGCCGGTGACGTCGCGGATCACGCCGCCACCGAACGCGGCCGCCGCCGACCCGACCTGGTGCGAGGCGAACACCCAGCCGAACACCACCGGCGCCCGCGCGCCGAAGTGCTCGCGGCACAGCGCCAGCGTCGGCGGCACGGTGGCCACCCAGTCCAGGCCGTAGAAGACGATGAACGCGATCATGCTGACGTGCAGGTCCGGCCCGAACAGGGGCGGCAGCAGGAACAGCGAGAAGCCGCGCAGCGCGTAGTAGGCCAGCAGCAGCACCCGCGGGTCGACGCGGTCGGTCAGCCAGCCGGAGAACACGGTGCCGGCGATGTCGAAGATCCCGACGACCGCCAGCAGCGACGCCGCCGTCGTCACCGGCATGCCGTGGTCGTGCGCGGCCGGGATGAAGTGCGGCTGCACCAGCCCGTTGGTCGACGCGCCGCAGATGAAGAAGCCGGCTGCCAGCAGCCAGAACGGCCGCGACCGCGCCGCGAGCGCCAGGCCGGCCAGCGCCGCGCGGGCCGCGCCGGTGCGCACCGGGTCGACGTCGTCGGCAGCGGTGCCGCCGTAGGGGACGGCGCCCACGTCGCGCGGCCGGTCGCGCAGCAGCCACAGCACCAGCGGGACGACGGCGAGCGCGGCCGCCGTGGTCCCCAGTGACGCCGCCCGCCACCCGCCGTCGGTCTCCGCCACCGCCGCGACGACAGGCAGGAACACCAGCTGCCCGGTCGCGCCGCCGGCGGTGAGGATGCCGCTGACCAGCCCGCGCCGGGCCACGAACCACCGCCCGGTCACCGTGGCCACCAGCGACAGCGCCATGGAGCCCGTGCCCAGCCCGACCGCGAGGCCCCACAGCAGCACCAGTTGCCAGCTCGCCGTCATGAACACCGTCAGCCCGCTGCCGACGGCGGTGAGCAGCAGCGCGCCGACGACGACCCGCCGGATGCCGAACCGCTCCATCAGCGCGGCGGCGAACGGCGCGGTCAGCCCGTAGAGCGCCATGTTCACCGCGACGGCGGCCGAGATCGTCGAGACCGACCAGCCGAACTCCTCGCGCAGCGGGTCGATGAGCACGCCGGGCACCGCGCGGAAGGCCGCGGCGCCGACCAGCGCCAGGAAGGTCACCGCGGCCACCCACCAGGCGGGGTGGATCCGGCGGCGGGGCACGGTCGTCGTCACGAGCGGAGAGCATGACCGACCGCTGGCTGCAACGACCAGTGGCCCGACGGCCAACACGTGCAAGGATCCGGCCATGAGACGAGGGCCGCGCCCGGCCGTGACAGCAGGTACGGGTCCGGCCATGGACCGAGGCCCGCGTCCGGCCGTGACCGCCGGCCCCGCCCGGCACGAGGTCGCCGTCCTCGCGCTCCCCGGCACCATCGCCTTCGAGCTCGGCCTCCCCCACCGCCTGCTGGGCAGCGCCGTCGACGCCGACGAGCGCCCGCTCTACCGGGTGCGGGTGGCCACCCTCGACGGCGGTCCGGTGCGCACGTCGGCCGGCTACTCGATCCAGCCGGAGCACGACGCCACGCTGCTGGAGACCGCGCGCACCGTGGTCGTCCCCGGAGTCCAGGGCGGCCCGGCGATGAGCGACGGCCAGGTCCCGGCCGACCTCGCCGCCGCGCTCCGGGCCGCGGCGGCGCACGCCCGCCTGCTCTCGATCTGCACCGGCGCGTTCGTGCTCGCCGCGGCCGGGCTGCTCGACGGCCGGCCGGCCACCACGCACTGGATGCACACGCAGGCCTTCGCCCGGCACTTCCCCCGGGTGCGGCTGGACCCCGACGTCCTGTTCGTCGACGACGGCGACGTGCTCACCAGCGCGGGCAACGCGGCCGGCATCGACCTGCTGCTGCACCTCGTCCGGCGCGACCACGGCAGCGCGGTGGCCAACCGGGTGGCGCGGCGCAACGTCGTCGCGCCGTGGCGGGAGGGCGGGCAGTCGCAGTTCGTCGAGCGGCCGCTGCCCGAGACCGGCGACGCCGGCACCGCCGCCACCCGCGCCTGGGCGCTCGAGCGCCTCGGCGAGCCGCTGACCCTCGCCGGGCTCGCCGCGCACGCCCGGATGAGCGTGCGCACCTTCACCCGGCGCTTCCGCGAGGAGACCGGCCAGTCGCCGCAGCGCTGGCTGGCCGCGCAGCGGATCGCACTGGCCCGCCGGCTGCTGGAGTCCACCGACGCCTCGGTCGACCGGGTGGCCGCCGAGGCCGGCTTCGGGACGACGGCGTCGCTGCGGGCGCACCTGCGCGCCTCGATCGGCGTCCCGCCGGGCGCCTACCGCCGCACCTACCGGGGTGCCGGCGTGGGCCGATAGCGCTACAAAGGCCACCCGGACGGGGCGGGTGTGACGCGCGCCTCCCCCGCCCAGGGCAGGTCCGGCGGCCGCGTCTGGTTGAGTGGGACGTACCGGCGCCGCCCTCGCTCATCCGGAGCTGCAGGACTCGACGTCGGGCTGGAGCAGCGCCACCGAGGCGCGCCCGGCTGTCCGACGTCGCCGACGGCGCGACCCGCCCCCCGACCGGGGCCGGCGTGCGCCCGCGGTGGCCGAGGACGGCGACCCGAGCACCACCGAGGAACCCATGACCTCCCCGCAGTCCTCTCCTGCCGCCGGCACGTCCCGGCCCCGCCGCCGTCGCGGCGGCCGCGGCCGCGGCTCCGGCGCCGGCACCGGCGCCGCCCAGAACAGCCCGGTGCAGGCCCCCACCCAGACCCCGGCGGCGACGCCCGTGCTCCCGGCCGGCGACGTCGCCACCGTGCTGCCCACCGACGCCACCTTCGCCGAGCTCGGCGTGCCCGCCCCGCTGGTCGAGGTGCTCACCGCCAGCGGCATCACCGCGCCGTTCCCCATCCAGGTCGCGACGCTGCCCGACTCCCTGGCCGGCCGCGACGTGCTCGGCCGCGGTCGCACCGGCTCGGGCAAGACCATCGCCTTCGCCCTCCCGCTGGTGGCCCGCCTGGCCGCCTCCACCACGCGGCGCCAGGCGCGCAAGCCGCGCGCGCTGGTGCTCGTGCCGACCCGCGAGCTCGCCAACCAGGTGCTGGCCACCGTCGAGCCGCTCGCCACGGCCCTCGGCCTGCGCTCCACCGTCGTCTTCGGCGGCGTCGGCCAGAACCCGCAGGTGCAGGCCCTGGCCGCAGGCGTCGACGTGCTCGTCGCCTGCCCCGGCCGGCTCGAGGACCTCATCGGGCAGGGGCACGCCGACCTGTCCGCCGTCGAGGTCACCGTGCTCGACGAGGCCGACCACATGGCCGACCTGGGCTTCCTGCCCGGCGTGAAGCGGCTGCTCGACCGCACCCCGCAGGGCGGCCAGCGGCTGCTGTTCTCCGCCACGCTGGACAACGGCGTCGACGTGCTGGTCAAGCGCTACCTGTCGCAGCCGGTGACCCACTCGGTCGACCCGGCCGTCGCGCCGGTGGCCACGATGACCCACCACGTGTTCCAGGTCAGCGCCGCCGACAAGGCCGAGGTCGTGCGCCAGCTCGCCTCCGGGCTCGGCCGCAGCGTGCTGTTCACCCGCACCAAGCACCAGGCCAAGAAGCTCGCCAAGCAGCTGACCGCCGCCGGCATCCCGGCCGTCGACCTGCACGGCAACCTCAGCCAGAACGCCCGCGAGCGCAACCTCGAGGCGTTCAGCACCGGCGGCACCCGCGTGCTGTGCGCGACCGACATCGCCGCCCGCGGCATCCACGTCGACGACGTCTCGCTGGTCGTGCACGTCGACCCGCCGACCGAGCACAAGGCCTACCTGCACCGCTCCGGCCGCACGGCCCGCGCCGGTGCCGGCGGCACGGTGGTCACGGTGTCGACGCCGGACCAGAACGGCGAGGTCCGCACGCTGACCCGCCAGGCCGGCATCACGCCGATCGTCAGCCAGGTGCGCCCCGGCGCGGAGCAGATCACCGGGCTCACCGGCCCGGCCGCGCCGTACGTCGAGCCGGCCCCGGCGCCCGCCCCTCAGCCGCAGGGCCAGGGCGGCGGCCGACGCCGCCGCGGCGGGTCCGGTGGCGGCAGCGGGACGGCGACGGCGTCGTCGTCCACGAAGGCGACCGGGAGCCGCGGCCAGTCCCGCAGCCCGCAGGGCCCGGCGCGCACCCGTGCCGAGCTCGCCGCGCGGGCCGGCTCGCACTCCGCGGCGTCGTTCAGCGGCCGTTCGCGGCGCGGCGGCCGCTGAGCCCCGGGCGGTTTCCGGCGGGGACGGTCGGGCAGTGCAGTCCCGACCGTCCCCGACCCCGCGGAGGTGCCCCGTGGCCCTGCCCATCACCCTGTCCGAGATCGGCCCCCGCATCTCGGCCGGCGCGTTCATCCTCAACAGCGGCCTGGGCAAGCGCGCCGCCGACGAGCAGACCGCGGCCGGCCTGCACGGCTTCGCGTCCGGCACGTATCCCTTCCTCAAGGACGTCGAGCCGCGGCAGTTCGTGCAGGCCCTCTCGACGGCGGAGATCGCCGTCGGCGCCGCGCTGCTGACGCCGTTCGTGCCCACCGCACTGGCCGGCGCCGTCCTCACCGGGTTCGCCGGCGGGCTGCTCGGGCTCTACCTGCGCACGCCCGGCATGCGCAAGGAGGGCAGCCTCGCCCCCACCGAGCAGGGCCTGTCCATCGCCAAGGACGTCTGGCTGCTGGGCATCGGCGTCGGCCTGCTCACCCGCGGCACCGTCGACCGCAGCTCGCGGAAGATCTCGCGCGCCGGCAGGACGCTGGCCAAGGCGAACAAGCGGGTCGCCCGGGCCGAGCGCAAGGCGGAGCGGAAGGCCGAGCGCGCCGCCGCCTAGTCAGCCGCCGGGCAGGAACACCGTCCCCACCAGCCGGCGCCGCCGGCCCGCGCGGGGCGTGTTGTCCAGCCGGGCCCGCAGCACCGCCCGGACGTCGTCGAGCAGGCCGCTGAACTCCTCGTCGTCCAGCCACAGGCCGGTCATCCGGTAGCCGACGCCGTCCCGGGCGGGGTCCAGCCCGTCCGGGCCGGCGGCGTCGGCCCAGCGGTCGAAGTCGGCGAGCAGCGCGGCGACGAACGTCCCGAAGGCGCGGCGGTGCTCCTCGGGGGTCATGCCCGCCGCCTCGTCCGGGCCGACGGACGCCGCGGCGGTCACCAGCCGGTAGGTGCGCTCGGTGCTGCCGCGCACCCGGCGCTCCCCCACCACCTCGAGGACGCCCGCGTCCGCGAGCACGCCGACGTGCCGGTACAGCGTCGCCACCGGGACGTCGGGCAGCTCGGCGTGCAGGTTCCCGGTGGTCAGGGTGCGGTCCCCCAGCAGCGCCTGCACCACGCGCAGGCGGACGGGGTGCAGCAGCAGGTCGGCTGTTGCCACGCTCGACCTCTCTCATGATTGACAACGGTCTCACGGTCGAGAACGATGGTGCCATGGCGACGATCGAGACGACAGCGCGGACCCTGCGGATCACCCTCACCCCGGCCGAGAGGGTGCTCGGCCTGCTGCGCGACCTCGAGGTCCCGCTGACGGCGGTGCGCTCGGCCGAGGTCGTCCCCGACGGGCCGGCCGCCGCCCGCGGCCTGCGCGCCCCCGGCCTCGGCCTGCCCGGCCTGCGGAAGATCGGCACCTGGCGCCGGCGCGGGAAGCGGACGTTCGTCAGCGTCCGCCGCGGTCCCGCCGTGCGGCTCGGACTGGCCGGTCAGCGGTTCGACGCCGCGCTCGTCAGCGCGCCCGACCCCGCAGCGGTCGTCGCCGCGGTCCCGGGCGCGCGGACGTGACCGGGCGCGAGCTGCCGGTGACCGTGCCGGGTGAGCCGCCGCTCGCGGGCACCCTCACCCTCCCGGGCACCGCCGGTCCGGTCCCGGCGGTGCTGCTCGCGCCGGGCTCCGGCCCGCTCGACCGCGACTCCGACCACCGGCGGATGCGGTTCGGCGTCACCCGCGACCTGGCGCACGCCCTCGCCGCCGCGGGCCTCGCCTCGCTGCGCTACGACAAGCGGGGCGTCGGCGGCTCACCGGGCGACTGGCGGCGGGCCGGGTTCACGGACAACGCCGACGACCTGCTCCGCGCCCTGGACACGCTGGCCGCGCGGCCGGAGGTCGACGGCGACCGGATCGTCCTCGCCGGCCACAGCGAGGGCGCCCTGCTGGCCACCACGGCGGCCGGCACGGCAGGCGCTCGTGTCGCCGGCGTCGTCCTGCTCGCCGGGTCGGCCACCCCGGGCGACGCGCTGCTGCGCTGGCAGGCGCGGCAGATCGCGCCGACGCTGCCGGCGCCCGTGCGCGGGCTCCTGCGGTTGCTGCGGACCGACCTCGAGCGGAAGGTGGCGGCCAACCACGAGCGCATCCGGGCCACCACCGGCGACGTCGCCCGGGTCGGCGGCGTCCGCCTCAACGCGCGGTGGCACCGCGAGTTCCTGGCGTACGACCCCCGCGGCGACCTCTCCCGCATCCCCGTGCCGGTGCTCGCGGTGACCGGCGGGAAGGACCTTCAGGTGCCGGCCGCGGACCTCGACACCATCGCCGCGACGGTCGCGGGCCCGGTCACCACCCTGCGCCCGCCCGACCTCACCCACACGCTGCGGCGCCAGCCCGGCCCGGCCTCGCTGCGCGCCTACCGCCGCGAGCTGCGGCAGCCGGTGGACCGTGAGGTGCTCGACGCCGTCACCTCGTGGTGCCGCGCCGTCACCGGCCTCGTCCCGGCGGCCTGAGCACGACCTCCCGGACAGCACGGAGGGCCGGGCGCGCGTCCGCGCCCGACCCTCCGCCGCACTCCCCCGGCAGACGCCGGGAGTTCCTCAGTTGCCGCTGGCGAAGGCGGCGTCGAACGCGGCCGCCGGCGGGTCGAAGGCCAGGCGGCGGACGAACGCCAGCGCCTCCGGGGCGCCGACGAGGCGGTCCATGCCGGCGTCCTCCCACTCCACCGAGATCGGGCCGTCGTAGCCGATCGTGTTCAGCATCCGGAAGCAGGCCTCCCACGGGACGTCGCCGTGCCCGGTGGAGACGAAGTCCCAGCCGCGCCGCGGGTCGGCCCAGGGCAGGTGCGAGCCCATCCGGCCGTTGCGGCCGTTGCCGACCTGCTTCTTCGCGTCCTTGCAGTCGACGTGGTAGATCCGGTCCTTGAAGTCCCAGATGAACGACACCGGGTCGAGGTCCTGCCACACGAAGTGGGACGGGTCCCAGTTGAGGCCGAACGCCTCGCGGTGGCCGATGGCCTCCATCGTGCGGACCGTCGTCCAGTAGTCGTAGGCGATCTCCGACGGGTGCACCTCGTGGGCGAACCGGACGCCGACCTCGTCGAAGACGTCGAGGATCGGGTTCCACCGGTCGGCGAAATCCCGGTAGCCGTCCTCGATCATCGACTCGGGCACCGGCGGGAACATCGCCACGGTCTTCCAGATCTTCGACCCGGTGAACCCGACGACGGTCTTCACGCCGAGCTTCGCCGCCGCGCGGGCGGTCAGCTTCATCTCCTCGGCCGCCCGCTGCCGGACGCCCTCGGGCTCGCCGTCGCCCCAGACGCGGGCGTTGACCATGCCGCGGTGCCGCTCGTCGATCGGGTCGTCGCAGACGGCCTGGCCGTTGAGGTGGTTGGAGATGGCGAAGACCTGCAGGCCGTGCTTCTCCAGCAGCGCGAGGCGCTCGGCGACGTAGGAGTCGTCGTTGGCGGCGCGCTCGACGTCGAGGTGGTCGCCCCAGCAGGCGATCTCCAGGCCGTCGTAGCCCCACTCGGAGGCCAGCCGGCACATCTCCTCGAAGGGCAGGTCGGCCCACTGGCCGGTGAACAGGGTGATCGGGCGTGGCATGAGGGAGAACCTCTCTTCGTCAGGCGGGGACGGGGGTCCAGGTCGCGTCCGCGGCGGCGCTGCGCTCCACGGCGTCGAGGACGCGCTGGATCTGCAGGCCGTCGGCGAACGACGGCGTGGGGTCCTCGTCCTTGGCGATCGCGGTGAGCAGGTCGACGACCTGGTGGGTGAAGCCGTGCTCGTAGCCCAGCCCGTGCCCGGCCGGCCACCACGCGGCGACGTAGGGGTGCTCGGGCTCGGTGACGATGATCCGGCGGAAGCCGGCCCGCTCGGCGGGCTCGCTGCCGTCGAAGAACTCCAGGACGTTCATGTCCTCGAAGTCGAACGCCAGGCTGCCCTCGGACCCGTTGATCTCGATCCGGATGCCGTTCTTGCGGCCCAGGGCGAAGCGGGTGGCCTCGAAGGTGGCCAGCGCGCCGCCGGAGAAGCGGGCGAGGAAGACGGCGGCGTCGTCGACGGTCACCTGCCCCATGCCCTCGCCGGCGGTGCCGGACAGCGAGCCGGCGGAGGCGGCCAGCGGCCGCTCCTTGACGAACGTCTCCAGCAGCGCGCTCACGCCGGTGACGGTCTCGCCGGTGATGTACTGCGTCAGGTCGACGACGTGCGCGCCGATGTCGCCGAGCGCGCCGGAGCCGGCCTTGTCCTTCTCCAGCCGCCAGGACATCGGCGCCGACGGGTCGGCGATCCAGTCCTGCAGGTAGGCGGCGCGGACGTGCCGGATGCGGCCGAGGCGGCCCTCGGCGACCAGCCGGCGGGCCAGGCCGATCGCCGGCACGCGGCGGTAGGTGAAGCCGACCATCGAGCGGACGCCGCGGGCGGCGGCGCGCTGCGCGGCCTCGGCCATGGCCTCGGCCTCGGCGACGGTGTTGGCCAGCGGCTTCTCGCACAGGACGTGCTTGCCGGCCTCGAGCGCGGCGATCGCGATCTCGGCGTGCGTGTCGCCGGGGGTGCAGACGTCGACCAGGCCGACGTCCTCGCGCTCGACGACGCGGCGCCAGTCGGTCTCGGTCTGCGACCAGCCGAGCTTGCCGGCGGCCTCGGCCACGCGGCCGGCGTCGCGGCCGGCGAGCACCCGCAGGTCGGGGCGGATCGGCAGGTCGAAGAAGTGGGGGGCGGTGCGCCAGGCCTGCGAGTGCGCCGCGCCCATGAAGGCGTAGCCGATCAGGCCCACCCCGAGGGTCGGCCGGTCGGGCGGGGTCATCGGGTTCTCCTCGGGGAGTGGGGCGGGGCCGCCGTGGTCCGGCGGCCCCGCCCCGGGCGGCTCAGGACTCGAAGGCGGTGTCGATGTACTGGTCGACGTTGTCCGCGGTGACGACCGGCGCGTTCAGCACGATCTGCCGCGGGATCTCGATCTCGACCAGGTCGGAGAGGGCCTTGTCCTGCGCGATGAGGCGGGCCAGGCGGACGCCGTCGGCGGCCTGGGTCGACGGGTAGATGACCGTCGCCTGGAGGACGGAGTTGCCCTCCTGGATCGCCCGCATGGCGTTGGCCGAGCCGGCGCCGCCGACCATGAAGAACTCGTCGCGGCCGGCGCTCTCGATGGCGGCCAGGACGCCGACGCCCTGGTCGTCGTCGTGGTTCCAGATGGCGTCGATCTGCGGGGCGGCCTGGAGCAGGTTGGAGGCCGCCTCCTCGCCGCCCTCGACGGTGAAGTCGGCGGCGACGCGGTTGTCGACGTCGAGACCGCACTCGGCCAGCGCGTCGGCGAAGCCCTGGCTGCGGTCCTGGGTCAGCGGCAGGGAGTCGATGCCGGCGATCTCCGCGACGACGGCGTCGGGGTTGTCGCCGAGCTGCTCGCAGACGTAGGTGCCGGCCGAGACGCCCATGCCGTAGTTGTCACCGAGGACGGTGGTGCGGGCGGCGAACGGGCTGTCGAACTCGCGGTCGACGTTGATGACCGGGATGCCGGCCTCCATCGCCTGCAGCGCGACCGGGGTCATCGCCGCGCCGTCGAAGGGCAGCAGCACGATGGCGTCGACGCCGTCGTTGATGAAGGTCTCGACCTGGCTGATCTGCGTGCTGACGTCGTTGGTGCCCTCCGCGACCACCAGCTCGACGTCCTCGTAGCTCTCGGCCTCGGCGCGGGCGGCCTCGGTGATGCCGGCCATCCAGCCGTGGTCGGCGGCGGGCGCCGAGAAGCCGATGGTGACGGTGTCGCCGGCCTCGTCGTTGTCGCTGGCGGCCGTGTTGCCGCCACCGCCGCCGCCGCTACCGGAGTCCTCCGGGGTGTTGCTGGTGCAGCCGGCCACGAGGACGCCTGCGCTGAGCAGGGCGACCGTGGCGTAGGGCAGGCGGCGGAACGGACGCTGCCTCGTTGCAGACATGCTGTCTCCTCAGGTGTCGCCCCCTGTCCGGGAGCCGGGGTGGTCCGCCACCGGGCGGGCGCCCGGTGGGTGGTGCGGTCCGGCGCGCGGTCGCGCGCCGGGTGTCAGAGGGTCTTGCCGGGAGGCGCCGGGCGGGTGCCGCCCGGGCCGCCGTCGGTGGTGGTGCCGCCGGAGACGGCCCCCGACGGGGCGCCGGTCAGCACCGGCCCGCCGGCCTGTCCCCCGGACGACGGCCGGCGGAAGCTGAACCCGCCGGTGGCCAGCCGCTGCTGCAGCAGGACGGCGAGGACGATGATCACGCCGGTCGCCACGGCCTGCGCCGAGCTCGACAGGTTGTTGAGCGTGAAGATGTTGCCGAGGGTCTCGAAGACGAGGACGCCGATGACGGTCCCGACGATCGTCCCGCGCCCGCCGATCAGCAGCGTCCCGCCGATGACCACCGCGGCGATGGCGTCGAGCTCGTAGAGCGTGCCGTGCGTCGAGCTGCCGGTCGTGGTGCGCGCCATGAGCATCACGGCGGCGATGCCGCAGCAGACGCCCGACAGGACGTAGAGCTTCACCGTGTGCCGCTGCACCCGGATGCCGGCCAGACGGGCGGCCTCGGCGTTGCCGCCGACGGCGAAGGTGCGCCGGCCGAAGGTGGTCCGGTTGAGCAGCACCCACCCGGCGACCGCGACCAGGGCGAAGATGATCACCAGGGTCGGGATGCCGAGCACGTCGCCGGAGAAGAAGGCCAGGAAGTCGCTGTCCCGCACGATCTGGGTGCGCCGGTTCGCGATGATCTCCGCCAGGCCGCGGGCCCCGGTGAGCATCGCCAGCGTCGCGATGAACGCGGCGAGTTTCCCGTAGGCGATGACCAGGCCGTTGACCAGTCCCGCGACCCCGCCGACGACGACGGCCGTGAAGACCATGACGATCCAGTGGGTGTCCTCGGCCATCTGCTGGGTGGCCAGCGTGGTGGCCCAGATGGAGGACAGCGCCACCAGCGCGCCGACCGACAGGTCGATGCCGCCGCCGATGATCACGAACGTCATGCCGATGCTGACCACGCCGATGACCGAGGCCAGCCGCAGGATGGTCAGGACGTTGTCGACGCTGGCGAACCGGTCGCCGGCGGTGGCGACGCCGACGATGCAGAGGATGACCAGGGCGACGACCAGGCCGAGGTTGCGGCCGACCGGGCCGGCCAGCAGGCCACCGGAGCGGGCCCCCCGCGACCCGCCGGGGCCGTCGGCGTCGGACTTCCCGGTCCCCGCGGCCAGCGCGGTGCTGCCGCCGATGTCGCTGCTCATGCTCCGGTCCCTTCGTGCTGCGCCTGCGCGACGCCTGTCGTGTGGTGGAGTTCCGGCGCGACGCCGTGCGTGGTGGTCCCCTGCATGACCAGGTCGAGCACCCGGTGCTCGTCGAGCGCGGAGGCGGGCTCCTCGGCCATGACCCGGCCCTCGGCGACCACGAGCACGCGGTCGGCGAGGCCGAGGACCTCGGGGATCTCGCTGGAGACGACGACGACGGCGACGCCGCGGTCGGCGAGGTCGCGCACCAGCGCGTAGATCTCCGAGCGGGCACCGACGTCGACACCGCGGGTGGGCTCGTCGAGCAGCAGCACCCGGCAGTCGCGCAGCAGCCAGCGCGCGAGCACGACCTTCTGCTGGTTGCCGCCGGACAGCGTCCGCACCTCGCGGGTCTCGTCGCCCGGGCGCACGTCCAGCGACCGGACCTGCTCGCGGGCGGCGGTGCGCTCGGCGGCTCCGGAGAGGAAGCCGCCGCGGGCGAACCGGGCCAGGCTGGAGATGCTGATGTTGCGGGCGACGGACTCGCCGAGCAGCAGCGCCTGGCTCTTGCGCTCCTCGGGAGCCAGCCCGACACCCGCGGCCACCGCGGCGCCGACGTCGCCGCGCCGCAGCGACCGGCCGCCGACCCGGACGACGCCGCCGGTGGCGCGGCGGGCGCCGTAGACGGTCTCGAGGATCTCCGAGCGGCCCGAGCCCACGAGGCCGGCCAGGCCGACGATCTCGCCGGGCCGGACGGCGAAGGAGACGCCGGAGAAGGACCCGCGCAGGGCCAGGTCCTCGACCTCGAGCAGCGGCGCGGTGCCCGCCGCGACGGGGGTCGCCCGCTCGGGGAAGACGTACTCGATGTCGCGGCCGGTCATCAGCGTGATGACCTCGCGGGTCGGGGTCTCGCGGGCCGGCAGGCCGGTGGCGACGGTGCGCCCGTCCTTGATGACGGTGATCCGGTCGCCGATCTCGCGGATCTCCTCGAGGCGGTGGGAGATGTAGACGACGGCGACGCCGTCGGCGGTGAGGTCGCGGATGACGTCGAAGAGCCGCCCGACCTCCTCGTTGTCGAGCACCGCGGACGGCTCGTCCATGATGATCAGCCGCGCGTCCTGCGACAGCGCCCGCGCGATGCTGACCATCTGCTGTGAGGCGGCCGACAGCGAGCCGACCTCCGCGCCGGGCCGGATCTCGGGGTGGCCCAGACGGGTGAGCAGGGCCGCGGCCCGCCGGTTGATCTCACCGGGGAAGGTCAGCCCGAAGCGGGACTGCTCCCGGCCGAGGAAGACGTTGTCGGCGACGGTGAGCCCGGCGACGAGGTCGAGCTCCTGGTAGATCGTGGCGATGCCGAGCCTGAGCGCGGCCTGCGGGTTGCTCAGCGCCACCTGCTCGCCCTGCCAGGTGATCGTGCCCTCGTCGGGCTGGTGGGCACCGGCCAGGACCTTGATCAGCGTCGACTTGCCCGCGCCGTTCTGGCCGAGCAGGCAGTGCACCTCGCCGGCCCGCACGTCGAGGTCGACGCCGCCGAGGGCCCGGACGCCCGGGAAGGTCTTGACGATGCCCTGCATCTCCAGCAGCGGCGCACCGCGCAGCACTGCCTCCTGTGCCGGCGCCGTCACCGGGCGACCGCCCGGGTACCGCCGGCGGTCGGTCGTCGCATCCCGTGGAGCACGACGTCACCTCCCGACTTCTGCTCATCGTTGACCATTAGTCCGCTGAGGGCAGAACGTATGAGGCGGTTCACAGGTCGGTCAAGGTCCCGATCGGGCGGTTACCGAATCGCGATGAAATCGCCGCCGCGCGGGCGACGGGAGGGACGCCGGTGACGCGGGTGGCGACGCGGGTGGTGACGCGGGTGGGAGCGCCGGCTCAGCGGGCGAGTGCGCGGGTGAGGGCCTCGGACACCGAGTCGTCGTCGAGGTAGCCCTCGATGGCCATCAGCGCGGCGCCGACCCGGCCGGAGAGGTCGGGGGCGTCGCTGACGGTGATCTCCAGCGCGCGGGCGGCCAGCGGCATGGAGCGCGCGTAGACGGCCTCGCGGATGCCGGCCAGCAGCGGGACGCCGGCCCGCGCGACCCCGCCGGTCATGACGATCCGGTGCGGGTTGAAGAAGTTGACCAGCGCGGCGAGCACCGTGCCGATCGTGCGGCCGGCGCGGCGGACGAGCTCGAGCGCCTGCCCGTCGCCCAGCGCCGCGCGCTCGACGACCTCGCGCGTCGTGGTGACCGGGAGGCCGGCCGCCTGCGCGTCGCGCAGCAGGGCCATGCCGCCGGCGATCGCCTCGAGGCAGTTGAGCTGCCCGCAGCGGCACACCACCTCGGTGCCGTCGGCCGACGGGACGTGGATGTGCCCGATGTCGCCGGCGCTGCCCTGGGCGCCGCGGTAGACGCCGCCCTCGACGACGATCCCGCAGCCGATGCCGGTGCCGACCTTGACGACCAGCACGTCCTGGTCGGACCCGGCGACGCCCATCTCCCCCAGCGCCATCACGTTGACGTCGTTGTCGACGAACACGGGGCACTCGTAGCGGCCGAAGGCGCTCGGGATCGGGAAGTCGTGCCAGCCCGGCATGATCGGCGGGTGGGAGGGCCGGCCGGTCGAGAACTCCACCGGTCCGGGGACGCCGACGCCCACGGCGCACACGTCGGCCGGGGTGAGCCCCGCCTCGGCGAGCACCTCCTGGGCCAGCCGGTCGACCTCGGCGAGCACCGGCCGGGGCCCGTCGGCGATGTCGATCGGGTGACCGACGGTGGCCAGCACCTGCGCGGACAGGTCGGTGACCGCGACGTCGACGCTCGTGACGCCCAGGTCGACGGCGAGCACGCAGCCGGCGGCGCTGTTGAAGCGCAGCAGCGTGGGCGGTCGCCCGCCGGTGCTCCAGCCGCGCCCGCCCTCCTCGAGCAGGCCGGCGGCGATGAGCTGGTCGACGCGGGCGCTGACGGTGTTGCGGGCCGCGCCGGTCAGCGCGACGAGCTCGGCCCGGCTCCGCGCGCGGCCGGTGCGCACGTGGTGCAGCAGCGCGCCGGCCGAGGCGGAGGAGGTGGCCATGCGGTCATGGTGGCACGCCCCTCCCCCGGTCCCGGGCCTCCGGCGGCGCCGGTTCGCCCGGCCGGGTCGCGCGCGCCACGGCGTCGCGCAGCACGGCGGCCACCTCGCCGGGGTGGGTCTGCGGCGTCATGTGCGCCGCGCCGGGCACCTCGACGACCCGCCCGCGCGGCGCCGCGGCGGCCACCCGCGCGGCCCACGCGGCGTCGCACAGCCGGTCCCGGGTGCCGCGGACGACGGTCACCGGCGCGGTCACCGCGCGCAGCCGGCCGTCGATGCGGTCGGGGCTGCTCTCCCGCCACAGCGCGTGCATCGCCCGCGGCCCGGTGGTCAGCCACTGGGCGAGGATCAGCGGCACCTGCCACCAGGGCTCGCGCAGCGCCGTGCGCAGCCACGCGCCCGCCAGCACCGGCGCCCGCCGCAGCCGCGGGTCGGTCGAGGGGCCGAGCAGCACGACGGCGGCCACCCGCGGGTCGACGGCGGCCGCGGCGACCACCTGGCAGCCCTGGCTGTGGCCCACGAGGACGACCGGACCCTCGCCGAGGTGCGCCCGCAGCGCGGCGGCGAGGTCGTCGAGCGGCGGCACAGGTGCAGACCGCCCCATCCCGGGTAGGAGCACGACGTCGGCGGGCGACCGCCGGCGCAGCCGCGACCACGACCGCCGGTCCAGCCCGAGCCCCGGGACCAGCACGATCCGGGGGATGACGGCGGGCACCGGCCCGGTTGTACCGGGTGGGACCGGTGGCCGCGAGCGGACCGACCGGCGAACAGACCAGCAGGCCGGCGCGGCCGTGACGGGGATCACCGCCCCGACCGGCCCGCCACAGGACAGCGGAGCCCCCGACGGGAGAGGATCAGTCATCATGACGACATCACCTGCGCCCACCGCCCCCGGCAGCCCCTCGACCGGACGGCCGCGGGTGGTGATCGTCGGATCCGGCTTCGGTGGCCTGTTCGCCGCCAAGGCGCTGCGCAACGCCGACGTCGACGTCACCGTCATCGGCAAGACCAGCCACCACCTGTTCCAGCCGCTGCTCTACCAGGTGGCCACCGGGATCCTGTCCGAGGGCGAGATCGCGCCGGCCACCCGCGAGGTGCTGCGCCACCAGAAGAACGCTCGGGTGGTGCTCGGTGAGGTCGTGGACATCGACGTCGACGCGCGCACGGTCACCTCGACGATCCTCGGCCGCACCACGGTCCACCCCTACGACGAGCTCGTGGTCGCCGCCGGCGCCGGGCAGTCCTACTTCGGCAACGACCGCTTCGCCGAGTTCGCCCCCGGCATGAAGAGCGTCGACGACGCCCTCGAGCTGCGCGGCCGCATCTTCGGCGCCTTCGAGCTGGCCGAGCTCGCCACCGACCCGGCCGAGGTCGACCGGCTGATGACGTTCGTCGTCGTCGGCGCCGGCCCGACCGGCGTGGAGATGGCCGGCCAGATCGCCGAGCTCGCGCACCGCACGCTGCGCCGCGACTTCCGCAACATCGACCCGCAGCGGGCCCGCATCATCCTGCTCGACGGCGCGCCGCAGGTGCTGCCGCCGTTCGGGCCGAAGCTCGGCGAGAAGGCCCGCCGGCACCTCAACGAGATCGGCGTCGAGGTCCAGCTCGGCGCCCTGGTCACCGACCTCGACGCCGACGGCCTGACCGTCAAGGACTCCGACGGCCAGCTGCGCCGCATCAGCGCCGCCACCAAGGTGTGGGCCGCCGGCGTGCAGGCCTCCCCGCTCGGCCGGCTGCTCGGCGACGCCACCGGCGCCGAGGTCGACCGCGCCGGCCGCATCTCGGTGCAGCCGGACCTCACGCTGCCGGGCCACCCGGAGATCCACGTCGTCGGCGACATGGCCAACCACCCCGACAAGCTGCCCGGCGTCGCCCAGGTGGCCATCCAGGGCGGGCGCTACGCCGCCGACGCCATCAAGCGGCGGGTGACCGGCCGCGGGCCCAAGCCGCCGTTCAAGTACCACGACAAGGGCAACATGGCGACGATCTCGCGGTTCTCCGCGGTCGCCGACATCAAGAACATGAAGTTCGAGGGCTTCATCGCCTGGGTGATCTGGCTGGTGGTGCACCTCTTCTACATCATCGGCTTCAAGAGCCGGGTCACCACGGTGCTGCACTGGATGGTCAGCTTCCTGGGCCGCGGCCGCTCCCAGCGGGTGGCCACCCAGCAGCAGGTCTACGGGCGCCTCGCGCTGGAGAAGCTCGGTGAGGGGTTCGCGACGTCGAAGACCGGCGGGCCCAAGGACCACCCCCAGACCCCCGACGACGTCAACCCCGAGCAGCAGCACGACCTGGTCGGGCGCCGCACCGCCTGATCCGCACCGCCTGATCCGCACCGCCTGATCCGCACGACCTGATCCGCACGACCTGATCCACTCCGCCGACGCACGCCGGCCCCGGACCCCGTGGTCCGGGGCCGGCGTGCGTCCGGGCCACGAGCGGTGGGGGCACCGGCTCGCGCGGGCCGAGCCGGGGTGGGGGAGAGTGCGGGTGCCGGGGAGGAGTCCCGGCCGGACCCCCGCCCCTGCGAGGCACCCATGCCGACGACGTCCCGCGGCCGGAGCAGTGCCGAGAGCTCGCGCGCACCCCTGTGGGTGTGGCCGGCCACCGCCGGGCTGGTCGCCGCCGTGGCCGGGTGGTTGCTCGGCGAGGTCGAGCCGCGCTCCGGGCTCCTGGCCGGACTGTGGCCGAGCGACAGCAGCGCCGCCGGGTCGCTCCTGCAGGTGGTGGCCACCGGCGCGGTCACCATCACCACGCTCACGCTGAGCCTCACCGTCGTCGCGCTGCAGCTGGCGTCCTCGCAGTTCTCCCCCCGCCTGCTGCGGGACTTCGTCCGCGACCGGGTGACGAAGACGGTCCTCGCCGTGTTCGCCGCGACGTTCACCTTCGCCCTGGCCGGCCTCCGGGGGATCGACCAGGCCGAACCGGTGCCGACCCTCGTCTGCCTGGTCGCCGCGCTGCTGGGCCTGGCCTCCTTCGGTGCGCTGCTGGCCTTCGTCACGCACATCGCCCGCATGCTGCGGGTCGACTCGATGATGGTCCGCGTCCACGACGAGACCGACACGGCGATCCGGGTGTTCTACCGGGACTACGGCGACCGTTCCGCTCGCTCCCCCGACGAGCTGGACACGGGCCGGGCCCGCGGGACACCCGTCCGGGCGACCCGCAGCGGCTTCGTGCGCGTCACCGACGCCGAGCACGCGGTGCGCGCCGCCCAGGCGCAGGACGCCGTCGTGCGCATCGAGGTCCGCCCCGGCGACCACGTCGTCCAGGGGTCCCCGATCGCCACGGTGTGGGCGGCGGGAGGCACGGCGGCGGACCGCGTCGCCGACGCCGTCCGCGAGGCGGTGCACCTGTCCGCGGAGCGCACCATCGACCAGGACGCCGGCTTCGGGTTCCGCCAGCTGGAGGACATCGCGATCAAGGCCATGTCGCCGGCGGTCAACGACCCGACGACGGCCGCGACCGCCGTCGGCCACATGGCCGACCTGCTGGTGCGACTCACCGGACGCCACCTCGGCGCGACGCTGCACGAGGACGCCGAGGGCGTCGGCCGCGTCGTCGTCCCCGACCGGGACCTGCGCTACTACCTGGACCTCGCCTGCGGCCAGCTCCGCCGGTTCAGCGCCGGGGAGCCGACGGTGCTGGTCGCCCTCCTCCGGATGCTGCGCGACGTGGCCGTCGTCTGCCGGGACGACGAGCAGCGCACGGCGGTCGCCCGCGCCGCGGACGAGGTCTGCGGCCAGCTCGCCCACCAGCCGCTGGAGCAGGACGCCGACGGGGTCCGCGACCTGCGGATGCGGGTCGACCTCGCCCTGGCGGGCCGGCTCGAGGACGCCTTCGCCGACCGCGCGGGCGAGACCCGCTCGATCTGAGCGGTCAGTTCCCGAGCCAGGTGCCGAGCGCGGCGGTCACCAGGTCCGGCGTCACCACGTGACCGCCGGCGAACTCGTCGTAGGTGACGTCGTAGCCGGCGGCCGACAGCGCGTGCGACACCCGCCGGCCGCACCGCTCGACCGGCAGCACGCGGTCGGCGGTGCCGTGGGCGATCCACACCCGCGGCCGCCCCGTGCGGCCCGGCGGCGCCGCGAAGCCGGGCGAGAAGGCGAGCAGCGCCTCGAACAGGTCGCCGTTCGCCAGGCCCAGCGACAGCGCGTACGAGGCGCCGTCGGAGAACCCGCCCAGCGCCAGCCGGGACACCGGCAGCCGCCCGGCGACGGCGTCGAGCGCGGCGTCGAGGACGGCGACGTCGCGGCCGAGCCCGCCGGCGATCAGGTCCCAGGTGGTCGCCACCGAGGAGGTGGCGAGCACCGCCACCCCGCGAGCCGCGGCGACGTCCCCGACCGCGGCCAGCGACTGCACGGCGTCCCCGCCGGCGCCGTGGCAGAACACCAGCAGCGGGCGCGGCCCGGTGCCCTCGGGTAGCCGGACCAGCGCCTCGGCGTCCCCGCCGAGGTCGAGGCGGGTGACGCCGGCCGGCAGCGGCGGGCCGGCCGGACCGGCGCCGGGCCGGCTGTCGAGGCGGCCCTGCGCCGCGGGCCGCGTCACTCCGGGTGCCCCGGCGGGGGCACGTGCTCGTCCGGGCGCTCGAGGTGCAGCGGCTGCAGCGGCGTCGTGTCCTCGAGGTGGAGCAGGGCGTCGTACCGGTCGCCGGTCACCGTGGGCACGTAGTTGCCCCACCGCTCCCGCTCGGGCCGGTAGACGACGCCGATCGCCCGGTGCCCGAGCCGCCGGTCCAGCCAGGCCGGCCGGTCGCCGCGCGGGACCACGACCAGCGCGTCCCGGCCGACCTCCTCGTGCAACAGCGCCTCCAGGCTGCCCTCCCGCGCCGCGGGCACGGCCATCCGCTCCATCTGCGCGCCCCACTCCCGCCCGGCGACCACGCCGCCGCGGTGGCCGGCGAACCCGACCAGGACGACGTCCCCCGTGCCGTACCGCTCGCGCAGCAGCTGCCCGACGTTCGTCATGCCGGCGTCGGCCATGTCGGTGGCCCGCGCGTCGCCGACGTGCGTGTTGTGCTCCCAGACCACCGCCTTGGTGCCGGTGTGCCCGAGCAGCCGGTCGAGGGTGTCGGCCATGTGCTCGTCGCGGACGTTCCAGGACTCCGCCGAGCTGCCGACCATCGCCCGGTAGTAGCGCTCGGCGCCGACGACCACCGCGGCGTTCTGCTCGGCGGCGAAGCGGTCGTCGCGGTCGTCGGGGTCCCCGGGGCCGTCGTCGGCGGCGCGCCGCTCGCACAGCCGGCGGAGCAGCTCGACGACGGTCTCCTCGCAGGTGCTGGGCGCGAACCGGGTGGCGAAGGCGTACTCGGCGCCGTCCTCCCCGAACGGCTCGAAGCAGTGCAGCGCCCGCCGGGCGGCGGCCACGTGGCCGGGCTCGTGCTCCTCCAGCCAGGCCAGCAGCTCGTGCATGGAGTCCCACAGGCTGTAGACGTCGAGCCCGGCGAAGGCGACCCGCTCCGGCTCCGGGCGCCCGGCGTTGACCCCGCGCAGCCACCGGGTGAAGTCGACGACGTCGTCGTTGGCCCACATCCAGGTCGGCCACCGGTCGATGGCGTCCAGGGCGTCCCGCGGGTCGGCGGCCCCGCCCGGTCGCAGCCGCACGCTGCGGTCCACCCGGCGGCAGTCGGGCCAGTCGCCCTCGACGGCCACCAGCCCGAAGCCGCGCTCCTCCACCAGCCGGCGCGTGAGCGCCGACCGCCAGGCGTAGTACTCGTGCGTGCCGTGGCTGGCCTCGCCGACGGCCACGACGCGCGCGTCGCCGATCCGGTCGAGCAGCGGGTCCAGGTCGGCGGGGTCGCGCAGGGGCAGCGCGAGCCGCCGGACGTCGTCGGGGTCCATCAGGCCCTCCCGGCCGCCCCCTCGCGGACGACCCACTCCGCGACCGCCCGGCGGTCGCCCGTGCGCAGCCAGGTGCTCCGCTGCCGCGCCGCCGAGGTACCCCGCCCGAGCAGGTCCTGCACCAGGGCGGTGACCTCGTCCCACTCCCCGGCGTCGGCGAGGTCGGCCTCCAGCTCACCCAGCAGCCCCCCGACGGCGGCCCGGGCGTCGACCAGCTCGAGGCGCAGCGGGTCGAACAGCCGGCCGCCGAGGCCCTCCCGCGCCGCCCGCCACCGGGCCGCGCGCAGGTGCTCGGGCCGCACCTCGGGCACCGGCTCGCCCCGTTCGGCGCGGCCGGCGAGCACCCGCACCAGGGAGCGGACCAGCGCCGCGTGCAGCACCGCGTCGTCGACGGTGGTGCACACGTCGGCCAGCCGGAACTCGATCGTGGGCAGCCGGGCCGACGGGCGGACGTCCCAGTACAGGTGCGAGCCGTCGGCGACCACGCCGGAGGCGACCAGGCCGGCGAGCACGCGGCGGTAGCCGTCGGCGTCGCCGAGCGGCTCGGGGGCGCCGGCGTGCGGGAAGCGGGTCCACCACAGCGTCCGCCACGACTCGTAGCCGGTGTCGACGCCGTCGTGGAACGGCGAGCTGCCGGTCATCGCGAGCAGCAGGGGGACGTAGGGCCGGGCGCGGTCGAGGACGGCGACGGCGGTGTCGAGGTCGGGGACGCCGACGTGCACGTGGCAGCCGCAGATGTCCTGCTGGCGCGCGAGACCCGCCCAGCGGTCGACCATCGCCTCGTACCGCTCCCCCGGCGTCACCGGCATGGTGTGCCAGGAGTCCCAGGGGTGGGTGGAGGCCGGCAGCAGGACCAGCCCGTCACGGGCGGCGGCCGCGGCGGCCTGCGCGCGCCCGGCCACGAGGTCGGCGCGCACCTCGGCGAGCGTGGTGCACACGCCGCTCGCCGTCTCCAGCTGCGTGGTGGCGATCTCCGGGTGCACCAGCGGGCCGGCCTCCCCGGCCAGCGCCGCGGCCGCGGCACCCGGTCCCGGGGTCAGGTCGAAGGTGCCGGGGGCGACGAGGTGGAACTCCTCCTCGACGCCGAGGGTGCGCCCGACGGCGCGGTCGGGCGGGGACTGCTCGGGGGACACGCCGCTCCTGGGTGCCGTGGGTTCGCCGGGGAAGCCGACGCTACGGCCGCGCACCCGCCGCCGCGCGGTGATCGCTCACGGCGTAGCCGGGAGGGTGGCCCGCCGGCCCTCCGCAGGCGTCCACTGGTCGCTGTAACGGTGTAATCGACTCCAGGAGGTGCGCCGTGACCCGACCGGACACCGACGCGGCGCTGGACGCCTACTCGCAGGTGGTCACCGCGGTGGCCGCCGACCTCACCCCGCACGTCGCCGCGCTGCAGGTCACCGGGCCCGACGGGCGCTCGGGCGCGGGCTCCGCCGTCGTCGTCCCCGGCGACGGGCTGCTGCTCACCAACGCGCACGTCGTCGGCCGGGCCCGCGCCGGGCGGGCCGTGTTCGGCGACGGCTCCGAGACGCCGGTGGAGGTGGTGGGCACCGACCCGCTGTCGGACCTCGCCGTCGTCCGGGCCACCGCCGGGGCGCCCGAGCCGGTGGTGCTCGGCGACGCCGCGCGGCTGCGGGTCGGGCAGCTCGTCGTCGCCGTCGGCAACCCGCTGGGCCTGGCCGGCTCGGTGACCGCCGGCGTCGTCAGCGGCCTGGGCCGGTCGCTGCCCACGCGGGACGGGCGGACCGCCCGGGTGGTCGAGGACGTCATCCAGACCGACGCAGCGCTCAACCCCGGCAACTCCGGCGGCGCGCTCGCCGACTCCGCGAGCCGGGTGGTCGGCATCAACACCGCCGTCGCCGGGTGGGGGCTGGGCCTGGCCGTGCCGGTCAACGACACCACCCGCCGGATCATCGACACCCTCGTCCGGGACGGCCGGGTGCGGCGGGCCTACCTCGGCCTGGTCAGCAGCCCCGCGCCGCTGCCCGCGGAGCTGGCCGCGCGCACCGGCCGGCGGCGGGGGCTGCGCGTGGTCGACGTCGTCGCCGGGTCGCCGGCCGACCGGGCCGGGCTGCGGCCGGGCGACCTCGTGCTCGAGGCCGGGCGCGCGCCGGTGGCCGAGGCGCAGAGCCTGCAGCGGCTGCTGTTCGCCGAGGCCGTCGGGCAGCCACTGCCCGTGACGGTGTACCGACGCGGCGCGATGGTCGACGTCATCGCCGTGCCCACGGAGCTCACCGGCTGACCACCCGTGCGGGTGGGGTCTCCTCAGGAGCGCCCGATCAGGTGACGATGCTCCCCCCGTGACGGAGGGAGACCGGTGACCGGCGACCGCAGGAGCGGGCTGCGCCTGCTCGCGCTGCTGTACGGCTGCGCCGCCGCGATGTGCGCCCTCGGCGCGCTGTGGCCGATGGCCGCGCGCA
Organism: Geodermatophilus nigrescens; assembly: GCF_900129495.1. Lineage (GTDB taxonomy): Bacteria > Actinomycetota > Actinomycetes > Mycobacteriales > Geodermatophilaceae > Geodermatophilus > Geodermatophilus nigrescens. The sequence continues at coordinate 1,182,201 of NZ_FQVX01000002.1, forward strand.
CCCCCGTCGCGCTGCTCGCCGTCCTCGCCGTCGCCGGCGGCCTGCTCGCCGCCGCGTTCGAGCTCGGCCGCGACCGCCTCCCCATGGCCGCCGTGCACGCCGGCCTCGCGCTGTTGGCCGCGCTCACCGCCCTGCTGGCCTGGCAGTCGGTGACCGCGGTCGGCGTCGTGGGACTCGGTCCCGCGCTCGTCGCCCTCGGCGTCCTCGCCGGCCACGTGCTCCCGGCCCCGCAGGCGCGGCTGCACGTCCTCGGCGCGGTCGCCGTGGTGTCGGCCGGCGCGCTGGCCGCGGTCCCGTCGGGCTTCCTCGCCCCGTGGCTGACCGCCGTCGTCACCACCGTCGTGCTCACCGAGGCCCAGGTGCGCCAGACCGGCGCGCTGCGGCGCACCGCGGGCACCGACCCGCTCACCGGCGTGGCCAACCGCCGGGCCTGGGAGGACGGCGCCGAGCGGCTGCTCGCGACCGCCGAGCGCGCCGGGGAGCCCGTCACCGTCGTGCTGCTCGACCTCGACGGCTTCAAGGCCGTCAACGACACCGCCGGGCACGCGGCCGGCGACGCGCTGCTGTGCTCGCTGGCCACGGCCTGGCGGCGGGAGCTGCGCCGCTCGGACCTGCTCGGGCGCCTCGGCGGCGACGAGTTCGCCCTCGTGCTGCCCGGCAGCGACGCCGCGGCCACCGCCGAGCTGCTGCTGCGCCTGCGCGCGGTCTCGACCGGCGCCTGGTCGGCCGGCACGGCGACCGCCCGCCCGGGCGACGGGCTGACCGCGCTGCTCGCCCGCGCCGACACCGCGCTCTACCGCGAGAAGGCCGCCCGCTCGCACCGCTCGCGCGTCGACTGACCCTGCGTACCGGCGCGCCCGGGTTCCGCGGACGGCGCGCACCGCCCCGTTCCCTCCCCGCCCGCCGCCGGAGGAGCCTGCCGGCACCACGGGGGGCGACCGGCGGGCGAGGAGGCGGACATGGCCTCGGTGGTGGTGTGCGGCGGGAGCGTCGTCGGGCTGTGCGCGGCGATGATGCTGGCCCGCGACGGGCACGAGGTGACGGTGCTGGAGGCCGACCCCGACGGCGCCCCGGCCACGCCGGCGGAGGCCTGGGCGGGCTGGCGGCGCCGTGGCGTGGCGCAGTTCCGGCAGCCGCACACGTTGCACGCCCGCTTCCGCGCCGTCGCCGACGAGCAGCTGCCGGGGCTCACCGGGCGGCTGCTGGACGCCGGCTGCGTCTGGGTGGACCGGCTGTCCGCGCTGCCTCCCTCGATCGCCGACCGCGCACCGCGGGACGGCGACGACCGGCTGCGGGGGGTCACCGGACGGCGGCCGGTCGTCGAGTCGGTGGTGGCGGCGGCCGCCGAGGAGACGGCGGGGGTGGAGATCCGTCGCGGGACCGGCGTCGCGGGCCTGCTGCCCGGCGCCCCGGCGCTGGCCGGCGTCCCGCACGCCGCCGGGGTCCGGACGACGGCGGGCGAGGACCTGCGGGCGGACCTCGTCGTCGACGCCACCGGCCGGCGGAGCCGCTCGGCCGGGTGGCTGGCCGAGCTGGGTGCCGTCCCGCCGCGCGTGCGGGCGCAGGACTCGGGCTTCGTCTACTACACCCGCTACCTGGCGGGCCCGGAGCCGCCGGCAGCGGTCGGCCCGCCGGTGTGCCCGCTGGGCAGCATCTCGCTGCTCACCCTCGTCGGCGACGCCGGCACCTGGTCGGTGACCGTCTACGGGGAGAGCGGCGACCGGCCGCTCCGGGCGCTGCGCGACCCCGCGACCTTCGACCGGGTCATCGCCGCGTGCCCCCTGCAGGCGCACTGGCTCGACGGGACCGCCCTGGACGGCGTGCTGGCGATGGGTGGCGGGCTGGACCGGCACCGCCGCTTCGTCGCCGACGGCCGCCCCGTGGTCACCGGCTTCGCCGCCGTCGGGGACGCCTGGGCCTGCACGAACCCCTCGGCCGGGCGCGGCCTGTCGGTCGGGATCCTGCACGCCGCGCTGCTGCGCGCCGCGGTCGCCGGCCACCTCGACCGGCCCGCCGACCTGGCGACCGCCTTCGCCGAGGCGAGCGAGCGGGACGCCGCCCCGTTCGTCGAGGAGCAGCTGGCCGAGGACCGCGTCCGCCTCGCGCAGATGGCCGCCGCGCGCGAGGGCCGCCCCGCGCCTCCCCCACCGCCGGAGACGACGGCCTTCCTCGGCGCGGCGATGCAGGACGCCGACCTCTTCCGGGCGATGGTCGAGTTCCGGCTGTGCATGGCGCCGCTGGCCGAGGTGCTCGCCCGTCCGGAGGTGCGGCAGCGCGTGGACGCGCTGGCCGCGGCCGGGCCGCGACCGCCCGCCGCCTTCCCGGGGCCCGACCGCGCCCGGCTGCTGGAACTGCTGGACGCCTGAGTCAGGAAGCCCGGGTCAGGGGCGCCGCCAGTCGTCGGAGGTCATGTGCGACCCGGCCATCGGGCCCATCTGCAGCATGCCGCCGTCGACGGCGTAGGACGCCCCGGTGACGTAGGAGGCCTGCGGCGAGGCGAGGAAGGCGACGACGGCGGCGACCTCGTGGGCGTACCCGGGCCGGCCGACCGGGACGCCGGGGCGCTCGTGGCCGGGCGAGGCCGGGTCCTCGTCCTCCTGGCCGGTCATCGGGGTGGCGATCTCGCCCGGCGCGACGGCGTTGACCGTGATGCCGTGCTCGGCCAGCTCGATCGCCGCCACGCGGGTGAGCAGGCCGAGGCCGCCCTTGGCCGCGCAGTAGGCGGCCGCGCCCACCCGTGGCTGGTGCTCGTGGACGCTGGTGATGTTGACGATCCGCCCGCCGCGGCCGGCGTCGACCATCCGCCGCGCGGCGCGCTGCAGGCAGAGGAACGCCGCGTCGAGGTCGGTGGCCAGCACCTCGCGCCAGGTCTCGTAGTCGGTGTCCAGGATGCGCGTCGAGTGGCCGGTGCCCGCGTCGTTGACCAGGACGTCGACGCCGCCGAGCGCCTCGGCCAGCTCGTCGACGACATCGGCGGCCTGCGGCAGCTGCGTGAGGTCGACGTGGCGGACCTCCGCGCGGCGGCCCGTGGAGCGCACCTCCTCGGCGGTGGCCTGCGCGTGCGCCTCGTCGCGGTACCAGGTGATCCCGACGTCGCACCCCTGCTCGGCCAGCGCGACCGCCACGGCCCGCCCGATGCCCGACTCCGACCCGGTGACGACCGCGACGCGGCCGGCTGACTCCGTCATGACCCCATGCTGGGCGCGGCCGCGCCGGCCCGCGACGCGGCGGCGCAGCGCGCGGCCACGCCGCGCACGTGCGCGGCGAACCCCGGCGGCGACAGCGCGGTGAACGGCGCCCCCGCCACGACCAGCGCGGCCGTCGCCCAGTCCAGGTCGTCGCCCTCGATCCGCACGCGGCAGGCGTCGCCGAGGTCCTCGGTGACGGTCGCCCAGCGGCCGATGCGCCCGCGCACCTGCTCCGCCGGGGCGGCCACCTCCGCCTCCACCACGTGCCGCGCCCACGCCTTGTCCAGCCGCTCCCGCACCCAGGCCGCCGCGTCCTCGGCCGGGAAGCGGCGGGGCGCGGCGCGGGAGCCGGTGCCGCGCGGGGCGTCGAGCCGGTCGAGCCGGAAGGTGCGCCAGTCGCCGCGGTCGAGGTCCCAGGCGACGAGGTACCAGCGGCGCCCCAGCGAGACCAGCCGGTGCGGCTCGACCAGCCGCTCCTCGCGCTCCCGGTCCGGCGGGGCGTAGCCGAACCCGAGCCGCTCGGTGTCGCGGCAGGCCAGCGCGACGGCGGTGAGCACGTCGGGGTCGACGGCGTCGGGGCTGCCCGGGGCCGGGGCGACGCCGGCCGGCACGGTCACCGCGCGCAGGGCCTCGACGCGGCCGCGCAGGCGCCCGGGCATCACCTGCACGAGCTTGGCCAGCACCCGCAGGGACGTCTCGGCCATGCCGGCGACCGGCCCCGCCGCGGCGGCCTGCAGCCCGACGGCCAGCGCGACCGCCTCGTCGTCGTCGAGCACCAGCGGCGGCAGCGCCGCGCCGCGGGCCAGCGCGTACCCGCCGTCGGTGCCGCGGGAGGCGTCGACCGGGTAGCCGAGCTCGCGGAGCCGCTCGACGTCGCGGCGCAGCGTGCGCACGGAGACGCCGAGCCGGGCGGCGAGGTCGGGGCCGGACCAGAAGCGGCGGGTCTGCAGCAGCGAGAGCAGGCGGAGCGTGCGGACGGCCGGGTCGCTCATGCGCCCATCCTGGCCCGCCCAGCGGACAGGATCCGTCCGCTTCCCCGCGACGATGGAGACACCGGCAGACGACGACCAGGAGGACCCCGTGACCGCTCCGACCGCTCCCCCGACCGGCTCCCCCGCCCTCTCCGCCGAGCGGGCCGACCTGCTCGAGACGCTGGCCGCGCACCGCGGCTTCCTGCGTTTCACGGTGCGCGGCCTGACCGACGAGCAGGCCGCCCGCCGCACCACGGCCAGCGAGCTGACCCTCGCCACGCTCGTCAAGCACGTCGCCGTCACCGAGCGGTCCTGGGCGGACTTCGCGGTGCGCGGGACGGCGGCGCTGGAGCAGTCGCCGGAGGACTGGGGCGCCGACTGGGTGCTGCAGCCGGGCGAGACGCTCGCCTCGGTCCTCGCGCTCTACGACGAGGTGGCCGCGCGCACCGACGAGCTGGTGCGCAGCCTCGACCTCGACACGGCCCACCCGCTGCCCGAGGCGCCGTGGTTCCCGCCGGGCGCCGTCCGCTCGGTCCGCCGGGTCTTCCTGCACGTCGTGGCCGAGACCGCCCAGCACGCCGGGCACGCGGACATCCTGCGGGAGTCCCTGGACGGCCAGCGGACGATGGGCTAGCGCCCGGCCCGCTCGAGATCGGTCACCCGGGCGGCCGCCGCGTCGCGCTCCGCGGCCGCCCGCTCCGCCGCCCGCCCGGCCGCGTCGGCCCGGCGCCGGGCGGTCCCCGCCTCGCCGTCGGCTTCGGCGGCCTCCTCGCGCACCCGCGCGAGCTCGGCGGCCAGCTCCTCGACCCGTGCCGCGAGTTCCGCCGCCCGGCGCTCCGCCCGCCCGGCCCGCTCCCGGGCGGTGCGGGCGCCCCGCGCCGCCTCCTCGGCCAGGTCCGCGGCCGCCTCCGCGTCCTCCCGCGCCTCGGCCAGCTCCCGCTGCCGCCGCTCCTCGGCCGCCCGCCGCCGCTCCTCCTCGGCCCGGCGGCGCTCCTCGGCCGCCGGGTCCGGAGCCGGCCGGGCAGGCCGCTCGGGGACGGGCCGGGCCGGCCGCGGGGGCGGCACCACCCGCAGGTCGGGCCGCACGCCGAGCCCGCCGGACACCGACAGCGGGCCGGTGAGCCGCCCCGCCAGCAGCGCCTCGCCGGCGTCGGGGTCGGCCAGCGCCGCGCGCAGCGTCTGCTCCACCTGGTCGGCGACGGCGTCGCTGAGCGGGAGGCCGAGCCGCGCGGCCACGACCCGCGCCTGGCGGGTGAGCGCGGCGAGCAGCCGGGAGCGCTGGGTGCCGAGCGCCCGCAGCTGGTCGCCGGCCAGGCTCTCCTGCGCCTCCCGCAGCAGGTCACCGAGCTCCACCAGGCCGGCGATCTCGTCGGGCTGCTCGCGCACCAGCGCGTTGCACGCCCACGCCGCCGTCGACGGCTTGCCGAGGGCGGCGACCTCCGTCGCCAGCGCCCTGTCCCCCGCCGCGCGGGCCCGGCGGGCGGCCTCGGTGCGGGCGGCCACGAAGTCGCCGGGCAGCAGCCCGTAGAGCTCGTCGGCGACCTCCTCGAGGTCCACGTCGCCCCCTCCCGGCCCGTGCGGTCGCCGCCGACCCTGCCACGGGAAGACGCGACCGGCCGCGGGACGTTGCCGCCCGCGTCGCGCCGGTGGTCGACTCCCGGGCGGCGGAGAACGAGGAGGAGGGGGCGGGATGACGACCTGCGGGCACCTGGACCAGATCCGGGACGTGACGCCGGACTCGACGGAGGGGTGCGGCGACTGCCTGGCCATCGGCAGCCGGTGGGTGCACCTGCGGATGTGCCTGTCGTGCGGGCACGTGGCCTGCTGCGACTCCTCGCCGAACCGGCACGCCACCGCGCACGCCGGGACCTCCGGCCACCCGATCATCCGGTCGGTGGAGCCGGGTGAGTCCTGGCGCTGGTGCTATCCCGACGCGGCGCTCGTCTGATGGAGCTCCCGCTCGTCGCGCTGCTGGCCGGCTCCTTCGCGGTCACCGTGCTCGCCCGGCGGACCGGCGTCTCGGCGCCGCTGCTGCTGGTCGTCGTCGGCCTGGCGCTGTCGTTCGTGCCCGGGGTCCCCGACTACGCGCTGGACCCCGAGCTGATCCTCACGCTGGTGCTGCCGCCACTGCTGTACTCGGCGGCGCTGGACAGCTCCTACCTGCGGCTGCGCGCCAACCTGCGCCCGATCGGCCTGCTCGCGCTGGGCGCCGTCCTGCTGACCACGGTCGCGGTCGGGCTCGCGGCGTGGTGGCTGGTGCCCGGGCTGCCGCTGGCCTCGGCGCTGGTGCTCGGCGCCGTCGTCGCCCCGCCCGACGCCGTCGCGGCCACCGCCGTCGGCCGGCGCCTGGGCCTGCCGCGGCGGGTGATGACGATCCTCGGCGGCGAGAGCCTGGTGAACGACGCGACCGCGCTGACCGCCTACCGGGTGGCGGTCGCGGTGGCCGCCGGCGCCGGGTACGGCATCGCGCAGGGCCTCGGCGTGTTCGTGCTGGCCGCCGCGGGCGGCGCCGCGATCGGCTGGGCGCTGGGCTGGCTGGTCGACCGGATCCGGCGGCTGCTGCACGACGGCGTGCTCGAGTCCGCGATGGGCCTGCTCGTGCCCTTCGTCGGCTTCGTCGTCGCCGAGGAGGTGCACGCCTCCGGGGTGCTGGCCGTCGTGCTGGCCGGCCTCTACCTGGGGCACCGCTCCCCGGCGGCCGACCCGGTCGCCCGGCTGCAGGACCGCGCCGTCTGGCAGGCCGCCGACACCGTCCTCGAGGCCACGGTGTTCGCCCTCATCGGCCTGCAGCTGCGCGCGGTGGTGGAGGGCGTCGGGCCGTCGGTGTGGGGCATGACCGCCGTCGGGCTGGTGCTGGTGCTCGTCGCCCTGGTCGCGCGGGTGGCGTTCGTCTTCCCGACGACCTACCTGCGGCCGCTGGCCCGCCGCCGGGCCGACTGGGAGTCGCCGTCGTGGCGGCACCTGGCAGTGGTGTCGTGGGCCGGGATGCGCGGCGTGGTCTCGCTCGCCGCCGCGGCCGGCATCCCGCTGACCACGCTGGACGGCGACCCCTTCCCCGGCCGCGCGGAGGTCGTCTACCTGGCGTTCGTCGTCACCGTCGGCACGCTGCTGCTGCACGGGCTGACGCTGCCCGCCCTCATCCGCCGGCTCGGTGTGCGCGGCACGGAGAGCTCCGCCGACGCGCTGGCCGAGGCCCAGGCGCAGACCGACGCCGGGACGGCCGCCGTCGCCCGGCTCGAGGCGCTCGACGACGGCGACCCGCTGCACGCGCAGACCGTCACCGAGCTGCGCTCGCGCATCGAGGCGCGCACCAACGCCGCGTGGGAGCGGCTCGGCGGGCCGATCGCGGGCGGCGGGGAGACGCCGAGCGCGGTGTACCGGCGGCTGCGCCGGGCGATGCTCGAGGCCGAGCGGGAGGTGTTCGTGCGCTACCGCGACCAGCGCCGCATCGACGACGAGGTGTTCCGCCGGGTGCAGCACGAGATGGACCTGGAGGAGGTCACGCTGCTGCGCGAGTGATGCGCCCGCGGGCCGGGGGTGGCACGGTGGGCCCGGAGGACGGCGCCGTCCCCGCCCGGACGACGTCCCGACGCGACCGGCCTCAGCCGGCGCACGACCCGCACCGGAGTGCCCGTGGTCCCCTCCCCCGCTCCCCAGCGCAGCGCCCCCGACCCGGCCGTCGGCCCGCCGACGGTGCTGTTCGTCGCCGCCTCCGACGCGGCCGTCTCGCCGATGGCCGCCGCGCTGCTCGCCCGGCGCGCGTCCGGCCGGGTGCGGGCGCTGTCGGCCGGCTCCGCCCCGGCGGCGCGGGTCGACCCGGCCGCCGTGGCGGCGATGGCGGAGGTCGGCGTCGACCTCGCCGCCCGGCTGCCCCGGCCGCTGACCGCCGACGCGGTGCACGTCTCCGCCGTCGTCGTGCGGCTCGGCGCCGTCCGCGGCTGCCCGGTGCTGCCGGGCACCCGCTACCTCGACTGGCCGGTCGAGGAACCGGCCGGCGGGGACGCCCGCCCGGTGCGTGACGAGCTCGACCGCCGCGTGCGCGGGCTGCTGGACGAGCTGGTGGCCTGAGGCGCGAGCGCCCCGACCGGCGGCACCCGGGCCGCTAGCGCCCGAGCGCGGCCACCCGCTCCGCGCGGGCGGCGCGCAGCAGGGCCGGCAGCCGCGGGTCGGCCAGCACGGCGGCGTCCCGGACGGCGAGCTTGCGGAAGCTCTTCCCGGTGCCCTCGAGCAGCCCGCCGTCGGCGCCCGCCCCCGCCAGCGCCGCCCCGCGGTTGAAGCCCAGGTTGAGGTGCCGGTCGTACACGTCGAGGTAGGCGTAGTGCTCGGTGTTCTTCCGCGGCCCGACGCCGTAGCCGACCGTGCGCTGGTGCGGCCAGACCACCCGCACGACGGCGGGGTCGGCCTCGCGCACCAGCGCGTCGGCGGCGCGGACGAGGTCGGCGGTCGCCGGGGCGAGGCCGGCGAGCAGCAGGTCCCACGGGTCGTCGTCCATCCGGGCCATCCTGCCGCGCGCCGGGCCTAGGCTGGCCGCACCGACCCCGGAGGTGACCCTGTGTGGCTCAAGCTGCTCGGCCTGCTGCTCGTCGTCTGGCTCGTCGTCACCGTGGTCGGCTGGGTCGTCGAGGGGCTGTTCTGGCTGGCCGTCGTCGGCCTGCTGCTGGTCCTCGTGACCGGGGCGTTCGGCGTGCGGGAGCGCACCCGCCGCTAGACGGGTGCGCTCCCGCGCCGGGCGTCAGTGCGCGGCGGCCACCGCGGCCGGCCGGCTGACCCGGACCCCGACGGCGGCCACGAGGCTCACCGCGCCGAGGACGGCCAGCGCGGTGCCGAGCCCGCCGAGCGCGCCGGTGAGGGCGAGCACCACCAGCGGGCAGAAGAACTGCCCGATGAAGAAGGCCGACGTCCAGACGCCGGTACCGCGGCCGCGCTGCTCGAAGCTCAGCGAGCCGAGCGCCCAGGTGAGCAGCGACGGCAGGATCAGGCCGTTGCCGAGCCCGGTGACGACGGCGAACGCGATCACCGCGGGCACCGCCGAGGACAGGCCGAGCCCGACGATGCCGACGCCGGAGAGGGCGAAGGCGAGCGGCACGAGGACCGCCGGGCCGCGCTTGGCCAGCCGGCCGAAGAGGATGCCGCCGGCCGCGGTGCCGAGCGACGCGACCGCGCTGGCCGCGCCGATGACCGCCGTGGACTCCACGCCGATGTCGTCGAGCTTGAAGGACAGCTGGACGATCAGGACGTAGAAGACCAGGCCGCCGACCAGGGACACGCCGATCGGCGCGGCGAGCCGGCGCCAGGGCAGGGCCGGCAGCTTCTCGGCGCGCGCCGCCGCCTGCGCCTGCGGGGCCGGCTGCCAGATCAGCTTCGCCGCAGCGAGCGCGAGCGGCAGGCTGAGCGCGTACAGCCAGAAGGGCGTCCGCCAGTCGCCGGCGCCCAGCGCGCCGCCGACCGCGAAGAAGACGGTCGCCGCGACGGTGGTGAACACGACCTGGAGGCCGAAGTACCGCTCCCGCTGCGAGCCGTGGAAGTAGTCGGCCAGCAGCGTCGTGCAGCAGGTCATGATCGCGGCCTCGGTGAGGCCGAGGAGCACGCGGCTGGCGACGATGAGCTGCAGGGACGGCAGCCACAGCGGTGCGGTCCCGACGACGGCGTAGGCCACGAGCGCGCCGACGAGCAGCCGCTTGCGGCCCACCCGGTCGACGATGCGGCCGGCCACCATCGCGGTGAGGCCGATGACCAGCGCCGGCGCGGTGAGCACGACCGGCGCCAGCGCCTCGACGCCGGGGGTGCCGGCGAAGGCGTCCTGGATGCGCGGCAGGACGGGCGCCAGCAACACCGCGCCGAGCACAGCGAGGCAGCTGGACAGCAGCAGCACCAGCGCCTGCGGGCGCCCGGCGGGGCGACCCGTGGTGGGGTCGACGGCGACCTCGCCGGCCAGCGGCTCCTCCGCCGACCGCTCAGGGACCAGGACGTTCTCCGACACGGGCGTCTCCATCGACGGGCGCGCCGGTCCCGGTGACCGGCATCACTGGCGATGGAGTGTCAGGACGGCGGACGCCGAGCGGAAATCACTTGTCGTTACGGTCCCCATCGACCGGGTGGATACCCGCCGACTGCTCCCCGACCGCCAGCCGGGCCGCGCGCGAGACCAGGTCGCGGAGGTAGGCGTGCTCCGGGTCGTCGTCGAACACCGGGTGCCACCACATCGCCTCGATGAGCGGGCCGGCGTCGAAGGGGCACGGCAGCGCCCGGATGCCGGTGTTGAGCGGCAGCAGGTCGACGAGCCGGCGCTGCAGCAGCGCGATCCGGTCGCTGCCCGACACCAGCGCGGGGACGGTCAGGAAGCTCTCGGTGACCACCTGCACCTGCGGCTCGATCCCGAGCATGCGCATCTGCCGCGCGGCCGGGGTCGACGCCGTCGGCCCGTGGTAGGTGGCCACCCACGGGAGGGTCTCGAGGTCGCCGACGGTCAGGCCCGCGTCCACCACCGGGTTGTCGGCGGCCACCACGCACACCCACTCGTCGCGGTACAGGTCCCGGCGGGAGAGGTCGGTGAGGAAGCCCGGCGGCAGGAAGAGGAGGTCGGCGGTCAGCAGCGCCTGCTCCGCCCGGTCCACGATCGCCGGCGAGTGCGCGCTCAGCCGCAGCCGGGTGTGCGGCGCCTCCTCGGCCAGCAGCCCCGCGACGGTGTCCCCGAGCACCGCGACGACGTAGTCGCTGACGAGCAGGGTGAACTCGCGCGTCGAGGACGCCGGGTCGAAGCCGGGCTGGGCGGTGAACACCCGCTCCACCCCCGACAGGGCGATCCGGGCGAGCTCCCGGAGCTGGACGGCGAGCGGCGTCAGGCGGTACTCGTTGCCGACCCGGGAGAGCAGCTCGTCGCCGAAGTGCCGGCGGAGGCGGGCCAGCGACGCCGACAGCGCCGGCTGGCTCAGCCCCATCTGCGCCGCCGCCCGCGTGACGCTGCGCTGCTGGAGCAGGGCGTCGAGGGACACGAGCAGGTTGAGGTCCAGGCTCGCGAGGTTCACGGAGCGCACCGTATCGACGCCGCTGATGCCCGTCATCAGGCATTCGGTCTTCCCTCACTCCTGTGGGCTGGCCCACTGTCGGGACATGCACCACGGCCCTGACCACCACGGCCCCGACCACCTCGACCGCACGGACCCCGAGGGCGCCATCGCCGCCGCCGCGAAGCGCTGCTCCAACTGGGGCCGGTGGGGCGCCGACGACGTGCTCGGCACGCTGAACTTCCTCGACGAGGCGAAGCGGCGCGAGGGCGCGGCGCTGGTCCGCCGGGGGGCGAGCTTCTCGCTGTCGCAGTCCTTCGACACCGACGGCCCGCAGAAGGGCTGGCGCCGGCGGACCAACCCCGTGCACACGATGACCGACACGGGCACCGACGCCGAGCGGGGCGTGCAGGGCTTCCCGCACGGTATCGGCGGCGCCGATGACGTCATCGCGATGCCCCTGCAGTGCTCGACGCAGTGGGACGGCCTCGGGCACATCTTCGACCACGGCATGGCCTGGAACGGGCGCCGCGCGGGCGACGTGGTGACCAGCCTCGGCGACTCGGTGACCGGCATCGAGACCGTCGCCGACCTGATCGCCGGCCGCGGGGTGCTGCTCGACGTCGGCCGCGCCATCGGTCACACGCTCGGCACCGACGGGGAGCTCCCCGACGGCTTCGCGATCACGACCGAGCACCTCGAGGCGACGATCGCCGCCCAGGGCGCGTCCGCGGCCGTCGGCCGGGGCGACCTGCTCCTCGTGCGCACCGGGCGGCTCACCCGCGCCCGGCGCGACATCGCCGAGGGCCGCGGCTGGGGCGACTACGCCGGCGGCGCCGCCCCCGGCCTGTCGTTCACCACCGCCGACTGGCTGCACGCCACCGAGGTCGCCGGCGTCGCCACCGACACCTGGGGCTTCGAGGTCCGGCCCAACGAGTTCGACGTCGCCTTCCAGCCGCTGCACCAGGTCGCGATCCCCAACATGGGCCTGTTCATCGGCGAGATGTGGGACCTCGACGCCCTCGCCGCCGACTGCGCGCGGGACGGGCAGTGGGACTTCTGGCTCACCGCGGCCCCGCTCCGCGTGACCGGCGCCGTCGGCGCCCCCGTCAACCCGATCGCCGTCAAGTAGGAGGACCGACATGCCCGCTGTGAACACCGTCCTCGTCGTGGGCGGCGGCCTGGCCGGCGCCGGCGCCGCCGTCCACCTCGCGCAGGCCGGCGTCGCCGTCGACCTGGTCGAGATCAAGCCCGACACCGCCGCGCTCGGGTCCGGCATCACGCTGCAGGGCAACGCCCTGCGCGAGCTGCGGTCCCTCGGCGTGTGGGAGCAGGTGCAGGCCGCCGGGTACGCCTTCGACGTCACCGGCATCCGCGCGCCCGACCCGCACGGCACGGTGGTCGCCGAGGTGCCGGACGCCAAGACCGGCGGCCCGGACCTGCCCGCCGCGATGGGCATGCTCCGCCCGGAGCTCGCCCGCATCCTCCTCGACCGGGCCACCGAGGTCGGCGTCAAGGTGCGGTTCGGCACCACCCACACCGCGCTGGTCCAGGACGCCGACGGCGTCGACGTGACCTTCGCCGACGGGTCCACCGGCCGCTACGACCTCGTGGTCGGCGCCGACGGCGTCCGGTCGTGGACCCGCCGCGCGCTCGGCGTGAACCTGGAGACCCGGTCGGTCGGCATGGGCATCTGGCGGGCGTTCGGCCCGCGGCCGGCGAGCGTCACCCGCACCGACCTGTACTACGGCGGCCCGTCCTACATCGCCGGCTACTGCCCGACCGGCGAGGACTCCCTCTACGCCTACATCGTCGAGGACGCCCAGGACCGCAGTGCCCTGACCCCCGACGAGCAGCTCGCCACGATGAAGGAGCTCTCCCGGGCCTACCACGGCCCCTGGGACGAGATCCGCGAGACGCTCACCGACCCCTCGCGGGTCAACTACACCTGGTTCGAGACCCACGTCCTCGACGAGCCCTGGAACCGGGGCCGGGTCGTGCTGATCGGCGACGCCGCGCACACCTGCCCGCCCACCATCGCGCAGGGCGGGGCCATGGCCCTGGAGGACGCCGTCGTCCTCGCCGAGCTGCTGGTCGACCGGTCCGCGCTCGACCAGGACCTGTGGGACGCCTTCCACGCCCGCCGCCTCGAGCGCGCGCGGACCGTCGTCGACGCCTCCAACCAGCTCGCCCAGTGGCAGCTCGACCACGTGCGGGGCGACATCCCTGCCCTCATGCGCTCGATCGCCCAGCTGACCAGCCAGCCCGCCTAGCCAGCCTCCCGCCTCCCGCGCGCGGGAGGCGCCGTTCCAGGAGAACGACCATGACCCAGCGCCTGATCACCCACCTGCGGCACGTCGACCTCGCCGTGCCGGACCTGCGCACGCAGGAGGACTTCTTCACCAACACGTGGGGCCTGAAGGCCGAGCACAGCGACTCGGGCCTGACGTTCCTGGCCGCCGAGGGCAGCCCCGAGCAGTACGTCGTCCGGCTGCGCGAGGCCACCGACAAGCGGATCGACCTGATCTCCTTCGGCGCGGCCACCGCCGCCGACGTCGACACCCTCGCCGGGCAGCTCGCCCGCGACGGCGTCCAGCTCGTCGGCGAGCCCGACACCCTGCAGACCCCCGGCGGCGGCTACGGGTTCCGGTTCTTCGACAACGAGGGCCGCACGGTGGAGATCAGCTCCGACGTCGCCGTCCGGCAGCACCGCCGGATCGAGGAGGGCGAGTCGATCCCGGTCCGCCTCTCGCACGTCGTCATCAACTCCGCCGACCCCGAGGGCACGCGGGCGTTCTACGAGAAGCACCTGGCCTTCGCCCTGTCGGACACGCTCGTGCACCCGCGGATGGGCAACATGATGTGGTTCATGCGGGTCAACGCCTGGCACCACAGCATGGCCATCGCCCGCGGCCCGCACCCCTCGCTGCACCACGCCTCCTTCGAGATGCGCGGCATCGACGAGTACATGCGCGGCACCGGCCGGCTGCTGCGCGCGGGCGTGGAGAAGATCTGGGGCCCGGGCCGGCACCTGGCCGGCAACAACACCTTCAGCTACTTCCTCGACCCGCACGGCAACACCGTCGAGTACACGACCGAGCTCGATCTGCTCGACGAGGACACCTGGCACCCGCACGTCTACGACATCAGCAACCCCGAGGTCAGCGACCAGTGGGGCACGGCGAACGCCATGAACGAGTTCGTCGCGCAGAAGTCGTTCAACGACCCGGACAAGGGCCTGTTCGTGGCCCCGCCCGTCTGATGCGGTTCGCCACCTGGTCCGCCGGGGGCGCGGTGCGGGCCGGCGTCGTGAGCGACTCCGGCCTGCACGCGCTCCCCGAGGGGACGACGGTCCTCGACCTCGTGCGCGCGGGGCTGCCCGCCGCGCTCGCGGCCGGGGAGGAGGCGCTGCGCGGTCCGGCCGTGCCGCTGGACTCCGTCCGCCTGCTGCCGCCGCTGGAGGCGCCGACGGTCCGCGACTTCGTCACCTTCGAGGAGCACGTCGAGGGCATGGTCGCGCCCAGCGGCGAGCCGGTCGCGCCGGAGTGGTACCAGGCGCCGACGTTCTACTTCACCAATCCGTACGCGCTCGTCGGCGCGCACGACGACGTCCCGGTGCCGCCGGGCTCGCAGCGCTTCGACTTCGAGCTCGAGGTCGCCGTGGTGGTCGGCGCTGTCGAGGGCTCCGACGGCGCCTCGCTCACGCCCGAGCAGGCGCGCGACCACGTGTTCGGGTACACGGTCCTCAACGACTGGTCGGCCCGCGACCTGCAGTTCCGGGAGATGGCCGTCAAGCTCGGCCCGGCCAAGGGCAAGGACTCCGCCACGACCCTCGGGCCGTGGCTGGTGACCGCCGACGAGCTGGAGCCGCACCGGGACGCCGAGGGGTTCCTGGCCCTCGACATGCGGGTGTCGGTCAACGGCGAGCAGATCGGGCAGGACCTGCTGTCCAACATGGGCTGGCCGTTCGAGGAGCTGATCGCCTACGCCTCCCGCGGCACGGAGGTCCGCGCCGGCGACGTGCTGGGCTCGGGCACCTGCGGCAACGGCGGCTGCCTCGGCGAGCTCTGGGGCCGCCGCGGCGAGCTGTCCCCGCCGCCGCTGCGGCCCGGCGACGTCGTGGAGATGACCGTCGAGGGCATCGGCACCATCCGCAACCGCGTCGTCGAGGGCGTCGAGCTGCCGCCGGTCCGGGCCGCCCGGCCCCGCCCGCGCACCCGCACGCGCGCGGCGTGAGCCCCTCGTGAGTCTCGCCGGCCGGGTCGTCGTCGTCACCGGCGCGGCCCAGGGGCAGGGGGCGGCCGAGGCCCGGCTGCTCGCCGCCGAGGGCGCGGTCGTCGTCGCCACCGACGTGCAGGACGCCCCCGCCGAGGACCTCGGCGGGGCCGCCTACCGGCGGCTCGACGTCACCGACGCCGCCGGCTGGGCGGCGCTCGCCGCCGACCTCCGTGCGGAGCACGGCCGCGTGCACGGGCTGGTCGCCAACGCCGGGGTCACCTGGCGGGCGCGGCTGGCCGACCTCGACCCCGCCGACCTCGCCCGGGTGTCCGGGGTGAACGTCACCGGGACGCTGCTCGGCATCCAGGCGCTGACCCCGCTGATGACCGGCGGCGGCTCGGTCGTCGTCGTCGGCTCGGTGGCCGCGCTGACCGGGCACTTCCCGGTCGCCTACACCGCGTCGAAGTGGGCGCTGCGGGGGCTGGCCAAGGCCGCCTGCCTGGAGCTCGGCCCGTACGGCATCCGGGTCAACACGGTCCACCCCGGCTACGTCGAGACGCCGATGACCGCCTCGGCGGCACCGGCGTTCCGCGCCGCCAACGTCGCCGAGACCCCGCTCGGCCGCACCGGCACCGTCGACGAGGTGGCGCCCCTGGTGGCCTTCCTCCTCGGCGACGGTGCCTCCTTCATCACCGGCGCCGAGATCCCCGTCGACGGCGGGATGACCGCCCACGGCGGCGTGAAGTCGATCAGCGACGCCGTGTCCGCCGCGGCGCCGGCCGCACCCTGAGAGGAACTCCCCCGTGTTCGAGTACTTCCCCACCGGCCCCTACACCTGGAACCTGTCCGTCGTCGCCACGCTGAACTCCGGCGGGCTCATCGACGAGGTCGACCGCGCCTGCCGGCCGATCAAGGACGCCGCGAACGCCGGTGAGGACGCCGGGACGCCGGACTTCCTGCGCGCCTGGACCGCGCTGACCGACCAGCTCGTCGGCCAGGCCGAGGAAGCCGAGAAGGCCGGGCACGTGCGCACCGCCGGGCAGCTGTGGTTCCGCGCGTCGAACTACCTGGCGCAGGCCGAGCGGATGCTCGCCCACTCCGACCCGAACCGGGTGCCCACCTACCGGCGGATGCTCGAGATCGCGCAGAAGGCGTTCGACACGCACAGCCCGCGCGTCTCCCGGGTCGAGGTCCCCTACGAGGGCACGACGCTGCCCGCCTACTTCTCGCAGGCGCCGGCCGCCGACGACGGCCCCGTCCCGGTCGTCGTGCTGGTCAACGGGCTGGACTCCACCAAGGAGCACATGTACGCGTCGAACCACTGGGAGGAGCTGGCCGCGCGCGGCATCTCCTGCCTGATGCTCGACCAGCCCGGCACCGGTGAGTCGCTGCGGCTGCAGGGGCTGACGGCGCGGGTGGACACCGAGGCCTGGGGCGGCGCCGCCGTGGACTACCTGGAGACGCGCGAGGACGTCGACGCCTCGCGGATCGGGATCGTCGGCTGGTCGCTGGGCGGCTACTACGCCCCGCGCGCCGCGGCGTTCGAGAAGCGGTTCGCCCTCTGCGTGGCGTGGGGCGCCAACCACGACTGGGGCGCGGTGCAGCGCCGTCGTCGGCAGCGCGAGGGCGAGCGCCCGGTGCCGCACTACTGGGAGCACGTGCTCTGGGTGTGGGGCCAGCCCGGCGACGAGAACGACCTCGACGCCTTCCTCGACTTCGCCGACCAGGTGAACCTCGAGGGCGTCGTCGAGCAGATCACCGTGCCGTTCCTCGTCGCCCACGGCGCCAACGACCGGCAGATCCCGCTGGAGATGGCGCACCGCAGCCACTCCCAGGCCGTGAACTCGCCCAAGGCGGAGCTGCGGGTGTTCACGCCCGAGGAGGGCGCGACCGAGCACATCGGCCTGGACCACCTGCCGTACGTGAGCACCTTCGTCGCCGACTGGGTGGCCGACACCTTCGCCGAGCTCGGCCGGACGACGTCGTGAGCATGCTGTTCGTCAAGCTGCCGGTGCGCGACCTGCCCGCGGCGCGGGCGTTCTACCAGGCGCTCGGCTTCCGCGTGGAGGAGAACTCCTCCGACGACGGCGAGGCCGCGGTGGTCCTGGGCGACGAGCAGGTGCTGTCGCTGCAGACCCGTGAGCGCTTCGCCGCGCTGCTCCCGGGCGAGCCGGGCGACCCCTCGTCGGCCCCGACGGCGGTGCACGCCCTCACCGCCGGCGGCCGCGCCGAGGTCGACGACCTGGTGTCCCGCGCGATCGCGGCCGGCGGCCGTCCCGGCGCTCCCGCGCGCGAGGAGGAGGCCAGCTACAGCCGCAGCTTCGCCGACCCGGACGGCAACGTCTGGGAGGTCGTCTGGATCGACCACGTGCACGTCGTCAACTGACGCCGGGTCGCCTGGGGGCGGACGCCCTCAGGCGACCTGGAACGAGCGCCTGGCCAAGCCGATGAAGAAGCCGTCGATGGCCGTGGTGACGCCGGCCGCGGGGTCCGTGGCCACACCGAGCGTGACGAACAGCGGCGTGAAGTGCTCGACCGTGGGGTGGGCGTAGCGCAGGCCGGGCGCCCGCAGCCGGAACCGCGCCAGCTCCTCGACGTCGCCGCGCGCCAGCGCGTCGGCGGCCCACGCGTCGAAGTCCGCCGACCAGCCGGGCACCGCGCCGCCGAGCATCTCGCGGGTCAGGTACGGCAGGCCGTGGGTCATGAACCCCGACCCGACCACCAGCACGCCCTGCTCCCGCAGCGGCCGCAGCCGCTCGCCGAGCGCCAGCAGCGTCGCGGTGTCGTGGGTGGGCAGGCTCAGCTGCAGCACCGGGACGTCGGCCTCCGGGTACATGACCTTGAGCGGCACCCAGGCGCCGTGGTCGAGGCCCCGCCCGCGGTGCTCGTGCACGTGCGCGGTCTCCGGCAGGACGGCGAGCAGCTGCCGCGCCAGGTCGGAGGACTCCGGGGTGTCGTAGCGCATCCGCGCGTACATCGGGTCGAACCCGCCGAAGTCGTAGACGAGCTCGGTGGGCACCGTGCTGGTGATGCCGAGGGAGTCCGACTCCCAGTGCGCGCTGACGATGAGCACCGCCCGCGGCCGGGGCAGCGCCCGCGCCCAGGCGGCCAGGTCGCGCATCCAGGCGGCGTCCTCGAACAGCGGCGGCGCGCCGTGGGAGAGGTACAGCGCCGGCAGCGGGCCGTCGTCCGGCGTCCAGGGGCGGTGCTCCCCCAGCCCGGCCACGTGCCCGAGGTGGGCGGCGAACGGGTGGCGGGGGTCGATGCGCGCGTCGGCGAGGGCGGTCGTCGAGGCCACCGGTCAGCCCGCCAGCGGGAGGTCGAGGGCGGGCAGGTCGAGCGTGTGCGCGGTGTGGTCGCGCTTGACGGCGAGGTAGCGCGCGTTGGCCGCCGACAGGTGGACGCCGGTGGGCACCCGCTCGGTCACCGCGACGCCGGCGAGCTCGAGCTGCGCGGCCTTGTCGGGGTTGTTCGACAGCAGGCGCACGCGGTCGGCGCCGACGGCGGCGAGCATCTGCGCGGCGGCGGTGTAGTCGCGCTCGTCGTCGCCGCGGCCCAGCGCGCGGTTGGCCGCGTAGGTGTCGAGGCCGGCGTCCTGCAGGGCGTAGGCGTCGAGCTTGGCGTACAGCCCGATGCCGCGGCCCTCCTGGCGGAGGTAGAGCAGGAACCCGCCCGCGGTGGTGATCCGCTCGGCCGCCTCGCGCAGCTGCGGGCCGCAGTCGCACCGCTCCGAGCCGAAGACGTCCCCGGTGAGGCACTCGCTGTGCGGGCGCACCAGGGGCGCCTCGCCGCCGGCGGCCGACCGCTCGAGCGCGCCGCGCCAGTCGCCGAGGCCGAGCAGCAGGTGCTCGCGGCCGTCGGCCAGCCCGTCGAAGGTGACGACGTCGGCCGTCGTCGCGTAGCCGTCGGGGAAGCGCATCGGCACCGTCACGCGGGTGCGCACGGTCGCCGCCGGGGCCGGGGACACGACGCCCGCGTCGAGGGAGAGAGTCATCGCGACCTCCGCTTCAGTTGTACCTACAACCGATGACGCTAGTCCCCTTTGGTTGAAGCGACAAGTACCGCGGTGTCACCATGGGGTCGTGGCGGAGTGGCTGAGCGAGGACGAAATGGCGGCGTGGGTGCGCCTGGTCGCCGTCGTGGAGCTGCTGCCCGGCGTCCTCGACGGCCAGCTGCGCCGCGACGCGCAGGTGACCCACTTCGACTACCACGTGCTGGCGATGCTGTCGGAGGCCCCGGACCGGACGCTGCGCATGACCGAGCTGGCCACCCGCACCAACGCCACGCTGCCGCGGCTGTCCCACGTCGTGCGCCGGCTCGAGGAGCGCGGGCTGGTCGAGCGGGCACCCTGCCCCTGGGACGGCCGGGCCACCAACGCCCGGCTCACCGACGCGGGCTGGGCGAAGGTGCGCGCGACCGCGCCGGGGCACGTGGCCACCGTCCGCGAGCACGTCATCGACGCGCTCACCCCCGAGCAGGTGACGCAGCTGGCCGGCATCGCCGACGCGGTCCTGCGCCGCCTCGACCCCGACGGGAAGATGGCCGGGCTGCCGGGGGACGCCCCCGGAGGGGACCGCCGTCGGGCAGGGTGAGCCCATGACCGCTCCCCTCGCCGTGCTGGTCCACGGCCTGTGGCACGGCGCCTGGTGCTTCGACGGCGTCCGCGCCGCCCTCGGCGAGCGCGGCGTCGACAGCCTCGCCGTCGACCTGCCGCTCACCGACCTGCCCGCCGACACCGCGGCGCTCCGGTCGGCGCTGGACGCCGCGGGCCGCCCGGCGGTGCTGGTCGGGCACTCCTACGGCGGCGCGGTGGTCACCGGCGCCGGCACGCACCCGCTGGTCCGCGAGCTGGTGTTCCTCGCCGCCTTCGCGCTCGACGACGGCGAGTCGGTGAGCCGCACCCGGCTCGGCGACCTGCCCGACACCCGGCTGGCCGAGGCGATGGTGGTGTCCGGCGACGAGATGGGCCTGGACCCCGTGCTGGGCGCCCGGCTGCTCTACGGCGACGCGCCGTTCGAGGTCGCCGCGGCGGCGCTGGCCCGGCTGCGCCCGGTGGGCCGGCAGGTGTTCCGCGGCGTGCCGGGGTCGATCGCCTGGCGCGGCGTGCCCTCGACCTATGCCGTGTGCACCGCCGACGAGGCCGTGCACCCCGAGCGGCAGCGCGCGATGGCGACCCGGGCGGGCGCCCGCACGGTCGAGTGGACCTGCGGCCACAGCCCGGCCGCCACCTGCCCGGAGGCGGTCGCCGACCTCGTCGCGGAGCGGGTCCGGGCCCTGGGCTGACCGATGAGCCGGGGGTCCCCGGCCGGTCTGCCCTGGGGACGCACCGACGAGGAGGAGCCCTATGACCGTCACGAGCGTGCTCGCGCAGGCCACCGTCAGCGACCTCGACCGCGCCGAGCGGTGGTACGCCACCCTGTTCGGCCGCGCCCCCGACAGCCGGCCCATGGACGGGCTGATCGAGTGGCACCTGACCGCCGACGCCGGCGTGCAGGTGTGGCACGACCCGGAGCGCGCCGGCCGGTCGACGACGGTCCTCGGCGTCAGCGACGTCGACGCCGCCGCCCGCGACCTGACCGCGGCCGGCGTCGCGCACGTCGGGCCGGAGCCCGGCGGCGGGAGCCGCGTCGTCCGGCTGGACGACCCCGACGGCAACCGCGTCGTCCTGATCGGCGACTGACGGCGCGCCGGCCCTCCGGCGGGAGGTCAGCCGGCCACGCGGGTGGACATCCCGGTGTAGTCGACGACGAGGCCGTCGTCATCGACGGTGAGCTCGAAGGCGCCGTGGGCGTCGTCGGAGTACCGCCAGCTCCGCTCCCCCAGGCGCCGGTAGGTCTGGTCGACGCGGGTGACGCCCAGCGCCGGGACGTCGACCCACGCCACGGGGGTGACCACCTCCTCCCCCGCGGCCAGGCCCGCGAGCCGCCGGATCGGGAGGGTGTTGGTGAGCGGGGTGGCCGCGACGTCGACGTCGACGCAGCCGTCGAGCGCCGGGTCGGGCTCGCCGTCGCGGGTCCACCGGCGGTCGTCGCCGGCCGCGAGCACCAGCCTCCGCTCGCCCGCCGCGGACACCGCCGTCACCTCCACCGACCGCGTCGCACAGGCGTCGTCGACCTCGACGCGGAACGAGCAGGCGAGCAGGGTCTCCGGTCCGGCGAGCACCTCGGTGCCGTGGAACAGCCAGCCGCCCGGCCGCCGCTCCATCCGCGCCAGGCTGTGCCCGGCGTCCTCGTCGGCCCGCCGCCACGCCACCACCCGGGTCGTCATGCGCGGAGGCTAGGACCCCCTGCCGACGGTCGCGGGGCGCTCACCCCGGCCGAGCGGGCGAGCAGGGCGGCCTGCATGCGGCTCGTGAGCCCGAGCTTGGCCAGCACGCGGGAGACGTGCGTCTTCGCCGTCGCCTCGGTGATGGTCAGCGCGGCCGCGACGTCGGCGTTGGACATCCCCTCCCCGAGGCAGCCGAGGACGTCCCGCTCGCGCGGTGTGAGCCCGGCGAGCTCCGGGGGCGGTGGCTGCGCGTCCCCCGCGGCCGGGACGACGAACCGGTCGAGCAGCCGCCGCGTCACCTCGGGGGCGAGCACGCCCTGCCCGCCAGCGACGCGGCGGACGGCGTCGACGAGGGTGGCCGCGCCGGCGGACTTGAGCAGGAAGCCCGCGGCGCCGGCCTGCAGGGCACCGACGACGTACTCGTCGAGGTCGAAGGTGGTGAGCACGAGCACCTCCGCGAGCCGCTCGGAGACGACGGCACGGGTGGCCGCGATGCCGTCGGTGCCGGGCATCCGCAGGTCCATGAGGACGACGTCGGGGCGCAGCGCCCGGGCGTTGCCGACCGCGGCGGCGCCGTCGGCGGCCTCGCCCACGACCTCGATCCCCTCGCCGGTCTCCAGCAGCGCGCGCAGGCCGCTGCGCACGGCGGGGTGGTCGTCGGCGAGCAGCACCCGCACGGTCACGCGCCGACCCCCGCGGGGACGGCGAGCGGCAGCTCCGCGGCGACCGACCAGCGGGTGCGGGCGTCGTCGGCCCAGCCGGCGGCGAAGCGGCCGCCCAGGGACTCGGCGCGCTCGCGCATGGTGAGCAGGCCCAGGCCGGCGCCGGGGACGTCGGGGCCGCCGGAGCCGCCCGGGCCGTCCGCGCTGTCGACCCGCAGGGCGAGCCGGCCCCCCGACGTCCCGACGGCCACCTCCGCGCGGCCGCCGGGCGCGTGCTTGACCACGTTGGTGAGCGCCTCCTGCAGCACCCGGTAGGCCGCCTGCTCCACCGCCGCCGGGAGCTCCGGCAGCGGCCCGGCGTCGAGGGTGACCGTCAGCCCGGCGGTGCGGGCGCCGGCGACCAGGGCGCCGAGCCGGTCGAGGCGCGGGGCGGCCGCGACGGGTCCGGCGTCGGCGCGCAGCAGCAGGATCATCGCCCGCATCTCCTCCAGCGACGTGAGGGCGGACGCGCGGACGGCCTCCAGCGCCGCGCGCTCCCGCTCGGCGCCGGGCACGGGCGGGCGGGCGAGCGCGGCCTCGGCGTGCAGCGCCACCGCGGAGACGTTCCCGGCGACGGCGTCGTGCAGGTCGCGCGCCATCCGCCCGCGCTCCTCGGCCCGGGCCTCGGCCGCGCGGAGGTCGGCGAGGTCGCGCAGGTCGTCGGCGCGGGCGCGGGCGAGGTCGGCCAGCTCGCGCTCGCGCCGGACGGCCAGACCCCACCACAGCGGCGTGGTGAGCACGACGAACGTCTGCAGCGCGAGGAACGCCGTGACCCGCAGGTCCCGGGTCGCCGTCCACCCGAGCACCAGCGACAGGGACACCAGCGCCCACGACGCGGCGCGCAGCCGCAGCACCGCCGTCGGCCCCGCGTGCAGCGCGGCGGAGTAGACGAGGTCGAACAGGACGAGCAGCATCCCGATGCTGCCGCCGAGCGCCACGTCGGCGGCGAAGAGGACGGCGCCGGCGGACAACGCGGCCACCGGACGGCGCCGCCTGCCGAGCATCGCCAGGCAGCCGAGCACGAGCGGGACGGCGTGCCACCAGCCGCTGCCGTCCGGCCGGCCGCTCCACAGGCCGGACAGGCCGGCGGCGACCAGCACCAGGCCGGCGGCGCCGGTGAGCACGGCGTCGCTGACGTCTCGGGCGCGATCGGTGCCCCGCACCCGCGTGACCCACAGGTGCCGGAGGACGGCGAGGGCTCCCACCCGCTCATCCCAGCACGGGGTGCCACCCGCCGACGTCCGTCGAAGGGTGTACGCCGCGCCCCGGGGACACCTCCTCCGGCCGACGACGGCGGCGGTCCGGGGGGCGAGGGTCGGCGTCGTGGACCTCGAACTGCTCGCCCTCGTCCCGCTGGCGCTGGTGGACAGCACCAGCGTCGGGACCCTGCTGCTGCCGATCTGGTTCCTGCTCGCGCCGGGCCGGGTGCGCGCGCGGCGGCTGCTGGTCTTCCTGGGCACGATCGCCGGCTTCTACCTGCTGGTGGGTCTGGCCCTGCTGGCCGGCGCGGAGGCCCTGCGGGACCGGGCCGCGGGACTCGGCGACTCCTCCGCGCTGACCGTCGTGCAGCTGCTGCTCGGCGTCACGCTGTTCGCGTCGAGCTTCGCGATGGGCCGCCGGCGCGAGGGGAGCCGCCGGTCCGGCCGGGTGCTGCGCTGGCGGGACCGGGCCGTGGGCGGCGGGGAGGGCGGCGGGGAGGGCGGCACCGGCGTGCTGGTCGGGCTCGCGCTGGGTGCGGGGCTGCTCGAGCTGGCCACGATGCTGCCCTACCTCGCCGCGATCGGGCTGCTCGGCGGGTCGGGCCTGTCCCCCGTGCTGCAGGGCGGTGTGCTGGCCGGCTACTGCCTGGTGATGGTGCTGCCGGCGCTGCTCCTGCTGGCGCTGCGGCTGCTGGCCGCCCGGCAGGTGGAGCCGCTGCTCGCGCGGGTGGGGTCGTGGCTGGAACGCACCGGCGCCGAGACGACGGCGTGGGTCGTCGGGATCGCCGGCTTCCTGCTCGCGCGCGACGCGCTCGGCCGCCTGCCGGCGCTGACCGGGTGGCTCGACGGCCTGGGGACCGGCGTCTGACTCCGCCGCGGTCCGGGGAACCGACCCGTCCGCGGCGCGTCGTGTGCGCCCGCCGGGGGCCGGGTAGGTGGCCGCCGACCTGCACGTTCCGAACCAGGGAGCACCGATGACCACGCCCGAGACGACGACCCGTGACGCCGCCACCGGCCAGCGCGACATCAAGTCCCACGAGACGACCAGCTTCGCCGACCTCGGCAAGGAGATGTGGTCCTACCTCACCGGCAAGGGCGCGGCGATCAACTACGAGTTCGTCGACATGACCGTCGAGGTGCCGCGCGAGACCGGGCCGTCCGCGCCCCGGGCCACGTGGAAGCTCAACGGGACGCTGCGCATCACGACCGCCGAGAACGCCAGCCGGGGATGACCCCGGAGGGCGACCGCCGGCTCGAGGTGACCGCCGACCTGCGCCTGGAGGTCGACGGCGTCCCGGTGCGGGTGGAGGCGTCCGGGTCGGAGATCTCGGTGACCTCCGACGACGTCCGGCGCCTGTTCGCCGCCGTCCGGGTGGCCGGCGGGGCCGCCACCCAGGGGTCACCCGGGCGGACCGAGCTGGCGCGCGTGGCCGACACGCTCGCCGGCCACGGGCTCACCGCGCGGCTCGACGGGCCGGCCGGCCGGGTGCTGAGCCTGGGGGCCGACGTCGACTCGCCGGCCGGCTCGGCCCTCCTGGGCACGCGGCGGGCCCGGCTGCACCCCGCCGGGGCGCTGCGCAGCAGCGGCCCGGTCCCCGTGGCGGCCGCGGGGCTGCTGCTGATAGCGATCGCCGCGCTGGCCCGCCGGCGACGGCGCTGAGTCCGGGCCGGCCCGCGTCGCGCGGGCCGGCCCGGGACGTCCCGCGCGCGCTCAGGCGGTGCGGGCGCCCTCCCACAGGTCGATGCCGGCGTCGACCGCGTGCTGGTCGATGCGGCGGAGCTCGTCCTCGGAGAACTGCAGGTTCCCCAGCGCCGCGACGTTCTGCTCGAGCTGGCCGACGCTGCTCGCGCCGATGAGCACGCTGGTGACCCGCTCGTGGCGCAGCGCCCACGCCAGCGCCATCTGCGCGAGCGACTGACCCCGCTCCTGCGCCATCCCGTTCAGGGCACGGACGTGCGCGAGCGACTCCTCGGTGAGCAGGTCGGTCGACAGCGACTTGCCCTGCGTGGCGCGGGAGCCTGCGGGGATGCCGTCGAGGTACTTGTCGGTGAGCATCCCCTGCGCGAGCGGGGAGAAGGCGATGCAGCCGGCACCGACGTCGGCGAGGGTGTCGAGCAGTCCCTCGGTCTCCACCCAGCGGTTGAGCATCGAGTAGCTGGGCTGGTGGATGAGCAGCGGCGTGCCGAGGTCGGCGAGGATCGCGGCGGCCTTCGCGGTGTCCTGCGGCGAGTAGGACGAGATGCCGGCGTAGAGCGCCTTTCCCGACCGGACGGCGGTGTCGAGCGCGCCCATCGTCTCCTCGAGCGGCGTCGTCGGGTCGGGCCGGTGGGAGTAGAAGACGTCGACGTAGTCCAGGCCCATGCGGGCCAGCGACTGGTCGAGGCTCGCCAGCACGTACTTCCGCGACCCGCCGCCCTGGCCGTAGGGGCCGGGCCACATGTCCCAGCCGGCCTTGGTGGAGAGGACCAGCTCGTCGCGGTACGGGCGGAAGTCGTCGCGCAGGTGCCGGCCGAAGTTGGTCTCCGCGCTGCCATAGGGCGGGCCGTAGTTGTTGGCCAGGTCGAAGTGGGTGATCCCGAGGTCGAAGGCCCGGCGCAGGACGGCGCGCTGGCGGTCGAGCGGGACGTCGTCGCCGAAGTTGTGCCAGAGGCCGAGGCTGACGGCCGGGAGGTCCAGGCCGCTGCGGCCGGTGCGGCGGTAGGTCATGGAGTCGTAGCGGTTCTCGGCGGCGGCATACGTCATGACGTCGATCCTGCCTCCCACTCCTCCAGGCCGCGCCGGGTCACCAGGGCGGCGGCTGCGTGGTCGCGGTGAGGCCACTGGGCGTGGTGACGGTGAGCGTGCCGTCGGGCTGCAGGTCGTGGCGCCAGCCGGGTGCCTGGTGCTTGCCGCGGTGGTGGCCGGTGCAGAAGCCGGTGAGGTTGCCGGCGGCGGTCGCACCGAGCGGCCAGGGCGTGCCGTGGTCGAGCTCGCCCTTCCTGGGGACGGGGCGGCGGCAGCCGGGGAAGCGGCAGCGGCGGTCGCGGGCGCGGACGTGCCGGTCGAGGGCGGCGCCGGGCCGGTAGCTGTCGGTCTCGCCGGGTGCGTGCAGGCCGGTGCCGGCGCGGGTGGCGCGGCGCAGGCCGGGCAGGTCGGTGAGGGTGAGCAGGGCGCCGGTGAGGGCGTGGGTGACGGCGATGCGGGGCCGGTCGGCGAGCCCGCCGCCCGCGGTGCGGGTGAGCAGGTCGCCGAGCTCCGCTCGGGTGGCGTCGGTGGCTCGCGCCAGGGCGGTGATCGCGTCGGCCGCTGCGGTCACGCGGCCGGCCGGACTGTCCACCCAGGCGCCCTCGTCACTTGCGTCGGCGCGCTCGGCGGTGGCCACCAGGCGGCGGGCGTGGCCGACCGCATCCTGCGCGGCGAGCAGCGCGGAGCCGGCGGCGGTCACCGCGTCGTCGGCGCGGGCCCACCACCCGTCGGGCGCGGTTTGGGGTGCTGGCGGGGTGTCGGGCCGGGGCTCGCCCGGGTCGGGATCGAGGTCGCCGCACGGTGGTGACCAGCCGGGTGGTGGCCCGGGCTCGTCATCGAGCGCGGGGTCGAGGTCGGCGTAGAGCTCGCCGGTGGCGACGCGGCGTTCGATCTCGGCCCACCAGGCCGCCTCGACCTCCAGTTCGGCGATGTGCTGGGCGATGGCGGCGTCGCTCAGGCCGCGCAGCGGGTCCTCGCCCTTGACCAGGCTGACGGTCTCGCCCGTGCCGGGGGCCGTGGTGTCCTCGGCCGTGGCGTCCGCGGCGGCGCCCTCGGCTGAGGCGGGTTTCCCGGCGGCTGTGCCGTCCGCTGCGGGGTCGCCCGTCTCCACGGGTGCTGGTCGCTCACCCGCGGCGGTGCCCTCGGCGGTGTCCGTGCCGGCCGGCGCGGAGTCCTCGGGCACGGCGTCCTCGGCGGGGTCCCCAGCAGCGGCCTCCTCGGCGGGGGTGATGCGGGCGCCGGTCAGGGCGGCGAGCAGGGCCCGGACGACCTCGGCCGGGACGACCTGGCCGTCGATCTCGCACGGCTGGTCACCACCGAGCAGCGCGCCGACCGGAGCGACCACGGTCAGCACTATCTGCACCGGTGACAGCCCGTGCTCCCCGGGCCGCAGCACCAGATCCATCAGGGCGTCGGCCATCTTCTGCCCGCGGGTGCGCCCGTCGTCGGGCAGCGCATCGGCATAGGCGCCCAGCGCCGCCATCAGCGCCGCGGCTTCGGGAGTGGTGAGCAGCGCGGAGACGACCGCCATGCCGTCACAGGAGTCCGGCCGGCACGACAGGCCGCGCCGCGTGATGGCCCGCGCGAGGTCCTCGGCCGCGGACCGGGCCTTGCGCTTGAGCACCTCGCGGCGGGCCTTGTCCCGCAGCTGCGCCGGCGTGCACACCGTCCCCCGGCGGACGGCCCACGCCAGCAGGTCCCGCTCCAGCGCGGCGCGCACCGTGTCGTCGGCGACCGGCGCGACGTGGTCGAGCAGCGCGGTGACGTGCCCGCCGTGCACCGCCCCGGACTCCAGCGCGTCCAGCGTCGCCGGCAGCCGGTGGACCAGCGTCAGCGACCGCACCAGCAGCGCCTCCGCGGCGTTCGAGGTCAGCGACAGCGCCACCACCAGCTCCTGGGTGGCCCACTCGCTCACCGACCGCAGCAGCTCCGGCCGCGCCGCCCACCGGTCCGCCGCCATCGCACCCCGCGCGCCCTGCGGCCGGTCCACCGAGGACGGCCGCGAGAGCGCGAACGCCGCCACCGCCCGGTACCGCAGCGCCGACTGCCGCGACACCTCACGATCCGCGGCCTGCACCAGCCCCAGCGGCCCGGACGCCCACCCCACGGCAGGCGCCCCGGCGGGAGCGGGCAGGACCGTCGTCACGTTCTCGATCATACGTTCGAGCAGGAGCGCGAACAACCCCTGTGGACAGATGTAACCGCAGGTCAGGAGGCCGCCGCGACGCTCCTGGACCCCGCCGTCCGGAGCCTCACGCCCCTCGCCCATGCTGGCCCGGTACGGAACCGAACCGGTCGGACAGGGGTGGACATGGGCAACGGCACCGTCGTCATCACGGGCGCCAGCGCGGGGCTCGGCGCGGAGATGGCGCGGCAGTTCGCCGCCCGCGGCTGGGACCTCGCCCTGTGCGCCCGCCGCACCGACCGGCTCGACGCCCTCGCCGCGGAGATCCGGGAGCGGACCGGCCGGCGCGTCGAGACCGCCGCCCTCGACGTCACCGACGCCGACGCCGTCCCCGCCGTGTTCCGGCGGTTCGACGAGGCGTTCGGCGGCCTCGACCGGGTCGTGGTCAACGCGGGCCTCGGCAAGGGTGCACCGCTGGGCACCGGCCGCGCCGACGCCAACCGCGAGACGGCGATGACCAACTTCGTCGGCGCGCTGGCGCAGTGCGAGGCGGCGCTCGAGGTCTTCCGCCGCCAGCGGCGCGGCCACCTCGTCCTCGTCAGCTCCATGTCGGCGCTGCGCGGGATGCGGCGGAGCATGACCACGTACGCCGCCACCAAGGCCGGCGTCGCCGCGCTCGCCGAGGGCCTGCGCTCCGAGCGCATCCCCGGGGTCGACGTGTCGGTCGTCTACCCCGGCTACATCCGCTCGGAGATGAACGAGCACGTGCAGCAGGCCACCCGCTTCATGGTCGACACCGAGACCGGCGTGCGGGCGATGGTCCAGGCGATCGAGGCGCGGAAGGCCAAGGCGTACGTGCCGGCCTGGCCGTGGGTACCCATCGGCGTCGCGATGCGCGTCCTGCCCCTGTCGGTCGTGCGGAAGCTGTCGTGACCGACGCGCGCCCGGTCCGCGCCGAGGACGCCTTCGACGTCGAGGCCGTCGCCGCGTGGCTGGCGCGGCACGCCGACCCGCAGCGCGCCGGCGTCGACCTCGGCGCCGTCCCCGAGGTGCGCCAGTTCTCCGGCGGGGTCTCCAACCTGACCTACCTGCTGCGCTACCCCGACGGCGACCTGGTGCTGCGCCGGCCGCCGCGCGGGCAGCACACCGGCACCGCGCACGACGTCGCCCGCGAGTACCGCGTCCAGGAGGCGCTGGGCCGGGTGCTGCCGGCGGTGCCGCGGACGGTCGCGCTGTGCGAGGACACCGCCGTCGTCGGCACGCCGTTCTCCGTCGTCCGGCGGATCGAGGGGCCGATCCCCCGCCGCAGCCTGCCGCCCGGCGTCGACCTGACCCAGGACCAGGTCGCGGAGCTCTGCCGCAACGTCGTCGACCTGCTCGTCGACCTGCACCGCGTCGACGTCGACGCCGCCGGGCTGGCCGCCCTCGACCGCGGCCCCGGTTACGTGCGCCGCCAGGTCGACAACTGGACGAGCCGGTACGCGCGGGCCCGGACCCGCGACGTGCCCGGCTACGCACGGGTGACGGCGTGGCTGGCCGCGCACCAACCCGCCGACCGGCCGCACACCCTCGTGCACAACGACTTCCGCTTCGACAACGTCGTGCTCGACCCCGCCGACCCGACCCGTCCGGCCGGGCTGCTGGACTGGGAGCTGGCCACCGTCGGCGACCCGCTGATGGACCTCGCGAGCGCGCTCGGCTACTGGATCCAGGCCGACGACGGCCCGCTGATGCGCCGGTTCAGCCGCCAGCCGACGACGCTGCCCGGGATGATGACCCGCGAGCAGG
The DNA here is from genome assembly GCF_900129495.1 of Geodermatophilus nigrescens. Lineage (GTDB taxonomy): Bacteria > Actinomycetota > Actinomycetes > Mycobacteriales > Geodermatophilaceae > Geodermatophilus > Geodermatophilus nigrescens. The sequence continues at coordinate 1,212,387 of NZ_FQVX01000002.1, forward strand.
TCGTCGCCCACTACTGCGCGCGCACCGGCGAGCGCGTCACGAACGCCGAGTGGGCCTGGTACGAGGTGTTCGGCCTGTTCCGCGTCGCGGTCATCGCCCAGCAGGTCTACGCCCGCTACCGCGCCGGGCAGACGACGAACCCGGCGTTCCGCTCCTTCGGCATCGCCGTCCGGCTGCTCGAGCTGCGGTGCCGCCGGGTGATCGCGCGGGCGGAGCGGCTGACCCCCGACCGCGCGGCCGCCCAGGTCGGCAGCCCGCTGCTCACCCGCCGCCGGATCCGCCCGCGCCGGTGGACCCCGCCGCCGTTCGCCGACCCCGGCCCCACCGCCCCGCTGCGGATCTCCCGCCGGCTCGACCCCGGCGGGCACGGCCCCGAGGACGTCGTCCTCGACGACGCCGGGCTGGCCGTCACGGGGCTGCGCGACGGCAGCGTCGTCCGCGTCGACGTGCGCACCGGGGAGCGCACGGTGGTCGGCCGCACCGGCGGGCGGCCGCTCGGCGTGGAGCCGCTCCCCGACGGCGCCGTGCTGGTGTGCGACCACGACCGCGGGCTGCTGCGCGTCGGCCCCGACGGCGCGGTCGACGTGCTCGTGGGCGAGGTCGACGGCGAGCCGGTGACCTTCGCCAGCAACGTCGTCGCCGCGCCCGACGGCACCGCGTGGTTCACGACGTCGACCAGCCGCTGGGACGTCGAGCACCACCTCGGCGACGTGTTCGAGCACTCGGCCACCGGCCGGCTGCTGCGGCGCGACCCCGACGGCACGGTGACGACGGTCCTGTCCGGGCTCGGCTTCGCCAACGGCCTGGTCCGCGCGGCCGACGGCTCACACCTGCTGGTCGCCGAGACCAGCCGCTACCGGGTGCTGCGGCACTGGCTCGCCGGGCCGCGCGCCGGCACCACCGAGCCGCTCGTGGAGAACCTGCCCGGCTTCCCCGACAACGCCTCGCTCGGCAGCGACGGCCTGCTCTGGGTGGCGATCGCCGCGCCGCGCAACGCGCTGCTCGACCGGCTCCTGCCGCTGCCCGGCGTGCTCCGGCTGGCCCTGTGGAACGTGCCCGAGCGCGTGCGGCCGAGGGCGACGCCGATCGCCTGGGTGATGGCCTTCGACCCGGCCGACGGGCGCCGCGTGCACGACCTGCGCGCTCCCGACGCCGGGTACGGCTTCGTCACCGCGGTCGCCGAGCGCGACGGCACGGTCGTCGTCGCCGGGCTGCACGAGGACGACCTGGCGGTGCTCGACCGCTCCTAGCCGGTGACCGCGGCGACGAACGCGCGGGTGCCGGCGCGGCCCTCCGGCGTCGGCGTCAGCGAGTAGACGTGCACCGCGCGCCGGACGGCGGTGACCTCCACCCGCGTGCCCTCGGCCGCCGCCCGGTCCCGCAGCCGCAGGACGTCGGGGTACAGCAGGTCGCGGGTGCCCACCCAGACGCGCACCGGCGGGAGGCCGGCGAACGGGCCGTGCAGCGGGCTGAGCCGCGGGTCGGCCGGGTCGTCGCCGCCGGCCCACGCGCGCCCGGCCTCGCGCAGGCCCGCGCTGGACAGCCACGGGTCGCGGGCCTCGGCCACCGCGACCGCGGGGTCGGCCAGCGCGAGGTCGAGCCACGGGGCGATCAGCGCGACCTGGCGGGGCTGCGGTCGGCCGGAGCCGAGCAGGGTCTGCGCGAACCCGAGCGCCAGCCCGCCGCCGGCCGAGTCGCCGGCCAGCACGACGTCGTCGCCGAGGTCCGGGTACAGGGCGTCGAGCAGCCGGTACGCCTCCCGGTACGTGTGCCGGGGCGCGAGCCCGTAGTCCGGGACCACCACCCGCGCGCCGGCGTCGGCCAGCCGCCCGGCCAGCGTCCAGTGCTGCGGCGCCGCGCCCGCGACGTACGCGCCGCCGTGCAGGTACAGGACGGTCCGCGTCGCGCCGCCGCGCGGGGTCACGGTGGTCACGGGGAAGCCCTCGACGTTGCGGGTGTCCACCTCGTGGCGACGGCGCAGCGCCGCGGGCGCCGCCGCGGCCGGGCCCGGGTCGGCCATCCGGCGGCGGGCCGCCTCGGCGGTGGCCATCCGCGGCTTGGCCGTCAGCCGCAGGTACGCCGCGACCGCCCGCATCCGCACGCTCATGCGCTCACCCTCGCACGGTGTAGGGGCCGGTCGACGTCGGGTGGTAGCCCTTGGCGCCGACGCTGCGGGCGAGCGCGCTGCGCGGCGGGCGGCCGGCGGCGAGCGCGTCGAGGGCCGCGCGGAAGTCCCACTCCGGGGTCCACCCGAGGTCGGCGCGGGCGGCGTCGTTGACGTACACCCGGTCGATCGAGGGGAACAGCCGCCAGCCGAGCCGCGCGTACAGCTCCGGGGCGTCGGGGAACAGCCGGGCGACGACGGCCGGCGCGTCGGTGCGCAGCCGCGCGAGGTCGCCGCGACCGAACGGCGTGGTGGCGCTCACGACGTACCGGCCGAAGCCGAGGGCGGGCGCGCGGTCGAGCGCGGCCCGGTGCGCCGAGACGACGTCGGCGAGGTCGACCCGGCGGTACAGCAGCTCGTTGACCTTGACGTTGTCGTCGGCGTACGCGGTGCGGACGTCGTCGCTGTCGTCGCCCTCCGGGAAGAACCGCGAGGTGCGCAGCACGACGACGGGCAGGCCGGTGTCGCGGGCGACGAGCTCGGCGAGGTCCTCGGCGGCGACCTTCGTGGCGCCGTAGACGTTGCGCACGCGCGGCGGGACCGCCTCGTCCACCCACGCCGCGGGCTCCCCCGGCGCCGGGGTCAGCGCGCGGCCGAAGGCGCTGGTCGTGCTGGTGACCACCGCCCGCCCGACCCCGGCTGCCGCGGCCTCCTCCAGCACGGTCAGCGTGCCGGTGACGTTGGTGTCGACGAACTCCTGCCGGCTGTGCGTGCCGACGTGCGGCTTGTGCAGCGTGGCGGTGTGCACGAGTGCGTCGGCGCCGCGGACCGCGGACCGGACCGCCGCGCGGTCGCCCACCGAGGCGACGACGTCGGTGGTCGGCGCGGGCAGCAGGTCCAGGCCCACGACGTCGTCGCCGGCCTCCCGCAGCACGCGCACCAGCGCCTCGCCGAGGTGGCCCGAGCTGCCGGTGACCAGGACGCGCACGTGCTCCACCCTGGCACGGCGCCGGGGCGTGCCGTCAGGCCGCGGCGGCCAGGCGGGGACGCGGCCGGCGGGCGGCCAGCGCGACCACCGGGGCGAGCGGGCGGCGGCCGGACACCACGGCGAGGGTGACCAGCGCGCAGGCGAGCCCGACCGCGGCCGACAGCGCCATCAGCGACTGGTCCGCGACGGCGCCGTACCCGGCCCACGCGGCGCACGAGCCGGCGCCGAGCCACCACCGCACCGGCGACATGCCGGACAGGTCCTGGCCGCGGTCGCGCAGCAGCGCCAGCGGCTGCGGCAGCGCAGCGGCTGCGCCGACGACGGCGGCGACCGCCGCGAGGACGTCCGCGGCCCCGGACGGCGCGACCCCGAGGAGCAGCACGGCGCCGGTGCAGCCGGCCGTCACCGCGGTCAGGCCCGCGGCGCACGAGGCGGTGCGCAGCAGCGCGCGGCCGGTGCGCAGGTCCGGCCGGGCGAGGAGCAGGGCGGCCAGCACCGCGGTGTTCCCCGCCCCGACGACGGTGTTGGTGACCACCTGAGCGGGGTCGGCGATCAGGAGCCCGACGACGAGCCAGGACAGGTTGAGCGGGGCGGCGAGCCAGGCGGCCGAGGGCGAGAGGCCGGCGGTGCGGCCGTGCCGGCAGGACAGCCAGACCTGGGGCCAGATGACGGCGATGCTGAGGACGGTCGCGACGAGGCCGAGGGCGGCGGGCATGGCGGAGCGGGATCCGTTCGGGTGGTGCGGGCGAGGCCGGCCACCCGCCGGGAGACGGTGCTCCTCCGGGCCGCGGTCCCTCGTCGCCGAGCGGATCCGCCGGCGCTGCGCGGTGGCCGCACGGGTCATCGGCATACCGGAACCGATTCGTCACCCGATCCCCCGCGTCGGCGCTGTGACCTCGCTCGCGCCCCTCCCCGCTGCGCCCGCCCGCCGCCTCAGGCGCGCGCGGCCGGCAGCGCGGCCGCGGAGGAGACCACGTGGTCGACCAGGCCGTAGGCGCGCGCCTCCTCCGGGGTGAACCAGCGGTCGCGGTCGGAGTCGCGCTCGATGCGCTCGACGTCCTGGCCGGTGTGCAGGGCCTGCAGCTCGTTCACCTGGCGCTTGAGGCGGCGCAGCACGTCGGCCTGGATGGCGATGTCGGACTGGGTGCCACCGACGCCGGCGGAGGGCTGGTGCACCAGGATCCGGGTGTGCGGCAGCGCGTGGCGCTTGCCCGGCGTGCCCGCGGTCAGCAGGAACTGCCCCATCGACGCCGCCATCCCGAACGCGTACGTGGCCACGTCGCAGCCGATGAACCGCATGGTGTCGTAGACGGCCAGCCCCGCGTCCACGGAGCCGCCCGGCGAGTTGACGTAGAGGTGCACGTCGCGGTGGGGGTCGTCGGCGGCGAGCAGCAGCATCCGCGCGCACAGCTGGTTGGCGACGTCGTCGTCGACCGCGCTGCCGAGGACGAGGATGCGCTCGCTCAGCAGCTGGTCGGAGACGGCGTCCTGCAACGACCGGGCGCCGCTGGCCTCTCGCATGGTCGGGTGGGACATGGTGCCTCCTGCGTCGCCGGGACCGGACGACCGCAGTACAGCGGGAATGGTCGCGGAATGCGCCGGGAGAATGGCCCATTACGCTTCCCGCGCATTTCTTGTGCCGAGCGCGGAAAGACCGGTGCCCCGGCCCCGCGAGTGCGGGACCGGGGCACCGGTCGTGGATCAGCCGTCGGTCAGCTGCAGCCGCTGGTGGAGCCGCAGCCCTCGCAGACGTAGCAGCTGCCGGCCGGGCGCATCTTCGTGCCGCAGGTCATGCACAGCGGCGCGTCGGTGGCGGTGCCGGTGACCAGCTCGAGGAGCTCGGCCGAGGAGTGGGCCTCCTTGATCGACTTCGGGCCCTCGGGGGTGACCTTCTCCTTGGCCACGCTCGTGGTGCCGGCCTCGGTCGGCACCGAGCCGCGCAGCGCCTCGACGTCGACCTCCTCCTCGACGACCTCCGCGGTGGAGGCCGAGCCGTAGTTCCCGGCCACCTGCGCGGCGCGCTCCTCGGCGCTGAAGATGCCGAGGGTGGCGCGGGTGTCGACCGGCAGGTGGTCGAGCGCCAGGCGACGGAAGATGTAGTCCATCACCGACTGGGCGATGCGGATGTCCGGGTCGTCGGTCATGCCGGCCGGCTCGAAGCGCATGTTGGTGAACTTCTGGATGTAGGTCTCCAGCGGCACACCGTGCTGCAGCGCGATCGAGATGCCGATCGAGAAGGCGTCCATGACACCGGCCAGGGTCGAGCCCTGCTTGCCCAGCTTGAGGAACACCTCGCCGAGGCTGCCGTCCTCGTACATCCCGGCCGTCATGTAGCCCTCGGCGCCGGCGACGCTGAACGACGTCGTCATGCTCTGGCGCTTCTTGGGCAGCCGACGGCGCACCGGGTGCGACGTGGTGGCCACCGGGGCCGCCTCGACCTCGGCCACGGTCTCGGTCTTCTTGGCCTTGGCGTCGGACAGCGGCTGGCCGACCTTGCAGTTGTCGCGGTAGATCGCCAGCGCCTTGAGGCCGAGCTTCCAGCCCTGGAAGTAGATGTTCTCGACGTCCTCGACGGTCGCCGTCTCCGGCATGTTGACCGTCTTGCTGATGGCGCCGGAGATGAACGGCTGCACCGCGGCCATCATCCGGACGTGGCCCATCGGGGAGATGGCCCGCTCGCCCATGGCGCAGTCGAAGACCTCGTAGTGCTCCGGGCGCAGGCTCGGCGCGTCGACGACGTGGCCGTGCTCGGAGATGTACTCGACGATCGCCTCGACCTGCTCGTCCTGGTAGCCCAGGCTCTTGAGGGCCCGCGGGACGGTCTGGTTGACGATCTGCATGGAGCCGCCGCCGACCAGCTTCTTGTACTTGACCAGCGAGAAGTCCGGCTCGATGCCGGTCGTGTCGCAGTCCATCATGAAGCCGATCGTGCCGGTGGGGGCCAGCACGGAGGCCTGGGCGTTGCGCCAGCCGTTGTCCGCGCCGATCTCCAGGCACTCCTGCCACTGGGCGGTGGCGACGCGCAGCACGTCGGCGTCGTCGGCGCCGACCGGGCGGATCGCGTCGTTGGCCGCGGCGTGCTTGCGCATGACCCGGGCGTGGGCGTCGGCGTTGCGGGCGAAGCCCTCGTAGGCGCCGACGATGCCCGCCAGCTCGGCCGAGCGCCGGTAGGCGGTGCCGGTCATCAGCGAGGTGATCGCCGCCGCCAGCGTCTGGCCGCCCCGCGAGTCGTAGGCGTGGCCGGTGGCCATGAGCAGCGCGCCGAGGTTGGCGTAGCCGATGCCCAGCTGGCGGTAGGCGCGGGTGGTCTCGCCGATCGGCGCGGTCGGGAAGTCGGCGAAGCAGATGGAGATGTCCATCGCCGTGATGACCAGCTCGACGGCCTTGACGAAGGTCCGGGAGTCGAAGGTCCCGTCGTCCTTGAGGAACTTCATGAGGTTCAGGGACGCCAGGTTGCACGAGCTGTTGTCGAGGCTCATGTACTCCGAGCAGGGGTTGGACGCGTTGATCCGGCCCGTCTCGGGGTTGGTGTGCCAGTCGTTGATCGTGTCGTCGTACTGGATGCCGGGGTCGGCGCACTCCCACGCGGCCTGGGTGACCTTGCGGAACAGCTCCTTGGCGTCGACGGTCTCGATCACCGAGCCGTCGAGCCGGGCGCGCAGACCGAACGGGTCGCCCTCCTCGACCGCGCGCATGAACTCGTCGGAGACGCGGACGCTGTTGTTCGCGTTCTGGTACTGGACGCTGGTGATGTCCTTGCCACCGAGGTCCATGTCGTAGCCGGCGTCGCGCAGCGCGCGGATCTTGTCCTCCTCGCGCGCCTTGGTCTCGATGAACTCCTCGATGTCGGGGTGGTCGATGTCGAGGACGACCATCTTCGCGGCGCGACGGGTGGCCCCACCGGACTTGATGGTGCCGGCGGAGGCGTCGGCGCCGCGCATGAAGGAGACCGGGCCGGAGGCGGTGCCACCGGAGGACAGCAGCTCCTTGGAGGAGCGGATGCGGGAGAGGTTCAGGCCGGCACCGGAGCCGCCCTTGAAGATCAGGCCCTCCTCGCGGTACCAGTTCAGGATCGAGTCCATCTCGTCGTCGACGGCGAGGATGAAGCAGGCGCTGACCTGCTGCGGGGCGCTCGTGCCGACGTTGAACCACACGGGGCTGTTGAAGCTGAAGTACTGGTGCATGAGCATCCAGGTCAGCTCGTGCTCGAAGACCTCGGCGTCGCCCTCGGTGGCGAAGTAGCCGTGCTCGCGACCGGCCGCGCCGTAGGTGAGCACCACGCGGTCGATCAGCTGGCGCAGGCTGGTCTCCCGCTGCGGGGTGCCGACCGCGCCGCGGAAGTACTTCGTCGTGACGATGTTGGTGGCGTTGATGCTCCACTCGGCGGGGAACTCCACGCCGCGCTGCTCGAAGTTGATCGAGCCGTCGCGCCAGTTGGTCATGACGACGTCGCGGCGCTCCCAGGTCACCTCGTCGTACGGGTGCACACCGGCGGTGGTGAAGACGCGCTTGATCTTCAGGCCCTTCCCCCGGGTCGGCGCCTTGGCGGCGGCGCGACGCGTACGGCCTGCCACGCGGTCCTCGGTCTCGGTCACGAGCTCTCCCTTGGTGATCGGTGCGGGCGGCTGGGGAAGAGAGCCGCCCCTGTTCTAGCGGGTGGTGCTGACGGTTCTGGCTGTCCTGCGGGGGCCGTCGGCGGCGCTGCCGGCGGGTGGTGCTCGGGGATGGTCAGGTGCCCGCCGGGGCGCTGCGCCCGCCGCCCCGGCGGCGGGGCACCGGGGGCTCGAGCTGCAGGCCGGGCAGGGGCGGGGTGCCGCCGCGGTGGTGGCGCTCCCGCAGCTCGGTGATCTCCTTCTCGAAGTCCTCGACCGAGGTGAAGGCGCGGTACACGCTCGCGAAGCGCAGGTAGGCGACCTCGTCGAGCTCGCGCAGCGGCTGCAGGATGGCCAGCCCCACCTCGTTGCTCGGGACCTCGGCCACGCCGCTCGCGCGGATGGTGTCCTCCACCTGCTGGGCCAGCTGCTGGAGCTGGTCCTCGTCGACCGGCCGGCCCTGGCAGGCGCGGCGCACACCGGCGACGACCTTGGCGCGGTTGAAGGGCTCGCTGACACCGCTGCGCTTGACGACGGCGAGCACCGCCTCCTCCACGGTGGTGAAGCGGCGACCGCAGGCCGGGCACGAGCGGCGGCGGCGGGTGGTGGCCCCCTCGTCGGCCTCGCGCGAGTCGATCACCCGGCTGTCGGCGTTGTGGCAGAACGGGCAGCGCACTGCGGTTCACCTCCTCCGCGGACGGTCGGGCTGTGGACCCCTCTGGGGACATCCGGTGGAGACGCCGGGGAAGACCTGAGGACGAGCTGTGGAGGACTTCCATCGGTGCAACTACTAGATGTAGGGGGACAGTAGGCCGCCCTCCACTACATCTGCAAGACGATGCCGGGCGTGTCTCTTCCCGCGCGACGAGACCGTGACTCACTGGTGACCAGGCGCGAGCAGTTCTCCCAGCCGTCACACGACACGCCGCGGCGCCGCGCGTGTCGGCGCGCGGGAGGCCGGGAGGTGGCGTACACGCGACGGCCGGGGCACTGCCTCCGCGCGCTGCTCCGGGCACTGCTCCGGGCACTGCTCCGGGCACGCCGGAGGGACGCGGGAGCCGGCCGGACCGGCCCCCGCGGGACGTCCCGGGAGGAGCGCGCTCAGGCGGTGGGGACCGCCGGGCGGCCGCCGCGGGGGTTCGGCACGAGGTCGCCGAGCCGGATGGGGCGGGTGAGCAGGTCGGGCTCGGGCGCGGGCAGGCGCACCGCGGGCGCGACGACGGTCGCGTCACCGACGGGGGCCGCCACGGCAGGGGCCGCGACCGGGATCCCGGCCGGGTTCGCGGCAGAGGTGGCGGCAGGGTCCACGACGACCGCCGGCATCTCCGTCGTGAGCGCGCGGTGCCGGCCGGGGACGGCCTCGGCCGGCGCGCGGTGGCGGCCGGCGCCGGCGGCGCCGACGGCCGGCTGCTCGGCGGTGACGTCGCCGCCGTGCCGCCGGGACCGGCGCGACGCACGGGACGCGCGGCGCCCGCCGGCCGGCGCGCCGGACCCCTGGTCGAGGACGGGCTCCGGGGCGGGAGCGGGGGCGAGCGCGAGGTGGCGCTCGGGCAGCCGCACGTCGACCAGGCCGACCCACGTGCCGGCGCCCTCGACGACCCCGGGCACGTCGGCCCGCAGTCGCACCCAGGCCTCGCACGCGCCCGTCGCGTCGTGCCGCCAGCCGAGCATCGCGCCCGGCACCCAGGCGCCCTCGACGAGCACCTCGACGTCCTGCGGGGACCCGAAGGACACCGCGGCCCTGCTGTTCACGGCTGCTGACACGCTCCTGACCGTAGGTGCCGATCCGACCTCGGCGGGTGAGCGACCGGGGGCCGATCGTTGACGAACTCCCGCCGCGCTTCTCGTCACTTCTCCGACCACCACACCGACACCGGCCTCAGCACCCGGGACCCGGCTCAGGGCAGCCGGAGCACCTGGCCGACCTCGACGACGGAGCCCTCGAGGTCGTTGAGCGCCTCGATCGCGTCGACGACGGCGCGCACGTCCTGGTCGTCGCGGGCGACCTCCGCGGCGATCGACCACACGGTGTCCCCCTCCCCCACCACGACGCTGCTGCCGGCGGCCAGCTGCAGCCCCTCGTCGGGCGCGAGGACCTCCCGGCCCAGCACCGCGCCGCCCACCCCGGCGGCGAGCACGAGGACGGCGACGAGCCGCCGCCCGCGGCCGGTTAGCCGGACCGGCACCGGGGCGGGCGCGGCCGGACGGCGGCCGGACCCCCGCGCGGGCTCGGCGCGCACCGGGCGGCCACCGGGCCGCGCCGGGTCGCGCCGGGTGCGCGGCGCCTCGGCGGCCGGACCGGCGGAGGGACCCGTGGCCCGCGGCGCCGCGACGGCCCGCCGGTCGGGCACCGGGCGCAGGTGACCGGCCACGCGCGGACCGGAGCCCGGCAGCGCGCCCGCCTCCCCCACGGCGCCGGCGGGCCGGCGCGGCGGCGTCCGGCGGGCCGCGGGCGCCGGTGCCCGCTCGTCGAGGAGCGGCCGCCACGGCACCCGCACCGCCGCGTCGAACTCGAGCACTGCCTGCCGCACGCCGCCCATGACCCGCTCCTCCTCGTCGACCGCCCTCGAACGCGCGTTCGATTCGAACGTCTGTGCGATGTCTACCGCATGCCCCCGACGAGGTCGACACGACACCGCGGGTGTTTCGAACACACGTTTGAAGTGGCGGCCCCGAGGCGCTACGGTCCGACCAGCACCCCGTCCGTCCGGTGTCCCCCGCGGGACGTCCGTCCGCTCCCTCCCGGTCCACCCGGGAGCCGGGCGGCCGCCCGGGCGGCACGGCAACCGAGCAGGAGACCAGGTCGCGGCACGCGGCCGGCGAGGAGGAGACGTGGCGGGCACGAGCGGGACCGGCCGGCGCACGGACGGCGAGACGGCGCGGGGCACCACGGCCTCTCGCCGCCCGGCCGCCCGGCGGGGAGCGGACGCCGGGGGCGCCGCCACCGCCACGGGCACCGCCGCGGTGCGCACCTTCCCCGACCGGGCCGAGGCCGGCGACGGGCTCACCCAGCGCCAGCGCCGGGTCCTCGAGGTCATCCGCGACTCGATCGAGCGCCGCGGCTACCCGCCCTCGGTCCGGGAGATCGGCGAGGCGGTCGGCCTGTCGTCGGCGTCGTCGGTCGCCCACCAACTGTCGGTGCTGCAGAAGAAGGGCTGGCTGCGGCGCGATCCGAACCGCCCCCGCGCGCTGGACGTCCGGCTGCCCGGCGACACCGCCGCCGAGTCGGCGCCGGCCGCCCCGGCCGCCGACGGCACGGCCGCCCCCACCTACGTCCCGCTGGTCGGCCGGATCGCCGCCGGTGGCCCGGTGCTGGCCGAGCAGGCGGTCGAGGACGTCTTCCCGCTGCCGCGCGAGCTCGTCGGCGACGGCACGCTGTTCATGCTCAAGGTCGCCGGTGACTCGATGGTCGACGCGGCCATCTGCGACGGCGACTGGGTCGTCGTGCGCCAGCAGCCGACCGCGGAGAACGGCGAGATCGTGGCCGCGATGCTCGACGGCGAGGCCACGGTGAAGACCTACAAGCGGCGCGACGGGCACGTGTGGCTGCTGCCGCACAACCCGGCGTACGAGCCCATCCCGGGCGACGAGGCGACCATCCTCGGCCGGGTGGTCACCGTCCTGCGCCGGGTCTGACGACAGCTCCCGGGGTCCGGCCCGCGCGCCGGACCCCGGGCGGGTCCGGGGCGACCCGCGGGCGGTCGCGTCAGGCGGCGGGCGGCTGGTCGGGCGAGCGCCGCCAGCGCAGCCGCCCGGCGAGCCACACGAGCAGGGTGGCCACCGCGGCGGCGAGCAGCCCCGCGGCCAGCGGGGGCGTGCCGTCGTCGCCGCCGTCGAGCAGGCCCGACGGCCCGGCAGCGGTCGACGCGGGCGTCGCGGGTGCCGCCGTCTCCGCGGGGACGGGCACGAGCGTGACGTCCCCGGGCAGGCCCTCCCCCGCCACCAGCAGCGCGCCGCCGTCGGCAGTGAAGGACACCGCCTCCCCCTGCGGCGCGTCGGGGAGCGCCACCCGCACCGGCTCGCCGGCGAGCGCGGCCGGGACGTCGGAGCCGGCGAGCGGCCAGACGTAGGCGTCGGTGTAGGTGCGCAGCGCGATGCGGCTGCCGTCGCGCGCCACCGCGCCACCGGTCACCAGCAGCTGTCCCGCGCGGCCGACCGGCCCGCCCGGCGTGCCGGTCAGGGTGAAGGTCACCGTCCCGACGTCGGCCAGCGCGACCGTGCCGCCGTCGACCAGCGGCGCCGCGGGGCGGTAGACGTGGCTCGCGCCCAGCACCTCCTTGGTCACGATGTACGGCGTCCCGTCGGGGGCCACGAGCAGCGCCTCGGCGTCGTGCGGCCCGTCGGGATAGGTGAGCCGGTACAGCGCCGTGCCGCCGTCGGGGCGCAGCGCGATGAGCGCGACGGTCGCCCGGGTGGCGTTGTTGTCGCCGGTGTCGGCCAGCCACACGGTGCCGTCGGCGCCGACGCCGAGGTCCTCGGGGTCGTAGGGGTCCAGCGGCGCGGTGGTCACGTCGACGACCTGGCACCCGCCGTCGAGGACGGCGACGCTCACCTGGTCCCCGCCGTCGGGGATGGCCAGCATCCGCTCGCCGACGTCGACGAGCCCGGACAGCTCGGCGAGCCGCGGGTCGGTCACCTGGCAGCGCACCGACGGCGCGCCCGTCTCCTCCGCGCGGGCGGGGGCCGCGAGCAGCGCGGGCAGCAGGGCGAGCGCGAGGGCCGGCGCGAGGACCGCGGCCGATGCCCGTCCCGTGCGCGCGGTCGCGCTAGGCGGGAGGACGGCCGGCTCGGGCACTCGCCCAGCGTGACAGGACGGATGCGTCGAGTGCGTGCACCACGCCCAGGAGGAGCAGCCCGACGGCCGCGCCGACGACCGCGTCGGTGACCCAGTGGAAGTCCAGCGACACCATCGCGATCCCGGTGGCGACCGGGCCGACGACGGCGAGCCACCACAGCAGCGTCTGCACGCGCGGGGGCAGGGCGTACTCGGCGGCCTGCCAGCGCGCGACGCCCCACATGAGCACGGCGTTGGCCACGTGCCCGGAGGGGTAGCTGGCGCCGTCGCGGTGGAAGAAGGACCCCGGGTAGGCGGGGGCGGTCCGGCCGGTGCCGAACTTGAAGGCGTAGACCACGACGGTGAGCAGGACCAGCGCAGTGAGCACCCGGACCAGGGGCAGCAGGGTGCGCCCGCGCACGCACAGCCAGGCCACCAGCCCGGCGAAGACGATGAGGATGGTGCCGCGGCCGCCGACCTGGGTGACCACCCAGACCGGCCAGTAGGCCGGCGAGTCCCGCAGGTCCCAGCGGCTCACGACCTCCGAGACCTGCAGGTCCAGCCGCTCGAGGACGCCGCGGCTGAGCAGGTCGGCGGTGACCGCGACTGTCACGGCGAACGCGACCAGCAGCAGCCACCACGGCGGCCGGCCCGCGCGCACGGCGGGCGGCGGCACGGACGCGTCGCCGTCGGCCGGCGTCCCGCCCCGCACGGCGCCGCTCATGACACGGCCGCTGGTCACGTCGTCACGGTACCGGCCCGTGACCCACCCGTGACCTCCCGAACGGGGGACGGCGAGCCGCCCGGGTGACCGGCGGGGGCCGGACACCCGGGCGGACGCCGGGAGGGGACGCGGGAGGAGCGGTCAGGCGACGGGGACGGCGAACCGCTCGAGCGCCGCGGCCAGGCCCCCGTCGACGCGGGCGGTCAGCCGGGTGCCGGCCGCCTCGTGCAGCTCGCTGAGCACCTCGCCGTCGCGGTGCACGCGGGCCACCAGGTCGCCCCGGTCGTAGGGCACCAGCACCTCGACCTCGACGTCGGGGTGCGGCAGCCGCGCCGACACGATCTCGCGCAGCTTCTCGATGCCCTCGCCGGTGCGCGCCGAGACCGACACCGCGCCGGGCAGCGCCTGACGGAGGGTGAGCACGTCGTCCTCGGTCATGGCGTCGACCTTGTTGACGACGACGAGCTCCGGCACCGCGGCGGCGTCAATCTCGCGCAGCACCACGTGCACCGCGTCGATCTGGCCGAGCGGGTCGGGGTCGGAGCCGTCGACCACGTGCAGCAGCAGGTCGGCGCCGGCCACCTCCTCCAGCGTCGACCGGAACGCGTCGACGAGCTGGTGGGGCAGGTGCCGCACGAACCCGACGGTGTCGGTGAGCGTGTACTCGCGGCCGTCGGGCGACTGGGCCCGGCGCACCGTCGGGTCGAGGGTGGCGAACAGCGCGTCCTCCACCAGCACGCCCGCCCCGGTCAGCCGGTTGAGCAGGCTCGACTTGCCGGCGTTGGTGTAGCCGGCGATCGCCACGCTCGGGACGGCGTTGCGGCCGCGGGCCGAGCGCTGGGTGGCGCGCGCGGTGGCCATGCCGGCGATCTCGCGGCGCAGCTTGCTCACCCGCGCGCGGATCCGCCGGCGGTCGGTCTCGATCTTCGTCTCACCGGGACCGCGGGTACCGATGCCGCCACCGCCGGCGACGCGGCCACCGGCCTGCCGGGACAGCGACTCACCCCAGCCGCGCAGGCGCGGCAGCATGTACTGCATCTGCGCCAGCTCGACCTGGGCCTTGCCCTCCCGGCTGGTGGCGTGCTGGGCGAAGATGTCGAGGATCAGCGCGGTCCGGTCGACCACCTTCACCTTGAGGATCTTCTCCAGCGCGTTGAGCTGGCCGGGGGTCAGCTCGCCGTCGGCGATGACGGTGTCGGCGCCGGTCGCGGCCACGATGTCGCGGATCTCGGCGGCCTTGCCCGAGCCCACGTAGGTGCCGGCGTCGGGCTTGTCGCGCCGCTGGCTCACGGCCTCGAGCACCTCCGAGCCCGCCGTCTCGGCGAGCGCGGCCAGCTCGGCCAGCGAGCGGTCGGCGTCGGCCTGGGTGCCCTCGGTCCAGACGCCCACGAGCACCACGCGCTCGAGGCGCAGCTGCCGGTACTCGACCTCGCTGACGTCGGCGAGCTCGGTGGACAGGCCCGCCACGCGGCGCAGCGCGCCACGCGCCTCGAGGTCGTAGGAGCCGGTGGTCCCGTCGACGTCGTCGGGGGTGTCCCACTGCCCGGCCGGGGCGGGGCGGACGTCGGCCGGCGAGGCGGCACGGTCGGCCCGGTCCTGTGCGTCGGCGAGCACGGCGCGGTTCTGTGCGGTCGTCATCACGTCCAATGTGACACGGGCGGGAGCGGCGGTCACCTGGGTTGTCTTCTCTGCAGTCGTCATACGCCGGGTACAACACCGGAACGGGTCAGGTGCATCCCGCGGGGAGCCGGGTAGGGCGCGACGAGGACCACGACGACGACGCCGACCCCAGGAGGCACCCGTGAGCACCAGCAGCAGCGAGGGCATCGAGGACCCGGGCCGCGACCCCGCCGGCCTCGAGGTCCCCCGCAACCCCTTCGGCGGCGCCGACCAGGACACCGGTCGCGGCGAGCCGCGCGGCACCGGCAACGTGGGCCCCGGCGACAAGCCGGAGGCGCCGACCGACGAGCCGGAGACCCGCGCCGACACCCCGGACGACCCCGCGGCCGACCGCTAGCGGCAGCCGGCCGGGTCCCGCTGCGGGCCCGGCCGGGTCACAGTCCCGACTCGACCATGTCGAGGGTGCGCTCGAGCACGCGCTCCCGGCGGTCGGGCGGCAGCCGGCGCAGCGGGCCCTCGGTCAGCAGCACCGCCAGCCCGTGCACGGCGGCCCAGGCCGCGGCCGCGGCGTCGGTCCGCCGGTCCTCGTCGAGGACGCCCGTGTCGACCAGGTCCGCGATGCATGCCTCCAGGACGCCGAACGGGTCGGCGCCGGGCAGGCGGCCGCGGTCGTGCCGGTTGGCCACCTGGAACAGCCCGGGCTCGTCGAGGACGAACTCCACGTAGGCGCGGCCGGAGGCGCGGAACCGGCGCCGCGCCGCCGTCGCGGTGCCCGGCGCCGGCTCGGCGTCGGCGTCGGCGTCGGCGTCGGCGATCCGTGCCGCCAGCCGCTCGGCCAGCCGCCGGCGTCCCACGTCCCCCACGGCCACGAGCAGGTCCTCCCGCCCCTCGGGGAAGTGCCGGTAGGCGGCGGAGGCCGAGACCCCCAGGCCCGCGGCCAGCCGGTTGAGCCCGACCGCCGCCTCGCCCCCCTCCCGCGCGGCGGCGACCGCGGCCTCGACCAGCGCCGCCTTGAGGTCGCCGTGGTGGTAGGTCGCCCGCGCCGTCACGACCGCATCCTGCCACTGATGTTGACGCCGTTCACACCTCGGCCTATGTTGATGCCGTTCACACAGGAGGTGTGCGGTGTACGTGTCGTGGACGGCCCTGGAGCTCGGGGCCCCGGCCGCGGTGTGCCCCTGGCGGCCCGCCGGTGCCGCGTCCAGCCAGGCCGGCATCGCCGGTGCCGGACGGGCCGAGCTGCCCGAGGACCCCGGCACCTGGTGGTCGGTCCTCGGGACGTGGGACGACCCGGTGGAGGCGCTGCGCGCGGCACCGGCGCCCGGCGGCCCGGTGCGCGCCGCCTGGCACGTCGTCGTCCAGCCGGTGTCCTACCGGGGCGACGCGGTGCTCGCCGGCGGCGCACGCCCCTTCGACCGGCTCCCCCGCCGCGGGAAGGTGGCCGGCGCCGCCGCCGTGATCACCCTGGCCGGGCTGGGGGACGACGCCGCGCGCACCGGGGAGTTCCTCGAGCGCTTCGGGGTCCTGGGCCGGCAGGTGGGCGACGCCCCCGGCTCCCTGGCCGCGCTCGTCCAGGCGCCGGACGACGGCGCCGTCCTCACCTTCTCCGCGTGGCGCACCCTGCGCGACGCCGTCACGTGGGCCTACCACCGGCCGGAGCACGCCGCCGCGGTCGCGCGGCACGAGGCCCACCGGCTGCTGCCGAGCACCGGCTTCCTCCGCTGTGCCGTCCTGGGCAGCTCCGGCACGCTCGGCGGCACCGACCCCCTCGCCGGCCTCACCGGCACCCCCGTCCTCCCGGAGGAGACCCCGTGACCACTGCCGATCACCTCGACCCCGTGGACGCCTACGGGGCGGCCTGGCTCGCCACCGATGCCGCCGAGCGGCTGTCCCTGCTCGAGCGGGCCTGGGCGCCCGACGGCGTCTACTGCGACCCGCTCGCCCACGTCACCGGGCGCCAGGCGCTCTCCGACCACATCGCCGGGACGCAGGAGCAGCTCGCCGGTGGCCGCGTGGAGGTGACCAGCCGCCCCGTGCGCCACCACGACAGCGCGCTGTTCCACTGGCGCATTACCGACGCCGCCGGCACGACGGTGCTCACCGGCCTCGACGTGGTCCAGGTCGACGACGAGGGCCGCATCCGCCGGCTGACCGGCTTCTTCGACGACGCCCCGGCCCCATCCTGACCGGCGTCAGGCCCGGAGCCACTCCGGGGTGAGGTCCCCGGTCGCGACGACGACCGCGGGGCCGCGCAGCACCGTCGTCGCCGGGGAGACGTCGACCGTCAGCCGCCCACCCGGGACGTCGACGACGACCGTGCCGTGCTGCGGCCCCTCGGGTTCCGGCGACCGGGCGGCCAGCGCCGCGTAGGCCGTGGCGCACGCGCCGGTGCCGCAGGAGCGGGTCTCCCCCACCCCGCGCTCGTGCACCCGCAGGCGGACGTGCGCGTCGGCGCCCTCGGCGGGGCTCGCCAGCACCTGCACGAACTCGACGTTGACGCCCTCGGGGAACAGGCCGTCGTCGAAGCCCGGCTGGGCGGTCAGGTCGAGGGTGCCGAGGTCCGCGTCGGTCAGGCAGACCAGGTGCGGGTTGCCCATCGACACCGCCTGGCCGGGGAACGCCCGCCCGGCGACGGTGGCCTCGCCGTGCCCGAACGGCCGGGCGGGGCCCATGTCGACCCAGTAGCCGCCGCCCGCGTCGGCGCCCACCCGCCGCGGCCCGCCGCGGGTGCCCACGAGCACGCCGTCGGCGCAGGCGGCGCGGTCGAGCAGGCCCTCGGTGACCAGCACGTGCAGGAACAGCCGGATGCCGTTGCCGCACATCTCCGCGTGCGAGCCGTCGGCGTTGCGGTGGTCCATGAACCACTCGCACGCGTCGAGGTGATCGCCGAGGACGGCGGGGGCGTCGGGCACGTGCCGGCTGCGCACCACC
This sequence comes from Geodermatophilus nigrescens, assembly GCF_900129495.1. Taxonomy (GTDB): domain Bacteria; phylum Actinomycetota; class Actinomycetes; order Mycobacteriales; family Geodermatophilaceae; genus Geodermatophilus; species Geodermatophilus nigrescens. The sequence continues at coordinate 1,230,120 of NZ_FQVX01000002.1, forward strand.
CGCAGGACGCCGTCGCCGCCGAGGCCGGACCGGCGCTCGCACAGGCACCGGACGAGGGCGGCGTCGAGGCGGTCCTCGGGCCAGCGGTCCCCGTCGGGGTCGGGCAGGACGACGAAGTCGTTCTCGGTGCCGTGCCCGAGGAGGAACCGGTCGCTCACCGCCCGATCGTACGGCCGGCGAGCAGCGCCTCGACCGCGCCGGCGAGGTCGGGGCGGGCGGCGTCGAACCACGCCGTCGCCGGGTCGCGGCGGAACCACGACCGCTGCCGGCGGACGAAGCGGCGGGTGGTGGTCACCGTGCGCTCGCGCGCCTCCTCGGGGGTCAGCTCGCCGTCGAGCTGGGCGAGCACCTGCGCGTAGCCGAGCGCCCGGGAGGCGGTGGGGCCCTCCCGCAGGCCCTCGGCCACCAGCGCCTCCACCTCGGCGACGAACCCGGCCGCCCACATCCGGTCCACCCGGGCGGCGACCCGCCCGTCGAGCTCGGCGACCTCCCGGTCCAGGCCGACGACGACGGCCGGGTAGCGCGGCCGCGGCTCGGGCAGCGTGGCGCGGAACGGCCCGCCGGTCAGCTCCACCACCTCCAGCGCGCGCACGATCCGCCGGCCGTTGGAGGGCAGGACGGCGGCCGCGGCGGCCGGGTCGACGGCGGCCAGCCGGGCGTGCAGCGCAGCGGGCCCGGACGCCTCCAGCTCGGCCTGCAGGCGGGCCCGCACGGCGGGGTCGGTGCCGGGGATGTCGAGGTCGTCGAGGACGGCGCGCGCGTACAGGCCCGACCCGCCGACCAGCAGCGGGAGCCGGCCCGCCGCCCGCAGCCGGTCGACCTCCGCCCGGGCCAGCCGCGCGTACTCCGCCACCGACGCCGCCTGCCGCACCGGCCAGACGTCGAGCAGGTGGTGCGGCACGCCCCGGCGCTCGGCGGCGTCGGGCTTGGCGGTGCCGATGTCCATGCCGCGGTAGAGCTGCATGGAGTCGGCGTTGACCACCTCGCCGCCGAGCCGCCGCGCCAGCTCCACCGCCAGCGCGGTCTTGCCGGTGGCGGTGGGGCCCACCACCGCGACCACGGGCGGCAGCGCACCCCCCGCGGTCACCGGGCGGTCCAGGACGCCACCAGGTAGCCGACGCCGAACGGCGCCTCGTCGGCGAGCAGCCGCGCCTCGACGTGGCGCCCGGCCAGCAGCGCCCCGACCGCCCGCCACACCGGCACGCCGGCCGCCATCAGCCGCGCCCCCTCGGCGGCGTCGAGGCCGGCCAGCGCGGCGGCGTCCCCGGTCGCGAGCGCGGCGGCGACGGCGGCGTCGAAGGGGGCGGCGGCCTCGTCGAGGTGCCCGGGCGCCTTGACGCCACGCCGCGCCGACCCGTCCCCCAGAGCCAGCACGCCGACCGTCCCGGACAGCCCCGCGACGACGGCGGCGAGGTCCCGCGGGCCGGCGCCCACCCGGGTCCCGGCGTGCCCCGCCTCGTCCAGCAGCCAGGCGCCGACGGTCAGGCCGGGCGGCGTCCGGCGCCCGCCCGGCCGCACCCCGCCGGACAGCGGCACCTCGACGTCGACGCCGAAGCCGCGCAGGTCCCCGGCGTCGCCCTGCCCGTAGCGGCCCTCGGCGTCGGGGGACACGAGGACGACGACCTCGGGACCGGCCGCGAGCAGCGCGTCGAGGGCCGCGGCGCAGGCGGCGCGCAGCCCGGCGGTGTCCGCGGCGGCGCGGCCGGCGACCCGCGGGAGGAGCAGCGGGGGGCACGGGCAGAAGGCGACCGACAGCGGCGGCGTGCCGGTCGGGCCGGGCGGGCTGCTCACCGCACGAGTGTCGCGGATGCGGCGTGGGACACTGCGGTGCGTGTCGAGCACGGAGAACCCCGGAGACGGGTCGCAGCAGGTCCCCACGCCCGAGACGGCGGGTCCCGACGCGGTCACCCCCGACGCGGGGACGCCCGCCGCCCCCACCCCGGAGGCGGCCGCGCTGGCCGACCCGACGGCGGATGCGGCGCCCGTCGCGGAGCCGACGACCGAGCCAACCGCGGAGACCCCCGCCGAGGTCCCGGCCGAGGCCGCCCCGGAGCAGGCCGCCCCGGTGCCGCACGCCCCGGAGACCGCGGTGGCCGCCACCTCGGACCCCGCGCAGTGGGGCCGCGTCGACGACGAGGGCACCGTCTACGTGCGCACCGCCGACGGCGAGCGCGCCGTCGGGTCCTGGCAGGCCGGCGAGCCCGCCGCCGGGCTCGCGCACTTCGCCCGCCGCTACGACGACCTCGCCACCGAGGTGTCGCTGCTCGAGGCACGGCTCAAGGCGCACACCGGAAACCCCTCGGAGATCAAGACCAAGGCGCAGGCGCTCGCCGAGACCATCCCCACCGCCACCGCCGTCGGCGACCTCGACGGCCTGGCCGCCCGCGCCCGCGCGATGGTGGAGACCGCCGACTCCGCGGCCGCCGAGTCGCGCGCCGAGAAGGCCGCCGCCCGCGCCGCGCAGGTCGCCCGCAAGGAGGCGCTGGCCGCCGAGGCGGAGCAGATCGCCGCGGAGTCGACGTCGTGGAAGGCCGCCGGCGACCGCCTCAAGGCGATCGTCGAGGAGTGGAAGACCATCCGCGGCATCGACCGCAAGACCGACGAGGCGCTGTGGACCCGGTTCGCCGCGGCCCGCGACGCCTTCGGCCGGCGGCGCGGCGCGCACTTCGCCGCGCTCGACGCGCAGCGCGGTGAGGCGCGGGCGGCCAAGCAGGAGCTGATCGCCGAGGCGCAGCGGCTGTCGGCGTCGACCGACTGGGGCCCGACCAGCGCCGCCATGCGCTCGCTGATGGACCGGTGGAAGGCCGTGCCGCGCACCGGCCGCGACGGCGACGACGACCTGTGGAAGCAGTTCCGCGCCGCGCAGGACGTCTTCTTCAGCGCCCGCTCCGAGTCCGACAAGGCGCGCAACAGCGAGCAGGCCGCCAACCAGCAGGCCAAGGAGGAGCTGCTCGCCGAGGCCGAGAAGCTCGACCCCTCCACCGACCTGCGCGGCGCCCAGGCGGCGCTGCGGCGGATCCAGGAGCGCTACGACGCGATCGGCCACGTGCCGCGCGGCGCGATGCGCTCGCTGGAGGACCGCATGCAGGCCGTCGAGCAGCGGGTGCGCGGCGCGGCCGACGCCGGCCGGGTGCGCACCGCGCCGGAGAACCCGATGGTCACCTCGATGCGCGCAGCGGTGACCAAGGCCGAGGAGCAGCTGGCCAAGGCCGAGGCGTCCGGGGACGCCCGGCGCATCTCGCAGGCGCAGGCCGACCTGGCCACCCGCCGCGAGTGGCTGGCCGAGGCCGAGAAGGCCGCCCGGCGGTGACCGGGCCGGGGCACGCCCCCGGGGTCCGTGTGCGCGAGGCGGGCGACGGCGACCACGCCGCCGTCCGGCGGATGCTGACCGCCTACCACCTCACGACCGAGCGCGAGAAGGGCTGCCCGGTCGACGACGCCGCCCGGCTCCCCTCCGCGTACCGCGCGGAGATCGCCGCCGGGCGGCCCGCGACCGGCCGGCTCTTCCTCCTCCTCGACGACGACGCGGGCGCGGTCGGCACGTACGTGCTCGCGCCGACGCCGGACCGGTCGACCGCCGAGCTCAAGCGGCTCTGGGTCGAGCCGGCGGAGCGGGGCCGGGGGCTGGGCGAGCTGGCCCTCCGGGACGCCGTCCGGCGGTGCGCGGAGGCCGGGACCGGGACGCTCCGGCTCAGCGTGTGGGAGTGGCGGTCCGCGGCGATCTCGCTCTACCGCCGGATGGGCTTCACCGACCACCCGCCGTGGGACCCGCGCCCCGGCCTCGTCTGCCTGGGACGGCGCACGGGCTGACGCCGGCTGCCGGTCAGCAGCCGGCGGTCGCCGGGAGCGGCGCGGGGACGCCGATCGACGGCATGCCCAGGGAGACGCCGGGCGTCGTCGGCCGGGTGCCGGCCTCGTGCGCGTCGCCGGCGCGGGTGCGGCGGTGCGACAGCAGCGGCCCGTCGGCGACCAGGTGGTGCGGCGCGGCCGCCGTCACGACGGTCTCGACGACGTCGCCCGGGCGCACGCCCTCGCCGCCCGCGAAGTGCACCAGCCGCCCGTCGCGGGCGCGGCCGCTCATCCGCCCGGTGCGGGCGTCCTTGCTGCCCTCCCCCGCCGCGGCCAGCAGCTCCACCGTGCGCCCGACCTGCGCGCGGTTCTCGGCCCAGCTGATCTCGTCCTGCAGGGCGGTCAGCCGCAGGTAGCGCTCCTGCACGACCTCCTTGGGCAGCTGGCCGTCCATCTCGGCGGCCGGCGTCCCGGGACGCTTGGAGTACTGGAAGGTGAAGGCGCTGGCGAAGCGCGCCTGCCGGACCACCTCGAGGGTCTGCTCGAAGTCGGCCTCGGTCTCGCCGGGGAACCCGACGATGACGTCGGTGGTGATGGCGGCGTCGGGCATCGCGGCGCGGACCCGGTCGATGATCCCGAGGTAGCGCTCCTGCCGGTAGCCGCGGCGCATGCGGCGCAGGACGTCGTCGGACCCGCTCTGCAGCGGCATGTGCAGCTGGTGGCACACCGCGGGCGTCCCGGCCATGGCCTCGATGACGTCGTCGGTGAACTCCCGCGGGTGCGGGCTGGTGAACCGGACCCGCTCCAGGCCCTCGATGCGGCCGGTGGCGCGCAGCAGGTCGGCGAAGGCGCCGCGGTCGCGGAAGCCGACGCCGTAGGCGTTGACGTTCTGGCCGAGCAGGGTCACCTCGAGCACGCCCTGGTCTACGAGCGCCTGCACCTCGGCGAGGATCTCGCCGGGCCGTCGGTCCTCCTCCTTGCCGCGCAGCGACGGGACGATGCAGAACGTGCAGGTGTTGTTGCACCCCACGCTGATCGACACCCAGCCGGAGTAGGCCGAGTCCCGCTTGGCGGGCAGCGTGGACGGGAAGACCTCGAGCGCCTCGGCGATCTCCACCTGGGCCTCGGCGTTGTGCCGGGCGCGCTCGAGCAGCGCCGGCAGCGACCCGACGTTGTGGGTGCCGAAGACGACGTCGACCCAGGGCGCGCGACGCACGATCTCGCCGCGGTCCTTCTGCGCCAGGCACCCGCCGACGGCGATCTGCATCCCCGGGTGCGCGTCCTTCACCGGGCGCAGGTGGCCGAGGTTGCCGTAGAGGCGGTTGTCGGCGTTCTCCCGCACCGCGCAGGTGTTGAGCACGACGACGTCGGCGTCGGCCCCCTCGGGCGCGGCGGCGTACCCCGCGGCCTCGAGCAGGCCGGAGAGGCGCTCGGAGTCGTGCACGTTCATCTGGCACCCGTAGGTGCGCACGCGGTAGGTGCGCTGCGGGCTGTCGACCTCGGTTCCCATGGCGGCATCGAGGGTACGGCGCGGCTCCGGTCACACGGCGTCACCGACTCCGTTACTGGATCGTGACGGCCCCGGGACCACCGCGTCCCCGCGCGGCCCTAGGGTCCTCCTGGTGACCAGCCAGCTAGCCGGAGGACCTCTCGTCCAGCTGACCGGCGTCAACAAGTGGTTCGGTGAGCTGCACGTGCTGCAGGACATCGACCTCTCGATCGACCGCGGCGAGGTCGTCGTCGTCATCGGGCCGTCGGGCTCGGGCAAGTCGACGCTGTGCCGGACGATCAACCGGCTCGAGACGATCCAGCAGGGCGAGATCCGCATCGACGGCGAGAAGCTGCCCGAGGAGGGCAAGGCGCTCGCCCGGCTGCGCAGCGACGTCGGGATGGTGTTCCAGAGCTTCAACCTGTTCGCGCACAAGACGATCCTCGAGAACGTCACGCTCGCCCCGACGAAGGTGCGCCGGCAGTCGAAGGCGCAGGCCGAGCAGCGGGCGCGGGAGCTCCTGGACCGGGTCGGCGTCGGCCACCAGGCCGACAAGTACCCGGCACAGCTGTCCGGCGGCCAGCAGCAGCGGGTGGCGATCGCCCGGGCGCTGGCCATGGACCCCAAGGTGATCCTCTTCGACGAGCCGACCTCGGCGCTCGACCCGGAGATGATCAACGAGGTCCTCGACGTCATGACGACGCTGGCCCGCGAGGGCATGACCATGGTCGTCGTCACCCACGAGATGGGCTTCGCCCGCCGGGCGGCCAACCGCGTCGTCTTCATGGACGGCGGCCGGATCGTCGAGGCCGCCGAGCCGGAGACGTTCTTCTCGAACCCGCGCTCGGAGCGGGCCCGCGACTTCCTCTCCAAGATCCTCAACCACTAGAACCCACGGGAGGACACCCCATGCGCACCACCCGGAAGGTGGCGGCCCTCGCCGCCCTCGGCCTCACCCTCGCCGCCTGCTCCAGCGAGGCGGGCAGCCAGGCCGAGGAGTCGGCGTCCAGCGCCCCCACCGCCGCCGAGGACGTCGACTTCCCCGAGGGCTCGACGATGGCCGAGCTCAACGAGGCCGGCGCGATCACCATCGGCACCAAGTACGACCAGCCCGGGTTCGGCCTGCTCAACCCGCAGTCGGGCGCCCCCGAGGGCTTCGACGTCGAGATCGCCAAGATCGTGGCCGCCGAGCTCGGCATCCCCGAGGACGGCATCACCTGGACCGAGACGGTGTCGGCCAACCGCGAGCCGTTCATCCAGAACGGCCAGGTCGACATGGTCGTGGCCACCTACACGATCAACGACGCCCGCAAGCAGGTCGTCGACTTCGCCGGCCCGTACTACGTCGCCGGCCAGGACATCATGGTCGCCGAGGGCAACCCCGAGGGCATCGAGGGCCCGGAGGACCTGGCCGGCAAGACGGTCTGCTCGGTCGAGGGCTCCACCCCCGCCCAGCGGATCCGGGACGAGTACCCCGAGGCCAACCTCGTGACCTACGACGTCTACTCCAAGTGCGCCGACGACCTGCGCAACGGCGGGGTCCAGGCCGTCACCACCGACAACGTCATCCTCACCGGCCTGGTCGCCGGCAGCGACGGCGCGTTCGAGCTCGTGGGCAACCCCTTCACCGAGGAGCCCTACGGCATCGGCATGGAGCTCGGCGACACCGACTTCCGCAACTTCGTCAACGACGTGCTCGAGGAGTCCTTCGAGGACGGCCGCTGGGCCGACGCCTGGGACCGCACCGCCGGAGCGATCACCGGCGAGGAGGCCCCCGAGCCGCCGTCGGTCGACCGCTACTGAGCACCGCGGTGCCGCCGGGCGGGTCTCCCCCGCCCGGCGGCACCGGCTCGCGCCCGGACGACGGGCCCCGACCAGCTCTCCCTGGCGACCTCCCCTGACGACCTCCCCCTGACGACGAGGCGCGATGCAGTTCCTGAGTGACAACGCCGACCTGCTGTGGAGCGCGTTCCTGACGACGCTCTCGCTGGCCGTGGTCAGCGGCGTGTGCGCCCTGGTGCTCGGCACCGTGCTGGCCGGCATGCGGGTCAGCCCGATCGCGCCGCTGCGCGGCCTGGCCACGTTCTACGTCGAGGTCTTCCGCAACACCCCGCTGACGGTGGTGTTCTTCTTCCTCGCCTTCGGCATCGTGCAGATCGACCTGCAGTTCCCGAGCCGCTTCATCACCGCCGTCGCCGCCCTGTCGCTCTACACCGCGGCATTCGTCTGCGAGGCGCTGCGCTCGGGCATCAACGCCGTCCCGTCCGGGCAGGCCGAGGCCGCCCGCGCGCTCGGGCTGACGTTCGGGCAGTCGCTGCGCCAGATCGTGCTGCCGCAGGCGTTCCGCACCGTCGTGCCGCCGCTGGGCAACGTGTGGATCGCGCTGGCCAAGAACACCTCGATCGCCGCCGGGTTCGCCGTCACCGACCTGACCGCGGCGCTGCAGCGCCTGGCCAACGCCAACGCCGACCAGCTGCTGGCCGTCTTCGCCGCCGTCGTCGCCGGCTACCTGGTCATCACACTGCCCTCCGCCTGGCTCATCCGGGTGGTCGAGAACCGGGTGGCGATCGTCCGATGAGCACCAACGTCCTGTTCGACCTGCCCGGGCCGCGCGCCCGCCGCCGGCAGCGCATCGGCACCGTCGTCGGCGCGCTGCTCATCGCGGCGCTCATCGGGCTGGCGCTCTACCGCCTGGGCGCCAACGGCCAGCTCGAGGCCGACCGCTGGGCGGTGCTGTTCGACCCGGCGTCGGGGGTGCCGCAGGCGCTCGGCGAGGGGCTGCTCAACACCCTGAGCGTGGCCGCGGTGGGCATGGTGCTCGCGACGGTGTTCGGCGCGCTGCTGGCCGTGGGGCGGCTGTCAGACCACGCGTGGGTGCGCGGTCCGGTGGGCGTGGTCATCGAGCTCTTCCGCGCCGTGCCGCTGCTGATCCTCATCCTGTTCTGCCTGTTGTTCCTGCCGACCGTCGGCGTCCCGATGACCGCCTTCCGGGCGCTGGTGCTGGGGCTGACGCTCTACAACATGGCCGTGCTGGCCGAGATCTTCCGGGCCGGCATCCTGTCGGTCGACCGCGGGCAGCGCGAGGCCGCCTTCGCCCTCGGCATGCGCAAGACCCAGGTGATGACGCTCGTCCTGCTGCCGCAGGCGGTCCGCCGGATGCTGCCGGTCCTGGTGGCGCAGCTGGTCGTCCTGCTCAAGGACAGCTCGCTCGGCTTCATCGTCAGCTACCTGGAGTTGCTGCGGACCGCGCGCAGCCTGGTCGAGTTCTTCAACTTCAGCTTCGGCAACCGCTACACCTTCCAGCTCTACGTGGCGGCCGGGCTGATCTACATCGTCGTCAACGTGCTGCTCTCGCAGCTGGCGAAGTACGTGGAGAAGCGCACCCGCCGCAACCGCAAGACGGCGGGCACCGGGCAGGTCGAGCTGCCGGCCGACGCGCAGATGGGCGGCGGCAGCGGGGTGGCCGCGACGCCCTGACCGGCGCCGGAGGGCCGCGGGGTGCGTGCGCCCCGGGTGGCCGGTGGGCCGGGCGGGGCGGGTGCGGCGGTCACCGGACGGTCACGCGGTGTCCCGCGCGTCCCGCGGTCCGCGACGGCCCCGTGTGTCGTCCGGCTCCGGGGCGCGGCTGCCGAGAGAGACGGCGTGGACACCGCTCTCCGCCCCGTCGTGCCGCCGCTGCCGTCCGTGGTGCGCGTCCCCGAGGGGCAGGCCGACGCCGCGCAGGAGTTCGTGAACCGGCTCCGTGCCGCGGCGCCGCGCTTCGCGGAGGCCGCGCTGGCGGAGTCCGCGGTGGTCCGCGAGGTGGTGCCGCCGGCGCGGCACCGGCGGGCGCGCTGCCGCATCGTGCTGCGGGCCGCCGACGGCGGTGAGCGCGACCTGACCTTCGTCGGCACGGTGGACCGCCCCTCCCCGCGGCCCGGCCCGGCGTTCGAGGAGCAGATCGCGCGCTGGCTGACCGCCGCGCCCGCCGAGGAGGACGCGGGCCTGGTCGACGACGACGAGTCGCCCGACGGCCTGGCGATCGACCTGACGGCCTGGACGCCGCCGGTCGCCGCTCCCACCCCTCCCCCGGCCTCCGTCCCCGGGGCGCCCGCCGTCTCCCCGGTTGTGCCGCCGGTCACCACGCTGCCCACGGTCGCCATGCCGGCCGTGGCCCCCGGCGCCGGGCTGCCGACCCAGGTGAGGGGGATCCCGGTCGCCGGCTGACCGGACCGCTCAGCCGAAGGGGTCGGTGGCCGCGCGCAGGGCCGCGGCCGCTCCCCCGGCGACCGGCTGCCCGTGGCCGGGACAGACGACGTCGGCCTCCAGGCCGGCCAGGCGCTGCAGCGAGTCCCAGGCACGCCCCCGGTCGGCGTTGAACGGCCCGAGGACCAGTCCGCCCTCGTGCTCGGCGACCGTGTCGCCGGTGATCAGCACACCGGCCGCGGGCAGGTGCACCGCGAGGCTGCCGGGCGTGTGCCCGGGGACGGCCACCGCCACGGCGCCACCGCCCAGGTCGGCCCCGTCGGCGACCGGTGTGGCCGCCCGGCAGGCCGGCGCCCGCGGCAGCCCCGTCGACACGCGGGCGTGCAGGGCGCGCTCGGCGGGGGTGAGCACCGGCTCGGGGCCGGGCCGGTCGCGGCGGATGACCGGGACGTCGGCCGCGCCGGCGACCACCGGCGCGCGGCCCCAGGCGCGCACCGCCGCGGCCGAGCCGACGTGGTCGTCGTGGAAGTGGGTGAGCACGACGCGGCGCACGTCCTCGCGGCGCAGGCCGAGGGCGCCGAGCGCCTCCGCGATGGCGGGCGCGCTGCCGGCCGGCCCGGTGTCGACCAGCGTGACGCCGCCGTCGTGGCGCCACAGGTAGGCGTTGCTGATGCCGAGCGGGAGCAGGTGCAGGCCGGGGACCACCTCGGACACGCCCATGCCGGAACGCTAGGCCCGCCGGGCCCGGAGCCCCGCGTGTCGTCCGCGCGGGGCGGACAGGCCTGCGCGGGTCGTGCAGGGCGGTGGACAGCGCGAGTGGCACCGCAGGCGGCGCGGGCTCGGGCGGCGCGGGTCAGGCGTCCTCGGTGTCCCAGCCGTCGGCGTCGGGGTCCTCGGTGCCGAAGCCGGTCTCGTCCATCACCTCGCGGACGACGCCGGCGGCCAGCCCGCCGTTGTAGCCCTTGCGGGCGAGCATGCCGATCAGCCGGCGGGTGGCGGTCTGCCGGTCGACGCGGCGCAGCGCGGGCAGCCGCCGCTCGACCAGGTGGCGGGCGGCGGCCCGCTCGTCGTCGTCGTCGACCTCGGCGAGGGCCTGCTCGGCCTCCTCGCCGTCGACGCCCTTGGCGCGCAGCTCGGCGCGCAGGGCGCGGCGGGCGAGGCCGCGGCCGGCCTGGCGGGAGGTGACCCAGGCCCGGGCGAAGGCGGCGTCGTCGATCAGCCCGACCTCGGTGAACCGGTCGAGGACGGCGGTGGCCGCCTCCTCCGGGATGCCGCGCCGCTCGAGGAGGTCGGCGAGCTGCTGCCGGGTGCGGGCGGCGCCGGTGAGCGCCCGCAGGCAGATGGCGCGGGCGACGGACTCGGGATCGCCGGCCTCGTCGGCCGGGTCCCCGTCCACCGCACCCTCGGGGAGGCCGGAGTCCTGGCCGGGGAGGGCGGCGGCCGGGCCGTCCGGGTCAGGGGACGGCCCGGCGCGCCGCCGCCCGCGGCCGGCACGGTCACCGGGACCCGGTGCACGGGTCCGGCGTCCGCGCCGGCCGCCGGGGCGGCCGGTCAGCTCGGGGTCGACCTCCTCGGAGGCCGGGCCGGGCCAGCCGGTCACGGGGCGGCTCAGAAGTCGGCGGTCTCGGCGGCCGGCGCGTCGACCTGCGGGCCGATGCCCAGCTTCTCCTTGACCTTCTTCTCGATCTCGTCGGCGAGGTCGGGGTTGTCGCGGAGGAACGTGCGGACGTTCTCCTTGCCCTGGCCGAGCTGGTCGCCCTCGTACGTGTACCAGGCGCCGGACTTGCGGATGAAGCCCTGCTCGACGCCGGCGTCGATCAGGCCGCCCTCGCGGCTGAAGCCGTGGCCCCACAGCAGGTCGAGCTCGGCCTGCTTGAACGGGGCGGCGACCTTGTTCTTGACGACCTTCACCCGGACCCGGCTGCCGACGGCGTCGGTGCCCTGCTTGAGGGTCTCGATGCGGCGCACGTCGAGGCGGACCGACGAGTAGAACTTCAGCGCGCGACCACCGGTGGTGACCTCGGGCGAGCCGTAGACGATGCCGACCTTCTCGCGCAGCTGGTTGATGAAGATCGCGGTGGTGCCGGAGTTGTTCAGCGCACCGGTGATCTTCCGCAGCGCCTGGCTCATGAGGCGGGCCTGCAGACCGACGTGGCTGTCACCCATCTCGCCCTCGATCTCGGCGCGGGGCACGAGGGCCGCCACGGAGTCGATGACGATGATGTCGAGCGCGCCGGAGCGGATCAGCATGTCGGCGATCTCGAGCGCCTGCTCACCGGTGTCGGGCTGGCTGACCAGCAGCGCGTCGGTGTCGACGCCGATGGCCCGGGCGTACTCGGGGTCGAGCGCGTGCTCGGCGTCGATGAAGGCCGCGATGCCGCCGGCGGCCTGGGCGTTGGCCACCGCGTGCAGGGCGACGGTGGTCTTACCGGAGGCCTCCGGGCCGTAGACCTCGATGACGCGGCCGCGCGGCAGACCGCCGATGCCCAGGGCGATGTCGAGGGCGATCGAGCCGGTCGGGATGACCTTGATCGCCTGGGCGGCACTGTCGCCCAGGCGCATGACCGAGCCCTTGCCGAACTGCTTGTCGATCTGGGCGAGGGCCATGTCGAGGGCCTTGTCGCGGTCGAGCGTTGCCATGCTGCTCACCTTCGGGAAGTCGCGTGTCGTGGAGTCGATGCGGTGTCGGAGGCGACGCTAGGCCGGGGGTCTGACATTTCCGGGGACCGACCGGACCTGTGGAGGGACGACCTCCCTGTGGACGCGCCCGCCACTGTAGGACGAACACGTGTTCGAGTCGAGCGACACGCGGAGGACGCCAGGTCCCTCACACCAGACCGTGCGTGTGCGCGAAGACCGCGGCCTGCGTGCGGTCGCGTAGACCCAGTTTGCCCAGGATGCGGGCCACGTGCGTCTTGACCGTCAGTTCCGACAGGACCAGCACGCCGGCGATCTCGGCGTTCGACTCCCCGCGGGCGACCGCCCTGAGCACCTCGAGTTCGCGCTCGGTGAGCAGGGCGACGCGCGGGTCGGGCGGCGTGACCGCGGGCAGCCGGTGCGCCAGCGTCTCGAGCAGCCGCCGGGTGACCCGCGGGGAGAGCACCGCGTCGCCGCGGGCCACCGCCCGCACCGCCCGGAGGAGCTCCGCGGGCTCGGCGTTCTTGAGGAGGAACGCGCTCGCGCCGGCCCGCAGCGCGGCGAACGCGTACTCGTCCAGGTCGAAGGTGGTCAGCACCAGCACCCGGCTGGACAGCCCCTCGGCGACGATGCGCCGGGTCGCCTCGACGCCGTCGACACCGGGCATGCGGACGTCCATCACGACGACGTCCGGCCGCAGCTCACGCGTCAGCGAGACGGCCCGGGCGCCGTCCCCGGCCTCCCCGACCAGGACGAGGTCGTCCTGGGCCTGCAGCACCATCGAGAAGCCGAGCCGGACCAGCGGTTCGTCGTCGACGAGCAGCACGCGGGTGCTCACGGCGCCGCCGTCCCGGCACCCTCGGCGCCGACCACGGCGAGCGGGAGGACCGCGGCGACGCGCCAGCCACCCTCCGGACGCGGGCCGGCCACGACGGTGCCGTCCCACGCCGCGACGCGCTCCCGCATGCCGACCAGCCCGTGCCCGGGCCGCTCCGGCAGGACGGCGGGCCCGCCCTCGTCGGTCACCTCGACGGCGAGCTCGCCCGCGCGCCAGTCCAGGCGCACGGCGGCCGATCGCGCCCCGCGCGCGTGCCGCAGGGTGTTCGTGAGCGCCTCCTGCACGAGACGGTGGACGGCGAGCTGGGCGCCGGCCACGAGCGGGGCCGGCCGGCCGGTCACCGTGAGCGAGGTGGGGAGCCCGGCGGCCCGGACCTGCTCGACGACCGCGGATAGTCCGTCGAGACCGGGCGCCGGCGCACGCCCCGGGCCGTCGTCGTCGGTGCGCAGCACGCCGACGAGTCGGTGCATCTCCGCCAGCGCCTCGCGTCCGGTCGTGGCGATCTGCCGCACCGCCCGGGCGGCCTGCTCGCCGTCCTGCGCGTACCCGGCGCCGTCGGCCAGCGCCGTCATCACCGAGAGGTTGTGCGCGACGACGTCGTGGAGCTCGCGGGCGATCCGCGCGCGCTCCTCCATGACCGCGACCCGGGCGCGCGCGTCCCGCTCCCGTTCGGCGCGCTCGGCGCGGTCCTGCAGCGCCACCAGGTAGGCCCGCCTGGTCCGCCGGTCACGCCCGACGACGGCCGCCGTCACGGTCACCGCGACCAGCGGCACCACGGCGGCACCGTCACCAGGGCCGGTCAGGGCTGCTGCACCGAGGGCCAGCGGCACCACCAGGCAGACCCCGAGCGCCGTGGCGACGCGCCGCGGATCGCACCGGTCGGCGACCCAGACCAGCAGCCACCACACCACCACCCCGGCCGGGAGCAGCGCCCGGGCCTCCAGCCCGTGCAGCACCCACCAGCCGACCACGACGGCGGCAGAGGCGAGGAAGGCGGCGAAGGGCGCCCGCGCGCGGGCGACCGCGGGCGCCCAGGCCAGGGCGGTCACGGCGACCTCCGCCGCGGTCGGGCCACCGAAGCGCACCAGCGGGCCGATGGCGAGGACGGCACCGGCCACCACGGGCCCCACCGACCACACCACCGACCCGCCCACCCGCCGCACGGACGACATGCTGCCGCCCGCGCCTCCCGGTCCGGAAGTCACGCGTCGCGTCGCCGCACCGTGACGACCGCCGCTGCGAGCAGGACCGCCAGGTAGCCGCAGAGCACCCCGAACCCCGTCCACGGGGCGAACTCGCCGGGGCCGGTCGCGACCTGCACGATGCTCGCGCCGGCCTGCCCCGGCAGCCACCGCACCACGTCGGGCCCCCAGCTCGAGGGCAGCAGGCCGCCCAGCACCGGGAGCAGGAAGACGACGCCGAACAACGTGCCGACTGCCCCTCCGGTCGAACGCAGCAGCCACCCGAGCGCGGTGCCGAGAACCCCGATCGCCGTCACGTACAGGCCGGCGCCGAGCACCGCCCGGGCCACGCCGTCGTCGGCGAGCGAGACCCCGGTGTCGCCGAGCGCGGCCTGCCCGACGAGGAACGCCGCCAGCGCGGCGAGCGAGGTCGCGACCACGGTGACCACGGCGAGGACGCCGGAACGGGCCAGGAGCACCGGCCACCGGCGGGGCACCGCCGCGAAGAGGACCCGCACCGTGCCGCTGGTGTACTCGCCGGTGACCAGCAGGACCCCCAGCACCCCCACCGCCAGGGCCGCCAGGTTGTAGCCACCCAGGCTCAGCCCGACGGGGTCGGCGGGGTCCAGGCCGGGCGGCCCGCCCTGGTCCCCGGCTCCCGCGGTCGCGGTGAACAGCAGGGAGAGCAGCACCATCGCGACGGACGCCCCGCCGAGCACCCACCAGGTGGTGCGCAGGGACCGGACGGCGGCCCACTGGCCGGCGACCAGGCCGCCCGGACCGCCGCCGGCGGGCCCCCGGGGCGCGCGGCCCGCGCCGGGTGCGTCGAGGACGCGGGTGCTGGTCCGGTCGCTCACGTCAGGGCCTCCTGCCGCAGGTCGGTGCGGTACTCCCGGTCGTCGCGGGTCAGGTCCATGAAGGCCTCCTCGAGCGAGGCCGACACGGGGGTCAGCTCGTGCACCGGGATGCCGGCGCGCAGGGCGCGGTCGCCGATCTCGTCCGCGCCCAGCCCCTGGACCTCCAGCAGTCCCCGCTCGGGCGAGGCCAGGCTCACGCCGTCACCGGCGAGGACGCCCACGAGGTCGTCGGGGCGGGGGCTGCGCACCCGCACCGACCGGGTCCCGGCCCGCCGGAGGACCGTGGCCGTCGGCTCGTCGGCCACGAGCCGGCCGCGGCCGAGGACGACGAGGTGGTCGGCGGTCACGGCCATCTCGCTCATCAGGTGCGAGGAGACGAGAACCGTCCGGCCCTCGGCGGCCAGCTGCCGCGTCAGCGTCCGGATCCACAGGACCCCGTCGGGGTCCAGGCCGTTGACCGGCTCGTCCAGCACGACGGTGGCGGGGTCGCCCAGCAGCGCCGTCGCGACGCCGAGGCGCTGGCCCATGCCCAGGGAGAAGCCACCGACGCGGCGGTCGGCGACCGGCGTCAGGCCGCAGAGCTCGAGGACCGTGTCCACGCGCGAGCGCGGCAGCCCGGCGGTGGACGCGAGGACCCGCAGGTGGTCCCGGGCGGTGCGCCCCGGATGCGCGGAGCGGGCCTCCAGGAGGGCCCCGACGGCGCGCAGCGGGACGGGGAGGTCGGCGTAGCGGCGGCCGTCCACCCGGACGGTGCCGGCGGTCGGCCGGTCGAGGCCGACGACGACCCGCATCGTCGTCGACTTGCCTGCCCCGTTGGGCCCGAGGAAGCCGGTGACACGGCCCGGGTGGACGGTGAGGGTCAGGTCGTCGACGGCGGTGCGGTCGCCGTAGCGCTTGGTCAGTCCACGGATCTCGATCACGCCGTCGACGCTAGGGACGGCGGGGCACCCAGCGCGTCCGCCGCCGGGACGCACCTGCCGGGCGCCGCGTACTCCGCGCGGAGTACGGCCGCCCCTCCGGGAGCGGGCTCAGCGCTCCTTGAGGGGCACGTCGAACTCCTCGCAGATGGCCAGCCACACGCGGCGCACCGGCAGCCCGGCCTCGAGCGCCTCGACGGCGGTGCGCCCGCCGAGGACGGAGAAGACGTGGTCACGCGCCACGCTCTGCGCCCGCATCGACCCGAACCGCTCGTCGAGCCGGGACCAGAACTCCTGCAGGCGCACGCCCCGACGCTAGCGCGCGTCCGCGTCGGGGGTGGCGGCCGCGTGCCCGGCCAGGCCCGCCCGGAGCCGCCGCACGAGCGCGGCCGGGTCGTCGGCGGCCAGGCGCAGCTCGTCGACCGGCCGCCCACCGGTGCGCGCGAGCGGCAGCACCAGCGGCGTCCGCAGCTCGACGTCGACCTGGGTGGAGGCGACGACGGCGACCGACACCGCCCGCCGCCCGCCCTCCTCGGCGACGACGACGGTGCGCGAGCCCTCCACCGAGCGCCGCCGCACCCGGACCGCCGCGATCGCCTCCCACGGCACCCGCACGTCCACGGCGAAGCTGTTGCGCACGCGCAGCCCCTCGTCGTCGACGGTGTGCGGGTGGACGTGCATCCCCCCGAGCATGCCGAGCATCCACAGCAGCCCGTAGACGCCGACGACGAGCAGCGCCACGCGCGCCGCGGGCCACGGCAGCAACCAGTCGACCAGCGGGATCTCGACGGCCGACAGGACGACGAAGGTCCACAGCACCGGCGAGGCGGCCGAGACGTAGCCGAACGCCTCCGCGCCGGCCGGGACGTCGGGCCGGCGCGCCACCCAGCGCCCGAGGCTGCGCCAGGTGCCGAGCTCGAAGGCGACGGCGCGGCGCACGAGCCCCGCGGCGCTCACGGGGTCTCCTCCGCGGCGCTGCCCGGGACCAGCGGCCGCAGCCGCTCCAGGACGTCGTCGAGGGCGGACACCAGCGCGTCGAGCCGGTCGGGCGGCAGCCCGCCGAACAGCTGGCCGGCGAGCTCGGCCTGCCCGCGCCCGAGCTCGTCGAGCAGCTCCCGCCCGCGCGCGGTGGGCGTGACGAGGGTGGCCCGGCGGTCGTCGGGGTGGGGCTCGCGGGTGACCAGGCCTGCGGCGGCCAGCCCGTCGACCAGGCCGGTGACGTTGCGGGCGCTGACCCCGAGCGCGTCGGCCAGTGCGCGCTGGGTGCTCGGGCCGGCGGCGCGCAGGTGCCACAGCAGCGTCGTGCGGGCCACCGTCAGGCCGGAGGCGGCCAGCGAGGCCGTCATGTCCCGGCCGAGCAGGACGGTCAGCTCCAGCACCCGGTCGAGCGCGGCCACCCGGGCGTCGTCCGGCATCGTGAGCCCCCTACACCGTGAAGTGGCTTCACGATAGCAGGACTAGGGTGAGGCCGTGTTCCCCACCACCGGCTCCGCCACCTGGGACACCGTCCTGGAGATCGGCATCGCGCTGTGCATGCTCGTGTCGCTGGTGCTGCTCTGGCGCGGGATGCGCGGCCGCTGAGGCGTCAGCGGCGCAGCGCCCAGACCAGGGCCAGCGGCAGCACCAGGGCCGCCGAGACGCCGGCCACCAGGCCGAAGCCGCCGGCCGCCAGCAGCGGCCCGCCGGCCGCCCCCGCGACGGCGGCGCCGAGCCCCATGAGCAGGTCCGTGCCGCCCTGCGCGGCGGGCCGCGTGGCCGCGGGCACCGACTCGGTGACCAGCGTGGAGCCCGCGATCAGCCCGCAGGACCAGCCGAGGCCGAGCAGCAGCAGCCCCACGCCGAGCCGGCCCGCGGCCTCCGGCGGGGCGGTGCCCGCGATCGCCGCGGCGGCCAGCAGCAGCATCCCGCCCGCGGCCACGGTCGCCCGGCGTCCGGCCCGGTCGGCGAGCCAGCCGACGAGCGGGGAGAACAGGTACATCCCGGCCACGTGCACGCTGATCACCACGCCGACGAGGCGCAGCGTCGTCGCGTCGTCGTGCCCACCCGCGTGCCCCATGTGCACCGGCGTCATGACCATGACGCCGACCATCACGGAGTGGGCCACGACGACGGCGACCACGCCGAGCCGCCCGTCGGCCGAGGCCCACACCTCCCGCAGTGCCGCCCGGGTGCGCCCGCGGTTGCCGGCCGGCCGCGCGCCGTCGCCGCCCGCCAGCCGCCGCGACAGGAGCAGCGGGTCGGGACGCAGCAGGGCCAGCAGGACCGCCGCGACGACGGCGAACCCCACCGCCGACACCACGAAGCCGCCGCCGAGCTCCGGCAGGCCGACCGCGCGCCCCAGCGCGGCGCCGGGCGCGGCGAGGTTCGGGCCGAGGACCGAGCCGACCGTCGTCGCCCAGACCACCAGCGACAGGTCGCGGCCGCGGCGCTCCGGCGTCGCGAGGTCGGCGGCGGCGTAGCGCGCCTGCAGGCCGCACGCGGTGGAGGCGCCGAAGGCGAACAGCCCGGCGAGCAGCAGCGGCAGCGACGACAGCGCCGCGGCGAGCACGGTGACCAGCGCACCGGCGACGGCGACGGCGTAGCCGGCGGCGAGCCCCGCGCGCCGGCCGGCCCGGTCGGACAGCCGGGCCAGCGGGACGGCGAGCACCGCGGCGCCGAGGACGCCGGCGGTCTGCCCGAGGCCGGCCGCGGCGTCGCTGCCGGCGACCTCCCGGGCGAGCAGTCCGCCGATGGTGATCCCGACGGTGACGCCCAGGCCCGCGAGTGCCACGGCGCCGGACAGGACGCCGACGGTGCGCCGCTGGACCCGCGCGACGTCGGGCGCCGCCTGCTGCGTCGTCACCGGCCCGTCACAGCCCCAGCGACCGGCCGATGATCTCGCGCATGATCTCGTTCGTGCCGCCGTAGATCGACTGCACGCGGGCGTCGCGCCAGGCCCGGGACACCGGGTACTCGTCCATGTAGCCGTAGCCGCCGTGCAGCTGCAGGCAGCGGTCGGCCACCTTGTTCTGCAGCTCGGTCGTCCAGTACTTGGCCATCGCCGCGTCGACGGCGGTCAGCTCCCCGGCGCCGAGCTGGCGGACGCACTCGTCGACGAAGGTGCGCGCGATCGTCGTCTCGGTGGTGAGCTCGGCGAGCACGAAGCGGCTGTGCTGGAAGCTGCCGACCGGCCGGCCGAACGCCGTCCGGCCGGTCACGTACTCGCGGGTCTGCGCGAGCACCGTCTCGCAGGCGGCGACCGCGCCGACGGCGATCGACAGCCGCTCCTGCGGCAGGTTCTCCATGAGGTGGGCGAAGCCGCGGTTCTCGGTGCCGAGCAGGTTGTCGGCGGGGACGCGGACCTCGTCGAAGAACAGCTCGGCGGTGTCCTGCGCCTTGAGGCCCACCTTGTCCAGGTTGCGGCCGCGGGTGAAGCCGGGCATGCCGCGCTCGACGACGAGCAGGCTGGTGCCCTTCGCGCCGGGGGCGTCGGGGTCGGTGCGCGCCACCACGATCACCAGGTCGGCGTTGATCCCGTTGGTGATGAACGTCTTGGCGCCGCTGAGCACCCACTCGTCGCCGTCGCGGCGGGCGGTGGTGCGGATGGCCTGCAGGTCGCTTCCGGTGCCGGGCTCGGTCATCGCGATGGCGGTGATCAGCTCGCCGCGGCAGAAGCCGGGCAGCCAGCGCTGCGCCTGCTCCTCGGTGCACAGGTCGCGCAGGTAGGGGGCGACGACGTCGTTGTGCAGGCCGAAGCCGAGGCCGCTGGCGCCGATGCGCGTGACCTCCTCGTCGAGGACGGCGTTGTAGCGGAAGTCGCGCACCCCGCCGCCGCCGTACCGCTCGTCGACGTCGAAGCCGAGCAGGCCCTGCTCCCCGCCGGAGAGCCAGACCTCGCGCGGCACGATCCCGTCGCGCTCCCACTGGCCGTGGAAGGGGGCGACGTTCTTCTCCAGCCACGTGCGGACCGTCTGCCGGAAGTCCTCGTGGTCGGCCTCGTAGAGGGAGGAGCGCATGCCCGGCAGTGTGCCGCACGCCACCCTCCGTCCGGGCGACCCTCCGCCCGCGGCGTACGCGCAGGCCAGCGGACTGTCGTACCCGCGGGGACACTGGGGACGTGCCCGCTCTCGACCGGTTCTCCGCGCCCACCCGGGCCTGGTTCACGGGCGCGTTCGCCGAGCCCACGGCCGCCCAGGAGGGCGCCTGGCAGGCCATCAGCAGCGGCGGGCACGCCCTCGTCGTCGCCCCCACCGGCTCGGGCAAGACGCTGGCGGCCTTCCTCTGGTCGCTCGACCGGCTCACCAGCACCGCACCGGCCGACGAGAGCCGGCGCTGCCGCGTGCTCTACGTGTCCCCGCTCAAGGCGCTGGCGGTCGACGTCGAGCGCAACCTGCGGGCGCCGCTGGCCGGCATCGGGCAGGCCGCGATGCGCCTGGGCCTCCCCCGGCCGGAGATCACCGTCGGCATCCGCTCCGGCGACACCCCGGCCGACGAGCGGCGGGCCTTCACCCGGCGGCCCACCGACATCCTCATCACCACGCCCGAGTCGCTGTTCCTCATGCTCACGAGCTCGGCGCGGGAGGCGCTGCGCGGCGTCGAGACGGTGATCGTCGACGAGGTGCACGCCGTCACCGACAGCAAGCGCGGCGCGCACATGGCCGTCTCCCTCGACCGGCTCGACGAGCTGCTCGACCGCCCGGCGCAGCGGATCGGCCTCTCGGCCACCGTGCGGCCCATCGAGGAGGTGGCCACCTTCCTCGCCGGCGGCCGGCCCGTGGAGGTCGTGCAGCCGCCGTCGGTCAAGCAGTGGGACCTCTCGGTCGTCGTGCCGGTCGAGGACATGAGCCAGCTGGGCCAGCCCACCGGCGAGCTGGAGGGCTCGGCCGCGGGTGACCAGCCGCGGACGTCGATCTGGCCGGCGGTCGAGGAGCGGGTGCTCGACCTGGTCGAGGCCCACCGCAGCACCATCGTCTTCGCCAACTCCCGCCGGCTGGCCGAGCGGCTGACCAGCCGGCTCAACGAGATGGCCTTCGAGCGGGTCACCGGGGAGCCGGTCCCGCCCGGCACCAACGCCGCGGCGCTCATGGCGCAGGCCGGCTCCGGCGGCGGCGTCCCCGAGGGCGTGCGGCCGGTCGCCGCGGCGCACCACGGCTCGGTGTCCCGCGAGCAGCGCGCCGTCGTCGAGGAGGCGCTGAAGTCCGGGCAGCTCCCGGCGGTCGTGGCGACGTCGTCACTCGAGCTCGGCATCGACATGGGCGCGGTCGACCTCGTCGTCCAGGTCGAGGCGCCGCCCACCGTGGCCGCCGGCCTGCAGCGGGTGGGCCGCGCCGGGCACCAGGTCGGCGCGGTCAGCCGCGGCGTGCTGTTCCCCAAGTACCGCGGCGACCTCGTGCAGTGCGCGCTGGTCGCCGAGCGGATGAAGGCCGGCGCGATCGAGTCGATCCGCTACCTGCGCAACCCGCTCGACGTGCTCGCCCAGCAGATCGTGGCGATCGTGTCGGAGGGCCCGCGCACGGTGGAGGAGGTCGGCGCGCTGCTGCGCCGGTCGGCGCCCTTCTCCGGCCTGCCCGACTCCGCGCTGCACGCCGTGCTCGACATGCTCGCCGGCCGCTACCCCTCCGACGCGTTCGCCGAGCTGCGGCCACGGCTGACCTGGGACCGGGTCACCGACACCCTCACCGCCCGCAACGGCGCGCAACGGCTGGCGGTCACCAGCGGCGGCACGATCCCCGACCGCGGGCTGTTCGGCGTCTTCCTCGTCGGCGGCGAGGGCTCCGGCGGGCGCCGCGTCGGTGAGCTCGACGAGGAGATGGTCTACGAGTCGCGGGTGGGCGACGTCTTCCTCCTCGGCTCGTCGTCGTGGCGGATCGAGGAGATCACCCACGACCGGGTGCTCGTCTCCCCCGCTCCCGGCCAGCCCGGGAAGATGCCGTTCTGGCACGGCGACGCCCCCGGCCGGCCGCTGGAGCTCGGCCGCGCGCTCGGTGCCTTCCTCCGCGAGGTCGGATCGGCGACGCCGGAGCGGGGCCGCGAGCGGGCGCAGGCCGCGGGCCTCGACGACTGGGGCGCGGCCAACCTGCTCGCCTACCTGGCCGAGCAGAAGGCGGCCACCGGCCATCTGCCCGACGACCGGACACTCCTGGTCGAGCGGTTCCGCGACGAGCTCGGCGACTGGCGGCTGGTCGTGCACTCCCCCTTCGGCGCGCAGGTCAACGCCCCGTGGGCGCTGGTGCTCGCGGCGAGGCTGCGGGAGCGCTACGGCGTTGACGTCGCCTCCATGCACTCCGACGACGGCATCGTGCTGCGGCTGCCCGACACCACCGGCGAGCCGCCCGAGGCCGACCTCGCCGTCCTCGACCCCGACGACGTCGAGCGGGAGGTGACCGCCGAGGTCGGCAGCTCGGCGCTGTTCGCCAGCCGGTTCCGCGAGTGCGCCGCCCGCGCGCTGCTGCTCCCCCGCCGCGACCCGCGCCGGCGCACCCCGCTGTGGCAGCAGCGCCAGCGCGCCGCCCAGCTGCTCAGCGTGGCCAGCGAGTTCTCCAGCTTCCCCATCACGCTCGAGGCCGCCCGCGAGGTGCTGCAGGACGTCTACGACGTGCCCGGCCTGGTCGAGCTGATGCGCGACGTCCGCTCCCGGCGGGTGCGCGTGGTCGACGTGCAGACCCAGGCCGCGAGTCCCTTCGCCCAGTCGCTGCTGTTCGGCTACGTCGGGCAGTTCCTCTACGAGGGCGACGCCCCGCTGGCCGAGCGCCGCGCGCAGGCGCTGGCCCTGGACACCGGCCTGCTCGCCGAGCTGCTGGGCCGCTCGGAGCTCCGCGAGCTGCTCGACGCCGAGGCGCTGGCCGAGGTGGAGCGGGAGCTGCAGCGGCTGCCGGCCGAGCGGCACCCCCGCGACGTCGACGGCGCCTCCGACCTGCTCCGCGGCCTGGGCGACCTCACCCCGGCCGAGGCGGCGCTGCGCGGCGTCCCGGCGGAGTGGCTGGCGGAGCTGGTGGCCTCGCGGCGGGCGATCGTCGTGCGGATCGCCGGCGAGGAGCGGCACGTCGCCATCGAGGACGCCGGCCGGCTGCGCGACGCGCTGGGCACCGCGCTGCCCGTCGGCGTCCCGGAGGCCTTCACCGAGCCGGTCGCCGACCCGCTGGGCGACCTCGTCGGCCGCTACGCCCGCACGCACGGCCCGTTCCAGCCCACCGAGGTGGCCACCCGCCTGGGCCTCGGCGTCGCGGTCGTCACCGCCACGCTGCAGCGGCTGGTCGGCACCGGCCGGCTGGTCACCGGCGAGTTCCGGCCCGGCGGCACCGGGCAGGAGTGGTGCGACGCCGAGGTGCTGCGCTCGGTGCGCCGCCGCAGCCTGGCCAAGCTGCGCCAGGAGGTCGAGCCGGTGCCGATCGGCACGCTGGCCCGCTTCACCCCGTCCTGGCAGTCGGTCGGCAGCCGGATGCGCGGCGTCGACGGCGTCCTCGCGGTGGTCGAGCAGCTGGCCGGGGCGCTGGTGCCGGCCAGCGCGCTGGAGTCGCTGGTGCTGCCGTCCCGGGTGCGCGACTACCGCCCCGCGATGCTCGACGAGCTCACCAGCGCCGGCGAGGTGCTGTGGGCCGGCGCCGGCGGACTGCCCGGCGGCGACGGCTGGGTGAGCCTCGTGCCCGCCGACCTCGCGCCGCTGCTGCTGCCCGACCCGGTGGAGCTACCGGAGGAGGGCGGCGTCGGGTTCGCCGTCCTCGAGCAGCTCTCGGCCGGGCAGGCGGTGTTCTTCCGCGGCCTGTCCGATCTGGTCGGCGCCACCGACGACACGGCGCTCGCCGACGTCGTGTGGGACCTGGTGTGGGCCGGGCTGCTCACCAACGACACCCTCGCCCCGCTGCGCACCCGGCTGTCCGGGGGCGGCACGCACAAGCGCGCCCCGGCTCCCCCGCGCGCCCGGGTGGACCGCACCCGCTACGGCCGCCCGCGCCTGGGCCGCCCGGCGATGCCCACCCGCACCGGCCCGCCCACGGTCGCCGGCCGGTGGTCGCGTCTGCCCGAGCGCGAGCCCAACCCGACCCGGCGCACCACCGCCCGCGCCGAGGCGCTACTCGAGCGGCACGGCGTGCTCACCCGCGGCGCGGTGATGGCCGAGCAGGTGCCCGGCGGGTTCTCCGCCGTCTACCCGGTGCTGCGCGCGTTCGAGGAGAACAACCGGGCCCGCCGCGGCTACTTCGTCGAGACCCTGGGCGCCGCCCAGTTCGGCACGCCGGGCTCGGTCGACCGGCTGCGCGCCTTCGCCACCCCCGACCGCGCGCCGGAGGGCGCGGTCGTGCTCGCCGCCACCGACCCGGCTAACGTGTACGGCGCGGCGCTGCCCTGGCCCGACCGCACCGGCCCGTCCGACGGCGAGTCGGCCGACCAGGTCGCAGTCGACGTCGGCGAGGGCACCGGCGGCGGGAAGCGGCCCACCGGGCACCGCGCCGGGCGCAAGGCCGGCGCGCTGGTGGTGCTGGTTGACGGCGACCTGGTGCTCTACGTGGAGCGCGGCGGCAAGACGCTGCTGTCGTGGACCGAGGACGAGCAGACGCTCAAGGAGGCGGCCACCGCGCTGTCGGGCGCCGTCGCCGCCGGGGCGCTGGGCCGCATGGTGGTGCAGAAGGCCGACGGCGCCTCGGTGCACCAGGACACCCCGCTGTCGTCGGCGCTGCAGGCCGCCGGCTTCGCGGCCACCCCGCGTGGGCTACGCCTGCGCGGCTGAGCTGGGGCCGGTGCGCGCGGGACGCGTACCGTGGACCGTCGCAGTACGTGAGGGATGAGGGATACAGACATGGCAGCCGGCACGGTCCGCTGGTTCGACGCGGACAAGGGCTTCGGGTTCATCGAGCCGCAGGACGGCGGGGACGACGTGTTCGTCCACTTCTCGTCGATCGAGGACACCGGGGGCTTCCGCACCCTCGACGAGGGGCAGCCGGTCGACTACGACGCGAGCCCCGGCCCGCGCGGCCCCCAGGCCGACCGGGTCCGCCCGACCGGCGGCGCGCCCCGCGCCCGCCGTGACGACCGGCGGGACGACCGCGGCTCCGGCCGTGACGACCGGGGCGGCTCCCGCGACGACCGTGGCCGCTCCGGCGGCGGCCGGGCGCCCCGCGGGATCGTCGTCTCGGGCACCGTGGCGCGCTTCGACGCCGACCGCGGCTTCGGGTTCATCGTCCCCGAGGACGTCTTCGTGCACGTCTCCGCGCTCAGCGGGCGCGGCGGCGAGCTCGAGGAGGGCGACCGCGTCGAGTTCGAGCTGGTCGAGGGCAACCGCGGCCTGCAGGCGGAGTCGGTGCGGCTGGTCGGCGGCGGCCGGCGCGGCGGCTACGACCGGCCCGCGCCGCGCGAGCGCCGGGACGACCGGGGCGGCCGCGACCAGCGTCCCGCCCGCTCCGCCGGCCGCGGCGGGGACGCCGGCGGTGACGCGCAGGGCACCGTGCAGTGGTTCAACCCCGACAAGGGCTTCGGCTTCATCACGCCCGACGACGGCGGCGACGACGTCTTCGTGCACTTCTCCGAGATCGAGGAGACCGGCGGCTACCGCGAGCTCCAGGAGGGCCAGCGGGTCGCGTTCTCCCGCACCTCCGGCTCCCGGGGCGTCAGCGCCGCCGGCGTCCGCCCGCTCGACTGAGACCGGCTGACGCCGGTCCCGTCCGCGGGACCGGCGTCAGCGGCGGCCGCGCAGCCAGGGGCCGAACCAGCGGGTCAGCCGTGGCATGACCACCTGGCCGAGCAGCACGACGACCACGGTCGCCGAGAGCAGCAGGCGCAGCGGCAGCGGCCACGACCCGACGTGCGGAGCCACCAGCAGCTGGAAGCCCAGCGTGATGGCGAAGACGGCCGCGATGGTGAGCACCGTGAGCCGCCAGCGCGGGCCGGGCCGCGGCGGGGTCATCGCGGTGAAGAAGCTGTCCAGGCCGGCCACGCGCGCGTAGTCGGCGCCGCCGGACAGGTGCTCCACGCGCTCCAGCGCCGCCTGCCGCTCGGCCGACCGCTCCCAGCGGGCCAGCGACTCGCCGTCGGAGAACCGGTACACCAGGTGGTACCGGGTGGATCCGGCGCCCGGGCGCAGCAGGCTGGTGCCGAGGTTGCCGGGGAACCGCTCCGCCAGGCCGAGGATCTCCCCGGCCCACTCCTCGAACGGCGCCCGCTGCTCGGGGCGCACGTCACGGGCTACGGTCACCGTCACCGGCTCGGCCACCCCCGCCACGTGCTCGGGGGCGATGGCCGGGTCGCGCGGGTCGGGACGTCGCTGCACGGCACCCTCAGCGCCGCGCGGCGCCCGGCGCTTCCCCGCCCGGGCGTGACGTCCCTCGCTCCTGAGCACGCCCTTCGCGTCCAGGGGACACTGGACGGGTGCCCGAGGGAGACACCGTCTGGCTGGCGGCCCAGCGGATGAACACCGCGCTGGCCGGCCAGACGCTGCGCCGCGGCGAGCTCCGGGTGCCCCAGCTGGCCGCCACCGACCTCGCCGGCCGCACGGTCGCCGAGGTGGTCCCCCGCGGCAAGCACATGCTGACCCGCTTCACCGACGGCTGGACGCTGCGCACCCACTACCGGATGGACGGCAGCTGGCACATCTACAAGAAGGGCGCCCGCTGGCACGGCGGCCCCGCCTTCTCCATCCGCGCGGTCCTCGCCACCGACCGGTGGGACTGTGTCGGCTACCGGCTGCACGACGTCGCGATGGTGCGCACCAGCCAGGAGGACACCGTCGTCGGGCACCTCGGCCCCGACGTCCTCGGCCCCGACTGGGACCTCGACGAGGCGCTGCGCCGGCTGCGGTCGCACCCCGACCAGCAGATCGGCGTCGCGATCCTCGACCAGCGCAACCTCTGCGGCCCGGGCAACCTCTACAAGGTCGAGGGGATGTTCGTCTGCGGCGTGCACCCCTGGATGCGGGTGGCCGACGTCGAGGACCTCGCCGGGCTGGTCGAGCGCACCCGCACCCTCATGCTGGCCAACCGCGACCGCCCGGAGCAGAGCACCACCGGCGACCTGCGCCGCGGCCGCGACCACTGGGTCTACGGCCGCAAGGACAAGCCCTGCTACCGCTGCGGCACCCCGATCCTGCGCGGCGACCAGGGCCCCGACCTGCAGGAGCGGATCACCTACTGGTGCCCGACCTGCCAGGCCACCGACGCCCCCGTCGACCCGATGGCCCGCACCGGGGAGTCCGACCACCCGCGGCCGCTCGCCAGCGCCACCTAGGCACGCCCCGGACACGCCGCGGCCCGGCTCCACCCGAGGGCGGGAGCCGGGCCGCGGCGGTGCGTCAGGCGTTCTCGGGGCGCTGCGCCGTCTGCTCGGTCTTCTCGAACGACGGCGACGCGGCGCCCGGGCCGATCGCGCCGGCCGCGCCGGTGCCGCTCTCGACGGCCGGCGTATGCCCGCCGCCCATGCCGGCCCGGATCTGCTCCAGCCGCGAGGCGCCGGCGACGTCGAGGGTGGCCTTCTGCACCTCGAGCATCCGGCCCTCGACGGAGGTCTGCGCGAGCTCGGCCTGGCCCAGCGCGTTGGCGTAGCGGGCCTCGATCTTGTCGCGGACCTCGGCCAGGCTCGGCGTGTTGCCCGGCGCGGACAGCTCGTTGACCTGGCGCATCGACGCGGCCACGTGCTCCTGCATCTTGGCCTGCTCGAGCTGGCTCATGAGCTTGGTGCGCTCGGCCAGCGTGGTCTGCAGCCGCATCCGGCTCTGCTCGACCGCGCCGCGCGCCTGCTCGGCGGCCTGCAGCGCCTCGTCGTGGCTGCGCTTGAGGTCCTCCATCGCCTGCTCGGCGGCGACGAGCTGGGTGGCGAACGCCTGCGCGGCCTGCTCGTACTCGGCGGCCTTGGGGGCGTCACCGCGGCCGCGGGACTGGTCGGCGAGGACGAGCGCCTGGCGGGCGGAGGCCTGCAGCTTCTCGACCTCGCCGAGCTGCCGGTTCAGCCGCATCTCCAGCTGGCGCTGGTTGCCCAGCACCGCGGCCGCCTGGTTGGCCAGCGACTGGTGCCGCTGCTGCTCGGCCTCGATCGCCTGCTGGATCTGGATCTTGGGGTCGGCGCGCTGGTCGATCTGCGCGTTGGCCGACGCCGTCAGGTACCGCCACAGCTTGACGATCGGGTTGGGCATGGCGAGCTCCTCCTGCTCCGGCGCCCGTCCGGCGCCGCCTCGTGGCTCCTGCGCACCGCCGTCGTCGACGGCGGTCCTCCTCCCCCATCGTCCCAGCAACAGCGGTACCCGGCCCAGCAGGGAGTCCCCCGGTCCTGCGGACCTCCCCCGTCCGGGGACTCCCGGGTGTCCCGCGGGGGACGACCCGCGCCACTAGGGTCGGGCGATGGACAGCGACGGCCCCGTCCTCACCGTGCTCGGCGAGCTCGTCGTCGACCTCCTCCCGGTCGCCGGCGCCGACGCCGGGCCCGAGGGCACCGCCCCTCACTACGTCGCCCGCCCCGGCGGCAACGCGCTCAACGTGGCCGTCGCGGCCGGCCGGCTCGGCACCCGGGTGGCGCTGCTCGCCCGCCTCGGCACCGGCCCCATGGCCCCGGCCCTGCGCCGGCACGCCGAGCTCTCCGGCGTCGACGTCTCCGGCTTCGTCGCCGCGGCCGAGCCGGTCAGCCTCGCCGTCGTCGGCCTCTCCCCCGACGGCTCGGCCGACTACGGCTTCCACGTGCAGGGCGCCGCCGACTGGCAGTGGACCGGCGCGGAGCTCGACGCCGCCCTGCCCGAGGGGACGGCGCTGCTGCACGTCGGGTCCATCTCCTCCTGGACGCCGCCCGGGTCCGAGGCGATCGCCGCGCTCGCCGAGCGCCTGGCGGGCACCGCCCTGGTCAGCGTCGACCCCAACCTGCGGCCCATGCTGGCCGGCGGCCCGGTGGGCACCGCGCTCGGCAACGACCCCGACGGCGTCCGCGCCCGGCTCGACCGGCTGGTCGCCGTCGCCGACGTGGTGAAGGTCAGCGCCGAGGACCTCGCCTGGCTCGAGCCGGACACGACCGACCTCGACGACGCCGCCCGGCGCTGGGCCGGCCGCGGCCCGGCGCTGGTGCTGCTCACCGACGGCGGCGACCCGCTGCGGATCGCCCGGCCCGGCCGCCCGCTGCTGCACCGCGAGCCGCCGCGGGTGACCGTGGCCGACACCGTCGGCGCCGGCGACTCCCTCGCCGCGGGCCTGTTCGCCGGGCTGCTGGGCGCCGGCGTCACCGGCCGCGCGGCGCTGGAGGCCCTGTCCGACGACGACCTGCTCGCCCTGGTCGACGACGCCGCGCTGGTCGCCGCGCTCAACTGCACCCGCGTCGGCGCCGACCCGCCCACCGCCGCCGAGCTCGCCGCCGCGAAGGAGCAGCGGGCGACCGCCTAGGGCGCGAGCCAGGCGGCGGTGTCCGGGGGCAGCCCCGCGGACACGTCCCCGCTGGTGAGCAGGACCCGGCCGAGCCCGTCGAGCGGGATAGCGCGGTCCGACAGGTTGACCACGCACCGGAACGCCGGCCCGCGGGAGAAGGCCAGCACGCCGTCGCCGAGGTCGAGCCAGGACAGCGGCTGCTCGCCGAGGAGCTCCCGGCGCAGCCGCAGCGCCGCCCGGTACAGCGACAGCGTCGAGGACGGGTCGGCGTCCTGCGCGGCCACGGTGAGCGCCCGCCACCCCTCCGGCTGCGGCAGCCACGGCGCCACGCCGTCCGGGGCGAACCCGAACGGCGGCCGCTCCCCCGACCACGGCAGCGGCACCCGGCAGCCGTCGCGGCCCCGGGCGGTGCGGCCCGACCTCTCCCAGGTCGGGTCCTGCAGCGCGTCGGCGGGCAGGTCCTCGACCTCCGGCAGGCCGAGCTCCTCGCCCTGGTACAGGTAGGCGCCGCCCGGCAGCGCCAGGGTGAGCAGCGCGGCGGCGCGCGCCCGCCGCAGCCCCAGGGCGAGGTCGGCGGGACCGGCCGCGTCGAACCCCATGACGGCCGCGCCGCTGTGCGCCCGGCCGAAGCGGGTGACGTGCCGGGTCTCGTCGTGGCTGGACAGCACCCAGGTGGCCGGCGCGCCGACCGGCGCCAGCGCGGCCAGCGTCCCGTCGACCACCCGCCGCAGCGCGCCCGCGTCCCACGGCGCCTTGAGGTAGTCGAAGTTGAAGGTGGTGTGCAGCTCGTCGGGCCGGACGTAGCGCGCCAGCCGCTCGGGCCCGTTGACCACCGCCTCGGAGACGAACAGCCGGTCGCCGTCGTAGGTGTCGCCGATGCGCCGCCACCGGCGGAACACCTCGTGCACCTCGTCGACGTCCCAGTGCGGGTTGCCCACCCACTCGCTGCTGGCGAACGTCGCGCCCGGCGGGTGGCCGGCGTCGGGCAGCCCGGGCACCTTCGCCATGGCCGGCGCGGCGTCGACGCGGATGCCGTCGACCCCGCGGTCGAGCCAGAAGCGCACGACGTCGTCGAACTCCTCCTGCACCTCCGGTGAGGTCCAGTCCAGGTCCGGCTGCTCGGGGGCGAACAGGTGCAGGTACCACTGGCCGGGCCGGCCGTCGGGCTCGGTCACCCGGGTCCAGGCCGGCCCGCCGAAGGCGCTGATCCAGTCGTTGGGCGGGGCGGCGCCGCCGTCGCGGCCGTCCCGGAACAGGTAGCGGCTCCGCTCCGGCGCGCCCGGGCCGCCGGCCAGCGCGGCGCGGAACCAGGGGTGCTCGGCGGAGGTGTGGTTGGCGACGAGGTCCACGACCACCCGCAGGCCGAGCGCGTGCGCGTCGGCGAGCAGCGCGTCGACGTCGTCGAGCGTGCCGAACCGCGGGTCGATGTCGCGGTAGTCGGAGACGTCGTAGCCGCCGTCGGCCATCGGCGACGGATACCACGGCGTCACCCACAGCGCGTCGACGCCGAGCCCGGCCAGGTACGGCAGCCGCTCGCGCAGGCCGGGCACGTCGCCCAGGCCGTCACCGTTCCCGTCGGCGAAACTGCGCAGGTAGACCTCGTGGACGACCGCCGTCCGCCACCACGGACGGCGGTCGTCCACGATCGCGGTCAGGCGGTGGCGCGGTGCGCCCCGGAGGGGCCCGAGCTCTGGCCGCTCACCGTCTGGCCGGTGGACTGCGCGTGCTCCACCTGCTCGACCCGGTCCTCGGTGGCCATCTGCGTCAGCCGGGCCCCGGCCTCCGCGTCCCGCGTGAGGTTCTCGCCGGTCTGCGGGTCGAAGACGTGGATCTTGCGGCTGTCCAGCCAGAACTCCGCCTCGCGGCCCTCCCGGATCCGGCTGGTCGAGTCGATCGACACGATCGCCTGGGTGCGCAGCTCCTCGGAGTCCAGCTCGCGCGACAGGTCGCGCAGCTGGGCGGTGATCGCCTCCGGCG
The DNA here is from genome assembly GCF_900129495.1 of Geodermatophilus nigrescens. Lineage (GTDB taxonomy): Bacteria > Actinomycetota > Actinomycetes > Mycobacteriales > Geodermatophilaceae > Geodermatophilus > Geodermatophilus nigrescens. The sequence goes on from NZ_FQVX01000002.1 coordinate 1,261,291, forward strand.
CCTCGTAGGGGATGTAGGCGTACTGCGAGTCGCCCAGCCACTCGGTGACGTCGACCCGCGCGCGGAACGTCGAGCCGAGCGGCCGCTTGGCCTCGTCGACCAGCGAGGCGTCCTCGAAGTACTCCGGCCGGATGCCGACCAGCAGCAGGTCCCGGCCCCGGACGGCGGCGGCGCGCTGCTCGTCCAGCGCGATCGGGCCGAACGGCGTCGACAGCGTCGTGCCCTCCAGGCTCGCCGGCAGGAAGTTCATCGGCGGCGAGCCGATGAACCCGGCGACGAAGAGGTTGACCGGCTGCTCGTAGAGCTCCCGGGGCGAGGCGACCTGCTGGATCTTGCCCTTGCGCAGGACGCAGACCCGGTCGCCCAGCGTCATCGCCTCGGTCTGGTCGTGGGTGACGTAGACCGTGGTGATGCCCAGGCGCCGCTGCAGCCGGGAGATCTCCGTGCGCATCTGCCCGCGCAGCTTGGCGTCGAGGTTGGACAGCGGCTCGTCGAAGAGGAACGCCTCGGCCTGCCGCACGATCGCCCGGCCCATGGCCACCCGCTGGCGTTGGCCACCGGAGAGGTTGGCCGGCTTGCGCTCGAGGTGCTCCTTGAGCTCGAGCACGTCGGAGGCCTCCTGCACGCGGCGGCGGACCTCGTCGTCGGGCGTCTTGGACAGCCGCAGCGGGAAGGCGATGTTCTCGAACACCGTCATGTGCGGGTACAGCGCGTAGTTCTGGAAGACCATCGACAGGTTGCGCTCGCGCGGGGCGAGGTCGTTGACCCGCTTGCCGCCGATGACCATGTCGCCGCTGGTGATGTCCTCCAGGCCGACGATCATCCGCAGCAGGGTGGACTTCCCGCAGCCCGACGGCCCGACCAGGATCATGAACTCGCCGTCGGCGATGTCCAGGCTCACGTCGTTCACGGCCGGGTAGCCGTCGCCGTACTGCTTGACGATGTTGCGCATCTCGATGGAGGCCATCAGATCTCGTCCCCTTCGGACGGAGGAGGGGTGGGGAGCACGGCCGGTCAGCCCTTGACCGCGCCGTTGGTGAGGCCGGCGACGATGCGCCGCTGGAAGAGCAGGACCAGGACGACGACGGGGATGGTGACGATCACCGCAGCCGCGGCGATGGCCCCCGTCGGGTCCTCGAACTGCGAGGCGCCGGTGAACAGACCCAGCGCGGCGGGGACGGGCCGGGAGGCGTCCGTCGACGTGAGCGAGATGCCGTAGGCGAAGTCGTTCCACGCGATGAAGAAGGCGATGATCGCGGTGGTGAAGACGCCCGGCGCGGCCAGCGGGACGATGACCTTGCGGAACGCCTGCCACGTCGTCGCGCCGTCGACCTGCGCGGCCTGCTCCATCTCCCAGGGGATCTCCCGGAAGAACGCCGACATCGTCCAGATGGAGATCGGCAGGGTCAGGGACAGGTACGGGATGATCAGCCCGGGCCAGGTGTCGTAGAGCCCGATCTGCCGCCACAGGTTGAACAGCGGCGTCACGATCGAGATGACCGGGAAGATCGCGACGGCGAGCGCGGTGCCGAGGATGAGCTTCTTCCCCGGGAAGTCCAGCCGCGCGATCGCGTAGGCGGCGAACATCGACAGGATGCAGGAGATCGCCGTGGCGATCAGGCAGATCCCGAAGCTGTTGCGCAGCGCCGGCAGGAACAGGTCACTCGCCGAGCCGGTGAGGATCGTCGAGTAGTTCTCGATCGACGGGTCCGTCGGCAGGAACGACTGGTTGGAGATGTCCGACGGCGCCTTGAACGACAGCGAGACGATCCAGGCGATCGGGAACAGGCAGTAGATGACGATGAGGACGCCACCGACCACCCACCAGACCTTCGACCTCGACGACATCAGCGCTCACCTCTCGCCTGGGCCAGGTCGACCTTGAAGCCCTTGATGAACAGGAACGCGATCAGCACGACGGCGAGGAAGAGCAGCACGGAGACCGCCGATCCCAGGCCGATCTCCACCCGCGCGATCGTCTGCCGGTAGGCGAGGAAGGACACCGACTCGGTGCCGTTGGCCCCCGCGGTCATGATGTAGATGCTGTCGAACACGCGGAACGCGTCGAGGGTGCGGAACAGCAGGGCCACCATGATCGCGGCCTTCATGTTCGGGATGGTCACCCGCGCCATCCGCTGCCACCGCGTGGCGCCGTCGACCTTCGCCGCCTCCTGCAGCACCTCGGGCACCTGCGCCAGGCCGGCGAGCAGGAGCAGCGAGATGAACGGCGTCGTCTTCCAGATCTCGGCCAGGCAGATGACGAACAGCGAGGTGCCGGTGCCGCCGAACCAGTCGGTGGTCGCGTCGACGCCGGGCAGCCAGGCGAACCAGCTGTTGACGAAGCCGGTGTTGATGTTGAAGGCGAACTGCCAGGCGAAGGCGGACACCACGGTGATGACCGCGTACGGGATGAGGATCGCCGCGCGGACCACCGGCCGGATCGACCGCAGCGCCTTGACCATGACCAGCGCCAGGCCGAAGCCGAGCACCAGCTCGACGGCGACGGTGATCACCGTGATGACGAGGGTGATGAACACCGACTGCCACCACAGCGGGTCGCTGAGGACCACCCAGTAGTTCTCCAGGCCGTTGAACGACCGGTTCTCCGGGTCGGTGAGCCGGTAGCTGAACAGCGAGTAGTAGACCGCCTGCAGGATCGGGTAGGCGGTCACCAGGAGCATGACCAGGAACGCCGGGCCGGCCAGCAGCCAGCCGAGCTTGCGTTCCGCCCGCGAGCGGTCGCTGATGGTCCCGCGGGGGGAGGAGACCGGCTGGGTCTTCTCCACCGGCGGGAGGGTCGTCTGCGTCACAGCAGCTGCTCCCCTCGCAGGACTGCGCCGATGAGGTCCTGGGCGCGCTGGCCCGAGTCGGCCGAGGCCGACGACGGCGGGTGGTACTCCCGCTGGAGACCGCCGGAGACCTCGCTGTAGTACGGGGTCTGCGGCCGCGGGGCCGCCTGCTCCAGCGACTCCCGGATGGTGTCGGCCATCGGGAAGGCCTCCTGCACCTCCGGGTCGTCGTAGACCGCCTGCGACGACGCCGGGTTGCCGTTGGTGATCATGTACTCGGCCTGGTTCTCGTCCGAGACGATGCACTCGGTCGCCTCGTACGCCAGGTCGACGTTGTCGCTGAAGGCGCCCACGCCGAGGTTGATCCCGCCGTAGGGCGGTGCGCTCGGGGTGCCCTCGTCGACGGCCGGGTAGAGCGCCCAGCCGTAGTCGTCGGGCACGGAGGCGTCGAGGGTGCCCGCCTCCACCGCGCTGAGCGCGCGGGACCAGACGAACGGCCAGTTGACCATGAAGCCGCCGTCCTCGGACTCGAACTGCGTGGCGCTGGTGTCCTCGCTCGAGGTCGAGAAGGCCGAGCCGACGACGCCGGAGTCGGCGACCAGGGCCATCACCTCGGCGGCCCGCTGGCCGGCCTCGTCGGTGAGCCCGAGCTGGATCTGCTCCGGGTCGGTCGAGTTCTCGGTGATGACCGAGCCGCCCGCGGACTCGATGAGGGCGTTGAACCACACCGTGAGCGACTCGGCCCGCCGGCCCTGGGCGCTCACGATCGTCCCGGTGTCCTGGGCGGCCTGGACGATCTGCTCCCAGGTGACCGGCCCGCTCATGTCCAGGCCCGCGGCCTCGGCCACGGACTTGCGGTACCAGAGCAGCTGGGTGTTGGCCCAGAAGGGGACGGTGACGAGCTCGTCGTCCCACGTCGCACCCTCGATGGAGCTCTGGACGACGCCCTCGGTGACCCGGCCGGCGAGGTCCTCCGGCACCGGGGCGAGGAACCCGGCCTGCGCGAACTCCGGGATGTAGGGCGGGTCCAGGCTGATGATGTCGATCGAGGCGTCGTTGGCCGCGAGGCGCCGCACGAGCTGCTCGCGCTGGGCCGAGGACTCGCGGGGCAGGATCGACACCGCGATCCGGTAGGCGCCGCCGGACTCCTCCGAGCACCGGTCGGCGATGGTCTGCTGACCGCCCGAGTCGGGGTTGATGTACCAGTTGAGGACCGGGGTGGCACCGCTGTCGCCGCCTCCGCCGCACGCGGCGAGCGTCGAGGCGACGACGAGAGCGGCGGCCGCGCCGCCGATCGCGCGCCGCGGTCGCCGTCGGCGATGCGGACTACCGCTGCCTCCGGCCCCCGGGATCCGACCTGTTGCGATGGACAAGACTCATCGCCTCCGTTTCGGCGAGCACCGACGATCACCGCGCTCCCGTACCGTGGCCCAGCCCACAACGGGGCGCAACCCGGGCGTGTCCGCCTCGTGACCAGCGCCCCCGTGTCCCGCTCAGGGGCGGGTGGCGATCACCGACGGGGTGGTGAGCTCCTCGGGCGTCGAGGGCAGCACGTTGCGGAGGTAGGAGCGCGCGGCCGCGGTCGTGCCGACGTCGCGGCCGGCCTTCTCCGACAGGAACCACCGGTGCTCGAGCACCTCGTGGAAGACCTCCGCCGGGGCCAGCCGGCCGGCCAGCTCGGCGGGGATCGACTCGATGACCGGCTGGTAGACCTCGGCGAGCCAGCGGGCGCCGGCCACCGGCTCCGACACCGGCCGGCCCTCCTTCTGCTCGAGGTAGGCGCGGAAGGAGCGCAGGTCGTTAAGCAGCCGCCGGGCCTGGTTCTCCTGCACCTCCAGGCCGGTCAGCCGCATCAGCTCGCGGCGGTGCTGCCCGGGCGCCGACACCCGGGTCTCCACCCGCAGGCGGGCACCCTCGTCGTCGGTGACCAGCTCGATCTCGCCGACGTCGAAGCCGAGGTCGTTGAGCCGCTGCAGCCGCTCGGCGACGCGGTAGCGCTGCTCGTCGGTGCGGAAGACCTCCTCGTGGGTGACCTCGTCCCACAGCGACGCGTAGCGGCCCTGCAGGCTGTCGGCCACCTCGATCGGGTCGACGCCGTCGGGCAGCAGGCCGCCGAACTGCAGGTCCAGCAGCTCGGCGCCCACCCGCTCGCGGGCCAGGTCCAGGTCGTAGTGCCGCTGGCCGCGGGAGAGCTGGGGGTGCCGCTCGGCGGTCTCGGCGTCGACCAGGTGCGCGGCCAGGGCGCCGGCGTCGAGCCGGAAGAGGGTGTTCGACAGCGAGCAGTCACCCCAGAAGACGCCGGCCAGGTGCAGCCGGACCAGCAGCACCACGAGGGTGTCCATCAGCTGGTCCACCGACTGCCGCGCGCTGGGCCGCGAGAACAGGTACCGGTAGGACATCGAGTACTCGAGGTAGCGGGTGACCAGGATCGCGTCCTGGCCGTGCGGCCGGTCGACGCAGACCCCGAGCACCGAGACCGAGGGCAGGCCCTCCGCCTCGAACTCGGCGAGCAGCGCGTACTCGTGCCGCGCGAGGTGCTCGGAGATCTCCTTGAGCGCGAACACGCGGCCCTGCTCGGCGACGAAGCGGACGACGTGCCGCGAGATGCCGCGCTGCGGCACCTCGAGCAGCAGCTCCGGCGGCCACTCCTCGAGCGGCAGTTGCCAGGGCAGGGCGAGCAGACGGGCACCGTCGGTGCCCGGGGGGCGGAACAGGTACCGCACGGCGACCTCCGCTGGTGGCCTGCAGCAACCGGTCACCCGCGGCGGGGAGACCGTCGTCCCAGCCTGCCACGACCGGCGCGCGACCGCCCGGTGCCCCGCGGGGCACCGGGCGGATGTCGGACGGGGACGTCGGGGTGCTAGGCGGCCAGCGAGACCGCGGCGCCGGCCCGGTGGGCGGCGCGGCTGGTGGCGCCCACCAGGGCGAGCGCCGGCTCGGCGCCGGCGGGGACGAGCGTCTCGGCGGCGGGCGCGTCCTCGCTCGCCGCGGCCGCCGCGGCGGCGTCGTCGGCCGGGACCCCGGCGGCGACACCGGCGGGCAGGGGGCGGACGCGGACGGCAGGGCCGCGCAGCTCGGTGCTGACCTCGGCGAGGAGGTCGGCGAGCTCGACGTCGAGGGCGTCGCAGATCGAGGCGAGCAGCTCGGAGGAGGCCTCCTTCTGCCCCCGCTCGACCTCCGAGAGGTAGCCCAGGCTCACCCGGGCGGCGCCGGAGACGTCGCGCAGCGTCCGCCGCTGGCGCAGCCGGTGCCCGCGCAGGGTCCGCCCGAGCTCCGTACGCAGCAGCGTCATGGCCGTCTCCTGTCTGGCTGAGGGAAGAGCGGCGACACCCGGGGGTGCCGTGCGCCCACGGTACGCGGAGCCACCGTCGGTTCCCGGGCCGGCGGGGCCGCGTCCGCTCATGGCGTAACAGCTGCACCCGCCTGGGCGTTCCCCCGGGGGACTCAGGCGGCGGTGTCGGTGCGCGAGCCGGTGGGCCCGGCCGCGCGGCGGGCGGCCGCGGCGCGCATCGCCCGGGCGCTCGTCCGGCGCAGGGTCAGCGCCCGGTACACGTAGTCCAGGCCGGTCACCAGCGTGAGCACCAGCGCCACGGCCATGACCCACCAGCGGGCGGTGGCCAGCAGCCCGGTCAGCGGCAGGATGTACAGGCCGATGGCCAGCGCCTGGACGACGGTCTTGGCCTTGCCGCCGCGGCTGGCGGCGATCACGCCGTGGCGGATCACCCAGAAGCGCAGCAGCGTCACGCCGACCTCGCGGACGAGGATCGCCAGCGTCACCCACCAGGGCAGCAGGGCGAGCACCGACAGGCCGATGAGCGCGGTCCCGGTGAGCGCCTTGTCGGCGATCGGGTCGGCCAGCTTGCCGAACTCGGTGACCTGCCCGGTGCGCCGCGCGATGAGCCCGTCGTAGCGGTCGGTGATGATCGCCAGCGCGAAGAACACCGTGGCCCAGACGCGGCGGTCGTCGTCCATGCCGCCGTCGGACAGCAGGAGCACGGCGAACACGGGCACGACGGCCAGCCGCAGCACGGTGAGCGCGTTGGGCAGGTTGACCAGGCGGGCCGACGACGGCGGGGTCGCCGCCGGGTCGGGGGCGACGGCGCTCACCGGGCTCTCACCGGGCGGCCGGGACCAGTGCGGCCGCCACGAGGTCGATGCCGTCGGTGTCGACGACCTCGGCGGTGAGCAGCTGCCCGGGGCGGGCGCCGTCGGGCACGCCGGTGACCGTGGTGGTGCCGTCGGCGTCGGGGTCCTGGTGGGCGGCGTGGCCGGCCCACACGCCGGGGCCCTCCTCCGCCGACAGGTCCTCGGTCAGCAGCACCTCGACGCGGGTGCCGACCCGGTCCTCGGCGCGCTGGGCGGTCAGCTCCTCGACGAGGTCGGTGATGCGCCGGACCCGCGCGTCGATCTCGGCCTGGTCGAGCTTGCCCGGCAGGCCCATCGCCTCGGTGCCCTCCTCGTCGGAGTAGCCGAAGACCCCGACGGCGTCCAGGCGCGCGCCGGTGAGGAACCGCTCGAGCTCGGCGACGTCGTCCTCGGTCTCCCCCGGGAAGCCGAGGATGACGTTGGTGCGGAACCCGGCCTCCGGCGCGAGCGCGCGGGCCCGCTCGACGAGGGCGAGGAAGTCGTCGGTGCCGCCGAACCGGCGCATCCGGCGCAGCAGCCCCGGCGAGGAGTGCTGGAAGGACAGGTCGAAGTACGGCGCGACGCCGTCGGTGGTGGCGATGACCTCGAGCAGGCCCGGTCGCAGCTCCGCCGGCTGCAGGTAGGCCACCCGCACCCGGGCGATGCCCTCGACGGCGGCCAGCTGCGGCAGCAGGCGCTCCAGCGAGCGCAGGTCGCCGAGGTCCTTGCCGTAGGAGGTGGAGTTCTCGCTGACCAGCACCAGCTCGGTGACGCCCTGGCCGGCCAGCCAGCGCGCCTCGGTGAGCACGTCGGCCGGCGGGCGGGACACGAACGAGCCGCGGAAGGTGGGGATGGCGCAGAACGCGCAGCGGCGGTCGCAGCCGGAGGCGAGCTTGAGCGCCGCCGTGGGCCCGGACGCCAGCCGGCGGCGCTGCACCCAGCCGTGACCGGGGATGGCGGGCGCCTCCGGGGCGGCCACCGCGGCCGTGCGCTCGACCGGGCTGATCGGCAGCAGCGTGCGGCGGTCGCGGGGCGTGTGCGGCACCAGCGGCCGGTCGGCGAGGACGTCGTCGAGCCGGTCGCCGATCGCGGCGTAGTCGTCGAAGCCGAGCACGGTGGCCTCGGGCAGCGCGCCCGCGAGCTCGGAGCCGTACCGCTCGGCCATGCAACCGACCGCGACGACACGGGCGCCGGAGTCGGTGGCGGCGAGGATCGCGTCGACCGAGTCCTTCTTCGCCGACTCGATGAACCCGCAGGTGTTCACGAGCACCGCGTCGGCGCCCTCGGCGTCGTCGACCAGGCGGTAGCCGCCGCCGGCCAGCCGGCCGGCCAGCTCCTCGGAGTCCACCTCGTTGCGGGCGCACCCGAGGGTCACCACCGCCACGGTGCGGGCAGGGCCGGTCGGAGCGCTCACCCGACCATCGTAGGTGCTGTCCGCGACCGTTCCGGCCCGCGACGGGGTGACCCTCCCCGCTCGGGGGCTCAGTCCTCGCCGCCGGGGAGGGTGCCGCCACGGAGCGTGAACAGCACCGACTCCAGCTCGTCGGGCTTGACCAGCACGTCGCGGGCCTTGGAGCCCTCGGACGGGCCGACGACGCCGCGGGTCTCCATGAGGTCCATGAGCCGGCCGGCCTTGGCGAACCCGACGCGCAGCTTGCGCTGCAGCATCGACGTCGAGCCGAACTGGCTGGTGACCACGAGCTCGACGGCCTGGCACAGCAGGTCCAGGTCCCCGCCGATGTCCTCGTCGATCTCCTTCTTCTCGCCCTGCGCGGCGCTGAAGACCTCCTCGCGGTACTCCGGCTCCGCCTGGCGCTTGGTGAACTCGACGACCGCCTCGATCTCGGCGTCGGACACGTAGGCGCCCTGGACGCGGATCGGCTTGCCCGCGCCGATCGGCAGGAACAGGGCGTCGCCCATGCCGATCAGCTTCTCCGCGCCCGGCTGGTCGAGGATGACCCGGCTGTCGGTCAGGCTGGAGGTCGAGAACGCCAGCCGCGAGGGCACGTTGGCCTTGATCAGGCCGGTGACGACGTCGACCGAGGGCCGCTGCGTGGCGAGCACCAGGTGGATGCCGGCCGCGCGCGCCTTCTGGGTGATCCGGACGATCGACTCCTCGACGTCGCGCGGGGCGACCATCATCAGGTCGGCGAGCTCGTCGACGATCGCGAGGATGTAGGGGTAGGGCCGGTAGACCCGCTCGCTGCCCGGCGGGGCGGTGATCTCGCCGCGCTCGACCTTGCGGTTGAAGTCGTCGATGTGCCGGACGCCGGTGGCGCGCATGTCCTGGTAGCGCTGCTCCATCTCCTCGACCAGCCAGGCCAGCGCGGTGGCGGCCTTCTTCGGGTCGGTGATGATCGGCGTGATCAGGTGCGGGATGCCGTCGTAGGGCGTCAGCTCGACCATCTTCGGGTCGACCAGGATCATCCGGAGCTGGTCCGGCGTCGCCCGCAGCAGCAGCGAGGTCAGCAGCGAGTTGATGCAGGACGACTTGCCGGCGCCGGTGGCACCGGCCACCAGCAGGTGCGGCATCTTCGCGAGGTTCGCGCAGACGAAGCCGCCCTCGATGTCCTTGCCGAGGCCGACCAGCATCGGGTGCGGGTCCTGCTTGGCCGCCTGCGAGCGCATGACGTCGCCGAGGCTGACCGTCTCGCGGTCGGTGTTGGGCACCTCGACGCCGACGGCGGACTTGCCGGGGATCGGCGCGAGGATGCGGATGTTGTCGTTGGCGACCGCGTAGGCGAGGTTCTTGGTCAGCGCGGTGATCTTCTCGACCTTGACCGCGGGGCCCAGCTCGATCTCGTAGCGGGTCACGGTGGGGCCACGGGTGAAGCTCGTGACGGCGGCGTCGACGTTGAACTGCTCGAGCACCCGCGTGATGGCCTCGATCGCGGCGTCGTTGGCCGACGAGCGGGCGCGCGGCGGGGTGCCGGGGCGCAGCGTGCTGAGCGAGGGCAGCACGTAGTCGCCCTCGACGGGCTGGATGACCAGCTGCTGCGGCTCCTCGGCCGGCGGCAGGTCCTCCGGCGGGGCGGTGCGGTCGACGACGGCCGGCCGGGGCGCGGCGGCCGCGGCCGGGGGCTCGGGGGCCGGCTCGTGCCGGACGGCCTCGCGGACGTCGGCGGTCGGCACGTGGTCGATCGGGCCGGTCGGGTGCGTGTCGGCCGCCTCGTCGGCGAGCATCTCGTCGAGCGCGGCCCGGGTGCGGCGGCCGCGCCGCGGCGGCGCGGGCTCCTCGTCCTCCTCGTAGGCGTCCTCGTCCTCGTACTCGTCCCACTCCTCGTCGCCGCGGCCGGTGACCCGGTCGACGAAGGCGCGCAGCCGCTCGGGCACCTGGTGCAGCGGGGTGGCGGTGAGCACGAGCACCGCGAAGACGGCGAGCAGGGACAGCAGCACGACGGCGACGACGGCGCCGACGCCCGCGGTCAGCGGCGTGCCGACCGCCCAGCCGACGAGGCCGCCGGTGCCGGGCTCGCCGGCCACCGGGTCGGCGGGCGTGCCGACGACGGAGGCGATGCCGAGCACCGCGACGGTGGCGCACACCCAGCCGATGGCCAGCCGGCCGCGCGCCTCGGGCCGGGGGGCGCGGCGCAGCAGCCGCAGCGCGGCGAGGAAGAGGACGGCGGGCAGCAGCAGGACCAGCGAGCCGACCACCCAGCGGGTGGCGTCGGCCATCCCCGCGCCGACCGGGCCGATCCCGTCGAACCAGGCGGCGGCGCCGAGGACGACGGCCAGGCCGAGGACGGCGAGGCCGGCGCCGTCGCGGCGGTGCTCCGGCGCGAGCGGCTCGGCCTCCTCCGGGCGGGCGATCGATCGGGCCAGGCTGCCTGCGCCGCGGGCGACCAGCCCCCAGGCGCCGGAGGCGGCGCGCCAGGCGGCCCCGGCGGCGCCGGGGCCCTTCGCGGGGGCGGGCTTGCGGGCCGGGGGCTTGCGGTTGCCGTTGCGCGCGGGCGTGCGCGGCGCCGGACGCTTCCCCGAGGCCGTCGACCCGGACCGGCCCTTCGGGGCCGACCCGGCCGGCCGGCGCGAGGGCGTGGTGCGGGCAGGCATGCGTCGAACGGTAGCCGCCGTCCAGGCCTCTCCCAGGCAGGCGAGGAGTCGTGTCCCCCGCCTACGGTCGCCCCCATGACCCCACCGGTGTCCCCTCCCCCGGCCGTCCCGTACGGCAGCTGGCCCACCCCGGTCACCTCGGCGCTCGTCGTCCGCGCCGCCGCCCGGCTCGGTGAGGTCGCCGTGGACGGGGACGACGTCTGGTGGTCGGAGTCCCGCCCCGGCGAGGGCGGGCGGTCGGCGCTGGTGCGCCGGTCGGCCGGCGGAGCGGTCACCGACGCGCTGCCCGCGCCGTGGAACGCGCGCACCCGGGTGCACGAGTACGGCGGCGCGGCGTGGGCGGTCGCCGGCGGCACCCTCTGGTTCACGCACTTCGCCGACCAGCGGCTGTACCGGCTCGACCCGGGCGCGGACGGCCCGGTCGCCGTCACCCCGGAGCCGGAGCTGCCGGCCGGCGTCCGGTACGCCGACCTGACGCCCACCGGCGACGGCGCGCTGCTCGCCGTCCGGGAGACGCACACCGCGGGCGGCGCGGCCGCCGACGTCGTCAACGAGGTCGTGCGGGTGCTCCCGGACGGGAGCGCCGAGGTGCTGGTGAGCGGGCCCGACTTCGTCTCCGACCCCCGGCCCGGCCCGGACGGGCAGCTGGCGTGGCTGCAGTGGGACCACCCGCACATGCCGTGGGACGCCGCGCAGCTGGTGGTCCGCGACGCCTCCGGCGCGGAGACCGTCGTGGCCGGCGGCCCCGGGGAGTCGGTGGTGCAGCCGACCTGGGACGACGCCGGCACGCTGTGGTTCGCCTGCGACCGGACCGGCGTCTGGGCGCTGTGGCGCCGGGAGCCGGGTGCGGAGGCGGAGGTCGCGCTCGACCTGGGCCGCGACCTCGCCGGCCCGCAGTGGCTGTTCGGCTCGCGCTCGTTCGCCGTCCTGCCGGGCGGCCGGGTGGTGCTCGCCGGCGACGAGGCGCTCGTCGTGCGGGAGCCGGACGGGTCGGTCGCGGAGGTGCCGCTGCCGGGCTGGCCGGTGCTGCGCTACCTGACGCCCGACGGCGACGGCGTCGTCTGCTCGGCCGGCGGCCCCACGAGCGAGCCGGTGGTGCTGCGCGCGGGCCTCGACGGGAGCACCGCGGTGCTGCGGCCGGCCCGCGACCTCGGCCTGGACCGGTCGTGGCTGTCGGTGCCCGAGCACGTCGTCTTCCCGACCGAGGACCGCGGCGCCGGCATCGGCGAGGCGCACGCGCACGTGTACCCGCCCACGAACCCGGACGTGACCCCTCCGGCCGGCGAGCTGCCGCCGCTGGTGGTGATGGTGCACGGCGGGCCGACGTCGGCCCACGACCGGACGCTGAACCCGGAGATCCAGTACTTCACCTCGCGCGGGTTCTGCGTCGCGCACGTCGACTACCGCGGCTCCACCGGCCACGGCCGCCGCTACCGCGACGCGCTGCAGGGCCGCTGGGGCGTGCTCGACCTCGACGACGTCGCCGCCTGCGCCCGGTACCTCGCCGACGCCGGGCGGGTGGACCCGGCCCGCATGGCGATCCGCGGCGGGTCGGCCGGCGGCTACACGACGCTGGCCGCGCTCACCCTGCGCCCGGGCACGTTCACCGCCGGCGCGAGCCACTTCGGCGTCGCCGACCTCGCGGCGCTCGCGGCCGACACGCACAAGTTCGAGTCCCGCTACCTCGACGGGCTGGTGGCGCCGTGGCCGGCCGGCGCCGCCGTCTACGCCGAGCGCTCCCCCGTCAGCCACGTCGACGCCCTCGACACCCCGCTCGCGGTGTTCCAGGGCGCGGAGGACGCCGTGGTGCCGCCGGAGCAGGCCGAGGTGATGGTCGCGGCGCTGCGCGCCAGGCGCGTGCCGCACGTGTACCTGCTGTTCGAGGGCGAGCAGCACGGCTTCCGCCGGGCGGAGAACATCCGCGCCGCCCTCGACGGCGAGCTGTCCTTCTACGCGCAGGTGTGGGGCTTCCACCTGCCGGCCGGGGAGGGCATCGAGCCGGTGACCGTCGTCCGGTGAGCGGGCGCTGAACCGTCGGGGCCCGGCGGCCGTACGCCTCTCCGACGCAGTCGGCGCGCCGGGAGGTCGCGGATGGGACGGCACACACGGGCGGCGGCGGAGCCCCTGGACGTGCAGGCGGCCTACGCCGCCCACGGGCCGGAGCTCTACCGGTTCGCGCTGCGCCAGCTCGGCGACGGCGGCGCGGCGCAGGACGTCGTCCAGGAGGTGTTCCTGCGGGCCTGGCGCGCGTCGGACTCCTTCGACCCGCAGCTGGCCAGCCTGCGCACGTGGCTGTTCGCGATCGCGCGCAACGTGGTGGTCGACGAGGCGCGGCGGTTCGCCGTCCGCCCCTGGCAGCGGCAGCTGACCGACGACGCCGGCGCCGACACGCCCCCGGCCGCGGCCGCCGACGAGGGCCTGGTCGACGCGTGGGTGGTCGAGGAGGCGCTGCGCCGGATCAGCCCCGAGCACCGGACGGCGATCGTGCAGACCCACCTGCGCGGCCGGCCGTACGGCGAGGTGGCCGCCGAGCTCGGGGTGCCGGTGGGCACCGTCCGCAGCCGGGTGTTCTACGGGCTCAAGGCGCTGCGCCTGGCCCTCGACGAGATGGGGGTCGAGCCGTGACCGGCGCACACGGGGACGAGCACCGGGAGCTGCGCGAGCAGCTCGGCGCCTACGCGCTCGGGCACCTGACCGGCGCCGAGCGCGACCGGGTGCGCGCCCACCTCGACGGGTGCGCCGACTGCCGGGCGGAGCTCGCCGACATCGCGCCGCTCGCCGCGCGGCTGGCCGCCGTCGACCCCCGGGCGCTGGACGAGACGCCGGCTCCCCCGCCCGACCTCGGCGCCCGCGTGCTCACGCGGATCGCCGAGGAGCGGCGGCGGCAGGTCGTGCCGCTGCGCCGCGCGGCCGTGCGCCGCCGCGCGCTCTCCGCCGCGGCGGTGGCCGGCGTGGCCGCGGCCGGCGGCGTCGTCGGGTGGCTGGTGCGGCCGGTGCCCGACCCGCCGCCCCTGGAGCCGGTGGCGGTGCAGGCCGTGGAGCCGGGGGTGCGGGCCACCGCGGACCTGGTGCCGCACACCTGGGGCGTGGAGGTGAAGCTGACCGGCACCGGCTTCGCCGACGGCGAGGTCTTCCGGGTGGCGGTCACCGACGACGACGGCCGCGAGGTGCCGGCCGGCGAGTTCGTCGGGATCGGCGCGGCGGAGCTGCGCTGCAACCTCAACTCCTCGGTGCTGCGCGACGACGCGGTCGCCTTCGAGGTCGTGGACGCGTCGGGCGCGGTGGTGGTGCGCTCGGAGTTCTGACCGCGGACGAGGGGGGCGCCGCCCCGTGGTCGGCGCCCCCCTCTGCCCGTGGCGCGGTCAGACCTCGCCGGGCACCGTCGCGCCGTCGACGGTGAACCCGTCCCCGGCGCCGTCCTGGAACACGTCGGGGCCGACCGGGGCGCTGTTGCCGCTGACGGTCGACCGGGTGACGGTCATGACTCCCGGCTCGGAGTTCCACAGCCCGCCGCCCTCGTTCGCGGCGGTGTTGCCGGTGACGGTGCTGCGGTCGACCTCCACGGTGCCCGCGCCGGTCAGGTGCAGGCCGCCGCCGTTGCCGGGCATCGGGCCGGTGGTGTTGCCGGTGAGCCGGCTGCGCTCCACCCGCGTCGTCCCGGCGAGGGCCTCGATGCCGCCGCCGGCGCGCCGGGCGTCGTTGCCGTCGACGACGGTGCGGGTGACGGTGAGCGAGCCGCCGTTGGTGAACAGCCCGCCACCGGAGCCCGCGGTGCCGGTCGCGGCGTTGTCCCGGACCTCGCTGCGGTCGACGGTGAGCGAGCCGCCGTCGTTGAACAGGCCGCCGCCGCCGTTGTCCGCCGCGGCGCCGCTCGCGGTGTTGCCGCTGACCACGGTGCGGCTGACGGTCATCGTGCCGGTGGCCGAGTTCCACAGCCCGCCGCCCTCCGCCGCGGCGGTGTTGCCGGTGACGGTGCTGCGGTCGACGGACACGGTGCCGGTGCCGGTGAGGTGCAGGCCCCCGCCGTTGCCCGGCGCCGCGCCGGTGGCGTTGTGCGACAGCGTGGAGCGGGTGACCGTGGTGGTCGACCCGGCGGTGGCCTCGATGCCGCCGCCCGCGCGGGTGGCGGTGTTGCCGGTGACGGTGCTCCGGTCGACGACGAGGGTGCCGGCGTTCAGCACCCCGCCGCCGGACGCGCCGCCCGTGGCGCTGGGCGTGCCCGAGACGGCCCCGCCGGTGACGGTGACCTGCCGCAGGGTCAGCGAGGCGCCGGGCTTGACGTCGAAGACGCGGTCCAGGCGGGCGGCGTCGACGGTGGCGCCGCGCCCCTCGACCACCAGGTGCCCGGTGACGTCGAGGTCGCCGGTGGCCGCGACGTCGTCGGCGCCGGCGAGCGCGAGCCGGTAGGTGCGCGCGCTGAGCACGATCGTCCCGGAGCCGGCGGCGTTGGCGGCCTGCACCGCGGCGCGCAGCGACCCGGGGCCGCCGTCCGCGGTGGTCGTGACGGCGGTGCCGCTCTGGTGGCCGCCCGGATGGCCGCCCGGGCCGCCGGGCCCGGCCGCGGCCGGGGTGGCGGTGAGCAGCAGCAGGGCGAACGCCGACGCGCCGGCGGCGGTGCCGGCGCGCAGGGTCGTGGGTCGCATGGCAGTCCCCTCCGAGATCGCGGCGCCCGCGGACCGGGCGCCGCACACGGAGGGGTACGGCCGCGGCGGCCGGGGCGTTCAGCCCCGGCCGCCGGCGTCAGACCTCGAGGACGGTCGGGATGATCATCGGCCGGCGCCGGTACCGGTCGCTGACCCACTTGCCCACGGTGCGGCGGATGACCTGCGAGAGCCGGTGGGCGTCGCGCTGGCCGTCGGAGAGCTCGCGCGTGAGGTTGTCCTCGACCAGGCGCAGCACCTCGTCGAACGCCTTCGGGTCGTCGGAGAAGCCGCGGGTGGACAGGTGCACCGGCCGCACGATGGTGCCGGTGGAGGGCTCGACGACGACGGTGAGCGCGACGAAGCCCTCGTCGCCGAGGATGCGCCGCTCCTGCAGCGACTCCTCGCCGACGTCGCCGACGTTGAGCCCGTCGACGTAGACGTTGCCCACCGGCACCGACCCGGTGATGGAGGCCTTGCCGTCGACGAGGTCGACCACCACGCCGTCCTCGGCGAGCAGCACCCGGTCGGCCGGCATGCCGGTCTGCTCGGCCAGCGCCGCGTGCGCCCGCAGGTGCCGCCACTCGCCGTGCACGGGCATGAGGTAGCGGGGCTTGGCCACGTTGAGCAGCGTGCGCAGCTCGCCGGCCGGGGCGTGCCCGGAGACGTGCACCATCGCCGTCTCCTTGTGCACGACGGTGGCGCCGAGCCGCGCGAGGCCGTTGATCACCTTGTAGACGGCGGTCTCGTTGCCGGGCACGAGCGAGGACGCCAGCACGATCGTGTCGCCGGCCTCGATGGTGACCTGCGAGTGCTCGCCGCGGGCCATGCGGCCCAGCGCCGACAGCGGCTCGCCCTGCGACCCGGTGCTCACCAGCACCACCTGCTCCGGCGGCATGCTCGTGGCCTCGTCGAGGCTGACCATGAGGCCCGGCGCGACGCGCAGCAGGCCGAGGTCGCGGGCGACGCCCATGTTGCGGACCATCGAGCGCCCGACGAAGGCGCACTTGCGCCCGTGCGCCTCGGCGGCGTCGAGCACCTGCTGGATGCGGTGCACGTGGCTGGCGAAGCTGGAGACGATCAGCCGCTGGGTGGCGCGGCGGAAGACGTCCTCCAGCACCGGGCCGATGTTGCGCTCGGGAACGACGAAGCCCGGCACCTCGGCGTTGGTGGAGTCGGCCAGCAGCAGGTCGATGCCCTCGAGCCCGAGCCGGGCGAAGGCGCCGAGGTCGGTGAGCACGCCGTCGAGGGGCAGCTGGTCCATCTTGAAGTCGCCGGTGTGCACCAGGACGCCGGCGGGGGTGTGCACGGCGACGGCGAGGGCGTCCGGGATCGAGTGGTTAACCGAGACGAACTCGCAGTGGAACGGCCCGGCGACGTGGTCGTCGCCGGCGGCCACCTGGACCAGCGTCGGCTCCAGCCGGTGCTCCCGCAGCTTCGCCGCGACCAGCGCCAGGGTGAACCGGGAGCCGACCAGCGGGATGTCGCCGCGCAGCCGCAGCAGGTAGGGGATGGCGCCGATGTGGTCCTCGTGCCCGTGGGTGAGCACGACGGCCTCGACGTCGTCGAGGCGGTGCTCGATGACGCCGAAGTCGGGGAGGATCAGGTCGATGCCGGGCTGCTCGGCCTCGGGGAACAGCACGCCGCAGTCGATGACCAGCAGCTTGCCGTCGAACTCGAGCACCGCCATGTTGCGGCCGATCTCGCCCAGCCCGCCGAGGGCGATGACGCGCAGGCCGCCGGCCGGCAGCGGCGGCGGGGCCTTCAGGTCGAGGTGCGGCTGGGTGGCCTGTCCGGCCGAGCTGACGGTCACAGGGGGACGCCTCCGGAGGCGAGGTCGGCGCGCAGCTGCGCGATCTGCTCGGGCGTGGCGTCGACCATCGGCGGGCGCACGGGGCCCGCGGGCAGCCCGAGCTCGCGCAGTGCGGCCTTCACCATGATGACGCCCTGGGTGCGGAAGATGCCGGTGTAGACCGGCAGGAGGGCCTCGTTGACCTCGCGCGCCTTCACGAGGTCGCCGGCCTCGACGGCGGCGATGAGCTCGGCCAGGCGCGGGCCGACGAGGTGCCCGACGACGCTGACCACGCCGACGGCGCCGAGGGCCAGCAGCGGCAGGTTGAGCATGTCCTCGCCGGAGTAGTAGGCGAGGTCGGTGCGGGCGAGGGTCCAGGCGACGGCGCCGAGGTCGGCCTTGGCGTCCTTCACCGCGACGATCCGCGGGTGCTCGGCGGCGCGGACCAGCGTCTCGACCTCGATGGGGACCACCGAGCGCGGCGGGATGTCGTAGAGCATCACCGGCAGGTCGGTGGAGTCGGCGACCGAGGTGAAGTGCCGCAGCAGGCCGGCCTGGGGCGGCTTGTTGTAGTACGGCGTCACGACCAGCAGGCCGTGCGCGCCCAGCCGCTCGGCGTCGCGCGCCCGGTCGATGCTGTGCGCGGTGTCGTTGGTGCCCACCCCGGCGACGACGACGGCGCGGTCGCCCACCGCGTCGAGGACGGCCTCGAGGACGGCGCGGCTCTCGGCGTCGCTGACCGTCGGCGCCTCCCCCGTCGTCCCGAGGACGACCAGGCCGTCGTGGGCGCCCCGGTCGACGAGGTGGGCGGCCAGCTCCTGGGCCCCGGCGAGGTCGATCGAGCCGTCCTCGGCGAACGGGGTGACCATCGCCGTGAGGACGCGCCCGAAGGGCCGGGCGGGGTCGGTGGTCATGCGGTCGAATCTACCGACCGCCGGGAACGGCGACCGTCCCGGCAGCGGGCGCCCGCTCGTACTCGCCGACCGCGTACCGCAGGCCCGACGACGAGGTGGCCCAGCCGTCCTCCGGCGTCCGGGCGACCCGCCGCCACTCCCCGCCGAGCGCGGGGGCGCGGGTGTCGCCGTCGACGGCGAGGTCGACGTCGGTGACCACCAGCCGGGCGGCGTGCGGCAGGAACGCCGCATAGACCTCCGCGCCGCCGATCACCCAGCAGTCGGGGGCGTCGGCGAGCACCTCCTCCGGGGAGCCGGCCCGCTCGGCGCCGTCGGCGGCCCAGGCCGGGTCGCGGGTGAGGACGACGTTGCGCCGCCCGGGCAGCGGCCGGTTGCGCTCGGGCAGCGACTCCCAGGTGCGCCGGCCCATGACGACGGTGGATCCGGTGGTCAGCCGCTTGAACAGCCGCAGGTCCTCGGGCAGGTGCCAGGGCAGCCGCCCGTCGGCGCCGATGACCCGGTCGCGCGCCTGCGCCCAGATCAGCGAGACCGGCACCTCAGACCGCGACGGCGGCGCGGATGGCCGGGTGCGGGTCGTACCCGTGCAGGACGAGGTCCTCGAAGCGGTGGTCGAACAGCGACGGCGCGGGCGCGATCTCCAGCGTCGGGAACGGCCGCACCTCGCGGGACAGCTGCTCGCGGACCTGCTCGACGTGGTTGCTGTACACGTGGCAGTCGCCGCCGACCCAGATGAAGTCGCCCGGCTCCAGCCCGACCTGCGCGGCGACCATGCGGGTCAGCAGCGCGTAGCTGGCGATGTTGAACGGGACGCCGAGGAACATGTCGGCGCTGCGCTGGTAGAGCTGGCAGGACAGCCGGCCGTCGTGGACGGCGAACTGGAACAGCGCGTGGCACGGGGCCAGCGCCATCTCCGGCAGCGCGGCCACGTTCCAGGCGGAGACCACCATGCGGCGGGAGTCGGGGTCCTTCCGCAACGTGTCGAGGACGCCCTGGATCTGGTCCACCGTGCCGCCGTCGGGCGTGGGCCACGAGCGCCACTGGACGCCGTAGACCGGCCCGAGCTCGCCGTCCGCGTCGGCCCACTCGTCCCAGATGCTGACGCCGTTGTCCTGCAGCCAGCGCACGTTGCCGTCGCCGCGCAGGAACCACAGCAGCTCGACGGCGACCGACCGCCAGTGCACCTTCTTCGTCGTGACGAGCGGGAACGACGTCGAGAGGTCGTAGCGCAGCCGCTCGCCGAAGGTGCTCACGGTGCCGGTGCCGGTGCGGTCGGACTTCGGCGTCCCGGTCTCCAGGATCCGCCGGAGCAGGTCCTCGTACTGGGTGTCGACTCCGGTGCTGCTGCTCCCCACGGCGGGCCAGCCTAGGCGACGACGGTGCGCCGGGCGGGCAGCACGGAGGTGAGGTCGGCCGCGAGGTCCCCGCGCCCGGCGACCGCGACGTCGTCGAGCTCCAGCCACGACGCCGCGAGACGCAGCTCGGCCGCGAGGGCGTCCGCCACCTCCGCGCGGTCGACGCCCTCCTCGGCGTGCACCGCCTGCACCCGCAGGACGCCGGCCTGCCGGTCGGCCTTGAGGTCGGCGCGGGCCACGAGGCGGTCGCCGAGCAGGAAGGGCAGCACGTAGTAGCCGTGCACCCGCTGGGCGGCCGGCGTGTAGATCTCCAGGCGGTAGCGGAAGCCGAAGATGCGCTCGACCCGCGGCCGCTCCCAGACGAGCGAGTCGAACGGCGACAGCAGCGCCCGCGCGCGGATCCACCGGGGCCGGCGGGCGGCGGGGTCGAGCCAGGCGGGGACGCCCCAGCCGGCGACCTCGACCGGCGCCAGCTCCCCGGCCTCCTCCAACTCCGCGATCGCCTGCCGCGCCTGGGCAGGCCGCAGCCGGAAGTAGTCGCGCAGGTCGCGTTCGGTGGCCACGCCAAGGGCGCGCGCGGCGGTGCGGACGAGCTCCCGGACGGCGTCGGCGGGCTCGGGCGTGGGCGCCTGCACGACGGCGGCGGGCAGCACCCGCTCGGTGAGGTCGTAGACCCGCTCGAACGACGTCGTGCGAGCCCGGGCGGTGAGCGCCCCGGTGTAGAAGAGCCACTCGAGCGCGACCTTGCCCGCGTGCCAGTTCCACATCTGCCCGGGCCGGTCGGGGCGCTGCTCGGCGAGGTCGCTGGCCTTGAGCGGGCCGCTCTCCCGCACCCGGTCGAGCACCTCGGCGACGTAGCCGGGCCGCTCGCGCTGGATGCGCACCATCGAGCCCCAGGCCTGCTCCTCGGCGGCCGCCATGCGCCAGCGCAGGTGGGGGTGCAGCCGCACCGGCAGGTAGGAGGCCTCGTGCGCCCAGAACTCGAACACCTCGTGCCGGCGGCCGAAGAAGTCGTCGAGCACCGGCCGCCGGTAACCGCCGAGCCGGCTGAAGTAGGGCAGGTAGTGCGAGCGGGAGACGACGTTCACCGAGTCGATCTGGACGACGCCCAGCCGCTCGGTGGTGCGCCGCAGCTGCCGGCTGTCGACGACGCCCGCCGGGCGCGGCTCGGCGAAGCCCTGGGCGGCCAGCGCGATGCGCCGGGCGAGCGCGGCGGGGAGCCGTTCGGCGGTCGGTGCGGGCACGGAGGGGATCCTGCCCCGCCCGTGTGACGGTCCGCGTCCCGGTGCCGACCTAGGCTGCCCGCGTGGAGCCCCGTCCCGTCTTCCCGCGCCTGACCGGCTCGGCGGAGGTGTCGGTGCGCCCGGCGCTCCCCTCCGACGCCGCCGACGTCGCCCGCGTCCAGGAGCTGGCCTGGCGATCGGCACCCGCCGGCGCGGTGCCCGGCGCGGTGCTCGAGTCCTGGGACGGCGCGGCTGTCGCGGCGTCCTGGGCGGCGGCGGTCACCGATCCGCCCTCACCGCGGCACGAGGTGCTGGTGGCGCTCGACGGCGACCAGGTGGTCGGCTTCGCCGCGGTGGCGCCCGCGGAGCCGCAGGACGACGGGCCGGTCACCGAGCTCGTCCTGGTCCTGGTGGAGCCGCGGTGGGGCCGCCGGGGTCACGGGAGCCGCCTGCTCGCCGCGGTCGCCGACCGGGCCACGGCGGCCGGTGCGGTGCGGCTGGTCGCCTGGCTGGCCGAGCTCGACACCGTGACGGCGGGGTTCCTCGAGTCGGCCGGCTGGGACCGTGACGGCTGGGTCCGCACGCTCGACACGGGGGCGGATCCCCTGCGCGAGGTCCGCTGGCACACGCTGCTGGGAGGCGGGGCATGACGTTCAACGGGTTCCCCGACGAGGGGCTCGTCTTCTACGAGGGCCTGGAGGCCGACAACTCCAAGACGTACTGGACCCGGTCGAAGGCCGTCTACGACTCGTGCGTGCGCGCTCCCGTCCAGGCCCTGGTGGACGCCCTCGCCCCGGAGTTCGGGCCGGCCAAGCTCTTCCGTCCGTACCGGGACGTGCGCTTCAGCCACGACAAGACCCCGTACAAGACCCACCAGGGCGCCGTCGCGGTGCCGGAGGGGCGCGGGGCGGGCGCCTGGTACGTGGAGATCTCCGCGGAGGGGTTGCGGGTGGCCGGCGGCGCGTGGCGCCTGGAGTCCGACCAGGTGGAGCGCTACCGCCGCGCGGTCGCCGACGACGTGCAGGGTCCGCGGCTGCGCGCCGAGGTGGACCGCCTCGCGGCCGGCGGGTGGGACGTGTCCGGCGACCGGCTCACGCGCGTGCCCAAGGGCTACGACGTCGACGACGGCCGCGCCGACCTGCTGCGCCACCGCTCGCTGCACGCCGGGCGGCTGTTCGAGTACGCGGACTGGTTGCACGGGCCCGACGCGCTCGAGCGCGTGCGCACCGCCTGGCGGGACCTCACCGCGCTGAACGCCTGGCTCGCCGACAACGTCGGGGCGACGACGAAGGAGATCCGCCGGCGCTGACAGTGCGCCGCCGCTCTCCGCACAACGCATTCCGTCACGGCGGCCTCCCGGAAATGCAGGAAGGGCCCCCACCGGGTGGTGGGGGCCCTTCCTGTGAAGAGTTGTCCGGCGGCGTCCTACTCTCCCACCCCGTCTCCAGGGCAGTACCATCGGCGCTGAGAGGCTTAGCTTCCGGGTT